>OZ241893.1:0-937500 GCA_965203385.1 Alphaproteobacteria bacterium
ATGGCGGGTGACCGAAGCGGTCAGCAGTGGTTTTCTGTCGCCTGGCCACGACCGATGAACGAGGCCACAGTACTGGCCGAGATGCGCGACATTCATCTGCCGGCCGACCTCTCGGCTGCCGAGCCCCCCGGGCTCTCGCCGTGGCCGATCCTGGGCCTGGTCGCGATCGTCGGGGCCATGGCCCTGGCCCGGTCCTGGCAGCGCCGCCGGCGGCGGCGGGCGGCGCGGGCCGAACTGGCCCGTATCGCCGGCCTCGAGAACCGGACCCTTCAGTGGGAGCGGTTGCTGGCCTTTGCCGTTGCCCGGGCCGGTCACAGCCGCCCCCTGCCCGGCTTCGCGTACCGGAATCCCGACACGGTGTCCGATCCCGAGCGGGCGGCGCTGATCGACTTTCTGTACGCGGAACTGCGATGATCATCGAGCTGCTGCGACCCTGGGCGCTGGCGCTGCTGCCGGTGCCGGTACTCGCCTGGCGGTTCCTGCCGGCCGCCGCCGCGAACGCAGCGCTGCCCGTACCCGGTCCCGTCCGCCGCCTGTTCTCCGACCTCTCTGCCGAAACTCGGCGCCGCCCCCTGCGGCTGTCCGACACCGGGCTCAAGACCCTCGGCTGGGTGCTGCTCGTCCTCGCCCTGACCGGGCCGTACAGCCGTGAGTCCGAACTCCTGAACCCGACCGGACGCGACCTGATGGTGGCGGTCGACCTGTCGTCGAGCATGGAGCAGCAGGACATGGTCCTGGACGGTGTCCAGGTCCCGCGTTTCGTGGCGGTTCGGGAACTTCTCAAGGAGTTCATTCGCAGCCGCAAGGGCGACCGGGTGGGGCTGATCGCCTACGGTCACGAGGCGTACCTGATTTCTCCGCTGAGTTACGATGTCGCGGCCATTGCGGCCCTGCTCGACGAACTGGCCATCGGCCTGCCCGGACACCGCACCGACCTCGGGCGAGCCATCGGGCTGGCGATCAAGACGTTCCCGGCGGAGCCGGCAGACAACCGGGTACTGGTGCTGCTCTCCGACGGTGAAGACAATTCGGGGGAATTGACCGGTCTGGATGCCGCGACCCTGGCTGCGGGCCGCGGAATCCGGATCTACTCCATCGGCTTTGCGGCCGCGATCGAGGCCGACGGCGCAGAGATCCTCCGGAACATCGCGGGGCAAACCGGGGGGCAGTTCTTCTGGGCGAAGACCACTGCGGATCTCGGGGCCACGTCGCGCGCGATCACGGGACTGGAACCGGTGGAGGGCCCGGAGGAGGAAACCCACATCGTGCGCGACTGGTCGCTGTACGCCGTGGCACTGGCGCTGCTGGTGCTGGGCGGGCTGATTGTGCGGGACATTCGCAAGGGATGACATTCGTACAACCCCTTGCCCTGCTCCTGCTGCTGCCGGCGGCGGGGCTCGCCGCCTGGCTCTGGTTCCGGCGGGGACGGGCGGGAACCGGCCTGCCCGGCCACTGGAACCGGATCGTCGACACGGCCATGCAGTCGTTCATGGTCGGGCGGGTGGTGGCGCGGCGGCGGCTGCCGGTCGGGTTCTGGTGCGTGCTGTGGACCCTCCTGGTGCTGGCCCTGTCGCGCCCGGTCCTCGATCTCCCCCAACCGGCCGCGACCGGCAACCTGGCGGGCCGCGTGATCGCCATGGATCTGGGGGTACCCGGGGATACCGCGCGCCAGCGCATGATCGCCTACCGGATCCTGGACGCCGCCCCGGAGATTCCGACCGCCCTGGTGGCCGCTACCGGAGAAGCTTTTGACGTGGTTCCGTTCACCACCGACCGGACGCACCTTGACCGCTACCTGGCGGTCATCAAGCCCGGCGTCATGCCGGTCTCCGGACGGGCCCCGGGCCTTGCGATCACGCATGCCGAAACGCTGCTGGACCGGGCCGGCATGATCGTCGGCCAGACGGTGCTGCTCACCGGCGGAGCCGTGCCCCTGGCGCAAGGGTCCAGGGCCGGGAACTGGCTGCGGGCCGTGGTCGCCGACCGCACCGGTTCCGATTGGGAGCGCTATGCCGGACAGACAGAAGCCCGGCTCGTCGATGACCATACCCTCGGCGTCATGCTCGACGATCTCGACCACCGGATCGCCGATACCCTGCGGGACCGCGACGATGCCCTGGGACTCGCGGCCGCGCCCTGGCTGATCGCCGCCGCCGCGGGTTTGTGGCTGCTGTTTTTCCGCCGGATTCGATCGGCATGACCTGGCGCGTACTCGGCTGGTGCGCGATCGCCGCGGCCACCGTCGCAGCGTCATGGCTGTGGCCGCGAATCGAGCGGGCTCCCTCCGATTTCGAGATCGCTGCCGGCTATCTCGATGAGCAGCGGCCGGATCTCGCGCTCCTGTTCTTCCAGGATTCCGCGTGGCGCGGCGTGGCCGCGTACCGGGCCGGCCGCTATGCCCAGGCGCTTCGCGAATTCGCGACGGAAGAAACCGTGCCGGGCCTCTACAACCAGGGCAACAGCCACATCCGCCTGCGCGACTGGCCCAATGCCGTACAGGCCTACGAGCGGGTCCTGCGTTTCGACCCGGATCACGCCGACGCCCGCCACAATCTCGCCCTGGTCCAGCGGTTGCTGCGGCCCGAGACCGGGTCGCCCGCACCGGACGCGGCGCCGGAGCCGGCCCCGGCCGACCTCGAAGAACATCAGACCACCGAGCCCCAGGAAGGGATCTCGAACCGGGCCCAGGCGGCCGACACTCCCCAGAATGAAACCGCCGGCAACACCAACGACACCGACGAGAAAACCGACAGCGAACCGGCCACCCGCCCCAAGCCGAGCGATACGACCGGGGAGGCGGGAAGCGCCGCCGCCGTCGGCCGGACGGACAACGACCGGGGGCAGGTCGATCACCGGGTGGTGGGAACCGTCAACCTCAAGCCGCGGGCCAGCGCCCGGCCCCCCGAGGTGCTGCTCCGGCGGATTCACGACAATCCCGAAAAGGTGCTGCGGGCCCGGCTGCTGTCGGCCCACGAGCTGCGAAGCGTGCGGATCGGCGAAGAATGATCCGGGGCGTACTCGGTGGGCTCGCCCTGTGGGCCGTCAGCGCGACCGGGCTGGCCCAACCGGTCGACGTTTCCGAGCGCCGGTGGTTCCAGGTCACCCTGACGCCGCCCGCGGCCGCGGAATCCGGTGCCTATGTCGGGGGCGAACTCATCCTGCACGTGCAGTTCGTGTCGTCTGACCCGCTGAAACGGGTCCGGCTCGACCTTCCGGTCATCCGGGGAGCGCGCTCGACCGTGCTTGTCCGGGCCCAGACGCGAAAGGTGCAAATCGTCGATGATGACGGGTACAGTACGCTCGAGAGCCAGAAGTACAGCCATGAAACCCGGCTGGCGCTCGTGCCGGAGCAGGGCGGAACCCTCGTCATTCCGCCGATCACCGTGACCGGCATCGCCGAACTGGCGGACCGCCAGACGGTCGAATTCGAGGAAACCCACCCGGAGCAGGTCCTGGTCGTCCATCCGGCCGACCCGGAACTGATCGGCGGCCCCTGGGTGGTGTCGCAGCAGGCGACCCTGCGGGATTCCTGGTCCCGCGACGCGATCGATATCCGCAATGGCGATACGGTGCGGCGCACGGTGACGCTGCGGGCCGTCGGCCTGACCGCCGACGACCTGACGCCGTTCCATCTGCAGGCCCGCGCCGGCCATCGCGTCATTCACACCGAGGTGGCCACGCGGACCGAGCAGACGGATCACGGTTTCATCGCCCATCTGGAGCAATCCTGGGATATCTATTTCGATACCGAAGACGCCACGCATGTCGACGGCGTCACGTTTCGGTACTGGAATCCGGAGCTCGGCCGGCCCGAGGCAGCGACGCTTGCCACCCGCCGCATCGAACCGCTCAAGCGGGACGCTGCCGCCCTTCGCGACTCGCTGCGCGCCGATGCGCTCGCCCGGCACCAGGCCCGCCGGCTGGGACTGTGGGGGCTGGCGTCAGTGCCGGCGGCGGGGCTGACGACGCTGGCCCTGCTGGTCCTCTGGCGGATGCTTCCCACCCGTGCGGACTGGCGGCTGTGGCAGGCTTCGAGGCGCGGCAGCACCCCGCTCGATTTCTACCGGGCATTCCTCGCCTGGGGCCGCCACACGTTCGGATCCGGCCCTGTGGTCGGCCGGGCGGAGACCGCGACGCTGGGTGCCCGCGCAGCCGTGCAGGTCCGCCACCTGCACACTTCGGTGTTCGGTGCCGGAGGCGGCTCCCCGCCTCTTCCCGCCATCGCCGCCGCCCTCATCCTCGGGTCGCGGTGGAGGGCCCTGCGCCGGTTGCTTCGGGCCCTGATCCCCGGTGCCGCACGGTTCCTGTTCCTGCGCTGACCCAAGCCGCCCGCCGGATCCAGCCGGACCATCCGTCTCCCGCCCGGATTGAGGCGCCCGGCGTCCGCCCAGGTCCCCTCACCGTCGTCATTTGTCAGGATTCTCCAAGGGCGAACAACCGGATACAGGACGCGTGACCACCGGTCGGGCCAGGCCTGCGTGTCCGGTTGCCGGAAGGGCAGTCGCAACGCCGGTTTACGCGAAAACCGTTGTGCCTGCCCCCTGACGGAAACCGCCTGAGAGCGACAACAATCGCCTTCGTCAGCCCTCCGGGCAAACTGCGTCTGAGGGGTTTCGGGAACGGGAACGCCACGGGCTTCGGTTCACGGTTCAGAACTTGATCAGGACACCCAGAACTGCGGCCGCGATGGCGATCATCCCGCCAATCGCCAAAATCAGCCGAGTTTCACGCTTGGCGAACTCTGCATCGCGCTCCGCCATCCGGCGCTCAATCCGCTCCAGGGCCGTTTCGTAGGCCGCCTGATGAGTATTCATTCGTTCCTCCAGCACGGCGAGTTTCCGGGCGAGCTCATGGTTGTCCGGCATCTCGTTCATGAGAGAAATATAGAACCGGGGCCGGTCCGCCACAAGAAACCGCGTTCGGCGGGCCATTGTTCTGCAGAGGTAGCGGCCCACCCCTTCCGGAGTGCCAAGCGGGAATCGTGGGGCTTGAGGAGGCTGGCGGCCTTTCCGTTGAGCGCCATCCGAATGGCGACCAGCGGGCTACGTCTGAGTCGTTTCGGGAACGGGAAGGCCGCTTACGGGCTTCAGTTCACGGTTGGTTCAGAACTTGATCAGGGCGCCCAGAACTGCGGCCGCGATGGCGATCATTCCGCCCGTCGCCAGAATCAGCCGCGTTTCACGCTTGGCGGCCTCTACATCACGCTTGGCGAACTCCGCAAACTGCTTGGCGAACTCCGCAAACTGCTTGGCGAACTCCGCAACCTGTTTGGCGAACTCCGCATCGCGCTCCGCCATCCGGCGCTCAATCCGCTCCAGGGCCGTTTCGTAGGCCGCCTGATGAGTATTCATTCGTTCCTCCAGCACGGCGAGTTTCCGAGCGAGTTCATGGTTGTCCAGCATCTCGTTCATGGGAGAAATATAGAACCGGGACCGGTCCGCCACAAGCAACCGCGTTCGGCGGGCCATTGTTCTGCAGAGGTAGCGGCCCACCCCCTTCTGGGGTGCCAAGCGGGAATCGTGGGGCTTGAGGAGGCTGGCGGCCTTTCCGTTGAGCGCCATCCGGATGGCGACCAGCGGGTGGTATCCGAGAGCGGTCATGGGAGGTTGATGGGTTTGCGAAACGACATGTTGCAGAAGGTCTGGATGAGGGCCTGAAGCGGCCGTTGCCTGTGCGCCGGGTCGAGTGGGTTCGGCACGGCAACGGCGAATCGTCTTGTTGTACTGCTCGGTGATGTTGACGATCCTGTGCGTCTCGATGAGATTGGGGCTGCGATCGTCGATGGCGCCGCCGCCGCTTCACTGCTGGCCCGTAACAACCCACCCCGAAGCCGCGGCTGCCCCACTGTCCGGGGCTGATCTGACGTCGCCGGCGGGCGGCTACGCTTCGGCCCGGGACAGGTCAAGCCGGACCAAATCGAGCACCTCGTCGTTGGAGAGCTGCGTGAGATTGATCTCCTGGTCGCCGCTCAGGATCTCGTCTGCGAGCTGCTGCTTTTCGGCAATCATCGCATCCACCCGCTCCTCGACCGTCCCGGTGGTCACGAACTTGTGGACCAGCACGTTGCGTTTCTGTCCGATCCGGAACGCCCGGTCGGTCGCCTGGTTTTCGACTGCGGGATTCCACCACCGATCGAAATGAATCACATGCGAGGCGGCCGTCAGGTTGAGGCCGGTTCCTCCGGCCCGGAGGGAGAGAACCAGAAAGGGCGGGCCGTCTTCATCCTGGAACCGCGCCACGATCTCGCCCCGCTGCCGAATGCCGGTTTCCCCGTGGAGCACCATGCCGCTGCGGCCGAACGTATCTCCGAGCAACCGGGCCACCGGATCAATGATTTCGCGGAACTGGGTGAACACCAGCACCCGCTCTTGCCGTTCCGCCAGCTCCTCGCAGATTTCCTGCAGACATTGGAACTTGCCGCTGTCGGCGGCATTCCAGTCGCCATCCCCCCGGGCCTGACTCGGGTGGTTGCAGACCTGCTTGAGGCGCATGAGTGTGCTCAGCACCGCGCCGAGGCGCTGCACACCCTCCGTTTCCTTCAGAGCCTTCTCCATGCGCGCCACGATCTGCCCGTACAGCACGACCTGGGAACGGGAGAGATGGCAGAAGCGCGTGACTTCCGTCTTGTCAGGCAAATCGGGAATGATCTTCCGATCGGTCTTCAACCGTCTCAGAATGTAGGGGGCAACGAGATGCCGCAGCGGCGCATAGGTGTGGTCCTCGCGCTGTTTCAACTTTCCGACGAAAGCCGTGAAATCCTTCTGTGACCCCAACAGACCGGGATTGATGAAATCGAACAGCGCCCAGAGATCGCCGAGACGGTTTTCCACCGGGGTTCCGGTGAGCGCGATGCGCGCCTGGGCCCGGAACGACCGGATCGTCCGGCTTTGCCGGGTTCCGGGGTTCTTGATCGCCTGGGCTTCGTCAAGGATAAGCAACCTCCACTCCATCGACGCCAGCCAGGCCTGGCGAACCGCCATGGCATACGTCGTCACCACCAGGTCGGCCTGACCCAGACAACGGTGCGGGTCGGCGGCTACCGCCTTGAGTTCGTCACGGCCGGTCTCGGAGGGGTGCAGGATCTTCAATTCAAGCGAGGGTGCGAAGCGCGCGGCCTCTCGCCGCCAGTTGCCGACGAGGGAAGCCGGGATCACGAGCAGCGACGGGCCGGTCTTCTCCGGCCGCAGGCGCAGAAGCAGGGCCAGAATCTGGATGGTCTTTCCCAGTCCCATGTCATCGGCAAGGCACGCGCCCAGGCCCAGTCGGGTCAGAAAATGCAACCATTCCTGTCCCTGCTGCTGATAGGGGCGCAGCACCCCGCAAAGACCCTCGACTTCCGGCCCGGCGGCGGTACTTTCTGCAGGTTGGCGGAGGCGGTCCATGATTTCCTGAAGCGCGGAACCGGCCCCTACCTGACTCCAGACCCGGTTCTCTTCGGGCCCGCCCTCGCCCACGAGATCCGTCGGGGTGCCGGCCAGCAGGCGCATGCCCTCGATGAAGGAAACGCCGCCGCGGGCGTCGGCGTCACGCTTGATACTTTCCCAGTGGGAGAGCGCCTGTTGCAGCTTCTCGCGATCGATCTCGATCCACTGCCCCTTGAACAGCACCAGCCCGTCCTCTCCATGGAGAAGCTCAAGCAGTTCCGATTCCGTGAGGGTTTCGTCGCCGAGCGCCACCTGTGCATCGAAGTCCAGCATCGCGTCGATGCCGAAGCCGGCCGGCCCGGCGCTGCCGATCTTCACCGACACCTGGGGACGCGCCCGCTTCTGCCACCAGTTCGGCAGGCGCACCGAGAGACCGCAGGCCTCAAGGGTTTCGGCGCTTCGCAACAGGTCGTATGCGCGCTCGGGCGCCCAGGCCGCGGGACGATAGATCTCGCCCGACGTCACCAGGCGGTCCACCCAGAGGCAGACCTTCTGCGCTTCGACGACGGGCTCGAGGAGACGGACCAGGGCTGCCCGATTGCCCGCATCCTGATGCTGCTGGAGCGCCTTCTGCAGGGGCACATGTCTGGGCTTGCCGTCACTGTTGAACCCGGCGACGCAGGTTGCCATGAAGGCAAAGGGCTTTGCTTCATCCCGGCGATTCTCGGCCAGATGGAAGCAGATCTTTCCTACCTGACGCCAGGTGGGGGCCCGTTCCGAAAGGAACGCGGCCAGCCCCCCTTCCTGACTGTCGACGGCTTCCTGCACCCAGCGCTCGAGTTCGCGCCAGACATCGAGAATCACTTCCGGCGACAGATATTCCCCTCCCGCCATCGGCGGCGCGGACAACGACCAGGAAGCGCACTCCGCCGACGCCGGTTCTCCCGGACGGATATCCTCGGCCTCTTCCGGGATGTGGCACAGGGCTGCAAGGAAACGTTCTGCGAGATCCCGCCAGAACCGTACAGCCGGATCGCCTTCGGTACGGCTCCGCTCGGCCGCCAGCGTGAAGAGCGCCGCCCGCCAATCGGCCCGAACGGCCGCGCGCAACCGTTTCGACCCGGCCTCCTCATCCTGCCGGATGCTCCAGTGAAGACGGCCGGCCGGAGTGAGCCTGACTTCCATGCTTTTCACCGATCCGCGGCAAGCAACGGGCTGTTCCGACACCGCCTGCCTGACCGGGCGAGCGCAACGGTTCTGCCAGGGCAGAAGGGCCGCAGACTACGGGGGATGCAGCCCCCTGACAACGCAGCAATCTGACCGCTGAACCGATCGCCGGGCACCGAACGCCCGGCGGGCAGCGGTCCAGGCTGCTGCCGGCCCCGGGCCGGCCGGAAACCGGGACCCTGCGGGAGTCGAAGCAGGCAACCGGGGTAGCGATCAGTACCGGCATCCACGGTCCGGGCCACCCCAGGGGCCAGCCGCCGGGCTGCCGGGTCGACGGGACGGGGTGCGGCCGCAGCCCCTGTATCGCCACCGATCATTCTGCTGGATACCACTCATGCCTGCCGGCCCGCACGACTGCGTCAGTGTTGTGATAGTTTTTCCGGTCCGCCGTGAACCAGCGAGAGATGGCCTGCATGTGGGGAAAGTATGTGCCGGTGGGACGTCGCCTGAGCAACATGCGAACGTTGCTGGGCAAGCGGAAAAAGAATGGCCTGAAAGTGCGGCCCATCGAGATCGAAGGCAGAAAGATCGCCAAGAATTTCTGGGGGTTGCGCTGGTGTGAGCACCTCGAATCCTTTGCCGATTTCCGGAACCGGTTGCCACGCGGCCGAACCTACGTGCGCAACGGTTCGGTCGGACACCTGGAAATCGGCCGGGGACGCGTCAGCGCGGTTGTGGCCGGCAGCCGGACCTACGAAATCTCGGTCTCGATCGAAAAGCTGCCAAAAAGCGAGTGGGAGCGGGTGAAATCGCTCTGTGCCGGACAGATCAGTTCCGCGCTGGAATTGTTGCAGGGCAAGCTTTCAAAACAAGTGATGGGCATTGTGACAAACCGGGAGAAAGGGCTCTTTCCCCAGCCGAAACAGATCAAGATGAAATGCAGCTGCCCCGATTGGGCGACCATGTGCAAGCATGTTGCGGCAGTACTGTACGGGGTTGGCAGCCGCCTTGACCGGAGTCCGGAGGAACTGTTCGTTCTGCGCGGGGTTGATCCGAGGGAATTGATCCGTGCCGACCTTGACCTCGCTGCTCCCGCTGCGACGCCGGACGGACTGGAAGAAGACGATCTGTCAGCGATCTTCGGTGTCGATATCGAAGACACCAACGAGAAGCCGGTGGTCCGGACCCGGGCATCCGGAACCGCACGGCAAACGCCCGCCCGCAAGCGAACCCGGCGGACATCCCGGACTCGCCAGGCCCGGGATTCGGCCCGGCGCCCGCCGCGGATGCCGTTGCAGCCGTCGGCGGCATGGATCAACCGGTTGCGGGAACGGCTGGATCTGTCGGAGAATGAGTTCGCACGGCAGCTGGGGGTGGTGCCGGCGACCGTGAAGCGATGGCTTTCTGCTACCGGGCCCTTGACGCTGAACAAGAGAAGCCGGGAAGCCCTGAGGCGACTCAACCAACGCTCCGTATCGTAAGTCCGCCTTCCCGCACGCGCCACGACCCACTCGGGTCCGGAACGCCGGTCAACCGGGCCAAACGGTAGCGCCGGTACCCCGGAGGGTCCGGCCTCACCGGCAACGTGGTGCTGCCGGCCGGGGTGCAAATTGAGTCGGGGGCCGTTTCCCGCAGGTTCCCTCATTTGCACCGAGGGCCCTGCCATTCACAGCCCCTCGAAGCGGCGTTCGACGATGTCGATGGGGGAGGATGACGTTCCAGCCCTTTGCGGACCCTCCCCTCGCCCGGTTTGGTACCCAGCGCATATCGCGCACGGGACTGTGCCAGCGTACGGAACGCGGCGAGCGCAGTGTCCGGCACACCCAACCGTTTCTGTTCGCTTTCCAGCCAGGAGCCCAGTGCGCCGGCAGCCGTGGCGTTGCCAAGCGCGCGGGCGTACCGGACCAGCACGCGGGCGTCGACGCGTGCGACCAGGTCCAGCGAATTGAAGAGCTCCTCCGCGCCGCCGGCCAGGTCATAGCGGTCGAACAGATCGACGATCGTCCGCTCGATTGTCCTCACATTGACCTTCAGCCCCAAGCGGTCGACCGCCATGACGCCGTCAGTCAATGCCCATTGCGTTGGACGAAGCTGCGCAGCGGCTTGACGAACCGGCAGGTCAAGCCGATGGCCTCGAAGACGCCGGGCTCGCCGTGCGCGATCACCTGAATCTCCTGTCCCTCGGTGTAGGCGCAGCCGTGCAGTTCGAGGGCCGAGTGATAGGCGATCACGCCGCCACAGCGCAGAGCAGGAGGCGGCCAGGAAGCGGGCGACAGACCATTGATCGGCGTCGGCATGCTTGGGTACCGACGCGAAGACGCCCCGCGCGACGCGCCGGATGTTGCCTGCTTGAAGATGCTGGGTGGAGTGTGATTTCTGTATGGCGAACCGTCAATTTTCTAGTGCATCGGAATCAAAACGGGCTTTTCTGACCTGCATTCGGAATCCTGCACCGATTTGGCCGATTTCGCGAAAATCAGTCGCCTGGCCTGCAATTTTCCACGATCAACAGGCTCTACGATGTTCCGGCTGTTATTACGGAATCGAAGCGGGGTTTCCATCCGTATTCGTGGCGGCATGACCCTGCCACTCGAGAATCACACCCGATCCGGGCCGCACCAATCAGGGTTTCGGGTTCGAACGAAAGACCGCATCAAGGTTCGGTGCATCAAGCACGGCGTCAAGCCACCGGTCGAGCTGTTCGAGGTCGGCACCGGCAATGTGTGCCCGGGTCTCATCGGGCGGAAGGCCGAAACGACGCTCAAGCTGCCGGGTGAGCGTGTCTGACTTGCCCTCGGCGATGCCCGCGACCTTGCCCCGTGCCTCGCCCCGTGCCTCGCCCCGCGCCTCGCCCCGCGCCTCGCCCTTGGCTTCGCCTTGTTCCAACCAGACCTGGGCTGCGGTTCCCATCAGTGCCTCCACTTCTTCAGGGTCAGCACCGGTGCGCTTGAGCGCGGCCTCGATGCGCTCGGGCGACAGACTGACCTGCTCGGTTATGTACATTAGCATGTAGCGCCCGAACTCGCTGTCGGAAATCGTCACCACCAGCGTGTCGGCTTCCGATTCGGTGACGTCGTCGGCGAAGGCCCGGGCCAGTGCGAGCAGGGCGCTGCGCACGGCCGGGTCGGTCGAGAGGTCGTCGGGGGCCATGCGGGAGAGGTCGTGCAGCGCGTAGGTTCCAAAGTCGCGGGCGAGATGGCCGAGACCCTCGGGGGCATCGATCATGTCCGCGACCGAGAGCGGTACGGTCCACGGTTCGCGGCCGTTGAAGAAGACGATGGGGATGACCAGCGGCAATCGCCCGCCGGGCCGCTCCCCGCGGTCGAGGTCCGCCATCCAGATCCGCAGGACATAGCGCATCAGCTGCAGCGGCGTGCGGACATCAGCTTTTGCCTTGTGTTCGAGTAATACGTATATCGTGGCCGAGGCGCCGTCCTTCATCCGCACCCGGAAGATGGCGTCGGTCTGCGTGGCCCGGCCGTCGCCGTCGATGGCGGTGCCCTCGAGATGCTCGGGCACATGGTCGGGGTCGAGCCGTGCGACGACCTCGGGCGGCAGGTAATCGTGCAGCAGGGCCGCTGCGCGTCCGGGGTCGGAGACGAGCTGGCGGAACAGGGCGTCATGCGGGGCCGGAGGCAGGGGCATGCAGAGTCTCCAGGCAAACTCGGGTTGGGGCGGCGGCCGGCGCACTGCGGGAGACGATCAACCGTTCGCCCGGGAACGCATCATGGCGGATTTCCGCCAAGTTGCGGTCGTCGAACAGCGACGGCTGGAGAACCGTGTCGAGGCGGCGTACGCCATCGGAATCCAAGGCCGAGATCCAGCCCAGCCCGGGATATTGGCGCAGAGTCTCAATGGTGGTGTGGGTCAGCATGCCGCGGTCGCCTCCAGTACCACCTGCCGGAGCCCGAAACGATGCCGCAATTTCTCGACTTGTGCCGGCACCGTGCCGGGGTCGGCCGTGCTGCCGGGCCAGGCCTCGACCGAGACCGGACATCCGGCCTCGTCGGTCATCAGGCCATACACGACAATCGGCCGGTCCCGTTTGCCGTTCCGGCTGTTACTGCGTAATTGCAGCGGGATTTTCCATTCGTATTCGTAGTGCCATGACCATGCCACTCGAGAATCACACCCGGGCAGACATCGCGCGGCGTACCGTTTTGCCGTGAACACTCGGGCGGGCCGGGGCGCGGAGGGCCGGCGGCGTCACGCCGTTGCCGGTTACCTTGATAGAGTGGAAAGAGGCCCGATCATCAGACACCCCCGGACGGTTGCTCCCGCACGTGACGGCCGGACAACGGGGACCGGTGCCGGAGTGCAGACCATTGGCAGAATTCGATCGACCCGGGCGGCTGTTCGGCCGGCAAGGTCCCTGACGTGAAGCCACCCGAATCCGACCGGTTGCCGGCCGGTGCGGCCCGCGGAGCCCCTGGAGGGCCCCTCTCCGGCCGCCTGCCGGTTCCCGGCGACAAGTCGGTGTCCCACCGTGCGTTCCTGATGTCCGCCCTGACCGTCGGTGAATCCCGAATCGAGGGATCTCTCGAATCCGAGGATGTGCTGGCGATGCAGCACTGTCTCCGCCAACTCGGGGTCGAGATCGAGCAAGCCGCTCCCGGATCCTACCGGGTGCACGGCGTCGGAACCTACGGTCTGGCGCCGCCGGATGGGATACTGGATTGTGGCAACAGCGGGACCGCCGCCCGTCTCCTGGCCGGAGCACTGGCCGGGCACGCCTTTCCGGCGGTGCTGACCGGCGACGCGTCCCTGCGGCAGCGGCCCATGCAGCGGGTGATCGAACCGCTCACGGAGATGGGCGTCGAGTTCATCACCGCGCCGGACGGCCGGTTGCCGATGACCGTAACCGGGACCGCCGACCTGCTGCCCCTCACCTGGCACAGTTCCGTCGCGTCGGCCCAGGTGAAGACCTGCCTGCTGCTGGCCGGACTGCATGCGAGCGGAACGACTACCGTGGTGGAACCCCTTCCGAGCCGGGATCACGGAGAACGCATGCTGCGGGCGTTCGGCGCGGCAGTGTCGAGCCGTCCGGTCGAGCGCGGCCTGGCGGTTTCGGTGCAGGGCCTCGGTTCACTGCGGCCGACCGAGGTCACGGTTCCCGGAGACGTGTCGTCGGCCGCCTTTCCGCTGGTGGCGGCGCTGCTGGCCGACGGTTCGGACGTGGAACTGGAAGGGGTGGGCATCAACCCGACCCGCACGGGCATCCTGGAAGCCCTCCGCGCCATGGGGGCGGAAATCGAGATCCAGGTTGTCGACGAGGCCGGCCCGGAACCGATTGCCGATCTCCGTGTCCGCGGGCGGGCCGGGCAGTTGCGGGCGGTCGATCTCGGACCCGAGTATGCGCCCAGGACCATTGACGAGTACCCGGCGCTGGCCGTGGCTGCCGCCTGTGCCGACGGAGTGAGCCGGTTCCGCGGACTCGGTGAGTTGCGAGTCAAGGAAAGTGACCGGCTCGAAGCGGTCCGCGCCGGTCTCGATGCGGCCGGGGTCGTGGTCCGCGTCGAGGCCGACGACCTGTTGATCCAGGGAACGCCCCGTCCTCGGGGCGGGGTGCGAATCGCGTCGGGGCTCGATCACCGGATCGCCATGGCCTTTCTGGTGCTGGGCACCGCCTGCGCGGACCCCGTCGACGTGGAAGACGCAGCGACCATCCGCTCCAGCTGGCCCGGGTTCGGTGCCGCGATGCGCGGCCTCGGTGCGTCCATTCAGACCGAAGCGGCTTCGTGATCATCGCCGTTGACGGCCCGGCTGCGGTGGGTACCGGTACGCTGGCCCGCGGGCTGGCGGAACGCTTCCACCTCGCCCACCTCGACAGCGGCCTCCTGTACCGCGCGGTCGCCGTCCGGGTCCTGCTTGCCGGCGGTGACGGCCACGACCCCGTGGCAGCCGCAGCGGCCGCAGCGGCCGTCGAGACGGACGAACTGGAGGATCCCTCCCTGCGCCACGAAACCGTGGCCCGGGTCGCCTCCCGGGTGGCCGTGCACCCGTCCGTGAGGCAGGCGCTGCTCGCGTATCAACGGGCGTTTGCCCGGCGACCGCCGGGCGGGCGGCAGGGAGCGGTGCTCGACGGGCGCGACATCGGAACGGTGGTTCTGCCGGGTGCGGACGTGAAGTTTTTCCTGACCGCGGCCGCGGCCGTCCGGCTTGATCGGCGGGTCAGGGAGTTGCGGGCGCGCGGCGAGCGGTTTATACACGCCCGGGTCGAGCAGGACATGCGGGAGCGTGACCGGCGCGACCGGTCGCGGGCATCGGCGCCGCTGCGGGCGGCACCCGACGCGTACGTGATCGATACCACAGAATGCGACGCCGAGGCCGTACTGGAAACGGCCTGCCGGCTGGTGCGCTTGAGGCCAAGGGCCCCGGACGCTTGCCCGCGGCCGTCCGCGCCCCTCGAAACCGCGCCAACCGGGCCAAATCAGGAGAACCCATGAACAACACCGTGCCGTCTTCCGAGACGCACCCCGCTTTCGAGGAGAACTTCGACGAGCTGTTTGCGGCGTCGATCGCCGCTTCCGACAAACGTGAAGGCACCGTGGTGACCGGCCGGGTCATCGCTCTGGAGAACGACGACGCCGTCATCGATGTCGGACTGAAGGCCGAAGGCCGGGTACCGTTCAAGGAGTTCATTGCCCACGGCCACGGCACCGAACCGTCGGTCGGGGACGAGGTCGAGGTCTTTCTCGACCGCATCGAGAACCGCAGCGGCGAGGCGGTCCTGTCGCGCGACCGGGCGCGGCGAGAGCAGGCGTGGTCCGATCTGGAAGAAGCGTTCGAGGCCAAGACCCAGGTGGACGGGATCATCTGGGGGCGCGTCAAGGGCGGATACACCGTCGACCTGCAGGGGGCCAGCGCCTTTCTGCCCCGAAGCCAGGTAGACCTCCGGCCGGTGCGCGACGCCCAGCACCTCTTTGGCACCAAGCAGCCGTTCTACATCCTGAAAATGGACCGGCGGCGCGGCAACATCGTGATTTCGCGGCGAGCGGTCCTTGAGGAAACCCGGGCCGAGGCGCGGGCAGAACTGATCTCGACGCTCAAGGAAGGGCAGATCCTCGACGGAGTGGTCAAGAACATCACCGAGTACGGCGCGTTTGTCGATCTGGGCGAGGTCGACGGCCTGCTGCACGTGGCCGACATGAGCTGGCGCCGGGTGCACCACCCGAGCGAAGTCGTCTCCGTGGGCCAGAAGCTGCAGGTGCAGGTGGTGCGCTTCAACCCGTCCACGCAGCGGATCAGCCTGGGAATCAAGCAACTCCAGGCCGATCCCTGGGAGGGGGTGGTCGAGAAGTACCCCAAGGACACCAAGTTCCGGGGCCGGGTGACGAACATCACCGACTACGGCGCGTTCGTGGAGCTCGAGCCCGGAATCGAGGGCCTGGTCCACATCTCGGAGATGAGCTGGACCCGGAAGAACGTGCCGCCGTCGAAACTGGTATCCACGAGCGAGGAGGTCGAGGTCATGATTCTCGGCGTCGACCCCAACCGCCGCCGGGTCAGTCTGGGGATGCGCCAGTGCGCCGGGAACCCCTGGGAACAGTTTGCGGTCAATCATCCGGTGGGCACCGTGATCGAGGGCGAGGTCCGGAACATCACGGAGTTCGGCGTGTTCCTCGGCCTGCCGGGCGACATCGACGGTCTGGTCCACCTGAGCGACCTGGATGCGCAGCGGCCGGGCGAGGAGGCCATCAAGGAATTCCGCAAGGGCGACCGGGTGCGCGCCAAGGTGCTCGAGATCGACGTCGAAAAGGAGCGGATCAACCTCAGCACCCGCCAGATCGAGGAAGAACGGGCCGCCGGTGCGCTGGCGCCGTATTCGCGCGGGCAGGTGGTGACCTGCGTCGTGACCGAACTCACCGACGGCGGCCTGGGCGTGAAGGTGGATGAGGTCAACGGCTTCATCCGGCGGAGCGACCTCTCGAAGCAGCGGACCGACCAGAATCCGCAGCGCTTCGCGATCGGGGAGCGGGTAGATGCCAAGGTGCTGTCGATCGACTCCAAGGCGGCGCGCCTGGTCCTGTCGATCAAGTCACTGGAAATCGAGGAAGAGGAGCGCGCTCTCCGCGAATACGGCTCCAGCGAATCCGGTGCGTCCCTCGGCGACATCCTGGGTGAAGCCCTGAATCCGAAAGAAAAATAGCGCTGACCCAAAGGATCCTGATTACGTCGCGGTTGCCGGATTCACGGCGCTGCGGCCGCTCCCCGCTCCCGGAAGTCGCCGAAGCGGCGCCGTCCGGCGGCGGCGCAGGGCCGTGATGGCGTGGGTGCCGGCGGCGGTTGCGCGCACATACCCCCTGCTTGGAGCGGTTGCCAGCGACATTCCTGCAGGCCCTTGCAGCCGCGACGCTGGCGGAGCGCGGGCTCGTCGTGCGGAACTCCGGATAGTCCATCCGCCTGCGGCGGCTGGAGAGCTGCGCAGCACGCTGGCGGGCATCCTCTCAGGATTCGGCACGGCTGTGCCGGGCCACCATCACGTCGTGGGTGCGGCCTTCATCGAGTTCCTCGCGCTGCTTCCTGGTCCACGGCTGACCGACCTCGCTGCCGGACCGTAGATGGCCCTGGAAAC
Source organism: Alphaproteobacteria bacterium (assembly GCA_965203385.1). Lineage (GTDB taxonomy): Bacteria > Pseudomonadota > Alphaproteobacteria > TMED109 > TMED109 > VXPW01. The sequence goes on from OZ241893.1 coordinate 17,107, forward strand.
CCCAAACACGTGGCCCCTGATGCGAGAACGGATGGCTCTCGTTTACTGCAGGATCCGATGCGCCGCCCCGAAACGCCGACGGTAGAGTCTGTCCCACGTCCGGCCATTTACCCGTGCCAGCCGCCGAATCCACCAAATATGTGGGCGCTGTATGATCCCGAGCACGATCCAATGCAATGAAAATCAAGCTTCAGCTCACGGAGACAATTCCCGAACACATTGAAGAGGGCGTCCTCTATGTGAGCCTCACTTACTGGACGACCGCACACAAATGCGGCTGCGGTTGTGGACAGAAGGTCGTACTGCGATTAAGCCCGAAACATTGGGCGATCACGCTCAACGGCGAATCGGTATCGATGTACCCGTCGGTCGGGAACTGGCAGCTTCCCTGTCGGTCGCACTACTGGATTGAAGAGGGACGCATTATCCACGCTCGACGCTGGTCTGATATCGAGGTCATGCGCAACCGCGTCATGACAAAAGTTTCAACCACCGTTGCCGGTCGCGTTGCCCGCAAGTAACTCGCGGGCGGCGCCGCGGCCAATCGGGGGAATTTTGACCTGCCGCGAGCCGCGTGGAAGCCGGTTTCAGCGGGAAACCTACGGGTTAGTTACATAGGAGTTTCAACGCCCGTTGCCGGTCGCGTTGCCCGCAAGCAACTCGAGGGCGGCGCCGCGGCCAATCGGGGGAATTTTGACCTGCCGCGAGCCGCGTGGAAGCCGGTTTCAGCGGGAAACCTACGGGTTAGTTACATAGGAGGAAAGCGGACCCCGCTTCAGACACCACGCTCGCGTCTCTACGATTATTCTATTCCTGAGGACGGTTCTGATGTTCTAACCTGAAGCTACCGTGATGAACAGGGACGCTCCCCGGACGCAGACCGCCGACACGCTGCCAGGCTGGTGCCCTGTCTTTCGAGGTTGCCGCCTGATCCGGACAACCCAGAAAGGGGAGCCATGGAGGGTTTCCATACTGACCGCGAAATTGCTGTCAGACACATTCGCGGCACCCCGCCATTCCGACATCCTGTGCCCATCCCACAATCCTGGCACGAACCCGAGGCGCCGCACGGTTTGACCAAGCCGGCGGAATTTGGCAAGTATCCGGGCATACACTTGTTCGTGGAGGTCGGGCCGATGAACCGTTCTGACTTGGTACAGCGCATCAAGGCCAAGAACCCCGACCTGCATGCGGCGGAGGTCGACCTGCTGGTCCGTATCGTCTTCAGCGAAATCGAGGCAGCGCTGGTCCAAGGTGACCGCGCCGAATTTCGCGGGTTTGGCAGTTTTTCGGTGCGGCGGCATCCGGCCCATATCGGCCGCAACCCGAAGTCCGGCGAATCGGTCGAGGTACCGGACAAGAACATGCCGTACTTTCGGGCCGGCAAGGAACTCAGGAAACGCGTCGACACCAAGGGCTAGCCCCGAGACCCGGCCGGGAACTGCCTGATGCTGCGGGCGGCGCGGCGGGGCGCGGCCCTGATCCTCGTACTGCTGTTCATTCCGTTTGCCTTGTCCAACCGCCAGATCGTCGTGCTTGCCTTCTGGCCGGTTGAAGGAGTCCTCGAAATGCCGCTCTACCTGCTGGTGGTGGCGGTGCTCGCGCTCGGGGTCTTCCTGGGCGGGTGCGTCCACTTGAGGGCGCGCCAACGCGGGTCGCGAGCGGGAGCGGAATGACGCCTCCGGGGCCCCCGGTGGTGGTGGCCGTCGACACGCCCGATGCGGACCGTGCGGAAGCGATCGCCAGGCGTTGCCGGGCGGCGGCGGCGGTCAAGCTCGGGCTCGAGTTCTTCGCTGCCCAGGGCCCGGCCGGAGTGGACCGGGTGAGGAACGCCGGCCCGCCCCTCTTCCTTGACCTCAAGCTGCACGACATCCCGAACACCGTGGTCGGCGCCGTCCGGGCGCTTCGATCACTCGCCCCGGCGCTGCTGACCGTGCATGCCGCCGGCGGCCGGGACATGCTGGAGGCGGCGCAGGCGGCGGCCGAGACGTATCCGGTGCCGCCAGCGCTGCTCGGTGTCACCACGCTCACCAGCCTCGACGCCGGCGACCTCGCCGCGACCGGGGTTCGCGGTTCGCCCTCCGATCAGGTGGTGCGGCTCGCGCGGCTCGCGCAGGACTGCGGTCTCGCCGGGATCGTCTGTGCGCCGACCGAAGCCGCCCGGGTGCGCCAGGAGACCGGCGACGGGTTCCTGATCGTGACCCCCGGTGTCCGCCCGGCCGCGGCGGCGCGCCAGGACCAGAAACGGACCGCGACGCCGGCGGCGGCGCTCCAGGCCGGCGCCGACCTGCTGGTGATCGGCCGGCCGATCACCGGAAGCGAAGATCCGGCGGCCGCACTCGCCGCGCTGGCATCGGCACTGGCCGCGCCCGAACGGTGACGGTTGCGGTCAAGATCTGCGGTCTGCGGGACCCCCGCCACGCGGCCCTGGCCGCCGCCCATGGGGCACGCTGGGTCGGTGTGGTGTTTTTCCCGGCCTCCCCCCGGCACGTGTCGCCCGACGAGGCGCGTGGTGTCGTGGAGGCCCTGCCGGCCACGGTGCCGGCGGTCGGAGTCATGGTGAATCCCGACGACGAGGCGGTGCGGACCGCGGCCGCCACCGGGATCACCGGGCTGCAACTGCACGGTGGGGAACCACCGGAGCGGGTCGCCGCCGTCAGGCGCATCGCCGGTATGCCGGTCATCAAGGCGCTCGGCGTGTCCACTCCGGAGGATATCCGAAAGGCCGCAGCCTTTCGCGATTCCGCGGACCGTCTGCTCTTCGATGCCAGCCCGCCGGCCGGAGCAAGGCGGCCGGGCGGCAACGCACGGGCGTTCGACTGGAGAATTCTTCGGGGCATCGATCCCGGGCTTCCGTGGATCCTCTCCGGCGGGCTCACGGCGGCTAACGTCGGAACGGCCGCGACCTGCGCCGGAGCGAGCGCGGTGGACGTCTCGTCAGGGGTCGAGAGCGCACCCGGAGAAAAGGACAGCGCGCGGATCAAGGCGTTCCTCGAGGCTGCCCGGGCACCCGTCCGGCGCCCGTCCTCCCGGTTGCAGTAAGGCCGCCCCGGACCGGGGCCTGCGGAGTCCCTTCAGGGAGCGGTCCAACAGCTTCCGGAACAGGCCCGGCGAGGACGGATTCTCCGGCCCGTACAGCCGCCGGTTCGTGGCAGATACCCTGATGCGGCTGATTCTGGACTCCCCCGCCGCCGACCCGGCACCCGCCCGGGCAACCCGCGCCACAGGAGGATGCCCACGCCAGCAGCCGTCCGCCCCCGTCCGTCGTCAGCCATCGAAAGGATCCTCCACCCGATCGGGCGCAGTCCAGATCCTCAAAACACCATTGCAGCGGAGTTTCCACCACCATCGCCGGTCGAGTTGAAAGGGAATACCTGTAAGCGTTCGCTCAAGCAGTGATGGAGCGGTTTCCCCCCTCGGATGATCCCTCCCGGCGGAACCGCAGAGACGAGGAAATCGACTGCCGTCACCCCAAGTCCGAACGGTTCCGGTTGACCCGCCGCTTGTGCTGTGCCGGGTAAATGCCCAGCCGAACTCCATACTCCTGTCGTACACCCTTTTCCCGTTTGCAGTAAGGTCGCCCCTGCTCAGGATCTGCGGAGCCCCGCCATGGATCAGTCCAACAGTTTTCGTAACGGGCCCGACGAGAACGGATTCTTCGGCACGTACGGCGGCCGGTTCGTGGCGGAAACCCTGATGCCGCTGATCCTGGACCTCGAACACCACTACACCGAGGCCGCGCGCGATGCCTCGTTCTGGTCCGAGTTCCATGCGCTGCTTACCCACTACGTGGGCCGGCCCAGCCCATTGACCCTGGCCCCCCGTCTGACCGAGCGGCTGGGCGGTGCGCGAATCTACTTCAAGCGCGACGAGCTCAACCACACCGGCGCCCACAAGATCAACAACTGCATCGGACAGATCCTGCTGGCCCGGCGCATGGGAAAGACCCGCATCATCGCCGAGACGGGCGCCGGCCAGCACGGGGTGGCGACCGCGACCGTGTGCGCGCGCTTCGGCATGCCGTGTACGGTCTACATGGGCGAGACCGACATCGAGCGCCAGCGGCCGAACGTGTTCCGGATGCGGCTGCTGGGGGCCGAGGTACGGACGGTGCAGTCGGGGACCCGCACCCTGAAGGATGCCATGAACGAAGCCCTGCGTGACTGGGTCGCGAATGTCGAGGACACCTTCTACATCATCGGCACCGTTGCCGGGCCGCACCCCTACCCCGCGATGGTGCGGGACTTTCAGGCGGTGATCGGCAACGAAGTGAAGGACCAGCTCCGCGACGCCGAGGACCGGCTGCCCGATACGCTGGTGGCCTGCATCGGCGGCGGCTCCAATGCGCTCGGGCTGTTTCATCCGTTCCTTGACGAAGCCGGGGTCCGTCTGATCGGGGTCGAGGCCGGCGGCGCGGGCATCGGGACCGGCCGGCACGCGGCTTCGCTCGCGGCGGGGCAGCCGGGGGTGCTGCACGGCAACCGCACCTATCTCCTCCAGAACGACGACGGCCAGATCCGGGATGCGCACTCGATCTCGGCGGGCCTCGACTATCCCGGCATCGGCCCCGAACACGCCTGGCTGCATGACACGGGTCGAGTCGAGTACGTGTCCGCAACCGATTCGGAAGCCCTCGCGGCGTTCCGGCTGTGCGCCGAACTCGAAGGCATCCTGCCGGCCCTCGAACCCAGCCACGCGCTCGCGCACGTCACCAAGCTGGCCCCCGAACTGGCGCCGGACCACCTGCTCGTCATGAACCTTTGCGGACGGGGGGACAAGGACGTCTTTTCGGTCGCAGAGGCGCTGGGCGTCTCGCTGTGAGCGGCCGCATCGACGCCCGGTTCCGGGAACTGGCCGACACCGGCCGGGCCGGCCTGGTGACGTTCGTCACGGCCGGGGACCCGACCCCCGCCGCGAGCCGCGGCATTCTCGCCGCGCTGCCGCGGGCCGGGGCCGACGTGATCGAGCTCGGCATGCCGTTCAGCGACCCGATGGCCGACGGCCCCGCCATCCAGAAGAGTTCGCAGCGCGCCCTGGCCGCCGGCCAGACCCTGGCGGAAACGCTCGCGATGACGGCCGAGTTCCGGGAACAGGATGACGGGACGCCGGTGGTGCTGATGGGGTACTACAACCCGATTTTCCGTTACGGCGTCGAGCGGTTCCTGGCGGATGCGCGTCGTTCGGGCGTGGACGGCCTGATCATCGTGGACCTGCCGCCGGAAGCGGATTCGGAACTCTGCCTGCCGGCGCGGGCGAGCGGGATCGACTTCATCCGGCTCGCCACGCCGACGACCGACGACCGCCGGCTGCCCCGGGTATTGCGCAACGCTTCGGGGTTCCTCTATTACGTCTCGATCGCCGGGATCACGGGAACCCGGGTCGGCGAGACGGGCGCGGTGGCCAGCGCGCTCACGCGGATTCGCGCCCATACCGCATTGCCGGTCGCCGTCGGGTTCGGGATCCGGACTCCGGCCCAGGCCGCCGCGATCGCCGAAAGCGCGGATGCGGTCGTGGTCGGGTCGGCGCTGGTGGAGGCGGTCGAAAACGATCCGGTCAACGCGCCGGCGGCCGTCGCAGGCCTGGTGGAACAATTGAAGGCCGGCGTCCTCTCCGCTCCCGCCCGGCCTGACCGTGGAGAAGCGCGATGAGCTGGTTGTCCGAGTTCATTCGTCCGAAGCTGCGGGCGGTCGTCGGGCGGCGCGCCACTCCGGATCTCTGGACGAAGTGCCCCGGATGCGACCGCATGGTGTTCCACAAGGAACTCGAGGCGCAGCTCCGGGTGTGCACCGCCTGCGGCCATCACCAGCTGATGCCAGTCCGCCACCGCATGGAACTGTACTTCGACGAGGGCGCGTACGAACCGGTCGAGCTTCCCGAGGTCGAGGAGGATCCGCTTCGGTTCCGTGACCGCAAGCGCTATTCGGAGAGGTTGAAACAGGCGCGGGCGCAGGCCGACGCGACCGATGCGATCGGGGTTGCCGTGGGCCCGGTCGGGGGGCACCGCTGCGTGATCGCGGTACTCGACTTCTCCTTCATGGGCGGCTCCATGGGAATGGCCGTGGGCGAAGGCCTGGTCCGCGCGGCCGAGCTCGCCCGCCAGCACGGCCACCCGCTGATCGCGGTGACCGCCTCGGGGGGTGCGCGCATGCAGGAAGGGGTCCTGTCGCTGATGCAGTTGCCGCGGACGGTCGCGGCGATCGAGGATGCCCGCGAGGCCGGCTGCCCCTACATCGTCATCCTGACCCACCCCACCACGGGCGGGGTCACGGCCTCGTTCGCCATGCTCGGCGACGTGGCCATCGCCGAACCCGGCGCCCTGATCGGGTTTGCCGGGCCGCGGGTCATCGAGAACACCGTCGGGGAGACGCTGCCCGACGGCTTCCAGCGCGCAGAGAAGGTGCACGAACTGGGCATGATCGACGCGGTGGTGCCCCGGTCCGAACAGAAGGCGACGCTGGTGCGCATCCTTGCCCATCTTGCCAACCGCCCGCTGTCCGCCGCCGCCGAACCGCCGGCCGCCGCAACCGACCTTGCCGTCATCGCCTGACGACCGGCTTGCCCGGCTCGCCCGGCTCCACCCGCGTTCGATCGACCTCTCGCTGGGGCGCATCCGGCGGCTGCTGGAACGACTCGGCCACCCCGAACAGGACCTGAAGCAGGTGGTGCACGTGGCCGGCACCAACGGCAAGGGGTCGGTCGTGGCCATGCTGGCCGCCGTCGAGCGGGCGGCCGGGCGCCGTGTCAACGCCTACGTCTCGCCGCATCTCTTCCGGTTCCATGAACGGATCCTTCTGGATGGTGCGCCCATTGGGGACGACGCCCTGATTGCGGCGCTGGATGCGGCCGAGCAGGCGAACGCCGGGGCGCCGATCACGTTCTTCGAGATCACGACCGCTGCCGCGTTCGTGGCGTTTCGGGACCGGCCCGCCGATGTCACGCTGCTCGAGACCGGACTGGGCGGCCGGCTCGATGCGACGAACGTGATCGAGCGGCCGCTGCTGACGGTCATCACCCGGGTCGGGCTCGATCACTGCGACCGGCTGGGACCGACCCTCTCCCGGATCGCGGCCGAGAAAGCCGGCATCATCAAGCCCGGGGTGCCGGTGGTGGTGGGGCGCCAGCACCCCGAAGCGATGCGGGTGATCACGGCAGGGGCCCGGCGCCGGGAGGCCCCGCTCCACCGTCACGGAACCGAGTGGCGCACCCGGCAGGGGGCAAGGGCGTGGCGGTACGAGGACACCACCGGCGCCCGCATGGAACTGGCGGCCGGCCTGGTCGGCGATCACCAGCGGGAGAACACTGCAACGGTGGCGGCCTGCCTGCACGCGGTGCCGGCCCTGGCGGTACCGCCCGCGACCGCCAGGCGGGCGCTCGAACAGGTCCGGTGGCCGGGGCGCCTGCAGCGGGTGCGCCAGGGACGGAACGCGGATCTCGTACGTCCGGCCGAACTGTGGGTGGACGTCGGGCACAACCCCGATGCGGCCCGCGTGCTCGCCAGCTGGGCCCGGTCCGGACCTTCCCTGCGGATCGCGGCCGGGCTGCTCCGAAGCAAGGATGCCGCGGGGTTCCTTGCCGCCTTCGCCGGCGTCACCGAACGGGTTGCCACCGTACCGCTCGGACCGGACGCGGCCGGGTGGGATGCGGGGACGCTGGCGGACGTGGCGCGGCAGACCGGGCTCTGCGCCCGGCCGTTCCCAAAGCTGGCCGACGCCCTGCGGTGGTTGGGCGAACCGCCGTCTCCGGGAAGAATCCTGGTGACCGGATCCTTCCTCCTGGCGGCCGAGGGGCTGGGCGGCGGCGCGGAACCGGAGACCCGGATCGGTTCTTGACGCCGGATGCGTTGTCGGTACCGGTCGTTCCGGCCGCACCGTTGGCCAGGATAATCCCACGCTGGAGGGGGTGGCCGGGTCTGGGGCCGGCGGTCGGATCCCGGGCAAGGCCGAGCAGGACCGTGTCGGCCCCGTCGGCCGGTTTCGGAGCTGACAGGGCTCGAACCTGAGGATCGGGGCCCGTGCTTCGCCTCCGCTGCGGGAGCCAAAGCCGGGAATGTAAGGGAGTGTGGGAGCGAGTCCCGTTCAGGGCTGCAGGATCGCCTGGAAGATGCTGTCCCGGTTGCCGCTGTAGGCGCGCAAGGTGCTGGCCAGTTTTTTCATGCCGTTGTTCTTCCGGACGATCAGAGCGAGCGCGAGGGCATTGCACAGCGCGTTGTTGTGGGGCCCGTGTCCGGTGCGCAGGCGCGAGGCGTCCTCCATCAGGCTCACGTCTCTGACATGGTGTTGTACCTCTACCGCCCAGTGCCGCCTGACCAGTTTCAGCAGTCGTTCGGGGGCTGCGTCGGTCGGGGACAGTGACGTGATCCCGTAGGATTCGGTGGTGGTGCGTTCGCCCCGCCGGGTGCTGCGGGAGCGGACATCGGTGCGGTGCCGTGTGATCCGGAAGGCCTGCCGGACCCCGGGCCAAGCGAGGGTTTCCGGGCTCGTTTCGTGCGTGTGGATGGAACGTTCGTCGAGGCGGCCGTGGTTCGGTTTGGGCTTTGATTCCTCGAAGCCCGGTGCCTCGCTCTCCCAATCGATGGCGTCGAGGGTCCGGTGCGTGTCGGGAGCGTTGCCCTTGACGATGAGCACGTAGTCCGCGCCGGCAGAGCGGAGCACTTCCGCCGTTTCGTGCGTGGTATGCAAGGCATCCAGGGTCACCACCTTGCCGTCGACCTCGACCTCCGACAACAGAGTGCGCGTGGCCGCGATTTCTCCGCCTTCCTCCCGGTAGCTGTGCAGAGCGACCGGTTCGCCGGTCTCATGGTCCACCAGGGTGACGGTCTCGTAGTGCTCGTCGCTGTTGCGGTTGGCGCCGCGGATGCGCTTGCCATCGACCGATAGTTCCTCAATCGCCGCCTGCCGACCCTGGCTATATTCCTGGACGGCTTCTTCCAGCTGATCCGGATCGAGCATGAGCAGCACCCGGTGGATGGTCGATTTCGAAGGCGGCTCGTACCGACCGGTCTCCGGACGCTGCCAGGCGCCAATACTCCGCAGCTGATCCTGAGTCATCATCTTCGCAAACTCCGCCATGGCGACTGGACCATGATGATCCGCGAGCTTCGCCGCGATGATGATCGACAGCACCGTGCCCAAATGGTGCTTGCGTCCCTGGGCCCGGCGGGCATCGTCGACTTCGCAAAAGATCTCGTACAAGGACTTGAGCTCGGTGGTCGTACGCGCCCCGCCCCGGTTCTTCTGCAGCTCCTCCGGAAGCTCGCCCGGAGCCCGCAGCCGCCGCCACGCGTCCCGCCGCAACCGGCGGACCCAATAGCGTTTCTTCCCCGGCTCCGCTGTTTCCTTCGACTCTTCCCCGGCGGCCGGATTCGCCTTCGTCCGGGGCTGGGTGTAACTGCCCTGATGCCGGGCACTGCCGTGCGTCTCGCCGAGCTCCTTCCAGCTGGCCGCCGCGTAGACCGTCCCCTTGAACGATTTCGGATCGACGAACGTCTCCACCATCAGAATCGGGTGGCCGTGAACTCGCTGCCAGTCGTCGCTCAGCCGGCGGGTGATCTGCCCCAGCACATACGAGCCCAGACGCGGAAACTGCCCCCGCTCACCCAGAATCACATAACGAGTGTTGTTCGAGATCAGATGCAGGCGAGTCCATTTCTGGTTCCCTTGCCAGCCGATCAGCTGGTTCCGGTGACGGCTCTTCCAGGCCGCCGTCCCCCAGCCCGACAGCGCCACCCATTGCCCGCGCCATTCCGCCACATACCGAAGCCCTCGGCCGGCAAAGCGACGGAAGCCCAGAGGATGGTGCTGATTCATCGTCGCGTCCCACTGGGAACGCTCATCGGGGCGGCACAGACGCACCGTGACGTCAGCGAGCGAAAAGCCCGCGGTCGACGCCGGAGGCAACAGAACGGAAGGGGACAGCGACACCATGCAGGTAGTCATACAACGCCCCGAGCCAAAATACCAGCCCCAGCAGGAAAATTCCGCTTCTCATGCCGGAATCCGGTGCCTGCCAGAGCGTGGGATTACCTTGAGCGGGTACTGGGGCTGGCGGCAGGGTATGAGGATCTGAACGATCACGACCGTCTGCGCACGGACAGCCTGCTGGCGCTGGCGAGCGGGTGCCAGGACCTCACCGGGGAACAGCGCCGCCGGGAGCGGGACCGGGGGACAGGTGCTGGCGGGTTCCAGCACCCTGAACCGGCTCGAGATCAGCGAGCCGGACACGGCGGCCGGAGACCGGTACAAGAAAATCGCGGCCGGCCCGGCGGCGATGGACTCGCTGCTGGTGCAATTGTTCCTCGAGGCTCATGACGAACCGCCCGGGGAGATCGTGCTCGATCTGGATGCGACCAACGATCCGCTGTACGGGAACCAGGAGGGGCGGTTCTACCACGGCTATTACGATGAATACTGCTACCTCCCGTTGTACATCACTTGCGGCGACTTCGTCCTGTGCGCCCGACTGCGTCCGGCCGACGTCGACCCCGCGAAAGGATCGGTGGAGGAACTGAAGCGGATCGTGGCCCAGATCCGCGCCGTCTGGCCGCAGACCTCGATCCTGGTGCGCGGCGACGCCGGCTTCTGCCGCGATAACCTCCTGACCTGGTGTGAAGAGGCTGGCCTCGATTACGTGTTCGGTCTGGCCGGCAATAACCGTCTGGAAAAGTGGCTGGCGAAGGCGCTGCACAAGTCCCGGCGCCGCTGCGCCGCCACGGGGCAGGCGTCCCGCCGGTTCCGGGACCGGCGTTATCGGACCCGGAAGTCCTGGAGCCGCACCCGCCGGGTAGTCGGCAAAGCCGAGTGGCTGCCGGGACTGAGAGGCGCGAACCCGCGTTTCGTCGTCACCAACCTGCCGGCGGATGCGGTCGGCGCACAGCCGCTGTACGAACGGGTGTACTGCGCCCGCGGGGACATGGAAAACCGCATCAAGGAACACCAGCTCTGGCTCTTTGCCGACCGGACCTCGACCGCCAAGATGCGCGCCAACCAGTTGCGACTGTACTTCTCGACCTTCGCCGGGATGCTGATGACCCTGCTGCGCCGGTTTGGCCTGTCGGGCACCGCGCTGGCCCGGGCCACGGCCGACACGATCCGCACCCGGCTGTTCAAGATCAGTACCCGCATCACCGTCAGCCGGCGCCGGATCCGCATCGCGTTCGCGTCGGTCTATCCGCTCCAGTCGCTGTTCGCCCACGTGCTCGCGGCTCTGCGGGCGCCGACGGCCCGCGCCGGCCCTGCCTGACCGCCCACCCACAGACCGTTCACTGCAGGGATTCGACGCGCTGCTCTGGGGCGCCGACGGCGGAGTCTGTCCTGCGTCCGGCTATTGCCCCGTGCCAGCCGCCGAATCGGCCTCATAGGACCTCTCACCGACCTCCGAGAGCGGGTTGCAACACCTCCGTAGTGCGATTCCCGACCCGAACGCCGGCTGAATCGGTGTGCAGTGCGCTCAGTGCCGTCGTGTCGGACACTGGTGAGAAATGCGCGCTAGTCGCTGTTTGCCCACGTGCTCGCGGCTCTGCGGGCGCCGCCGGCCCCGCCTGACCGCCCACCCACAGACCGTTCACTGCAGGGATTCGACGCGCTGCTCTGGAGCGCCGACGGCGGAGTCTGTCCTGCGTCCGGCTATTGCCCGTGCCAGTCGCCGAATTGGTCTCATAGGACCCCTCACCGACCTCCGAGAGCGGGTTGCAAGGCCTCCGTAGTGCGATTCCCGACCCGAACGCCGGCTGAAGCGGTGTGCAGTGCGCTCAGTGCCGTCGTGTCGGGCGCTGGTGAGAAATGCGCGCTAGGGAATGGTACTGGTTCATTATCTCGTTCATCTGCCTCATCAACGGGGGAGTGAGCAGTTACCCTGATTATCGAAAACGACAAGCGGTCGCGAGATTACAAGCCGAACATAATGTCAGTCTCGTTCCGAAACTCCAGACAGGTTTTAGCGTAATCCCTGAAAGCTTGTCGATCCCCCCCCCCTTCCTTGCGCGCATGCTTCGATGACTTGATCCATGGCTTTTCCCCGCCCATGAAATGCCAGAGCTTCGTATCCGTGATGGCCTCATGCATTTGTCTACGTAACTCGTCCGATATGTGCCGAAACCGGTACTGGGGCCATTCCACATCTCTCTGTATTTCTGGCCGGACATTCCATTTCAGTGGTAACCTGTACCATCGTCCTGCAAAAAAGTGGTTTAACCGATCTTGGTCAGGAAATTCGACAAAAGGCCGCAGTTTCTCTATGTTAGCGAGTTCAGCATAATCAGGGTAATTCTCTCGAATATTTTCAATTTCCATCAGCAACAAACCAGAATTAAAATAGTTTTCTTTTGGAATAAAACCCAATGCAGCGACACGTTCAATGTAATTTTTTTTCCTGAGTTCAGCACGGGCAGGCCGAAAAATGTCTGATACGCGCGTATTGACGATCCATTGTTCTAAAAGTGTCGCCATGCCGATATCCGTACACGCCCCGATCGGCATGCCATCAAGATCTGTTGACAGCAGTTCCCATACATCACCTTTCACCAATGTATCAGCATCAATAAACAGGCATCGTCCTTTCTTGAGATTTGGCAAAAAAAGGGGCAAGAGGCTTATTGCTGGAAAGCGTTTGTTGAGGTATTTGTCTAATCCTTTTGTTTCAAATTCTTTTATTTGAATAGGTATTCTACAACATTCACTGACGTGCCGAATCGCTTGTTGATTCTCTTTCGTGATTTCATCAATATAGATTGTGATATCAACAGGTTGAACAGCATTCTTCCACAAGGAATAGATTGATATCAATGCAGGCAATACATAAGAGGCATTGACGCCATAAACGATTTGCAAGATAGGCTCCTATTCGGAATTTCACCAGGGGCAAACTAGAGGATTATAAAATACCGAGGATGGCTAGCTGGGATTTCTCAACCGGCAAGGCGGTACATGGGGCCGAAACTGTGGCACAAAACGGTGAATCAATATCTTACCAGCGTTCCGCGGAGCGGTCCCATGCAACCAGAGTGTACCCCGAAGCAGTTGTGTTTTGAAGGCCTGAGCCGCCATCGAATCGCCTCGACGTGGGCGGCAGCGCTGGCGCTTCTTCCGCGCCGGAATCGCCGTCGAATCTTGGGAGATATGCCGACCAGAAACCGCCACAGGGTCTTCGCCACCAGCCCCGCGTGCAATCGTTCCGGCGGCGCCGACGCCGTTAACTTCGTGAGCGCCCGCGAGAACGTCGCCTAGTTCGGCATCTCCCCCGCTCGGATTCATCATCCGCACTGGCGCCACAGCCTCCCGTCGTCCTGCAGCCGCTCAATCAGCGTACACTTCGTTGGTACGTTGAACACCGCCTTTACCAGAAACGCCCGCGTCAGTGCCCGAACGATCCTCCCAGCGACCGACCCGGATGCACTGACGAGCCCGGATGCACTGACGAGCCCGGACGCACCTAGGCCTCCACATACACGAACTCCATCAGCTCCAGAAAGTGCTGGTAGCGCGTCGGCAGCCGGGCCCGGCTTCGATTCCTGCTGCAAGGGAAATAACTCGCCTTGCAGCACGGCGTGGCACTTTGATAGAGTCGCCTCCAACAACATGGTCGCTCTCCCTTCTTCTGATCCGGGATGTGTGGATTCTAAGGATATCAGAAGGTGGTGGATGGTATCACTGAATGCCGCCTGTTTTCGGCCGTAATTCTGCTCCTCACTATGTAACTAACCCGTAAAATATTGATTCCAAACGATTCCTTGAATCCGGAGGCTTCCCGCTGAAACCGGCTTCCACGCGGTTCGTGGCAGGTCAAAATCCCCCCGATTGGCCTCGGCGCCGCCCTCGAGTTACTCGCGGTCAACGCGACCGGCGACGGTGGAGTCGGGAGGAGGCGCGGTGCCCGCAAGGGCCCTCTTTCCTCACTCCCGCTCTCCGAACCCGGTGTGCCGATTTCCAGCACCGGGCTCTCCAGTGGGATCATGCTTCTCGCACACGGACCACCAAGCTCAAGAACGAACTCACAGGTTCCGGTGAGGTTGCCCCTCCGGGTGTTGTATGGCCGCGACACGGCGGCCAGACCTGCAAGTCCGGTGTGCCAGCGGGGTGCCGAGCCGGTTCTCGCCTCGACGACCAGCAAACTAGTGCCCGCCAGAAAATTACCAAAGGTTTGACTCTAAGCAAAAATACTGATAATGTCTGATCGAAGATTGGGACGAAAAGGCCGTTTCCGGCCGGTTTGCCCCCCGATCCGGACGATTCCAGCGATTCTTCGCGAGTACAGCATGAGATACGCCCGCAATCCGGACCGCGAACTCGGTGAAGTTCGCATCGAGGACATCGAGATCGACGTCAAAAGTTTCAACCACCGTCGCCGGTCGCGTTGACCGCGAGTAACTCGAGGGCGGCGCCGAGGCCCACCGGGTAGACTGGGGCTGCCACGAGCAGCGCGGAGGTCGGTCTGTCAATGGTGCACCCGTTTGGGTTGCCCGTACAAAAGTTTGACCCGGACCGTGCATGGGCGTTGTCAGTGATGGGCGGTGGCTTCGGCCTCCGGACCTCGTATAGGAGAATCAGCTTTTTCGCTACGGTCCCCTGTTCGTAGGCACTGACTCTGATGGAGAAAATCAATGCCACGAAAGCACCGCCGCAAGGCCGGCCAACTTCGATCCCTCAGTGTGGTCCATCCGAACTGCGCCGGGATTGATATCGGCAAGGATACGCATTACGTCGCCATCAACCCGGAGCGGTGTTCGGAGTCGGTGCGACAATTTGGCACGTTGACCCGGGACCTGAGGGAGTTGGCTGCGTTCCTGAAGAAGCATGGTGTGATCGAGGTGGCGATGGAGTCGACCGGGGTGTACTGGATCCCGGCGTTCGAATATCTGGACCGTGCCGGGTTCTCGGTCATTCTGGTGCCGCCGAAGTTGACCCGTCAGATCAGCGGCCGCAAAAGTGATGTGCTGGATTGTCAGTGGATTTGGCAGTTGCATGCTCACGGCCTGCTCCGGGGCTGTTTTCGCCCTCCGGACGCGCACGGCGCGGTCCGGTCTCTGGTGCGCCAGCGCAAGCGTCTGACCGAGGATCAGTCCCGCTGTGTGTTGCAGATGCAGAAGGCGTTGACGCAAATGAATGTCCGAATCGATTCGGTGATCAGCGACATCATGGGCAAGACCGGCCAACAGATCCTGCGGGCGATTGTGGCCGGTGAACGGGATCCCGTGGTTCTGGCAGCGCTGCGGGATCCGCGTATCAAGGCACCGGAGTCGTTGCTTGTCGCCAGTCTTGAAGGCACCTGGCGTTACGAGCATCTGTTCGCGCTGGAGCAGGGTTTGCAGCGCTACGATTTTCTGACCGGGCAGATCGAGGCCTGCGACCGGGCGATCAGGGCCGAGCTGGATCATCTGGGTTCGGACTCGTCGAACCCGGACGGTGACGAGGCGACCGTGTTGGACGACCCCCCGTCGACCGATCACGCCGCGGCGCGTGACGGCCCGGTCAGTCAGACGGAGGTGCTGCGGCAATCTCTCGACCGTGTCCTGGGAGTGGACCTGACCGCGATTCCGACGATCGGGACCGAGACGGCGCTGCTGATTGTGTCGGAAGTGGGTTCCGACCTGTCCCGGTTTCCCAGTTGTCAGCATTTCTGCTCGTGGCTGGGGCTGGCCCCCGGCACCCGGATCAGCGGTGACCGCAAGCTGCCGATCAAGGGGCGCATGCCGATCAACCGGGTCGGTCAAGCGCTGAAAATGGCTGCGATGTCGGCCCGACGCAGCCACAGCTACATCGGTGCCAAGCATCGAGCCCGTCTGGCTCGTCTCGACAAGGCGAAGGCGATCAAGGCCACCGCTCACGAACTGGCGCGGCTGGTCTGGATGATGTTGACGATGGGCCAGCCCTACGTCGAGCGTGGCATCGAGGCCTTCGAAGCCGAGCGCAAGCATCGCCAGATCCAACACCTGAAGCGCCGTGCGGCGGCTCTGGGTCTCAGTCTGCACCGCGTCGAAACCGGTGAAGTCTCCGCCTGAAACAGCGGCTTCTCGCGGGAAACCGAGAGCCACGGAATCTTTCGGAATCAGTGCCTTACGGGTTAGTTACATAGGAGTTTCAACCACCGTTGCCGGTCGCGTTGCCCGCAAGTAACTCGAGGGCGGAGCCGCGGCCAATCGGGGGGATTTTGACCTGCCACGAGCCGCGCGGAAGCCGGTTTCAGCGGGAAACCTCCGGATTCCCGGAATCTTTCGGAATCAACGCCTTACGGTTAGTTACATAGGAGCCGGGATGACATTCCGACACTGTTGCTGGGCCTTCAGCATCTCTACCGCGACGAGCAGCTTCGGTCTCGGCTGTTTGCCCTCCTGGAACAGCACATTCTTCCAGACACCGACCGGACTGTGGGACGCCCGGGCATGGAGATGTGGAATATTCTGGTGATGGGCATCTTGAAGCAGGGTCTGGGTTGTGACTTCGACCGGCTTCATCAACTGGTGAATCACTACAGCACGATTCGCGAGTTTCTCGGTCATACCGATCTCTGGGAAAAGAAACGGTACGAGTATCAGACGATCGTCGACAACGTGTCTCTCCTGAGTCCAGAATTGTTGGCCGAGGTCAGCCAGATGGTCGTGGAAAACGGCCATTCGGTTGCCCGAAAGAAGTCCCGAAAGAAGCCTCCCAACCCCCTGCGCGGACGCTGTGATTCCTTTGTCGTCGAGACCGACGTGCACTATCCCACGGATGTCAATCTGCTGTGGGATGCGATGCGGTGCCTGATTCGTACGACAGGTAAAGCGGCCACCAGGAAAGGGGTTCCGGGCTGGCGCCAGTGGAAGCACCTGTCAAACTCGCTGCGGACGCTGTTCCATCGAGTTCGCATTACCCGTCGGGCCCGTCCGGAGCAGATCGAGGCGTATCTCACCCGTTGTCAGGAACTGGTGCAGCGTGCCGAACAAGCCCTGCCGCTGTTGCTCGCCCGGGGTGCCTCTGGCTTGACGCTGGTCGCCATCGACGGGTTTCTCTCCCATGCACGGCGGCAAATGGACCAGGTCGATCGCCGTCTTCTCAAGCACGAGACCATCCCGCAAAACGAGAAGGTGTTTTCCATTTTCGAGCCGCACACGCGCTGGATTTCGAAGGGCAAGGCCGGCGTACCGGTGGAACTCGGGGTTCCGGTATGCATTGTCGAGGATCATCACGGTTTCGTGTTGCACCATGAGATCATGTGGAAAGGGAGCGATGTCGACTACGCGGTGCCGATCGTGCAGGCCGCGCAAGCACGGTTTCCGGAGCTTCGTGCGGTCAGTTTTGATCGCGGTTTTCACAGCCCGGAAAACCGCCGCCGTCTCGACGATCTGCTGGATGACAATGTGTTGCCCAAGAAAGGTTTTTTCAGCAAGGCCGAGCGGGCCCGCGAGCAGGAAAAAGAGTTTGCCGAGATGCGTCGCAAGCATCCGGCGGTGGAATCCGCGATCAACAACCTTGAGCAACGCGGCCTTGACCGTGTCCTGGCTTATGGAGCCGACGGTTTTGCGCAGGTGGTCGGTCTTTCCGTGCTCGCCTTGAACGTCCATCGCATCGGTCTGCTGCTGCGCCGCAAGGCACGACGACGACGAACCGCCTGACGGCTCCACCTCAAGTCATCGATTTCCACCTGGTCAAACGGAACCAGGAGGGACACCTATGCGCGGATAACAGCCAACCGGGCTGATTCTGACAGAAACGGCACGCCGCGAGACGGCGGCCCAGCGAAAACATCCGGGATTGGACCTGAACTGGCCGCTGAACGGGGCTCGAATCGGGTCAAAATGACATCCGTAGCCCAGAACCGGGGGGTTTTCTGGCGGGCACTAACTTTCGATTTCGGCTCTCGCATCCACCCGTCGAAAACGGGCTGAGAGGAAAGGCGGCCGGCGGGAACGGTGCGCCAGTTGCGCTGGTGGTCGCGGTGAGAAGAAGAAGAAGAAGTTGTTGTCGGCGAGGTATGCCGGGTGGCGGCCCGGTTCACAGTTCGAGGTTGCATTTCATCGCTTCCAGCGCGACCGTCGCCTGATCCTGCGTGAACAGGCACATCTCTCTTTGAGGATGCGGCGGAATCCAGTCCTCTATGCGTCGCAACGGTTCTTGCGGAAAGCAGAATGGCGACGCAAAGAGGTGGATCGTCCGATAATCTCCGGTTCTGATATCGCTGTTATCACCGTCCAGCGGCAGATGTGTGGTTGTCAACAACAACCCAATGCCGGATCGGCGGAAGTTCTCCAGAAACCGGTATATGTCGTTATACGAAAGGTGGAACAGACAGTCCCGCACCATCATTAGGTCGGCGGCCGGCAGCGGGTCGCGCGTAATGTCCATGTGGCGAAACTGAACGTTCGCCGCGCCGAACTTCCGCCGGTTTCGCCGCACCAGCCCCTTCACGATATCCCCGCCGATATATTCGATGCTGAGGCCCGGAACCACATGCGACATCCAGTTGAAATCCCCGCAGGGCGCGTCGAGAAACCGGGAGACGCCGTAATCCTTCAACAGCGCTGGCAGCTCGCGGCGCAGGTTCGCGGTATAGGAGATCTCCGATCCTGAGCCGCTTACCGACTCCCTGCTGCCCCAGAAGTTTCGCCGGTAGATCCTGGAAAATACCTCTTCGCTCGAACCGCGAAGCTGCAGTTTCTTTTGCATCTTTCTGCGAAATGGTCTCGTTCGATCCCTCAGCCAGCGTAACGCCATCAGTCATCTCCCGGACTGCTGGAACCTGAAAACCCGGGGGGTCTAACCTGGATTTCTCACCAGCAAGACTGCACATGGGATCGAAACCGTGGTACAAACCGACGAATCAACACCTTATCGGTATGCCACGGAGCGGTCCCATGCAACCAGAGTGTACCCCGAAGCAGTTGTGTTTTGCCGTGAACACTCGGGCGGGCCGGGCCGAGCTCTAGCCCGGATTTCTCACCAGCAAGACTGTACATGGGACCGAAACCGTGGTAAAAACCGACGAATCAACACCTTATCGGTGTGCCACAGAGCGGTCCCATGCAACCAGAGTGTACCCCGAAGCAGTTGTGTTTTGAAGGCCTAGGCCGCCGTCGGGTGTCGGGTGGAGGGGCGTTTCGACGGCGGTCGGCTGACGACGGACGGTGGCGTACTGCTCCTGCGGGAGGTCGACCAGCGGTTCCGCGTGACGGAGCGTCTGGCCGACTGCTTTCAGGATCATCGCGCGAAAACGCGCATTGAGCATCGTCTGGAGACGCTGGTCGCCCAGCGGGTACTGGGGCTGGCGGCAGGGTATGAGGATCTGAACGATCACGACCGTCTGCGCGCGGACAGCCTGCTGGCGCTGGCGAGCGGGTGCCAGGATCTCACCGGGGAACAGCGCCGCCGGGAGCGGGACCGGGGGCAGGCGCTGGCGGGTTCAAGCACCCTGAACCGGCTCGAGATCAGCGAGCCGGACATCGCGGCCGACCCGGCGGCGATGGACTCGCTGCTGGTGCAATTGTTCCTCGAGGCTCATGACGAACCGCCCGGGGAGATCGTGCTCGATCTGGATGCGACCAACGATCCGCTGTACGGGAACCAGGAGGGGCGGTTCTACCACGGCTATTACGATGAATACTGCTATCTCCCGTTGTACATCACTTGCGGCGGCTTCGTCCTGTGCGCCCGACTGCGTCCGGCCGACGTCGACCCCGCGAAAGGATCGGTGGAGGAACTGAAGCGGATCGTGGCCCAGATCCGCGCCGTCTGGTCGCAGACCTCGATCCTGGTGCGCGGCGACGCCGGCTTCTGCCGCGATAACCTCCTGACCTGGTGTGAAGAGGCTGGCCTCGATTACGTGTTCGGTCTGGCCGGCAATAACCGTCTGGAAAAGTGGCTGGCGAAGGCGCTGCACAAGTCCCGGCGCCGCTGCGCCGCCACGGGGCAGGCGTCCCGCCGGTTCCGGGACCGGCGTTATCGGACCCGGAAGTCCTGGAGCCGCACCCGCCGGGTGGTCGGCAAAGCCGAGTGGCTGCCGGGACTGAGGGGCGCGAACCCGCGTTTCGTCGTCACCAACCTGCCGGCGGATGCGGTCGGCGCACAGCCGTTGTACGAACGGGTGTACTGCGCCCGCGGGGACATGGAAAACCGCATCAAGGAACACCAGCTCTGGCTCTTCGCCGACCGGACCTCGACCGCCAAGATGCGCGCCAACCAGTTGCGACTGTACTTCTCGACCTTCGCCGGGATGCTGATGACCCTGCTGCGCCGGTTTGGCCTGTCGGGCACCGCGCTGGCCCGGGCCACGGCCGACACGATCCGCACCCGGCTGTTCAAGATCAGTACCCGCATCACCGTCAGCCGGCACCGGATCCGCATCGCGTTCGCGTCGGTCTATCCGCTCTAGTCGCTGTTTGCCCACGTGCTCGCGGCTCTGCGGGCACCGCCGGCCCCGCCTGACCGCCCACCCACAGACCGTTCACTGCAGGGATTCGACGCGCTGCTCTGGAGCGCCGACGGCGGAGTCTGTCCTGCGTCCGGCTATTGCCCGTGCCAGTCGCCGAATCGGTCTCATAGGACTCCTCACCGACCTCCGAGAGCGGGTTGCAAGGCCTCCGTAGTGCGATTCCCGACCCGAACGCCGGCTGAAGCGGTGTGCAGTGCGCTCAGTGCCGTCGTGTCGGGCGCTGGTGAGAAATGTGCGCTAACTGCAAACCATGCGCTACGCCGGGTCGGCACCGGGTTCGAGGCGATCGTCAATCCAGTCGTAGAGCGCACGTTTGGAGACCGATCCAACGAGGCTATCCACCTGCGTACCGTCCCGGAACAGCATCACGGTTGGAATTCCCCGAACGTTGTACCGGGTTGGTGTCTCGGGATTGGCGTCGATATCGACCTTGACGACCTGCAGCCGTCCTGCGTATTCCTGACCGGCCTCCTCGATGATCGGCGCGATCTGCTTGCAGGGACCACACCACTCCGCCCAGAAGTCGACCAGAACCGGGAGGTCGGACTCGAGAACATCGTCGGCGAACGAATGGTCGGTGACGGCTTTCGTGGACATGGCAGTGATCCTTCGGCGGTTGGGGGTGGCGTCTACGGAGGTCGGAGACCTTGGCACGTTCGACATCCATTCTAGTGCACTCTGAACATTGGACGGCAGAAGCTTCAGCTGACCGGCCAGTTCAGCCACTGGTTGGAAGACCAAGGGTTTGATCTTTCGATGCTCAACGAGTCGCAACTGGAACGGCTCGGTCTCTCCCGATCCTGCTTCGGCAAGTGTACGGCCACCGTCATGCATCCAAGACTGAGGAGCGCGAACTCGCGTTTCGTCGTCACAATCGGAAACACCTTACAGGAAGCTATATTCGTTTATTGAATAGATGAGCCACGATTTAAAATTCAGAGAGGCTTTCGAGTTTCGAGGGAGGGTCTTGCAAAAAGATCGGAATAAGCGGAATTACGGCCGGAATCAGGCGAAATTCGGTGGGACCGGCCGCCATCTTCTGGTATCCTGAGAATTCAACACACCCCGGATCAGAAGGGAGAGCGACCATGTCCCTGAAGGTGACTCTATCGCAGTATCACGCCGTGTTGCAAGGCGAGCTGTTTCCCCTGCCGGAATCGAAGCTGGGTCCGCTGCCGACGCGCTACCAGCGCTTCGTGGAGTTGATGGAGTTCGTGTTCGTGGACATGTCGGTGATTCCGGGTCCGTCGTCAGGTCCGGGTCGGCCGCTGGAGGACCGTTGGTCGCTGGCGCGGGCGTTTCTGGCCAAGGCGGTGTTCGATGCGCCGACGACGCGGGCCCTGATTGAGCGGCTGCAGGAAGACGGGAAGCTGCGGCGCCTGTGCGGCTGGATTCGCGCGGGGGAAGTGCCGAGCGAGTCGACGTTCTCGCGGGCGTGCGCGGAGTTCGCGGCGTCGGCACTGCCGGAACAATTGCACGCGGGGTTGGTGGCGAAGACCCTGGGGCGGCGTCTGGTCGGGCATATTTCTCGGGATTCGACGGCGATTCCGGCACGGGAGAAGGCGACGCCGAAGCCCCCGCAGCCGAAGCGCCGCCGCGGCCGTCCGCGTCGCGGCGAGCAGCGGCCGCCACGGCGGCGCCTGGAGCGTCAGCAGACGATGACGTTGCCAGAGATGTTGTCGGACCTGCCACAGGCGTGTGATGTGGGCACGAAACGCAATGCGAAGGGGCACCAGGAGAGCTGGATCGGCTACAAGCTTCATATCGATGCGGCGGACGGCGGGGTGCCGGTGAGTTGCATTCTGACTTCGGCGTCGGTGCACGACAGCCAGGTGGCGCTGCCACTGGCGCATCTGTCGGCCCAACGAGTGACCAGTCTGTATGACCTGATGGACAGCGCCTACGACGCGGCCGAGATCCGGGCCTGCAGCGAACGGCTCGGACATGTCCCGATCATCGACCCCAACCCGCGCACCCGTGAGCGCAAGCAGGCGATCCAGACCGAGGCCCGGGCTCGCCGGGCCGCCCGCCGGGTCCCGGCCGAGCGCCGGCGTCTGCGGGAACGCTCGAACGTCGAGCGGATCAACGGGCGCCTCAAGGACGAATTCGGCGGGCGCCGGATCTACGTCCGTGGCCCTGCCAAGGTCATGACCCACCTCATGTTCGGAATCTGCGCACTCAGCGTCGACCAGCTATTCCGCCTGCTCAACTGAGCCCGGCTCTCCCGCCCTTCCAGACATCTGCCCGAAACCGGGCCACGGGACCGCTGTGCCTTACGTCCGAAAAACGACCCTCAGCGAGAAAAATCGGGCGGATCGGCGGGCCGCTGGCCGGCCCGGATGCCGATTCTGCTGCTGCCCGGGCGGTGATTCCGGCGCTTCGTCGCCGAATTTGATGCCCAAGCAATTTTGCAAGAGCATCTTTCTATTCCGATTTCTCCCGCTGAGGGCACATCTACCATAAGAAAATGGACCAACTAAAGTTGAGTCGCATCAGGACATCTGCATTTTCCCGTGCCAGTCGCCAAATCGGCCTCGTGAGATAGACCCCTCATCGACCTCCGACAGCGGGCTGCGGTGTGGCGGGATTCTGGAATTGGTGCTGTTTTCTTGCGGGCCAAATCACGACTAGCCCTTACGGCGATTCTAGAGGGAAAACCTTCAACCAGTTCCTTGATGATAGCCTGCGAATCATCGAACGGTATTGGAAACGTTTCCACTCACGACTAAACCACAATTCACGGTTTTCTTTAGTGTGAATTGTGGTTTGAGCTAATTTTCGACAAATGTGTGAAACACCAGATGGCCACACCGTAAATATAGGTAGTTGAGTTAACCAAAACAGTTGAAGAAAAGTATCGACTGGACGATCAATATGCTCAGTGCAAGCAAGAAGTCGACTAGCGTACATTCGGGATACAAGCTGGGCCTGCATACCAAGAGGAACAACGCAGTGTTTAACCAACTTTGCTCCAGCCTGTGAATAATCGGTGTAGTGCACGTGTTTTTTGCGTAAAGAACGTGTCGAAAATTGAATGAAGCCTCGTTTTCTGATGTGTTTAATCGATAAATTGAGAGCGTGTTGAAAATAGGGACGATGAATTGAAACGTCGTCTTCAAAAATGATCGCCGCGTCTAAGCCTTCATCCAAAAGTCGCCGCCAACAAGACCGGTGACTGGCGAAGGCAGCGATCTCCGTATTCTTGAGTACAAATGGATAGTGAGGATCGTGAAGTGCGGGATTGTAAAAATCACTGAAATCATCTATCGACAAGGTTAGTCCATCTATAGCATTGTGAATTGATGTGGGCACCGGGCAAGAGGCAACCAAATCATCCACGTTTTTCCGTCGATTAAGCGCACGGTTCAGATGAATAACGAATGCGCCGATGTTCATGTTTGCCCACACATATAAAGCTTACCCCGTAAGGCCCGAAGCCGCTGTCTCGCACGGTTGACTCCAAATTATGGTGTGCGCATACCATAATCGAAATTGCGCCCATTGTTGAAGGCTGTTCCGTCACGGAGGCGGCATTCCCAGTTCCAAGCGGTCCGTACGATCGTCGCGAGATTGTCATATTTCGGCAACCAGCCGAGGCTGTCACGGATGCGCTGCGACGCACAGATCAGACGCGCAATATCACCGCGCCGCCGTGGTGCCTTGTTTGTTTTGAAATTAACGCCGGTCACCCGGCGTACGGTGGAGATGACCTCTCGCACCGAATGGCCTCGGCCATAGCCGCAATTGAAGACATTACTCTCGCCGCCAGCTACCAAGTAGTTGAGCGCGGCGACATGAGCTTCCGCAAGATCAGAAACGTGAACGTAGTCTCTTATGCAAGTGCCGTCGGGCGTATCGTAATCGGTACCATAAATCTCCATGGAGGATCGTAAACCTGCCGCTGTCTTTAACGCGACCCTAACGAGGTGCGATGCTTCCTCTGTCGGACCAACACGCCCAACAGCGTCGGCACCGGCGACGTTGAAGTATCGCAACGTGACGTAACGGAGTGGATGGGCACATGTGACGTCCGCCAGCATCTCCTCTCCCATGAGCTTGGATTTGCCATAAGGGCTGACCGGACGAGGTGGCGCGTTCTCGGAAACAGGAACGAATTCTGGTTCGCCATAGATTGCTGCGGTTGAACTGTAAATGAATTTTTCCACATTTGCGTCGACACAAATTTCGATCAGTCTTGCCGTGTTTGCCGTATTGTTCAGGTAGTATTTCACGGGGAATGAGACCGATTCAGGCACAGAGACCGAGGCTGCTAGGTGGATTACAGCGCAGGTTCGGTATTCAGCAAACAGCATCCGCATATGCTCCGTATCGCCACAATCCGCGTTGATAAACATTACGCCGTCCGGCACAAGATTGACGGCACCTGTTGCCAAATTGTCGACGATTATGACTGGCCAACCTGCATCGCGCAATGCCAGCGCCACATGGCTGCCAATATAGCCCGCGCCTCCCGTGACAACGACATTTGACTGCACCAGAATCACCTCAAACAGAATCCAGACCGCTCACACGATCGGTGGGAATTGCTAGCCCGGATTTCTCACCAGCAAGACTGTACATGGGACCGAAACCGTGGTACAAACCGACGAATCAACACCTTATCGGTGTGCCACGGAGCGGTCCCATGCAACCAGAGTGTACCCCGAAGCAGTTGTGTTTTGAAGGCCTGGGCCGCCGTCGGGTGGAGGGGCGTTTCGACGGTGGTCGGCTGACGACGGACGGTGGCGTACTGCTCCTGCGGGAGGTCGACCAGCGGTTCCGCGTGACGGAGCGTCTGGCCGACTGCTTTCAGGATCATCGCGCGAAAACGCGCATTGAGCATCGTCTGGAGACGCTGGTCGCCCAGCGGGTACTGGGGCTGGCGGCAGGGTATGAGGATCTGAACGATCACGACCGTCTGCGCACGGACAGCCTGCTGGCGCTGGCGAGCGGGTGCCAGGACCTCACCGGAGAACAGCGCCGCCGGGAGCGGGACCGGGGGCAGGCGCTGGCGGGTTCAAGCACCCTGAACCGGCTCGAGCTCAGCGAGCCGGACACGGCGGCCGGAGACCGGTACAAGAAAATCGCGGCCGACCCGGCGGCGATGGACTCGCTGCTGGTGCAATTGTTCCTCGAGGCTCATGACGAACCGCCCGGGGAGATCGTGCTCGATCTGGATGCGACCAACGATCCGCTGTACGGGAACCAGGAGGGGCGGTTCTACCACGGCTATTACGATGAATACTGCTATCTCCCGTTGTACATCACTTGCGGCGACTTCGTCCTGTGCGCCCGACTGCGTCCGGCCGACGTCGACCCCGCGAAAGGATCGGTGGAGGAACTGAAGCGGATCGTGGCCCAGATCCGCGCCGTCTGGCCGCAGACCTCGATCCTGGTGCGCGGCGACGCCGGCTTCTGCCGCGATAACCTCCTGACCTGGTGTGAAGCGGCTGGCCTCGACTACGTGTTCGGTCTGGCCGGCAATAACCGTCTGGAAAAGTGGCTGGCGAAGGCGCTGCACAAGTCCCGGCGCCGCTGCGCCGCCACGGGGCAGGCGTCCCGCCGGTTCCGGGACCGGCGTTATCGGACCCGGAAGTCCTGGAGCCGCACCCGCCGCGTGGTCGGCAAAGCCGAGTGGCTGCCGGGACTGAGAGGCGCGAACCCGCGTTTCGTCGTCACCAACCTGCCGGCGGATGCGGTCGGCGCACAGCCGTTGTACGAACGGGTGTACTGCGCCCGCGGGGACATGGAAAACCGCATCAAGGAACACCAGCTCTGGCTCTTCGCCGACCGGACCTCGACCGCCAAGATGCGCGCCAACCAGTTGCGACTGTACTTCTCGACCTTCGCCGGGATGCTGATGACCCTGCTGCGCCGGTTTGGCCTGTCGGGCACCGCGCTGGCCCGGGCCACGGCCGACACGATCCGCACCCGGCTGTTCAAGATCAGTACCCGCATCAGCGTCAGCCGGCGCCGGATCCGCATCGCGTTCGCGTCGGTCTATCCGCTCCAGTCGCTGTTCGCCCACGTGCTCGCGGCCCTGCGGGCGCCGCCGGCCCGCGCCGGCCCTGCCTGACCGCCCACCCACAGACCGTTCACGGCAGGGATTCGACGCGCTGCTCTGGGGCGCCGACGGCGGAGTCTGTCCTGCGTCCGGCTATTGCCCCGTGCCAGCCGCCGAATCGGCCTCATAGGACCCCTCACCGACCTCCGAGAGCGGGTTGCAAGGCCTCCGTAGTGCGATTCCCGACCCGAACGCCGGCTGAATCGGTGTGCAGTGCGCTCAGTGCCGTCGTGTCGGGCGCTGGTGAGAAATGCGCGCTAACCGCGGTGCATACATTTTGCCGTTCGTCCTCATCCGCAAAGGATGGGTACATACAGGGGTACGCTACCGGGTCACCCGGAACAGTTTGCTGGCGTGGTCTAGGCCGAACTTCCAGCGGGATTCGGGCGCAACTCATTAAAATACGCTTTCAGATCAACGAACTATGAGAGATTTGAGGATTTTCAGGCCAAATTTCCTGTCCATGTATTTTGCCGGTACGTTTTTTCCGGTCTCCTGTTGACATCATAGATTTTCACCCGTATATGGATGATGCTCTTGCAAAATTCCTGGCGGCATCAAATTCGGCGACGAAGCGGCGGAATCACCGCCCGGGCAGCAGCAGAATCGGCATCCGGGCCGGCCAGCGGACCGCCGATCCGCCCGATTTTTTCTCGCTGAGGGTCGTTTTCCGGACGTGGGGCACAGCGGTCCCGTGGCCCGGTTTCGGGCAGATGTCTGGAAGGGCGGGAGAGCCGGGCTCAGTTCAGCAGGCGGAATAGCTGGTCCACGCTGAGGGCGCAGATTCCGAACATGAGATGGGTCATGACCTTGGCGGGGCCACGGACGTAGATCCGGCGCCCGCCGAATTCGTCCTTGAGGCGCCCGTTGACCCGCTCGACGTTCGAGCGTTCCCGCAGACGCCGGCGCTCGGCCGGGACCCGGCGGGCGGCCCGCCGAGCCCGGGCCTCGGTCTGGATCGCCTGCTTGCGCTCACGGGTGCGCGGGTTGGGGTCGATGATCGGGACATGTCCGAGCCGTTCGCTGCAGGCCCGGATCTCAGCCGCATCGTAGGCGCTGTCCATCAGGTCATACAGACTGGTCACTCGTTGGGCCGACAGATGCGCCAGCGGCAGCGCCACCTGGCTGTCGTGCACCGACGCCGAAGTCAGAATGCAACTCACCGGCACCCCGCCGTCCGCCGCATCGATATGAAGCTTGTAGCCGATCCAGCTCTCCTGGTGCCCCTTCGCATTGCGTTTCGTGCCCACATCACACGCCTGCGGCAGGTCCGACAACATCTCTGGCAACGTCATCGTCTGCTGACGCTCCAGGCGCCGCCGTGGCGGCCGCTTCTCGCCGCGACGCGGACGGCCGCAGCGGCGCTTCGGCTGCGGGGGCTTCGGCGTCGCCTTCTCCCGCGCCGGAATCGCCGTCGAATCCCGAGAAATATGCCCGACCAGACGCCGCCCCAGGGTCTTCGCCACCAACCCCGCGTGCAATTGTTCCGGCAGTGCCGACGCCGCGAACTCCGCGAACGCCCGCGAGAACGTCGACTCGCTCGGCACTTCCCCCGCTCGAATCCAGCCGCACAGGCGCCGCAGCTTCGCGTCTTCCTGCAGCCGCTCAATCAGGGCCCGCGTCGTCGGCACATCGAACACCGCCTTGGCCAGAAACGCCCGCGCCAGCGACCAACGGTCCTCCAACGGCCGACCCGGACCTGACGACGGACCCGGAATCACCGACATGTCCACGAACACGAACTCCATCAACTCCACGAAGCGCTGGTAGCGCGTCGGCAGCGGACCCAGCTTCGATTCCGGCAGGGGAAACAACTCGCCTTGCAACACGGCGTGATATTGCGATAGAGTCACCTTCAGGGACATGGTCGCTCTCCCTTCTGATCCGGGGTGTGTTGGATTCTCAGGATACCAGAAGATGGCGGCCGGTCCCACCGAATTTCGCCTGATTCCGGCCGTAATTCCGCTTATTCCGATCTTTTTGCAAGACCCTCTGGATGTTCATGTATGTGGAAGTCGTCCCCAACCGCAATTCGCCGCCGGCGGTGTTGTTGCGCGAGTCCTACTGGGACAAGGAGCAGCGCAAGGCGCGCAAGCGGACCCTGGCCAACCTGTCGAAGCTGCCACCCGGCCTGGTCGACGAAATCCGGGCCTGCCTCAAGGGGCAGTCGGCCCGCGAACTGTCGGACGCGTTCACCATCGAACAGGCCTTGCCGCACGGCCATGTCGCCACCATCCTCGGCACCCTGAAACGGCTCGGTCTCGATACCTTGATCCATCCCCGTCCGTCGCGCTAGCGCGACCTCGTGGTGGGGATGATCGCCGCCCGCATCCTGGACCCGAGAAGCAAGCTGGCGACCGCCCAGGGCCTAGCTTCGGCAAGCCCGACCGACACCCTGGCGCACGAACTTGATATTGCCGATACCGACGCCCACGAACTGTATGCCGCGATGGACTGGCTGCTGTCCCGGCAGCCGGACATCGAGCGCCGACTAGCCGCCCGTCACCTCGAGGAAAACGCGCTGGTCCTGTGGGACCTGACGTCGGTGTGGATGGAAGGCCGCCGCTGCGCTTTGGCCCGGTACGGCCATTCCCGGGACGGCAAGAGCGGCAAGCTCCAGGTGGAATTCGGGCTGTTGTGCGATCGCGACGGGCGGCCGGTGGCGGTCGAGGTGTTCGACGACAACACCAGCGATCCGGCCACCGTCGCCACCGTAGTCAAGCGGGTGCGGGACCGGTTCGGCCTCGACCGGGTGGTGGTGGTCGGCGACCGCGGCATGCTGACCGAGGCCCGGATCCGGGAGGACATCGAACCGGCCGGTCTGGACTGGATCAGCGCCCTGCGGTCAACGGCGATCCGCCAGCTGGTCGCCGCCGAGGCCTTTCAGCCGTCCCTGTTCGACGAGCGGGACCTCGCGGAAATTACCTGCGAGGAGTTGTATCCGGGCGAACGGCTGATGGTCTGCCGCAACCCGGCGCTGGCCACGGAACGGGCCCGGACCCGCGAGGCGCTGTTGCAGGCCACCGAGGCCGACCTGCGCGCAGTGGACGCGGCCACCCGGCGCGAACAGTACCGTCTCAAGGGGAAGCTGGCGATCACCCGGCGCCTCGACAAGGTACTGGGCAAGCGCAAGATGCGGAAACACTTCATCGTCACAGTGCGGAGCACGCGATGTACCTGGAAGCGCGATACCGCAAGGATCGCCGCCGAAGCGGCGCTCGACGGGTTTTACATCGTGCGCACCAGCCTGCCAGAAACCACGATCAGCGCCGATGAAACGGTGCGATCGTACAAGAGTCTGGCACGGGTGGAGCGAGCCTTTCGCAGCCTGAAAACCGTGGATCTGAAAGTCCGACCCGTTCACCATCGCCTCGCCGACCGGGTGCGGGCCCATATCCTGTTATGCACCCTCGCCTATTACGTCGAATGGCATCTGCGTGACGCTTGGAAGTCGATCCTGTTCCACGATGAAGGGCCACCCCGGTCACAGTCGGCCGTCGCCCCGGCAACACCATCCCGCTCAGCGCAGACCAAGGCGGCGACCCGGATGACCATCAACCGATTGCCGGTCCACCATTTCCAGGGCCTCACGCAACATCTGGCGACCCTGACCCGGATGCAGGTGGCGCCGAAATCGGAAACCTCGGCCCAGTTCGAGATGCTGTCACAACCCACCCCGGTACAGAAGGAGGCCTTCCGCCTGCTCGGTCTGCGGATTTCCTGACAACCTGTCCAGTAAAATCACGTCGGAATTTTTGCATGTCATTCCGATTCAAGGCATTATGTGCTCAGCACTCTGGAAGTTCGGTCTAGGCCAACACTAAAAATTCGTTCTCCTTTCCGTCTCCAGCACCCAGTCTATCCCGGTTCCGGAGCCCGCTCCAAATCCGCCGGGAGCACCTGTGAACGAAAGCGAGAACCCGCCGCGAAAGGTGGGGGAAATCATTGTCTGCGAAGTGCAGTTACGAAGACCCAGCCGCGAAAAAGAGCCACGCTAGAGCTCGGCCCGGCCCGACCGGGTGTTCATGTACTGGGGTGAGGGTCAGCGCGCCTCATCAGCGTTTACTGCAGCAACGGAACGGTTCGTTTCAATAGCTGCACTTTCCAGTTCGAAACATAAAACATTTTCCTCAGTTCTCGAATTATTTTGTCGGATTTAGCAGAGTGCTTAACACTGACCTTTGCTGAATTCGCATAATCATTCCAAATTACAGATGTTTCAGCCTTCATGGGAAGAAAGCGCTGATCTATGGATTGTTGTTGAATAGCTAGTGCAGGACTCAATTGCAGTGATGCGCGCCACCAAAACGAAGGTGCAAATTCTCGCAGCAATTTTTTGCTAGTAACTTCAACATCAACATACCCAA
The DNA here is from genome assembly GCA_965203385.1 of Alphaproteobacteria bacterium. GTDB lineage: Bacteria > Pseudomonadota > Alphaproteobacteria > TMED109 > TMED109 > VXPW01. The sequence continues at coordinate 47,935 of OZ241893.1, forward strand.
AAACTTTTTCAAAATGTTCGCATAACCAACCGGCAAAATCACTTCGTATCGCATAACACGCAGCTCCGTAACCAAACTCGAACTTTCTTCGTGGTGTAAAATAAGTGAAGAGCCGATAATTCACGCCGTTTATCTCTCCCTCCGCTCGACGTCGACCTAAAGGTATTTTGCGGCGATGAGTCTCTAACCGAACAATCAATGCGTCTTTTGGTATCCAAGATGAATTATTCAGGAAATATGCCGCTTTGGGCGACAAAAAAATATCATCCTCCATTACCACTCCGTGACGATCAGAACCTTGTGCAATATTTTCCCAAGCCTTTCGATGACTGAGAAAGCAAGCGATTTCATTGCTGGTAATATTGATTGACATATTCTGCTGCCAATCTACGGATTCCCGCCACGATTCCAGTTCCATGATTTTGCTGCCGTGAATTGCAGGGACTCGAAAATGATTGACCTCGAGCCTGGTACACAGTGATTCCATATGAATACGCCGACTCTTGGATTGATCCAGGTTGATGAAGAAACAATTCATCAATGTAATTCCTTTCGGTTTCCAGCGGGTCCTTCATATATTTGTGGGCAAGAACCAGATTCACCCAAACAACTGCTTGTCGGATAAATACAAGGGTCTAGCAAAAACTGACTCAAGCGGGATTATCGCCTCAGACAGGCCGCATGTTTTAACTCTCCTCTTGGAGATCACAAGGGAGGGACCCCCTTCCCTCTCTCCAGAGATAACTATAACAAAGTGCGATACAGTGTTGCAAGAAGATGACCAGAGCGCTGACATAGACTCTGGGCCCGTGGGTGGCACGCTACCAGGCGGCTCCTGAATAGTTCCAACCACCATCGTCGGTCGCGTTGTATAGTGAAGGGAGTAACTCGGGAGCGGCGCTGGTGCCAACCGGGTAGATTTTGATCTGCCATGATGAACGGCGTGAAAGCCGGTTTGCCCGTGGTGCGACCCGCTCGGGTTGCCCGCAATGGGAGCGCACGTTAATCGCAGTGGATTCATGCCAATGATCAATTCATCCTGCGAAAATCGTTGACGCAAAGCCGGACATCCCGCCGAACTGCGTGATGTGCATGGCGAAGTGCTTTCAAGCCTAGACTTAACTGCCCCTTGATTCTTCGACAACGAAATTTCAAGGAACGGAACTTCGTATTAACTGATTTATCAGCCGCGATGGAAGAAGAGAATTCGATTGGTTGAGTAATACCATAACCTGAACAGAGGCTTATTTGAACCGCACAGGCAGGTTCAACCTGATAGCTGAGTAGCTTGGCCGTCCTGCAGATTATTCCGTCTGCAAGTCCGGCTGCGCGCGACGCTTCAGTTACTAGCTTTCTCGCCCCAGATGGCCAAAGAACATAGGCTCCGGTACCGTTCCGATCTTGATAGAGACGCAAATAGCGAATACCGTCAATCAAATATCGATCCGAAGCGGCCAAAAGCTTTCGTCTGAGTGCAACCTCAAGGTTGAGGTAATCAATGTCGGTGATTAAGTCAACTGCGTGCAGTACAGCGCTCAATCGATTTGACAATAAAGCATCGTCTTCAAGAATAAGCACTGGATCACTAGACGTTCCCGCTGCCAATCTTTTCCATACCGACAAATGGCTAAGCACACAGGCACGCTCGGTCGCTTTCAATGGTCGCTCCCAAGTGTTCCAGTAGTCATTATTTTGCCACACAACGGGATCCTCAGCAGTGACAGCCTCAATACGTTCGTACTGCTGATCCAGTTTCCGTAACTGTGACCGCATAAACGTCATGCGTTCTACTTCATTTGCTAAATTAATTACAAAGCAATCCATGATTAGCAAACTTGATGAACAATCAATGGAGCACAAGTCCTGTCGCTGGCTACCAAATCCATGTCCGCGGTCCCGCAAAAGTCCGCATCCACCTGATGATTCTGCAGCTTAGTACCCAGCATTGGCTTTTCTCCGCTGATTTTCGCTCCACCATGTTCTCCTCATCGGCTCTGCCCATGTGTTAACGATAAGCCCACCTGCCCTCACACCGACATCATACCAGATTCAGTAAGCGTGTAACCTTCTAGTTAACCGCAAAATTTTTCCACAGTTTCTCGTACACTTGGTGAATGCCATACTCTTCCCTTTCGGCACCGAACATACACTGCGCACGGCTTCTGGCCTGCAATGCCTTTTGCTGCGCGGCAGCTGGATTACGAACCAGGTTCTCGACAGCCTTTGCAACAGACAACGAGTCCGGTGCACCGACCAGAATTCCAGCTTCCTGATTGCCGATGAAGGTGCGAAAATGCCCCGTATCTGTCGCTACCACCGGCACACCGCTTGCCATGGCCTCCAGCGGTGTCAAACCATACCCTTCGTAGCGTGGCGACGCAACCAGCAGGGAGAGGCCCCGCAGGACTTCTGGCAACCGCTCCCAAGGTAACTCACCCGTGAACCGTAGCCGTTGCGACAGTCCGACCGCCGCAATTTGTTGCTGCAGATCTTTATGGTAGCGACGTTGGGATGGAGAGATTTTCCCGATGATCAGAGCGGTGGCTTCAGGATATCGCGGCAGGGTCTGGATCATTGCGTCGACAAAAATATCGGTCCCTTTTTCCGGCCGAACCCGGCCAACCGTCGCAATCCCGTACGTTCCCGGGAACCCCAGCCGCTTCCAGGCGGTCTGACGATCCTTTGCCGGATGAAACCGCTCGGTATCCACCCCGTGATGCACAACCGCATGAACATTGGGGACAAAGGACGCTGCAGTTTCGGTGGTGGCGATCACCGCATCCATTCTTGAAATTAACCGTCTCGGTACCGCCGAATGGCGACGCTGTGCGGCCGAGGTAAACACTATTCGGACCGGAAGCCGTAGCACATCTCGAGCGAAAAGGGCGGCAACCATCTCGTTGTTCCGTCTTACATGCCACAAGATATATCGTCGACCAGCAGGGTGGCGAGACCGCCGAAAGGCTTCCCCCAGCGAAACTGAACATTGGCATCCGGGAAGCGGCCGACCGGCAACCAACATGGTGTACCTAGACTCTTGGTGCCGGACGACTGTCGCAGTGGTAGCCGTCACACCGGTAAACCGCCGATGCAGATTGGTGACAATGAGGTCAACGCCTGCGCGGACGAGACGGGTCGGTACCTGACTCACACGGACCTCTCCTTGATAAATGGGTCAGCGTTGAGGGTCTTGCAAAAAGATCGGAATAAGCGGAATTATGGCCGGAATCAGACGAAATTCCGTGGGACCGGCCGCCATCCTCTGGTATCCTGAGAATTCAATACACCCCGAATCAGAAGGGAGAGCGACCATGTCCCTGAAGGTGACTCTATCGCAGTATCACGCCGTGTTGCAAGGCGAGTTGTTTCCCCTGCTGGAATCGAAGCTGGGTCGGGTGTGATTTCTGTATAGCGAGCTGTCAATTTTTTAATGCGTTGAAATTAAAAGGTATTTTCTGATTCGGGTTCGGAAGCCTGCGCGGATTCGGCCAATTTCGCGAAAATCAGCCGCTCCGGCCGTGATTTTTTCACGGGCACCGTCTTCGACGATGCTCCCGGCCTTGGCTTCTTGGGGGTGTAGAGTGCTCCTCAAACTCAAAAACCGCCCCTGGACGGGGCGACAAAAGGAGCACTCCAATGACCAACGTACAGATTGACGCCTCGATTGCCAAGAACGCCGATGGCAGCGTATCCGTCGAAGCGGCGCAGGAAGCCTTGGTGGAGGTGGGTGCCGCGCTGGTGAAAAAGGCCACCGGGCTCAACCTGGCGGGGAACGTGGCGACGCTGTACCGCCATGACCCGCTGACAGCCGAGAGCCAGCTCCGGGACATGCTCTTCGGTCTGGCCCGCACCATCCTGACCGACGCGTTCACTGCGCTTGACGATCATGGCAAGACGGTCAAAGTCGAGGGGAAAACCTATCGCAAGGCCGCACCCACGTCGGGCCGGGCGATGACGCTCTTCGGACCGGTCGACTTCCTGCGGTCTCGGTACCGTCCCGCGGGAACGGATGCGTCCCTGATCCCGACCGAAGCCCTCCTCCGCCTGATGCCCGGCCGGCTGACGCCGGCCGCGGCGGGCCTCTCGCTGTACCTGATGAGCAATCTGACGGCGCGCGAGAGCGAGGACATGTGGGAGAAACTGTGCGGCCAGGGTCCCTCGGTGGCGTCCCTGGTGCGATTGTCCGGGGATGCCGGAACCTGCATGGAGGCGTGTTCCGACGAGGTTCTGGAAGGCCTGCGGGAGGAGGAAGAACTGCCGGAGGAGGCGGAGTCGATCCTGGTTTCCCTGGACGGTGTCATGATGCGCATGCATGCCGAAACGACCGAGGAACAAGCCACGGACGCGGGCTGGCGCGAGGCGTCGTGCGGCGTGGTGGCCTTGGTCGATGGCAGCGGCAACCTGCTGGAAAGCCGGTACTGCGGCCGTCTTCCCGAGACCGGCAAGACGAACCTGAAAGCACAGTTGACGGCGGAAGTACGCCACTGGCAGTCGATCAATCCGGACCTGAAGCTGGTGGCGGTCGCTGACGGCGCGAAGGACAACTGGACGTTCCTGGAAGCGCTGGACCCCGAAGTCATGCTTCTAGACTTTTTCCATGCAGCTCAACATCTTAAGGCTGCGGCCGATGCTGCCTTCGGTCCGAACACCGCCGTCGGGACGTCTTGGTTCGAGAAATGGCGGCACATGCTGCGCCACGACCCCAAGGGTGCCGGCAAGGCGATCGACGCCTTGCGCTACCTGATGCGGAAAGGCAAGGGAGCCGACGTCATCCGGAGGGAACTGACCTTCTTCCGCAATAATCGTCCCCGCATGCACTATGCGGACGCGGCCGGCTTCCCCATCGGTTCCGGGGCCGTGGAAGCCGCCAACAAGATGCTCGTGACGGTCCGGATGAAACGCTCCGGGCAGCGCTGGGGCCGTGACGGCGGCCAAGGCGTCCTGAGCTTCCGATCGCTTCTCAAGTCCGGACGTTTCGACCGGGCTTGGGCAGCATTGGTCCCGCGCCTGGGCCGCGGTGGCGGCTGGAAGCCGCCACCCTGCGCCAACGAGAACCGGCAGATCGCGCAGGTCGCACTCGCTGCGTGATTCTTGGCTAGATCATTGTAAGAACAAAAAGTGTCCATATGAGAATCACACCCTAAATGGGTCAGCGTTACGTAACAGGAAACCGGGCCTCGATATTTTCGGGGATGGCAGATATCAAGCAACGGCAGCCATAGGTTCGGCCCCCATCGGCTCGGACCATGGAGCAGAACGTTGGCGGTCACGGTCAGGTAATGCATCACCGCCGTCACAACGACCTTCATCGCCCTTGCCTCATTTCCTGAACCGTAAGCGTTCGGGCGGGCAGTGATGGAGCGGCTTCACGCCTCTCTGATGGTCCCTTCCGGTGGACCTATAAAGACGCCATGGTTCCGTCGTCACCCCACAACCGAACGCTCACCCTGAACCTTTGGTACACAGGGGCTTCGACGCTGCAAATCCCACAAACGAGACGTGCACCCTGCTATCGTTACCCCGTTGCAAATTGGGGGTGCCATATGTATACCCGGTGCTGGTCAGGGGGACGTCAGCTCATGACCACACGTAGACTTCGGAGTCCCACTACTGGGGAGATGACCGATGCCACGGTCGTTGAGATTGAAGAAATAGCCGACAAGCCGATTATCATTCGCTTGGCTGACGGCTCCAGGATGCGGATCCGGGTGGATGTCATTGAGGTTGTTCGGTTTGATGGTGAGTGGGATCCGGAAGGGCACCCGATCTATCAGATCAAGAGCGGAAATATCATCGCCATTCTCGAGAGCCCGCCGGAACTCAAAAGAACACTTCAGTAGCCATGTACGAGTTTGGAGACCCCAGCGCTGCGGTGACCGTTCAGTCAGCCGGCAAACCTCCACGCGCCTCGTCCAACTCTGGCCAGTTTGAATACACAAAGGCTCGTGCAAAATTCTTCCCATCTGGGAGTGGCAATCAATATTTGGCGGTTTCGGGGAAGTTGGATTCTAAATATTGTCAAAGTACAACGTTACATGCGATTTATGCAAGATCCTCCGCAGAAAAGGGTGAGCGAACAAAGTTCGACTATTCCCCTCTATTGCATAACACTGTCTCAGATGTCCTGAACTGATCAGATGACGCTGCTGACCGGTGGTGCTTTCCACCGGATAATTTTCAATGACTTGGTTCCGTTCTTGCGGTCGGAAACGCCTGACAGGAAGCTATATTTCGTTTATTGAATAGATGAGCCACGATTTGAAGGTCAGAGAGGCTTTCTTTTCCGATTTCTCCCGCTGAGATCACGTTTATCATCAGAAAATGGGTCAACTAAAGCTAGGTCGTGTCAGGACATCTGTGTCTACCAACGGGCTAACGAGTTGAGCGTGGAAAATTTTACTATCGGTGAACAGGTTCTTACTGTCGACCCGCCTCTTGAATTCAGGTTCACTCACGACGCAGGAGCGTCGGTGTTCGAAATAAGAGGCATCAAACAGCACAAAGGCGTTATTGCTTGCGGGGTCAGCCTCAGAGATGCGTACGAACAGCTGATAGAGGTGCTGCTTCCATCGCTTTGGGAGGACGTCCAAGCAATGGAAGAAGGCGCCAGATTCACCAAACGGGCCCGAATGCTCATTGAGAACTTCAGGAAGCGAGCTCAGGAATAGTGCCGATCGCCAAGGGGTCGGTTGAGACAGTGTCAGCGAAGGGCTTTGAGCGAAGCAATCGCCGTCACCGTATGTTCCGGTATGTCACCCGAGACGGCCTCCGGACCGCGATCAAGACTTTCACGTCCCACGGCCGCAGTGGACAGGCCATCGGAAAGCCGCTCCTCGGACTCATGGCCAGACAATGCCACCTTTCTGCCCGGAAGTTCGAGGCGTTAGTCAGCTGCGACCTGTCGCGGGATGACTGCGAAGCTCTTCTCCGTATGAAGGGCCTTCTGGAGACCGACGAGTAATTGAGCGCACAGGAAGGCGGGTGTTATCACCAGCCGCGACCCGGCTCCGCACCGGGCCGGACTTCCCTGCCCGGCACGCCCCGGCTCTCCGCCTCCAGTGCCTCTTCTTCCGGGAACGGCCGCCACCTTCCCGACGCACTTCTTCGGCAACGGCCTTTCCGGCGACCGCTACGCCGTAGAGCGCTTCCGGGCAATGGTCGACGGCGGCATTCGCCGCTGCTCCGACCCGGCGCCCACCAGGGGCAAGGCCCGAACGGCGATGCAGCGGGGCGCAGCGCCTGCACCGGAATCCGCCCGTCAGAGGGCTGACCCCGGCGGCTGGCGGAGGAATCGCGATCCCGGCACCGCCGACCTCGTACACCCGCATCACGGTCCGCCCCGTCATCAGGATGCGGCGGCGGAATCCGCCAGCAGCACCGGTCCCTCGATGTAGAACAGCATCCCGCGAATCCGGCGCTCCGGATAGGTTTTCGCAAGCAGCCGTGCGTAGTCGTCCACCTGCTTCCGGTAGCCTGCCGGCGCCGCCGCCCAGGATGCGGGCGCCGCACCGGTCTTGAAATCGATGACGGTCACCTCCTCCTCGGTGACGACGAGGCGGTCGATCTGGCCCTCGACCAGCTCGCCGTCGATCTCGCCGGCAATGCTCACCTCGGCCCGGCTGTTCGCCCCGAACATGAACGCGAATTCCGGCCGCTCGAGGAGGTCGAGCACCACGATCCAGAGTTCGCGGCGCATGATGGGGGGAAGTTGGGGTGCCAGCCGGTCGGCCAGGGCGGGCGCGCGGTGCCACCGCGCATCGGGATCCACGGGCGCGAGGTACTCGATCAACTCGTGCGCCAGGGTGCCGCGGGCGAGGGCCGTGGCCTTGCCGTCGTCCACCACCCGCTGCGATGCGGTCCGGGCCGGGCGCACCGCCGCTTCGGGGGCCGCGGGCGCACGAAGCCAGGCCGGCGCCTCCGGGGCGGCCGCCGCCGGGACGGGCGGCGGCGGTGCCTCGGGGGCAACCGGGCGGTCCTCCTCGAACACGTAGGCCGGGACCGGATCCTGTTCCTCCGACGGCGAGCCCACGTCAGGAAAGGATTCGTCAACGGTCACCGTGAGGGTCTCGCTGTCGGCGAGGGCGCTCCGGACCAGATGCGACCACCAGGGCCCCGGAGTCTTCGCAGGTTTCTTCTGCCAGGAAGCCACGATCAGGCGGTCCCGGGCCCGCGTCATGGCGACATACAGCAGCCGTTCGTACTCGCGCTGCTCTTCCCCGGCAAACTGCTCCCGGAGCCGGTTCACCAGGTCCGGCCGCTCCGGCTCGGGCAGGGAGAAGAACGCGAGGTTCCCGGGCCCCCACACCACGGATGCCCGACTCTGCCGCCGCCCCTCGCGCTCAGCCAGGAACACCACCGGAGCCTCCAGCCCCTTGGCCGCGTGCACGGTCATGATCCGCACGCTGCCGGCCGCCGTCTCCAGGTCGCGCTTGACCTCGAGGTTCTTGCCCTCGATCCAGTCGGCAAAGTGTTCGAGGGTGGGGATCTGGCTGCGGGCGAATTCCCGGGCCTGAAACAGGAACTCCTCGATCGCATCGACCGCGTCCGGGCCGAGCCGCGCGAGTATCGCGGTGCGTCCGCCCCGCTCGCCGTCCAGAACGTGCGAAAACAGGTCGAACGGCGAGTCGCGGGCGGTGCGGTCGAGGAGCGAACGCAGGCGCTCGCAGGCGGTCCGGTAGTCGGCATGGTCGCCGGTGCGGGCGCAGAGTGCACCCCAGAGGCTCCGCGGACCCCGGTCATGCGCCAGGTCGAACAGCTGCTCCTCGCCGAGCCCGCGGTCCAGCCCCGCGAGCGGCCCCCTGAGCACGTTCGCGAGCGCCAGGTCGTCGTGCGGGTGGAGCAGGAACCGGGTCAGCCCGATCAGGTCGACTACCGGCGGCTGCTCGACCAGCCGCATCCGGTCGACGCCCGCAACGGGTATGCCGACTTCACGAAGCGCCCGGACGATGAAGGGCATCAGCGGCGCCCGCTGGCGCATCAGCACCATGATGTCGCCCGGACCGTACGGCGCCGGCCTCCCGTCCGCGCCGGCGACCAGCGTCCGGATCCGCTCGGCCATCAGCCGGGCCAGCCGGCGAACGTGGGCCTGGGGGTGGTCGGCTCCGGCTTCCGGCATCACCGGCGGCCACACCTCCACCCGGCCGTGCTGACCGGTGCGAAAGGCCGCATGCCGCGTCGGCTCGCCGTCCCCCCGACCCGTGCGCGGCCGGTTCCAGACCTCGTCGACCACCTTGAGCACCGCCGGCGCCGACCGGAATGACAGGTCCAGCTGCAGCGGTTTCCAGGGCCGCTTCGCGTTCTGCGCCCGCTCACGGAACTCGCGGCTCTTCGTGGCGAATCCGTCCGGGTCCGCACCCTGAAAGCGGTAGATCGACTGCTTGGGATCCCCGACCGCAAAGAGGGTGCGGGGGGTGTCCTCCGCCGCACTCAGACCAGTGAAGAAGTCCTCGACCACGGCCGACACCACCCGCCACTGGGAAGGCGCGGTATCCTGCGCCTCGTCGACGAGGATGTGCCGCAACCCGCCATCCAGCTTGTAGAGGATCCAGTCGCTGGCCGAGCGCCGGGTCAGCAGATCGCCGGTCCGTACGAGAAGGTCGTCGTAGTCGACGGCCACCTGATCGCGCTTCAGGCGCTCGTAGCCCCGCTGCTCGGCCTCGGCCAGGCGGGCGAACGCGGCGCTGATCCGGAGTGTGCGGACCATGTGCAGCCGGTCCCCGTCCTGCTGCACGGCCCCGCACTCGGCGTTCAGAAACGCCTGCAGGTCTCCGCCGAGGGCGATCAACGGCTGCCGGTCGCGCCCGGGCGACCACGGCAATTTTGCGCGCACCGATCCCGACTGGGTGAGGAATACCGTTCGCCAGGCCTCCCAAGCCTCCTTGCGGACAGCGTCGTCGTCGGGGGTCTCGATCCAGGCTTCAAGTTTCTTGGCCGGATCGTCAAGCTTCGGATGCGCGAGACTCGCCTCGGCCAGTTCCTCCGCCGCGCGCCGGCCGCGCCCGTCGGGATCGCCGGCCTCCATCCGCCGCCAGGCGGACCGGATGACATCCGCTTCGGTCCCGGCCGGGTCGACCTCGAGCCGTTCGGCCAGACCCCGCACATAGCCCGCGATGCCGCCGTGGCTGCGCACGATTTCGGTAAAGGAGTCGTTGCGGGTGATGAACTCGTCGAGGACGGTGCCGAGCTGCTGATCACCGACCGTGCCGGCCAGGGTGCGGAACGCCTCGGCCAGTTCTCCGCCGCCGCGCTCGGCGGCCCGCAGCATGCCGGTCCGCGCCTCGACCCGGAGCGCGGCCGCCTCGAGCTCGTCCAGCGCCCGAAAATGCGGCGCCAGGCCGGCCTCGAGCGGGAAGCTCGCGAGCAGCGACTGGCAGAACGCGTGAATCGTCTGGATCCGGATTCCCCCGGGACACTCGAGCACCTGCACCAGCAGCCGCCGCGCGGCGGCGATCGCCGCTTCCGGCTTCGGGGGCGGCTTCCCGACCAGTTCCGTGATTCGCTGTACGACCGCCTCGTCGTCGTCCGCCGCCCACCTGGCCAGCTCCGCGAAGAGGCGGTTCTCCATCTCGGCGGCCGCCGCACGGGTAAAGGTGATCGCCACCACGCTCTCCGGCGCCACCCCGCTCAGCAGCAGGCGCAGCAACCGGTCGGTCAGAACCTTGGTCTTGCCGGTTCCGGCATTGGCGGAGACCCAGACCGACACCCCGGGGTCCGAGGCCTCGCGCTGGCGCCGGACCGCTTCGGCGAAGGCGGCGGTCATTCGTCGGACTCCCGGAGACCCGCCAGGGTCCATTCGTGGGTGCGGGCCAGCACCGCGTAATCGGAGTACGGTTCCGGGGTGTGGGCGGCAATGTAGGCAGTTGCCGGGTCGTCGTACCTGCGAACCAGGTCCGTCAACAGTTCCCGGCCGGCTTGCATGGCCCTGGCCGTCTCTTCTCTGGAAAATTTCACGATCGTGGCGCCGCCCGCTCGCCCCGAGAGCTTCCAGTAGGCCAGCTGTCCGACGGTCAGTCCGGCCGGCAGGTCGGGAAAGCCGCCTTTTTCGGCGATGATCCCGGCGAGGGCCAGCTGGGGCTCCTCGCCGTTCTTCACGGAGACCTTCGTGGGGACCGTCCCGGTCTTGTAATCAAGAATGGCAGTCACGCCGCTTTCGGCATCGCTCTCGATCCGGTCGGCCCGTATCGAGAGCGTGAAGGGCGGCTCACCGAAGGTCCATTCCCCCGGAATCTCTGCCCAGACCGCCAGCTTCAGCTCTCCCGACCGCTGCTCCCGGCCGTGCGCCCACCGCAGGATCGCCCCCAGGCGGTGCGGCCAGGTGAATTGCTCCCACCACTCACCGTCCCGGTCCTCCGCCGACCGGAACGGTACCAGCGCCTGCGCCCCGAGCGCCTGCAGCCAGTCATCGATGTCATCGGGGCCGGCCAACCCCGGGAGCTCGCGGGTCATCCGCTCCAGGGCGGCGTGCACGACATTGCCGAATTCGGCCGGGCCGGGACGCCGGCCGGGCCGGTCCAGGGCCCGCAACCCGAGCACGTGCCGCGCGTAGATGGCGTAGGGCTCGCGATGGAGCGTACGGATCTGGGTGACCGACAGCCGTCGGGGGCGCGCCGCGAGCGGCGGTGCGAACGCCGGGCGCGGCTGGGGATGGTAGGCGGGCGGAGCGGTCAACTGCTGCCAGAACGCCAGCGCCGGCGGCGGCGGCAGGGTCCGGTTCACGGACCGGAGCACGGTGTTCAGGCGGGTCAGCCACCGCGAGCGGATGGTCGGGGTGCCGCGGCTCTTGTGGGCGAACGAGAGGCAGGCCTCCGGGGTGCTGGCGGCATGGACGAAATCGAGGGCGCCCATGCCGGTGCGGTGCGCGTCGGTCAGGATGCCGAGAGCCGCCTGCATGGTGCGGCTAAGCCAGGGATTGGACACCGTGCGCCGGGGCCAGCTCCCCTCGACCAGCCCCCCTGCAATCACCCGGTCGGCACTGACCAGCCGGGCCTCGAGGGTGCCGAGGATGCGAAGCCGGGGGTGGGTGCCCGCCCGCGGAAACACCGTGGCGCCAGCCAGCACCTCGTCGAAGAGACCGGGATAGTCGCGCCCCCGGATCTGGCCCAGGCTCTCCGCACCCGCTTCGAACTCCTGCAGGAATTTCTGCACCTGTTCACCCGCGTGATCGTCGTACAGCGACCCGGTGTCGTCGAGGCCTGGGTCAGCCAGCCACTCGGTGAACGCCCGATGGATGGCAACCAGCCCCGCGGCATTCGCCGCCGCCGCTGCCAGCGCCCGGCGCAACGGATCGATCCGCTCGTCGAACACTCCCAGCCAGGCGGCGAGCTCGACGAGTTCGGGCCGGTCTTCTGCCCGCCTCTCCAGTTCCACTCGGGCATCCAGCAGCCCGTCCCAGGCAAACAGGCGGCGGGCCACCCGGCGCTCGAACAGGCGCACGCGGGAGAGAAACTCCCGGCGGCTGCCGCCGCATCGTACGAGGGGGTGCTTGAACAGGGCCAGGAGATCCACGGGGCGGCCGTTGCCGGCCGCCGCCCGCACCGCCAGCCGGAACAGCACGGCGACCGGGGTGTCGCCGAGCGGTTCGCCCCCCGAATCGTCGACCTCGATCTGCCAGCGCCGCAGCGTGGTCCGCACACGCCCGGCGAGTTCCCGGTCGTTGGTCACCAGGGCGGCGGTCTTGCCGGGAGTCGCGAGCGTCTCGCGCAGCAGCACGGCAACGGCGCCCGCCTCCTCGATGGAATCGCGGGCTTCCACCACCTGCAGGCCGCTCAGTCCCGCCTCGAGGTCGAGGTGGGGCACGGTGTCCGGCCAGCGGTCGGACGTGGCAGCCGGGCGCATCACCTCCGCCAGCAGCCGGCGGCGGGCCGTGGCGGCGGGCGACGGTTGGGAACCCGGCCATGTACGCACCTCCGTCCGATCGACGTCAAGGGCCTCAAGCAGCTGCTTCAGGGCAAATTGCGGGTGCGACTCGTCCAGCGCCTTCCAGGATGCGTCGTCGACCGCCGGATCGAGGCCGGCCAGGACCACCTCGCCCCGGGGCAGTTCGGCCACGACGGCAATGACCGCCCGGGCCGCGGGAATGGAACCGGTGGAGCCGGCCGCGATGACCGGGCCGGCCGGCGGGGATGTCCGCCAGGCTTCCGCCTGGTGGCGGAGCAGCAGCGTGCGCCGGGCCGCCGGGTCCATGTACCCGGCATACGCCAGCAACTTCGGCCAATGATCGCGGAGGATGTCGAGAAACTTCAGGGTCTCCTGCCAGTGCTCGGCCAGATCCTCCTCGACCAGTGTCTCGAGCTCGGAGAGGCCGATCTCCTGATACTGCAGCGAATCCAGCAGCGCGCTGAGCTCGCGGGCCAGCCGGGCGGCTTCCGCGAGTGCACCGCCCGCCCGCTCCCGGCGCATGGTGGCGACCAGCCGGGTCAGCAGCAGCTGGCGGTGCACACCGCCGATGGCCGGCCGCAGTTCGCCGTTCCGGGAGCCCGGAGCCGGGCCGCCGTCATCCCAGCCGAGCGCCGCCTCTTCTTCGCCGACCTCGCCGAACGGCAGGATCCGGGGAAGCAGGAGCGCCTGCGGCCGGGCTTCCTCGGCAAAGGCGCGCGTGAGGGTGCGCGCGGCCCGGCCGGTCGGGACGAGAATCGTGGTATCGGCCAGATCGGCGGACGGCCGGGCGCGCTGCAACAGCTCGCGCACCAGTTGACGGGCAAACGGCTGCCCGGCCGGGATGTTCCACACCGACCGGGCCGTCATGGAACGGCCTTCTCCCCGGAAAGCCGCCGTTCGGTTTCGCGCACGGACCGAACGGTCCCGACGTGGTACCATGCGCCCGGGTGCACGAGGCCGAACAGGCGCCGCCTCCGACGGGCGCGGTCGTAGAGCGCTCCCAGAGCGAACGGAGCTTCCGGGGCGCGGTCGAACAGCCCGTGCGCGAGCACCTGGATGCCTGCGAACACGTAGGGGCGCGCTGCACCTCGCGTCAGCCGGGCCGCTCCCCCGAAACCGGATTCGACGCCGAAATCGCCGCCGCCCGCGTAGCCCGTGGCCCGGGCGCGCGGCACAAGGAGCAACAATGCGTCCATGATGCGGCCATCCCAGTGCTGCTCCAGGGATCGAAAGGCCCGCTCCGCCCGCGGCAGCACGATGTCCGCGTTGACCACGAGAAACCCGGAAGCTTCAAGGTGCGGAAGCGCCTGCCGGACGCCGCCCCCGGTTTCCAGGGGGTCGGGCTCCCGGCTGATGCAGACGGCCGGCCGCGCACGGGATTCCAGCACCTGTTCCACCTGCCGGGCACGATAGCTGGCGTTGACCACCACCCGGGAGACACCGAACCGTTCGAGCGCGTCGAGCATGCGCTCGAGCATGGACCGCCCGGCGACCCGCACCAACGGCTTGGGTACGCGGTCGGTCAGCGGGCGCATGCGTTCGCCGCGTCCGGCCGCCAGCACCATGGCCGTACGGACCACTCTCATGCACGGACAACCGGGGCGGATCCGAAGGACCGCTCCGGGTGAGTGGCAGGGATCATCCGGCGCCCGGTGCGGCAACGGCGACCGTGAAACGCCCATCGCCAGAGCCGTGACCCGGTCCGTCCCGTCCGGGCCGCCACCTCCGAAACCCCGCTGACTGAAATGCCGGCAGGGTTTCCGGAACCGGGCCGGAGTTCGGGGACGTCCGGACGCAGCAGCCAGGCCACGCAGGTCGAACATCTCCGCAATCTGATCTCATCTCCGGAGAACGGTACCGCCGGCGCAGATGATGCCGGGACGGTCGGTCCGGCTCATTGACCATACCAGCCCAGGTGCTCAGCCATCCCCGGATGATGCGCCCGAGCCGTCCGGGCCCGTCCTGTTGGTCGCGATAACGAATGCGTCGGAACTGTTCCGCAATGCGTTGCAGGATTCGGGCCACCCGCTTCCGCCGCCGGCCGACCGGGTTTCGCGTCAGCTGGAGACAGCGGATGTACCATTGGCTCCAAGCTTGGCAAGGGCCAGCAGGGAATCGGCATCCGCACAATCAATGATCGCAACCCCAACCTCATCGAGACGCACAGGATCGTCAACATCACCGAGCAGCACGGCGAGGCGCTTCGCCGTTGCCGCACCGAACTTGCGCTCGGCCAAGCGCACCAGCAGCGCCCGTTCCCGCTCGAGACCCTGTTTCCGGCCCCGCTCGAGACCCTGTTCCAGGCCCCGCTCGAGACCCTGTTCCAGACCCTGTGCAAGATGTCGTTTCGCAAACGCCTCAACCTTTTCCGCGAATATCGTTGCCATTTCTTCCAATCCTCCTGTGTCCCCGAGACGGCGAAGCTCACCGGCCAGGCCCGGATCTGCCGCTGCCAGGTCGCTTCGCATGGCAAGCCCGCGTGCCCATTCGATGAAGACGCGCCTCAGACTCTCGTTGCCCGGGCCCTGCAGCAGTACGGCCAACCTTTGCAGGTTCCGCGACATACGCCCGAGCGAGCCTTGTTCCAGCGCGATCTGCACCGCCACGAGATTGTTCTTCGGAAGATCCGTGACACGAAGGGCATGTTCATCCACCAGAAGATAGCGCTGATGCAACTGGAACGGTGCGAGGTTCGCACCGACCGGGGCGATCAGGTTGCCGGTTTCCTCCGGGGCCGACCATCGGGACTTGCCATTGTACAGGACAATCGGCAGCACCGGCGGCAGCCGGCCGCCCTTCGCGAGCTCGCCGCTGCGAATCAGCTTGAGGTACATCTGCCCCGTATAGGCCGAAATGCGCGCCGCCATGAAGGAATCCACCGTCGACTGGAATTCCAGCAACACCAGCAGATAGAGCCAGCGGCCGGCTTCCGCATCCTGGCCGCGGAACCGTATCCGCCACGCCGTATCGCCCCGACTCTGGGTGAGTCGATCGTCGACATATTGATCCGGCATGCGCTCCAGTCTGTCGAAGTCGAGCGTTTTCAGCAGGTCGTCGGGCAGGAAGCAGCGCAGCAGATCGCTGACCATTCGCGTGTGGTCGAAGAACAGCTTGTACGAACTGTCGTGAAAGTCCTGCATGGCCTGAATCCAGAGAGGTGCTGCCAGCACCGGGCGGACCGGCACGGATAACCGCCGTTTCGGCACCCGGAATTCCTGCCCGTATGAAATGCCCCGTCCGGGACGGGCTTCCCGATGAGGCGTTACTGGTCCGGCAGCGCCCGGCCACTTATCGCCACTGGAACCCTCATCCCCCCTGAGCGTATCAGAACCCCCATTGGGGGCACCCGAGGAGACCGGGGTGCGGCACCCGTCTGGCCGGGGCGGGCGTTCAGGACATCTGCCGGAAGATCGGCCCAACAGGTGGCGGAATGCAGGAGACGACGCCGAGAGGGCGGATCCGGTGCCGGAACCACACGTTACGCGGTCGGAGCAATCACCCTGCCCTTGGGTCAGCCTCGACCTGCCGGTCCGGAGACCAGTACACGACTCACCGGCCACGCGACAGCGGCGAAGCCGGAAGGCACCGGGCGGAAGCCGGAAAACCGGCGCGGGGTGCCGGCGTGACGCCTCGGGGACAGCGACCTTCTGCACCTGATGCGGACGACCCCAAACCTTTCATGGGTGAAGGGTCCGCAGTCTCGTCGGAAAGCCGGGTTGGGGAAACCGCACGCCAGGTGTACTGGACGGGAACGAGGACAGAGGAAGAAGATTTGCCGGGAAGAACAAGATACCGGCCGTTGGTGACAATCCTTGCCTACCGCCACTTCCGCCCACCTGGGGGCGGCACGGCGCTTGCCGACCCCATCGGTATGCGCCCACACATCAGGGGAGGGAGCAGATACGCAGATTTTTGAGATCGCTGGCCGCTATCGGCGGCTCCTCCGTCCGGTTCCGGAATCGCCACTTCCGGTCGGTCTTCCCCGGTTTTGCTTGCTGCAGCATCTCTCCGGGTTCGGAAGCGGGCACAGGGACGCTTATTTGCAAGGCCTTTCGAGCCCGTTTCCAAAACCGTCCCGGGTCAACGACATCGCACCCCGCAATGTCTCCGGTCGAGGCCGGGAACGCACAGCAAAATGCATCACTGGCGCCCCACAGGGCCTGCGAGTCGGCTCTTCCGTCGGCCCGCCCGCTTCCGTGTGCTCCACCCGAAGGAGGAGCTTCCATGATAATGAAGGATCCGATCCCTGTCATCCATCCCTGTGCCGCCGGCCTCGACGTGCACAAGATGCAGATCGCAGCGGCGGTGCGCACCGCCCGGGAAACGCGGCAGCGGACCTCTGCACACGGCAGTGCAGCACCCTTCCGCGGTCAAGCTGATCGTGCTCTCGGACTGGCTGCGAACGTGGCCTGACGCTCGTCGCAGCGATGGAGATCCCCGGCGTCTGCCGAGAGACGGTCTACGACGCCGTCACCGAGACCCCGTTGCTGCACGCTCAGCCCGTCAGACCGTCAAGGGGCACCAGACCGACGTTGCCGACAGCATCTGGCCGGCCCCGATTTGCCCCTTCGGTTTCTGTAACCCGGGCCCGGTGCCGTCGAAGACATTCCGCGAGCCGCGCAGGGCCGCGCAGGGCCGCGCAGGAAGATCGTCGGCCGGCATCCGCACCGACCGCATCCTCTCCGGTTTTCGGGGTCAACGGCCGGCGCATCCTCAACGGGCTGATCGCAGGCCGGGAGTGCGCCGACATCCTGGCCTCACTCTCGAACCGCATGCGCCGGCATTTCGAGGCGCTTGACGACGCCCTCGAATGGGGAACCAGCTTCTTTGCCGTCAGCCAAAAGCGCCCCGGCCCCCTGCCGCCCACGAACGCCAACCGAGGCTGGCCTCAAGGTCGTGGCTGAAGGAGACGGTCCTGCCGTGGATAAACCGGACCGCCTCAGGCAGTGGTGCCAGCGTGGAAAACCTCTTCGCAAATAGCCTCGATGTGCGCCACTTCATCATCGCTCAGCGCCACGAACTCCCTCTCGCGGCGCCTTTTCGGCAGTTTGCCGTCGTTCTGCCGAAGAAACATGATCAAGTCCCGGGCAAGCCGGTCCGGCATCTCGACCGCTTCCATAATGCGCCGTTGCGCTTTGTCGTGGCGGCGCAAGTGGTCGATTTCTTCAGGCAGGTCGTGTTCGACCGTGCGGGCGACACAGGCATACAGAAACTCGGCTTCAGCCGTACAATCGAAATACCGGTATAGATCGGCTGTATCGTTGAAGACCTCGACATTGCGGTCCGCCGTCGGCCGCCAGTTGATACAGGGCATGAGCGGCCCGGAATGGCCTTGCAGTGTGCGGCGATAATCATCGATCCGGTCCAGCATCACCGCGGAAACGGGAAAGATCATGCCCGGCGGTGTGAATTCGCGTTCCGCCAACACATGATGGATCAGGCAGCGGTGCAGGCGGCCGTTGCCGTCCTGATACGGGTGGATGTAGACGAAGCCGAACGCTGTGGCGGCGGCCTGGAGCACCGGATCGATAGCGCTCGCGGTCATCCGCCGGTTGGCCGCGAGCAGGCCATCCAGCAGGGCCGGCAGATCTTCCGGCCGGGCGCCGATGAATTCCGGCCAGGGATCGGCATTCTGATCACGTTCGCCGAGGAACACCCCGTCTGGGCGCAGGCCGGCCCGGATAAAGCGGGTATCCTCGATCAGGACACCGTGCAGACGATTGAGCTCATCAAGCGTCAATCGGTTCTTTCCGGCCTGGAGAATCGCCCGGCCCCAGCGCTCAAGTCGACTGCGCGGCGGACGCTCGCCTTCGATCGCAAAGCTGGCGCGGCTGTCTGACAGCAACAGCAAACTCGCCGCCCGGGAAACCAGCTGTCCGCTGGTCCGGCTCACGGCTTCCGCGGCCCGGTCGGCGAGGCGGCGTTCCCGATAATTCTCGAGAACCCCGGTGCGGCGAATGACCGGGCAATAGCCGCCCGTGCCAAGCAGGTTGTCCCGCACGCGGTGACGCCTCGACAGCGAGGCATTGCCGGTCACGTAACTCCCGGGATCGAGAGCGTCGACGGCCGTCACGGTCGGTGCGTCGTCGACCGGCAGCCGCCGTCCGGTCAGGCTCTCATGGAAAAACCAGACCCGCCGGGCAACCGTCCCGGTCGGCGCATTGCGCACGAAGGCCGGAATCGTGTCCGGGTCCACGGCGTCGAACACGCGTTTGAGCACGAGCGGGTCGAAACGCTCGTGGCGAAGGGCAAAAACGATATGATCCGTGACTTGGCGGCCCGGCCAGTACCGCCTGTCGAAAACGGTCCAACCGTCTTTCTGGCGCCGGCTGCCCTTGATGTAACCACCGGCAACGGTGCTCGCCGCCTGCACCGGGGCCGTGATCCCAAGGCCGTGAACCAGCGCGGCCCAGCCGGCCAGCCTGGTCTCCTTCGGGACCAGACGACCCTGGAACGTCAAGGGGGTTGCGAGAGGTAGTTCCATCGGTCGAAATGCTTTCACTGCAGTCGATAAGAGCCCGATGATTTCAGCTCGACTTTGTACAAGATTTGCAACGACTCACCCCCTATGGATTACGATTCGCCTCACACGATTGAGATAAATTTTGGGGCCCTCGAGCCTTGGAATAACGGATGTGGACGCTGACAACGGTTGTGAAAAAGCGCGGGGATCGGTCGGTCGTTGCGCTTTCCCCCATCCTCTCTTTTCCAGATGCTTAGTGGGAATTGCGGTTCAGCACCCGCTACGGCGAAACTGATATGGCCATACCTTGGCTCCAAAATCGCCGTCTGCAGGTTCAGTTCGTCTGAAATCAACTGCAACTGTTACATCAAGATTGACCGTTGGGAATTCAGGCCGGTCAGGCGATGAAGTCAAAGTCGTCCGCCGTCAGTAGCGATGCGTCGAAGTTCCCGATCACGATCGAGAACGTGTCAGAAGGACCGCTGATCACGGCGTCGTCGCCGTCCTGTTTGATGTCGAGATCGGAGAACTTAAGGCCACCCGCGATAACGATGGTGTCGAGTCCGTCCTCGAAATCGTGGATGGTGTCGGTCTCGGACTCCCGGCCAAACACGAACCGGTCGGTGCCGTAGCCGCCCCAGATTTCGTCGTTGCCCTTACCGCCATACAGCGTGTCGTTACCCTTGCCGCCCGACAGCTTGTCGTTGCCCCTGCCGCCATACAGATGGTCGTCGCCGTCGCCGCCCCAAGCCGTATCTTCGCCGTCGCCACCATACAGCCGGTCGTCGCCGGCGCCGCCCGACAGCTTGTCGTTGCCCTTGCCGGCATACAGCTTGTCGTCGCCAGCCTGGCCAAACAGCTCGTCATTGCCCTTGCCGCCACCCAGCCGGTCGTTGCCATCCCAGCCATACAGCCGGTCGTCGCCGTCGCCGCCATACAGCTTGTCGTCGCCGTCGCCACCATACAGCTTGTCGTTGCCCTTGCCGCCATACAGATGGTCGTCGCCGTCTCCGCCCGCCAGCATGTCGACGCCGTCGCCGCCATACAGCCGGTCGCTGCCGGCCTGGCCAAACAGCCGGTCGTTGTCCGTGCCGCCATACAGCCGGTCGTCGCCGTCGCCGCCCACCAGCGTGTCTTCGCCTTCGTCGCCATACAGCCAGTCGTCGTCTTTGTCGCCATACAGCCGGTCGTTGCCCTGTCCGCCATACAGCGTATCGTTGCCCATGCCGCCAGCCAGCGTGTCGTCGCCCTTGCCGCCATACAGATGGTCAACGCCATTGCCGCCATACAGCGTGTCCCTACCATCGTCGCCAGACAGGACGTTTATCTTGATGCCGTTCCGGATCTCCGTTACTCGAACTGTCATGTCGTATCCTTTACATGAATGTGCCGATTCTACGAGTTACGCTACCAGAAGCTTGGACGTCTGTAAATCAACCAGCCGGACCCCCGGGCGGTGCGCCGGGACCGGCTTGAGGATCCCGAAACCCGCAATATCCGGAGATCTGCGTCGCGATTTGGGCCTGTCCCGGGACGGAGTCCTGCGGCGTACGGCCGACGCGTTGTTCAACACACGCACACACCGCAACGGGCGCGACTTCTCGAAGACAGGCCGCCTGCCCCGGGCCTGTGGCGGGTTGCGTCGAAGCGGATCACGCACCCGTCCGGTTCGGGGTTTCGCACGGTGCGCCATCGGCGGAGTACCGGACGCAGCAGCGGAGGCTCTGGAAGACGGCAGGGATGCCGTCGGGGGTTCGTCCTGGCCGCAACCTTGACATGGCGGCGGCGCTCGGTCCCGGCAGGGGCTGGACAAGGCGCCGGCGCCGTTGGCGTCCGGTGCGGACAACCGGGCCGCCCTCAGCAAGCAGATCGGGAAGCTTGGGGGCGTGCCTGCCGAGCAGAAGTCTCCTGCATGGCCGACGACCTGACGATGGCGGCAACGGTCAAGCCGAACGCAAGCGTTCGGCCGTGTCGAGGCGGTTTTCGCCCCCGGATGATCCCTTCCGGCGGAGCTGCAGAGACGGCAGAAGCGACTCCCGTCACCCCCGGGGCCGAACCCCCGCGTTCCGTTCAGGGCGCCGTCGGGGGCCGGCCAAGATGAGCCAGTGCGCTCTGCTGCCGGACCCGCAGCGGTACGTACCGCTCGAACCACGCCCGGACCGGTTCGAGGCCCGCATGCGGCAGACGATGCTCGAGCAACCGCCAGGCGTCCGGAAGCCAAGCCAGATAGCCGGGTTTTCCGTCTCTCACGGCCAGCCGGGTAAAGATCCCGAGGATCTTGCTCGACCGCTGGACGGAAAGAACGGCGAAGGCGGCGTGAAACGCACCGGTATCCAGTGGTACAGCGGCGAGAAAGCGCTCCGTCAGGTCCGCTGCGAGCGCCGCCGGCAGTGGACGGCGCACATCGTCGAGCAGTGACGCGAGATCGTACGCCGGATGACCCGCCCGGGCATCCTGAAAGTCGAGCAGTCCCACATTGGCGGGCGGCGGGCGGTCAGGCAGCCACAGCAGGTTGTCGACGTGGCAGTCACGCAGCACGAGCACCGGCGCGGTCCCGAGGTGCGGGGTCAGGGCCGCCTTCCACGCCGCCCGCCATCCAGCGCGGCAACCCGGGTCCGGCTCGACACCGGCGGCCGGCAGGTACCAGTCCAGGAACAGGTCGGCTTCCCCCTGCAGGAGCGCGAGATCGTAACGGGCGAGCCATTCCGGCGGCGCACACCTGGCCAGAACGGCCAGGACGTCGACCGCCATCTCGTACATTCGATCGGGAGCAGTGCCTGCGGCCAGAACGCGGGAAAACAGCGCGTCTCCCAGATCCTCCAGCAGCAGCCAGCCGCCGGTCCGGTCTTCCGCCAGCACTTCGGGGGCTGACAGCCCGAGACCGCGCAGATGACCGGACATCCGGACGAACGGGCCCACGTCTTCCAGTTCCGGCGGGGCGTCCATCAACACGCCCTGCGGCGTACGAAAATACCGGCGGTTCGAGGCATCGCCCGCCAGCAAGCGCACGGAATCCGGATCGATCGACCGACTCCGGAGCAAGGCGTTCCGACGATCCCGCCGTTCATTCATCGCCGGCCACCGCCCGCAGCCGGGCCTTCCAGGTGCGTCCCGGGACCAGCACTGCGGACCGCCCGACCCCCAGATACGCCAGCCGCAGCGTGAGCCGCGCCGCCGGCAGCAGGTGCTCGATCCTCTCCGGCCACTCGATCAGCGAGATGCCGTCGACGAGTGCATCTTCGAGACCCAATTCCCAGACGTCTTCGGCCCGGTCGAGGCGATGCAGGTCGAAATGCCAGATTTCGCCGGCTGCGGTCGGGTGGCATTCCACCAGCGACCAGGTGGGGCTTGGTACCGGCCCGGTTCCGCCCAATGCCCCCACAAAGGCACGCGCGAAGGTGGTTTTTCCGGACCCGAGCGGACCCACCAGCGCGATAACGTCCCCGCGACGCGCCAGCGGCGCGAGAGCGGAGGCCAGCCTCGCCGTGGCGGCAGGACCGGAAAGCGACAGGCGGCGACCAGGCAGGCCGGCGGGCCGGGCCGGAGCCACACTAGTACCGGTAGGCTTCCGGCTTGAACGGGCCGTCGCGATCGATCCCGAGATAGTCGGCCTGGGACGGCGTGAGCTGGCTGAGCTCGGCGCCCAGCCGCGCGAGATGCAGGCTCGCCACCTTCTCGTCGAGTCGTTTGGGGAGGACGTGAACCGCCCGTTCATAGCAGTCGCCGCGGCGCCAGAGCTCGATCTGGGCGAGCACCTGGTTCGTGAACGAAGCGCTCATGACAAAGCTTGGATGCCCGGTCGCGCAGCCGAGGTTGACCAGGCGCCCCCGTGCGAGCAGAAGAATCCGGTGGCCGTCCGGAAAACGAATCTGATCGACCTGCGGTTTGACCTCCTCCCAAGCGAGGTTGGACAGCGCCTCCACCTGAATCTCGTTGTCAAAGTGACCGATGTTGCAGACGATCGCCCGGTCCTTCATGGCCCGCATGTGGTCCAGGGTGATGACATCCCTGTTGCCGGTGGCCGTGACGAAGACATCGGCCACGGGTGCGGCCGCATCCATCGTGGCCACCTCATACCCTTCCATGGCTGCCTGCAGGGCACAGATCGGATCAATCTCGGTGACGAGCACGCGCGCACCTGCGTTTCTCAGCGAGGCCGCCGACCCTTTTCCGACGTCACCGAAGCCCGCAACCACCGCCACCTTGCCGGACAACATGACGTCGGTGGCGCGGCGGATTCCGTCCACCAGACTCTCGCGGCAGCCGTACAGGTTGTCGAACTTGGACTTCGTGACCGAGTCGTTGACGTTGATGGCCGGCACCAGCAGTTCTCCCTGCTCTGCCATCCGGGCCAGGCGGCGAACTCCGGTGGTCGTCTCCTCGGAAATGCCGCGGACCTGGGTGCGGAGCAGGTCGCCGTGCTGTTCGTGCATCACTTTCGTGAGGTCGCCGCCGTCATCGAGGATGAGATTCGGAGTCCAGTTGTCCGGACCCAGAATGGTCTGCTCGATACACCACCAGAATTCTTCTTCGGTTTCGTCCTTCCAGGCAAACACGGGGATCCCACGGGCGGCCATGGCGGCCGCAGCGTGATCCTGGGTGGAAAAAATGTTGCAGGAACTCCAGCGCACCTCGGCTCCGAGCTGCATCAGGGTTTCGATCAGCACACCGGTCTGAATGGTCATGTGCAGGCAGCCGGCGATGCGGGCCCCCGCCAGCGGTTTCTGCCCGGCATACTCATCGCGCAGCGCCATCAGTCCCGGCATTTCGGTCTCGGCGATTTCGATTTCCCTTCGGCCCCATCCTGCAAGTTCCAGGTTGGCAACCTTGAAGTCTTGACGATCAGCAGTCATGGCAACGAACGATTCCTCGATTGGAGAGCCGCGGGATTCCGGCGCCATCGGCCCGGTTCGGGCGAAAACACCCGAAACCGCATCAGCCCGGGCGCGCGCGCCGGACTGCGTATCCGGCGATACCTCCCGAAGAAGTACCCCGGCAACACGGCACGGGTTAGATAGCAATGCGAGGGATAACGTCAACCGGATGCCGCCCGCCGGCGGAATGGAGAGGTCTCCCCAGCGGGGAAGACTGCGCACACGCAGGCGGCCCATCATCAGGTCCCTCCCCGCCGGGGCCCGCCCCGGGATCCGGTTCCCTTGGCTGTCATGGACTGTCATCGAAATGGATCGCGTTGGCAAGGACGACCGGTCGCGTCAGGGCAAATCGCCTTGCGACAGGCGGCGGTCGTGGCTTGCGTTCGACATTGCCAAGACCGGAAAGAGAGGTTCGATCTTCCCCAACCGGACGGGGATTCCGGTCCGCCCGGCCACTCGTGCCGAATCTGCACAACGGCCGATCCGCATCGATTTCGAGATCCCGCACACTTCCCGAAGTCCCGGGAGGCTCGCCGCCCGAGCAACCGTCAGTGCGGAAGAAAACGTGACCAGAAGACATGCGGCAATTCCCTGATGCCCTGCATTACAGCACGATGCAGTCCTGCACATGCTGTTCGGGCGGCGGCGGGCCGCGGGCCGGACGGGGATGGATCACACGGTCAGCCATCCTTGTGTACACTTGCCGGAGAGAGGGCCGGTACCCGTTCGGCAAGGTACGCGTGTGCTTCAGCTTCACAGGAATCCGGCTCTGGTGCTGAATGCCGATTACCGGCCGTTGCGGTACTTTCCGCTCTCCCTGATTTCGTGGCAGGACTCCGTGCGGGCGGTGTTTCTGGACCGGGTGAACATCGTTGCCGAGTACGATCAGGTCGTGCGCTCGGCCTCGATCTCGATGCGGCTGCCGAGCGTGGTGGCCCTGAAGCGGTACATCAAGGGAAACCGGACCCCGGCGTTCACCCGGTTCAATCTCTTTCTGCGTGACCGTTTCACCTGCCAGTACTGCGGTTCCCGAGAAGCGGTGTCGGACCTCACCTTCGATCACGTCCGGCCGCGTTCCCGCGGCGGGCGTACATCGTGGGACAATGTGGTCGCTGCCTGCGCTTCCTGCAACTTCACCAAGAGCAATCACATGCTGCACGAAATCGGCATGCGTCTCATCCGGGAACCAGGTACACCGACGGAACGCGAGCTCCACGCCCGCGCCCCCGGATATCCACCCAATTTCCTGCATGAAAGCTGGCGCGATTTTCTCTACTGGGACTCGGAACTCGACCCCGACTGAAGGTTGGGTGCGGCCGGCGCTCCGACGCGCCCGCAACGACCGTTGCCGAACCGGCAATGCCGAGGCGGTTGTACCGCGTTCGGATGGCACCGCCCGGCATCCGGAGTGCCGGGAAAAACCTGAACACCGTCGGTGCTCTCCGCAGGCCGGTTGCCGGCCGCCAAGACCGACCCCGACCGGCCATCCCGAGACAGTCCCGGCCGCGACCGCAGGCCCGCATGGCATATTTGCCGATCCCGAACCGAGCCCGAGGAGGACGCCGACATGCCGGTACTCACGGACGAAGAGCGCAGACAATGGGCCGTGGACGGCTACCTCCACCTGAAGGGCGTCCTTGCTCCGGCAGAGGTCAGGCAGTACTGCGGATTGATCGATTCGATCCGGCATCAGCCCGGATGGGAGCCACGGCCGGAGCTCCCGCTTGGTCATTACGGCTGGGTCGAGCGCAACCCCACGGCGGACGACCCTGAATCCTTCATGGACCGGCGGGACCTGCTCGGCTACGGGCAGCCGTTTCTGGACCTGATGGACCGACCCAACGTATTCAAGGTGATTCTCGAACTGCTGGGACCCTACATCATCCTCAGCATGTCACAGGCCATCGTCCGCGCCTCGACGACGACGTTTCCCGGCTTCGTTCACACCGACGGCGGGGAGGCCCTTCGTCAGATTCGGGTGACGGAAACCAGCCGGCCGCTGGCCGCCAAGGTGCTCTACCTCCTGACGGACGTGGAAGGACCGGAATGCGGAAACTTCACGGTGTTTCCCGGCAGCCATCTGCGGCAGATTCCGTATGGCGGTGCGACCGCACCCACGCCCGAGACGCCAGGTGCGGTACAGCTGGGCGGCACGGCAGGCGACTGCTACGTGTTTAGCCACGCGCTCTGGCACGGACCGGCCCCCAACCACTCCGGCACGGCCAGGAGGTCACTCCTCTACAACTACGCTCAGATGTTTCTGAAGCCCTACGATTTTCCCACGATGAGCAACGTCATGAGCGCGTGCACGCCGCGCCAGCGGCGGCTGCTCGGAGATCTCGGGCATCAAGGACGGCCGGGCGACTACTTCTACGTTCCCCCTGATCAGGAAGAGATCGTGTGTTCGCGAACCGTCCCCTGACCATCGCAGGTGGTGTGCCGGGAGCCCATGGAGCACGCAGCAGGAACCTGTCCCGCCGGCGCCGACCGCACGTCAGGCAAGCAGCTGCCCGCACTCCTGCTTCGGCATGGATGTGGCCGCCCCTCAGACCACTGCTCAAACACCTCCGTATCTGACGGCAGGCACCGCTCCCCGCTTTCCGGTACAGTGGGATCGGCGGATGCAGGACGCATCGGGAGGAGCCGTCCGCTGACACCGGAGATTTGCCCCGGCACGAACTGACTGACCGCGAGCCAACGACCCCGTTGTGGTAGCTGTGCTGCTTCGTGGATGGTCCGGCACATCCAGCGTTCCTGGTCGTGGATCCGGTTCGCGATCACACGGCACACGGCGCCAATCATGGCCGCCGTGCGGAATGGTGGAACGATCTCCACATGAACTCGAGACCGAATCCCGACCGCCCGGCAACGCCGGTGCTGTTCGACAGGGGCTTCCGGCCGTTCTTCCTCCTCGCCGGACTCTGGGCGCCCGCAGCGCTGCTGCTGTGGCTGGGGATGATGGACGACATCCTCGAACTGCCGACGGTGATGAGCCCCGTCGCCTGGCACGCCCACGAAATGCTGTTCGGCTTTGTCGTCGCCGCGATTGCGGGCTTCCTCCTCACCGCGGTCCCCGGCTGGACCCGGCGCCCGCCGCTTCAGGGACTTCCCCTGGCCGGGCTTGTCGGACTCTGGACAGCCGGACGGCTCGCCGTCGCATTCTCGGCCTGGATCGGCCCCGTGGCGGCCGCAACGGTCGACATTGCCTTTCTCGCCGTGCTGGCCGCCTTCTGCGCCCGCGAAATCGCGGGCGGACGGAACTGGCGCAACCTTGTCGTCATCGTGCTGCTGGTGCTGCTGATCGCGGCCAATACGCTCTTCCATATCGGCGAGATCGAAACCGCGGCACGGGCAGCGATCGCAACCGTCGTTGCTCTCGTGGCCCTGATCGGCGGGCGCGTCGTGCCCGAGTTCACGCGCAACTGGCTGTCGCGGCGCGGGGTGGCGAAACTGCCGACGCAGCAGGATCGCCTCGACAGTACAGCCATGGCCGCGACCATCGTCGCGGCGGCCGCATGGACCGTCATCGGAGACCATCCCCTGGTTGGCGCATCGCTGGGAATGGCCGCCGTGGCACTGGCCGTCCGCCTGGCCCGCTGGCGCGGCCTGGCGACCACGTCGGAACCCCTCCTGTGGGTCCTGCATCTGGGCTGGTCATGGTTGCCGCTCGGGCTCGCGGTCCTGGCAGTCTCCATGCTGGCCCCGGCGGTTCCGCGCAGCGCCGCGCACCATGCGCTCACCGCCGGCGCGATGGCCACCATGATCCTCGCCATGACGACGCGCGCGACGCTCGGCCATACCGGCCGGCCGCTGACCGCTTCGCGGACCACCGCAACGATCTACGTTTTCATCACCGTCGCCGCCGTGGCCCGTCTGGCCGCCGAACTGGCGGGCGGCGCCGGCCCCGCATTGCTGCGTGTCTCCGCCGCTGCCTGGATTGGGGCGTTCGCCCTGTTCCTCGCGTGTTACGGCCCGATGTTGCTGTCCCGGAGGGTCGACCCGCCGACGTAGTCCACGATCCCTGCGGCCGCCGCGCACCCTCCTCGCCCTTTCTTGTCGCATTGTCACTGCTCACCCAGTGTCGGAAACGACGTTCCTATCCGGTGTCGGAAATTCCCTCCGGGGCTGGTCGTCGCCTTCCGAATGCAACCCGTCCAACCGGTCAATTGGCCGAATTTGTTTTTATGATCTTTACATTATCTTTTTATGTTCTATATTGCTGGTGCGATACCGACCTTTCGGGATCGGTCGGGCCGGTCAACTGCCGGTACCGCCGAAACCAACAGGGTCCAGTGCCATGCAAACCGCAGATTCGGTTTGAGCCAGCCGCGACCTGACAGCCGGCTCAGACCGCCAGGGGCGAGCCGTTTTCTCCAGCCGACGGGGATCGGACGACCAGGCAGCCGGTGCAGGCCTTCCTGATTCGTGTCGCGAGACGCTGCCATCCTGCCATCCCGTATCATGAGGTGATCCGTGAGCCCGCCGCCGACCCCACACGACGAACTGTTCCGGGAGATGGTCTCCCAACCGGACCGCGCTCTCGCGATCTTCAAGGATTATCTGCCCTCCAAGGTGGCCTCGCTGCTTGATCTCAGCACTCCACCCGAGGCGCTGGAGGGGAGCTTCGTGGATGCCGCTGCCAGGTCCCAGTGCGATGCGCTGTTCAGGGTCAAGCTCAGAACCGGGCACGATGCGAGGATATTCTTGTTACTCGAACACAAGAGCAGAGTAGACGCCCGCACTCCCCTCCAGATCCTCAAGTACATGGTCAACATCTGGCAGCGCGAGAGCACCGGGCGGATCGGGGACCGGTTGCCGCCGATCATCCCGATGGTCTTTTTCCATGGATCGTCAAAATGGACCGTGCCGCGCTCGGTACCCGAGATGATCGACGCCCCCGATGCGTTGCGGCCGTGGCTGAGGGAGTTTGCATACATACTCCGCGATCTGGGTGAGATCGAGCCGCAGCAGTTGTCCGGGTCACCGGAGGTCCGGGCGGGTCTGCTGGCGCTCCGGGAGGTACATGCGGTCGAGATTCGGCCTGACGTGCTGGACCTGATCACCAGCGGTCCCGTTGCAGAAAGTCCGTTCGAGGGGCATATTTTCCGCTATCTGGTCAGGTACAGAAGCCTGACACAACCAATGCTGGAGGCGTCACTGCGCCGCACGAATCCGGACCGATGGGAGGGGATCATGGGCACGATTGCGGAAACTTGGCTTAAACAGGGCGAAGCCAGGGGCAGAGCCGCGGGCCGGGCCGAAGGCAGGGCCGCGGGCCGGGCCGAAGGCAGAGCCGCGGGCCGGGCCGAAGCACTGGAGAACGTTCTGGTGCGTCAACTGGAACTGCGTTTCGGGAGGTTGCCCAATGCGGCCCAGGAACGAATCCGCGCCGCATCCATCCCGGCGCTGGAAGCCTGGGCAGATGCCGTGCCGTTCGCTGCGAATCTCGAAGAGGTCATGACCGCCCGGCCAGCGCCCTGATCCCGGTAACGGAGCCCGAATCGAGCGGCCGGCGCGGACCTAACCCGCATCGCTCATCGGCGCCCGATCCGGTGACGCTGAGCGATGCTGAAACCGATTCCATCAGCGGCCGGATCGGGAGTCGATTGCGAGCCAGATCTGGGTACCGGACCGGCGGCAAACCGGCCTTTCTCTTTCCGGGGTGAGCAGTTACCGTGTTCCCTTATTCCCCGTCAGGCCTGCCGTTGCACCGGTAACGGCCATCGCCACGCGTCAAGCCGGGACCGAACATCCTGTTGTGTTCAAGCGGGCGGAAACCGGAGTGCGGTGTGACCGGGCCTCGCAACCGCCCTGGTGCACCCGGCACCGGATGCCGGGTTTCGGACCTCGGCGATCGGGAAGAATCGTAATTGTTCACCCCCTCTGCATGATGGATTTCTGGCAGCGGGGCCGGGCGGCGGCGTACCCGTGGCCGGGTCGACGGCCGTTCATTCCCGAACGATCTGTTCCAGGCGTCGCGCGATGGTCTCGTGCATGGGATCGTCGGGAGGAAGTTGCTGCAGGAGTCGGCCGAGCAGGGCGGCAGCCGTGACCCGGTCCCCCTGTCCCGCCGCATCCTCGCCCACCACGTACAGTGCCAGCGCGTGATCCGGGTCGAGCTCGAGTACCCGGCGAAACAGCATCACGGCTTCGGCCGGCGGATCCCTGGGGTCTCCGGACGCGAACGCCAGCGCCTCCGCCGCTCCGGCCAGGGCCGTGACATCATCAGGCGCCAGCGCCACGGCCTGCATGTAGGCCTCGTAACTCTCCGTGAACTCGTTCAGCACGCGGCGAGAGCGTCCCAGTCGTTTCCATCCGTCCAGATCGCCGGGGTTCTCCGCCAGTCTGGCGGCCAGGCCGTCGACCATGGCCCGGATTTGTGAATCCTCCGGAACTCCCGGCACCGGCGCAGAAGCGCCGGTGCGCGCCTCTGCCTCCTCGATTCCTGCCTCGAGCGAGGATCGAAGCGGTGAATCCGGGGGTACGTCGGCAAGCAAGCCGGTCCAGATCGCGAGCGCCGCCGCCGGCTGGCCGGACTGGAACTTCGCAAGCCCGTCGTAAAACCGTCCGTGCACGTTGGCCGGTTCGAGCACCAGGATCCGGGCAATCAGGTCGGCGACCTCGCCGGTCACCTGCATGCCGTTGCTCAGGATGAGCGAGTGGGCAGCGCGTTGCAGGGCCTCTGCCTGCCCTTCACCCTCCAGTGCGGCCACTCGCTTCCAGGCCTCGCCGGCTTCCCGGTACCGGCCGGCGTCGTCCAGTGCCTGCGCCAGATTGATCAGGGGGGCCGGCTCTGCGGGACGGGCCGCGGCCTGCCGCTCGAGCGTGCGGATGGATGCCTCGGTGCGGGCCAGCGAATCATGGGGGGCGATGAACGCCGGGCTGCCGACCACCAGGTACACCCCCACGGCCGCCACCGGAATGACGAGAACTGCCAGGCCGGCGCCTCCCTGCAGGCGGTTGTGCAGCCGGGCGCGCAGGCCCAGCAGCAGCGCACCGACAACGGCCGCCGCCAGACCGGCGGCGGCAACGGCAAACATCAGTTCCGACCGCTCTCTTCACCGGCGGCGGAGCGCATGCGGCCCCGTCGAAGCCGTGTCCGGGCCAGCGCCAGCGCGACCAGGACGAAGGCCAGCGGTCCCAGCCACAGGGCCCAGGTGGCCGGCTTGAAGGGCGGCTGGAGAAGGATGAAGTCGCCGTAGCGCTCGACCAGGAAGGCGATGATCGCCTCGTCCGTATCCCCCGCCGCCGCCCGTTCCCGGATCAGTTCCCGCATGTCCTTCGCCAGATCGGCATCGGAATCCAGCAGGGACTGGTTCTGGCAGACCACGCAGCGCAGTTCCTCCGCAAGCGCACGCATGCGCGCATCCGGATCGTCCGCCGCCAGCCCATCGCCGGTCAGGGCGGTGAGGAGCAGGCAGCTTCCGGCCCCCCACCGTACGGCTCTCATTCGCCGTCGTCCTGCAGATGGGCAAGCAACGGCAGCAGCGCACCGTCGAGGTCAGCCTCACTCAGCGGTCCGGCGTGCCGGTGCCGGATGATCCCCTCGCGGTCGACGACAAAGGTCTCCGGTACCCCGAAGATGCCGAGGTCGATCCCGGCCTTCCCGTCGACGTCGACCCCGACCGCCTGAAACGGGTCGCCGCGCTCGGCAAGGAACGCCCGGGCCCGGTCGAGACGATCCTTGTAGTTGACGCCGTACACCCGAACTCCCCGGCGCGACAGGGCAAGCAGCTGGGGATGCTCGATCTTGCACGGACCGCACCATTCCGCCCAGACGTTCAGCACGTACGGAGCACCCTGCAGTCCATCGGTATCCAGTCCCGGCCCGCCCGGATAGAGGGAATCCAGCGCGATCGTCGGCATCGGCTGATCGATCCGCGCCGATGGTGGAACATCCGTGCTGCCGTCCAGGGTCGCGAGCCGGCGGACAAAGACGGCCGTGAGCGCAGCGGCGGCCGCGATCGGCAACGCGTAGAGCAATACCCGTCGGGAGATCATGCCGGTTGTCCGGCGGCGGCGCGGATCCGGTTCACCGCCCTTCGGGGCCGCTCGGCAAGCGCGACCGCTCCCCCCAGTACACTGAGAAACGCTCCGCCCCAGATCCACCAGATCAACGGGTTGAACGTGAGCCGGGTCCCCCATCCGCCGTCCGGCGAAGAGTCGCCGAGGACCACATAGATGTCGCCGAAGAAGGTCTCGAGAATGGCCGCCTCGGTCGTCCCGGCACCCCCCGAGACATAGGCCCGCTGCTCCGGCCGCAGCATGCCGATATCGCCGTCGGGTTCCGTCACACGAAACTGTCCCTGCTGGGCGACGTAGTTCGGCCCGGACACGGTTTCGACCCCCAGGAAGGAGATCTCATGCCCGGCCAGCTGCAGGGTCTCGCCCTCGTGCATCACCTGCTCGAGATCCACCCGGCCCGTGCTTGACGCCGTGACGCCAACCACCAGCACCGCAACGCCCAGGTGCGCAAGCGCCATACCGTGCACGGAGGCGGGAAGACCGAGAATCCGGCGGACCATGCCGGACAGGTCGCGGGCCGGTACCACACGGGCCAGCCAGTTCCGGATCGTGCCCGCCGCCAGGAAGGCCG
Source organism: Alphaproteobacteria bacterium (assembly GCA_965203385.1). Classification (GTDB taxonomy): domain Bacteria; phylum Pseudomonadota; class Alphaproteobacteria; order TMED109; family TMED109; genus VXPW01. Next base: position 80,744 of record OZ241893.1, read on the forward strand.
CAAGGCCATAGCCGGCGAGTGCCATCGGCACCGGGTTGCCCTGCAGGACGGCGGTCAACACGACCGCACCGGCCGCGGTGAAGAGAGCGAACCGCATCCGGTGAAGGACGCCGGGCAAGTCCGCCCGTTTCCAGGGAAGGGCGGGGCCCAGGGCGGCCAGCACGATGGCGGGGATCGCAAGCGGAAGAAACACCGCGTTGTAGTACGGCGGCCCCACGCTCACAGGAGGACTGCCCGCTACCTCCATGAAGATGGGATACAGCGTACCCAGCAGCACGGTCGCGGCCGCCGCACCAAAGAACACGTTGTTGAGCAGCAACGCCCCCTCGCGGCTTACCGGCTCGAACAGGCCCTCCGGCCGGATGCGCGGAGCGCGCACGGCAAACAGGGCGAACGCACCGCCCGTAACCACGGCGAGAAAGGCCAGAATAAAGAGACCGCGGGCCGGATCGCTGGCGAACGTGTGAACCGAGGTGATGGCGCCCGAACGCACGAGAAACGTGCCCAGCAGGGAGAGCGAAAACCCGGTGATGCAGAGCAGCAGGGTCCAGGCCTTCAGCGTGTCCCGCTTCTCGGCCACCCGCAGCGAGTGCAGCAGGGCGGTTGCGACCAGCCACGGAATGAACGACGCGTTCTCCACCGGATCCCAGAACCACCATCCTCCCCAGCCCAGCTCGTAGTACGCCCACCAGCTGCCCAGGGCGATCCCGGCCGTGAGAAAACACCAGGCGACCAGAATCCACGGGCGCGCCAGCGTTGCCCACATCGAATCCACGCGCCGGTCCAGCAAGCCGGCGATCGCAAACGAGAACGCAACCGAAAGGCCAACGTACCCCATGTACAAGCAGGGCGGGTGGAAGGCGAGACCCGGATCCTGGAGGATCGGGTTCAGACCCGTGCCCTCGCCGGGGATCGGGATCATGCGCGCGAACGGATTGGAGGTAAAGACCGAAAAGGCCAGAAAACCGGCTGCAACAAGGCCCTGGACCGCGAGCGCTCGCGCCCGCAGGGTTGGCGGGATCCGACGCCCGAAGAGCGCCAGCGCGGCGCCGTAGACGGTCAGGATCAGCACCCACAAGACCAGGGACCCCTCGTGGTTGCCCCAGACGCCGGTGATCTTGTACAGCAGGGGTTTGAGCGAATGGGAGTTTTCCCACACGTTGCGGAGCGAAAAGTCCGACGTCACGTAGCCGTATCCCAGCATCAGCATCGCCAGCCCGACGAGACCGCACAGCACGACCGAGGACGTGTCCGCCACGGACATCAGGTGCGGGTGGTTCCGGCTGGCCCCCACCAGCGGCACCGTGCCCTGGAACAATGCGACCCCAAAGGCCAGGATGAGGGCAAACAACCCGAGTTCACCGGTCATCTGGCGCTTCCCCCGCAGCGCACCGTGCGTCGCGCGTGCACACACGCCGACCTCCGCGTGCACGCACGCCGATCTCTCGGTCCGGCCGCATGCCGCACCCGGACGGTCGGGCCCCCGACCGCACGACCGCCTACCTGTCCCGTCATCACCTGCGCTCACACATGGGTCCTGTACCGTCGGCGCCGCCTTGTCGACTACTCTCTGCACAGTCTGACGACCAGCAGGGGCACGAACGCCGAGCCGCCCAGCGGCCACCGATCCCGCCGGGTACTGTAGTCGGTACCGGAAACGGTGCACAGGACGACGCGAGAATCCGCTCAGGTACGCGCCATGATCAAGCATGCACCGACGACAACCCCTGCGAGGCCCGGGGCCCCGGAACTGGTCGCGGAGCGATCGGACCGGCATGGCACGGTTCCGGACGAGAACCGCCACGAGCCGGGCCGGCCGCCCGTCGCCCGATCAACGTTCGGCAGGCGGGCCGGGCCGTCCACGACCGGGGGCGCGGAAACCCGCCACCCGTTCGCTGCCGGGCGGCGAAACATGGACGCGTAGGTGCCGGTCAGCGAAAGTGGCAAGCTGCAGGGCTTGCCCGATCCGGCGCTTCCATCAGCCCGCCAGACCCGGACCGGGATCGGGTGCATTCTGCTCGGGGTGATGGCCTTGACGCTGCAGGACGCCCTGGTCAAGTGGCTGAGCCCGGCGATCGCGCTCCACGAGATCACCCTCGTGCGTTCCGTGATCGCCATTGCCCTGACGCTCGTGATCGTCCGGCTGGAAGGCGGACTGGGGCTGCTCAGAACCCGTCGTCCGGTCCTGCACATCGTTCGCGGAATTCTGTTTGTCACAGCCAACCTGTGCTTCTTCCTGGCAGTCGCGAGCCTGCCGATCGCCGAAGCCACCGCCGTGTTCTTCGTGGCCCCCCTGTTCATTGCCGTCCTTTCGGCGGCGGCGCTCGGCGACCGTCTGAGGCCGCGCCACTGGGCCGCGGTACTGATCGGCCTGACCGGCATGGTGATCATGCTGCGGCCCGGCGGCGAGGCCCTGGAATGGGCCGCCCTGTTACCGGTCGCCGCCGCCGCAGCCTACGCGATCCTGCAGGTCGTCACCCGTCGGCTGGGGGTTACCGACCGGGCGTCATCCATGGCCTTCTATCCCCACGTGGCCCTGGCAGTGGCGAGCGCCGTCGCCGGACTGGCAACCGGCGACGGACAGTACGCCCGTTCCGCACATCCGAGCACACAGTTTCTGCTCCGGGCCTGGGTCTGGCCGCAGGGCGTGGAAATCCTTCTGCTGCTCGGGTGCGGTGTGCTGATCGCCGGCGGCACCTATTTCCTCTCACAGGCGTATCGACTCGCCCGCCCGTCGGTCGTCGCACCGTTCGAGTATGCGGCCCTTCCGCTATCCGTCCTGTGGGGCCTGCTGATCTGGGGCGACCGGCCCGGCATCACGGCAGCGCTCGGCATGACGCTGATCGCCGGAAGCGGACTCTACGTGTTCTTTCGCGAAACCGGGGCAGCCGGTCCGCGGCGAACGTGGCAGCGCAACCGTCACGGATGATCACGGCTGCGGCCGGCGGCTTTCACTCTATCGCTATCGTTGGTAACTGCTCACCCCCGTACATCGGGAAGATCGGTCCCTCGCCTACCCAACACCCCGATTTCCGTCCGCAAGGGGTTCGAGGTCCGAGTGCGAAACCAGGCGGCTCCCGCAATTTTCAGGTAAGCGTTCGGTCTTCGGGTGACGGCAGTCGATTCTGGCGCCTCCGCAGATCCGTCAGAAGGAGTAATCCGAGGAGCGAAAACCGCTTCATCACTGCACCACCGAACCCTTGACCATCCCATGAAGTTCAGTCTCACGCCCGCCCGGTCCCGCGTCGCCGGCCAGCCCGCGCACTGCCAGTCGGCCGCACGGCAGCACGTCCCCGCCGGGTCTCGTCGACGGAGCTGCAGGTCGTCTGCGGGCCGCACCGCGCCGTTCCCGGCCGGTACCCGGCTACCTTGTGGCGAGCGCATTCGGCCTCGCAGCATGAGTCGGGATCCCGTCAGGGCGGGAAGCGGCGAAAACGCCCTTGCCTGGTCAGTGCGTACTCTTGACGGCGGAGGCCTGAAGGTGGTAGGATTCAAGGAACATAGCGAGGAGGTTCTCGCCATGGAGCACAAGGTTCCTCCCGTGCCAGCCCTGCCCGAATTCGGGGCAGGATCAGCCCCTGAATCCTTTCCATACGGCCTGTGCGAGCACGGGCGAAGACCCTCCCGGCAGCGAAGCTCCGCTGACGATTGCGGACCATGCTGAACAACTTCCGGAAGAGAACGGTGCCGGAAAGCGGCAGCCGTCGTCGCAATGCGGACCCAAGGCTTGCTTGCGGCCGAAGTGCGTCAGGTGCCTTGCCTGCCTTGTGCGCGAGGAAACCGGGAAAGCACGGATTGCGGGAACCGGAAGCCGGGCTGAAGTCGCTTCCCGGGCACCGGCCGGAACGAGACGAACGGTACCCGTCGACCCCCCTTGACTTGCGTCCGGTGAATGCGCCTCCCCGTATCACCACCACCGTGCGCAATGTCGTCCGGACGTGGACCGTGTGTGCGGGGGTCATGATCGGAATGACGGTGCCGGGCGGCGCCGTCGCCCTGGCGGCAGAACCCGGCGCACCGGCTGCGGAAGCGGCCACGGCGGATGCCATGCATGCCGAGGTGCTGACCGAAGATCGCTTCCCGTCCGCAAGCGTCTGCGGTCAATGCCATCCCAAGCAGTACCGGGAGTGGTCGGTCTCACCGCACGCGTACGGACAACTCAGCCCGGTGGTCATGGCCTTCCAGAATGCCACCAACCGGAAGGTGGGATCGACGGCCGGCGACTTCTGCATGCGCTGCCACGCGCCGGTCAGCGCCGCGCTCGGGCAACCGGCGGCAATGTCCAACCTTGATCGTCCGCCGATCAGCCGCGAGAGTATCACCTGTATCGCCTGTCACCGCGTCAACCAGAATTTCGCCCGGGTCGTCGGCCGCTTTCCGCTGCTCGAAGGCGACATTCACGAACCGGTCTACAGCGTCGATGACGGCGAACGCTTCCGGCAGATCCTGGACGATCCCGAACGCTACCAGGTGCAGCCCGAACGGGGCGAGCAGGGGCGCGCCGTGCATGCCGCGGTCAAGCCGTTCTTCGAACTGCGGAGTCCCAATTTCTGCGGCGCCGTCTGCCACGAAGTCACCGCCCAGACCGGCACCCGCAGCCACGAAATGCTGACCGAATACAAGCGCTCGCCCGCCGCCGCCAAGGGCATCACCTGCGTCGACTGCCACATGGGCAGTGTGCAGGGGATCCCCTCACCCTTCGAAATGGGCCCGGCGGCCATCGTCGGCGACGTGCCGACCCCGGAGCGCCCGCTGTCGAATCACCTCATGGCCGGACCCGACTACTCGATCATCCACCCCGGCATCTTTCCGCACAACGTCGAGGCTTCCGAGTTCAAGTCGTTGCGGGACTGGCTGGCCTTCGATGTCGAAGCCGGGTGGGGAACCGACGCGTTCGAAGACACCGTCGACGATGATTATCCGTTCCCCGAGGCCTGGGCATCGATCGATGACCGCTTCGACGGACGAGCCATCATTGATGATCAGCTGGCCTTGCTGGATTGGGCCAGGGAACGGCGGATCGAGGTCCTGCGCAACGGCTTCGGACTGTCCGAAATCGACCGCCTCCGCGCCTCGGAGCGCGGACTGGCGTTCTCGCTCACCGTCGCCAACCTGACCGAAGGGCACTATGTGCCGACCAGTTTCGACATCAAGCGGACCGTCTTCCTCCAGATCACGGTCGCGGATTCCTCGGGCACGGTCGTCTACCGTTCGGGAGACCGGGACCCCAACGGCGATCTGCGCGACTCCTCGTCCCGGTACGTCGTGGCCGGCCTTCTGCCGCACGACGATGACCTCTTTAACCTGCAATCCAAGACCTACGTCGGCATCGTCCGCGGTCCCGAACGTTCGCAGGCCCTGGCTCCGCCCATGTCGCTGACCGCGACCCCGCTGGTACGTCCCGACCCAAGGCCATCGCTTTTCTATGGACGCACGCGCGGCAGCCGCAAGCACCGGACCGCCATTCCCGCCGGGCAGTCGCGAACCGCCGACTACGTCGTGCCCACCGAGAGCCTGCGCCCGGGCGAGACCTACAGCATTGATGCCCGGCTGATCTTCCAGCCGGTGCCGATCAACCTGATTCACGAAACCCAGACAGCCGGTTTCGACTACGGCATGAGTCCGAGGCAGATCGCCGACCGCATCGTCCGGGATGCGGCCGAGATCTGGCACCGAACGGCAACGATCCACTATGCGCCCGGCGCCGAAAACTGATCGCCATGGCCGATAACCGACCCCGCTTCCCGCACCTTTGCCGCCTCGCGGCGGCGGGGCTGACGTTCGCGCTTGCGGCCGCGGGCTTTCCCGCCGCGGCCGAAGACCTTGATCTCGATCTCTCCGATACACCGCTTCCGTTGGTCACCTTCGAGGATCTGCCGTCGCGGGCCGGGCCGTTCATCGAACTCGGCCGCGGCATCAACGAAACCGGGCCCCTCTCGCCCGGAATCGAACTCCCGACCGGTGCCGTGTGGCAGCCTGCATTGTGGATCTACGGTGCGCAGCGCCTCGCCGTCCTTGCGACCGACGGCGACCGGCGGACGCGCCGCGGCGGCGATTACAGCGAAGTGATGACCCGGATGGACCTGTTCGCAAACCTCCAGCTCTCCGGCACCGAGCGGGTGTTGGCCCACGTGCGGCCGATGGACAAGGGCGGCCGGTTTGCCGGTCGGAGGTTGGGGCCGTCAGGGACTGACACCGGCTGGGAAACCGACTGGGACGCCGACCTCGAAACCGCCTTCTTTGAGGGGGATCTCGGCGAACTGTTCCCGCGGCTCGACCCCGACGACCGGAGGAGCGGCGACATCGGTTTCGTCTTCGGCAAGTTCCCCGTTGAATTCCAGAATGGCTACATGGTGCGCGACGAGATGATGGCCGTCGGCCTGGCGCAAGCCAACCTCCAGATGGACGGCTCTTCGGGAATCCGGCTCGCCGGTCTGTGGGCCTTCGACGACGTGGACGAGCCCGACCGTACGCCCGACGAACGCGACGTCCATTTGCTGGGCCTGTTTCTGGAGGGCAATTTCCCCTGGGGGCTGCTGGAACTGGACATCGCGGGCACGGCTGGCAACCGCGACCGCGGCAAGCAGGTGAACGCGGGCGTGGGCTGGACCGACCACGCCGCCGGCCACAACTACTCCGTCTACCTCAATCTGTCCCAGCATTTCGACCAGGTGATCGACGCCGAGCAGGGTCTCAACATCCGTCCGAACGGAGAAGAGAAGGACTACGACGGCCTGCTGGCAGTAGTCAGCTATTCCACCGAAACGAACCTGCGGCGCGACCTGCTGTACGCCACAGGGTACTGGGCGGAGGGCGACTTCGAACGGCTCGCCAGCAACGCGACACCGACCCTCGGACCGGTCGGTCTCTCCTTTGCCGGGGTAGGCCTCGGCGGCTACCGCCCTGCCCTCTGGCCGCGCTCGCTCAATTCGGTTGGCGGCGCCGTCGGCTACCAGATGTTCTTCAATCAGGAGACCACGAACTGGGTGATCGAGGTGGCCCACCGGCACGACCGCGCGAAAGACGACCCGTTCGGCGATACCGGCGGCACCGCCGTCACCACGCGTCTCCAGCAGAAGATTTTCAGTCGCATGATGCTGCAGCTCGACGCGTACTACGCCGTGCTCGCCGACGACGACCGCGGCCCGCAGGACGCCGAATCAGACAACGAGACCTCGGCTGTCAGGGTCGAACTCCGGTTCGCCTTCTAGGCCCGCCCGCAGCGGAACCGGCAGGCGGGAGGCACCGAACCAATGGCGGATTCGAACACATCGCTGAAGATTGCCCTCAAGAGCGAGATGGACGAGCTCGCGCGATTTTCCGATGCCGTCGAGGACTTTCTCGACGCCCACGCATTCGCGGAAAAGGACCGGTTCGAAATCCAGCTCTGTCTGGAAGAGGTTTTCACGAACATCGTGAACTTCGGGTTCGATGACCTCGAACTCCACGATATTGACGTTCACCTCGAACTGGACGGTGACCGCAAAACCCTCGTGATTCGCGTGATCGACGACGGCAATCCTTTCGACCCGCCGGCCGCCACCCGGAGCGAAGATCTCGATTCCCTGATCGAGGACCATGCCATGGGCGGGATCGGCTACCGCCTGATCCGCCGGTACGTGGACGACATTGCCTATGACCGCAGCGACGGTCACAACCGCCTGACACTGACCAAGCAGGTCACCCTCCAGCCGCCTCGAACCACCTGAGGCCAGGTTCCATGAAACCCCGGCTTCGAATCCTTCACGCGGTCGCCCTCCGCGGCCGGCTCCCGTCATGCTGATCGCTGAACGAACGCCTGACGCGATCCTCGCCTTCTGGCTGAGCGACATGCGCTCCATCGCCGAAGCCACCGGCGACAACTGGCGCGAACGCATGCTGATGTGGCGCATCGGACCGTTCGCCCGCAGCACCGAAAACCGTCGGTTTCTGCGGGCCCAGCAGGAGTGGTGCGAACAGATTCACCGGGAGGGCATGGAGGCCTTTTTTCGTGATCCGGCCTGGCACACGCCGCGGGGAACCCTGGCAAGGATCATCGTTCTGGACCAGTTCCCCCGCGGCGTCTATCGCGGCACCCCCTTGGCCTATGCCTACGACTCCGTTACCGGAACGATCGCCAGCGAGGTCTGCGACCGGGAATGGGATGTCAGGGAGTACGGGATCATCGAGCGTATGTGGGGGTACATGCCGTTCAGCCATGCCGAGAGTCTGGTGTTGCAGGAGCGAGCGGTCGAGAAGTTCATCAAGTGGAGCGAGGATCTGGTCGCCCGGGTCTCGCCGGAACGGCGCAAGATCAACCAGTTCGTCAGTTGGTCATTCATCAAGGCCACGATCGAGCACTCCGAGGTTCTGCTGAATTACGGCCGCTTTCCTCACCGCAATGCCATCTTGCGCCGGACCCACCAGGCAGGGGAGCCACGCTATCTCAACGACCCCGTGCGCCCGTTGTGGACTTTCACCCAGCCGCCCCAGCCCGATTATTTCGCCATTCTGGGCGCACTGCATCGTACGCACCCGCACGGTACGCTCGACGAAACTCGCATCACTCCCGACGCGCTGGCGCTGCTGCACGAACAGGTCTCGCTCCCCCGGGACGCCCCCCATGCCCTCATGGATATCTTCGGCCTGAGAGGCACCGACACGGTCGATTATCCGACCCTGTACCGGCATGCACGGCTGCCCGAAAAGGCCGAATCATTCAAGGCGCTCTGCCGCCTGCCGCTGGTTGCCGAACTGATGAACAGGGTGACCGGGATCATTCTACGAAACCCCGAAGAAACCTGGCCGCCAAAGAGTGCAAAGCATTCAGTCAACCCGGTTATTGACATCAAGGCATTGAACGCTGCCGTCAGCGGGGCGGAGTCCGTCACGAACACGTAGGAAATCTTGCCGACCGGCGACGGGCCAGCCGGCCCCCCGCGACCCTGGATGAGCGGCGCTGGTGCTTCCGGTCCGGCGCCGTCAGCCCGTCTCGATAACGCCGAATGAAAATTTCGCGGTGCTGCCAGTTGCCCTGGATGTGCAGGACGACACCGCGCCCACAGCAATCCGGAATGGCGAGCGGTGCCCGGTACGGAATCCGGCGTCAAGAAGCGTCGAGGCCCAGACGCCCCGGGGAATAAATGCTCCGGCCGTCAGGCGCGGAACCCCCTCACGGGCCAGTGGTCTCAGGCGCCAGTGGTCTCAGGCGGCGGAGCGACGGCCCGAGACCATCGCACGGAGACCTTCGACGAGGCCTTGCAGCCTTGCCTGCCCCTGTTCCACCGTCCGCAACCGGGAGTCGATGCTTTGGACGCTTTTGTTGGTCTCGTCGATGCGGGCACCGAGGTTCTTGTTGATCTCGTCGATGCGGGCACCGAGGTTCTTGTTGGTCTCGTCGATGCGGGCACCGAGGTTCTTGTTGATCTCGTCGATGCGGGCACTGAGGCTCTTGTTGATCTCGTCGATGCGGGCACTGAGGCTCTTGCTGATCTCGTCGATGCGCTTGTTGGTCTCATCAATGCGGGCGCCAAGATTCTTGTTGGTCTCATCAATGCGGGCATCAAGCCGATCCCCGAGCCTGGACATGCTGCGCAGTAGCAGCGCCCCGACGGCGACGACGACAGCGGGCGTAACCCAAGCGGAAAGTTCAATGGCCATGGCGCACAGTATGCTTCATGCGATGGATATTCTCAAGATCACTGCACACCCGTTAACCTCTCGCCCCTTTCTCTCCAACCGCTTCGGCAACTGGGCCAACCTTCACCAAGGGTTGTCCATGAACGAACGATCTGAAGCGGATGACACCCGCACACCATCAGCGGTTATCCCCAACCAGGCCCGGAAGCAGTCATCGGATCCGCGCACGAAACGGGGCCCCTTGAATATTCAGAGTGACATAAGGATGTGTATGTTCGGGCGGGTTCGTTTGGCTACCCGGGCCAGCGGGCAAGGGAAACGGCAGTCGACAAGAGCGCAGGGTCGTTACAATACCATGCGGCAAGAGTTTTTCCCGTTACGCCGCCAACCCGAACACGATCACGATAAGGAGCGTCGGGATCATGGCCAACCTTGAGATGCCGCCCGACGAAATGCTGCGGCTGGCACACGACGTTGCAAGGCGGTTGGTGGAGCGCAACCAGAACCTGCCGGACCAGACGGCCTGGGAAGGCGAGTTCCGCCAAGCTCTGGATGACCGGCTGTCAGGAGACCCTCCTGAGGAAGGCCGTCCGGCGCACGAGGTCATCGACCAGGCCGCCAATGAAATCTTGCCGTATGCGACGCGGCTGGATCATCCCCGATGCTTCGGATTCGTACCTTCGTCCCCCACCTGGCCGAGTGTGCTGGCCGATTTCCTGACGGCCGGCTTTCACGTGAACCAGTGTACCTGGCTGGTGGCAAGCGGCCCGAGCCACATCGAACTTCTGGTCATCGACTGGTTCCGGCAATGGATCGGCTACCCCGAGGGGGCGGCGGGCCTGCTCACGAGCGGTGGCTCGGCCGCCAGCATCGATGCCTTCGTCGCCGCTCGCGAGGCGAAAGGCCATCCCGAACGCGCCGTTGTCTACATGAGCGACCAAAGCCATACCGCTCTTTCCTGCGCAGCCATCGTGGTCGGCATTCGGCGGGAGCACATTCGCTCGGTCAAAAGTGACGAGCGCTTTCGTCTCGACCTGGACGCTCTGGCCCAGCAAGTGGCCGCAGACCGGGCCGCCGGGCTCCATCCAATCGCGGTCGCCGCCAACGCCGGCACCACCAGCACCGGAGCCGTCGATCCACTGAACGAGCTCGCCGACTTCTGTGAACGCGAGGACCTTTGGCTGCATATCGATGCCGCCTACGGCGGCTTCGCGGTGGTAACCGAGCAAGGCAAGCAGCTACTCGGCGGGATCGAGCGCGCCGACTCCATCGGGCTCGACGCCCACAAGTGGCTGTTTCAGCCCTACGAGGCCGGCTGCCTGCTGGCCCGGGACGAAAAAGCGCTCAAGAAGGCCTTTGCCGTACGCCCCGACGTACTGCAGGACACCATCTGGGGAAAAGACCATCCAAACTTTGCCGATTACGGTCTGCAGCTGAGCCGGTCGTTCCGGGCCCTGAAAGTCTGGATGTCCATCCAGACTTTCGGGATGGCGGCGTTCCGGCGTGCCGTTGCCCAGGGGATGGACCTGGCCAGACGGGCAGAAACGTACGTCCGTGCCAGCCCGGTGCTGGAGGCGATGCACGACGTCACGTTGAGCGTCATCTGTTTTCGCGTCAATCCCGAAACCGGCGAATTGGACGAGGCCGCACTGGACGAGATCAACAAGACCGTGCTGGCGCGCATGTTCTGGGACGACCGGGCGTTCATGTCCTCGACGCTGGTGAGTGGAGTATTCTCGCTGAGGATGTGTATCGTCAATCACACCACGACCTGGGATGACGTGCAAGAGACCCTGCAGGCGGTGGAACGCTTCGGTCGGGAGGCGCTGGCCAAGGCCGGGCACCACATCCCATGACGGTGCGTCCGTCCTGATGGAAATAGTCGAGGAACAGACCGTCCGCCCGGCTGCTTCCGGGCACCGGACTCTGCGCGGTGCCGTCTTCCAGACCCATTTCCGCCCGCAGCCGGCCGACGGGCTCACGTGAAGGAGCGACAATCCATGGATTTGATCGTTAACCGGGAAGATGGCGTCTTGTCTGCCCAGGTAAGCGGGCGCGTCGATTCCACCAATGCCCGGGAATTCGAACAGGCGGTCAGGGCCGCCATCGAGGACAGTGACCGTGCGGTGATCCTGGACTTCGAAAAGGTGGTCTACATCAGCAGTGCCGGTCTCCGCGCAATCCTCACAACTGCGAAGGATCTCTGGAAACGTGATGCAGCGTTCGCACTTTGCTCCTTGTCGGACATGGTGCAGGAGGTCTTTGAAGTTACCCGCTTCGACAAGCTCATCACGATCCATCCCACCCGGGCCGATGCCCTGGCCGCCGTCGTCGCCGACTGACGGCGGAATGGAAGTGGGCCCCGGCCGGGCCCGGACCGGCAGGGGCTCGTAGGCAGACCCCCATGGAGCAATGGCTGGCAGCGGCGGCCATCGCCGTCATCGTGCTCTTCGTTGCGGCCGCAACGTTTGATGCCCTGCTCACCCTGCGCTGGCGCCATCGACGACTGGCCGCCGATATCGAACGCTACACGACCCTCGCCGCCGCAATTGCCCGAAAGGACGAGGCGGCGCATCGGCGTACGGCCCAGAGAGGACACTGGAGCGGTTTTCGCAAGTTTCGCATCACCCGCAAGGAGCGCGAGGCCGAAAACATCGCTTCCTTCTACCTGCGGCCCCACGACGGTCGGCCGATGGCCGAGTTCCTTCCGGGCCAGTTCCTGACGTTTCGCTTCCTTGACGACAACCACCGGGAGCCAACCGTTCGCTGCTATTCCCTGTCGGGTCCCTATGCGCGAAATCAGGACTACCGAATCACGGTCAAGCGAATCCCTCCGCCGTCCGACGCATCACCCGAGACCCCGTGGGGCAAGGCTTCCACGTTCTTTCACCACCGGGTCGAGGTCGACAGCGTCCTGGAAGTTGCTCCGCCAGCCGGCCAGTTCACCCTGGACCTCGCAGCCGGCCGGCCGTTGGTCCTGATTGCCGGCGGAATCGGCATCACGCCGTTTCTCGCCATGATCGGGCATCTGGAAGAGCACGAGCCCGACCGCGAAGTATGGCTGTTCTACGGCGTGCGAAGCCGGGAAGACCGAGTGATGACGGCACAGTTACGGCGCTGGGCCGGACGACCCTCCTTCCACGTCATCACCTGCTACAGCCATGGCACCGAATCCCTCGGGGCGCTGGAGCGGTTCGAGGAAGAGGGGTTCGTCACGACCGAACTCCTCGAACGGTGGCTGCCCTCCTCGAATTACGAGTTCTACGTCTGCGGTCCGGCAGCGATGATGACCTCGGTAATCGACGGCCTGGTGCAATGGGGAGTGCCACGGGGATCCATCCATACGGAGGCCTTCTCCGCCAGTACCGTGCACGAGATCGCGACCAGCCAACGCGCTCCGGAAACCGCAGCCGCGCGCGCCGTATCGTTCCGCAGTACCGGCAAGACGCTGCAGTGGAGCCAGGAAGCCGGGACGATTCTGGAACTTGCCGAACAGAACGGCGTGTTTCTCCCCTCCGGTTGCCGGGCCGGCAGTTGCGGAACCTGCGCGACCCCCGTACTCGCCGGCTCGTTTACCTATCTGTCAAGGCCGGAGGCACCGGTAGAAGAAGGAAGCTGCCTGGTGTGCGTGTCGGTACCGACGGCAGACATCGAGTTCGCCTGACGGCACTCCATCCCGCAGCGAGAAGGGCACACGCACGGAGAGGTACTGGCTTCGAAGCTCGCGTATGAGGATGCGCAAGTTCGGGAGAAACAGGAGGCGGGCCGTGTTGACCCCGTAGCGGCTTCGCAGGCGGGATCACACCCCGTCCGGGGTGCCACCCGCCCGCCGGGCTTGCCATGAAACGCAAGAAACTCGCCCCGCTTCGGCTCCCTGCCGGGCCGGTGCCTGCACCGGGAGACAGCAGGCTTTCCGGAAACCGCCGCGGATCCGGTGATCCCTGACCCGCCGGCCGGCAGCAGTTGCACCGGGGATCCCGCCGGTCAGGTTGCGAGGAAGCCGATGGCGGCATCATCGCAACCAGCAAATCCGGCCCGGAACCTCAACCCGGGAATCTTGTACCGACGTTTCCTGAAACCTTGCAATATCGTGCGTAACCATCTATAATCGTGACGTCATTTCAGGTATCCGGGCATCTGCCCAAACCACGAAAAAGGTAGACGAAATGAAGACTCTGCTTGCAGCGGCCATGGCCCTGTTCCTGGTTGTACCCCTTGCGGTCGCCGAAGAGGTGTGGCACGTGAAGGCCTTCGACCCGGCCGGGGCGCTCTTGCGCATCAAGGCCGTCGACAGCAACGGCGCACTGCACGACGTCAAGGCGGGCCTCAGTGTCGGCAGTGACCAGTTGAAGAGTGTCGAAGCCCGGGTGGGCGGATCGATCCTTCCCATCAAGCTGATCGACCAGGGTGGCGAGTATCTTTCGGTAAAGGCGATTGCCGGAGACGGCACCCTGCTGGCTATCAAGGCCCTGGATGCCGACGACACGCTGCTTGACGTCAAGGGCGTCGGCCGGGACGGGAACATCATTCACATCAAGGCCCTCGGTGCCGGCGGCGTCCAATATGGCGTCAAGGCGTACAACCCCAATGGAACCGCGTATGACGTCAAGGGGCTCCGATTCGTGTCGGAAGGAGCGGAAGGCATGATCAACGGGGTGGCCTTTCACGGCCACGTCAAGGCCATCCAGTCGCACTGACCCCGGCCGCTGAGCGCGAGGGTGCCAACCTCCGTGATGCCCACCCCCATCATCCTGCCCGGGGGTGGGCGCCCGCTTCAGGTTCAGGCGGGCTGCCCCAGCGCCTCCAGTGCCCTCAGGACGCCCTGCCTCGACAACGCCCGCTCCTCGCCCAGCAGGTCAAGGAGCAGGTGCCGGACGACCGGGTAGCGGTGATACGCTTCCCGGAGACTGTCTGACCAGCCTTTCTCGATCAGCGTGCGCAGGCCCGCCTTCAGGGGTTCGCGGCCGCCACCGGCCGCCGTGCCGTCGACAGCCGCTCGCCGAACCAGCGGCGAAGGGTCCCGGAAACCGGCGAAGGCCAGATGCGGGCGGGCAGCCGCGACCACGGCAACGGCCGCCGCCCGCACGGCCGCATCGGCATCGTCCAGAAGCGGACGCAGATGGCGGGTCGCCTGCGCCACATGGGCCAGGGAGCTTGCAGCGGCAGCGCGAACCCCCGGTTCCCGGTCCTTCAACGCCGCGATTGACCTGGCCGTCAAGGCCTCCGACAGCGGCACCGCGCGGCGTGCAATGACAGCAAGCGCCGCCGCCCGCAGCTCCGGCACCGCCGCCGCCACGGTGTCCGCCACCGCCCCCTCGATCTCTTCCCCCTCACAGGCAGCGGCCTGGCGCAATGCGGCCAGACGAATCTCGAGGATCCGGTCGGCCGGTCCGTCATCCCGGGCTTGCGCCGCAGCCCGTCCGGCGCGCCGTCTGCGTTCCCGTCCGAGCGACGCATCCTGCCCCCGCCCCGCCCCGACAGGCCCCCGCTGCCCGACATCCCGAGCACCGTACACCCCGATGGCCTGCAGCGTGGAACGGGGATAGGGCGAATCGCCGGTATCCGCTTCCGGGGCAGGATTCCGAACGGCGCCCGGCGACGGGCGTTCGACCCGGGTTTCCCCGTCCGGCGCCGGAATCCCGAGATCTCCGCGAATCGCATCGACCATGACAGCGAGTGCGGGACGGCGCGTCTCTTCCGAAGCGGACCGGGTGCAGGCCGCTAGGGCGCCCAGGGCCGTGACCCGCACCTGAGGCGAACGGTCCACGACCGCCGACCGCAGCGCACCAACGGCTTCCGTGGTCTCGATGGTTCCGAGCGAACGAACGGCCGCGATCCGTACTTCGGGATGCCGTTCGTCATCGAGAGCCGCGGCCCGCAGGGGAGCGACCCCACGCGCACCGGCAAGTACCGGTAGCACGGTCGCGCAGACGGCGGCCAGTGGCACCCCCGCAACCTGCATCCAGGCCTCCACATTGACGGCAAGTTCGGCGTCCGGAGGGGCCGCAGGCTCGCTTGCGAGTACTTCGAGCGCCGCGGCGCGCACCGTCTCGTCGGGGTCTCGAAGCGCGGCGTGCACGACCTCCCGGCATACCGGTGCGGCCCGGGCCACAGCCGCGCAGCGGACGGAAGGGTCCGGATCCGACCGTGCGAGACCGACCAGCACCGGATCTCCCGCCGCAAAGCAGTCCACCGCGATCCGCCGGATGGCGGCATGGGAATCACCCGCAAGGGCGTCGCGCAACGGGCGCAACGCCTTGCGGTCGACCGACGCAAGGGCGGCCAGGGCGCGCTCCCGGACCCGCGCGTTGCCATCCCTGAGAAAGCCGCACAATGCAGCGAAGCCGCGCCCGGGCATGTGCGCCAACGAAGCGAACACCACGTGGTCAAGATCCTGACCGGCCTCATCTTCCCGGGCTTCGATCAGATCCCGGGCCGCGTCGCTGGCACCGATCGCCCCCAGGGCACGGATCGCAGCCACCTGAACGTCGAGCCAGTCGTCCCAGGAGCCTTCCGGCTCCTCCCACACAACGTCGGGTTCACACCGGCCCCGCACCAGCCTCCGCAACAAGGGAACCGAAGACGAATCGCGCAGACCCGCAAGCGCGCGAATGGCAGCGATCTTAACTTCGGCCACCGGATCGCCGGCCAGCGAGTTCCGGATGGCCGCAGCATCCCGGGGCCGGGCGCAGCGCTCGAGGGCCGCCATCGCATCGGTCCGGACATCGGGATCCGGATCGCTCAGGGCCTCCGTCAGTACCGGCGCGGAGCCGGCATCACCGATCCGGCCGAGGGCACGGGCGGCGGCACAGCGGATCGCTTCCTCGGGGGCCCGGAGGTGGCACGCGATCGCCTGCCCCCCGGCGGTACCCCCGGGAACGGGCGTGCCGGCCATCGCGCCGCGCGGCCGGTACCCGCTAGACGAGATCCCGGCGCGCAAAGGACAGGCTGCGGTACTGGTGCTTGTACGGGCTCTCGCCCAGACGCCGGATCCGCCCCACACCCATCTTGTAGTTGTAGTTCCCGCTTACCCAGTCGACCACGCGCCCGGACAGTGCGTTGGCCGGCTGGCTGGCGTGCAGGAAATCCATGTAGCCCACGCGCCGCTTCACCGCCGGCGTCACGATTGCCACCGCCGTGATGGCGGCGCGGGTCAGTTCGATGTAGCCGTTCCGCAGCAGGGAAGCAAAATCGAAATCGTCTGACTCGACGCCGAGGATGGTTTCGGTCTGGACCGGAATCCGTTCGGAGTAGACCATCACGTAATCGCCGGATTCGACCCCGCGGGCCGCGGCGTCGCTGGGATGCAGTTCGATCCAGTTCTCCGGCCAGCGCTGCACGATATAGGGGCGGCGGCGATCGTCGTAACCGGATTGCCAGCGCTCGTTGATGCGCCCCGACGTGATCCAGATCTCGCCGGAGCGCGGCTTGAGCCACTCCCAGTAGCTGGCAAACAGGTCCCAGGGGGCCTTCTGGAGGTTCAGCTTGCCGGTCTGGGTATTGAAGCGGGTGAGCTTCTTCGTGAAGACGGTGCTGCCGGCCGGCCCGTCTTCGGGCAGCGACCGGTGCACGTCGTGGAGCCTTCGGGTTTCTTCCAGCGTACCGTCCGGACGGGCCAGCACGGGACCCTGGATCCCGTTGTTGCCGAACTCCCGAAACTTCTCGTGCAGGGTCTTGCCCTCGCGCCGGGCGGCCAGCTTGACCGCGAAGAAGTCCTTCCGGGTACCCCGCGAGTACCGCGCCCCTTCCTCCAGCACCTCGTTCGAATCCTTCCAGTCAAACCCCTCAAACCCCATTTTGCGGGCCAGCTGGGCGACGATCCACCAGTCCGGCCGCGCCGCGCCCGGCGCATCGTAGAACTTCGGGTACAGCCGGATGCGCCGCTCTCCGTTGGCCCGGGTCAGGGTCTCTTCCCCCCATCCGGCGGCCGGGAAGACGATATCGGCGTAGCGCGCACCGATGGGGTCAACCAGGTAGATGTCCTGGTTCCACACGACCATGCCGCCGGAGTCGACCCGGCGCTTGAGGGTCTCCACGATGTCCGCCTGATCGAAGCTCTGCACCTGATGCGGATTCCGGGCCGTCAGTTCGTCGAATTTCGCCTGCAGGGACTGCGATCCGCACATCGCCTGTACCCAGGTCGTGCCGATGACGTGGGCCAGCCGCGTGTGGCCGGACATGAGATACCGGTCGGTATCCAGCGCTCGACGCCGGCGGCCCGGCAGCTTCTCCGGACTCTTGTTGCGCGGATAGCGGCCGCCGCGCAGCATGCCGCGCTGATGCCCGCCGGCGCGGCCGATCATCTGGCCGGGTCGGCCCCCGCAGCCGCACACGATCCCGAGCGAAGCGATCGCATTGGTATTGCCGGTGTTGTTGGACCAGTAGAACCCCTTTTCGATCATGATCGAGGTCTTCGGCCGCGACCCGTCCGGCCGCGGCTTCGCCATCCACTCGGCGGCGGTGTAGATTTTCTGCACGTCGATGTCGGCGATCGCGGCCGCCTTCTCCGGCGCCGCGTAGTCCTGGGCCAGCAGCCAGTTCTTCCAGTCCTCGAATCCGTCCGTCTGGAACCGGCCCCAGGTGGTCCGCCACTGCCACGGCGTATTGCGGGTGCCCTGCCCGCCGCCCGAGGAACTCTCCCAGCGATTGTTGACCCAGTCGCGGATCCATTCCCGGTCCTCCCAGCCGTTCTCGACGATGACCCGGGCAATCGCCAGCACCACCGGCAGGTCGGTGCCCGGTTGAATGTCGATGAGCATGCCGCCCTTGCTTTCCGCCCAGGCCACGCCGGCGGTGCGGCGCGGCAGCAGGAAGATCGCCTTCTGCCCCCGCTCGATCCCGACCATGATCCAGTCGGTGAACAGGATGGTTTTGGTCTCGTAGGGGTCGGTCCCGCACATCAGCAGGACTTCGGCGTCCCGCCAGTCCTCGTAGGCCGGTGCGAAGTTGTCAAAACCGGCGTCACGAAAACCGGGCGTCGAGGTCACGTCGGACGGCGTATCGTGGAACGTGAAGTTGGGGGTGCCGACATGCCGCAGGGCGTACTTGGTGATGGCGTAGGTGTTCTCGAGATAGCCGTAGGAAAAGGTCTTGACGCAGTACGCGTTGGTACCGTGCCGGGCGAGCACGTGGTTGCCGACCTCGGCGGCGATGTCGAGCGCGAAATCCCACGGCACCGGCATCAGCACGCCGGACATCCGGATCAGCGGCGAGCGCAACCGGTCGCGGGTCGGGGTCTCCGGGTTGTAGACCTTCTGCGCGATCGCCCCG
Organism: Alphaproteobacteria bacterium; assembly: GCA_965203385.1. GTDB lineage: Bacteria > Pseudomonadota > Alphaproteobacteria > TMED109 > TMED109 > VXPW01. The sequence continues at coordinate 99,632 of OZ241893.1, forward strand.
CCGCGAATCGAGGAGTTCCCCGTATAGTTGACGAATTCGGTTTCCGTATCCGGAATGATGACGATGTGATGCGGCTCGCCGTTGTGCAGCACGATGTTGTGCTGGTTCGGCGCGACCCAGGGGCCGAGCGGTTCGACGGGGAAGTCCAGTTCGAAGGCGTTCTCTTCGGCGGCGGGCCCGCCGACCTTGCCGCCGCGCACCGGCCAGCGGTACACCTTGTAGCCGCAGGCGACGATGCAGTAGTCGCAGGCGGTCGAGATCACCTCTGCGTCCGGCGGGGGGAGCGGAACACTCTCCTCGGGTACGTAGTAGGGAGTGGCCATGGCGGGATTCCTCAGCCCTGAAGGTTGTCGTACCGGCCGTAGATCAGGCCGAACATGCCTGTGGCGATGATGTCGTCGCCCTCCAGTTCCAGCAGCACCTGCGGCAGCGACTGGTAGGCCTGGCCCGAGATGAAGATCCCGTGGCGCACCAGATCGAAGGTGGTCAGGTGCAGCGGACAGGGACCGAGCGCCTTCGCCTCCGCCTGGTAGGTGTCCTGGAGCGGACCCCCTTGGTGGGTACAGGTGTAGCTGAAGGCCACCACGTCACGAGCCGGCCCGATGCCGCCGCCGGCCCGGGTGCCGAGCTTGACCAGCATCGATTCGGAGTACTCGCCGTCATCCGGGTACAGGAAATCCACCGGTTCGTCCGTCCGGAGCTCGGAGAGCTTCGCGATGAACTTGCGCGGATAGGTGGCGACCACCGCCGGGACCTCCGCGCGTCCCAACCCGGGAATCCCCACCGTCACGGCGGCCGTCGCGAGCCCGCCCAGCAGCAGCAGGCTGCGCCGGTTCATCAGGCAGGGCGGGATCCCATCGGCATCCGCAGCGCGGCCGGGACCGGGCCCGTCCGCAGGGAGTTGGCGATCAATCGTCATGGCGCGCGTCCTTCAGTCCCGGGCGGCCGGCGGAAGCGGCCGGACCTCGGGCAGGTCGGGCGCATCCATCAGGATTTCCTCGCCCGAAAGGCTGCCGAGAAAGGCCACGAGGTCGTCAATCTCGGCATCGGTCAGCCCGAGCGGCTGCAGCAGCGGGCTCTTGGTTGCGGCAAACTCGTTCTCGCCGCCGCCGGCGTTGTAGAACGCCACCACATCGCGCAGTGTCGCCAGCATGCCGTTGTGCATGTACGGCGCCGTATACGCAGAGTAGCGGAGGCTCGGTGTGCGGAACTTGCCGAGGTGCGATTCCACCTTGGTCCGGAAATAGAGACCCGGATCGTCCTTGGTGCGGCGGTAGAAGTCCTCGGACGAACCTTTCGCATACAGTTCGAAACGGAAGGTGATCTGGGCGAAGGGGTCGTCTTCCCAACCCCCGTACCGGGGCACGCCGAGATTGTGGTAGCGCTCGTCGGAGAGCAGCGGACCATGATGGCAGGCAATGCAGCCGGCCTTCCCGGCGAAGAGCGCGAGGCCGCGCCTCTCCGCCTCGTTCAGCGCCGCGTCGTCACCGCGAAGATAGCGGTCGAACGGCGTGTCCGTCTGGACCAGAGTCCGCTCGAACGCCGCAATCGCCATGTAGGCGTGCCGGATGCTGGGCCAGTCGTCGCCGAACACGTCCCTGAAGCGCTGCCGGTACTCGGGCACGAAAGCCAGCCGCGCCTCCATCATGTCGTCCTCGCCGTTGCCGGCGACCGCCCCGCGGGCGGCCGAGCGGGCCTGCGCCTCCAGGGACGGCGAAGCTCCGGCCCAGAACAGCTTTCCGTAGTAGGCGGAATTGATGATGGTCTGGCTGTTGCGCCAGTGCACCGAGCCCGGATAACCGATACTGACCGCCGTCGGCACCGACCATCCGGCGGCCGGGTCGTGACAGGCCACGCAGGGCATGGCGCCGTTGCCCGAGAGAATGGGGTCGAAGAAGAGCAGGCGGCCGAGCTCGACCTTCGCCGCCGACATCGGATTGTCGGCCGGCACCGGCGGGGGGCCGAGCGGTGCCAGGCCCTCCGGCCGCGGACCGGCCGCGACCGGCGCCGCCAGCAGCCAGACAGCGATCACCGCAATCGGCGTACCGGGACTTCTCATGCCCCCGTTCTCAGTTCGGCTCGTCGAGCCAGTTCGCGATCGGCGCATAGTCGTAATCGTCCGCGCGCCAGACGAACGCATCGTCGTCGAAGGTCGGCCCGCTCAACGCCTCCAGAAACGCCACCAGGTCGGCCTGCTCACCGGTGCGCAGGCCCAGCGGGACCAGCCGGGGGTCCTGGAGGGGGTCGTCACCGCCGCCCGAATTGTAGAAGGCCACCACTTCCTCCAGCGTCCTGAACACCCCGTTGTGCATGTAGGGGGCGGTCCAGCGGAGTTCGCGGAGCGTCGGCGTGACGAAACTCCGCCGGGCCTCCGGCCGGTGGGTCCGCACGTAGGCGCCGGGGTCGGCGCGCAGATTCATGTAGTCCGCGATCCCCATGAACTTGGCGTAGGCCACGAATGCCGAATGCCGCAGGGGGTCGGCCCAGATATCCGGATTGTCGGGGACTCCGGTGTTGTGCGGCTGATCGTCGGTATAGCGGCGGCCCGTGTGGCAGCGGCTGCAGCCCGCGCGCCCGGCGAACAGCTCCGCCCCGCGCTCCGCCGCCTCGGACAGGGTGCCGCGGTCCACGTCGGCACCGCGGGATTCGATGGTTTCCAGGAACGCGGCAAGGGCCTGTCGGGCGCCCCCGGCCGACGGCTCTCCCAACCCGGCCGCACGGAACATGGCGACATACGCCGGATCCTGCTTCAGGCGTTCCTGCATGAGGCGCATGTCCATGTTCATGAGATAGGTTTCCGTGAGCATCTCCCGCGTCACGTCATTCAGCGACGTACCGATCCGCCCGTCATGCAACCATGCCTCGCGCTTACCGACGTTGGCCAGCGTCGGCGTGTTGCGAAAATGCCCGGCACCGGGATAGCCGGCCGACAGCGACTCGCCATCGGTGAAGGCCCGCTCCGGACGGTGGCAACTGGCACACGCGAGGGACGTGTCACCCGACAGTCGAGGGTCGTAGAACAACCGCTTGCCGAGCATGCCCAGGGCCGCCGGAGCCGGTTCGGAAACCATGGACCGGGCCAGTGGCGAGGGCGCACCGGACAGCATCGCTGCCCCGAAAATACCGGCGGCGAGCACCCCGAACATTCGCACCATCGGGACCCGTCCTGCTACGTTCCGGGAACCGGCCGCATCCTTCGGCCACCAACCGTGATCAGGTTCATGCGGGGGTCAGCCAGGATGACCGCCGAGCAAGCGATTCGGCCCTGATGATAGCACAGAATCCGGATCGAAGCCACGCTCGGGTACCGGAGAAATGCAACGGGAATTGCCTCTCCTGCCGCCGCGGCGCGGGCCAGCGGCTGCACCCGGCCGGGCCGGCCGCCGATGCTCCGGGACAGATCGCGCCGCACCTCGTCCGGAAGACGTGTCAGGGTCGACACCGCCCGCGATCACGGGCCGCGTCGGGACCGAGCCGGCGCCGGGCTCGCCCCCTCACGCCTGGCGCAATCGTGGCCCGGTCACGTCCGGACCGGCCGCCGCCGCCCGCCCGCCGCCGCGGCGCCATTCTGACCCGTGATCAGGTTCAGGAAACCGTGCCGGCACCGCCCGCCCGCCGCCGCGGCGCCATTCTGACCCGTGATCAGGTTCAGGAAACCGTGCCGGCACCGCACCGCGATACGGGCCGTGGCCGGAAGGCCGGGCGTTCGATAACCCGGGCTGGCGAAACCTGACCGGGGATATCGGAGGACAAATTGGGGCCGGCGCATTCATCCGGACCGCCCGCGCGGGATTCTAAGGTTCAAGGTGCCAATCGCCGGCATGGTGATAGACTCCGGTGCGCTTTGCTGTGGGGCCCGCAAGATGCGTCGCACAGGTTTTGGAAAACGATCTTCGCGCCGCGGCGGTCGAATCGGCGCAGCGGGCCCGACCGGTGCGCCCGAACCGGCGTGCCGGTTGGGGGCACCCGGTGATCATGCCGCCGGCCAGGATGGCAGCCTGACCGAACCTGGTCCGGGCCGCCCGTTCGACGGTACCCCCGTCCCGGCCGCCGGCGGCGCCGTGCGGCGCCGTGCTGCCCGCCGCCCGCACCGCCTTCCCCTGGCCGCCGCCCTGGCCGGAATCCTGCTGTTCGGGGGCATGCAGCCCGCCCCGGCGGATGAGGGCCTGTACCGGTTTCTGGGCCCCGGAATCGACAGCGGTGCGGTCACCGGGCCCAAGGAATGCGCGGAGTGCCACAAGCGATCCGCCCAGGCCTGGGAACGGTCCCTTCATCACACGCTGATCAAGAAGAGTCACCGCACCAAGGAAGGCAGGTCCTTCGCGAAGAAACTTGGCGTCAAGCGCATCAAGGACCCCGAAGGCCTGTGTGCGTCCTGCCACTACACGGTCCAGCAAACCGGGCAGCGGCCCAAGGTCATTGCCGGGATTTCGTGTGAAACGTGCCACAATGCCTCCCGCGACTGGCTCAAGGTGCACAGCGAGTTCAGCGGCAAGAAGGAGGGGCAGGAAACCCCCGAAGAGGTGCAGGCGCGATGGGCGCAATCCGAGGCGGCCGGCATGATCCGGCCGCATCACCTGTACCGGCTGGCGGCCAACTGCCTGGCCTGCCACTCCACCGGCCACGAGGAACTGATCAATGTCGGCGGACACCCGGTCGGCGAGAAGTTCGAACTCCTGTCCTGGGCCATGGGTGAGGTACGTCACAACGTCTGGGAGACAAAGACCAATGACGAGGCGCCGCCCGAGCGGCGGCGGATGCTGTATCTCGCGGGCCTCTCCCTCACGCTCGCGACCTCGCTGGAGGCATTGGCCAAGGTACAGGAGCCCGATGGCCGGTACGCGCAATACCTGCGCACCCGGGCGGACACCGCTGCGGCCGGGTTGCAGGAGGCCTCGACCCGGCTCCCGGAGGTGCCCGAACTGACGGCCATGATCGCCGCCGTGCCGTCGATGGATGCCCCCGCGGACGACCTGAGGGCTGCCGCGGCCGCTATTGACCTGCAGGCCCGGCAGCTCCTCGAACGGGACGGTTCCGGGCTGCAGGCCCTCGACCCGGTGCTGCCCGGACCGGATGCCTACGTCGGAGAGGTTGCCCATCCCTGACGTTCGGGGGGCACCCGCCGCCATGACCCGGTGCGCCCGTACCGTTCGGGGCAACTCCGGGCCCGGCGGGCCGCCTCCTCCTGTCGGCCAGGGAAGCCGCCCGGTTCCGTCCGGGCTCCCGGCCGACGCCGGGGAGGCTCGGGCTTCCTGATGTTCAAACGCCTGACCGGCAAGGCCCGGCAAGCCGTTCAGGCGGCCGTCGATCAGTCGCCGCTGCTCGCTGCGGCCGCCGCCGGAGAGGGCCGGTCGCGATTTCTCGAGATCCTGGACCGCTACGCCGAACCGGTCGCGTTCAAGGCCGGTGACGTCATCTTTCGCGAAGGCGACTATGGAAACGTACTCGGTTTCCTCCTCGAGGGGTCGCTTCGCGAAGTCGTCGACGACCCCGCCGGCATGGTCGACGCCACCACCCCGCGTCCGCTCTTTGCACCGGAACCGGCACGACCGTTCTGGCGGTTCTGGAACCGGCGGAGCGAAGACGACATCGTGGTCGTCGATCACCAGGTGCGGCAGACGCTTCCGGACGTCGATGCCGTCCGGAAGGCCTGCGAGACCATCCGCCTGACCCCTGCCGGCGATACGATCATCGGCGCCCTCGCGGTGCTCACGCGCTCCCCCTTTCCCCGCACCGTCTTCGCCGAGTCGCCGGTCCGGCTGCTGGCCCTGCACTGGCGGGGCATGCGCGACCTGATGGGCCTGTGCGACCCGGTACGCCGGGCGGTCAACGACCGGTGCCGGGCCCGGATCATCGAATTGATCCGTTCCGGCAGGTTTGCCGCGCCGGCGTTCTCGCTCCTGCCCGCGGCCTCGTTTGACCACCTCATGGCCGGCGCGGAATTCCGGTTCTCCGGTGGCGGCACGTCGGAGGTTACCGCCGTCCATCAGGGTGAGGTCGCGCGGGAAGTGTTTCTGATCGTCTCCGGGTTCGGACGAATCCGCCGCCTCTCGTCCGGACAGAGCCGAAGCGTCGGCTTCGTGCGCCGCGGCGACATGTTCGGCCTGGCGGCCCTCGCCGGCGACCGGAGTGATCCGGCCAGCCCGGTATCGCTTGACCTCCTGGGCAACATCAGCCTGCTGGCCCTCTCGAGCGAGGCGACGGTCGAGCACTGCCTCCCCTTCCTCACGGACGAGGAGATCGCGGACGTCGATCCGGCCGCCGGCCTCGACCTGCACGATTCGGCCCCGGTGACGCAGGAACTCTTGCGCACCCACGCGAACGAAGCGCGCCTCGTGGATTTCCTCGTCGACCACCACTTCGTCCGCGGACGAGAGGCCATGGTCATCGACCAGGCCCGCTGCGTCGGCTGTGACGCGTGCGTGCGCGCCTGCGCCGACACCCATGCCGGCGTGCCGCGGTTCGTGCGGGCCGGTCCGGCCCGGGCCGGTTATGCCGTGGCCAATGCCTGCATGCACTGCGACGAGGCGCCGTGCCTGGTCAACTGTCCGACCGACGCGATCTTCCGCAAGTCGAGCGGCGAGATCATCGTGTCGGAATCACTCTGCATCGGCTGCGGAACCTGTGCGGTCGCCTGTCCGTACGACAACATCCGTCTGGTCGAGATGGGGCGCGATACCGAGCAGAAGGAGCAGGCCGTCCCGGTCGCCGTGAAATGCGATCTGTGCATCGGCACGGCAGCCGGCCCGGCCTGCGTGCGGGCCTGCCCCCACGACGCCGTGGCCCGGCTCGACCTGACCGACCATGACCTGGTCCCGCTTCTGGCGCGCGGGGCCTCGCTTCGGCAGGTGCGCAGCGGACAACGATGAGCGGCCGGTCGGCGGACAATCCGCGCCGACAGGAACCCGCCGCGCCGCCCGTTGCCCGGCCGGCGTGGGCGCGGGCCGCAGCCGGCTGGACCGCGGCCGGCGGCGCGGCGCTGGCCTTGCTCGTATGGATCGACCTTGTCGATACCGCCCTGCTCGCGCCCGGCCACTGGAGCGGCTGGGCGCTGGCGGCGCTCCTCGCCCTGCAGTTCCTCCCCGGCCTCGGACGCCCTGACGGCCGTCATCGGGCGTCCGCCCTGCGGCAGCTGCATCTCCATCTCGGCTGGATCGCGGTCGTGGTGTTCGTCATCCACGCGGGCGGCTTTCCGGCCGGCGGCCTTCACCGTGTGCTCTGGGTCGCGTTTGCGCTGCTCGCGGCATCGGGGTTCGCCGGGTTGGCGTACGAACGACTGGGCGGCCTCCGGCAGCGGGAATGGGACGCGCTGCCCTATCCCCGAATCGCCCATCACCGCGACGAGCTGGCCGCTTCCGCCGCCACCGCCTTTGGCCGCATCGTGGAGAACGGCTGCCCGCCCCTGCTGGCCCACCTCTACGCCCAGCGGCTGGTGGCGTTTCTGGCGGCGCCGCGGTACCTGTGGGCCCACTGGATGGGCTCTCCGCGGCCGCTGGCGGACCTGCTGGCGCAGCTCGACCATGCCGGCAGCACCCTGCGCCAGGACGAGCACTTTCTCCGGCTTCGGTCCGTCGTGATCGAGAAAGACCTGCTGGACCAGCGTTGGGCCCTGCACTGGCTGCAGCGGGGGTGGCTGTTCGTGCACGTGCCGGCGGCGGCGGTCGCGGTCGTGCTGACCGGGTTCCACGTCCTGTTCGTGCGCGCGTTCGGGGGATGACCATGACCCGCCATCCCGTCGATGCGTTCGTATTCTCCCAGGACGACTGGGAATGCGGCCGCCCGGGCCAGCCCTGCCGGTTCGGGCCGACGGCGGCCGGTCGCTGCCCCGAACGCGCCGAGTGCCGTCCGGAGCGGACGGGCGGGCGCTGGGCCTGCACCCGTCCGATCGCGCGCGGGGGCCCCTGCGAGAAGGGCCCCCTGCCGGACGGTTCCTGCTGCTTCCCGCCCGACTCCTGCTCCCCCCGGACCACGGTCCGCCGCAAGCTCAAGACAACCTGGCGGTCCGCCGGCCTCCTCGCCCTGGGATTGGGGCTGGTCCTGTTCTTCACCCAGCTCGGTGTGTCACCAGGCCCCCTCACCGGCCCGCACGCAGCGTTTGAGGACGATTGCACGCAATGCCACGCCGACGTCACGCATCCGACCCTCGCATGGGCAGCGGCAACGCTGCAGGCAGGGCTGGCCGGCGGACGGACACATTTGGCGAATTCCCGCCAGTGCATGAACTGCCACCAGTTCGGAGAGGCCAGCCTCCTCCCGCACGGCGTCGACCTGGAAGTTCCGGCGGGGAACCCGGCGCCCCGAGACCGGCAGTGGACCGCGTGGGAGCGGGCGCGCACACCCGCCCTCGAAACCCGCTGGGCGGCGGAGCTGATCGAAGCCTTCCGCCCGGCCGGCGTGCGCACGGAGCCGATGACCGAAGCCCGGATTCCATGCATGGCCTGCCACCGCGATCACGAAGGCCGGGACCAGGCCCCGGCGGCGATGACCGACGCGCAATGCCAGGCGTGCCACGCCTATCCGTTCGACGGATTCTCCGGGCATCCGCCCTTTTCCGCCTACCCGCACTCCGCCCGTCCGAGGGTGGCGTTCGACCACCACACGCACTTCGGCCGGCATTTCGCGGCCGCGGCCAGGGATGGCGTGACTCCCCCCGAAAGCTGCGGCGCCTGTCACGCCGCCGATGATCGCGGAACCATGGAAGTGCAGGGGTTCGGCACCTGCGCCGCCTGCCATGAGAAGGACATCACCGACCCGGCCGGTCGTGAACCCTATCTCCAGGTCCTCGCACCTCCGGGACTCGACCTGGAGGCACTGGAGGACGCAGAGATCGGTGACTGGCCGCTGTACGCCGAGGCCGAGATCAACCCGTTTCTCCGGTTCCTGCTGACCGCCGGCGGCCGGTTGGAGGCGCGCGACCTCGAGGCTCTGGCCGGACTGGATCTGCTGGATCTTGCGGACGCGGGCGAAGCGGAACGGGCAGCGGTCACCCGGCTCGCCTGGGCCTTCAAGCGGCTGCTCGGCGACCTCGTGCAGCAGGGACCCGCGGTCCTGGTCGAGGCTGCGGACGCCCTTCCGGCCGGAGGGCTGCCGGCCGCCGACCGGGCCGCCCTGGCCGGCTCGCTTCCCTTCGAGTTGATTCGGCAGGCTGCCGACCTGTGGTTCCCGACGCTCGCCGACGAACTCGACCGTCGTGGCGGCGGAGAGGAATTGCCGACCAACGCGGTCGAGACCGAACTGTACGAACCCGAAGGGGCCGACAGCATCGACGAGTGGCTCCGCTACGGCGGCTGGCACCTTCAGGAACTGGCGCTGCTGTACCGACCGACCGGGCATGGCGACCGCTTCCTCCACGCCTGGATCACGGCCGCGGCCGCCCCGGCCGGCGGCGCGCTCCTCGCATTCCTGGTGGATGACGACGGGCCCGTGGTCTGCGGCAAGTGCCATGCCTCGGGACCGGACCAGGCCGACACCGGCCGGCCGCCACGGGTTCACTGGTTCGCACGAGGTTCGCACGAAGCCGACCTGCGGCCCGCCCCGAGACCGCCGGGCGCGCGGGAGGCGTCAACCGGCACCCTGACCCGTACCCAACCTTTCCCGTCTGGCCACCTGCAGCGGTTTTCCCACCGCTCTCACCGCCAGGCGATCGCCGACACCGGCTGCGTCGCCTGTCATCGCGTGGTCGAGGCCGCCGGGGAGGCCCGGGGCCCTGCCGGATTTGCTCCGGTTTCGCAGCAAACCTGCACGACCTGTCACAGCGACGACACCACCCTGGCCGCCTGCGGTACCTGCCACACCTATCATTTCGACACGGCGGATGGTACCCTGATGGAGGCCGGTGGCGGTTTCCTGGCCCGCGACCCGTTCGGAAAGCCCCGTCCGTCATCCTCTCCCTGAGCGCGGCCTGGCCGGATTGCGACCTTGCGCGGTCCGGACCTGACCCCAGCGCCCAGCGGGTCCGCACCCCGGCCACCTCCACGGCAGCACCGGACCGGCGGACCCGATCGGCTCGGAGGGCAAACGGTCACCCGGGCGGCGGCGGGTCCGGCGGCCAGACCGGTCGCACGCATGGCGGGACCGGCCGGACGGTATCCCGCAAGGAATGGACGCCATGAAGACCGGGCGGCCGGATCACGGCCACAGCGCATCCTGCGTACCGCCGAATCATCCAGGGGCCCCTTGTGAACGCGGTTGCCGGAACCCCATATGGAAAGGGAGTTCCCGGCAGCTATCTGCCCGATTCCTCCGGCGCGCCCCGCCCCCGTCCGCCGCCACGCCAGCGAAGACCAAGGTATGCCCAACCTGATCGGCCGTTTGTCGGTGCTGCTGAAGCATGAAGCTGCCGGCGGTGTGCTGTTGATGCTCGCCGCCGTATCGGCACTGGCACTCGACAACTCGCCGCTTGCCTTTCTTTATGACGCCCTGCTGACCACCCCGGTATCCGTCCAGGTCGGGGGCCTGGTCCTGGAAAAGCCGCTGCTGCTCTGGATCAACGACGGTCTGATGGCGCTGTTCTTCCTGCTGGTCGGGCTGGAGATCAAGCGGGAACTCATCGAAGGCAACCTCTCTTCCTGGCGTCAGGCCGTGCTGCCGGCGCTCGCCGCGTTCGGCGGCATGGGCGCCCCGGCACTGATCTACGCCGCCCTGAACGCCGGCGATTCGGCGGCCATGCAGGGTTGGGCCATTCCGGCCGCGACGGACATCGCCTTCGCCATCGGCGTGCTGGCGCTGCTGGGCAGCCGGGTTCCCCCGGGGCTCAAGGTGTTCCTGCTGGCGCTTGCCGTCATGGACGACGTGGGCGCCGTCCTGATCATCGCGGTCTTCTATACGGCGGAACTGTCTCAGTCTTCACTCGCCCTGGCTGGCGCCGCCGCCGCCGTGTTGCTGGTGCTCAACCTGTCCGGCGTGACGCGCCTGCTGATCTACGGCCTCGTCGGTGCGGTGATGTGGGTGGCGATGCTCAAGTCCGGCGTACACGCCACGCTGGTCGGCGTGATCGTCGCTCTCTTTATTCCGCTGCGCACGAACGATGATGCGGCGACCCCGCCGCTCATTCGGGTGGAACACGGCCTGTACGGTTTCGTGGTGCTGTTTGTCATGCCGCTGTTCGCCTTCGCCAACGCCGGGCTGCCCCTGGCCACCCTCTCGCTTGCCGACCTGTTGTCGCCGATTCCGCTCGGCATCGCCGCTGGATTGTTCTTCGGCAATCAGATCGGGGTGTTCGGGCTGAGCTGGGCCGGTGTGAAGCTGGGACTCTGCCGGCTGCCCGAGGGCGTCACCTGGGTACACATCTACGGGGCCGGAGCCTTGGCCGGCATCGGCTTTACCATGAGCCTGTTCATCGGCATGCTCGCCTTCGACGATCCGGCCCAGCAGGCACTGGTGCGCCTCGGCGTGCTGTCGGGGTCGCTGGCGTCCGGTCTCCTTGGCTACACGGTTCTGCGCTGGATCGCACCTGCCGGAGAGGAGGTTCGTTCGCAGAAGCCGCACCCCGTGCAGTCCTGACGGGGCGCGGTCCTCCGCGCACTCGGGTGCATGATGCCGACCCTGCCCGAGGTGCCCGGCGTTTCCCTTCGGGGCGGCGGGGGGGGGCTTGCGGTACACCGGCCTCCGGGGGATTGGACCGGTTGCGGCAGGCACACCTTCCGGCCAGGTCCCGCTCGCTTCGCCCGCATGAACCATCGCGGCCCGCACTGGCAACACCGCGCCGCCCGGATTCGATCGGCAGGCCTCGACAGTATGCTGGACCCCGGGCCCACTCGGACATAACTGGTCCTGCTGCCCGGCCTGACAGCGCAGGACGCGGTACGGGGAGATACGAGCCGTGACTGATCACTACGAAACCCTGAACGTGCGGAAGGACGGGCAACTGGTCCGTCTGGAGCTTTCACGACCCCACCTGCTGAACGCCGTGGCGATGACCGGAGCCCGGGAGATGGTGGCGGCCGCCAATCGGATCGCCGCCGACGATGACGCCCGCATGGTCGCCATCACCGGGGCCGGGCGGGCGTTCTGCACCGGCATCGATCTCAAGGACCTTGCGGCCGGGAAGATCGAGCAGAGCTACTTCATGATGTGGGACGCAGCCCTGCGCACCTTCGAGACCATGGACAAGCTCGTGATCTGCCTCGTGCACGGATACGCAGTCGGCGGCGGGCTCCAGTTGGCACTGGCTTCCGATATTCGGGTTTGCACGCCGGGTGCGCGTCTTGGACTACCGGCGATCAAGGAAGGTCTCATTCCCGGCCTTGGAACTTTCCGGCTTGCCCGCTACATCGGACTTGGGCGCGCCAAATCCTTGATCATCAGGGGGAACATGATTGACGGCACGGAAGCCGAACGGATCGGCCTGGTGGATCACCTGGTCGAAGAAGAGTCCGCTTTCGAAGAATTCGAGCGCTGGGTATCCGAATACGCCAGTACCAACTCGACGGGGTGCCGGGCATCCAAACAGATGCTCACCGACTGCTTCGACCTTGGCTGGGAACCGTTCTTCCGGAAGTATCTCGCGTTGCAGGAGCTGGCCGTGGCCGCGCCTGACTTTGCCGAGGCCATGGAAGCCTACCGGGCCGGGCGCGACCCCCGGTGGACATGATCCTCCCGATGGGTCGCCACGCGCCGCCGTTGGCGGCCCGCCGGGCCGGCCGGATCGGCCGACGGTCGCCATGGACCGTGTCCCCAACCGTTTCCTGGCCGAAGGAGGAGCAGCCGCCCGACTCGTGCGGGGCCGGTTCCCGCAGCGCAGAACGTTGCTTTCCCCTGGTCCATGCCTCCAGGGACCGCGTTTCTCATGTTCCACAACGCAGCAGTGAACGCTGACGGCAGCATAGCCGACGATGCGCTCTCCGTTCACCTGTTCCCGTGAGCGCAGGGGGCGCGCCACACCCGTTACCGTGGCGTCAGCGGTGCGGCGGCGGCAAGCCGATGCGGTGGTGCACATCTGTTGGCGGCGAAATCGTTTCTCGCGCGGTGGAGGGGTACTGTGGTCTTTCGGCGGCGGCTCTGCGTTGTGGTGTTGACGGGCGTTCGGTGCACTCGCAGCAGGGGTGAGCAGTCACGCTGCAGGAAGAACGGAGGATCGGAGGCATGGCGAGCATCACGATCCGGCATGAATGAAGGGGGCCTTTTCGAAAAACTCGACGAAATAACGGCATACATCGTCAGTGACATCATGCGATGCCCCGCAATATCTGTATTGAAATTGTCCGCAGAAACTGTGCGTTGGTGGAATGGCAGTCAATATCTCGGCACCGGCACGAAGGTAAATCGCTCCAGAGTTCTTGACTTGTTGAGAGCGTGACCGTGCAGTACGAAATCGCTGCCACTGATGTTCGCTGTCAGACACTCGACGATTTCCTCGACGAGGTCAGAGGATGGTGCAGGTACGGCAAACCAACAGCCACCAGCGATTACACTGGCATACCCGTCTTCGTGAACGAGTTCTGGACCTCGAAGCAGCGGGCTGCCCACTCGCTACACGAGATCTCCTACCGGGCCTGCTTCAAACCTCAACTCCCACGGTTTTTCATCACGCGGTTGACGGCCCCCGGCGACGTGGTCTTCGATCCGTTCATGGGACGCGGCACGACCTTGCTGGAAGCCACCCTGCAAGGGCGGCAGACGCTGGGAAATGACGTCAATCCGTTATCTCGCATATTGGTGGAAGCCCGATTGGACCCGCCCTCGGTCGCAGCGGTAGACGCCCGGCTGGCCGGGCTTTCGCTGGACCTGCCCGCCACCGGGCCCAAGGGCTTCGACGTCTTCTTTCACGAACGTACGCTGAACCAGATTTGTCGCCTCCGCCACTACCTCTGCGAACGCAGCTCGACCGGTTCAGCCGACGCGGTCGATCGCTGGATCCAGATGGTGGCAATCAATCGCCTGACCGGCCATTCCCGAGGCTTCTTTTCCGTCTACACACTGCCGCCCAACCAGGCGATGTCGATCGAGCGCCAACGGATCAACAACGAGCGCCGCAACCAGCTACCGGAGTACCGTGACGTTGCCGCCCTGATCCGGCGCAAGACGCGTTCGCTCCTGCGTGACCTGCCGCGCCAGGCGCCGAGTGGGCAAAGCCTCGGGTTCTTCCGGCAACCCGTCGGAACCCCGTTCGTTTATGACGGGCCGCCGGTATCCCTGTCGGTCACCTCTCCGCCGTTCATGGATATCGTCAACTACCGCGCCGACAACTGGATGCGGTGCTGGTTCGCGGGTATCGAACCTGACCAGGTTGCCATTACGCAGACTCGCAAGCTTGAGGCCTGGAAGGATCTTGTGCGCGAGGCACTAGACAATGTCGCGACGATTTCGGCGCAAGGAAGCGTGTTTGCTTTCGAGGTGGGAGAGATCCGAAACGGAGCACTGTTGCTGGATCAAGTGGTCGCCGAGGTGGCACGCGGAACGGCATGGGAGCCCGTCTGCATCATCGTCAACGAGCAAACATTCACCAAGACCTCGAATACATGGGGCATCGACAACAACCGGAGAGGAACCAACTCGAACCGGATCGTCGTAATGCGCCTGCGCTGAGGCTCTCAAGTTCAACATTTTATCTGCGCGCCGGTATCGAGTGGAGCACGACGTTAGAACTTGTGCGTGTATTCGTTTTTATTTATATTGAATACATCAAGCAGCAAGAGGACCGATCCATGGCCCGAACGACAACCACGACGATGACGGTTCGCCTCAGCGGCCAACTCAGTGACTTCGTCGCCGCCAACGTGGGCGAGCACGGTGCCTACGAGAACGTCAGCGAATATGTGCGGGACCTGATCCGCCGCGACAAGGAACGCACCGAGAAGGAGACGTTCAAGCGACTCAAGGCCGAGCTGACCCACACCTTTACCGCGCCGGAATCGGCGTACAAGCCGCTGACGGCAGCCGATGTGATCGCGCGCAACCGGACCTGACGGCGTGTCCGAGGTCCAGGTCCGCGTCCAGGAGACGGCGTCCTGGCGGCTCGATGAGATCTATCGCTACACACGGGATCGCTGGGGCACCGAGCAGGCCGACCGCTACATCACCGGTCTGTTCGAGGCCATCGACGGCATCGCGACCCACCAGACGCCATCGCGGCCCATTCCGGCCGAATTCGGCATCGATGGCTACTTCTTCCGCTTTGAGCGGCACTTCGTCTATTGGCGATGGCTCTCGAACGGCGACATCGGCATCGTGACGATCCTGCACGAGCGGATGCACCAGATCGACCGTTTCCGGGAAGATTTCGGCTTGTGAGCTGGGCAGCCATCCCCGGGGAATAGCTGGGACAGGCTGCGTTCCAGTGTGAACAAATCCGACAAGCGCCGCGTGCAGATTGTTCACTGACGGCCTTCCGGCCGGTGCCGATGCTGGCGACTCGTTCCTTTCACCGCGAGTTGTCGCCATGGCCAACGAACCCCTGCAACTAAATCTCGGATTGTTGGCGCAGCGCGATGTTCCGAACAACCACTCCGGAATTCAACAGGTCCCTGCGTCTGCTGGACGATGGACAGCTGGACCGCCTGGCGGAGGCCGTGGCCGAAGAGGCCCGGCGACGCAGGCGCGGTCTGCCGGGCGGGCCGTCCGCGTCTGGAGCGGACGGCGAAAACGCCGGCTTCGGCAAGGGCGAGACCGGCGGCGGCGAACGCCGCATTGGTGACGCCGGGACAGGAGCGTCTGATCCTCGCCGCCCTGGAGGCTGGCCTGAAGCCGGCGGCGGTCGCGCGGGAGTTCCGCCTCGCGCGGGCGACCGTGCAGCGGGTCATTGCCGCCGCCCGGCACGACCGTCGGTGAGACTGTTGGCGGCTGTTGGCGGCGAAATAAAACGGCGGGATTCTGGCGGTAAGCCGCGCTTTTCCGAAGGTCGTTTCTTTCCCTATTGTGCGGCTGCCGGAGCTCCTGCCGCCGGGTGGCAGGAAGGCGCGTTCGGCGCCGAACGGATCGCGGGTGGCTCAGCGGCCTCCTTGAGCCGGCCGGCCGCTGCCTTCGTTGGTTCCGGCCCGTCTGGCCGCTGCGTTACGTAACGGTGCTACAGCGGGTACCCGCATCACCCGTCGCGACCGAACCCGCGGGGCAGTTCCTGTTCTGCCAAAGCTTCGAGGTCGAGGTCGTCAAGGGTCTCGATCGCCTGGTCCAGGAGTTCTGCGGTTGCCGTCGTCTCCAGCGCCTCTGGCAGGGCGTTCCGCCAGTCGCGGTATTCCTCCCGGATCGCGATGATGGCGTCGATGGCGTCGTGCAGCCGCTGCCGGCGCGAGCGCCGGTCCGGCGGCGGGTGCCGCGTCGCCGGTGGCTGACCCTCGCGCCGGCGCTGACGAAAGCGCCGTTGCCGTTCGGCGTTGGACAGTGCCATCGGGTTGCCTTTCTTGATCCCTTGCGCCCCGTTACGTAACGGGGTCCGGAGACCGGGACTTCCGGCCGCCGCGCAGGCTTCGGCTGGCCGTCGGCACAGGCGTGCGCCGTGACCCCGCCGGCCCGGGCGTTCCGGCGGCGTCAGCCTGTCGCGGCGGCGCAGATGACGTCGTTCCAGTCGGCGTGTTCGGGCGGACGGCGTCGCTGGAACGCGACCTGCGAGGGGACTTCGAGTTGGCGGCGCAAGGTATCGGCCTGGCGCTCTCCGGCCTCGTCGTGGTCCTGTGCGAGGACGACGGTGCGGACGTTGGGTAGGGTGCGGGCGGCGAGTCCGATCTGCTCGCGTTGTCGGCGCGAGGGGGCGCCGGCGGTGGAGAGGAAGGCCTGGCTGGGGTGGCATTGCTCAATCTGGGCCAGGCTGAGGGCGTCGACGGCGCCTTCGGTGATGACGAGGGTTTCCAGGTCGGCGGCGTGTCCGGCGCGGACGGCGAACAGGCTGCGGGAGCCGCCGGTGGCGAAGCGTCTCGCGCCGTCGGGCGGGCCGATCTCGAAGCCGGTGAGTCGGCGGTGGCGGTCGCGGTGGGCGAAGAGGACGCGGCCGTGGCGGTCGCGGCGGATCAGCGGCCGGGCGGCGGCGAGCGTCTCCGGGCGGATGCCGCGGCCGACCAGCCAGGCCGGCGCCGGGTCCGGTACGGCCGCGTGCCAGTGGCGGCGGAAGTCGCGCGCGGTGCCCGCGGGCTGGCCGTAGCGGGCGCGGATCTCGGCAAAGGAGAGGCCGCGACGGAGCAGGAAGTCGATCGCGGTACCGTGGTCATCGCTATCGAGGGTACTGAAGTAGACCCAGTGTCCGTTGGGGCACAGCTTCGTGACGAGTTTCGCCTGGCCCGGCGCGCGGAGCACGGGGTTCGCGCGGGTCGAGGCCTGGGGATCGCGGACGTATCCCCAGTCCGCCGCGATGCCCTCGAGCGGCCGGCGCTTGAGCGCGTCGAAGTCGACGTAGGTCATCCGGCTTCGCGCCGGGTGCGCCACGAATCACCGTCGATGGTGATGAGGGCGGCGTCGTGCATCAGCCGGTCGACGGTGCCGGCGATGCCGGCGGCGCTGGGGAAGACGCGGTCCCACTGGGCGAAGGCCAGCGTGGTGGTGACCAGGGTGGAGCGGCGCTGGTAGCGCCGCGAGACGAGGGCGTAGAGGATGTCGGCAGCGGGGCTCTTGAGGGTCACGTATCCGATCTCGTCGAGGACCAGCAGGCGGGGCCGGGCGAGGATTCCGAGGCGGCGGCGCAGTTCGCTTCTCGAGGAGATCTCGACGAGTTTGTCGAGCAACTCCGGCGTTTTCTCGAAGCGGACGGTGTGGCCGTGCAGGAGCGCCTGGTGCGCGACGTTGGCGGCGATCATGGTCTTGCCGGTGCCCTGTCCGCCGACGAGCACGGCGTTGTCGGCCCGCTCGATGAAGGCGAGGCTCATCAGGGCCTCGACGCGGTCGCGGCTCAGGTCGCGCGGCCAGGTCCAGTCGAAGTCCGCCAGCGGCTTGAAGGCCGGCAGCCGCGCCCCGGCGCGGCGGCGGTCGTAGCTGCGGGTGTGGCGCACCCGTTCCTCGCTGGCGATCAGTTCCTCGACCCAGCCGGCGCTGCCGACCTCCTCCCAGCGTTCGAGCAGTCCGCGGAGGCCGAGGGCGGCGGCCCGTTTCCTGAGGTCGCTCATGACGCGTCCCGGTCGGCCGCGGCGGGCCGGTCGTAGGCGTCGAGGCCGGTCGCCCGGGGAGTCGTGCCGCGGCCGTCGCGGTCGTCGTCGGCGAGGCTGACAGGCGGCAGGCCCCGCTGGCGGCGGCGCTCCTCGAGGATGGCGCGCACCGTTTCGGGGTGATATGACCCGCGATCGTGCGCCATGGCGATCCCCCGGTCGACCTCGTCGGCGCCGTGCGTGTCGAGCAGCTTGGTCAGGATCCGGGCGCAGTACGTGACGTTCCGGCCCCGATGCCCGGCGTGCGCGAGCATCTCCTCCGCCCGCGGCACGGCGCGCAGCAGCCGGTCGCGCAGGCTCATGGCCCGGCCGTGCCGCTTGCGCGCCGCCAGCGCCCGGGCATGCTCTGGGTCGCTCACGGCCTGCTGCCGGTCGTAGCAGCGCCGGTGGCGCGCGACCTCGCGGGTACCGTCGAGGAGGCGGACGGTGCTGCGGTCGGCGGCGAGGGTCAGCGTTGCTCCGGCGAAGTCGGGCGGAACGCTGTAATCGTTCGTATCGAACCGCGCGTAACAGGTCCGGTCGATGCGCGCCGGGCGGATCTCGTGGCACGAGAAGGGTGCGTCCGGCAGCGGCACCAGCATCGGCTTTTCCCGCTCGTAGGCGTCCCGGACGAGCTGGCGGTCGTCGTCCGGCCAGGGCCGCTCGGCGGCGATGCCGGCGCACCACGCCCGGGCCGCGGCGTTGAGTTCGTCGAGCGGGGCCGAGAGGTCGCGGCCGGCGAAGAAGCTGGTGCGCACGAAGCGGACGCGGCGTTCCACGCGCCCCTTCTCCTGCGGCCGCCGGGGCCAGGCGGCGCTCGGCTCGAAGGCGTAGTGGGCGGCCAGCGCGAGCAGGGTCGAATGGAAGGTGACGGCCTTGCCCCGGCGCGTGATCACGGCGCTCTTGAGGTTGTCGAACAGGAGCCTTCTGGGCACACCGCCGAACGCCTCGAAGGCCTCGACATGGCCCTGCAGGAAGCTCGGCATCCGCGCGTCGTAAAACAGGCTGAGAGAGGTCTGGCGCGAATAGCTGAGGGTCACCAGCAGCCCCATCAGCGGGCGCCGCGCCTGGCCGATATCGACCTTCCCGAACTCGGCCCAGTCGACCTGCGCCTGCTCCGCCGGCAGGAAGCGGAGCCGCAGCGACGGCTCGGGCCGCCGGGCGGGCCGGAGGGCGAGGGCGCGCAGGCTGTGGCGAAAGTGATCCTCCCCGCCCTGGTAGCCCCGCGCCTTGACCTGCCGCCAGAGCGTGCCGGCCGGCAGCCGCGGCTCCTCTTCGAGCTGCTTCCGGATGAAGGGCACGAAGGTGTCGATGAACTTCGCCCGCGGCCGCCGCTCCGCGCCGGCCGCCCGCAGCGCCCGCGTCACCGTACCGTGGTGTACGCCGAGATGCCGCGCGATGGTCCCGACCGGCCAGCCCTCGGCCCGCGACAGCCGCACGATCGTCGACCGCATCTCCTCGTCGATGGCCATGAAATCGCCTCCCGTTGTGTCTCCATGACGCGATCAGGGGTCCGCCAGCACCAGGTGCGAGCACACCCGACCGCAGATGACGCATCGAGGCACGGATTCGCGCCGCGATCGCGCCGGAAACACCCGACATAGGGGCTCGCGCCGGGGTCCGGAAGAGTGGTCCGTAACGGTTGGGCGGAAAGCGGCGCCAGCCGGGGCCGAAGGAGCGGCGCGGAACGGGCCCGCGGCCGCCGCCCGGGCGGCCAGGCGCGCCCGGAGCGCCTGACGCCTCCGGTAGCGCTGCTGACGGATCCGGCCCGTCTCGCGCCCCCGCTCGGTGCGGCGGTAGCGCCTCCGCGCCGCCCGGCGGTTCTCGACCCGGGACCGCTCGCTGCAGGCCCGGGAGCAGTACATCTGGCCGCGGTCGCAGGACCGGCAGATCACGACCTGCCGACGGCACCGCTGGCACGGGAACAGGCGTCCGGTCTGGCACATCGCTCCGCCCGAGAGCGAGGTAGACCCAAACGCCGGAATGCCGGATACTCCACGGGAGTTCGGTCCCCGTGACCAGCTCGTTCAGGTGCGGCGCCGGGATTCTTGCTGAATCTGTGCCGGCGCCGCATCGCTCTCTTCTTCCCTGCTGCGATACCACGCGGACACGGCCGTGGCAAAGCCGGCCGGCCGGCGACAAGAGCGAATTCGATCCATCCGGAATGGCGCCGTGCGCCTGCGTCCGACGCCTGCCTCAGACGCGGATCTCACTCCGACCCGGTACGGAAACCCGGCCGCCGGCCGGGGCGCACGACCGATACCCCACGGTACGACTCGACCAATAGAACCGTACAATGGGAAAAGGAACGATCACGGAAACCCGGCCGCCGGCCGGCGCACATCACCGATATCCCACGGTACGACTCGCCCAATCGGACCGTACAATGGGAAAAGGAACGATCACGGTAAAACGCGGTTTACCGCCAGAATCCCGCGCTTTTTCGCAGCCGCCAACAGCGGCAGATGGCGGGGTGTTTGCGGACATGTTGTTGTTGCCCGGCATCGCCGTCGCCGCCACCATGCACCGTCCCCAGCCTGCCATGGGGAGCGGCCGGCCTCCAACCTCGGCTCGCGCATCCTTGCCCTCGTGCGCCGATGCCTGCCCATCGACTGGACCGGGCGCTACAACGTCACCCCGTGCTCATCGAGACCTTCGTCGAAATCCCGCGCTACACCGGTGCCGTCTATCGGGCATCGGGCTGGATCAACTTGGGACCACCCAGGGGCACGGGCGCTACGACCGGCATACGAAACGAGCCCGGCCGAAAAAGAACATCTGGATCCGACCCCTCCGAAAAGATTCGGCAGCACACACTCAATCGGCCGGGTAGGCGGGGCGCAGCAATGTCCCCGCCTACCCGGCCCCGACAGGAATGGGAGTTTTGTAGATCAGGGCTGGATGCGGATGATCTCTCGTAACCGTTCGCGGACGCGCTCGTAGACCGGTATGGCGATATCCTGACCAACTTCCAGGGTGGCGGCCACGGCATAGGTGATCGGATCGTCCAGTTCACCGGCTGCCGGTGAGCATGTGACATCAAGCACGAGATTGCCGCCATCTACGAATTCCGCCGCGTCTTCGCCTTCCCAGCGCTGGTGATGGACGGTGCCTTTGCCAAGCGCGTTGTGTGATGGCTGCTGTTTCGCGTTGCCTACGCCGATAGAATACTTCCTGTCGCCGCCAGGACCGGCCTTGAACTTCGCAAGGCGGTACATGCGATGCGAATGCGTGAAAGGAGTCAGCCACGCGATTGTGACCGATAGCGCCCGGAATCCGGCTGTTCCTTCCAGTTCGACGGGAAGCGGTACCGCGAACCGGTCCGTTTTCCTTGAGTTGATCGTGTTCCAGCCGATCAGGGTGGCGCGATTCTCTGCACAATCGACGACGCCCTCGATATCCGGGCAGCCAAAGCCGAGAAAACGGCTGATTTCGTCCCGCTCGTGCTCCCAGTGCAATTTTCCATCCTCGGTGATAACGGTCTTGAGTGCGTCCATGGCATCCCCGTCCCAGCGGGCGCTGTGAACGAGCAAGGCCTTGAGGATGACGGCGTGATATGCCGGGTCGATTTCAGGATGCGCCGGATCGTCCGGCAGTTCTTCCAGTGCTTCGAGAATGCGTAAGGCGTTGTGTGTCGCCTGCGCCGTGGCGACACTGGTGCCGCTCATATTGAGCTTGCGGTTCGTCTGTCCGGCGAGTCCGGGACTGGCCACGCCGATACCGAAGTAATTCGCCGGCTGCGTTACGGGGCCGACCTCGATCGGCGCATGGGTTGAAGTCGCACGAACCTGTTCCGCGCCGCCAGGAAACAGGATCTCCGGTTTGATCGCGCGCTTGAAGCCTGGCCCCAGCGTTGAACTCATGTTCGGCAGGGCCGGGCTCGCATACGGATCGATCGCCATCGCACTTTGTCCGTTTGGCGCGAGGTAGTCGTTATGGGCAGCACCAACCGTCAGTGCATTGATGGCTTCCGAAGGTGCGAGCAACCCCCGGTCCGCACGTTGACGCAGTATCGTGCGGAGCAAAGTCGCCTGACGTCGATCGGCGTCCGCATTCTCGAAATCCGCCCATTGGTCGACATTCTCAAGCGGCAGGCGCTCCGTGATGTTCCCGGCGCTGACGAGGATCAGGATGTTGTGCCGCCAAGCGAGGTGATCGATCAGCCGCGCCCACGGACTCATCACACCGGCAAAGCGCCGTTTGGCGTCGCCGAGGGAGAAGTTGACGATGCGCACCGTCGGCGCTGTCGGATCTTCTCCGTCTTCGCCATCGAACATGCGAATGAAGACGCGCCAGATCAGGTCAATGCCGAGGCGGTCCGGCGGCATGACTTCCCTGACACCGTCGAACCCGTCCGGCTGCGAGTACATGACCGGCCGAACATACAGACGACGCCTGACCGGCGGTTCCGGGTTCGGCGTGTTCAGGTCGCCGTGCAGGATCAGTGACGCCATTGCGGTTCCGTGTCTTTGTTCCCCTGCCATTCCGTATTTGTTGGCAAAACCATCCGGATCATCAATGACCAGCCGGTTCGCGAGCCAGTCATGCTGTGCCATCGGTACGCCGTCAAGCAAGGCTGCTATCGGTACGTCTGTTTCTGCGCCTCCTCTACTTCCGCCCGCATCTGCGGCGTCCTCAAGATCGCCTTCGACCGGCCCGGAGACCATGGATTGCGGTCTCAACACCATTACATCGTCGAGGGCAACAAGGCCGACATCGGGATGGTCAAGCACATCCCGAATGACTGCGGACGACACCTCGACCAGAACGGCATGGTAACGAATGTCGCCTATCACCGCGCGATCAAGCACATGGCCGCCCAGTTCGCGCAGCTTCTCTGTGAACGTGGTTTCTGCTGTCTTGCGGCGTGCCGCGTCATCGCGATACCAGAACTCGATATCAAAACGGATCGGCGTATCGGGCGCGAATTGCAGCCGTTTCTGCCAGTCCTCAACCGCTTCAACAGTCAGGCGGTCTTGAGGTCCCCACGGCCGTACATCTACCAGATGCCCGAACACATCGCCCCACGCAGTTCGACCGTGACCGAGCGCTTCGCCGCGTTGGAACCGTTGCCAAAGGCTTACCAACTCCCTGAGCGCCGTCCGGTCCGGGATCGTAAAGTAGAACCTGCGAGGAACCTGTTTGCCGTCTCTGGGGTTGCCTTCCCGGTCCGACACGTAAAAGTCCTCGTCAGGCGCGGCGTCACCCTCGTCCTCGCCGAGAAATTCCAGGCCCGGCATACCGCGAACCGCGCGGTAGAAGGCATCGACTTGACTGGCGACCTCGAAAACGAGCGCGCGTTCGGGAACGATTGCGGAGGGGTCATCGCGAAGCTCGCCGAGCACATCCGGATCGCCGAGCGCCTGTTTCAACCGTTCGAATTTCGGGCCGAGCCTTCCGGCCTGGCGACCCGCACTGGCTGAAGGGATGTTTTCTCTTGGCGCCCGTCCCGGCGGGGGCGCACGCCGCTCCGGGTGCGGCATCGCCAGAAGGGGACGTTCAGCCATCGGACAATCCTTGCTCTGCGTCGTCCGAACGGACCGGCTGGACACGTTCCTGCCAGAGCTTCAGCTGTTCCTCGATGGTTTTCTTCAGAGGCCGTTCCTTCATCGTCATCACGTCGCGGCGGCGCACATCGAGTGTGAATTGTTCCGCCTCGGCATAGCTGATTGAGCCGAGACTTTTGGTGATGGAGGGAGCTGTAATGCCGGGGCGCTGATCAAACGATGCCAAGAACCTGCCGAAGTATTCCGTCAGTTCCTTCTCACCCGGTGCGGGCAACCCCAGACGAAGCTGGAACCGGCGCCAAACCGCACGGTCAAGAAGTTCGGAATGGTTGGTGGCGGCGATGACAACCGCATAGCTCGGCAGTTCATCGACATGCATCAACAGCGATGTGACGACGCGTTTGATTTCCCCGGTTTCGTGGATATCGCCTCGTTCCTTGCCGACAGCGTCGAATTCATCGAAAAACAGCACGCACGGCGTTGTCCGCACATAGTCGAACACACGTTTGAGGCGGGTGGCTGTTTCGCCGAGATAGCTGCCGATCATGGCCTCGTAGCGGACCATGAAGAGCGGCACTGCAAGTGATTCGGCGATGGCCTCGGCCAAAGAGGTCTTGCCGTTGCCCGGAGGCCCGACGAGAAGAACGCGATGCCGTGGGTCGAGACCATGTGCGCGTAGCAGACTGGATCGCTGCTGTTCCTCCACCAGTTGCTCTACAGCCACGCGGCATGTTTGAGACAGAACCATGTCGCCCAGTTCTCGCCTGGGCGTGATCTCGGCAATGCATTCACGTCTCTTGTGCGGATTTTCCAAAACTGAAAGGGGTTTGCTCATGCCGTTCCTGTTGACCTGCACCGCACGGGCGAGTCTGTCTGCCAGAACCGTATGCTGTTTGCTCTTCTCTTCGGCGATGATCGTCTCGACCGCCGAGCGCACCGCGTTCTTGTCACCAGCTACGCTTGCTCTCACGAGGCTTATCAGAAGATCACCGCGCGCCATTTGATCCGCCTCCGGCGTCGATTTGTCCGAGCTTCTCCACAAGCGCCTCAATGATCCAATGATTGTGCGAAACCGGTACGTCCTTCCGATCGAGAGACGCATTGATCTGCTTGAGAATGTGTTTCGGGATTCTCACCGTTACCGAAACACACTCCTGAATGCGATCGCCCCGGATGCGCAACCATTTCAGCGTCTGGATCTCCGACAGGCGCACACCCATATACAACAGCAGGCGGAACGCCGTCACCGCGGAGGAAGCGAAGGACTGCCCCTCGTCCAGCGCCCTAGCCAAGCGCACAAACCCCTTGACGGTCAGGAACCGCTCCCGCTTCTTCTCCTAGTACTTGCGGACATGGTAGCAGGGATTGGAGCGGTCCGACCGCAGGCCCCAAACCACCGGCCAAGTTCATCATTTTCAAGACCACCCCGAACGTCCAGTTGGCCTGGTAGGGCTTGTCCCGCACGTCGTGATGCAGCGCCACCACGTCGTCGCACGCCAGCGCCGTCACCTTGATCGGACCCAGCACCGGCAGGATGTAGCGCTCCACGGCGTGCCGGTACTCGACCCGGGTGCGCGACTTGCAGTAGGCCGGGACATATTCCTCCAAGAACCGCGCCGCCAGAGTGCAACCACATGATGTGCACCAGTCCTCGCCTCACACTTGTTGCATTTCGGAACCGGTGCCCCGCCCAGACCACGCCGACAGCCAAAGCAGCGGCGGCCACCAGAATCCGCGCCGCACGGTCCGTCCCTGCCCGTCCGTGACGAAATCGATGCCTCGGAAACAGCCGCCACGCCAGGCGGTCCGGTCAATCCGTGCGGCAGAACAGGAGGGAAGCCCGCCGGAGAGGAAGCGACGGAATTTGCAATCCGGGGAGACCGAACATGACGGCACCGACCCATGTCGGGGCCGGGTCGCGAGCGACGCCGGCGACCACACGAAACGGCCGCACTCCAGACGCTTCGCTGATCTACCGCAGGCATGCATCCTGGCCGTCCCACCAGATCATCTTGATCCGGCCGCCCGACGGCCGAAATCAAGGAAGAGAAGGTCCAAACGCAGAGTCATGGAACGTCGGTATAATCTGCGCCAATCTCGGCGCCGGGCGAAAGCAGACATTGGTGTACGCGAACAGGCAAGAGCGGGAACCTTGGTCGCGACGCAATCCGCTGCCCGGGCGCGTCAAGCCGACGGCGCTCTTGGTGGGGGCACTGTTCTGGACGGTCGTGAATGGTGGAGCCGGCCCAACATGGGCCGAGGAAATACACCACGAAGACAACGATTTCACACTGAAGGGCGGCCTGTCGGTTTCTGCGTACCACGCGTCCTCGTTCAACACCTATTTCGGCGCGGGCGTACCGTCCGGAGACGACGCAGGACAGGTCGACCACTCCTGGTTTGAGGCCGTTGCCCAGCCGAGCCTGCGTTTCGCATGCGATTGCGGCGGCGGGAGCCGCTGGTACGGCGAGCTCAGCGCCGTGGCAACTACGCGCGAGAATCATCTGGGCGGATGGAGTCCGAAGAAAAACCGGTTGAGCCACGAGTTGGCCTACGTCGGCTGGGCGTCAGGCACCATGTTCGATGGGCTCGGCAAGGACGCGTTGCAGGTGAGCGTTGGCAACCAGCGCTTCTCGATTGGCGACGGCTTTCTCGTCCACGATGGTGGCAGTGACAGCGCCCTGGGGACGCCCTACTGGCTGGCGCCGCACCGGGCCTTCAAGGAAACGATCGTGGTCCGATGGGACGTTGCACCTGTCCGGGTTGCGGCCTTCCGCCTCGTCCGTCGGGGCGGGCCGGACGCCGACACGCGATTTGCCGGGGTCGACCTGAACATCGTCGACGATGCGCTCGGGGTTCTTGGCGTCAGCGCTTTCCGTATCTTCGACGATGAAGGTCAGGACAACCGTGATGGCATGGAAGTCGTCAGCGTGCGGGGACAGGGACATCCATTCGCTGAAGCCGGCGTTCCCGAAGTGTTTCTGTCGGGCGAGTATGTCCGGCAGACCAATGACGACACCGCAGTGCACCAGAACGCGCAGGCCTGGTACCTGGAAGCCGGGTACGAATTCCCGGATCTCGCCTGGTCGCCGTACGTCGGGTATCGATACAGCAGGTATGCAGGCGACGATCCCGACACGACCGAGACCAACGAGGGTTACGACCCCCTCTTCTACGGCTTCGGGCGCGGCTGGGGAAGCTGGTTTCAGGGCGAGATCATCGGCGGCTACGACATCAATACCAACATGCGCGTGCACCTCGCCAAGCTTGAAGTCCGGCCGGCCGACCACCTGACCGTGAGCTTCCTCTACTTCGACTTCGACCTCGATCAGCCCCAGGGGGCAGCCGAGACGGGCAGCTACGCACGAGAACTCGACATCTACGTGGACTGGTCGCCGACCGAGTCACTGTCAGCCAGCGTGTTCTGGGGCATGGCCGCTGCCGACAAAGGCGCAACCCGGATCTATGGCCATCACGACAACGCAACAATCGTGGGCGTGTACGCGTCGTACAGCTTCTGAAGCATCACCCGTCGCAAGCGTTCGGTCGTACAGTGATGGAGCGACTTCATGCCTCTGAAGGCCCGGGGATTGGTGGAGCCCACCGGAGTTGTCGAAGGTACGTTGGCATCCCTTGTAGAACATGGCATTGGCTCATTCTGGCTCATTGAGGTAATTGCTCATCCCCTGATTTGGGCTTGATGGCCAGTGAACCGGATGTGAATCGTTGGCGCAGCTTGATCAGGACGGCGTTGTGATGCTGCACGTCCTGATGCAGCGCGGATCGTCGTGGAGCGGACTGTTGACCCACGTGCTCACCGGCCGCAGGACCAGTTCGTCTGCGGACGCCCGATCCGGCGGAACCGGCTGCCCTTCCAGCCAGCCGGCCAATGCTGAAGGGGGCAGGATGACCGGCATGCGATGGTGCACCGACGCCACGGCCGAGGAGGCCGCCGTCGTCAGGATGATGCAGGTATCCACTGAATCACCCGCCGCAATTCCGGTCCAGGACCGCGGCGGTACTGCGTTCTCCGGCACCCGCAGGACCATTTTATTTTCGGATTCGAGGGGTCAACGCGGCCGGGAGCGGGCGTGACGGCGGCTGATTCGCCGTCCGTTCACCGCTTTTGGCGACCTTGAATGGCCGCCCATGGCTGTCTGAATCGGGTTTTTCGGGTGTCCGGGCACAGTGGTCCGGTCGCGCCGCCGGCGGCGCGTTCGGCGCGGCTCTCGCGCGGTCAATCAGAGTGGATGGTGGGTCGTTATGGGTCGGGCGGAGTCAGGACCGCGTCGAGCGCCTCCTGGGGGTGGGCGGCGTAGTGCCGGTTGGCCTCGGGTAGGTACTGGAAGCGTTCATCGCGACGCACGATGGCGATCGCGGCGTTCGTCAGGCAGGACAGGTTGCGGGGCAGGTGGCCGACGTAGGCCCGACAGCGGTCTTCATCGTAGGTAAAATCCCGAACATAATGCAAACGATTTTCAACATGCCAGTGCTGGCGCACGAGTTTCTGCAGCTTTTCGGGTCCGGCTTGTTCCGGACCGAGCGACGTGAGGGCCCAGGTCACCTCGTGGCTGCGCTTGCCGGTCTTGATGATCTCGCAATCGCGCTCGATGCGTAGCGCCTGGCGACGCCCGTAGAGGTGGGCGCGTCCATCCCATTTGCCATCGGAAAGGTCGACGACGGCGCACCGGCGGCGCTCGAAGCGTCCGTGGGCTTTATCGATGCTCTCGTGCCAGGGAGCGTCACTGAAGTCGAGCGCCTTGAGTTCGTCGTGGATGGTCTTCTGATTGTCCTTGACGGCGGTCACGACGTAATCGGCGCCGCACTCGAGCAGGCATCGCGCCGTTTCGTGCTGGGCGTGCATCGCGTCCATGGTGACGGTGCGCCCGGCCACGTCGAAGCTGCGAGCCAACTCGCGCACGGCCGGAATCTCGTTGCTCTTCGCCGCAACCTCGACCTGCCCAAGTACCAAGCCGCTCTCGTGCTCGATGGCGGCGACCATCATCCGCCGCCGGCCCTTGGTCTGCTTGGAGGCGCCGCGCAGATCCTTGCCGTCCACGGCCAGCGGCGTGTTCTCCTTGAGCTGCTGGGCGACCCACAGCGCGACGGCATGATCGAGCGTGCCGGCTGGCAGGGCGGCGAGGACCTTGTGAAACGTGCTGATCGAGGGCGAGGTATAGCGCATCTTGCTGGGACTGAAGAACGAATTCACGGACTTGAGCTGCTCCTGCGTGAGCATGGCGCCGAATTGGGCGAGCGCGGTCACGCCGAGATAACCGGCGACCCGGGCCGCCGTCGCAATCGCCAGCACGGTCTGCAGCTCATAGCGCTTCCCCTGGGGCTTGCGGTACTCCGGCACCTTGCCCAAGCACTCAAACAGGCTGCGCAACTGCGGCGGGTCGATGGGTTTCGTGTCATCGTGCTGCTGCGCGTGCCACTCCTTCGGAAGCTCGTTCCGGCTCAGCGCCTCGGGGGCGTCTGGGGTCAGTTGGTACAAGAAAATCTCCTTGGGCTGGCCGTGATAACGCCAGCGCGCCGCGCCGCCGGATTTACGCGCGAAGCCGCGTGTCAGTCCCAGCGAGCGCCAGTTCGATGCGCGATAGCAGGCCCCCGTAAATCGCGAGATGTCGACAAAGGTCTCCGCAAGGAAGACCGGATACCCATGCACAGCCTGGATATCAGCAGACAGCCGCCGCAGGCTCAGGCCCAGCACACGGGACGCCAGATTCGGCACCCGTTCGGGGGTCAGAATGACGAAACGGGAATTGTTCGCGATCAGGTGCAGGCGCCGGAATTGCTGTTCCGGCGACCAGCCGATCCAGCGGTCGCGCGCCGCCAGCTTGAATGCGCCCGGCTGCCAGCCGACCAGGGCCAGCCAAGTCTCGCCGTGCAGCGCGACATGACGCAGGCCCTTGCCGACGATCCCACGGAACCGCAGATAGTGATGTTCTGCGACCAGACGGTCCCAGCGCCGGTGCTCGCCCTCGCCATGGGTCGGGCGCACCGTGACCGTGCGCAGGTCAAGGGCCGCATCAAGAGCCGGGCGAATCACCATGGCCGGCACGTTGCCACATCGGGAATGAAATAGCCAGCCCTGACATCCATGCGTGCCGGTCATCCCACCGAGGATCTCGCAAAGTTCTTCGTAGTCGGTGAAAGAATCCTATATTTAGTAGAAATTAGGGTGTCGATACACTACATGTAGACTAAAAAATAGCCGTGCCGGCACCCGCCAACGCTCCCAAAGACCGGCAAACACCATTACCCCGCCGTCGGCACGGCTGATGAGGTACGGTTGCCGGCTCCCGCTGCGACCTGTCCACTCGTAGTAGCCGTCAGCCGGAATCAGACAACGCCGGGTCCGAAACGCGCTCCGGAACATCGGCTTCGCCGCGGCGGTCTCGAGGCGCGCATTGATCGGCCGGAAACCGGTCAGCCACGTACTGCCGGCCGGAAGCCGGCTCCATGACGGAATCAGCCCCCAGCGCAGCATGTGCAGCTGCCGCCGGCCCCTGTCGTCCGCGCGGGCCGCGGCCACCGCCTGTCCGGGCGCCACGTTGTAGCGCGGTGCCAGGCCTGCCGCCGGGCCCGACAGACCCATGAGACGCCCCGCTTGCGCCCAGGAAAACCGCTGGGTAAACCGTCCGCACATGAGCGGACAGACTAGCCTCGATTCCCAACGCATAAATTGATGTGATCCCGTCGAAGGCATTCCTTTGCCGGGAGCCTGCCCGGGGAGTCTGTCCGCAAGCTCCCGTTGATGCGATTTCCACCTCGAATGAGCCTCACCGCGTGCGATGTGGCATAGCGCCGGTGTTCCTGTGCCGGCAGGTTCTGAATCATTGGAATAGAAGAAATTGGGAACAATTGTCACTGAACTATAGCGAAGTTCGTTTTGCACACCCGATGGCTGGTTCGGGCTGATGCGGGGTGCCGCCAACCGCCGTGTCAGGACCGCAAGAGATTGTCATTAAATAATTTACTGAAGAAATATTCGCGGTCAGCCCACCCGAAGCGGAACCATCGCTTTTTCCGCTTGTGCTCTGCATCAACATATGGTATAGTGGAAAATGTTACCAAACTACATGTGTTACCATGAACGATCTCGCAGAACTCTTCCGCAAGCCGGCCTCGCGGTCCCAGACCCAGTACGAGGCCCTCAGAGCGCACTTCTTCGAGGGACTGGATGCCGCGATGGCAGCCGAACGCTTCGGCTACAGTCTCGGGTCCTTCCGCAATCTGTGCACCAGGCTGCGCCGTGACGGCGATGTCTCCGTCTTCTTCTCCTCATCCAGGCCGGGGCCGAAACCGAAACCCGAAGAGCCTCTCAGGCTGCGGCGGGAACGGCGCATCCTGGAACTCCGCAGAACCGCCGGCCTCTCGGTCGGGGAGATCAGCGAAAGGCTCGCAGAAGAGGGGATGCCCGCCGGCACGACGAGTGTGCACCGCGTCCTGCGCCTCCACAGCATCGGCAAGTTGCCGCGGCGGACGCCCGGAGAAAGGGAGGCGGCCCTGCGCCCCGATCCCGCTCCGGCGGCCGAAGTCGGGAGACTCGACCTGACGCCGCAGCGCCTGCGCACCGCTTTCGGCGGACTGTTCCTGTTCGTCCCCGATCTCGTCCGCATCGATCTCGACCGGATAGTCGCCGACAGTCACATGCCGGGGAGCACGAAGATCCCGGCGGGCCATGCCTTCCGGTCTCTGCTGGCGCTGAAGCTGTGGGGGATCGGACGTCCACCGCATATGATGGCCGACATCTTCGATCCCGGCGCCGCCCTGTTCGCCGGGCTGAATGCCATGCCGAAACGCTCCACCCTGACGGAATATTCCGGGCGGGTCGATCCGAAGCTGTGCGCCGGTCTCATGGACCGCTGGCACCGGGCTCTGAACGGCCTCGGGATCGATCTTGGCGGCGATGGCTCCTTCGACCTCGACTTCCATACCATCCCCTGGCACGGCAAGGATCCGGAGGCGCCGGTCGAAAAGCACTATGTCTCCAAGCGCAGCCGCAGGCAGAAAGGCGTCCTCGCCTTTCTCGTCCGCGATGCCGATTCCCGGCTGCTCGTCTATGCGAACGCCCGCGTCCGCAAAGCGGACCAGAACGACGAACTTCTCCGCTTCATCGACTTCTGGCGGGAGCGCAACGGCGGGCTGCCGAGGGAACTCGTATTCGATTCACGCCTGACGACCTATGCCAATCTCGGGCAGATCCATGCCATGGGGATCGACTTCCTGACACTCCGCCGGCGCTCGAAGTCGCTGCTCGCCGCCGTCGCCGCCCGCCCGGACAGCGAATGGAAACAGGTGCGCCTGAACAATGTCGGGCGCGTCTACCGTACGCCGCAGGTTCTCGACCAGCGCGTCCGGATCACCGGATACCGCGACGAGGTCCGCCAGCTCGCCGTGCGCGGCCTGGGCCACGAGCAGCCGACCCTGCTGCTCACCAACCAGATGAAGACGTCCGCCAGCCAGATCGTGGACCGCTACGCCCGGCGCATGGTAATCGAGAACGCCATCGCCGACGCCATCGACTTCTTCCACATGGACGCACTTTCAGCCTCGGTGCCGATGAAAATCGATCTCGACCTGCAGCTCACGCTCATGGCCAGCGGACTCTACCGGCTGCTCGCCGTCCGTTTGAGCAACGGCAAACAGAACGCGAAATCCCGCACGCTGTTCCGCAATTTCGTCAAAGCGCCAGCCGATATCACGATTACCGACGACCACATCGACGTCCGGCTCGGACGGCGGGCCAACAACCCGTTCCTCCTCAACGCATCCTATGACAAGACCGACATCGCCGTGCCCTGGCTCGGCGACCGGCGGCTGCGGATCAGCTTCCTGTGATCCGGTGGGGAAAATTCATAGGAATTGGGGGCGTTGGGAATCGAGGCTAGCCTTGGGGACGGCCGATGCCTATCGCCGGCCCGACCCTTTCCCTCGGGCCCGTTGCTCCCGGTGCGGAGGCGTCGACGGCGGCGGGCCGACTCCACGCACAACGAGCCGGGCACCAGCGCCGCCGGGGCGGAATCGATGGCGTCACCCCGCCTGCTGCTTCGACTTCCGGGCCGGAAGGACAGTTCGCAGCCGTCAACCATTCGCCGCCGCACCGTGTCTGACGGCCATCCCGCGACTCCGCTCCACCCCGCCTCCCCGCTCCCGGAGCCGCACCGCAACGCCGGATGGGAGACGGTCGGGCCCGTGCATGCGGCCGCTCCGGCGCTGCCCGTCCCCCAACCGCCCGGGCGGTGAAAAGATCCGGGATCGTGTCAGGGATCGGGGGCGGCCGGTCCACCGCTTCCGGACGCCGCCCCTCCGGCCGCACGTTCACGCAGTTCGGTTTTCCGAACCTTCCCGGTCGAGGTCTTCGGCAGGTCACCGAACACGAACCCGTCCGGCACCTTGTAGGCGGCCAGGCGCTGGCGGCAGAACGCCTGCAGTTCGGGTGCTCCCGGCTCCGGAACCCCCGGTGCCAGCGAGACGAACGCCACCGGGCGTTCGCCCCACTTGCTGTGGGGCCGGCCGACCACGGCCGCCTCCATCACGGCCGGATGCCCGTGCAGCACGTCCTCCACCTCGATGCTCGAGATATTCTCACCGCCCGAGATGATGATGTCCTTCGCACGGTCACGGACTTCCACGTAGCCGTCCGGGTGCACCACCGCAAGGTCACCGGTATGGAACCAGCCTCCCCGAAACGCCGCTTGCGTGGCATCCGGATTGTCGAGGTATCCCTTCATCACGGTGTTGCCCCGAATGAGGATCTCGCCCAGGGCCTCTCCGTCCGCGGGGAGTGGTTCAAGCGTGTCGGGGTCGGCCACCAGCACTTCGCCCGCCGTCGGGTACGGCACGCCCTGGCGGGCCATGAGGCGGGCCCGCTCGGCCAACGGCAAGCCCTCCCACCGACCCTGCACCATCCCCACCGTGGCCGGTCCGTAGGTCTCGGTCAGCCCGTAGAGGTGGATCACCCCGAAGCCCCGTTCCTCCATGCCGGCGATGACCGTGGAAGGCGGAGCCGCACCGCCCGTGTACACATCGCACCGATGTTCGAACGTCCGCCGGTGCCGGCCGGGAGCATGAATCAGCATGGTCAGTACCGTAGGGGCGCCGCAGAACATGGTGACCCGCTCGTCGGCCACGGCCCGGAACACGGCTTCCGCCGACACCTTGCGCAGACACACGTGCCGGCCGCCGACGACAGCCAGCGCCCACGTGAAGCACCACCCGTTGCAGTGGAACATGGGCAGGGTCCAGAGGTACGCGGAATCCCGGCGCATACCGGTCACCAGCACCTGCCCCAGCGTGTTCAGGTAGGCGCCGCGGTGGTGGACGACCACACCCTTCGGATTCCCGGCCGTTCCCGACGTGTACGAGACCGAGACCGTCTCCCATTCGTCGGCGGGAAGGCGCCCCGTGAAGGTCGGCGATCCGGCCGCCACCAGTTCCTCGTACCGCACCCCGCGCCCGGCTTCGCCACCCGGGCGGACGTCCGCTTCCGGATCCTCGACCACGATCAGTGCCGGCGGTTGTGCAAGGCCGGCCACCGCCCGCTCGGCGCGGTCCAGATACTCCGAATCCACGATCAGGGCCCTGGCCCGGCAATGCCCCAGGATAAACCCGATCTCCCGGTCCTGCAGGCGCGTGTTCAATGGATTGAGCACCGCGCCGGCGATCGGGACCGCGTAATGCGCCTCCAGCATCTCCGGGATGTTGGGGAGCAGAACCGACACCGTGTCGCCGGGTCGAATCCCGACCTGGCCGAGCCCGTCAGCCAACCGCTGGCACCGCTTCCGAAACTGCTTCCACGTGATGCGCCGCCGGCCGTAGACCACCGCCACCTCGTCCGGCCACACGCGGGCAGCGCGGACAAGAAAATCGATGGGGCTGAGCGGGGCATGGTTGGCCGCGGTTCGGCCCAGGGCGGCGCCCGGGGAAGTCGTCATGGCGAGTACTCGGCGGCGGAATGGCGGCCAAGCATACGGTTCGCCGGCGCCGGTTCCGCCGCCTGGACTCCCGCCGGGAACGCCCGGCCCGGCGCATGGCTCCGAAGCCGCCGCTCCGGTGGCGGATCAGGCCGCGGCGGCGAACCGGTCGAGATGGTGCGCGGTATCCCCGAAAAAGGTCTCGATCATCGTCAGACGCTTGAAGTAGTGGCCCACCTTGAGTTCATCCGTCACGCCGATCCCGCCGTGCAGCTGCACGGCCTCCTGCCCCACCTGCCGGCCGGCCGTCCCGATCTTCGCCTTGGCGGCGGAAACCGCACGCCGGCGCACGGCCGCCTCCCGGTCCAGGCCGAGGGTTGCCATCAGCACGAGAGAACGGGCCTCTTCGCACGCGACCAGCATGTCGACCGCCCGGTGCTGCAGAAGCTGCAACGAACCGAGCGGCCGCCCGAACTGCTGACGGGTCTTGAGATGCTCCAGCGTCGCCTCGCGCAAGGTATCCATGATTCCCACTGCCTCGGAACACACGGCCGCCACCGCCGCATCCGTGACCGCCTCGATCGCCGGGTACGCCATCCCCGGGTCTCCCAGCAGGAAATCGTTTTCCACTTCCACACCGTCGAGCACCAGTTCCGCCGCCCGCAACCCGTCGATCGTGCGATAGGAACGAACGGTCAGCCCGTTCGCACCGCGGGGCACCACGAAGAGCGAAATACCCTCGCAATCCCGGACCTGGCCGCCGCTGCGGGCCGAAATGACGAGAAAGTCTGCCGCGTCGGCATTGTGGACGACCGCCTTCTGCCCGGACAGCGCAAACCCGTTCCCCCTGTCCACCGCCCGCGTGGCGACATGGGCCAGTGCGTACCGTCCGCCGGGTTCGCCATGTCCGAACGCCAGCTGCAGGCGGCCCGCGATCAGGTCCTTGAGATACCGTGCGCGCTGGCCTGGTGAACCGGTTTCGGCGATCAGCCTGCCGGCCAGCAGGACGGTCGGGACATAGGGCTCGACGACCAGCCCCCGGCCCAGCTGCTCCATCAGGATCATGACCGCCAGCGGGTCGGCGCCCAGTCCGCCGTCGCGGGTACCGAACGGAATGCCCAGCCAGCCGAGCTCGGCAAACTTCGACCAGACCGACGGATCGAAGCCCCGTTCGCTGCCGGCAATCCGGCGCCGGGTCTCGAAACCGTAGTCATTCCGGACAAAGCGGGCGATGCTGTCGGACAGCAGCGCCTGGTCTTCGCTGAACGAGAGATTCACGGCCGGCGCCTCACAATTCGAGCGCGAATTTGGCCACGATCTCCTTCTGGATCTCGTTGGAGCCGCCGTAGATCGAGGCCTTGCGCCAGTTGAAGTAGCGCGGAGCGGCAGGCGCCGCATAGTCCGGCCCGATGGCCTCCTCGTTCCATCCGTCCCGCAGGGCTTCCGGCACATACGGGTTCGCATAAGGACCCACGGCCTCCAGCGCGAGTTCCGTAATCCGCTGCTGAATCTCGGTTCCGCGGATCTTGAGGATGTTGGCCTCGGTCCCCGGCTCTGCGCCGACCGTCTGCCGGGCCAGTGCCCGCAACTCGGTGTACTCCAGCGCCAGCAGGTCGATCTCGAGCAACGCGATCTTCTCCCGAAACCGGGGGTCCTCCGCCAGCGGCATCCCGTTCGAGCGCTCGGCCGCAGCGATCCGCTTGAGGCTGGTGAGCTGTTTCTTGGAACGGCCCACGTCAGCGATCCCGGCGCGTTCGAAGCTCAGGAGGAACTTGGCATACGTCCAGCCGCGATTCTGCTCGCCCACCAGATTTTCGGCGGGCACGCGAACATCCTCGAAAAACACGTCGTTGACCTCGTGGGATCCATCGATCGTGATGATCGGCCGCACCTCGATTCCCGGCGAACGCATGTCGATCAGCAGAAACGAAATCCCCTGCTGCGGCCGGGCCGTGTCGGGATCGGTACGCACCAGGCAGAAGATGTGATCGGCCCAGTGCGCCATCGTCGTCCAGGTCTTCTGCCCGTTCACGACGAAGTCGTCTCCGTCGCGTACCGCCCGGGTGCGCAGGTTCGCCAGATCCGACCCCGCCCCCGGCTCCGAGTAACCCTGACACCACCAGTCTTCTCCGGACAGGATGCGCGGCAGATAGCGGGCCTTCTGGGCGGCGTCTCCGAAGGTGAAGATCACCGGCCCCACCATGTTGACCCCGAACGGAACCGTGCGCGGTGCGCCGGCGGCCGCGAGCTCCTCATCGAACAGGTAGCGCTGCAGGGGTGTCCAGCCGGTGCCGCCGTGCTCCACCGGCCAGCCCGGAGCGACCCAGCCCTGCTCGTAGAGAATCCGGTGCCAGGTCGCGTAGTCGTCCCGGCCCAGTTCGAGACCGCGCTCGCTCCGCCGCCGGATGTCGGGCGGCAGACGGGTCGTCACGAACGCGCGCACCTCGTCGCGGAACTCCCGGTCGGCCCGGCTCAATTCCATGTCCATCTCGCGCCCTTCCCGGTCGGCTTCGCTGTGGCCCCGGCCGGCACGGGCCGGCTACCGGGCAGCGACGGCGATGCGTTGCATGCAGGCCAGTGTAGGGCGCGTCTCCGGCCCGAACAACGGAAACCGCCGACCCCCGGCCCGGATCCGTCGACGGCCGGCGTACCGTGGGAGGTCGCGCCGATCCGGGGTCCGGGCAGGCCCCGCGGAACCGTTCGCGCGAGGCTCTCCGGCGCCGGTCCACCGGCACCGGAACCCCGGGACGCGGCGGGGCGCGCGAACCCCGCTTCCGCCCGGTTCCCGGACCCGGACCCGGACCCCGCTACCATCATCCGTCCGGAACGAATGCGCCCGCCTCCCGCCGGGGCCGGGCGCACTCCGGCATTTCGCCCATCGACAACCTGCCCGCCGCTGGAGGTCCTGCATGACGCCATCCAGAGCTAGCCCCGAGGCGCCGGCCGGCCCGCTTGCGGGCATCACCGTCCTTGATCTCACCCGCGTGCTGGCCGGGCCGTTCGCCACGATGGTCCTGGGCGATCTCGGGGCCCGTGTCATCAAGGTCGAGCCTCCCGAAGGTGACGACGCGCGCTCGTTCGGCCCGTGGATCCATGATCGATCGGCATACTTCGGTTCCCTGAACCGGGGCAAGCAGAGCATCGCGCTGAACCTCAAGGACGACGACGACCGCGCACTGTTCGGGCAACTGGCCGAATCCGCGGACGTCCTGGTCGAGAACTTTCGCCCGGGCACGCTTGACCGCCTGGGACTCGGCTGGCCGGTCCTGCACGCCGCCCACCCCCGCCTGATTGTCGCGTCCGCATCGGGATTCGGCCAGACCGGGCCCTGGGCCGCCCGGCCGGCGTACGACATGATCGTGCAGGGCATGGGCGGCCTGATGTCGCTGACCGGGCATGCAGGCGGCCCGCCCACCCGGGTCGGTACCTCCATCGGCGACATCGCCGCGGGCCTGTTCACCGCCGTCGGCATCGCCGCCGCCCTCCACGAGCGGAACCGGACCGGCCGGGGGCAGTGGATTGACGTGGCCATGCTCGACTGTCAGATCGCGATCCTCGAGAATGCCGTGGCCCGGTATTTCGCGACCGGATCGGCGCCGCCCCCGTCAGGGGCCCGTCATCCCGCCATCGCGCCGTTCGGCTGTTTCCGGGCAGCGGATGCCCATCTCGTGCTGGCCGCCGGCAACGACCGCATGTTCCAGGCGCTCGCGACGGTCCTGGGGCGCCCGGAACTCGCAGCCGACCCCCGTTTCGCCTCCAACCAGGCACGCATGGAGCATGTCGAGGACCTGGAAGCCGAACTTCACGCCTGCCTGCAGGCGGCAACCCGCGCCGAATGGCTCGAAAAACTCGAGGCGGCCGGCATCCCGGCGGGGCCGCTGAATGACGTGGCCGGTGCCGTGGCCTCCCCGCAGGTGCAGGCCCGGAACATGCTCGTCGAGGTGGCGGGCGGATCGCTTGACGGCATGCAGACGGCGGGCAATCCGATCAAGCTCTCCGGGCATCCCGATCCGGCGGTGCGGGGGCCAGTCCCGGAACTGGACGGCGACCGGGCCGGCATTCTCGAATGGCTGAGAGAGCGGCATGCGGGTTGAAGGCTGGCGGCGGCCGGCGGCCGATCTCGGTCTCGCCGCCGTGCTGACGACCGCCGCGACGCTTCTCGCGCTGCCCCTCATCGCCCTGCAGGCTGCGTTTCCGCACCTGGAGGGGCGGCTCGAGGTCACCGGCGCACAGGCT
The DNA here is from genome assembly GCA_965203385.1 of Alphaproteobacteria bacterium. Classification (GTDB taxonomy): domain Bacteria; phylum Pseudomonadota; class Alphaproteobacteria; order TMED109; family TMED109; genus VXPW01. The sequence goes on from OZ241893.1 coordinate 138,341, forward strand.
CCGATCGAGATCCTGCGGGACGCCCACGGGATTCCGCATATCTTCGCGGCGCACGAACGGGACGCATGGTTCGGGCTCGGGTTCGTGCACGCCCAGGACCGCTTCGCCAGCATGGAATTCACGCGCCGGGCCGGCCAGGGTCGACTGGCCGAGGTGATGGGGGCGAGATTCCTCGCCGCCGACCGCCGGCATCGCACGCTCGGTTACGCCCGCGCCGCCGAGACGGCAGCCAGGTCGCTGGCGCCGGCCACGCGCGCCCTGCCTATTACACACAAGTCTTGTCTGGACGCAATTGATGGTAGAGATCGCTGGTCGGACCCATCTCCAGCAAGCGTTCGTAGGATTGGGCCAGTGTGGCCAACTGGGTGTAGCCCCGCCAGATGAACGTGGGACCGGGCGGAGGGTCGCTGCGGCGGTTGAGGTAGCCTCCCAGGATGGCCATGGTCCGCACGGCGTTACCGAGATTGTCCGGCCGGGAATCGAGCTGGCGGTGCGCGGCGAAGTCCCGAAGCACCATGATCTCGGTTTCGCTGAACAACACCTCGGCCGGCAACTCGGGGGTTTCGCGCCCCAGCATGACCATGGCAAACAGGCGCCAGGCGATGACCGCCTTGATGGTGACCGCCCGTTCGATCCGTTCCCCCTCGCGATGGTTCAGGAACTCCGCCTTGCAGCCGCTTTTGAGCACACGGTGCCAGTCCTCGATTCGCCAGCGCAGGCGATAGAGGTCAAGGATGCGCTGGGCCTCTTTCTTCGTCGTTACCGGCAGACTGGTGAGCAGGATCCACTGCAGGGGTTCTGCTCCGGCCGGCGGGTCTTCCTCGGTCACACTGACGGCGGTCATCGGAATCGACGCTTCGGCGCGGCCGCTGCGACTCGTGTCCGGGAGATCGAAACGCCGGAACCGCAGCGAGACCAATGCCTCCCGGGCCTCCCGCAGCTTCCGGGCCTTCTGCCCCCGGGCGGAATTGCGTGCGGACAGGCGGGCCACATGGATCTTCAACCGCCCGGCGGCGGGCTCGTCGGCCAACTGCTCGAACAGCTTCGCTTCGTCCTTGCCCAGGGATCGATTGACCTTGGCCCGCACCAGGAGGTCGACGGTGCCCAGCTTCCGGCGCTCGGCAAAGAGGGCAAAGAAATCGGCTTCCCGATCCAGTACGGCGACCGCGTGCACCCCTTCCGGCACCACCGCCGCGGTGTCCCGCAACCCCCGCAGCCAGCGCGCCGACTTGCGTTCCTCGAGGGGCTTGCCCTTCTCGGCCCGGCCGTCGGGCGCGTCATACTCGATTCCGGTCACCCCCAGGGGAATGCCGGTGTCCGCATCGACCGCCAGGGTCGAGTGCATGTGCAGGCCCAGGGTGCCCGACGACTTCGCGTTGCGGCTGATCAGGCCGAGATTGCCGCACTTCGGGTGGGTGGCGAAATTGAGATCGGAGCCGTCCTGGATCATCAATACCGTTCGGCAGGACGCCATGCGCCGGCGGGTCCGTTCCCGATGCGGAGCCAGAATCGCCTCCGGCGTCACCGCCGAATCGGCCGGCTGATCGATCATTCGATAGTGCCCGGCCACCAGTGACCGCTGGCCCTGGGCCGCCGCCTGGAAGGATTCGCTGGGTTGATCCGCCATCACCGTTGCACTCGTGACCAGCCGGCGACTGAGCCGTTGATCCCCCAGCGGGGCGCCGCCGAACTCGTTCTCCGTCCAGCGCCCCCGTTCCAGCCCCTCGGCGGCACCCAGCGGCGGCAACGCCGTCGACTCCACCCCCAGCTGCTGCCGCCAGTCGCGCCGGAGCGGGCACACCCACACCGCCTTGATCGACCGGCGGGCCTCCCCGGAACGGGCAAACCGGCCCCGGCCCGTGGTCGCCCCGACCCGCGTCCAGCCCGCCGCCGCATACACCGTTCCTGCATGGGTCTGCGTGTCCACGAACGTCTCGACCAGCAGGGGACGATACCCGTACCGGCGCTCCATATCGTCCGCCAGCCGCTGCACGACCATCCCCAGAACCCGGGACCCCAGATTGCGGCAGGACACACCCGGGCGGATCAGGAACCGGCTCAGGCCCATCACCGTGTGCTGCAGCTGCTGCGACCGGACTGTCTCGTCCCAGCCGATCCACTGGTCCCGCGCCGCCAGACGCAAGGCCGGCGCGGCAAAGCCCACCGCACCGAGAAGGCCATGCGCCGAGACGACCAGATAGCGCAACTGCGCCCCCACGTGCGTCACCGCCCCGCACGGATGCTCCCGGCGCATCAACTCATTCCACACCCGGCGGTTCTGCTCCCCGGTCACCAGCACCAGACGGAGATCCTCCACCGCCGTCACCTCGGACGGCACCGCCGATGGCGACGGCACCGCAGTGTCGAGACCGCGCGGGGCTCCGCCCCCGCCCGGACGCAGCGGTGCCGGCAACGACACCCGGCCGGCTCGTTCCAAGTTGACCAGCACCGCACGGCAACTGCGCTCGCGCAGACGGCCCCGCGCGTCGATCAGACCCCATTCCCGGCACACCAGGCGGGCGGCAGCCCGGCGGCTGGCCGGTTGCGTCTCAGCCAGCAGCGTCTGCAGCCGGGCCATCTGGCCCGGCTGCGCCAACACCCGGTGGACAGGTTCCATACCCAACATGGGGCGGACCGTAGAGACTCATGGGGTATGGGTCAAGTGGGGACTTGTGTGCGCACGGCAGCGCGCGCCCTGCTGGAGGGGTATGCCGACGGCGTGAACGCCGCCCTCGAGACCGGGCATCGCCCGTTCGAACTGCGGCTGCTGGGGTGGACGCCCGAACCGTGGCGGCCGGCAGACAGCATCCTGATCGTCAAGATGATGGGCGCCCTGCTGTCCGGCAATGCGCGCACCGAAGCCCTCCGGGCCCGCCTCCTCGGAGACCTCGGCGAGGCGCGCCTGCGCGAACTCTGGCGATCGGTCGGCGACGCGCCGGCGGGTTCCAACGCCTGGGCGGTAGCCGGACACCACTCGGCCAGCGGACGACCGCTGCTCGCCAGCGACCCGCACCTGGGATTCGCGGCTCCCTCGGTCTGGTACCTGGCCCATCTCGAGGCCCCCGGGCTTCGGGTCTGGGGCGGCACCCTCCCGGGCATTGCCGCCGTTCCGATGGGACGGAATCCGCACGTGGCCTGGGGCATGACCTCGGTCTACGCCGACGTGCAGGACCTCTACCTCGAAACCCTTGATCCCCACGATTCCGGGGCGTACCTGACAGCGGACGGACCGGAGCCCTTCCGGGTTCACACCGAAATCCTTGCCGTGCGGGGCGGCTCACCGGTCCGCCTCGACGTGCGGTCGACCCGGCACGGCCCCGTGGTGTCGGACCTCCCGGACTTCGCCGTTGCCGGCCCCGGCCAGGTCGTGGCCTTCCGTTCGTACGAGATGGACGGCACGGACCGGACCCAGCGCGCCGCCTTTCGGAGCGTGCGCGCCGCCACGTCGGCGGCGTTTCGCTCGGCCATGCGCGAGCTTGACGCCGTGGTCCAGATCGTCGTCCACGCCGACCGCGAGGACGACATCGGCTACGTCATGACCGGCCGGATCCCGGTGCGCGCGGGCGGTGACGGTTTCCTGCCCGCGGACGGCACCGACCCCGGAAGCGCATGGGTGGGGCGACTGCAGGGCGAGGCCCTGCCCCGCGAGACCCGCCCCGCCGACGGCCGCATCGTGAGCGCCAACGCCTATCTGGCGCCCGCCGGCTATCCGCATTTCATCATGCGGGACCGGCCCGGGACCTACCGGACGGAACGCCTGCAGGAACTCCTGGCCGAACCTCCGTCCGGCGGCTTCACCCCGGCCCGGTTCGCAGAAATCCAGACGGACGTCCTGTCGCCGGCGGCCCGGACCCTGGTGCCCCTGCTGCTGGCTGCCGGACCCTTCTCGCCGGCTGCGTCCGAAGCCGCCGCATGGCTCGGAACCTGGAATTACCGCATGGCGGCGGACCGGCCGGAACCGCTGATCTACTCCGCCTGGCACCGCGCCCTGACCGAGCGGCTGACGGCGGCGGTGTTCCGCGACCGCCGCCTCCGCCTGGCCCCGCGGCCCCAGTTGCTCACCGACCTGCTCACCGGCCGCATCGACGGGTGCGGCGGAGCCGGGATCTCCTGCCGTGAAATCGTCCGCAGTGCGCTGGACGACGCGGTGGCCTGGCTGCGCGGCCGCTACGGACCGGACCTTTCCCGCCTGCGCTGGGACACGGCCGCCGCCGGGGTGCACCGGCACCATCTCCTGGGCGGACTTCCGGTCATCGGGGCCCTCGTCGACGTGGTCCGCCCCCACGCCGGCGGTCCGTTCACGCTGATGCGGATGCACGCCGACTGGAGCAATCCGGAAGAGCCGTTCGCCGGGGTCCACGGGGCCGGGATCCGGATGGTCCACGATCTCGCCGAACCCGCACGCTCCCGGGCGGTGCTGTCGACCGGGCAGGCCGGCCACCCGTTCTCCCCCTGGTACCGCGATCTCGCGGACCCGTGGTATGCCGGGCGCCTCGTTCCGCTCGAGGCGGACCGGGAGCGGATCACGGCGGTGCGGCGCCTCGTCCTCCGCCCCGGCGCCGGGCCCTGACTCCCGTGGTTGCACCGGACTGCCCCCGTTCGCATAGTCGCGCCCATGCCGACCCCCACCCCAGTTCGCGACCGGCCGGAGCTTCCGGCTCTCGACGCGTACGTGCACCGCATCGACCACGACATCCGCTTCTTCGATCTCGACGGCGTGGGTCACGTCAACCATGCCGCCGTGGCGCGGTACTTCGAGGAGGGTCGGCTTGCCTACCTCCAGGGCATCAACGACCCGATCACATCGGACCCCGTCTTCATGCTGGCCCGTATCGAGATCGACTACCTGGCGCAGTTGCGCTGGCCGGGCGGGGTGACCATCGGCACCCGCATCGCCCGCTTCGGCCGGACCTCGGTGCACTGGGACCAGGCCGTGTTTCGGGGCGGGGCCGGCGCCGCACGCTCGCGGTCGGTCATGGTGCTCGCCGACCGGACGCGCGAAATCAGCGTACCGATCCCCGACGACCTCCGGACCCGTCTCGCAGCGCGGGGAACCGGCGCCCGAAACCCGTCCTGACGGGCGCCCGGACGGGAGGGGCCGCCTCGTCATGACCCTCCCCATCGCTCTCACGCTGCTGATCGCGGCGGTCGCCATCCCGGCCTTTGTCTCGGGACGCTTCCGGCTCGAAACCGTCGCCATCGGGCTGCTGCTCGCCCTCCTCTGCCTGTTCGTGCTGGTGGACCTGCCCGATCCCAAGGCCGGACCGGAAATGGTGCTGGCGGGATTCGCCAACACCGGGCTGATTACCCTGATGGCCCTGCTGATCGTGGCCCGGGGGCTGACCGAAACCGGAGCCCTCAGCCGCATTGCCGACCTGATCAACCAGTGGGCGCGACACCACCGGGGAATCGTGTTCGTCTCCCTGCTGCTGATTGCAGCCTTCGCCTCCAGCCTCATCAACAACACGCCCATCGTCCTGATCTTCATTCCCATCCTGATCCTGGTCGCGTCCGACCGCCTGCCGCCGTCGCGGACCCTCCTGCCGCTGAGCTACGCCAGCATTCTCGGCGGCATGACCACCCTCGTCGGATCCAGCACCAACCTCATCGCGGCCGGTCTGGCGGTGGAGCTCGGGCTGCCGCCGTTCCACTTCTTCGCCTTCACGGTCCCCGGCCTGGTGATCGCCGGGGCCGGCCTCCTCTACGTCACCGTGGTGCTGCCCTGGGTGCTGCCGAAACTGAAATCGGAAGCGGCGGCGGCCGTCGAGGCGCGCCAGTTCGTCTCGGAAATCGAGGTGCGCTCGGACTCCGAGATGGTGGGAGAAGCCTCGGTCGGCGGCATGTTCCCCAGTCTTCAGGAAATGACGGTCTTCTCGGTGCGGCGCGGGCTCGATACCTACTTCTTCCCCTTCGAAGATGTCGTGCTGCAGGCGGGAGACGTCCTGATCGTCGCGCTCGCCCGCAGCCGGTTTCCCTCGATTCTCGGCTCCCTCGGGGGCGTGTTCCGAACCGCACGGATGCGGGCCGAGAACGAGGCCAACTTCTTTGCCGAGGCGGTCGTCACCGTCGATTCGCCGTTCACGCATGCGCCGCCGATGAATCCCGAAACCTTCCGCCGGCGCACCGGCTGCACGATCATCGGACTCCGGCGCACCCGCTCGACCAGCCGCCGGGCCCGGCCGCTCGAGGTACCCCTGCAGAGCGGCGACATGCTGCTGGTGGAGGGAAACCAGAGCGCCATCAGCGAACTGCGCCAATCGGGACTGGTCGTGCCCACCGAGTGGCGGCAAAGCCAGTTGCCGCCGGTCCGGTTCCGGTGGCGGGCCGCCGTCATCTTCGCCGGCACCATCCTCGCCGCATCCAGCGGCCTGGTTCCGGTGGTGGTGGCCGCGGTCGGCGGGGCCTTCACGATGATCGCATCCGGCACCCTGTCGGTCGGGCGCGCGCTCGGAGCCATCGACGGGCGCGTGGCCCTGCCGGTGGCGGCCATGCTGGGCCTGAGCAGCGCCATGCAGATGAGCGGCGCCGCCGAATGGCTGGCGGACGGCGCCGTGCGGACCATGGACATGTTCGGTTTCGGACCGGCGGCCATGATGTCGGCGCTGTTCCTGGTGACCGCGGTCACCACCGACCTGCTGACCAACAACGCCGCGGCGGTGCTCTACATGCCGATTGCCATCGGCATCGCCCAGATCCTTGGCGTGGATCCGTTTCCGTTCGCCGTGACCGTGATCTTTGGCGCCAACATGTCGTTCTCGACCCCCATCGGCTACCAGACCAACCTGCTCGTGATGGGGCCGGGCAGTTACCGGGGCCGCCACTACCTCCAGAGCGGGCCGCCGCTCACCCTGATCTGCTGGGTGACCTTCACGCTGTTCGTGCCGTGGTACTACGGAATCACGTAAAACCCGGCCGCTCCCCGAACCGGCCGGCGCAACTTGCTAGCATGCCGCCCATCATCCGCCCCACAGGGCCCGGCCATGAACCTGCCTCTCGGCCACACCCTTCCGGTCTTTGTCGGAACGCTGCCGCTCCCCTGCCCGTACCTGCCCGGCCAGATCGAACGCAAGACGATCACCCGGCTCCCCGCAGAACCCGCCGATCGGCTGCACACCGTACTCGTCCGCGCCGGCTTCCGGCGGAGTCACGGCATGGCCTACCGGCCGGCCTGTCCGACGTGCTCGGCCTGCCGTCCGGTGCGCATCGACACCCGGGAATTCCGGCTGAACCGGCGCTTCCGCCGCGCCCGCCGCCTGGATCTCGCCCTCTCGTGGACCGTGGGCGCCCCGGTCGCCACCCGCGAGCAGTACGGCCTCTTCCGCCGCTACCAGGCCGACCGCCATATCGGCGGGGGGATGGAAAACATGGACTTCGCGTCGTACCGGGCGATGATCGAGGACACGCCGGTCGAGACTTGCGTGGTCGAAGCCCGCGACCGCGACCGAAACCTGGTGGCCGTGGCCCTGACCGACCGGATCGCCGACGGATTGTCGGGCATCTACAAGTTCTGGGAACCGAACCGCCGACAGGACAGCCCCGGTACCGCCACCATTCTCTGGCATATCCGGCGAGTCCGGTCGCTCGGACTCCGGTACTTCTATCTGGGGTACTGGATTCCCCATTCGGCCAAGATGGCCTACAAGCGGCGCTTCCAGCCGCTGGAAGAGTTGACCGAAGCGGGCTGGATCCGACTCGACGCGGCGGACCGCTGACCCGGCGGTTCACCCGTTGTCCGGTCGGCGGGGGCTGGTCTCCACGAGTCTTGCCAGGACAAGGGTGACAGGAACCGGTCCGGTCATGACGAGAAGACAAACGGCCGTCCTGGAAATACCCGTCGCTGGAGAGGTATCTCAATCATGAAGATCTCGAACGTTCTTGACCTGATCGACAGCGGCGACATTGCGTTGCCCGAGTTCCAGCGCGGTTACGTGTGGAACCGCGGCGAGGTGCGCAGCCTGTTCGAATCGCTGTACCGGCGTCATCCGGTAGGCGGTCTGCTGGTATGGGTGACGGAGTCGAAGACCGCGAATCGCCGGGGCGAGGGGCCGGTCGTCGCCGGCAGCGTCCGACTGCTGCTCGACGGGCAGCAGCGCATGACATCGCTTTACGGGGTGGTGCGCGGCAAGCCGCCCGAGTTCTTCGACGGCAACCCACAAACCTTCACGGGACTGCGCTTCCACCTGGAAGACGAGACCTTCGAGTTCTACCAGCCCATCAAGATGCGCGACGATCCGCACTGGATCGACGTTACGCAACTGATGAAAGGGGGCCCCGCCGGGCTCGGCGGCTTCATTGAACGGCTGACAGCCATTCCCGAACTCGCCGGACGGGTGGGCGAGTTCGTCAGCCGCCTGAGCATGCTGCTCAGCATCCCCGATATCGACCTCCACGTCGAAGAGGTAACCGGCGCGGACAAGTCGCTCGATGTAGTGGTTGACATCTTCAACCGCGTCAACAGCGGCGGAACCAAGCTTTCCAAGGGCGATCTCGCATTGGCCAGGATCTGCGCCGAGTGGCCCGAGGCGCGAAGCGAGATGAAGGCGAAGCTGAAAGAGTGGGGGGATGCCGGCTACCACTTCAAGCTCGACTGGCTGCTCCGTTCCGTCAACACGATCTTGACCGGCGAGGCAAGGTTTGCCCATCTGTATGACACGACAGCACCCGATATCCGGGACGCTCTCGCGCGCGCCTGCAGGTATATCGACACCAGTCTGGACCTGATCGCAGGCCGGATCGGGCTGGATCACGACCGGGTGCTGTTCGGGCGCTTCGGCGTGCCGGTGATGGTACGGTACCTTGACCAAAGGTCCGGGCCGTTGGGCGCGACAGAGCGGGACAAGTTGCTCTTCTGGTTCGCGCAGGCCGGAATGTGGGGCCGGTTCTCGAGCTCGACGGAAACCGTCATCGACCAGGATCTCGCGGCCCTGGAAGGCCCCGAGGGCGGGCTCGACGCGCTGATCGAACAGCTCCGCCTGTGGCAGGGCAGCCTCCGCATCGAGCCCGGCCACTTCAAGGGCTGGAGCCTCGGGGCGCGCTTCTATCCGGTGCTCTACATGCTGACCCGGATGGGCGAAGCGAAAGACTTGGGCAACGGTCTCGCGCTCAAGGCACACATGCTCGGCCGGATGCACCGTCTGGAAGTGCACCACATCTTCCCGAAATCGCGGCTCTACGACGCCGGTTACCAACGGGCGGAGGTCAACGCGGTGGCCAATTTCTGCTTTCTGACCAAGGATTCCAACCTGGTGATCGGCAACCGCCGGCCGGAGGCGTATTTCGAGGAGGTGGAGGCCAACCATCCGGGGGCGCTCACCTCGCAGTGGATACCGGTGGAGCGTGACCTTTGGCGGATCGAACGCTACCGCGATTTTCTTGAAGCGCGCAGGACTCTGCTGGCTGCGGAGGCCAACCGGTGCTTCGCCGACCTGCTGCACGGCGATTCCGACTGGCTTTCCGCGGCTGCTCCGACGATCGGGGAACCGGCCCCCACTCCATTGGGCGGCATTGCCAGCGAGGCCGAAGAACAGGAACTGGAGGCAATCAACGACTGGATCGAGACTCGGTGTTGCCTGCCGCGCGGGGAGCTCGCCTTCGACCATGTCGATCCAGCAACCGGCTCGCAGCTGGCGGTGTTCGACCTCGCCTGGCCGGACGGGCTCCAGCCCGGGCTGACCGGGCCGGTCGCCGTGTTGCTGAACGAGACGGCGGAGGTACTCGCGGTTGCCAGTTCCGCAGGCTACCGCTGCTTCACCTCAAGGGCGGCGTTCCGCACCTATGTCGAAGGCGAGATCCTCAGAGGCGAGGCCGCCTGAGCGCAGGCTGTCCCGCCCTGTAGCTTCCGCCGGAAATTCGTATGTCGAAACAGTCCGAAGCGCCGACGGATTGTCGGGCCTCTACAGGTTCTGGGAACCGAACCGCCGATCGGACAGCCCGGTACCGCCACCATTCTCTGGGATATCCGGCGTGTCCGGTCGCTCGGACTCCGGTACTTCTATCTGGGGTACTGGATTCCCCATTCGGCCAAGATGGCCTGCAAGCGACGCTTCCAGCCGCTGGAAGAGTTGACCGAAGCGGGCTGGACCCGACTCGAAGCGGCGGACCGCTGATCCGCCGGTTCCCCCGTTTTCTGATCGGCAGGGGCTGACCTCCACGAGTCTTGCGGCGCCGGAGGCGACAAGCAAACAAGACAAGAATGGCCGGAATCTCCGGCCGTGATGAGAAAACAAACATCTCTTGCAGTTGGAAATCAGGACGCTGTATAAGTGACAGGTTGGTTTCCCGGTTTACTGAGGTAAGCAGTTACGAGTCTGTTGAATAAATCGGACAGAACCTCACCACTAATCGAGCGGACCAGTGATGGAAGAACGGGGTCAGCGGCCATGAATTTGGATTCCGGCGCGGTCGGCAGTGAGCTGATTGACATTCTCATATACCTCCTCCCTGGGCTGATCGCTGCCGCGACGTTCTATGCGCTCACGTCACACCCGAAGCCCGGCACTTTCGAGCGGGTCGTCCAAGCTCTTATTTTCACGGTTTTGGCCCAGATAACCGCGGACCAACTGCCGATACGCGATCAGCCCCAGAACTGGCACACCATCGCATCTGTGTGCAGCGCGGTTTTGCTTGCGCTCCTAGCGACCTATTTCTCGAACAATGACATCTTGCATGGTCTGCTGCGCAAGCTAGCAGTCACAAAGGAGACCGCGCACCCGTCTGAATGGTACTCCGCGTTCGCTCGCAAGGATCCGCGCTACGTCGTCCTTCACCTCAAGGATCGTCGCCGCATCTATGGTTGGCCCGAGGAATGGCCGGGCCAGCCTGATAGGGGCCACTTTCGGATCGCGGAACCCGAATGGCTGGATTCGAAGAAGTCAGTCGGGGAGCACACCGTCGAGTGGATTTTGATTCCCGCCGAAGAAGTCCGGATGGTAGAATTCCTCCCTGAACATCGGACCGAATAAGGAGCATGGCGATGGCCAAGGAACCGACCCCTCCACCGACGCGCCAAATGGAAATTACCGACCTTCAAAAGGGCGTATCGCAAAAACCGGCAGGCATCATCAAACCACCGCCGCCGCCGCCACCACCGCCGCCGCCGCCGCCGGCGGCGGAAACGGTTCGATAACTTTCCACCCGCTCGAAAACCTCTCCGGCACATCTTCTGCCTCCAATCGCAAGTCGGCAGCGAGGATGCGGACGAACCCGGCACAACCCCCGCACCGCCAGGCGCCGGCAACACCCGGCAGAAGTGTGACGACCGCTGACCGGGTTTCGATGACATCTGGCCAGCGGCACCGAAACCGGTTGGGAACAGTGCCGGCGGGCAAATCCGGTATCTCTCGTGCGGCCGCAGGAACTTTGCCGCTATGCTGGAGTTCGGGTGCGTCCTGCTGCCGCCCCTGCACTGCCTGCAATCACCCCCGTCAAGGAGCTTCCGACTTGGACCGTCGAGCCTTTCTTTCCGGCGCCGCCGTGGTCAGCGCCTCGGTCGCGCTGGCTGCGTGCGGCGAGGATGACAACAACGAGAACCGGCAATCAGCGGAAACCGGTACCCCGGATCAGCCCGCCGGCGCGCCCGCCGTGAACCGGGGTCTGCGCGAATGGCGCCTGGTCACCACGTGGCCCAAGAACTTCCCCGGGCTCGGGACAGGGGCCCAGCGGATGGCGGACCACATCACGCGCTCATCTGACGGCCGGCTAACCGTCAAGCTGTACGCGGCCGGCGAGCTGGTCCCTGCATTCGAGAACTTCGACGCGGTCCGCGAGGGTACGGCGCAGATGAGCCATGCGGCTCCGTACTACTGGATCAACAAGCACCGCTCGACCCCATTCTATGCCGCGGTCCCCGGGGGCCTAGTGGCCCAGGAACACAATGCCTGGGTGTACCACGGCGGGGGGCAGGAACTCTGGGACGAACTCTACGCGGAATTCGGCCTCAAGGCGTTTCTGGCCGGCAATTCCGGCACCCAGATGGGCGGCTGGTTCCAGAAGGAAATCCACTCGGTTGCCGACTTCCAGGGCCTCAAGATGCGGATTCCGGGCCTCGGGGCGGAAGTCATCAACCGCCTTGGCGGTACCGCGGTCAACCTTCCCGGTGGCGAGATCATGCCGGCCCTGCAGTCGGGAGTCATCGACGCCACCGAATGGGTCGGTCCCTGGAACGACCTTGCGTTCGGGTTCTACAAGATCACGCAGAACTACTACGGGCCCGGGTTCCACGAGCCTGGGACAGCTTCCGAACTCCTGATGAACAAGGCCGAGTGGGATGCTCTGGAACCGGACCTGCAGGCGATCGTGGAAGACGCCGCCGCCGCGACCAATGTGCGCATGCTGGCCGAGTTCACGGCCGCCAACAACGAATCACAGCGGGTCCTGGTAGAGGACCACGGTGTGCAGCTGCGCGCATTCCCGGAGGATGTCTTCAAGGAAATGCTCGCACACAGCGATGACGTGGTCCGCGCCACGGCTCGGGAGGGGGATCTCGCACGCCGCATTTTCGAGAGCTGGGAACGCTTCCGGAACGAGGCGCGCGCCCGGAACCCCTACGCCGAACAGGGATACCTCCGGCTGCGGGGGTAGAGCGGCCACCGGCAGGGCCGGGCGAGGGGCCGGAGTTCCCGGCCCGGCAGCGCCGCTCCCGGAGCCTGGATCGGCGGCAGCCATCACGGCCGGCCCCTCCTCCGCTCCATCGGCCGCACCGGCGAAGAGCAGGTCGGGACGGGCCGCCCTACTGCGGGTACACCACCTTGGGCAGCCACGTCGCGAGTTCGGGCAGGAGGGCCAGGATCCCGAGCATCAGCAACTGGATCCCCACGAAGGGGAAGGCGCCGCGGTAAATCGCCGCCGTGGGCACCGATTTTGGTGCGACGCCCCGCAGGTAGAACAGCGAAAAGCCGAAGGGAGGGGTCAGAAACGAAGTCTGCAGGTTGACCGCAATCAGGATCGCAAACCACACCGGATCCACCCCCAGCATCAGAATCGGCGGCCCGATGATGGGAATCACGACATAGGTGATCTCGATAAAGTCGAGAAAGAAGCCGAGCAGGAACATGAGTACCATGGTGAGGACCAGAGCCGTCACCACCCCGCCGTGCAGACTGCCCAGAAACTCAGCCACCATCTCGTCGCCGCCGAAACCGCGGAAGACCAGCGAGAACAGGGCGGCTCCGACCAGGATGGTGAACACCATGGCCGTCATGCGCACGGTCGAGCGCATCACGTCCTGCAGGATGGACAGGCTGAACTGTCGGCGGTGCATGGCCAGCAGGACGGCACCCACGGCGCCCACGCCGGCTGATTCTGAGGGCGTTGCCAGTCCGGCCAGAATCGAACCGAGAACTGCAAAGATCAGAAGAAACGGCGGTACCAGCGCCCGCATCACCCGGGCCCGGAGCTCGGCGGTCGACACCGCGGCCCGTTCGTGTTCCGGCGAGGCCGGCATCGCGTCGGGCCAGATGGTGGCGTACAGGTACTGCCACAGCATGTAGAGCACGACCAGGGCCAATCCCGGCAGCAGGGCGCCCACGAACAGGTCCGTCACCGTCACGGCCTCGGGCGAGAAATTGCCCTGAGCCAGCTGCGCCTGCTGATACGCCGCGGAAATCTGGTCGCCGAGCAGGATGAGCACGATGGATGGCGGGATGATCTGGCCGAGCGTGCCGGCGGCGCAGATGGACCCGCACGCGACCGACGGATCGTAACCGCGCTTGAGCATCGTCGGCAGCGACAGGAGGCCCATGGTGACCACCGTCGCGCCCACGATTCCGGTCGAAGCCGCCAGCAGGGCACCGACGCAGGTCACGGCGATGCCCAGCCCTGCCCGCATGGTTCCCAGCAGCAGCCCCATCGTGGTGAGGAGCTCCTCGGCGATGCGCGAACGTTCGAGCATCACCCCCATGAACACGAACAGGGGAACCGCGATCAGCAGATCGTTCGTCATGATCCCGTAGATGCGGTTGGGGAACGCTGCGACGAAACTGAAATCGAACTGTCCGGCGAGCGCTCCCACGCCGCCCGCGAGAAGCGCCACACCTGACAGCGTGAACGCTACCGGAAACCCGGCGAGCAGCGCTGCGAGCAGCGTCAGCAGCATCCCTCCGACCAGCAGTTCAGGGGTCACTTCGGGTCACCTTCCGCCGGCCGGATCAGACGGACGCAGCGAACGATGGTGGCCACGCCCTGCAGGATCAGCAGTCCCGAAAACAGCCAGATGCAGGTCTTCAGCAGGTACACCGCATGGAGTCCGCGTTCCTCGATGGACCCTTCGAGATCGGACCAGGAGTTCAGCACGTAGTCCCAGGAGAAATAGATGATCGAGGCGCAGACCGGCAGCAAGAAGAAGATGGATCCGACGAGATCGACCCAGGCCTTCGAGCGCGGACTCATCCGCTCGTACAGCATGTCCACGCGTACGTGGCCGTCATGCTTGAGCGTGTAGCCGGCGCCCAGCAGGAACACGGCTGCATACATGAAGCGCACCGATTCCTGCATCCAGATGAAGCCGATGTTGAAGCCGTAGCGGAGAACCACGACCACCACCGTCACCAGCACCATCGACAGCGTGAGCCAAGCAACAGCACGGCCCACCCGTTCGTTCAACTGATCGATCCCGGCGACGACCGCCGCACCCCAGTTCATGGCCGCAGCGCAGCCGGAAGATCTGCCATGCCGGTTTCCGTCCCGTGAGTTTCGCCGGCAGTATGCCGGAAAGCGTCGTTCTCGCGAACACCAATCGCCGCGGCGAGACGATGGGTATGCGAATCACCTGTTGAAATTCCGAAAAGGGTATCCGCCAGCCCCAGAATAATGAAGCAGCCGGGCGACAGCCACGGCTGTTGTTCTGTATGGAACTGTAGTCGTCCGTTCAGGCCGTGGGGCACCACATGAAGGGAGACGGGAAGCGGCCGTGACTCCTGCCGGATTCGCACGTTTTCGTGGCGACCCGTACCCCTTGCGCTGCCGCACAAGGGCACCCGGAATGAAAGCTCAATTAACAAGTCGCTTATCACGCTTATAGACCATTACTGTTTTTAAAAAGTCGTATGTTACCATTTGACAGATTCCAGGATGACCTGCTACATATGACTTACTGTCTACCGTTCAACCTCTCAAGAGGCCATTTGTTGCTGTTTGAAGGACATATGAAGACATCTCGACAAATCGAATCCGAGATCGGGTCCCGTCTGGCACGGCTGCGACTGTCCCGCAATGTGACACAATCCATGCTGGCCGAGGATGCCGGGATCGGTCTCCGGACCCTGGGGCGTCTCGAGAACGGGCAGCCGTCGACTCTCGATACGTTCCTGCGCGTTGCCGTGGCTCTGGATCTGGGCGATGCCATCCTCGGCGCGATACCGACCGGGCGGATCCGTCCAATCGAGCGCGCCTCGCAAACCGGTTCCGAGCGCCGGCGCGCACGTCCGCAACCGCAAGGCCAACGGAACCTGTGGACATGGGACGCGGGCCCGGATGACTGACGCGAACGTCATTCTCTGGGGGCGGCGCATCGGAGCGGTGTCCTGGGACGGGACGCGTGCCCTTGGGGTTTTCCAGTACGACCCGGCTTTTGTCGAAGCCAACATCGAGGTTGCGCCCCTGACCATGCCTGTCCGGGAAGCACCCTACGAGTTCCCGAACCTCAGCAGGGAATCCTTCAGAGGTCTGCCAGGGATGCTTGCAGATGCCCTGCCCGACAGGTTCGGGAACCGGCTCATCGACGCGTGGCTGGCGGAAACCGGAAAGAGCCCGGACACCTTCAATCCGGTCGACCGGCTCTGCTACATCGGCCATCGCGGAATTGGCGCCCTCGAGTTCGAACCCGCACTTCGACGCAGGACAAGAGCGAAACAACTGGAAGTTGCCCGCCTGGCCGACCTGGCGAACCGGGTACTTGACGAACACGGAAAACTCGTCGGGCGTCTCGACGGCGAGAACGATGCCGATGCTCTCGAGGACATTCTCAGCGTCGGCACGTCGGCAGGCGGCGCACGGGCGAAAGCCGTGCTTGCCTGGAATCCGACGACCGGCGAATTTCGATCCGGTCAACTGGAAGCCGACGAGGGCTTCGAGCACTGGCTCCTGAAGTTCGATGGCGTTTCGGACAACCGGGACGGGGAATTGGCCGCCCCTGAAGGATTCGGCAGGATCGAATTCGCGTACGCCACCATGGCACGCGCGGCCGGCATATCGATGTCGGAGTGCCGGCTCCACCATGAAGGCGGCCGCAGTCACTTCATGACGAGACGTTTCGATCGGGACGATCTCGGCCGCAGGATCCACATGCAGTCGCTCGGGGCAATGCGGCATTTCGATTTCAACGACCCGGGGGCCTATTCCTACGAGCAAGCCGTCCTGACAATCCGGGAACTGGGCCTCGGGATGCGTGCCGTCGAGGAGCAATTCCGCCGGACAGTCTTCAACGTCATCGCGCGCAACCAGGACGACCATGTGAAGAACATCTCTTTTCTGATGGATCGATCGGGGCGGTGGTCCCTGTCTCCGGCCTATGACCTTGCCTACGCCTACAACCCCGGGGGCGAATGGACCCGGAACCACCAGATGAGTCTGGCGGGCCGTCGGGACAATTTTGCACGGGACGATATTCTTCAATTCGCCGGCACCATCGGCATGAAGAAACGCAAAGCGCTGGAAATACTGGAAGAAGTGAGCGCTTCCGTTCGCGACTGGGGCAACCACGCCAAAGCAGCGGGGATCACTCGCCGCAACGAGGCCCGTATCGAGCAGACCTTTCGCTCAGGCCTGATGTCGGGCCGGTAGCGAATCCTCTCTGCTCGCCCGGATGCATGGAGACACCGGCGGCTGCAGACCGGATAGACCGCTGACGGAACCGGGCGCGGCCCGGAGAGATCCCGTGCCTGGGAAAGAGACCTGTGCCATCAACCGAAGCTCCTGTCTTGCCGAGGAGTGTGCTCGCCGGGGCCCGCCGATCATTGGCGCTCCGGAACCCCGAGAACCCGTGACAGCGCCGCCGCATCCACGGCCCGGTCCACCGTCACCCGCCAACCGTCCGGCCCGAAATGCCGGCGCACGGCCCATCCGCCGCCAGCCGGCACCGGCGCACCGGGAAGACACCTCCAGGTCAGTCGAAGCGGAGCGACTTCGGAAACCCCCGCGGGATCTTCCGTCCCGCCTGGCCGCGTTTGCCCGACCACGGGGCAAGGGCTGCCAGCGAAAAGGTCCGCACGCGGCTGCCCGTCCGGCAGACCAGCCCGTCAGCCTCCGCAAACAGGGCAGCATCTGACAACTGCCCCGGTCGGTACCGCTGCAGGTACGCCCCCTGCCCCCGGCTCCGGCGCGGAAGTTCCGAAGCCGGAAAGATCAGCAGCTTCCGGTTGGTCCCGACCACCGCCACCTGGTCCCCGCCGCCCGCCCGGCACACGGCGAGCTTCACCCCCTCGGCCGCCACGACCACCTGGCGGCCGGCGCGGCTGCCGATCAGGTCCTCGACCGGGGCGAGAAACCCCCGGCCGTCGCCGGTGGCCAGCAGGACGGGCCGGCCGTCGGCCGGCCAGCACGCCACCAGTTCCTCATCGTTACCGATCTGCGCGTGCAGGCGGATCGGCTCCCCGAAGCCCCGCCCGCCGGGAAGACGGGAGGGAAGCAGCGTGTACATCCGTCCCCTGTCGGTCGCCACGAGAACCTGCGCCGTGCGCACGGTGCGCACCACGAAGCGGCCCTCGTCATCATCGCGGTAGCGAAGCTCGTCCTCGTTCTCCACGTGCCCGCGCACCACGCGCACCCACCCCCTCCGGGAACAGATGAGCGTCACCGGTTCCTCCGGATCGGACGGATCCGGACGGGCGGCCGCCACGGGCGGGCCCGAAACGATCTTCGTGCGCCGGGACCCGCCTTCCGCCGACGCCCCGAACCGGGCCTGCACGCCGCGAATGTCCTGCTCGATGCGCCGCGACTGGCGTTCGTCCGACCGGGTCAGGGCCACCAGATCGTGCCGTTCCGCCCGCAGCCGGTCGTGTTCGGCTCGAAGTTTCTCCTCTTCCAGCCGCCGCAAGGTCCGCAGCCGCATGTTGAGCACCGCCTCCGCCTGCCCGTCGGTCAGGCCGAAGACCCGCACCAGTTCGGACCGGGGTTCGTCATGCTCGCGAATGATCCGGATGACGGTATCGAGATCGGCAAACACGAGAAGGTAGCCATCGAGCACCTCCAGACGTTTTTCCAGCACCGACAGCCGGTAGCGGCTGCGCCGCAACAGGACCTCACGCTGGTGATCCAGCCAGGCCTGCAACAGCCCGGTCAGACCCATGACCCGCGGAATCCTGCCGCCATCGAGAACATTCATGTTCAGCGAGACGCGAATTTCGAGTTCCGTCAACCGGAACAGGGCCTCCATGAGCTCGGCCGGTTCGGCGTCCCGCCCCCGGAGTTCCAGCACGATTCGCACGTCATCGGCGGATTCATCGCGAATCTCGGCCAGCCAGGCCACCTTCCGCGCCTGGACCAGCTCATCGAGCTGGGTCACGATCCGGGCCTTGGGCACACTCCACGGGACTTCCGTGATCACCACGCCGGTGCGGCCCCGGGCCAGCGGCTGTGCCGCCCACGCCGCCCGCAGGCGCAACCGGCCCCGTCCGGTCCGGTACGCCTCCGCCAACGCCGCCCGTTCCTCGACCAGCACGCCGCCGGTCGGAAAGTCGGGACCGGGCATATGCTCCATCAACGTCGAAAGGGGCGTCCCGGGACTGCGGAGCAGGAGCAGCAGCGCCCGACAGATCTCGTCGACGTTGTGCGGCGGAATCGCCGTCGCCATCCCGACCGCGATTCCCTGCGCACCGTTGGCAAGCAGGTTGGGGAACGCGGCGGGGAGCACGGCGGGCTCGCGCTCCTCCCCGTCGTAGGTAGCAACGAAATCCACCGCGTCTTCGTCGAGGCCTTCGAGCAGCGCATCGGCTACGGCCGTGAGCCGCGCCTCGGTGTAGCGCATGGCGGCCGCCCCGTCTCCGTCGACGTTGCCGAAATTGCCCTGGCCGTCGACCAGCGGATAGCGAATGGCAAACTCCTGCGCGAGCCGGACCATGGCGTCGTACACGGCCTGATCGCCGTGCGGGTGGAATTTGCCGATCACGTCGCCCACCACGCGTGCACATTTCTTGAATCCGGAAGCCGGGTCCAGCCGCAGTTCGCGCATGGCGAACAGCAGGCGGCGATGCACCGGCTTGAGGCCATCGCGCACATCGGGAAGCGACCGCGACATGATGGTCGACAGCGCGTAGCTGACGTAGCGCTCGCCGAGGACGTCGGCGAACGGTGCCCGGCGGATTTCCCGGGCCTCGCTCTCGCTCATCGGAAAGCCGCCTCCGCCGCGGCTTTCCGGGCGGCGGCCAACGCGTCCACCAGCCGCGCCCGCGCCGGGGGGAGCGACCGGCGTCCGTGCGCGACGGCATTCCGGTGGAGAAAGTGTTCGGTCAGCCGGAGTGCGGCCAGGACGTCTCCCCGTTCCGGCACAGCCCCGGTGTGCAGGAACCGCGGCAACGGCAGCAGGCGGGATATCCACGGCGCCGCCACCGGCCGTGACACCGCCCGGCCGGTCTTCGGGGACACGTGCGTGAGGCCCTCGGTGACCCCGGACACGGCGCACCGGGCCAGGTCCAGTCCGGCGCCGGTCTCGCGCAACAGCATGAGTTCCCAGAACACGTAGTGGCGTTCCCAATCGCCGCCGCCGGCCAGGCAGTCGAGGAGCGCCTCGCTGCCCGCGTACACGGCCGGCACGGGCTCACGCTCCGCCAAGAACGTTTCGGCCAGCGCACAGATCGCGGACAGGGCAGCCAGCCGGAGCGGCTGGTGGAGAATCCGGGCGGCGCGCGGGTCGAGCAGCTCGCCGGTGAAATTGCCCAGATGTTCCGGAAGCCGGCCGCTCCATCGGAGCTTCAGGAGGTTTCCGGGCACACAGACGTGGGCGCGGCCGGGGGCGCGGCTGCCGCGCATCAGACCGGCGTGGCGGCCGTGTTCCCGGGTCAGCACCTGCACGATGCGCGAAGTCTCCCCCCAGTGCCGCGCCGACAGCACGAAGCCCTCGTCCTCCCACCTCACGGCGTGTACCCGGTCACGAGACGAATTCCAGGCCCATGGCGTCGTAGTGCTCCTGCCGGTCCTGCCAGGCCGGATCCACCTTGACGTGGACAAAGAGGTGGACCGCGCCCCCGGTCGCGGCCGCGAGCGTACGGCGGGCGGCGCTGCCGATCGCGCGCAGACGCCGGCCCCCTGCCCCGATCACGATCGGTTTCTGGCTGGCCCGGCGCACCAGCAAGTACACGTCGATCCGGGCCGAACCGTCCGGCAGATCCTTCCAGCTCACGGTTTCGGTCGCGAGATCATACGGAAGCTCGTGGTGCAGCTGCTCGTAGGCCTGTTCCCGCACACACTCCGCCGCCAGCAGGCGCAGGGGGATATCGGCGGCCTGATCGGACGGGTACTGCCAGGGGCCTTCCGGGCACCGGGACGCCAGGGCGTCGCGCAGGCGCGGCAAGCCGTCACCCTTCAGGGCCGAGACCAGGAAGAAGTCGGTCAGGCAGGCATGCGCACGAAGCGCCTCGATCAGACCCAGCAGGGCCGGCCGGTGAACCAGGTCGATCTTGTTGATCACGCAGAGTGCCTCGGCCTGGCGCCGGCGCAGCCCCGCCAGCACCAGTTCGGTGTCCGCGTTCAGCCCCCGGCGCGCATCCACGAGCACACACCGGGCATCGGCCTGGCGGTTTTCCTGCCAGGCCGCCCGGACCATCGCGCGGTCGAGTCGCCGGCGCGGGCTGAACACGCCGGGCGTGTCGGCCAACACCAGCTGCGCACCGTCGTGATGGGCGATTCCCCGGACCCGGGTACGGGTGGTCTGAACCTTGTCGGTGACGATGGCCACCTTCTGGCCGACCAGGGCGTTGACGAGGGTCGACTTGCCCGCATTCGGCGCCCCCAGCAAGGCAACCATGCCGAAGCGCGTCGCGTTCATCGAACTTCGGACAACCGTTCGACGAGGATCGCCGCGGCGTCCTTCTCCGCCGCGCGCTTGGTGTGGCCCTGCGCCCGCGCATTTACGCTCCTTCCGGCCCCGACGTCCACCCGAACCTCCATCTCGAACACCGGACCGTGGTCTTCGCCGGACCGGCGCAGCAGCGAGTACGCGGGAAGCTCGAGCCCCCGCGCCTGGGTCCATTCCTGCAGTGCGGTCTTGGCGTCCTGGGGAGGGATGGTGAGGGCCTCGATGCGGGCCGTCATGAACCGGTCGACGAACCGGCCGGCCGCCGCGCTTCCCCCGTCGCTCCACAGGGCGCCCAGTGCCGCCTCGACGCAATCCCCCAGCACCCGCCGCCCGGCGGGGAACGGATCGGGGGCCAGATCGCGCTCCACGGCCGCGGTCAGACCGGATTCCCCGGCCACGACCGTCAGCACCTCGCCGCTCGCCAGGTAGGAGAGGCGCATGGACAGGGCCCCCTCCTGTGCGTCCGGATACCTGGCGAAGAGACGCTCCGCGAGCAGCAGGCCGAGCACCCGGTCGCCGAGAAATTCCAGCCGCTGAAACGCCGCCGGGTCGGGGCGGGTGGTCGAGGGGGGCAGCAGGGCCGCACCCAGCGCCCGGTTCCGGAACCGGTGACCCAGCACCCCTTCCACGGCCGACGGCGGCGCCATCTTCACAGCAGCGTGCCGATCCTCGAGAAGCGAATGGCCAGCGGCCACCGCCAGAACTCCCAGAACCGGGCCGTGCCATTGAAGGAGACGAACACCACCTCCGCCCGGCCCACCAGGTTCTCGGCCGGGATGAAGCCGACCCGGTCGAGGAGGCGGCTGTCGGATGACTGGTCCCGATTGTCGCCCAGCCCGAAATAGTGGCCCTCGGGCACCCGGTAGACCTCGGTGTCGTCGAGCGCACCGCCCGGGGTGGCGTCATAGACCAGCCACTGGCGACCGTTCGGCAGGGTTTCGCGAAAGACCCGGTAGGTATGCGTGATGCCGTTGCGGTCGGTGACCCGTTCCTCCCCCACCGGGGTGCGGGGTACCGCTGTGCCGTTCAGATACAGGACCCCTTCGCGCACCTGGACCGTATCCCCGGGCAACCCGACGATCCGCTTGATGTAATCGGACTTCGGGTTCGGCGGAAACTTGAACACGGCAATGTCGCCGCGTTCCGGATCCCGGCCCAGCATCCGCTCGGAGATCGGAACGACCTGCCAGGGAAACGAATACCGGCTGAAGCCGTAGGCATACTTGGAAACAAAGAGGTAGTCGCCGACCAGCAGCGATGGTTTCATGGATCCCGAGGGGATGCTGAACGGTTCGAAGGCCACCGACCGGATGAACAGCGCGGCGAGCAGGGCGAGCACCAGCGTGCCCAGACTGGAAGAGGCCATTCGGCCCAGGTATCGAAACACGAAAGCGGTCTCTCAGACGGTACGCGCGGCAATGATGACGACCGCATACGCGAGATCACGATCATCCGAAAGCGTCAGCCGGAGATCCGCCACCATGCCGGCCGGCACCAGCGCCCGCAGCCGGGCGGCGGCCCGGCCCTCCAGCTGCAGGGTCGGTTGGCCGCCGGGGAGGTTCCTGACCTCCATGTCGCGCCACCGTACTCCCTGCCGCATGCCGGTGCCAAGCGCCTTCGCACAGGCCTCCTTGGCAGCAAATCGCCGGGCATAGCCCTCCGCCCGGGCCCGGCGGCGGTCGCAGCGGCCGCGTTCGGTCTCGGTGAACACGCGCTCGGTGAAACGGCAGCCGAAGCGGGCCAGGGTGCGCCGGATCCGGGCGACATCGCACACGTCGTGGCCCAGACCGACGATCATCCCATGTCCCCGACCGCGCGGTCGAGCACCCGGCGCATGTCCCGGAGCACGGTTTCGAGGCCGGCGAACACGGCCTCTCCGATCAGGAAATGCCCGATATTGAGTTCACAGACCTGGGGGAGAGCCGCCGCCAGACCGGCGGTGTCGTAATCCAGCCCGTGCCCCGCATGCACCTCCAGCCCGCGGTCCGCCGCCGCCGCCGCCGCCTCGCGGAGTTCGGCCAGGGCCGCGCCCCGTTCCGCGAGCGCTGCGTTCGCGAGCCGCCCGGTATGCAGTTCGACCGCCTGCGCACCGAGGTCCGCGGCCCGCGCCACCATGTCCGGGTCGGGATCGATGAACAGGGTCAACGGGATCGAAACCGGGGCCAGGGCCGCGCGGGTGCGGGCCACGCCGGCTCCGGCCCGCCGCAGGTCAAGCCCCCCTTCCGTCGTCAGTTCGGCGCGCCGTTCCGGCACCAGGCACACCCGGGCCGGCTGCGCGGTCAGCGCGGCCTCCACCATTTCCTCGGTCGCCGCCATCTCGAGGTTGAGCGGAAGCGGCACGGCGCGGCGGAGCGCATGAACATCCGTGTCCGAGATATGCCGCCGGTCTTCGCGGAGATGGACGGTCACCCCGTCGGCACCGGCAGCGGCGGCGATGCGGGCCGCCCGTACCGGGTCCGGGTGCCGGCCGCCGCGGGCGTTGCGGATCGTCGCCACGTGGTCAATGTTGACGCCCAGCCGGACACGGGAGCCGCTCACGGCTTCAGGCCCTCTCCCGGCCATCGCAGCCGGCGGCCCTTCCGAACCGACCCGATCCGCAGACGCCGCATTTTCTGGTACTGCGCGACCGACGACCGGACCACGTAGTACGACGTGATCCAGACCATCACGATGTACGGGACCGACCCGACCGTCATGGTGGGCAGCAGCCGGAGCCGGCCGAATTCGGCGAAAGCCCGATCGACGTCCCACCCCACGGCCAGGTGGGCCGCGGCCGCGAGGAGCGCCGTCAGTTCGCTCGTCACCGCCGCGATCGACAGCTCTTCGACCGCCGCGCCCGGCACCAGCACCGCCCCGGTCTGGTAAATGAGTATCCAGATCAGCGGGAACGTCCACGGATTCCCGACGGCCGTGCCGATGATGGCGGTCAGCCAGCTGCCGCCCAGGGCCCACGAGAGCGCGATGGCCCCCACGGCGTGGAGGCCGATGAACGGCGTCATGGACAGGGCGGCGCCGCAGGCAAAACCGGCCGCCAGCCGATGCGGGCTTCCCGGGATGCGTTGCAGCCGAAGGAGCAGGTACCGTCCGCTTCGCACCATGCCGCGGCGCGGCCAGATCCAACCCGCCAGCCGGCGCGTCCAGCGCAGCCCGTGGCGTGAACGGAACATCAGGCGGAGAACAGGTGGCGGCTGCCCGGCTTGACGGCCGGGAGCGCCGCCAGTTCCGGTGGCAGCTCGTCCGGCGGATAGGCCGATACCTCGTAGTTGAGCAGCGCCACCACCGGCACCCCGGGGTCGGACTTGCCGTTGCTCCGATCCACCAGGCAGGCCTCGGCCACGACATGGCCGCCCGCGGCCTCGACGCAGGCGATGCATTCCCGCGACGAGAGCGCCGTGCTGATCACGTCTTCCACGAGCAGTACGCGGGTACCCGGCCGCATCGTGAAGCCGCGGCGCAGGGTGAACGTTCCGCCGACCCGTTCGGCAAAGATCGCCGGCAGGTGCAACTGACGGGCCATTTCGTACCCCACGAGGATACCGCCGATCGCCGGCCCCACGACGAGTTCGAACCCGGAGTCCGCGTGCGCGGCCTGCACTTTCGCGGCCAGGGCCCGGCACAGGCGCTCGCCGCGAACCGGATCCTGCATGACCAGCGAGCACTGGAGATAGGTGGGGCTGTGCAGCCCCGAGGTCAGGATGAAATGCCCCGTCCTGATGGCGCCGGCCGCGCGAAACTCGGCCAGCACGTCCCGTTCGTCGAGTCGGTCCGTCACTGCTTGGTCACCCGTTCGGCGCTGTAGATGGCCGAAGAGGCCTCCAGGGCAACGAGAATGGCATTGAGGTGCCGCACGTTCTCGACCTCCACGTCGATCTCCAGATCAAAAAAATCGACCGAACGCCGCTGCACCCGCAGATTCGAAATGTTCGCATCCGCCCGGGCGATCCCCTCGGCCAGCGCGCTGAGGCTGCCCGGACGATTGGTCAGCTTGACCCTAAGGCGCCCGATCTGCCCCGGCACATCGTCGCCGTCCGCCCAGCTAAGGTCGTACCAGCGTTCCGGATCGCCGGAAAACCGCTCCAGGGTTTCACAGTCGATCGTGTGCACCTGCGCCCCCAGGCCCTCGGTCATGAGCCCCACGATCCGTTCGCCCGGCAGAGGCGAGCAACAGGTCGCGAGATGTACCGCGATCCCGGGTTTCAGGCCCTTGATCCCCACCGCCGCCCCCTTCACGGTGCGGCCCTTGCGGGCCCTAGCCACAAACTTCCGGTCGGCTTGCGGGTGCAGGGCGCGGACCACCTTGGCGCCCTCCAGCTGGCCGGCGCCGACGGCCGTGAACAGTTCCTTCTGGGTCGCGAAACCGAATACCTTCAGCACCGGCGACAGCATCTTGGGAACGAACTTCTCGCCGGCCGCCTCGAACTCGTGCTCGATGATCGCCTTCCCCAGCTTCAGGTGTTCGCGCTGCCGGCTGCGCCGCAGGGATTTGCGGATCTGGCTGCGCGCCCGGCCGGTGCGCACGAACGTTTCCCAGACCGCCGCCGGGCGCTGGCTGCGCGACCGCAGGATTTCGACCTGGTCACCGCTCTGCAGGGGCGTGTCGAGCGGCGCCGGCTGGTCGTTGATCTTGCAGCCCACACACGTGGCTCCGACCCGGGAATGGACGGCATAGGCGAAATCCACCGGCGTCGCCTGCTTGGGCAGCGAAATCACGTCACCGTTCGGGGTGAAGCAGAAGACCAGGTCGTTGTAGATTTCGAGCTTGGTGTCCTCGATGCCCTCGGAATGATGCGAGGCGCTTTCGAAAATCTCGCGCAAGCCGCTGAGCCACTGCAGGGTATCCGGGCTGAGCTGATCGGGGCCGCTGCCCTGCGACTTGTACTGCCAGTGCGCCGCCAGCCCGTACTCGGCCACCTGATGCATGTTCCGGGTGCGAATCTGGATCTCGATCGCGCGCTTGTGGGGACCGATCACCGTCGTGTGCAGCGACTGGTACCCGTTCGGTTTCGGCAGGCTGATGTAGTCGCGGAAACTGCCGGGGACGAAGCGCCACTGCCGGTGCACCACGCTCAGGGTCTGATAGCACGCCTCTTCCGATTCCACCACCACCCGGAAGGCGAAGAGATCGGTCACCTTCTCGGCCGTCACCCGTTTGCGCCGCATCTTCTGCCACACCGAATACGGGCTTTTCTCGCGCCCGCTCACCTCTCCTTCGACCTCCCCGGATTCGAGGGCGCTGTCCAGCTTGCGGAGCGTGTTCCTGACGTGGGAGGGATAACGCTTCTTGAGGAACGCCAGCCGGCGGCAGATGGCGTCGTATTCGGCCGGCTGCAGTTCCGCGAAGGCCAGATCCTCCAGTTCTTCGCAGATCGTCATCATGCCGACCCGGCGCGCCAGGGGAGCGTACAGATCCAGTGTCTCGCGCGCGATCCGCTGACGGCGCTCCGGTTTCTGCAGGAACCGGAGCGTCCGCATGTTGTGCAGCCGGTCCGCCAGCTTGACGAGCAGCACCCGGACATCCTTCGACATCGCCAGCACGAACTTGCCGAGATCGCCACGATTGGCGGAGGCGCTCGGTTCGATCTTGGAAAGCTTCGTGACCCCGTCCACCAGTTCGGAAACCTCGTCCCCGAACTCGCGCTGGATCTCGTCGGCGGTCGCGACCCCGTCCTCGATGGTGTCGTGCAGGAGACCGGTGGCAATGGTGGCCGAATCCAGCCGGTATCCGGCGAGGATCCCGGCCACCTCGAGCGGGTGCGAGAAGTACGCCTCGCCCGACTCACGCGTCTGCGCGCCGTGGCGCTCCATGGAGAATGAGAATGCGCGGTTGAGCTTCGCCTCGTTGACCGACGGATCGTATGCGCGAACCCGCTCGATCAGTTCTTGCTGCCGAATGGCGGATCCTCCATCACAGCGGGTGGCGCCCCGGCACGCGATCTTCAGCCCTATTCGGCATCATCGATGACATCTCCGACATCATCAAGGTCCGCCGCGCCGGCCGCCGGCCCGGTTTCCGGGTCGTCCGGATCCTCGATTTCCTCGCCGTCCGCGGCGGCTTCCTCGTCCCCGTCGTCACCCGCCCCCAGTTCCACCGCCGACTCGGCGACCCGGATCCCCGAATCCTCTGCGTCCGGCAGGCTGGCGGCCTCCACTTCGCTGGCCGACAGCACCTCGTCCAGCCCCAGTGAGCGGGCGTAGGCCTCGACGGGATCGTCCTCGGCCTCGTCGCGCTCGAAGTGCATTTGCAGTGACCGCACAATCCCGTCCTCGATAACCTCGAGCTCGAGGTTGCGTTCCGCGATCTCCCGGAGGGCGACCACCGAATCCTTGTCGTCGTCCTTCTGCACCGTGATCTCGGACCCGCGGGCAATGGCGCGCGCGCGCTCCGCCGCATACAACACGAGGTCAAAACGATTGTTGACGACCGGAATGCAGTCTTCGACGGTTACGCGGGCCACGGCGACTCTCCTCGGTAGCGACGGTCGGAACCCGGCACACAGGCACACCGTCAAGGAACGGAATCTGTCCTCAATCTAGCGCGATTTCAACCGGCATGCTCGCCGAGCGTGCCGGCCCCGGCGACCAACCGTACCGGCGCGCACGCGAACCCCTTGCAGCCCGAAGCGAGAGACACGGGCCGGCGAATGGCACCCGGCCGGCAAGACGCCCTGATGTCCGGTTCAATCGGCGCACCGCCTGCGGAGCGCTGCCTGCCCGTTCGTACCGGCGGGTTGACCGGCCAGGCGAAGAGCCGGCCGGTCGGTGCCGTGATGCCGGTGCGCAGATACGCCAGAACCCCGGAGAATCAGGTGCGGGCAGGACCGGCGGCGGGGCGGCACCCGGCCCGGTTACCGGGAAATCTGCGCCACCGCCTCGATCAGCGCCCGAGTTTCCGAATCGGCGTAGCCGTCCACGAGCCGCGCCCGGAAACGGCGCTGGAACGCCGCTACCACCGCTTCGGTCTGGGTGCCGAAGACGCCGTTCAGCTCGACCCCGTAGCCGATGGCCCTGAGATTCCGCTGCAATTCCACGACACGTTCTCGGAGCATGCCGGAATCCGGGCCCAGCCTGAGCCGTCTCTCTTCTTCGTCGAGCAGGCTTTCACCGTCGTCATTCACACCCAGTCCGCCGTCCGGGTAATCCAGTACCTCTTCCGGCCAGATGCTGAAGCCGGCGCGGGCCAGCCGCTCCCACGGAAAGAGTTCTCCCGGGTCCTGCTTGCGCTCAGGCGCCAGGTCGGAATGACCAATGAGGTCGCAGGGCCCGAGCCCATGGCACCGGTACGTGTCGTCCAGCAGCTCTTCCAGGGCATCAATCTGGGCCCCGGGAAACGGCCGATAACCGAAATCGTGCCCGGGATTTACCAGCTCGATCCCGATCGAAACGGCGTTGACGTCATGCCAGTCGTGCCACGAACCGACCCCTGCGTGCCAGGCCCGGCGCTCATCCGGAACCAGTCGGTACGTGGTGCCGTCCTCGTCGATCATCCAGTGGGCACTGACTCCGGACCCCAGTTGCGTGAGCGCCCGCAAGGCTTCATCGCCCGTCGCCATTCCCGTGAAGTGCACCACGACCAGCTCGATGTCCGCTCCGGCGGGCCGCGCGTTGTGATTCGGCGACCAGACCTCACGCGGGGGGCGATTCATCTTCGGCCCCGGTCCTTCATGATCGCCTCGTACGCGGCATTGATGTCAGCCAGGCGCTTGGTGGCATGCTCGATCAACTCGTCGGGCAGGCCCTTGGACACCAGGTGATCCGGATGGAACTTGCGCACCAGAGTACGGTGGGCGGACCGGATCTCGTTGTCGGACGCGGTCGGCGCCACGCCCAGTACGTCGTAATGGGACCCGGAATGGCCCACTGCCCCATCGCGGGCCGAGACCTGATGGCGGGCCTGTATGGATGCGAGCTCCGCATCGGTAAATCCGAAAATGCGACCGATGTCTCGAATCACCCGCTCTTCGTTGGGATGCCAGATCCCGTCGGCGGCCGCTATCGTGTAGAGGCAATCCAGTACTTGTTCGCACCTCTCGTCCCTGGGTCCGAGAATGGCGGACAACTGCCGGGCATAGGTTTCGTACCCGCTCGACGCCAAGCGGGCATCGTTGTAAATGGCGGCGACCCGGGCCCGGTCATGCTGGGGAAAATGAAAAACCTGCCGAAAGGCTCGAATTTCGTCCGGCGTCACGCGGCCATCGGCCTTGGCAACTTTCGCGGCGAGCGCAATCAGCCCCACCGAAAACACGACCTGGGTTTCGGCCTTGGTCCCCAGCGCCGCCGGATTCGAACCGGTCAGGGTTCGGCGTTCGCTTTCGCGAAAACGGTCAAAGAGATGCCCGCCGCCGGCACCGATGAGGGCGCCAATCGGCCCGCCAATCGCAAGGCCGAGCGTACCGCCCAGGAGAGTACCCAAGAAAGCCATCGCATCCGCCCGCAGCGTACCCCGGCCGCCATCGCGCAATCGATGCCGATGGCCCGGCGCCAACCCGGAGAAGTGTAGTCCGGGCGCACGGCACGACAATCGGCAGCCCTCCGCGCGACTGCATCATGATTCTACGTCACACTTTCGCCGCCGGCGTTCGGTCTGACGGCGAGGAAGGGGCCGCCCGCCGGCGCACACGACCGATACCCCACAGCACGACCCGCCCAGGAGGACCGTACAGGGGAAAGGGAACGATTCAGGCATCTGTCACATCACGCTCCATGAACCGGTCCGGGCTGGGAGCATTTGAATCTTTCTCTGCACTCATTCAGCGGCCTCGACATTCTCCAGCCATTCCCAGAGAGATTGCCGCGTATAACCCATGCAGGAGCCGTTCAGCTTGAACACCACACCACGAATGCCCTCCGTCGCCTGTTCTCCGGTCAAACCGGCAGCCTTCCCGACTGCGTTGCTGAGCCCATCGCCTGCAACAATGAAGACGTTATCGTCCAGAGTAGAGTTCGGCTTTCGAATAGGCGCCGCGCAAACGCTTGGCACCCGCCTCTTGCCCTTCCGTCAGAACGACCGCAAACAGGCTCTTGGGCCTGGATTCTTCCGTGTCCGATTATCCTCGACGTAAGCGTTCGGTCGCAGGGTGGTGGCCGTCGATGCCAGAGGACAGGCACCGGCTGAAAGGCAATAGTTCTGCACCCTGATCCGGTGCCGCCCGGACCGGCCGTGTCGTGGGCCGCCGTCCAGGCAGTTTCGGCACGGCACTTCGATCCAGGCGCCCGGACGGTTTTTCTTTTCTCTGGAACCGCCGGCACTCTTTCGGCGCCGGGTGATGGACAATCGCCCCGCCCCCTCCCATGATGCTCCCGCACCCCCTCCCCGGGAATCCGGACAACCGGCGGCGCCATCGCACCGGCTGGCACCCTGACAGCGAGGCTCGATGGCATTCCGCCACTCCCATGACGCGTTCTTTCGCGCCCTGATCGGTGATCCCGTGCGGGCCGATGTGCTGATTCGGCGGTGCCTACCTCCGGAAACGGCGGCCCTTCTCTCCGACAATCCCTTCAGCCCCCTCCCAGACACCCTCATCAGCGACACCCTCCGCACCCTGCGCACCGACAGCTTGTTCATGACAGATCTCAAGGACGGGGGTATAGCCTACGCATTACTAGAACACAAGAGCACACCTGATACAAGGACACCGCTACAGATTAGCGAATACATCATCGGCATCCTGCGCAGCCATGACCGCCTGCAAGGCCGGGGCGACCCGCAACCGCGCCCGCTCGTCATCCCCATCGTCGTCTACCACGGCGCCGCGAAATGGACCGCGCCGCGGTCGGCAAGGGATCTGGCGGCCGAGACGGAAGACCTGTTCCGATACCATCTCCTCGACCTCGGCCGCATACCCGATCCCGAGCTGTCGTCCGACACTTCCCTGCGCGGCGGCCTCGCGCTCCTGAAATACACCATGGACCAGGACCCTCCGAAGGAGGAACTGGTGGCGGCGTTGGGAGCGCTGCGCGACTTGAGGGTGCCGGCGATCGAATATATGGTTGAGAAGTACCAGTTGCCCCGCGAGGCTCTGGAGCAGATCATCCGCGAAGCGGATCCGGAACTATGGAGGACACTCATGCCGACGGTCGCAGAAGGGTGGAAAGAGGAAGGCAAGGCGGAAGGCAAGGCGGAAGGACTGGTGGAAGGACGAGCGGAAGGACGGGTGGAAGGACGGGCGGAAGGCAAGGCGGAAACGCTGCTCAGATTGCTTGAGCGCCGCTTCGGCACCGTATCCGAAGACGCAAGCACCCGTGTACTTGCCGCACCAGTCGAAGACCTTGATGTCTGGCTTGACGCCATCCTTTCCGCGCCCACGATCGAAGATATCTTCAGGAACGGTGCCGTTCACTGAACCGGGTCGGGGCATGTGCGCCCCCGTTGCGGGGCTACGAAACCCGGCCGTCTGGCCGTCCGTTCGACGAACCCGGTTCAGGGGTCTTGGCCTGATCGACGCTCAACTGACGACTTGCGTCAGTCTTGGCTTTGCCCTGGCGTCAGGCCGAACGTGAGCGTTCGGTTGTGGGGTGACGACGGAACCATGGCGTCTTTATAGGTCCGCCGGAAGGGACCATCAGAGAGGCGTGAAGCCGCTCCATCACTGCCCGCCCGAACGCTTACTCCTCGACGGCACATGGCGGGCCTGTCTGACCCTACCATGTCACGAGATAAGGGGTCTGAACCGCTGGCAATTTCCGGCCGCGTTCCGGCAACAGTCCCGATGTCCAGCCGATGGGCCGGCCATCCCGCTTTCCCGAAGATTCGGCACGTCTGCAGAAGGGCTTCCGGGCCGAGTCAAATGCCGAAATCCCGGAACCGGGCTGCCGCTTCGGCGTTCGCGCCATCCCGACACCCGGGCAATGGTATGGTGCGGAACGGGCGCGCTGCCGTCTCCAGTTGCGGTGTCCGGCTCCACTGCCTTGCGTGTCCCGTACACCCTGCTCCGGATCCTGACCGCTGCCGCTCTCGTGAACCGCGAGAATCTTGGGCCGGTCTGCACATCCGCACAAGGGAGGACGCGCCCGATGCCGTTCCGTAGCGTGACCGCTGAGGCAAATAACGACGGTGTTCAAAAGGATATCTGACATGCGGCCCTGCCGAATCCGGTATGCCGTGGTGCTCCTGCTCGCCCTTTGTGCGGCCGCCCCGATGCCGGCGGTGGCCGCCGCAGACGACCCCCTGGAGCCCGTCAACCGTGCGGTGTTCGTCTTCAATCGTGAACTCGACCGCTTCGTGCTCCGGCCGACGACCGTCGCCTACCGTTCCGTTGCCCCCCGGGCCCTACGGCAGGGAATCAGCCAGTTCCTGAACAACCTGGTCGAACCGGTGCATGCGCTCAATGCGGTCCTCCAGGGCGACGCCGACGGCGTCGAGACCGCCCTTTCACGCTTCCTGCTCAACACCATCATGGGCCTGGGAGGATTTCTCGATATCGCGACCGAAGCCGGGGTCTACCGCGACCCGAAGGGCTTCGGTTCGACGCTGGCGCACTGGGGGGTCGAACCCGGTCCCTATCTCGTGCTCCCCGCGCTCGGACCGTCGACCGTGCGGGAATTGACCGGCTTCGGCTTCGATACGGTGTCGACACCGCACCGCTACCTGGTCCGAACGTCAGGCGCGAGTGCCACGCTGACGGCGGCCGAGACGGGGCTGCGGGCCGTACAGTTTCGCGACGAGTATTTCGAGGAGATCGATGCCGGACTGACAACCTCCCTGGACGCCTATGCATCCGCCCGCAGCGCCTATCTGCAGAGACTGCGCGCCCGAGGTCAACCGGATTCCGGCCCCGTCCGGGAACTGGATTTCAACTTCGACGACGAATAGCAGGCCCCACTGCCGGCGGCCGCCCCGCCCTCCTCCACCAGCGGCGGGTGCCGGGGGGCCGGGAACCCCGGGCATCGCACCGGTTCCGGCACCGGCCCGAAGACGGACGGCCCGAGCGCCCCCGTCACCGCCGTTCCGGCCTCACCGTGTCGGGAACAATCGCACAGATGATGTCCGCAAGCTTCTCCAGAACCGCGCACCGGGGAAACGATTTCCGGTAAACCAGCCGTACCGAACGGCCTGCCTCCGCCGACTTCTCGCGGCGCAGCGCGATCCCGGCATCGGTAACCCAGGGACCGCTGATGCTCATGGCCGGTACCAGGGTGACCCCCTCTCCGGCCCCGACCAGGGCCAGTACCGTGACCAGGCTGGTGTGCTGTGCACGGATGGACGGCGGATGACTCAGGACCCGGGAACAGAGCGACAGGATCTGGCCCCGGAGGCAGTGCCCCTCCGAGAGCAGCAGGAATTCGTCGGTCCCGATCTCCGACAGCGCAACTTCGTCTCGCGCCGCAAGGCGGTGGGTGCCGGGCAACGCCACCCAGAACGGTTCATCGTACAGGTCGATGTTCGCAAACCGCGGATCTTCGACCGGGGTGGCCAGCACGGCGGCATCCAGGCGCCCGTCAAACAGGGCGCGCTCGAGTCCTTTGGTCAGGTCCTCGGAGAGAACCAGTTCGGCCTTTGGCAGGCTGCGCCGGACTGCCGGCAGCAGCAACGGGGCCAGGTAGGGGGCCACCGTCGGGATCAGCCCGAGATGCAGCGGACCCGACAACGGATCCCTCCAGCCACGGGCCGAAGCGCGCATCCGGTCCACCCGCTCGAGCACCTCCCGGGCATGCTCGAGCACCTGACGGCCGGCCGGCGTCACCCGGACGGAACGCCGGGAACGTTCGAACAGGACCACGCCAAGGGTGTCTTCCAGTTTCCGAATCTGTCCGCTGAGGGCGGGCTGACTGACGTGGCAGGCCACCGCCGCACGGCCAAAGTGGCCGAGTTCCGCCACCGCCACCGCGTAGCGCAGGTCACGAATGTTCATCGCCCGTCCATAAGAAAAAACGATCAGAATTATCCGTATAATCTAATTTACCTATCAGGCACCGTCCACCATCTTTTCGTCACCCACTCCATGTCAGGGAGCACGTGATGCCCACCATCCTCACCACCAGTGCCGGCGCTCCGGTCGCCGACAACCAGAACAGCCTGACCGCCGGGCCCCGGGGGCCCGTCCTGCTGCAGGACTACCAACTCATCGAAAAGCTCGCCCACCAGAACCGGGAACGCATCCCGGAGCGGGTCGTCCACGCCAAGGGCTGGGGAGCGTTCGGATCCCTGAGGGTGACGAACGACCTGTCACGCTATACCCGCGCCGGCCTCTTCGCCGAAACCGGGAAGACCACGCCCGTGCTGGTCCGGTTCTCCACGGTAGCGGGCGAACTCGGCGCCGCCGACGCCGAGCGGGATGTGCGCGG
Organism: Alphaproteobacteria bacterium; assembly: GCA_965203385.1. Taxonomy (GTDB): domain Bacteria; phylum Pseudomonadota; class Alphaproteobacteria; order TMED109; family TMED109; genus VXPW01. The sequence goes on from OZ241893.1 coordinate 172,626, forward strand.
GTTCGCCGTCAAGTTCTACACCGACGAGGGCAACTGGGACCTGGTCGGCAACAACACGCCGGTCTTCTTCATCCGCGACCCGCTCAAGTTCCCGGATTTCATCCGGACCCAGAAACGCCATCCCAGGACCCACCTGCGGTCGCCCCAGGCGATGTGGGACTTCTGGTCGCTGTCGCCCGAAGCCCTGCACCAGATCACGATCCTGATGTCGGACCGGGGACTGCCGACCGCGCCCATGTTCATGAACGGATACGGCTCCCACACGTTCAGTCTGTGGAACCACGACGGCGAACGCTTCTGGGTCAAGTTTCACTTCAAGACGCAGCAAGGCCACCGGCATTACACGAATGCCATGGCGGCCGAAGTCATCGGCCTATCCCGCGAGTCCTACCAGCGGGAGCTGTACGGCACGATCGAACGGGGGGCGTATCCGAAGTGGACGCTGTCCGTCCAGATCATGCCGGAGCTCGAAGCCGAGCAGACCGCGTACAACCCGTTCGACCTGACGAAGGTCTGGCCGCACGCCGACTACCCGTTGATGGAAGTCGGGGTACTGGAACTCGACCGGAACCCGGACAACTACTTCACCGACATCGAGCAGGCCGCGTTCAGCCCGTCCAATGTGGTGCCGGGCATCGGCTTCAGCCCCGACCGGGTCCTGCAGGCCCGCCTGTTCGCGTACGCCGACGCGCACCGCTACCGCCTCGGCACCCACTACGAAGCGCTGCCGGTCAATGCCCCGAAGTGTCCCGTGCACCACTATCACAAGGACGGCCCCATGCGCTTCTTCCCGAACGGAAACGGTCATCCGGACGCCTACTACGAACCCAACTCGGTCGGCGGACCCACCGACAGCGCCGACTACCGGGAACCTCCCCTGCGCCTGTCGGGCGCCGCCGGGCGCTACGATCACCGCGACGGGAACGACGACTACCGCCAGCCCCGCGCCCTGTTCGAACGGCTGGATGACGCCGAGCGGGAACGCCTGTTCGACAACCTGGCCGAGGCGATGGGAGGCGTGACCTCCGATGTGGTACATCGCCAGCTCCGGCATTTCCGCGAGGTGCACCCCGCGTACTCGGAAGGGATCGCTCGAGCGATCGGCATCCGGGAAATCTGACCCCGGCACGGCGCCGGGGGCGAGAAACGGGAAAGGGTTCGGTCCGCCCGGACCGCCCTTTCCCGGCGGTGCGGTCAGCGTCCGCGAAACCGGGGCTTCCGCTTTTCCAGGAACGCCCGCTGCCCCTCTGCGTAATCCTCACTCGCAAAACAGTCGGCCACGAGGCGGTCGCACAAGACGGGGTCCCTGTGGTCAGGGTCCTTCAGGATCTCCGCGACGATCCGTTTGGAGGCGCCGACCGTCAACGGCGCGTTTTCCGCGATCCGTTGGGCCCACTCGGCCACCACGCCCTCCAGCTCGGGCCTCGCGACCACCCGGTTGACCAGACCGCAGCCCGCGGCCTCGGCCGCATCGAACCGCCTGGCCGTGAACAGGATCTCCTTGGCCACCGCCGGTCCCACGATCCCGACCAGGGTCCGCAGGCTCCGGTAGTCGTAGCCGAGACCCAGACGCGCCGCCGGAATGCCGAAACGCGCATGCCCGGAGGCAATGCGGAGGTCGCAGGCGAGGGCCAGTCCCAGCCCCCCGCCGATGCAGTAACCGTCGATCTCGGCCAGGGTCGGCTTGGGACAGTTCGCCAGCGCCTCGTGCGCAGCGGCGGTTGCAGCGTTGTAGGTCTCCGTCGCATCGCCCTGCCGGCTGCGCGCGAACTCGGAGATGTCCGCGCCGGCCGAAAACGCGCGGCCGCCGGCGCCGCGCACGACCACGACGCGCACCGTGTCGTCGGCCGTGAAGGACTCCACCGCCGAGGTGATCCCCCGCCACATCTCGTAGTTGATGACATTGTGCTTGGCCGGTCGATTGAGCGTGAGCCGCGCCACGCCGGCGGCCGTGTGCGTGATCAGGGATTCGGGCAGGGCAGTCGACATCGGATGCACTCCGGCGGAAGGATGGCTGGGCGCAGGGGAAGCGGGCGCGGCGAGAAGTCGGCCCCCGGACCCCGCCGGCTCAGATGACGTTCTGGTCCCGAAGCCGGCCGAACTCCTTCGGGCTCACGCCGAGCTCGGCGAACACCTCTTCGTTGTGCTGGCCGCGTTCGGGCGCCGGCAGAAAAGGCGGATCGGGGGCGCGGCTGAGCCGAAGCGGCTGATTGACCAGCGCCAGGGTGCCCAGGCGCGGGTGCGGCACCGGCCGCGCCATGCCGAGGTGCCTGACCTGAGGGTCGGCGAACACCTCGTCGATGCGGTAGATCGGGCCGCACGGTACGCCGGCCTCGTTGAGCACCCGGATCCAGTGCGCGCTGCTGGCCCGGACCAGGCGGGCCTCGAGCTCGTGCTGCAGGGCGTCGCGATGCTCCGAGCGCAGTTCCGCCGACCGGAACCGCGAATCTTCCAGCAGCTGGCTGGCGTCGAGGACCTGGCACAGACGGCGCCAGATCGCCTCTCCGGTCGCCGCCACGTTGACGTGTCCGTCTGCCGTCCGAAACACCCCGGTCGGGATGCTCGTCGGGTGATGATTACCGGCCTGGGGCGGCACCGCACCCTCGATCAGCCACCGCACCGCCTGGAAGTCCAGCATCGCGACCTGGGCCTGGAGCAGGGAAGTGCCCACCCACTGCCCCTCACCGGTGTGCTCACGTTCGAGCAAGGCCATCACGATCCCGAACGCGCAGTAGATTCCGGCACTGAGATCGGCCACCGGGATGCCGGCCCTTACCGGGCCCTGTCCCGGCTGACCGGTGACGGACATCAGCCCGCCCATGCCCTGCGCGATCTGATCGAATCCCGGCCGGTCGGCATAGGGGCCGTCCTCGCCGAATCCCGAAATACTGGCGTACACCAGCCCGGTATTGACCCGCTGCAACGCCGGATAATCGATCCCGAGGCGCCGCTTCACCGCCGGCCGGTAGTTCTCGACCAGCACGTCAGCCCGGGCCACCAGCCGCTCCAGCAGTTCCCGGCCGCGGGCGTCCTGCAGGTTGAGCGTGATGGCGCGCTTGTTGCGCTGCAGGTTCTGGAAATCCGAGCCGTCCCGGGGGCCGCCGAGGCCGATCGACGAATCGAGGGATTCGGGCGGTTCGATCTTGATCACGTCCGCACCCCAGTCGGCCAGCTGGCGGACCGCAGTGGGGCCCGCCCGCACCCGGGTGAGGTCAAGGACTGTGAATCGCGACAACGGGCCGCTGCGCAGGGGCATGTAACGCTCGGTCTCTTCGGCGGGGCGCTCCACCCCATCGTAGAGCCCGCGCAGAAAACGTGGGCAGCCCCGGTCCTGGATCCCGCGACGAAACCGGGTCGCATGCAGCGGGAGGAGGCGTGGCCTGGAGCCGGGCCGCCCGTGAGAACCGTGAATCCTCCTCGACGGAACGCCTGGGAGGCACGTGACGGACGCGCAATCGAACCGGCCTGCCGAGGCTTCCTGAACGCAAACTGATATATGATTCTATATCAACCGTGCATGAAAATATACATTAACCGATCATGGTCTATGTGAGCGAAGAGATCATTCATGCCCTGAAAAAGGGCCGGGAAGCCAAGGGGCTCAGCCAGCGTGCGCTCGGTGCGCGCACCGGCCTACCGCAAGGCCATATTTCCAGGATCGAGGGCGGACACGCCGATATCCGCCTTTCCAGCCTGGTCGAACTGGCCCGCGCCCTCGATCTCGAGATCAAGCTGCTGCCGCGCCAGGTGTTGCCGGCAGTGGACAGTATCGTGCGCAGCATGGCTCCGGTCGGGCCGGCGGCCGCCAGCCACCGCCACGCCTTCAGGGAGTTGCAGCGTGCGCTGGGCGCGGTGGAAGCCTTGCGCCTGCAGTATCCCGACCTGAGCGTGCTCAACCAGCTTCGGGACAATCTTCGAACCATCGGCCACTTCAAGACGGTCGACACCTGTCCGGACTCGATCCGGCGCGTCACCCGGCCGCTGAACGCCCTGCAAAAACACGTGAGTGAGCTGCAGCAGACCGATGCGGCCGTCAGCCTGCCCCGCAACCGACTGCCAGCACTCGAAGAGGCCGCAGAACGCGCCCAGGGCTTGAGAGACCGGCTCGTCCATGCGGCCCCGCCTGCATCGCCGCGGCCCGCCTACCGGCTCGATGACAACGATGAGGATCATCACGAGCACGAGGATCTCGGCGATGGCTGATATCTCGGTGCTCAACGTGAAGCTCCATGGCGAAACCGTCGGCACCCTCACCCGGCTCCCGGGCGACCGGACCCTGTTCAGCTTCACCGAAGCCTATGTCGCTGATGCGAACCGGCCCACGCTCGGGCTTTCGTTCAAGGATGATCTCGGCAGCCTGATTACCGACCAGCCGGTAACGCGAGTACGGGTTCTGCCATTCTTTTCGAACCTGCTGCCCGAAGGCGGTCTGCGCGAGTACCTCGCCAAGCGTGCCGGTGTGAGCCCGCTGCGCGAATTCTCCTTGCTGGAGGTGCTTGGCCGCGACCTGCCGGGGGCCCTGACGATCGAACCTGCCGAACGCGAAGCCCGGCCCGGCGGCGGTGGAGAAGCCGAAGGGACAGATCGGCCGCGCGGGAAAGTGCTGCGCTTTTCACTTGCCGGTGTGCAGTTCAAGCTCTCGGCGCTCGGCGATACCCGGAGAAACAAGGGGCTGACGATTCCCGCCGAAGGAGTCGGCGGCTCATCGATCGTCAAGCTGCCTGCGGCTGGCTTTCCCGGCGTTCCCGAAAACGAGTTCGCGATGATGACGCTCGCCCGGCTGATCGGTATCGACGTGCCGGACATCGACCTTGTCGACCTGGACGCGGTCAGGAATCTGCCCGCAGGTCTCGGCGAGCTGACCGGCAAGGCTTACGTGATCGCGCGCTTCGACCGCACGCCGGACGGTCCGGTCCATATCGAGGATTTCGCGCAGGTCTACGGCGTCTACCCGGAAAACAAGTACCGGAGCGCGAGCTCCCGGAATATCGCGACCGTGCTCGGCATCGTTGGAGCGGCGGAGGACATCGCCGAGTTCATCCGCCGGCTCGTGTTCAATACGCTGATCGGCAACGCCGACCTGCACCTGAAAAACTGGTCGCTGGTCTACCGAGACCGGCGTACGGCCGCGCTGTCGCCGGCATACGATTTCGTGTCAACGATCGCCTATATCGAGGATGACGAAGCCGCCCTCAAATACGTCCGCACGCGCAAGTTCAGCGGCCTTGATCTTGATGAACTGTCCCGTCTTGCCGACCGGGCGCACCTGCCCGAAAAGCCGGTGCTCGACACAGCCAAGGATACCGTCGCCCGCTTCCAGGAAGTCTGGGCCAGGGAAAAAGCACACTTGCCGCAAGCGGACCGCGTCACGCATGCCATCGACGCGCATCTCGCCAGGCTCCCGCTGGCAAGATCGTAGACGCCGGGTACCTGCTCACCTCCGGGACCGGTGACAGGTTGATCTTGCCGATTCATTGGGGGTGAGCAATTGCGGCAAACAGCATGTTCTGGTGCGGGCCCTCACTGCTGCCTGGCACCAAACGCGCCGACCAGTTTGCCGTGAACACTCGGGCGGGCCGGGCCGAGCTCTAGCGTGGCGGCCTAGAGCGCACGCTTTGGGTCGTCGATATCTGCGCCGGATCTCGGGGCTTGGCGGTGTTGTCTTCCCCTGTTTTTTGGACAACGGGCCGGTGGTCCGGGATCGTGCGCAGAGGAAGTTTCAGGCCGGTTTGGGTCGGGCCGTCCTGGCACTCCAGTCGATTCGGAAGGTGTGGTCGCCCACCGGCTTGAGTACGCCGCACTCTTTGAGTTGTCGCAGCCACCGGGGGGCATTGCGATCGACCAGCAGGGCTTCGTAATCGATGTCGGGGTCGCGATACGGGACATCGTCCCGCAGCATGGCATAGAGAGCACGTGCCATCTTGTGGGCGGTGGCCACGATGGCGCGCTTATAGCCACGGCGTGCGGTCAACACCTTCCGGTAGCTGGCGAATTGACAGTTCTTGGTACGTGCGGCTCCGTGGGCGGCCTCCACCAGCAGGGTGCGCAGGTAGCGGGAGCCCTTGAGCGTGGTGGCTTTCCGGCGTTTGCCGGCGCTCTCGTGATTGCCTGGTGCCAGTCCGGCCCAGGCCGTAAACGCCTCGGCGGACGCGAACGGCGTGACGTCGGGACCGCCGATCTCGGCGAGGATCGCGGCGGCGCCGATCCGGTCGATCCCGGGCAGGGTCTGGAGGAGGATCAGCTGGGAAGCGTACGGCCGAAACGCCCGGATCAGGTCGGCTTCGACGGCCGCGATGCGAGCCTGTTCGGCGCGCTCGTCCGTCATCAGGTGGTTGAGAATCATACGACCCGAGCAGCTAAGCTTCAGGGTGAGCGCCTCCCCGAGCAGCTTGATTTTCTCCGCCACGTGCGGAGTCAGACGCGAGAGGATCGTCTCGCGGTCCTCGCCTCGCGCCAGGCCCTCCAGAATGATCCGGCCGTTCTTGCCGAAGACATCCGAGAGGATGCCGCCGATCCGAACCCCGGCATCGTCGATCTCCTTCTGAATCCGGTTCCGTGTCTGACTACGTTTCTGCACCAGTTGGCGGCGATAGCGGCTCATCCGCCGCAGGCCATGGAATTCTTGATTCGGCACCAGACTCGGACGGCACAGTCCGAACTGACAGACGCGCGCCAGCCAGCGGCTGTCCTCCACGTCGGTCTTGCGCCCCCGCAGCTGCTTGACGTGATGGGCGTGCAGTAACTGCACTTCGATCCCGGCGGCCTCCAGCCGGTCCAGCGGGGCCCGCCAGTACACACCCGTTCCTTCCATGGCCGCCGCGGTGACGGCATGCGAAGTCAACCATTCGGCCAAGGCATCCAGACCAGGCCCCAAAGCACGACGTCTGCGTCTCGCACATCGGTTCGCCAGCACCCGTGGCCAAGCGGACGGTGGCCGTCAGCTGGTGCTTGTGCACGTCCACTCCGGCAGCGCGCGAATGGACAACATGCAAGGTATCGGTAATCATAAGTCGTCTCCCAGTGAGATGGCTGGAGACGGAGTGGGTGACCGGGGGAAGCACTCAAGGTGGCCATTCGGCTAACCGCGGTGCATACATTTTGCCGTTCGTCCTCATCCGCAAAGGATGGGTACATACAGGGGTACGCTACCTGGTCACCCGGAACAGTTTGCTGGCGTGGTCTAGGCCAACACTAAAAATTCGTTCTCCTTTCCGTCTCCAGCACCCAGTGTATCCCGGTTCTGGAGCCCTCTCCAAATCCGCCGGGAGCACCTGTGAACGAAAGCGAGAAACCGCCGCGAAAGGTAGGGAAAATCCTTGTCCGCGAAGTGCAGTTACGAAGACCCAGCCGCGAAAAAAGCCACGCTAGAGCTCGGCCCGGCCCGACCGGGTGTTCATGTACTGGGGTGAGGGTCAGCGCGCCTCATGAGCGTTTGCTGGTGGTAAAGATGCCGCCGACCTCTTCGTGATTGGGGCCGTAGAACGAGCCCATCACCGTTTTTCGTTCGTTCCCGAACGAACCGTCCGCTTGAACGGAGAGATCCCTCCAGCCGAAAGGCGACAGGCGTGTACGGGTATCCATATCCCACACGTTGGTCATCCGAACGTCAATATCGGTCCGGACAAGGTCCAGCTGTACGGTGGACGCACCCATGATCTGGTGCCGAGTCTCGGTGTCAATCGCAACCATGGAACCCTCCCAGGGGGTGTGATTTCTGTATGGCGAAATGTCAATTTTTTAATGCGTTGAAATCAAAAGGTATTTTCTGATTCGAGTTCGGGAGCCTGCGCGGATTCGGCCAATTTCGCGAAAATCAGCCGCTCCGGCCGTGATTTTTCCACGATCACCGTGCTCGCCGATGCTCCCGGCCTTGGCTTCTTGGGGGGTGTAGAGTGCTCCTCAATCTCAACAACGCCCCTGACGGGGCGACAAAAAGGAGCACTCCAATGACCAACGTACAGATTGACGCCTCGATTGCCAAGAACGCCGATGGAAGCGTGTCCGTCGAAGCGGCGCAGGAAGCCCTGATGGAGACGGGTGCCGCCCTGGTGAAAAAAGCCGCCGAGCTCGGCTTGGCGGGGGACGTGGCGGCGATGTACCGCCGTGATCCGCTGACGGCCGAGAGCCAGCTCCGGGACATGCTCTTCGGCGTGGCCCGCACCATCCTGACCGACGCGTTCACTGCGCTTGACGATCATGGCAAGACGGTCAAAGTTGAGGGGAAAACCTATCGCAAGGTCGCGCCCACGTCGGGCCGTGCGATGACGCTCTTCGGACCGGTCGACTTCCTGCGGTCTCGGTACCGTCCCGCGGGAGCGGGTGCGTCCCTGATCCCGACCGAAGCCCTCCTCCGCCTGATGCCCGGCGGGCTGACGCCGGCCGCGGCGGGCCTCTCGCTGTACCTGATGAGCAACCTGACAGCCCGCGAGAGCGAGGACATGTGGGAGAAACTGTGCGGTCAGGGGCCCTCGGTGGCGTCCCTGGTGCGATTGTCCGGGGATGCCGGAACCTGCATGGAGGCGTGTTCCGACGATGTCCTGAAAGGCCTCCGGGAGGAGGAAGAACTGCCGGAGGAGGCAGAGTCGATCCTGGTTTCCCTGGACGGTGTCATGATGCGCATGCATGCCGAAACGACCGAGGAACAAGCCACGGACGCGGGCTGGCGCGAGGCGTCGTGCGGCGTGGTGGCCTTGGTCGATGGCAGCGGTAACCTGCTGGAAAGCCGGTACTCCGGCCGTCTTCCCGAGACCGGCAAGACGAACCTGAAAGCACAGTTGACGGCGGAAGTACGCCACTGGCAGTCGGTCAATCCGAACCTGAAGCTGGTGGCGGTCGCTGACGGCGCGAAGGACAACTGGACGTTCCTGGAAGCGCTGGACCCCGAAGTCATGCTTCTAGACTTCTGGCATGCGACTCAACATCTTAAGGCTGCGGCCGACGCCGTCTTCGGTCCGAACACCGCCGCCGGGACGGCTTGGTTCGAGAAGTGGCGGCACCTTCTGCGCCACGACCCCAAGGGCGCCGGCAAGGCGGTCGACGCCTTGCGCTACCTGATGCGGAAAGGCAAGGGAGTCGACGTCATCCGGAGGGAACTGACTTTCTTCCGCAATCATCGTCACCGCATGCACTATGCGGACGCCGCCGCCGCCGGCTTCCCCATCGGTTCCGGTGCCGTGGAAGCCGCCAACAAGATGCTCGTGACGATCCGGATGAAACGCTCCGGGCAGCGCTGGGGCCGTGACGGCGGCCAGGGCGTCCTGAGCTTCCGGTCGCTTCTCAAGTCCGGACGTTTCGATCGGGCCTGGGCGGCATTGGTCCCACGCCTGGGCCGCGGTGGCGGCTGGAAACCGCCACCCTGCGCCAACGAGAACCGGCAGGTCGCGCAGGTTGCGCTCGCCGCATGATTTTTGGCTAGATCATTGTAAGAACAAAAAGTGTCCATATGAGAATCACACCCCTCCCAGGTCGCGGTGCCGGAGATACCTCGAGGCGGCTGACCGGAACTTTTGCCGTACGACACATGGAAAAACGAATTACCCGTATAGGGGTCTGAAGCTTCGCGGTACGAAGTCGTGATAGTGCCGCTTATTGCGAAGACAGAGTAGTCCAGCCAAGCACTCAATGTATTCACGTCGTCCAAGTATTTCACATCGATCGGGCCTGATTCACCGGAAACAGTCTCCGCCCAACGTGCTATCCCGCGTTCCTGTACAATCGATGTGCCTCGGTAAAACATAGAGGATCGGTAGAAACTGTCCTCCTTGATCCGCTCCCCATCCTCATCCTCATCATCCCCAACGTATTCAAAATTTTCGGTGAGGGAATACCGGACCATACCGATATTGCAGACTTCTCCTTGGCAGTTTGAGCGAATCAATCCGGAGAAGGTGCCAGGATCGTGATCGTCCATGAACAACGTGGTTGACTGGCGCAGGATTCGTTCAGATGCAGCTTTTAATTGTGACACGGAAATATTGAGCGGAGCTGCACCCAGCAGCCGACGGGCGCGGGGGTCATCACCCAGCACGTCTGTCGCTGAAGAACCGCCTCCGCCGCAGGAACAGAGGAGCAGCAATGCGGCCAATGCGCCGCAGATCATCGCCGATTTCATGATGAAGGGACCCCGTGAATCGCGACGGCGCCAGCGAACGCCGGGCCGTTGCAACGCCCTTCAGATCACAAAGGGAGACCCCGCCTATTCGCCTTGGCGCAGGGAGCTACCCCGTGCCGGGCAATGAGGCTGTTCTATTCGGCGGGCGACCCGACACACGGGTCTGAAGGGCGTTGCAGGTTCAACCCTAGCAGCAAAGGTGTTCAGGTGTTCCCGGTATCTGTTCACCCGTTGCTGCCAGCGCGGCCATGCTGCCAGCCCGGGTGATAAATCGTGGCGCAGACAGGAAACGGATTCATGGGGTGATTCACCCCTCGGCACAGGAACCTGTACCAAGGTCGAGAACCAGATGGCGGGGCGGAGGCGAGAAGGTTCGCGCCTTCACCGACGTGACCGGCTACGAACCGGAAGCCCAGGAAGAGCTGGAACGACCGGGGAGCGAAACCGGATATCGCCACCACCGGCAGGGTGCAGGCATGATGGAGGCTGCTGACCGGACGACCGGCGAAGCGCGCCAGATTGCAACCGGGTCCGGGGAGCGATACATTTCCGGCATGGCGAAATACGGCCAACCGGGCCGTGTCGGCCGATACTGACCGATCCGGCGGAAGAGGCGTTCCGGACCATCCATCCGGGCGCGGGGTTGGAGCACGATGCATTCTCCCAGGTTTTCCGTCGCGCCCGCCGTTGCCGGCAGTCTCTTCCTGGCCGCCGCTGCGGCGGCAGCCGAACCTCACGCCGCCCACCCGGCCGCTCTTTCCCTGTCACGCCTCTCCGAGGAAATCGCGACGCTGACGGCGTTGCCCGAGGAACGCCGCGACCAGCGCTCCGAGGCGCTTCGCCGGATCCTGCGCGACCACTTCAACCTGCCCCTGATCGGACGGGCCTTGCTGGGCCGTCACTGGCGCTCGGCCACGGAGGCCCAGAGGGACGCCTACCAGTACGCGTTCGAGGAACACGCCTTCCAGTTGGTGGACGCGCAGCTCGACCGGATCGCCGGCGGATCGCTGACGATTGCCCGCACGGTTGCCCGAAACGAGCGCGAGACATTCGTGTACACGTTCTTCGAGCGTGGCGGTGATGCGCCGCTGGAAGTGCAGTGGCGGTTCCGCAACCGCAAGGAAGACGGCGAGCCGCGCATCGTGGACGTGACCGTCGAGGGGATCAGCCTGTTTGCCACGAAGCGCGATGACTTCGCGTCGATTATCGAAACGACGGGGGTGGACGGGCTGGTGGCGGCCCTGCGGACCCTGAGCGAGAAGCCGCGCTGATCGCGCCGACGGGAAGCGGGACGGCTACGGGCGGGCAGCCCGAACGCGGACGTTTCGCCGGCACCGGGTTCGTCCTGGGAATTCTCGCGGTTCTCCTGCCGCTGGTGGTGGAGCCGCCGGACGGACTGGGGGTCCCCGCCTGGCGGCTGGTGGGCGTCACGGTGCTGATGGCCTGCTGGTGGATTTCCGAAGCGATCCCGATTCCGGCCACGGCGCTGGTGCCCCTGGCCCTGTTCCCGTTACTGGATATCGCACCGATCAGTGCGGCCGGCGAACCCTACGGCCACCGCGTGGTCTTCCTGCTGATGGGCGGCTTCATGATTGCGCTGGCCATGGAGCGATGGGGCCTGCACCGCCGGATCGCCCTGAACGTGGTGTCGCGGGTCGGCGGCGGGCCGCGGCGCGTGGTGGCCGGCTTCATGTTGCCCGCCGCCTTCCTCAGCATGTGGATCAGCAACACGGCTGCAACCACGATGATGGTGCCCATCGGCCTGTCCGTGCTGGCCCTGTTCCGGCAGGATGCGAACATCAGCGACCGGGGCAAGGCGGCGTTCGCGTGCGCACTCATGCTGGGCATCGCCTTTGCCGCCAACGTGGGCGGCATGGCCACCCTGATCGGCACCCCTCCGAACGCGGTCCTCGCCGGCGTCATGCAGGAAACCTTCGGCTACCAGATCGGTTTCGCCGAGTGGCTGACGGTCGGGTTGCCGATGACAGTCGTGCTGCTGCCGCTGATCTGGGTGGTCCTGACCCGGGTCTGCTTTCCCGTGCCCGCCGGCAGTGCGCCCCATCACCATGACCAGATCGTGGCCGATACCCGCGCCCTGGGCCCGCTCTCGCGCGGCGAGATCACCGTGCTCCTCACGCTGCTGGCCACCGCCTCGCTCTGGCTCGCGCGGCGTTCCCTCAACGACCTGTTCCCGAATTTCGCGATCAACGACACCAGCATCGCCATGTGCGGCGCCCTCGCGCTGTTTCTCCTGCCGGTCGGCCGCAACGCGAACGGCCGGCGGGAGTTTGCGCTCGACTGGAAGACGGCCATGCGGCTGCCGTGGGGCGTCATTCTCCTCCTCGGGGGCGGGTTCTCGCTGGCGGCGGCGATCAAGTCGACCGGCCTTGCCGCGTGGATCGGCGCCAGCACCGCCGCCGTTGCCGCCCTGCCGATCTTCGGCCTGCTGCTGCTGATCACGCTGCTGGTCGTGCTGCTGACCGAAATCAATTCGAACACGGCAACGACCGCGACCTTCATCCCGATCCTGGCGGCGGTCGCCGTGAGCATCGGTGAAAACCCCCTCCTGCTCTGCATCCCGGCCACGTTCGCCGCGTCCGCCGCCTTCATGCTGCCGATCGCCACGGCTCCCAATGCCGTGGTCTTTGCCTCGGGTCACGTCCCGAGTGCAGCCATGCTGCGGGCCGGGCTCGTGCTCAATCCACTCGCTACACTGGTGATCGTGGTCCTCGCCTGGTTCCTGCTGGGGCCCGCCCTGGGCGTCGTGCCCGGCGAGTTTCCGGACTGGGCGGCGTCTTCCGGCTGACCGACCGTTCCGGCCGCACATGCCTACCCTGCAACCAGCACGGCCGGCCCCTCCGCGGCCGGCGGGATGAGCACATGCGAATAGCCGTCCTGAAGGAACAGCGAGCCGAGGAGCCCCGGGTGGCGGCCACACCCGATTCGGTGAAGCGTTTCCGCGCCCGGGGGGCCGAGGTGGCCGTCGAGTCCGGGGCCGGGCAGTTGTCCGGAATCGGGGATGCACGCTACGAAGAGGCCGGCGCCGACCTGTTTCCTGCCGCCGCCCCGACCCTCGACGGTGCCGATGTCGTGCTCAAGGTCCGGGCCCCGATGACCGCCGCCGAGGGGGTCGACGAGACCTCCCTGCTGCCCGCCGGGTCGGTCCTGGTCGGTTTCCTCAACCCGCACGGGAATCCCGGCGGCATCCAGGCGCTGGCCGAGCAGCGCGTAACCGCATTCGCCGTCGAGTTCCTGCCGCGCATCAGCCGCGCCCAGTCGATGGACGCCCTGTCGTCCCAGTCCAGTCTGGCCGGCTACAAGGCGGTGGTGGACGCCGCGTCGCTGCTGCCCAAGGCCCTGCCCATGATGATGACCGCCGCCGGCACCGTGGCGCCGGCGAAGGTCCTCGTGATCGGGGCGGGGGTCGCCGGACTGCAAGCCATCGCGACCGCCAGGCGGCTGGGGGCGGTGGTGTCGGCCTTCGACGTTCGCCCGGCCGTGCGCGAACAGGTCGAGAGTCTGGGGGGACGGTTCATCGAGGTCGCGGTGGACGGCGAGGAGGCGGAAACCGCAGGCGGCTACGCGCGGGAAATGAGCGACGAGTACCGGGCCCGGCAGCAGCAGCTCATCCACGATGCTGCCAGCGGCAGCGATATCGTGGTCACCACCGCCCTGATCCCGGGCCGCCCGGCCCCGGAACTGATCCCCGAGACCACGCTGGATGCCATGCGGGCGGGATCCGTGGTCATGGATCTCGCCGTCGAGGCGGGCGGGAACTGCCGCCTGTCGCGAAGCGGAGAAACGGTGGTCCACAACGGTGTGCGCGTGGTCGGACCGCTCAACCTCGCCGGCACGCTCAGCCACGACGCAAGCGCCCTCTACGCGCGCAACCTGTACGCGTTCCTCGAGCCGCTGATCGCCGATTCGGGCACGCTCCACATCCCCTGGGACGATCCTGTAGTTTCGGCGAGCGTGGTCGCGCATGACGGCGCCATCGTCCACGACGCCATCAAGGATGCCGCGCATGGCTGACCCCACCCTTGTCAACATCACGATTTTCGTGCTGGCGATATTCGTCGGCTACTATGTCGTGTGGTCGGTGACACCCGCCCTGCACACGCCCCTGATGTCGGTGACCAACGCCATCTCCGGGATCATCGTGGTGGGCGCCCTGATCGCCCTCGGGGCCGCGCCCGATGCCGCCGCCGGCGCCACCGCACCGTTGTCGCTCGCGCAGTGGCTCGGGATCGCCGCCACGGCCCTGGCGGCAGTCAACATCTTTGGCGGCTTCATCGTCACCCAGCGCATGCTCGGCATGTTCCGGCGCAAGGAACGGCGAGGCCGGCCTTGACCGCCGATCTCGCCGCCCTGCTCTACCTCGGGGCAGCGGTCTGCTTCATTCTCGCCCTGAAGGGCCTTTCTTCACCTGACAGCGCCCGGCGGGGAAACGCTTTCGGCATGGCCGGCATGGCCGTGGCCGTCGGGACCACGCTTCTGCAGCCGAACATGGGCCAGCCGGGCTGGACCGTGCTGGCCCTTGGCGCCGGCGGCGCCGTCGGCGCGGTGATCGCGATGCGGATCGAGATGAAGGCCATGCCGCAGCTGGTAGCGGCGTTTCACAGCCTGGTCGGGATCGCCGCCGTACTGGTTGCCTGGGCGGCCCTGCTGGCGCCCGATGCGTACGGGATCGGCACGGCCGGCTCCATCCATCTCGCCAGCCGGATCGAAATGGCGCTCGGCGTCGTCATCGGAGCGGTCACGTTTACCGGGTCCGTGGTGGCCTTCCTCAAGCTGCAGGGCCTGGTCGGCGGCTCGCCGACCGTATTTCCCCTGCAGCATCCGCTCAACCTCCTGATCGGGATCGCGATCGTCTCCCTGATCGCGATGTTCGTACACGACGAGAGCGTGATGGGGTTCGCGGCCATGACCGGCCTGGCGCTCGCGATCGGGATTCTGCTGATCATTCCGATCGGCGGGGCCGACATGCCGGTCGTGGTGTCGATGCTCAATTCCTACTCGGGTTGGGCCGCTGCCGGGATCGGCTTCACCTTGCAGAACACCGCACTGATCATTGTCGGAGCGCTGGTCGGCAGTTCCGGAGCGATCCTTTCCTACATCATGTGCCGGGCCATGAACCGGCCCTTCCTGTCGGTCATCCTCGGCGGCTTCGGACAGGAGGGCGGGGCCGCCTCCGTCGATCAGGGAGAGCGGTCGGCGAAGGGCGGAAACGCAGACGATGCAGCGTTCATCATGGGCAATGCCGCCAGTGTGATCATTGTGCCCGGGTACGGCATGGCGGTGGCCCAGGCCCAGCATGCACTGCGGGAAATGGCCGACCTGCTGAAGGACAAGGGCGTGACCGTACGCTACGCCATCCATCCCGTGGCCGGGCGCATGCCGGGACACATGAACGTGCTGCTGGCCGAGGCGGCGGTGCCGTACGAGGACGTATCGGAGCTCGAGGAGATCAACAGCGATTTTGCGGCCACCGACGTCGCCTTCGTGATCGGGGCCAACGACATCACGAACCCGGCCGCCCGAACGGATCCCGGCAGCCCGATCGCGGGCATGCCGATTCTCGACGTGGATCAGGCGAAGACCGTGCTCTTCGTGAAACGGAGCCTCGCGCCCGGTTATGCCGGCATCGACAACGCCGTCTTCTACGCGGACAACACGCTGATGCTGTTCGGCGATGCGAAGAACATGGTCGAGGGGATCGTCCGGGCGCTGCGGTAGCCTGCCGCCTACCACGCGTTGCGCAGATCGCGCAACGCGAGAAACACGGCCTCTTCATCCAGACCCTCCCCGGGCCCGGCCTCGCCGTCCAGCAACCGCGCCCTGACCTCGGGTTGATCGAGGCGCAGGAACACGTTGACCTCCCGCTCCACCCCCAGCGTGGTGGGCGTGGCCCGGTGGGGGTCCCGGCCCCGGACGGATTCGAGCAGGGACCGGGCCTTCGCGTTGCCCGGCTCCCGGTCAAGCGTGAAGCCGAGATTGTGTTCCAGGTAGTCGTGCCCCGGATACAGGGCCACCTCGTCCGCCAGCTTGGCGAGAATGGTGCGAAACGTCCGGTACAATTCCTGCGGATGCCCGCCGTTGTGGCAGTTCCCGGCCCCCGCATTGAACAGCGTGTCGCCGGAAAACAGCGAAGGCTGATCCCCGTGCGCGAGCAGGCAGACGTGGCTCATGGTATGGCCGGGGGTATCCAGCGCTTCCAGTTCGACGCTGCGGCCGACGCGGATCGAGTCCCCGGCCGTAAGCGCCACATCGATGCCCTCAATGGCGGCCCCGGCCCCGGCGTGGGCGTACAGCTGCGCACCGGTCGCCTCCCGCATGCGCGCATTCCCCCCGGTGTGGTCGGCGTGTTCGTGCGTGTTGACGATCTTCGTGATCGTCCATTCACGCTTCCTCGCCTCGGCCAGGCAGCGCTCCGCTGCCAGCGGGTCCACCGCGAGCGCCTCCCCGGTTTCCTCGCAGGCGATCAGGTAGTTGAAATTCCGGTACGCGTTGTCCGTGTAGATTTGTGCGATCTGCATGCGAGACCCCAACCCCCAGGTGCGGCTACCGGGCGGATTATAGGACCTTCATCACCAGAGCACAGGATGCGCGCCGCCGGTGCGGGGAGGGTACGCCCGGGCCCGAACCGGACCGGCGCGACGCGGCGGTTGACGGCAGTTGCCGGCGCCCACCCTGACCGATAGGTTCCGGTCCGGACTCACACGGAGAGCAGGGCCATGCGCGTCAAGGGCAACGAGGTCAGTCCCGGTATGGTGATCGAGCATCAGGGCAGCATGTGGCGGGTAGTTCGCAAGCAGGCGGTGCGAACCGGCAAGGGCGGCGCCTACGCCCAGATCGAACTTCGCAACCTGGAGAACGGCAGCAAGCTGAACGAACGGTTCCGCGCGGCCGAGAACGTCGAACGCCTCTACATCGAAGGCCGCAAGTTCCAGTACCTGTTCGGCGACGCGGACACCGTGACCCTCATGGATGCGACGACCTACGATCAGGCGGAATTCCCGTCCGCCATGGTGGGCGAGGCCCGTCCGTTCCTGCAGGATGGCATGGAAGTCACCGTCGAGTACGCCGGAGACAAGCCCGTCGCCATCCGGCTGCCCGACACCGCTGTGGCTACCGTGACCGAAACGGAAGCGGTCGTAAGGGGGCAGACCGCTTCGAGTTCGTTCAAGCCGGCCGAACTGGACAACGGCGTACGCACGATGGTCCCGCCGCACGTCGGGGCCGGCACGCGCATCGTGGTCAATACGCTTGACGGCTCCTACGTGGAGCGGGCCAGATCCCAGGCTTCCTGATCCGCATCGATGCCCTACCCGACCGCCATCATCAACGTCATGTCGGAGGCCGCCGAAAAGGCGGCGCGGCCGCTCCGGCGGGATTTCGGAGAGATCGAGAACCTCCAGGTGTCCCGCAAGGGGCCGGACGACTTCGTCACGAATTCGGACATGCGGACACAGGAAATCCTGCACCGGGAACTCGGCCGGGCGCGGCCGGGCTACGGCTTCCTCATGGAAGAGGGGCTGGAAGAGGCGGGAGACGGCGAGCACCGGTGGATCGTCGACCCGATCGACGGCACGCTGAATTTTCTGCGCGGAATCCCGCATTTCGCGCTGTCGATCGCTCTGGAACGCGCCGGCGCGATTGTCGGAGCCTTCGTGCTGGATCCGGTCAAGCACGAGGCCTACTGGTCCGAGAAGGGCCGGGGGGCCTACGTCAACCAGCGCCGGCTCCGGATCACACCGCGCACCACCCTGGACGGAGCGGTCATCGCGCTGGGTCTCCCTCACCGCAGCCGCGGAGCCCATGACCTGCATCTCTCGCGTCAACGCCAGGTGATGCGGCGGGTGGCCGGGCTGCGCCGGTTCGGCGCAGCTGCCCTTGACCTCTGCTACGTGGCGGCCGGCCGGGTGGACGGTTACTGGGAAACCGGGCTCCACCCCTGGGACATCGCCGGAGGCATGCTGTGCGTCACGGAAGCGGGCGGGTCCGTCGTCGGACTCCGGAAGAACACGAACCCGATGCTCACCGGTGACGTGATTGCCGGTACCCCCGACGTGGCCATGGCCCTTCAGGACTGCCTGGCGGACGCAGACCGGTCCAGTTGACGAAGCTGCTGCCCGCGGGCCCGGCGCGACGATAACGAGGCCTCTCGCCAGGACGAACCGGTGCCGGATTTCGAGACGCAATCCGCTAGCCTGTGGCGGTGAATCGGTTGACAGAAGCCGATATATGTCGTGATATTCATTATATCATCATCATTACGTCATACGGAGGCCGCGGTGAGACCCGAAATCTTCACACCCCAGGCCATCACAGACCTGCTGCACCGCCAGCGGGTCGCTTCGATCGCCGATATCAGACAGGCGCTGGGCGGTCCGAGCCTGCGCACCGCCTGTCGCAAGCTGGCGACGGCGGGCTGCCGGTCAAGCTATTCCCATCGTGGCCAGTACTACACACTCGACCGTCTGGCGCAGTATGACGGGCACGGCCTGTGGTCGTACCGCGGAATCCGGTTTTCCCGGGCCGGGACCCTGCTGGCGACGGCACAAGCCCTGGTCGAACGGGCACCGGGCGGATGGTTTGCCGATGAGCTGAAGGCGGTTCTCGGTGTCGAGACCCAGAACGCGCTGGGCAAGCTGTTCACCGGCGGACAAGTGGCGCGGGATCCGGTCGATGGCCGCTTCCTGTACTGCGCAACGGAGGCGGCGCAGCGCCAGCGCCAGTTGCGGACACGCGCAGCGATGCGGGAGGAACACCGCGGCCGGCAGGTGGCGAATGCCGCCGTGCAGCGTGCGACCGGGATCTTGTTCAGTCTTCTCGACGAACAGCAGCGCCGCCTGTATGCGGCAGGATAATCCCACGCTGGAGGGGGTGGCCGGGTCTGGGGCCGGCGGTCGGGTCCCGGGCAAGGCCGAGCAGGACCGTGTCGGCCCCGTCGGCCGGTTTCGGAGCTGACAGGGCTCGAACCTGAGGATCGGGGCCCGTGCTTCGCCTCCGCTGCGGGAGCCAAAGCCGGGAATGTAAGGGAGTGTGGGAGCGAGTCCCGTTCAGGGCTGCAGGATCGCCTGGAAGATGCTGTCCCGGTTGCCGCTGTAGGCGCGCAAGGTGCTGGCCAGTTTTTTCATGCCGTTGTTCTTCCGGACGATCAGAGCGAGCGCGAGGGCATTGCACAGCGCGTTGTTGTGGGGCCCGTGTCCGGTGCGCAGGCGCGAGGCGTCCTCCATCAGGCTCACGTCTCTGACATGGTGTTGTACCTCTACCGCCCAGTGCCGCCTGACCAGTTTCAGCAGTCGTTCGGGGGCTGCGTCGGTCGGGGACAGTGACGTGATCCCGTAGGATTCGGTGGTGGTGCGTTCGCCCCGCCGGGTGCTGCGGGAGCGGACATCGGTGCGGTGCCGTGTGATCCGGAAGGCCTGCCGGACCCCGGGCCAAGCGAGGGTTTCCGGGTTCGTTTCGTGCGTGTGGATGGAACGTTCGTCGAGGCGGCCGTGGTTCGGTTTGGGCTTTGATTCCTCGAAGCCTGGTGCCTCGCTCTCCCAATTGTTGATGGCTGCGAAAAAGCGCGGGATTCTGGCGGTAAGCCGCGTTTTGGCCAGGATCGTTCCTTTTCCCATTGTACGGTCCTATTGGTCGAGTCGTACCGTGGGGTATCGATCGTGTGCGCCGGCCGGCGGCCGGATTTCCGTACTGTGTCGGAGTGAGATTCGCGCCTGAGGCAGGGGTCGGGCGCACGGCACCATTCGGGATAGATCGAGTGCGTTCTTGTCGCCGGTTCGGTCGGGCCGGCTTTGCCACGGCCGTGTCCGCGTGGTATCGCAGCAGGGAAGAAGAGAGCGATGCGGCGCCGGCACAGATTCAGCAAGAATCCCGGCGCCGCACCTGAACGAGCTGGTCACGGGGACCGAACTCCCGTGGAGTATCCGGCATTTCGGCGTTTGGGTCTACCTCGCTCTCGGGCGGAGCGATGTGCCAGACCGGACGCCTGTTCCCGTGCCAGCGGTGCCGTCGGCAGGTCGTGATCTGCCGGTCCTGCGACCGCGGCCAGATGTACTGCTCCCGGGCCTGCAGCGAGCGGTCCCGGGTCGAGAACCGCCGGGCGGCGCGGAGGCGCTACCGCCGCACCGAGCGGGGGCGCGAGACGGGCCGGATCCGTCAGCAGCGCTACCGGAGGCGTCAGGCGCTCCGGGCGCGCCTGGCCGCCCGGGCGGCGGCCGCGGGCCCGTTCCGCGCCGCTCCTTCGGCCCCGGCTGGCGCCGCTTTCCGCCCAACCGTTACGGACCACTCTTCCGGACCCCGGCGCGAGCCCCTATGTCGGGTGTTTCCGGCGCGATCGCGGCGCGAATCCGTGCCTCGATGCGTCATCTGCGGTCGGGTGTGCTCGCACCTGGTGCTGGCGGACCCCTGATCGCGTCATGGAGACACAACGGGAGGCGATTTCATGGCCATCGACGAGGAGATGCGGTCGACGATCGTGCGGCTGTCGCGGGCCGAGGGCTGGCCGGTCGGGACCATCGCGCGGCATCTCGGCGTACACCACGGTACGGTGACGCGGGCGCTGCGGGCGGCCGGCGCGGAGCGGCGGCCGCGGGCGAAGTTCATCGACACCTTCGTGCCCTTCATCCGGAAGCAGCTCGAAGAGGAGCCGCGGCTGCCGGCCGGCACGCTCTGGCGGCAGGTCAAGGCGCGGGGCTACCAGGGCGGGGAGGATCACTTTCGCCACAGCCTGCGCGCCCTCGCCCTCCGGCCCGCCCGGCGGCCCGAGCCGTCGCTGCGGCTCCGCTTCCTGCCGGCGGAGCAGGCGCAGGTCGACTGGGCCGAGTTCGGGAAGGTCGATATCGGCCAGGCGCGGCGCCCGCTGATGGGGCTGCTGGTGACCCTCAGCTATTCGCGCCAGACCTCTCTCAGCCTGTTTTACGACGCGCGGATGCCGAGCTTCCTGCAGGGCCATGTCGAGGCCTTCGAGGCGTTCGGCGGTGTGCCCAGAAGGCTCCTGTTCGACAACCTCAAGAGCGCCGTGATCACGCGCCGGGGCAAGGCCGTCACCTTCCATTCGACCCTGCTCGCGCTGGCCGCCCACTACGCCTTCGAGCCGAGCGCCGCCTGGCCCCGGCGGCCGCAGGAGAAGGGGCGCGTGGAACGCCGCGTCCGCTTCGTGCGCACCAGCTTCTTCGCCGGCCGCGACCTCTCGGCCCCGCTCGACGAACTCAACGCCGCGGCCCGGGCGTGGTGCGCCGGCATCGCCGCCGAGCGGCCCTGGCCGGACGACGACCGCCAGCTCGTCCGGGACGCCTACGAGCGGGAAAAGCCGATGCTGGTGCCGCTGCCGGACGCACCCTTCTCGTGCCACGAGATCCGCCCGGCGCGCATCGACCGGACCTGTTACGCGCGGTTCGATACGAACGATTACAGCGTTCCGCCCGACTTCGCCGGAGCAACGCTGACCCTCGCCGCCGACCGCAGCACCGTCCGCCTCCTCGACGGTACCCGCGAGGTCGCGCGCCACCGGCGCTGCTACGACCGGCAGCAGGCCGTCAGCGACCCGGAGCATGCCCGGGCGCTGGCGGCGCGCAAGCGGCACGGCCGGGCCATGAGCCTGCGCGACCGGCTGCTGCGCGCCGTGCCGCGGGCGGAGGAGATGCTCGCGCACGCCGGGCATCGGGGCCGGAACGTCACGTACTGCGCCCGGATCCTGACCAAGCTGCTCGACACGCACGGCGCCGACGAGGTCGACCGGGCGATCGCCACGGCGCAGGAGCGCGGGTCATATCACCCCGAAACGGTGCGCGCCATCCTCGAGGAGCGCCGCCGCCGGCAGGGCCTGCCTCCCGTCAGCCTCGCCGACGATGACCGCGACGGCCGCGGCACGACTCCCCGGGCGACCGGCCTCGACGCCTACGACCGGCCCGCCGCGGCTGACCCGGACGCGTCATGAGCGACCTCAGGAAACGGGCCGCCGCCCTCGGCCTCCGCGGACTGCTCGAACGCTGGGAGGAGGTCGGCAGCGCCGGCTGGGTCGAGGAACTGATCGCCAGCGAGGAACGGGCGCGCCACACCCGCAGCTACGACCGCCGCCGCGCCGGGGCGCGGCTGCCGGCCTTCAAGCCGCTGGCGGACTTCGACTGGACCTGGCCGCGCGACCTGAGCCGCGACCGCGTCGAGGCCCTGATGAGCCTCGCCTTCATCGAGCGGGCCGACAACGCCGTGCTCGTCGGCGGACAGGGCACCGGCAAGACCATGATCGCCGCCAACGTCGCGCACCAGGCGCTCCTGCACGGCCACACCGTCCGCTTCGAGAAAACGCCGGAGTTGCTCGACAAACTCGTCGAGATCTCCTCGAGAAGCGAACTGCGCCGCCGCCTCGGAATCCTCGCCCGGCCCCGCCTGCTGGTCCTCGACGAGATCGGATACGTGACCCTCAAGAGCCCCGCGGCCGACATTCTCTACGCCCTCGTCTCGCGGCGCTACCAGCGCCGCTCCACCCTGGTCACCACCACGCTGGCCTTCGCCCAGTGGGACCGCGTCTTTCCCAGCGCCGCCGGCATCGCCGGCACCGTCGACCGGCTGATGCACGACGCCGCCCTCATCACCATCGACGGTGATTCGTGGCGCACCCGGCGCGAAGCCGGATGACCTACGTCGACTTCGACGCGCTCAAGCGCCGGCCGCTCGAGGGCATCGCGGCGGACTGGGGATACGTCCGCGATCCCCAGGCCTCGACCCGTACGAACCCCGTGCTCCGCGCGCCGGGCCAGGCGAAACTCGTCACGAAACTGTGCCCCAACGGACACTGGGTCTACTTCAGTACCCTCGATAGCGATGACTGCGGTACCGCGATCGACTTCCTGCTCCGTCGCGGCCTCTCCTTCGCCGAGATCCGCACCCGCTACGGCAAACCCGCGGGCACCGCGCGCGACTTCCGCCGCCACTGGCACGCGGCCGTACCGGACCCGGCGCCGGCCTGGCTGGTCGGCCGCGGCATCCGCCCGGAGACGCTCGCCGCCGCCCGCCCGCTGATCCGCCGCGACCGCCACGGCCGCGTCCTCTTCGCCCACCGCGACCGCCACCGCCGACTCACCGGCTTCGAGATCGGCCCGCCCGACGGCGCGAGACGCTTCGCCACCGGCGGCTCCCGCAGCCTGTTCGCCGTCCGCGCCGGACACGCCGCCGACCTGAAAACCCTCGTCATCACCGAAGGCGCCGTCGACGCCCTCAGCCTGGCCCAGATTGAGCAGTGCCACCCCAGCCAGGCCTTCCTCTCCACCGCCGGCGCCCCCTCGCGCCGACAACGCGAGCAGATCGGCCTCGCCGCCCGCACCCTCCCCAACGTCCGCACCGTCGTCCTCGCACAGGACCACGACGAGGCCGGAGAGCGCCAGGCCGAAGCCTTGCGGCGCCAACTCGAAGTCCCCTCGCAGGTCGCGTTCCAGCGACGCCGTCCGCCCGAACACGCCGACTGGAACGACGTCATCTGCGCTGCCGCGACAGGCTGACGCCACCGGAACGCCCGGGACGGGCCGGAGAGGTCACGGCGCACCCCTGTGCCGACGGCCAGCCGAAGCCTGCGCGGCGGCCGGAAGTCCCGGTCTCCGGACCCCGTTACGTAACGGGGCGCAAGGGATCAAGAAAGGCAACCTGATGGCACTGTCCAACGCCGAACGGCAACGGCGCTTCCGCCAGCGCCGGCGCGAGGGTCAGCCACCGGCGGCGCGGCGCCCGCCGCCGGACCGGCGCTCGCGCCGGCAGCGGCTGCACGACGCCATCGACGCCATCATCGCGATCCGGGAGGAATACCGTGACTGGCGGAACGCCCTGCCAGAGGCGCTGGAGACGACGGCGACCGCGGAACTCCTGGACCAGGCGGTCGAGGCCCTTGACGACCTCAACCTCGAAGCCCTGGCAGAACAGGAACTGCCCCTCGGGTTCGGTCGTGACGGGTGATGCGGGTGCCCGCTGTAGCACCGTTACGTAACGCAGCGGCCTGACGGGCCTGAGCCGCCGGAGGTAACGGCTGGCCGGCTCAAGGAGGCCGCTGAGCCACCCGCGATCCGTTCGGCGCCGAACGCGCCTTCCTGCCACCCGGCGGCAGGAGCTCCGGCAGTCGTACAATTCCGGCAATCGTACAATAGGGAAAGAAACGACCTTCGGAAAAGCGCGGCTTACCGCCAGAATCCCGCCGTTTTATTTCGCCGCCAACACCAATCGATGGCGTCGAGGGCCCGGTGCGTGTCGGGAGCGTTGCCCTTGACGATGAGCACGTAGTCCGCGCCGGCAGAGCGGAGCACTTCCGCCGTTTCGTGCGTGGTATGCAAGGCATCCAGGGTCACCACCTTGCCGTCGACCTCGACCTCCGACAACAGAGTGCGCGTGGCCGCGATTTCTCCGCCTTCCTCCCGGTAGCTGTGCAGAGCGACCGGTTCGCCGGTCTCATGGTCCACCAGGGTGACGGTCTCGTAGTGCTCGTCGCTGTTGCGGTTGGCGCCGCGGATGCGCTTGCCATCGACCGATAGTTCCTCAATCGCCGCCTGCCGACTCTGGCTATATTCCTGGACGGCTTCTTCCAGCTGATCCGGATCGAGCATGAGCAGCACCCGGTGGATGGTCGATTTCGAAGGCGGCTCGTACCGACCGGTCTCCGGACGCTGCCAGGCGCCAATACTCCGCAGCTGATCCTGAGTCATCATCTTCGCAAACTCCGCCATGGCGACTGGACCATGATGATCCGCGAGCTTCGCCGCGATGATGATCGACAGCACCGTGCCCAAATGGTGCTTGCGTCCCTGGGCCCGGCGGGCATCGTCGACTTCGCAAAAGATCTCGTACAGGGATTTGAGCTCGGTGGTCGTACGCGCCCCGCCCCGGTTCTCCTGCAGCTCCTCCGGAAGCTCGCCCGGAGCCCGCAGCCGCCGCCACGCGTCCCGCCGCAACCGGCGGACCCAATAGCGTTTCTTCCCCGG
Organism: Alphaproteobacteria bacterium; assembly: GCA_965203385.1. Classification (GTDB taxonomy): domain Bacteria; phylum Pseudomonadota; class Alphaproteobacteria; order TMED109; family TMED109; genus VXPW01. The sequence continues at coordinate 197,706 of OZ241893.1, forward strand.
CTCCGCTGTTTCCTTCGACTCTTCCCCGGCGGCCGGATTCGCCTTCGTCCGGGGCTGGGTGTAACTGCCCTGATGCCGGGCACTGCCGTGCGTCTCGCCGAGCTCCTTCCAGTTGGCCGCCGCGTAGACCGTCCCCTTGAACGATTTCGGATCGACGAACGTCTCCACCATCAGAATCGGGTGACCGTGGACTCGCTGCCAGTCGTCGCTCAGCTGGCGGGTGATCTGCCCCAGCACATACGAGCCCAGACGCGGAAACTGCCCCCGCTCACCCAGAATCACATAACGAGTGTTGTTCGAGATCAGATGCAGGCGAGTCCATTTCTGGTTCCCTTGCCAGCCGATCAGCTGGTTCCGGTGACGGCTCTTCCAGGCCGCCGTCCCCCAGCCCGACAGCGCCACCCATTGCCCGCGCCATTCCGCCACATACCGAAGCCCTCGGCCGGCAAAGCGACAGAAGCCCAGAGGATGGTGCTGATTCATCGTCGCGTCCCACTGGGAACGCTCATCGGGGCGGCACAGACGCACCGTGACGTCAGCGAGCGAAAAGCCCGCGGTCGACGCCGGAGGCAACAGAACGGACGGGGACAGCGACACCATGCAGGTAGTCATACAACGCCCCGAGCCAAAATACCAGCCCCAGCAGGAAAATTCCGCTTCTCATGCCGGAATCCGGTGCCTGCCAGAGCGTGGGATCACCTTGTGTATGCGGGGCTGGAGTCGCTGCGTTACGGTCACGACGGCGATCGTCACGTCAGCGGCCGACTGGGTCTTGACCCGGCGACCGTGGCCAAGGGGCGCAAGCAATTGCTGGCCGGCGACATTACCGCCGAGCGGACCCGCAAACCCGGTGGCGGCCGCAAGGCGATCGAAAAAAGCCCGAAATCGCCGATCTGATCGAGCACCTGATGGCGTCCGGCACCGCTGGCGGTCCCGGCGGCGGACTACGCTGGACCATCCAGGCCGCGGGCCAAGGAACTGCACGACCTTCACGGCATCCTGGCCGGTGATCGCACGGTGGCCCGGCTGCTCATCCATGACGGCTATGCACCCCGGATCAATCACCAGCAGTTGTCCCAGATCCGCCATCCCGACCGTGATGCCCCATTCGACCGGATCGCCGCACTGCGAGCCCGAGCGCCGTGTGCCCGGGCGCAGTTTCCCGGCACCGCGGGCTGCCAGCCCGCACGTGCGCACGAAAAAAAAACGCGCCATAGCAGCCGTGGGGCGCGTTTCGGGGCCGCACAGGTGTCAGCCAGTTGCCTGGAGGTTTCCGAGGGCGGCTGACAGCGCGCTGCGGACCGTCGGCGAAAACTGTTACGCACAAACCGTTCGGCCCGCCGCACCGGAGAGGAGAGCAGTCGGGTAGATTCGCATCTGTCTCACCGGTTCAAAGCACGGCTTCGTCAGGAGCACTTCGTTGAAGGCAGATCAGCCCGGCTTGCCCGTGACGGTAGCGCTCGCGTTCTCGGCGGTGGCCGCGCCGGTGCTGACAGGGCAAGCCGGCATGCGGGAGAACCTGCGTGCGCCCCAGGTCGGGATGCAGGCCCAACAGACCGGTCCGCGCACGAAGTTGAGGGCGGGGCAGCCGGAGCCCCAACCGTGCGAGAGAGTCGCATGTCCCGGATCCTGATCGCCGGGTGCGGAGATGTGGGCACGGCGCTCGGGCTGGAGCTCGTCGAGCGCGGCCACGATGTCTTCGGGGCCCGCCGTTCCGCGCACCGGCTCCGGGCACCCCTGAGACCGGTGCCGGTGGACCTGACCGATCGCCGGGAAATCGAGCAGGTGGTCCCCGTGGTCGATGTCGTCGTCTACACCGCCGCCGCCGGAAGCCGCGACGAAGAATCGTACCGGCGCGCCTACGTCGACGGCGTCTCGGCCCTGCTGGAGACGCTGGCGGCGCGGTCCGAGCCGCCGCGCAGGGTCATCTTCGTGTCCAGCACCGCCGTCTACGGCGAGCGCGGCGGCGAATGGGTTGACGAGACGGCACCGCTCGCTCCCCGAAATTTCACCGGCAGGAACCTGGTGGCAGGCGAACGGCGGGTGCTCGCGAGTCCGATCCCTGCCACCGTGGTGCGCTTCGCGGGAATCTACGGCCCCGGCCGCCGCCGGATGATCGAGCGGGCGCGGGCCGGGGCGCGTTGCGCCGGCGACCCGCCGAAGTTCACGAACCGCATTCACCGGGACGATTGCGCCGGAGTGCTCTCGCACCTCGTCGAACTCGCCGAAGGATGCGCCGACACGTACATCGGGGTCGACGACGCGCCGGTCGAGGAGTGCGAGGTTCTGGAATGGCTCGCATCCCGAATCGGCGCCCCGGCACCGCAGCGGGTACGCGGCAGCGGACCGGGGGAGCGAGGCGCCGGCAAGCGGTGCCGCAACGCCCGGCTCCGGGCGAGTGGCTACCGCTTTCGCTACCCCACCTATCGGGAGGGATACGCCGCGGTGCTCGCGGGCGAGGGCATGCGCTACCCGTAAACCCGTACACCGCGTACACCCTCTTGCTGCTCGCGGGACCGGGCTTCGTTCGTGGGCTCCGCTCATGGGCGTGCGCACACGTGTGCCGGCGGCATTCCGCCCCCGTGGCCTGGAAGTCGGCACCGGCCGTTTCCGCAAGAGAACCGGCGGCCCGAAGGCGGTACACTGTTGGGCGCGCTCATGGAGGCGTACGACGGCACCCGTCGCGGGCCCGCCGGCCCTATTGCCGACCCTGCGGTTCCATGGCGGCGGCGGTTTCAGCGAGGCGGACCAGGCCGATGAATTCGGAACGGTAACCGAACGGATCCTCGCCCTTGGCCGCTTGGGCGGCGGCGATTACGTCGCCATAACCGTAGCTCCCGGTGTACCGGCCGCCCTGCAGGATCTGTCCGAACGCGGCGACCGCAGCGGCGAAACGGATGTCCCCAGGCACACTGTCGATGTTCACGAACAGGTCGGCCCGGGTGACGTGCCGGACGATCGGTGTGCCGATCCCGGCGCCGGGCTTCCTGTAACGGATGGAGATGGTGGCGAACTCGTCAGCGAGGCCGTTCTCCGGACCCGTGTTTGGCAACGTCCCCGGCGGGCCATAGCGCAGAGGCGCGTTCAACACCCCGCCAGAGCCCGCGAGAGCGACCTCGTAAAGCGCCGTCACCGTGTGGCCGGCGCCGATCTCGCCGGCATCAACCCGGTCGTTGCGGAAGTCCTCGCTCTGGAGCATCCGGGTCTCGTAACCGATCAGCCGGTACTCGGCGATCAGGGCGGGATTGAACTCGACCTGAATCTTGACGTCGCCGGCGATGGGAATGAGCGTCGAGGCGGCTTCCTCGACCAGAACCTTGCGGGCCTCGGACAGGCTGTCGATGTAGGCGGCGTTGCCGTTCCCGCTTTGCGCCAGTCGCTGCATCAGCGCGTCGTTGTAGTTGCCGACCCCGAAACCAAGGACAGAGAGGTAGACGCCGCTTGCGCGTTTGCGGGCGATGAACCCCTCCAGCCGCTCCGGATCAGAGATCCCGACATTGAAATCTCCGTCGGTGGCGAGAATCACGCGGTTGACGCCGTTCTCGACGAAGTGCCGCTCGGCGAGGAGATAGGCCTGGCGAATACCCTCGGCGCCCGCGGTGGACCCGCCGGCTTCCAGACCTTCCAGCGCGGCGGCGATCTTCCCCCGCTCGGCCGCTTCGGTCGGGGGGAGTACCATACCGGCGGCGCCCGCATAGGTGACGATGGCCACGCGGTCGTCCGGGGCCAGCGTCCCCAGCAGCAGCCCGAGGGCGTTTTTCAGGAGCGGCAGCCGGTCCGGCGCGTTCATCGAACCGGAGCTGTCGATCAGGAAGACCAGATTGGCGCGCGGGCGGGCTTCGTGCAGATGTTCGTAGCCCTTGATGCCAATATGCAAAAGCCGGGTGTCGTCGTTCCACGGCGTCGCCAGCAGCGAGGCCTGGACCGCGAAGGGCGTCTCCCGATCTTTCGGCGGTGCGTAATCGTAGGGGAAATAGTTGACCAGTTCCTCGGTGCGCACCGCCCCCTGCGGCGGCAGCACACCCCGGTTGAGAGAGGCCCGCAGGAAGCCGTAGGACGCGGTGTCCACATCGATCGAGAAGGTGGATACCGGCTCCGCCGCCGCCCTCCTTACCGGGTTGGCCCCGAACGCAGGGAAGCGGTCGCGGCCGGCATATCGGAATTCCCCGGACACCATCGGGGGTGTCTCGGACGGTAGAAGAAGTTGTTCCTGTGCGCGCATGGCCAACCTTGGGGCCACGGCCTCGTCGGACATCAGCCGGTCGGCCGTGTATAGCCGCTCCACCGAATCCGCCTCCAAATTCCGAACTTGGTAATCGTCGGACATCGTCCGCGCAGACTCTTGTAGGACAGGCTCTTGGAACCGTACCGCCATGTACGGGGCGGAAGTTTGCCACGTCTGAAAGGCGATCCCCCCGGCAACGATCAGAACAGCGGCGGCAGCGAATGCCAGATAAGGTCGGGACCGGAGCATCGGAAACCTCCTTGACCGGGGCACTATGGGTTGACACCCCTTCTGACGCTCGTCGCGCCGGCTTCCTTGGCGGTGACGGTCGAACGCCGCCAACGCCGCAATGACCGCCCGCCCGCGGGCCCCGGCCACCGGAATCGGTCGGCTGGCCCGAAGCGCCGCCCTCAGCCTGTCCAGTTCGTCGTTCATGGCATCGCCTTGCTGTCGGCTGTCAGCGCGCGCAGCCGCTTGCGCACCTTGTGCATTCGCCACGATACGGTGGACTCGGCCACGTCCAGGACCCGGGCGGCCTCGGCATGCGACAGCCCCTCCTCAATCACGAGGATCACGGTCGTGCGCAGATCGGCACCGAGGGCGTCCAGGGTGTGCCAAAGCCAGATCCCGTCGCTCTCGCGCTCCGCCCGGGCGTCCCGCTTCAGGGTGTCGATTTCTGCGAACGCATGCTCGTTGCGCCGCCGCGCCCCGGCCCGCCGCAGCCGGTCGCGCGCAGCGTTGACCACTACCCGGTACAGCCAGGTCGTAAACAGGCTATCGCCTTTCCAGGACGGAAGCCGGGCGGCAAGACCGATGCAGACATCCTGCGCCAGATCGGCCGCGTCGTCCTCGTTGCCGAGTACTCGGGCGCCGACCCGGTAGATGCGCTCGTAGTGGCGCTCGATCAGCGCCGCAAACGCATCCCGCTCGCCGGCCGCCGCCCTGCCGGCGAGGGCGCGGTCCGGGTCCGCGTTTGTTCGGTCGCAAGCGTCCAAACGGTTTCTCCCGTCAGAAGTTGGACGCGGCTGCCGCCGAAATCCTTGGAGGACGTTCTGGATCGAGGCCCCGGTCCGGCCGATCCGCAGGAAGTTCTCTCTGAATGTGTGTGGCTGTCAGGTGCGCTCCGCGCACGATGCATGCGTTACATCCATGGCCGGCAAGCCCCGAGCATACGTGCTGGCTGCATCGCCGGTTCTGAAAGGACGGTAGCGCCCGGCAGGGCGACAGGAGCGGCGCCCGGCGAAACGCGGAACCCGGACCCCATCACCGACGCGGTTGCCGCCAGTGTATCGCGCCCGCTATCGCAGTCATGGGCTTCCTCCGTAGAATCGCAAACGTCAACCGTCTTGATTTTTGCGGGTTTTTCTGGCATCCGGTCAGGATAGGTTCGCAACGACCATCTTGAATTGACATCGTCATGCGCACCATTTCGCAACGAGACCATCGTCGGCCAGGCAAATCTCACTCCCTTCGTGGACGCGTCCCCGGTGGTCTGCCGACAGCCCCATTTTCGGGAAGCAGCCGTGCATAGTCCCCATCGATTTCTGCTGCGCATGCTGGCATTTGTTGTGGCGTCCGGCGGACTGGCCGCATTGCTGTTGTCGACGCTCCGGGAGGCGTTCGAAACGAATCCGGCCCTGAACGGACTCATTGCCAGTGTATTGCTCATTGGTATCGCCTACTCGTTTCGTCAAGTGCTGGCGCTGGTTCCCGAGATTCGCTGGCTCGAGCGGTACGCATCAGGCATGAGCGTGAAGCTTGTCGGCTCCCGGCCACCGAATTTGCTGGCGCCGATCGCGCGAATTTTCAGCGAGCAGACCGAACCTTCCCGAACCATGATTTCTGCGCTTTCCATGCGCGCGCTGCTCGACGGGGTGAATTTCCGACTGGATGAAACGCGCGACATTTCCCGCTACATGATCGGCCTTCTGATCTTTCTCGGCTTGTTGGGAACGTTCTGGGGGCTCCTGCAAACTGTCAGTTCCTTTGGAGCGGTCATCGGCAATCTCTCGATCAGTGAAGGTGGCGATATCGCTTCCGTCTTCGGTTCCCTGAAGGCGGGGTTGACCGAGCCGCTTGCCGGCATGGGCACAGCCTTCAGTTCATCCCTGTTCGGCCTGGCCGGTTCGCTGGTGCTCGGGTTTCTCGACTTGCAGGTCGCCCAGGCACAAAACCGCTTCTATCTCGACCTGGAAGAATGGCTTGCGCGCCGGGCCCACGCTTCGGCCGGAAGCAGTGGCGACATCGAACTGGGGCAAGGTTCGGTTCCGGCCTACGTGCAGGCGCTTCTCGAGCAAACGGCCGAAAGCATCGACGGGCTCCAGAAAGCGTTGGCGCGGGGAGAGAACGAACGCCGCAGCGTCAGCGAATCGATGTCCTCGATCGCCACCCAGCTGGCCGCGATCGGAGATCAGCTGAGAAACGATCAGGCCCAGATCATGCGCCAAATCGAGCGAAGCGGGGATCATGACGACCAGGCCGACGAAAACACGGCCGCGCATCTCAGGAGCATCGACTCCAGCCTCAAGCGTCTTGTCGAGGAAACGACCCGAGGACAGGAAACCTTCCTGCAGGGTGTGCGCGGGGAGATCAAGCTGCTCGCCCGCACCCTCAGCAACTCGGCTCAGACAGCCGAACCCGTCCGGTCCGCGCCTCAATCCAGAGACAGCGGCGCAGTGTCCACCGGCCCGACTCCGAACGCTGAGTAAACGGAGTGCCCACGCGACGCCAATCACCGAATATCTGGCCGGGCTTCGTCGACGGCATTTCAACCCTGCTGCTGGTCCTGGTTTTTCTCCTGTCCATCTTCGTCCTTTCCGAATTCGTGCTGGGCCTGCTGCTGAAGGGCCGGGATGCCGAATTACAAACCCTGACGTCGCGCATGAAGGAACTGACGACACAACTAGGTGTCGAAGAAGACCAGAACGCGGAACTGGCAAGGGATGTCAGCGAACTCACACAGTCTCTGGCTGAAGCCGAAGCGGAAATCGGCAGCATACGGGCAGCAAATGAACAGCTTGGCGGCCAGATCGAGCTGCTCGAGAATTCTCTGGCAGTGGCCGAATCCCGTGAAGAGGATCTGGGTACAACAAACGAACAGCTCGCACTTCAGGCCCGGCAACTTGCCGAGGCGCTGGCGGCCTCCGAGAAGCTCTCGGCGAGTCGTCAGGAAGAGAACCTGGCTCTTACCGCGGACATTCACCGTCTCACGCAATCGCTGCAAGAAACCGAGAAACTGGCGGAGAACCTGAAGGAGGAAAACGATTCTCTCTCCGGGGATGTCGATCGCCTCGGTCGGGAGCTGGAGACCGCGGTGAACCGCGGTAGACAAATTCAGGATCGGAACAACGCACTGGATGCAAAGGTTCGGGAACTCACGGTAGCCGTCACCACCACGCAGCGAATTAGCCGAGATCTGCAGACGCAGAACCGGAACCTCAATGTCGAGATTGCCGAGCTGGCCGAAGCGCTCGCCGCCGCCCGCAACCAGAGCGATGAACTCCAGACCCGGAACCAGGCCCTCGACACCGAGGTCGCCGAACTGGCCGAAGCGCTCGCCGCCGCCCGCAACCAGGGCGATGAACTCCAGACCCGGAACCAGGCCCTCGACACCGAGGTCGCCGAACTGGCCGAAGCGCTCGCCGCCGCCCGCAACCAGGGCGATGAACTCCAGACCCGGAACCAGGCCCTCGACACCGAAGTCGCCGGACTGGCCGAAGCGCTCGCCGCCGCCCGCAACCAGGGCGATGAACTCCAGACCCGGAACCAGGCCCTCGACACCGAAGTCGCCGGACTGGCCGAAGCGCTCGCCGCCGCCCGCAACCAGGGCGATGAACTCCAGACCCGGAACCAGGCCCTCGATACCGAAGTCGCCGGACTGGCCGAAGCGCTCGCCGCCGCCCGCGCTCGCGACGACGAACTGCAAGCACAGAACCGATCCCTGGAGGAGGCCGTCGGTTCACTGAATCTGTCGCTTGCCGAAGCGGAAGGCCAAGGGGCCGAGCTGTTGTCGGCGAATGCAGCACTCGGTGATGATTCGGAGCGCCTGTCGCAAGCACTTGCTGAAACCTCGACTCGTCGTGATCAACTTCAGACCCAGAACCAGTCGCTGGCGCGGGAACTCAGGGATCTCGCACAAGCACTCGAAGCCGCCGAAGCCCGCCGTCAGGAACTGCAGGCCGAGAATGAGAAGCTGGGCGCGAACTTTCAACGAATCAACCTGTCACTTGAAGCCGCCGAGGCACTCGGACTGGGTCTGCAATCCCGGAACGAGCAACTGACTACCGATCTGGAGGCCCTGTCCAGCCAACTGAGAGACACCGAAGTACAGGAAGCTGACCTGCGAACCCGCAACCGGGAGCTGACTTCGGAAGCCGGAACGTTGCGCCAGGCGATCGAGGATGCGCAAGTGCAGGAATCGGAATTGCGAGACGAGATCGACCGGTTGCGGACCAATGAGCAGTCACTGCGGCAGAATCTCCGCTCCCTCCAAACCGCAGAACTGGATCTCACGGAACAGACTCAGACCCTCGAGCTCGACAAGGCGCAGCTGGAAGAGCGCCTGGCCGAACTCGCCGCCGTTGCCGCTGCCAGCCGGACCGACCTCCTGCAGGCGGAAACCGACCTCCAGCAGGAACGTGCCCTTTCGGCGGCAGCGCGGGAACAGGCGACCGTGCTGAATCGCCAACTGGCCGATGTCCGGATCCGGCTCGATGAACTCGGAAGCCTCCTGACCGCGGCCGAGGCTGACCGGGAGGCCAAGGACATCCAGATCGTCGAACTGGGTGAACAACTCAACGCCGCCCTGGCGACCCGGGTCAGTGAACTGGCGCGTTATCGATCAGAGTTCTTCGGTCGGCTTCGCGACATTCTCGGAAACCGCGCGGATGTGCGAATCGAAGGCGACCGTTTCATCTTCCAGTCAGAAGTGCTGTTCGGCAGCGGATCGGCAGAAATCGGCACCAGCGGGCGCCAGGAAATCATCAAGGTCTCCGACGCCCTGCAGATCCTCGCCGGGGAGATCCCTGACGACCTGCCGTGGGTTCTGCAAATCGAGGGCCATACCGACTCGGACCCCATCGCCACCGAACAGTTTCCCTCAAACTGGGAACTTTCGATCGCGCGGGCTTCTTCCGTTGCCCGCCTTCTCCTTGACCACGGCGTACCGCCCGAACGGCTGTCCGTTGCCGGGTTCGGCGAGTTCCAGCCGATTGACCCCGGCACCCACCCTGCCGCGCTCCGTCGCAACCGCCGGATCGAGCTCAAGTTGACCCAGCCGTGACCGCCGCGGCGCGGAAGTCCGCGGGGCAAACATCTGTTACCATGGAGCCAGCGGCGGGCACGTAGCCTGCATCGCCGCCGCACACAGTTCTCGCCAACCGTCTGCCGCGGGCGCGGCGGGAACCCGTTCCTGGCCCCGCCCGACCTCCACCCGCTGCCCCCCGTACTTCTTTCGGCTCCATTCTGCCATGCGAGATGTCCTCCGAACACTCGAGCGAAAACGTCGTGACGCCCACCTGGGGGGTGGAGCGGCACGCATCGAGAAGCAACACGCCAAGGGCAAGCTGACCGCACGAGAACGTCTCTCGGTTCTTCTCGACCCGGATTCGTTTGAAGAATTCGACATGTTTGTCGAACACCGAAGCGGCGACTTCGGCATGCAACGGCAAACCATCCCCGGTGACGGGGTCGTCACCGGGTGGGGCGAAATCGGCGGGCGCCCGGTGTTCGTGTTCAGCCAGGACTTCACGGTATTCGGCGGTTCGCTGTCGGAAGCCCACGCCGAGAAAATCTGCAAGGTGATGGACCAGGCGATGAAGGTGGGTGCGCCGGTGATCGGCCTCAATGACTCCGGCGGAGCACGAATTCAGGAGGGGGTCGCGTCGCTTGGCGGCTACGCTGAAGTGTTTCAACGGAACGTGCTCGCATCGGGCGTGATCCCGCAGATCTCGGTGATCATGGGGCCGTGCGCGGGCGGCGCTGTCTACTCGCCCGCCATGACCGATTTCATCTGCATGGTACGAGATACCAGCTACATGTTCGTAACCGGCCCCGATGTCGTGAAAACCGTAATTCAGGAAGAGGTTTCGCACGAGGAACTCGGCGGTGCGCGAACCCATACCGCCAAGTCGGGCGTCGCTGACCTCGCGTTCGACAACGATCTCGAAACCTTGGCTCAGGTGCGGCGCTTGTTTGCGTTCTTGCCGCTTTCAAACCGCGACGAGGTGCCGGTCCGGAAGACCAGCGACCCGGCGGACCGGGTCGAACCTTCACTCGATTCGCTCGTCCCCCTGCAACTCAACCGGCCGTACGACATGCGGGAAGTGCTGGAGAAAGTTCTCGATGAACGGGACTTCTTCGAGATTCAGCCGGACTTTGCCACCAACATCCTGATCGGCTTCGGCCGCATCGAGGGCCGCACCGTCGGGGTGGTAGCCAACCAGCCCCTGGAGCTCGCCGGCTGCCTCGACATCGATTCCAGCCGAAAGGCCGCACGCTTCGTGCGTTTCTGCGACTGCTACGACATCCCCATCCTCACCTTTGTCGATGTACCGGGGTTCCTGCCGGGAACCGATCAGGAGTACGGAGGGCTGATCAAGCACGGTGCCAAGCTCCTCTTCGCCTATGCCGAAACCACTTCTCCCAAGATCACGGTCATCACGCGCAAGGCCTATGGCGGCGCCTACGACGTCATGGCCTCCAAGCACCTCCGGGGAGACATCAACCTGGCCTGGCCGACAGCGGAAATTGCCGTCATGGGGCCGAAGGGGGCAGTGGAGATCATCTTCCGGGCGGACATGGGGGATCCGGAGAAGATCCAGCGGCGCAGCGACGAGTACCGGCGCAAGTTCGCCAACCCGTTTGTGGCCGCGAGTCGCGGGTACATCGATGACATCATACTGCCGCATGAGACCCGTTCCCGCATTGCCCGGTCCCTGAGAATGCTGCGCCACAAGCGGCTTGCGAACCCGCCCAAGAAGCATGGAAACATTCCCCTGTGAAGCGTCGTCGCCCCTCCCGCCCCTTCCGAAAAGTCCTGATCGCCAATCGCGGCGAAATCGCCTGCCGGATCATCCGTACCTGCCGCCGCTTGCGGATCAGGTCCGTCGCCGTTTTCTCCGAGGCCGATCAGGGTGCGCTGCACGTGGAATCTGCCGACGAGGCGGTCGCGATCGGCCCCGCCCCCGCCAGCCAGAGTTACCTCCAGATCGATTCCATTCTTGAAGCCGCCCGCAGGACGAAATCGGACGCGATCCATCCGGGCTATGGATTTCTCTCGGAGAACGCTGCGTTCGCACGCGCCGTCGAAGCGGCCGGCATCACCTTTGTCGGCCCCTCCCCCGCCGCGATCGACGTGATGGGGGACAAACTCGCTGCGAAGAAACTTGCGGTCGAGGCCGGCGTCAATGTTGTGCCCGGCAATGCCCGGCCGGCCGCGACCGCGGCCGAGGCGGCCTCCATGGCCGATGCCATCGGCTACCCTGTCATGCTGAAAGCCGCCGCCGGGGGCGGCGGCAAGGGCATGCGCATCGCCGGCGGCAACGCTGAAGTCCGGGAACTGTTTCCGCTCGCATCAAGCGAAGCGCAATCAAGTTTCGGCGACGACCGGGTGTTCGTCGAACGCTATTTTCCGAAACCCCGTCACATCGAGATCCAGATCCTCGCCGATGGCCACGGCCAGTGTCTCTCGCTGGGGGAGCGCGAGTGTTCCATCCAGCGCCGGCACCAGAAGATCTTCGAGGAGGCGCCGGCGCCGGGGTTTCCCGATCCTCTGCGCCGCCGCATGGAGAAACAGGCCATCGCACTGGCGCAGGCCGTCGGGTACCGGTCGGCCGGCACCGTGGAATTCATTGTCGATGCCGATGGCGAATTCCATTTTCTTGAAATGAACACACGTCTGCAGGTCGAACACCCCGTCACCGAGCAGGTAACCGGAATCGACCTCGTGGAAGAGATGCTCCGGATCGCGGCCGGCGAGCCGCTCCGATGGAACCAGTCTGACATCTCTCGCGCCTCGGGCTGGGCGATTGAGGCCAGGGTCTATGCCGAAGACGCCGAGCGGGGCTTCGTGCCGTCAATTGGCCGCATACGGCGACTGCAGGTGCCGGCAGCTGCAGAAAACTGCATTCGCCTTGATACCGGCGTGGTCGAGGGCTCCGAAATCACCCCGTACTACGATCCCATGATCGCGAAGGTGATTGCCCACGGCCGCACCCGCCGGGAAGCGGTGCGCGCGATGCAGTCGGCCCTGGACGGCTTCTACGTTCGAGGTCCGCGGACCAACATCGCCTTCCTGTCGAGCGTCGCTCGAACGGAGAGATTCGAGCAAGGGCAGCTCGATACCGGATTTCTGGAATCCGAGTACCCGGATGGATATCAGGCCGCCACACCCCAGGGGGATGTCAAGGACACGTTGGCAGCGGTGGCGGTATTCGTGGACCAGGTCGAAACCGCCCGAAGCGGCACCGCGGCGCGAACTCCCAGACGACAGGTCGTGGTCATGCTGGAAGACACCCGGGTTGCCTGCGCAGTGTTCCCGTCTGAAGGCGGATTCGAGGTGGAATTCGGCAACCGTCGATGGACCGTCAGGAGTGACTGGCAACCCGGCCAGGCGGTGTTTCACGGGCACCTGAACGACACCCCTGTGGTGCTCCAGATCGATCCGGGAATCGAAGGGTGGACCTTCGTGCATGCGGGCGTCTCGACGAATATCGTCGTCCGCACACCGGCCGCGGCCGCGCTGGCCGTGCACATGCCGAGGAAGGCTCCGCCGGATCATGCGAATCAACTGCTCAGCCCCATGCCGGGGCTGGTGTTGTCGATTGCCGTCGCCGAAGGCGACAAGGTGCGGGCCGGGCAGGTGGTGGCCGTCGTGGAAGCCATGAAGGCGGAAAACCAGCTGCGGGCCGAGCACGACGGCATCATCCGTCGGGTAGGTGTCCAGGAAGGTGACAATATTGCGGCCGACGAACTGATCATCGAATTCGCATAGGCGGAACCCACCAAGAGCGGATAGGCTTCGGCAACCGGGCGCCAGACCCCGCTCATCCACGAAACCCGGCAAACGGAAGGGAGCGCGGGTTTCGCCCCTTGGATCATTCCTTCTGGCGGCGCTACAAAGACGGCAGGATCAACCGCACCACTCCAAGATCGGGTGCGCTTGCGTTCCGGAAGCGTAACTGCTCACCCCTGCTGTGAATTCACCGAACTGCCGTCAACACAGGGCCGCTGCCACAGGATCGAAACACAACTCCACCATGTGAAAACGGTCTCACCAGATGAATACCGGGCATCCAGATCCACCCGCCGGCCGCCTGGGAACCCTGCCTCGACACCGCAACGCCGCCAGCCAGCACAATCAACGGTCAACGGAGGGGGTCCTCCGGCGTGTCCACCGCGCAGCCGGACCTTGAGCTCGGCCAGTTCCGGCGGCAGGTCGGCCGAGGCTTCCACACGGCTCGATTGACGGCAGGCTGGCGGTCTCGACAACAAGCGTTCCGGGCACAGCGACGAGTCACGGCTTCCAAGGAAAGCGCCTGTCTGTCTGGGTTAGCCGTTTCACGCCTCGGGTGGGGAGCCAGATGGCGCGCACCCGCTCATGCGGGTTCGGCGCGGATGTCAAGGAGGTTGCGCGCGTCGCGCCCGCAGGCCACGCCGACCAGATGGACCGGCCCGTCATGATCGGCGTACTGGTCCGCATAGCCCCGCCCGCGCATCTGTGCCAGCGCCGCCTCCAGCGCGGCCGCACCGCCGTCCTCGCCCTCGGCCATCTTGAACTCGATCACGAAGACCTGCCCGCCACGCCGCAGTACCATGTCCGCCCGACCGCGGGCGGAGGCCGCCTCCACCCGCAGGTCGGCGCCGACCGCGCGCAGGCACATGTAGAGCAGGCTCGCATACCACGCCTCGTAGCGCGCGAGGTCGCCCGTCGCGTGCCACTGGTAGGGGATGCCCGCGAGCCAGGCTTGCAGCGTCGCGCCGAAGCCCGCGAAGTCGTGCGCTTCCAGCAGCGCGCAGAACTCCCGGCCCCGCTCCAGGGGCTCGGCGCCCTTCTTGCCCAGCCAGGCCAGCAGGCCTCGGTTCAGGCTGATCCGGACCTCACGATTGGGATAGTCCAGACGGTAGAGGACGTCGAAGTCGTCCCGCTCCTCGCCGGCGATGGTGAGGTAGCCGGTCTGGAAGAGCAGCGCCTCGATGCCGATGTCGCCCACGTCGAACTTCGAGACCAGATCCATCCCGGCCAGCCGGCCCTCCAGCTCCAGCGGGCTCACCGACTGCTCCATCAGCAGGCGGAACAGGAACTCCGGCGACCCGGTCTCGAACCACCAGGGACGGAACTCGCGGTTCCGCAGCAGCAGCAGCACGTCGTAGGGATTGTAGACCGGCTCCTCGCCGCGCCAGCGGTAGCCGTCGTACCAGGCGCGGATCTCGTCCCGGTCCAGCCCGTCGAGCTCGGGCGCGAACACCCGGTCGAGATCCTCGTCCCGGTAGCCGCAGATCGCGGCGTAGCGCGGGTCGAGGCTGATGTCCTCGAGGTTGTTGAGGCCCGAGAACAGGCTGACCTTCGAGAACATGCTCACGCCGGTGACGAAGACGAAGCGGACATGCCGGGCGCTGCCCTTGATGATGCCGTAGAAACCCCGCAGCCAGTCCCGGTTGGCCCGCGCGAGCTCCGGGTCGTGGAGCACGTCGAGGATCGGCTTGTCGTATTCGTCCACCAGCACCACCACCTGCCGGCCAGTCTTCCCGTGCAGTCGATGGAGAAGGTCGAAAAGGCGCTCGGGTCCAGTCGTGGAGGAGGCGGGCAGCAGGCTGGCGTCGCGTTCGATCGCCTTCAGCTGCGTGAGGACGTTGCGCTCGACCTCTTCCGGCTCATTGTACTTCCCGTCGAAGCTCAGCCGCACCACCGGGTGCGGCGCGGACCAGTCCCAGTGCGGGCGGATGTCCAGTCCTTCAAACAGGGACTTGTGACAGGCGAACAGCGACCCCAGCGTGTCGAGCAGCAGGCTCTTGCCGAAGCGGCGCGGCCGTGACAGGAAATAGTGGCGCCCCTCGTCCACCAGCCGCCGGATCAGCGGGGTCTTGTCGACATAGTAGAAGCCCTCGCTCCGGATCGTCCGGAAGTCCTGGATCCCGATGGGTAGACGCTGCCGGGTCATGGCCCTCTCCCTGCGCAGCGCCGGGCCTGCGGCGCGCGCGGACGTTTCCCCTGCCGCCGTTCCGGCGTCCCGGTGCGCTGCACTCCCGACGACGCTACCCCTTCGCCGAACCCCGGGCAAGCGCCGCTGCCGTGCGGATTCGCAAGACGCAGCGGCGCTCGTCCGCGCCCCTTCCGCTCCCGCTCATGCGGGTTCGGCGCGGATGTCGAGGAGGTTGCGCACGTCGCGCCCGCAGGCCACGCCGACCAGATGGACCGGCCCGTCATGGTCGGCGTACTGGTCCGCATAGCCCCGCCCGCGCATCTGTGCCAGCGCCGCATCGAGTGCAGCCTTGGCACCATCCTCATCCTCGGCCATCTTGAACTCGAGCACGAAGACCTGCCGGCCGCGCCGCAGCACCATGTCGGCCCGGCCGCGGGCGGACTCCTCCACCCGCAGGTCGGCGCCGACCGCGCGCAGGCACATGTAGAGCAGGCTCGCATACCACGCCTCGTAACGCGCGAGGTCGCCCGTCGCGTGCCACTGGTAGGGAATGCCCGCGAGCCAGGCTTGCAGCGTCGCGCCGAAGCCCGCGAAGTCGTGCGCTTCCAGCAGCGCACAGAACTCCCGGCCCCGCTCCAGGGGCTCGACCCCCTTCTGGCCCAGCCAGGCCAGCAGGCCGTCGTTCAGACTGAGCCGGACCTCACGATTGGGATAGTCCAGACGGTAGAGGGTCCGGTGGCCCTGCCGCTCCTCGCCCGTGATGGTGAGGTAGCCGGTCTGGAAGAGCAGCGCCTCGATCCAGCGGGCCGATGTCGCCCACGTCGAACTTCGAGACCAGATCCATCCCGGCCAGCCGGCCCTCCAGCTCCAGCGGGCTCACCGACTGCTCCGTCAGCATGCCGGGCCGGAATGCCAGGAACTCCGGCGATCCGGTCTCGAACCACCAGGGAGTCTTCCGATCCGGAAGAAGGTCGGTCGCCTTCAGCGTGAGGACGTTGCGCTCGACCTCTTCCGGCTCATTGTACTTCCCGTCGAAGCTCAGCCGCACCACCGGGTGCGGCGCGGACCAGTCCCAGTGCGGGCGGATGTCCAGTCCCTCAAACAGGGACTTGTGACAGGCGAACAGCGACCCCAGCGTGTCGAGCAGCAGGCTCTTGCCGAAGCGGCGCGGCCGGACAGGAAATAGTGGCGCCCCTCGTCCACCAGCCGCCGGATCAGCGGGGTCTTGTCGACATAGTAGAAGCCCTCGCTCCGGATCGTCCGGAAGTCCTGGATCCCGATGGGTAGACGCTGCCGGGTCATGGCCCTCTCCCTCGCAGCGCCGGGCCTGCGGCGCGCGCGGACGTTTCCCCTGCCGCCGTTCCGGCGTCCCGGTGCGCTGCACTCCCGGCGACGCTACCCCTTCGCCGAACCCCGGGCAAGCGCCGCTGCCGTGCGGATTCGCAAGACGCAGCGGCGCTCGTCCGCGCCCCTTCCGCTCCCGCTCATGCGGGTTCGGCGCGGATGTCGAGGAGGTTGCGCACATCGCGCCCGCAGGCCACGCCGACCAGATGGACCGGCCCGTCATGGTCGGCGTACTGGTCCGATAGCCCCGCCCGCGCATCTGTGCCAGCGCCGCATCGAGTGATGGCGCCATCCTCATCCTCGGCCATCTTGAACTCGAGCACGAAGACCTCCTTCAGGTTGTTGAGGCCCGAGAACAGGCTGACCTTCGAGCACATCGTAGGGATTGTAGACCGGCTCCCCGCCGCGAACATGCTCACGCCGGTGACGAAGACGAAGCGGACATGTTCGGCGCTGTCCTTGATGATGCCGTAGAAGCCCCGCAGGTAGTCCCGGTTGGCCCGTGCGAGATCCGGGTCGTGAAGCACGTCGAGGATCGGCTTGTCGTACTCGTCCACCAGCACCACGGCCGGCCGGCCGGCGGTGTCGTGAAGACGGTCGAGAAGATTGCGGAGACGCCTCGGGCCGGTGTCGGAGGTCGGGGCCGGCGCAAGATCGCGCCCGCGTTCCACGGCCTCCAGCTGCTCGATGATGTCCCCTTCGATCTCGCCCGGTTCGTTGTACTTCCCGCCGAAGCTGAGCCGCACCACCGGATGCGGCGCGGACCAGTCCCAGTGCGGATAGATGTCGAGCCCCTCGAACAGGGACTTGTGGCAGGCGAACAGCGACCCCAGCGTGTCGAGCAGCAGGCTCTTGCCGAAGCGGCGCGGCCGCGACAGGAAATAATGATCGCCCTGCTCGATCAGCTGCCGGATCAGCGGGGTCTTGTCGACATAGTAGCTGCCGGTCTCCCGGAGGCGCCGGAAATTCTGGATGCCGATGGGTAGACGCTGCCGGGTCATGGCCCTCTCCCTGCACCGCGCCGGGCCTGTGGCGCGCGCGGACGTTTCCCCTGCCGCCGTTCCGGCGTCCCGGTGCGCTGCACTCCCGGCGACGCTACCCCTTCGCCGGACCCCGGGCAAGCGCCGTTGCCGTGCGGATTCGCAAGATGCGGCGGCGCTCGTCCGCGCCCCTTCCGCTCCCGCTCAGGCGGGTTCGGCGCGGATGTCGAGGAGGTTGCGCGCCTCGCGCCCGCAGGCCACGCCGACCAGATGGACCGGCCCGTCATGGTCGGCGTACTGGTCCGCATAGCCCCGCCCGCGCATCTGCGCCAGCGCCGCCGTCAGCGCGGCCTCGGCGCCGTCCTCGCCCTCGGCCATCTTGAACTCGATCACGAAGACCTGCCGACCGCGCCGCAGCACCATGTCCGCCCGGCCGCGGGCGGAGGCCTCTTCCACCCGCAGGTCGGCACCGACCGCGCGCAGGCACATGTAGAGCAGGCTCGCATACCACGCCTCGTAGCGCGCGAGGTCGCCCGTCGCGTACCACTGGTAGGGGATGCCCGCGAGCCAGGCCCGCAGCGTCGCGCCGAAGCCCGCGAAGTCGTGCGCTTCCAGCAGCGCACAGAACTCCCGGCCCCGCTCCAGAGGCTCGGCGCCCTTCTTGCCCAGCCAGGCCAGCAGGCCCCGGTTCAGGCTGATCCGGACCTCACGATTGGGATAGTCCAGACGGTAGAGGACGTCGAAGCCGTCCCGCTCTTCGCCCGCGATGGTGAGGTAGCCGGTCTGGAAGAGCAGGGCCTCGATACCGATGTCGCCCACGTCGAACTTCGAGACCAGATCCATCCCGGCCAGCCGGCCCTCCAGCTCCAGCGGGCTCACCGACTGTTCAATCAGCAGGCGGAACAGAAACTCCGGCGACCCGGTCTCGAACCACCAGGGACGGAACTCGCGGTTCCGCAGCAGCAGCAGCACGTCGTAGGGATTGTAGACCGGCTCCTCGCCGCGCCAGCGGTAGCCGTCGTACCAGGTGCGGATCTCGTCCCGGTCCAGTCCGTCGAGCTCAGGGCCGAACACCCGGTCGAGGTCCTCGTCCCGATAACCGCAGATCGCGGCGTAGCGCGGGTCGAGGCTGATGTCCTCGAGGTTGTTGAGGCCCGAGAACAGGCTGACCTTCGAGAACATGCTCACGCCGGTGACGAAGACGAAGCGGACATGTTCGGCGCTGTCCTTGATGATGCCGTAGAAGCCCCGCAGGTAGTCCCGGTTGGCCCGTGCAAGGTCCGGGTCGTGGAGCACGTCGAGGATCGGCTTGTCGTATTCGTCCACCAGCACCACGGCCGGCCGGCCGGTAGTGTCGTGAAGACGGTCGAGAAGGTTGCGGAGACGTCTCGGGCCGGTATCGGAGGTCGGAGCCGGCGCAAGATCGCGCCCGCGTTCCACGGCCTCCAGCTGTTCGATGATGTCCCCTTCGATCTCGCCCGGCTCGTTGTACTTCCCGCCGAAGCTGAGCCGCACCACCGGATGCGGCGCGGACCAGTCCCAGTGCGGATAGATGTCGAGCCCCTCGAACAGGGACTTGTGGCAGGCGAACAGCGACCGCAGCGTGTCGAGCAGCAGGCTCTTGCCGAAGCGGCGCGGGCGCGACAGGAAGTAGTGGCGCCCCTCGTCCACCAGCCGCCGGATCAGCGGGGTCTTGTCGACATAGTAGAAGCCCTCGCTCCGGATCGTCCGGAAGTCCTGGATGCCGATGGGTAGACGCTGCCGGGTCATGGCCCTCTCCCTGCGCAGCGCCGGGCCTGCGGCGCGCGCGGGCGTCTCCCCTGCCGCCGTTCCGGCATCCCGGTGCGCTGCACTCCCGACAACGCTACCCCTTCGCCGGACCCCCGGCAAACGCCGTTGCCGTGCGGATTCGCAAGACGCAGCGGCGCTCGTCCGCGCCCCTTCCGCTTCCGCTCATGCGGGTTCGGCGCGGATGTCGAGGAGGTTGCGCACGTCGCGCCCGCAGGCCACGCCAACCAGATGGACCGGCCCGTCATGGTCGGCGTACTGGTCCGCATAGCCCCGCCCGCGCATCTGTGCCAGCGCCGCATCGAGTGCAGCCTTGGCGCCATCCTCATCCTCGGCCATCTTGAACTCGAGCACGAAGACCTGCCGGCCGCGCCGCAGTACCATGTCGGCCCGGCCGCGGGCGGAGGCCTCCTCCACCCGCAGGTCGGCGCCGACCGCGCGCAGGCACATGTAGAGCAGGCTCGCATACCACGCCTCGTAACGCGCGAGGTCGCCCGTCGCGTGCCACTGGTAGGGAATGCCCGCGAGCCAGGCTTGCAGCGTCGCGCCGAAGCCCGCGAAGTCGTGCGCTTCCAGCAGCGCACAGAACTCCCGGCCCCGCTCCAGGGGCTCGACCCCCTTCTGGCCCAGCCAGGCCAGCAGGCCGTCGTTCAGACTGAGCCGGACCTCACGATTGGGATAGTCCAGACGGTAGAGGGTCCGGTGGCCCTGCCGCTCTTCGCCCGTGATGGTGAGGTAGCCGGTCTGGAAGAGCAGGGCCTCGATACCGATGTCGCCCACGTCGAACTTCGAGACCAGATCCATCCCGGCCAGCCGGCCCTCCAGCTCCAGCGGGCTCACCGACTGCTCCGTCAGCATCCGGAACAGGAACTCCGGCGATCCGGTCTCGAACCACCAGGGACGGAACTCGCGGCTGTCCAGCAGCAGCAGCACGTCGTAGGGATTGTAGACCGGCTCCCCGCCGCGCCAGCGGTAGCCGTCGTACCAGGTGCGGATTTCGTCCCGGTCCAGTCCGTCGAGCTCGGGCGCGAACACCCGGTCGAGGTCCTCGTCCCGGTAGCCGCAGATCGCGGCGTAGCGCGGATCGAGGCTGATGTCCTTCAGGTTGTTGAGGCCCGAGAACAGGCTGACCTTCGAGAACATGCTCACGCCGGTGACGAAGACGAAGCGGACATGTTCGGCGCTGTCCTTGATGATGCCGTAGAAGCCCCGCAGGTAGTCCCGGTTGGCCCGCGCAAGCTCCGGGTCGTGGAGCACGTCGAGGATCGGCTTGTCGTACTCGTCCACCAGCACCACGGCCGGCCGGCCGGCGGTGTCGTGAAGACGGTCGAGAAGATTGCGGAGACGCCTCGGGCCGGTATCGGAGGTCGGGGCCGGCGCAAGATCGCGCCCGCGTTCCACGGCCTCCAGCTGCTCGATGATGTCCCCTTCGATCTCGCCCGGTTCGTTGTACTTCCCGCCGAAGCTGAGCCGCACCACCGGATGCGGCGCGGACCAGTCCCAGTGCGGATAGATGTCGAGCCCCTCGAACAGGGACTTGTGGCAGGCGAACAGCGACCGCAGCGTGTCGAGCAGCAGGCTCTTGCCGAAGCGGCGCGGCCGCGACAGGAAGTAGTGGCGCCCCTCGTCCACCAGCCGCCGGATCAGCGGGGTCTTGTCGACATAGTAGAAGCCCTCGCTCCGGATCGTCCGGAAGTCCTGGATGCCGATGGGTAGACGCTGCCGGGTCATGGCCCTCTCCCTGCGCAGCGCCGGGCCTGCGGCGCGCACGGGCGTCTCCCCTGCCGCCGTTCCGGCATCCCGGTGCGCTGCACTCCCGACAACGCTACCCCTTCGCCGGACCCCCGGCAAACGCCGTTGCCGCCCGGATTCGCAAGACGCAGCGGCGCTCGTCGAGTGTGATTCTCGAGTGGCATGGTCATGGCACCACGAATACGGATGGAAACTCCGCTTCGATTCCGTAATAACAGCCGGGAAATCGTAGGGCATGTTAATCGTGGAAAAATTGCAGGCTAATCGGCTGATTTTCGCGAAATCGGCCAAATCCGCGCAGATCCCCGAATGCAGATCAGAAAAGATCGTTGGATTCCAATGCACTAGAAAATTGACGGTTCGCCATACAAAAATTGACGGTTCGCCATACAAAAATTGACGGTTCGCCATACAAAAATTGACGGTTCGCCATACAGAAATCACACCCCGCTCGTCCGCGCCCCTTCCGCTCCCGCTCAGGCGGGTTCGGCGCGGACGTCGAGAAGGTTGCGCGCGTCGCGCCCGCAGGCCACGCCGACCAGGTGGACCGGCCCGTCATGGTCGGCGTACTGGTCCGCATAGCCCCGCCCGCGCATCTGCGCCAGCGCCGCCTCCAGCGCGGCCGCACCGCCGTCTGCGCCCTCGGCCATCTTGAACTCGAGCACGAAGACCTGCCCGCCGCGCCGCAGCACCATGTCGGCCCGGCCGCGGGCGGAGGCCTCTTCCACCCGCAGATCGGCGCCGACCGCGCGCAGGCACATGTAGAGCAGGCTTGCATACCACGCCTCGCAGCGCGCGAGGTCGCCCGTCGCGTGCCACTGGTAGGGGATGCCCGCGAGCCAGGCTTGCAGCGTCGCGCCGAAGCCCGCGAAGTCGTGCGCTTCCAGCAGCGCACAGAACTCCCGGCCCCGCTTCAGGGGCTCGGCACCCTTCTTGCCCAGCCAGGCCAGCAGGCCCCGGTTCAGGCTGGTCCGGACCTCACGATTGGGATAGTCCAGACGGTAGAGGACGTCGAAGTCGTCCCGCTCCTCGCCCGTGATGGTGAGGTAGCCGGTCTGGAAGAGCAGGGCCTCGATACCGATGTCGCCCACGTCGAACTTCGAGACCAGGTCCATCCCGGCCAGCCGGCCCTCCAGTTCCAGCGGGCTCACCGACTGTTCCATCAGCAGGCGGAACAGGAACTCCGGCGACCCGGTCTCGAACCACCAGGGACGGAACTCGCGGCTGTCCAGCAGCAGCAGCACGTCGTAGGGATTGTAGACCGGCTCCCCGCCACGCCAGCGGTAGCCGTTGTACCAGGTGCGGATCTCGTCCCGGTCCAGTCCGTCGAGCTCGGGCGCAAACACCTGGTCGAGGTCCTCGTCCCGGTAGCCGCAGATCGCGGCGTAGCGCGGATCGAGACTGATGTCCTTCAGGTTGTTGAGGCCCGAGAACAGACTGACCTTCGAGAACATGCTCACACCGGTGACGAAGACGAAGCGGACATGTTCGGCGCTGCCCTTGATGATGCCGTAGAAGCCCCGCAGGTAGTCCCGGTTGGCCCGTGCGAGATCCGGGTCGTGGAGCACATCCAGAATTGGCTTGTCGTACTCATCCACCAGCACCGCAGCGGGGCGGCCGGCCTTTACGTGCAGGCGGTCCAGGAGATCGAGCAACCTTTCGGGGCCGGTCGTACAGGAAGCGTGAGAAATTTCGGCATGACGTTCGATCAGCTCGATCTGGGCCAGGATGTTGCGCTCGATGTCTCCCGGCGTGTTGTATTTTCCGTCGAAGCTCAGACGCACCACCGGATACGGCGCGGACCAGTCCCAGTACGGGTGAATGTCCAGCCCCTGGAACAGGGTTTCGTGACAGGCGAACAGGGATCCCAGCGTGTCCAGCAGCAGGCTTTTGCCAAAGCGGCGCGGGCGCGACAGGAAATAGTGTTCGCCCTGCTCGACCAGCTGCCGGATGAGCGGGGTCTTGTCGACATAGTAGCTGCCGGTCTCCCGGAGACGCCGAAAGTTCTGGATTCCGATCGGAAGACGCCGGCGGATCATCGCTCCCATCCTGCCCGGCACCAGACCATACCTCCGGCGGCTGAGCCGGCCTGAGGGGTGCGCCGAGGGATCTCCTGCCGCAGCGCCGGCATCCAGGTGCCCGTGCTTCGCACCTGCGATGCTGCCGGGTTTGACCTCCGCAACATGGCCCTCCATGTCCCCGTTTTGCGCAACGCTCCGACGATTGCCAGCTGCGCACCGACGCACACTCGACGATACGAGCAATCTCCGGGTTCGCCGCTCGACCGAGCACCCCTTTCGAAATCCATAACCGTTTCCACATGGGCCACGATCGACGCCTGCAATGTACCCCTCATTGTCCAAATTCGAGGAAGATCACCGTCAAGCCAGCTTAACACCTTCAGCCCCAACGCCTTCAGCCCAGATCTGTCGATTCCAGAACCCGGCGATGGTCAACCCCCAACTTCCAAGCTGTCATGGCAGATCTTGGAGAGAAAAACGCTCACGCTGAGGTGGCACAGTCATGGGAGCGGATATTCCTTGGACTCAGTGCGGTAGCTCAGCGTGACCCGCCCCTCGTTCTGCCCCCCATTGCACACTGCAGGTTGAGGATTCGAGAACAGCGTGCAAGACATCAAGCTCCGGGCAATCGGCGCGGCGCGGATGTGCGCCAAGTCGGTATCCCCCGAATAGCGGGCGGACCGGCAGGCAGCCCGGAGAGGGCGTTGCCGCCGTGGCCAGCAAGCCCCGCGCGCATTGGGGCTGAGAGCGCATTTTCACCACTCCACGGTTGATGACCCGATCCCGCCCGACCCGAGATTCCCCGGCCCGGAGCGCCCGCGTACACCAGCCGGTGATCCGCAACACCGTGATAGCGGACGGGCGGCCGGCAGCCCGACGTAACGGTCGACCCAGCCGCCGTCATCGGACAAAGTGAACACGCCGACATCATGCGCCCGAATACTTCCGCCGGACAGGCAGACAGCCCCTCCCGGTAATCGACCCATCGGCATTTTGGCGCTCCGGTCGTTGTCGGCGCCCGGGTTTTGATTTATCGTCTGTCCTCTGTTCATCGAGACCCGCCCCTCGATGATCTGGCCGCTTGTCGATTCACCTTCCCGCACTGGCGCCGGCCGTCTTTCCCGTACACCTGGACCCTGCAATGCGTCGCATCCATCCATTCTTCCTCGCCACCGGCCTGGCCTTCATTCTCTCTGCCTGCGGCAGCCCCGCCGAACAGGAATCCGCCGTGGAGCCGGCCGTCGTCGTCGACGGCAACGCACTGACCGACCTTACGGCTGATTCGAGCGATACCGTTGGTGCCCCGGTCGGGGGCATCGATGTCGACGTCGACGAGACGGGGACGGTCATGCAGTTGTCACCCGAGGAACAGGCCGGTCTCGACCTCGTGAATGCGGGTGACCGCGTGTTCTTCGAGTATGACAAGAGCACCTTCAGTGCCGAGGGCGAAGCTACGCTCCGCGCACAGGGCGAACTTCTGCTGAATGCACCTGGTGTCACGGTGACGATTGAAGGTCATTGCGATGAACGAGGTACGAGGGAGTACAACATCGCACTCGGGGAACGACGGGCCGAGGCGGTCAAGGGTTTCCTGGTCTCGCTGGGAGTAGAGGCCGAGCGGATTTCGACCATTTCCTATGGCAAGGAGCGCCCGGTCGTCGCCGGCCACGATGAAGAATCCTGGCGTCAGAATCGGGTAGCGATCACCGTTGTCAACCCGTGATCCGGCACGTTGCAGCGACGCTGGCGGCGCTGGGCGTCTTCCAGATCTGTGTTGCCGGCCCGGCCGCTGCGCAAACCGTCGAAGATGGACGGCTTGAGGTACTAGCAGACCGGATCGAGGCCCTCACCCGGCAGACCGAGGCCCTCGCGAATCACCAGCGGCGCCTCCAGGAACTCGAGGAAACCCTGCGCGCGGTCACCGGGCAGATGGAAGAAACCCGTCACCTGCTGGATCAGGTGCAGGGCAGGCTGGTGGAACTTGAAGAGGCGCAGCAGGCAGCCGCCGCACCTTCCCCGCTGCCCCTGCCGGTGACGGCCGATGCAGATCCTCAGCTGCCGGTCGATCCGCCCGGCCCGGCAGTGCCGCCCGACCATTCGGTGCCGGCCCCGACGCCTCCGGCAGCGGTCAGCCCGTTCGACGACGAGGAAACCAGCTACCAGCGGGCGTACGCGTTGCTGGGCCGGGCCGACTACGCCGGCGCGGAAGCCGCCTTTCGCGAATTCATCCGCAACTTTCCCAACAGCACTCTGACCGACAACGCCTATTACTGGCTGGGTGAGAGCCATTACGTACGCGAACAGTACGCCCAGGCCGCCGCCGAGTTCGCCCGAGGCTTTCGCAGCGCGCCCGACAAGCAGAAAGCTCCCGACATCCTTCTCAAGCTGGGGCTCTCGCTGATCGCCCTCGGCCAGAACGAAGACGCGTGCGAGGCTCTCAACCGCCTCTCGCTGGACTTCCCGGATGCACCCGCACGCACGCGAGACCGGGCGGCCCTCGGCCGTGAGAGCGCCGGCTGCAGCTAGCGCGGCTACCGCTGCGCCACCAGTCACGCCGGAGGAGTTCGGACGGCTGGCAACGGCGGCCGGGCTCTCGCCCGCCGCCAGCAGCACCCTGGCCGTTGCGGTTTCCGGGGGTGCCGACAGCATGGCCCTTGCCCATCTGGTCGCGGCATGGTCCAAGGGCCGCCGGGGAACGGTTGCGGCCCTGACCGTAGACCACCGCCTACGCCCGAACTCCGCCACCGAGGCCGAAGCCGTCGCCAGGCGGACCCGCCGGATCGGGTACGCGCCCTGCATCCTGGTCTGGCAGCACGGAAACCTCACCCGGCGAATCCAGGAAACCGCGCGCGCCGAGCGTTACCGCCTGCTCGCTTCCTGGTGCCGATCGAACGGCGTCGCCAAGCTGCTGCTGGCCCACCACCTTGATGACCAGGCGGAAACGTTCCTCATGCGGCTGGCGGCGGGGAGCGGAATTCGCGGTCTCGGATGCATGCGCACACGGGTACCGCTGGAGACGATCGAACTCGTGCGGCCCCTGCTCGAAATTCCGAAATCCCGGCTGCTGGCCACCGTCCGGCACTACGGCGGCGGGTTCGTCGACGATCCGTCGAATCGCGACACCCGGTACACGCGAAGCCGGATCCGGCAACTCCTTCAGGATACCGGGGCGCAGCTCCCGGGCGCCGGACAACTGGCCCGGGCGGCGCGAGATTTCGCCCGCCTGGACGACCTGGCGCACCGCACGACCCTCAACCATCTGCGCTTCTCCCTGGCCGTGTCGCCCCTCGGTTTCGTCACCATCGACCGCAATCGACTCACGTCCCTTCCTGACCGGTTCGCGCTGCGGTGCCTCGGCGCGGTGGTCCAGGGCGTCGCCGGAGGGCCCTATCCGCCCCGAACCCGGTCTCTGCTGCGTCTCCTGGAAGAAATCCGGCGCGGTCCGTCCCGCGCCGGCACGTTGGGGGGCGCCATCCTCGCCTCGGGCCGAGAGCAGGTCACCGTCACGCGCGAACCCCGGGCCGTCGCCGGCCCCATTCGCCTGCAGCAGCCGAGCACACGCTGGGACAACCGCTTTCGCATCGAGACTCCGGTTCCCCGCGAAACCCTGACGGTGGGCGCACTCGGACCGCATCTGCCCGATCCGCTGCCTTCCGGGATCGTCCATGCCGGCGTGCGTCGCACCCACTTTGCTACACTGCCGGCTTTGCGCGACCTTGACGGATTGGTCGCCGTGCCCCACCTAGACTGGTGGCGGGACGAGCGTCTTCGCTCAGTCATCCGGGTCGTGTTCGAACCCCGCTCTCACCTTCTGGCTGACGTGCTGTCGTCATCCGAAAATCAGGCCGCACCGCATCGGTATCCCGGCCGCCGAGGACACACATGAACGGTTTCGTACGCAATCTCGCACTCTGGATTGTGATCGGATTGGTCGTGGTGACCGCCTACAACCTGTTCAGCGGCAACCCCCAGCAGAATGCCGCGGAACTCGACTACTCGACCTTCATCGAAAACGTCGAGACCGGCCAGGTGAAGTCGGTCGTCATCAAGGGGCGGGTGATCGAGGGCCTCTACCGCAACGGCCAGCGATTCACGACCTACGGACTCGAGGATGCCAGCCTGCTCCCCCTCCTGCGCGAGCACACGGTGGCGGTGCGGGCGGCGCCGGTCGATCGAAGTGTCTCGCCGGTCATCGGCCTGTTGCTGAACTGGCTCCCGATGCTGCTGTTCATCGGCGTCTGGATCTTCTTCATGCGCCAGATGCAGTCCGGCAACGGCAAGGCATTCGGATTCGGAAAATCCCGGGCGCGCCTGCTGACCGAAAACCAGCACCGCGTGACCTTCGAGAACGTCGCCGGAGTCGATGAGGCCAAGGAAGAGCTGCAGGAGATCATCGAGTTCCTCAGGAGCCCGCAGAAGTTCCAGCGGCTGGGAGGTTCGATTCCCAAGGGGGTGTTGCTGGTCGGTCCGCCGGGCACCGGAAAGACCCTGCTCGCCCGGGCTGTCGCCGGCGAGGCGAACGTCCCGTTCTTCACGATCTCCGGCTCCGACTTCGTCGAAATGTTCGTCGGGGTCGGGGCCAGCCGGGTGCGCGACATGTTCGGCCAGGCCAAGAAGAACGCTCCCTGCATCGTGTTCGTCGATGAAATCGATGCGGTCGGAAGGCAGCGCGGCGCCGGACTGGGCGGCGGGAACGACGAGCGCGAGCAGACTCTCAACCAGTTGCTGGTCGAGATGGACGGTTTCGAAGCCAATGAAGGCGTCATCATGATTGCCGCCACCAACCGGCCGGATGTCCTGGACCCGGCCCTCCTCCGCCCCGGGCGCTTCGACCGCCAGGTCGTCGTTTCCAACCCCGACATCGTCGGGCGCGAGAAGATTCTCCGCGTGCACATGCGGAAGGTGCCGGTGGGGGGCGACGTCAACATCCGCACCATTGCGCGCGGCACCCCCGGTTTCTCGGGCGCCGACCTCGCCAACCTGGTCAATGAAGCGGCGCTGCTGGCGGCCAGAAAGGGCCGCCGGTCGGTCGGCATGGGCGAGTTCGAGCAGGCCAAGGACAAGGTCATGATGGGGGCCGAACGGCGGTCGATGGTGATGACCGAAGACGAGCGGAAGATGACGGCGTACCACGAGTCGGGGCACGCGCTCGTGATGCTCAACGTCGAAGGGCACGAGCCTCTCCACAAGGTCACGATCATTCCGCGCGGACGAGCCCTCGGGGTCACCATGTGGCTGCCGGAGCGGGACAAGTACGCGCACACGCAAATCGAGCTCGAAGCCCAGATCGCCGGGCTGTTCGGCGGCCGGATCGCCGAGGAACTGATCTACGGCAAGCGCTACATCACCACCGGCGCCGGCAACGACATCCAGCAGGCCACCAATCTGGCGCGCCGCATGGTGATGGAATTCGGTTTCAGCGATCGACTGGGCCCGATTCGCCTGCAAAGCAACCAGGAAGAGGTATTCCTCGGCCACTCCGTCGCCGAGCAGCGCAACATTTCCGACCAGACCGCCCGCATGATCGACGAAGAGGTGCGCCGCATCGTCGAGGAAGGCGAGAAGACCGCCCGGGATATCCTCGATGCCCGCACCGAGCAGTTGCACGCCCTGGCCGCCAGCCTGCTGGAATACGAAACCCTGACGGCGGACGAAGTGGCCGACGTGCTGGCCGGCCGGCCGGTGTGCCGCGACGAGGAAGGCGAGGAACCCGAGACCGGACGGCGTTCTTCCGTCCCGCAAAGCGGCAAGGAACCGCATCCCGGCTCGGCCCAGCCCGAGAACGCCTGATGCTCCGGTGCAGCGGCTAGAGGCCGAAGCCGGCACCGTACTGCTGCGCCCGCGGGCGCTCGCGCCCGTCACCGATGATTCCTGCGACCGCCTGCCCCTGGCCGGCGGCCCCATGGCGTTTGCCGCTGTCGACGAAATCGGACCGGACGGTTCCGTACCTCCCTCCCGTCCGCTGCCCGTCGCGGCATTGAGGGACGGACGTCATCCCGCGCAGCAGCGCGCCCTGACGGCCGCCCGCGCCCCGTTCGCAGGCGTTGCCCTTGACCGCCCCCGGATCGTGGGGGTGGTCAACGTGACGCCGGACAGTTTCTCGGACGGCGGCCGTTACCTGGCACCGGAGGCAGCGATCAGCAGGGGGCGGGCCCTGCTCGGCGCGGGTGCGGACATCCTGGATGTCGGTGGCGAATCGACACGCCCCGGAGCCCGGCCGGTGCCGCCGGAAGAAGAGATCCGACGCGTGGCCCCGGTCATCGCCGCCCTGTCCCGGGACGGCGCCGTGGTGTCGGTGGACACGCGGAACCCGGCCACCATGCGCGCCGCCCGCAACGCGGGAGCCGTGATCGTGAACGACGTGACCGCACTTTCGCATGCACCGGACAGCGCGGCCACGGCCGCGCACCTCGGGTTGTCGGTCGTGCTCATGCACATGCGCGGCAACCCGGAAACCATGCAGGCCCGGCCCCGCTATGCCCATGCCCCCCGCGAGGTCTATGCCGACCTTTCGGCCGCCGTGCGCCGGGCCCGGGCGGCCGGCATCCCGCGGCACC
This sequence comes from Alphaproteobacteria bacterium, assembly GCA_965203385.1. GTDB lineage: Bacteria > Pseudomonadota > Alphaproteobacteria > TMED109 > TMED109 > VXPW01. The sequence goes on from OZ241893.1 coordinate 227,514, forward strand.
GGATCGCCGTCGACCCGGGTCTCGGGTTCGGCAAGACACCGGTACATAACCTGCAACTCCTCGCCTGGCTGCCCATGTTTCACTGCCTGGGCCACGGCCTGATGGTGGGCGCGTCCCGAAAGTCCCTGATCGCGGCCCTCGACGCCCACGCCCCGGTCTCCGAACGGCTCGGCGGGTCACTGGCCCTTGCGCTGCACGCCGCGAGTCATGGCGCCAACCTGCTGCGGGTCCACGATGTCGCCGAAACCCGCCAGGCGCTTCGCACGTGGGAGACTATCGCCTGCCTCACCGGCAAACCGGACGCCCCCCGCGTCCGATACCGGCCATGACCGCAAGAGACCGCGGGAATCCGATCCTCCAGCCGCCGTCGACGAAATCGGCCCGGACGGTTCCGTCCCTCCCGCCCGTCCGCTGCCTGCTGCCGCCCGCAGGAATCATGCATGAGGCCGCGATCGTGCATGCGTTCCGGGTCCGCACTCGCACTGTCGACAACGTGATCACGACGGCGAGCAATCAGGAAAAGCTGACGGGATCCGACGGCGGCCCGATGCGATCCTGCAAGGTTTCCAGTCGTTCAAGCCAGGCATTGAAGCGCGGACACTCCGCCCGAATTTTATCCAATCCCGTCTCCCCGGCGATCAGAGATCCGTGAGCCTGCTTCCTGTATCGCGGGATTGCATTTCTGATGCGCCTGCTCGGAGCGGTGCGTTTATCGTCGTTTATGTCTTCGGGCGTTGCGAAGGCTGATCGAATGTCTCCAAGCATACGGACGGCCTGCGGTGGGATGTCAGGCAGTATCCTGAAGGCGTTCACGTTGGAGAACAGCAGACCTTCGAATTCGTGGCGCTGGACATACGGCATCAATCTGTCCCCTTGCCAGCCGGTCCTTTCCTTGACGCCATCGAGAATCACTTGTTCCAACTCCTCCGCAGAGCGCTGTGCCTTTCCTCTGAATCCATAGAAGTCGACAAGGCTTGTAACGGCATCGTGCGAGCGCTTCAAATGCACGATCTCGGAGACGATCCGCTCCACGGTTACGAAGCCGCCGCAGGCACCCCGGTTTTGCGCACGGCCCAACAGGATTGGTATGGCTGCCACTCCGTGCGGCTGAAGATGTGAGACCAATACGCCCTTGACGAATTCCTCTTCCGTCTGACCCTCCACCGATACTGCAAGACGAATCATGGACGACCCCCGAGCAGGTTCTTCTGCCAAAGCTCGCCAGGCGAGAAACTTTCTTCGAGCCAGTGTCGATAATTGTCAGTCGCGAGCCGTCGGAAGCGCGTGCGGCCATCCTCCGCTTCAAGAACCACGATTTCTTCGAGATCGAACACGTCCACGAGAAGAGGCGACTGGGTGGCGACAATGACCTGCACATCAACAGCAAGCGCCTTGATCATGTCGCCTATCAGCGCGATGGCCATGGGATGCAGACCGAGCTCAGGTTCGTCCAGCAGGACGATGTTCGGAAGCATTTCCCGAGGGAGATTCAGCAGCGTAACAAGGGCGAAGAAGCGCAGGGATCCGTCGGACGTGAGGTGGGCCCCGAATGTCTTGTCAGTCCCTGTGGCCTTCCACCTGAGTCGGACCTTGCCGTAGCTGCTTTCAACCTTGAATCGATCGAAAACCGGCAGCACACGGCCGATGTGACGACAGATCAGTTCGAAGCGATGATGATCCTCATGCTCGAGCCTGTGCAGCACGGCCGCGAGATTTCCTCCGTTGGAACGCAGCGTGTGGTTATCCTCCGTTTCCCAGCGCATCTTGAGACTCGAACTGTCGGACGTATCGTGAAACTGATATGCGGCACAGTTCCGCAGCAGATTCGTAATCGTTCGCGCGGTTTTCCGGTTGACCTCCGATAATTGCGGAGATTGCGCAGCCTCCACGATTTGCGCTTCGCGACGCCCGTCGCCGGCAAGATGTACCCAGGGCGCCTCGGACGGCCGATCCTTGCGGCTGAACCGAAAGGCCTCTCTGGTGAACATCAATCGGTCGGGATGAGCGTGCGCGAGGGTGAAACTGTAGTCGTTCCGGCCTGACCCGGTTTCCAGACTGATTTCGGCCTGCATGGCCGGGGTGGTTCGACTGCCGCCGAACAGTTGGTCGTCGGCACCCCCATGACGCTCGACGAACTCTCCCAGACGACGCGACCGCAGCATCCAGTTGAGCATTTCAAAGAAGCGCACGAAGTTGGACTTGCCCGAGCCGTTGGCGCCTATCAGGACGCTGGCGCTGCCCAGATGCGACAATTCGGCGTCGACGAGAGATCTGAAACCGCGAATGTGGATCGACTCGAGTCTTGTCGTTTCCGGCATGGCAGGCTGCTCCAAGGGGCTGACAACAAACTAGACGCAGGCCCAGTCTTCCGCCAACGTGGGCAGGTGCTTCGCAAGAAAGCCAACCAGAAGATCGGCAGTGGCGATGCGAAGCAGCTCGTTCATGGTGTCGTGATACTGAGAAGTTGTGACGATACCGGGGGTGGCCTTTCGGCGAAGAATCCAAGATGCTTTGATGGGCAGCACGAATCCATATGCGCAGTCAGACGAATCGAGCGACTTTACTGTGCGGGAATGAACGGAACGGAACGCCTATCAACCCTCACTTCCTTCGGCAGCGGTCCGCCGGATCCGGCAGCCAGAACTTTCGAGGAAATCCGGCCGCAGCCGCAATCCGAGTCCCGGCCCTTCCAGCGGCCGCAGGAAGCCGTTATCGAGCGGCGGGAGCTCGGTAACGATCTCCCGGAACCAGCCGAAATAGAAGGCGCGCACGACCTCCTGGACCAGTGCGTTCGTCGCATTCATCACGTGATGAACCGAGGCGGAGAAGATGACCGGACCGGTGCAGTCATGCGGTGCGACCGGACGGTGCCAGGCTTCCGCCATCGCGGCAATCTTGCGGGCCTCGGACAGCCCGCCCACCCAGCCGATATCGTACATGACGTAGTCGCAGGCACCGAGTTCCAGAAGTTCGCGAAACTGCCCCCGGCTTCCCAGTGTTTCGCTCGCGGTGGTGGGCACCCGGGTGGAATCGCGAAAGTCCTTCAAGCTCCTGAGGCTGTCCATGCGGATCGGATCCTCGAACCAGAACGGCTTGCAGGGCTCCAGTGCCGCCGCAATCCGCTTCGCCTGCGGGAGATCCCACATGGCATGTAGTTCGACCATGATGTCCATGGTGTCGCCCACCGCGGCGCGGATCTGTTCGAACGGCTTCACGGCCCGCGCCAGATCGGTCGGCGAAATGTAGTGTCCGCCCGACGCTTCCGCCGCATAATCGAAAGGCCAGATCTTCATGCCGTTGATTCCCATGTCCTGGAGGCTTCGGGCCAGGGTTCCGGCATCGGTCAGAAACGCCTGAAGATCCTCGTAGGGTCCTTCCGGCTGATCGCCGGGCAGGTTGAAGCTGTCGGTCGACTGTCGGGCATGGGACCGTACGTACTGGTAACCGGCACAGGTGTTGTAGACGGGGATGGAGTCGCGGCTTCGTCCCCCCAGGAGCTGGTAGATGGGCTGGTCCGAGGCCTGCCCCCAGATGTCCCAGAGCGCCACGTCGAGCGCCGAGTTTCCGCGCACCTCGGCGCCGGATCCCGAGTGCCCGACGTACGACACGAGGCGCTTGCTGTGGCGGTCAATCTGCAGGGGATCCTCACCCAGCAGGAGCTTGGCCGCATACGCGTGGATATGCCCTTCTGCCGACCCGGTTCCGTAGAAGGTCTCGCCGAGACCGGTGATTCCTGCGTCGGTGTGCACGTGCACCCACAAGAGATTGGGGAAGCGCCTGTGCGTGATGGTTTCGATCGAGGTAATCTTCATGTCCGGAAACCGCTCATCCCCTTCGCTGACCGTTGATTGTGCCGGTTTGCGGCGTTGCGGTGCCGAGGCAGGGCATCACCAAGACAAGAGGCCGTTCGCAAACCGGCATTTCATTCGGAGAATTGATGGTCTTGGGGGGAGAGTTTGTTCCCGGTTGTGTCGGATTGGCTCCGAACTGGATGCCCTGGTTCAACCGGCGGTTTCGACAGCGTCCCACGGCACTACAGCAGCTTGGTCGGGCCGACCACCAGCCCACTTTGGGCGACCATGGTACCGATCGGGGCAATCATGGCACCGATCAGCCATTTCATCAGATCGGATTTGATCGCCTCCATGCGCGTCCCCACCTCGGCGATACCGGTCTTCAGCTCTTGCCGAAGCCACTCGATGCCGGACTTCGTCTCCTGCCGCCGCCGATCGATATCAACCTTGGTTGCGAGGTTGGTGAGCAGGACTACCTGCTCTTCGGCCAGCGTTTCGGCCTGCTCCACGGTGAAGCCGCCGCCGGTCAGGCGTCTGACGAAACGATGGGTATCGAATGTAATGGCTTCGGACATGACCAAATCATAGGAGGCGCGGGGGCCTTCGGCAATCGCCACCCCGAAAAAAGCTCCAGAAACGGGCGGTAAACCGGAGACGGGGGTCATCAGCAAGCCGCAAGCGTCCAGGAGTGTTGATGAAACGGTTTTCGTCCCTTGAACAACTGTCCCTTCTGGCGGAACGACAGAAACGACTGCCGTTGACTGTGCTGGCTTGCGGCGTTGAGGCATCGATGCAGGGTTCGCAAGCGACCGACAGGCGGGTCTGGATATCGGGTATCCAGTTGGTGAAATCGTTTCTCGCGCGGTGGAGGGGTATTGCGGTCTTTTGGCAGCGGCCCGGCGGCGTGGTGTTGACGGCAGGTCGATGCACTCACGACAGAGGTGAGCAGTTACCGTGCCCCTGATCTTCAGGTAACCGGTTTACGGGTATCGGTGCCGCCTGTAGAAGGGGGCCACTGCAACGACCGGACAGCATCGATGGGACGTATCTTCGGAACCGACGGTATTCGCGGCCGCGCCAACGAACCACCGCTCACGCCGGAACTCGTGCAGCGTATCGGTGTCGCTGCCGGTGCCGAGTTCACGCGCGGCAACCACCGCCATCACGTGGTGATCGGCAAGGACACCCGGCAGTCGGGCTACATGATGGAAACGGCCCTGACGAGCGGCTTTCTGTCCATGGGCATGAACGTCTTTCTGGTCGGTCCCATCCCTACCGCCGCCATTCCGATGCTGGTCCGCTCCATGCGCTGCGACCTGGGAGTCATGATCTCGGGCTCTCACAACGTCTGGCAGGATAACGGGATCAAGCTGTTCGGTCAGGACGGGCGAAAGCTCTCGGACGCCGTGGAACGATCGCTGGAGGAACGGCTCCAGCGGGCACCTGAAGCGCATGGCCTGGCGGCGTCCGCCAAGATCGGCCGGGCCAAGCGGATTGACGATGCCGTCGGCCGCTACAACGAGTGGGTCAAGGCCACGGTCCCTGATGATCTCCGGCTGGACGGGCTCAAGGTGGTGGTGGATTGCGCCAACGGCGCCGGGTGGCGGGTAACGCCGCGGGTGCTGTGGGAACTGGGGGCCGATGTAGTTGCCATGGGCGTATCCCCCAATGGCCAGAACATCAACCATGACTGCGGGTCCACTGCACCCCAGGCCATGGCCGAACGCGTCCGCCAGACCGGGGCGCACCTCGGTATCGCGCTGGACGGCGATGCCGACCGGTGCGTGCTCGCCGACGAATGCGGACAGGTCGTCGAGGGGGACCGGTTGATCGCCCTGATCGTGCGCGAATGGTTCAACAACGGACAGCTTGCCGGCGATGCGGTGATCGGTACGCCCTTTACGAGCTTGGGCTTCGAGCGCTACCTCGACAGCCTTCGCCTGCGCCTCCTTCGTGCGCCCGTGGGCGACCGCCATGTTTCGGCATGGATGCGCTCGCACGGCTGCAACATCGGGGGCGAGCCGTCCGGACACATCATCCTGGGCCGTCACAGCGCAACCGGCGATGGACTGATGTCGGCCCTGCAGACGCTTTCGGTCATGGTGCGCACCGGCAAGACCCTGTCCGAACTCCTGCCCCGCTACCCATCGATCCCCCAGCACCAGTCAAGCGTCCGGCTGCCGAAAGGATGGCAGGTGGATCCCCTGACCCATCCCGCCGTTCAGGAGTGCGTGAGGGCGGCGGAACAAAGTCTGGACGGCGCGGGTCGTCTCGTGGTCAGGACTTCGGGGACGGAACCGTTGCTGCGGGTTCTGGTCGAAACGCCGGACCGGTCCCTGGCGCAGGGCATCATCGATTCGATTGCCGGCGCGGTCGCCGCGGCGGGCGGGAAGGCGGCTTGACGACGGACCCCGCCCGCGGGCACTGCCGTCCGTGCCGCCGACTGCTGACGGTATCCGGTTCCGATTCCGGCGGGGGCGCCGGCCTCCAGGCAGATCTCAAGACGGCCATGTCGATGGGGGTCTACGCGATGACCGCGGTGACGGCCGTCACGGCGCAAGACACGCACCGCGTTCATCAAGTCCTGGAAATCCCGGCGTCGCTGGTGGCCCTGCAAGTGCGGACGGCCCTGCAAGACATCGGAGCCGATGCGATCAAGACCGGCATGCTTTGCTCGACGGCGATCATCGACGCTGTCATTCAAAGCGTGGACCGCTGGGGTTCCGGGATCCCGCTGGTCGTCGACCCCGTGCTCGCGGCCGGCTCGGGCGAACCGTTGCTGGACCCCGAAGCGGAGACAGCTCTCCGGGAGCGACTGTTGCGCCGAGCGGATCTGATAACCCCCAATGCGCCGGAAGCGGCGAGACTCACCGGTCGTCCGGTCACCAATGTCGACGAGATGCAGCGTGCGGGCCAGGAGTTGCTCGCCATGGGGGCCGAAGCGGTGCTCCTCACCGGCGGGCATGTAGACGGTTCAACCGTCATTGACCTGCTGCTCACTACGGCCGGGACCCGTGAATTCCGGGCATCTCGCCTGCACACGCCCCACACCCACGGCACCGGCTGCACCCTCGCAAGCGCCGTCGCCGCCGGTCTTGCCGGGGGGCGCTCCCTGTTCGAATCGGTGGCGGCCGCACACGCCTATGTGCAGCAGGCTATCCGTACCGCACCCGGACTCGGAAGCGGCCGCGGCCCGCTCAACCACCTGATCCGCCGGGACCTGATCGACCCCTACGGCGTGTAACCGGCAGAAAACCCCGGCGAAACATGGGCGACGGTACATTCGAAACGAGATCTTCGCTCCGGCAAAATCACGCGAGCGCAGAAAACTCCGAAATCGTCCCCGTAGGAGAATCGCTCCCCTTCCTGGCGTGGCCGAGAGATCGGGAACTTGCCGCCCGGAGCCCGCAAGAGCGACCCCGACCCAGAAGCCGTGAGAGGGGCACGGTCGGAGATTCTGGACAAGGCGGATACGGACACCGAAGCCTGAGACCTGAGCGAGTCCGCACCGGACCAGGCGCTTGGCCAAGCCGGTGCCAGGCTATCCTTGTTCCTTCGTACGAGAGAAACCGCCGTCAACGGAGCGGGGTTCCGATGCAAACCGCGCAAGGAGCGAGGACGCCATGACACGGCATGTGAAAATCGGAGCGGCCAAGACCCATCTGTCGGCGCTCCTGGCCGCGGTGGAAGCGGGTGAGGACATCGTGATCTGCCGCGGCGCGACGCCAGTCGCGCACGTGACGCGGATTCCCGGCGAAGGAGAACATGCCGCGCTGAGCGCGACGCTGCGTCGCGAGCGGGCGAAGCAGAAGGCGGTGACGACGGAGGAGATCTTGGCCTGGCGTCACGAGGGACACACGCGCTGATGGTCTTCGTCGTCGATGCCTCGATCGCAGCGGCCGGGGTTTTGCCGAGCGAGGACGCGGCGATTGCCGATGCTGCGCTGGGCCGGCTGGGCGTGTCGACGACCAGTTCAGCACTGTGGCGGGCCCGGCTGATCTCGACGTAGAAGCTCTTCTGCGTGGTCAGGTGCGGGTGCTTCGCCTCCATCGCCGCGATCATACGATCGACGACGCGCCCCTGAGAGGCATGCACCGTCGCGGCCCAGGCATGGTCGAGAGGGCGCAGCTGCAGGTCGTCTCGGCCGGGTTCAAACATCCGCCCGTCGCCGAGCTGAAAGACGATGTAGCCTCCCCGCACCGCGACGACCTTGGTCGTGTCGCTGTTGACGAGGCCGAGCCCGGCTTCGTTGCACGTCCAGCGGATGCGGTCGCCGGCGCGTAGTTCCAGGCTTTCCGTCCGGTAGACCCTGCCGCACGTCGCGCCGACCCGGCGCGGCCACTAGCCGGCGGTCCCTCCCTTCCAGCATCACCGCACCCGGGTCGCCTGACGCCTCCGGTAGCGCTGCTGGTGGACCCGGCCCGTCTCGCGCCCCTGCGCGGTGTGACGGTAGCGGCGAGAGCCCTTCCCCGTCCTCCGTCCCGGAACCGGGTGATCGAACCGGTTTCTGTTTACGAAAGCGATTCGATTCCTTCGCTACGAGCCGCGTGAATCTGGAAAATGGCGTTGAACCCGCTTACTTCGAAGACTTCCTTCAGATAGTCGCGCATGGAGCACAGCTCAATCCGGCCGGACCTCGCCTTGACCTCTTTCGCCACCATCAGCAACACCCGCAGTCCGGCACTGGAAATGAACTCGACCTCCGAGAAATCGATGAGAATTGCCGTTTCGCCGCCCCTTACCTTATCGAGAAAGGCACTCTCTACGTCTCGGGCGTTGGTCCCGTCGATGCGGCCCTCGGGCTCAAAAACGAGCACTTCACCTTCTTTTGTACTCTTCATTTCCACGGCGGCTGCTCCTTGGTTCAAGGCGTCCCGATCCGGTCATGCCGACCCGTGTCACGCCGTAGCGTTCAGTACCATGTCATCCGAATCTCGTCAACGACTGATCGGGCCCGGGTGCGCCCGAAACTCGTGCGGAATCCGCTGCGGCCCCAATGTTGCGCCAGGAATCTGCAACCGCTGCAAGAATCATTTTGATGATCCTGCATCCATACAGAGCGCAACACCCAGCGATTTGAATCGGAATTGGGGCGAAAGGTTCTCGGTCGGAAACAGGAACTGGTGCATCTGTCTGGCCGATTGGCGACCACCCCTGCCAATGGAACGGAAACCGACTCGCCTTGGTGTTGAATTTCACGGTGAAACAGGGAACAATACTGTTTGACCATTGCTGGTGCCCATACAGTATTGTTCTGTCGGACATCGGACATATGCCAATGATGATGGGAGCGGACGCATAGCGCACAGTTCCCGTGGCCGTCGAAGGTCTGACTTCAGTACATCCCAATCGCGAGGGGCGAGAAAGAGTGAGCGGCAGATTCCTGCCGGGTGTGCCCGGAGCTCAGATCGAGTCGATTTTGAATGCCGCCCCCGGCAACGAAATTGCAGCTGGCAAATTCGACAGCCCGGAATCCTCGGCAGCACTGGCGGTCAATGCGCTCGGGTTCTTTCTTCGCCGGGCATCCGAACTACCCCCGCTGCCTGGATGCGCGGACGAAATCTGGCCGGCGCGCTCGCTGTTTCTCGAGGCCGAACTTCGGTTCCCCTGGAGGGGCGGACGCCACCCCGTTCTTGACTGTCTGGTGGAGACACCGTCGGCGCTCATCGGCATCGAGTCAAAACGCTTCGAACCGTTCCGGACCCGGCGGCCTCCATCACTGAGTGATGCCTACTGGCGCCCGGTCTGGGGTGACCGCATGGGTGGATACGAGCGCATCCGGGACGGGCTGCGCGACCACCCCGATCGTTTCGCGCATCTGGACGCAGCACAGTTGTTCAAGCACGCGTTCGCGCTGCGAACCGACGTGGACCGGCGGGAGCAGCGGCGCACACTCAGGCCCATCCTATTCTATCTGTATGCCGAACCGGAGGTCTGGCCGGCGAGCGGCGAAGCTGTCGACGAACGGGCAAAAGCCCGGCACCGAGAAGAGATCGAGACCTTCGGTGCGGTCGTTGCTGATGACGAAGTCAGCTTCGTACCCTGTCCGTGGCGGCGACTCCTTGATGCGTGGGCGAACCAACCGGATGAGCGCATTCGTGCGCACGCCCGAACCTTGGCTGCTCGTTTCTCTCCGTGAAGGAAAACATTCGTTGCCGGTTGCTGGCGATCTCGCATGTTTCCGCCGGCCAAGAGAAGTTGGGCGGGTTGGCGGGCGAACCTGAGCCTGAGCCGAGCTTCTGGATCTGCGAACCGGAAAGGACAACAGGATGAAGAATACCTTACGCTGGGTCCCTGGGACTGTGATAACTGTGATAGGGGGTGTGATCGTGTTTGTGGTAGGGAATTGGGTGGTGGAAGGGCCGGGCTACCTAAACCACCTTCGCGATGTGTGGTTTCCGGCAACCGAGTCCACGACGGCAGCGCAGATGACCTTTGCAGAAGGGATGCAGGCATATCGGAATGGTGACTACGATACGGCCTACCGTGCATTCCAAGGACTCGCTGCAGAAGGCGACCGCCGGGCTCAGGCCAGTTTGGGTGACATGTATCGCAAGGGTTACGGCGTAGCACTGGACCATACCGAAGCCATGCAATGGTACCTTCTTTCTGCGGATCAGGGCAACGCCCACGCCCAGCAGAGTCTCGGTTGGATGTATCGCGATGGCCTTGGAGTTCCACATGATGCCGAATGTGCGTACATGTGGTTCGATCTTGCTGCTCGCACCTTTCCGGCTTCCAGCGATCGGCGCGTACAGGCGGCAGAACACCGCAACCGAACTGCAGCATCCCTAGACTCACAGGATGTCAAACAGGCGGGGCGCTTGGCGGCTCGGTGGCAGCCGGGTGAGCGTTTCGGTTGCCCGGTACCCGCGGCTCCAACGGGCTTCAACTTCTTGCAATATGGGCCCTGGATGCCGATCACGATTATCGGGATCCTTCTCGTCCTCTTATACGTCTTCTTTCTGCGCAGGAGCCCATCAAGACGACGGCAGGAGAAGCCGGAAGTCATCCGTACTCCCGCATCCGGCTCGGACGTGCGTCCGATGCCGCCGGACATCGGGAGCATTATCGCCGGCGAGGCCTATGTGATCGACGGCGACACCCTCATGGTGTCCGACTGCAGGATCCGGATCGCCGGTCTCGACGCACCCGAACTGAACCAGCCGGCGGAAGATCGTAACGGACGTAACATCGACGATGGACTGCGCGTGAAAAACAAACTGATCGAGGCCATCGGCGGTTCGCACGTTCAAATCAAGGTCGAGGGATACGACCGGTACGACCGGGTAATCGGCGCGGTGACCTGCGATGACAAGGATGTCGGCGAATGGCTGGTACGCAGCGGGCACGCCGTTGCTGCCTATGACGATCGTTACCGGCAGGTAGAGGCTGAAGCGCGACGGAAGCAGCGCGGGTTGTGGAGCCACCGAGAAAATTGGCACCCGGAGGATTGGCGATACGCGACGCGGGAACGCGACTGAAGTGGAATCATCAAGCGGACTCGGGTGACGCCTCGCCAGAGATGCCGCGGGCTATCGGCTGACCTGCTGAAACGCCTGAACGAGGCCGATAGACGCTCCACCCCAGCGTTCGGCGCTCCGGTTGAATTGGCGGCGCTCCAGCGGAAAGACCGGCTCTGACAACAGTGGCGGGGCATCGGCTCCGAGAATTGGCCAGCCCAGAAATCGCGGCATGGTCTCCAACATCTGCTGCAGCAGGTCAAATGCCGAAGGCGGAAGACAGTACGCGAAGGAAACTGTCGCCGGTTGAGTGTCCGCAAGGGGACCCCTCCGGGAACACCGGTCACCGGTCGTGCGCAGCCTTCGACACCTGCTCTTCGATCAGGGAATCGAGTTCGGAAATACGGCCTCTGGCGGCCAGCTCGAGGGCGGCCAGAACGAAGGTCGGACTGGCGGGCGGAAGAACCGCGGACATTGTCAGTTCGTCCGGTCCTCCCTCGGCTTGCAGGTCGAGCAGAACGGCCTCCCTGACGTTCCCGGCTATGTTGAGCCGCCACATCTCGGGAATACCCAGACGGCGGTAGAAATCGGGTTTGTCCTCGTCACCGTGGCTGCGTTCCACTTCGACGACAAGATCGGGCGGCGTCCCGGACTCGAACTGCCGGATCGCCTCCGTTCCCTGCCGGTCCGCTTCGGTCCAACTCTTGGCCGTCCCGCCCAGATAGTAGCAGGCGTCAGGTTCGGCGCCCGTATTCTCCGGGTCTCCCGGAAGCCGCCACCGGGTTGATCCAAGGCCTATGGCCCGAATCCCGAGGCTTCTGCCCATGGCATCCATAAACCGGTCGGCGCCCCGGCTGTAGCGCTCGTGCTCCGGGGACGGCGTCATGAGCGCGATGATCCCGCTCACGGGATCAATGAAGACCCTCCTTGCGATGATATTCCAGTCGAGCCTCGCAAGAAGCGGGATTGCTTCGGGATCGAGACGCACGCGGGTGTACTCGGACCCCATGCTGCCGATGGTTCGTTCCATGTCGGCTCTCCTGCTGGCAAGTGCCTGATTTCGCCTCAGCTCAAGTTTAATCCCGGCTCGGCCCAGAAGCACCGGTTCGGGGGGTCCGAAGCTGAAAAACCTCTGTAACTGCTCACCCCGGTGATGACCTACACTTGGTGGCTACTGCATCAGCAACCTGATTCTCAGCACTGGTGCAAGACCTGTCGAGAGAAGGCGTTGCGCCCTTAAGGACGCCCGACATGACTACTTGGCTCTGTGCCGCCGGGACCGTTTCCCGTGCCAGACCCTCCACACCATAGCTGTCGATGACGGCTTCGCATCCCATCCATCGGCCACGATGCCGGGGGCGCGGTGCACCCGCGCCCCCGTCGATCGCCCCGGTCGACTAGATCGAGTTGGTCCGCATGGCCTCGGCCATGTGTTCGGCCTGCCGGATGGCCAACGCAACAATCGTCAGCGTCGGGTTCTCGGCCGCACCCGTCGTGAACTGGCTGCCGTCGGAAATGAACAGGTTCGGAATGTCGTGCGTGGCTCCGGTGGGGCCGCACACACCGTCTTCCGGCTTCGCGCTCATCCTGCAGGTGCCCATGTTGTGGGTGCTGGGAAACGGCGGAAGCTCGTACGTCTTGCTGGCCCCGGCCGCCTCGTAGACGGCGCTGCCCATCCGGAACGCGTGGTTGCGCATGGCCAGGTCGTTCGGGTGCTCATCGAAGTGCACCACCGGTACCGGCAGTCCGTACTGGTCCTTTTCCGTGTCGTGGAGCGTGACCCGGTTGCCCGACTGCGGCATGTCTTCACCGACCAGCCACATTCCGGCCATGTTCCGGTAGTTCTCGATCACCTCGCGGGTGTAGTCGCGCCCCCAGGTCCCGGGCGAATCCACCGCCATCGCCCCGACATTGCCGGCAACGGCGGCCACCCCGAAGCCGGGCAGCGTTTCCATCAGGTAGCCGCCCGCAAAGCCCCGGCTGTCGTCGTGCCGGACCTCGTCCATGACAATCCCGGCCATCTGCGTGCCGCGGTCGAAGTGCACGGCCCCGGGCATGACGCCGTACACGGTAGCGGTCAGGTGCCGCATGTAGTTCCGGCCCACCTGTCCGGAAGAGTTGGCCAGGCCGTCCGGGTACATCCCGCTCGCAGAGTTCAGCAGGAGCCGCGGGCTTTCGACCGAGTTGCCGGCCACGGCCACGACCCGCGCCTTCTGCATCTGGGTGTCACCGTTCGCATCGACGTATTCGACACCGGTCACCTTCCCGCCAGAATCGTGCAGGATGCGCGTGACCATCGAATCCGGGCGCAGCTCGTAATGCCCTGTGGCTTCGGCTTTCGGTACCTCCGAGTACAGCGTCGACCACTTGGCGCCAATGGCGCACCCGGCCATGCAGAATCCGATCTGCTGGCAGCCGGGACGACCGTCCCGCGCCTCCGGGTTGATCGACATGTTGCCGGTGTGCACGGTCTGGTAGCCAAGCTTCCTGGCTCCGTACTCCATGACCTTGTAATTGTTGTTTCCCGGGAGCCGCGGAATTCCGTGCGTACCGGTGGTACCCATCTTGTCCTCGGCCCGCGAGTAGTAGGGGGCCATCTCGGCCGAATCGAGCGGCCAGTCCAGCAGCGAGGCACCCGGAACGTCTCCGTAGGTCGTACGGGCCTTCCACTCATGCTCCTGGAAGCGCAGGCTGGCGCCCGCCCAGTGCACCGTGGTCCCGCCTACCGTCTTGCACACCCAGAGCGGATACCCCGGGGTCATGACGCCGGAGCCGATGCGCTTGTCGTTCCAGCTGATGCGGGCGCCCATCGTGCCCCAATCGTTGACGATGTCGCCCAGATCGAGCCGGGCCCCGGCCTCGAGACAGACAACATCGATGCCCTTTTCGGCGAGTTCGTGTCCCAGGGTGCCGCCACCGGCACCGGAACCAATGATCACGACGACGCTGTCGTCGTTCAAATCGTAACTTCGAGCCATGGTTCTTCCTCCTTCCGAATCAAGAAGCCTGCGGCAGCCAGTCGATGTCGTCGAAACCGCGGTCCAGATAACCGCCGTATTCGACCGAGGATCCCTCGAACCCGAGCGCGGAGGCCACCTCGGGGTTGCCGTAGAGGCCGCCCAGGGTCGCGCTTCGAACCGCCTCGAAGAATCCGTTGTTGTCGCTTTCCGCGCGCTTCATGGCCCGCAACTGCAATCCCCGGCTCTGGTCATGGAACGGCACGTCGCTGGTGGAATCACCCGACATGACGACGCCCAAAGCACGGACCCCGTCCGTCAGGGTCTTCTGCAGCTCCGCATCCTCGGCGGCGCTGGAATCGAGATCGGCCACCACCTTCACGTACGGCCCGTCGTCGAGAAAGTCGTGCGGATACAGCTGCCGCGCCATCGCAATGAGGCCGCGGATCGTGGTCTCGTCCAGCGCCTTCGGTTCGAACGCCCACGACGCGTCTTCCGCGACCGCGATCCCGCCCGTCCCGAGAGTACCCATTACCGCGACCCCGGCCGCGGTGGTACCCGTACCCTGCAGGAACTTCCGCCTGCTCAGGTAACTGAAGTCCATGTTATTCCTCCTTGTCCGGCCTGGCAGTCCGGGCGCTGCACTACTGCCGCCTCGGAAGAGACCGGATCCTTGGAGCATACCAGCCATGCAGAAACTGCCCATGCGGAAACCGCACAGATGCACCGGCTCCGCGGCCCCGGCTTCGGATCACGCCGCCCGGGCGCGGTTCCCGGGCTGGTTCGGAAACGACACGATCTTGCCGGGATTCATGATGTTCCGGGCATCGAGCGCCTGCTTGATCGCCTGCAGGACCGCAATTCCGTCGCCGCGCTCGGACTTCAGGTAGTCCATCTTGCCGTAGCCGATGCCGTGCTCCCCGGTACACGTGCCGCCCATGGCGATGGCGCGGTGCACCAGCCGGTCGTGCAGCTCGGCCGCTTCCCCGATCTCCTCTTCGCTTTCCGGATCGACCATGAAGGCGACATGGAAGTTGCCGTCGCCCACGTGCCCCGCAACCGGCGCGGGAATCGACGTCCGCGCCGCGATGTCGGCTTCGGTTTCCGTGATGCACTCCGCCAGCCGGGAAATCGGCACGCACACGTCGGTGGTCAGCGACTTGCGGCCGGGCCAGCGGGCCATCAGCGCATAGAGCAGGTCATGCCGGGCCCGCCACAGCCGGTTGCGCTCTTCCTGGCTCGCACTCCAGACAAACTCGCCGCCACCCAGTTCGTGCGCCAGTTCGGACACGGTTTCGGCCTGCTCCTTGGTCGACGCCGGAGTACCGTGAAACTCCAGAAACAGCGCCGGGGTCTCTGCGTGATCCGAATCACTCCAGCGGTTGACGCACTCCATGGACAAGGCGTCCATCAGTTCCGCGCGGGCAATCGGCACACTGGCGTGGTTGGTGGCAATCACCGTCCTGACGGCCGCTTCCACCGACGGAAACGAGCACACCGCAGAAACGATGGACTCCGGCCGGCCGAACAGCCGAAGGGTGACTTCCGTGATGATTCCGAGCGTGCCTTCCGACCCGACGAACAGACGGGTCAGGTCGTAGCCGGCCGACGATTTCCGGCTGCGGGTGCCGGTCTGGATGATGCGGCCGTCCGCCAGGACAACCTTGAGGTCCAGCACCAGTTCGCGCATGGTGCCGTAACGAACCGCATTGGTACCGGACGCCCGGGTGGCGGCCATGCCGCCGAGGCTGGCGTCCGCCCCCGGATCCACCGGGAAGAACAGGCCGGAATCCCGGAGATAATCGTTGAGCCGTCTCCGGGTCACACCGGCCTCGACCGTGCAATCCAGATCTTCCGGGCGGACCGCCAGCACCCGGTCCATCCGGCTGACATCGATGCACACGCCCCCCTCGAGGGCCGCGACATGGCCTTCCAGTGACGTACCGGTCCCGAAGGCAATGACGGGAACGTCGCGGCGCGCACACAACGCCACGGTCCGCGCCACCTCCTCGGTTGTCTCGCAAAACACCACCACGTCCGGGCGGTGACCCGCATGGTACGATTCGTCGCGGCCGTGCTGATCAAGCGTGGCGGCCGCGGTTGACACGCGGTCAGCGAGCAATTCCCTGAGCTCGCCCACGATCCCCGAGTCCGCCGGGAATCGCCGTTTGCAAACAACTGCGCTAGTTGGCATCAATCCTGTCCTCGTACTGCGGCGCAAGGGACTTCCAGCGACACTAGGCCGGCGACCCTCACCGCCATTCTGGAGTTTGCCGGCCAATTGCGCAAAATGGGGGTTCCAGAAGATCTTCGGAGAAACCATGCTGACCAAACCGTTGTCCGCTGTAGGACCCGACCAGCCGTGGAAGCGGCTGCTCGCCATGATTGCGTTCGGAGCGGTCGGCTACCTGCTGTTGCCGTTTCTGCTGCTGCTCGCCGTGATTCAGTTCGGATTTTCGCTGTGGACCGGCGGCGGCAACGAGCGCATCGGCAGGCTTGCCGCCAAGGCGACCGGGTTGCTGAATTCCATCCTCGACTTCCTGCTCTATCGCAGTCACCTGTTGCCCTTCCCGTTCAATCCCCTTCCCGACGACGCGGAAGTCAATCCCCTTCCCGACGACGCGGAAGTCAATCCCCTTCCCGACGACGCGGAAATCAATCCCCTTCCCGACGACACGGAAGTCAATCCCCTTCCCGACGACGCGGAAGCGGCCGGCCGGACCGACGACAATGACCCGGCGACCTAGCCGACACCTCAACCCCCGCGCATAACCGAGAAGCCTGCCTCCGCCACCCCGACCATTCGCACGCCCGGGGGCAGAAGACCGACCCGGATACCGCCGAAGCCATCCGGCCCGACGGGGCCGAGACCCTGACTGCGGTAGGCATCCGGGTCGGCAGAATGAAGGGCCGTGGCGTTTGCCACCCGCGACCAGGCGCTGGATTCCCTCTTCTCGGATACCCGCTGGCAGGAGCAGGCCTGGCTTCCCGCCCTGGAGGCCGCAACCGGGCCCAACCCCGCAACGGGTCCGGATTCGGCCCGATGCCAACCCGCGGCACGCGTTGCTGATCCCCCTGCAGATCGTGGTGGCCGCCTTCGATCGTTGAGGTCACGGAGCCCCGTCGGGGCAGTTTCTTGCCCTGTGACGCGAATCGGCCTACGATTTGCGGGTTCCCCGGAGCGAAACCTTCGCTTCGAGTGAACCTTATGCATTCGGGAGGAATGATCATGACCCCATTCCGCATCGGCTCGGCCTCGGTGGCCGCAGCCTCTGTGGCATTGGTCTCCATGTGGATGGCTTCGTCGGCTTCGGCGATGCATCACGAGAACGAGATCTCCAATTGTGCCGACGACAACTGGTGCGCGTATCACCGCACGATCGACAAGGCGTACCGGCATTCACCACTGACGCAGATCAACAAGGGCAATGTTGCTGACCTCAACGTGGCCTGGCTGTTCCAGCCGGGCGGCGCGGAGACGGGGGCCGGCGGCCTGCAAAGCACACCGCTCGTGCTGGACGGTTCGATGTACGTCGCCTACAACCCGTCCTCCGTGATGAAGCTCGATGCGGCCACGGGTGAGCGGCAGTGGGCCTATGTCCCGGAAATGAACGAAGCAGTAGTCGCCCGCTCGTTCTTCTCCCACACGCGGGGCCTGGCGGTCGGCGGTGGCCGCGTCTACATGGGTCTCGCCGACGGACGGATCGTGGCGCTCGACCAGAATGACGGGTCGGTGATCTGGGATGAGGCAATCGTCGATTCCGCCAAGATCACGGCCGGTTTCAGCGGTGCGGCCACCTATGTCAACGAGAACCTGATGGTGATCGGACAAAACGGTGGTGAGTACCCGGTCGAAGGCCGGATTTTCGGCATCAACCCGCAGGACGGATCGGTCGTGTGGGTGTTCTACACCACCGGCCGCGGTGACGACGCAGCACTCGCGACCTGGGGCGGCGATTCGTGGAAGTGGGGCGGCGGCGGTTCATGGCAGCCCGGCACGGTCGATTTCGCCAACAACCAGATCCTCATCGGGACGGGCAACCCGAACCCCGACTACGACTACTGTGGCGCCGATTGCCGCGACCCGAATGCGGACGCGCACCGGCCGGGTGACAACCTCTACACCTCGTCCACCGTCGCGCTGGATCTCGACACCGGAAAGCTCAACTGGTACTTCCAGGAAGCCCCCAGCGACCCGTATGACTACGATGCCTCGCCCGGCGAGTACGTGATCTTCGAGAAGGACGGCCGCCGGATGGTCCTGCACCCGGGAAAGAGCGGCTTCAATCACATTCACGACGCGGCCACCGGCCAGCCCATCGCGGTCTACTCGGCCATGAACCACCAGAACTGGACCTCGGGCTTCAACCTGGAAACGGGCGAGTTCGAGAACATGCTCTGGCCGGTAGCCGGCGAGAAGACCCTCGTCTGCCCGGCCATCGACGGCGGGCACAGCTGGAACGCGGGATCGTTTGACCCGAGCACCGGATTGTCCTTCCGGACGGTCCAGGAGTGGTGCATGTGGCTGACGGTCGCCCACAAGGACGGTTCCGGTCCGATCAGCGCCGGTGAAGCCACGCGGATCACCGAGCCGTACGCCCAGGTCTACATGGCTGCCGAATGGATCCAGGCCGACCCCGAAGAGGACAAGGCCCACGGGCGCCTCGTCGCGCGCGAGCCGGTATCCGGCGAGATCAAGTGGGAACGGCGCTACGACATCATTCCGCACTCCGCCCTCATGACCACGGCCAGCGGGTTGCTGTTCAACGCCGACTACCGGGGCAACCTCGAAGCCATCGACTCCGAGACAGGCGACCTCCTCTGGACGTTCAACCTGGGTTCCGGCACCAACGGCGGGATCATCTCGTACGGCGTGGATGGCACGCAGTACATCGCGGTGGCCACGGGGCACGGATCGTACGTGGGCATGGGCATGCTTGCCGGTGCCTTCGCCGGAGAGTTGAGCGACGTCCGGCGCAGTGCCCTTCTCGTCTCGTTCTCCCTGAAGTAGCGGGGAACACGAGTTACTTGCGGGTGGCGGATCACCAACCGCCACCCGCAGTTTTCTGCCATTGCGCGCCGGGGTTCCCGGGCGGTCTTGGCTTGGAATCCCATGAAGCCGCCTTAGCTTGGAATCCCATGAAACCGATATCCCTTTCCTTCCTCGCGCTCACCATCGCCGCACCGCTGGTCACCGGAACGCCGGCACCTGCGCTCGCAGCCAACAACGAGGTACCTGATCCGGTCGACATTGAATCCGGGAACCCCATGTCCGGGGACCGCGAAGCCATCGAGGCAGGAGCGGTCCTGTACGGCCGCTGGTGCGTCCAGTGCCATGGCACCAAGGCCGACGGCGTGTCCCCCCGCTGGGGCAAGTGGGGCTTTGACCTTCGGGTCTGGTGGAAGGGCTACGAGAAGTTCGTCGAGGTGGTCGCCGTGGGCAAGCTCCCGAAGATGCCGCCGTTCGGCGAGTACCTCGATTTCGATCAGATCACCCAGATCGGCGCATTTCTCGAAACGGTTTCGATCGAAGGAGCAAACTGGAAATGACCGTCTTTCGGATTCTGGGATGTCTCGCCCTGGGCTTCGCATCCCTGGGAGCGGCCCCCCAGGCCACCGCCCAGAACACGTTTCCCGACAATTACACGTTTGACCGCCCGACCTGGATCTGCCGGACGGCGGAAGCGTTTCGGGACCTCGAGACCCGCCTGGCTGACTCCGGCACACCGGGGGATCTTCCGTGCGCCCTGATCACGATGGACGATGTCGAAGACATCATGGCGCCCTGGATCAGCATCATCGATGAAGATGGCGACCTGGTCGAAGTGCGGTTTCTGGTAGAGCGGTACATGCGGCTCCGGCCGCCTGATGTACCCATTCGAGGGGGTAACACGTCGCGTTCGGAGTTCATTGGCTGGACCAGGCCCGATACCCTGGAAGTGATGACAACGTTCTAGACCGGGCGGATCCCGAACCCTCTTCCCGTAACCGTTCGGTCGGGCAGTGATGGGGCGGCTTCACGCCTCATCTGATGGTTCCCGCTGGCGGATTTGTGCGGCGCCATGGTTGCGTCGTCACCCCACCGCCAAACGCTTGCCTCTTCCCGCCTGACCGAGCCGGTATCGTCCGCTGAGCCTGTGTTGGTTGGGCACGCGGTAAAGGCTGATCATGCGACGAGTGATGCTGACCGCGGCGGCCGTGCTGGCGGCGGCGCCAGTTGCGGCGGAGGAGATGGCCGATTGGGACAGGTTCGAGTTGTGGAACGAATGCCGGCCGATGCCGTTGGCGGTTGAAGAGCTGGACGAAGACGCGGAAGCAATCGGACTGCGCCGGGAGGACATCGAGGTCGCGGTGCGAAGCCGGTTGCGCGCCGCACGTCTCTACGTGGACAGGAGCTGGGGAAAGTGGCTCTACGTCTACGTCGGTGTGGGTAAACGCTCTTACGGCGTCGATATCAAATACAAAAAATGGGTTGATGATCCAGCTTCGGGTGAAGGCGGAACGGCCACTACATGGGATGTAGGCGGTTTCGGAAGCCACGGCGGCAACGCGCACTACATTCTGTCGCATGTGACCAGTTACGTCGACGAGTTCATCGATGAATACCTGCGGGTGAACGCGGCGGCGTGCGGCAGAGGCCGATTCGAGGACGAACCGGTGTTCCCGCAGGATCCGGTCACCACGTCGGGACATCCCCTCCGGCGCGCATGCGCGCCTCTCTGCGTGTTGCCCGTTCCGACTGCTGGCCGGGCTGCCCCTGCACCATCTCGATCAGTTCCTCGGCTTCCTCGGCAGTCATTTCGCGGGCCGTGGCGCTGGTCAGGTCGATCTTCTGGGTCTCGTCCGCCCCGGTGGCCTGCCCGGCCTTGCGGGCACCGGCGCCCGGGTCTCCTCCCTGCCGCGCCCGCGACTGACCCTCGTTCGGTTGCGGACGGGCAGCCTGGACGTCGCCCGGATCCCACCCCTCCGGCGTTTCGACGCCTTCATCGGTGCGCGCCTCGCCCTCGTCCATGCCGGCACTGCCGGCAGTAACGAGCAATCGCCGGGCGAGCTCGTCCTGAAAACGCGTGGCGAGTTCGAGGTTGTAGGCGGCATCCTCCAGGGCTGGATCAATCGTCAGCGCGTCCCGGTACTGCTCGATCGCCTCCTGGAGAAACGCGTCGCCGTTGAGGAAACTCATCACCGCATTCACGGCCTGCCGGTAGCGAACGGCCCCGAGGTTGTAGTGGACCAGGGCACGAAATTCCCGAGGGGCGGTTTCCAGGGCCGCAGTGAAGTGCCGGTCCGCGGCTGCGTTGTCATGCGATGCGAAGGCCGCCACACCCCGGGCGAATTCCGTCTCCGGGGTCGGCCCCCCTGCCCGTTCAACGGCCTCGAAGCGGGCCTGCGCCCCGGCATAGTCTCCGTCTGCGTAGGCTTGGATCCCGGCGTCCATTTCCTGTCGTGCGCGGTCATCCTCGCCGCAGCCGGCGAGAACCCACAGGCAGGCGATCACCCCGAGCTTGCCGCGGCTCGTCCTCATCGTGCCCGCCCGACTGCCATGCCGCCCACCAGGAGCAGCAACGCCGGCACCGTCAGCCAGTGATAGAGAGGCCGCCGCCGCTGGGCCTGGCCCTCGACTGCGAATGACCGGGCCGGGGCCCGGTCGATGGCCTCGAACACGTCTTGCGCGCAGTCTTCCCGCTGCAGGGCGCAAAACGTCCCGCCGCTGAAGGCGGCGAGATCCCGCATGCTTGCATGATCGGCGCGGCTGCGCACCGGCTCATCCCGGTACAACAGCGGCGCATCGGTTCCGTCCGCCGTCGGCACCCGGACCGGTGCCGGCCGGTCCGGAGTTCCTGCAGCGAGGACATGCACCTTCACGCCGCGCAGGTTTCGGCCGGCGGACCGAAGCGCCGTGCCGTGATCTTCTCCGTCCGAGACCAGGACCACATCGGTGAACGGCTCGTCGCCGCTGTCGATACTCCCCAGGGCGGCCGCAAGCCCCGAATCGACCCGTGTTCCCCGAAGCGAAACATCATGCGGGCCGGTGGCGTCGAAACGCGCCAGAAACGTCTCGTAGTCGAATGCGGACGGCAACAGCAGACTGGCCCGACCGGCAAACGCCAGCAACGAGAGCCGGTGCCCGCCGCCCTTCGCCAGCTGTTCCACCAGTCGTTCGACCGCCTCACGCGCAGCTTCCGCCCGCGATCTGCCCTCGTGGTCGCGGGCATACATGCTCAGCGACACGTCGAGGACCACGAGGACATCACGCCCCTCGCGCTCCGCCGATCCCTCCTCGATGCCGCCGACCGGCCGGGCCAGAGCCAGCCCCAGCAGGGCCACAGCAGCAGCCGTCAACCCGGCCCGGTACCAGCGGGCCGGAACCGCCGCCGCCCAGGGACCGGAACCCGCAGCAAGGGCGGCCAACGTCCGGCGGCGGGCGTGCGCCGCGTGGGCGTGCAATGCCAGGACGGCGAGGGCCGTCAGCGGCGCGACCGCAAGGAGGAAGACCTGTTCGAATTCCATCCGGCCTCCCTACGGAGCCACGCGCAGCACGGTCGCATCCAGACCGACCCGCACCAGCACCAGCATGAGGGCCAGGCCGAGGAACCACGGATACAGGTCCACCCGCCGCTGGTAGTGCCGGGCCACGTTCCGGCCCTTCTCCAGCTGATCGATTTCCTCGTACACCGCCCGGAGACCCGCCTCGTCGGTCGCGCGGAAATAGCGTCCGCCCGTGGTTTCCGCTATCCGGGTGAGCGTGAACTCGTCGACAAACACCTGCACCATCCGGACCTCGGAACTTCCGGGCTGCACCGGCATGGCGACCCGCCCCTGGCTGCCGGCACCGATCGCGTAGATGCGCACCCCCAACGCCCGTGCGGCCTCCGCCGCCACCCCCGGATCCACGGTACCGGCGTTGTGGCTGCCGTCCGTCAACAGGATCATCACCGGACTCGCGTGCTCCCCTCCGGTCAGCGCATCCAGCCCGGCCAGGATGGCGTCGCCGATCGCTGTCCCGTCCTCTTCCGGCAGTTCCACCGGCCGCAGGGAGGCTGACAATTGCAGCAGGGTCGCGTGATCAAGCGTAAGCGGGGTCAGGGTATCGGCATAGCGGCCGAAGGTAACCAGCGATACGAGATCGGATCCGCGCCCCGGCAACCCCTCGCCCGCCCCGGCCACAAAATCACGGAACGTGTCCTTCACCACCTCCAGCCGGTTGCGCTCCCTTCCGTTCTCGCCGCCGAGATCCAGCGCCGACATGCTGCTGGAGATGTCGACCACCATCGCAATGGCGATGCCCTCGGTTACGCGTTCCGTAACCTCGAT
Organism: Alphaproteobacteria bacterium; assembly: GCA_965203385.1. Taxonomy (GTDB): domain Bacteria; phylum Pseudomonadota; class Alphaproteobacteria; order TMED109; family TMED109; genus VXPW01. Next base: position 251,040 of record OZ241893.1, read on the forward strand.
ACCCGCTTGCGGCCGGGCCATGGCAACGAGCAGTGCACCGCATGCGAGCACGGACAGCGCCGGCAGCAAGCGGACGGCACCAACCCGCACCCCCGCCGGCGCACCGGCAAAGCCGGCGAGCGACGGGACTCCGACGGCGGCTCGGACCGGACGCCGGGTCCGGCGCAACCGGAGCAGCGGCAACGCCAGCAACAGCGCGAGCGCCAACCACCCGGGTTCGGCGAAGCTCACGCCATCGTCTCCCCGCTCTGGGAGACGAATGCCTCGGCCGCGTCGAGTCCGGTTTCCATGTCACCCCGCGTGGCCGCCCGCCCGGCAAACTTCACCCGGTCGCAAAGGACCAGCACGCGTTCGGCATGCAGGGCCAGAGGGCCTGTTGCAAGACCCGCGCCGGCGGTGGCGGACGGGAGTGCGGCCACGGTCTCTTCCGTCGTACGCCGCGGCGCCGGCCACCCCAGCCGCTGCTCCACGTAGGTGCGGAGCACCGCCGCCAGTTCCTTCGGAACGTCTGACAGGCGGCCCTCCTCGTGGGCGACGATCCGGCGAAGGCGAGCAAGTTCGGCCAGGGCCGTGCCGGCCGCCGGCGGCTGCGGACGTGGGCCCGCCGGCATCGCTCTTGGCGGGGCGGCAGAGCGACGACGAAACGCCACCGCCGCCGCCGCGGCGGCCAGCACCGCGACCGCGGCCCACCACTTCCACAGCGACGACTGCGCCGGTGGGGGCAGCGGCACCGGCGGGGCAATGGGCCTTGGTTTCATCGAGTTGGCTTCAGGCGGAACCCGGTCGTACACCACCACGACCAGCGGCGGCGACTGGATGCGGAAACGGTCCCCCTGCATCACCCGATTCAGACGGCCGAGGGTCGCCTCCAGGCATTCGTCGAACGGACTTCCGGCGCCGGGTACCGTCACCAGTTCGCCGTCCGCTCCCCGGTCGCAATCTCCCGCACGCTGCGTGCGCACCAGCTGCACGTGCGCGGTCATCCCTTCGATCTCGTAGCTGCCCGGCTCATTCGGCGCCTGCAGCCGGTAGGTGGCGTGCGAACGACGGCGTGCGGCCACGGGGACGGGCTTGGCCTGGTATCCCTCGATGATCGCGAACGGGCCGATGGAATGAAAGTGGCGCGGGATGTGCACCCCGATTTCCCACGGCATGTCGGTGTAGATCGACAACGTGAATTCCTGACCGGGTCGGACGGCTTCCGGTTCGGCCACGAGACGAATCTCGATGCCGTCCGGAGCGTTGCCCGCCGCCGGCGCCGCCATGCCCAGCCAGACGGCCGCCAGAAGCACGGTTCGAATCATGCGGACGCAGCGGCCCGCCCGGCGTCGACCCCGGCGCGGCGCATGAAGTACTGGATCAACGCCTGGACCGGATCGTCGCCGCGGGTCATCTCGAGCGGTCTCAGCCCCAGCGTCGTGAAGAGGCGCCAGCGTTCTTCCAGCCGGCGCAGCCCGGCGCGCTCGTACCGCTCCCGTACGCGCGGATGGTCGAAATCGACCACCCGCTCCTCGCCGGTTTCGAGGTCGCGGACCGCTACCAGGCCCGCCCTGGGAAGGGCGTCATCCAGCGGGTCCCGGAAGACCACGGGGATCACGTCGTGACGCAGGGCCAGAGCCCGAAGCGGACGTTCGAAATCGGGAGCCAGGAAATCCGAAAGGACAAAAAGCAGGGACCGGCGCTTGGCGACGATCCCGAGCCGGATCAGCGCACCCCGAAGATCGGTCCCGCGCCCCTCGGGGTGAGCCCGCCGCAATCGCTCCTCCAGGAACACCGCGTGCCCCTTGCCCTTCTTCGGACGGGTCCACGAATCCACGCGGTCGCTGAACAGGAGCAGGCCGGCGCGGTCGTTGTTGCCGATGGTCGCGTACAGGATGGATGCAGCCGCCATGCGAACCATCGCATCCTTGTCGAGGACGCCGCCGCCGTGCCGGAGCGAAGCGCTGAGATCGACTGCCGCGATGACGGTAAGCTCCCGTTCCTCGATGTACTGGCGCACAAACGGTCGGCCCGAACGAGCCGTGACCTTCCAGTCGATGGTCCGGATATCGTCACCGGGCGCATACTCCCGAAGTTCCTCGAACTCGGACCCGCGGCCCTTGAAGACGCTCAGAAACTCGCCTGTCACCCCTCCGTCAATGGGTCTCCGGGGGCGGATTCTGAGGCGCAGCGCCCCGCGCCGGGAGCCGGAGGGGCGGTGATCCGTATCCATCCCGTTAGGGGACGGGCTGGTGTTCAAGGATCCTTGCGACCAGGTCGTCGGTCGTCATGCCGTCGGCCTCGGCTTCGTAGGACGTGAGCACCCGGTGGCGCAGCACGTCGGGGGCGATCGTCTTCACGTCCTGCGGCGTCACGTAGTCCCTGCCCTGCAGATACGCCCGCGCCCGGGACGCGATCGCGAGGAAGATGGTGGCGCGGGGGCTTGCCCCCAGCATGACATAGGGGGCCAGCTTCGCGTCGACCTGGTCGATGTGGCGGGTCGCCCGCACCAGGTCCACCATGTATTCCTTCACGGAATTCTCGATCCTGACCCGATCGACCGCCTGCCGGGCCTGGGCGATCTCGTCGATGGAAACCACCGGGTCGGGCATCGAGCCCTCGGCGGTGAAGGCCACCATGTCCATGATCGCAATCTCCTGCTCCCGGTCCGGATATTCGGTACGGAGCATGAAGATGAAACGGTCCATCTGGGCTTCGGGAAGCGGGTAGGTACCGTCCTGCTCGATCGGGTTCTGGGTGGCCAGCACCATGAACGGCGCCGGGAGCGCGGCGCTCTGGTCGCCAATGGTGACCTGACGTTCCTGCATCGCCTCGAGCAGGGCGCTCTGGACCTTGGCCGGCGCCCGGTTGATTTCGTCGGCCAGGACGATGTTGGCGAAGATGGGGCCCCGGCGAATCCGGAACTCCCCCTGCTTCGGCTCATAGATCATCGTACCCACCAGGTCGGCGGGCAGGAGGTCGGGCGTGAACTGGATCCGCCGGAAACTCGCCGAAATCGCCGCGGCCAGCGTGGTCACCGCTCGGGTCTTGGCCAATCCCGGCGCCCCCTCGATCAGCACGTGGCCGTTCGACAGCAACGCGATCACGATCCGCTCCAGCAGTTCCCGCTGACCGACGATGGTGGTGGCCATGGTCGCCATCAGGCGCTCGGCGAACCCCGTTTCGGCAGGCGGGGATACCGCGGCAGTCTTGTGCTGCATCTGGGAGCGACCTTTGCGAAACGCCGGAGGAGCTTTCAGGGTAGCACAGCCGCAACCCGGGGCTTGCCCCGGACGAATCCGTCAGGAAGACGGACGATCCCTATACTCCCGGGTCCATGCGGTCGCCGGGCCGGCGTAGCTCAATGGTAGAGCACCCGCCTTGTAAGCGGAAGGCTGCAGGTTCAAATCCTGCCGCCGGCACCACGGACCATTGCCATGGTCATGCCGGGGCGCGAAACGCCCGAGGGCGGTTCAGCGAAACCGGGATTCTGGCGCTTCAGGACTTCGCCGCGGACCGCCGGCTCGACTTCCGGCCGGACCATCTCGGTGATGCCGTACAGACCACGGCCATTCCGGGATGCTGCCTCAACCAACGCCGCGGCCCTCCGCCCGGTTCCACGTTCATCTGGCGGACTGCACCCCGTTGGCCACACTGAACGGCCGGCGGCCTTACCGCCGTCGGCGCGCAGCTCGGGCACCGCCGGCGCGAAACCCCCGTGCTCTACGCCCAATTCGATGGCGCGCTCCAGGACGCCGCCGCCATCACATGCGCCATGACAGGGCCGACCCGCCGCTGCCGGACGAGACGGGGCGTCGCGGTACGGCGGCCGGCATGACCGCTTCCCAAACTGAAGGACCGACCTCGCGCCGACCGCGCCTATGGCGGCAAAGGAAACAACGATAACCGGTGACGTGGGCAGCAAGGCCCTCGATGCCGCGCAGCGATACGGCAAGATTGTCAATCATCCAGCTCGCCTCAACATGGGCGACTGCTTCGCCTATGCCTGTGCCCGAGCGCACCGGTTGCGGATCGCATACAAAGGCGACGATTTCACCGAAACCGGCCTGGCCTGGTAGCGGCCAATCCTCCTGCTTCTCGATGAGCCCCTGCGCATGCCGCGCCGGGTGACATGTGCGCTTTCCACGTGCCCGGCTTCCACAGCCATGTCTCCACCCAAGCGATGGACAGGCACCTATCGACAAGGAATTTCACGAATGCATGCCATCGGTAACCGGCGCATCGTGCGCACATCCCGTATCTGCGAACGGCTCAATTTTTCTCCGCCCCGAACGCCGCAGTAATTTCAGGGCGCTGGAGTGTGCCAGCAGCGACTTCCGCTTCCCATCCGTAGAACGCTCCCACGACATCCGGAATGCCGTCCCGATCGCGTGGATCGGTACTGGAGTCGAAGTAGTGGGCATACAGCTTCAAATCGTACTGAAATCCACGACGGTTCCACATGCTCCATGTGGTTCCGTCATACGCCTGGATATTGTCAAACTGGGCTGACCCGGAACTGGTGCCGAAATTCACGCTCAGCCTTGTACGCCCGTTTGCGGTGAACCCCGATGCGGTATATCCCACCAATTTTCCCTTGAATGAGGCCCAGCCCGATAACGCATCTGGTTTGGGAGCCGCCATGTAGCCTGCGTCCACCCACGGTATGAGAGCGGTCCCGTGGTGCAAGTTGTTCACTCCGAACTGCACACCGCCCGAGGTCTCCGTGAAGAGTTTCCCGCCTCCAGACCAGTACCCCCACCCGTACATGTCATAGAGTACCGCGACATCCACCAGCGGCACACTGTCCGGCTCGCCCTTGCGATGGTGACGGTAGGACAAGGCCGACGTATGGACGGGGTGGGGATGAGCCAAAAGACCAAGCGCGTGCAGGAATTCGTGCACCATGGTGTCGACGGCTGATCTCATTTCCCAGCGGACACGCCCCTCATCAAGGCTGGAGAAATCGTAGTTGCGCTCATCACCGAAGGCGTACCCTCTTTCACCGTCGGTCCAGGCAAAACCTGCAGAATCCGGATCGTCGTAAGGATATATTTCTGCATGTATCGTCCCCGGACGCACCAGGCGTTCCGCATGCTCGCGAGAATTTTCACGCCCGATTCCGGCAAACGTCTGATACGTGTAACTGCTCCTCAACCGCATGTCTTCGGGCAAGGATCGATTCAGCACGGAGATGGCCCGATTGATTACCCAGACCTCTTCTTGCGTGCTGCTGCGTGGGACAACGATCACCGGAACCTGGCTCCACCGCTCAAACCACCCACGGCCAGATATGGAACAACCACTGATGCCGCTATCTTTCACACAGTCGTCGTACATGGCCTTCTTGTAGTCTTGACGGGCATCAAACCCGATGCCGGGATGACGGGCAGCCGACCAGATCACACCTTCTTTCGGCTTAATCTCAGACAGTTGCCCATAGCCCGCTGCCGGTTCCCCGGAACCTCCACCACAGGCTGCAACCAGCAGCACCGCCGAGGCAACTGTCAGCCGGGGCAGCAACATCTTGATGATCATGGGGGGGGGGGGGGGGGGGGGGGACTCCGATCCGTCTTGTCGGAATCACTTGTATCACGGTCGAACTGGAGCAGCAAGGCCGCAGCGGGACGGATCATTCAGCGCTTTCCCCGCCGAGGATCTCTGGGATTTACGAAGCCCTTGGCGACCGAGCACGCGCACCTGTACTCCAACCGCAGCGAGCCTGGTTTGATACAGTTACGCTGAGGTGAACGCGACCTACTATCCCGAAATCTTGTGTCCTTCGTTCACTCCAACGATGCGGACCTGCGCCTGCCGCTGGTACCAGGACCGCATCGCGACCTGACCGATCCGGGAGCGGGAACGATGACTCATTTTTGGCGTGCAACGGCCGTGACCCTTGCGCTTGCTCTCGGTGGCGGCACGCCAGCGGCGGCCGGCTGGGCCGAAGTCCGGGAGGCCTACCTGAACGGGGATGCCGCAGCCCTGGTGTCAGCCCTGCGGCCCCTGGCCGAAGGCGGGGATGCGGAAGCCCAGTTCAATTTCGGGATTCTGCACGACACCGGCCAGGGCGTGCATCAGGATTACGCCCTGGCAGCCCTCTGGTACGGGCGGGCCGGCGACCAGGATCATCCCACCGCCTTGTACAACCTAGGCCTGCTGTACTACGAGGGAAAGGGAGTGGAACGGGACCCGGCGAGGTCCCTGGAACTGTATCGCCGGGCGGCCCGGCACGGTGAAGCCGACGCGCTCAGCAGCATCGGCTACATGTTCCTGCACGGAGACGGTGTCGAGAAGGACCGCCTGGAAGGCCTTGCCTATTTTCTTCTCGCCGCCGAGCGTGGGAGCGCGGACGGCGCCCGCAACCGGGACGTGGTGATGGGAAGTTTCGATTCCAATGACTTCGCCTTCGCCCGGATGCGAAGCCGCGACCTCGCGTCGGAATTCCCGGCACCGTCGACGTCACCTGATGTCAATGGTGCTGTCGAGGTACCGCCGCCGGCCTCATCGACTGCTGCGGTACCACCACCCGCCCCGTCCGCCGCCCGCTCCGATTCGCCGCTGACTCAGGCGGCTTGGGAGGCGGGGGTTCCAGAGGGGCACTACGAGCGCCTGCACGGAAAGATCAGCAAGGCTGCGGCCCGCAGCTATCCGCGCCGCTCGCTCGAGTTCGGGGAAGAAGGGACCGTGGTCATGCTGATCCGCCTCCGCGAGAACGGGACCCTGGTGGACATCAAGATTCTGGAAGAGCGAACGCATGCTCCCGCCCGCCTGCGGCGAGCCGCGCAGCGCGCGGTGGCACGGGCCGCGCCGTTCGATCCGCTGCCGCAAGGTGCGGGCGTTCGATCCATCGTGCTGCCCGTCGTCTACCGGATCACAGCGAGAGTGCCGGAGGAGTACTACGAGAGCCTGTACGGAAAGATCAGCGAGATTGCGGCTCGCAGCTATCCGCGCCGCTCGCTCGAGTTCGGGGAAGAAGGGACCGTGGTCATGCTGGTCCGGGTCCGCGAGAACGGGACCTTGATGGACATCACGATTCTGGAAGAGCGAACGCATGCTCCCGCCCGCCTACGGCGAGCCGCGCAGCGCGCGGTGGCACGGGCCGCGCCGTTCGATCCGCTGCCGCAAGGTGCGGGCGTTCGATCCATCGTGCTGCCCGTCGTCTACCGCTACCGGTGGACGGACCAAGCAATGGAGCCGGCCGAATGAGGCATACGGGCTGGCTCGCCGCCGGGGCCGTGGCGGCCTTGCTGGCCGGAACCGAGCCCGTGGCGTCCGCCACGTGGCCGGACTGCCGGGCCGAGCTCCGGGCGCTCATTGCCACCAACACCCTGGCCTTGTGGGCCTCCCGGGACGACGGCGAACTCCGGTACGTCATGCGCATTGACGCGGACCGCTGGCAGGCGCTCGGGTCCGCAGGCCAACATTCGCTGCAGGCGCTGTTATCGTGTTCCATCAGCGCCGGTGATGAACCGGTCCCCCACGTGTTGTCGGTGCGGTCCGCCTATTCCAACCGCGAACTGGCCCGGTACCGCGACGGCGAGCAGCTGACACCCCTTCCCGCCCCGCAAGGAGAGCCCGAACCATGACCCAGACCCCCGACGACCGCCCCATGCTCGACCGGCTGCGCGACCTTCACGAACGGGTCGAGCACGATGCCGAACTGGAGCGGGCTTTTCTCGATGACCAGGATGCCTTTCACCGCGCCCACGGCTTCGACCCCGAAGAGGTCAATGCGGCCCTGAAGGAACTGAGCCGCCAGCGAATCGACGGCTACAAGGGCGTCCTCGATGCGCACGGCAAGAAGCTCGCGTGACCGCGCGCCGCAGGAGACCCCGGCTACTCCCCCGCAACGGCCGGTAACCGGCCGGACAGCTTCCGGGACGCAGCAGGCAGCCGGCGGCAGCACCATCGTCAGGTCGGGGCCCGGTGCGGACGGAGGGACTCGAACCCTCACTCTCGTTCCGAGAAACGGATTTTCGTACCACTTCGGCTTTCGCCGCCGCGCCGCCGGCGCGTTCGTGGTCTGGACTATCCCTTCGCCGTCGCCGCTGAGCCGGCCCCAGGCGCCGCCCGTCTAGTCTCTACACCTTCCCGCTGCAAGCAGGCTTGGCTCGGGATCAGCACCGGCGGTGCCGGTCAGCCTTCCCCGAATTTGAGCGGTTCTGCACCGCCGGTTTCCCGACAGGCACTCAACATCCCGCAAGTCCGTCGCGTCTGCCAGTTCCGCCACGCCCGCAGGCCCCGGTTCCATCATACCGACCCCCGGCATTCCGGTCCGCCTATGGTTCTTCCCGAAACGGCACCCCCATTCGGGTCAGGAACTGGCGCACGGCCTCCGCACACCGCTCCAGCCGTTCGGAATCCACCGAACGCAGCACAAGGCTGGTCCCGATGTCGGGCGGCCGGTAGAAGGGGTAGGAGCCGATGTCGACGTCGGTGAAATCCGCAGCGACCGCCGCCAGGGACTCCGCGATCGTACCCTCCGGGCGGCTGGCCACGATCGTGCGTGACCGAAGCGGGGGGCCGCGGGAGAGCTGCGGCTCCACGACCGCCAGCATGGCCTGCATGATCGCCGGTACGCCGGCCAGCACGAAGACGTTGCGGAGGCGAAACCCGGGTGCGGCCGATACGGGATTGTCGATGAGCCCCGCCCCGACCGGGATGTTCGCCATCCGGAGCCGGGCCTCGTTGAGCTCGATTTCCGTCCCCTCGTAGTGGACGCGGAGCCGACGATGCGCCTCGGCGTTCCGCTCGACGCCCACGCCCATGGCGGCGGCCACGCATTCGGTGGTGATGTCGTCGTGCGTGGGGCCGATGCCGCCGGTCGTGAAGAGATAGTCCCAGTCCGAGGACAACGCCCGCACGGCCGGAATGATACGCTCGCGCACGTCCGGCACGACCCGCACCTCCATCAGGCGCACCCCGATGGCCGACATCCGTGCCGCCAGGTGGGCCGTGTTCCGGTCCTGGGTGCGGCCCGAGAGAATCTCGTTGCCGATCACGAGCAGCGCCGCTGTCGGAGAGTCCTGCTGCATGTTCTCCTCCGAAGGATCTCCGCCATGCTAGCGGGTCGCGGCCATCCCGGTCCGCACTCCGGCGATACCGTCTGACCAACCGGTGCCGAGGAGGTGGATTCGTGCAGTTCCCCGTCAAGCTCGTGCGCGCAATCCTGCAGCGTCGCTACAAGCGGTTTCTCAGCGACCACGTGCTGGCCGACGGCCAGCACGTCACGGCGCACTGTGCCAATCCGGGATCCATGCTCGGACTGACCACCCCCGGTGCCGAAACCTGGCTCGCACCCTGTTCCGGCGGCAAGCGCAAGCTCGCGTACCGCTGGGAAATGCTCCGGGTGGGCGACGGACTGGTCGGGGTCAACACCCGCCACCCCCACGCGCTGGTGGAAGAGGCGATCCGCGCTGACCGCCTGCTGCCGCTGACCGGCTATGCCACCCTCCGGCGGGAGGTTTCCTACGGACACCGGTCGCGCATTGACCTGCTGCTGGAACATCCGGACCGGGCGAACTGCTACGTCGAGATCAAGAACGTCCATCTGTCGCGACAGCCCGGCCGCGCGGAATTTCCCGATTCCGTGACCGAGCGCGGACGCAAACACCTCGGAGAACTCGCGAAGCGGGCCGCGGCGGGCGACCGGGCTGTCATGCTCTACCTGGTGCAGCGGGGAGACTGCTCCAGCTTCCGGCTCGCCGGCGATATCGATCCGGCCTACGTGGCGGCCTACCATGCGGCCCGGGCGGCCGGAGTCGAGGTCCTGGCATACGGATGCCGGCTCGACCTCGACGCCATCGTCATCGCCGACCCACTTGCCGTCCACGACCCCACGGAAAGCGCCCCATGAATTCTCAGCCCCGGCCCGTCCGCATCCACGACGCAAGGGAGTTCGCCGCCATGCGCCGCGCCGGCCGGCTGGCAGCCGAGGTACTCGACTTCATTACACCGCAGATCCAGGCGGGGGTGACCACCGACGAACTGAACCGCCTGTGTCACGACTTCATCGTGGACCACGGAGCCATTCCGGCGCCGCTGAACTACAAGGGATTCCCCAAATCCGTCTGCACCTCGATCAATCACGTGGTGTGCCACGGCATTCCGGATGACACGCGTCTCCGGGACGGCGACATCCTCAATCTCGATGTCACCGTCATTCTCGACGGGTGGCACGGCGATACCAGCCGCATGTACTGGGTCGGGAAACCCTCCCTGCAAGCCCGCATCCTCACGGACACGACCTTCGAGGCCATGTGGGCGGGCATTCGGGCCGTGCGCCCCGGTGCCACGCTCGGGGACGTGGGCCACGCCATCCAGACCTGCGCGGAACGCCGGCGGTACTCGGTGGTCGAGATGTTCTGCGGCCACGGCATCGGCCGGGTCTTCCACGATGCCCCCTCGGTGCTGCACTTCGGCACGCCGAATACCGGTCTGACCCTGCGCGAAGGCATGTTTTTTACCATCGAGCCCATGGTCAACGCCGGCCGGCGCGACGTACGAATTCTGGACGACCAGTGGACGGCCGTGACCCGGGACCGTTCGCTTTCCGCGCAGTTCGAGCACACGCTGGGGGTCACCAAGGACGGTTTCGAGGTCTTCACCTGCTCGCCCCAGGGTCTCGATCGGCCCTCTCTCTGAATTCTCGCCACCGCCGGACGCACCCGTGGTGCCAATCCTGCCGCCGCCGCAAGCGTTCGGGGGGGGGGGCAGTGATGGAGCGGCTTGACGCCTCTCTGATGGTCCCTTCTAGCGACCTATAGAGACGTCGCGGTGCGTCGTCACCCCACAACCGAACAATTGATGCGGGATGGACGGAATCACCGCGAGGACCGAAGAAAGCCGTGCTCAGCGCCGGTGCGCCAGACAGATGGCGCAATCGCACTTCGGTAGGCTGAAATGGCGTACGCCCACAGCGACGTCGCCGATTCGGTCCGCACACTTGAAGACGGGCTTGAACAGATCGGTCTCCGTGTTGCTGTCGCAGGAACGGCACCGGCAGCTGAACCGACGAAGGAGACCAGAATTTGGGCGGATCACCGGGCAATGTCGACCCGGACAATTACGGCCTGTGCAGCTATTGTGGTCATTTGTTGAGAAAGAACGATTGATCGCCGTTATCAATTGCTGGAGACGATCAAGACCGGCGAAAACGCTTCCGGCTCGGCGATGCTGTCGGGAAACCGGATAAGGACCATAGCCAGTAGCGGGGGTGTGTTGTCGAATTTCTCGGATTTCGTGGTCTACGCGGACGAGAGTGGGGATCACGGGCTTGTCGCCATCGATCCGCAATACCCTGTCTTCGCGTTGGTCTTCTGTGCCCTGCGCAAGGCCGACTATATCGCCGGCATTGTTCCTTCGATTCAGCGTTTCAAGTTCGACATCTGGGGGCACGACACGGTTGTCCTGCACGAACATGATATCCGCAAGAGCCAAGGATCGTTCGCGATCCTGCTGACCGACAGGGCGTTGCGCCAAAGGTTCTACGACGATCTCAGTCGGCTGGTCGAAGCGGCGCCCGTGACGATTTTCGCCGCCGTCATCGATAAGGACAGTCTGCGAACGAGGTATGCCGACACCCGGAATCCTTACCAGCTTGCGCTTCATTTCTGCATGGAGCAGATGCACGCCATGTTGAGCGAGGAGGGACAGCACGGAAGGACGGTCCATGTCATCTTCGAGAGCCGCGGCCGGAAGGAGGATCGGGAACTGGAATTGGAGTTTCGCCGGATCGCTGCCAACGACAGCGGCTCCGGCCCTGGCCGGCAGGACTTCGGCCTGTTCAATTTCCAGCCGGTGTTCGTCCCGAAGGCGGCGAACTCCGCCGGCCTGCAACTCGCAGACTTGATCGCGCGGCCGATCGCGTTGTCGCACCTGCGTCCGGACCAGCCCAACCGCGCTTTCGAGATCGTCCGGCCGAAGATCGGCGGACTGGCGCAGCTTCCGTGAGCGTCGGGGGCGGGAAAACAAAAGGGCCCCGGAAGCTCCAGGACCCTTCTGTCGACCGGGAAATTCCCAATCCTTTGGCTGATAGATAGCCGCTGGCAGTAACATGCGCAAGTGAATTCGGCCAAGCCTGCGGCCTGTCAGCCGCCGGCGGCCCTGCGCCCGACACCGGACCGGCGCTCGCGGCGGCAGCGGCTGCACGGCGCCATCATCAAGATCCGGGAGGAATACCGTGACTGGCGGAACGCCCTGCCAGTGCCAGAGGCGCTGGAGACGCCGGCGACCGCAGAACTCCTGGACTAGGCGATCGAGGTCCTTGATGACCTCGGTCTCGAAGCCCTGGCAGAACAGGAATTGCACCTCGGTTTCGGTCGTGACGGGTGATGATGGTGCCCGCTGCCGCACCGTTCCGTAACGCAGCAGCCAGACGGGCCTGAACCGCCGGAGGCAGCAGCCTGCCGGCTCAAGAAGGTCGCTGAGCCACCCGCGATTCGTTCGGCGCCGAACGCGCCTTACATCCGGCGGCAGGAGCTCCGACAGTCGTACAATAGGGAAAGAAACGACCTTCGGAAAAGCGCGGCTTACCGCCAGAATCCCGCCGTTTTATTTCGCCGCCAACAACTTACGGATTATCCGCCGAGGCGGGCGGAGATGCCGCAGTGGGGTCGCACATGGCCGCCAGATTGACCGCCGTCCTGCGGGCCGCACCGGCACGCCGGGCCGACTGATCGAGGACCAGAACAGACGGAACTGCAGTCCGGGGCAGGCTATGCGTCCCCGGTTCCGGCCGAAGCCGACTGATCGGCCGAAAGAAAGGAATCGGTCGCGATCCGCTCCGGGGCAGCGCCGAGCTCCAGTACCCGCGCTTCGCACGCATCCACAAACCCGGGCGCTCCGGCAATCAGGACCGTATGGTGGGCCAGCCGACCGTGCACCCGGTGCAGCATGTCGGGTATCCGTCCGGCCGCGAAACGGGTACCCGGCGGCGGCGGTTCGCGGGTCAGCGTCACCTTCCAGACAAAGTTCTCGAACTGGCGGGCCAGGCCGCTGAACGTGTCCATTTCCAGGATCTCGCTCCGGTCGCGGACCGACAGGATCACGGTCACGGGCGCACGAAAGCCGGACGACAGGGCCTCCCGCACGACCGCCAGAACCGGAGCGATGCCGGTGCCTCCGGCCAGACCCAGCACCGGTCCGGGAACCTCCTCCGGCAGCCCGAAGGTCCCGAACGGACCGGACAGGGACACCACCATGCCCGGCCGCAGATCCTCGTGCAGCCAGGTACTCGCCAGCCCCGGCTGGTGCCGGGCCACGAGAAACCGCAGCAGCCCGTTCTCCGGCTCCCCGCCGGCGCCGGGGGCATCCAGCATCGAATACGTGCGCGACGGAGCCACACCGGGCACGGCGACCTCGGCGTGCATGCCGGCCCGGAAGGCAAAGCGGGCGGCCTTCGGCAACGCGAATACCAGTTCCCGTACCCGGGGGGTGACGGGGCGGGTCGCCACCACCTCGCACGTCACCGTCCGGGGGCGGGCAGTGGACGCCGCTTGGCGCGGAAGGGGGGCGTGGACGCGCACGACGATATCGGCGGAGGCGGGCCGGGCCTGGCACAGCAGCCAGACTCCCGCCCTCCGCTCCTGATCGGTCAGCGCCAGCTGCACCGCGCTGTCGGCTGCCAGCGTACCCGTGCGGGCCGTGGCCCGGCAGGTGCCGCAGATTCCTCCGCGGCAGTTGTGGGGAAGGCGAATCCCCGCCGCCAGCGCCGAATCGAGCACCGGCCGGTCGAGGGCGGCCGAAAAGGCCAGGTCGGTACCGTCAACCCGCACCCGGGCCTCAGCCGGCATGCGTCAGGACGCCCTCCACTTGATGCTGCACCCCATGCTGGCATGCTGCTCCGGCGGACCTCCACGGCCCGCCGCCACGCCCTTCATGGCTTCGTAGAGATCACGCCTGCTGCCGTCGTGCGGTTGGGCCCGGGCATCATCGAGCCGGCCCCGGTACTGCAAGCCGCCGCTGCGGTCGAAACCAAAGAAATCCGGGGTGCAGACGGCACCGTAGGCGCGCGCCACCGCCTGGGTGCGATCGATCAGGTAGGGAAACGAAAAGTGATGTTCCTGGGCGAATTCGATCATGCGGGGAAAATCGTCGGCCGGATAGGCATCGGTATCGTTGGGCATGATGGCCACCATGCCGACACCGTGTTCCTTGAGGTCCTGCGCATCCCGCACGATCTTGCGCGCCGACGCGACGACGTAGGGGCAGTGGTTGCAGAGGAACATGACGACCGTGGCGCACGGGCCGGAAACCTGGGACAGCGTCCAGTTGCGGCCATCGATGCCGGGGAGGTCAAAGGCCGGCGCCGGCCAGCCGAAATCGCAGACGGGGGGCTGGGCAACCATGGCTTCCTCCGGCACCATCGGGGCGGCAGTTCGGGACGATTCGCCAGCCTTGAGGTCGAACGTACCCTGCCGACCCCGTCAGAATACCCCGTTTCCGGAGCTGGCCGATGCTGAACCGCATAGACTACGAGGAGCGCGTGGTGATCGTCACGGGAGCGGCGGGCCATCTCGGCCGGGCCGTCGTCCCGTTGCTCGCCACGCTGAACGCCCGGGTGGAGACCCCCAGGGACCCGGTTGACGGCGGGCCGGACCTGGCGCGCGAAGAGGCAGTGCACCGGTGGTACCGCCGGCATCCCTCGATGTGGGCATCGATCCACCTCGCCGGCGGTTTTGCCATGGCCGATGTCGGCGACACCGGCGAGGACATGCTTGAGCACCTGTGGCGGACCAACGCGCGAACCTGCTTTCTGTGTTGCCGGGAGGCCATCCGCAGGTTCCGGGAGCAGGGTGCCGGCGGCCGGATCGTGAACGTGGCCGCCCGGGCCGCGCTTGAACCCCGGAACGCTGCGGGGATGGCGGCCTACGCCGTCAGCAAGACCGCCGTCGCCGCCATGACGGAAGTGCTCGGAGAGGAAGTTGCCAGCGAAAACGTCTTCGTCAACGCCATCGCGCCCTCGATCCTCGATACCGCCGACAACCGGCGGGCACAACCCGACGCCGATTACTCGACCTGGGTCAGCCTGGAGGCCGCGGCGGAGATGATCGCCTTTCTGGCGTCCCCGCAGAACCGGACGATTCGCAGTGCCGTCCTGCCGCTCTATGCGAGCAGCTGACCCGCCCGGCGCCATGATCCGTCGTCCACGCAGGGCCGCGTCACCGGGGAGGCCTTGCACATGTGGACAGCGGCCTTATGTTCCCCCGGACCGTCCGCGACCCTGACTCGCCTGAAGCCAGCGGCACCATCATGCAACCACTGCTAGAAATCGACCGGCTGACCCGGCGCTTCGGCCCGTTCACTGCGGTTGACGATATCTCCTTCGCGGTCGCGCAAGGGGAAGTCTTGGGGTTTCTGGGGCCGAACGGCGCCGGCAAGACCACCACCATGCGCATGGTCGCCGGTTATCTGCCGCCGAGCCAGGGCACGGTCCGGATTGCCGGCCTCGACGTCCAGGAGCAGCCCCGCGAGATCAAGCACCGCCTCGGATACCTTCCGGAAGGGGCGCCGCTGTATGGAGAGATGACCGTCGCCGCCATCGTGCATTTTGTGGCGGAGGCCCGGGGAATGGCCGCCCCCGTGCGCCGGCAGCGCACCGAGTACGTGGTGGAGCGCCTGCGCCTCGAATCCGTGCTCTACCAGCAGGTCGAGACCCTGTCCAAGGGCTTCAAGCGCAGGGTGGGGCTGGCGCTTGCGATCCTGCACGATCCCCGCGTACTGGTGCTCGACGAACCCACGGACGGGCTCGACCCCAACCAGAAGCACGAGGTCCGCGAACTCATCAAGACCATGGCGGCCGACAAGGCCATCGTGATTTCCACCCACATCCTCGAAGAGGTCGATGCCGTCTGCACCCGGGCCATGATCATCGCCCGCGGGCGGAAGCTGGTGGACGGCGCCCCGGCCGATCTGATGGCCTCCGCCAAAGACGCGGACACGCTCGATGACGTGTTCCGCAAACTCACCGGGAGCCGCGCATGAGGCACCCTGTCCTGGCCGTTCTCCGGCGCGAGCTGGTCAGCTACTTTGTCACGCCGGTGGCGTACGTGTTCATCGCGATCTTCCTGCTGCTGGCGTCGCTGCTGACCTTTCACATGGGGAACTTCTTCGACCGCGGGCAGGCCGACCTGTTCGCGTTCTTCCAGTGGCACCCGTGGCTGTACCTGTTTCTGGTCTCGGCCATTGCCATGCGGCTGTGGTCGGAGGAACGCAAGACCGGGACCATGGAGGTCCTGATGACGCTCCCCCTGTCGCCCGGGCAGGCCGTGGTCGGAAAATTCCTGGCCGCGTGGATCTTCACCGGCATCGCGCTCTGCCTGACCTTCCCCTTGTGGATCACGGTCAGCTACCTGGGCGATCCCGATCACGGCGTCATCGTCGGGGGTTACGTCGGGAGCTTCCTGATGGCCGGCGGCTACCTTGCCATCGGCTCCTGCGTGTCCGCCCTCACCCGCAACCAGGTGATCGCCTTCGTCGTGTCGGCCAGTGTCTGCTTCCTGTTCACGGTCAGCGGCCTGCCGATCGTCCTCAATTTCTTTTCCGCCTGGACGCCGCAGGCCATCCTTGACGCCATCGCCTCGTTCAGTTTCCTCACGCATTTCAATGATCTCAGCCGGGGGGTCATCGACTTGCGGGACCTGGTGTTCTTCGGTTCCCTGATCGTCGGTGCGCTGATCCTCAATACCGTCGTCGTCGACGCGAAGCGCGGCAGCTGACCGATGCGGCCGTCACCCCGATCGATCGCCGCCGGCGCCTGGCTGATTCTCACGGTCGCGGCGTTCGTCGCCGTGAACGTCCTGACCGGCGCCCTGGCCCGGAACGTGCGGATCGACTTGACCCAGGAAGGGCTCTACACGCTCTCCGACAGCACCCGGCACGTGCTCGACAACCTGGCCGAACCGATCTCCCTGCGCCTGTTCTTCTCGGAACAGCTCAGCCGGGACATCCCGTCGGTTCGGGACCACGAACGCCGCGTGCGGGAACTCCTTGAGCAGTACGTCGCGTTCTCCGACGGGTTGATCACCCTTGAACGCATCGACCCGGCGCCCTTTTCCGACGCGGAAGACCTCGCTCTCGTCTATGACCTGCAGGGCATTCCCATCAGTTCGGCCGGCGAGCGCCTGTACTTCGGACTGGTGGCCACCAACAGCACGGACGACACGGAGCGGGTGCCGTTTTTCGAACGCGAACGGGAGGCCTTCCTCGAATACGACCTGACCCGGATCGTCTACGACCTGGCAAACCCGCGGCGCGTGAAAGTGGGGCTGGTGACCTCGCTGCCCGTGGCCGGCGGACTGCCGACGCCGGACAGCCCGCCGGCCGATTTCGTGCCGGCCTGGGCCGTTCACGGACAGATGCTCCAGTTGTTCGACGTCGAAAACCTGGGGCCGGAGCCGACCGCCATCGGCGATGACATCGACATCCTGATGGTGGTGCATCCGAAGAACCCGAAACCGGAGCTCCTGTACCTGATCGACCAGTTCGTGATGAGCGGGCGCGGGGCCATCTTCTTTGTCGACCCGTTCTCCGAAATCGAACTCTCGTACATCGACCCGCAGCAACGCAGAACCCACATCCCCTATTCGACCCTTCCGGACCTGTTCGGGCCGTGGGGCTTCGAACTGGCCCCGGGGGAAGTGGTCGGCGACCGGCTGGCCGCGCGCAAGGTGGGGATCGGCGACGGACGGGTGGTCGATTACGTCCTCTGGCTGGCGCTGCTGGATCCCTCCTTCAGCAAGGGTGACGTGATTACCGCCAATCTCGAGCGGCTGCTCATGCATGCCTCCGGGTGGCTGCGGCCCACCGAGGACAACCCGGCGCCCGCATTCATTCCGCTGGTCCGCGCCACTCCGCAGTCCATGTCGATCGAACGCTTTCGCATCCAGGTACGGCCGGACCCCACACAACTGCTGGCCGATTTCGTCGCGGATACCGAAACCCGGGTACTGGCGGCGCGCCTCGCCGGTCCGCTCCCGTCGGCGTTTGCCGACGGCCCTCCCGGCGAGGCGGACGACGGACCATCCGGCGAACCCGCGTCCGCCGACGACCCGCACCGCGCCGCGACCGAGACGGCGCACCTGATCGTGGTGGCGGACACGGATATCCTGGCCGACAACGTGTGGGTCGCGACGCGGGAATTCTTCGGCCGAACGAGTTTCGTGCCCATCGCGGACAACGGCTCCTTCGTGATCAACGCCCTGGAATCGCTGGCCGGCGGCGGCGAGCTGATCGGGCTGCGCAGCCGGGGCTCCTCGGTACGGCCGTTCACGGTCGTCCAGGATCTCGAACGCGAGGCCGAAACCCGCTACCGCGAGACCGAACGCGCCCTGCAGGCCCAGTTGCAGGAAACCGAAGACAAGCTCCGCCGGCTGCAGGGCACGGCCTCCCAGGAGAGTGAGGGGGGAGCGCCCATCCTCAACCTCGAACAGCGGGAGGCAATCGCCGAATTCCGGGAACAGATCGTCACCATCCGCAAGCGACTGCGCGATGTCCAGTACGAACTCCGCAGCGACATCGATGCACTGGCGATTCGCCTGGAAGCCCTCAACAGCTACGTGATGCCGGGACTGGTGGTCATCGCCGCGCTGCTGGTCCCGCTGGTGCGGCGGCGGAGACGGTCCCGATGAAGCGCCTCGCTGCCTTTGCCGTGGGGACCGGCGTGATCGTTGCGGTGGCGGTCGCCGCCACCGTCTGGCGCGACACCAGCCTGCAAAGCACCAACGAGCCGCAGCGGGTGTTTCCGGCGCTGATGGACGAGATCAACGCGGTGCGGGAAGTGCGGGTCGAAAGCGAGCACGGCGACTTCCGAATCGTCCGCGGTGCGGACGGCGACTGGGTGCTGCCGGAACTCGCCGACTATCCCGTCGAGGCCGACCGGGTCAAGAAAGTCCTGGTATCGCTTTCGGTCCTCGAAACGCTCGAGCCGCGCACCCGAGACCCGGAACGGCACGGGGCGCTTGGCCTCAACGACCCCACTGCCGCCGAGGACGGCGCCGTATCGGTCGCCCTCGTCGACGATCAGGAAGCCGTGCTCGCCGCGCTGCTGGTAGGCCGCGATGCGAGCGGCAACCGGCAGGCCCGGTACGTGCGCCGGGCCGGCGAGGATCAGGCCTGGCTGGTCTGGCGCAACTTTGATCTTCCGGGACGGCCGATGGGGTGGCTGGATTCGTCCATCCTCGACCTTCCGCGCTGGCGGGTCCGGCGCTTCGTCACCGACCACGCAGACGGCGAGCAGGTGGTGATCGAACGGGAGCTGTACTCCGATCAGTACTTCGGCCTGCAGCACATTCCGGAAGGCTACGAACCCGAGAATCCCTTCGTCGGCAACCAGCACGGCACGGCCCTTGAGCGGGTTCGGGCCGTGGCCATCGAGAAGCGCACCGACCTGCCGCTCCCGGCGGACGCCCCCGTCACGACCGTGGACACGTTCGACGGGCTGCGCCTGATCCTCCGCACGGCGGAGATCGATGGGGTGGACTGGCTCTGGGTCGACGTCGAACACGCTCCGGAAACCCGGAAGGAACTGCCCGAGGACGGGCCGAACATCGTGGGCCTGCCGGAGATGCCGACGCCGGAAGCGGTCGAGGAGGAAGTGCAGGAACTCCGCGTACGCCTTTCCCGGTGGGCGTTTGCGGTGCCCCCGGCCAAGCGAAAGCAATTCTCGCGGCGCCTGGCCGAGCTGATCAAGGAAACGGCCGTCGAAGAGGAGGCGGGCGAGACCCCGCCAGCGAACTGACGGCGTGGCGCGGAGCAGCCGAACATGGCAAACTGCGGGCATCCAGTACAGGAAGGATCCGGCATGGAGTTCTCGACACCCTGGCAGCCCGGCGCTTCTTCGGCCTCTCCGACCACCGACCTGGATCAAGCCCGCACCGACCTCCGGGACCACGGTTACTGCATCGTCGACCGCGTGCTCGGCGCCGACGCACTGGACACCCTTCGCACCCGGCTCGCGGAACAGGCCGAGGCCGAACTCGAGGCCGGTGTAGCCTTCGAAGATCAGGGGCCCGGGCAGGACTGGTCCGCCCGACAGCAGCCCTCGCGCCCCGACCGGTTCACTGCAGCCCGGGGCGGGATCAATCAGCGTGTCTGGATGCTGGTCAACAAGGGGGCGGTTTTTCGTGACCTCGTTACCGACCCGCACCTCTCGCCGCTGATCGAGTCCCTGCTCGGCCCCGCATACATCCTCTCCAGCCTCACGGCCAACATCGCCAAGCCCGGCGGCCTTGCGATGGGCCTCCATACCGACCAGTGGTGGCTGCCGCAGCCGCGGCCCCGTCGGGAAGACCCGCAGGCGCCCGGGGCCATGGAACGCGGGGAATTCCACGGACCGGATGACGGGGATCCGAACCGTCCGATCAACCCGCCGTGCGCGGTCAATGTCGTCTATTGCCTGAACGACTTCGCGGCCGCCAACGGCGCCACCCGAATCGTTCCGGGGAGCCACCTGACCGGACTGCAGCCGCCGCCCGGGATCCCCCACCCGGTCCCCACCCTGCCCGCCGAAGCGGCCGCCGGCTCGGCCATCGTGTGGGATGGAAGGCTCTGGCACGGGACCGGCGCCAACCGTTCCAAGGCGCCGCGCATCGGTGTATTGGCGACCTTCTGCGGTCCGCAGTTCCGGCCCCAGGAGAACTACACGCTGGGCCTCGATCCGGGCCTGATCGATACCGTCCCCGAAGCGCTCCTGGATCGGCTCGGTTTCCGCGTCTGGAACGCTTACGGCCGAACCGGGCACCCGCACGCGAGGCACGCGGACCCGCGAAGCCAGTTCGTGGGCGAGCTGGCACCCCGGCCGCAGCAGACGGCGGCCGCCTGATGAGCGCGGCGCCGGCATCGCTGGTAGCCGCACTCGCCGAAGCGCGGCGGGCCGGCCGGCTGATGACGAAGTTCCCTGCTGCCGTCGCGACCGACCCCGACTCGGCGTACGACCTGCAGGTCGAACTGAACGCCGCCCTGGGACGCGCGGCCGTCGGGTGGAAGATCGGCTGCACCAACGCCTGGGCCCAGCGGTTGACCGGGACCGACGAACCGTTTTTCGGGCGCATGCACGCGGAAACGACGTTCGACAGTCCGGCCGACCTGTCCGGACTCACGTTTGCACAACCCATCGTCGAACCGGAAATCGCCTTTCGTCTCGGCGCCGATCTCACGCCCGACGACGCACCGTTTGCGCTTCCCCAGGTCCTGGCGGCCATCGCAGCACTGGCCCCGGCCATCGAGGTGGTGGATTGCCGCTTTGAAGGCGGTTGGTCACCGACCCTGGCCGAAACGATCATCGACAACGGGGTTCACGGCTGCTTCGTCGCCGGGCCCTGGCACGCGGACTGGGCCGGTCTCGATCGGGCGGAACTCCGGGTCACCGTCACGCTCAACGGCGCTCCGGCGGCAGACGGCGTCGGCGCCAACGCACTGGGCGATCCGGCCCACGCGCTGCTGTGGCTGGCGAACCGCGTGACCGGCCGGGGCGACCGACTCCGCGCGGGTGACGTCGTCACCACCGGAAACATCGCCAGCGAAGCCGTGTTCGGAACACCCGGCGACCGGGCCGTATGCGATTTCGGCGTACTCGGGCGCGTCGAAGCGAGGTTCCGATGACGGCGCCCGTACGACACAGCGGAATCTCAACCACCGTCGCCGATCGTTGACAGCGAGTAACTCGGGGGCGACGCCGAGGCCCATCGGGTAGACTTGGGGCTGCCACGAACCGTGTGGAGGTCGATTTGTCCGTGGTGCGCCCGTTTGGGTTGCCCGCACATGAGACACAAGGGACAGGCGGGCCGGATTCCATCGCCTGAAGCAGTCCGTTTCAGCGGGAAACATCCGGATTCCCGGAATCTCGTAAAATCAATATTTTGCTAATGATCCACATGGAAGCCGTGAAGCCCCGCCCTATCCCGATTCAGTTCAAGTTCAATTTCTTAAGGCCACCATGCCTGATGCCGGGCATGTAGCGTGTGCTCCGACTGGCCCTACGATCTGTAGATGGTCAAGGCTCTGAGCCCAACCTGTTCGCCGTATACAGGCCAGCTTCGGCCTGTGATTATCCAAGCTTCTCCAATTCACGATTACTGCGAATTATTTCATTACACGTGAAGCATCAATTTTGATTTATCCTGATTGTAATAATTCGCACTTTATGCTAAATGAGAGTCATGAAAGAAAAAACGGCCCGCCTTCCTCGAGGACGCGCACAGCTTGTCCGGGTACTGTCCGCCGCTGGCGACGTGATTCACGTCGACGACGTGGTGATTGCCCTCCAGCTCGACCGTACCGCCGCCGCCCAGCGTCTGTCGCGCTGGGTTGAACAGGGATGGCTGAGACGAGTGGGCCGTGGTGCCTATGTCGCCGCTTCTATCGACACCATGGGGTCGGATCGCGTCCTCGATGACCCATGGGTGCTCGTTCCCGCACTCTTCGCGCCAGCCTACATCGGAGGCCGTACGGCAGCCGAGTACTGGGATCTGACCGAACAGATCTTCAAGGATGTCTTCGTGATGACCGCCCAGCCGGTGCGTCGGAAACACCAAGAGCGGCACGGTACGCTCTTTTCGCTTAAGCACATCCACGAGCAGAAGATCTTCGGTACGAAGAATGTCTGGCGTCATCAGACGCGAGTCCCCGTCTCCGACCCGCATCGAACGATCATCGACATGCTCGACGACCCGACGATCGGTGGCGGCATCCAGCATGTATCCGACTGCCTCGCAGCCTACCTGCGACGCGACGATCGCGACGACAGAGAGCTCGTCGATTACGCGGTGAGCCTCCGCAACGGAGCTGTCTTCAAGCGTCTCGGGTTTCTGGCCGAGCGCTTTCCTGGCGGTGCTGAACTGGGCCATCTTTGCGAGCCGCATCTGAGCGGCGGTCATGCGAAGCTCGATCCTGCCCAGGATGGGCCGCTCATCGTGACCAAATGGCGGCTCCGTGTGCCGGAGCGCTGGGCTCGCGAGGAAGCGCCGTGATCGATAAGCGCGAAATCCTCACGATAGCCCAGCAGATGTCGCTCACGCCCCACATCGTGGAGAAGGACTATGTACTCGGCTGGATGCTCGCCGGCATTTATGGGCACGGAGGTCTCGCGGAGAACTGGATATTCAAAGGTGGCACGTGCCTGAAGAAATGCTTCTTCGAGACCTATCGATTCTCGGAGGATCTCGATTTCACGCTTCGCGAACCGCAGCATCTTGACGCCGACTTCTTGAAGGGCGCATTTTCCGAAATTGGTGAATGGGTCTACGACCAAACCGGCATTGAGATTCCGGCCGACAAACAGGAATTCGATATCTACGAGAACCCACGGGGCCAATTCTCGTGCCAAGGCAAGATCAGTTACAAGGGCCCCGTCTCATCGACCCACGCCTTCCCGCGTATCAAGCTTGACTTGACCGCCGACGAACGGATCGTTCTCCCACCGATCCACGTGCAGATTTTCCATCCATACAGCGATGCTCCGGAAGGTGGCATCGAAGTCCTGACCTACGATTACACCGAGGCATTCGCGGAGAAGTTCAGAGCGCTCGCGGAACGGACGCGCCCACGCGATCTCTATGACGTCGTACATCTCTACCGGAATACCGAGGCACGTCCGGAACCGAAGCGCTTTATGGAAATCCTGCGCGCCAAGTGTGAATTCAAGGGCATCAGCGTTCCGCGCATGACCGATCTTGAACCGCACCGTGCGGAACTTGAGAATGGTTGGATTCACATGCTGGAGCACCAACTCCCCGCGCTGCTCCCGGTCACGACGTTTTGGAACGTGCTCCCGGAAATCTTCGATTGGCTCCAAGGCGCCGTCGCTCCGCCGCTTACGGCGATGCCTGTCAGTGTCGGCAACACGCTCATCCGCGAGCGTGTAGTCGATCTGCCCGCGGGCAGCCGAGGACAGAGTCTCATCGAGATGATCCGCTTTGCTGCTGCAAACGCTCATGAGGCGCGCTGACCCTCACCCCAGTACATGAACACCCGGTCGGGCCGGGCCGAGCTCTAGCGTGGCTTTTTTCGCGGCTGGGTCTTCGTAACTGCACTTCGCGGACAAGGATTTTCCCTACCTTTCGCGGCGGTTTCTCGCTTTCGTTCACAGGTGCTCCCGGCGGATTTGGAGAGGGCTCCAGAACCGGGATACACTGGGTGCTGGAGACGGAAAGGAGAACGAATTTTTAGTGTTGGCCTAGACCACGCCAGCAAACTGTTCCGGGTGACCAGGTAGCGTACCCCTGTATGTACCCATCCTTTGCGGATGAGGACGAACGGCAAAATGTATGCACCGCGGTTAGCCGAATGGCCACCTTGAGTGCTTCCCCCGGTCACCCACTCCGTCTCCAGCCATCTCACTGGGAGACGACTTATGATTACCGATACCTTGCATGTTGTCCATTCGCGCGCTGCCGGAGTGGACGTGCACAAGCACCAGCTGACGGCCACCGTCCGCTTGGCCACGGGTGCTGGCGAACCGATGTGCGAGACGCAGACGTTCCGTGCTTTGGGGCCTGGTCTGGATGCCTTGGCCGAATGGTTGACTTCGCATGCCGTCACCGCGGCGGCCATGGAAGGAACGGGTGTGTACTGGCGGGCCCCGCTGGACCGGCTGGAGGCCGCCGGGATCGAAGTGCAGTTACTGCACGCCCATCACGTCAAGCAGCTGCGGGGGCGCAAGACCGACGTGGAGGACAGCCGCTGGCTGGCGCGCGTCTGTCAGTTCGGACTGTGCCGTCCGAGTCTGGTGCCGAATCAAGAATTCCATGGCCTGCGGCGGATGAGCCGCTATCGCCGCCAACTGGTGCAGAAACGTAGTCAGACACGGAACCGGATTCAGAAGGAGATCGACGATGCCGGGGTTCGGATCGGCGGCATCCTCTCGGATGTCTTCGGCAAGAACGGCCGGATCATTCTGGAGGGCCTGGCGCGAGGCGAGGACCGCGAGACGATCCTCTCGCGTCTGACTCCGCACGTGGCGGAGAAAATCAAGCTGCTCGGGGAGGCGCTCACCCTGAAGCTTAGCTGCTCGGGTCGTATGATTCTCAACCACCTGATGACGGACGAGCGCGCCGAACAGGCTCGCATCGCGGCCGTCGAGGCGTTTGGCCACCGCCCACAGGCCGTACGCGTTTCGGCCGTACGCTTCCCAGCTGATCCTCCTCCAGACCCTGCCCGGGATCGACCGGATCGGCGCCGCCGCGATCCTCGCCGAGATCGGCGGTCCCGACGTCACGCCGTTCGCGTCCGCCGAGGCGTTTACGGCCTGGGCCGGACTGGCACCAGGCAATCACGAGAGCGCCGGCAAACGCCGGAAAGCCACCACGCTCAAGGGCTCCCGCTACCTGCGCACCCTGCTGGTGGAGGCCGCCCACGGAGCCGCACGTACCAAGAACTGTCAATTCGCCAGCTACCGGAAGGTGTTGACCGCACGCCGTGGCTATAAGCGCGCCATCGTGGCCACCGCCCACAAGATGGCACGTGCTCTCTATGCCATGCTGCGGGACGATGTCCCGTATCGCGACCCCGACATCGATTACGAAGCCCTGCTGGTCGATCGCAATGCCCCCCGGTGGCTGCGACAACTCAAAGAGTGCGGCGTACTCAAGCCGGGAGTGCCAGGACGGCCCGACCCAAGTGCGGCGTGTGGGCGACCACACCTTCCGAATCGACTGGAGTGCCAGGACGGCCCGACCCAAACCGGCCTGAAACTTCCTCTGCGCACGATCCCGGACCACCGGCCCGTTGTCCAAAAAACAGGGGAAGACAACACCGCCAAGCCCCGAGATCCGGCGCAGATATCGACGACCCAAAGCGTGCGCTCTAGGCCGCCACGCTAGAGCTCGGCCCGGCCCGCCCGAGTGTTCACGGCAAACCGCCTGCTTGTAGAGATCGACTACCGCAACAGACAGGGCAATCGTTCAACACGCGCAATCGAAGCCTACTCACTCCGCCGCTCGCAGGCCGGAGACGTATTGCTCATGGCCGTACGCGCGGACAGCGGCCGGTCGCGTAGCTATTTGGTCGACAGCATTCTCGGAGTCAAACCCACCCAGACGCCATTCACGCCGCGATACCCAATCGAGCTGATGCCATCGGGACTTCAGAGCATTCCGAGGACAACCCGTTCCGGTGGACACACAACCGGGGTAGGCCGCAGCACTAGGACCGTTTGGCGTTCACCTGCACCACGCAGTGCGACCAGAAACACGAGTTTCCCGGCTGCAAGTGGTCCAACATACGTATTCAAGTGCACCGTTTGCGGAAAGACCTTTTACAGGAAGAAATACGATGCCACATTGAACCAACACAGACATAAGCAAACTGGCTATCAATGCTATGGCACAGTCGGTAGACACGTGAAGACAAAATACTAGCCCGGATTTCTCACCAACAAGACTGTACATGGGACCAAAACCGTGGTACAAACCGACGAATCAACACCTTATCGGTGTGCCACGGAGAGGTCCCA
Organism: Alphaproteobacteria bacterium; assembly: GCA_965203385.1. GTDB lineage: Bacteria > Pseudomonadota > Alphaproteobacteria > TMED109 > TMED109 > VXPW01. The sequence goes on from OZ241893.1 coordinate 277,471, forward strand.
TGCAACCAGAGTGTACCCCGAAGCAGTTGTGTTTTGAAGGCCTGGGTCGCCGTCGAGTGGAGGGGTGTTTCGACGGCGGTCGGCTGACGACGGACGGCGGCGTACTGCTCCTGCGGGAGGTCGACCAGCGGTTCCGCGTGACGGAGCGTCTGGCTGGCTGCTTCCAGGATCATCGCGGATCATCGCGCAGAAACGCGCATTGAGCATCGTCTGGAGACGCTGGTCGCCCAGCGGGTACTGGGGCTGGCGGCGGGGTATGAGGATTTGAACGATCACGACCGTCTGCGCACGGACAGCCTGCTGGCGCTGGCAAGCGGGTGCCAGGATCTCACCGGGGAACAGCGCCGCCGGGAGCGGGACCGGGGACAGGCGCTGGCGGGTTCCAGCACCCTGAACCGGCTCGAGCTCAGCGAGCCGGACACGGCGGCCGGAGACCGGTACAAGAAAATCGCGGCCGACCCGGCGGCGATGGACTCGCTGCTGGTGCAATTGTTCCTCGAGGCTCATGACGAACCGCCCGGGGAGATCGTGCTCGATCTGGATGCGACCAACGATCCGCTGTACGGGAACCAGGAGGGGCGGTTCTACCACGGCTAGTACGACGAATACTGCTATCTTCCGTTGTACATCACTTGCGGCGACTTCGTCCTGTGCGCCCGGCTGCGTCCGGCCGATGTCGATCCGGCGAAAGGATCGGTGGAGGAACTGAAGCGGATCGTGGCCCAGATCCGCGCCGTCTGGCCGAACCTCCCGATCCTGGTGCGCGGCGACGCCGGCTTCTGCCGCGATGAACTCTTGACCTGGTGTGAAGAGACTGGCCTCGACTACGTGTTCGGTCTGGCCCGCAATAACCGTCTGGAAAAGTGGCTGGCGAAGGCGCTGCACAAGTCCCGGCGCCGCTGCGCCGCCACGGGGCAGGCGTCCCGGCGGTTCCGGGACCGGCGTTATCGGACCCAGAAATCCTGGAGCCGCACCCGCCGGGTGGTCGGCAAGGCCGAGTGGCTGCCGGGACTGAGAGGCGCGAATCCGCGTTTCGTCGTCACCAACCTGCCGGCGGATTCGGTCGGCGCACAGCCGCTGTACGAAAAAGTGTACTGCGCCTGTTGGCGGCGAAATAAAACGGCGGGATTCCGGCGGTAAGCCGCGCTTTTCCGAAGGTCGTTTCTTTCCCTATTGTACGACTGCCGGAGCTCCTGCCGCCGGGTGGCAGGAAGGCGCGTTCGGCGCCGAACGGATCACGGGTGGCTCAGCGGCCTCCTTGAGCCGGCCGGCCGCTGCCTTCGTTGGTTCCGGCCCGTCTGGCCGCTGCGTTACGTAACGGTGCTACAGCGGGTACCCGCATCACCCGTCGCGACCGAACCCGCGGGGCAGTTCCTGTTCTGCCAGGGCTTCGAGGTCGAGGTCGTCAAGGGCTTCGATCGCCTGGTCCAGGAGTTCTGCGGTCGCCGTCGTCTCCAGCGCCTCTGGCAGGGCGTTCCGCCAGTCACGGTATTCCTCCCGGATCGCGATGATGGCGTCGATGGCGTCGTGCAGCCGCTGCCGGCGCGAGCGCCGGTCCGGCGGCGGGCGCCGCGCCGCCGGTGACTGACCCTCGCGCCGGCGCTGACGAAAGCGCCGTTGCCGTTCGGCGTTGGACAGTGCCATCGGGTTGCCTTTCTTGATCCCTTGCGCCCCGTTACGTAACGGGGTCCGGAGACCGGGACTTCCGGCCGCCGCGCAGGCTTCGGCTGGCCGTCGGCACAGGGGTGCGCCGTGACCCCGCCGGCCCGGGCGTTCCGGCGGCGTCAGCCTGTCGCGGCGGCGCAGATGACGTCGTTCCAGTCGGCGTGTTCGGGCGGACGCCGTCGCTGGAACGCGACCTGCGAGGGGACCTCGAGTTGACGGCGCAAGGCTTCGGCCTGGCGCTCTCCGGCCTCGTCGTGGTCCTGTGCGAGGACGACGGTGCGGACGTTGGGTAGGGTGCGGGCGGCGAGTCCGATCTGCTCGCGTTGTCGGCGCGAGGGGGCGCCGGCGGTGGAGAGGAAGGCCTGGCTGGGGTGGCACTGCTCAATCTGGGCCAGGCTGAGGGCGTCGACGGCGCCTTCGGTGATGACGAGGGTTTTCAGGTCGGCGGCGTGTCCGGCGCGGACGGCGAACAGGCTGCGGGAGCCGCCGGTGGCGAAGCGTCTCGCGCCGTCGGGCGGGCCGATCTCGAAGCCGGTGAGGCGGCGGTGGCGGTCGCGGTGGGCGAAGAGGACGTGGCCGTGGCGGTCGCGGCGGATCAGCGGGCGGGCGGCGGCGAGCGTCTCCGGGCGGATGCCGCGGCCGACCAGCCAGGCCGGCGCCGGGTCCGGTACGGCCGCGTGCCAGTGGCGGCGGAAGTCGCGCGCGGTGCCCGCGGGTTTGCCGTAGCGGGTGCGGATCTCGGCGAAGGAGAGGCCGCGACGGAGCAGGAAGTCGATCGCGGTACCGTGGTCATCGCTATCGAGGGTACTGAAGTAGACCCAGTGTCCGTTGGGGCACAGCTTCGTGACGAGTTTCGCCTGGCCCGGCGCGCGGAGCACGGGGTTCGCGCGGGTCGAGGCCTGGGGATCGCGGACGTATCCCCAGTCCGCCGCGATGCCCTCGAGCGGCCGGCGCTTGAGCGCGTCGAAGTCGACGTAGGTCATCCGGCTTCGCGCCGGGTGCGCCACGAATCACCGTCGATGGTGATGAGGGCGGCGTCGTGCATCAGTCGGTCGACGGTGCCGGCGATGCCGGCGGCGCTGGGGAAGACGCGGTCCCACTGGGCGAAGGCCAGCGTGGTGGTGACCAGGGTGGAGCGGCGCTGGTAGCGCCGCGAGACGAGGGCGTAGAGGAGGTCGGCCGCGGGGCTCTTGAGGGTCACATATCCGATCTCGTCGAGGACCAGCAGGCGGGGCCGGGCGAGGATTCCGAGGCGGCGGCGCAGTTCGCTTCTCGAGGAGATCTCGACGAGTTTGTCGAGCAACTCCGGCGCTTTCTCGAAGCGGACGGTGTGGCCGTGCAGGAGCGCCTGGTGCGCGACGTTGGCGGCGATCATGGTCTTGCCGGTGCCCTGTCCGCCGACGAGCACGGCGTTGTCGGCCCGCTCGATGAAGGCGAGGCTCATCAGGGCCTCGACGCGGTCGCGGCTCAGGTCGCGCGGCCAGGTCCAGTCGAAGTCCGCCAGCGGCTTGAAGGCCGGCAGCCGCGCCCCGGCGCGGCGGCGGTCGTAGCTGCGGGTGTGGCGCACCCGTTCCTCGCTGGCGATCAGTTCCTCGACCCAGCCGGCGCTGCCGACCTCCTCCCAGCGTTCGAGCAGTCCGCGGAGGCCGAGGGCGGCGGCCCGTTTCCTGAGGTCGCTCATGACGCGTCCCGGTCGGCCGCGGCGGGCCGGTCGTAGGCGTCGAGGCCGGTCGCCCGGGGAGTCGTGCCGCGGCCGTCGCGGTCGTCGTCGGTGAGGCTGACAGGCGGCAGGCCCCGCTGGCGGCGGCGCTCCTCGAGGATGGCGCGCACCGTTTCGGGGTGATATGACCCGCGATCGTGCGCCATGGCGATCCCCCGGTCGACCTCGTCGGCGCCGTGCGTGTCGAGCAGCTTGGTCAGGATCCGGGCGCAGTACGTGACGTTCCGGCCCCGATGCCCGGCGTGCGCGAGCATCTCCTCCGCCCGCGGCACGGCGCGCAGCAGCCGGTCGCGCAGGCTCATGGCCCGGCCCTGCCGCTTGCGCGCCGCCAGCGCCCGGGCATGCTCCGGGTCGCTGACGGCCTGCTGCCGGTCGTAGCAGCGCCGGTGGCGCGCGACCTCGCGGGTACCGTCGAGGAGGCGGACGGTGCTGCGGTCGGCGGCGAGGGTCAGCGTCGCTCCGGCGAAGTCGGGCGGGACGCTGTAGTCGTTCGTATCGAACCGTGCGTAACAGGTCCGGTCGATGCGCGCCGGGCGGATCTCGTGGCACGAGAAGGGTGCGTCCGGCAGCGGCACCAGCATCGGCTTTTCCCGCTCGTAGGCGTCCCGGACGAGCTGGCGGTCGTCGTCCGGCCAGGGCCGCTCGGCGGCGATGCCGGCGCACCACGCCCGGGCCGCGGCGTTGAGTTCGTCGAGCGGGGCCGAGAGGTCGCGACCGGCGAAGAAGCTGGTGCGCACGAAGCGGACGCGGCGTTCCACGCGCCCCTTCTCCTGCGGCCGCCGGGGCCAGGCGGCGCTCGGCTCGAAGGCGTAGTGGGCGGCCAGCGCGAGCAGGGTCGAATGGAAGGTGACGGCCTTGCCCCGGCGCGTGATCACGGCGCTCTTGAGGTTGTCGAACAGGAGCCTTCTGGGCACACCGCCGAACGCTGCGAAGGCCTCGACATGGCCCTGCAGGAAGCTCGGCATCCGCGCGTCGTAAAACAGGCTGAGAGAGGTCTGGCGCGAATAGCTGAGGGTCACCAGCAGCCCCATCAGCGGGCGCCGCGCCTGGCCGATATCGACCTTCCCGAACTCGGCCCAGTCGACCTGCGCCTGCTCCGCCGGCAGGAAGCGGAGCCGCAGCGACGGCTCGGGCCGCCGGGCGGGCCGGAGGTCGAGGGCGCGCAGGCTGTGGCGAAAGTGATCCTCCCCGCCCTGGTAGCCCCGCGCCTTGACCTGCCGCCAGAGCGTGCCGGCCGGCAGCCGCGGCTCCTCTTCGAGCTGCTTCCGGATGAAGGGCACGAAGGTGTCGATGAACTTCGCCCGCGGCCGCCGCTCCGCGCCGGCCGCCCGCAGCGCCCGCGTCACCGTACCGTGGTGTACGCCGAGATGCCGCGCGATGGTCCCGACCGGCCAGCCCTCGGCCCGCGACAGCCGCACGATCGTCGACCGCATCTCCTCGTCGATAGCCATGAAATCGCCTCCCGTTGTGTCTCCATGACGCGATCAGGGGTCCGCCAGCACCAGATGCGAGCACACCCGACCGCAGATGACGCATCGAGGCACGGATTCGCGCCTCGATCGCGCCGGAAACACCCGACATAGGGGCTCGCGCCGGGGTCCGGAAGAGTGGTCCGTAACGGTTGGGCGGAAAGCGGCGCCAGCCGGGGCCGAAGGAGCGGCGCGGAACGGGCCCGCAGCCGCCGCCCGGGCGGCCAGGCGCGCCCGGAGCGCCTGACGCCTCCGGTAGCGCTGCTGACGGATCCGGCCCGTCTCGCGCCCCCGCTCGGTGCGGCGGTAGCGCCTCCGCGCCGCCCGGCGGTTCTCGACCCGGGACCGCTCGCTGCAGGCCCGGGAGCAGTACATCTGGCCGCGGTCGCAGGACCGGCAGATCACGACCTGCCGACGGCACCGCTGGCACGGGAACAGGCGTCCGGTCCGGCACATCGCTCCGCCCGAGAGCGAGGTAGACCCAAACGCCGGAATGCCGGATACTCCACGGGAGTTCGGTCCCCGTGACCGGCTCGTTCAGGTGCGGCGCCGGGATTCTGGGTGAATCTGTGCCGGCGCCGCATCACTCTCTTCTTCCCTGCTGCGATACCACGCGGACACGGCCGTGGCAAAGCCGGCCCGACCGAACCGGCGACAAGAACGCACTCGATCTATCCCGAATGGTGCCGTGCGCCCGACCCCTGCCTCAGGCGCGAATCTCACTCCGACACAGTACGGAAATCCGGCCGCCGGCCGGCGCACACGATCGATACCCCACGGTACGACTCGACCAATAGGACCGTACAATGGGAAAAGGAACGATCCTGGCCAAAACGCGGCTTACCGCCAGAATCCCGCGCTTTTTCGCAGCCATCAACAGCGCCCGAGGGGACATGGAGAACCGCATCAAGGAACACCAACTCTGGCTCTTTGCCGATCGGACCTCGACCGCCAAGATGCGTTCCAACCAGTTGCGACTGTACTTCTCGACCTTCGCCGGGATGCTGATGACCCTGCTGCGCCGGTTTGGCCTGTCGGGCACCGCGCTGGCCCGGGCCACGGCCGACACGATCTGCACCCGGCTGTTCAAGATCGGTACCCGCATCACCGTCAGCCGGCGCCGGATCCGCATCGCGTTCGCGTCGGTCTATCCGCTCCAGTCGCTGTTCGCCCACGTGCTCGCGGCCCTGCGGGCGCCGCCGGCCCGCGCCGGCCCCGCCTGACCGCCCACCCACGGACCGTTCACTACAGGGATTCGACGCGCTGCTCTGGAGCGCCGCCGGCGGAGTTTGTCCTGCGTCCGGTTATTTCCACGTGCCCGCCGCCGAATCGGCCTCATGAGACCCCTCACCGACCTCCGAGAGCGGGTTGCCAGGCCTCCGTGGTGCGATTCCCGACCCGAACGCCGGCTGAATCGGTGTTCAGTGCGCTCAGTGCCGTCGTGTCGGGCGCTGGTGAGAAATGCGCGCTAGCCGGCTACTACCAGAGATTAAGAACATATTATGGATAAAAAAAAGAATATACTCCTCAAACCAACAAGGGGGCGACCGGCTTCCGATTGTCCTGTACAATAGCAGATCCCGATGGTCGGCTCCGGAGGAAATCGGCAATCTGATCGCCCCGGCCGGCGTGACCCTCGCACCGGTCCAGTTGCATCAGCGCTATCTTCTGGCGGATGAACACACACTTCGTGTCACGGGTCTTCCGAAGGACAACCTCGTGACGATGCAGATCGCGCTGGAACAGGGACCGCATGGAGCCGAATCTGCAAAGGCTGGCCGTGCTGCTGCAGGGCCCGGGCGACGAGAGCCTGAGACGGATCTTCGGGGAATGGGCACAGGGGCTTTTCGAGCGAACCGACCTGGCATCGACAGATCCGGGTCTGACCGTTGAGCTTCGTCGTCTCGGAGAAACAGGAGGATTGGAAGAAATGGCAACGATATTCGCTGAAGCTGACGAGAAAACCATGGCTATCTGCATGATCATCCCGATTTGGGGAGTTTCCGAAGATTTTTCTTCGGAAACGGCGTGACCGGCATGTCCCTGCTCAAGGCGAACCCCGTCTACAAGCCGTTCCGCTACCCGTGGGCCTACGAAGCCTGGCTGCAGCAGCAGCGCATCCATTGGCTTCCGGAAGAAGTCCCGCTCGCCGAAGACGTCAAGGACTGGAGCGAGAAACTCACCGAGGCCGAGCGAAACCTGCTGACCCAGATCTTCCGGTTCTTCGTCCAGTCGGACGTCGAGGTCAACAACTGCTACATGCGCCACTACGCACGCGTGTTCGAACCCACCGAGGTCCAGATGATGCTCGCCGCGTTCTCCAACATGGAGACGGTGCACATTGCCGCGTATTCGCATCTCCTCGATACGGTCGGCATACCGGAAGTCGAATATGAAGCCTTCCTCAACATCAAGGAGATGCGCGACAAGTACGACTACATGCAGGGGTTCGGCACGGAAACCAAGGAAGACATCGCCCGCACCCTCGCCATGTTCGGAGCCTTCACCGAGGGGATTCAGCTCTTCGCCAGTTTCGCGGTACTGCTGAATTTTCCGCGCTTCAACAAGATGAAGGGAATGGGGCAGATCATCACGTGGTCGGCCCGGGACGAGACCCTGCACACGAACTCGATCGTGCGCCTCTACCGGACCTTTTTGCAGGAAAACCCGGATATCGATACCGACGGGCTGGCGAAAGACCTGCTGGAAGCCTGCGAAACCGTCGTCGGCCACGAGGATGCCTTCATCGACCGGGCCTTCGAAATGGGCGGGGTCGAGGGCCTCACCGGCGACGAGGTGAAGGCCTACATCCGGTATATCGCCGACCGCCGCCTCGACCGTCTTGGCCTGCCGCCCCTTTATGACGCCAAGGTCAACCCGCTGCCGTGGATGGACGAAATGCTCAATGCCCTTGAGCACACCAATTTCTTCGAGAACCGTTCCACGGAATACTCGCGGGCCGCAACACGGGGAACCTGGGAAGAAGCCTTCGGCTGACGCCGCCGGGAACTTGTCCGGCGCGGTCAGTCGGCTGACGCCGGACGGTCCTCCTGCAGGCTGGCCAGCGCCGCCGCCGCACCGCCGGCCTGATGGGGCACGCCCGCATCCGCCAGGGCCAGTTCCGTCGCCCCCAGAGAACCGAGAATCATCGCTTCGCTCAGCGCCCCGAGGTGACCGATACGGAATCCCTTCGCTGCCCACTGGCCGATGGCCGCCGCGTGGGCGACACCGTACCGATCCCGGCACAGCGTCCGGAACGCCTCGGGATCCGCCCCTTCGGACAGCAGGATCGCGGTGACCGAATCACTGTGTTCGGCCGGGTTGGTGCTGACCAGTTCGAGCCCCCATCCCGCCACGGCCGCCCGTACCGCCCGGGCGATCCGGCGGTGCCGGGCACATACCCTGTCGGGCCCCTCTTCGAACAGCATCTCGAGAGCTGTTGCCAGCCCGTACCAAAGCGGAATGGCCGGCGTGGAAATGAATCCCAGGGAGCCTTCCGGTCCGAGGTGCTGATCCCAGTCCCAGAAGTAGCGCGGGCAGCCGCCCGCCGACCGGGCGGCTTCGAGCGCCCGCTCTGACAACGCATTGAAGGCCAGCCCGGGCGGCAGCATGAGCCCCTTCTGGCTGCCGCCCACACAGATATCCACACGCCACGCATCATGGCGGTAGGGGATCGACGCAAAGGAAGAAATGACATCGGCGATCAGCAGCGCCGGATGCCCGGCGGCATCCATTGCCGACCGGACCGCCGGAAGATCGCTCAACACGCCCGTCGACGTTTCGTTGTGCACCACGCAGACGGCCTTGATGCGTTGCGACCCGTCCGCCCGCAGGCGCTCTTCCACCCGGTTGGCATCAACCCCGGTGCGCCAGTCGCCGGGAAGGTAGTCGACCTCCAGGCCCAGCCGCTCGGCCATTTCCTTCCAGCGCTGCGAAAAGAAGCCGGTTTCCGCCATGAGCACGCGGTCGCCGGGACTCAGCGGGTTGACCAGCGCGGCCTCCCACGCGCCGTGGCCGGGCGCACTCATCAGCGCCACCGGTGACCGGGTCTCGAGGAGTTTCTTCAGGCCCAGGTAGGCCCGCTCGGCAACCGCAAGGAACTCCGGGCTCCGGTGGTCCGCCTGCGGTGCCGCCATTGCGGCCGTGATCCGCCGCGGGATGTTGGTCGGCCCGGGCGTGTGCAGGAATTGCCAGCCGGGGCGCCCCGGCCGATCAGTGGGATCAAACAAGAAAGTGGTCTCAGGCAGTGCGGCGGGAGGCAGTATCGATCAGCGACCAGATCCGCTCCGGTGTTGCCGGCATGTCAACATGTTCCACACCGTACGGCTGAAGCGCATCGACAACGGCGTTGATGATGGCGGGTGGAGAGCCGATGGCCCCCGCTTCCCCGGCCCCCTTCATTCCCAACGCGTTGGTGGTCGACGGTACGACATTATACCTGAAATCGATGGACGACGGCGCGTTATCGGCCCGCGGCATGGCGTAATCCATGAACGAGGCGCTCAGCAGTTGACCGGTGTCGGAATCGTATTGCGTACGCTCCAGCAGTGCCTGTCCGAGCCCCTGTACGATTCCGCCCTGGACCTGGCCCTCGAGCAGCACCGGATTGATGACGGTGCCGAAATCGTCCACCACCGTGTACTGCACGATCTGCACCACCCCGGTTTCCAGATCGATCTCCAGTTCACACACGTGGGTGCCGTTCGGAAACGTGGCGGCGGGCGGAGTCCATCTGGCGGCTTCCGACAGCGGGTCGCCGGCCTCGGAAGCGCGCCGGGAGGCCTCGCCGAGAGAGACCGAAAGATCGGTGCCCGGCACGATGAACTGGCCGTCCCGGAACTCGATGTCATCGGCCGATGCCTCCAACTGGTCGGCTGCGAGACTGCGACCCCGCCGAATCACCTGCAGCGCGGCATCCGACAACGCCGCGCCGCCCACCGGAACCGAACGGGACCCGCCGGTCCCGGACCCGAATCCGATCACGGAAGTATCGCCCTGGACGATGTCGATCTGGTCGAACGAAAGCCCCAGGCGCTCGGACACGATCTGCCGGTACGCGGTTTCGTGGCCCTGCCCGTTGGACTGGGTCCCGATCAGCACCCGGGCGCGGCCGTCCGCATCGATCTCGATGGTGGCCTCTTCGGGCCCGCCCCCCGAGCAGGCCTCGATGTAACTCGCGAGCCCGATTCCGCGAAGCCGTCCGTGTCGCTCGGAGAAGTCGCGCCGGGCCGGAAACTCATCCCAGTACGATTTCGCGATGGCATCCTCCATGTTCTTGACGAAATCGCCGGTGTCGTAGGTCTCCCCCATGGGCGTGGTGAACGGCATCTCGTCCGCACGGATGAAGTTGCGCCGCCGAATCTCGCCCGGGGCAAGGCCGAGTTCCCGGGCGGCCTTGTCCACCAGCCGCTCGACGACAAACGCCGCTTCGGGCCGGCCGGCGCCCCGGTAGGCATCGACCGGCGGCGTGTTGGTGAACACCCCCTGCACGTGCGCATACACCGCCGGGGTCCGGTAGCAGCCAGCGAGCATTGCGGTGCCCGCCAGCGTCGGAACGAAAATTCCGAAGTTCGAGCACTGGGCGCCCAAGTTCGCAACCGTATGCACGCGAAGCCCGAGGAAGCGGGCGTCCGCATCCAGCGCGAGCTCGGCCCGGGTAACGTGGTCGCGGCCGTGGGTGTCCGAAACAAAGGCCTCGGAACGCTCGGAAATCCAGCGGACCGGCCGCCCCAGCGCCCGGGCGGCAAACAGCACGTGCACGTACTCCGGATACAGAAAGATCTTCATCCCGAAACCGCCGCCCACGTCACTCGTGCGCACCTGCATTTCGCTGGCCTTGACCCCCAGGATCTTCGCGAGCTGCCCCTGGATCAGGTGCACCCCCTGCGAACCACAGGTAATCGAGTAACCGCTGCCCTCCTCGTAGCTGCCGATGGCCGCCCGGCATTCCATCGGGTTCGGGACCAGTCGATTGTTCACCAGTTCGAGCGAGACCACCCGCGCCGCCTTCCCGAACGCGGCCTCGGTCTCGGCCTCGTCGCCAAGGGCCCAGTCGAAGCAACGATTGCGGGCAATGGTGTCGTGTACCTGCGGAGCATTCTCGACCAGGGCGGCAGCGGTATCGGTGACCGCCGGGCGCTCGGCATAGTCGACCTCCACCAGTTCGGCGGCATCGCGCGCGAGGTTCGCCGTTTCGGCCACGACGATGGCCACCGGCTCCCCGACATATCGCACCCGTCCGTCCGCAAGCGCCGGACGCGTCGGAACCTGGTGGTCCGTTCCGTCCCGGTTCTTCCCTGCGTACAGGCAAGGCAGGGTACCGACGTCCGCCGCCGCCAGGTCCTTGGCGGTAAAGACGCCGAGCACACCTTCGGCCGCGGACGCAGCACGGGTGTCGACGGAACGAATGTCTGCACAGGCCATCGGCGAGCGGACCACCTGCATCCAGGTCTGGCCGGGAAGCACGTGGTCGGCCGTGTAGCGTCCCTTGCCGGTGAGAAAGCGGGGATCTTCGGCCCGCTTCACGGACCGACCAATACCGAATAGGTTCATGGGCACTCCTGAGAGGGGACGCCCTGCCGCGCCCGTTTGACGGTCATGATACGGGGAGGGTTGCGTTCGACAAGGCGGGCCGGGTTGACCGGCACGGTCCGGTCGCCCGATCCGTGCTTCCGTGCCGTCAGCGAACAACTTCCGCTGAACGGATGGAGCCCGTACTTGCTGCAATGAGGTGCTTCGAAGAATTTCGGCGGAGCACCGGAGCTCCACCCCTTGATTTTACGCCGCGAAAATAATCCCCGCCGAACCGTTCCGGGTTTTCCGGTAGGCGATCGCGAGCAGTGCTTCGGCCGAGGCATTCGTGTATCCGTCGCTGGCGGAGAGCACATCGTGTCCGAGATCGAGCAGGGTCCGATGCGGGATGCGCGATGCGCGATGCCACGCAGACATCGAGAAGGAATTTCACGAAGCTTCGTGCCGAGAGATTCGATCATGGACACGTTCGCCGGCCAGAGAACGATGGGCGAAAACCAGACAGGCGCGGATGTCCTCGGGCTCGAGAAAGGGATATTCGTCGAGTATGGTTTCTGCGCTGTCTCCCGCCGCCAGCTTGCCCAGGACATGCTCGACTGCGACGCGCATATCGCGGATGATCGGCTTGCCGCCAAAGACATCCGCCGCACGGTGATGCGATCCAGCAGTTCGGTTTCTTCGGTCATTTCTCTACCCTCCGTTCATTCGGGTTGTCAGCCTTGACCGGCCGGTCTGTTAGCGGAATGCCGTTCGACGAACCGGTTCGTCGTGTTGTCAATTCGGCACGGCCAGAAGCATGGCGTCCAGCACGCGCTTCTCGCAGCTGCCGCCGTGCGGATAGAGCGTGGAAAGCGCGTTGGCACGACGCAGGAAGGACGATTCCTGCGCTTGCGGGGCGAACCCGGCTTCGTTCCCGCTGATATCAAACCTTGTCGAGGCAGTGGGTTGCCGCCGCTCAGTGGTTGCTCGCCATGGCAAGATGCAGGGGCCTCTCCGGTTCCAAGGCCGGTCTCGAAACGGCAAAACCATTCCCGATCCCGGTCGAAGTCGACGTGATCGGACAACAGCACGATGAAGGGCTCCTCGGTCATGGCATCGAACCGTGAACCAGCATCGTGTGCCGCGACGGCATCCGGCTTGCCCATGCGGACTACGCGTGCAAACATCGAAGCGAACTTGACCCGAGTCCAATGGCTGACGGCCAGATCCTCTGCCAGCAGACCCTCAAAGAGTCTTGCGATCGGATCGCTGGTGGCTTCCGGAAGCACGAGAGGAACGAGGAAACTGGTGTCGAAATAGCGCATTCGAACCATCCGCCGACATCAGAAGCGTTGTTCGTCCCGAACCTCGCGCAGCAACTCGGCTGAGAGAGGAAGCAACCGCTCACGGCCGCCCGAAATTCCGCCGGCGCCCGCCGCCGCAGCGGTTTCTTGAAGCGGACGGCAGCAGACCCGTGCGCCACGGCTTTGCCGCGGCGGGCGATAACCACCCCCTGACCGGCCTCCATCTTGCCGAGGAGTTCCCTGAGACACGCTTTGGCCTGGACCAGCTTGACTGTCACCATGACCATCTCACGTCGTCATGCATAGGATCACATGATAGCCATCTCCGCAATACAAGGACGCCGCCGGTCTCGCCGTCCCCACTCGGGCGGGGAAGGCGGCGTGGTCTTCGGCCGATTCGAAAACCCCGGCACTCCGATCCTCATGTTCTCGGCGCTCAATACGCCATGCCCACACAAATCCCTACCGACGCCTCGCCTTGATCCCCTGTAACTGACCCGCAAACACCGGTACCAGCTTGCCTGGCGCACCGAATCTCCATGGCGGGCGGGGCGGCCCATCAAGTACCAAATGGCCGGCCCCGAAACTACCTCGCCACCGTTTCCAGGTGGGCAGCCAGGCCATCCCGAGGCCCGGGCGGCCGGGCGCAAATCATGCCTTTCAGATCGAAGCCCCCTGCCAGGTGCTTTCCCGCACCGGTCGCGCTTTCCCCAGCTTGACCACGAGCGAGGGCGAAAGCGTTTCGTTGTCCAGCACCAACTCTTGATTCGTTGCATTCGCGTGCCGGGTAACGCTCGAGAGTTTCCGCAATTTCTCGCTGCCGGCCACGGCGTGCGCATCTCCACCGTAGTAGTCGAACCACGGCAGACCAAGATCGTTGTACTGCCGCGCGGTCGGCGGTTCGGTCGGAGGCCGCTCGCCGGTGACCGCCATCCACTGGGTGGTATTCAGCAACGAGACAAAGCAGCGGCTGCTGTGCCGCTGGTCCCAGGCCGCGAGGTCATGAGGATCATCGTAGACCTCCTGCTCCATCCGCCCGCCCGGCGCGACGCCCATATCGCACATGTCAGGTACGCAGCAATAAAAATAGCTGACGGCGTCTTCCCGTTCCCTGTTGTAGCGCTCGGCCTTCATGGGGTAGACCAGCAACTGAACACCGCCGTGGATCCCGGCGCCGGTCAGCTGCTCCTCGACGGTGTAGCCCTTTCCGAGCGGCATGGAGACAAACTGGCGAATCACCCCTTTCTCGACGCAATAGCCATCAAGCCAGGGCTGGTCGGGCAGCACCACGTAATCCTGCGGATCCTGGTTCAGCCGGTCGACCCAGGGATCGCCCGTAATCGCACAGATCTTTCCGGTCGCGACCTTCACCGCGAACGGATACTCCGATTCGAAGTTGATCCACATCGCCTCGGCCTGGTGCATGGGAGCGATCACGCCACCCCGTTCACGCCACGCTTCCGGCAGGCGCGAAGCGTAGTCGTCGAGATGCCGCAACGGGAACGAACCCAGACCCGGCGGCAGGGAATAGTCGTTTCCGTCATCCGGAATGCGCAGGGTACGCTGAAATTCAATGGTGCAGCGCGCCTCGTCATGCACCTCCGGGAAACGGAATTTCAGACGGTTCTTCTTGAGTACGATCATTGATGTTCCTTTCACCAATTGCCCTCTCGCACTTCGCGCATCAACCGCAACACGGCCTCGTCAGGGGCTGCCTTCAACTGGCGGATCAGATCCGAGAACAGACGCGGCCGTTTGCGGATGATGTTCTGCAGGTCGGTGGAGACCTTGCCCGCAAGGGCCAGCATGACATCCGGATCCTCGCCCAGGTCCTGCGCAAGCTTTACCGTGGTCGCTTCCGATGGCGGAGCCACCTCACCACGCTCGATCTTGCTGAGGTACGCCGACTCGATGCCGACGCGCCCGGCAACCTGGCGCAGCGAATAGCGCCGGTCTGTCTCGCGCAGTCGCTTGCGGATCGTGCGGATGGTGGGCCCAAAATGCGTCATGTGTCGTATATATTACACACTACTCACTCCTGTCAAGGGTGCACCGGCGGAAGTCCGTATCGCCCGCCGGTGCGGTCGGGTGCACGGAAAAGTCGCCGCAAGTACTGTACGGCGGGAGATAGCGGCGTTTCTTTGTAATACCCGTGAAAGCAGACCTTCCTGGTTCCCGTGCAGCGGACCGTCGGTTGCGTCCAGATCGAGCACGGTCTTCCCGGGCGGTTCATCAGGAGCCTCGATGAACAACTTCACCGGCAGCCAGTCCATGCCACCGGATCTGCCGCGATTTTCTTGCACCGGCCCCTTGCCGGTTTCCGGCCGCCCGCGTCCGGCACGCTGATCTCGAGCCCGGTGTGCTCGACCCCGCCAGCTCTTGTTTCCGGTCACGTTCCCGGCGGCGCTGTTCCCCGATCACGCAAGTCTCCGTTCGACGACACCTTTGATTTGTCGTTGATCGACGACATGCGTACACTGTTGTCGTTCGACGACATCGGATCCGTCATGCAAATCAGAACCCCGCTGGAACTCGGTCTGGCCATCCGCGACCGACGTCGCAAGCTCAAGCTGAGCCAAAACGAGCTCGCGCACAAGGCCGGGGTCGGACGACAATGGATCGTCGCCATTGAGCAGGGCAAGCCACGGGCCGAACTGGGACTGGTGTTTCGCACCCTTGCCGCCTTGGACCTTCCGCTGACAATCCATACCGATTTTCGCCAGCTTTCGCCGAGCGACGACCTGGAGCCCGTCGATATCGACGCTGTCGTGAACGCCGCTCGAGAAGTTCAGAAATGACCGGAGTTCTTGTGGTCGTGGCCGACCGCCGGATCATGGGCGAGATTCAGCGCAACCGGCGGGGCCGGCTGACGTTCATTTACGATGACCGCTGGCGGTCCATGGATGCAGCTTATCCGCTCTCCCTTTCCATGCCGGTCTTGGTCGCCGAACATGCGCACGCCAGGATCGAGCCCTGGCTCCGGGGACTGCTGCCCGACAACGAAATTATCCTGGACCGCTGGGGGAAGCGGTTCCACGTATCGTCCCGCAACGCCTTCGCCTTGCTTGCCGCAGTTGGTGAGGACTGCCCTGGCGCCATCCAGCTGGTGCGGCCGGACCGGGTTGACGACGTGCTTCAGGGGGATGACCAGCAAATCGAATGGATGACCGAAGCCGATATCGCCGGTCGCCTGCAGCTCCTGAAAGAAGATCAGGCCGCGTGGCGGATCGCGGGCGATATCGGTCAATTCAGCCTGGCTGGTGCGCAGCCGAAGACGGCGCTCCTCTTCGACGGTCGGCGTTGGGGGGTACCGCACGGCCCGGTGCCAACCACCCACATCCTGAAACCACCCGTTCACGGGCTTGACGGCCACGCTGAAAACGAGCACCTGTGCCTGACGCTGGCCCGGACATTGGGACTGCCGGCGGCGCATTCGGAAGTCCGCAGGTTTGCAGGTGAACCGGCAATCATCGTGGAACGCTACGACCGAATCAGACGCACCGGGTCCATCCGGCGCCTTCACCAGGAAGACATGTGCCAGGTCCTGGGACTTCCCCCGACAAGGAAATACCAGAACGAAGGCGGCCCCGGATATGCCGAACTGGGGGAAGCGATCCGGGCGCACTCGGGAAGTCCTGGCGAGGATGCGTGGACGTTCGCACGTGCCATCATGCTGAACTGGATCATCTGTTGATGGCTGCGAAAAAGCGCGGGATTCTGGCGGTAAGCCGCGTTTTGGCCAGGATCGTTCCTTTTCCCATTGTACGGTCCTATTGGTCGAGTCGTACCGTGGGGTATCGATCGTGTGCGCCGGCCGGCGGCCGGATTTCCGTACTGTGTCGGAGTGAGATTCGCGCCTGAGGCAGGGGTCGGGCGCACGGCACCATTCGGGATAGATCGAGTGCGTTCTTGTCGCCGGTTCGGTCGGGCCGGCTTTGCCACGGCCGTGTCCGCGTGGTATCGCAGCAGGGAAGAAGAGAGCGATGCGGCGCCGGCACAGATTCAGCAAGAATCCCGGCGCCGCACCTGAACGAGCTGGTCACGGGGACCGAACTCCCGTGGAGTATCCGGCATTTCGGCGTTTGGGTCTACCTCGCTCTCGGGCGGAGCGATGTGCCAGACCGGACGCCTGTTCCCGTGCCAGCGGTGCCGTCGGCAGGTCGTGATCTGCCGGTCCTGCGACCGTGGCCAGATGTACTGCTCCCGGGCCTGCAGCGAGCGGTCCCGGGTCGAGAACCGCCGGGCGGCGCGGAGGCGCTACCGCCGCACCGAGCGGGGGCGCGAGACGGGCCGGATCCGTCAGCAGCGCTACCGGAGGCGTCAGGCGCTCCGGGCGCGCCTGGCCGCCCGGGCGGCGGCCGCGGGCACGGTCCGCGCCGCTCCTTCGGCCCCGGCCGGCGCCGCTTTCCGCCCAACCGTTACGGACCACTCTTCCGGACCCCGTCGAGAGCCCCTATGTCGGGTGTTTCCGGCGCGATCGAGGCGCGAATCCGTGCCTCGATGCGTCATCTGCGGTCGGGTGTGCTCGCACCTGGTGCTGGCGGACCCCTGATCGCGTCATGGAGACACAACGAGAGGCGATTTCATGGCTATCGACGAGGAGATGCGGTCGACGATCGTGCGGCTGTCGCGGGCCGAGGGCTGGCCGGTCGGGACCATCGCGCGGCATCTCGGCGTACACCACGGTACGGTGACGCGGGCGCTGCGGGCGGCCGGCGCGGAGCGGCGGCCGCGGGCGAAGTTCATCGACACCTTCGTGCCCTTCATCCGGAAGCAGCTCGAAGAGGAGCCGCGGCTGCCGGCCGGCACGCTCTGGCGGCAGGTCAAGGCGCGGGGCTACCAGGGCGGGGAGGATCACTTTCGCCACAGCCTGCGCGCCCTCGACCTCCGGCCCGCCCGGCGGCCCGAGCCGTCGCTGCGGCTCCGCTTCCTGCCGGCGGAGCAGGCGCAGGTCGACTGGGCCGAGTTCGGGAAGGTCGACATCGGCCAGGCGCGGCGCCCGCTGATGGGGCTGCTGGTGACCCTCAGCTATTCGCGCCAGACCTCTCTCAGCCTGTTTTACGACGCGCGGATGCCAAGCTTCCTGCAGGGCCATGTCGAGGCCTTCGAGGCGTTCGGCGGTGTGCCCAGAAGGCTTCTGTTCGACAACCTCAAGAGCGCCGTGATCACGCGCCGGGGCAAGGCCGTCACCTTCCATTCGACCCTGCTCGCGCTGGCCGCCCACTACGCCTTCGAGCCGAGCGCCGCCTGGCCCCGGCAACCGCAGGAGAAGGGGCGCGTGGAACGCCGCGTCCGCTTCGTGCGCACCAGCTTCTTCGCCGGCCGCGACCTCTCGGCCCCGCTCGACGAACTCAACGCCGCGGCCCGGGCGTGGTGCGCCGGCATCGCCGCCGAACGGCCCTGGCCGGACGACGACCGCCAGCTCGTCCGGGACGCCTACGAGCGGGAAAAGCCGATGCTGGTGCCGCTGCCGGACGCACCCTTCTCGTGCCACGAGATCCGCCCGGCGCGCATCGACCGGACCTGTTACGCACGGTTCGATACGAACGACTACAGCGTCCCGCCCGACTTCGCCGGAGCGACGCTGACCCTCGCCGCCGACCGCAGCACCGTCCGCCTCCTCGACGGTACCCGCGAGGTCGCGCGCCACCGGCGCTGCTACGACCGGCAGCAGGCCGTCAGCGACCCGGAGCATGCCCGGGCGCTGGCGGCGCGCAAGCGGCACGGCCGGGCCATGAGCCTGCGCGACCGGCTGCTGCGCGCCGTGCCGCGGGCGGAGGAGACGCTCGCGCACGCCGGGCATCGGGGCCGGAACGTCACGTACTGCGCCCGGATCCTGACCAAGCTGCTCGACACGCACGGCGCCGACGAGGTCGACCGGGCGATCGCCATGGCGCACGATCGCGGGTCATATCACCCCGAAACGGTGCGCGCCATCCTCGAGGAGCGCCGCCGCCAGCGGGGCCTGCCGCCTGTCAGCCTCACCGACGCCGACCGCGACGGCCGCGGCACGACTCCCCGGGCGACCCGCCTCGACGCCTACGACCGGCCCGCCGCGGCTGACCCGGACGCGTCATGAGCGACCTCAGGAAACGGGCCGCCGCCCTCGGCCTCCGCGGACTGCTCGAACGCTGGGAGGAGGTCGGCAGCGCCGGCTGGGTCGAGGAACTGATCGCCAGCGAGGAACGGGTGCGCCACACCCGCAGCTACGACCGCCGCCGCGCCGGGGCGCGGCTGCCGGCCTTCAAGCCGCTGGCGGACTTCGACTGGACCTGGCCGCGCGACCTGAGCCGCGACCGCGTCGAGGCCCTGATGAGCCTCGCCTTCATCGAGCGGGCCGACAACGCCGTGCTCGTCGGCGGACAGGGCACCGGCAAGACCATGATCGCCGCCAACGTCGCGCACCAGGCGCTCCTGCACGGCCACACCGTCCGCTTCGAGAAAGCGCCGGAGTTGCTCGACAAACTCGTCGAGATCTCCTCGAGAAGCGAACTGCGCCGCCGCCTCGGAATCCTCGCCCGGCCCCGCCTGCTGGTCCTCGACGAGATCGGATACGTGACCCTCAAGAGCCCCGCGGCCGACCTCCTCTACGCCCTCGTCTCGCGGCGCTACCAGCGCCGCTCCACCCTGGTCACCACCACGCTGGCCTTCGCCCAGTGGGACCGCGTCTTCCCCAGCGCCGCCGGCATCGCCGGCACCGTCGACCGACTGATGCACGACGCCGCCCTCATCACCATCGACGGTGATTCGTGGCGCACCCGGCGCGAAGCCGGATGACCTACGTCGACTTCGACGCGCTCAAGCGCCGGCCGCTCGAGGGCATCGCGGCGGACTGGGGATACGTCCGCGATCCCCAGGCCTCGACCCGCGCGAACCCCGTGCTCCGCGCGCCGGGCCAGGCGAAACTCGTCACGAAACTGTGCCCCAACGGACACTGGGTCTACTTCAGTACCCTCGATAGCGATGACCACGGTACCGCGATCGACTTCCTGCTCCGTCGCGGCCTCTCCTTTGCCGAGATCCGCGCCCGCTACGGCCAGCCCGCGGGCACCGCGCGCGACTTCCGCCGCCACTGGCACGCGGCCCTGCCGGATCCGGCGCCGGCCTGGCTGGTCGGCCGCGGCATCCGCCCGGAGACGCTCGCCGCCGCCCGCCCGCTGATCCGCCGCGACCGCCAGGGCCGCGTCCTCTTCGCCCACCGCGACCGCCACCGCCGCCTCACCGGCTTCGAGATCGGCCCGCCCGACGGCGCGAGACGCTTCGCCACCGGCGGCTCCCGCAGCCTGTTCGCCGTCCGCGCCGGACACGCCGCCGACCTGAAAACCCTCGTCATCACCGAAGGCGCCGTCGACGCCCTCAGCCTGGCCCAGATTGAGCAGTGCCACCCCAGCCAGGCCTTCCTCTCCACCGCCGGCGCCCCCTCGCGCCGACAACGCGAGCAGATCGGACTCGCCGCCCGCACCCTCCCCAACGTCCGCACCGTCGTCCTCGCACAGGACCACGACGAGGCCGGAGAGCGCCAGGCCGATACCTTGCGCCGCCAACTCGAAGTCCCCTCGCAGGTCGCGTTCCAGCGACGCCGTCCGCCCGAACACGCCGACTGGAACGACGTCATCTGCGCCGCCGCGACAGGCTGACGCCGCCGGACCGCCCGGGCCGGCGGGGTCACGGCGCACCCCTGTGCCGACGGCCAGCCGAAGCCTGCGCGGCGGCCGGAAGTCCCGGTCTCCGGACCCCGTTACGTAACGGGGCGCAAGGGATCAAGAAAGGCAACCCGATGGCACTGTCCAACGCCGAACGGCAACGGCGCTTTCGTCAGCGCCGGCGCGAGGGTCAGTCACCGGCGGCGCGGCGCCCGCCGCCGGACCGGCGCTCGCGCCGGCAGCGGCTGCACGACGCCATCGACGCCATCATCGCGATCCGGGAGGAATACCGTGACTGGCGGAACGCCCTGCCAGAGGCGCTGGAGACGACGGCAACCGCAGAACTCCTGGACCAGGCGATCGAAGCCCTTGACGACCTCGACCTCGAAGCCCTGGCAGAACAGGAACTGCCCCGCGGGTTCGGTCGCGACGGGTGATGCGGGTACCCGCTGTAGCACCGTTACGTAACGCAGCGGCCAGACGGGCCGGAACCAACGAAGGCAGCGGCCGGCCGGCTCAAGGAGGCCGCTGAGCCACCCGTGATCCGTTCGGCGCCGAACGCGCCTTCCTGTCACCCGGCGGCAGGAGCTCCGGCAGTCGTACAATAGGGAAAGAAACGACCTTCGGAAAAGCGCGGCTTACCGCCGGAATCCCGCCGTTTTATTTCGCCGCCAACATCATCGGCAACACCGATGCACACGCAAAGAACTTCTCCATGCTCATTGGCGTTCCGGGGCAATCACGCCTGGCGCCACTCTACGATATGGCCAGCATGCTGCCTTACGGCTTCAGTGCCAGAAGCCTGAAGATGGCAACCAGGATCGGCGGGAAATACCGGCTCGAAGAGGTTGCCTCACGCCATTGGTCACGGTTCGCCGCAGACGTACGCCTGCCGCCCGCTGAATTCCTGGACATGGGCGTGGCCATGGCCGAAGCGTTGCCCGCCGCATTTGGCGAGATTGTCGAGCGCGCTCGCGCTGACGGACTCGATCACCCGATCCTGGAGCGTATGGTCGAGGTCCTGGACGCTCGCTCCGCTCGCTGCGCCCAAGTGCTGAGATCGGCGGCAGATTGAGCGGAACCCGTGAGCCCGGGGAAATGACGACGATTACCCCGAATGCCCGGAAAGTCGTGATCCTCACACGAAAACCTTGCGGTCTCGTGACGCCGCAACCGAGGTATCGAAGTGACGCTTGGAGCCTTGCGCCACTCGTGTTGGGAGGCAACTGCACGCAGCGAGAACCTCATCGCCAACACATGCAGGATAACCTTCGGACTCGGGATCGTGTCGTCGAAGTCACAAACGACAGTCTCCTTGACATTGCCGCGAAGCTCCCCGACGGAATGGCCTCGGGTGCAGATGCTGCATGCAGGGGCACTGGCCGGATAACCGCCGTCCATTTCATCTTCAGTGCTCAGCGTCGGTGCGCGAGACAGATGGCGCAACCGCACTTCGGTGGGCTGAAATGGCGTACCCCACAGCGATGTCGCCGATTCGGTCCGCGCGCTTGAAGACGGGCTTGAACAGATCGCTCTCACCATTCTCCAGACAGCGGCGCAGAGCGTAGGCACAGAGGTCGGCGATCTGGACCAAGCGGGTCAATTTGCTGTCGACGAACATGGGCGTTTCGATGATGTGGTCAACGCTGGTCCAGAGTGTGCCGGTCACGTGGAAGGAGCGCATCATGTGGGTATGCCTCCGGGCGACCGTCTCGTTGTTGTCGTGCACAGGCAACCCGTGGTTGCGTTGGGAGTTGGGAGGCCGGGCCGCTCACGTTGCGGAGGAACCGCTCAAACCGGGAGACGACTTGCTCAAACGCCTGTTCGCTGACAGATCGCTGAGACCGGGCCGGATCGAAATGGGACTTGTCGACGCATTCGGCGAACAGGCGGGCGAATCCCCAGTTCGACACCGTCTCAGCAACCTCACGCACGGCACGGCGACGCTCATCCCAAGTGAGATGAACGTAGGATTCGGTGTTGCGGTGGAACTTGCGGGCGCGTCTGCGACGAATGTCGTTGGCCGGACCGGCAAGGCGCGATAGCCCGTTATTCCTGTAACGGTTGACCTCCCGGCGCCGGTCAGCGGGGCCAAGCTGCTCGAAACCGGAGATTTTTCGACTGTTCGAGGTATTTCCTCAGCATCCACGCTGTGTGGATCTCGGTATCGGCTAACCCATATTCCCCCAGCACGCGCGAGACCTCTCGATCAGCATCCCGCCAATGCCAGATCGGAATGGACAGGCCAGCGAGGATGAAATGGCTGGTATCGCCAGTGCTGGCACCGGTTGTGCCGGACTCATCAAGGTAGCAAAGATACACAGCGATCCCGATCCCGGCGGAACGGAAAAAAGAAAGCGTCTGGGCCTTGGAGCCTTGGGCTCCGAAGGACGAGCCGCTTGGCGACTCTCCGCAGACGCACTGAACAATCTAATTCGGGGTGGGCGCACGTCAATATCTTCACTGAACTGCTCACTCCAGACCTATCAGGATGATCAACCTGCTGCCGGTCTGGAACCCTGATCTTCAGCCGTGATCTTCAGTCGCACGAGAGCCAACCGCGAACCCGAGCGTGCTACCGCGAATCCTTCCCTTGCGCATAACAGTCATTTCCCACGGGACTGTGCGAGCCTGCATTCAAGTTGAGCGGGTGAGCAGTTACCACTGAAGTTCCTAACAAACACGGTGACACGGCTTCATGATATTTCGTGGAACTCGCTTTCGATGTCGGGACATCTGAGATTGGATTACGGTCCAAGGATCAGGCACCAATGATCTCCACATGTCGCGCGAGGATATCCCGAATGTCCGCGGGCGCCTGCGATACACCCCAGAACCACCGGCCGAATCCGCCATGCGAGTTGACGGCCTCGACCCATTCGGCCAGGAAACGACGCTTGGTCCGGTCCTGATCGCTGTCTCGGCCCTTTGTCTCAAGCACCAGCATTCCACCCGACACGAGCCGGACGAGGAAATCGGGTCTGTATTTCCGCACCACGCCACGATAGACGTAGAAGACCTCAAAACCGAGATGGTCGTTCTTCACCCAGGCTGCTACCTCGGGAGCGTGGTCGAGGACGTAGGCCTCGGACGCTTCCCATGTGCTGTCGAACACACAGAAATTGACGTGGCTGCGCTCCGTACGCTCACATGGCTTGCCCGTATACCAGGTCCGCATGTCGCCGGTGGCACGAATCGGGCGATCCCGGTCGAACACGGGTTCCAGGCTCTCGGTGTTTTCGTAGCGGATCGCTTCCCAGATGTGCTGCACCACCTTGGTCATGTTGAGGGTAATGATGAGACGGCGCTTCAGGGCGTCGTTCAGGAACACTGCGGGCGCGATATCGATCTTGTCTGAGCGAATGAATTGCTCGATAAGCCGCACCAGTTGCGCCAGCAGGAAAATCCGGTCACCCGCCCAGTCCTCTTGCATCTGGTCGTAGACGTCTCGTGCCGTCTCGAAAATGATGCGCTGAGTGCGGAACTCGCGCGCAAGGTTCTCCAAATCTATGGAGTCGATCTTCGTGATGTCAGGCTTGCCATCGACGATGGGGGCCATGTCCACCAACCGGGCAGTCAGGGCGGCGTTGAGCTCCAGGGATGTCACCCGTTCCCAATCGAGCAACAGGCGCGAACGATAGCCGTGATCGATGCGAACGATGTTCGGCCATGAAATCTCGTAAACCGCCTTCTCCGTTACCGACTCGATGGCGGTCTTCGGTTTTGGCGGAGGCGGCGGGCCATTCTCTCCACCTTCATGAGGCAGGAAGGTGAAGGGAACACCGAAGACGTTGACGTATTCCGGCTCGAACAGCTTTGTATCCGGATTCACCTCGTAGGACGTGCGGCGCAGGCCGCGCCCAACCACCTGCTCGCAGAGGAGCTGGCTGGTGAATGCACGGAGGCCCATAATGTGGGTGACGGTCTTCGCATCCCACCCCTCCGAGAGCATCCCAACCGAGATCACGTTCTGTATCCCCTCGCCCGCGCGTCCGGGCTGGCCCACCGTATCCACCTGCAATCGCAGAAATTCAGCCTGCTGCTTCCCGGTCAACCTGCGCACACGACCTGCGTCGGCGTCGACCTCGCCTGAGGCGATCTCGGCGATCGGCTCCTCGGCAGTCTCGGCTTTGTCGAGCGCTTTCGAATCGATATGCAGGGTTCTCTCCGGATCGCAAAGTTCGTCGATGCGAACTCGCTTGTGGTCGAACGCGTGCTTGATCCGGGCGGCCGTCTGGGTGCGGTTAGCGACAGTGATCATCACCGGCGGAGTCGCGCTGCTCCGCGCTTTCCAGGCCTTGGCTGTCTCGCGCCAGTCGTAGCCGAGAAGGTAGTAGCCGTTCATCACCAGGTCCGGCAAGGGTTCCTCCGCCCGGGCCGGCCGGTTCAGATCGTCCCTGACCTCGGGATCGTTGTAGATGTGATAGAGGCGGGACCTGTAGGTCTTGGCGTCGGGCACGGCGTCGTCACGGATCACAACCCGCGGCGTCTTGACCAGACCGGACTCGATGGCGTCGTTCAATCCGAAATCGCTCACGATCCAGTCGAACAGCGCTTCCTCGGAATTCCGCTTGCCCGACGGTGTGAACGGCGTCGCAGAGAAGTCGAAGCAAGCGAGAATGCCGCGCACCCGGTGGATTCGATCGAGCCCTCCGATCCACTTGGTCGCTTCCTCAATGTCACCCTTGGCGATGCCCCTGACCTTGACACCGGGCTGGACCCGCCACGCGTGATGCGCCTCATCGTTGACGACCAGGATGTTCCTTGCGCGTGCCATGTCTCCGAGCACGTCACGGACGTAGGCTTCGTCGCTCTTGGCCCCGCGCTTGTCGACGCCGCGTCTGCCGGCGATCTTCTCGTCCGTCTCCCAGTTGAGCATGTGCCAGTTCCGGATCACCACCTTGCCCTGACGCAGCTTGTCGAACAGGGCGGAGGGCACGACGCGGAAGGCCGCGTAATAGTTCTCCGGATGAGACGGCACCAGAACGGCAAGGCGGTTTTTCACCGTGAGACCGGGCGCGATAACAAGAACGTTCGCGGCAAACCGGGGGTCGCGCGGACTGGCGACCTTGTTCAATACCTGCCAGGCGATGACCATGGCCATGACAACGGTCTTGCCGGAGCCGGTCGCCATCTTGGCGCACAGCCGCCGGAACGCGCCGCCGTCGGACGGGATCTCGACCCCCACGCGGTCGGCCGCCGGCGCTTCGGTCAGCCAGATCAGCGTTTCCACCGCCTCGATCTGGCAGAAAAAGAACTGCCGGGTCTCGAATTCCTCGGGGTCGTTCCAGTACTCCAGCAGGCGCTTCGTAACTCCCGTGATGCCGGGATAGCCGGCATCACGCCACGCCCGAACCCGGTTTCGAATTTGATTGACCAAGGGGATTTCGACCAATACGCCGGGATCATCGAATGCGCTCGAGTCCGGAGAGGCCACCACGTATCCCGCGGGCCGCCGACCGTCCGCGAGGTCGAACAGGCGCGTCGCCCGGTCGTAGCGCCAATGGCGCGCCGGCTCCTCGTAGGGAGAATTGACGATCAGACGGTCGATGGTTGTGCGCGCCATTACTCCGACTCCAGCTCCCGGCCGTTTTCGGGCAGGATGGTCCGTTCAAGCAAATGGATCAGGTTCGGCAGATCTCCCTGTACCGTTTCCCAGACGATATCGGGGTCGATGTCGAAATACGCATGGACGAGTCGATTGCGCATCCCGACAATCCGCTCCCACGGTATTTCCGGAAAGTCCTGGCGTGTCGATTCGGTGACCTGCGTTGCCGCCTCGCCAACGATCTCGACACTCTTGATCAGCGCAAGGACCAACTGGCGGTCGTTGTCGAGGTCGCCGCGCGTCCGTCCCTGCGCGAAGGACACTGCTTCGTGCGCGGCGTCCAGCATGTGCCGCAACCGGACTTCGTCATCCTTGCTCATACTGGACTTCCGCCGTGTCGAGGACTTCCTGGCGGAAATAGCGGCTCAGATCCTTCGGCGTGCGCAAATCCACCTTGCGGCCGCCGAAAAGGGGCGACAAATCGATCTCCATACCGACCACACCCAACAGGCCGGGAACCCGGCCTGGCACAAACTCGACCAAGACATCGACATCGCTTTCGGGGCCGAAATCCGGCCGCAATGCCGAGCCGAAAATCGCCAGCCGCCGGATGCCGTGCGCCTGGCAGAAGTCGGCCAGTTCGGCTTTGTGGACAGACAGTCTCGCGTTCATGGCCAGATCGCCTTGTTAGTGTCGAAATCAACGGCAACGGTGTTTGCTTCCTGAATGATTCTCATCTTGTATCCACCTGCGTAATCCAGCTTGGTATAGACCACTCCCTCGCAGTCTGAAGGCGTTTCCGCACTGCCTCGCCCATCAACTCTTCCAGCTGCCCAACCGCCCGTGACCGGTTCACCCGCGCCATCACGCCAACTCCACGATCTTCAGGCTCTCGATGCCACGATCGTCCACGATCTTGACCGCCGCACGGCCATGCTCGCCCGCCCCGAAGGGTAGGGAAACAGTACCGCGGTAGGCCTTGATCAGATCCTGATCGATCTCCGCCCTGAGGCTGTGCGCAAGCTTTGTCCAGTCATATTTGCTACCGACCAGCGGGAAGAACACTTGGCGCGGGAACAGGCTTCGTCCGTCATAGTCGGGATCGAGCATCCAGAGTGCGATCCGATCAGCGGCGCCGGATTCAACGTTTCCCGTCCTGGTATTGTAGTAGTCGAAGCCTTGGATCAGAACGCGAAACGTAACATCGCCAGTGCCGTCGCCCGCGATACGCTCAACGATTACGTCGGGCTGACCAATCAGCCAGAAACTCTCGTTGCTGACCCTCGCTCTCTTGAGGTCATCGGTCAAGAGATCGGCGTTCATCTGCGCCTTCAGAAGGGTAACGCCAGGCCAGCGGGTTTCATCGATGTCCTTTGACGCTTCGGGATCAAACTGAAAGGCGGCGAAAACGATAATTTTGGGCTTCGGGACAAGATTCTGCGCTTCCTCAATCGCGTGTGCAACTTGACGTTGCTCCAGCGGTGCGTGGTCCGGCCCAAACGAAACTACGAGGCGGCCAGATTTTGAAGTGGCTGTGGCGTTGCGAGAACCGTCCACCTCGCCATCGCCGGACCGCGCCTCGCCCTCGGCGTGCAGCCATTTCGCACCGGGAAGAGGCTCCAGACGTGTGAAGGCAATGCTCTGTCCGGCCTTGCCGCGAATTCCGGTCTTGAGCAGTTCATCGCGCCAGTCGCCCTGCCGCACGGTCGCGCCTGAGCGTGCGACGGAAGCGTCGGCCTGTAAGGGCGCCGGTCCCTCAATGTCGTCGAGAGGCCTGACTGCTGGGGCGGGAACAGCCTCAACCGTAAACGGACCTGTAACTCTGGCTGTGCTGCGGTCGATATTGGGTTGGTCGTAGAGTACTTCTTGTGGCGCATGACGGCTAATCGCCACCTCAATCTCTTCATGCGCCATGCCGTCCCGAATATCGGGGTTGTTTGCGATGGAGCCGAGCGTGACGTGTGGCACGGTTGTATATTTGAAGCCACTGCTGACGCCTTCTTTTGCGTGAGCCAATTCGTAGTAGTCGAAATACGCGACCATTAGCCGCTGCTTCGCGAGGGTGAGCGCGACGCGGGACGTATCACAAGTGATCCATCTGCGCCCCCACTGTTCGGCGACATAGGCCGTCGTTCCGCTACCACAGGTTGGGTCGAATACCAAGTCGCCGGGATCAGTAGTCATCAAAAGACAGCGTTCGAGGATTTTCGTGGCAGTTTGCACGGCATAGGCCTTGCCCCTTGCCCCCTGCGTATCTGTCCACTGATTGGTAATTTCCATGACTGGATAGTCATCGGCAAAAAATACATATCTTGGCACCGTCTTTAACCAACGAATTCGTTTTGCAGCAATCAGCTTTTTTATGCCTTCAGGAGTGGTTTTCCAACTTGTCGTCGGGTTTGGATACGCTCGCCTGCCTTCCAACTCAAATTCAAAGTGACAGGATGCCGTGTATCCGGTAGCCATTAGATCTATGAGATTAAAGTAACGAGCTTTGTCCCGATCGTCTCTTTGAGATACACAGGCGGCCTTTACAATATCTCCGTTTGGCATCAGCGCAGACGAAAATTGTGTGTCTTCACCATAGCTTCTGGGAACAAACAGTCGGTGGAACTTGACTTTGTCCTTATCTCTAGCATACCAGATTAGGTAATCGGCTACGCCCGGCAAATGGGCTGAGTTGAGCGGAACCTTTGTTCTGAAAGAAATCAACGACATGAAATTTGATGGTCCAAAAACCTCGTCCATAACGTTGCGGACTAGATGCACATTCTCGTCGCCGATTTGCACAAAACAGCTTCCGCCCTCATGCAGAAGTTCTCGCATTAGCAATAACCGATCCCGCAGATAGGTAAGATAGGAATGTATACCAAGTTCCCAAGTATCTCGGAAAGCACGAATGGTCTCCGGTTGCTGCGTCAGATCCTCATCCCGACCGTCTTTCACATTGGGTTTATTCACAAAAGGCTGGAAGTTTGAACGGTAGCTAATCCCGTAAGGCGGATCGAGATAAACCATCTGGACCTGACTACCGAGACCTTCTTTTTCGATCAAGCTGTTCATCACCAGCAGACTATCGCCCGCAACCAGGCGATTCGACCAATTACGTCGATGTTTATAGAATTCGATAGCTTGGCGAAGTGGCAGATTTTCCTCAGGCGAGTCAAACAGAGAAAACTGTTCTTCTACTTTTTTCTGCTTTCCTACCGCCTCAATAATGGTGCGCGGGTCAATTTTTTCGTGTATATGCAACGAGACGGTCGGGGCTTTGAACGACGTGTGCTCTGCCTTGCCGGCCCATGACAGATGTGGATCAAGGTGCGCATCATGAACGTAGGCTCTTCTCCCGGCATCTTGATCTGTCTCGGGCGTAACTAAGCCGACAGGCGGATTGTTCACCCGTTCCTTATCAGTGTGAGCGTAGGTCTCGATTTCTCGCCCGGCCTTCTTCCCGCTTCGTCGTACCATGATCTAACCTCAAATTTCGGTTACCGCACTAGATCGCCGGCCTCGTGCCAAACGCAGGTAACCCATTCGTTGATCATATCTCGAAAGGTGCTCCTACGATCGATATCAATTTGGGCTGTCCCGATCGAGGTGGTGGAGCGACGAGGCTCTGACGGGGACGGCAATCCTTGAAATCGCCGTCAGCGGCTCGTCAGGCTTTCCGGCACCGAGTTGAGCGCCTGGCGCTGGTCGTCGGACCCGGCGAGCGGGGGCGGGACCGGCCACGCCTGTGCGAAGATTTGTCCTTCGCTGTCGGTCACCCTGACCGACAACTCGCCTGGACCCGTCGGCACATAACGAAAATGAATCGACGGGTTCTCGCTGAGCGAGAAATTTGAATCGACGGTCAAGACCGCTTCGTCCCCATAGCGCACTTCCATGCGTTCGACGAAGTGGGCCTGCACGTAATGCCGGGTGACCTGATCCATCTGCATACCGGTGTGGTTGGGATGGCTCACCAGTATCTGCGCGCTGTTGGGCTCTCCCCAGACGACCGGTTCCGGGCGGCGGAGCTTCATCCTGCCGAGATTGGCCAGTGCCGCTTCGGGGTCCTTCCCGGCAGGAGCAGAACAGCCGCCGGAGGCCTTCACGTAGCGTTTCACCATGTGCAGTTCGCCGTCTTCGGTCTCGGCCACGGCCCGGACGTGGGTATAGGCGTTGATGCGAACTCGGGTACTGATAGCCGCCCAGCCGCTGGCGGCGGTGAAGTGAAAGTGGCCGGCCATCGGCATGGGATTCTCGTCCACAATCAGCGTAACCGTCTTGACCTGGCGTTCCGGTGTTTGCGGAAACGCCGCCTCAAAGCTGATCGGCACCAGGGCCGCATCGTGGGCCCGTACAGGTGCTTCCAGGGATATCACCCCGGTACCGTCTGCGATCGACCGGTCACCGAACAGCGACGAGCGAATCTCCTCCCAGCGGATCTCGTCCTCCGCTGCAGACCAGGCGGGCGGCGAAAAAGTTATTGCCAGCAGGGTAACGGCAAGGGCGATCCGCATGGCTTGATGGCCTCCCGTGGCGTTCCGAC
The DNA here is from genome assembly GCA_965203385.1 of Alphaproteobacteria bacterium. Classification (GTDB taxonomy): domain Bacteria; phylum Pseudomonadota; class Alphaproteobacteria; order TMED109; family TMED109; genus VXPW01. The sequence goes on from OZ241893.1 coordinate 307,864, forward strand.
AACGGATACTGCCTGCATTCTAGCACTGATCGGGGCCGGCGCATCGCATCCTCTACGGCTTCGGGGCCACAAGCCGGCCAGACGCCTCCTCATCGAAGAGAGCGTGGACGGGTAGGAGGCCGGCTGGCGACCCCGGCGATTCCTTTCCCACGTCGGTAGGAACCTCTGCTCCCCCTCGACGCCGACCGACCGGCGCCCGGCCGACGGTACCGCACGGCCCCGCCGGATTCGGGCACCAGAGGATCGAACGGCAACCAGAAACACAGAGCACGCCGGAGATGCCCGATGGACGGGAAGCACCCCCGGTTCTGCCGGACCGGCCCCTATTCCCACTCCAGTTCCGCAAAGCTGGCTGTGACGTTGCGAGGATGATCTTCGTCGAACCGTTCCCATTTCCCCTTCTCTTCCGCCGCCACCCAGCCGATCGCGTGCTTGATCGTTCCTCCTGACTCGATTTCGCTGCGCACGTCCCGCAGGAGCGCCCGCAGGTACCGCTCCTGTCCGGCAAGCGCGTCCGGCCAGGCTACCGACACGGGACCGTGACCGGGAACGACCCGAACCGCCTCTATGGACCGAAGTTGCTCCATGACGCCCAGCCACCCCTTGAGGCTGCCATCCACCACGGGCAGCCGATCGACAAACACGAGGTCGCCGGCGAACAGCGTACCGGTCTGCCGATCGAGGATCGTCAGATCGTTGTCGGTATGGGCGGTCCCATGAGCCTTCACGTCCAGTATGCGCCCGCCGAGGTCCAGATGAAGCACGTCGGTTACTGTGAGCGTCGGCGATACGATCCGGGTCCCGGCAAAGCTCGGTCCGATATCGCGCCGGCCTGCTTCAAGGTAATGTGTGGCCCGTGCCCCCAACGCGGCGCCAAGCCGGCGATGACCGACGATTTCCACCTCGTCGCCGGCAAAGGCGGCGTTCCCCAGTACATGATCCGGATGCATGTGCGTGTTGATGACGTATCTCACCGGCAGGTCCGTGACCTCTCCCACGGCCTTGCGCAGCAATCGTCCGAACCCGTGGCTGCCGCCCGTATCAATGAGCGCCACCGCCTCGGGGCCGACCACTACCCCCAGGTTGCCGACCGCGCCCAGGTTCCGGTCACTCGCCTCGGCATGTGGACCGGCATAGACATAGATGCCCTCCGCCACTGGCACCAACCGAATCGGTTCCGTGGCAGCCGCGGATGCAGCGGCGGCGCACCACCCGGCCGTTACCGCCAGCAGCCAGACGGCCAGACCGCCAACACACAACGATGATGTCCGCCAACCGACGGACGGGAGACCTTCGCAAGAGATGGGTTTCGACAACGCGGCGAACTCCGCTCGGACCGGGTTCCGCGGTGGAAGACGACAACCGACCCGGTCTGGTCCGGCCGCCCGGATGACAATGTCCGGGCACGGCCCGATCCGACCGGACGAGGCGCCGGACCCGCCAGCGAGTGTCGGTCATGCCCGCAACTGTCGTATCAGAGCGGCGGGAGAAGTTCCAGCCAGGCGCTTCCGCGGAATCCCGGTGCGGGCAAGTTTCGTTTGGCAGCGCCCTGGCAGCGCCGGCCTGCCCGGCGCTGCGACGGGCATTACGGGTACGTGCCTGAATCCAAACTCCCGGCACCAGGTCTCCCGGGCTCTTGATCAGGCGCCTTTCTGCTTCCCGCCACCATCCAGGGCGGGCAGGAAACCACCTCAGCAAGGCGAAGTTCGATGCGCACGGTCAAGGGAGCCGGACTCCGTCCCGTGTCTGCCGTCGACCCCGGACGCGACTCGATGCCCACCCCCCGCCAACCGTGCCAGTGGAACCTGCCCGCACGAGGCGTCCGGACGGCACCCGATCGGAAATTCCGGGCGGCCATCCCTGCCGGTTTCCGTGCGGTTCCTCCGTACTTCTTTCGGCGGTCCGGTGGCCGCAAGCTGCCTGATGCTCGCCGCCGCTTTGGCGCTGTTCGCTCCGGCGACAGGGTCGGCCGATCAGCACCCGTGTGTACCGGAAGAACCCCGAAGCTACCGCACGTCCGAGTTCCGGTCCCCCGTACCCTGCTCGTTGGCCGGGGCCACCGTGATCACAACCGAGGCGCTCGGCTCCCTGATCGACCGGGAAGCCCCCTTGCTGGTGGACGTGTTTCCGGCCCCCCGGCCGCCGGTCGGAGTGGACAGCGCGGATCATCTGTGGTTCCCGCCCAGCCGGCGGAGCCTGCCGTCGACCACCTGGCTGCCGAACGTCGGCCTCGGAATCCTGCCGGTGGAGGAGGAGAACTACTTCCGTGCCAACCTGGAACGTCTCACCCGCGGTGACCGTACCCGAACCATCGTGTTCTTCTGCCTCCGGGATTGCTGGATGTCCTGGAACGCGGCACGGCGGGCGGTGAGTTGGAGCTACTCGGCTGTAGTTTGGTATCCGGAAGGCACCGACGGATGGGAAGCAGCAGGGCACGAATTGACCGAGGTGTGGCCGGTCGAACGGGCCGCCGGGCAATAGGAGTGGTGCGCACCGGTGACGATGCGGAGGAAGCGGCGGACAGCATGCACCCCCAGGGTAACGAACCGCTCGGTGTGCCAATCGGACCATGCGACCCGATCAGGGCTCGGGCCGACGGGATGCGGATATGACGGCCGTCCGAAACGACGACCACGAGAAGCAGTTCGCCGCGACGCGACCGATGTCTCAGCTTGCGGCGCACTGCCCGCCATGCCGAAAGGAAGAAGCAATGAGTACTTTTGGAGAAGACCTGATCCAGTCCCTCAACGAGGCCCTTGCCCACATCGAGGACAAAGGCCCTGCCATCGTGCATGCACCGGTAACGCCGCGCGAGGTCCGCAAGCAGGCGAAACTGACCCAGGCGCAGATGGCGCCGCTGGTCGGAATGAGCCTGTCCGGCTATCGCAAGCGGGAACAGGGAACGCGCCGGATCAGCGGCCCGGCGGCGGCGCTTCTGCGCGTGATCCAGAAAGAGCCGGCAGCCGTGAAGCGGGCGTTACTGTCTGCGTAATCCAGAGCCTGGACTTATTCGCTGTAACCCACCGATACCATAACCGTTCGGTCGTGCAGTGATGGGGCGGTTTTCGCCCCCGGATTATTCCTTCTGGCTGAACTACGGGGACGGCAGGATCGAATGCCATCACACCAGAACCGAACGCCTGCCACAGTTTTGTTGCTGTGTAAATTCCTGTCCAGCATGAGAAACCGCCGACCGCAGTTTTCCAATTTACATGCCCAAGCGGGGTGAGCGGCCTGACCCAATCATGAACGTTTGGTACGAAATCCGGACTAGCGGCGGGCGGCCAGCCGCTCAATGAGAATCCGGTCCAGCAGATAGTTCGTGGCATGTCGCCATGACCGTTCATTGTTGCCCCGCAAATCCACGAACGCATGGGCTACCGGGTGTCCGGTCTCGACCTCCACCACCACCACATTGAGATTGAGAATGAGGTTGCTGACGAGTTGTACCCACCCGATCAGCACCCAGTCTGCCGAAAGATCCCGTGCGATATCCCGTTCACAGCCGTTGCACATGTGCAGGCGCTGGAGGGGGTTCGCCTGGCGGATGGCCGCCCTGGTCGCGTCGGCGGTCACGACATCGTAACCTTCAGCCCGCAACCGGGTACGGATCGTATCGGCCACCAGATCCAGCCGCTGCTGTTCGGAAGCCGTGATCAAATGCGCGTCAGGAAAGTAGTCGGCCTTCAGTAGTTCGATCTCCAGCACGGCCACGCGAGGCGGGGAGCCGGCGGCCTGCAGGCTGACCGGAAACAGGACAGCGACGGCAGCCAGGCAGGCGAACTGCCATCGTGCTCGCCGGCATCCTAACGTCAGGGGCTGGCCGCCTTTCCGCGACGGCCATTGATCACGCCCGGCAGTGGAAGGAATGACTATCATGAGGAATGATCCGTGACTGGGGGAAGCTTCAGGATGAAAACGATGTCACCCCTGCCGGCGGTGGTTGCGGCCGTGGTCGCGGGAACTGGAGCCGGAAGTGCATCCGCCAATGATTTTCCCACGCAGGCGCGCGTCGAGTTCGTCCTTGCCTGCATGGGCCAGCAGGGCGGGCAAAGCTATGACACACTCTATCCGTGCGTCTGCATGGTGGACCGAATCGCATCGCAGACCTCCTTTCAGGACTATACCGCAGCGGAAACCCTGAGCTTTCTGTACTCCACGCCCGGAGAGCGCGGCGGCATCTTTCGGGATGCGGCACCGGATGCCCGGTCCCGCGTCGAACAGTTCCGCGCCCTGCACCAGGAGGCGGCCGCCGCCTGCTTCATCTCCCGGCAGGAGAACCGGGAAGAGGGTGCCGGCTGAGCACGAACCGCCCGTGCCCTGCAAGCACGAATCGGCTTGACGGAATTCGCGCCGTCGGGGCATCCATCAGTGTAACAACCGGGCAAGCACGGGCGACGGACTTCGGCCGCAGACAGCGGGGGAGCGCTTTCCAGTGACGGCGATCGAAACCCGACGGGGCAATCGTCCAGAAAGTGCAACCGTTCATTGTGAATCGATCATTCTGCACCCTGCGTCGTGCATCTTGCTCCCGAACGTGCTTGAATAGTCAAGCTGACGACTCGCCGACCGCATTCGGACGGGGTGCGACACAACGGTCAGCATGACGGGCACGTTCGCCATCCCGGGGACGATCACGCAACAAGCTCCCGGAAGCCGCGAATTTGCCGAACGTTACAGAGGGGAAACCAGCAATGATGAATCGATTCCTGCTTGTCGCTGCCGTCGCCATGGGCACGCTGCTTGCGTTGCCGCATGCCGGGGTGGCGAATGACGACGTCAAGTCGCTCTCCAGCAATGTGAACAACTGGGCCATGTGGGGCCGTACCTACGACGGCACCCGCTATAGCCCGCTGTCCCAGATCAACGCCGACAACGTGGGCGATCTCCAGGTTGCGTGGACCTTCTCCACCGGCGTGCTGAGGGGACACGAAGGCGGGCCGCTGGTCATCGGCGACACCATGTTCGTTCATACTCCGTTCCCCAACAAGGTATTCTCCATCAACCTCGCCGACCAGACGATCAACTGGTCCTACGTTCCGGTCCAGGATGCCGCCGCCACCATCCCGGTGATGTGCTGCGATACGGTCTACCGGGGCCTGGCCTACGCCGAGGGCAAGATCTTCCTGCAGCAGGCCGATACCACCTTGGTGGCGCTGGATGCCAACACCGGCAAGGTGATCTGGAGCGTGGTGAACGGTGATCCGTCTGCCGGCTCGACCAACACCAACGCCCCGATCGTGGTCAACGACAAGGTCTACACGGGCATCAGCGGCGGCGAGTTCGGGGTTCGCGGTTTCCTGGCCGCCTACAACATCAATGACGGAAGCCTTGCCTGGAAGGCGTACAGCACGGGCCCCGACGACGAGATGCTTGTGGACCCGGACAAGACCACCCAGATGCTCAAACCGGTAGGACCCAATTCCAGCCTGGATTCCTGGGAAGGCGACCAGTGGAAAATCGGCGGCGGGACGACCTGGGGCTGGTTCACCTACGATCCGGATCTCAACCTCGTCTATTACGGGACCGGAAACCCGAGCACGTGGAACCCGGTCGTCCGTCCGGGGGACAACCGGTGGTCGATGACCATCTTCGCCCGCGATGCTGACACCGGCATGGCCCGCTGGGTCTACCAGATGACCCCGCACGATGAATGGGACTACGACGGCGTCAACGAGGGCATCCTGGCTGACATCGAGATCGACGGAAAGATGCGGAACGTGCTGGTGCACTTCGACCGCAACGGCTTCGCCTACACCCTCGACCGGGCAACAGGGGAACTGCTGGTGGCCGAAAAGTACGACCCGGCAGTCAACTGGGCGACGCATGTCGACATGGAGACGGGCCGACCGCAGGTGGTACCCCAGTACAGCACCCGCCATCAGGGTGAGGACGTCAACACCGAGGACATCTGCCCGGCCGCGCTCGGAACCAAGGACCAGCAGCCGGCCGCGTTCTCGCCGCGAACCGGTCTGTTCTACGTGCCGACCAATCACGTGTGCATGGACTACGAACCCTTCCGCGTGGAATACGTCTCAGGCCAGCCGTACGTCGGCGCGACGCTGAGCATGTTCCCGGCCGGACAGGTGACGGGTGACGGGACCAGCCACCTCGGCAACTTCATCGCCTGGGATGCCGCCAAGGGTGAGATCGTGTGGTCCCTGCCGGAACCGTTCTCGGTCTGGAGCGGCGCCCTGGCGACCGGCGGTGACGTCGTGTTCTACGGAACCCTGGACGGCCACCTGAAGGCGGTCGACGCTCACACCGGGGAGCAGCTTTACAGCTTCAAGACCCCGTCGGGCATCATCGGCAACGTGAACACGTGGACGTTCGACGGCAAGCAGTACATCGGTGTGCTGTCGGGCGTGGGCGGATGGGCCGGCATCGGCATGGCCGCCGGCCTCGAGGGAGACACTGACGGACTGGGAGCCGTCGGCGCCTACCGCGGCCTGAATCAGCACACGCAACTCGGCGGGGTGCTGACCGTGTTCGCTCTCCCGTAACCCGGACTCGCGACCGGCAGCCCCATTGCGCGGCTGCCGGTCGTCCATCCCGTTGACCGGTTGCGGCGTGACCGCCGCAACCGGTCTCTTTGTCTCGACCATTTCGGCAGCATTGGCACGGGCCGGGTTGTCTCCCCTGTGCGCCCTTGCCGCAAAGGGAACAAATTTTGCGAGAGAACGCTTGCATCGGGCGCGCCTGCAACAGGATCATCGTCGTCTTGTTCGCCGTCCTGACCGCCTTCACGGCAGCGGCGGCCGAACCCCCGCCCTACGAGGGCCATATCCAGTGCGAGATCGAATCGGATCCGGGCACCTGCCGAATCGATCTCTGGCTGACCCGGGGCTACCGGGCCTTCAGCCAGTGCCAGGTCTGTCACGGCCTGACCGGCGACGGCAGCACTATCGGACCGAGCCTGGTACAGAAACTTCAGGAAATCGATCTGGATCGTTTTCTGGAAGTCGTGGTGAACGGCTATGAGGGGCAGATCGGCGTGATGCCGGGCTGGGGAACCAACCCCAACGTGATGAACTACATCGATCAGCTGTACGCCTATCTCAAGGCTCGCTCGGACGGCGTCCTGCCGCCCGGCCGGCTGAAACGGTACGACCGGTGATCCGGCGCTGGGCGTTGGCACTGGCCGTTGCCGCCGGCGCCTGGGCTCTCACCGGAACTGCCGGCGCCGACGACCGCGCTGCCTTCAGGGTCTGCGCGGATGCCAACTACCTCCCCTGGTCGAACGAGGCCCAGGCGGGTTTCGAAAATCGCATCGCCTCCCTCCTGGCCGGTCAACTTGGCTTGCCGGTTGCCTATACTTGGTTCCCGCAGCGGTTGGGTTTCATTCGCAATACCCTCCGTGCGCAAGACCCTGGCGGTTCGTACAGATGCGACGTCGTGATGGGAGTCCCGCACGGATACGAACTGACCGACACCACGGATCCCTACTATCATTCCACGTATGCCGTGGTATTCGTCGAGGGACGGGGTCTTGACTCGATCCGCTCGGCATCGGATCTCGCAACGCTTGGCCTGGACCTGCGACGGACAGTCCGCTTCGGTCTGGCCGAACGCAACCCCGGGACGCTATGGCTGGCCAAGTACGACATGCTGGATCGCCTGACCAGGGCCTATCCGTCACAATACGGGGACCCGGGCCTGCGCCCCACCCAGTTGGAACAGGAGGATCTGCTGGCCGGCAAGATTGATCTCACGTTCCTGTGGGGTCCGATCGCCGGACACTTTGCGCAGAGTCATCCGGACGTTCCGATTCGGGTGATCCCGTTGGAATCGGAACCCGGCCTGCGGTTCCATTTCGGCATCTCCGTCGGCGTCCGCTACGGAAACCGGGACTGGAAGGAACAGTTGCAGAACCTGCTGGATGACCATGCGGTGGCGGTGGAGGCGATCCTGCGCGACCACGGCGTACCGCTGGTCGACGCCGGCGGACGTCTGCTCGAGGCTCGTTGACGGCGGCCCCGCACGGAGCCGACCGCCTGCCCGGAAGGCCGCGCCTCTAGCGCAGCAGTCCAGCGAGGCCGGACGCCGGCCCGCCGCCGTCCAGTGCCCGCACCGCCCGGATCATCGGGTCGGGATCCGCTCCGCCGAAAGCCAGGAGCCTGCGCGCCTTCGCCTCGAGCCGGTCCGGAGAGAGCGGTGCATCCGGGTCCCCGAGAGCATGCTCCCGAGAGGCCCCGAGAATCCGTCCATCGGCCAGCACGATCCGGACCGTCGCGCCCCAGGCACCGGGATAGGCCTCGTCGTATGGAGAACCGGACGCCAGGCTGACCCGGCCGGCAAGGTCACGGTGGCGCTTCCGGGCTGTCTCCTCGAAACTGGAAAAACCGATGTCCCGGTCCGCCAGCCCCGCCGCAACACAGTGCTGCAGGGAGAACTTGGCCTCGTATTCCGTCGTCGGGCACTGATTGTCACAGACGTCGATCGCGGCCGGGTAGGTCTGCACCTCGACCCGCTCCAGATACTCCGCCTGAGGCGCAAGTTCCAGGGCCGCATCGATCGCCGGATGGGTATGCCGGCAACAGGGCCAGGGCTTGATGGAAGTCCGGTGCAACTGCCAGGGATCCTCCGGGGCCCGAAGCACCGCCGCAGGATCCGCGTCGGGGCAGGCGGCGGCAAAGAAGCCCCGCGCGCCTTCGAGAATCGCCGGCGCACCGGTGAATCCGCGGGTCGCGAGCTCGGCGGCGACGACACCCGCCTCCGCGGCCCGTCCGGCGTGAAGATGCTTGCTCATGGCGCCGGAAGCGATGAACTCCCACAGACCGGCCGACTGGGTTCCGGCGTTGCCGAGCGCATGCACCATCTCTTCGGGGCCGAGCCCCAGAATGCTCCCGGCCGCATAGGCAGAGCCGAAGGGCCCGCAGGTCGCCGTGTTGTGCCAGGTCCGGTAATGCGCGGGTCCGACCGCGGCACCGATGCGGCACATGGCCTCGAATCCCTTGAGTACCGCCGTGAGGAAGGTTCGCCCATCGACGTTCTCGGATCGGGCGACCGCACAGGCCGCCGGTACCACCACGCAGCCGGGATGCGTCACTGATTCCCGGTGCAGGTCGTCGACTTCGAGGATATGGGTCAGCGCACCCAGCCGGAATGCTTCCCGGCCCGGGTCTCGGCCGGCGTTTGCCGCCCAGGCCCGGATGATCTGCCCGGGCTTCGTCGCCCCTCCGGCTTGCGTATTGGCCAGGGCATCCAGTACAAGGCGGGCAGCCTGTTCGAGGTCGGCGTCGGTGACCGGCCTGGCCTCGATGTACTGCACCAGTCGTTCGGTAAGCGTGGACATTCTCGCCAATCCTCGAGAGCCTCTCTTTTTGTCAAGGGCGGGCGGTCAGTATAGGCGCCCCCTTTTCCCTGCACTTCGGATGAGCACACATGACCCAGCGGGTGGAATTCTATTTCGACGTCGGAAGCCCCAGCGCCTATCTCGCGTGGTCGCAGTTGCCGGCGATTGCCCGGGACTCCGGTGCCCGGATCGAGTATCTCCCGGTGCTCCTCGGAGGAATCTTCAAGGCGACCGGCAACGCTTCTCCCGCCGAGGTTCCGGCGAAAGGCCGCTACCTGGCGGTCGATCTCGCCCGGTTCGCACACCGGTACGGCGTACCGCTGGTCTACAACGATGCCTTCCCGATCAACACCATCGGCCTGATGCGGGGGGCAGTGGCGGCCGGCCAGACCGGTCAGCTCGAATCCTATCTCGACGTGATTTTCCCGGCGTTCTGGGAACACAACGTGGACCTCGGCAAGCCGGACGAGGTGGGCCGGTGCCTGGAGGCTGGCGGGCTGGACGCCGATTACCTGCTGCGGCGTGCCCGGGAAGACGACGTCAAGCTGGAACTCCGCGAGCGCTCGGATGCCGCCGTGGAACGCGGACTGTTCGGGATTCCGACCATGTTCATCGGGTCGGAGATGTTCTTCGGTCAGGACCGCCTGGAGTTTGTCCGCGAGGCTCTGCAGGGGGGTGCGCGACTTGAAGAAGGATGAAGTCAACCCCATCTGCTAAAATGAGCGGAGACAGGGTGGTACCTGTCCGTGCGACAGAAAGGGCTCGAGCATGCAGAAGCCGACGGAAACCCGGGCGGAATTCGGGCTCGGTCAGGTCGTTCGCCACCGGGTCTACCCGTTTCGCGGCGTCGTCTTTGACGTGGACCCGGAATTCAACAACACCGAGGAGTGGTATCAGCAGATCCCGGAAGATCTCCGTCCTCGCAAGGACCAGCCGTTCTACCATCTGCTCGCGGAGAGCGAGGACGGACCGTACATTGCCTACGTGAGCCAGCAGAATCTGCTTCTGGACACGAGCCGTCAACCCTGCCTGCATCCGCAGATTCCGCGCTTGTTCGACGGGCCGGACCAGGGCCGCTACACACTCAAGGCCGAAAACGTCAACTGATCGGATACCGCTGGATACCGCTGGATACCGCTGGATACCGCTGGATACCGCTCTCCCCTGGCGCCAGTAACCGCCGGATGGGGGAGAGCGCAGTGGAAAGCGGGGAGGTTGAACGTGAGCCCCGGGCGGGGCAGATGTCTCCCAAGACAATGGGCAAGGGGATATCGCGAAGGGCGGGCGGCTGCGAATCATCCTGTGCCATGGCCGTTCCCGTTGGTCGGCTCCGGAGGAAATGGACTGCCGGGGCGCCACGGTTGGTGCGGAACTTCGCGCCATTCCATCCGCATCGGCACTGGCATGCCGTCAGATTCACGAAAGTCGCCCAGACTGACGAAAACCCTGGGCAATGAGAGCCTGAGACGGCCCTTTGCGGAAAGATTGAAACGGCCAGTCGTAAGGACATGATCTGGAATCGTTGGGACTGGGTCTGAGTGATAAGCTCCGTCACTGGCGCACTTTCGGAGTGAGCAGTTACGGTTATTGGCAGTTTTTCTTCAGTTTGGCCTCATAGAGCTGCCGCTCCCTGTCGCGAATCTTCTGCCGTGCGATATGCTCCAGCTTTTCGTCGGCCATAACGGACCATAAGCCACCCCAGAATATCTGCTGGGCTTGTCCGCTGGTTGCTTCTTCGTCAACGCCCCGCTCGTGGCGTTGCAGCAGCAGAAATTCCTGATCGATGTCGTCGCACGACATGGTGCGCAATTGGGCAGCATCAAGTGGCGGCATTTCCTCGAATTGCTTGGTCGCACAGGCAGTCAGAGCAAGCATTGCTACAGCTACGGTCAGAATATGGGGGGGGGGGATTTCTCCCGAATTACTTGACATATTCACGTGTTCCTTCTTCAGGCTATGGTTTCACGCTGAAGGATCCCGCAGTGTTCGACTCTTCGAACACACCTTCCACCTACAGCACGGCTGGTGAAACTACCCTGAGTGCAATTGCCTGTCTACGCCATGTCGCTGTCAACCTTCGGCGCCGGTCCCGAGCCATTGCCGGAGCGAATGGCAGATGATGACCGGAAGCGGCGTTCCGTGTTCACGGTACGGACGCCTCGTACCGGCGGCCGGGGTTGCGATCTTCCCAAGCCGGTTTGCCCGGCGGCCGGGTCGCCTGCGGATTGACACGCTGCCACAACGCTCTGGCCGAAGCCGGCCAGAGACCGAGGCATGGTAGGCTTGCGCGGCCTGTGGCAGCGCCGACGTAGCTCAGACGGTAGAGCAACGCATTCGTAATGCGTGGGTCGGGGGTTCAAGTCCCTCCGTCGGCACCACCCGCACTCCGCCCTGGTGGTTCGCGGCAGCTGCGGTAACTGCTCGCGCCTCCGCATCGGCACGGGTTTCGCGGCGCTTCAGGACGTCAGCAACGCCCGGCATTCCCGATGCCGGCAGGGACCGGCGCCGGCCGCCGCCAAGGGTGGATCGATACCGGCTGCGTTCGGAAGCACCGGCCGAGGCCCCGCCGGCGCACGGTTCGCAGCCGGGAGCGGGGATTCGGCGAAGCCCCGGCGCGGGAAACGAACCGCGGGCCGGCGTCCCCGTCGGCCGGCCGGGTGAACGCCGATCATGATATGCTGGCCGGCGATATGCCACTGTTCGGACCCGTCATGCGCCTGCTGATCCGCCGGGCGGCGGCCAATCCGCAGGTTCAGAAAGCCGCCGTCGAAACGGCGGCGGCGGCCGCGCGCGAGGCCAGGAACATTGCAGCGGATCCATCGCCGGCGCGACGGCTGGGGCGTCTCGCCGGGCGTGCCCAACGACGACTGTCGGAGATCGTCCAGAGCAAGGACTAGTCATGACCGGCCAGGTACGAACGCATCTCGGGTTCGCGCTGGTGCTTGCCTGCCCGCTCGCCCTTGCCGCCTGTGAGGGGCCGGAAGTTCCGGCCGAGCCCCTGGACCCCGATGTCACCGCTTTCGACCGTCTGCAGAGGGTGCTGCCGGGCGGAGACGGACCCATCGACGCCAGGGCGCTGGTGCTTGCCGCCGTGGAACATGCCCCCGTCCGGCGCCGCGCCCGGGCCGAGCTGGACCGCGCGCAGGCCCACGTGCAGCTCACGGAGGTCAACCAGCCGTTCGTCTACACGTCAGAGGTGGAGTACCACTCCGAGGGAGCGCCCTGGACGCTTGGCCTTTCGGTCGAACGTCCGTTTACCCGGACCGAGCTCCGGACGGCCCGGACCGATGCCGCCGTCGCCGCCCGCATCGCCGCCCGGTGGAAGCTGGAACGGGTCGGCTGGGAGGTGCGCGACCGGATCCTGAAGGCGCTGGTCCGGATCGAACACGCCCGGGGGGAAATCGCCCTCGCGGAAGAGGAAGTGCGGCTTCGCAACGAACTCGAAGGGATGCTGCAGCAAGGCGTCGCCGCCGGGGTCGCCCGCTTGACCGACCTGCAGCTGGCCGCCGCCCGGGCACAGCAGGCGCGGCTGGCCCTGGACGCCGCGCGGTCGCGCACCGTCGAGGCCGAAACCGAACTGGCGGCAGCGCTCGGCCTCTCGCGGCGGGCGGTCCGGGAGCGCGCCATTCGGCCCTCGGTCGGAGAACTGCTGGCGGCGGCCGTCGAGCCGGCCCGATTCGACATCATGCTCCGCCGCGCCCTGGTGCGCCGCTCCGACGTGCTGGTGGCCCTCGCCGACTACGGCGCGGCGGAGGCCCGCCTCCGGATCACGCTCGCGGCGCTGACTCCGGACCTGTCGCTTGCACCGGGAATCCTGTGGGACCAGAAGGACTTCGTGCTGCGTCTGGCCGGAGCGGTGGTTCCGGTGCCCGAAATCACGGATGCGAAGGTAGCGATAGCGGTTTCGGAACGGGACGCTGCCCGCTTGACGTTCGAAGAGGTGCAGGCAGGGGTTCTGGCCGATGCCGAGGCGGCCTGGACGAAGCTTGCCACGGCCGACCGGGAGGCGGTCTCCGCCGCCGCCGAAACCGCAGTGGCCGAGACGAAAGTCCGTCAGACCGAAACCGCGATTCGGCAGCGTACGCTCCCGGCCACGGCCGAGCCCGCCGGCCGGCTGCGGCTGCTCGCCGCCCGCCGGGCCGGTGCCGCCGCCGAACTGCGGCGGCAAACCGCGCTGATCGACCTCGAACTCGCGGTGGAGCGCGTGCTGAACGGCGCGGCGGCGCCTCGGGGCGCGCCCTGGCTTGCCGACCCCGAACCGTCCGAGTGAGGGAGAACGCGCCGTGCGCCTGACACTCGTGTTGATCGCCGCGTTCCTCGGCGGCTATGCGGCCGTGTACGGGCTTCAGCGTCTCGCCCCCGAATCAGTTCTCGCAGCCGTGGGCTTCGACTGGTGGCCGGATGCCCGTCCGGCAGCCCCGCTCGCCCTGCGTGAATCGGAGCATGACGACGATCACGACGACGACGACGATGATGATGATGATGATGATGCGCCGGTCGCCGCGCTGCAACTTGACGGGAACGAGCAGTTCCTGGTGTTTCCCCCGGGGGTGGCCGAAGCCAACGGGGTCGTGGTGGCGGACGTGCGGGCGGGCACCTGGACGGAGCGGTACACCAGCCTCGGCACGGTCCTCGACATTGCCGCCCTGCTCGGCGATGTCGCGAGCATCGAGGGGACCGAACGCCTGATCGCGCAGTCCGAAGCCCGGATGCAGCCGCTGCGCGAACGTCTCGACCGCCTGCAGCAGGCGTATGACGCCGGCCTGATCGCACTGGCCGACGTGAACCTGGCGGAGCGTTCCCTGCGCGAGGAAGAGATGGCGCGCTCCGAGCACACGGCGGTGCGGATGCAGACGTTGCAGCGCATCGAGTACCAGTGGGGCCCCTACTTCGCCCGGGCGGCGGCCGACCGGGCGCCGCTGCTGGCAGCGTTGGCGAGCCGCCGCACGGCGCTGGTGCAGGCCTCGCTGCCGCCCGGACTGGCCGGGCGGGAGTTCCGCACCGAGATCCTGAGCAACGGCACGGCGCGGCCCGTCCAGCTCATCGGGCCCGGCTTCGCCGACGTGGCCGGGATGGGCTCCGACGCCGTGACGCTGCTCGCCGACGGCGGTGGCCTGCGGCCCGGCCTTCGGGTCGAGATCGCCTTTGCCGCGACCGACCGCACCGAGCCGGGGGTGATCATCCCGACCAGCGCCGTCCTCTTTCACGGGGACGGCACCTGGGTGTACCGCGACTTCGGAGACGGCCGCTTCGGCCGGCGGGCCCTCGCCGGCCTCCGGCGACTCGACCGGAGCTGGTTCGTGCCGGAATCGGTGCTGGAGGCCGATGCGCGCATCGTGATTCGCGGCGGCCAGATGCTGCTCGCGGAGGAGTTCCGGGCCGACATCATGCGCGAAGACGACGACTGACTTCGTGCTCGAGCTGATCGTCAGGTTCTCGATCCGGCATCCGGGTGTCGTGACGCTTCTGGCCGCGGCCCTGGTGGCGGCCGGGGTCTGGCGCCTGTCCGAGGGCGCCTTCGATATTTTCCCCGAGTTTGCCCCGCGCCAGGTCGTCATCCAGACCGAAGCTCCGGGGCTCACCGCCGAACAGGTCGAGACCGGAGTCACCCGCCCGCTCGAGGAGGTGCTGAGAGGCCTGCCCCGCCTGGTCGGCACCGGGTCGGAATCGATCGGCGGCCTCTCGATCGTCACCCTCACGTTCGAAGACGGAACGCGCGATGAAGGCAACCGGGCGGCCGTTGCGGCCCGCCTCGCGGTAGCAGCGGGGCAGCTGCACCGTTCCGCCGCTCCGCCCGCGATCGTTCCGTTGTCCTCCAGCGCGGCCACGGTCATGACGGTCGGATTCACCGCGGAACGGGACCCGGAACGGTTGCGCTCCACGATCGACCGGCTGGTGCTGCCGCACGTGCTGGCGGTCCCGGGCGTGGCCGACGTCAACGTGTTCGGAGGCGCTGGCGAATCCCTGCAGGTCCGGCCCGACCCGAAGCGGCTGGCACGGGCCGGAATCACGATCGCCGACGTGACGGAGGCGGTCCGGGCGGCCGGACATCGGGGAACGGGCCGCATCGACACGCCCAACCAGACCCTGGCCGTGGTCGTGGGCGACGAGGCCCTGTCCGAGGCCACCCTCCGGTCCCTGCGCATCACGCGGCCCGACGGCGTCCGCCTGCCCCTGACGGACGTCGCCGACATCGGCTTCGGCGCTTCCCATCCGATCAGCATGGCGACGGTCGGGGGCGAACCCGCCGTACTGCTGATGGTGATCGGCCAGTTCGCCTCGAGCACGGTCGCCGTGACCCGCAGCCTGGACCGCGCGCTGGACGAGCTGACCCCCGCCCTCGCGTCCATCGGCGTCTTCGTGCACCGTGACCTGTTTCGTCCGGCGGGCTACGTCGAGCGGTCGGTGAACAGCATCTTCGGACACCTCGCCATCGGCGCCGGGCTCGTGGTCCTGGTACTGCTCGCCTTCCTGTTCGATGTCCGGGCGGCGGTCATCACGGCGAGCGCGATTCCCGTCTCGCTGCTGGCCGCCGCGCTCGGGATGCTTGAAACCGGGAACACGTTCAACATCATGGTCATCGGCGGCCTCGCCATCGCCCTGGGCGAGGTGGTCGACGACGCCATCATCGACACCGAGAACATCCAGCGCCGCCTGCGCCAGAACCGGACGCTGCCGGCACCGCGCCCGGCCCGGGCGGTGGTGCTGGACGCGTCGATGGAAGTGCGAGGGTCGATGGTGCATGCAAGCGTCATCGTGATGCTCGTGTTCGTGCCGCTGTTCGCCATTTCCGGGGTGGCGGGCCGCATGTTCGCCCCCCTCGCCTTGGCCTACATCATGGCCATCTTCGCCTCCCTGGTGACCGCCCTCACCCTGACGCCCGCGCTGTGCCGGGTCCTGCTGGCCGCGCGAACCACTGAGCGCACGCCGCCCCTCATCCGCTGGCTGACCCCGGCCTACGCCTGGACCCTGCGGCAGCTGAACCGGGCCCCGGGCGTCGTGATCGTGGTCGCGCTCGGCGGATCGCTGGCGGGCGTCGCCCTGCTGCCCGGCCTCGGCAGTTCCTTTCTGCCCGAGCTCCGTGAAGGGCACTACATGATCCACACGTCCGGCCTTCCGGGTACTTCCCTCGAGGAGACGATCCGGATGGGAACCCGCCTGACCCGGCAGGTCCTGCAGGTGGACGGGGTGCGGTCCATGTCGCAATGGGCCGGACGCGCCGAACGCGGTGCCGACACCTACGGCAGCCACTACGCCGAGTACGAAGTGGAGCTCGAGCCGCTTTCGGGCCGCGAACAGCAGGAGGTGTTCGACCGGATCCGGGAGATCCTGAACCGGACGCCGGGCATCGCCTCGGAACTGAACACCTTCCTGACGGAGCGCGTCGACGAAACCGTCTCCGGGTACGCGGCCCCCCTTGCCGTCCGGATCTTCGGTCCCGATCTCGGCGTGCTGGATGCCGCCGCCACCCGCATCGCCCACCGGCTGGAAGCCGTGCCGGGGCTCACCCAGGTGCGGGTGCGGGCCGCCCTCGGCCGTCCGCAGGCCGAGGTGCATCTCGATTGGGAACGTCTCGGACGAGCGGGGATCGCCCCGGCCGAAGTAGTCGAGGCCGTCGAAGCGACCTACGGCGGCCTGCGGCTCGGCACGGTGTTCCGCGACGGACTCCCGGTGCCGGTGACCCTGATGTACGACGCGCGCGACCGCGCGAACCCGCTCGCCCTCGGCGATCTTCTGGTCCGCCGTCCGGACGGGGTGCTGGAACCGCTCGGCGCCCTGGCCGAGATCCGCATGGCCCGCGGGCGCTACTCCATCCTGCGCGACGGCGGACGGCGGCTGCAGGTCGTCACCGCGCACCTCGCCGACCCCGACGTGGAAACCGTGCTCCAGCGCGTCGAAGCGGCGCTCGACGGGGCGGACATTCTCCCCCGGGGCGTCTATGCCGATCTGACCGGATCGGCGCTCGAACAGCGCCGCTCGCGGGAGGAACTGATCGTCGCGGCGCTCGCGGCCGGCCTCGGGATCCTGATCCTCGCCCGGATGGCCATCGGCCGGGGCCGGGTCCTGCTGCTCGTTCTCGCCAACCTCCCCTTCGCCCTCGTCGGCGGGGTCGTGGCCGCCTACTTCACGGGCGGGGTGGTCTCCCTCGGGTCGCTGGTGGGATTCGTGACGCTCTTCGGGATCACGCTGCGCAACTCCATCATGCTGATCTCCCACTACCGCCATCTGGTCGTCGTGGAAGGGGCGCCGTGGACCACCGATACCGCCATCCGCGGCGCCGTGGAACGCCTGCCCTCGATTCTGATGACGGCGCTGGTCACGGCCCTGGCCATGCTCCCGATCGCCCTGTACGCGGACAATCCCGGCCACGAGATCATGGGCCCGATGGCGGCCATCATCATCGGCGGACTGGGGTCGTCCACGCTGCTCAACCTGCTGGTCCTGCCGCTCATGATGCGGTGGCTGGGGAACTTCGGAACCGAGCACCCCGAGTCCGCGGGGTGCCGGTCCAGACCGGCGGCTGAGCCGCCCGGTGCGCCGCCGGGAATCCGGGGCCCGGGCTATCCCGCCGCGGTGCAGGCCAGGAGGTCGTCCACGGTGCGAAGGGTCGCGAGGACCCGCCGCCAGCGCCGCGCTCCCGGCTCGCGCCGGTAGAGCCCGGCGAGCGGACGGACCAGCCGCCGCAACGGCACGCCTTCGGCCAGGGCCCGGACCAGGTACGGCGCGTGGGCCCGGACGGCCTGCTCGCGGGTCAGCGCCCGCCGCGGCGCCCCGAACACCTGCTGGTCCGCCTCGGCAAACAGCCAGGGGTGGTCCCAGGCGGCCCGTCCGATCATGACCCCGTCGAGGCCGTCCGCGAGAAAGCTTCCGGCCTCCGCCAGCGAGCGGATGCCGCCGTTGACGACCACCGCCAGGTCGGGCCGGCCGCGGGCCAGGCGCCGGACCCGGTCGTAGTCGAGGGGCGGAACCGTGCGGTTCGCGGCCGGGCTGAGCCCGTCCAGCCAGGCGCTCCGGGCATGCAGGATGATCCGCCGGCATCCCGCTTCGGCGACCGCCCCGACAAAATCGTCCAGGAACGCGTCGCTCTGGTCGCCGTCGAGACCGATGCGGGCCTTGACGGTGACCGGCAGGTCCGTGCTCTCGGTCATCGCCCGCACGCAGACCGCGGTCCGCGCCGGGGTCCGCATCAGGACCGCGCCGAAGCCTCCGTCCCGCACCGCGCGGCTGGGACAGCCGCAGTTGAGATTGACCTCCCGGTACCCGTAACGCCCGGCGTGCCGCACGGCCCGGGCCAGACCGGCGGGCTCGCCGCCGCCGATCTGGAGCGCGACCGGGTGTTCGGCCGGGTCGAACCGGAGATACCGGTCGCGCCCGGCCTGGAAAATCGCCCCCAGCGGGATCATCTCGGTATAGAGCAGCGTGTGCCGGGTCAGCCGGCGCATGAACCGCCGGTAGTGGCGGTCGGTTCGCTGCATCATGGGCGCGATGGAGAGGCGCCCCGCCCGGGCGTCCGGGCGAGAGGGCCGGGCGGTTGCGTCTGGCATGGACTTCCTGCAAGGTGCGCCGACGGGACGGAGCGGGGACTGCGCGGTTCGCGTTGCGTGTGTGGGACGCTGCGGAGACGCGCAGATGATGGCGCTGGCCGCGATCGTCGTCGACAGCCTGGTCTACGCGTCCTGGCTGTTCATCGTATCGATCGGCCTCACCCTCATTTTCGGGGTGATGAAGGTTCTCAATGTAGCGCACGGGAGCCTCTACGCGCTCGGCGCGTACACGGCCGCCTGGGCCGTGGGGCTGTACGTCGCGGGGGCGCCCGATGCCGGCTTCGAGCTGCTCGCCATCATGCTGGCGGCGGCGGTCGTCGTCGGGCTCGCGGCCGGCCTCCTGATGGAGCGCGGGATCCTGCGCTGGGTCTACGGCCGCGACGAGATCGTGATCGTCCTCGCGACCTACGCGGTCTTCCTCATCCTCGAAGACGTCATGAAACTGGTGTTCGGGCCGGAATCGTACATCGCGTTCCAGCCCCGGTTCCTGTTCGGCACGATCCCGGTGGCCGGCATCCCCTACGTGGGGTACGACCTGCTCCTGGTCCCCCTGGTGGCAGCGATCGGCCTCGGCATCTGGGCCGCCATCCACCGCACCCGGCCGGGCAAGCTGCTGATCGCCGTGATCCACGACCGGGAGATCGCGGCCGCGCTCGGGATCAACGTGACCCGCTTCTTCACGCTCACGTTCCTGTGCGGAGCGGTGCTGGGCGCGCTCGGGGGCGCCCTCAGCGCGCCGCTGATCTCGGTCGTTCCCGGCATCGGCGTGGAACTGATCGTGCTGGCCTTCGCCGTCGTCGTGATCGGCGGGCTGGGGTCGGTCGAGGGCGCGGCCGTCGGGGCGCTGCTGGTCGGCCTGGGCCGCACCGCCGCCGTGTTCTTCCAGCCGGAACTGGAACTGTTCGTGGTCTTCGTGGTCATGACCCTGGTCCTTGCCCTGCGCCCCGAAGGCCTGTTCGGCAAGCCGCAGGCGCGGCGCATATGAAGGGCCTCCGGAAGCCCCGCCCCACGACGGCGGGGATTGCCGCCGCGGCGCTGCTGCTCCTCGCCGCCTGGCCGCTGATGCCGGCCTGGGCGGCGCATACCGCCGCGGTCTCGCTGGGCGGCGGACTGGTCGTCCTCGGGCTGCTGATCCTGATCCGGTTCGGCCTGGTATCGTTCGGCCAGGGGCTGTTCTTCGCCATCGGCGGCTATACGGCCGCACTCGCCAACCAGCTGCTCGGGATCACCGACATGGCGCTGCTGAGCGCCGCCGGCGTCGTCGCGGCCGGCGCCCTCGCCTGGATCCTCGGCTTCATCGTCCGCAGCCACCGGGGCATCTTCTTCGCGATGCTCAACCTCGCCTTCTCGATGATCCTGTTCGGCATCCTGGCCAGGACGGTCGCACTCGGCAGCACCGACGGGTTCAGCGTGGGTGTGCCGACCCTGTTCGGCGTCGCGCCGGCCCCGGAGGCCGGGCGGCTCACGCTCGTCCTGTTCGGCTACATCGTCACGGTCACCGCCGCCGTCGCCTGGGCGGTGGACCGGGTCCTCGCCAGCCCCGTCGGGTACGCCGGCCAGGGGGTGCGCGAAAACGAGCTCCGGCTCCGCTACCTGGGCGTGTCGGCCCGCCAGACGGTGCATGTCGCCTACATCGCCGCCGCCAAGCTGGCGGCGCTGGGCGGCGTGTTCACGGTCCTGCTGATCGGTCACGTCACGCCCGAGGACACGGCGTACTGGACCAAGTCCGGGGAGTTCGTGTTCGTCGCGATCCTCGGCGGGTCCGGACACGTCGCGGCGCCGTTCATCGCCCAGTCGGTATTCGAACTGGTGCGCACGTTCGCCCTCCAGTACGCCCCCGAAGCGTGGCAGATGCTCCTGGGCTTCACGCTCCTGCTGATCATCCTGTTCCTGCCGGACGGGCTGTGGTCGCTGGTCCGCCGGCTGCGCCGCCGCCATGCCTGACGTCCTGCTCGAGACCCGGAACCTCGGGAAGCAGTTCGGGGCGGTGGTGGCGGCGGCCGACGTGAACGTCTCGGTCGAGGCGGGGGAGATCGTCGGCGTGATCGGTGCCAACGGCGCCGGCAAGACCACCTTCTGCAACATGGTCACCGGCTATCTGGCGCCCGACCGGGGGGCGATCCGGTTCCGGGGCCGGGACCTCACCGGCTGTACGGTCGAGCAGGCCACGGCCGCCGGCATTCACCGCTCGTTCCAGATCCCGCAGCTGTTTCCGGGTCTCACGGTCCACGAGAACCTGCTGCTCGCCGTCGGCGTCTACGGACACCGCCGTCCGCCCTGGTGGCAGCCGCTCGTCCAGCCCGGCGTGGCGGCGGAAGCGCGGCGGATCATGACCTGGTACGGCATCGCGGATTCGGCCGCCCAGCGGGTGAACCGGCTGCCGCAGGGAGACCGCAAGCTGCTCGACATCGCGATGGCGATGGTCGGGCAGCCGGCGATGCTCCTGCTGGATGAACCGACCAGCGGGATCAGCACGACCATGAAGTTCGACGTGATGGACAAGGTGATCGAGGCGCTCCGCCGGTCGTCCACGACCGTCCTGTTCGTCGAACACGACATGGAGGTGGTCGGGCGCTACGCCAGCCGGGTGATCGCCTTCCGGGAGGGCCGGATCCTCGCCGACGGCCCGCCGCCGGCAGTGCTGGAGGACCCGTCGGTCATCGAGCACGTGGTCGGCCGGCCGCCGGAGCGGGCCGCCGATGCTTGAGGTCCGGGAGCTCACGGTCAAGCTCGCCGGCAGCACGATCCTGCACGGGGTCGGGTTGACGGTGCAGGGCTTCACGGGGCTGGTCGGACGCAACGGCGCCGGCAAGACCACGCTGATGCGGGCGGTGATGGGCCTGACACCCAGCCACGCCGGCCGGGTCCTGCTGGACGGCGAGGACCTCACGGCGGTCCCCGCCCACGCCCGCGCCCGTCGGGGGATCGGGTACCTGCCCGAGGACCGCAGGCTGATTCCCAGTCTGTCGGTCGAGGAGAACCTGCTGCTCCCGGCCTGGGGGGCCGGGCGGGCTGACGGTACCGCCCGCTGCGCGCGCGCCTATGACCACATTCCGGAAGTCGCGGACCTGCGCACGCGCCGGGCGGAGCAGCTGTCGGGCGGGCAGCAGAAACTGGTCGCGCTGGCGCGCGCCCTGGTGGCCGGCGACCAGGCCCTGTTGCTGGACGAACCCTTCGAGGGGGTGGCCCCGGCCCTCGCGCTCCGGTTGTCGGAAGTCCTGGCCGGCGTGCAGCAGGAGGGCACGACGGTGCTCATCGCGGAATCCGAAATGGAACGCGCCGGCAATCTCTTCGACCACACCTACCTGATCGAGCGCGGTGCCGTCGACTCCCGGCGCGTGTGATTCTCGAATGGCCGGGTCATGGCACTACGAATACGAATGGAAAACCCCGCTTCGATTCCGTAGTAACAGCCGGAACATCGTAGAGCAGATTGATCGTGGAAAAATCGCAGACCGGGCGGCTGATTTTCGCGAAATCGGCCAAATCCGTGCAAGATTCCGAGTGCCGATCAGAAAAGATCTTTTGCTTTCAGCGCATTAGAATTGACGGTTCACCGCACAGAAATCACACCCCACCCGCATCATGCAAATATCCGTGCGGCAACGGTGCCGGCCCGGGATTCTGCGAAGGGGTAGCGTCGTCGGAAGTGCCGGGCGCCGGACCGCCGGAGCGGCAGCCGGGGAAACGCCCGTGCGCACCATAGGAACCGGCGCTGCGCAGGGAGAGGGCCCTGTCCCGACAGCGTCTACCCATCGGCATCCAAGATTTCCGGCGCCTCCGGGAGAGCGGCAGTTATTATGTCGACAAGACCCCGCTGATCCGGCAACCGGCCGAACCGGGCGATCACTATTTCCTGTCGCACCCGCGCCGCTTCGGCAAGAATCTGCTGTTCGATCCGCTGCGCTCGCCGTTCGCCTGTCACCATCCGCCCACCCGTGATCCGGCCGAAGCGGGGGTGGATACCGCCGCCGGCGAGCGCCTCGCAACCGTGCCGGGCAAGGGACCGCCGCCACGCCGCGGGATCGAACCGGCGGGTGCGGCGGAACCGGTTCTGGTGTTGCCTCGAAGCCGTGTCACGGGCACCCTCTCCCGTAGTGCGCCGGCCGCCACCCCAACCCGAGTTTGTCTGGAGACCCTGCATGCCTCTGCCTTCGGCCCCGCATGACGCCCTGTTCCGCCAGCTCGTCTCCGATCCCGGACGCGCAGCGGCCCTGCTGCACGACTACCTGCCGTCCGAGGTCGTCGCACGGCTCGATCCCGACCATGTGCCCGAGCACCTCGAGGGCACCGCCATCGACGGCGACGGCCTGGCCACGCAGGCAGACGCCATCTTCCGGGTGCGGATGAAGGACGGCGCCTCGGCCACGATATACGCATTACTCGAACACAAGGCAAAAGCTGATGTCCACACGCCGCTGCAGCTGATGCGCTATGTCCTGCGGATCTGGATGGCGGACCTCGATCGTGGGGAGCGGTCCGCCGGGCGATTGCCGCTGGTCATCCCCATCGTCTTCTTCAACGGCCGCAAACCGTGGACCGTACCGCTCTCGATCGTGGACATGATCGATGCCCCCGAGGGTCTCGGCCATCTCGCCCGCAACTTTGGAACCTATGCGCTGCGCGACCTCTCCCGCATGGCCTCCGACGACCTCTCGACCGACCCGGCCGTGCGCAGCGCCCTGCTCGCGCTGGCCCGGGCCTTCGCCGACGACGTCACCGAATCGGAAGCCGATACGCTGGTGGTGACGATTTCCGATAGAGAGTTCGGGCGCTACATGCTAATGTACATAACCGAGCAGGTCAGTCTGTCGCCCGAGCGCATCGAGGCCGCGCTCAAGCGCATCGGCACTGCTCCTGAAGAAGTGGAGGCACTGATGGGAACCGCAGCCCAGGTCTGGTTGGAACAAGGCGAAGCCCGGGGCGAAGCCCGGGGCAAATCAGAAACGCTCGCCCGACAGCTTGAGCGTCGTTTCGGCCTTCCGCCCAATGAGATCCGGGCACACATTGCCGGTGCCGACCTTGAACAGCTCGACCGGTGGCTTGACGCCGTGCTTGATGCGCCGAACCTTGATGCGGTCTTTCGTTCGAACCCGAAACACTGATTGGTGAGGCCCGGATCGGGTATGATTTTCGAGTGGCAGGGTCATGGCACCACGAAGACGGGTGGAAACCCCGCTTCGATTCCGTAGTAACAGCCGGAACATCGTAGGGCCTGTTGATCGTGGAACAATTGCAGGCCCGGCGGCTGATTTTCGCGAGATCGGCCAAATCCGTGCAGGATTCCGAATGCAGATCAGAAAAGCTCGTTTGATTTCCATGCACTAGAAATTGACGGTTCACCGTACAGAAATCACACCCCTCCCGGCGCGCTCCGCCGGCCTGAGAACGCCGCCCGGCCCCAGCCGCTCCGTGCACCGTCCGCGGCTGGACCGGCGCAAGGACCGCGCCGCGCCCCGGCTAGCGGCCCCGGAAGACCGGGTCCCGCTTCTCGACGAAGGCCCTGGCCGCTTCCAGGTGATCGTCGGTGAAGCCCGACCGGGCATGGTTGCGGGCCTCGGCATCGAGCGCCTCGGAGAGGGAAGCGGTCCAGGTGCCGTTCAGGTTCTGCTTGATGTAGCCCAGCGCCACCCGGGGCCCGGCGGTGAACCGCTCGGCCAGGGCCCGCGTCTCGTCCTCCAGCGCATCCGCGGGCACCACGCGGTTCACGATCCCGAGCGCGTGCGCCTCGGCGGCCGGGAGCCGGGCAGCGGTGAGATAGAGCTCCTTCGCCCGCCCGGCGCCCACCAGTCTCGAGAGGAACCAGGAGCCGCCGAAATCTCCCGACAGGCCCACCTTCGCGAAGGCGGTCGTGACCATCACGGTCTCGTCGGCGAGGCGCAGGTCGCAGGCCAGCGCGATCGACAGACCGGCGCCGGCGGCCGGCCCGCGCATCATAGCGAGGACCGGCTTCGGCATCTCATGGATGACCCGGGTCACCTCCATCCGGCGCCGCAGCGCCTCGGTCCGATCCTCCAGGCCGTCTTTCTGCAGCGAGCCCTGCGCCATGCCGGTGACATCGCCGCCGGCACAGAACCCGCGTCCGGCGCCGCTCAGCACGACGCATCCGGTCTCCCGGTCGGCGGCGAGCCGTCCGAGGGCATCGAGCAGGGCATCCAGCATCGCGTTGCTGAGAGCGTTCAGGCGCTCCGGACGGTTCAGCGTCAGCCACGCCACGCCGCCCTCACGTCGTTCCAGGAGATGATCGGTCATCCGTGAGCCTCTTCCGAACATGGCCGGCCGTGGAGGCTGCCGCGCTGCCGACCGCGGCGCCGGATCGCTACAGCGCCTCCGTCGCGGCGAACAGCCAGTAGGCCTCCCGGGCCGCACGATACAGGGGCCCCACCGCAAAGGTCCGGTCATCGACGCGGACCACCGGCAGGACCTTGCCCCAGTTGCCGGTGCTGAACACCTCGTCCGCACCCAGCACGTCGTCGACCGAGACGGTCCGTTCCACCACCTCGATCCCCCGGGCGCGCAGCAGCCGGGCCACCCGCTGCTTGGTGATCCCGTTGAGGAAGGTCCGGTTCCAGACGGGGGTCACCGCCATCCCGTCGATGCCCAGCCAGATGTTGGCCGAGGCGAGTTCCGCCACGTTGCCCTCTCCGTCGAGCATCAGGGCGTTGTCGAACCCCCGCCGCCCGGCGTCCTGCAGGGCCCGTGACCCGTTCGGGTACAGACACGAGGCCTTGGCCTCGGTCGGCGCCATGTCCGGGCCGGGCCGCCGGAACGGACTTACGGTGATCGCCGTCCCGGTGGGAGCCGGCATCGGCATGCGCATGAGCGACAGCAGGAAGCGCGTGCTCCCCGGCTCGGGCGTGAGGAACCCGCGCTGGGCGTAGAGCGACGGCCGGATATAGACCTCGGCTCCCGGCTCGAACCGGCGCGCGCCCGCGCGCGCGATCTTCTCGATTGCGGCTGCGGAAAGCGGCTGGTCCAGCCCCATGACCGCCGCCGAGCGAAGGAGCCGCTCGCAGTGCGGCCCGAGGTCGGGGACGCAATTCTCGAAGAGCCGCGCACCGTCAAACACGGCAGTCCCGTGCATGTAGCTCTGGCTCAGCGCGCCGATGAGCGGCGGGTCGCCTTCGTGCCAGGCTCCGTCCGCGTAAACAAGGCTGTCCATCCGTTCCTCCCGGTCCCGCCCGGCCCGGTAATCCGCGCCGCCCGGGTGACCGTCCGGACCGCTCCAGGGGCATCCATTTGGCGTTGGGCGAAAGGCAAAGTACCATGCCCCGAACGTCGACGTGGCAGCGGACCTCCCGGAGAGGAACTTTCACGCCGACCCGAGTGGCCGGGCCCCGCGATGCGGGCCCGGACAAAACGAGGAGGAGGAGTTGACATGAATCTGACTGTCAACGGCAACCCGCAGGACTTCGGCGGTGACCCGAACATGCCTCTGCTCTGGTACGTCCGAGATGTACTCGGCCTGACCGGCAGCAAGTTCGCATGCGGCACCGGTCTCTGCGGGGCTTGCACCGTCCACGTGGGCGGTGAGCCGGTACGGGCGTGCGTTACCCCCGTGTCAGCCGCCGAAGGAATGGAAGTGACCACGATCGAAGGGCTGGATCCGGAGGGCAACCACCCGGTCCAGCGAGCCTGGCGCGCACACAACGTCCCGCAGTGCGGGTACTGCCAGTCTGGCCAGATCATGCAGGCTGCGGCCCTGCTTTCCGAGAACCCGGATCCCTCTGACCAGGAGATCCTGGACGGCATGAGCGGCAACATCTGTCGGTGCGGCACGTACCAGCGGATTTTCGCGGCCGTCAAAACGGCAGCGAAGGAGGTCTGACCATGACGATGCTTACCAACCTGAGCCGACGCACGGTTCTGAAGGGCATGGCCGGCACCGGCGGGTTCGTGATCGGTGCCCGGATCGGTGCTGACCAGCTGCTGGGGCTTCCGGCCAACGCGGCGGCAGGAAGTCTCGATGCCAACCTGTTCGTCAAGGTGGCCGGCGACGGTTCCGTGACGATCACGTGTGCCCGCTCCGAAATGGGCCAGGGGGTCCGCACCTCGCTGCCGATGATCATCGCCGACGAGATGGAGGCCGACTGGTCCCGCTGCTCGGTCGTCCAGGCGGACGCCGAACAGAAGTGGAATGACGCCGGCCAGGAGCTCGACACCGACGGTTCCCGCTCGGTGCGCCGTGACATCAAGCACCTCCGGGCAGCCGGCGCCGGCGCCCGGAAGATGCTGGAGATGGCCGCCGGCAAGATGTGGGACGTGCCGGCCGAAGAGTGTGTGGCGCAGAACCACCGCGTGAGCCACGCTCCCAGCGGCCGTTCCGCCGATTTCGGCGAACTGGTCGCCACGGCGGCCGGTCTCGAGGCCCCGGACCCGGAATCGATCCAGGTCAAGGACCGCAGCGACTGGAAGTACATCGGCAACGAATCCGCCTTTACCCCGGACGCCTATGTCGACCTGGTCGACATGACCACCGGCAAGGGCATGTTCGGTGCCGACATGCAGCTGGACGGCATGAAGACGGCAGTCGTGGCCCGCGCCCCGGTCTATCGCGGCAAGGTCGAGAGCTACGACGACTCCGAGGCCATGGCCATCTCGGGGGTGCGCGGCACCGTCGAGATCCCGATGCCGGAGCTTCCGATCGCGTTCAAGCAGCTGGGTGGCGTCGCCGTCGTGGCCGACAACACCTGGGCCGCTCTGGAAGGCCGCAAGGCCCTCAAGGTCAACTGGTCGCAGTCGGAGAACAGTGCGCTCGACAGTTCGTCCTACGACCAGGCGCTGAAGAAGGCGGCCGCCGAGCCCGGCACGGTCATCCGTGAACGCGGCTCGTACGAGCTGGCCCGGGACAAGGCGTCGGCGAAGGAGTTCACGCGCGAGTACTTCGTGCCGTTCTTCATCCACACGCCGATGGAGCCGCCGGCAGCGGTAGCCAACTACCAGGACGGCAAGGTCGAGATCTGGGCGGCGTCCCAGCATCCGATGGCGGTCCGGGACACGATTGCCGAAGTGCTCGAGATCGACAAGGAGAACGTGACGGTGCACGTCACCCTCCTCGGTGGCGGGTTCGGCCGGAAGTCGAAGGCCGACTATGCGGTCGAGGCTGCCTACCTGTCCCGCGAGGTCGGGGCCCCGGTGCGGCTGGTCTGGACCCGCGAGGACGAAGTCCAGAACGGCTACTACCACGCTGCGAGCGCCCAGAACATCAGCGCGGTGATCGACGCGGGCCGGGTATCGGGATGGCGCCATGGCGTTGCCTTCCCCTCGATCCTCGGGCTGTGGGTTCCGGAGCAGAAGATCGGGTTCAACATCGAGCACGGTCTCGGCCTGATCGACATGCCCTACAACTCGATCGAGAACATCCGGATCGAGAACGGGGATGCCAACCTGCACACCCGGATCGGGTGGTACCGGTCGGTGAACAACATTCAGCACGCGTTCGCGATCAACAGCTTTGCGAACGAGCTGGCCCACGAGATCGGGCGCGACCCGGTCGAGTTCCAGCTCGAGCTGATCGGCGAGCCGGCGATCATCGACCTGACGAAAGAAAAGGTCGAGGACTACTGGAACTACGGTGACCCGATCGAGGACTACCCGATCGACACCGGCCGTCTGGCCGCCGTCCTGCGGAAGGCCCGTGACGTTTCGGGGTACGGGAAACCGCTCCCGAAGGGACACGGACTGGGCCTTGCGGTGCACCGGTCGTTCCTGTCCTACATCGCGCAGGCGGTGCGGGTGAAGGTCGCGGATGACGGCAACTACGACATCACGCGGGTCGACACGGTCCTGGACTGCGGTCTCGGGGCGAACCCCGAACGGATCCGGGCCCAGTGCGAGGGCGCTGCCGTCTACGGCAACACCATCGCGCGGCTCGGGGTGATCACGTACAGCCAGGGTTCCGTGGATCAGAGCAACTTCCACGACTACCCGGTATCACGGATCGACGATTCTCCGTTGAACGTGCACCTGCACCGGATCGAAAACGACCACATCCCCAGTGGTGTCGGCGAGCCCATGGTTCCGCCGTTTGCTCCGGCGCTGGCCAACGCGATCTTCGACGCGACCGGCAAGCGGGTTCGCAACCTGCCGATCCGTCCCGAGGACATCGTGGCCGCCTAGCCGAGTTGTCGTCCCGGGGCGCAGCCACGGTTGCGCCCCGGGCTCGGAACGCCATGACCGGCCGGGCGGCCTGCAGCCGCCCGGCCTTTTTTCGGAGCGCCGCCCGTCGAGAACCGACCTCCGTCCCGGAGCGCCGGCCCCGGACCGATCCGCCCACGCCTCCGTTTGCGCCCGCAGCTTGGCAAACCGTTCGTTTCGCGGCACGATGCACGCATGCGAAAGATGCTTCAGACCGCCGCCGTCTGGGCCACGATCGGCGGCTCGGTCACGGTTGCGCTCGCGGGAGATGCGGTCCCCATCGAGGCAGTCGAAGAAGTACGGGTCTGCGCGTGCGACTGTGTCAACCAGTATGAACTGAAGTTCGGCCGCCCGGCGCAGGCCGGCCTTGCCTGCCGGGGACAGCGGAGGGATGGCGAATGGACCGCTGTCGAACCGTCGCCGTACACGCCGGCTGACAGTTCCCGGTTCCTGTTCCACACGAAGGATCGTTTCACCCGCTTTGTCTGTGAAACCGGTCCCCGCCTATGAACCCTCCCCCGGCTTGACCGGCTGCGCCTCGACCGCGAGGTGAACCGATCCCAGCCCGTCGCTGGTCGCGGCTACCTCGTCGCCGGCCCCCAACGGGAACGGGGTGCCGGGGCATCCGAGCAGGACGACATCTCCGGCCTCCAGTCGCCGCCGCCGGATATTGAGATGTCCGGCAACCCACGACAGGATCTCGAAGGGGTGAGCGAGGTACGCTGACGCGCACTCCGTTCCGGCGTCCCGCCGATCGATCCGGATCCTCCAGTCGACCGCACCCAGATCCAGATCCTTCAAATCATCGGCTTCGGATCCCACCACACAAGAGGCCGCTCCCGCCAGATCGGCGATTCCCAGCCCGGTCGTGTAGTCCGCCAGGTCCGATACCCGGCGATCGTCG
The DNA here is from genome assembly GCA_965203385.1 of Alphaproteobacteria bacterium. Classification (GTDB taxonomy): domain Bacteria; phylum Pseudomonadota; class Alphaproteobacteria; order TMED109; family TMED109; genus VXPW01. The sequence continues at coordinate 337,745 of OZ241893.1, forward strand.
AAGATCCCGATGGCCAGCGCCGCTGCACGGACCCGGCCCGCCACCGCATCACGGCTCCACGGACCGTCCTCGGGCCCCATGGCCGCGCCGACGTGCAGCGCCAGTTCGACCCCTGCTTCCGGGCCGTGACGAATTGCACCCGCCGGGAGTTGCACGGGCGAGGCATGCACATCGTGACGCCAGATCGGTCCGACGATCGGGTGCGATACCCCGTGCCGTTTCTGGGCGGCATCGGTGGTGAGAGCGATACGCCAACCGGCGGGCTCCACCCCCCGTGCGCGCATGCGCCGGACGATTGCATCCTGTACGCGGTAGGCTTCCGCCATGGTCTGCGGGATCAGGCTCCGGTCCCATTCCTGGTCGAACGCCTTTCCCGCGGCCCGATCCGCCATCAGGCGCTCCACCAGACGGTGCACCCGAATTTCCTCCAGCATCCCCATGACCAGTCCGCTCCGTCAGGAGGAAAGCGTGAACTCGACCGGATCCAGGCCGTCCACGTCCCAGCGCACCGTCTGACCCGGCCGCGGCCAGACCGTGACCGCCAGGCTTCCCGTCATCACGATGTCACCGGCAGCCAGTGCCCGACCGCGCCGCGCCAGCGAATTCGCGAGGAGCGCCAGCACTTCCAGCGGTCCGCCGAGCACGTTCCGGCCCACACCCTCGCCGGCCGGTTGTCCGTCCATCGTCAGGCGGCCGGACACCGCCGCGAGGTCGATTTCCCGCGTGAACGCCCGCTCCCGCCCGATCACGCAGCCGTAGTTCATCGCATTGTCCGCCACCAGCAGTCCGAGCGTGGCGTCGGCGCCCGCATCCCGGTCGTCGACGATCTCAAGGCCCGCCATATAGCCGCTGACCGCGCCGGCGACAGACGCCGCGGAAAATGGCGCCCGATCGGCCGGTAGCGACGTTCCCATGCGGAGGACGATCTCGCCTTCCGCACCCAGATGCCGGTACTGCCCGGGATCAAGACGCGCCCGCGACGTGTGCACCAGCGGTTGGAAGATGGCTCCCTCAGCCGGTTCGTCCACGCCGAACAGGGCCTGCATAGCCGGGTTCGTCAGCGCCACTTTCCACCCCGCCACCGGGCCCTCGCCGGCCTCCAGATGGAGCGCGATCAAGGCGTCCTGCACCCGGTAGGCCGCGTCACGGTCGGTGGGTGCGACGCCGGCTGGCAGTTCCCGTTGCGGCCGGCGGGCCCGCCGGTGTTCCCACAGCACCGCGGCCGACTGTTCTGCCGTCCGAGGGGTCACAACTGGTTGTGGGTGCCGTCGCAGTACGGAGAATCGCCGGTCGACTTGCAGCCGCACAGGAATACGGTCTCCGTTTTCTCCGCCTTCCAGACCACCGGCGAAAACCCGGTGTCCCGGTGGGAGCCGTCGCACCACGGCTGCTTTTCGCTCCGGCCGCAGGCGCACCAGGCGTAGTTCTTGCCGGCCTCGATCTCGACCCCGAAGGGTTCCTTCTGGACAACAACTGGGGAACTCATTGGCGATCCTCCTCGAAGATCGAGTGTACCGGGCCGAACCCTACCCCCGCAAGCCGAAACCTAGCCGACATCGGTTCCGAAAGACGGTTGGGTCAGGATAATTTCCTAGAGAAGTGCCCGCTCAGGGTCGATAACGCCAAGGCCCGCGGCGGTCGAAAATCGAAACCGCCGAACAAGCATCAAGCATTTCAGCAGCTATGCGATTCCGAACCATTGGGAGCATTTGCGTGGATGATGGCCTCCCCGGGTCGCAGGTACAACACGGGGAGGCGAAGTCTGTTAGCGACTCCCCCCAAACGCCGCGACCATGTCGGTTCGCTTGACCGTGCCGCCCATGTGCTCGTGCTCGGCGCCCATGAACGAGCCGGTAATGAAACCTTCTCCGCTCACGGCGTGGAACGAGTTTCCGATGATCTTGACCTTGTAATCGAGATCTCGGACGTGGAACCAACGATCGCCTCCCTCCGAATCGAATCGGTTGACGAACGCGATATCGCGGAAGCGGAGATCCTGCTCGTCGCTAGAAAACGGAAACACAGTCGAGAGGTCGACCTGCAACTGGGATCTTCCGGCAATCGGCGAAGGCCCGGAGAAACCAAGCAATGAACCATTCCATGTGACCGTGCCGGACAGACGGGGATTCTCGTCCAAGGACCTGTCCGGCCACTGGCCGCGCGCCCAGGGTTGCGGCAGACCGTTGAACAGCGCGACGCCGAATTGCAAATCACCGTCTTCCGTCTTGCCCATCAGATGATGCGAGACATCCGACCACTCATCCCAGTCGTTGTAGATTTCGGTCAACTGACTCATGTACATGATCTGCAACACTTCGCGGTCGATTTTGCCAAGAATGAAACCAACGTTCGGAATGAACTCGCCTGCGGTACCCATGATGCTGTCCGGAAACTCGACGCTGTCGACATGGCCACGAATTCCCATAGCGTGAAGAAGCTCATGCACGAGGATACCCTTCGCATGTCGCCGCTCCGAGAAATCGAAGTCGTCGGGGATGCGAATGACAGAGGACCAGGTAAGGTTGCCTACCCTGCGTGTGCTCGCGCAGGCCACCGCCGTGACCCCGCACTACGCTCTGACACTAGCGGGCGTCTCGAGTTCGACCAGAATTTCGCCGCGACGGGCGTTACCGGTAGGATGCGGCGTGGGCCACATCCTGATCTGAAACTCTGGAGGCAGGGCGTCATTGAGGATCCGGACGCTGCTGACAAGTTCGAGAAATAGAAGCGTGTTTTCCGGCAGTTTGAAGGCAGGGTCGTAATACAGCCGCGGCTGAGCCGAGAACGGGAAAAAGCCATAGCGTGAGAGATTGAACGGATCGGTACCGTTGCTTGTCATCAGGTCGTCTTCGTAGTTCATCAGCCGCTCCACACCTACTCCATCACGCGTTTGGCCGAGGAAATACCGGATGCCTCCAACCGTGTCGATGTGGCGCAGATTTTCCCGAGGCCCAACATCGCCACCAATCGTCACTTCGCTGTAGCCGTCCTCCATATCGACATAGTGTTTCGCCGAGTGGGTCAAATGGCGCGCGTACGAGTGCCGGACGCTCGCGGTGCCGCTATAGGCGTGCGACTGCTGGGTGGGCATCTGAGCCTTCTGGGCTCCACCGCCGCAAGCGGCCAGCATGGCCGGAACCAGAGCAGCGACGGCCGCTTTCAGCACGAGGCTTCCCCAGCTCCCGGGGAAGAGCCTCGTCCAAGGCCATGCGAGCCTCGGCAAGCTGCGGCTTCCCCAGCTCCCGGGGAAGAGCCTCTTTCTTGGGAGTTCGGTGCCAAGGCATACCGTTCCAGCCGTCGCCGCCGCAAATGGAGAAAAGAAAATGCCGTTGGTGGCTGTCTTCTTCGATGCATTTATTCGGGTCATGCGTCCCACTCCTTGATGTGCACTGGCGGCGGCGGGTGCCGGGCCGTTGCAGACATCGCACGGGAAGTGAGAAGTCCCCACTTGTTCGCCAAGCGCGGGGAGCTACCCCTCGCCGGGTTCAGGCTGTTGTATTCAGCGGGCGACCCGACCTAGCGGGACCCGTTCGATGTCTGCGATATCGAGTAGAGCACACCCGACCCGACAAGGGAAGACGCTCGGAAAAAAAGCTCGTCGCATGCTGCCGAAATCACATCGCCATGCCCATGCCTGCACTGTGCCGGATGGGAGTGGCGCTGCTCAATCATGTTGGCAGCGTTTCCGGCGAGCGCAATCTGGATGGCGACCAGTGGGCTGTATCCGAGGGCGGCCATGGAGCTGAGATAGCTTGAGATCCGGCACCAGGCCTCGGCATAGAAGGGGGTGCGGAAGCATCCGGCCGTACCGTGGTGGGGTTCCGGCGCAATTTCCCCCTCGGGGCGTCCGATCGAGGGAATTTCGGAAGCATGTTCCCGCCCGGCGGAAATGGCCGAGCAGGACGGGAAATGGCCGTCGCCAAACGGCGGCGCTCTTCACCGGCGCCCGATGCACGGGCCGCGAGCCGTCGGGCACGCTCCGCGGCTCCGCGCCGTCCGGAGCTTCCTCGCCGCGGTGCGAGGACGATCTCGAATGCTCCGGTCTACGGCACCGCGACGTCGGTCAGGGAAAAGTCCGAGCCCTTGAACAACAACGGCTCTCCCAGTGTTCTCGCCAGGGCGTAGGCGAAGCAATCTCCGAAGTTGAGGCCGGCGGGATGGCGCCGCTTGCCGTAAGCGCGAAACGCAGCACGTGCGACATGGGCCTGGTCGGCGTCGACCGCAACGAGCTCGATACCGGCTTTCGCGATGAACAGATCGAGGGCTCGCACTCCGTCCGGACCGAATCGGGTCTCAACGACCATCGATGTCTCGACGAACGACGCAGCCGACATGGCCCGCCTGTCGGCCGCTTCGATGGCCTCGTTGAACGCTCCGCGTTCCGGCTCATCCTGAAGGATCGCGATCAACGCCGACGTGTCGATGACCATCAGTCCGGCAATCCGTGCTCACCGTAGCCGAGTATGTCCTCGGCCATCCGGTCGTCGAGGATCGGCAGGGATGCGCAGTGCAGAGCGATCTCGTCGAGCTCCGCGGCGAGACTGCGGCCGGCGCGCCGGCGACGAATCCGCTCCAGGCGGTCATGCAGCGCCCGGGTCACCGCCTGGGTCTTGGTCTCTCCCGTCAGTCTGGCCAGGGTCGCGGCAAGCTCCTCGGTCGTTCGGTTCCGAATGTTCAGCGCCACGGGAATATCCCTACGTGTAGATCAATTACTACACAGTAGCATTTGGTGACGCATTCCGCGAGCCCCTTCGGCAGTCCCTCTCGACAGCCTCTTGAAGCCGGCTCTCGAACTCCGCGTGCGGCATGGGCCGTTTCATGCCGGCCGGCCTACCGGCATTTCTTGAACCGTCTTCCGGAACACTCGACGGCCGGGCCGGAGGCTTCCTCGTTACCGGCGGTCTCGTCAACGGCGGCCTCCCCTGCGCCCCGGCCGACCGGCTCCGCCGCCGCCTTGCGGGCTGTCCAGCGAACATCGTTTGATCACAACGCCCTACAAAAGTTTCAACCACCGTTGCCGGTCGCGTTGCCCGCAAGTAACTCGAGGGCGGAGCCGCGGCCAATCGGGGGGATTTTGACCGGCCGCGAGCCGCGCGGAAGCCGGTTTCAGCGGGAAACCTCCGGATTCCCGGAATCTTTCGGAATCAGTGCCTTACGGTTAGTTACATAGGAGTTTCAACCACCGTTGCCGGTCGCGTTGCCCGCAAGCAACTCGAGGGCGGCGCCGCGGCCAATCGGGGGAATTTTGACCTGCCGCGAGCCGCGTGGAAGCCGGTTTCAGCGGGAAACCTACGGGTTAGTTACATAGGAGTTTCAACGCCCGTTGCCGGTCGCGTTGCCCGCAAGCAACTCGAGGGCGGCGCCGCGGCCAATCGGGGGAATTTTGACCTGCCGCGAGCCGCGTGGAAGCCGGTTTCAGCGGGAAACCTACGGGTTAGTTACATAGGAGTTTCAACCACCGTTGCCGGTCGCGTTGCCCGCAAGCAACTCGAGGGCGGCGCCGCGGCCAATCGGGGGAATTTTGACCTGCCGCGAGCCGCGTGGAAGCCGGTTTCAGCGGGAAACCTACGGGTTAGTTACATAGGAGTTTCAACCACCGTTGCCGGTCGCGTTGCCCGCAAGTAACTCGAGGGCGGAGCCGCGGCCAATCGGGGGGATTTTGACCTGCCACGAGCCGCGCGGAAGCCGGTTTCAGCGGGAAACCTCCGGATTCCCGGAATCTTTCGGAATCAACGCCTTACGGTTAGTTACATAGGAGTTTCAACCACCGTTGCCGGTCGCGTTGCCCGCAAGTAACTCGAGGGCGGAGCCGCGGCCAATCGGGGGGATTTTGACCGGCCGCGAGCCGCGCGGAAGCCGGTTTCAGCGGGAAACCTCCGGATTCCCGGAATCTTTCGGAATCAGTGCCTTACGGTTAGTTACATAGGAGTTTCAACCACCGTTGCCGGTCGCGTTGCCCGCAAGCAACTCGAGGGCGGCGCCGCGGCCAATCGGGGGAATTTTGACCTGCCGCGAGCCGCGTGGAAGCCGGTTTCAGCGGGAAACCTACGGGTTAGTTACATAGGAGTTTCAACGCCCGTTGCCGGTCGCGTTGCCCGCAAGCAACTCGAGGGCGGCGCCGCGGCCAATCGGGGGAATTTTGACCTGCCGCGAGCCGCGTGGAAGCCGGTTTCAGCGGGAAACCTACGGGTTAGTTACATAGGAGTTTCAACGCCCGTTGCCGGTCGCGTTGCCCGCAAGTAACTCGCGGGCGGCGCCGCGGCCAATCGGGGGAATTTTGACCTGCCGCGAGCCGCGTGGAAGCCGGTTTCAGCGGGAAACCTACGGGTTAGTTACATAGGAGTTTCAACGCCCGTTGCCGGTCGCGTTGCCCGCAAGTAACTCGCGGGCGGCGCCGCGGCCAATCGGGGGAATTTTGACCTGCCGCGAGCCGCGTGGAAGCCGGTTTCAGCGGGAAACCTACGGGTTAGTTACATAGGAGTTTCAACCACCGTTGCCGGTCGCGTTGCCCGCAAGCAACTCGAGGGCGGCGCCGCGGCCAATCGGGGGAATTTTGACCTGCCGCGAGCCGCGTGGAAGCCGGTTTCAGCGGGAAACCTACGGGTTAGTTACATAGGAGTCCGGGTTCGCCGTACAGAAACCACACCCATGCGACGTCCCATTCGCGCCGCCACTCTGCCTCGCCGGCGCCGCGCCAGCAGGAGGTAGTCGAACTTCGGCCCGCGCCATGGTCGCGCCGTTGACGGACCGCATAAGGCGAGACCGTTCCGTCGCCCCGCCATTGTCGAGCCTACGCGAAGCTGACGGCGAGCTGACGGTACCGCGCTGCAAACCGGCATTGACGGCCAACCGGGGCTTTCCGTTGAGGCCGAGGTCACACCCGTCGATCTCCAGCACGGCATCGGCAGTGAACGAGGCAAGCCGGTCGTGGCAGGCGCTCTCGACGGCTTCGGTCCGGCTGCCGGAACGTCCGCGGAGGGTTTTTCGACCGGCGGTCGTGAGCCAGTCGGCGGCAACGGTCTCAACGCCAAACCGTTGGTGAGAAATCCGGACGAAGCGGCGGGGATTCCGGTCAATGACCGGCGGAATAACAACCAAGCCCCTGGGACATCTGGGCATAGCTGGTGAGAGGAACCGCGCACATCCGAGTCCAGTCGGCCTCGTCGATGACCGGCCGGTTAAGCAGTTTGATCATGTCGTCGAATTTACTCAGCGCCGCGCAATCCGCCACCTCGGGGTCCGCCGTCTTGCGGTATCGCGGCCAAGCGCGATCGCGGGCGTAGCGCCAGAATTCGCTGTCATGGCGGGAGCCGCAGGAATAGTGCCAGCCGACGAACAGGCCGTAACGGAGCATGTTGTCGACGAGAAAGCGGTTGACCGCAGGCGCGTCGCGCTCGAGATGCTCCGCCGGTCGGTTCAGGCGTGTGCGGAGCACCATCCCGATCTGCAGCTGCGTGGAGACGATCGCGGTGGCTTCGAGCGGCTCCATGAAGGCCCCCGCGTTGCCGATGCGGGCCACCGCACCGTCGTACATGCAACGATGGATGAAATTGGGGAACGGGATAACGGCGCGCTGCTCGAATTCCGACACACCGTCGGCTTCCAGGAACGCGTCGAAATCCGCTTCGACTTCAGCCGCTTCGGACAGGTTCCGGTTGAAGATATAGCCGTAGGACGTATGCGCGACCAGCGGAATGATGAACACCCAGCCATGCGGGCGCGCCACCGCCCGGGTGTAGGTGTGTTGCCGGACCGGCCCGTCCTGCGCACCCCTCACAACTGGCGGGCAGCGGCGGATGACAGCGGTATTGGTGGGGATGAAGCTGATGTCGATATGCCGGTCAGGATGAAGTTCCCTCGGGAAGCCGCGGGCGTCGAACACCAGGTCGTAGCGTTCCGGCTCCCGGCCCTTGAAGGTCACCCGCGCGCCGCCCTCCCCTTTCTCGATGTCGACCACCTTTGCATCGATATGGCGCGCGCGCGTGCATTCCTGCAGCAGTTCTCCCATCAGGTCGGCGGACAGGTGATAGGCGTAGGACACCTGTTGCGGCGTGAAATAGTGGGTGAAGTCCCGGTTGCGGCGACCCCAGCCCTCGAAGGCGACGCCGAATTTGCGCGTTCCCTGCAAGCGCTGCTGGACCGTTTCGTGAGGCAGGTCCGTCAACTTCTGCAACTCCCGGACCAGGCTCGGCCAGCTGCCTTCACCCACGCCGATGACTGGGATGCTCGAATCGTATATGTGGTGCAGCTCGTGGCCGTCGCCGGGGAGAAGGTGCGTGACGCTGGCGGCCGCCAGCGACCCTGCGGTTCCTCGCCCGACAACCGCGATCTTCTGCAAGGATTTGGCGCCCAGATGGATCATCTCGCGTGACTCTCACCGTCGTCGCTCGCCGGCCCGGTCCCGCCATGTCCGGACGAACAGCACGGGCAGGCTATCATGATCCCGCCGGCGTCTGCTGCGTCCGTCGCCTGCCTCAATTGCTTCCGGCCTGAGCGACAGATGCCGGGCGGGATTTGTACCCGCCAGGAAACGGCACCTTTCCACAGTACACGCGCAGAATTGCCCTTGTCAGAGGCCGGGTTCGCTGTGCGATCCCAGGCGTATGAAGTCGAGACCCGGCGTCGGGCTTGCGGTCGATCAGAATCAGGTCGGGGCGGACATGACCGTTCCCGCGGCCTTCGTCAGGCAGGGATCTCGCACCGGTCTGCGGAAACAGCGTTTCCACTGTCGAATCGCCGCTCACCGCGGTCGGCCCAGTGTGCGCCAAGAGCGACTTTCGCAGAACCTCTGGCCGCCATATTCTGCTGATGTGCCGGTCTGTACAGGTTCGTCGGGAGGCGGCAGGATCCGGAGACGGTTTGGCCCACACAACACCCAGTGGTCGGGAGGCGGCCCTCATACGCGAGCGGCTGGCGCAGCTCGAAGCCGAACAGGCGGCCCTTGAGGCGCGTCTCACCGAAATCGAAGCCCGGCGGGTCTGTACGGACAACGGGGCCCAGACGGCGGCGCCGGTCACCGGTCTTTCGCCGGCGCATGACAAGATCAGGTTGTTCAGGTTCCTGTTTGGCGGCCGCGAAGATGTCTACCCGAAGCGCTGGGAAAACGCCAGATCGGGCCGGGCGGGCTATGCGCCGGTCTGCGCCAACGAGTGGGTGCCCCGCCTTTGCGGCAAGCCGAGAATCCGCTGCGGTGCCTGTCCCCATCAAGCCTTCCGGTCGGTGACGAACGAGGCCGTCGCCGATCACCTGCGTGGACGTCATACGCTCGGTGTCTACCCCATGCTGCCCAACGACAGCTGCCGGTTTCTGGCTGCCGACTTCGACGGGGACGCCTGGCGGCGAGATACCGGCGCCTTCCTTGAAGCCTGCCGATCAAAGGCCGTGCCGGCGGCCCTCGAACGGTCGCGTTCGGGAAATGGCGGGCACGTCTGGATCTTCTTCGCCGAACCGGTGCCCGCCGCCGTCGCGCGCCGCCTCGGCGCCCTCCTGCTGACGGACACGATGGAACGCAACCCGGATATCGGGTTCCGGTCCTATGACCGCTTCTTCCCCAGCCAGGACACCGTGCCGGCAGGCGGTTTCGGCAACCTCATCGCACTTCCCCTTCAGGGCGGTCCGCGCAAGAACGGCCACAGCACTTTCCTGGACGCGGGGTTCACGCCCCATGCCGACCAATGGGCATTCCTGTCCTCGATCCGCCGCATGACGCTGGCGGAAGTCACGGCTCTCGTCGACGCAGCGGGCCGCGAGGGCCGGGTGGTCGGTCTCCGCCTGCCACTGCAAGAAGACGACGAGGAGCCCTGGACCGCACCGCCGTCGCGGCGCCGGCCGCTGCCCGCCATCGACGGACCGCTGCCGGAGCGGATTGAAACGGTTCTGGACAACCAGCTCTACGTTCCGCGCAAGGGGCTGCCGCCGGGCCTGGTCAACCGACTCGTCCGTCTTGCCGCGTTCCAGAATCCGGCCTTCTACAGTGCCCAGACAATGCGGCGTTCCACCTTTGGCATTCCCCGCATTATCGCCTGCGCCGAACTGTGCTCCCATCACCTCGCCTTGCCGCGGGGCTGCCATGAGGCAATGGAACGGCTGCTGCAGGAACTGGGCATCGGCCTCGACCTGCACGACAAGCGCAACTTCGGGCGCCCGCTGGAGATCTCCTTCCTCGGTCAACTGACCCCGGAGCAGCAGACCGCCGCCGATGCGTTGCTGGAGCATGAGACGGGTGTGCTCGCGGCCACGACCGGGTTCGGAAAGACCGTCGTCGCCGCCGCCGTCATCGCCGCGCGCAAGGCCAATACCCTGGTGCTCGTTCATCGCCTCCAGCTCATGGAACAGTGGACCGCGCGGCTCGGGGTCTTTCTCGACCTGCCCGCATCGGCGATCGGGCGCATCGGCGGCGGGCGGCGCAAGCCCGGCGGGATCGTCGATGTCGCGGTCATCCAGAGTTTGGTGCGCAAGGGAGAGGTCCACGACATCGTTGCCGACTACGGACATCTGGTGGTCGATGAGTGCCACCATCTTTCCGCCGTCAGTTTCGAAGCGGTGGCGCGCCGGGCGAAGGCGAAATATGTACTGGGCCTGTCCGCCACGGTCACGCGCCGGGACGGCCATCATCCGATCGTGTTCATGCAGTGCGGCCCGGTCCGGTTCCGGACGAACCCCAAGACGCAAGCCCGGCAGCGCCCGTTCCGGCACCGGGCGGTTCTGCGCACTACCGCCTTCCGGCTGCCGCCCGAACTGCATGGCGAGAGAATCCCGATCCAGCAGATATATGCGGCGCTGGCGGCCGACGGGGACCGTAACGACATGATCTTCGGCGACGTGCTGCAGGCGCTGGAGGCGGGACGCTCGCCGATCCTGCTCACCGAGCGCAGGGACCACGCGCATCACCTCGCGGAGCAGCTCGGCCGCTTTGCCCGGAACGTGCTCGTCCTGCGCGGCGGCATGGGGGTCCGCCAGCGGCGTGAGCTCATGCAGCGCCTTGACGCGATTCCGGAAACGGAGGAGCGGATGCTGGTGGCCACGGGCCGTTATGTCGGCGAGGGGTTCGACGACGCCCGCCTCGACACGCTGTTCCTCGCAATGCCGATCTCGTGGAAGGGCACACTTGCGCAATACGTCGGCCGTCTTCATCGGCTGCATGCGGAGAAGCGCGAGGTGCGGGTCTACGACTATGTCGATGGTGCCGTGCCGGCACTCAGGCGCATGAGCGGGAAGCGCATCCGGGGGTACGAGAGCCTCGGCTACACCGTGGAACAGGCGGTCGGGAAGCCGCCGCCCGAGACCGCCGGGAGCGACCGGCTGTAGCGAGTGCTGTCAAGCGGGGCTTGCGCGCCGGACCTGGCGCCGCTTCACGGCAGCCTCAGAAGCCATACGAGAAGTCAACGCCGAGGAAGCTGTCGCGCCGTCCGTCATAGGTCAGGTCCTGCGGATCGGAGCTCAGGGTCGCGATTCCTTCCAGGCGCATCGTCCAGCGATCCGACAGGCGGCGTTTCAACTCCAGATTCAGGGCCCGTGTGTCGTAGCGGAGGTCGCCCAGCAAGCCGGCCGCGAGTTCCGTGCCCTGGACATCGTTGAGCGCAAGTACGCCCATGACGAACACATCGTTCGCCCACGGAGTCGTGGCGCGGCGGGCACGGCGGTCGTGATGCCATTCGGCCAGGAACGTCAGGTCCGCCCGGGACCCGAACAGGGCCGCGAAGGTGCGTTCCACACCGAGGACAAGGGCGCTGTAGTCCTCCTTTCGACCGAGGAGGTTGCGGGCACCGCTGCGGTAGGCGGCTTCCACCTTGTAGAGCCAGGGATCGGTCGTGAACTGGGCGTCGAGGCCGTATTGCCGGATCTGCTCGTAATGGGGAACCAGCGGTCTCCCTGCCACCTGGAGGCCGGGGGGAAACGAGGGTTCGCGACTCGTTCCGGCAAAGGCGGTCAGGCCGAAATCGAGCCGGTTCACGGCCCGGCTGTAGCGGGCGGCGAAGTCCACGTGGCGCTCTTCGGCGCCGCTTTCGTAGGAGGCATCGTCATCGATGGGGAAGCGCGGGCGGTGACGCCCCTTGCGGCCCGGGAAGGCGCGCTTTCGGTGGTAGGGAAGCACCAGCGCCTCGGCGATGCCCCAGTCGCCGGATATCGTCAGATGGGCAGGACCATTTTATTTTCGGATTCGAGGGGTCAACGCGGCCGGGAGCGGGCGTGACGGCGGCCGATTCGCCGTCCGTTCACCGCTTTTGGCGGCCTTGAATGGCCGCCCATGGCTGTCTGAATCGGGTTTTTCGGGTGTCCGGGCACAGTGGTCCGGTCGCGCCGCCGGCGGCGCGTTCGGCGCGGCTCTCGTGCGGTCAATCAGAGTGGATGGTGGGTCGTTATGGGTCGGGCGGAGTCAGGACCGCGTCGAGCGCCTCCTGGGGGTGGGCGGCGTAGTGCCGGTTGGCCTCGGGCAGGTACTGGAAGCGTTCATCGCGACGCACGATGGCGATCGCGGCGTTCGTCAGGCAGGACAGGTTGCGGGGCAGGTGGCCGACGTAGGCCCGGCAGCGGTCTTCGTCGTAGGTAAAATCCCGAACATAATGCAAACGATTTTCAACATGCCAGTGCTGGCGCACGAGTTTTTGCAGCTTTTCGGGTCCGGCTTGTTCCGGACCGAGCGACGTGAGGGCCCAGGTCACCTCGTGGCTGCGCTTGCCGGTCTTGATGATCTCACAATCGCGCTCGATGCGTAGCGCCTGGCGACGCCCGTAGAGGTGGGCGCGTCCATCCCATTTGCCATCGGAAAGGTCGATGACGGCGCACCGGCGGCGCTCGAAGCGTCCGTGGGCTTTATCGATGCTCTCGTGCCAGGGAGCGTCACTGAAGTCGAGCGCCTTGAGTTCGTCGTGGATGGTCTTCTGATTGTCCTTGACGGCGGTCACGACGTAATCGGCGCCGCACTCGAGCAGGCATCGCGCCGTTTCGTGCTGGGCGTGCATCGCGTCCATGGTGACGGTGCGCCCGGCCACGTCGAAGCTGCGAGCCAACTCGCGCACGGCCGGAATCTCGTTGCTCTTCGCCGCAACCTCGACCTGCCCAAGTACCAGGCCGCTCTCGTGCTCGATGGCGGCAACCATCATCCGCCGCCGGCCCTTGGTCTGCTTGGAGGCGCCGCGCAGATCCTTGCCGTCCACGGCCAGCGGCGTGTTCTCCTTGAGCTGCTGGGCGACCCACAGCGCGACGGCGTGATCAAGCGTACCGGCTGGCAGGGCGGCGAGGACCTTGTGAAACGTGCTGATCGAGGGCGAGGTATAGCGCATCTTGCTGGGACTGAAGAACGAATTCACGGACTTGAGCTGCTCCTGCGTGAGCATGGCGCCGAATTGGGCGAGCGCGGTCACGCCGAGATAACCGGCGACCCGGGCCGCCGTCGCAATCGCCAGCACGGTCTGCAGCTCATAGCGCTTCCCCTGGGGCTTGCGGTACTCCGGCACCTTGCCCAAGCACTCAAACAGGCTGCGCAACTGCGGCGGGTCCATGGGTTTCGTGTCATCGTGCTGCTGCGCGTGCCACTCCTTCGGAAGCTCGTTCCGGCTCAGCGCCTCGGGGGCGTCTGGGGTCAGTTGGTACAAGAAAATCTCCTTGGGCTGGCCGTGATAACGCCAGCGCGCCGCGCCGCCGGATTTACGCGCGAAGCCGCGTGTCAGTCCCAGCGAGCGCCAGTTCGATGCGCGATAGCAGGCCCCCGTAAATCGCGAGATGTCGACAAAGGTCTCCGCAAGGAAGACCGGATACCCATGCACAGCCTGGATATCAGCAGACAGCCGCCGCAGGCTCAGGCCCAGCACACGGGACGCCAGGTTCGGCACCCGTTCGGGGGGCAGAATGACGAAACGGGAATTGTTCGCGATCAGGTGCAGGCGCCGGAATTGCTGTTCCGGCGACCAGCCGATCCAGCGGTCGCGCGCCGCCAGCTTGAATGCGCCCGGCTGCCAGCCGACCAGGGCCAGCCAAGTCTCGCCGTGCAGCGCGACATGACGCAGGCCCTTGCCGACGATCCCACGGAACCGCAGATAGTGATGTTCTGCGACCAGACGGTCCCAGCGCCGGTGCTCGCCCTCGCCATGGGTCGGGCGCACCGTGACCGTGCGCAGGTCAAGGGCCGCATCAAGAGTCGGGCGAATCACCATGGCCGGTACGTTGCCACATCGGGAATGAAATAGCCAGTCCCGACATCCATGCGTGCCGGTCATCCCACCGAGGATCTCGCAAAGTTCTTCGTAGTCGGTGAAAGAATCCTATATTTGGTAGAAATTGGGGTGTCGATACACTACATGTAGACTAAAAAATAGCCGTGAAGACCGGATACCCATGCACAGCCTGGATATCAGCAGACAGCCGCCGCAGGCTCAGGCCCAGCACACGGGACGCTAGGTTCGGCACCCGTTCGGGGGGCAGAATGACGAAACGGGAATTGTTCGCGATCAGGTGCAGGCGCCGGAATTGCTGTTCCGGCGACCAGCCGATCCAGCGGTCGCGCGCCGCCAGCTTGAATGCGCCCGGCTGCCAGCCGACCAGGGCCAGCCAAGTCTCGCCGTGCAGCGCGACATGACGCAGGCCCTTGCCGACGATCCCACGGAACCGCAGATAGTGATGTTCTGCGACCAGACGGTCCCAGCGCCGGTGCTCGCCCTCGCCATGGGTCGGGCGCACCGTGACCGTGCGCAGGTCAAGGGCCGCATCAAGAGTCGGGCGAATCACCATGGCCGGTACGTTGCCACATCGGGAATGAAATAGCCAGTCCCGACATCCATGCGTGCCGGTCATCCCACCGAGGATCTCGCAAAGTTCTTCGTAGTCGGTGAAAGAATCCTATATTTGGTAGAAATTGGGGTGTCGATACACTACATGTAGACTAAAAAATAGCCGTGGTCAGATGGGCCATGGGCTGGCCCAGCTTGGGCCGGTCGCGCGGATGCTCCACGAGGTCCGGCTGGTTGACGATATCGACGGGGTTGTGCAGTTCGGCCACGCCCCAGAACACGCGGTCCAGCCCCAGCCGCAGTTCCCAGGACTCCTCGCCCCACTCGCCGTAGGTCAGCAGATAGGCTTCGCGCAGGTCCGCATGCGTGCGTTCCGGGTCGGCGCTGTCATATCGATAGAACGGGGTGACGGTGAAGCTGGTCTGCCCTCCGGCCTCCCCGTAGAGCGTGGGCTCCAGGACCAGTCCGCCGGTGCTCGAACGCTGATCCCGGAAGGCCGGCGATTCGGGGTACCATCGCGCCTGCAGGCTCGCCTCGCCGGAAAGGTCCAGAGGCCGCGCTTCGGCTCCGGCGGTCGCCGCGAACAGCAGGGCCGCGATTGCGCCGCGAGCCCGCATCAGCGCACCCGGCGCAACGCCGGTTGCGTGAACTCGCTTTCGCTCAAATTGTTGCGGAATTGGAAATCGGTCCACTTCAGCGCCGTGCTCGCGCCGGTCAGGTGGTTCTCCATCACCTGTTCTCCCGCCCGCCAGTACCGATCCAGATACTGCCGGTAACCGGTCAGCGAGAGCGTCTTCAGGTGCGCACCCTTCCGGTCGTAGAGTTCCATCTTCCAGATTCGCAGTTCGTCCGTGTCCTGCCAGACGACCCTGCGGCTGTATCCGGAATCCCGGTCGCGGGGAATCTGCTCGGTCACCGTGCAGGTCAGGGCGCCACAGGGCTCGTCGCGAAGATATTTGTGGGCGTATTCATCCATTTCCGGCGGGCTCATGTCCTCGTAGGAAAACTCGCTTCCCATGAACGACCCCGAACGCCTCGAGGCATTGATGCGTTTCACCCGTTTCAGGGCCGGGAGATACAGCCACTGGTCGTCCTGGGCGTTGACATGGGCATGGGTCAGAAGCGCGGTTCCCTGCACGTCGCGCGGCCGGTCGAAGACAAACAGGCTCTTGTCGCCGTCCCCCGGCGTCTCCAGCACCTTGAAGCGCATCCGGCGCTCGCTCTCCCGACCCTGCCGGTCTCGCAGCACCATCGTCATGCTGGCGGTGAAATCCCCGAAGCCGTCATTGCGGGCGCTCGCTTCGCGCGCGATCCTGAGGCCCTTCTCCTCCGGCGTTTCCGCCTGGGCACCGGCCGGCAAGGCGGGCAGAGAGAGGCATGCCAGCGCCAGCAACGGCGCGGCAAGCGAGGCACTTCGAACGGTTACGCGATCAGGAAACATCGGCACCTGTCCCGTGTTGCGCATGACGCAGGTTACCCGGGTTGTCCGGGGAAGGACGAAGCCCGGAAGCGCCGGGGCGATGACCGCCAAACCGTGCTCGCGCGGCCTCGAGAACTTGCTTTCTCGGCGCAGGCATGTTATACTTCCTTCCCTTTGGCGGAAGACACGATCCGCTTGGTTGAAGCAAACGCTCATGAGGCGCGCTGACCCTCACCCCAGTACATGAACACCCGGTCGGGCCGGGCCGAGCTCTAGCGTGGCTTTTTTCGCGGCTGGGTCTTCGTAACTGCACTTCGCGGACAAGGATTTTCCCTACCTTTCGCGGCGGTTTCTCGCTTTCGTTCACAGGTGCTCCCGGCGGATTTGGAGAGGGCTCCAGAACCGGGATACACTGGGTGCTGGAGACGGAAAGGAGAACGAATTTTTAGTGTTGGCCTAGACCACGCCAGCAAACTGTTCCGGGTGACCAGGTAGCGTACCCCTGTATGTACCCATCCTTTGCGGATGAGGACGAACGGCAAAATGTATGCACCGCGGTTAGCCGAATGGCCACCTTGAGTGCTTCCCCCGGTCACCCACTCCGTCTCCAGCCATCTCACTGGGAGACGACTTATGATTACCGATACCTTGCATGTTGTCCATTCGCGCGCTGCCGGAGTGGACGTGCACAAGCACCAGCTGACGGCCACCGTCCGCTTGGCCACGGGTGCTGGCGAACCGATGTGCGAGACGCAGACGTTCCGTGCTTTGGGGCCTGGTCTGGATGCCTTGGCCGAATGGTTGACTTCGCATGCCGTCACCGCGGCGGCCATGGAAGGAACGGGTGTGTACTGGCGGGCCCCGCTGGACCGGCTGGAGGCCGCCGGGATCGAAGTGCAGTTACTGCACGCCCATCACGTCAAGCAGCTGCGGGGGCGCAAGACCGACGTGGAGGACAGCCGCTGGCTGGCGCGCGTCTGTCAGTTCGGACTGTGCCGTCCGAGTCTGGTGCCGAATCAAGAATTCCATGGCCTGCGGCGGATGAGCCGCTATCGCCGCCAACTGGTGCAGAAACGTAGTCAGACACGGAACCGGATTCAGAAGGAGATCGACGATGCCGGGGTTCGGATCGGCGGCATCCTCTCGGATGTCTTCGGCAAGAACGGCCGGATCATTCTGGAGGGCCTGGCGCGAGGCGAGGACCGCGAGACGATCCTCTCGCGTCTGACTCCGCACGTGGCGGAGAAAATCAAGCTGCTCGGGGAGGCGCTCACCCTGAAGCTTAGCTGCTCGGGTCGTATGATTCTCAACCACCTGATGACGGACGAGCGCGCCGAACAGGCTCGCATCGCGGCCGTCGAAGCCGACCTGATCCGGGCGTTTCGGCCGTACGCTTCCCAGCTGATCCTCCTCCAGACCCTGCCCGGGATCGACCGGATCGGCGCCGCCGCGATCCTCGCCGAGATCGGCGGTCCCGACGTCACGCCGTTCGCGTCCGCCGAGGCGTTTACGGCCTGGGCCGGACTGGCACCAGGCAATCACGAGAGCGCCGGCAAACGCCGGAAAGCCACCACGCTCAAGGGCTCCCGCTACCTGCGCACCCTGCTGGTGGAGGCCGCCCACGGAGCCGCACGTACCAAGAACTGTCAATTCGCCAGCTACCGGAAGGTGTTGACCGCACGCCGTGGCTATAAGCGCGCCATCGTGGCCACCGCCCACAAGATGGCACGTGCTCTCTATGCCATGCTGCGGGACGATGTCCCGTATCGCGACCCCGACATCGATTACGAAGCCCTGCTGGTCGATCGCAATGCCCCCCGGTGGCTGCGACAACTCAAAGAGTGCGGCGTACTCAAGCCGGTGGGCGACCACACCTTCCGAATCGACTGGAGTGCCAGGACGGCCCGACCCAAACCGGCCTGAAACTTCCTCTGCGCACGATCCCGGACCACCGGCCCGTTGTCCAAAAAACAGGGGAAGACAACACCGCCAAGCCCCGAGATCCGGCGCAGATATCGACGACCCAAAGCGTGCGCTCTAGGCCGCCACGCTAGAGCTCGGCCCGGCCCGCCCGAGTGTTCACGGCAAAGGAGCAGCACCATGAGAAGTGGCGACCAAATGTTGCAGCAGATTGTAGAGAAGTCCGCTCTTGACCCAAGTTTCCGGCAACAGCTTCTTGCAGACCCGAAGACGACCATCAGCGAGGAACTGGGAATCACCATGCCGGAGTCGATGACCGTCAAGGTCCATGAGAGCGACATGCAGACGGTGCATCTGGCACTGCCGCCTGACCCGAACATCACCGAAGAACAGCTTGAAGCAATCTCCGCCGGCCTCTGCTGCTGCTGGTAACCGGTCTCCGCACCGGCCGGTCTACCGGATGCAGGACATCCGGTAGACCGGGCAGCCCTCGCTCCTTGTCAACCTGACACTGTCGAATCGACGGCGAAATAGTCACGCATGACACAGTAATTTTCAACGAAGAGTGACAAGATCAGATATCTCTCCATATCTTGCTGGTGAGAAATCCGGCTAGCGGCCTTTGAATCCCCTGTTGTCCCTGACTGCCTCCTTCACGATCATCTGGCCCGCCGTCACAACCACAATCTTGATTTCGGGACGCTGTTCCCGCAAGACATGCAGGGCCTGGGCCGCCGTGCTCCCCCTCGTCATCACGTCGTCGACCAATAATACCCGCCCCGCAGCAGCCGGGACGTTCGCCTGCAGGGCCTCTCGATACATTCTTTCAAACTGTGCCGTAGTAAATCCCGTCGCTTGCATGCGTCGTTTCGATATGCACGCCGACAAGCTGAGCATCTCGCGCACCCTGATTGCCAAGAGACTTCCGAGTTCCCTAGCCAGCACCCGGGTTCGATGCTTCTCCCCGCCAGACGCTTTGCCCGGCGACAATGGGATCGGAACAATGTAGTCGAACTCCAGTAGGTCGCGTCGCCGGAGTTGCTCGAACATTGACAACGCGAACGGATATGCATACGCTATCTCCCCCAACTTGAATTCGGTGAATCTCCTCGTCAAATCCCTGACTTCCGGAACGATACAGGGCTCGTAGCAACGTCTCGGCACGATCCAGTGCGCCGCCACCACCTTCTCGTACATAGACCTCCTCAAACGCCTCGGCGCGGTGGAGGCTCTATTCCCGATCAACGGCATATTTGCCCATGTCCTGCAATCCCCGCACTTCTTGCCAGCGCACGCTTCCGATACGCATTGCGGTGGTACCGTCCAGTCGTCCGGCCACAGGAACACTTGGCGGTATCGCGTAGCGACGACCTCCGCGACTCTCGTGCTCGTCTTCGCTGAGGTCATCGGTGCTTCCGTCCGGTGCTCCCGCACCCGCAGACTGACCTCGCCCAATTCCGGGTCTATCCCGTCGACGATTCCCTTGGCATATACGCCGTTCTCGAAACGATGGGGACCGTGGAAGTACACCCAGCATTCCCAGCCCTTCTCCACGACATCGATGTAGTGGCGCCATCTGAGCCGCAATCGGTCACCCTGCAATCGGTCCGGCAAAACCGCTGGCCGAAACCCGTCGTAGCCGCTGTGAATCTTGTAGAGGAATCTCAAAGGTCCAGCACTTCCTTGAAACTTCCGAGCACCTTGTCCGCACCGGAGGGTTCCTCTGCCTCGTACCCGAACGACACCCAGGCGAAGCGCACCGAGGCCGCTTTCGCAGCTTCGGCATCCACGACCCCGTCCCCCACGAACCAGACCTCCAAGCTCGCCTTCTGTTCCATCTCGGCCAGAACTCGGCGTATTCCGTGGGGTTTCGGTTTTGCCGGCAATCCCCTCCGTGGCGTTGCAACGGCGGCGGCGTACTTGTCGATACCGGTCGACCCCAACAACGGGCGGGCGAACCAGCCCGGCAGGTTCGTCACAATGCCAATCGGCGTTCCTCTCGCCCGAAGATCGTCCAGTGTCGGCAGGACTCCGTCATACAGTTCGACCGCAGCACCATCCTCCATGCCCGCACGGGCCAAGCGCGCACTGCTCACGCCGTGGATTCTCGCCGCTTGCACGACGCTTGTACCTGCTTCGAGTTCCCGCCCGATCTCCGTCGCTAAACTATTGGACAACCGTGCGATGGTCTTTGCGTACCACGGGCGACTGTCCCATACGGTTCCGTCTAGATCCAGGACGACAGTTGCCGCAGCCACGTTTCGTATCTTTCCGGGTTTTCTGTCAACCCAAAGGCAACTCCGCCGGTGCGTTCATCTTTTTCGATATTCGCGTTACCGCTGGTGTCCTCGGACCCATCTGTTCTGAACGTGGCAACCGGCTTCTTCTGTTCGAGCCCAAACCGGTAGGCATTCATCGCTCCCCCGGTCAGCGCCGACTGAGCCACCAGAACGCCTTGGGCGAACGCTACGATCAATTTGTTTCGCTTCCGCAGCAGCAACGACGACGCCCGTTGCCCAAATCCAAATTCACTGACGAATACCGCTCCCTGGTACGCAAGCAGTTTCTCCCATAATCCGCGGTTTTCTGGCGGGAATACCATATCAAGCCCGCAGGGCATGACGCACACTGTACGGCCTCCCGCCTCCACGGCTGCACTGTGACCCATCGAGTCGGCACCCATGGCGAACCCTGACACGATCACCATTCCATTATGTGTCGCTACTGCCGTAAACTGCCGAGTACCGCTCGCGTAGGGTTCCCGGGTTTTCCGCGAGCCGACGACGGCTACCGTCCCCGCGGCATCCCAGACCGCCGGATCCCCGCGCACATAAAGCACCGGCACAGGATTGTTGCTCGCGTACACGTGCGCCGGGTATCTCGGATCGCCATGAAGGAGAATGGTTGCTGAAAGTTCGCCCGCTCGCTGTAGTTGATCGACAGCCCTCTGACGCCCTGCGGTCAACTCGACCTCCGAAAGGGCAAGGACGCCGCGCCGGAGCTTTTCGCCCGTGCGCCCTGTGAACGGCAGAAGGCTGGGGTTGCGGATTGCCGCTTGCGCGTCGACACCGGCCTCGTGCATCGCCCGGAACTTCACGGGCCCGAACCCGGACACCCGCTCCAACGCGAAAATTGCCCCCAAACGGTCGGCGCCGGGAGTGCTCCCGCTCCGATGCGGTGCGCACGCTGCGTTATCCTCCCCCCCGAGCAACCGCTCTTCCAGCAGCCGCCGCACGGCTTCGGGTCTTGATGGCGCTGGCGAGCGAGCAGTCCGCCCACCATCCAGCTCTTTGATAGTCGCCTCGTTCAGCCGTGTTTCGATACGTTGTGCGGTCATTTCTCCCTCACCATGCTCGTACCGTCACCGCGTTTTCATCCAGGGACTGTGGTCAATTGACCGTTCCGCACGGCCTTGGGCTGACAAAGAAATAGCTTAGCATATTTGGTCCTTAAGAGGCTCTTGCAAAATTCCTCTCATCAGGCGACAGCGTTCAACATTTAGTGGGTTGTAGATTTATGGGCCACTATATTTTGTCAGAGTTCCGCCTTGATCACGATTTTTGCAAGAGCCTCTTAAGACTGATGTTTTCATCGAGATATGGTGTCTGCGGCCGCGTCTTGCAGTTCGTGCCCGCCCCCCCCCTTTGCTGTGTAAAATTCCTGCCCAGTCATCAACACCCCCGACGGAGGCCCCAGAATTTACATGCCCAAGCGGGGTGAGCGGCCCGGCCCGCTCATGAGCGTTTGGGCCGGATGATGCGGGTTCAGGGGGACAGCGCTCCCGAAAGGACCATATAAACATAGGCCTTGACCTTCTCCAGGCCGTCTCCGGATATGACGAGCTTGATGTGGTGGATGCCGCGCAGCATCACGTAGCGTCCGGACTTCGCGAACAGTGTCGTGGGTTTCGACACCCAGCCGGCCAGCGCATCGAGCTTCTCCGGAACGACGATGTCCTCGTGCCTGAGCGCTCCGAGAAAGGGGTCCCAGTCCGTCAGGCCGTCGAGCCAGTAGCGCGGATCCTTCGTATATCTCTGCCTGACGATGAGGGTGAGGCCGAGCACCGGTCCGACGCCCCCTTCCCCGACGTCGACATTCACCCCGGTCCTGACGATGTTCGCGCGCTGCCTGAAGCGTCCGATCACCGCGACGACCGCCGACATCCGCCCCGGCCAGCCGATGCGCTCGAGGTAGGGGCACAGTTCCTGCTCCGACCCGAATCCCATCACTGCGAGGCGGACCGAGCGAGGGCGTGACGGAAAGACACCGAAGGAATCGAGACGCGTATCACCCGGCTGCGCCAGATAGACCCGTTCGACCTTCTCCCGTTCGGCGGCGAGCGTTTCCCAGCCGACGCAGGCAACCAGCGCATCGGCCACGATCCCGACATCGTCCCGATGCGCACCGCCGGCGCCGAGCGTGCGCGCATTAGGCCTGAGAAACAATCCCGGCCGCACCTCACCGCCTGCCGCCGAACCGATGTCGTATTCCAGCATCAATTTGCGCCCGACGATCTCCCGCAGCGGCGAATGCGGGGCCTCCATCTGCCGGAACAGCCGCCGAACCGCTTGCGCCGTCTCGTCCGTCTCGTCCTTCCGGGCGCGCTCCTCGAAAACGTCGCCCGACCGGTTTCCGCTGGCCAGCGACACGCCGAAATCCGCCCGGGGCCAGCGTTCATGGAGGGGCAGTTCGAAGCCGAACGGCTGGGCGCCCATCGTGATGGGGAGCTGTCTGGCGCGCTCCATCACGCACGCCCATTCCCGCTCCCCGATCAGGACCGGCGAAATTCCGCCCCTCAGATGCCCGAGCAAATCGCCCATGGAACTGCCCTCCCGGGCGAGGCGGTCCTGGGTCAGCGCGATCGCGTCGGCAATACCCACGTCGACCCCTCAGGCGATCACCGGCGCGGGATTCAGGGCGGCTTCCGCCGCGGGGCGCGGGCGCCGGCCCATGTCCACCGGCACGTCATACAGGCGCCCGGGCGCGAATCTGGCCCAGAAGTGGCGCAGGCCCGGCACGATGACGCGCACGACCGGCATGCCGATATCCGGCCGGGTCTGGTCCAGAACCAGGAACTCCATCCCCCGGGCCTCGACCAGCGCACGGCACTGCTCCACGTCATCGCGCGTGTCCTCGGTATCGGGCGCCGGATATTCCGAGAACCGCGTGAGCGGCGCATCCGCCGCCGGCTTCAGCCACGGGCAATCGGCGAGCCGCGCCGTCTTCCACCATTCGAGCGCCAGCGGGTCGTCGATCATGGGCCGGCCATCCCCGGGGCCGGGGCGCGGCAGCCAGGTCAGGCACTGGTTCAGCTCGCAGACCGCGCGCAGGGCCGCGATGCCCGGGTCGGCATGCGCTCCGGCGCCGTAAATGATGTCCTCGGTTTCCGCGTCCGGTCTGCGCGAAACCGCAACGAAGGAGGGAATGCCGATATCCGAGGTCACGTCGAGCATCCACATTTCCCGCCCGCAGCGACCGTAGTAGTCCGCCGCGGAGGCTAGGAATTCGTCGTCGAAGCTGGACAGGTCGACCCCGGCCACGGTCAGCCCGTTGTACCACCAGATGGCAAAGGCGTCGCGCTCGACCAGTTCGAAGAAGCCCTGCAGGATGGCCTCTTCCAGGGTGTTCCCCGCCGCGCAGCCATTGGAATCGGCGATCAGGTCGGCGGCAGTGCGCTGTTCGGCGGCCATGCCGTACAGTATCGAAGTCGGCAGATAGCGATGCCGCTGCTGCGTGAGCGACCATGCCGGCGACCAGTCGGTCTCGGCTTCGGGATCGAAGCGCGGCGGGACGATGTTGTAGGGATGGCCGGCAGCATTGATGCGGTCCGCGTTGTCGAGCTGGCGGTCGCTGAAGAGCTGCACCTCGTTGGGGTGGATCGCCTCATCGCTCGGGGCGAAATCCGCCAGCCGCCGGCGCATGCGGATCTCGTCCCCGTGCCGCGCGCCCGAGTAGCGCTCGAGCGCCTCGCAGAGCGCGCTGGCTTCGGATTGCGCCCGCGTACTGCCCTTGCCGGCGCTCTTGCTGCGGAGGCTCCGCCTGAGCGAGCTCAGGCTCCGGCTCCTCATGCCGAGGTTGACTCCCGCCCAGTGCACGTGAAGCCACGCATCCGAATCATCGGTCGTGCGCCTGAGCCAGGCGACAACGCCGCTGACGGGGCTGATCAGGTGGCGGTATTTCGCCACCGTCGCTTCCGGGGCGACAGCGCGTGCGCCACCGCTGCTGTGATGGGTTTTCGGGCTCGGCTGCAGCAGCACCGGCGGCGCCAGCCGGTCCGGCCGGTACAGCGCCCGGTCGCCACAGGCCGGACACTGCGGCCGCCGCCTGACCGGATGCCTCGCGGTCGCGAAGGCGCCGGTATGCATGGCAACGGCATGGTCGTGGACCGGGGCCGCCTCGTCCAGCACCAGCCACTTGATGATCTCGGCCGCGATCAACCCGTACAGCGCCTCCAGCACGGCCGGTTCGACCGCAAACGGCCGGAAGGCGGCTTCCTCGCCGGCGGCGTTGCGCAGGAAGTCGTGGACCTCGTTGTGGCAGCGAAGGCGATGCGCCAGACATTCCCAGCAGGGGCCCTGCCCGTGCGCACGGAAGACGGGACCGAACAATGCCTCGACGCCGAGCGGCCGCACCGGCATCCAGGGCGCTTGCGCCTCGAGCCCGCGCCGGTTCAGGTCGGCAAGCCGCGTCTCGAGATAGTCGCCGCACACGATGATCGAGAGCCGGGGAGCGTCGGTTCCCACGGCGGCGCCGGCCGCCTCCAGACGCCGGACCAGCCGGCCGTCATCGCCTTCGACCGCGACCCGCGCTTCTGCCAGGCACCGGTCGACCCAGCGGGGCGATGCGCCGAGCGAGGACCAGTAGGCCGCCCGGCTCCCGTCGAGACCGTGTTCGGCGGAGACGATATACCCCCGGGCGGAAAGCGAAGCGAGCGTGGCACGGACCGGGCCGGCGGCGTGAACCCCATCGAGGGCTGCCACGATCTCGCCTTGCGAACGGCGGCCGTCGAGCAGGGGCAGCAGATCGCAATACAGCCGGCCGTGCAGCAGGGTATTGAACGACTCCGACACCAGCAGCGCCTGCCGTTCGCCGATGTCGTGAAACCGCAGGTGCGGAGCCAGCGCGGGAAGCTCGACCATGCCCCGGTCCGCCGGTGTCGTCCTGATCAATATGCCGGGCCGGGGCTTCGCGGCCGTCTGTCCTGCCATCCGGGATTTCCTTGCCGGCTCGACCCGCCCCTTCACGCCTGCAAACGCAGCGCATCGACCCGGGCGGCAGCACCCGCGGCGGTTTCGGCGACCGCCGCAGCCAGCGCGTCGAAATCTTCCCGCCCGCAGGCCTGGGCCAGGCGGGCCCGAACCTTCGGTCCGGCGGCGGCCGGGTCGAATCCCTCCCCGCCGACGAGGCGCGTGACGCCGTGCAGGTTCCGCCAGAACACCGCGGCTTCCGACAGCGCCGCGGCGCCGGCGGCCTCGAACACCCTTGCGGCGCTCGGAGCCGGGTCGTCGAGGTCGCTTCCGGCCTGCGTCAGTTGCAGGAAGCGCGCAGCACCCTCGACCTCCTCGAGCCCGCCGCGCATGTGGAGATAGGCGGACCCGCCGGTTTCGCCGGAGCCGGCGGCCGGCGCGCGCAGTCCTCCGGCCGCCGCACTCGCACCGAGCTCGGCCAGGATCCTGCGCCGCGCCGCGCAGAAGTGGCGGCCGACTTCGGAATCGCCGCATTCGAACACGCAGCGCGCCCGGGTGAGCGCGGGATGCCTGCCGGACGCCGGCGTTCCGTAGCGCTCGCCGAGGTCGGCCAGCGGCAACACAGCGAGGGAATCGGAGCCGGGCCGAACCGGAGCAAACAACAGGCTGTCGCGCGCCAGGTCGGCGAGCGCCTTCCGGAAACGCCGGCCCAGGTGCGCATGCTCGCCGGCCTTCGGGCCTGCATGGACGAACACCATGTCGATGGCGGTGCCGGGGACTGCTTCCCGGCTGGCGAGATCGCCGAGCAGCACGGCGGCGACCCCGCCCGCGCGCAGCGGCCCGACCCGGTCGACGAAGTCGGCGACCGCGGCGGCCAGCACGGTCGAGATCGAGGCCTCGGCCAGATTCGACAGGGCCGTGCTCGCCTCGCCCGGCGACAGGTTGCCGCGGAGCAGGTGCATCCCGATCTGGAACGCCTTGTCGTTCGACCAGTTGCCGACGATCTCGGCGGCTTCCCCGGCGTCCGCCATCGGCAGTTCGGCGATCCGCTCGCGCATTTCCCGAACGCCCATTTCGCGCGTCCAGTAGAGCCGCGTCAGCCCCCGCCGCGCGATCGTCTCGTAGTCCTGATCCCGCCCGAAGCCTTGCGGCAGGTCAAGGTCGGTGAACTCCCGGTCCTGCAGGTTGTCGAGCAGCTCCGGGTGGCGCTCGATCCATCCTGCGAGCCGCGGGGCCGCGCCGAAGATCTCCACGATCGCGTCGAAGGCGTCGGGGCGCGCCGCGGCAACCGGACTGTCATAGGCGCTCCAGTCGTCGATTTCCGGGTAGAAGCGCTTGCGCCACTCGTCCACCAGCGGGTCCATCTTCGCAAACCAGCGCCTCGGCCGCAGCACGATGTTCATCATGTCGGCGTAGGTCCCCGGCAGTTCCGGCGACTCGCCAGAGCCGTGGATCTGGAGCAGCGGGTACTGCCGGGCGGCCGCCGCGTGATGATCGGCGTGGCGCTGCATGTTGAAGAACATCCAGTTGCTGAACTTCCAGTCGGCGCTCCAGGAATGGCGCGGCATCACCTTTTCCCATCGGCCGTTCGGCAGGCGCACCCGGCGCAGGCCGTAGTGCTGAAGATAGTTGCTGATCTTCATGGAGAAGACGCAGCAGAGCCCCAGGAAGACGAAGACCGGAACCGCCCACGGCCCGCCCAGCCAGACCACGAGCCCGTACCAGAACAGCAGAAACAGCCCGTAGCGCCAGAACGGGTTGCTGCGGTGCCACACCGGCCGCCGGCGCCGCGCCAGCCGCTCGCCCACGACCTTCCAGGAATTGGCCAGGTTGCTGGCGATCTCCTTCGGGAAATACCTCCAGAAGCTCTCCCCCTTCGGCGCCGACCCGACATCGTGCGGGGTGCCGACCCGGGCGTGGTGGATGTAGACGTGTTCGGTGGCGTAGTGCGGATAGGAAGCAGAGGCCAGCAGGAACTCCCCGAGCCGCCGCTCCCAGACGGACCGCCGGTGCACCAGTTCATGGCCGACAATGAACACCGCCTGCGCTTCCATGGTCAGGATGATCGCCAGGAGCACGCTCTCCCAGGCTGCCAGCTGGCCCGCTGCCAGCACCTGCCACAGGCCGAACCCGAGGGTGGCCCACGGCTATTTTTTAGTCTACATGTAGTGTATCGACACCCCAATTTCTACCAAATATAGGATTCTTTCACCGACTACGAAGAACTTTGCGAGATCCTCGGTGGGATGACCGGCACGCATGGATGTCGGGACTGGCTATTTCATTCCCGATGTGGCAACGTACCGGCCATGGTGATTCGCCCGACTCTTGATGCGGCCCTTGACCTGCGCACGGTCACGGTGCGCCCGACCCATGGCGAGGGCGAGCACCGGCGCTGGGACCGTCTGGTCGCAGAACATCACTATCTGCGGTTCCGTGGGATCGTCGGCAAGGGCCTGCGTCATGTCGCGCTGCACGGCGAGACTTGGCTGGCCCTGGTCGGCTGGCAGCCGGGCGCATTCAAGCTGGCGGCGCGCGACCGCTGGATCGGCTGGTCGCCGGAACAGCAATTCCGGCGCCTGCACCTGATCGCGAACAATTCCCGTTTCGTCATTCTGCCCCCCGAACGGGTGCCGAACCTAGCGTCCCGTGTGCTGGGCCTGAGCCTGCGGCGGCTGTCTGCTGATATCCAGGCTGTGCATGGGTATCCGGTCTTCACGGCTATTTTTTAGTCTACATGTAGTGTATCGACACCCCAATTTCTACCAAATATAGGATTCTTTCACCGACTACGAAGAACTTTGCGAGATCCTCGGTGGGATGACCGGCACGCATGGATGTCGGGACTGGCTATTTCATTCCCGATGTGGCAACGTACCGGCCATGGTGATTCGCCCGACTCTTGATGCGGCCCTTGACCTGCGCACGGTCACGGTGCGCCCGACCCATGGCGAGGGCGAGCACCGGCGCTGGGACCGTCTGGTCGCAGAACATCACTATCTGCGGTTCCGTGGGATCGTCGGCAAGGGCCTGCGTCATGTCGCGCTGCACGGCGAGACTTGGCTGGCCCTGGTCGGCTGGCAGCCGGGCGCATTCAAGCTGGCGGCGCGCGACCGCTGGATCGGCTGGTCGCCGGAACAGCAATTCCGGCGCCTGCACCTGATCGCGAACAATTCCCGTTTCGTCATTCTGCCCCCCGAACGGGTGCCGAACCTGGCGTCCCGTGTGCTGGGCCTGAGCCTGCGGCGGCTGTCTGCTGATATCCAGGCTGTGCATGGGTATCCGGTCTTCCTTGCGGAGACCTTTGTCGACATCTCGCGATTTACGGGGGCCTGCTATCGCGCATCGAACTGGCGCTCGCTGGGACTGACACGCGGCTTCGCGCGTAAATCCGGCGGCGCGGCGCGCTGGCGTTATCACGGCCAGCCCAAGGAGATTTTCTTGTACCAACTGACCCCAGACGCCCCCGAGGCGCTGAGCCGGAACGAGCTTCCGAAGGAGTGGCACGCGCAGCAGCACGATGACACGAAACCCATGGACCCGCCGCAGTTGCGCAGCCTGTTTGAGTGCTTGGGCAAGGTGCCGGAGTACCGCAAGCCCCAGGGGAAGCGCTATGAGCTGCAGACCGTGCTGGCGATTGCGACGGCGGCCCGGGTCGCCGGTTATCTCGGCGTGACCGCGCTCGCCCAATTCGGCGCCATGCTCACGCAGGAGCAGCTCAAGTCCGTGAATTCGTTCTTCAGTCCCAGCAAGATGCGCTATACCTCGCCCTCGATCAGCACGTTTCACAAGGTCCTCGCCGCCCTGCCAGCCGGTACGCTTGATCACGCCGTCGCGCTGTGGGTCGCCCAGCAGCTCAAGGAGAACACGCCGCTGGCCGTGGACGGCAAGGATCTGCGCGGCGCCTCCAAGCAGACCAAGGGCCGGCGGCGGATGATGGTTGCCGCCATCGAGCACGAGAGCGGCCTGGTACTTGGGCAGGTCGAGGTTGCGGCGAAGAGCAACGAGATTCCGGCCGTGCGCGAGTTGGCTCGCAGCTTCGACGTGGCCGGGCGCACCGTCACCATGGACGCGATGCACGCCCAGCACGAAACGGCGCGATGCCTGCTCGAGTGCGGCGCCGATTACGTCGTGACCGCCGTCAAGGACAATCAGAAGACCATCCACGACGAACTCAAGGCGCTCGACTTCAGTGACGCTCCCTGGCACGAGAGCATCGATAAAGCCCACGGACGCTTCGAGCGCCGCCGGTGCGCCGTCATCGACCTTTCCGATGGCAAATGGGATGGACGCGCCCACCTCTACGGGCGTCGCCAGGCGCTACGCATCGAGCGCGATTGTGAGATCATCAAGACCGGCAAGCGCAGCCACGAGGTGACCTGGGCCCTCACGTCGCTCGGTCCGGAACAAGCCGGACCCGAAAAGCTGCAAAAACTCGTGCGCCAGCACTGGCATGTTGAAAATCGTTTGCATTATGTTCGGGATTTTACCTACGACGAAGACCGCTGCCGGGCCTACGTCGGCCACCTGCCCCGCAACCTGTCCTGCCTGACGAACGCCGCGATCGCCATCGTGCGTCGCGATGAACGCTTCCAGTACCTGCCCGAGGCCAACCGGCACTACGCCGCCCACCCCCAGGAGGCGCTCGACGCGGTCCTGACTCCGCCCGACCCATAACGACCCACCATCCACTCTGATTGACCGCACGAGAGCCGCGCCGAACGCGCCGCCGGCGGCGCGACCGGACCACTGTGCCCGGACACCCGAAAAACCCGATTCAGACAGCCATGGGCGGCCATTCAAGGCCGCCAAAAGCGGTGAACGGACGGCGAATCGGCCGCCGTCACGCCCGCTCCCGGCCGCGTTGACCCCTCGAATCCGAAAATAAAATGGTCCTGGAGGGTGGCCGGCCACAGCACCGCCCACAGCCAGACCGGGAGGTTGTACCCGACCAGGCCGCGCTCCGGCGTGGCCGCCGGATCCAGACTGCGGCCGTCGCGCCCGAACGTCCGGTCGAGCGGCGCCGTGAGAATCATGAAGAGGATCGGCGGCAGCAACCACCAGCCGCCGTAGGCCGCCGCGGCAAGGATCAACGGAAACACGCCGAGCGGCAGGTAATGCGGCAGGGCATGGAGGAACGAAGGTTCGATGCGGCGCACGGGATCGGCCCCGTTCGGGCCCGAACCGGCGCTCAGCGCTGCATCCTGCGGCATGGCGGGTTCTCGGCAACCGGGTCACGCTACCACGCGGCCGTACCACCCGCAAACGCCTCAGGCGTCCAGGACCTCGAACAGGTGCCCCAGGGCTTCGATGCAGAACGCCGTGGTCACCGACTCCGAGCCATGTCCGATCTGTCCGGCCGTACCCCACTTCAGGGACGAATCGCCGAAGGCCAGGAGTTCCGGCCAGCTGCCGTCGTCGCGCTGCGACCGCGTGAAGGTGTCGACCTGGCATCTTGCATCGAGGCTTTCGAGGCCTCCGACCCGGTACAACGCCGAGATCGCCTGGGCGGTTTGCAGGAGATTGCCGAAGCCTCCCCGCTCGTCCCCGAGGTCCAGAATGCGCTCTGCCAGCACCGGCCGCAGCCGGTCGAGGGCAGGTTGTACGCGCCGCACGGCGCGGGTGAGCGCGTAGTAGAACGCGATCTTGTCCGGATACCATTTGGACAGGCCTTCGGCCCGGTCCTCCCGGACCAGGGCCTCCAGCCAGTGCTGGGCCGGCCGGGTCTCCGGACGGTCGCCCAGATGGGCGATCACGTTCGCATTGACCACGGGATCGGCCTCGATCCGGAACCGGGGGACGACTTCCGGCTCATCCTCCGCCAGGATCCAGGTCGTGAAGCGGCCGTCCCCGTCGCGGTTCGCAAGGATCGGCGGGAGGTTTCTTCCCAGGACAACCCAGGGATGCCCGCCGGCGACGAGCGAGCAGAGCGCGGTGCTGTCGAGGTCCGGCGGCAGATGACGGTAGTAGCGCCACAGCCCGGGATACTCGATCGTCTCGGCAAGATACGACCGCGCGGCCCGGCAGAGGGCGCGGGCCTTCGCCTCGGCGCAATGTTCCAGGGCAAGGGCACAGAACGCCGATACGAAGGGGGGTCTTTCGAAATGCCGCGGGATGGCCGGGTCGGCCGTGTTGAACCGGATGCAGTGCCAGGCCCCGTTCCCGGCGATGCGGGATTCGAGAAACGCCAGGGCGCGGACAATGCTTTCCCGGCCCGCCCTGGCCGGGATTTCCGCACCGGCCGGGGAGGCCCGCTCCCCTTCCGGAGCAGGAGGACGCAACGGCGGCGCGGGATCATGCAGGGTCTTGCGGAGGAAGGCGAGCGAAGCGGCGCCGGTTCTCGCCTCCTCCCGTTCGGCTTCGGTGAACCGGCTCGGCGGCGGCAGCACGAGATGCGTCTCGGCGCAGGTTTCTTCATGCACGCAGATCTCGTGGCCGTCCGCAAGCGTCACGCCGAATTCCTCCTCGATCGCCGCTCTCGGTTGCGCAAGGAGACGGGCGCGGAAACCGCGGTCTTCGCCGGCGCGGGCAATGATGCGGTCGGCGGCCTCCAGAGGTTTCTTCATCACGCCTTCCCGCGCCGCCCGTGCGCATGGTCCGCCCGTCAGGCGACCTGCCTTCTCACCAGGTTCCGGAATACTCCCTCGGCGTCCATGAGTTCGGCGAAAGAGCCGGTCTGCACGACCTTTCCGGCCGCCAGCACGTAGATCCGGTCCGCCTGTTCCAGCGTGGAGAGCCGGTGGGCGATGACGATCCGCGTGGAGGTGAGCGCGGCCAGGTTCTGCATGATCCTGGCCTGGTTTTCGTTGTCGAGCCAGTTGGTGGCCTCGTCGAACAGCATGACTCGCGGATGGCCGATCAACGAGCGGGCGATCGCGATGCGCTGGCTCTCGCCGCCCGACAGGACCGCCCCGCCGGTGCCGACCATGGTCATCATGCCCATCGGCATGCGCTTGATCTCGTTTGCGACTGCAGCGGTCTGGGCCGCGGCCCAGACCGCCTCGCTGCCGATCCGGTCGTGGTGGCTGACGAGATTGTCCCAGAGATCCAGGGCATGCAGTTCGACCGCCTGCGGCGCCGCGCCGATTTTCCGGCGCACCTGCTTCAGGTTCAGGCTCCTCAGGTCGCGTCCGTCGAAATACACCGCGCCGGCGGCCGGCCGGTCGAGCCCGAGCGCCAGCCGGAACAGGGTGCTCTTGCCGGCGCCGGATTCGCCGGTGATCGCGACGAACTCGCCCGGCCGGGCGTGAATCGTGACATCGTCGAGAATCAGCGGACCCTCGGGCTCGTACCGAAAGGACACGCGGTCGAACAGGACATCGCCCCCCAGGACCCCGACCGGCTCTCCCTCGACCCCGGTTTCGGGCTTCGCGGCGAGCAGCGGGTGCAGCTGCGCGAATGCCGGCAGCGTGCCGGCCAGGACGCCGAAGGATTCGCCGAGCCGGGCGACGGCCGACTGGAACGCGAGGAAGAGGATGTAGACGAGGGTGTGATTTCTGTATGGCGAAATGTCAATTTTTTAATGCGTTGAAATCAAAAGGTATTTTCTGATTCGAGTTCGGGAGCCTGCGCGGATTCGGCCAATTTCGCGAAAATCAGCCGCTCCGGCCGTGATTTTTCCACGATCACCGTGCTCGCCGATGCTCCCGGCCTTGGCTTCTTGGGGGGTGTAGAGTGCTCCTCAATCTCAACAACGCCCCTGACGGGGCGACAAAAAGGAGCACTCCAATGACCAACGTACAGATTGACGCCTCGATTGCCAAGAACGCCGATGGAAGCGTGTCCGTCGAAGCGGCGCAGGAAGCCCTGATGGAGACGGGTGCCGCCCTGGTGAAAAAAGCCGCCGAGCTCGGCTTGGCGGGGGACGTGGCGGCGATGTACCGCCGTGATCCGCTGACGGCCGAGAGCCAGCTCCGGGACATGCTCTTCGGCGTGGCCCGCACCATCCTGACCGACGCGTTCACTGCGCTTGACGATCATGGCAAGACGGTCAAAGTTGAGGGGAAAACCTATCGCAAGGCCGCGCCCACGTCGGGCCGTGCGATGACGCTCTTCGGACCGGTCGACTTCCTGCGGTCTCGGTACCGTCCCGCGGGAGCGGGTGCGTCCCTGATCCCGACCGAAGCCCTCCTCCGCCTGATGCCCGGCGGGCTGACGCCGGCCGCGGCGGGCCTCTCGCTGTACCTGATGAGCAACCTGACAGCCCGCGAGAGCGAGGACATGTGGGAGAAACTGTGCGGTCAGGGGCCCTCGGTGGCGTCCCTGGTGCGATTGTCCGGGGATGCCGGAACCTGCATGGAGGCGTGTTCCGACGATGTCCTGAAAGGCCTCCGGGAGGAGGAAGAACTGCCGGAGGAGGCAGAATCGATCCTGGTTTCCCTGGACGGTGTCATGATGCGCATGCATGCCGAAACGACCGAGGAACAAGCCACGGACGCGGGCTGGCGCGAGGCGTCGTGCGGCGTGGTGGCCTTGGTCGATGGCAGCGGCAACCTGCTGGAAAGCCGGTACTGCGGCCGTCTTCCCGAGACCGGCAAGACGAACCTGAAAGCACAGTTGACGGCGGAAGTACGCCACTGGCAGTCGGTCAATCCGAACCTGAAGCTGGTGGCGGTCGCTGACGGCGCGAAGGACAACTGGACGTTCCTGGAAGCGCTGGACCCCGAAGTCATGCTTCTAGACTTCTGGCATGCGACTCAACATCTTAAGGCTGCGGCCGACGCCGCCTTCGGTCCGAACACCGCCGCCGGGACGGCTTGGTTCGAGAAGTGGCGGCACCTTCTGCGCCACGACCCCAAGGGCGCCGGCAAGGCGATCGACGCCTTGCGCTACCTGATGCGGAAAGGCAAGGGAGTAGACGTCATCCGGAGGGAACTGACTTTCTTCCGCAATCATCGTCACCGCATGCACTATGCGGACGCCGCCGCCGCCGGCTTCCCCGTCGGTTCCGGTGCCGTGGAAGCCGCCAACAAGATGCTTGTAACAATCCGGATGAAACGCTCCGGGCAGCGCTGGGGCCGTGACGGCGGCCAGGGCGTCCTGAGCTTCCGGTCGCTTCTCAAGTCCGGACGTTTCGATCGGGCCTGGGCGGCATTGGTCCCACGCCTGGGCCGCGGTGGCGGCTGGAAACCGCCACCCTGCGCCAACGAGAACCGGCAGGTCGCGCAGGTTGCGCTCGCCGCATGATTTTTGGCTAGATCATTGTAAGAACAAAAAGTGTCCATATGAGAATCACACCCGTAGACGACCAGAAAATCGCTGACCGGGAGAGTCCGGTCGCCGGTCGTCATCACCGCCGCGAGCAGGGTCCCGCCGGCCAGCAGGGGCAGCGCGGCGCCCCATGCCCGGCCGTGTCCCTCGAGCGCCGCCACTTCGATCTCGGCGCGCTTCTGGTCGCGATAATCCCCCGCCCAGATGGCGTAGGCCGATCCTTCCGCGTTTTCCACCCGCAGCTTGGCGATGCCGCCGATGACCTGGAACAGCCGGCCGGCCACGCGCCGGGCCGCGCGGATCATGCGCCCGTACGGCGCGATCTGGCGCCACCCGATGACCGCGGTAACCAGCAGCGAAGCCAGGCTGAAGGCGAGGGCGACGACTCCGAGGGTGGTATCGTAGAACCAGATGACGCCCAGCATCGGCAGCAGAAAGACGGCCGACAACAGGCTGTCGGCGACGACTCCCTGGAGGCCGTCCCGAAGTTTCTGGAAGGTCATCCCGGACATGGCCAGGTCGCCGGCGGGATGGCGGCGCAGCAGGCCGGGCGGCAACCGCATGAGGCGGTCCCAGAAGGCTGCTTCGACGCGCGACCCGGCGCGGCCCTCGAGGCGCATGAACGCCGTGGCCTGCAACAGGTGCAGCAACGCTCCGAGCAGTCCGAATGCCGCCAGCGCCGCGGCCGCGACCTGGACCGCTCCCGGACTCCCGCCCGCCGCGACCTCCTGCGCGACGAAGCCGAGTGCCAGCGCCGGCAGCAGCTTGACGAGGCCGCCGAAAAGCCCGGCTGCGAACAGCCGTGCGAGATCCGCGCCGGACCCGCGGAGGGCGATTCCCGGCAGTTCGGACGGTTTCACGGGCCGCGGCGGCAAGGGCCGGTAAAACATCCAGCCCTCGTCGCC
Organism: Alphaproteobacteria bacterium; assembly: GCA_965203385.1. Taxonomy (GTDB): domain Bacteria; phylum Pseudomonadota; class Alphaproteobacteria; order TMED109; family TMED109; genus VXPW01. Next base: position 373,113 of record OZ241893.1, read on the forward strand.
CAGTGCGCGGGCCCGCGCCGCCGTGACGCGGACCCGACGCCGGCTGACCGGATCGATTTCCCGGTAGCGCCCGAAACTCCCCGGCAACAGCGCCACGGGCCGGCCGTCCTCGGAGCGGAAGGCCAGAATCGCATTGCTGTCGCCGCGCCACCAGCTGCCCGCTTCCCTGAAACTCACCCGCCGGGCGCGCACGCCCGAGGCGTCGAGAATGTCCACGAGGCTGACCGGAGACTCGGACCGTTCCGAACGGGCCGGGATCCGGAAGTCGATTCCTTCCCGGCGGCCGATGATCCGCAAGGCGCCCGCCAGGTCCGAGCCCGCGCGGCCGGCTTCCGGGTCCACCGGTTGATCGTAGATGTTGAAGAGCCGCTGCCGCGCGGCCTGTTCCGCCGTGCGCCGGCTGGTGGTCCGCGCCCGTTCGAGATTGGCGTCATCGACGACGGCCAGGCGGCGGTTGTGGCGTTCCAGGGCGAGAGCCATGGCATGAAAACCGGCCAGCGCCGGCAGCAGCCGGTCCTGCTGCGCCAGGGTTTCGGTCGCTTCACCCGAGACGGCCGCCTCGTCGAACAGGGCGAACCAGGCGGTCCGCGTCAGCGGTATCGCCGTTCCCGTCAGACCGCCGGCCGCCACCGTTTCCGCCGGATCGACCAGGCCCATGAACAGGCCGGCGGCGGACAGCGGCCCGGATACCCACACCACGCCGCGCCGCACGGACAGCACGCAGGGCTCCAGGGTCCGGGTCCGGCCGGGTTCGGCCAGCGCGGTCGGACGGGGCAGGTGACTGGCGAAGCGTGACAGCCTGTCGGTCAGGGCGATGATCCAGCTGTCCGTCTTTGCCGCGAGGTCGGCCGGATACCGCCCGGCCAGCCGCGAGGCCGGCAGACGCTTCAGAAGGGTGCCCGGCGAGCCCTTGGCGACCAGGCTGAGCGTCGTGTCATGACCGTCGCCCCCTGCGTCCGGCGCCACGCCGAACAGCAGTTCCCCGGTTTCGCGGCGCAGGAGATGCTGCGGCGCGGCCTGCTGCACGCCGTCCTTGGACTCCACCAGAAACAGGTGCACCGCGCCCCGTTCCACGACCCAGACGCTGTCCGGGTCGTCCAGTGCGACCGGCCGGTTGCCGGCGCAGGGCACGGACCGGCCCGAGCGCGAAGCGAGTTCGGCGATCGACGGGGAGTGCACGCTGGCGCCCTGCATCAACCGGACTTGACCAGCTGGTAGTAGGCGCCGCTGCGGTCGGCGATCAGCTCGTCATGCGTGCCGCGCTGCACTTCCGCGCCCTTGTCGAGCACGATGATCTCGTCGCAATCCCTGACGGTGCTCAGCCGGTGCGCGATGATGAGACAGGTGACGCCGCGGCGGCGCAAGGCTTCGTCGACCTCTTCCTCGGTGGCGGCATCCAGCGCACTCGTCGCCTCGTCCAGAACGAGTATGGTCGGATTGCCCACGAGCGCCCGCGCGATTTCGATCCGTTGCCGCTGCCCGCCGCTGAAGTTGGCTCCGCCTTCCTCGACCCGGGTCGCATAACCCCGCGGCCTGACCAGGATTTCCTCGTGGATCCGGGAGTCCCGCGCCGCAGCGAACACGGCTTCATCGGGAACGGACGGGTTCCACAGGGTAAGGTTGTCACGCAGCGAGGCGGAAAACAGCACCACGTTCTGGTCCACCATCGAAATGGACTGCCGCAGCACCTCCTCCGGAATCTCTTCCCGCGGATGGCCGTCGAACAGGATGGCGCCCGACCAGGGCTGGTAGAGGCCGGAAACCAGGCGGGCCAGGGTCGATTTTCCGGAGCCGCTCGGGCCGACCACGGCCACCCGCTGCCCCGGCTTCAGCACGAGATTGAAGTCCTTGATCAACGGGGGCCGGCTCCGGTTGAACCCGAAAGTGACGTCCCGCAGTTGCAGGTGCCCGGCCAGCTGAAGCCGGCCCTGGAAGGTGGAAATCGCCCCCGGGTCCGCGTTTCGTCGAGCCAGGGAGGGGTCTTCGGCGGCGCTCTCGATATCGTCGATCCGCTGCAGATCGGTGGCGAGCGCCTGGCGCTGGTCGGCGAACTCGAGGAAGCGCCCGATGGAGCCCAGGAACATCTCCGAAAGGACATAGAAACCGGCCAGCGTCCCGAGCGTCAGGGTCCCGGCCAGGGCCATGCTGCCCCCGATGCCCACGACCGCCGCACTGCGGAGCGCGGCCATGAAATCCGGAAGCGCGGCGTTGACCGCGCCCAGTTCCGAACAGGCCTGTCGGGCCCGCAATTCCCGCGCCTGCTGGCCGCTCCAGCGCGAGAAAAACCGGTCGTCCGCCCCCGTCATGCGGAGATTGTCCGCGTGGCTCAGCATCTGCATGCCGACGCCGATCAGCAATCCCTGTTCGCGTCTCATCGCCTGGGTCTGGACCATCCGGAAGGCGTTGAGAAAGTAGGCTGCCAGGCCGTGCAGGACGGCCAGCAACAACACGACCGCCGCCAGCAGGGCATCGTAGGCCACCATGGCGATGAGCAGGACCACGCTCATCGCCATGTCGATCACGAGCACGATGAACTGGTCCGTCAGGTTCTTCGCCACCCGGTCGATGGAGGAAACCCGGTCGGTCAGGTCGCCGACGAGCCGGTGCTGGAAAAACTCCACCGGCAACCGCAGCAGCCGCGACAACCCCCGGCTGTAGCCGAGCACCGAAATCCGGGTGGCCAGCCGCTTCAGGAACCGGTGCTTGAGCAGCGACAGGAGATAGACCAGGACGCCGCCGCCGAGCAGGGCGACTGCGAGCCCGCCCCAGGCCCCGTGGTGTTCGAGCACGTCGTCCACGAAAACGGTGAGCGAGACGGGAACCACGAGGGTCAGTAATGTCAGCAGGAAACCGCAGGCGACCGGACCGACGAGCGCCTTCCATGACCCGCCGAGCAGGGCGCCCAACTGCCCGAACAGGCCAGGCTGCCCGCCCCCGGCGCTGAAATCGGCGCCACGCTTGAATCTCAGGGCAATTCCGCTGTAACCTTTGCGGAATTCCTCTGCGGACAGCCGGCGCCGTCCCGTGGCTGGATCGTTGAGGTAGAAGTAGCGGTCGTCGAACCCCTCGAGCACGACGAAATGGCTGAATTGCCAGAACAGGACGAGCGGCAGTTCAAGCTTCTTCAGCTGTTCGGCGCGCACGCTGATGCCGCTGCATTCGAGACCGTAATGCCTGGAAGCGCGCAGGATGCTCGCCGCGCTGCTGCCGTCCCGGCTGACTTCGCATTTCTCGCGCAGTTCGGTCAGCGGCGCCCATCGTCCGAAATAGGCCAATACGCTGCCGAGGCAGGCAGCGCCGCATTCCGATGCGTGCATCTGCAGCACGATCGGCGTGGTGACCCTCCGTTTCGAGACCGCCACTTCGGCCTTGCTGCCAGCCGCGTCAGCGGCGCGGGACGTCATCCTGCGGTTACCTCATGCGAAAGAATTCGAACGGGGACTGCTTGCCGGTGACCACCCTGACCCGGCATCTCCGGCCGGCAAGCGGGGCAAGATCCCGGTCTGCACCGAGCGCGATGTCCATGCGGTAGGCGGATACCGGCGCCGTCGACGCAAATGCCGCCAACCCCTCGAACCACGGCACGGCGGCGACCGCCGTGATCACGCCGGCCAGCAACACCGGCTCCCCGTCGGCTCCGGCAAGCTCTGCCTCTGCCGGCATGCCCGCCTCAAGCCGCGGGACGTCGCCGGCAACCCACACCAGCGCCTGCACGGTCCGGGCGGTCGCGGGCGGCGGTTCCCCGGAAACCACCAGCATGCCGTCCACGGCCACGCTCCGGGTCACGCTCCCGAAACAGAACCAGGCCAGGAGAACCGGCAACAACAGGGCGACGGCACCCACCAGCAGCCGCTCCCGCGGCGTGGAAATCGTCAGCAATCGGTCGAGTTGCTCGCGTTCTTCCTTCGCCTCGGCAACGGTATCCTGAAACGAACCGAACGGACTATTGAACACGGCGGCGCAAAGCCTCCCGGCAGGGATCGATCAGGAACAGAAGAATTGCATTCAACCTTGGCAAGGAGGCGGAGAAGGTATCCGACCTTGAACCGGCAAAGTCAAGTCCATGGAGCCACGGCTCCGGCGCCCGCATCCGCTGCCGGGACCCTTGCCGCCCGGTGCGGGTCAGGGCGCACGCACGCCATGGCGGGGCGGGCCCTTCCGATCGAGAACCGTCAGCAGCGCCGGCAGGAGTGACAGGTCGGCAATGAGTGCGAAGCCGATAATCATGGCCGTCAGGACGCCGACCTGCGCGGTGGGCACGAACGGAGAAAAGACGAGTATCAGGAACCCGGCGACCAGCACGACGGTGATCGTGGCCAGGGCCCGGCCGGCGGTTTCGAAGGCGTACTGCACGGCTTCTTCCGGTCCGTGTCCGTATTCGCGGCGCGCCCGGCGGTACTTGGCGAGGAAATGCACCGTGTCGTCCACCACGATGCCGACCGTCATCGCCACCACGACCGAAAGCGAGAGTCCCACCTGTCCGACGGCCAGCCCCCATACGCCGAAGCCGAGCGCAGCGGGAACCAGATTGGGAATGATGCTGATCAGGCCGAGCCGGACGGACCTGAGGGCGAAGAGGAGAATCGCGGAAATGGCCAGCAGCACGACAATCGTGCCGATCACCATGGCCCGGATGTTGCGCTGCCCGATATAGGCAAACAGCACGGCGGGGCCGGTGCCGTTGACGCTGGCCACATGCGGCGCGTTTTCCTTCAGCCAGGCCTCGGCCCGCGCATGCAGTTCGAGCAGTTCCCGCGAGCTCAGCGTCTGCGCCGATATCGTCACCCGCGTGGCCGATCTGGACCGGTCGATCTGGTGGTTCAGGTTGAGTCCCTCGGGCAGCGAGAGCTCGTACAACAACAGGTATTGCGCCACCAGTTCCCGGCTTTCCGGAATCCGGTAGGCATCCGGGGCGTCGCCGTGCATGCTCTTGTTGAGCTGGCGCAGGGTATCGGTGATGACCGCCACATGGCGCACGGGGGGCTGCCCGCGGTACCACTCGGCAAAGTCGGCAACCTCCGCCAGGAACAGCGGATCGGTGGCACCGCCCTCACCCAGCGCCTCCAGCGAATATTCGAGCCCGGTATTGCCGCTCAGACGCTCGTCCATGAAGTCGGTGTCCTGGCGGAACTCGACGCTCCGGTCGAAGAAATGAACCAGCACGTCGTTGAGCTCGTTGCGCGGAATGGCCAGCGCCAAGGCGGGCACGATCATCAGCCAGGCCCAGAGGATCGGCCGGCGGTGGCGCCGCACGGCGGTCGCGAGCATCCCCATCGACAGTCCCCGGAACCGGCGCGGCTGCGGCGCGCGAACGGGGAGAAACGACAGCAGGGCCGGGAGCAGGGTGACGGAAAGAAGGAAGGAAGCCGCGATGCCCAGCGCGACGAAATTGCCGAGGTCGCGGTAGGGCGGCACCTCGGAGAAGTTCATGCTGAGGAAGCCGAGCGCCGTCGTCAGACTCGCCAGGAACACCGGATGCAGGTTGAGGGTGACGGATTCGGCGATGGCGTCGAGCCTGGAGGCGCCGGCGGCGAGACCCTGCTGCAAGGTCACCAGCAGATGTACGCAGTTTGCCACGACAATCATGAGCACGATGGTCGGTGCCGGTGAGATGGGCGGGGTGAAGGGCAGGCCGATCCACGCGCCCAGACCCATTGACGCCAGAATGGAACAGACGATGACCACCCCGGTCGCCGCCACGCCCGCCCAGCCCCGCGTGAGTGCCCCGAGGATCAGAGCCATGAGCAGAAGGCTCGCGGGCAGGAAGATCATCTGGCTGTCGATGGAAGCTTCCAGGAAGGTCTGGTTGACCATGACCGTGCCGACGACCCGCAGGTCAATGCCGGGAAACCGTTGTTCCGTTTCGGCGGCGACAGTCCGGGCAAATTCGGCGACTTCCGCCACGGCCTCCAGCAGGCCTTCTTCCGGCAGTTCGACGGTGACACTGACAACGCCGACATCGCCCTTCAGGGCCAGGACGCTGCCAGCGATGCGCGGATCGGACAGGGCGATGTCGCGGAGCCTCGACCGGGCTTCCGCGTCCGCCAGCTGCTGCGGGTCGACGAGATCCCGCACATACAGCTCGTCGCCGTCGGCCGTGGTGTACTGAAAATTGGCGAGCGAGTCGACGCGCCTCGAATACGGCGTCCGCCAAGCCGTTTCCGTGAGCCAGACGGCAGCCTCGAGCGCCTCCTGGGAAGTCGCGTCGCCGCTGTCCGGAACCACCAGAAATACGACGTTCTCGTTTTTCCCGTACGTGTTTTCCAGCGCTTCCAGCGCCAGAAGCTGGGGATTGTCCTCGTCGAAGAAGACGCGGTAGTTGGCGGAGAACTCCAGCCGGGCGATGCCGCTGGCAGCGACCGCAACCAGCAGCAGCGCGGCCAGAATGACCAGCCGGCGGGCCGCGAGCACCCGTTCGGCAAGCCTCCTTGCGAATTGCTCCATGCCGCGCCTGTGCCCCCGGGCCGAAACCGCTCTCCGACCCGCCTACGCCGCCGGGGCGAAGGGCAGCGCGGGCACGTTCATGTACGAGCCGCGCACATACCCCGTCTCACCGATGCCGACAGCCGCCAGCCGGACCGGTATCGATACCGCCATGGCCCCGCCTCCCCGGTGATCCAACCCGGCGGCCATGCTATCCCCACTGCGTCACCGACGCCATGGCCGGCGCGGTTCACCCCGGACGGGAGGCGACCGGAATCCGACACGCGATGCCTGCATGCCTTTTCCCCGGCCTGGCCCCGCAGCGGCGGGAGGCACCGAACCCCGATCACCGCTCCCGAAAACCTGGCGGCCCCGATGCGGGCTGACACAGGGTTGGCACGGCCCCGCCTGGCCTCCGGGGGCGGACAACCGGTCCTGGAGCAGGCACCTCCCCCCGGCCCGGGCATACCCTGCAGTCGGATCAGGATTCCCGACTGCGCCCCGACCGGACCCGGACCGGTTTTCCGCCCCGGCCGCCGCTCCAGCCGACGAATCCCGAACCAGGGACCGCTCATTCGAGCGCTTTCCCGGCCGGCCCGCCTTCCGATCCTTGATACGGACACCGCCACTGTCCCAAACACTGGACAGGTACTGTAACCTGTGCCCATGGCTCGTTACACTGTAACACGAGACCCGCATTGGGCCCGGAGCGGCGTGAGAATCACGCTTGCGCTCGGCCTGTTGTGTGCGCAGATCAGCGCCAGCCACCATGCGGTGGAATTCGGCCATGACGACCATGCACACGACGAGCATGGGTCGTGCGAGTTTCCGCTTGCGTCGGCAGAGATCGTACTTCTCCCTCACGCTCTGCAGAAGTACGCATTCAGCGTCATCGAGCCGTCACCCCAACTCGGTTCGCTGTCGGTCGCGCGACGCGCGGCCACCGCGAATCTCATTCGCGCTCCTCCGGCGTACATCTGAATTTCCCTCTCCAAGTTCACGCGACGAACGCCTGACTTGAACAGTTCGGAACTCGCGCCGTCCCGGCACCAGCCGGGGCCTGCGCCAGTTCCGGCATTTTGATGTGCGCATACGGAGAACATCATGCCACTACCTTATGGCCTTGCCCGGACCCTGGCGCTGGCCACCTCGCTCTTTCTGGTCGCGCTTCCGGCCCAGTCCCAAACCGAACAACAACCTCCGACAGCGGAAGCCCTTGCGGAAGAAATCCGGGCGCTGAAGCAGGAATATGAAACCCGCATCCAGAGCCTCGAGACCCAGCTCCAGGCGATCAACGCGCAACCCGCTGCCGCCCCGCGCAGCAGCAGCCAGAGCAACACCTTCAACCCGGCGATCGGGGTCGTCCTGAATGCCGCCTTCTCGAACTTCTCGACCGATCACTCGGAAATTTCAGGGTTCCAGCCAGGACACGAGAGCGAACGCGGTCAGGAGGGCCTGGCATTGCTCGGAACCGAGCTCAATTTTTCCGCCAACGTCGACGACAAGTTCTTTGGCAGCACGACGATCGGTATCCATACGGATGCAGATGGTCACGAGGCCTTTGAGGTCGAGGAGGCCTACATCCAGACCCTGCCTGGAGCCGGGCTGCCGAGCGGGTTGCGGGCCAAGGCCGGCCGTGCGTTGTGGACCTTCGGGTACCTGAACGAACACCACCCCCATGCGGATGACTTTGTTGATCGGCCTCTTCCCTACCGGGTATTCATCGACCAGTCGTACAACGACAACGGGGCGGAACTGTCTTACGTGCTCCCGACCGACATGTTCATCGAAGCCGGAGCGGGCCTGTTCCGCGGTGATGACTTCCCCTTCGGAGGCTCCGACACCGGCCGCACTGTGACATCGGCCTACGCCCGGATCGGAAACGACCTTGGCGCCAACCATTCCTTCCGCGCCGGGGCCTACGTGCTGAATGGCTCGGCTATGGGTCGCGACACCGCCCATGCGCATGGCGGCGACGAGGGTCATGGCGAGGACGATGCTCATGGTGACGACGACGATCATGACAACGACGATCACGCTCACGATGGTCATGACCATTTTGCTGGCGCCTTCACGGGTGACGTCGTGCTCTACGGCCTTGACGTACGCTACACGTGGGCGCCTACCGGGAACCCCCGTGACCAGGAACTCACCCTGCAGGGCGAGTACTTCTGGCGGGACGAAGATGGCAAGTACGTCCAAGAAACCCTTGACGAAGAAACCAAGAAAGAAGTCCATGAAGAGACTATTGTTGATGGAACCAGTTCCGGCTGGTACGTCCAGGGAACCTACAAGTTCAACCCGGCCTGGCGGGTCGGGATCCGCTACTCGGAACTCACACCGATGAAGGCATCCGATGTCCAAAGCGAAGACGAGTACGAACCTGAACATGATCCCTCGACCATCTCGGTAATGGGCGACTGGACCAACAGTGAGTTCGGTCGGATTCGGCTGCAGTTCAACCGCGAATCCCTGAACCCCGACGAAACCGACAATCAGGTGTACCTGCAGTACATCATGAGCCTGGGAGCGCACGCAGCTCATGCCTACTAGGCGAATGCACCTGATGAAGCCGGTGGCGTACGCCGTCGGGCTGGCGGCGTTGGTTGCGTCGGGGACAATGACGTTGTCCCCGGCGTCAGCCGAAACGCGAATCTTTGCGTGCGAGCCTGAATGGGCGGCACTGGCCTCGGAAATCGGAGGCGATGCCGTTCGCGTATTCGAGGCCACCCACGGCCGCCAGGATCCGCACTACATCCGTGCCCGTCCCAGCCTGATCGCCCAAATCCGCCAGGCGGATCTCCTGTTGTGCTCGGGGGCGGGCCTGGAGGAGGGCTGGCTTCCGATCCTGCTCCAGCGCGGAGCCGGCGTGACGATCCAACCGGGTCAGCCCGGCCATCTGATGGCGACCGATCATGTAAAGGTGCTGGTGAATCATGGCGTCAGCGCCGACCGCAGCTTCGGACACGTGCATCCCGAGGGCAATCCACACGTACATCTCCTCCCGGAGAATATTGCCCTCATGGCGGCGGAACTCGCGCGGCGGCTGGTGTTGATCGATTCCGACAACGCCGAGGTGTACCGCGAGCAGCTGTCAGCCTTCCAGGAGCGATGGCAGGACGCCACGGTCCAATGGATGGAACGGGCCGACCGCCTGACCGGCATGCGGGTCATCACGTATCATGAGTCTTGGCCCTATCTGTTCGTCTGGACCGGGGTCGAACAGGCTGCTGCGATCGAACGCCTTCCGGGGGTTCCCCCGACGGCCGCCCATCTGCAGGAAGTTCTGGAACTGGCCCGCAGCAGCGGCGCGCAAGCCGTTCTTCGGGCTCCGTTTGAAACATCCGGCGGCATTGAGTGGGTCGCCGAAAAGGCCGGGATCCCGGTTCTCGACCTGCCGTTTACCGTCGGCGGCCAAGACGGCGTCCACAATCTGTTCGACCTCTTTGAGGTCACCATCACACTGCTAGAAGCTGTGCGTGATCACTCTTGAGATCCTGGAGATCGTCCTCCCGGCGTTCGCAACCGGCCTCCTGTGCACGGCGCTGCATGCGCCGCTCGGTATCGAGGTCTTGAAACGAGGAATCGTCTTCATCGACCTTGCCACGGCACAGGTGGCCGGCGTTGCGATCGTTGCGCTCAACATCTGGGTGACCCACCCGTCCTGGGCTGGAACCCAGATGGCGGCATTCGGAGCGGCGGGGGTGTTTGCCTTCTTGTTCCGGTGGATGGAAAGGCGCATGACCGACGAGCAGGAGGCAGCGATTGGAAGCTGCTTCATTGTGGCAGCATCGCTGACGCTGCTGCTGCTTGCCGACAGTCCGTTCGGAGGGGAAAAGCTTGAGCATGTGCTTTCGGGCCAGATCCTCTTCACCTCATGGCCAGATCTGGCGGCATTCCTGCCCGTGTACCTGCTGGTTGGCGGGCTTTGGCTCGGCTTCCCGACGCTGCGGGTCGGACAGGGGTTCTTTCTGCTGTTTGCCCTCGCCATCACCGCATCCGTTCAGTTGCTGGGCGTATACGTCGTTTTCGCCAGCCTGATTCTGCCCGCCATGTCCGGGCGCCGGGCAGACGGGTCGTACAGTCTCGTCCGGACGTTCTTGAGCGGCAGCGCGGCGGTCATCGTCGGAATCGTCGGATCCGCCGCTGCTGACCTCCCGGCCGGACCGTTTCTGGTACTCTGCTTTGCGGTCACCGCAATAGTCGTGCGCGGGGTTTCTCACTGGCTGTCGAACCCGGTGCCCCCCACTGTTTCCCGCCACACTTGACCGCTGGTCCTCCGGCAAAACAATCGGCCATAAAGGGTATCTGCTCGCCCCTTGCTGCCAACACAGCGATACTGCCAACCCGAATGATACGCAGGTGTTACAACGTTGTTTTATCAGAATATTATTAATAAACTCAGCACAAAATCTGCACTGAATTGCCTGTGACCCTGCTGCCACTGGCGGGCGGCGCCTCTTACACACCGTAACCCGCCTTGCATTAGTACCAAATACGGACTAAATTTAGTACGTTCTGGGGCCAGAGATACGGTGGACACATTATGAAACTCAGCGAATCGGTCAAACCCATCAGCTACCTTAAAAGTCATACGGCCGAGGCCTTACGAGATGTCAACGAGGGCCAGCGGACCATGGTGATCACCCAACACGGTGAAGCCAAGGCGGTTCTCCAGGACATCGCCAGTTACGAACAAACCCAGGAATCGCTGGCGCTGCTCAAGATGCTGGCGCAGAGTTCCAAGGGTATTCGAGAGGGGCGCAGCAAGCCCGTCAAAACGGCCTTCGCGAATACCCGCAAACGCATCAAGGAAAGCACCGGGTGACACGCTATCGCGTCCGGGTTTCAGAAGAAGCGGAACAGGACCTGATCGACATCTACCGTTACGTTGCAATCCATGACTCGGTGGAGAAGGCAGCGTACGTGTTGGATCAACTGGAACCGCTCTGTTCGAGCCTTGCCGACCTGCCCATGCGGGGCCATATCCCGCCCGAACTGGATCGGATCGGCGTGACGAATTACCGGGAGATTCACTTCAAGCCGTATCGTGTCATCTACGAGGTCATCGGGCAGGACGTCTTTGTTCATTGCGTCCTGGATGGGCGACGAGACATGCAGTCGTTACTTGAGCGACGCCTGGTTCGGTAGGAGCTAGTGCCCGCCAGAAAATTACCAAGGGATTGACTCTAAGCAGAAATACTGATAATGTCTGATCGAAGATTGGGACGAAAAGGCCGTTTCCGGCCGGTTTGCCCCCCGATCCGGACGATTCCAGCGATTCTTCGCGAGTAAAGCATGAGATACGCCCGCAATCCGGACCGCGAACTCGGTGAAGTTCGCATCGAGGACATCGAGATCGACGTCAAAAGTTTCAACCACCGTTGCCGGTCGCGTTGCCCGCAAGTAACTCGAGGGCGGAGCCGCGGCCAATCGGGGGGATTTTGACCGGCCGCGAGCCGCGCGGAAGCCGGTTTCAGCGGGAAACCTCCGGATTCCCGGAATCTTTCGGAATCAGTGCCTTACGGTTAGTTACATAGGAGTTCCCACCCCCGTTGCCGGTCGCGTTGTCCGCAAGTAACTCGCGGGCGGCGCCGAGGCCCATCAGGGGGATTTCGACCTGCCACTCGGGGGGATTCTGACCGGCCGCGAGCCGCGTGGAAGCCGGTTTCAGCGGGAAACCTCCGGATTCCTGGAATCTTTCGGAATCAGTGCCTTACGGTTAGTTACATAGGAGTTTCAACCACCGTTGCCGGTCGCGTTGCCCGCAAGCAACTCGAGGGCGGCGCCGCGGCCAATCGGGGGAATTTTGACCTGCCGCGAGCCGCGTGGAAGCCGGTTTCAGCGGGAAACCTACGGGTTAGTTACATAGGAGTTTCAACGCCCGTTGCCGGTCGCGTTGCCCGCAAGCAACTCGAGGGCGGCGCCGCGGCCAATCGGGGGAATTTTGACCTGCCGCGAGCCGCGTGGAAGCCGGTTTCAGCGGGAAACCTACGGGTTAGTTACATAGGAGTTTCAACCACCGTTGCCGGTCGCGTTGCCCGCAAGCAACTCGAGGGCGGCGCCGCGGCCAATCGGGGGAATTTTGACCTGCCGCGAGCCGCGTGGAAGCCGGTTTCAGCGGGAAACCTACGGGTTAGTTACATAGGAGTTTCAACGCCCGTTGCCGGTCGCGTTGCCCGCAAGTAACTCGCGGGCGGCGCCGCGGCCAATCGGGGGAATTTTGACCTGCCGCGAGCCGCGTGGAAGCCGGTTTCAGCGGGAAACCTACGGGTTAGTTACATAGGAGTTTCAACCACCGTTGCCGGTCGCGTTGCCCGCAAGCAACTCGAGGGCGGCGCCGCGGCCAATCGGGGGAATTTTGACCTGCCGCGAGCTCGAGGGCGGCGCCGCGCGAATTTGGAAGCCGGTTTCAGCGGGAAACCTACGGGTTAGTTACATAGGAGTTTCAACCACCGTTGCCGGTCGCGTTGCCCGCAAGCAACTCGAGGGCGGCGCCGCGGCCAATCGGGGGAATTTTGACCTGCCGCGAGCCGCGTGGAAGCCGGTTTCAGCGGGAAACCTACGGGTTAGTTACATAGGAGTTTCAACCACCGTTGCCGGTCGCGTTGCCCGCAAGCAACTCGAGGGCGGCGCCGCGGCCAATCGGGGGAATTTTGACCTGCCGCGAGCCGCGTGGAAGCCGGTTTCAGCGGGAAACCTACGGGTTAGTTACATAGGAGTTTCAACGCCCGTTGCCGGTCGCGTTGCCCGCAAGCAACTCGAGGGCGGCGCCGCGGCCAATCGGGGGAATTTTGACCTGCCGCGAGCCGCGTGGAAGCCGGTTTCAGCGGGAAACCTACGGGTTAGTTACATAGGAGTTTCAACGCCCGTTGCCGGTCGCGTTGCCCGCAAGTAACTCGCGGGGCGGCACCGAGGCCCACCGGGTAGACTGGGGCTGCCACGAGCAGCGCGGAGGTCGGTCTCTCAATGGTGCACCCGTTTGGGTTGCCCGCATATAGGAGTTTGATCCGGACCGTGCATGGGCGTTGTCAGTGATGGGCGGTGGCTTCGGTCTCCGGACCTCGTATAGGAGAATCAGCTTTTTCGCTACGGTCCCCTGTTCGTAGGCACTGACTCTGATGGAGAAAATCAATGCCACGAAAGCACCGCCGCAAGGCCGGCCAACTTCGATCCCTCAGCGTGGTCCATCCGAACTGCGCCGGAATTGATATCGGCAAGAAAACGCATTACGTCGCCATCAACCCGGAGCGGTGTTCGGAGTCGGTGCGACAATTTGGCACGTTGACCCGGGACCTGAGGGAGTTGGCGGCGTTCCTGAAGAAGCATGGCGTGATCGAGGTGGCGATGGAGTCGACCGGGGTGTACTGGATCCCGGCGTTCGAATATCTGGACCGTGCGGGGTTTTCGGTCATTCTGGTGCCGCCGAAGCTGACCCGTCAGATCAGCGGCCGCAAGAGCGATGTGCTGGATTGTCAGTGGATTTGGCAGTTGCATGCTCACGGCCTGCTCCGCGGCTGTTTTCGCCCTCCGGACGCGCACGGCGCAATCCGGTCTCTGGTGCGCCAGCGCAAGCGTCTGACCGAGGATCAATCCCGCTGTGTGTTGCAGATGCAGAAGGCGTTGACGCAAATGAATGTCCGCATCGATTCGGTGATCAGCGACATCATGGGCAAGACCGGCCAACAGATCCTGCGGGCGATTGTGGCCGGCGAACGGGATCCCGCGGTCCTGGCGGCGCTGCGGGATCCGCGTGTCAAGGCACCGGAGTCGTTAATCGCCGCCAGTCTTGAAGGCACCTGGCGTCACGAGCATCTGTTCGCGCTGGAGCAGAGTTTGCTGCGCTACGATTTTCTGACCGGGCAGATCGAGGCCTACGACCGGGCGATCAGGGCCGAGCTGGATCATCTGGGTTCGGACTCGTCGAACCCGGACGGTGATGAGGCGACCGTGTTGGACGACCCCCCGTCGACCGATCACGCCGCGGCGCGTGACGGCCCGGTCAGTCAGACGGAGGTGCTGCGGCAATCTCTCGACCGTGTCCTGGGAGTGGACCTGACCGCGATTCCGACGATCGGGACCGAGACGGCGCTGCTGATTGTTTCGGAAGTGGGTCCCGACCTGTCCCGGTTTCCCAGTTGTCAGCATTTCTGCTCGTGGCTGGGGCTGGCTCCCGGCACCCGGATCAGCGGTGACCGCAAGCTGCCGATCAAGGGGCGCATGCCGATCAACCGGGTCGGTCAAGCGCTGAAAATGGCTGCGATGTCGGCCCGACGCAGCCACAGCTACATCGGTGCCAAGCATCGATCACGCCTGGCTCGTCTCGACAAGGCGAAGGCGATCAAGGCTACCGCTCACGAACTGGCGCGGCTGGTCTGGATGATGTTGACGATGGGCCAGCCCTACGTCGAGCGTGGCATCGAGGCCTTCGAAGCCGAGCGCAAGCATCGCCAGATCCAACACCTGAAGCGCCGTGCGGCGGCCCTGGGTCTCAGTCTGCACCGCGTCGAAACGGGTGAAGTCCCCGCCTGAAACGGCGGCTTCTCGCGGGAAACCGAGAGTCCCGGAATCTTTCGGAATCAGTGCCTTACGGTTAGTTACATAGGAGTTTCAACGCCCGTTGCCGGTCGCGTTGCCCGCAAGTAACTCGCGGGCGGCGCCGCGGCCAATCGGGGGAATTTTGACCTGCCGCGAGCCGCGTGGAAGCCGGTTTCAGCGGGAAACCTACGGGTTAGTTACATAGGAGTTCCAACCCCCGTTGCCGGTCGCGTTGTCCGCAAGTAACTCGAGGGCGGCGCCGCGGCCCATCAGGGGGATTTCGACCTGCCACTCGGGGGGATTCTGACCGGCCGCGAGCCGCGTGGAAGCCGGTTTCAGCGGGAAACCTCCGGATTCCCGGAATCTTTCGGAATCAACGCCTTACGGTTAGTTACATAGGAGTTCCCACCCCCGTTGCCGGTCGCGTTGTCCGCAAGTAACTCGCGGGCGGCGCCGAGGCCCATCAGGGGGATTTCGACCTGCCACTCGGGGGGATTCTGACCGGCCGCGAGCCGCGTGGAAGCCGGTTTCAGCGGGAAACCTCCGGATTCCTGGAATCTTTCGGAATCAGTGCCTTACGGTTAGTTACATAGGAGTCGGGATGACATTCCGGCACTGTTGCTGGGCCTCCAGCATCTCTACCGCGACGAGAAGCTTCGGTCTCGGCTGTTTGCCCTCCTGGAACAGCACATCCTTCCAGACACCGACCGGACTGTGGGACGCCCGGGCATGGAGATGTGGAATATTCTGGTGATGGGCATCTTGAAGCAGGGTCTGGGTTGTGACTTCGACCGGCTTCATCAACTGGTGAATCACTACAGCACGATTCGCGAGTTTCTCGGTCATACCGATCTCTGGGAAAAGAAACGGTACGAGTATCAGACGATCGTCGACAACGTGTCTCTTCTGAATCCGGAATTGTTGGCCGAGGTCAACCAGATGGTCGTGGAAAGCGGCCATTCGGTTGTCCGCAAGAAGTCCCGAAAGAAGCCCCCCAAACCCCTGCGCGGACGCTGTGATTCCTTTGTCGTCGAGACCGACGTGCACTATCCCACGGATGTCAATCTGCTGTGGGATGCGATGCGGTGCCTGATTCGTACGACGGGTAAAGCGGCCACCAGGAAAGGGGTTCCGGGCTGGCGCCAGTGGAAGCACCTGTCAAACTCGCTGCGAACGCTGTTCCATCGAGTTCGCATTACCCGTCGGGCCCGTCCGGAGCAGATCGAGGCGTATCTCACCCGTTGTCAGGAACTGGTACAGCGTGCCGAACAAGCCCTGCCGCTGTTGCTCGCCCGGGGTGCCTCTGGCTTGACGCTGGTCGCCATCGACGGGTTTCTCTCCCATGCACGACGGCAAATGGACCAGGTCGAGCGCCGTCTTCTCAAGCACGAGACCATCCCACAAAAAGAGAAGGTGTTTTCCATTTTCGAGCCGCACACGCGCTGGATTTCGAAGGGCAAGGCCGGCGTACCGGTGGAACTCGGGGTGCCGGTGTGCATTGTCGAAGACCATCACGGTTTCGTGTTGCACCATGAGATCATGTGGAAAGGGAGCGATGTCGACTACGCGGTGCCGATCGTGCAGGCCGCGCAAGCACGGTTTCCGGAGCTCCGTGCGGTCAGTTTTGATCGCGGTTTTCACAGCCCGGAAAACCGCCGCCGTCTCGACGATCTGCTGGATGACAACGTGTTGCCCAAGAAAGGGTTTCTCAGCAAGGCCGAGCGGGCCCGCGAGCAGGAAAAGGAGTTTGCCGAGATGCGTCGCAAACATCCGGCGGTGGAATCCGCGATCAACAACCTTGAGCAACGCGGCCTTGACCGTGTCCTGGCTTATGGAGCCGACGGTTTTGCGCAGGTGGTCGGTCTTTCCGTGCTCGCCTTGAACGTCCATCGCATCGGTCTATTGCTGCGCCGCAAGGCACGACGACGACGAACCGCCTGACGGCTCCCCCTCAAGTTCATCGATTTCCACCTGGTCGAACGGAACCAGGAGGGACACCTATGCGCGGATAACAGCCAACCGGGCTGATTCTGACAGAAACGGCACGCCGCGCGACATCTGCCCGGCAAAAACACCCGGAATTTGACCTGAGCTGGCCGACAAACGGGGCGCGGATCGGGTCAAAATGACATCTGTAGCCCAGAATCGGGGGGTTTTCTGGCGGGCACGAGCTACCGATTTACGGTGCCGCAGCTTCCCGTCGTTCCCAGAAATCGTCGAAACGATTGCTCTCGACGGCGCATCGCAGGGCAATGATGGCGTTCGCACCGTTGAAAGTCCAGTGCATTCCGCCCTGCTTGAGGCGGTTGCCGACAATGTTCTTGCAGGCCCCTGGGGCGTTGTTGGCGGCGAAATAAAACGGCGGGATTCCGGCGGTAAGCCGCGCTTTTCCGAAGGTCGTTTCTTTCCCTATTGTACGACTGCCGGAGCTCCTGCCGCCGGGTGGCAGGAAGGCGCGTTCGGCGCCGAACGGATCACGGGTGGCTCAGCGGCCTCCTTGAGCCGGCCGGCCGCTGCCTTCGTTGGTTCCGGCCCGTCTGGCCGCTGCGTTACGTAACGGTGCTACAGCGGGTACCCGCATCACCCGTCGCGACCGAACCCGCGGGGCAGTTCCTGTTCTGCCAGGGCTTCGAGGTCGAGGTCGTCAAGGGCTTCGATCGCCTGGTCCAGGAGTTCTGCGGTCGCCGTCGTCTCCAGCGCCTCTGGCAGGGCGTTCCGCCAGTCACGGTATTCCTCCCGGATCGCGATGATGGCGTCGATGGCGTCGTGCAGCCGCTGCCGGCGCGAGCGCCGGTCCGGCGGCGGGCGCCGCGCCGCCGGTGACTGACCCTCGCGCCGGCGCTGACGAAAGCGCCGTTGCCGTTCGGCGTTGGACAGTGCCATCGGGTTGCCTTTCTTGATCCCTTGCGCCCCGTTACGTAACGGGGTCCGGAGACCGGGACTTCCGGCCGCCGCGCAGGCTTCGGCTGGCCGTCGGCACAGGGGTGCGCCGTGACCCCGCCGGCCCGGGCGTTCCGGCGGCGTCAGCCTGTCGCGGCGGCGCAGATGACGTCGTTCCAGTCGGCGTGTTCGGGCGGACGCCGTCGCTGGAACGCGACCTGCGAGGGGACCTCGAGTTGACGGCGCAAGGCTTCGGCCTGGCGCTCTCCGGCCTCGTCGTGGTCCTGTGCGAGGACGACGGTGCGGACGTTGGGTAGGGTGCGGGCGGCGAGTCCGATCTGCTCGCGTTGTCGGCGCGAGGGGGCGCCGGCGGTGGAGAGGAAGGCCTGGCTGGGGTGGCACTGCTCAATCTGGGCCAGGCTGAGGGCGTCGACGGCGCCTTCGGTGATGACGAGGGTTTTCAGGTCGGCGGCGTGTCCGGCGCGGACGGCGAACAGGCTGCGGGAGCCGCCGGTGGCGAAGCGTCTCGCGCCGTCGGGCGGGCCGATCTCGAAGCCGGTGAGGCGGCGGTGGCGGTCGCGGTGGGCGAAGAGGACGTGGCCGTGGCGGTCGCGGCGGATCAGCGGGCGGGCGGCGGCGAGCGTCTCCGGGCGGATGCCGCGGCCGACCAGCCAGGCCGGCGCCGGGTCCGGTACGGCCGCGTGCCAGTGGCGGCGGAAGTCGCGCGCGGTGCCCGCGGGTTTGCCGTAGCGGGTGCGGATCTCGGCGAAGGAGAGGCCGCGACGGAGCAGGAAGTCGATCGCGGTACCGTGGTCATCGCTATCGAGGGTACTGAAGTAGACCCAGTGTCCGTTGGGGCACAGCTTCGTGACGAGTTTCGCCTGGCCCGGCGCGCGGAGCACGGGGTTCGCGCGGGTCGAGGCCTGGGGATCGCGGACGTATCCCCAGTCCGCCGCGATGCCCTCGAGCGGCCGGCGCTTGAGCGCGTCGAAGTCGACGTAGGTCATCCGGCTTCGCGCCGGGTGCGCCACGAATCACCGTCGATGGTGATGAGGGCGGCGTCGTGCATCAGTCGGTCGACGGTGCCGGCGATGCCGGCGGCGCTGGGGAAGACGCGGTCCCACTGGGCGAAGGCCAGCGTGGTGGTGACCAGGGTGGAGCGGCGCTGGTAGCGCCGCGAGACGAGGGCGTAGAGGAGGTCGGCCGCGGGGCTCTTGAGGGTCACATATCCGATCTCGTCGAGGACCAGCAGGCGGGGCCGGGCGAGGATTCCGAGGCGGCGGCGCAGTTCGCTTCTCGAGGAGATCTCGACGAGTTTGTCGAGCAACTCCGGCGCTTTCTCGAAGCGGACGGTGTGGCCGTGCAGGAGCGCCTGGTGCGCGACGTTGGCGGCGATCATGGTCTTGCCGGTGCCCTGTCCGCCGACGAGCACGGCGTTGTCGGCCCGCTCGATGAAGGCGAGGCTCATCAGGGCCTCGACGCGGTCGCGGCTCAGGTCGCGCGGCCAGGTCCAGTCGAAGTCCGCCAGCGGCTTGAAGGCCGGCAGCCGCGCCCCGGCGCGGCGGCGGTCGTAGCTGCGGGTGTGGCGCACCCGTTCCTCGCTGGCGATCAGTTCCTCGACCCAGCCGGCGCTGCCGACCTCCTCCCAGCGTTCGAGCAGTCCGCGGAGGCCGAGGGCGGCGGCCCGTTTCCTGAGGTCGCTCATGACGCGTCCCGGTCGGCCGCGGCGGGCCGGTCGTAGGCGTCGAGGCCGGTCGCCCGGGGAGTCGTGCCGCGGCCGTCGCGGTCGTCGTCGGTGAGGCTGACAGGCGGCAGGCCCCGCTGGCGGCGGCGCTCCTCGAGGATGGCGCGCACCGTTTCGGGGTGATATGACCCGCGATCGTGCGCCATGGCGATCCCCCGGTCGACCTCGTCGGCGCCGTGCGTGTCGAGCAGCTTGGTCAGGATCCGGGCGCAGTACGTGACGTTCCGGCCCCGATGCCCGGCGTGCGCGAGCATCTCCTCCGCCCGCGGCACGGCGCGCAGCAGCCGGTCGCGCAGGCTCATGGCCCGGCCCTGCCGCTTGCGCGCCGCCAGCGCCCGGGCATGCTCCGGGTCGCTGACGGCCTGCTGCCGGTCGTAGCAGCGCCGGTGGCGCGCGACCTCGCGGGTACCGTCGAGGAGGCGGACGGTGCTGCGGTCGGCGGCGAGGGTCAGCGTCGCTCCGGCGAAGTCGGGCGGGACGCTGTAGTCGTTCGTATCGAACCGTGCGTAACAGGTCCGGTCGATGCGCGCCGGGCGGATCTCGTGGCACGAGAAGGGTGCGTCCGGCAGCGGCACCAGCATCGGCTTTTCCCGCTCGTAGGCGTCCCGGACGAGCTGGCGGTCGTCGTCCGGCCAGGGCCGCTCGGCGGCGATGCCGGCGCACCACGCCCGGGCCGCGGCGTTGAGTTCGTCGAGCGGGGCCGAGAGGTCGCGACCGGCGAAGAAGCTGGTGCGCACGAAGCGGACGCGGCGTTCCACGCGCCCCTTCTCCTGCGGCCGCCGGGGCCAGGCGGCGCTCGGCTCGAAGGCGTAGTGGGCGGCCAGCGCGAGCAGGGTCGAATGGAAGGTGACGGCCTTGCCCCGGCGCGTGATCACGGCGCTCTTGAGGTTGTCGAACAGGAGCCTTCTGGGCACACCGCCGAACGCTGCGAAGGCCTCGACATGGCCCTGCAGGAAGCTCGGCATCCGCGCGTCGTAAAACAGGCTGAGAGAGGTCTGGCGCGAATAGCTGAGGGTCACCAGCAGCCCCATCAGCGGGCGCCGCGCCTGGCCGATATCGACCTTCCCGAACTCGGCCCAGTCGACCTGCGCCTGCTCCGCCGGCAGGAAGCGGAGCCGCAGCGACGGCTCGGGCCGCCGGGCGGGCCGGAGGTCGAGGGCGCGCAGGCTGTGGCGAAAGTGATCCTCCCCGCCCTGGTAGCCCCGCGCCTTGACCTGCCGCCAGAGCGTGCCGGCCGGCAGCCGCGGCTCCTCTTCGAGCTGCTTCCGGATGAAGGGCACGAAGGTGTCGATGAACTTCGCCCGCGGCCGCCGCTCCGCGCCGGCCGCCCGCAGCGCCCGCGTCACCGTACCGTGGTGTACGCCGAGATGCCGCGCGATGGTCCCGACCGGCCAGCCCTCGGCCCGCGACAGCCGCACGATCGTCGACCGCATCTCCTCGTCGATAGCCATGAAATCGCCTCCCGTTGTGTCTCCATGACGCGATCAGGGGTCCGCCAGCACCAGATGCGAGCACACCCGACCGCAGATGACGCATCGAGGCACGGATTCGCGCCTCGATCGCGCCGGAAACACCCGACATAGGGGCTCGCGCCGGGGTCCGGAAGAGTGGTCCGTAACGGTTGGGCGGAAAGCGGCGCCAGCCGGGGCCGAAGGAGCGGCGCGGAACGGGCCCGCAGCCGCCGCCCGGGCGGCCAGGCGCGCCCGGAGCGCCTGACGCCTCCGGTAGCGCTGCTGACGGATCCGGCCCGTCTCGCGCCCCCGCTCGGTGCGGCGGTAGCGCCTCCGCGCCGCCCGGCGGTTCTCGACCCGGGACCGCTCGCTGCAGGCCCGGGAGCAGTACATCTGGCCGCGGTCGCAGGACCGGCAGATCACGACCTGCCGACGGCACCGCTGGCACGGGAACAGGCGTCCGGTCCGGCACATCGCTCCGCCCGAGAGCGAGGTAGACCCAAACGCCGGAATGCCGGATACTCCACGGGAGTTCGGTCCCCGTGACCGGCTCGTTCAGGTGCGGCGCCGGGATTCTGGGTGAATCTGTGCCGGCGCCGCATCACTCTCTTCTTCCCTGCTGCGATACCACGCGGACACGGCCGTGGCAAAGCCGGCCCGACCGAACCGGCGACAAGAACGCACTCGATCTATCCCGAATGGTGCCGTGCGCCCGACCCCTGCCTCAGGCGCGAATCTCACTCCGACACAGTACGGAAATCCGGCCGCCGGCCGGCGCACACGATCGATACCCCACGGTACGACTCGACCAATAGGACCGTACAATGGGAAAAGGAACGATCCTGGCCAAAACGCGGCTTACCGCCAGAATCCCGCGCTTTTTCGCAGCCATCAACAGGCGTGCTATTGACCGGTGCCGCTGCCGAAAGGGAATGAACGCCATCGGTGCGTACAGGCCGGAAAGTTCAATCGACGGACAGGAGGCAGATTGCAAACTGATGTAGGGTGGCTCCCGTGGTTGCGGTTTGTTAAGAGCGGTTTCCTGTCCGTCTCTGCCAGCGCCTGGTCAAGCCTGAATCAGGCCTTGGAACCGGCGAAAATGGCAGCTATTCACGTTCACAACACTTGCGGAAGGTAGAACCGATGGAAACTCCGATTGCGAATCGCGCCCGAGGCCTGATGGCCGGGATCGCGGCAGGGAATTTGCTGGGGATCGTGATGGAGGGATGGCCGAGGTCACGGATCGCCCGGGCATTTCCCGCTGGTGTACGGGACATCGCCGCAAAATCCGGCTATCCCGACGACGACGATCTGGCGCAGGCGATTGAGATCGCTGATGCGGCCACGGCCGCCGACGGGCTGGATGTCGACGATCTCGGCCGGCGCTTCTGGGCATGGGCCGAAACCAACGGCGCGGGGATGGGCGGCTTGACCGGGGATGTACTGGCGCTCTACGGCGGCAGCTATCCCCAGCGCCTTGCCCGTAACCGGGCCAGCGGCGCCACGCGCCCGCCGAAAGGCATCCCGATCGTTGAAGCATCGCGAGAGGCGTGGGCGGGAAGCCGGGCCGGCAACGGGGCGCTGATGCGCTGTGCGCCGCTTGCGATCCGGTGGCGTGACGATCCGGACAGGTTGATGCGGGAGAGCGTCCTCTCAGCCGTACCGACGCATTGGGACCGGCGCTGCGGCTGGTCCTGCGGACTTGTGAATCTGGCCATTGCCGCCGCCCTGCGGGGCGAAACGCTGCCTGTGGAAGCCCTTCTGGGCCTGGCACGGGACAGCATGGCGGTGTCTCTGCCGGCGCTTGGCGGTTACGGCTATCGCGCCGACATCCCGTCTTCGGTCTCGGAGGCCGTAGCCTTGGCGGCGCGGTCTTCGATCGACGAATTGAGTTTCGACAGCCCCGGCATGGGGTTCACCCTGCTGTCCCTCCAGGCAGCTCTGATCTCCTTCTGGCGAGCCGATGACTTTGAGTCCGGTGTGCGCCAGATCGTCGAGGCGGGGGGCGATACCGACACCAACGGCGCCATTGTCGGCGCGGTGCTCGGAGCGCGGTTCGGCCATGCGGCCATCCCCGAACGGTGGCGGCGCCGGGTCGACGAGATCCGGACGGGGCGCGTGTCGATGGAGTTCTGGGCCGACCGCCTCTCGGCCCAGGCCGCCACCTGAATCCCGACGGCATTGCGGCTGGCTCAAGCGTTTCCCGGCGGAAGATGTGCCCGCTTGAGCGTGAGCCGTCGATCTCGTGACCTGCTCTGTCCCTGAACACAGTCGGCGGTGGTCGGGTCATGCTCCGACAGGGAGGTCCGGATCACGTAGATGCCGTCAAGGGAGGTCTCGGCGGCAATGGACGGATCGTTGCACTGGACGTTCAGGGCATCGTGGCAATGTCGACCAGAAAGTGCTTTTTCACCTTGTGCTGGTTGATCACCTCTCCGACCTTCAAGGCGATGTCGGTTCGTCCCGACAGAGTGACGCGGGCAGCGATGGCGTCGAGTTTCGCCTCGGTCGCTTTCAGCAGGGCCTCGCGCCGGTGCCGACGCCGTTCGGCCAGCTTCGGGTTGCGGCAGGCAACCAGCCGTTCACCGGGAAAATCGGGGTGGGTGAGTTCGAACAGGTTGCGAGTATCCAGCGGATCCAGCAGGTCAACACGCGGATCAGTTTGCGGATCGACGTACTTTTCAGTGCACTGATCCAGTCAATACCTTGGAACGTGCGCAGTTGGTCGATGGTGGTCTGCACCACCATGCCGAGATCACCCGCCACCACGATTCAGTTGAGGCCGAACCGGTCGCGCACCCGTTCGATCTCCGGCAGCAGGGTTTCCGGATCAGCAGTGTTGCTGCTGTAGACCGATATCGAGACCGGCCGGCCGACGACATCACAGAGCAGGCCGAAATCCGGACCATTTTATTTTCGGATTCGAGGGATCAACGCGGCCGGGAGCGGGCGTGACGGCGGCCGATTCGCCGTCCGTTCACCGCTTTCGGCGGCCTCGAATGGCCGCCCATGGCTGTCTGAATCGGATTTTTCGGGTGTCCGGGCACAGTGGTCCGGTCGCGCCGCCGGCGGCGCGTTCGGCGCGGCTCTTGCGCAGTCAATCAGAGTGGATTGTAGGTCGTTAGGGATCGGGCGGAGTCAGGACCGCGTCGAGCGCCTCCTGGGGGTGGGCGGCGTAGTGCCGGTTGGCCTCGGGCAGGTACTGGAAGCGTTCATCGCGACGCACGATGGCGATGGCGGCGTTCGTCAGGCAGGACAGGTTGCGGGGCAGGTGGTATTGACGTAGGCCCGACAGCGGTCTTCGCCATAGGTAAAATCCCGAACATAATGTAAACGATTTTCAAGAAGGTGTAATCACGAAAAAATAAATATAAAAATACATAAGAAGAACAAACTACGCTATGCCAGAAACGCTCCCATGCCATATGCCGGTCCGGCGCCGCGTGATGCCATATCCAGCGTCCGCAGCAGCGGTGCGGGCGGGGACGGGATGGCGGCGGCAGGTATGGAGGTTCATCGCGCTGGCGATGAGACTGCCGACCGGCTCGACGGTCTCGGCCAGATGGCCGTCGACGAGATAGGCATCGCCCGCCGGGGCCTGAACAGCTTTCCAACCGCCGCCAAGAACGGTTCAACTCGCGTACGAACGCCGTCTTCACGGTCTTTGCCCGTCGGTGTCCCGATCCGGCCGCGGCCTTCGGTCCGGCCGATCCGTGGAAGTTGGCCGCCCGGAGGAAGATACCGTCATACCCTTCGTCCGCGAAGCTCTCAACCAGATCGGGACGGAAGCCGTAGTGCTCCTCGAAGTCGTGCGGCAGGCGGTGCAGGATGCGGCCGAGGACGTGACTAGCCAGGTGCGGGCAACGCACCAACGGGCGGATCAGGAAGCGGCTCAGGCAGACAACGCGATCCAGATGCGCCCGGCGCCCCTCGTCGCTCCAGGCGATCCAGCGGTCCCGCGCCGCCACCCGCAGCGCGGCCGCAGCAAACCCCGCCGCGCCAGCCATGCGCCGAACCGACGCGGTAACGGGCCTGGCGGCCTGCGGACGCCGTCATTCCGTGCGGATGCTCGTGCGCGATCAGCGTGTTCCATACCGCTCGGGCCTCGCGCTTTGCGACCCGTTCGATCCAGAGATCCCGGATCCGGGCCGGATGCGCCGGTACGTCCTCGGACGCGGAAGCACCGGTCTCAACGAGACGGGGCCGACGGTCCACCGCCGACCCTTGCGGCGGCGGCAGCACGATCTCCGGAATGCTCGCGGCCAGGGTTGCGAGCGCCTTCATGCAGCCGGCCAGCTGCGGTCGACCGCGGGCGTCAACGAATGAGAACTCCTCGCAGATGCGTCGGCCCAGGGCGCTCCGGCTCCTGAACCGTTCTCGTGACAGGATCGCAGATACCCGCGAAACTGCCGCCTCGTTCCGCAAGGTGCGGATGATCTGTGACTGTACCATGCTGGTGGAATAGCATGAGCGAAATCCGTTGTTCAGCGCTTTCTTCGGCTACATGACAGTCCTACTCCCTTGCGCCGCGTCCGTGCAGGTTTTATGTTGGATTCATGAGCGAAGCGCCGGACAACCACGAACTCGCCCGGCGGATCGCCGTCCTGGAGGAACGCATGAACACATCCTATGAGCGGTTGAGGGCGGATATGGCCGCCCGCGAGACCCGGATGCTTCTGGCGATCGCCGGAATGCTGGGTCTGGCCGTCGCCATCCTCGGTTTCATTCTTAGCTGAAATGCTTCGGCAAGAACGCCCGATTTCTCTGTAGGTGGCGCCACAGGCGCTTGAACCGATCAGCATGATTCCAGCGGCCATATAACGGACAACAGCGGATGCGGCCTGGCCGTTCAGCACACGGAAAACCTGCTCTGTCCCTGCGGGCGGAGCGATCCCGCTTCGGCCCTGAAGCCCGATAATCGCGGTGCCGGCCGACCAGGAAAACCATTTCCTGACCCGGCGCCCGGACCTTGAACCGCACCCAACCCGATCGCGAACCCGAGGCTGTACCCCGCGATTCTCTGCCCTTGTGAAAAATGGCCAATTGACGCAGGATTGCGCATTCCGCCGCATTCACCTCGGGGGCGGGCAGTTACGGACGTGAGACAAGAAACTCGTGCCGGCTGTACCGGGACTTCTGCAGGAGTGTAGCTCAATTGGCTAGAGCACCGGTCTCCAAAACCGGGGGTTGGGGGTTCGAGTCCCTCCACTCCTGCCATCCGGCAGACGCGAAACCATCCCCCTCAAGCGGCCCTGGCCGTTTCCCGTCGGCAGCCAGCAATCAGGACGCACGATCGCCATCCGGGATCCAGAAGCGCACTCGCGCGATCGGTGCCCATACCGTCAGGGCCTGATTCCAGAAATCCCGGTTCCCCCGAACGGCTCCGCTTCCGGGTCAGGCTCTAGGGGGCCATCTGTCCGGGCAGCCACGTGCCCAGTCCGGGCGCCGTCATCAGCAGCGCCAACACCAGGAACTTGATCGCCAGAAAGGGGCCGACGGCACCGTATATCTGCCGCATGGTGATCCCCGCCGGCGCCACGCCACGCATGACGAAGAGCAGCAGCCCGAACGGCGGCGTCAGCAGGGCGATCTCCATGGTCAGCAGGTACACCACCCCGAGCACCAGCGGATCGATCCCCGCCGCCGCCGCCAGCGGCACGAAAACCGGTACCGTGACCATCAGCATCGACACCTGATCGATGAAGCAGCCGAGGAACAGCAGCACCGCGACCACGATGCACAGCATGACCGGCGGCGTGAGCCGGTATTCCGCGATGGTCTCGACCAGACCGGATGTCGCCCCGGAAAAGCTCAGCACCTGGCTGAAGGTCTGGCTGGCGGCGATGATGAACAGGATCATGACCGCAAGCTTGACGGTTTCCATCAGCGCCCGGCCCACTCCGGCCAGCGTCAGCGATCCGTACGCGGCACTCGCACACAATGCCGCCACGCACCCCAGCGCGGCGCTCTCGGTCGGGGTCGCCAGGCCGAGCAGGAGACTCCCGATGACCACCACGAACAGCAGCGAGAGCGGCACCACGTTGAGCAGAAACGGCCGCCATCGTTCCGCCAGGGTCATGCTCCGGCCGGAGTCGTCGAGCGGCGCCAACGCCGGGGATAGGGTGCAGCGGACCACGATGTAGGTCACAAAAAGCGCGGCGAGGAGCAGCGCCGGAACCACGCCGGCAATCATCAGCCCGGCAATCGATATTCCCGTGAGGCTGCCGACCAGTACTGCCAGCGCCGAAGGCGGTATCAGCATGGCGATCGCGCCCGAGGCCATGATGGGTCCCATCGCCATGGCGGGACGGTAACCCTTGGCCAGCATCCTCGGCAGCAGCGTGGACCCCAGCATCGCCGTGTTCGCGATGGTCGACCCGGACAGCGCCGCAAAGATCGTTCCGCCCAGGACGGTGACCACCGACAGGCGCCCCGGAATCCGTACCACCGTGTGTTCAATCGCATCGACCGCCCGGCGCGCGACGCCGGACTGAAACAGCAACTCGCCCATCAGGATGAACAGCGGAATGGGCGCCAACTGGAAGTTGGCGATGCTCTGGGCCGAGCTGCGGGTGAGTTGCACCAACCCCCGTTCGCCCCCCATCACTTCCCAGGCGCCCACCAGGGTCACGGCCAGAAAAGCGAATGCGACCGGCACACCGAGGATCAGCAGGGTCCCCAAACCGCCCAGCATCAGCCCGAGGGGGAGGACCCAGTCCATTACAGCCCGGTCCTGACTGCGGGGGCGCCGCCGTGCACCAGCCGGCGGATGAATTCGATCACGATCAGGGTCATCGAGGCCGGCGCCACGGCCAGCACCCACCACTCCGGAATCACGAAAGCGGTCCGCACCAGCGTGCCGCGGGCGATCGACTGCAGCATCGCATCGACGGCAAACCACAGGAACACCGCTGCGGCAGACGCACCGAGTCCGTTTGCCAGGGCGTCTGCCATCCGGCGCGGCCGGCCGCTCAGTCTTCCCACGAACAGGTCCACCGATACGTGCGCGTTGAGGAACAGGACCCAGGGAGCCCCCAGAAAGGTCGCCGCCAGCAACCCGTACTCGATGGCGTCGAGCAGCCCGTAGATCGAAATGCCGAATGCGTTTCGCAGCACCAGATCAAGCGGAATCAGCAGCACAATGCCGGCGAAAATCGCCGCCGCCAGCCACGCCAGCAGCCGGAGCAAACGGGTGAACGCCCGCCCGGCGCCGGACGTCACCCGCCCGGGCCGGGACATCCCGGGCGTCTCCCGTCGGCGGTCAGTTCAGCAGACAGGGTTTGAGTGCCGCCGCGATGGCGGCGTCGACCGCGGCCACCGATGCCCATCCTTCGGTCTGGGCCGTCTCCAGCCAGCGGCGGGTGTCGGCCTCGCTGAACGTCAGGACCTCGATCCCGGCCCCGGCCTGTTTCTCCGCTTCCGCCGCGTTGATCGAGAGGTTGGCGCGGTTCCTCGATTCAATCCATGCGGCCCCCTGTTCGAGCAGCGCCCGCTGAGCATCGCTCAAGGCGTTCCATGCATCGAGGTTGACCAGGATGTTCACGTCCGCCTGATAAAATCCGGGGTCCACACGGTACTTCGTCTGCTCCTCCCAGCCGAGGTCAAACACGCCCTGAAGGGGCCACCCATAGCCGTCGATCGAGCCCCGCTGCAGCGCGGTGTACACCTCTCCCGGCGCCGTGCGCACCAGCGTGGCGCCCAATGCCTCGAACATGGCCCGGTACACCGGAGTGGTGCGAATCGTCAGCCCGTTCAGATCCGGCCCGTCGATGGGCTTCGTGAGGTAGAGATGGAACTCGATGTGATCGCCGGTGCGGGCCAGGTACTTGACGTTCATCTGGGTTCGGTGGATCGCATCCAGCTTTTCGAAGCATCCGTTGGCGCGCTGCTCCTGCACCGTATTCGTGGCGAGATGCAGCGCATCGCCCGCGGGCACCAGTCCGGTGTAGAACGCACTGGTGCTGCTCGCAATCTCCACGACGCCGTCGGCCACCGCGTTGCCGACCTCGAACGGGGGCATGGTTTCGGGGCCGCCCCGGAGGTCGATCTGCAGCACGCCCTGCCCGTGGTCGTTGACCCAGTCGATGAATGCCTCAAAGGGCCGGGAGAAGGTCGTACCCAATGCGAACGCGCTCAGCCCGCGAAGCGTCACCTCGGAAGCGGCAGACGGCATGGCGACGAATGCCACCACGGCAATGATCAACCAGCGCATGGTCGGTCTCCAGGTTTCCACGTCATCCCCGTACCGCCACCGGCCGAAAAGGGTTCCGGCAGAAGATATCGGCATCGCCATCGAGGGGCACCCGGCCGCCAATCGAAGGCGATCGGGACCGGGCGGCGGCGGCGGGGTGTCACTCCTCGAGCCGGGTGGGGTCAGAATTCCTCATGGCGCGAATCGACCGGTCCGCGCGGCCCGTTTTCCATCAGCTTCTGCATCTTGTCGGGGGCGAGTTCCGTCCAGAAGACAAAACACCCGTCGTGACCGGCCAGGGCGTACCAGGTATCGAACCGGAGCAGGGGAAAGACCACGACCGTATCGGCCACCAGCGCCGCTCCCCCGGTCCGGGTGCGGTTGTAACCGGCGATGAACGACCGCCCGACCTGCTCCTGCAGCGCAAAATGAGGCGAATCCGGCCATTGCGCGGCCGTCCGGTCGACAGCCTCGGCAAAGGATGGACACGCATCGCGGTCGCGGGACTCCCGCTCGGCCGCGCTCGGGATTCCCCCGGCCGGCCAGGCTGCCGTCAGGAATCCCGCCAGGGCAATCGCGACCGGCAACCCGCCGTGACCGGCGCGGACAGACGCCGGCGGCCGCGGGCGCTTACCGGACCAGGAGATGATGCGCATTCACACAGTTGCTCAGGCGGCCGTCCTCAAGAAAGTCGAGACACGTCCGCAGGGCCTTCCGCCGCAGGAAATCGAACCCCTCGGCGCTGTAGAACGCAGCATGCGGGGTCACCACGAGGCGATCCCTGACCCAGTCCTCGCGGGACCGCCACGCCCGCAGCAGCGGATGATCCGCCGGCGGCGGTTCTTCCGGGAACACGTCGAGGCCGACGCCACCGAGGCGCCCGACTTCGAGCCCCCACTGGATGGCGTCCAGGTCCACGACCGAGCCGCGGGCAGTGTTGACCAGAACCGCACCCGGTTTCATGGCGGCCACCGCCGCCCGGTCGATCAGGTGCGCGGTCTCCGGGTTGGCCACACAGTGAATGGTGACGAAGTCGCAACCGCGCAGCATCGCATGCAGGTCCGTGGAACGATGCACGCCGAGCGCGAGGTCCTGACCGTCCGGGATGTGCGGATCAAAGGCCGTGACCTGCAGCCCGAAGCCCTGTGCCCGCCGCGCGGCGGCCGTGCCGATGCGGCCGAGTCCCACCACGCCCAGACGCTTGCCCGCGACCCGGGTGACCGTCGGTGATGCGCGGTAGTCCCAAACCGGATCCTCGGTCTGAAGAAAGCGCTCGTGGTACTGGATGATTCCGCGCGCAAAGGCCAGGATCAGGGCCAGGGCGTGATCGGCCACCTCGGTAGTGCCGTAGTCCGGCACGTTGCACACCGCGATCCCGCGCCGGCCGGCAGCGCGCGTGTCGATCAGGTCGTAGCCGACACCGAGCCTCGTGATGACCCGGCACCGGTCGAGACCGTCGATGACGGCCTCGTCGATGGGCATGGCCAGACCGGTGACCAGCGCATCGGCCCGGGCCCAGTCCGCGTCCGGAACGTCGCCCCGCCGCCGCCCGGGATAGGCGAGGATTTCGGCCCTGCCGGCGGCTTCTTCCCGCTCGGTGGCCAGGTCGTCCATGGCCACCGAGTCAGGATACAGGACCAGCGACATCCCCGAGGTTCAGTGGGACGGACGGGGAACGCCCGCCCCGCTGCCGCCTCGCAGGAAATCAAGATCAGCCCCCTCGTTCGCCTGGAGTACGCGCTCGGTGTAGAGGTTGACCCACCCGCGCTCGGAAGCCGCGGGCGGAGCCTGCCAGTCGTTTCGCCGGCGCTGGAGTTCCTCGTCGCCGACATCGAGGTGCAGACGGCGGCCGGCGACATCCAGTTCGATCATGTCGCCATCCCGCACCAGCGCCAGGGGGCCGCCAACCGCAGCTTCGGGAGCCACGTGCAGCACCACCGTGCCGAAACAGGTTCCCGACATGCGCGCATCCGAAATCCGGACCATGTCGCGAATGCCCTTCTCCAGCACCTTCTTGGGAAGCGGCAGGTTGCCGACCTCCGGCATGCCCGGATAACCCCTGGGCCCGGCCCCCTTCAGCACCATGACGCACGTCTCGTCAATGTCGAGATCAGGCCGGTCCAGCCGCGCGTGCAGATCCTCGACCGATTCGAAGACGACCGCCCGGCCGCGGTGCTGCATCAGGCCGGAATCCGCCGCCGAAATCTTGATCACCGCCCCGTCGGGAGCCAGGTTCCCGCGCAGGACCGCGGTCCCCGCACCCACGTTGATCGGGCGGGCGGCGGACCGGATCACGTCCTCGTTCCAGTTTTTCGCCCCCTCGACGTTCTCCGCCACGGTACGCCCGGTCACCGTGACGGCATCGCCATGCAGGTGCGGCAGGACTTCTTTCATGACCACCGGCAGCCCGCCGGCGTAGAAGAAGTCTTCCATCAGGTACTCGCCGGACGGCTGCAGGTTCACGATGAAGGGCACGTCGCGGATGAGGTCGTCAAAGTCCTGCAGGCGCAACTGCACGCCGACCCGGCCTGCGATCGCCAGCAGGTGGACGATCGCGTTCGTGGATCCCCCGATGGCGGCGTTGACCTTGATGGCGTTCTCGAACGCCTTGCGGTCCAGCACGTCCGAGAGCCTGAGACCGGCCTCGACATTCCGGACGATCTGCATCCCGGCGCGCTCGGACAGCTCGTAGCGGCGGGAATCGACTGCGGGAATCGCGGCCGAACCGGGCATCTGCAAGCCCAGCGCTTCCGACACGCTGGCCATCGTGGAGGCCGTTCCCATCGTCATGCAGTGGCCCGCACTCCTCGACATGCAGGCTTCCGCCTCCCGGTAATCCTCCAGGGTGATCACGCCGGCACGCAGGTCGTCGGTCAGGCGCCAGACATCGGTTCCGGAGCCGATGTCCCGGCCCCGGTACTTCCCGTTCAGCATCGGGCCGCCGGTCAGCACCAGCGTGGGCAGGTCCACCGAGGACGCCCCCATGATGGTTGCCGGCGTGGTCTTGTCGCAACCGCACAGCAGCACCACGCCGTCGAACGGGTTGGCGCGAATGGACTCCTCGACATCAATGCTGGCGAGATTGCGGTACAGCATGGTCGTCGGCCGCATGACCGGCTCGCCCAGACTCATCACCGGAAACTCCAAGGGAAACCCGCCGGCCTTCCAGACCCCGCGCTTCACCGCTTCCGCCACCCGGCCGAGATGGGCGTTGCAGGGCGTTACCTCGCTCGCCGTGTTGCAGATGCCGATCACCGGCCGGCCGTCGAAGTTCTCGGCCGCGAAGCCCTGATTCTTCATCCAGGAACGATGCGCGAAGTTCACCACCTCGTCGCCACCGAACCACGCGTGGCTCCGGTACCCGGCCTTGCCGTTCCCCTTGGCCATTCCTCAACCTCCCGTTACGTCGATCCACCCGCCGCCGCCGGCAGGATCTCACCGGATAGTAGGCCAGCATCATGCCGAGTGCGAACCCACGGCCGGTGGGGTGCCGGCCAGGCCGAAACCCGTACCCGCCACCGCACACTTCGCGCAGGGGGGGGGTAACGACTCATCCCGGCCGTCTGGACAGGAAGGTGACAACGGCGACTGGATATGGGTGGCCGGTCCGGGCGTTCGACGCTGCTGACACCGCACCGCAGCTGATGCGGATACCCCCTGCCGCAGGCAGTTGGAGCGCAGCGGCGATTACCTGTCGGACCATGCCGACGGCCGGGAACTGCATGCCGCCGCATGGAAGCGCACGGCATGTATTGCTAGCCATGGGAAGTGAAAAACCGGATGCGGCTTTGGCCGTCAATGCGGATTCTTGATCGGGCCTGTCGGGTTTGCGGATAGCAAGCAAGAAGACGCGCGGCAACAGAACATCCGGCGGCCGACCGGTCAGCCCGCGCCGCGCGCGAACGTGGCTTTCCGCTACCCGGTTGATCCGCATCTGGTATCCCCGGCCCCGTGCCCGGAAATGCTCCAGCACTGAACGCTTGACCCGCAGCGCGACCCGCTCAGTCCGGTTAGCTCCACCAGTTCGGCCGTGCGCCAGAAGGATGCGTCCAACTCCGGAATATCGCTGCAGCCGATGTTCTCATCCTTCACCGCCGCGATCTCGTCCGGAGTCAATGGCCGGGCGTATCGAACCATGCCAGAACCTCCTCTCGCTGCGTGATGCCGGCCGCCGGCCGCGCCGATCAGCCGCATAGGGTCGTCGCACATGGTGTGAGCGACCACGATCACCGGTATCGATGCCCTGCGCCGCTTGCACGTCGCCGGCGGCGCCAAGGCGCTGGCAGTATGGCCCGGGAGGGTTCCGGCATCGTCCCGGCCGGCCGGCGGTCAACAGCACCCCGCGTGTGCCTGCCGCGGCAAAGTGGCGCCCGTGGAGGCATTTGCGAAAATCGTCGAACGAGTCGACCCGCCGGTCCGCAGACTGGCAAGATCCCGCCGGCCCGGATCCGCCCGGGGCCGCCCCCGGTGCGCAACGCTTCCACCCGCAGGAGCACACACCCGAATGACCACCGCCGAAACACCGGAAAGAAGCTGGATCTTCGGCTACGGCTCGCTGATCTGGCGGCCCGACATGCCCTTCGACGACCGCAGGGTTGCACGAATCCGGGGCTGGGTGCGACGATTCTGGCAGGGTTCGCACGATCACCGCGGCGCGCCCCGCGCGCCGGGACGCGTGGTCACCCTGGCTCCGGAACCTCGCGCCACCTGCGAAGGCGTGGCCTATCGCCTTCCGCCCGGCGCGGCGACCGCGATCCTCGATCGACTCGATGACCGGGAAAAGAACGGCTACCGCCGGCACGACGTGCGGATCGAATTCCGGCGCGGCGGGGCCGCCGCCGGAATCGTCTACGTGGCTTCGGCCGACAACCAGGCGTTTCTCGGGCCCGCCCCCATCGACGACATGGTGGCTCAGGTCGCCCGCGCCGTCGGCCCCAGCGGCACCAATGCCGACTACGTGCGCCGGCTGGCGGCCGCGCTTCGCCGGCTCGACATCGACGATCCCCACGTCTTCGAGCTCGCCTTCCGGCTCGGCGCGACCGGCTCCCGCCGGCCGGAGGGACCATCGGACTGGCCCGCCGGGGGCCGCTGATCCGGCCGGCCGAAAATCGGGGGAGGACCGAACCGAGGCGGACGCGGAGCCGGTGCGGCGGTGACCGCACGTCGGCCGCACGGCCAGACCCTGCGGTACGGGGTATAACTGTCACCCTGTCCGGCCGGCCGCCGAGAGCGCGCGGCGACCGCCATCCCGCGTCAGTTCACCGTTGGACGCGGCTCCCACTATCTGAATTTGCAGGAGGGCCAGCCATGACCGAGACCTACCGCGCGTTCGTCGTGCACAAGGACGATCAAGCCACCCGGCGAGCATTCGAGGAACGCCCGGCGCCGGAGCCGCAGGAAGGCGAAGTCGTCGTGCGAATCGCCTGGAGTTGCGTGAACTACAAGGACGGCCTGGCCACGCTTCCGAAGGGCGGCGTGGTGCGGGCGTGGCCGCGCGTGCCCGGTGTGGACATGGCGGGCGTGGTGCTGGCGTCCCGGGACCGCCGGTTCCGGAGCGGCGATGAGGTGGTGTGTACCGGCTACGATTTCGGGGTCAGCCACGACGGCGGTTTCGCGGAACAATGCTGCGTGCCCGGCGACTGGCTCTTCCACCGGCCCGAGGGACTGAGTCTCCGCGACTGCATGAGTTTCGGTACGGCGGGCTTCACGGCCGCGCTGGCCGTGCGGCAGATGGAGCGCAATGGTCTGGCCCCGGACCGGGGAGAAGTGCTGGTAACCGGCGCCTCGGGCGGCGTCGGCAGCATGGCAGTCGCGATGCTGGCCAATCTCGGGTACCGCGTGGCGGCGGCTACCGGCAAGGCGAACGCGGCAGCCTTCCTGACCGGTCTCGGCGCCAGCACCATCCTGAGCCGGGAGGAGGTGAGCGGGGAGCCGCGCCCGATCGGCAAGGCCCGGTGGGCGGGGGCGGTCGACCAGGTGGGGGGACGGATTCTCGCGTGGACCCTGTCCACCATGGCCTACCGCGGGGTGTGTGCGGTCACCGGACTAACCGGCGGTCCCGGTCTCGAATCCACCGTCTTCCCGTTTATCCTGCGCGGCGTTTCACTGCTCGGAATCGATTCGGTAATGTGCCCGATGAGTGAACGGGGCCCCTTGTGGGCCCGCATGGCGGGAGAGCTTCGCCCGCCCCGTCTCGACGCCATGACCACCGAGATCGCGTTTGACGACCTGGAAGAATCGCTCGATACCATTCTGCAAGGCGGCGTAACCGGACGCACGGTGGTGCGGCTGGCCGGCGGCTGAGCCCGCCGGTCTCAGATCGGCGGGCGCCGGTCCACCAGTCCCAGCTCCTGTTCAAGCGCCCCGGCCGCCTGAAAGACGACCGAATCCCGGTACCAGGGCCCCACCAACTGGACCCCGACGGGAAGGCCCTGCGCGAAACCCGCATTCACCGAGGCCGCCGGGTGGCGGGTCAGGTTGAACACCGGTGTGAACGGGATCCAGGCGAAGGGATCTTCCTCCCATCCGTCCGGACAGTTCTGTCCGGCCCGGAACGGCAGTACCGGCATGGTGGGCCCGAGCAACACATCGAACGGGCCCGTACGGAACCATTCGGTCAGCCACGACCAGAGCGCCTCGCGCCCTTCCTGTGCCTTGTAGGCCTGGGCCAGGTCGCAGAGCCTTCCCAGTTCACTGAAATGCTGCAGGTCGGGGTCCAGGTCGATGTACTTCCGGGCATCCAGCTCCTCGACCAGCCGGGCCGCTCCCATCGTCCAGACCAGGATGAAGATTTCCTCCGGATCCAGCGGCCATTCGAGCGAGACTTCCTGCACGTCCGCCCCGGCCCGCCGGAGTGCGTCCGCCGCCTCCCGGGTAACCGCGGCCACGGCCGGGTCGACCTCGTGACCTCCGAGCGAGGACTGCAGACCGAAATCCGCGGTGTATCCCACCCGAAGCCCCCGGACGCCCGCCGCCGTTGCCGCCCGGTAATCGGTATCGTCGGGCGGAAGCGCGTGAAAATCGCGGTGATCGGGCTGGATGATCACCTCGTACAGCAGCGCCGCGTCGGCCACGGTCCGCGCCATCGGACCCACGTTCGCCACCGTGCCGAAGACCGAGAGCGGCCAGGCCGGAACCCGTCCGAACGAGGGCTTGTGGCCGAACAATCCGGTGAAGCTCGACGGGATGCGGATCGAGCCGCCACCGTCCGTGCCCAGCGCCAGCGGCCCCATCCCGCCCGCAACGGCAGCCCCCGCCCCGCCCGAGGACCCGCCCGGTGTGACCTCGGGATTCCAGGGATTGCGGGTCACCCCGCAGAGAGCGCTCGCCGTCGTCCCCTTGTGTCCGAACTCCGGAGTTGCCGTCTTCCCGAGCAGCACGGCTCCCTGCTCCCGTAGGCGGGCCACGGCCGGTGCGTCGTCCGTCCAGGGGCCGTCCGGAGGCACCGCGAGCGAACCCTTGCGAGTGGGCCACCCCTTGGTCAGCAGGAGATCCTTGATCGAGACCGGTACACCGTCCAGCACACCGAGCGGAGCCCCCCGTAACCAGCGCTCCTCCGCAGCGCGAGCGTCACGCAGGGTGCGTTCCGGGTCGACGAAGACGAAACAGTTCAACCGCGGATTCAGGGCTTCGATCCGGGCAAGAAGCGCCTCGGCAACCTCAACCGGCGACGCCGCCTTCGCCCGATACAACGCCAGCAGCTGGGTGGCGGTGGCAAAGGGAAACTCGCCGACGGCGGCAGCCCCTTCATCCGATACGTGTGCGGTGGCGGCCAAGGCGAAGTCTCCCGCAAACCGCCGGGGGACCGGCCGTGTGCTACTGCACCCGATTGTATCCACGACACGATCTGCCTACCAGCTCGCGAAAGGCACCCGCGCGCTCCATCCGGCCTGCACCACCGCCGATCGACCGGAGGAGACGGTCCCGTCAGGCCGGCCGTCGCCTGACCGGGCGGGGGATGCACCGTCAACCGTCCGCCGGATCCGGACCGGCATCTCCTTGCGACTCGCGAACGGATGTACCGTTCGCCGCGGCGGCCGGAAGCAGGAGAAGATTCCGGTGGGCCGCGTGAACCGGGCTGCGTTTCTCCGTCTGCCGACCGTCACGCCGGCCGGTCCGGGTGCTTGCGGGCCTGGCCCGCCGACCGGAGGCGGCAGCTGGCCGAGTCCGTCGACGGTTCCGCTTGCGGCGCCGGCCCGTCACCTTGCCGGCGGCCGGCAGCCGTATATCCTGCCGCTGCAAACGTGGCGGAGCGTGGCGCAGTCTGGTTAGCGCACTTGTCTGGGGGACAAGGGGTCGCCGGTTCAAATCCGGCCGCTCCGACCATGCCGCGAACCCCTCGGTCTGGGCGGTCGTCTAATGGTAGGACGGCGGGTTTTGGTCCCGTAAATGTTGGTTCGAGTCCAGCCCGCCCAGCCATCCCTCTTCCGGCACATTTTTGCTTCGGGCGATGGTCCGCGGTGTCGCCGCCGCGGGTTGCCGGAATTATATCCGTTGGTATACAGTTGATACGGAGCTGCGTTGGGAGTTCTCTATGTCGAATGGCCAGACCATGCCGGTGGTCGACCCCTACGGTCGCGGCATCACCTACCTCCGGGTCTCGGTAACCGACCGTTGCGATTTCCGCTGTGTGTACTGCATGGCGGAAGACATGACGTTTCTCCCGAAAAAGGACGTCCTGTCGCTGGATGAAATCCGGCGCCTGTGCGGTGTCTTCGTCTCGCTGGGCGTCCGCAAGCTTCGCCTGACCGGCGGTGAGCCGCTGGTGCGCAAGAACGTGATGCAACTCTTTCGGGACCTGGGAGCCATGCTGGGCGAGGGGCAGCTCGAGGAGCTCACGCTGACGACGAACGGGTCGCAGCTCCGTCGTCACGCCGGCGCGCTTCATGCAGCCGGGGTCCGCAGGGTCAACGTCTCGCTCGACACGCTGGATCCCGAGCGGTTCGGCGAAATCACCCGCTGGGGCCGCCTCGAGCAGGTGCTGGACGGAATCGAGGCCGCCGCGGAAGCCGGGCTTCACGTCAAGATCAACACGGTGGCGCTGAAAGGGGTCAACGAGGACGAGATCCCGGCCATGCTGGAATGGTGCCACCACCGCGGCTTCGATTTCACGCTGATCGAAACGATGCCGATGGGCGACATTTCGGGCGACCGGACCGATCAGTACCTGCCGCTCTCGATGGTACGGGCCCGTCTGCGCGACATCTTCGGACTGGAAGAAATCGGCTACCGAACCGGTGGGCCGGCGCGTTATTTCCGGGCCCGGCGAACGGGCGGGCGAGTGGGCTTCATCACCCCGCTGACCCACAACTTCTGCGAATCCTGCAACCGGGTTCGCCTGACCTGCACCGGCATGCTCTACCTGTGCCTCGGACAGGACGACAGCGCCGATCTCCGGCAGGTGCTGCGTTCCACTGACGACGACAACGAACTTCGGGCCGCCGTCATTGCCGCCATCGGCCGCAAGCCCAAGGGGCACGACTTTGTCATCAGCCGGCGCGAGAAAGCTCCCTCCGTCGCGCGCCACATGAGCGTCACCGGCGGCTAGGCAGAGCCCGCGCCGCATCCAGCCCGCCCCATGTCCGAACCAATCGCGTTCGTCGCGTCCGCTGCCGCCGACGCGCAGGCGGCGCTGCAAACCCTCAGCCGTCAGTACGCGCACGTTCCGCCGCATGCCGCGGGGATCATCGTCGTGCTGGGCGGCGACGGCATGATGCTGAACGCCCTGTCGCAATGGGGCCCGCAAGGCAAGCGAATCTACGGCATGAACCGGGGGACCGTCGGGTTCCTG
Source organism: Alphaproteobacteria bacterium (assembly GCA_965203385.1). Lineage (GTDB taxonomy): Bacteria > Pseudomonadota > Alphaproteobacteria > TMED109 > TMED109 > VXPW01. The sequence goes on from OZ241893.1 coordinate 412,130, forward strand.
ATGAACCGGTTTTGCGCGGAGGACCTCGAGTACCGGCTGGACGCGGCCCGGGCCGCCGTCATTTACCCCCTGCGCATGGACGCCGTCACCACGGACGGCGAGCACCACACGGGACTGGCGATCAACGAGGTCTCCCTGCTTCGCCAGACGCGCATGACGGCCCGTATCCGAATCCTGGTGGACGGCCGCGAACGCCTGGCCGCCCTGGCCTGTGACGGGGTGCTCGTTTCCACCCCGGCCGGCAGCACCGCCTACAACCTGTCCGCCCAGGGTCCGATCTTGCCGCTGGGCACACCCCTGCTGGCGCTCACCCCCATCTGCCCCTTTCGACCGCGGCGGTGGCGCGGTGCCTTGCTGCCGGAAACCGCCTCGGTGGTCTTTGATGTGCTGGAGTCGGATCAGCGCCCCGTGAGCGCAACCGCGAGCGAGCTCGAGGTACGCCACGTCCGGAAGGTCACGGTCGTCTCCGACCGCTCCACCGCGCTCACGCTGCTGTTCGACCCCGAACACCATCTCGAAGAACGCATTCTCGCTGAACAGTTCCGTCCCTGACCGGGCTCGATCCTGGCCGGCAGGCTTCCTGCTGCGGCCCCGTTGTTTCAACGGGGCCGCAACAAAGACTAAACCTAGCTTGCCATCGGTTCCGATGCGATCGGTACTGGATACGGAACTTGCCGTTCAGTCCTTCCGGCTTGAGCCGAGCGACCGGAGCGTCGGTGGCGGTCTGGGTGAACGTGTAGCCGCCACGGCCTGCCGTCACCTTCCCCTGCGACCTGCCGATCCAGATCGCATGGCTGTGGCTCGCGGGGAGCTGCCGAGCGCGGAGGTCGACGGGCCGGGTGCGCAACGGGTAGGGGAACAAAACCCGCCGCAGGAACAGGGGCGTCAGGCGGACCCGGGGGCGGCGATGCGGAGCTTGCCGCCCTCGGCCGAGCGCGGCGGCCGGACGATGATATCGATGTCGCGCCCGAGCGCGTTGAGCAGGCGGAACAGGCGCTCCAGCGAATACTCGCGGAAGTCGCCACGCAGCAGCCGCGACACGTCGGGCTGGGAAAGACCCATCAGCCGCGCGGCCTCGGTCTGAGTGATGCCGCGGCCACGCACGATGTCATCTATGCGACCGACGAGATCAGCCTTGACGAGATGGGCTTCGGCGTCGGGAAAGCCGAGGTCGGCGAAGATGTTGTCGCTGCCGCGCTCCACGGCGGTGTCGTCGGGTTCCATGGCGTCAGCCTCCACGATGGGTGTCAGGATAGTGCCGCTCGGCGGCGCCCAGGCGCCGCCGGACCAGGTCGAGTTCCCGTTTCGGAGTCGCGACGCCCCGTTTCGCCTTCTTCTGGAAGGCGTGCAAGACGTAGACGACGGCTTCGAACCGGACCGTGTAGACGACCCGGAAGGTGTCGCCGTCGTGGCGCGCAACCACCTCCAGCACACCGGCGCCAAATCCCTGCATCGGCTTGGCGCCGCGGTGCCGGTGTCCAAGCTGGGCGCGGTAGATCGCAAACCCCATGTGCTGCTGCACGGGGTCCGGAAAGCGCTTCAGATCCGCCTTGCTGGAACCGACCCATTCGACCGGTTTCACCCTGCCGCTGCCATCTCCAAATTATAGTGGTTTCGCCATGGGCAAACAAGGAGGACAGCGGGCCGGCTGTGCAGTAGAGGAACGGATCCATGCCCTGCGCCGCCGTCAGGATCGTCGTCCTCGGCCTGCATGGAGACCGTCGCCGAGGCCGAAGCCGGCGCGCACGGCGCGGACCTGTTCGGCATTGCGCACACAGCCGATGAGGGCCGCACCGCCGGCGGCGGCGAGCCGTCGCACGCGCATGTTGTCGGCCAGCAGGCGGTCCCAGACCTGCCGCAGGCCGGCGGCAAGCCAGAAGCGGGAGTCCTGGTGGTTGGGGAATCCGGCAATCTCGGCGTCCCGCGCCGGGTGCCATGCGGCCTCGCCGGCGCGGCGCCAGTGGGAGGCGTCGAGTTCGGCCCTAGCCCTACCGAGTCATGATAACTTTGCGTGACACCGGATCATTCCGCTTCTCTCAACACATACCGCCGGCCGGCCTGAAACCCGATCCGGTGGCCGAGAGCTGCACTGCTCAGCCGGTTTTGGCCATGCCACATGATCTGGTTGCCGGGGTCCGGATCATGCTTGCGGTCACGATAGCCACCGAGGTGCGCCACCAGCCGAACCGCGTCGCCCAGCCGGTTCGGTGGCGGCATGGACTGTTCTTCGGAATAGTCCCGCAGGAAATCGAGCTCCTGGTCGGTGAACAGGAGATCCGGTGAGCAGTCCGGAACCTGACGGCCGAGCAGGGTCATGACCATGATCCGCCAGGCGATCACACTATTGATGGCAATCGCCCGTTGCAGCCGGTCGGCCGTGCGAAACAGCAGGAACTCGCTGCGACAACCAGATTTCAGGACCCGAAAATAGTCCTCGACTTTCCAACGCTGGAGATAGAACGCCACCATTTCGCCGGCATCCTTGGCACTGCCAACCGCCAGAGTGGTCAGCAGGTACCACTGGACCGGATCCTCGTCTTCCGGCGGTGCGGTCTCGACGATATGGACCGCAGACACGGTTACCGGTTCCGCGTCCGGCAGCACCTTGGTGGCCGGCAGGGTGATCCGGCGGTACCGCAGTTCACAGTTGGCCAGCCGCTTGGCGCGAGCCGAACGGGCCTTCTTCTTGCTCGACTTGGGTCGTGCCGTCAGTCCTTCGATCTCAATCGCGATGCGCCCGGCCGGCGGTCCGCTGCTCATGGCCGCAAACAGCCTGCCGCGCCGCGGTCCCAGAACCCGGTCGTGTTTCGCCCGCACCAGCAACCCGACCCGGGGACACTGGCGCTGGGCGTCGAACAACTCAAAGCAATCCGCTTCCCGGTCGCAGACCGCGATCACCCGGGTCTTCCCGCCGACCTCGCGCACCGCCCTGACGGTATCGGCAAGGGCATCCAGCCAGCGCCGGGTCTTCCGCAGCTTCTCGGCTTCGGGCGGGCGCGGCTTCAGATCATCGAAACCCAGCCGCAGCACGCCCAGCGGCAAGCCGGTCTCCGTGGTGGCCAGCGTCGCGTGCAGATGCAGGCCGCGGCTCTTCGCCCGAGTCTGGTTGGTGCCGATCACCTGCAGGCCGTCACACCCCGGACGGGTACTGAAATTCAGGTCGGTGCCGTCCTGAATCGCCAGCACCGTGTCCTGCCCCCGGATCCGCTGAATGCTACGGGCGCGGTGCGGCGCCAGAATATTCTCGACCGTGACTTCCGATTCTGCCGGCATCTCGATCAGCCGGTAGAACGCACTGATGGCGGTGCGGTCGCTGGCAGAATTGGCATTGATCTTGCCGCCCGGATACGCCGCCAGCAGGCCAGCGCTCTTGACCAGGCGAGCCGACAGACGCTTGTCTCCCAACGGCGCTCCTCCGAATTCGTTGGCCGCCCACTCGGCCGCGTTCAGCCCCTCACCCGGCGCCAGCACCGGGGCCGAATCGACCCCGGTCACACCGAGCTGGCGCCGCCAGTTGCTGACCAGTGCATACAGGAAAACGGTCTTGACTGTCTTCTCCCGCCGCTTGTGCCGGTCCTGCCGGCCGCGGCCGGCCGTCACCCCGACGCGCCGGAAATTGGCCGCCCGCAGGCAAATGCCCTCGTAGCCCTCGTCCGCAAAGCTCTCGACCAGCAGGGGTCGGAAGCCGTACCGGGCCTCGAAGTCCCGGGGCAGGCGCCGGAGAACCCGGCCCAGCACGTGGCTGGCGAGATGAGGGCAAGTCACCGACGAACGGATCAGGAAGCGGCTCAGGCAGACCACCCGCGGCAGGTGATCGAGGCGCTGCGCATCGGTCCAGGTGATCCACCGGTCCCGGGCCCGCACCCGCCGGGCGGCAGCAGAAAACCCGGCCGCACCGAGCCAGCCATGAGCCGAACCAACCAGATAGCGGACCTGACAGCCGGCGAAGGTGGTCAACCCGTGCGGATGTTCCCGCGCGATCAGAGTGTTCCACAGATCGCGGTCCGATCGGGTGGCCACCAGCGTGATCCGGAGATCCTCGATCGCAGCCGGATGGGCCGGGACCGCGACCGGTTCGGGAACGTCGGTGGCCAGCACCCGTGGGGTGTTGTCGATCGCCGGCCCACCGGGCGGCGGCAGGACGATGTCGGAACCCTCCCGGGCCAGCGCGGCCAGCGCCTTGACGCACCCGGCGACCTGCAAGCGGCCCAGCGGGTCGACAAAGGAAAATTCCTCGCAGACCCGGCGGCCCAAGGCACGGCGGCTGTCGAACTGCTCCTGCGACAGAATCGCGGCGACCCGCGCCCGTTCCGTCGCGCCACGCAGTGTGCGGCTGATCTGAGATTGTGCCATAACGGCACCGGTATAGCGCGTCCGGTCCTTCGAGTCCAGACCCCTTTATCATTACATGGTAGCCCTAGCCATGGTCTCGCGCGCGGCGGGATGCGCATGGAGAGTCTCCCAACCGGCGATGGCGAGCGAGTCGGCGGTCACCGGTACGCGCATGATTTCCACGGCCTGGTCACGGCCGGAAACGGCGCATGCGAACCAGGATGTTCGGTCCCGCCGCCCGGCAAGGCTCCGGCGACGGTCTTCCTTCTGTGCCGGTTTCTCCCTGGCGCGTCAGGGGGTGTGCGCGGTCCGGCATCCCCGGAGATCTGAGTCTCCGGCCGGGTTCACGAACCGGGGCCCGCCGCCCGGCCCTCCCGGGTCTCGGCTACGATCAGCTTCGCCACCGAGCGGAGGGCCTCGTCCTTGCTGTCCCCCTCGAGTTGACGGAGGCGGAAGTGATCGAGTTGCCGGTCGGCACTGCTCCCCTCGCGAATGATCGTGCGGGCCCGCGCCAGATCGTCTTCGCAGCCCAACGCCGCCGCATCTGCCGCCAGCCGGTCGAGCAGGTCGTCGATGTAGTCGACGAGATCCGCCCGGACCCCGGACTCGAAATCGGCCAGAAACGCCACCACGCCGTAGCGCTGGGCCAGCCACCGGTTCTGCTCGATGATTTCCGGCGGCGGATCGTCCGCCACCCGGCCGTCCCGGACGGCCTGCAGCAAATGACGGACCAGACAGGCGTACAGGGCCACGATCGCCATCGCATCATCAACGGCCGGACAGACGTCGGCGATGCGCAGCTCCAGGGTCGGGAACCGGGCCGAGGGGCGGAGATCCCACCAGATCTCCGAACCATCCGTCACGAAGTCGAGGCGGCGGTAGTTCTCCACGATCTGCTCATAGTCCGCCCAGGACCCGAGCACCGGCGGAACGCCGGTCCGGGGCAGGGCCGCCATGAGATTCAGGCGCGACGACTTGAACCCGGTGGCGTGCCCGCCACTGAAGGGGGACGATCCGGACAGCGCCAGGAACACCGGCAGGTAGCGGCGCATCGAGGTCATCACCTGGACCCGCTCGTCGGGGGTCCCGAAGCCGGCATGCACGTGCATGCCGCTCGCCAGCAGTTGCCTGAGAACCGACTGGTACTTGATCGTGAATTCCCGGTACCGGTCCCGCGGCGTCACCACCTGACTTTCCCAGGACGCGAACGGATGCGTCGACGAGGCCATCAGGCCGACCCCGAACCGGTCCGCGAGATCGAGAACGGTCTGGCGAATCGTCAGGACCGCATCCCGGACCTCGGACACGGACCGGCAGACCGGGGAATTCAGCTCGATCTGCGAGCGCAGGAGTTCCGGCACCACCTGACCGATATCCCGCAGCCCGGCATAGGCCTCGAGCAGACGGGGATCCGGATCCGGCACGAGATCGAACGCCTCGCCGTCCACCAGGAAGAGTTCTTCCTCGACCCCCAGCGTGAGATCGGCCGCAGCGCTCATGCCGTGTGCTCCCGGGAGTCGTCCGGCCCCGACGGCCAGCGCGGCCGCGGTTCGATCCAGCCGCCGCCCAGCACCCGGGAGCCGTCATAGAACACGGCCGCCTGACCCGGGGCGACCGCCCGCTCCGGAGTGCGAAACGTCACCTCCGCCCGGCCGCCGCCCAGGCGCCGGACCCGGCCCCGCGACCCCCGGTGGGCCGAGCGTACACGCACGAGAACCTCGTCCGGCCAGGCCGCCGCCTCCGGCGGCGGGTCCGCGATCCAGTTGACCTCGTGCAGCGTGATCCCGGAGACTCCCAGGGCGGTCTTCGGGCCGACCACGACACGCCGCTCGAGCGCATCGATCCGGACCACGTAGAGCGGCTGGCCCGGCTCGACGACCCCGAGTCCGCGCCGCTGTCCGACCGTGAAGCCCGCAATGCCGGGGTGCCGGCCCAGCACCCGGCCGTCGACGTGCACGATCTCCCCCGCCGCCGCCGCATCGGGGCGCAGCCGGTACACGACCTCCCGGTAGTTGCCGCCGGGGACGAAACAGATGTCCTGGCTTTCCGGCTTGTCGGCCACCCCGATACCGGCCTGCACCGCCGCCGCCCGGGTCTGCTCCTTGCGCAGGTCTCCCAGAGGAAAGCGCAGACGCTCGAGCTGGTCGCGCTCGGTCGCGAAGAGAAAATAGCTCTGGTCCTTGGCGGCGTCGGCCGCCCGGTGAAGCTCGGGGCCACCCTCCCCGTCGGTGCGGCGGACATAATGACCGGTGGCCATCCAGTCGGCGTCCAGCTCGAGGGCCGTATCGAGGAGGTCGCGGAACTTCACCCGCTGATTGCACCGTACACACGGGACCGGGGTCACACCCTCGGCATAGCGGTCCGCAAAATCCTGCATCACACCGGAACGGAAGCGCTGCTCGTAGTCCAGCACGTAGTGCGGAATGCCCAGCCGGTCTGCCACCCGCCGTGCGTCGTACACATCCTGGCCCGCACAACAGGTCCTGGTGGCGGCGCTCCCGGCGCCGCTCTCGTAGAGGTGCAGGGTGATGCCGATGACCTCGTGCCCCGCCGCGTGCAGCAACGCGGCCGCGACGGAGCTGTCCACGCCCCCCGACATGGCGACCACCACCCGCGGCCGGCGCTTCATGTCTGATCCCCTCCGTCCACCTTCGGTGCAAGCTGCCGCTGCCGGAACGCGGACGCCTCCGCCACCACGTCGGCTGCGAACTCGGTGCCCCATTCGGGCACGAAATGACCGGCATTGCCTACCGCCACGGGCGCCTCCATTCCCCGAATGCCGGCGGCGAGCGTCCGCATGGTGTCCGGCGGAAGGATCGGGTCCCGCATGCCGGCGAGCAGGATCGAGAACCCATCATAATGCTCCCGCCACCAGCGTTCGGCCGCCTGCGCGAGCTCGGCGCCGGGAGCCTTCGGGGCCGCCGGCAAGATCCGGGGGAGCGCCCGCAGCGCCGCCTTGTACTCCGCGCCCGGAAACGGTGCCAGGTACGCGTTGCATTGGGCGAGCGTCAGGATGCGGTTGGTGCGGGCCATCAGGGACCGGACGTTCAGGTCCGGATCGGACCGGGCAGTCGCCAGCCAGTTGCGGTAACCGTCCGGCAGCGGCCGCCTTCCGGTCGGCAGCCAGGTATTGAAGCAGATCAGTCCCACGAACCGGTCCGGCATCGTGCCGGGAATCGTGAGCCCGAGCGAACCGCCCCATTCGTGCACGACCAGCACGAGGTCGCGCAGGTCGAGACGCTCGATCAGGGCGACCAGGGCGGAACGCAGACCCGCGAACGTGTAGACGGAAGGATCGGCCGGCTTGTCGGACCGCCCGAACCCCGGCAAGTCCGGAACCACGGCCCGATGCCCCTGGCGCACGATCTCGGGGACGAGGTGCCGGTAGAGGTAGCCCCACGTCGGATGCCCGTGCAGCAGCAGGAACGTGAGCGAGCCGGCGGCCGGCGCCTGGCCTTCATCGACGTAGTGCATCCGGACCGGCGAACTGGCCGCAAATCCGGGCACCGCCTCGAGGTAGCGCGGCGCATACGGCCACTCGGGCAGTCCCTCGAACCGTTCGTCGGGCGTCCGGAGTACCGCTCCCGCCCCCGCCACTACCGCACCCTTCGTGCGAGCAGTCCGGTTCCCGCCGCCACTCCTGCCCGCACCGGTTTCAGTCGAGCAGGATACCGGGCAACCACAGAGCGATCTCCGGGAAGCCGATGACGAAGGCGAGGCCGACCAGCTGGAGCATCACGAACGGGATGATGCCGCGGTAGACCATCTGGATCTTGACCGACGGCGGCGCCACCCCCTTCAGGTAGAAGAGCGCGAAGCCGAATGGCGGGGTCAGGAACGACGTCTGCAGGTTCACGGCGATCAGCACGGCCACCCACGGAATGATCAGGTTGGAGGCCACATGGGTCCCGAAGTCCAGGGTCTCCATGATCGGCGCGAACAACGGCAGCACGATCAGCGTGATCTCGACCCAGTCAAAGAAGAACCCCAGGAGGAACACCATCCCCATCATGAGGAACAAGATGCCCCACGAGCCGAGCCCCAGATGCTCGACGAACGCGTGGATCAGGTCGTCGCCGCCCAGGGACCGGAACACGTAGGAAAACGCGGTCGCGCCGATGAAGATGCCGAAGATCATGGCGCAGGTCAGACCGGTCCGCGCGACCACGTCCTTCAGTACCGCCTTCCGCAGGCGGCGGTTGAACAGGGCCAGGATGATCGAACCCAGGGCCCCCACGCCCGCGGCCTCGGTCGGCGTCGCCACCCCGGCGAAGATCGAACCCAGAACCATCATGATCAGGAAGATCGGCGGCAGAAACGACCGCGCCACCAGGGCCAGCAGCTCCGCGCGGGTATCCGGACCCTCCGAAGCCGGCAGCGGCGGGGCCAGCGTCGGGTTGAGACGGGTGCGGAAGAACAGGTAGATGATGTACAGCGTCGCGAGCACGAGACCGGGAAGCACGGCGGCCACGAACAGGGTCCCGACCGAGATCGAGAGCAGGTCGGCCATGATCACCAGCATGATCGAGGGCGGAATGAGGATGCCGAGCGTTCCCGACGCACTGATGGTACCGGTCGCCAGCGACGGATTGTAGTTGCGCTCGAGCATGACCGGCAGCGCCAGCAGCGTCATCATCACCACTGATGCCCCGATGATCCCGGTGGTGGCGGCCATGATGGTGCCCATGATCGTCACCGACATCGCGAGCCCGCCCGGCACCCGGCGCAGCAGTACCTGCAGGCAGTGCAGGAGATCGTTGGCCACGCCCGAGCGCTCCAGCATCGTGCCCATGAAGATGAACATGGGAACCGCAACCAGGATCAGGTTCTCGCAGACTCCGCCCCAGATGCGGGAAATGATGTTGAAGAATTCGATGAACGAGAACACGTCGGCGGCGAGGCCGAGAAAGCCGAAACCCAGCGCCACGCCGCCCAGCACGAAGGCGACCGGAAACCCGCTGAACAGCAGCATGGCCAGCACCAGGAACATCAGGACCGGCATCAGGGTGATGAGCGTGTCCATTACCGGTCTCCCTGGATGACTTGCGCCTCACGCGCCGCCGCCGCGCGCAGTTCGTCCTCGGGATTCCGCAACTCGGGCAGCGACTTCGCGAGCTCGAGCGCGGCCTCCGTCCGGCCGGTCTCGAGCAGCACCAGGTACGCCAGGTTCCGCAACAGGATCGCAACCCCGGCGGCCAGCAGCAACAGCATCCCGAGGGGCACGAACGACTTGATGATCCAGCGATGGGTGAGACCGGTCAGCGCCGACGAGACCTCGTTCATGCCGAACGACCGTTGGGCAAAATCCACTCCAAACCAGATCACCAGGGCTGCGTACGGAATCAGGAACAGCGTGATTCCCGCCACTTCCAGCCGCGCCTTCCACAGCTGCGAGAAGCGCTCGCGCACCACCTCGATGCGGACGTGGGAATTGCGCAGGTAGCCGAAGCCCAGCGCCAGCAGGAACAGCGCCGCATGCAGGTGCCATTCCATTTCCTGCAGCTTGGTCGAGCCCAGCACCAGGAACCGGCGCGTCACGATGTCAAAGATGATGATGAAGATCAGCGGGATCGACAGCCAGGCCCCGATCAGACCGGCCAGCGAAAGCCCGCGCTCCAACACCCGGCTGATCCGGACCAGCGGATGCCGGTCCGGTTCCGGAGTGATCGCAGAATGGTTCGTGGACATGGGGTATCACTCTCCTTCTGCAGGTTCGGGCAGCGCCGGGATTTCCGGAAGGGCCCGTGGCATCCAGAGCCGTGCCCTCGCACCAGTATACGGTTCGGAAAGCCGGGTACCTGCCCTCTGCCCTAGCGGTCTACCGCCGGCCCCGGGACGGGTTCCGGCCGGAGAGCATACACCGGTCGCCGCCAACCCGGCGGACGCCGGTGCGCGGCCGGCATGGGCCCAGCCCGCAATCGCCCTTTTGGCCTGTCATCCGGCCATCGGGAAAATCCTGCCCGGTGATGACACGGATCATCCACCGGCTGCCCGCTCTCGGCCAGCCCGTGATCGCCCAAACACCGTTGAGGTTCCCGAATGCCCGGCGTTCGGTCGACGTCATCGATTCGAGCCGCTCGGACCTGATCGGACCCGGCCGTCGCGGTAAGGAGCTGGATTACCCCGTGTATGGCAAAACCAGACAGCAAGGGAAGCCGATGAAGCCGACCCGGACCAACGGAAGAGTCCCAATCGATAAATGTCGGGTCCGGTTGCGCTGACAACCCCTGTCTACTATATGACGTATCTGTCATTCAAAAAGGATTTGAGCGTCAGATATGGCGGTCCAGATAAATTCTCTCACCGCGCGCCGCGCCCTCGCATCCCTGGGAGCGAACATCAGGACGGCACGCCTGAAGCGCCGGATCTCCGTGCAGGGGTTCGCTGAACGGGCCGGTGTATCCGAGCGCACCATCATGCGCATCGAAAAGGGCGATGACGGGGTCGGCATCGGCACGCTGGCGATGGCCTGTCTCGTCCTCGGCGAGATCGACCGCATAACCGATTTTCTCGATCCCGCCACCGACGACACCGGGCTCCTTCTGGATCGGGAAACCCTTCCCAAGCGGATCGGTCGCAAGCGCCGGGCCGGGGCGGCGGCTGACGAAAACGGTCGGAGCCCATCCTCCGGTAACGGCGGTGACGACGAAGGGGTCGGTTTCTGATGCCCGAAGCCATCGTCGGGCTCGGGGAGGGCAAGCGGCTTGTTGGCCGACTGCGCTTCGAAAGCGACGGCCGACGCCAACATCCGCAGTTCGAATATGCCGACGAATGGCTGGCGGCGCCCGACCGCTTCGCGCTGTCTCCGGGACTGCCTCTGCGCACAGGAAGTCATTTCAGCACGGGCCGCGAGAACCGGCGCTCCGCGCTTCCGGGATGTGTCGCCGATGCCGCGCCGGACTCCTGGGGACGGGGATTGATGGCAAAGGCGCTTGGCGGCGGGCTGAGCGAGTTCGATTATCTCGTCCGGTCCGACGACCGTACGCGCCACGGCGCCCTGCGGTTTCTCGGAGACGACATGGAACCGCTTTCCGACCTGACGCCGCCGGTCCCCCGGCTCGTCGAACTGGAACGGCTGCGGGCACTCGCCGTGCGCTTTGAGCACGATCCTGGCAGCGCGGAAGAAGGGGTGCGCGAGCTGGCCGGAATCGCCGGCTCGCTCGGCGGCGCCCGGCCCAAGGCCAATGTCGAGGGCAACGGTCATCTCTGGATCGCCAAGTTCACGTCAGTCCGCGACACCAGACCGATCGAGCGCGTCGAGGTCGCAACGCTGAAACTGGCGGCCCGATGCGGGGTGCGCGTCGCAGAGGCGAAGCTTGAACTAGCGTACAGCGACAGCCCGGTCGCGCTGATCAAACGGTTCGACCGTCGCGGCCACACCCGCATCCCGTACATCTCGGCCCGGACCGCACTCGATTGGGACAGCGACGAGGGCGGGTTCTACACGGACATCGCCGACGTGATTCGGCAGATTTCCAGCAGACCCATCGACGATCTGCACGAACTCTGGAGGCGGATCATCTTCACCATCCTCGTGTCCAACCAAGACGATCACCTGAAGAACCACGGGTTCATCTATGCCGGAGACAATCGGTGGCGGCTGTCTCCGGCCTTCGACATCAACCCGTCGCCGTCGCGGCATCGCGTTCTGGAGACCGGAATCATCCAGGGCGGGTCATTCGAGGCATCACTGGAGATCGCGCTGGAGGCGTGCGAGTTCTTTGCTACAAAGCTCGAGAGCGCGAAGGCTCAACTGACGGAAATGGCGGACATCATTTCAGCGAACTGGAAACGGGGCTTGCGCGCGGCAGGATGCACCGCCGACGACGTGCAATACTATGCCAGTGCTTTTCGGTACAAGGAGGGACAGCATGCGGCGGAAATCTGATTTATTTCTACCAGGATACTGTTGATGAAGGTTTTTTCGCCCGGTTCCCGCTGCATTCGTACCTGTTATCCGTTGAGCCGTGAAGAAGGCGCCGCCGGTGCGCCAGACCGGTGACAGGCTCCGGATCGACCGGTCAGCCGACGGGCAGATTGAAAGCCGACAGGGTCTGCCCTTGGTCGTTGGCGCGCCGGGCCGGGACTGCGCCGGCGACGGGCACGGGCCGGGCTCCCGGCCTCAGACCACCTTCCCGGGATTCATGATTCCCCGGGGGTCAAGGGTGCGTTTCAGCTTCCGCATCATCGTCAGGGAGCCGGCCGGCGCGTAGCGACGGAGGGCCCGGCGCTTCAGCTGCCCGATGCCGTGCTCGGCGCTGAAACTCCCCTGGAGCCCGTCGGCGACCTCGAACACGACATCCTCGATGGCGCCCTCCTCCTCGAACAGGCGCCGCCCGTCATCGCCGGGAGCGCCGAAGACGTTGAAGTGAATGTTGCCGTCGCCGACGTGGCCGAACGCCAGCACCCGGAACGCCGGCCAGCGTGCGCGCACGGCCGCGGTCGCGTCGTCGATGAACCGCGGCACCTCCGTCACCGGAACCGAAATATCGTGCTTGAGGCTCTTCCCCTCGTGCTTCTGCGCCTCGCTGACGGTCTCCCGCAGGCGCCACAGGTCTGCGCGATGGGCTAGGCTCTCGGCCCGGACCCCGTCGAGCACGATCCCGCGCTCGACCGCGCGGGCCAGGATCCGCTCCCCGGCGGCCCGCGCATGGCCGTCGATTCCGGCCGTGAGTTCCAGCAGCACGTACCAGTCGTAGCGGCGCGGAAACGGATCGCGGACCCCGTCGATGTGCGCGAACACCATCTCGAGTGCGCCCCGGTCGACCAGCTCGAACGCGACCAGCAGGTCGGCTGCCGCCTCGCGGGCCGCACCGAAGAGCCGGAGGGCGGCGGCGGGGTCGGCCACCGCCAGCCATGCGGTGTCGACATCGCGGGGGCGGGGGAACAGTTCGAGCGTGACCGCGGTGATGATCCCGAGCGTACCTTCGGCGCCAATGAACAGCTGCTTCAGGTCGTATCCGCGGTTGTCCTTGCGCAGGCCGCCGAGATCGGCCCAGACCGACCCGTCCGGCAGCACCACCTCCAGGCCGAGCGTGAGATTGCGGGCCATGCCGTAGCGCAGCACGTTGATGCCGCCGGCGTTGGTGGCGAGATTGCCGCCGATGGTGCAGCTTCCCTCGGCCGCGAGGGACAGGGGAAACAGCCGATCGGCCTCCGCAGCGGCGTTCTGCAGCGTCTGCAGGACGCAGCCGGCCTCGCACGTCATCGTGAAGCCCGCGGCGTCCAGATTCCGGATTCGCCGCAGGCGTTCCAGGCTGACCAAGACCTCGCCGTCCCGGGTGACCGGCACCGTGCCGCCGCAGAGCCCCGTGCGTCCGCCTTGCGGCACGACCCCGATGCCCGCTTCCGCGCAGATGCCGACCACGGCCGCGACCGCATCGGTATCGGCCGGCTTGAGGAGGACGGGCGCCTCGCCGCGGAAGACCCCGCGCTCGTCGACGAGATGCCCGGCGAGGTCCGCGGGGTCGGTGAAGAACCCCGCCGCACCGACTGCCTCCTGCAGGGCCTTCAGGATCGCCGGCGTGACGTCAGGCACGGTGCCCGCCTGCCGCGGCAGCGGAACCAGGGCCGCCCGGCCGCACCGCCCGGTTACAGCACAAGGCCGGTGTCCGGGTCGATCAGGTGCAGGCGGTCCGGGTGGAACGCGAGCGGGAGGGCGGCGCCGGCCGACAGCTGCACGCCGCTTCCGACCCGGGCGCACAGGGTTGCCGCGCCGAGCCGGAAGTAGACGATGGTCTCCCGTCCGAGCGGTTCCACGATGTCGATGGCGGCCTCGTGCACCACGCTGCCCCCGTCCGCGCCCGGCTCCCGGATGTCCTCCGGCCGCAGGCCGGCCACCAGGTTCTGCCCCACCCGACCGCGTACCCGCTCGGCCATCGCGGCCGGGAGCGGCAGCGCCGGGCCGGCGGCCAGCCGCGCCGCCACGCGGCCGTTCGTTGCCGTCAGCTGGCAGTCGACGAAATTCATGGGCGGCGAACCCATGAACCCGGCGACGAAGCGCGTGCGCGGCTGGTGGTAGATCTCATCGGGCGTCCCCGCCTGCTCGATCCGCCCGGCGTTCATCACCACCACCCGGTCGGCCAGGGTCATCGCCTCCACCTGGTCGTGGGTCACGTAGAGGGTCGTCGTGCGCAGGCGCTGGTGGAGACGCTGGATCTCGATTCGCATCTGGCCGCGGAGATTGGCGTCGAGGTTGCTCAGCGGTTCGTCGAACAGGAAGACCCGCGGATCGCGGACCAGGGCCCGTCCCATGGCCACGCGCTGGCGCTGGCCGCCCGAGAGCTCCCGCGGGCGGCGGTCGAGCAGGTCGGCGATGCCGAGCAGGTCGGCGGCCCGGTGCACCTTGGTCCGGATCTCCGCCCGGGCGACCTTGCGGAGCCGGAGCCCGAACGAGAGGTTCTGTTCGACCGTCATGTGCGGGTAGAGGGCGTAGTTCTGGAACACCATGGCGATGTTGCGGTCCTTCGGGGGCACATCGTTCACCTGCACGTCACCGATCCGGATCACGCCGGCGGTGATGTCCTCCAGGCCCGCGATCATCCGCAGCACGGTGCTCTTGCCGCAACCCGAAGGACCCACGAGCACGACGAATTCATGGTTCGGGATCTCGAGATCGACACCGCGCACCGCCTCGACCGTGCCGAAGGTCTTCACGAGGCCCTGGAGAGTGACAGCCGCCATCAGGTTCAGCCTTTCGTCGCACCCGAGGTCAGGCCGGCAATGTAGTAGTCCATCAGGAAGGCATAGAGAATGACGGGCGGCGCCGCCGCCAGCAGGGCGCCGGCCATCAGGCCGCCCCAGTGAAACACGTCCCCCCGGATGAGGGTCGTGACCGTGCCGACCGTGAGGACCATCTGGGATTCGGAATAGATGTAGGCGAGCGGGTAGAGGAAATTGGCCCAGGCGACCGTGAACGCGAAGATCGTGGCGGCGATCAGGCCCGGAAGCGCGACGGGAATGAAGACCTTGAGGAGCATCTGCAGGTGGTTCGCGCCGTCGATCAGGGCGGCTTCGTCGAGCTCGCGCGGAATCGAACCGAAATAGCCGATCATGATCCACGTGCAGAAGGGGACCGTGAGGGTCGGATACACGAGGACCAGCGACCAGTAGGTATCGAGCAGGCCGAGCCACCCCACGATCTTGAACAGCGGGATGAACAGCAGCGTGTCGGGCACCAGGTAGGTGAGGAAGATGCCGGTGGCGAGCACGCCGGAGCCGAGGAAGCGGAGGCGGCCCAGGGCGTAGGCGGCCAGCACGCTGATCACCATGGTGAGGGCGACCACGAGCACCGTGACGATGGTCGTGTTCAGGAAGAAGGTCGGGAACGACGTGCCGGTCAGCAGGTGCCGGTAATGGTCGAAGGTCACGCCCTCGGTCACCAGCCACGGATTGGACGCGAGGGCGGCGATCTCCGCATTCGTCTTCAGCGACGTGATCAGCATGTAGTACGGCGGAAACAGGAAGAAGACCGCGAACACGCCGAGGCAGGCGTAGGCGGCGATCAACGCCCACCGGCGGTCGGTCCGCAGGCTCGGGGCGCGGGCGAGCGGGACGGCGGTCACGCGAGGCTCGCCGCCCGGCGCCGCACGTTGCGGAGAATGATGAAGGCGAGGACGGCCAGCACCGGGAACATGAACAGCGACACCGCCGCCCCGAGCGGGATGTCCCCGGACTCGATACCGACCCGGAAGGCATACGTGGCGAACAGGTGCGTGGTGTTGAGCGGGCCGCCCTGGGTCAGTACGCGGACGATGTCGAAATTGGCCAGGGTGACGATGATCGAGAACAGCGTGGTGATGGCGACGATGTTCCGGATCATCGGCAGCGTGATGAAGAAGAACTTCTGCCACGGCCCGGCGCCGTCCATCTCGGCGGCTTCATACAGTTCGCCCGGGATCGACTTGAGGGCGGCCAGGTACATGATCAGGAAGAACGGCGCGCCGATCCAGACGTTCACGAGAATGATCGAGAAGCGGGCCCAGAAGGTGTCGGACAGCCACGGTACCGCGGGCAGGGTGAAGCGGGCGAGCGCCCAGTTGACCGCGCTGTAGGTGGGTTCGAACAGCCACCACCACCCCAGCGTCGAGAGCGCCGGCGGGATCACCCAGGGGACCAGCATCATGCCGCGCCACTTGCGCTGGCCCCGGGCGGGAAGGGTGTTGATGGCATGGGCGGCGGCGAGGCCGATCAGGGCCTTGAACACGACCGCGACCAGCGCGAAAAGCAGGCTCTGGCGCACCACCATCCAGAAGGTCTGGCGTCCGAACAGGAAGTCGAAATTGTCCAGCCCGACGAAGGCGGTCTCCGCCTTGTTCAGGGTGGCGAGGAAGATGGCATGAAGGAACGGATACGCCACCAGGCCGAGAACCAGCAGGAACAGCGGCAGGCACATGAGGACGGCCACGGCGGGCTTGCGCCGGAGCAGGGAAGGCAGTCTGCGCATGCGCCGGGCCCGGGTTCGGACTGCCTTCCGACCGATGCATCCGCAGCGGTCAGCCGCGGAGCACCCCCTCGAGTTCGTTCTCGGCCCAGCCGATGGCGTCGGTGATGGACTCTCCGCCCCGGGTCACCCGGGCCGCCAGCGTCGGCAACAACTGCTGCGTCGCGATTCGCGCCCCGATCTCCGGCGGCGCCGGGTAGCCGGCAAACACCGTGCGCTCGTCCCCCCGCAGCGCGTAGTTGTGGAGTACGCCACGCGGCGGAGCGGCCTCCGACCAGACCTCCGTCCGCTCGTAGTGCGAACGGATCAGGGGCAGGTCGAAACCCTGCGAGGCCTGGAGCATGGTGGTGACCACTTCCGGCCGGGCGACGTAGCGCAGCAGGTCGCGCGCCGCCGCCTGATTTTCGGAGAAGTCCCAGATGCCCCAGAAGAACGAGGTAAGGGCACGAAACCGGCCCGCCGGTCCGCGCGGCACGTCGAAATGCCAGATGTGCCGGGCGACCTCCGGGCTGTCCCGCCGGGCGACCGCCCATGCGCTCGGCGGATTGAAGATCGCGCTGCCTTCGCCCGAGATGAGCCAGCGGTTGTTGCTGGCGTCGTCCCAGGCGTACACGCTGTCCGGCATGAACTCGGCCAGCCGGGATACGTACTCGAGCACTTCACGGACCGGGTCCGAATCGACGACGATGTCTCCGTGCTCGTCCACCAGGGCCGCGCCGTAGGATGCGAACAGGTGGGCCATCCACGCGCTGCCGTCCGGCGTGGCGGCAAGAGGCGCGCCGAACGCCCGACCGGCGCCGTGGAGCGCTGCCGCCGCCTCGAGAAAGGTGTCCCAGTTCCAGTTCCCGACGATCTTGACCGGGTCCCGGGCCCCGGACGCGGGAAACCACGCCTCCAGGTCGATTCCGGTGTGCTCGAGGAACAGGTCCCGACGGGCGACGGTCGGATAGGAAAGGGTACCGGTGGGCGCCGGGCTGCCCCGCCAGGCGCCGTCGAGGAAGGCAGAAAAACGGCAGGTCTCCGCGATTTCCCCCTGGGTAGCGAGGATCTCCTCGACGACATCGTCGACGGGCACCAGGCGGTGCTTGAAGAGCGGCACCATGTTGAACCCGTGCGAGAGGACATCGTGTCCGGAGCCGGCACGGGATTCCGCCTGGGCCGTGAGCAGCAGCTTGTTGCCGATCGACGTGATGAAATCGACCGTGACCTCGACGCCGTTGCGCTCGCCCCAGCGGGTCAAGATCTGCTCCAGCACCGCATTGGCCCCCGGCACCCAGTGGTCCCAGAGTCCGAGCTTCAGCTTGCCGGCGGAGCGGGCGTTCTTCACGTAGGGCGCGCCCAGTACTCCGGCTGCGGTCGCAGCGGATGTCTTGAGGAACGTCCGGCGGGAGACGGTAGTCCGTTTACTCATGGCCCCTCCTTCTGCAGCCAGCCGACCTTGAAGGAATGCCCAGCATAGCAAGCGGCCGGACAGGCGAACCGGCAGCGGCGGACAGCGGGTGCTGCGGGTCGACCGGAGACGGCCCTGCCGGCGGCCACCGGATTCCGCAGCCGGGATTCCTCCGGACCGGAGTGCCAGCTCAAACGGGGCCGGCGGGCTGCCCGAAGGGCGGTGACCACGGCCGGTCCGGTTTCAGGCGGGCCGGGCCGGAGAGCTGGCTGCAGGCCAGGACTGGGGCAACCGGAAGCGCACCCCTGCTTCGGCCGGCCCGTCGAGCTCGCGGACGGACACGGGCGGTCCGACGATGGACCGGATGCCTGCCACGACCGCCTTGACCAGGGTCTCCGGGGTGGACGCGCCCGCGCTCATCCCGACAATCCCCGCGCCGGCGAACCACGCGGGATCCAGTTGGTGGGCGCCCTGCACCAGATAGCTCGGGATGCCCGCCTGCCGACCGATTTCACACAGCCGCGCCGAGTTGGAACTCGCAGCTCCGCCGATCACGATTATGACGTCGGCCTGCTCGGCCAGGGCGCGCAACGCCTGCTGGCGGTTGTGCGTCGCGTAGCAGATGTTGCGCAGGTCCGGCCCCCGGATGCCCGGAAAGCGCACCCTCAGCGCGTCGATGATCCCGCGGGTGTCATCGACCGACAACGTGGTCTGCGTGACGTAGGCCAGCCGTTCGGGGTCGCGCGGGGTGAACGCCTCGACGTCGGCCACCGTCTCGATCACGTGCACGCGGCCGGGCACCCGGCCGGTCGTGCCGACGACCTCCGGGTGGCGGCGGTGACCCACGAGCAGCACCTCGTACCCTGCTTCGTGATAGCGGGTGGCCTCCTTGTGCACCTTGGAAACCAGCGGGCAGGTCGCGTCAATGACCTGGAGCTTCCGCTCTCCGGCCGCCGTCTCGACGCTGGCAGCAACGCCGTGGGCGCTGAAGATCGTGATTCCACCGGCCGGCACCGCATCCACTTCCTCGACGAAGATCACGCCCCGGTCGCGAAGCGCGGCCACCACGTGTTCGTTATGGACGATGGCATGCCGCACGTAGATCGGCGGCCCGTAGACATCAAGCGCCCGTTCGACCACCTCGACCGCACGTTCGACACCCGCACAGAACCCCCGGGGGTTGGCCAGCAGGATCCGGGTCATGCGGACTGGCGAAGCTGGGTTTTCAGGATTTTCCCCGTGGCATTCATGGGCAGGGAATCGCGAAATTCGACCATCCGCGGGTACTTGTAGGCCGCCAAATGGGTACGGGCGAACGCGATCACGGCCTCGGCCGTGAGCGCCGACCCCGGCTGCCGCACCACGAAGGCCTTGACCTCTTCGCCATGCTGGTCATGCGGGACGCCGATCACGGCGCAGAGCGACACCTCGGGATGTTCGAGCAGCACCTCTTCCACCTCGCGGGGATAGACGTTGTAGCCGCCCCGGATCACCATGTCCTTGAGCCGGTCCACGATGAAGAGGTAGCCGTCCTCGTCCAGGTAGCCGAGATCACCGGTGTGGAACCAGCCGCCGCGCATGGCCTCGGTCGTCGCCTCGGGCCGGTTCAGGTAGCCCTTCATCACGCAGTGGCCCCGCACCGCCACCTCTCCGGTTTCGCCCGCCGGCAGAGGCTGGTCGCCGGCATCGAGGATGCGGATTTCGACGCCCCACACCGCCCGCCCGACTGAACCGGCCCGGCGCTCGGCGTCGAAACCGTTGAAACTCACGACCGGCGAGGTTTCCGACAGGCCGTAGCCTTCCAGCACGGTGACCTGGAATTTCTCTTCCACGGCCCACAGGATCTCCAGGGGCATGGCTGATCCGCCCGTCGCGCAGATGCGGAGTGAACGCAGTCGGCTTCGGGCGTCGAAACCGGGCTCGGACTCGGCGTGCGCGAGCAGGCCCCAGTACATGGTCGGAACCCCGGCCAGAACGGTCACGGAATGATCGGCGATCAACTGGAACACGTTGGCCGGTTCAAACCGCGGCACCAGGACCAGACGGCTGCGCGCGAGGAATCCCGCCAGCATCAGGACCACCTGACCGAACACGTGGAACAGGGGAAGGGCGACCAGGATCCGGTCCTGCTCCCCGAGCACCGTCATCTGGGCGGTCACGATCGTGTTGAGCACCAGATTGGCATGGGTGAGCTCCGCGCCCTTGGGGCGGCCGGTGGTGCCCGACGTGTAGAGGATGACGGCGGTGTCTTCGCCGGACCGGTCGACGGTATCGAAGCGGTCGGCGTGGTCGAGGAGAGCGCGGAACGTACTGGCCCCCGGAAACGGGGCGGGGGCCTGCGGATCGAGCGAGATGGACCAGAACCGGCGGCAGCCCTCGACGCGGTCAAAGGCCTTGCGCCCGGTGGTGCCGACAGGCAGGTCAGCGGTGCCCTCGAAGCAGAAGAAGCCGACCGCTCCGGAATCATCGAGAATGTACGCGAACTCGTCCTCGGCCAGAAGAACGTTGAACGGAACCACGACGCAGCCGGCCTTGAGAATGCCGAAATAGGCGAATACGAACTGCGGGAGGTTGGGCGCACACAGGGCTATCCGTTCGCCCGGCTGGATACCGGCGCCGCGGATTCCGGCGGCAACCTTCCGGGCCAGGGCATCGGTCTCGCCGTAGGTCATGCTGGTATCGGCGAACGTGAGCGCGGCGGCGTGCGGGCTGGCGCGGGCGCTCGATTCCAGGAGGGTTGCCAGATTCAGCATGGACACACATCTCAAAGTGACCGCAGAGCTGACAGTCTAGCGTGTCCGGGTACCGCATACGGGCCGGGCGGCGGATTCGGCCGGTCCGGATTCCCCCACCGCTTGCCTTGCCCGCCCGAACACCGCACACTCGCAAACCGTAGGTCTTCCCTTGAGGAAGGAGAGGAACATGCACCAGTTCACCCGAATGGCCCTGGCGGCGGTCATGGCGGCCGCAGTAATCGGCGGGTCGGCCTCGGCCGCCAATGCTCCGGAGCACGTGATCAAGTACCGGCAGAACCTGATGAAGGCCGTCGGCGGACACATCGGCAACGTCGCCCTCCTGGTCAAGGGCCAGGTCGATTTCTCCGGTGGTCTGGTGACGGATGCGCAGGCGATCGTGGACTTGCTCGAGAACGCGGGAATCACGTTTCCGGAGGGCACGGCCGACGGCAAGACCAAGGCACGCCCCGAGATCTGGCAGGACCGAGAAAAGTTCGACCGCTCCCTTGATGATTCGATCAGCAAGGCGCGGGCGCTCGCCATGGCCGCCGAGGGCGGCGACATGGCGGCCGTCGGAGCCGCGCTGGGAGCGCTGGGCAAGTCGTGCAGCGCCTGTCACAAGTCATTTCGAATCAAGGACTAGCGAATCGCTGCGCCCTCGCCGCGGCAGTGCTGCTGGGCGCTGCCGCGGCCGACGCCGGCGATCCGGACCGCGGCGCCTATCTGGCGTCCGTGGCGGGCTGCGCTTCGTGTCATACCGATTTCGAAAGCGGCGGCCGGCCGTATGCCGGCGGCCCGCCGCTCGTATCCGAATTCGGGGTCTTCCGGGGCCCGAACATCACCCCCGATCCGAAGCACGGGATCGGGGGATGGAGCGAAAGGGAGTTCGTACAGGCGCTGAAACACGGCGTGAGCCCTTCGGGACAGCCCTACTACCCGGCGTTTCCCTACCTCAGTTATGCGCGCATGACCGATCAGGATGCGTCTGACCTTTATGCCTATTTCCGCACGGTCGAGCCGGTCGCGGCAGCGGCCCCCGGGCACGACCTGGCCTTTCCCTTCTCGCTTCGCATGGCCCTGTGGGGCTGGCGGTTGCTCTATTTCGACCCGACCAGCGATCCGGCGGACACGACCTCGCGCGGCGGCTATCTGGCCCATGCGCTGGCGCATTGCGGCGAATGCCATACCCCCCGCAACCGGCTGGGGGCGCCCCGGGGGAAGCTGGCCATGAGCGGTGCCCGCCTCGGCGACGGGGATGTGGCCGGCAATTTGACCCCTGACCCGGAAACCGGTCTCGACTGGGATGCGGTCGACCTCCGGTTCTTCCTGCAGACCGGGCTGACCCCGGACGGCGATGCCGCCGGCGGGGCAATGGCGCTGGTGATCGAGCACGGCACGAGCAAGCTCACCCCGGAGGATCTTGATGCGCTGGTGGTCTGGATGAAGAACCTGCCGCCGGTGCGGCACACGGTACGCAAACGGAGCCCGGAATAGGACGGCGGCGGACAACCCGAGCCGGGCCGGAGTCTCCCGGCGTACGGCCACCGGTCCTGTGCCGAGTAAATTCCTGCCCAGCCATCGACACTCCCGACCATCGACACCCCCGACGAAGGCCTCTTGTTTGCCGTGAACACTCGGGCGGGCCGGGCCGAGCTCTAGAGTGGTGGCCTAGAGCGCACGCTTTGGTTCGTCGATATCTGCGCCGGATCTCGGAGCTTGGCGGTGTTGCCTTCCCCTGCTTTGCCGTGTATATTCCTGCCCAGCCATCGACACTCCCCGACGGAGGCCTCAGAATTTACATGCCCGACGGGGTGAGCGGCACGGCCCGGTCATGAGCGTTTGATCGGGAATTAGTTGGTGGCAATCGAGACTCCCGCGCATCGAATGGCCACTTGCCTTCGAACGAAAAGAGTCTCCTATGTAACTAACCTGTAAGACGTTGATTCCAAAGGATTCCCGGAATCCGGAGGTTTCCCGCTGAAACCGGCTTCCACGCGGCTCGTGGCCGGTCAAAATCCCCCCGATTGGCCGCGGCGCCGCCCTCGAGTTACTCGCGGTCAACGCGACCGGCGACGGTGGTTGGAACTTTTGAGCTTGCTTCTGGAGTATCGCTCGGCGTTGATCACTGCCGCTGTCACTGAACCACTCGCGGTGGATAAACTCCATCATGACTAGGGTAGCCGTCAGTCCCGAAGTTCTTTGCTGGGCCCGGGAGCGCGCCGGGTTGGGATTAGAGGATCTGCAAGGCAAGTTTCCCAGATTGGCGGAATGGGAAAACGCATCCGGCCGGCCCACGTTGAAGCAGTTGCAGGATTTCGCCAAGGTGACACGGGTACCGTTTGGATTTCTTTTCCTGCCGGAACCACCGGCCATGAGCTTGCCGTTTGCGGACTTCCGCACGGTCGAGAATCGGCGCCCCCAGGGCGCCAGCCCGGAACTGATGGACACCGTCCACCTCATGCTGCGGCGCCAAGCTTGGCTGCGGGAGGAGCGGCTGGAAGCGGAAGCGGGACCGGTGAGCCTCATCGGCACGGCATCGCTTTCTGACGACCCAGCGACCATTGGCCGGGATATGCGGCGAGCGCTCGGACTGGTTGATGGTTGGGCAAGGCGAGTGCCGACATGGACAGCGGCTGTGGGCGAACTGCGCAGGACCATCGAAGCTCTCGGCATCATGGCTGTGGTCAACGGCATCGTGGGCAATAACACCTATCGCAAGCTGGATGTTGATGAGTTTCGCGGTTTTGCGCTGAGCGATCCCTATGCCCCGCTGATCTTTGTCAACGGGGCCGACGCCAAGTCGGCCCAGATGTTCACCCTGGCACACGAACTGGCGCATTTGTGGCTGGGCGATGAGGGTGAAGGCCTGTCCGGCTTCAAGGGACTGCACCCGGGCGATGGGGAGGTGGAGCGTTTTTGTAATCGGGCGGCAGCCGAGTTCCTCGTGCCTTCCGCCGAGTTTCGTACTGCCTGGCCTTCGGTTGCCGACAGCGAGTCGCCTGTGGAGCATCTAGCCGGGCGCTTCAAGGTCAGCCCGGTCGTGATCGGACGTCGAGCAATGGATATGGGCATGATGGAACGTGACGAGTTTTTCAGATTCTACAATGATTACACCCGAAGGGAATGTCGAAACAGGCGAACGGCCGGCGGAGATTTCTACAATAACCAAGACAATCGCGTGGGCCAACTGTTTGCTTCCCACCTGATCCGGGCGGCCAGAGAGGGGCGCGTCGGCTTCAAGGACGCCTACGACCTGACCGGGCTGCATGGCGGCACGTTCCAAAAGTATGCGCGCAAGCTCGGAATCACACTGCGTAAGCGTTCGGTCGGGCGGTGATGGAGCGGGTTTCTTACCCCTCAGATGATCGCTTCTGGTCGACCGGCAGAGCCCTCAGAATTGTTCCCGTACAACGATGCCGAGCTTCTCGGCGTTGGGGTTCTCGCTCTCTCGTGTGGGTGCCGTTTTTCGGTCGCGGGTGCGCTTCCATGGCCGGGTTTCGATGACGCCGGGAAACCTCCGGTCGGGCCGGACGGGAGGGTCAGCGGTTGAGCGTACGCTTCCAGTCCTTCCGGAGCGTACAGAGCCAGATGTCCTTCTTCGGCTTGTCGGCCTTCTTGTAGCGGTCGTAGCGGCCCCGCCCCTTGGTCGTTCCGACGCGGAGCCAGCCTGAGGCCCGGTAGACGCCGCCGCTGTGGCGTGGAACCTCCACGAAGGTTTCGCAAAGCACGGGCGTGGTCGCGTACCGAGTGGTCCAGTCCTCGGGCAGCCGCCGCCGGACCAGCGAGAGCACGTGGGATCCCAGGTTCGGGATAGTGATCCAGGGAAGAATCAGGAATCTCGGGTTATCCACCACGAGCGGCAGGTTCTTTTCGCGCAACTCCGGCGTCCAGCCGATGAAGGCGTCCCGCGGCGCCAGCTTCCAGGCAGCGGTCGAGAAGCCGAGCAGGGCCAGCGGCCGGCCGTGGCGGTCATGGACGGCATAGCGCATCTGCGCCCCGACCAGGCGGGTGTATCCGAGATAGTGCCAGCGGGCGACGAACTCGTTCCAGAGCCGGCTTTCCGGGGTGCTGCCGGTCACGATTCGGAATTCCAGCGGACGCACCTCGGCAAGGGACTTCGGGACCGAGAGCGGTGACGGCGGCTCCGTGTCCGGCCCGAACGTGATCGGCTTCACGACGGGCGGAACCCGCGCCGGCGGCGGCAGCTGGATGCGCCCGTCGCGATGCATTTTCAGCATGACCACCGCCGCCATCATGCTTTTGAGGCCGCCGTCGGGCTTCCGCCAGCCGGTGCGGCGGCAGAAGGCGCGGGCGATCGCGGCCCGGGTCGGCTCCGTGGGGATCAGTTCCCGCAGCAGCTGCATCTCGGTGCGGGTGAAATCGCGGCCGCAGTAGCGGCACTCGACGGCGTCGCTCACCGGGGCTTCGCGAAGAACGACCGCCTTTCCTCGCTCATCGACCATGGCAGCCACGGCTCCAGATCCTCGGGCGGGAGACCGCGGTGGTTCGCGCAGGCTTCCAGCCACGCCTCGACCCAGCGCCGGACATCGAGCCCGTTCATCGCGATCGTGCCCACGACGGTATACAGGAGCGCCGTGATCTCGGCACCCCCTTCGCTGTCGGAGCCAAAGCTGAGCTTCCGGCTTATGGCCGGGCCCCGGAGAATTCTCTCGCTGAGGTTGTTATCTATTGGAATCTCTGGGTTTTGAACAAACACGCTCAGGCCTGCGCGGTGCCTGACCAGCGACCGCAGCGGCTTACCCTCCGGCGCCGTGTCCGGCAGTTGCGCCAACTGTCGTTCAGCTTTCGCAAACAGCGCGTCGACGCCGGCCTCCAGTTCGGCCTGCGCCGCAGCAAATCCCTCCGCTGGAGAGCCACTGTCCAGATCGAGGAAGCTGAGCCGGACCGCGTTCAGGCGGTAGACCTCCGCGATTCGGTCGATCCATCCGTCCCGCCATTCCGTCAGCCGTGGGCGTCCCTCCGCGCATTTCAGAAAATCGCGCCTAGCGTGACTCCAGCAGAAACATAAAATGATCATGGCCGGCCACAACCGCGCCAACTTCTTGTAGGCGCTGTAGCGGTCGCAGACCAGAAAGATCGGGCCGGTGGTGCCGGCAAACAGCTTCGCCGCGGCCTCGGCGCTTCGCGTACGGTCAATCAGGAAGAAAACGGCGTCACGGCTGACGGACGTCCAGAGCCACGCACGCTGTGACTTCCGGACCTCCCGCAGCGCCTGAATGCGCCAACTGGTCTCGTCAGCCTGGCGCAATCCGGCCGCGTTCTGGTGTGCGAGGATGGCTTCCCCCAACGGCTTGAACAGGGACAGCATCCGACCCATGCCGTCGGCCAGTGTGCCCGGCGAGACCGCAAGGCCCTGATCGGTCAACCAGGCCGCCACTCGGCGGATCGGCCGCATGCACGCGAAACGTTCGTGCAGAACGAGGGCCCACACGCTGACCCCGAACGCCGTACCGGGGAACAGCCGCGCCGGCGGCGGGGCCGTCACTTCGGGCGGCGAAGCGGCACACTGACAAGCCTGGCGCCAGCGCGGACGAACAATCTTTCGCTTGTACGCCTTGACGTTGATTTCGATGATTTCCGATTGACGCGAACCGTTGGCGACGTAGGGGGCGCCACAGCTGGAGCAGGTGCGCTCGTCTGCCGGCGGGTCCCGCCGCTCCTTCGTCTCCTCGAGCTTCGGACGCGACGTGCGGCCATGGCCGGGCGTACCGGGCTGCTGACCGCGCTTGCGGTTCGAGGAGGGACGCGACGCCTTCTCGCTCTTGCGGCCATACGCCGACTTGGACATCGAGGATCGGCTTGAACGAAGTTCCTCAACTTGCGCTTCCAACGCTGCGACCCGATCCCGCAGTTCTCCGACTTCGACCTTCAAGGCCCCGTTCTCCCGACGCAGGGACTGGATCGTCGAACGTTTCCGCGTGTCGACGCCGTCCGCCGCCAGAAGCCGGCTCAGTCGGGCCACCTCCTGCTCCAGCTTCAGGGCACCCTTCGCCGTGCGACGAACCTCCTTGACCTCTGCGCGGGCCGCCTCCAGCTTGGATCGGCTCTGCTCCAGAAACGTCTTCAGGCTGTTGGCGCGGCGGCGAGCCTCCACCTCCCGACAGCGCAGGTCCTCGCAGCGCGCTTCCGCCTCGGCGGCACGGGTACGCGCCTCCTCGAGCAGCAACTTCCAATGGATCGGGCGATGACCCCGCCGACGGCACACGGCCGTCGTCGAAATTCGAAGCGGGCGGCTTCCCCGAATCCTCGAAGCGAATCTCCATGCGAGATGGAATAACACGCCGGGCAGAAAATTACCAGCCCCTATTTTGAGCCGGTGAAACGGCCCGAGAATCGACTTCCATCACCGCCCGACCGAACGGTTACCACACTGCCATGAATTCGATACCCGGCTATCTCATTGATTCCGATGTGCTGATCACAGCGAAGAATCGATACTACGCATTTGCGATTTGTCCGGGGTTCTGGGACAGCATCCTGCACTGTTGGCGGCGAAATAAAACGGCGGGATTCCGGCGGTAAGCCGCGCTTTTCCGAAGGTCGTTTCTTTCCCTATTGTACGACTGCCGGAGCTCCTGCCGCCGGGTGGCAGGAAGGCGCGTTCGGCGCCGAACGGATCACGGGTGGCTCAGCGGCCTCCTTGAGCCGGCCGGCCGCTGCCTTCGTTGGTTCCGGCCCGTCTGGCCGCTGCGTTACGTAACGGTGCTACAGCGGGTACCCGCATCACCCGTCGCGACCGAACCCGCGGGGCAGTTCCTGTTCTGCCAGGGCTTCGAGGTCGAGGTCGTCAAGGGCTTCGATCGCCTGGTCCAGGAGTTCTGCGGTCGCCGTCGTCTCCAGCGCCTCTGGCAGGGCGTTCCGCCAGTCACGGTATTCCTCCCGGATCGCGATGATGGCGTCGATGGCGTCGTGCAGCCGCTGCCGGCGCGAGCGCCGGTCCGGCGGCGGGCGCCGCGCCGCCGGTGACTGACCCTCGCGCCGGCGCTGACGAAAGCGCCGTTGCCGTTCGGCGTTGGACAGTGCCATCGGGTTGCCTTTCTTGATCCCTTGCGCCCCGTTACGTAACGGGGTCCGGAGACCGGGACTTCCGGCCGCCGCGCAGGCTTCGGCTGGCCGTCGGCACAGGGGTGCGCCGTGACCCCGCCGGCCCGGGCGTTCCGGCGGCGTCAGCCTGTCGCGGCGGCGCAGATGACGTCGTTCCAGTCGGCGTGTTCGGGCGGACGCCGTCGCTGGAACGCGACCTGCGAGGGGACCTCGAGTTGACGGCGCAAGGCTTCGGCCTGGCGCTCTCCGGCCTCGTCGTGGTCCTGTGCGAGGACGACGGTGCGGACGTTGGGTAGGGTGCGGGCGGCGAGTCCGATCTGCTCGCGTTGTCGGCGCGAGGGGGCGCCGGCGGTGGAGAGGAAGGCCTGGCTGGGGTGGCACTGCTCAATCTGGGCCAGGCTGAGGGCGTCGACGGCGCCTTCGGTGATGACGAGGGTTTTCAGGTCGGCGGCGTGTCCGGCGCGGACGGCGAACAGGCTGCGGGAGCCGCCGGTGGCGAAGCGTCTCGCGCCGTCGGGCGGGCCGATCTCGAAGCCGGTGAGGCGGCGGTGGCGGTCGCGGTGGGCGAAGAGGACGTGGCCGTGGCGGTCGCGGCGGATCAGCGGGCGGGCGGCGGCGAGCGTCTCCGGGCGGATGCCGCGGCCGACCAGCCAGGCCGGCGCCGGGTCCGGTACGGCCGCGTGCCAGTGGCGGCGGAAGTCGCGCGCGGTGCCCGCGGGTTTGCCGTAGCGGGTGCGGATCTCGGCGAAGGAGAGGCCGCGACGGAGCAGGAAGTCGATCGCGGTACCGTGGTCATCGCTATCGAGGGTACTGAAGTAGACCCAGTGTCCGTTGGGGCACAGCTTCGTGACGAGTTTCGCCTGGCCCGGCGCGCGGAGCACGGGGTTCGCGCGGGTCGAGGCCTGGGGATCGCGGACGTATCCCCAGTCCGCCGCGATGCCCTCGAGCGGCCGGCGCTTGAGCGCGTCGAAGTCGACGTAGGTCATCCGGCTTCGCGCCGGGTGCGCCACGAATCACCGTCGATGGTGATGAGGGCGGCGTCGTGCATCAGTCGGTCGACGGTGCCGGCGATGCCGGCGGCGCTGGGGAAGACGCGGTCCCACTGGGCGAAGGCCAGCGTGGTGGTGACCAGGGTGGAGCGGCGCTGGTAGCGCCGCGAGACGAGGGCGTAGAGGAGGTCGGCCGCGGGGCTCTTGAGGGTCACATATCCGATCTCGTCGAGGACCAGCAGGCGGGGCCGGGCGAGGATTCCGAGGCGGCGGCGCAGTTCGCTTCTCGAGGAGATCTCGACGAGTTTGTCGAGCAACTCCGGCGCTTTCTCGAAGCGGACGGTGTGGCCGTGCAGGAGCGCCTGGTGCGCGACGTTGGCGGCGATCATGGTCTTGCCGGTGCCCTGTCCGCCGACGAGCACGGCGTTGTCGGCCCGCTCGATGAAGGCGAGGCTCATCAGGGCCTCGACGCGGTCGCGGCTCAGGTCGCGCGGCCAGGTCCAGTCGAAGTCCGCCAGCGGCTTGAAGGCCGGCAGCCGCGCCCCGGCGCGGCGGCGGTCGTAGCTGCGGGTGTGGCGCACCCGTTCCTCGCTGGCGATCAGTTCCTCGACCCAGCCGGCGCTGCCGACCTCCTCCCAGCGTTCGAGCAGTCCGCGGAGGCCGAGGGCGGCGGCCCGTTTCCTGAGGTCGCTCATGACGCGTCCCGGTCGGCCGCGGCGGGCCGGTCGTAGGCGTCGAGGCCGGTCGCCCGGGGAGTCGTGCCGCGGCCGTCGCGGTCGTCGTCGGTGAGGCTGACAGGCGGCAGGCCCCGCTGGCGGCGGCGCTCCTCGAGGATGGCGCGCACCGTTTCGGGGTGATATGACCCGCGATCGTGCGCCATGGCGATCCCCCGGTCGACCTCGTCGGCGCCGTGCGTGTCGAGCAGCTTGGTCAGGATCCGGGCGCAGTACGTGACGTTCCGGCCCCGATGCCCGGCGTGCGCGAGCATCTCCTCCGCCCGCGGCACGGCGCGCAGCAGCCGGTCGCGCAGGCTCATGGCCCGGCCCTGCCGCTTGCGCGCCGCCAGCGCCCGGGCATGCTCCGGGTCGCTGACGGCCTGCTGCCGGTCGTAGCAGCGCCGGTGGCGCGCGACCTCGCGGGTACCGTCGAGGAGGCGGACGGTGCTGCGGTCGGCGGCGAGGGTCAGCGTCGCTCCGGCGAAGTCGGGCGGGACGCTGTAGTCGTTCGTATCGAACCGTGCGTAACAGGTCCGGTCGATGCGCGCCGGGCGGATCTCGTGGCACGAGAAGGGTGCGTCCGGCAGCGGCACCAGCATCGGCTTTTCCCGCTCGTAGGCGTCCCGGACGAGCTGGCGGTCGTCGTCCGGCCAGGGCCGCTCGGCGGCGATGCCGGCGCACCACGCCCGGGCCGCGGCGTTGAGTTCGTCGAGCGGGGCCGAGAGGTCGCGACCGGCGAAGAAGCTGGTGCGCACGAAGCGGACGCGGCGTTCCACGCGCCCCTTCTCCTGCGGCCGCCGGGGCCAGGCGGCGCTCGGCTCGAAGGCGTAGTGGGCGGCCAGCGCGAGCAGGGTCGAATGGAAGGTGACGGCCTTGCCCCGGCGCGTGATCACGGCGCTCTTGAGGTTGTCGAACAGGAGCCTTCTGGGCACACCGCCGAACGCTGCGAAGGCCTCGACATGGCCCTGCAGGAAGCTCGGCATCCGCGCGTCGTAAAACAGGCTGAGAGAGGTCTGGCGCGAATAGCTGAGGGTCACCAGCAGCCCCATCAGCGGGCGCCGCGCCTGGCCGATATCGACCTTCCCGAACTCGGCCCAGTCGACCTGCGCCTGCTCCGCCGGCAGGAAGCGGAGCCGCAGCGACGGCTCGGGCCGCCGGGCGGGCCGGAGGTCGAGGGCGCGCAGGCTGTGGCGAAAGTGATCCTCCCCGCCCTGGTAGCCCCGCGCCTTGACCTGCCGCCAGAGCGTGCCGGCCGGCAGCCGCGGCTCCTCTTCGAGCTGCTTCCGGATGAAGGGCACGAAGGTGTCGATGAACTTCGCCCGCGGCCGCCGCTCCGCGCCGGCCGCCCGCAGCGCCCGCGTCACCGTACCGTGGTGTACGCCGAGATGCCGCGCGATGGTCCCGACCGGCCAGCCCTCGGCCCGCGACAGCCGCACGATCGTCGACCGCATCTCCTCGTCGATAGCCATGAAATCGCCTCCCGTTGTGTCTCCATGACGCGATCAGGGGTCCGCCAGCACCAGATGCGAGCACACCCGACCGCAGATGACGCATCGAGGCACGGATTCGCGCCTCGATCGCGCCGGAAACACCCGACATAGGGGCTCGCGCCGGGGTCCGGAAGAGTGGTCCGTAACGGTTGGGCGGAAAGCGGCGCCAGCCGGGGCCGAAGGAGCGGCGCGGAACGGGCCCGCAGCCGCCGCCCGGGCGGCCAGGCGCGCCCGGAGCGCCTGACGCCTCCGGTAGCGCTGCTGACGGATCCGGCCCGTCTCGCGCCCCCGCTCGGTGCGGCGGTAGCGCCTCCGCGCCGCCCGGCGGTTCTCGACCCGGGACCGCTCGCTGCAGGCCCGGGAGCAGTACATCTGGCCGCGGTCGCAGGACCGGCAGATCACGACCTGCCGACGGCACCGCTGGCACGGGAACAGGCGTCCGGTCCGGCACATCGCTCCGCCCGAGAGCGAGGTAGACCCAAACGCCGGAATGCCGGATACTCCACGGGAGTTCGGTCCCCGTGACCGGCTCGTTCAGGTGCGGCGCCGGGATTCTGGGTGAATCTGTGCCGGCGCCGCATCACTCTCTTCTTCCCTGCTGCGATACCACGCGGACACGGCCGTGGCAAAGCCGGCCCGACCGAACCGGCGACAAGAACGCACTCGATCTATCCCGAATGGTGCCGTGCGCCCGACCCCTGCCTCAGGCGCGAATCTCACTCCGACACAGTACGGAAATCCGGCCGCCGGCCGGCGCACACGATCGATACCCCACGGTACGACTCGACCAATAGGACCGTACAATGGGAAAAGGAACGATCCTGGCCAAAACGCGGCTTACCGCCAGAATCCCGCGCTTTTTCGCAGCCATCAACATGCACGGCCATTCACTTGGGCGCATCCACAGCATTGACCGGGTCCGGCAGGAATTGCTTCTCGGCCGCAGTGACGACGACTTGGTGCAGTGGGTCGGCCAGTCCGTACCCGCAGACTTCTTTCTTGGCAGCGACATTGAAGAAGTCGTCGCCGCCTTCACACGGGTCATGCTCTGGGTGACGCGGCACACACAGTATCACGACGAGGCCAAGGCCAAGTTCGCAAGCGGAGCGGATGGCTGGCTGGTCGCTCACGGTGTGGCAAGTGGAAGGACTGTCATCACCAACGAGCAGCCGCGCCCGGGATCGCGCAATCAGATCAAGCTGCCCGATGTATGCAACACCTTCTCGGTCAATTTCGAAGATACCTTCGCCATGCTGCACAAGCTCGGTGTTCAATACCGCTTTTCCCCAAATTGGTGATTGATGGCAGCGCACACGAAAAGGGCTCCTATGTAACTAACCTGTAAGACGTTGATTCCAAAGGATTCCCGGAATCCGGAGGTTTCCCGCTGAAACCGGCTTCCACGCGGCTCGTGGCCGGTCAAAATCCCCCCGATTGGCCGCGGCGCCGCCCTCGAGTTACTCGCGGTCAACGCGACCGGCGACGGTGGTTGGAACTTTTGAGGCAGCAATGACGCGTCGAAACCAGCGGTGGCCTTGAGTTACAGATCGAGGGCCGGGCGATGTGTGCCGTCCGTCTGTATCCTCAGATTCACGCTGTCCCGATCCGGCTCTGACACCGAGATCAGAAACCCTGCGCGTGCCGCCAGCCTTGAAACCCGGTCACGGTTGTATTGCCACATGGCGGAGGATCCCGAACATACGTCCTCGAACGCCTGACCACTCCAACAGCGGTTCAGGCGCGGGATCTCGAACTCGTCGATATGTGCCCATTCACGTACCGTTGAGTCTTCAAGATCGTCATTCCATATCAATTGGCTGTATCGTCGCTCGCCAAGAACTTCAGCTTAGTTGCAGATCGTTCGCCACACAGCCTTAATCGCGACCAGCGAGTTGCCGCGGCGTGACAAAAATTTCCAGCCGGCCGGTACCGGTGTCGGCCTGGGCCCAGTCGTCGACGGAAAAATTGAAGATGGCCAGACCGCCGGTCGGGAA
Source organism: Alphaproteobacteria bacterium (assembly GCA_965203385.1). Taxonomy (GTDB): domain Bacteria; phylum Pseudomonadota; class Alphaproteobacteria; order TMED109; family TMED109; genus VXPW01. Next base: position 445,283 of record OZ241893.1, read on the forward strand.
CTTGCCGCCGAAAGCCGGGTCATCCCCGACCAGCAGGGTGGCAAGGTCCGCCATGCCGGGATTGTGGCCGACCAGCATCAGGACGGGTGCGCCGTTCACCGCGTGTATGCATTTCAGCATGTCGCCGGAGGGCGCAAGGTACAGGGACGGGAGTTCCATCACCGGCGGCGGCGGGTTCCAGCCGGCACCCACGCGGTGCGCCGTCTCGAGCGTGCGCACGGCGGTCGAGGCGAGCACCAGGTCGGGCGGCGGATGGCGATGGGAGAGGTAGTCGGCGACCCGCCGACTGGCGATGCGGCCGCGACGAGCCAGCGGGCGGTCGTGATCCTCCGGCAGCGGGCGGGTCCAGGAAGACTTGGCGTGCCGCAGCAGATAGAGCTTTCGCAAGGTCAGCGAACCCGGCTCAGGGCCTGTTCCAGGTCGGCAATGAGATCCGAACTGTGCTCGATGCCGACGGACAGGCGGATCAACCCGTCGCTGATGCCCAGTTCGGCCCGCACCGGTGCCGCCACCGAAGCATGGGTCATCAGGGCCGGGTGCTCGATCAGACTCTCGACGCCGCCCAGCGACTCGGCGAGCGCAAAGATCTCGCAGGCCATCAGCACCCGGCGGGTAGCCTCAAGGTCACCGCGCACGACAGCCGTGACGATCCCGCCTGCCCCGGACGGCATCTGGCGCCGGGCCAGAGCGTGCTGGGGATGACTCGGCAGTCCCGGATAGATCACCCGTTCGATTTCGGCCCGGGTCTCCAGCCATGCCGCCACCGCTTGCGCATTCGCCACATGCCGCTCCATACGGAGCGCCATCGTCTTCAGACCCCGATGGGCGAGAAAGGCATCGAAAGGACCCTGAATTCCCCCCACGGCATTCTGGAGATACCCGATCCGCTCGGCGATGTCCGGGTCGTTGGTCACCACGACTCCACCCACGATATCCGAGTGACCATTGAGGTACTTGGTCGCCGAATGCACGACGATGTCGAAGCCCAGCTCGAGCGGCCGCTGCAGAACCGGGGAGGCGAACGTGTTGTCGGCGACGGCCAGGGCGCCCACGCGATGGGCCAGTTCCGCCACCCGGGCAAGGTCCACCAGTTTGAGCATGGGGTTGGTCGGGGTCTCTACCCAGACCATGTGCACCCCCGAATCGACAGCGCGTTCGGCCACGGCATTGTCGGCCAGGTCGGCAAAGGAGAAACGGAGGCCCGAAGCCCGAAGCCGCACGCCTTCGAACAGCCGGCGGGTGCCGCCGTACAGGTCATCCATCGCGAGAACGTGATGGCCGGAATCCAGCAGCGTCAGTACGGCGTCCGTTGCCGCCATGCCGGACGCAAAGGCAAAACCGCGCTGGCCGCCCTCGAGATCGGCGATGGACCGCTCGTAGGCAGCGCGGGTCGGGTTGCCGGTCCGCGAATATTCGTAGCCCTGGTGCACGGCCGGCTCGCTTTGGACATAAGTGGACGTGGCATAGATGGGTGTGATGACCGCGCCGGTTGCCGGGTCCGGCTGCTGACCCGCATGAATGGCACGGGTTTCGAAACGGGTGTTGCGGAGGCTCATTGGTGCTCTCCGGCCCGGTTGCGTTCGGCCTCGGCCAGCAGGTCGAGGCGGGTAACTACCCCGATCAGGGCATCGCCGTCGGTAATCACGACGTGGCCCTCATGCTCGATCCTGCGTTCAAGTTCGGCCCGCCCGGCTCTGGCGTCAAGGCTGCTGCCGGACCGCGCCATCTCCCCGCAGGTCGCATCACGGCGGCCGGCCCGGAGCGCGTGAAGGGCGATGGCGTCATCGATCACGCCCCGGAACCGGTTGCGGTCATCGAGTACCGGAAGGGGACGGCCGGCGGCGTCGCGCAGGCGCCTGCACGCGGTGGCGAGGGGTGCGTCGGCCGGAACGGTAACCACCTGTCCGTCTTCATGGCGGCGCATGACCAGATCCCCGAGGTCGCCGCGCACGGGCACCGGCGCGTGACCCTCTTCGCGCATCCAGCCGTCGTCGAACATCCGGTTCAGGTACTTGTTACCGGTGTCGCAGGCCAGTGTCACGACGCGCTGCGGCCGGGTCTGGCGCAGACACCAGCGCCGGGCGGCAACCAGCAATGTCCCCGTAGATGGTCCAACCAGGAGGCCCTCCTCGGTCAGGAGAGTGCGGGCGGCGGCAAACGATTCGGCATCGGTGACCGCCATCGCCTCGGTAACGTGATCGAGTTCCAGGATCGGCGGCACGTAGTCCTCGCCGATGCCTTCCACCGCCCAGCTGCCCACGCTGGCCGGAAGGGAACCCTCGGTGACGAGCGGTGCGAGCACGGACCCTACCGGGTCAGCCAGGACCAGGGCCACGTCCGGATTGACCTGTCGGAGCGCCCGCCCCACACCGGTGATCGTGCCGCCGGTGCCCGCGCCGGCGACGAAGGCATCGACGCGCTGGTCCATCTGGGCCAGAATCTCGGGGCCGGTTTCGAATTCGTGGGCCGCGACGTTGGCCGGATTGGCGAACTGGTTGATGTACAGCGACCCCGGCGTCTCACGTTCCAGTCTCGCCGCCAGGTCCGAGTAGTACGCGGGATGCCCCTTGTTCACGTCCGACCGCGACGGGACGATCTCGGCACCCAGGGCCCGGAGGTGATGGGCCTTCTCGCGGGCCATCTTGTCCGGCATCACGACCACCATCCGGTACCCCTTGAGACGGGCAATCAGCGCCAGGCCGAGGCCGGTGTTCCCGGCCGTGCCTTCGATGATCGTACCTCCGGGGCGAAGCCGTCCCGATTGCTCGGCCGCGGCGATCATTCTCCGCGCGGGCCGGTCCTTGATCGAGCCTCCCGGATTCTGGCATTCGAGCTTGAGAAACAGCCGGCAGCATCCGGTGTCGGTGCGCGTCAACTCGATGAGCGGGGTATGGCCGATGAGGTCAAGCGCCGACTGGACCGATGAGGGTGGGTGCATGACCATTCCGTGCTGTCCGGAACTCGGGCCGGGCCTAGTTCCGGATGTATTCGCGCAACTGGTCGGCTTCCGCCAGTGCGGCACCGAGTCGAACCCGAACGAGGTCACGGATACTAACGATCCCGGCAAGCCGGTGGCCGTCCATCACGGGCAGATGCCGGACCCGGTGCTCGGTCATGCGTTCGAGGACTTCCTCGACGGGATCTTCGGCGGTGCACGTCCTGGGGCGGGCGGACATCAGTTCCCGGACCTTGCGGGTCGACGTGCGGACACCCTTGACACCTACCGAATACGCGATGTCACGCTCCGAGATGATGCCCACCAGCTTGCCCTCTTCAAGCACCGGCAGGGCACCGATGCCGAGGCGCGACAGGATGGAGGCGGCTACCTGGACGGTTTCCTCCGGACTGACGGTGATGACCTCAATGCCTTTCTCTTCCAGGATCTCACGAATGTACACCATGGGCTTCTCCCGTCTCTGATTGCCTCCATCGATGGGTTACGCCGGCACCGACCGAACGCTCGGGGAGCGTAAAGCCTTCCGGCGGGCAGTCCAACCGCAGGGAGTCTTGTCACCCGCAGCGACGGTAGCAAACCACGAAAGGAACCTGGCGACCAGCAGCTACAGCATGTGACCCGCAACCAGCGATCGCAGCGTGTCCAGCAGCAAGGCTCTGGCCGAATCGCCGCGGCCGGAACCGGAAATAGTGCCGGCCCTGGTCCACCAGACGCCGGATCAGGGGGGGGGGTCTTGTCGACGTAGTAGAAGCCCCCTCGCTCCGGATCGTCCAGAAACCCTGGACCCCGATCGGAAGACGCGGCCGGATCATCGCTTTCTCTCTCGACGCGGAACCGGGTGATGCCGTCAGCAATCCAACCGGTCGACGGGATGTCTGAAATGCACCCGCTTCGGTCGCCCCACTTCCACCCGAAAACGCCTGATGCTGTACTTCGAAGTGAAACCGTACAGAAAAACGTAACTGCCCGTCTGCCGGTCCCCTCCGTTAGCTGTTGATCATGCTGATTTTCGTCTTTGATGATTCGAAGCAGGGTTCGCAAACGGCCGGCGAGCGGGTCTGGATGTTCGGTATCCAGATGGCGAAACCGTTTCTCGCGTTGTGGAGCGGTGTTGCGGTCCTGTGCCGCGATATTGACGGCAGTTCGATGCACTCACAGCAGGGAATGAGTCTCCGTTCAGTGAATGGATCCGTGCCTGAAGACGTCGTCAAGGCTGGAAGCGGAGAGGATGGCGTCAAGCCAGACATCAAGATCTTCGGCCGGCGCGGCAAGAACCCGGGCCTTGGCGTCTTCGGGCACGGTATCGAAGCGACGCTCAAACAGCCTGAGCAGCGTTTCCGCCTTGCCCTGTATCAGGCCCTCGGCCTTGCCCTGCATTAGGCCCTCGGCCTTGCCCTGCGTCAGGCCCTGCATCAGGCCCTCGGCCTTGCCTTCCTCTTTCCACGCCTCTGCGACCGTCGGCATGACTTTCTCCCATAGTTCCGGATCCGCATCGCGGACGAGCTGCTCCAGGGTCTCGCGGGGCAGCTCATAGTTCGTCATCATATATTTGACCGGCAGATCATTCAAATTGCGCAACGTCCGCAACGCCTCCACCAGATCCCCTTTCGGAGGATCCTTGACCGTGGCGTATTTCAGGAGCCCGAAGACGCCGCGCAGGAAAGCGTCGGACGACAACTCCGCATAGGGAATGCGGCCGAGGTCAAGGAGATGGTAACAGAACGGGCCTCCAGCGCTGTGGGCCAGGCTCCTCGCCGACCTTGGCACGGACCATCGCGCACGGCCGTGATAGACGACGATGGGGATGACGAGCGGCGGCACCCGCGGGTTGTCCCGCCCCTTCAGGCGCTTATGGTTGCGCAGGATGCCGATGACGTAGTTGCCGATCTGGAGCGGCGTCCCTGCATCAGGTGTGCTCTTATGTTCTAATGCCGCAAAAATTTTAATGCCGCGTTTCCGGTGTCAGACCCTTGCTGTACTTGGGTTTCGGGTCCGGAAAACGCGGCATTAAGCGAGGGCTTACAGGGCGTCGAGCATGGCCATCACCTTGTCGGTTGGCTGGTAGCGCCCCGGCGGGATGTCCGCTGGCCGCGTCAGTTCCATGGCCTCCTGCTTGATCCCCTGACCCGCATGCAGATATTTCATCGTCGTCGCGGTCGATTCGTGGCCCAGCCACAAGGCGATGATGGTGATCGACTGGCCCATGACGCAGAAGCTGCATGGCTACGGTGTGCCACAGGTTGTGTGCGGTGACCCGCCTGGCCGAGAGTGACGAGCAGTGTCGGGCCGCCCGTTCGGTATGCTGGCGTACCAGCTGCCGTTTTAATGCCGCGTTTTTCGAACCCTAAACCCAAGTACAGCAAGGGTCTGACACCGGAAACGCGGCATTAAACTTTTTGCGGCATTAGAACATTAATGCCGAATTCGGCATTAATGTTCTAGTATTGCGTATGCAATGCCCCCTTCCTTGAGGCTCGTGGTGAACACGCCGTCGGCGCGGCTGACACGCAGCGCTTCGTTGACGAAGGTACCGGCCAGGGGGCGGAAGGGCTCGTCGGACAGGAGGGCCGCGGTCTCCGGCGGGGTGCATTGGCGGATCAGCGCATCGGCCCGCACGGGATCCTGGATCAGTGTATGGAAGAGCAAGTCATGGGAGTGGACCGGCGGCATCGGGCCTCGCTGTCAGGGTGCCGACCGGTTGTCCGGATTCGGGGGGCGCGAGCAGCATGGGGCGGCGCACCGCCATTGTCCATCGCACGGCACCCTGCTGCGGCGACGACCGACCGGCCGGAGCGGGTCCCGTTGCAGCTTATTCGGGAGGCTGCGGCCACGCCGGCGAAAGCGACCCCGGACGGACGGGCCCGGGGCCGATCATGCGGGGGAATCCCGGTCCGGGCCGGGAGCCGTCCGGGTTGGCGGTTCCCGGTCAGGCGTGGGCAAGCACGGCGAGCAGCAGGAGCGCCACGATGTTGGTGATCTTGATCATCGGGTTGACCGCCGGCCCGGCCGTGTCCTTGTAGGGGTCGCCGACCGTGTCTCCGGTGACCGCGGCCTTGTGCGTGTCCGACCCCTTGCCGCCGAGGTTGCCGTCCTCGATGTACTTCTTCGCGTTGTCCCAGGCGCCGCCGCCGGCGGTCATGCTGACGGCCACAAAGAGGCCGGTGACGATGACCCCGAGCAGCATGGCTCCGAGAGCCGAAAAGGCCGCCGCCTTGTCCGCGATCAGGTTGATCAGAACGAAAAAGACGACCGGCATCAACACCGGCAGCAGCGAGGGGATGATCATCTCGCGAATGGCCCGGCGGGTCAGCATGTCGACCGCCCGGCCGTAATCGGGCTTGCCTGTTCCTTCCATGATTCCGGCGATGGTGCGGAACTGCCGCCGGACTTCCAGGACCACGGCCCCGGCGGCCCGGCCGACAGCCATCATGGACAGGGCACCGAAGAGGTACGGCATGAGGCCGCCGAGCAGGAGCCCCACCACCACGTACGGGTTGGCCAGAGAGAAATCCAGCGCGATTCCTGCGAAATACGGGTAGGTTTCGGGATGGCTTCCGAAAAACTCCAGGTCGGCCGTATAGGCGGTGAACAGCACCAGTGCGCCGAGCCCGGCCGAACCGATCGCATAGCCCTTGGTCACGGCCTTCGTGGTATTGCCGACGGCGTCGAGGGCATCCGTCGTCTTCCGTACGTCCGCAGGCAGGTCAGCCATTTCCGCGATGCCCCCGGCGTTGTCGGTGACAGGACCGTAGGCATCAAGCGCGACCACCATGCCCGCCAGCGCCAGCATGCTGGTCACGGCCACCGCAATGCCGAACAGTCCGGCCAGCAGGTAACTCGCCACGATCGCGGCGCAGATGATGACGGCGGGTACCGCGGTCGCCTCCATCGAGATCGCGAGACCCTGGATGACGTTGGTGGCATGGCCCGTTTCCGAAGCCTTCGCGACCGCCCGCACCGGACGGTAATCCGTCCCAGTGTAGTACTCAGTGACCCAGATCAGCAACGCGGTCACGGCCAGCCCGATGACGGCGCAGCCGAACAGCGCCCCGCCCGAGAAGGAACTCCCGGCGGCCGAAATGGTGCCGGCAAAGCCGATCAGCCATTCGATCACGACCGCAATACCGAACAGTGACAGCACGGCGGCGGCCACGAAGCCCCGGTACAGCGCGCCCATGATCGACCCACCCGCGCCGAGCCGGACAAAGAAGGTACCGAGGATGGAAGCGATCGCGCAGACGCCGCCGATCACCAGGGGCAGCGCCATCATCGCCGACTGGTCCGCACCGGCAAAGTAGATCGAGGCCAGCACCATCGTGGCGACGACCGTCACGGCATAGGTTTCGAACAGATCGGCCGCCATCCCGGCGCAGTCGCCCACGTTGTCGCCTACGTTGTCGGCGATCACCGCCGGGTTCCTGGGATCGTCCTCCGGAATGCCGGCCTCCACCTTGCCGACCAGATCGGCGCCGACATCCGCACCCTTGGTGAAGATCCCGCCGCCAAGCCGGGCAAAGATCGAGATCAGGGAGGCGCCGAAACCCAGCGCCACCAGCGGATCGATGAGTGCCCGGCCGGCAGCCCCGGTCTCGAGCAGGATCATGTAGTAGACGCTGACCGCCAGCAGGGCCAGGCCGGCGACGAGCATGCCGGTGACCGCCCCCGAACGAAAGGCCAGCGACAGGCCGGCAGCGAGACTCTGCCGGGCCGCCTCGGCGGTTCGTACGTTTGCCCGGGTCGACACGATCATCCCGATGTACCCGGCCGCGCCCGACAACACCGCTCCGATGAGAAACCCGACCGCGACCGGGATGCTCAATACCAGGACCAGCACGACGAAGATCACCGCCCCGACGATCGCCACGGTCCGGTACTGGCGGTTGAGGTAGGCAGCTGCGCCCACCTGAATGGCGGCGGAGATTTCCTGCATACGGGCGGCCCCGGCATCGGCAGCGAGCACTGCCCGGGCCGTGAACAGTCCGTAGACGAGAGCGAGTGCGCCGCAGGCGACTGCGAACCAGAGTTCCATGCTCATGGGCTGACGTTCCTAGATGGTATTCGCTGGCATCCGGAAGCGCCGGGGCCAGACAATGCGAGGCGATGGGGAAGAGAGTGGGCCGGCAACCTGCTCGAGCCAAGCCGGAAGATAAAAACAGCAGCGCCGCCGCGCAACGCCCCGCCCGCCGTGCGACTCACCGGGCCGGAGAGTCCCACACGTGGGCATAGCCGTCGACCAGCGCCGATTCCCGGCCGTCGGGCAGCACCACCGCAATGTCGGGATTCGCGGTCAGCCGGCCGATCGGGGTCATCATGACCCGCCCGCCGGACCCCATCGAGAGCACCTCCGGAAGGGCGGGCCGGGGAACGCTGACGAGCAGTTCGTAGTCGTCTCCCCCGGTTGCGAGTTCGTGCAGGGTGGCGTGACCCCGGTGCACCACCCCCCGGCCGGCCGGCGACAGCGGGATCCGGTCGAGGCAAACCCGGGCACCGGTTCCGGCGGCCCGGCACAGGTTCCGGACATCGGCGAGCAGGCCGTCCGAAACATCGATGGCCGCGTGCGCCGCCGGGGCGAGCGCCTGCCCCAGCTGCAGGCGCGGCTCGGGCAGGAGGAAGCGCCGGACCAGCCGCTCGGCCCCCGAACCGCCCGGCAGCCGCCCTTCCAGATGCAGGCGGCCGAGATGGGCATCGCCGATGGTGCCGGTCACCACGAGCGTATCCCCGGCCGCGGCCCGGGCCCGCGACAGGGGGCCGCCCCGTCCGGTGCGCCCGACCACGGTGAGCGATACCGCCAGCGGGCCGGGGGTGCGAACCGTATCGCCGCCGGCGAGAGGCAGACCGAACCGTTCCTGATCCCGCCGCAGGCCGGACGCAAAGGCGGCCATCCACGCCCGATCCGTCCCGGCCGGCAACTGCAGGGACAGGAAGTGACAGAGCGGCCGTGCGCCCGCCGCCGCCAGATCAGACAGATTGACGCGAAGGGCCCGCCTGGCCACCTGGTCCGGGGACAGGATACCGGCCGGAAAGTGCACGCCTTCCACCAGGGTATCCATGCTGATGGCAAGGGGCGCGACTCCCTCCAGCACGGCGACGTCATCGAGCAGTTCACGGGCCGGAGGGAACTTCGCCGCCAGCGGCCGGAGGTACCGCTTCAGAATTTCATGCTCGTCCACGGCGCTCCGGTCGAAGATTGCAGCCGCCCCGGCGCGGGCGGCGGACACGCACTCTACACGCGCCCGGGCACCGGTCCTGCCGGCGGCCGGGCCGCCGCTGCCAGCGCAGGGTTCGCACCCGCTCCGGTGAAATCCGGAAAGGGCCGCGCCGGGTGACCCGGTCAGTTGAACTCGTCGGCCCGGGTCGACCGCGCGACCCGGTCCAGCAGGGCGTTGGCGAACTGCATTTCCCTGCCCTCCGCAAACCCGCCGGCAATTTTCAGGTACTCGGCGATGACCACGCGGGCGGGCGCGGCCCGGGACGGGTCGAGCAGTTCCCAGACGGCGCACCGAAGCACGCAGAGCAGCGTGGTATCGAGGCGTTTCAGCGACCATCCCTCGCCCAGCAGCGGCTCGATCCGCGCATCGAGTTCCGCAAGGCGGCCGCCGGCGCCGGTCACGATGCGCCGGAACCGGGACCGGTGCGCCACCGGCGCACCGATGACGGGATTCGCGAGAAACTCCTCGACTACCCGCTCGGGCGCAGCCGCAGCGACCGTGACCTGGAACAGGGCCTGCACGGCGGCCTCGCGCGCCGGGGTCCGCCGGCCGCCCCGGGGCCGGGCGCTCACGCCGGAGGGAACCGGCGGCGCAGGGCGGCCACCGCCAGGGCGGCTTGCGCCGCCGCTCCCCCCTTGTTGCCCCGCAACGGATCGGCCCGCTCCAGCGCCTGGGCCCGCGATTCGCAGGTCAGGATGCCGTAGCCGATCACCAGCCGGTCCCGAACCGCGAGCGTCATCAATCCGCGGGCGCTTTCGCGGCATACGTAATCGTAGTGGGTGGTTTCCCCGCGGATCACGCAGCCCAGGGCGACATAGCCGGCGTAGTCGGCCCCCCGGGCGACCTGGGCGATGGCCCCCGGAATCTCGAAGGCGCCGGGCACATCCACGCTCTCCCACGGACGCCCGGCCGCCTCCAGTGCTGCCCCGGCCCCCCGGGTCAGCTGTTCGGCGAGGTCCGGATAGAAGAGGGAGCGGACGAGCAGAAAGGTACCACTCATCGCACCGCCTCATCGGGCCGGCGGCGCTCCACCACCTTGAGATCAAATCCCTCGAGCCCGACGATCGGGCGCTGGGTATGCGTGAGGAGAATCATCTCCCGCACCCCCAGGTCGCGGAGGATCTGGGCGCCGATGCCGTGTTCGCGGAGGTCGCCGGGCGGCGCGTCGCCGGCCGTGAGACGCCGGGCCAGGCCGGACGTGACCGATTCACGAATGAGGACGATGACCCCGCGGCCGATCGCCTGCACCGTCCGCATGGCCGCCCGCAGGGTGCCGGCCCGCTCCCGCCCGGCGGCGTCGGTGCCGCCGCCGAGCACGTCGGCCAGGACGTCGAGCGCATGGACGCGGACCGGGACCGGCCGGCCGTCCCCGATATCGCCCTTCACGAGAGCGATGTGTTCGACGTCAAGCACCGTGTTCCGGAAGAGATAGAGCCGGAACCGGCCGGCCTCGTCCGAATGGAACTCCGATTCCAGTTCGCGCACGACGATCGGATCGTGCCGCACCCGCCAGGCGATGAGGTCCTCGATGGAGCCGAGGCAGAGCCGATGGTGCTCGACGAACGGCACCAGATCCGGAAGCCGCGCCATGGTGCCATCGGCCTTCATGATCTCGCAGATGACGGCCGCCGGGACGAGGCCGGCGAGGCGCGCGACGTCGACGGCGGCCTCGGTATGGCCCGCCCGCAGGAGCACACCGCCGTCCCGGGCAGCGAGCGGGAAGACGTGGCCGGGGGTGCGGAGGTCGTCGGCGCGGCTGTGCGGGTCGATGGCGACCTGGATCGTGCGGGCGCGGTCGGCGGCGGAAATGCCGGTGGTCACGCCCTCCCGGGCCTCGATCGGAAGCGTGAACGCCGTGTCCCGCGGGCCGGGGTTGCGGCGGTCGAGGGGTTCCAGGCCGAGCTGGCGGGTCCGCTCGGTGGTCAGGGCCAGGCAGATCAGCCCGCGCCCGTGGGTGGCCATGAAATTGATGGCGTCCGGCGTCGCCATCTGGGCGGGAACAACCAGATCACCCTCGTTTTCGCGCTGTTCATCGTCGACGAGCACGAACATCCGGCCGTTGCGGGCTTCGTCGATCAGGGCCTCGACGGAGGCAAAGACGTGGCCGGGACGGGTGGCGGGAAGCGTCAACGCACGCCTCCGGCCGCCGGAAGCCGCAGCGCGCGGGATACGTATCTCGCAAGGACGTCGGCCTCGAGGTTGACCGAGGTCCCGACCCGGAGGCCCCCCAGGGTGGTGACGCGGCGCGTGTGCGGAATCAGCGTGACGGAAAACCGGTCGGCGTCCACCGCATTGACGGTCAGGGAGGTCCCGTCGATGGCAATGGACCCCTTGGGCGCGACCAGGGGGGCCAGGGGGTCGGGCAGCGCGATGCCGACGACCCGGCTGTCACCGGTGGCCGTGATGTCGAGAACGGCCGCAGCAGCATCGACGTGACCGGTCACGACGTGCCCGTCCAGCGGGTCGCCGGCCCGCAGCGAATACTCGAGATTGATCCGGGTGCCCGGCCGCCACTGGCCGGCAGTGGTACGCACCAGGGTTTCCGGCGACAGGTCGACCGTGAAGCTTTCCGGGTCGACCGCCGTTGCGGTGAGGCAAATGCCGGCGCACGCCACGGAGGCTCCGGGGCGGAGCGTCGGCGGCATGCGGACCGGACGGATTCGGACGGCCGGTGCGGCGAACGCCGAAGTCTCGGCGACGGTGCCGGTATCGACCACTATGCCGGTGAACATGGAGGGTGGGTACTGCCGTCGGTGATGATCGGGCGAGTGTAATCCGAAACCGGGGAAGCGGGCTTCCGGGATCAGGAGATCCGTTCCAGGAAGCGCACGTGGTCGGGTCCCAGCCGGCGTCCGGCCACGGTGCGGAAATCCCCGGTTTCGGCAAGTGCGGTACGGCCGAGCGCACCGATCGCCGCCAGGCCATCGCCGCCGACGATGGCATCGGTGCCGTACCACACCACCGTGTCGACCAGGCGCTGGCGGAGCAGGGACGTGGCAACCTTCTGGCCGCCTTCAACCAGCACGGACGTCATGCCGTGGGCGGCGAGGGCCGCCAGCGCCCCTTCGAGTGACAGGTGGCCGTCCGGGGCGACCGCGACGTCGATGATCCGGGCGCCGGCAGCCTCCAGCGGCGCCGCCCGCGCCCGGCGCCCGGCATCCGCCAGCAGCCAGACCGGACCGGCCCCGACCGTCGCCAGCAGGCGGCCGGAGGGAACCGGTGTGCGGGTGCCGAGCACCAGGACGCGGACCGGGGATCGCTGGCCGAACCCCGGCAGTCGGCAGAGGAGCTCCGGATCGTCGTGGTGGGCGGTGCCGGCCCCCACCAGAACGGCATCGTGGCGGGCGCGAAGCAGGTGCGCGTGGCGCCGCGACAGCGGGCCCGTCAGCCACTGGCTGGCACCGGCCGAGGTCGCGATCCGGCCATCCAGCGAGGCGGCGAGCTTGAGGGTGACGTGGGGCCGCCCCAGGTTCACCCGGCACCGATGCCCGGCATGCAACCGCTTCGCGTCGTCCGCCCCCGGGCCGCACGTCACGTCGACGCCGGCGGCGGCCAGCAGACCGGCACCGGCCCCGTTGGTCCGGGGATCGGGATCGGGAATGGCCATCACCACGTGCACGATCCCGGCGGCGGCCAGCGCCCGGGCGCAGCTCGGGGTGGCGCCGTCGTGGGCGCAGGGTTCAAGGGTTACGTACGCGGTGCCTCCCCGCGCCCGCTCCCCGGCCTGTTCCAGCGCCCGGATTTCGGCGTGCGGGCGGCCGCCGCAGGCCGTCGCCGCCTGTCCGGCCACGCGCCCGCTGGCCGCCACGATGACGCAGCCCACGGCCGGGTTCGGCCAGGTTGCGCCAGCCGCCTGACGGGCGAGGGCGAGGGCCGTGCGCATGGGCGCCGGTCTACGTGATGGATTCACCGTCGCGGAGGCTCTCGACCGCTCGCTCGAATTCCTCGGCTTCCCGAAAATTGCGGTAGACGGAGGCATAGCGCACGTAGGCAACGTCGTCGATCCGCTTCAGGGCCTGCATGACCAGGCCGCCGATGTCCGTTGACGGAAACTCCGACTGGCCCGAGACCTCGAGGCGGCGCACGATGGCGTTGGCCGTCTGCTCGATCCGCTCTGGCGTCACGTCCCGCTTGCGGAGGGCAATCTCCATCGAGCGCACGAGCTTGTCCCGGTCGAACGGAACCCGCTGTTCATTCTTCTTGACGACGGTCAGTTCCCGGAGGTGAATGCGTTCGTAAGTGGTGAAGCGCATACCGCATTCCTCGCAGTTGCGCCGGCGGCGGGTGACCGTCTTGTTGGAGTCCGGGCGGGAATCGGTGACTCGGGTGTCCTCGGCACCGCAGAACGGACAGCGCATCAGGCGGACTCCCGCCGGCCGCCGGCCGGCTCCGCATACAGGGGAAACCGGCCGACCAGGTCGGCCACCTGCCGGCGTACGCGGGCTTCGGCGGCAGCATTGGCGTTCCCCTCGGAGCCGTTCGCCCGCAGTCCGTCGAGAACGTCGGCGATGAGGTGCCCGATGTGCCGGAACTCCCCTTCCCCCAGGCCGCGGGTCGTCGCCGCCGGGGATCCAAGCCGAATTCCCGAGGTGATCCGCGGCGGTTGCGGATCGTCAGGGACCGCGTTCTTGTTGCAGGTCAGGCCGGCCCGCTCGAGCGCCTGCTCGGCGTCGCGTCCGGTGAGCGTGTGAGCACGCAGGTCGACCAGCATCATGTGCGTGTCGGTTCCCCCCGAGACGAGATCGAAGCCGCGTTCCAGCAAGACGCGCGCGAGGGCCGCCGCATTGCCGCAAACCCGGTCGATGTAGGCGGCGAATGCTGGCTGCAGCGCCTCTCCGAACGCCACCGCCTTGGCGGCGATGACATGCATCAGGGGACCGCCCTGGAGACCCGGAAACAGGGCCCGGTCGATGCGCCCGGCGAGATCCCGATCGTTGGTCAGCAGCATGCCGCCACGCGGCCCCCGAAGGGTCTTGTGAGTGGTGGTGGAGACGACGTGGGCGTGGGGGAACGGCGAGGGGAAACGGCGAGTCGCGATGAGGCCCGCGTAATGGGCCACATCCGCCAGCAGAAAGGCCCCTACCGAATCGGCAACCGCACGAAATCGCTGGAAATCGATCGTGCGGCTGTAGGTGGACGCCCCGGCGATGATCAGCTGCGGGCGCGCCTCGGCCGCGCACCGCGCCACCTGCTCGTAATCGATGCGCCCGTCGCGGTCCAGGCCGTACCCGACTGAACGGAACCAGCGGCCGGACACGTTGGGCGCGTTGCCATGGGTCAGGTGCCCGCCGGCGGCCAGGCTCATGCCCAGTACCGTATCCCCCGGCTTGATGAGGGCGAGGAAGGCAGCCTGGTTGGCGGCGGAACCGGAATGCGGCTGCACGTTGGCATGGGCGCAGCCGAACAGTTCGCAGGCCCGGCGAATCGCCAGCGTCTCGATGCCGTCGACGGCCGAGCAGCCGCCGTAGTAGCGGCGGCCCGGATAGCCTTCGGCATACTTGTTCGTGAGCACCGAGCCCTGGGCAGCGAGGACCGCCGGACTGGTGAAGTTCTCGGATGCGATCAGTTCGATCGTCTCGCGCTGGCGGGTCAGCTCCAGGCTGATTCCGGCCTGAACCTCGGGGTCTCCGCCGAGCACGCGGAGAGGGTCCGCAAGGGCCGCCGCCGGCGCACCGGGTTGACCGGGCAAGGTGCGGCTCAACCGAGCTTGCGGACGCGGTCGGCGTGGCGTCCGGCCTCGAATGGGGTCGAGAGAAACATCTGCAGGCACGTCCACGCTGTGTCCGGATCGACGAACCGTGCGCCCAGGGCCAGCACGTTGGCATTGTTGTGGGCGCGGGCGAGCCGCACCGTATCAGGATCGTGGCTGGGTGCACACCGAATGCCGGGGTGCCGGTTGGCCGCCATGCTGATCCCGAGCCCGGTGCCGCAGACCGCCACCCCTCGCCGGGCCTCGCCCCGCAACAACGCCCGGACCAGCCCGTCCGCGACGTCAGGGTAATCGACCGGGTCGGCGGACCGGGTACCGAGATCCACCACGGGCACACCGTCCGTGCGCAGACGCTGCAACAGACATTCCTTGAGCGCGAAACCGGCATGATCGGCAGCGAAGGCAACCGGGCGCCGGTCTCCGTCCCCGGTCAGCGGATCCACCCGGTCCTCGCCCGCGTCAGACCGCCCCCGCCGGCGCTGCCCGGTCAGCGGACATCGGAGGCCGACATGCGGCCTTCCTCCGCCAGCGTCCGAAACGCATGAAACGTGCTCTCCACCCCCTCCTCGGGCGCGATGGAGCCGTAATCCCCAAGATAGGCACGGACCGGCCCATCCGACAGTTCCGCCGGAAACGGGAGCGGCTCGCCGGCAATGCTGATGTCGGATTCGGGTGCGAGGGAGCGGATCTGCTCCACGATCGCTTCCACGGTGGTAGCGGTACCGTTGATGTCGAACACCGGCGCGCCGCGGCTGGCGGTGGCGACCGCACGGATGAAGGCGGACGCCACCTCGCCGGCGTGCAGGAACGCGACCGCGCCGCTGAAGGGGACCGTGTAGGGGACGCCAAGAGCCGCGGCCTGGATCGCGACGGTCGTCTTGGACGTCACGCCCTGGTCGCGGCCGACTCCCTGCACCACGCTGGGCCGCAGACAGATACTCGGCACCTGCCAGTCCTGCCAGTAGACCTCGGCGAGCTGCTCGCCGCAGGTCTTGTAGGCCCCGTACAGGGTCTTGAGATAGGTGGAGCGGGGAAAGAAGCTGTGCGCGGCAATGGAACTGGCATGGGCGATGCGGCGAATACCCTCGTGTCGGGCGGCCTCGAACACGTTGACCGTGCCGACCACGTTGACCCGGGCGCCGCCGACGGGGTCAGCCTTGCAGAACGGAACCTGGAGGGCGGCCAGGTGGATGATGGCCTGGCAGCCTGCCGCCGCCTTCCGTACCGCGTCGGGATCGGTGATGTCGGCCACCGTCCACTGCACCCTGGCCCGGTCTTTCTCCCGCATCAGCAGCGCCGGCCGCGCCGGGTCCGGGTCGCGGTCAAGAGCCCTCACCTCGACCCCGGCCCGCACCAGCAGGGCCACCGTCCAGGCCCCGATGCAGCCTCCCGAACCGGTCACGAGCACGGGTCCCGACCAAGCGTCCTTGTTCACGGGAAAACGATCCAGCATGGTCCGATCCTTTGGAATGCGCCTGCACACGCCCGGCATTATGGCTCCCGCGGCCGCGGCCGCAACGCGGCCGCGGGGGCTTCCTTCAGGCGGAGGCGGCGGCGGCCAGGGCCCGGGTCAGGTCGGCGATGATGTCGTCGATGTGCTCGAGGCCCACCGAAAGCCGGACATAACCGTCGGTGACGCCCGTCTTGATCTGGTCGTCCGGGGACAACTGTGAATGGGTGGTCGTCGCCGGGTGGATGGCGAGGCTCCGGACGTCGCCGATGTTGGCCAGATGGTAGTGGAGTTGGAGGGCATCGATGAAGGCCCGGCCGGCCGCGCGGCCGCCGGCGAGTTCGAATCCGACCAACCCGCCGAACCCTCCCGTGAGGTACGCCTCAGCCCGGCGGCGGGCTTCACCGGACATGAGATCCGGATGGATCACCTGGGATACCCCCCGGGCGTCGGCGAGGAACCTGGCCACGCGGGCGGCATTCCGTGAATGCTCCCGCATCCGCAGCGGCAGGGTTTCGAGCCCCTGCAGGATCAGGAAGGCGTTGAAGGGGCTGAGCGGAGCACCCAGATCCCGGAGCAGGGTGGTGCGCGCTTTCAGGATATAGGCGATCGGTCCGAGCGGCTTGGCCGCCTCGGTCCAGACCGCGCCGTGATAGCTGGGGTCGGGCGTGTTCAGGGCCGGCTGGCGCTCGGGGTGCGCCGACCAGTCGAAGTTGCCGCCATCGATCAGCAGGCCGCCGATCGAGTTTCCGTGACCGCCGATGTACTTGGTCGCCGAATGCACGACAATCGCCGCCCCGTGGTCAAGCGGCTTGCAGAGAATCGGGCACGCCGTGTTGTCCATGATGAGCGGAATGCCGAATCCCCGTCCGATGTCCGCGACCTCGCGGATCGGGAAGACATTGAGTTTCGGATTCGGAAGGGTCTCGGCGTAGTAGGCGCGGGTTCGGTCGTCGGTCGCGCGGCGGAAGGATTCCGGATCGGCCGGATCGACAAACCGGATCTCCAGCCCCTGATCACGGAGGGTGTTGGCAAACAGGTTCCAAGTGCCGCCGTACAGATCTGTCGAACTCACCACGTTGTCACCGGCATGCGCGAGATTCTGGAGCGCATAGGCGGATGCGGCCTGTCCGGAGGCCAGGGCCAGCGCCGCGGCACCTCCTTCAAGTGCGGCCATGCGCTGTTCCAGCACGTCGCAGGTCGGATTCATGATCCGCGTGTAAATGTTGCCGAGCTCGGTGAGCGCGAACAGGTTGGCGGCGTGCTCGGTGTCGCGAAACTGGTACGACGTTGTCTGGTGAATCGGTACCGCAACCGAACCGGTGGTCGGGTCGGCACGGTGACCGACATGCAGAACCTGGGTTTCCGGGTGTGAACTGGCGGCGGTTCCGCCGTTGGAATTCGACATGAAGTCTCCTCCTTGGCCCGCGGACATATCAGGTGCCCGCGGCGTGACGTTCCAGCACTTGGAGGTGTGCGGAGGAGAGGCGGAGGAGGGAACATCAGCGACAGGAGCGGCGCCGAGGCCCTGGCCGGCGGCATCTCCCTGCCACCGCTTTAGCCGGATTTCTATAGCGCCCGCAAGCTGGAACTCAAATCGGCGCTCGGCTCATGCTAGCGCATCGAGCCGGCCGGAACAAGGGATTGAGAGCCTCACCCAGGTTTGCGGCGGAAATCCCTGCCCGGCCGGAAAAAACCGCCGGCGGCGGACTCAGAATCTACATGCCCGGTCACGTCGCGCGGCCCGGACCGGTCAGGAACGCATGATCGCGAAGTTGGCATGGAGCACGGCACCATGCTTTTCGGCCGGCGTCTCGTTGACGCCACGCCCCGACCAGCCGTTTGCCGTCAAACGCAACGGCTTTAGACAGGATCAAACCCGAGTTTCATGGCCGCTACCCCCGGAGAATCGCGCATTTGCCATGCTCCATACGGAAACGGGTGCGAACCTGTCAGGGCACCAGCAAGACCGCCCGACCGGACGACCGATCAACCGGAAGAGCACTCCCGCTGCCGAGCCCTTCTGGTCGGCGCTCGTTCCGGATCTTCGCTCTGCTGGACAACGTCCCGAATGACAAAGATGTCCACGGGAACGCCGAGACCGGTGCAGTCACCGTCCCCATAAACCGCCGGGCTCCGGACGGGGTCAGGTGGATACCGCCACAACGGGCTACGGACCGGTGTCGCCAACAGAGAAAGAATAGGGGCCCCTCGGGCCATCATCCGGAAATCCGTGCGGTGCCCCGGCAAAGCCAACACGATCGAACAGGTCCGTAGATCCGTCCTGCCGCCCGATTCGGGCTCCGCTACCGGGGTAAGCGCGTAGGCCGCACGGCCAGTACCTCATCAAGACTCGCAGCAACCACCACGGCCTCTGTCCAGGCTTCCAGCGTCGGGATCGATGCGGAGCGGATCCGTTCCTGAGCCGCATTGGGCAACCTCCCGAAACGCAGTTCTAGCTGACGCACCAGAACGTTCTCCAGCGCTTCGGCCCTACCCGCGGCTCTGCCCCTGGCCTCGCCCCTGGCCTCGCCTCTGGCCTCGCCTCTGGCCTCGCCTTGTTTGAGCCAGGTTTCCGCAATCGTGCCCAATGATCCCCTCCCATCGGTCCGGATTCGTGCGGCGCAGCAAGGTCAACAGGATCGAACGGGGCTGTAGGTCCACGCCGACCGCTCGATTTGGGCTCCGTTACCGGGATAAGGGCGCTGGCCGGGCGGTCATGACCTCTTCGAGATTCGCAGCGAACGGCACGGCATCTGCCCAGGCTTCCAGCGCCGGAATGGATGCGGCGCGGATTCGTTCGTGAGCCACATTGGGCAACCTCCCGAAACGCAGTTCCAGTTGACGCACCAGAACGTTCTCCAGCGCTTCGGCCCGGCCCGCGGCTCTGCCCCTGGCTTCGCCCTGTTTAAGCCAGGTTTCCGCAATCGTGCCCATGATCCCCTCCCATCGGTCCGGATTCGTGCGGCGCAGCAAGGTCAACAGGATCGAACGGGGCTGTAGGTCCACGCTGGGCGCCCGATTCGGGCTCCGTTACCGGGATAAGGGCGCTGGCCGGGCGGTCATGACCTCTTCGAGATTCGCAGCGAACGGCACGGCATCTGCCCAGGCTTCCAGCGCCGGGATGGATGCGGCGCGGATTCGTTCGTGAGCCGCATTGGGCAACCTCCCGAAACGCAGTTCCAGTTGACGCACCAGAACGTTCTCCAGCGCTTCGGCCCGGCCCGCGGCTCTGCCCCTGGCTTCGCCCCTGGCTTCGCCCTGTTTAAGCCAAGTTTCCGCAATCGTGCCCATGATCCCCTCCCATCGGTCCGGATTCGTGCGGCGCAGTGACGCCTCCAGCATTGGTTGTGTCAGGCTTCTGTACCTGACCAGATAGCGGAAAATATGCCCCTCGAACGGACTTTCTGCAACGGGACCGCTGGTGATCAGGTCCAGCACGTCAGGCCGAATCTCGACCGCATGTACCTCCCGGAGCGCCAGCAGACCCGCCCGGACCTCCGGCGACCCGGACAACTGCTGCGGCTCGATCTCACCCAGATCGTGGAGTATGTATGCAAACTCCCTCAGCCACGGCCGCAACGCATCGGGAGCGTCGATCATCTCGGGTACCGAGCGCGGCACGGTCCATTTTGACGATCCATGGAAAAAGACCATCGGGATGATCGGCGGCAACCGGTCCCCGATCCGTCCGGTGCTCTCGCGCTGCCAGATGTTGACCATGTACTTGAGGATCTGGAGGGGAGTGCGGGCGTCTACTCTGCTCTTGTGTTCGAGTAACAAGAATATCCTCGCATCATGCCCGGTTCTGAGCTTGACCCTGAACAGCGCATCGCACTGGGATCTGGCAGCGGCATCCACGAAGCTCCCCTCCAGCGCCTCGGGCGGGGTGCTGAGATCAAGCAGCGAGGCCACCTTGGAGGGCAGATAATCCTTGAAGAGCGCGAGAGCGCGGTCCGGTTGGGAGACCATCTCCCGGAACAGTTCGTCGTGTGGGGTCGGCGGCGGGTTCACGGATCACCTCATGGTTCGAATTGGGGACGCCGCACGATACGAGACGGCGAAAGCGTTCACCATTTGCCGGTCGCCTCAACCCTCATTGTCAAGGTCAGCGGTTCGACCGGTCGACCTTGAGCAGACAGCTGCACCGAAGACGGCAACAGTCCACGCCTGTGATTGCTGCGACGCCAGTCCATGTCCAACGCCGGTGGTACCGGCACCTGGTCATCCTTCCGAATTCCCGGGAGATCAGCACCGCACCAGCATGATAGCACAAATATCGTCTGAAGAAAGATCACATTGTGATCATTTGTTTCGATGGATCGCTTGGAATCGTCGCATCCGGAAACGCCGGTCGGCCCGGGTACTTCCGGCACGGGAACGCCGTAACCCGTGCGGTGCGACCGCTGCCCCCGGATTCGTCCGGGTTGAGCAGGGACCGAATTTCGTCGAAACCGGGCAAGTGCTGGTCATGCGAACAGCGGCCGGCAGGGACAGCTGACGATCTTCGCCGATTCCCGGTGGCAGGGCCGCTCAGCCCTGTATGCGAATCTTGTGCTGCGAAGGACCGACACCCTGCCGGGTACGGACAGGCGCAAGGTTCACACTTCCCGCCCACCGGCGGCGCCCAATGGCGACAGCGGTGGCGGCGTCCACCGGATAAGGTTCCTTGTCAGCGCAAGGGCGGGCATTTTGCTTTTCGTGTGGATGCTCACTGCTTGGTGTGCTTGCAGGCCGCTGCACGGTCCGGCCAGGAATCTCCGGGCATGTGCAAGGGCCTCCCGTCCCTGTTTTCTGTCCTACCGCAACGTAATTTCCGCGCCACCTTCGAGCTGAAAAGGCCCCGCCGGCGAATCCTCGGTAACGGCAAACTCTGCACGGTATACGCCCGGCTCCCATTCCTCGGACTTCCGGTGCTTTCCGGCATAGGCGAAGTACCGCGCCCTGTTCTCGTTGATGGAGCGCCGGTGCCGGAACAGGATTCGCCCGTCCGGCCCGGTAATCGAGGTCTCGATCACCGTGCCCCAGAACGCTCCCAACAGGACCACGTATCCGACAAGCGCCGGCGCGGTCGTCGGCGCGGTCCGCGGATAGCCTCCATGGTACGCCCGTCTCTTCTCGGGAACTTCTGTCGTCAGGCCGGCGCGATGCATGATCGCAGGCAGGTAGCCCGCCGCCAGCTCCGGGTTCCGCCAAAGCCCCGTCCGCTCCCCACCGGACGCCGGCATGTCGCATCGGGACGGGTCTGTCGCCTGTGCGCCGCTGAAAGGGTCGACCGGGCGGCCGTTCCTCTCCACCTGGAAGTGCAGATGCGGGAGTTCTGCCCATCCGGAGCTCCCCGTCCGTCCCAGCACGTCCCCCGCCACCACCTGTGCGCCCTTGCGCACCCGGATGCTTCCGCGTTGCAAATGGCAGTATTGGGTCGTCCAGCCGCTTCCGTGATCCAGACGCACGCCGTTGCCGCATTCCCGGCCGGCCCGGACCGGTTCCGGTGCTTGCATCGGGGCATCGTCCATCCCGTCGCGCAGTCCCGCAACGACCCCGTCGGCCGCGGCAACGACAGGGAGTCGGACTTCCGGGTCGACCGGGGCGATATCTGTTCCCTTGTGCCCTTCGTAGGTCCGCAGCCCGCAGTGGTAATCCCGGTAGGCAGGGCCCGGAAGAAGGTCCATGTAGGCAAAGTGCCAGCACTCCCGTCCGATCTCGCAGAGCACGGGAAAAAGGAGCTTCGGCGGGCCCGCCGCCAGCGCATGGGTTCCGGCCAGCGCAATCCAGATAACGGCGCTCACCGGGACACCAACAGTACGTCGTGGCAACCTGGCAAAGCGTCCGGGTGCAAACATCGATTCTTCCCGGTTTTCATAATCGGGGATGGCTGCGGCGGCCGCCGGGCATGGCATGGTAGCTGTCGAGAGGCCGCACCCGGATCGTCGTGCTGGAACTGCGCGAAATTCACGAAGCCGGACCTTCTCGTCGGACCCCGCCCTGGCGCAACCGGCATCAGGCTTGAGGCCGTTAAGGTGACAGGACGCGAACCTCAGTCCGCAAGCAACGCCCGGAATCCCTCTTCGTCCACTATGGTGACGTTCAGTGCTTCGGCCTTCTTTCGCTTTGACCCGCTGCCTTCGCCGGCAACCACGTAGTCGGTTCTCGCGGAAACGGATGACGCCACCCGCGCCCCCCGCGCCTCCGCCCGAGCCTTGGCCTCGTTCCGGGACAACCCGGCAAGGGTGCCGGTAAAGACCACGGTCCGTCCGGAAAGAGGCGTACCGACAGCCGTCGGCTCTGCATCCCGCACACGCACACCGGCAGCGTGCAGGCGTTCGACCGCCGCCCGCGTCGCCGGATCCGCGAAATAGGCGACCAGGGAGCGGAGCTGGGCCGCGCCGATCCCGTCTATCCCCGCGAGTTCGGCACAGGCCGGTGAATCCGGATCCCGCGCCCTGACCGCCCGGTCCAGCAGCCCCGTCCATGACCCGGTGGCACGGGCCAGCTGGGCGGCATTGCCCTGCCCGATATGACGGATGCCCAATGCAAACAGAAAGCGTTCCAGCGGAATCTCGCGCGAGGCCCTGATCGTTGCCTGAAGCTTGTGCACGGAAACCGGACCCCAGCCCTTCTCCCGGCTCAGTTCCGCCAGCCGTTCGTCATCCTCCGCCAGCCGAAAGATGTCGGCCGGTTCGCGAATGATGCCGCGATCCCAGAACGCCCGGAGCTGGCGTTCGCCAAGGCCCTCGATCGCAAAGGCGTTGCGGCTGACGAAATGCACGAGTTGCTGAAACGCCTGTGCCTCGCAGTCCCGGCCGCCGGGGCAGCGGATCACCACTTCTTCGGGCTCGCGTTCCGCCGGCCGGCCGCAAGCCGGGCACCGGGCGGGGAATCCGAACGGCACCGCGGTGGCCGGACGGGCGTCGAGATCCACCTCCACGATCTGGGGAATCACATCTCCTGCGCGCTGCACGGTAACCCGGTCGCCCTCGCGCACGTCGAGACGGGCGATCTCGTCGCGGTTGTGCAGCGTCGCCCGGGTCACGACCACGCCACCCACCGTGACCGGCGCCAACCGGGCGACCGGAGTGAGGGCCCCGGTGCGGCCCACCTGGACATCGATTGACCGGACCCTGGTCTTGGCCTGCTCGGCCGGAAATTTCCGCGCCACCGAATGGCGCGGGGCGCGCGTCGAGGCGCCCAGCCGCTGCTGCCAATCGAGCCGGTCCACCTTGTAGACCACCCCGTCCACGTCGAAACCGAGCTCTGCTCGACCGGCATAGAGCCGCTGTACGTAATCGATCATGTCGGTCGTGCCCCGGCAGATCTCGGTACCGGGGGTCATCTCGAAGCCGAAACCGGCCAGCCGCTCCCGGACCTCGGTCACCGTGTCTCCCAGGGTCTCAGAAAGAGTCCCCCAGCTGTGGACAAAAAACCCGAGACCGCGTTCCGCCGTAACCATCGGATCGATCTGCCGGACCGATCCGGCGGCCGCATTGCGGGGGTTGACGAAGGTTCGCTTGCCGGCGGCGTGCTGATCAGCGTTCAGCCGGTCAAACGATTCGACCGGGAAGTACACTTCTCCGCGCACCTCCAGTTGCGCCGGCGCCGATCCCTCCAGTTGCCGGGGCACGGCGGCCAGCGTCCGCAAGTTCCGGGTCACGTCTTCACCGGTCTGGCCGTCGCCGCGGGTGGCACCGGCCACGAACCTGCCGTCCTCGTAACGCAACGAGGCCGAGAGACCATCGACCTTGGGCTCGGCCACCACCGCTATCTCGGTTCCGGCCTCCAGACTCAGGAACTTCCGGACCCGGTTCAGGAACTCCCGCAGCTCCCCGTCATCGAACACGTTGTCGAGCGAGAGCATGGGCTGGGGATGCCGGACCTTGCGAAAGCCGCTGGCCGGCGGGGCGCCGACCCGCCCGCTCGGACTGTCGTTGCGGACCAGATCCGGCCACCGGGTCTCAATGGCTGCGTTGCGGACGCGAAGCGCATCGTATTCCGCATCCGGGATCCTCGGCTGATCATCGACGTAGTACGCGCGGTCGTGCCGCAGGATGGCCGCGGCCAGGCGCGCGAGTTCGGACCGGGCCTGCTCCCGGCTCAACTCCCCCACGGCCATCGTCCGCTGGTCGGCCGTCATTCACGGCCCTCCTGCAGCAGCCGCCGGGCGGCGGCGCGAGCCTCGTCGCTCAGTCCTCGACCCGACAGCATGCGCGCGATCTCCTCCACCCGTTCCGCCGCGTGCAACTCGCCAGCTGACACCGTATCCCCCGACCGTACAACCAGCCACTGGCGATGGCCACGCGCAGCCACCTGGGGCTGATGGGTGACCGCAAACACCTGATGGCGGCGGGCCAGGCGGGCCAGGCGGGAACCCACGGCATCCGCCACGGCCCCGCCGACCCCGGCGTCGATCTCGTCGAATACCAGCGTCGCCGGCTCGGTGATCCGGGCCAGGACCATATGGACCGCCAGCAGGAACCGGGACAGCTCGCCACCGGAGGCGATCCGCTCGAGCGGCCCGACGGCTGCACCCCGGGTGGTCGCCACCCCGAACCGGACCCGCTCCCCGCCGGCGGGCCCCCACTTCTCCCGGGGCACGTCCACGAGCCCGGTCACGAAGCGCGCGTGCCCCATGCGCAGGGCCTCGAGTTCGTCCCCGATGCGCGCGTCAAGGTACGCGGCCGCCTTCCGCCGGCTTGCCGTCAGCGCCTCGACCTCGGCCTCGAACGCCCGACGGGCACTCTCCGCCGCCTGTTCCAGCGCCCGGATCTGCTGCTCGTCAGCCTCGGTTCTCTCCACCCGTTCCCGCAACTCGTCGCGCACTGCGCTCAATTCGTCCGGGGTCACTTCGTGGCGCCGCGCCATGGAACGGAGGGCAAAGAGCCGGGCTTCCACCTGATCCAGTTCGTGCGGATCGGACACCAGGTCGGCCCGTACCGCGTCAAGCAGGTTGCACGCCTCCCCCAGTTCGACCAGGGCCCGGTGCAGGGCCGACTTGAGTTCCGCGAGCGGGCCCGCTTCGGTCGGCAGTGCATCGAGCGCCGCTACGGCATTCTGCAGGACGGGAGTGGCGCCGGCGGTCGCCGAATCCTCGCTCAGGGCGGCTGCCAGTTGCCCGATCACCGCCGCGACCCGGGCGCCATGCATCAGGAACGCCCGGCGCTCGGCCAGCCGGTCGGTCTCCCCCGGAACCGGCGCCAGCGCCTCCAGTTCCGCGAATGCGGCCCGGGCTTCCTGCTCGTCCGCCACCTTGCGCTTCCACTGTTCCGACGCCTCGCGATGGGCGGCGTCGGCAGCCCGCCAGCAGCGGTACCGCTCGCCCACCGCCCCGACGTTCTCGCCGAGGCTTCCGAAGGCATCCAGAAAGCCCTGATGGCGCGACGGGTCGAGCAGACCCCGCCGGTCGTGCTGTCCGTGAATCTGCAGCAGCCGATGCCCGAGTTGCTCCAGCAGGCGGACGGTCACCGGCACGTCATTGACAAAGGCGCTGCCGCGGCCGGTGCGGGCCAGCACCCGCCGGCACAGGAATCCGCCGTCGCTCTTGATACCGTGTTCCGCTGCAAACGCGACCGCCGGGTGATCGGCGTCCACCTCGAACCGCGCGGTCACCATGCCCTCTTCGGCTCCGGCCCGCACCAGGCTGGCATCGGCCCGCCGGCCTGCGGCCAGCGCCAGCGCTTCCATCAGGACGGACTTGCCGGCCCCGGTTTCCCCCGACAGGACGCAGAACCCCCGGCCAAACGAAAAATCCAGCGCCTCGATCAGAACGATGTCGCGGACCGAAAGGCTGATCAGCACCTGCGACCCCGACCGGTCAGAACAACCCGAAGAACCAGGATGCCTGCGGAAGGTCCGGTCCCCCGCCCTCCAGCAGATCGTAGGCGTAGGCGTACCAGTCGCTGCTCGCGTAGTTGTGGCCGAGCACCGCAGCGTGCACCCGGGCCTCGCTCTCGAGGCCGAGAGCCAGATTCAGTTCGACCATGCGCGCGAGGGCTTCGGCGACATGCGTGGTCTGCGGGTACGATTCGACCACCGTTGCAAACCGGCGGAGGGCCGCAGGGAACTGCCGCAACCGGAGGTAGGTCCGGCCCACCTCCATCTCCTTGCCGGCCAGATGGTCGTAGACCAGATCCAGTTTCACGGCCGCATCGCGCGCGTAGACGCTGCCGGGATAGCGGGCGATCACCCCTTCGAGCGCCGCCCTGGCCAGATTGGTCGGCGTCTGGTCGCGGCGCACGTCCGGGATCTGCTCGTAGTGGCACAGCGCGATCAGGTACCGCGCGTAGGGCACGTCGGTACTGCCCGGATGCAGGTCGATGTACCGCTCCGCCGCTGCAATCGCGAAGCTGTAGTCGTTCTTCAGGTAATTCGCGTACGCGACCAGCAGCTGCGCCCGGGTGGCCCATTGCGAGTACGGGTGCTGGGCCTCGACCTGCTCGAACTCCGCCACCGCGACCGGATAGTCATCGCTCAGCAGGGCGTCCAGCGCCGTGTTGTAGAGCTCCTCGACCGGCCGCTCGACCACTTCCTCCCGATCCTCGAAGATCGAGCAGCCGGCCAGCGCCGTGACGAGGGCGAGCGGGACGGCGCGGCCGAGGCCGGACCAAGTGCAAGAAAGCAGAGCAGCGAACATGCGGGCTGTATACCATGGGCCGCGGATCCGGGCCCGGCCGAACCCGGTATCGTCTCCGGGCGCCAATGCGCACCGCGCTGGCCGGAAGCCCGGCGCGCACCGCCCCGGCCTCCCGGTGCGGGGCCGATCGATGGCGATCGCCGGGGACGTTTTCCCGTGGGGCGGAGCAGCCGGGGAAGATTGAACCCCGACGCCGAAGCACCGCCGCCTGCTCGGTCCGGCAGTCGGCTTGTATGGTCGGCTTCGACGCACGCGAGATACGGTGCCATGAGTGCCTGCGACGAATTCCTGAACTTTGCCCACCAACTCGCCGACCTCGCCCGCACCGCCATCCGGCCGCGGTTTCGATCATCCGCCGGAATCGACGTGAAGGGAGGCGCGGGACACCGCCTCCAGCTGGTAACCGACGCGGACCGGACGGCCGAGGCCGCGATGCGCCAGGCCATTGCCCGCCGCTTTCCCGATCACGGAATCGTGGGGGAAGAGTACGGGTCGGACCGCCCGGATGCCGAGCACACCTGGATTCTCGACCCCATCGACGGCACCAAGGCGTTCGTGGCCGGGCTGCCGGTCTTCGGCACCCTGATCGGGAAGCTGGAGGAGGGGCGTCCGACGGTCGGCCTGATCGATCAGGCCATCACGGGCGAGCGGATCTGGGGGTCGCCGGGTGGCGCCTGGCTGAACGGGGAGCGCGTGACGACATCCCGAGCCCGGCCGGCGAAGCGCCTGATCGTGGCCATGACCGAGCCCGGAATGATCCGCAGTACCGCCGGGCAGGCGGCGTTCCGGGAACTCGCGGGCCACGCCTGGTACGTCCGCTACGGCACGGATTGCTGGGGCTACGCGATGCTGGCCGCCGGCCACATCGATGTGGTCGTCGAATCCGACATCCAGCCCTGGGACGTGCTGCCCGGCGCCGCCATCATCGCCGCGGCCGGCGGCCGGATCAGCGCCTGGGACGGCTCGCCTCCGGGATCCGGCGGCACCGTGCTGGCCGCCGGCGACCCGGCCGTGCACCGCCGGCTCGTGGACCGTTTCCCGGACTTCGACCGCTGACCGCCCGCCGCCCTGCGACCGCCCCTCCCGACCCGGCCGGCCCTGCCCGGGCCCCGGTTCAGGCAGCCGGGCCGGATAACCTTCCGAATTCCCCGTGCAGCCCGGACCCGGACTTGCGGTACACTCGCGCCGGCCGGGCACCGATGCCGGCAACGTGAGCGGGAGGGCCGCCCCGTGAGCACGACGGTCAGCCGGGCCGGAGGCGGTGCGGCCGCCCCCACCGAAGACGACGTGGTGCAGGCCGCCCGCACCGTCCGCGGGCATGCCCGGGTCACGCCGTTGTTCGAATCCGGGATGCTCAGCCGGGAAACCGGCGGCCGCGTGTTCCTCAAGGCGGAATGCCTGCAGCGAACGGGTTCGTTCAAGTTCCGGGGGGCCTACAACCGGATTGCCGCCATTCCCCGCGAGGAACTTGCGCAGGGCGTGGTCGGGTGGTCCTCCGGGAATCATGCCCAGGGCGTCGCCGGTGCCGCCGCCCTGTTCGGGGCGGCGGCCACCATCGTCATGCCGAGCGATGCCACGCCGGCAAAGATCGACGGCGTGCGGAGGCTGGGCGGCGACATCGTGTTCTACGACCGCCATCGCGAGGGGCGGGAAGCCGCCGGGGAACAGGTACTGGCCGAACGGGGCGGTCATTTCGTCCACCCGTTCGATGATCCGCTCGTGGTTTCCGGTCAGGGAACCGTGGGACTCGAGATTGCGGCCCAGACCCTGGAGCGGGACCGGGTTCCGGACGTGGCCCTGGTGCCGTGCGGCGGCGGCGGACTGATTGCGGGCATCGCCACCGTGCTGCGGGCCCGGTTTCCCGACATCGATATCCGTTCCGTGGAACCCGCATCCCATGACGACATGCGCGTGTCGCTGGAACGCGGCGAGCGGATGGAACTCGGCGAGGGCGTGTCCACCGTCTGCGATTCTCTCATCCCCCCAAGGGTCGGTGACATCGCCTTCGCGGTGGGAAGGACGCATCTCGGACCCGGACTGGCGGTCACCGATGCCGAGGTCCTGCATGCCGTCGGGTATGCACTCCGCCACCTGAAACTGGTGGTCGAACCCGGGGGCGCCGCAGCCCTGGCCGCCCTCCTTGCGGGAAAGATCAACGTCGAGGGAAAGACCGTCGTGGTGGTGCTTTCGGGCGGCAACGCCAGTCCGGACGTGTTGGCCAGGGCTCTCCGGGGGAGCACCGACACCGACGCAAGCCGCAGCTGAAAACCGAGGTCGGGCCCGAAACGAAGCTTCATCATGTCGGGACGACTCTCGCCGGCAATTCGTCGTCAGGCCGGCAGCAGGCGCTCGCCCCCGGGCGGCGGGACCGGCCGCCCCAGTTCCTGCGCCCGATCGACCCAGTAACCCATGGTGTGATTTCTGTATGGCGAACCGTCAATTTTCTAGTGCATTGAAATCAAAAGATCTTTTCTGATCTGCATTCGGAATCCTGCACCGATTTGGCCGATTTCGCGAAAATCAGTCGCCTGGCCTGCAATTTTTCCACGATCAACAGGCTCTACGATGTTCCGGCTGTTATTACGGAATCGAAGCGGAGTTTCCATCCGTATTCGTGGCGGCATGACCCTGCCACTCGAGAATCACACCCTGGAGAAGGCGACGGCCCGCCAGCAGCAGGGTTCATCCCCGCGTGGGCGGGGAACACTACTCCAGGTCGCGCACGACCTCGCCGTTCAGCGGTTCATCCCCGCGTGGGCGGGGAACACCAACCCCTACTCAATCACTGCTAAATCAATCACGGCTCATCCCCGCGTGGGCGGGGAACACATCAGTCGCGACGCCGCCGTACGCCATTGCACCGGTTCATCCCCGCGTGGGCGGGGAACACGCCCTAGCCGCCCTAGCCGCCCTACGGTTCATCCCCACGTGGGCGGGGAACACAATAAACGCGTAAGCACGCTCGGAAAAATCCACGGTTCATCCCCGCGTGGGCGGGGAACACGTCCGGATCGGTCACTTCCCGCCACCCGTCTCCGGTTCATCCCCGCGTGGGCGGGGAACACGGAATCCTCCTCCACGGCCAGCAGGTCGGTGTCGGTTCATCCCCGCGTGGGCGGGGAACACGCGTACTGCTCGCCCGGCACGGCGTGATCGTGCGGTTCATCCCCGCGTGGGCGGGGAACACTAGGTTATGCTTGGTGATCTTGCGTCACTATTCGGTTCATCCCCGCGTGGGCGGGGAACACGACAAGCTTCACGGTGTCGATGATCGGGTTGGCGGTTCATCCCCGCGTGGGCGGGGAACACAAGAGAATCAGCTTCCACATTTATTCGGTCTCCGGTTCATCCCCGCGTGGGCGGGGAACACAAGAGAATCAGCTTCCACATTTATTCGGTCTCCGGTTCATCCCCGCGTGGGCGGGGAACACTACTCCGTATCGCGCACGACCTCGCCGTTCACCGGTTCATCCCCGCGTGGGCGGGGAACACATATTCCGCCACGCGCAAAAAACCGCATCGTCCGGTTCATCCCCGCGTGGGCGGGGAACACTGCTTGTTCGCCGGCTGGATAATGTGATCGACCGGTTCATCCCCGCGTGGGCGGGGAACACATGGACGTCACCAGCGCGATCACGCCGTCGATCGGTTCATCCCCGCGTGGGCGGGGAACACAAAGCACGACCACGTGGAACCGTCGGGACTGTCGGTTCATCCCCGCGTGGGCGGGGAACACAGATGCTGTTACTCTTGCCTTGCCACCTCTAACGGTTCATCCCCGCGTGGGCGGGGAACACCCACACGAACCGCGCATCGACGGGTCGATTGCCGGTTCATCCCCGCGTGGGCGGGGAACACCAGTTCTGACCATCCGTAACCCTGATTTATTTCGGTTCATCCCCGCGTGGGCGGGGAACACCCTGAATCGATCGACAATCGACCGATAACAGACGGTTCATCCCCGCGTGGGCGGGGAACACCTGTACGTCGGACCACCGCGTTCCGGCCGTGGCGGTTCATCCCCGCGTGGGCGGGGAACACGGCGTGTAGTAGCAGTCGGTGGTGGTGGGGGTCGGTTCATCCCCGCGTGGGCGGGGAACACCGGATTCCGACGGCACCGAGCACTACCGCTGGCGGTTCATCCCCGCGTGGGCGGGGAACACGCGTACCCCGGAAGGACTACAACTTCTCCTCTCGGTTCATCCCCGCGTGGGCGGGGAACACCCGTCTGTCAGGACCTTCGGCGCGGCCTGCGGCGGTTCATCCCCGCGTGGGCGGGGAACACACGGACAGGTCTCTAGACCCGTCGGGAATCGGCGGTTCATCCCCGCGTGGGCGGGGAACACTACTCCAGGTCGCGCACGACCTCGCCGTTGAGCGGTTCATCCCCGCGTGGGCGGGGAACACGAGATCGGCCGCGCATTGTGTGTTGTCGCTCACGGTTCATCCCCGCGTGGGCGGGGAACACGCTGAAACCTACAAGCTTCGACTCAATGAGGTCGGTTCATCCCCGCGTGGGCGGGGAACACGCAGCTTCCGCTAGCGCTACCAGCTAGCGCACCGGTTCATCCCCGCGTGGGCGGGGAACACACCCAGGAAAGCACCCAGGCGATGACCATCTCCGGTTCATCCCCGCGTGGGCGGGGAACACGTCGACACAGGGGTCGGGCGAAATCCGCATACCGGTTCATCCCCGCGTGGGCGGGGAACACATCATGCCGAACCACAAAAAACCAGCCGCCATCGGTTCATCCCCGCGTGGGCGGGGAACACGCGTCGGTGACGCGGGCCACGATCTCGCGTTCCGGTTCATCCCCGCGTGGGCGGGGAACACACCGCTTGGAGACACCCCATGAACCCTGAGACCGGTTCATCCCCGCGTGGGCGGGGAACACGTCGCTTGCCCGATCGTCGATTCCGCCTGCACCGGTTCATCCCCGCGTGGGCGGGGAACACGGTCATCTGGGCGGGAACCTCCCGTAGGCGTCCGGTTCATCCCCGCGTGGGCGGGGAACACTTATCAGACAATAGTTTCAACCACCGTTGCCGGTCGCGTTGCCCGCAAGTAACTCGAGGGGCGGTGCCGAGACCCACCGGGTAGACTGGGGCTGCCACGAGCAGCGCGGAGGTCGGTCTGTCAATGGTGCACCCGTTTGGGTTGCCCGCCCAATAGTTTGACCCGGGCCGTGCATGGGCGTTGTCAGTGATGGGCGGTGGCTTCGGCCTCCGGACCTCGTATAGGAGAATCAGCTTTTTCGCTACGGTCCCCTGTTCGTAGGCACTGACTCTGATGGAGAAAATCAATGCCACGAAAGCACCGCCGCAAGGCCGGCCAACTTCGATCCCTCAGTGTGGTCCATCCAAACTGCGCCGGGATTGATATCGGCAAGGATACGCATTACGTCGCCATCAACCCGGAGCGGTGTTCGGAGTCGGTGCGACAATTTGACACGTTGACCCGGGACCTGAGGGAGTTGGCCGCGTTCCTGAAGAAGCATGAGGTGACCGAGGTGGCGATGGAGTCGACCGGGGTGTACTGGATCCCGGCGTTCGAATATCTGGACCGTGCGGGGTTCTCGGTCATTCTGGTGCCGCCGAAGTTGACCCGTCAGATCAGTGGCCGCAAAAGCGATGTGCTGGATTGTCAGTGGATTTGGCAGTTGCATGCTCACGGCCTGCTCCGCGGCTGTTTTCGCCCTCCGGACGCGCACGGCGCGGTCCGGTCTCTGGTGCGCCAGCGCAAGCGTCTGACCGAGGATCAGTCCCGCTGTGTGTTGCAGATGCAGAAGGCGTTGACGCAAATGAATGTCCGAATCGATTCGGTGATCAGCGACATCATGGGCAAGACCGGCCAACAGATCCTGCGAGCGATTGTGGCCGGCGAACGGGATCCCGCGGTTCTGGCAGCGCTGCGGGATCCGCGTGTCAAGGCACCGGAGTCGTTGCTTGCCGCCAGTCTTGAAGGCACCTGGTGTTGGCGGCGAAATAAAACGGCGGGATTCTGGCGGTAAGCCGCGCTTTTCCGAAGGTCGTTTCTTTCCCTATTGTACGACTGCCGGAGCTCCTGCCGCCGGGTGGCAGGAAGGCGCGTTCGGCGCCGAACGGATCGCGGGTGGCTCAGCGGCCTCCTTGAGCCGGCCGGCCGCTGCCTTCGTTGGTTCCGGCCCGTCCGGCCGCTGCGTTACGTAACGGTGCTACAGCGGGTACCTGCATCACCCGTCGCGACCGAACCCGCGGGGCAGTTCCTGTTCTGCCAGGGCTTCGAGGTCGAGGTCGTCAAGGGCCTCGACCGCCTGGTCCAGGAGTTCCGCGGTCGCCGTCGTCTCCAGCGCCTCTGGCAGGGCGTTCCGCCAGTCACGGTATTCCTCCCGGATCGCGATGATGGCGTCGATGGCGTCGTGCAGCCGCTGCCGGCGCGAGCGCCGGTCCGGCGGCGGGCGCCGCGCCGCCGGTGGCTGACCCTCGCGCCGGCGCTGGCGGAAGCGCCGTTGCCGTTCGGCGTTGGACAGTGCCATCGGGTTGCCTTTCTTGATCCCTTGCGCCCCGTTACGTAACGGGGTCCGGAGACCGGGACTTCCGGCCGCCGCGCAGGCTTCGGCTGGCCGTCGGCACAGGGGTGCGCCGTGACCCCGCCGGCCCGGGCGTTCCGGCGGCGTCAGCCTGTCGCGGCGGCGCAGATGACGTCGTTCCAGTCGGCGTGTTCGGGCGGACGCCGTCGCTGGAACGCGACCTGCGAGGGGACCTCGAGTTGAAGGCGCAAGGCTTCGGCCTGGCGCTCTCCGGCCTCGTCGTGGTCCTGTGCGAGGACGACGGTGCGGACGTTGGGTAGGGTGCGGGCGGCGAGTCCGATCTGCTCGCGTTGTCGGCGCGAGGGGGCGCCGGCGGTGGAGAGGAAGGCCTGGCTGGGGTGGCACTGCTCAATCTGGGCCAGGCTGAGGGCGTCGACGGCGCCTTCGGTGATGACGAGGGTTTTCAGGTCGGCGGCGTGTCCGGCGCGGACGGCGAACAGGCTGCGGGAGCCGCCGGTGGCGAAGCGTCTCGCGCCGTCGGGCGGGCCGATCTCGAAGCCGGTGAGGCGGCGGTGGCGGTCGCGGTGGGCGAAGAGGACGCGGCCGTGGCGGTCGCGGCGGATCAGCGGGCGGGCGGCGGCCAGCGTCTCCGGGCGGATGCCGCGGCCGACCAGCCAGGCCGGCGCCGGATCCGGCAGGGCCGCGTGCCAGTGGCGGCGGAAGTCGCGCGCGGTGCCCGCGGGCTGGCCGTAGCGGGTGCGGATCTCGGCGAAGGAGAGGCCGCGACGGAGCAGGAAGTCGATCGCGGTACCGTGGTCATCGCTATCGAGGGTACTGAAGTAGACCCAGTGTCCGTTGGGGCACAGCTTCGTGACGAGTTTCGCCTGGCCCGGCGCGCGGAGCACGGGGTTCGCGCGGGTCGAGGCCTGGGGATCGCGGACGTATCCCCAGTCCGCCGCGATGCCCTCGAGCGGCCGGCGCTTGAGCGCGTCGAAGTCGACGTAGGTCATCCGGCTTCGCGCCGGGTGCGCCACGAATCACCGTCGATGGTGATGAGGGCGGCGTCGTGCATCAGCCGGTCGACGGTGCCGGCGATGCCGGCGGCGCTGGGGAAGACGCGGTCCCACTGGGCGAAGGCCAGCGTGGTGGTGACCAGGGTGGAGCGGCGCTGGTAGCGCCGCGAGACGAGGGCGTAGAGGAGGTCGGCCGCGGGGCTCTTGAGGGTCACGTATCCGATCTCGTCGAGGACCAGCAGGCGGGGCCGGGCGAGGATTCCGAGGCGGCGGCGCAGTTCGCTTCTCGAGGAGATCTCGACGAGTTTGTCGAGCAACTCCGGCGTTTTCTCGAAGCGGACGGTGTGGCCGTGCAGGAGCGCCTGGTGCGCGACGTTGGCGGCGATCATGGTCTTGCCGGTGCCCTGTCCGCCGACGAGCACGGCGTTGTCGGCCCGCTCGATGAAGGCGAGGCTCATCAGGGCCTCGACGCGGTCGCGGCTCAGGTCGCGCGGCCAGGTCCAGTCGAAGTCCGCCAGCGGCTTGAAGGCCGGCAGCCGCGCCCCGGCGCGGCGGCGGTCGTAGCTGCGGGTGTGGCGCACCCGTTCCTCGCTGGCGATCAGTTCCTCGACCCAGCCGGCGCTGCCGACCTCCTCCCAGCGTTCGAGCAGTCCGCGGAGGCCGAGGGCGGCGGCCCGTTTCCTGAGGTCGCTCATGACGCGTCCGGGTCGGCCGCGGCGGGCCGGTCGTAGGCGTCGAGGCCGGTCGCCCGGGGAGTCGTGCCGCGGCCGTCGCGGTCGTCGTCGGCGAGGCTGACGGGAGGCAGGCCCTGCCGGCGGCGGCGCTCCTCGAGGATGGCGCGCACCGTTTCGGGGTGATATGACCCGCGATCGTGCGCCATGGCGATCGCCCGGTCGACCTCGTCGGCGCCGTGCGTGTCGAGCAGCTTGGTCAGGATCCGGGCGCAGTACGTGACGTTCCGGCCCCGATGCCCGGCGTGCGCGAGCATCTCCTCCGCCCGCGGCACGGCGCGCAGCAGCCGGTCGCGCAGGCTCATGGCCCGGCCGTGCCGCTTGCGCGCCGCCAGCGCCCGGGCATGCTCCGGGTCGCTGACGGCCTGCTGCCGGTCGTAGCAGCGCCGGTGGCGCGCGACCTCGCGGGTACCGTCGAGGAGGCGGACGGTGCTGCGGTCGGCGGCGAGGGTCAGCGTCGCTCCGGCGAAGTCGGGCGGAACGCTGTAATCGTTCGTATCGAACCGCGCGTAACAGGTCCGGTCGATGCGCGCCGGGCGAATCTCGTGGCACGAGAAGGGTGCGTCCGGCAGCGGCACCAGCATCGGCTTTTCCCGCTCGTAGGCGTCCCGGACGAGCTGGCGGTCGTCGTCCGGCCAGGGCCGCTCGGCGGCGATGCCGGCGCACCACGCCCGGGCCGCGGCGTTGAGTTCGTCGAGCGGGGCCGAGAGGTCGCGACCGGCGAAGAAGCTGGTGCGCACGAAGCGGACGCGGCGTTCCACGCGCCCCTTCTCCTGCGGCCGCCGGGGCCAGGCGGCGCTCGGCTCGAAGGCGTAGTGGGCGGCCAGCGCGAGCAGGGTCGAATGGAAGGTGACGGCCTTGCCCCGGCGCGTGATCACGGCGCTCTTGAGGTTGTCGAACAGGAGCCTTCTGGGCACACCGCCGAACGCTGCGAAGGCCTCGACATGGCCCTGCAGGAAGCTCGGCATCCGCGCGTCGTAAAACAGGCTGAGAGAGGTCTGGCGCGAATAGCTGAGGGTTACCAGCAGCCCCATCAGCGGGCGCCGCGCCTGGCCGATGTCGACCTTCCCGAACTCGGCCCAGTCGACCTGCGCCTGCTCCGCCGGCAGGAAGCGGAGCCGCATCGACGGCTCGGGCCGCCGGGCGGGCCGGAGGTCGAGGGCGCGCAGGCTGTGGCGAAAGTGATCCTCCCCGCCCTGATAGCCCCGCGCCTTGACCTGCCGCCAGAGCGTGCCGGCCGGCAGCCGCGGCTCCTCTTCGAGCTGCTTCCGGATGAAGGGCACGAAGGTGTCGATGAACTTCGCCCGCGGCCGCCGCTCCGCGCCGGCCGCCCGCAGCGCCCGCGTCACCGTACCGTGGTGTACGCCGAGATGCCGTGCGATGGTCCCGACCGGCCAGCCCTCGGCCCGCGACAGCCGCACGATCGTCGACCGCATCTCCTCGTCGATGGCCATGAAATCGCCTCCCGTTGTGTCTCCATGACGCGATCAGGGGTCCGCCAGCACCAGGTGCGAGCACACCCGACCGCAGATGACGCATCGAGGCACGGATTCGCGCCGCGATCGCGCCGGAAACACCCGACATAGGGGCTCGCGCCGGGGTCCGGAAGAGTGGTCCGTAACGGTTGGGCGGAAAGCGGCGCCAGCCGGGGCCGAAGGAGCGGCGCGGAACGGGCCCGCGGCCGCCGCCCGGGCGGCCAGGCGCGCCCGGAGCGCCTGACGCCTCCGGTAGCGCTGCTGACGGATCCGGCCCGTCTCGCGCCCCCGCTCGGTGCGGCGGTAGCGCCTCCGCGCCGCCCGGCGGTTCTCGACCCGGGACCGCTCGCTGCAGGCCCGGGAGCAGTACATCTGGCCGCGGTCGCAGGACCGGCAGATCACGACCTGCCGACGGCACCGCTGGCACGGGAACAGGCGTCCGGTCCGGCACATCGCTCCGCCCGAGAGCGAGGTAGACCCAAACGCCGAAATGCCGGATACTCCACGGGAGTTCGGTCCCCGTGACCGGCTCGTTCAGGTGCGGCGCCGGGATTCTGGGTGAATCTGTGCCGGCGCCGCATCACTCTCTTCTTCCCTGCTGCGATACCACGCGGACACGGCCGTGGCAAAGCCGGCCCGACCGAACCGGCGACAAGAACGCATTCGATCTATCCCGAATGGTGCCGTGCGCCCGACCCCTGCCTCAGGCGCGAATCTCACTCCGACACAGTACGGAAATCCGGCCGCCGGCCGGCGCACACGATCGATACCCCACGGTACGACTCGACCAATAGGACCGTACAATGGGAAAAGGAACGATCCTGGCCAAAACGCGGCTTACCGCCAGAATCCCGCGCTTTTTCGCAGCCATCAACACCTGGCGTCACGAGCATCTGTTTGCGCTGGAGCAGAGTTTGCAGCGCTACGATTTTCTGACCGGACAGATCGAGGCCTGCGATCGGGCGATCAGGGTCGAGCTGGATCATCTGGGTTCGGACTCGTCGAACCCGGACGGTGATGAGGCGACCGTGTTGGACGACCCCCCGTCGACCGATCACGCCGCGGCGCGTGACGGCCCGGTCAGTCAGACGGAGGTGCTGCGGCAATCTCTCGACCGTGTCCTGGGAGTGGACCTGACCGCGATTCCGACGATCGGGACCGAGACGGCGCTGCTGATTGTTTCAGAAGTGGGTCCCGACCTGTCCCGGTTTCCCAGTTGTCAGCATTTCTGCTCGTGGCTGGGGCTGGCTCCCGGCACCCGGATCAGCGGTGACCGCAAGCTGCCGATCAAGGGGCGCATGCCGATCAACCGGGTCGGTCAAGCGCTGAAAATGGCTGCGATGTCGGCCCGACGCAGCCACAGCTACATCGGTGCCAAGCATCGATCACGCCTGGCTCGTCTCGACAAGGCGAAGGCGATCAAGGCTACCGCTCACGAACTGGCGCGGCTGGTCTGGATGATGTTGACGATGGGCCAACCCTACGTCGAGCGTGGCATCGAGGCCTTCGAAGCCGAGCGCAAGCATCGCCAGATCCAACACCTGAAGCGCCGCGCGGCGGCCCTGGGTCTCAGTCTGCACCGCGTCGAAACGGGTGAAGTCCCCGCCTGAAACGGCGGCTTCTCGCGGGAAACCGAGAGTCCCGGAATCTTTCGGAATCAGTGCCTTACGGTTAGTTACATAGGAGACCACACAACATTGTGCTCGGTTCATCCCCGCGTGGGCGGGGAACACCAATTCAGCGCTTCCGGGATAATGTCCTCTAGCGGTTCATCCCCGCGTGGGCGGGGAACACTTCCGAGTGCACTTGATCCTGTGGGGCCATTGCGGTTCATCCCCGCGTGGGCGGGGAACACGTTCGCAGAGACTATATCGAGGGTCACAGTCACGGTTCATCCCCGCGTGGGCGGGGAACACCAACCCCTACTCAATCCGTGCTAAAACAGTGACGGTTCATCCCCGCGTGGGCGGGGAACACGGGTCGCAGTAGGCGCCGTTGCGGTCGTGCGCCGGTTCATCCCCGCGTGGGCGGGGAACACCTACCTATCGAGTGATCCTTTCGCCTGGTGTTCGGTTCATCCCCGCGTGGGCGGGGAACACGAAGCTGTCGGATTTACCAAAGCCGAGTGGCGCGGTTCATCCCCGCGTGGGCGGGGAACACCTCGAGTTCTCAAAATCGGACCGGGCTGAAATCGGTTCATCCCCGCGTGGGCGGGGAACACTAGCTGGTAGCTGGCCTCCATGGTTGCGGAATCGGTTCATCCCCGCGTGGGCGGGGAACACGGGCCCGCTCGATGGCTCCCAGCGCACACCAGCGGTTCATCCCCGCGTGGGCGGGGAACACAAGGTCACTCACGGGCCGGGCTGCACGTCAACCGGTTCATCCCCGCGTGGGCGGGGAACACAGCTGCAGTTCGTGGTATCTCATGACTCACTCCGGTTCATCCCCGCGTGGGCGGGGAACACGAGATCGCGCGCCGGTCGCCGAAGCCCGTGCTCGGTTCATCCCCGCGTGGGCGGGGAACACATCGATGCGGAAGGCAATCGTGTACGCCTTGTCGGTTCATCCCCGCGTGGGCGGGGAACACGGCCAGAGCCTCGTCGTCGTCGAGTGTCTGATCGGTTCATCCCCGCGTGGGCGGGGAACACAGACTGATAGCGCTCAAAAGTTCCAACCACCGTCGCCGGTCGCGTTGACCGCGAGTAACTCGAGGGCGGCGCCGCGGCCAATCGGGGGGATTTTGACCGGCCACGAGCCGCGTGGAAGCCGGTTTCAGCGGGAAACCTCCGGATTCCGGGAATCCTTTGGAATCAACGTCTTACAGGTTAGTTACATAGGAGTTTCAACGCCCGTTGCCGGTCGCGTTGCCCGCAAGTAACTCGCGGGCGGCGCCGCGGCCAATCGGGGGAATTTTGACCTGCCGCGAGCCGCGTGGAAGCCGGTTTCAGCGGGAAACCTACGGGTTAGTTACATAGGAGTTTCAACGCCCGTTGCCGGTCGCGTTGCCCGCAAGTAACTCGCGGGCGGCGCCGCGGCCAATCGGGGGAATTTTGACCTGCCGCGAGCCGCGTGGAAGCCGGTTTCAGCGGGAAACCTACGGGTTAGTTACATAGGAGTTTCAACCACCGTTGCCGGTCGCGTTGCCCGCAAGCAACTCGAGGGCGGCGCCGCGGCCAATCGGGGGAATTTTGACCTGCCGCGAGCCGCGTGGAAGCCGGTTTCAGCGGGAAACCTACGGGTTAGTTACATAGGAGTTTCAACGCCCGTTGCCGGTCGCGTTGCCCGCAAGTAACTCGCGGGCGGCGCCGCGGCCAATCGGGGGAATTTTGACCTGCCGCGAGCCGCGTGGAAGCCGGTTTCAGCGGGAAACCTACGGGTTAGTTACATAGGAGTTTCAACCACCGTTGCCGGTCGCGTTGCCCGCAAGCAACTCGAGGGCGGCGCCGCGGCCAATCGGGGGAATTTTGACCTGCCGCGAGCCGCGTGGAAGCCGGTTTCAGCGGGAAACCTACGGGTTAGTTACATAGGAGTTTCAACCACCGTTGCCGGTCGCGTTGCCCGCAAGCAACTCGAGGGCGGCGCCGCGGCCAATCGGGGGAATTTTGACCTGCCGCGAGCCGCGTGGAAGCCGGTTTCAGCGGGAAACCTACGGGTTAGTTACATAGGAGTTTCAACGCCCGTTGCCGGTCGCGTTGCCCGCAAGTAACTCGCGGGGCGGCACCGAGGCCCACCGGGTAGACTGGGGCTGCCACGAGCAGCGCGGAGGTCGGTCTCTCAATGGTGCACCCGTTTGGGTTGCCCGCATATAGGAGTTTGATCCGGACCGTGCATGGGCGTTGTCAGTGATGGGCGGTGGCTTCGGTCTCCGGACCTCGTATAGGAGAATCAGCTTTTTCGCTACGGTCCCCTGTTCGTAGGCACTGACTCTGATGGAGAAAATCAATGCCACGAAAGCACCGCCGCAAGGCCGGCCAACTTCGATCCCTCAGCGTGGTCCATCCGAACTGCGCCGGAATTGATATCGGCAAGAAAACGCATTACGTCGCCATCAACCCGGAGCGGTGTTCGGAGTCGGTGCGACAATTTGGCACGTTGACCCGGGACCCAGGACCATTTTATTTTCGGATTCGAGGGGTCAACGCGGCCGGGAGCGGGCGTGACGGCGGCCGATTCGCCGTCCGTTCACCGCTTTTGGCGGCCTTGAATGGCCGCCCATGGCTGTCTGAATCGGGTTTTTCGGGTGTCCGGGCACAGTGGTCCGGTCGCGCCGCCGGCGGCGCGTTCGGCGCGGCTCTCGTGCGGTCAATCAGAGTGGATGGTGGGTCGTTATGGGTCGGGCGGAGTCAGGACCGCGTCGAGCGCCTCCTGGGGGTGGGCGGCGTAGTGCCGGTTGGCCTCGGGCAGGTACTGGAAGCGTTCATCGCGACGCACGATGGCGATCGCGGCGTTCGTCAGGCAGGACAGGTTGCGGGGCAGGTGGCCGACGTAGGCCCGGCAGCGGTCTTCGTCGTAGGTAAAATCCCGAACATAATGCAAACGATTTTCAACATGCCAGTGCTGGCGCACGAGTTTTTGCAGCTTTTCGGGTCCGGCTTGTTCCGGACCGAGCGACGTGAGGGCCCAGGTCACCTCGTGGCTGCGCTTGCCGGTCTTGATGATCTCACAATCGCGCTCGATGCGTAGCGCCTGGCGACGCCCGTAGAGGTGGGCGCGTCCATCCCATTTGCCATCGGAAAGGTCGATGACGGCGCACCGGCGGCGCTCGAAGCGTCCGTGGGCTTTATCGATGCTCTCGTGCCAGGGAGCGTCACTGAAGTCGAGCGCCTTGAGTTCGTCGTGGATGGTCTTCTGATTGTCCTTGACGGCGGTCACGACGTAATCGGCGCCGCACTCGAGCAG
This sequence comes from Alphaproteobacteria bacterium, assembly GCA_965203385.1. Classification (GTDB taxonomy): domain Bacteria; phylum Pseudomonadota; class Alphaproteobacteria; order TMED109; family TMED109; genus VXPW01. The sequence continues at coordinate 486,862 of OZ241893.1, forward strand.
GCATCGCGCCGTTTCGTGCTGGGCGTGCATCGCGTCCATGGTGACGGTGCGCCCGGCCACGTCGAAGCTGCGAGCCAACTCGCGCACGGCCGGAATCTCGTTGCTCTTCGCCGCAACCTCGACCTGCCCAAGTACCAGGCCGCTCTCGTGCTCGATGGCGGCAACCATCATCCGCCGCCGGCCCTTGGTCTGCTTGGAGGCGCCGCGCAGATCCTTGCCGTCCACGGCCAGCGGCGTGTTCTCCTTGAGCTGCTGGGCGACCCACAGCGCGACGGCGTGATCAAGCGTACCGGCTGGCAGGGCGGCGAGGACCTTGTGAAACGTGCTGATCGAGGGCGAGGTATAGCGCATCTTGCTGGGACTGAAGAACGAATTCACGGACTTGAGCTGCTCCTGCGTGAGCATGGCGCCGAATTGGGCGAGCGCGGTCACGCCGAGATAACCGGCGACCCGGGCCGCCGTCGCAATCGCCAGCACGGTCTGCAGCTCATAGCGCTTCCCCTGGGGCTTGCGGTACTCCGGCACCTTGCCCAAGCACTCAAACAGGCTGCGCAACTGCGGCGGGTCCATGGGTTTCGTGTCATCGTGCTGCTGCGCGTGCCACTCCTTCGGAAGCTCGTTCCGGCTCAGCGCCTCGGGGGCGTCTGGGGTCAGTTGGTACAAGAAAATCTCCTTGGGCTGGCCGTGATAACGCCAGCGCGCCGCGCCGCCGGATTTACGCGCGAAGCCGCGTGTCAGTCCCAGCGAGCGCCAGTTCGATGCGCGATAGCAGGCCCCCGTAAATCGCGAGATGTCGACAAAGGTCTCCGCAAGGAAGACCGGATACCCATGCACAGCCTGGATATCAGCAGACAGCCGCCGCAGGCTCAGGCCCAGCACACGGGACGCCAGGTTCGGCACCCGTTCGGGGGGCAGAATGACGAAACGGGAATTGTTCGCGATCAGGTGCAGGCGCCGGAATTGCTGTTCCGGCGACCAGCCGATCCAGCGGTCGCGCGCCGCCAGCTTGAATGCGCCCGGCTGCCAGCCGACCAGGGCCAGCCAAGTCTCGCCGTGCAGCGCGACATGACGCAGGCCCTTGCCGACGATCCCACGGAACCGCAGATAGTGATGTTCTGCGACCAGACGGTCCCAGCGCCGGTGCTCGCCCTCGCCATGGGTCGGGCGCACCGTGACCGTGCGCAGGTCAAGGGCCGCATCAAGAGTCGGGCGAATCACCATGGCCGGTACGTTGCCACATCGGGAATGAAATAGCCAGTCCCGACATCCATGCGTGCCGGTCATCCCACCGAGGATCTCGCAAAGTTCTTCGTAGTCGGTGAAAGAATCCTATATTTGGTAGAAATTGGGGTGTCGATACACTACATGTAGACTAAAAAATAGCCGTGAAGACCGGATACCCATGCACAGCCTGGATATCAGCAGACAGCCGCCGCAGGCTCAGGCCCAGCACACGGGACGCTAGGTTCGGCACCCGTTCGGGGGGCAGAATGACGAAACGGGAATTGTTCGCGATCAGGTGCAGGCGCCGGAATTGCTGTTCCGGCGACCAGCCGATCCAGCGGTCGCGCGCCGCCAGCTTGAATGCGCCCGGCTGCCAGCCGACCAGGGCCAGCCAAGTCTCGCCGTGCAGCGCGACATGACGCAGGCCCTTGCCGACGATCCCACGGAACCGCAGATAGTGATGTTCTGCGACCAGACGGTCCCAGCGCCGGTGCTCGCCCTCGCCATGGGTCGGGCGCACCGTGACCGTGCGCAGGTCAAGGGCCGCATCAAGAGTCGGGCGAATCACCATGGCCGGTACGTTGCCACATCGGGAATGAAATAGCCAGTCCCGACATCCATGCGTGCCGGTCATCCCACCGAGGATCTCGCAAAGTTCTTCGTAGTCGGTGAAAGAATCCTATATTTGGTAGAAATTGGGGTGTCGATACACTACATGTAGACTAAAAAATAGCCGTGACCCGGGACCTGAGGGAGTTGGCGGCGTTCCTGAAGAAGCATGGCGTGATCGAGGTGGCGATGGAGTCGACCGGGGTGTACTGGATCCCGGCGTTCGAATATCTGGACCGTGCGGGGTTTTCGGTCATTCTGGTGCCGCCGAAGCTGACCCGTCAGATCAGCGGCCGCAAGAGCGATGTGCTGGATTGTCAGTGGATTTGGCAGTTGCATGCTCACGGCCTGCTCCGCGGCTGTTTTCGCCCTCCGGACGCGCACGGCGCAATCCGGTCTCTGGTGCGCCAGCGCAAGCGTCTGACCGAGGATCAATCCCGCTGTGTGTTGCAGATGCAGAAGGCGTTGACGCAAATGAATGTCCGCATCGATTCGGTGATCAGCGACATCATGGGCAAGACCGGCCAACAGATCCTGCGGGCGATTGTGGCCGGCCAACAGATCCTGCGGGCGATTGTGGCCGGCGAACGGGATCCCGCGGTCCTGGCGGCGCTGCGGGATCCGCGTGTCAAGGCACCGGAGTCGTTAATCGCCGCCAGTCTTGAAGGCACCTGGCGTCACGAGCATCTGTTCGCGCTGGAGCAGAGTTTGCTGCGCTACGATTTTCTGACCGGGCAGATCGAGGCCTACGACCGGGCGATCAGGGCCGAGCTGGATCATCTGGGTTCGGACTCGTCGAACCCGGACGGTGATGAGGCGACCGTGTTGGACGACCCCCCGTCGACCGATCACGCCGCGGCGCGTGACGGCCCGGTCAGTCAGACGGAGGTGCTGCGGCAATCTCTCGACCGTGTCCTGGGAGTGGACCTGACCGCGATTCCGACGATCGGGACCGAGACGGCGCTGCTGATTGTTTCGGAAGTGGGTCCCGACCTGTCCCGGTTTCCCAGTTGTCAGCATTTCTGCTCGTGGCTGGGGCTGGCTCCCGGCACCCGGATCAGCGGTGACCGCAAGCTGCCGATCAAGGGGCGCATGCCGATCAACCGGGTCGGTCAAGCGCTGAAAATGGCTGCGATGTCGGCCCGACGCAGCCACAGCTACATCGGTGCCAAGCATCGATCACGCCTGGCTCGTCTCGACAAGGCGAAGGCGATCAAGGCTACCGCTCACGAACTGGCGCGGCTGGTCTGGATGATGTTGACGATGGGCCAGCCCTACGTCGAGCGTGGCATCGAGGCCTTCGAAGCCGAGCGCAAGCATCGCCAGATCCAACACCTGAAGCGCCGTGCGGCGGCCCTGGGTCTCAGTCTGCACCGCGTCGAAACGGGTGAAGTCCCCGCCTGAAACGGCGGCTTCTCGCGGGAAACCGAGAGTCCCGGAATCTTTCGGAATCAGTGCCTTACGGTTAGTTACATAGGAGTTTCAACCACCGTTGCCGGTCGCGTTGCCCGCAAGCAACTCGAGGGCGGCGCCGCGGCCAATCGGGGGAATTTTGACCTGCCGCGAGCCGCGTGGAAGCCGGTTTCAGCGGGAAACCTACGGGTTAGTTACATAGGAGTTTCAACCACCGTTGCCGGTCGCGTTGCCCGCAAGCAACTCGAGGGCGGCGCCGCGGCCAATCGGGGGAATTTTGACCTGCCGCGAGCCGCGTGGAAGCCGGTTTCAGCGGGAAACCTACGGGTTAGTTACATAGGAGTTCCAACCCCCGTTGCCGGTCGCGTTGTCCGCAAGTAACTCGAGGGCGGCGCCGCGGCCCATCAGGGGGATTTCGACCTGCCACTCGGGGGGATTCTGACCGGCCGCGAGCCGCGTGGAAGCCGGTTTCAGCGGGAAACCTCCGGATTCCCGGAATCTTTCGGAATCAACGCCTTACGGTTAGTTACATAGGAGAGATTGGAGATCCGGTTCATCCCCGCGTGGGCGGGGAACACCATGACATCACGGCCACGCTGTTCCTGCGCTGCGGTTCATCCCCGCGTGGGCGGGGAACACCCGCCGTAGGTGCCGGTGCCGGCGGAACACAGCGGTTCATCCCCGCGTGGGCGGGGAACACGATCCTAGCCGGGATCCTAGCCGGGATCCTAGCGGTTCATCCCCGCGTGGGCGGGGAACACTTGTTGATTACCAGCGAGATTGCCAGCAATCACGGTTCATCCCCGCGTGGGCGGGGAACACACGAATACCAAATCCCCTACGCTTCGCTTTGCCGGTTCATCCCCGCGTGGGCGGGGAACACTGATCGTCGAGTAGCTGCAGTTCGTGGTATTTCGGTTCATCCCCGCGTGGGCGGGGAACACAGTCGCTCAGTCGCTCGATGCTCATTTCGAGGCGGTTCATCCCCGCGTGGGCGGGGAACACAACGCCACGCTAGCGGTGGCCTTGCCTCTCACCGGTTCATCCCCGCGTGGGCGGGGAACACTGATCGTCGAGTAACAGCATTTCGTGGTATTTCGGTTCATCCCCGCGTGGGCGGGGAACACGTTATCAGCGGAACCTGCAAACTCAGTGATACCGGTTCATCCCCGCGTGGGCGGGGAACACCTCTACTAGCTCACCATCATCATCCCTGTAGACGGTTCATCCCCGCGTGGGCGGGGAACACATGGCAACCCGTCGGCCCGGTCCAGTAGCAGACGGTTCATCCCCGCGTGGGCGGGGAACACCGGATGTTCATGCTTTCTCCTCGATGTGCCAGCGGTTCATCCCCGCGTGGGCGGGGAACACCTTGCCTTGATCGTAAAAATCTTCTCCAATCTCGGTTCATCCCCGCGTGGGCGGGGAACACAAAGGCGCGACTTCCACGCATCGTCTTGCCATCGGTTCATCCCCGCGTGGGCGGGGAACACGGTAAGCGGTGGTAAAGACTCGGTAATCTCCTCGGTTCATCCCCGCGTGGGCGGGGAACACGTTGTAGATCACTAGCAGGATTGCCAGTAATCACGGTTCATCCCCGCGTGGGCGGGGAACACAGGCAATAGATACCTAACCCGAACTTCCAGCGGGATTCGGGCGCAACTCATTAAAATACGCTTTCAGATCAACGAACTATGAGAGATTTGAGGATTTTCAGGCCAAATTTCCTGTCCATGTATTTTGTCGGTACGTTTTTTCCGGTCCCCTGTTGACACCATAGATTTTCACCCGTATATGGATGTTCATGTATGTGGAAGTCGTCCCCAACCGCAATTCGCCGCCGGCGGTGTTGCTGCGCGAGTCCTACTGGGACAAGGAGCAGCGCAAGGCGCGCAAGCGGACCCTGGCCAACCTGTCGAAGCTGCCACCCGGCCTGGTCGACGAAATCCGGGCCTGCCTCAAGGGGCAGTCGGCCCGCGAACTGTCGGACGCGTTCACCATCGAACAGGCCTTGCCGCACGGCCATGTCGCCACCATCCTCGGCACCCTGAAACGGCTCGGTCTCGATACCTTGATCCATCCCCGTCCGTCGCGCCAGCGCGACCTCGTGGTGGGGATGATCGCCGCCCGCATCCTGGACCCGAGAAGCAAGCTGGCGACCGCCCAGGGCCTGGCTTCGGCAAGCCCGACCGACACCCTGGCGCACGAACTTGATATTGCCGATACCGACGCCCACGAACTGTATGCCGCGATGGACTGGCTGCTGTCCCGGCAGCCGGACATCGAGCGCCGACTAGCCGCCCGTCACCTCGAGGAAAACGCGCTGGTCCTGTGGGACCTGACGTCGGTGTGGATGGAAGGCCGCCGCTGCGCTTTGGCCCGGTACGGCCATTCCCGGGACGGCAAGAGCGGCAAGCTCCAGGTGGAATTCGGGCTGTTGTGCGATCGCGACGGGCGGCCGGTTGCGGTCGAGGTGTTCGACGGCAACACCAGCGATCCGGCCACCGTCGCCACCGTAGTCAAGCGGGTGCGGGACCGGTTCGGCCTCGACCGGGTGGTGGTGGTCGGCGACCGCGGCATGCTGACCGAGGCCCGGATCCGGGAGGACATCGAACCGGCCGGTCTGGACTGGATCAGCGCCCTGCGATCAACGGCGATCCGCCAGCTGGTCGCCGCCGAGGTCTTTCAGCCGTCCCTGTTCGACGAGCGGGACCTCGCGGAAATTACCTGCGAGGAGTTGTATCCGGGCGAACGGCTGATGGTCTGCCGCAACCCGGCGCTGGCCGCGGAACGGGCCCGGACCCGCGAGGCGCTGTTGCAGGCCACCGAGGCCGGCCTGCGCGCAGTGGACGCGGCCACCCGGCGCGAAAAGTACCGTCTCAAGGGGAAGCTGGCGATCACCCGGCGCCTCGACCAGGTACTGGGCAAGCGCAAGATGCGGAAACACTTCATCGTCACGGTGCGGAGCACGCGATTTACCTGGAAGCGCGATACCGCAAGTATCGCCGCCGAAGCGGCGCTCGACGGGTTTTACATCGTGCGCACCAGCCTGCCAGAAACCACGATCAGCGCCGATGAAACGGTGCGATCGTACAAGAGTCTGGCACGGGTGGAGCGAGCCTTTCGCAGCCTGAAAACCGTGGATCTGAAAGTCCGACCCGTTCACCATCGCCTCGCCGACCGGGTGCGGGCCCATATCCTGTTATGCACCCTCGCCTATTACGTCGAATGGCATCTGCGTGACGCTTGGAAGTCGATCCTGTTCCACGATGAAGGGCCACCCCGGTCAAAATCGGCCGTCGCGCCGGCAACACCATCCCGCTCGGCGCAGACCAAGGCGGCGACCCGGATGACCATCAACCGATTGCCGGTCCACCATTTCCAGGGCCTCATGCAACATCTGGCGACCCTGACCCGGATGCAGGTGGCGCCGAAATCGGAAACCTCGGCTCAGTTCGAGATGCTGTCACAACCCACCCCGGTACAGAAGGAGGCCTTCCGCCTGCTCGGTCTGCGGATTTCCTGACAACCTGTCCAGTAAAATCACGTCGGAATTTTTGCATGTCATTCCGATTCAAGGCATTATGTGCTCAGCACTCTGGAAGTTCGGCCTAACCATGCTCTACGTGGCGGTTCATCCCCGCGTGGGCGGGGAACACGGTGCATCCCCAAATGGGCGGATTTTAGGCCCCGGTTCATCCCCGCGTGGGCGGGGAACACTTTTATTAGTGCACCGTCAGCATTCCTGTATACGGTTCATCCCCGCGTGGGCGGGGAACACAGCTTGCCGGAAGCAATAGCCTGATCAAGAGTCGGTTCATCCCCGCGTGGGCGGGGAACACCTCTTGTTCCCACCGATCATAGGAAGACCAATCGGTTCATCCCCGCGTGGGCGGGGAACACCCCATCAACGGGAATCCTCTAGACTACATAGACGGTTCATCCCCGCGTGGGCGGGGAACACTCCACCGGTAACGCATGCGGATTGGTATGTGCCGGTTCATCCCCGCGTGGGCGGGGAACACCAAGTGGCAAGCAATGGTGCAGTAGAGAAAACCGGTTCATCCCCGCGTGGGCGGGGAACACATCTGCTGTCGGAGACAAATGACACGGCCGACCGGTTCATCCCCGCGTGGGCGGGGAACACTCCACACTCGACGCATGCGGATTGGTATGTGCCGGTTCATCCCCGCGTGGGCGGGGAACACACAAACAGGCAAACCCGCGACCGACCAATCGCCGGTTCATCCCCGCGTGGGCGGGGAACACATGGGGACAATCGGCCGCTAGCAGCTAGTGCGCGGTTCATCCCCGCGTGGGCGGGGAACACTTTAGCATCGATCAGGACGGGAAGCCTGAACACGGTTCATCCCCGCGTGGGCGGGGAACACGAACAGGGCTGCGACTTCGCCGTATTCGCGGTCGGTTCATCCCCGCGTGGGCGGGGAACACTGCTGCTTCCACCATGCCACCCAGTCCGGGTGCGGTTCATCCCCGCGTGGGCGGGGAACACCCGACCTGGGCACCGTCGAGACGGATAGGAACCGGTTCATCCCCGCGTGGGCGGGGAACACCGCGTCGACCCAGACTCGCGCGAGTCTGAGGCCGGTTCATCCCCGCGTGGGCGGGGAACACGCCTGGTTGGTCTGCTGGCGGCACTGGTGGTCCGGTTCATCCCCGCGTGGGCGGGGAACACATCCGGGCAGCCAAGACGGCCGTCTGTGAGGCCGGTTCATCCCCGCGTGGGCGGGGAACACCTTGGGGATCGGTCTGAGCTTCGACAGGGGGACGGTTCATCCCCGCGTGGGCGGGGAACACCATAATCGGCGTAGCCGTAATTCTCCTGTTCACGGTTCATCCCCGCGTGGGCGGGGTGTTGGCGGCGAAATAAAACGGCGGGATTCCGGCGGTAAGCCGCGCTTTTCCGAAGGTCGTTTCTTTCCCTATTGTACGACTGCCGGAGCTCCTGCCGCCGGGTGGCAGGAAGGCGCGTTCGGCGCCGAACGGATCACGGGTGGCTCAGCGGCCTCCTTGAGCCGGCCGGCCGCTGCCTTCGTTGGTTCCGGCCCGTCTGGCCGCTGCGTTACGTAACGGTGCTACAGCGGGTACCCGCATCACCCGTCGCGACCGAACCCGCGGGGCAGTTCCTGTTCTGCCAGGGCTTCGAGGTCGAGGTCGTCAAGGGCTTCGATCGCCTGGTCCAGGAGTTCTGCGGTCGCCGTCGTCTCCAGCGCCTCTGGCAGGGCGTTCCGCCAGTCACGGTATTCCTCCCGGATCGCGATGATGGCGTCGATGGCGTCGTGCAGCCGCTGCCGGCGCGAGCGCCGGTCCGGCGGCGGGCGCCGCGCCGCCGGTGACTGACCCTCGCGCCGGCGCTGACGAAAGCGCCGTTGCCGTTCGGCGTTGGACAGTGCCATCGGGTTGCCTTTCTTGATCCCTTGCGCCCCGTTACGTAACGGGGTCCGGAGACCGGGACTTCCGGCCGCCGCGCAGGCTTCGGCTGGCCGTCGGCACAGGGGTGCGCCGTGACCCCGCCGGCCCGGGCGTTCCGGCGGCGTCAGCCTGTCGCGGCGGCGCAGATGACGTCGTTCCAGTCGGCGTGTTCGGGCGGACGCCGTCGCTGGAACGCGACCTGCGAGGGGACCTCGAGTTGACGGCGCAAGGCTTCGGCCTGGCGCTCTCCGGCCTCGTCGTGGTCCTGTGCGAGGACGACGGTGCGGACGTTGGGTAGGGTGCGGGCGGCGAGTCCGATCTGCTCGCGTTGTCGGCGCGAGGGGGCGCCGGCGGTGGAGAGGAAGGCCTGGCTGGGGTGGCACTGCTCAATCTGGGCCAGGCTGAGGGCGTCGACGGCGCCTTCGGTGATGACGAGGGTTTTCAGGTCGGCGGCGTGTCCGGCGCGGACGGCGAACAGGCTGCGGGAGCCGCCGGTGGCGAAGCGTCTCGCGCCGTCGGGCGGGCCGATCTCGAAGCCGGTGAGGCGGCGGTGGCGGTCGCGGTGGGCGAAGAGGACGTGGCCGTGGCGGTCGCGGCGGATCAGCGGGCGGGCGGCGGCGAGCGTCTCCGGGCGGATGCCGCGGCCGACCAGCCAGGCCGGCGCCGGGTCCGGTACGGCCGCGTGCCAGTGGCGGCGGAAGTCGCGCGCGGTGCCCGCGGGTTTGCCGTAGCGGGTGCGGATCTCGGCGAAGGAGAGGCCGCGACGGAGCAGGAAGTCGATCGCGGTACCGTGGTCATCGCTATCGAGGGTACTGAAGTAGACCCAGTGTCCGTTGGGGCACAGCTTCGTGACGAGTTTCGCCTGGCCCGGCGCGCGGAGCACGGGGTTCGCGCGGGTCGAGGCCTGGGGATCGCGGACGTATCCCCAGTCCGCCGCGATGCCCTCGAGCGGCCGGCGCTTGAGCGCGTCGAAGTCGACGTAGGTCATCCGGCTTCGCGCCGGGTGCGCCACGAATCACCGTCGATGGTGATGAGGGCGGCGTCGTGCATCAGTCGGTCGACGGTGCCGGCGATGCCGGCGGCGCTGGGGAAGACGCGGTCCCACTGGGCGAAGGCCAGCGTGGTGGTGACCAGGGTGGAGCGGCGCTGGTAGCGCCGCGAGACGAGGGCGTAGAGGAGGTCGGCCGCGGGGCTCTTGAGGGTCACATATCCGATCTCGTCGAGGACCAGCAGGCGGGGCCGGGCGAGGATTCCGAGGCGGCGGCGCAGTTCGCTTCTCGAGGAGATCTCGACGAGTTTGTCGAGCAACTCCGGCGCTTTCTCGAAGCGGACGGTGTGGCCGTGCAGGAGCGCCTGGTGCGCGACGTTGGCGGCGATCATGGTCTTGCCGGTGCCCTGTCCGCCGACGAGCACGGCGTTGTCGGCCCGCTCGATGAAGGCGAGGCTCATCAGGGCCTCGACGCGGTCGCGGCTCAGGTCGCGCGGCCAGGTCCAGTCGAAGTCCGCCAGCGGCTTGAAGGCCGGCAGCCGCGCCCCGGCGCGGCGGCGGTCGTAGCTGCGGGTGTGGCGCACCCGTTCCTCGCTGGCGATCAGTTCCTCGACCCAGCCGGCGCTGCCGACCTCCTCCCAGCGTTCGAGCAGTCCGCGGAGGCCGAGGGCGGCGGCCCGTTTCCTGAGGTCGCTCATGACGCGTCCCGGTCGGCCGCGGCGGGCCGGTCGTAGGCGTCGAGGCCGGTCGCCCGGGGAGTCGTGCCGCGGCCGTCGCGGTCGTCGTCGGTGAGGCTGACAGGCGGCAGGCCCCGCTGGCGGCGGCGCTCCTCGAGGATGGCGCGCACCGTTTCGGGGTGATATGACCCGCGATCGTGCGCCATGGCGATCCCCCGGTCGACCTCGTCGGCGCCGTGCGTGTCGAGCAGCTTGGTCAGGATCCGGGCGCAGTACGTGACGTTCCGGCCCCGATGCCCGGCGTGCGCGAGCATCTCCTCCGCCCGCGGCACGGCGCGCAGCAGCCGGTCGCGCAGGCTCATGGCCCGGCCCTGCCGCTTGCGCGCCGCCAGCGCCCGGGCATGCTCCGGGTCGCTGACGGCCTGCTGCCGGTCGTAGCAGCGCCGGTGGCGCGCGACCTCGCGGGTACCGTCGAGGAGGCGGACGGTGCTGCGGTCGGCGGCGAGGGTCAGCGTCGCTCCGGCGAAGTCGGGCGGGACGCTGTAGTCGTTCGTATCGAACCGTGCGTAACAGGTCCGGTCGATGCGCGCCGGGCGGATCTCGTGGCACGAGAAGGGTGCGTCCGGCAGCGGCACCAGCATCGGCTTTTCCCGCTCGTAGGCGTCCCGGACGAGCTGGCGGTCGTCGTCCGGCCAGGGCCGCTCGGCGGCGATGCCGGCGCACCACGCCCGGGCCGCGGCGTTGAGTTCGTCGAGCGGGGCCGAGAGGTCGCGACCGGCGAAGAAGCTGGTGCGCACGAAGCGGACGCGGCGTTCCACGCGCCCCTTCTCCTGCGGCCGCCGGGGCCAGGCGGCGCTCGGCTCGAAGGCGTAGTGGGCGGCCAGCGCGAGCAGGGTCGAATGGAAGGTGACGGCCTTGCCCCGGCGCGTGATCACGGCGCTCTTGAGGTTGTCGAACAGGAGCCTTCTGGGCACACCGCCGAACGCTGCGAAGGCCTCGACATGGCCCTGCAGGAAGCTCGGCATCCGCGCGTCGTAAAACAGGCTGAGAGAGGTCTGGCGCGAATAGCTGAGGGTCACCAGCAGCCCCATCAGCGGGCGCCGCGCCTGGCCGATATCGACCTTCCCGAACTCGGCCCAGTCGACCTGCGCCTGCTCCGCCGGCAGGAAGCGGAGCCGCAGCGACGGCTCGGGCCGCCGGGCGGGCCGGAGGTCGAGGGCGCGCAGGCTGTGGCGAAAGTGATCCTCCCCGCCCTGGTAGCCCCGCGCCTTGACCTGCCGCCAGAGCGTGCCGGCCGGCAGCCGCGGCTCCTCTTCGAGCTGCTTCCGGATGAAGGGCACGAAGGTGTCGATGAACTTCGCCCGCGGCCGCCGCTCCGCGCCGGCCGCCCGCAGCGCCCGCGTCACCGTACCGTGGTGTACGCCGAGATGCCGCGCGATGGTCCCGACCGGCCAGCCCTCGGCCCGCGACAGCCGCACGATCGTCGACCGCATCTCCTCGTCGATAGCCATGAAATCGCCTCCCGTTGTGTCTCCATGACGCGATCAGGGGTCCGCCAGCACCAGATGCGAGCACACCCGACCGCAGATGACGCATCGAGGCACGGATTCGCGCCTCGATCGCGCCGGAAACACCCGACATAGGGGCTCGCGCCGGGGTCCGGAAGAGTGGTCCGTAACGGTTGGGCGGAAAGCGGCGCCAGCCGGGGCCGAAGGAGCGGCGCGGAACGGGCCCGCAGCCGCCGCCCGGGCGGCCAGGCGCGCCCGGAGCGCCTGACGCCTCCGGTAGCGCTGCTGACGGATCCGGCCCGTCTCGCGCCCCCGCTCGGTGCGGCGGTAGCGCCTCCGCGCCGCCCGGCGGTTCTCGACCCGGGACCGCTCGCTGCAGGCCCGGGAGCAGTACATCTGGCCGCGGTCGCAGGACCGGCAGATCACGACCTGCCGACGGCACCGCTGGCACGGGAACAGGCGTCCGGTCCGGCACATCGCTCCGCCCGAGAGCGAGGTAGACCCAAACGCCGGAATGCCGGATACTCCACGGGAGTTCGGTCCCCGTGACCGGCTCGTTCAGGTGCGGCGCCGGGATTCTGGGTGAATCTGTGCCGGCGCCGCATCACTCTCTTCTTCCCTGCTGCGATACCACGCGGACACGGCCGTGGCAAAGCCGGCCCGACCGAACCGGCGACAAGAACGCACTCGATCTATCCCGAATGGTGCCGTGCGCCCGACCCCTGCCTCAGGCGCGAATCTCACTCCGACACAGTACGGAAATCCGGCCGCCGGCCGGCGCACACGATCGATACCCCACGGTACGACTCGACCAATAGGACCGTACAATGGGAAAAGGAACGATCCTGGCCAAAACGCGGCTTACCGCCAGAATCCCGCGCTTTTTCGCAGCCATCAACACGGGGAACACACCGAGGCCATCGGACGACGAGGCAAGGCCGACGGTTCATCCCCGCGTGGGCGGGGAACACACGGCGTCGCCGTCTCGGAGGGTGGTGGTGGTCGGTTCATCCCCGCGTGGGCGGGGAACACAGTAGGCGGCACCTTAGTAGTAGATGGACCTTCGGTTCATCCCCGCGTGGGCGGGGAACACCTCTCTGGGAGCATGGATATTCCGAGTGTGTCCGGTTCATCCCCGCGTGGGCGGGGAACACAACAACGATGGTGGTGGTCATGGCTCTGGTTCCGGTTCATCCCCGCGTGGGCGGGGAACACCCGCTATCTGATTCTTGCGACCCGCAATCCAGCGGTTCATCCCCGCGTGGGCGGGGAACACAATAACCAGAATCCCGTCAGCAGGTATCTCGACGGTTCATCCCCGCGTGGGCGGGGAACACGGCGGGGATCGACCAGTGAGCGCCGCCGTAGACGGTTCATCCCCGCGTGGGCGGGGAACACGAACGGTGGTAACTGCCACTCCAGTGCTTCGCCGGTTCATCCCCGCGTGGGCGGGGAACACATTTTCAGTCAATGTTCTCATGGTTCTGATTCCGGTTCATCCCCGCGTGGGCGGGGAACACGGGAACATCGATAGTTTTCATTGTTCTGGTTCCGGTTCATCCCCGCGTGGGCGGGGAACACGGGCCAGTCATGCTCGCAACCGGCCGAGTCTTCGGTTCATCCCCGCGTGGGCGGGGAACACACCGGCTTCTGCTCCGCCGCTCGCAACCACTCCGGTTCATCCCCGCGTGGGCGGGGAACACCATCCCCGTATCAACCCGAGATTGCGGTTGCTGCGGTTCATCCCCGCGTGGGCGGGGAACACTTGCGAGACCCGGACCCCGCAGTTCGCCGCGCCGGTTCATCCCCGCGTGGGCGGGGAACACGTGTTCGCATCTATCCCCAACAGTGACCAAATCGGTTCATCCCCGCGTGGGCGGGGAACACTCATCCGATTGCGCCCGCCGGACCCACTCGAACGGTTCATCCCCGCGTGGGCGGGGAACACGACCAAAGCCGAAACCGCAGCCGTCAGCGTCACGGTTCATCCCCGCGTGGGCGGGGAACACGAATTGCCCGCACTCGAAATGCTTTGACTCTTCGGTTCATCCCCGCGTGGGCGGGGAACACCGATCCGGCCCCCGAGAATCGGCAGAACCCACCGGTTCATCCCCGCGTGGGCGGGGAACACGCCGCGGTCCGGGCCGGCCCGCGGGCAGGTGACGGTTCATCCCCGCGTGGGCGGGGAACAGCGGCCCGGTCTGGTGAAAGCCGCCGGAACCGGTTCATCCCCGCGTGGGCGGGGAACACTCTTATCGGAAGAGCTTAATTTTACGTTAATTTTACACTATCAGATAGCGCACCGGCAAGCACAACGAGAAATTAGGCATTTCTCGGATGCCGTCCAGGGGTTTCGTCCGCTAAAGGGGCAGACGGCGAGAATTGTACCAGTTTGACACCGTCCAGATCCATCGGCATACGGCGGTTGACGCCGCAAGTATCGAAGTCGTAACCGGCTTCGGTCGGCGCGGACCAAGTCATGATGGCGTCTCCGTCGCCGATTTGGTCGCGGACTTGCCGCCAGATCATGTCGCGCGTTCGCCGTGAATAGTTTCCAACATAGATGCCCGCCCGGATTTCGAGAAGCCACACGGCGAGGCGGCCGCGCAATCTGGGTGGGGCGTTATTAACCGCGATGACCAGCATCACCGCTCACCATCTCCCGTATGGCAATCGGCTGCGCCTCTTTTGGCACAGCCGGGGGATTCAGGCCACCGGCACCCAGCATTTCACCGATTGCCGGGATCAATCGCTTCAGGAGGCCGGTCTTCCGAAAACTGTCTCGGCAACCGCGCCTGACCTCACCCACGGGATCGTCTGCAGCGGGCTGTTTGCCGCGGGTCGCCGCGCCAGCTACCTGAAAGGCGATTGGCACAACGGTCTCGAACTTGAAAACATCAGCTGTATCGTAAACGAATGACCGTGGCTTCCCGGTGTGGAGGAAACCAATGGCCGGCGCGTAGCCGGCCGCCAAGATCGCGGCTTCCGTCAGCCCGTAGAGGCAAGCCGTCGCCTGACTCAGACAGCGATTCGGCAAATCGGCCGCATTCCAGTCGCCTGGATCGTAGCGGCGCGCTTTCCAAACGACGCCGTTCTGGCGGGCCAGTGTTTCGTAAAGCCGTTTTACGCGCGCGCCTTCTATTCCCCTCAATTGATCGACAGAACGCCGGGACGGCGCAGGCTCGCCGAACCGCATGTCGTACATCTTGCGGACAACCTTGAGCCGGGCGTCGGGGTCGAGCGCAAGCCGGGCTTGGTGCAGCAGTCGGTCGGCTCGCGCCCCGCCGGGTTGGCCGACCGCATAGAGCCGTACACCCGCTTCGCCGACCCAGACAAGCAGACAGCCGACCCGTGAGGCTAGGGAAACGGCCGAGTGGGACACGCGGGCACCTGGCTCCAGCATGAGGCAGGCCAAGCCACCAACCGGAATATGGGTACGTACCCCCTTCCGATCCACAACGACGAATGCTCCGTCCAAGACATCCAGCTGACCCCGCTCTACAAAGAGGATTGACGCGCGGTCCGCGATTGGTATGGGCCGCGGCGGAGTCAGGCCGGGCGTTGCGTACATTGCGCTCATGGGTTCAGATCCGCCGGATCAACATGAGGCCGCAGCCGAAGGCTTTGGATGGACCGAATCCGCGCATGATGGTTGACGTCAATAGGCAGGGCTCCTGCACCTCCATTACACCTTCAAAGTCAAGGGAAGAGAACGATAAGGCGGGTTTGCCGCGGCCTCGGTCAATGCGATGTTGGCGATAACCTTCGCACAGCAACTCATCCTCCCCTATCCCGAAACCGGCTTTGCGGCCTTGTCGGGCGAGCCAATCGAACCCCTTTTTCCGGATGGCGGCCGCCCGGCATTCCGCGCGCGACCCTTCTAGGAGCTGATGAAGCGCATCCATGACAACGTCGTGCCGGGGCGCATGCCGTCGGCCCGGCTCCTTGAATTTTCGCACGGTCGGATTGGCGCGCAGTGAAAACCGTAACCGGTCGCCTGGCACCAAGACCGGAGCGAAGACTTTTGGTTCATCGATCTCAAACAGGTGATGCTGATCTTCGGGACGCCGCTCTGACAAAACCAGAAAGGTGCCGTCCTCCAACCGCCGCCAGAGGAAATCCCGGCGTCGGCCTGGCCCGTCTGCGAATAAGGACCAGATCAGGCGCCGGTCAAAATCGACAGACTCGAGGCCGCCAAGGCTGGTTTCTCGTTGCAGCAAGGGAATAAGAGCCTTGACGGATGCAGCCCGTCCGAGCCTGATGCGAGAAAACCAACGCGAACCTGTCACTTCCTATCTCCCCGGTCGATCACGATTCGCTCCCCCCGGTCCACGAACTGCCACCGCATGCGGCTTTGGATAACGTCGCGCCGGCGTTCGAGGCGTCCTTCCTCGGGAGCGTCGGGAGCGTCGGCATCGAAGGCAATCTCCCGTCCGGCGGTCGTCTCGCCGCCGATTATCGACAAGATTTCGGCTACCACTGCGCTGGTGGGGTCGTGGTCGTTTTCGGCGAGAATCGCGGGGCGTCGAAGCGCTAGGGCATCCATGAAGCTGGGGGCTTCGACGAGTTCGGGATCAAGAGGAAGTCCTAGCGGTGCGGATTTGCGGCCGAGATAAAGAGCGAAACGGGGCGAGCGCAACGCCATGGCAGCTTGATCTAAGTTCACACCGCCGCCAGCGCGGCTCCATAGCGCTACCGTGAAACAGGCGTCCGAACGCCATTCCCGACTCGAGAGCACCGTGTTGATTCGTGCGGAGCTCAATTCTTCGCGACGAGTCTCAAAGCTCCGACCCCGCCGCGCCGAGGGAGTTTGAGCCGTATGGTAGTCGATAAAGGGGCGGCCAGGTGCGTCCGTCCTGACAGCGTAGTGCAGCCCCTCTTCCAGTGCGCGGTGCGCCTCCTCGTCATCTCGTTCGATGCCCAGTGCGGCCGCGAGTAGCCCAAGAACGGCGGACCGGCCCGGCCGCGTCCACCCCATGCGCCGATCACCAACCGCAATCTCGCCTAGGGAGCACATCGGTGCATAGAGTGTGAATATCAGAAACCGCACGACGTTAGGCCCGAGCGAAATCGACGACTTCCATAATAGTCCCCTCGCCCTTCTCAATATTCATCGTCAGACGTTCGGCGGCGCAAGGCCCGTAGGCTCGGTCGAGCTTGTCCCGGAAATCTTCCAGCGCCGCCACTGAAGCCGAGCCTTGGTCGGTGCCAGAAACGGGTTTCAGGAATGCGGCGGCTAAACTACGCGGTTGGTCCGATCCCTTTTCCGCATGCGCGTAAAATGCGCGTGCATGGCTGGCGAAGCTCGCACGCTTACCGCGTGGTGCCACGGTTGCAGCAGCCTCAACCAGCGCAGATATACTTGCGTTGCTCAGGGCTGTGTTCCCGGTTAGGTTTTCTTGCAGCAATCCTCGGTCCACGCACAGATACAAGTAGAACACGCCCGCGCCAAATTCCTGGACGCCGACGAACCCCGCTCCCGCGTCTTCGGAATCGTCGCGTGACTTGAGGTCGTCCACTGCGGTGTAGTAGTCATCTTCCGCGACCGCCCTGTGGGTGGTAATGGCGTGCGCCACTTGCACAGCCGCCTCGCGATTGAATTTGGGATCGTCAGCAAGCATCCGTCCGAACATGGCGATATCGGCGGCCGCATCGGTCCGGCGAAGGACGTCTGAGGGATTCGGCGTATTTATGTCTTCGCCTGCGAGCACACGGTTCGCCAGTGCGAACGCTTCTGCACGCTCTTCCGGAGAAACAAAGGCCAACTGTTCGATGAAAGCCGGATTTGGATCCGTCTCCGGCCGCAGTTTTCCGAATATGTTGGCGATCTTTCGTGCGGTCGCCAAAGCCTCGTTGTCGTCTAAGCCACCCTCCACTAGGTGCCGGCGCACGTCCTCGCCCAACCTCTGAGTGCGGCTGGCAAGATGGCCGTCCAGCCTGTTCCGGAACATATCCGAAGTCCGCCAAGCGCGTTTTAGGCTCTGCGACGAGATGCGCAGGCGCGGGACTCCACCGAACAGGACGCCTTTGGGCCGGCCGGTATCGTCCCGGTTTAGGTTTGACGGGCCGTAGGCCGTCAGCAGGTGCAGTTGAAGGAAATCACTCATGCGACGGGGTCTCCCTGTGGAGCGGTTGAAGAGGCTGACGGCGCGGCCAAGCCCACGCCGAAATAGTCGAATATCCAACGTTTCCTTACATGATCTCCCCAATAGAGGACGGAACCTGACAGGTCCCGCACGTTGACTTCTCCATGTGTAAGACGCACTAGACGGCGCATAGCATCCATAAGCTCCTCATTTCCTTCGACTTGGATTAGGCGACGGAAGCGGCCTTCAGACAGCTTCGCGTCCGCATCTTCAAGCGACCTGCGTCCTACGGCCCGGGCCAAAGTTTGACTTTCATTATCATGGCGGACCCATGCCAAGATGCCAGCGAGGACGCCTATGCGGTCTGGATTCCGGTAAGGCAATCGCTGAATCAGATGCAGGGCGACAGGCTCCCGCATGACTTCAAGTGGCGATCCTGCACGACGTAAACGCGCGAGGGCGGCGCGGTGCGGACCGGTTTGCGTACGGTCTTCCGGGTTCAACTCTCGCCACCATACGGCAGCGATGGAACCGGCGCTCCTTGAAGTGGAATCGGTCATGTGGCCTCCTGCCTGTTGCGAGCGGGTTCGGGCGTTGGAATACCGATCTCGCCAAACAGCGCCTTTCCGTACTTGCCCCGCCCGCCAAGCGCAAGATGTAGGTAGAAGCGTGCTCTCACATGGCGTTCCATGCCCCAACTCCCCAGTGCATCGTCTGGTGCGTTTTCGTCAAACAAGCGAAGCGCGGGTGCCTTGATGCGCATTGCCCATGCACGGCGTGCCTCCAAGGTCCGATCACCGGGGCTCGCTCCACTACCTGTCCGAACCGCGTCTTCAGCTTCGGCGAGCGCGTCGCAAAACGCAGCTTCGGTATCCCGGAAGAAGTTTTCCGCAATGAAACCATAATCCCCTGCGGCATCGGCCGGACGGTCATAGAGAGCGGATTTTACTGCGCGCACAAGCAACCGCGAAACCGTTTCAGCACCCTTGACCGCCTGTCGAATAAAGGCATCAAGGTCTTCCCGGGCGCGCCGATCCGCAATCAGCGACAAAGGCCATTCCCCCTCCACCCAGTCGCGCGCCTTCATATTGGCCATGTCGTAACCAAAGGCTGCAAATCGAGGCTCATCGTCCATTGAGAACCATTTTCGAACGGTTGCAACATGGCGTATCACGCGTGCGGGTTGTCGGAGTCCGTCGTCGCTTGCCGTCACTAGCCCGTGCCAGTGACGATAGCTGAGACCACCTGGTCGAGGATGTACGGGAAGCCGTTTTCCGCCCGCCTTCGTGGCGTAGTAAGGCGTTAGCGGATGTTCGAAGCCTTCGGAGTAGTCGGTGCCGTAGTTTCGTGTCCGGTACGTTGCAACGACGACCCCGTCCTCGACGCCCGTGAGCGCACAACGTCGACCTTGCGACTCATCGAATACCAAACGGATGCGCCGGGGCATGCCCCAATATGCTTGCAGCGGGTGGACGTCGGCCGGCGTGGTCGGCCGCCCACCCGCCTTGAGGTTCGATGTGCGGGTCGGGCCGAGCCAGGGAAATTTTGCAATGGGGTTGTCGGGCAAGGACGAGGGAAAAGGCCAGCGGTCCCTGATTGATTCGGCAGTTTCAACATTTGGCCAGATCCGTCCCCACAAGCAGTTACCCGCAATCGCGAGCGTCGTCAGGGGGCCGCCACCGCGTAGTGACGTACGATGCCCGGCGCCGCCCGCCGGGGCGTAAGCATTAAGAGTGAACAACGCCATCGCCGCTGCAGCTCGCCCCAGAACCGGTACTCCCCCGCGCTTCACAAAAAGGTCGGTGTTGTTGCTCAGCGTCTGTGCGCCGGGCGCGTCGATTAGTAGCGCGGCGACCGCCTTCTCCTCGGCCTCATTGAGCGGCTCCCGATCCTGAAGGAAGCGGGGACCGGCACCGTCCAAATCGAAGGCGTCCGCAATTGATTCGAACCGGGCCTTTAGAACCTCAGGCGCAGGCGGAGCAGACCACCATTCTTCCCATGCGTCCTCGTTCTCTGGGACAGCAGCCGTAGCTAGAAGCCCGATCAGGAACTCATGGGCGGCCCCGTTGAAATCCGGCCGGGGCCAAGCGAATGCGACGAAAGGATCGTCATCGATCCTGTCGGTAACCTGGAACGGCTCAACCCGTTCCACCTGCCCGCTTTGCCGCCTGAGCGGAAGCCAAGCAGTTCGAAGCAGGTTCAATGTGCCGCCCGATGCAATCACCGCCGGCTCCATACTTGGAGCCCAATGCCTATGCCTGCTACGACGCGGATTCGTAACATCGACAACAGAAAACAAACGCGGAAATCCATCTCTCGCTCTCGAATGCCCGTTAGCATCATTCCAGTCCCCTTAACGAAAATCACGAGAAATCATATCAGGTGCTCTGCACCCTTCGAAAGAAGATTACTCCAGCCTGTGGAGAACGTCAAGCCCGATTTTCGCGACAGCTGCTCTGCGCCCGGATCATCCACCGATGAACAGCGGAACATGTTGACACTAGCTTCTGAAACTACTGAGGTCAAGCCTTGATTTCGTTCACGAAACAAAATCCCTTGCTGTCGCTGTAGGAAACGCGACGCTCTCCGCGTGGTCCCATTACCGCGCCGACAAGCTGACCGCTATCGGATGCTACCAGCAGTACGAGGACTTTGTCCTCATCGTATCGCCCCCAATTCGCCTTCGCTTCGCGCACTGCTTCTGCAAGATGTGATGGAACGGCGGCTTCGCCCGTCACATGCCGGTGAGATATGTCCACCTCGCTGAGTCTCCATTCCCGCCACGGATCAGCCGGTACGTGTTTCGGCGCGTACGGTTCGATTCGCCCGTCTTGCACCCGGGCCAGCCTGAGAGTAATTCGCGGGTCTTCCGTTAGCCGGGTCGGCGTTCGAATATCGCTGTCCCAGGCACCGGCATCACGCACGTAGCCCGACGATACACGCAGCGTATTTTGGTGCCCTATGCTGCGGTCGGCGCTCTCCTTCCCCTCAAAGGTCAGCAATTTATCAATGAGCCCGCACGGCACATTACTCTCCGCATGCGAGCCGTAAACCGCCTCAATGAGGGATCTCAGCCCTTTTGGGCTTTCTATAGCCTCCGTCTGCTCAAGTACTCGGACGGTCAGCCACAGACGGGCATGGTCCTGATAAACATAGGCTGCGCGAGGCAGGAACGAGTCGAACCACTCCTCAGGCGGATCCTCCGTGGCGGGCGGCGCGACAACCAACAGTTCCGGTTCACCTGAGCGCATTCGCCATCCATGCCGCCAGAGACGTCCGGCCCGTTGAATCAGGAGGTCGACCGGCGCTAGGTCGCTCGCAAGTACATCGAAATCCAAGTCCAGCGATTGTTCGACCACTTGCGTCGCCACCAAGACCTTCCCTGCCCGCTCCTCCTCCACACTTTCCTTACCGAAGATCTTGACCGTCCTCCGTTCGATTGCGAGGCGATCGACAAGTGCAAACCGAGCATGGAAAAGCTCCGCCCGAACTCCGCGCGTAGCCAAGGCCGCATGGGTTTCTCGCGCGTCATCAACCGTGTTGCGAATGTAGAGTGCCGCCCGTCCCGCACGGGCAGCGTGCTCCACTTCGGCCAGTGCTTCATCCGGACTTCGAATGAAGCGCACCGGTAGCTTCCGGCCCCGTCCGGAACGCCCCCGAACTGGTGTCTCTATCTGTACGCCACGGGTGCGGACCGTCGTGAGCGGATAGGCCTGCTCCGCAATACGGATCGGTTCTTCCCCAAGGCCTGTCGCGAAGGCGTCCACCAGACTCTGTCGATGAACTGCCGGCAAAGTCGCTGACAGCAGGATAGCGGAACCACCAAGCGTCGCCTGGAAGGTCAGCAGGGTCTCGATTTCGCGCCTAATATAGGCTTCGTAGGCATGCACCTCATCGATGATGAGCATGCGTTGGGCCAGACCCAGAAGCCGCAGCGATTGGTGGCGGGCCGGCAACACTGCCAGCAGTGCCTGGTCCACTGTGCCGGCACCAGCGTCCGCCAAGAAAGTTCGCCGCCGATCGTCGGCGATCCATTCCGCGCAGGCCGTCGATGCGGCGATATCTGCCTCACCGCCAATTCCATAAGGTATCTGGGTTCGCCCCCAATTGGCGCGTGCCGACCGAAATTCGCTATGCAGGTCCCGTGCTCCATGGGCCAGCGCTAGTGACGGAGTGGTGTCCGGCGCGAACAGAAGGCGGACGGCCCGGCCCAGCCGGTCGAACATGGCGTTGGCCGTGGCCATGGTCGGAAGCGCCATGTAAAATCCGTCGGCTTGGCCCGACGCCATCAACCGGTGCGCCAGCATCAGTGCCGCTTCGGTTTTGCCGCTGCCTGTCTCATCTTCGATAATGAACAGCGCCTGACCGTCCGGCAACCGGACGCGGTTCGCCCATTTCTGCATCGGGCTGGGCGTAACCTGGGGACCGATTAGTGCATCGTAACCGAGACGTCCGGTTAGGGTCGCGGGAACGACTCCGGCTTCCTGCACCGCAACCTCCGCTTGCTTTCGGGTATAAGTCCAGTAGGACTCAATGTTGAGGAAATCATTCGGGCTTCTGAATGGAAACCAGTCCTCATTGGAACCGATCCAATCCGACAGAACGGTGAGGCCAGCCAGCAGCCAAGAGATCCGCCTCGCACGGTCATCATCAACTAGCGGCAATGGGTCGGGGGCCCCGAGCAAGACGCTTACGCGCCTCGCGAACACGTACGCAGCTTCAATTCCCGCTGATTGAAAGCTGGACCGCAAAGTTCCTCTAGTAATTGTCGGATCCGGCGGTGAACCGTGATGACCGGTGATCGCGGAAATGATCGGTAGCCAGTTCCTGGCTTGTCGTCGATTTAACGGACCGAAGATATCCGGACATTCCATAAAAAGGCGCAAACCACCCAGACTGTGATCGAAGCGGTTTGAAATCGCGCTCGCGTTAACTCCAAAGCACCTCGGGAAACGTTCCGGTACTTTGGCCTGAAAGCCTCCGGCGAACTTCCCGATGTCGTGCAGGCAGATCAGAAAGTGAAGAAGTGCGGCCGTGTTCGATTCGGGCAGTCCGAATAGCCTGCAGAAGCGGTCCATCAAGCTCCTGTGCGTCGCCAGCAGCGCTTCCCCGGTCGCTGCAACATCAAGGCTGTGGAATGCTAGCGGATGCCAAGCAGGGCTTCCGCTAGTATCAGCGGAGTGCGCCTTGCCCCAAAACGACAGATAATCCACGACCCAGTCACCCGTCGAAGATGTTAACCCGAGCGGGATCTTTAGCATATCGATGGTTCGAACTGTTCGAATCGGGGCAAGCGTTCGGACAAACAGTGTAATTCTCCGAGATTGCCCATAGAGGGTCTTGCAAAAAGATCGGAATAGGCGGAATTATAGCCGGAATCAGGCGAAATTCGGTGGGACCGGCCGCCCTCTTCTGGTATCCTGAGAATTCAACACACCCCGGATCAGAAGGGAGAGCGACCATGTCCCTGAAGGTGACTCTATCGCAGTATCACGCCGTGTTGCAAGGCGAGTTGTTTCCCCTGCTGGAATCGAAGCTGGGTCCGCTGCCGACGCGCTACCAGCGTTTCGTGGAGTTGATGGAGTTCGTGTTCGTGGACCTGTCGGTGATTCCGGGTCCGTCGTCAGGTCCGGGTCGGCCGCTGGCGGACCGTTGGTCGCTGGCGCGGGCGTTTCTGGCCAAGGCGGTGTTCGATGTGTCGACGACGCGGGCCCTGATTGAGCGGCTGCAGGAAGACGGGAAGCTGCGGCGCCTGTGCGGCTGGATTCGAGCGGGGGAAGTGCCGAGCGAGTCGACGTTCTCGCGGGCGTTCGCGGAGTTCGCGGCGTCGGCACTGCCGGAACAATTGCATGCGGGGTTGGTGGCGAAGACCCTGCGGCGGCGTCTGGTCGGGCATATTTCCCGGGATTCGACGGCGATTCCGGCGCGGGAGAAGGCGACGCCGAAGCCCCCGCAGCCAAAGCGCCGCCGCGGCCGTCCGCGTCGTGGCGAGAAGCGGCCGCCACGGCGGCGCCTGGAGCGTCAGCAGACGATGACGTTGCCAGAGATGTTGTCGGACGTCGGACGGGTGTGATTCTCATATGTACACTTTTTGTTCTTACAATGATCTAGCCAAAAATCATGCGGCGAGCGCAACCTGCGCGACCTGCCGGTTCTCGTTGGCGCAGGGTGGCGGTTTCCAGCCGCCACCGCGGCCCAGGCGTGGGACCAATGCCGCCCAGGCCCGATCGAAACGTCCGGACTTGAGAAGCGACCGGAAGCTCAGGACGCCCTGGCCGCCGTCACGGCCCCAGCGCTGCCCGGAGCGTTTCATCCGGATTGTTACAAGCATCTTGTTGGCGGCTTCCACGGCACCGGAACCGACGGGGAAGCCGGCGGCGGCGGCGTCCGCATAGTGCATGCGGTGACGATGATTGCGGAAGAAAGTCAGTTCCCTCCGGATGACGTCTACTCCCTTGCCTTTCCGCATCAGGTAGCGCAAGGCGTCGATCGCCTTGCCGGCGCCCTTGGGGTCGTGGCGCAGAAGGTGCCGCCACTTCTCGAACCAAGCCGTCCCGGCGGCGGTGTTCGGACCGAAGGCGGCGTCGGCCGCATCCTTAAGATATTGAGTCGCATGCCAGAAGTCTAGAAGCATGACTTCGGGGTCCAGCGCTTCCAGGAACGTCCAGTTGTCCTTCGCGCCGTCAGCGACCGCCACCAGCTTCAGGTTCGGATTGACCGACTGCCAGTGGCGTACTTCCGCCGTCAACTGTGCTTTCAGGTTCGTCTTGCCGGTCTCGGGAAGACGGCCGCAGTACCGGCTTTCCAGCAGGTTACCGCTGCCATCGACCAAGGCCACCACGCCGCACGACGCCTCGCGCCAGCCCGCGTCCGTGGCTTGTTCCTCGGTCGTTTCGGCATGCATGCGCATCATGACACCGTCCAGGGAAACCAGGATCGACTCTGCCTCCTTCGGCAGTTCTTCCTCCTCCCGGAGGCCTTTCAGGACATCGTCGGAACACGCCTCCATGCAGGTTCCGGCATCCCCGGACAATCGCACCAGGGACGCCACCGAGGGCCCCTGACCGCACAGTTTCTCCCACATGTCCTCGCTCTCGCGGGCTGTCAGGTTGCTCATCAGGTACAGCGAGAGGCCCGCCGCGGCCGGCGTCAGCCCGCCGGGCATCAGGCGGAGGAGGGCTTCGGTCGGGATCAGGGACGCACCCGCTCCCGCGGGACGGTACCGAGACCGCAGGAAGTCGACCGGTCCGAAGAGCGTCATCGCACGGCCCGACGTGGGCGCGACCTTGCGATAGGTTTTCCCCTCGACTTTGACCGTCTTGCCATGATCGTCAAGCGCAGTGAACGCGTCGGTCAGGATGGTGCGGGCCACGCCGAAGAGCATGTCCCGGAGCTGGCTCTCGGCCGTCAGCGGATCACGGCGGTACATCGTCGCCACGTCCCCCGCCAAGCCGAGCTCGGCGGCTTTTTTCACCAGGGCGGCACCCGCCTCCATCAGGGCTTCCTGCGCCGCTTCGACGGACACGCTTCCATCGGCGTTCTTGGCAATCGAGGCGTCAATCTGTACGTTGGTCATTGGAGTGCTCCTTTTTGTCGCCCCGTCAGGGGCGTTTTTGAGATTGAGGAGCACTCTACACCCCCCAAGAAGCCAAGGCCGGGAGCATCGGCGAGCACGGTGATCGTGGAAAAATCACGGCCGGAGCGGCTGATTTTCGCGAAATTGGCCGAATCCGCGCAGGTTCCCGAACTCAAATCAGAAAATACCTTTTGATTTCAACGCATTAAAAAATTGACATTTCGCCATACAGAAATCACACCCTGTCGGACCTGCCGCAGGCGTGTGATGTGGGTACGAAACGCAATGCGAAGGGGCACCAGGAGAGCTGGATCGGCTACAAGCTTCATATCGATGCGGCGGACGGCGGGGTGCCGGTGAGTTGCATTCTGACTTCGGCGTCGGTGCACGACAGCCAGGTGGCGCTGCCGCTGGCGCATCTGTCAGACCAACGGGTGACCAGCCTGTATGACCTGATGGACAGCGCCTACGATGCGGCCGAGATCCGGACCTGCAGCGAACGGCTCGGACATGTCCCGATCATCGACCCCAACCCGCGCACCCGTGAGCACAAGCAGGCGATCCAGACCGAGGCCCGGGCTCGGCGGGCCGCCCGCCGGGTCCCGGCCGAGCGCCGGCGTCTGCGGGAACGCTCAAACGTCGAGCGGGTCAACGGGCGCCTCAAGGACGAATTCGGCGGGCGCCGGATCTACGTCCGTGGCCCCGCCAAGGTCATGACCCATCTCATGTTCGGAATCTGCGCACTCAGCGTGGACCAGCTATTCCGCCTGCTGAACTGAGCCCGGCTCTCCCACCCTTCCAGACATCTGCCCGAAACCGGGCCACGGGACCGCTGTGCCCCACGTCCGAAAAACGACCCTCAGCGAGAAAAAATCGGGCGGATCGGCGGTCCGCTGGCCGGCCCGGATGCCGATTCTGCTGCTGCCCGGGCGGTGATTCCGCCGCTTCGTCGCCGAATTTGATGCCGCCAGGAATTTTGCAAGAGCATCCATAGAAGGCCAATTCCGGCGCGCGGGGAAGAATCGGCTCGACGGCAGGGGGCGGCGTGCGGCGGCGGCGCGAGGTTGACCCGCACCGTCAATCCTCTACGCTTCGCCCGTCCTCCCGCGGGAGAGTTCGGCGCCCGGCGCCGACGCCGAAGGAGCAACGAGGCCTCGGAACCTCTCAGGCGCCAGGGACCGCGGGGATGGAGCACCTCTGGAGAGAGGCGGCGGTGACGCCGCCCACCGAAGGGGTAAGCCTGCCACTCATTCCGGGCGGCCGGCGAATCTCTCAGGTTCCGTGACAGAGGAGGCCTTGCCCGGCACGGGATTCGCCCGCGCCGAGGGGAGGTGCTTCTGCCGAAACCTGCAGAAGGCAGCCGCCGACGCTCACCGCTTCATGACCTGCACGTGGCCCTCGGCGCCAGGCTGGGCCCGTTCGCCGGCTGGGAACTGCCGGTGCAGTACGAGGGCATTCTCGCCGAACACCGCTGGACGCGCACGGTCGCCTCGCTCTTCGACGTATCCCACATGGGTCAGGTGGAGGTGTCGGGCGAACAGGCGGGCCGGCAACTTGAAGCGCTGGTGCCGGCGTGCCTCCACACCCTCCCGCCCGGCCGCGTCCGCTACGCCGTTCTGACCAACGATGCCGGCGGTATCGTGGACGACCTTCTGATCACCCGCCGGGCGGCGGACTTCCTGCTGGTGGTGAACGCCGCCCGGGTCGAAGCCGACCTCGCGTGGCTCCGGACGCGGTTGCCGGCCCTCTCGTTCCGCCATCGCACGGAACTCGCCCTGCTCGCACTCCAGGGCCCCGGTGTCACGCGGGCCTTGGCCCGCGTGGCTTCATACCTGCCCGAACTCGCCCCGTTCGCCTACAGCGAAGGCGAAATTTGCGGTATCCCGTGCACCTTCAGCCGCACGGGCTACACCGGCGAAGACGGGTTCGAGATCAGTTGCGACGGGGCCGCCGCCAGGACCCTCGCCGAAGCACTGCTCGCCCAGCCCGAGGTTCGACCGGCCGGACTGGGCGCCCGCGACAGCCTCCGCCTGGAAGCCGGACTGTGCCTCTACGGCAGCGACATCGATTCCGGCACCAGCCCCGTGGAAGCCGGTCTGGCCTGGACTTTCAGCGACCGGCGGAAGGCGCCGCTCCGGGTGCCGGGGGCAGCCCGGATCGAGCGCGAGCTGGCGAACGGACCGGCCCGCCGGCGCGTCGGCTTTCGTCCGTCCGGACGGAACGTGGTCCGCCAGGGCGCGGTCGTCCGCCAGGCCGACGGCCGCGAGATCGGCGTGGTGACCAGCGGCACGTTCTCGCCGTCGCTCGGAATGCCGATCGCCATGGGATACGTGGCCGCCGCACAAGCCCGCCCCCGGACCCCGGTCCAGATCGACCTGCGCGGGCGCCGGGTGGCGGCCCGGGTCGTCCCCCTCCCCTTCGTGCCCCCGCGCCGCCTGCGGGCGCGCCCCACCTGAGGAGCTGCCCATGCCAGACTATCGCTATACCAAGGAACATGAATGGGTGACCGTGAGCGGCGAGGTCGCGACCGTCGGCATCACCGAATATGCGCAGGAGCAGCTGGGCGACATCGTGTTCGTCGAACTGCCCGAGGCCGGCCGGAACGTGGCGGCCGGCGAGGCGGTGGCCGTCGTGGAATCGGTCAAGTCCGCCTCCGAGATCTACGCGCCGGTCACGGGGCGCATCACGGAACTGAATCCGGCGCTCGCCGACGCGCCCGAAACCGTGAACCAGGATGCAACCGGGAGCGGCTGGCTGTTCCGGCTGCAGCTGGCCGATCCCGCAGAACTCGAGCAGCTCCTCGACGCAACGGCCTACGCCGAACTGACCGGCGAAGCCTGATCCCGTGCGCTGGCTCCCTCATACGGAGGCCGACCGGCGGGCGATGCTCGACCGGATCGGCGCCCCCTCCGTCAACGACCTCTTCTCCGACGTGCCGGCCGGTTTGCTGGACCCTCGGCTCGACCTCCCGCCGGCCGCCGACGAACTCGAGATCGAGCGGTCGTTCCGGGAACTGAGCGGGCGGAACCGGGCCGCCGGCGACGGCCCGTTCTTTCTCGGTGCGGGCGCCTACCGCCACCATGTCCCGGCCAGCGTGGACGCGCTGATCCAGCGGGGGGAGTTCCTGACCTCGTACACGCCCTACCAGCCGGAGATCAGCCAGGGAACGCTCCAGACCCTGTTCGAATTCCAGACCCAGGTCGCGATGCTGACCGGCTGCGACATCGCCAATGCCTCCATGTACGACGGCTCGACCGCCTGTGCCGAAGCCGCCCTCATGGCCGCCCGCATCACCCGCCGGAACCGGGTCGCCGTGACATCCGGCCTCCATCCCCACTGGCACGACACCCTGGCCACCTACGCCCGCTTCGCGGGACTGGACGTGACCGGGATGCCGGCCTCCGCACCGGGAACCTGGCCCGAAGCCGGAGCCCTGCCCGACGACTGCGCGGCCGTGCTGGTGCAGTATCCGGACGTGTTCGGAGCGGTGGGCGAACTCCGGCCCTGGGCC
This sequence comes from Alphaproteobacteria bacterium, assembly GCA_965203385.1. Classification (GTDB taxonomy): domain Bacteria; phylum Pseudomonadota; class Alphaproteobacteria; order TMED109; family TMED109; genus VXPW01. The sequence continues at coordinate 515,887 of OZ241893.1, forward strand.
CAGGCCGCCCACGCGGCCGGCGCCCTGCTGATTGTCGCCGTGCCCGAAGTGGTTGCGCTCGGCGCCCTTCGCTCGCCCGGCACCGAGGGGGCGGACATCGTCGTCGCCGAAGGCCAGTCGCTCGGGGTCGGCCTCGCCTTCGGAGGGCCGTACGTCGGCCTGTTCGCGACCGGCGACCGGTACATGCGCCACCTGCCCGGGCGGCTCGTCGGCGAGACCGTGGACAGCGACGGTGCGCGCACCTTCGTCCTGACCCTGGCGGCCCGCGAGCAGCACATCCGCCGCGGCCGGGCCACCAGCAATATCTGCACCAACAGCGGCCTCTGCGCACTCGCTTTCTCCATTCACCTCGCCCTCCTCGGCGAAACCGGCCTCACCCGGCTGGCGCAACTGAATCACGAAGCCGCCGTCCGGACCGCTGACCGGCTCGCCGCAGTACCCGGCATCACCGTGAACAATGCCTCCTTCTTCAACGAGTTCGTCGTCACCCTCGACCGGCCGGCGGCAGACGTGGCCGCCACCGTGCACGACCGGCACGGCATCCTGGCCGGCGTACCCGCGGCCCGGCTCTATCCCGGCCGCTCCGACCTCGCACATCATCTCCTGGTCGCCGCCACCGAACTCACGACCCGCACGGACATCGAACGACTCGGCGCCGCGCTCGAGGAGACCCTGCAGTGACCGGCACCCAGCGCGGCGCCCCCGACCGCGCCGAACCCCTCATCTTCGAACTCGGCGCGCCCGGCCGGAGCGGAGTCGACCTGCCCTCCCCCGAGGGCCGCGCCGCCCGGCTGGGCGGTGCCGCACGCGACACGCAGATCGGGCTGCCCGACCTCGACGAAGCGACCGCGGTGCGCCACTACACTCGGCTCAGCCGCCTCAATCACGGCATCGATACCGCGTTCTATCCCCTCGGATCGTGCACGATGAAGCACAATCCCCGCCTGCACGAAAAGCTCGCCCGGTTGCCCGGTTTTGCGGACGTCCACCCGCTGCAGCCGACGGCGACGGTGCCGGGGGCGCTGGCCGTGATCGAGGAACTGGCGCACTGGCTGCGGGTGCTCACCGGCATGCCGGCGGTCGCGATGTGGCCGGCGGCCGGCGCCCACGGCGAACTGTGCGGACTGATGGCGATCCGGGCGGCGCTCGAGGCGCGCGGCGAAGCCCGGACGCGCATCCTGGTTCCGGATTCCGCGCACGGCACCAATCCGGCCACCGCGGCGTTCTGCGGCTTCGAGGTCTCCAAGGTGCAGGAGAAGGACGACGGGCGGGTCGACACGACCCGGCTCAAGGCCGCGCTCGGCCCTGATGTCGCCGCCATCATGCTGACCAACCCCAACACCTGCGGCGTGTTTGAATCGGACCTGCCGGCGCTGGCCGCGGCCACCCATGAGGCCGGGGCGTACTTCTATTGCGACGGCGCCAACTTCAACGCCCTGGTCGGCAAGGTGCGGCCCGGCGACCTCGGCATCGATGCCATGCACATCAACCTGCACAAGACCTTCTCCACGCCGCACGGCGGCGGCGGGCCCGGTGCCGGCCCCACGGTCCTCTCCGGCGCCCTCGCCCCGCACGCGCCGCTGCCGTGGCTGGTCCGGACGGAGGACGGGGAACTTGACCTGCACGAGCAGGCCACCGGCCCGGCCGCCGGAAGCCTCGGAAGGCTGCGCGCGTTTCACGGCCAGATGGGCACCTTCGTGCGGGCCCTGGCCTACTGCCGAAGCTACGGCGGCGACGGCATCCGGCAGGTCGCCGAAGATGCCGTGCTCAACGCGAATTACCTGCGCGCCGTACTCGCCGATACCTTGTCGCCGGCCTATCCGGGACCGTGCATGCACGAGTGCCTGTTCGACGATTCGTTTCTCGAAGGCACCGGCATCTCGACGCTGGATTTTGCCAAGGGCATGATCGACGAGGGCTTCCACCCCCCGACCATCTATTTCCCCCTGGTGGTCTCGGGGGCCCTCCTGGTGGAGCCCACGGAAACCGAAAGCCGCGCCACGCTCGATGCCTTCGCCCGGGCCGTCCGCGCCCTCGTCGCCCGCACCCGGGACCCGGACACCCGAAGTCTGGCCGATACACCGCTCGACGCCCCCCGGCGGCGCGCCGACGAAACCCGGGCCGCCCGGCAGCCGGTCCTGCGCTGGACACCTCCCGACCCCGGCGCCTGAGCCGCCCGGCCCGTTCCCCGGACGGCCGATGCCGCCCTATGTCTTCGTCGCCTTCTCCCCTGTCCGAGCCGGACTGCCGCCCCGTGCCGCCAGCATCCCGATGACCGCCGTCTCCCGCCCGACCCGCACCGCGGCCGGCCTGTGGATCGTCCTGCCTCTCGCCCTGTCGGCGGCGGGGCCGGCGGCGGCCGATCCGGCGGCCACCGCCTGGGTGGACGGCGAGGCGTGGCGCACGCGGATCGTCTCGGCGGTCACGGCGACCGGATCCCGGCCCGTCCTCCCGCTGGCGCTCGAGGTGGAGCTCGACGACGGCTGGCACATCTACTGGCGGAGCCCCGGCGAAGCCGGCATGCCGCCCTCCCTCGCCGTCGCACCCGGATCCGCGAACGTGAAGGCCGCGGACCTGGACTGGCCGGCGCCCCGGCAGTCGATCGAACAGGGGCAGCTGGTCACCCGCACCTATGCCGGACACGTGGTGATTCCCGTCCGGCTGCAGGTCGAGCAGCCCGGCTGGCCGGTGACCCTGGCCGCCCGCCTCGATTATCAGGTCTGCGCCCGGGTGTGCATTCCCGTGCAGGTCGACGCCCGGCTGGAGGTGCCGGCCGGCGCCGCTGAACCCAGCGCCCACGCCCGCACGGTCGCCGAGGCCGAGGCCCGGGTGCCGGGGCGGCCGGAGGCCGCCGGATGGCAGCGGCTGCGAGCATCGTTTGACGGCGCCCGCACGATCCGGGTCACGGCCGAGCGCCTGTTCCCGCTGGATCCGGTGCCCGAAGCAGACATCCTGGCGCTGGTCGAGGGCCCGGACGGGGTGTTTTTCCGCAGCGGCCCGGCCGCCGTTTCCGCCGACGGCCGCACGGCCACGGTGGAGGTCGAGGTCCTGCCGCCGTTCGACCCCGAACAGCTGGCCGGGTCCGAGGTGGGCGTCACCCTGATCGCCGGTTCGGCCAACGCCCACCAGCGGCTGGGGCTCAACGACCGCGCGGCCGGTTCGGACGCCGGCGTCACGCTCTCGGCCGCGCTCCTCCTCGCCCTGCTGGGGGGCCTGATCCTCAACCTGATGCCGTGCGTGCTGCCGGTACTCGGAATCAAGGCCGCCCGCCTGATCGATGCGGCCGGCCGCGACCGGAGGGGCGTCACCGCGAGTTTTCTCGCAACCAGCACCGGCATCGTCGCGTCGTTCGGCGCCCTGGCCCTGCTGGTCATCGCGATCCGGGCGGCCGGCCTCCGGGTCGGCTGGGGCTTCCAGTTCCAGAACCCGGGCTTCGTGGCCTTCCTCGCCGTCGTCGTCGTGCTGTTCGCCGCGGTCCTTGCCGGGATCTGCCACATCCGGCTGCCGGCGGCGGCGAGCCGCTGGCTCCAGACCGCCGGCGCCGGCGCCCGGGGGCGGGTCGGGGCGTTTTGCGAAGGGGCCCTCGCCACGCTGCTGGCAACCCCCTGCACCGCCCCGGTGGTCGGGACCACCGTCGGTTTCGCCCTCACCCGCGGACCCGTCGAGATCGGGTTCGTGTTCCTGGCCCTCGGGCTCGGCATGGCCGCCCCCTGGCTGCTGATCGCGGCCCGTCCGGGCCTCCTCGCCGCCCTGCCCCGGCCCGGACCCTGGATGCGGCGCCTCAAGCAGGTGTTCGCCCTGATGCTCCTCGGGACCGGCGTCTGGCTCCTCTCGGTGCTGCAGGCGGGCGCCGGCACCGTCCCGGCGGTGGCCGCCGCCGCTCTCAGCGGGGCCGCCGTGCTCGCCTTTGCCGTCCGGGCCGCCGAACCGCTGGCCCCGGCCCTCCGCGCCGCCGGCGTGGCCGCCGTCGGGCTGGCCGTCCTGGTGCCGACGCTGACCGTCCGGACCGCGGCCGATTCCGCGGACCCGGACAGGCTCTGGCTCCCGCTGGACCCCGCGGCCGTGCGGGAGCAGGCGGCCGGCCAGGTCGTGCTGGTCGACGTGACCGCCGCCTGGTGCGTGACCTGCATCGTCAACAAACGCCTGGTCCTCGACCGCTCGCCGGTGCGCGACCTGCTCGAAGCCGGCGAGATCGTGGGATTCCGGGGCGACTGGACCCGCCCGGACCCGGCGATCGCCGCCTACCTGGCCGCCCACCAGCGGCTCGGGGTGCCCTTCAACGCCGTGTACGGGCCGGCGCGGGCCGAGGGGGAGGTGCTGCCCGAGATCCTGACCCCGGAAGCGGTCACCGCCGCCGTCGCCCGCGCCAAACGCGCGCCACTCAGGTAACCTGTCCGCCACTCCGCCGGGGCGGCCGCCGGTCCCCCGCACTCCGCATCTCGAACCCGATCCCGGGAGGCTCCGATACCGATTGCAACAGGCGATTCCCTGCCCGCCGCCACGCTCCGCCGCCTCGGCGCCGACGGCATGGAAGAAATTTCCACCACCACCTTCTTCGCCGGGCGCAAGGTGGTCCTGTTTTCCGTGCCCGGCGCCTTCACGCCCACCTGCTCAGCCCAGCACCTGCCGGGGTTCGTCCAGAACGCCGCCGCGATCAAGGCCAGGGGGGTCGATGAAATCGTCTGCATTGCGGTCAATGATGCGTTCGTGATGGACGCCTGGGGAAAGAGCCAGAAGGCCGGCGGCGCGGTCACCCTGCTGGCCGACGGGAACGGCGAGTTCACGCAGGCGCTCGGCCTGGAACTCGACGGCCGCGGCTTCGGGCTCGGGCCGCGCGGGCAGCGGTTCGCGATGGTGGTGGACAACGGCACCGTCGTCCATCTCGCCGTGGAGGAACCGGGCGCGTTCGAGGTGTCGAGTGCCGAACGGATCCTGACCGTCCTGTGACGGTTCCGGCCGGACCGCGCCGCCGCCCGGCACGCCGTCCGTGAGCGAGGCCGGGAGTCCGCCGGTCGAGCGCACCGCGATGGACTTCGACGTCGTGATCGTGGGGGCCGGGCCGGCCGGGCTCGCCGCCGCCATCCGGCTGCGGCAGCGGGCCGCCGAGACCGGCCGCGACATCTCGGTCTGCGTCCTGGAAAAGGGCCCCGAAGTCGGTGCCCACACACTGTCGGGGGCGATTCTCGACCCCCGCGGCCTCGACGAACTGCTTCCCTCGTGGCGCCAGCTGGACGCCCCCGTCCGGACCGAGGTCCGGGAGGAATGCCTGCTCTTCCTCGGCGCCACCCGCAGCCTGACCTGGCCGTCCTTTCTCCTCCCTCCCGCCATGCGGAACGAGGGCCACTACATCATCAGCCTCGGCAACCTGTGCCGCTGGCTGGCCGGGCAGGCCGAGGAACTCGGGGTGGCGGTGTTCCCGGGCTTTGCGGCGGCCGAACTCCTGCTCGACGGCGACCGCGTCGTCGGCGTCGCCACCGGCGACATGGGCCGCGCGGCGGACGGGTCGCGGGGCCCGGCATGGCAGCCGGGAGTCGAGCTCCGGGCTCCCTTCACGCTGCTCGCGGAAGGCTGCCGCGGCAACCTCGGCCAGCAGGCGATCCGGCGCTTTGCACTCGACCGGGGCCGCTCCCACCAGACCTACGGACTCGGCCTCAAGGAACTGTGGGAGGTCGCACCCGAACACCACCGGCCCGGCTTCGTCCTGCACACGACCGGGTGGCCGCTGCCCGGCGACACCTACGGCGGCTCCTTCCTGTACCACCTCGAGGACCGCCAGGTCGCGGTCGGATTCGTGGTCGGGCTCGACTATCCGAATCCGCATCTGAGCCCGTTCGGCGAGTTCCAGCGCTTCAAGACCCACCCGGCCATCCGGCCCACGTTCGAGGGCGGCCGGCGCATCGCTTACGGCGCCCGCGCCCTCAACGAGGGCGGGCCCCAGAGCCTGCCCCGACTGACGTTTCCCGGCGGCGCCCTGCTCGGTTGTGACGCCGGCACCCTGAACGTGCCCCGGCTCAAGGGCACGCACACGGCCATCAAGTCCGGCCTGTGCGCCGGCGAGGCGGTGGCCCGGGCGCTGGCCGAGGAACGGACCGACTGCGCGGACTACGACGCGGCCTTCCGGGCCTCGTGGGCGTACCGCGAACTGCGGCGCGGTCGCAACGTGCGACCCGGGTTTCGCTACGGGCGCTTCTGGGGGACCGTCCATGCCGGCCTCGACCAGCTCCTGCTCCGCGGCCGGGCCCCCTGGACCCTCCGCCACGGCCGGCCCGACCACGCCAGCCTCAGACCGGCCGCGGCCGCCCGGCCCGTTTCGTACCCGCGCCCCGACGGCACGCTCACGTTCGACCGGCTGACCAGCGTCGCGTTCTCCGGCACCAACCACGAGGAAGGGCAGCCCTGTCACCTCAAGCTCGCGGACGCCGCGGTTCCGCTGACCGTCAATCTCTCCCGGTACGACGGGCCGGAACAGCGGTACTGCCCGGCCGGCGTCTACGAGTTCGTGGTCGAGAACGGCGAGCAACGGCTTCGGATCAATGCCGCCAACTGCCTCCACTGCAAGGCCTGCGACATCAAGGATCCGACCCAGAACATCACCTGGGTGCCGCCGCAGGGCGGCGAGGGTCCGCGCTATCCCAACATGTGAGCCCGATCATGCCGACGACCCCCCGCTTCTTCCTCCTGCTGACCGGGCTGCTCCTCGCGGCGGCGGCCCGGGCCGAGGAACGCCTCGAGACCATCCGGCTGCCCGAGGGTTTTGGCCTCGAGGTCTATGCCGAGGTGCCCAATGCCCGCCAGATGGCCTGGGGGGAACGGGGCACGCTGTTCGTCGGCACGCGCCGCGACGGGCGCGTGTTCGCCGTCACCGACGACGACCGCGACGGGCGGGGCGAGCACGTGCGGGTGGTGGCCTCCGGGCTCCTGCTGCCGAGCGGGGTGGCCTTTCGCGACGGTGCGCTCTACGTCGCCGCTGTCAGCACCATCCTGCGCTTCGACGACATCGAAAGCCGGCTGGACGACCCGCCGGAGCCGGTGGTGGTCACCGACCGCCTCCCGCGCGCCCGGCACCACGGCTGGAAGGTTCTCGGGTTCGGGCCGGACGGCTGGCTGTACGCTCCGGTCGGGGCCCCCTGCAACGTCTGCCAGGTCGAGGATTACTTCGGCACCATCCTCCGGATGCGCCCCGACGGTTCCGGGATCGAGGTCTATGCGCACGGTGTGCGCAATTCCGTCGGCCTCGCCTGGCACCCGGTCACCGGAGACCTGTGGTTCACCGACAACGGCCGTGACCATCTCGGGGACGACCAGCCGCCGGGCGAACTGAACCGGGCCCCCGAGAGCGGCCGGCATTTCGGTTTCCCCTTCTGTCACGCCGGCCGGCTTCCGGATCCGGAGTTCGGGGCCTTCGGCCGCTGCGAGGATTCCGAACCTCCGGCCCGGGCCCTGGGCCCGCACGTCGCCCCGCTCGGCCTCGCCGTTCACTCCGGCACCGGGATGCCGGAGCGGTATCGGGGAGCGGTGTTCATCGCCGAACACGGTTCGTGGAACCGGAGCCGGAAGATCGGGTACCGCGTAAGCGTCGTGCGGCTCGCCGACGATTACCGCACCGCACTCGACTACGAGGTGTTCGCCGAGGGATGGCTCCAGGGCGAGCAGGCGTGGGGACGGCCGGCCGACGTGCTGGAAGCCCCGGACGGTTCGCTCCTGGTGGCGGATGACGGGGCCGGCCGCATCTACCGCATCCGCCATGAGGGACCCGGCTCCGGATCCGCCGGAGGCGGCTGAGTGCGCCTACTCGCTTTCGGTCCGGGTACCGTCCGGATAGGTGGTCACCGTCCGCCCCGTCGGCGCCCCGTTCTCGAAGGTCGCCTCCACCTGCACGCCGTTGGGATAGGTCAGGCTCCCCGGACCGTGGAACGTGCCGTTCCGGAAGCTTCCCTGGTAACGGGTGCCGTCGGGATACATGAGGGTGCCTGATCCGGTCTGCCGGCCTTCGGCAAACTCGCCCTCGTAGACGGCACCGTCGGCGAACCGCCGGACGCCGCGGCCCGACGGCACACCCCCGGCAAACTCCCCCTCGTAGACCCCGCCGTCGGTGAACCGCAGGACGCCGCGGCCCGACGGCACACCCCCGGCAAACTCCCCCTCGTAGACCGCGCCGTTCGCGAACGTGAGGGTGCCGTCGCCGGCCATCAGGTCATCCTGGAAAGCCCCGACATAGAGGTTGCCGTTGGCAAACTCCAGCCGCCCCTGCCCGGTCCGGCGGCCCGCCCGGAACTCGCCCTCGTACCGGTCGCCGTTGGCAAACTCCAGCACACCCGGGCCCTCCTGCCGGCCCTCGGCAAAATCCCCCCTGTAGACGGCGCCGTTCGCGAACGTGAGGGTGCCGTCGCCGGTCAACAGGTCATCCTGGAAGGCCCCGACATAGATGTTGCCGTTGGCAAACTCCAGCCGCCCCTGCCCGGTCCGGCGGCCCGCCCGGAACTCGCCCTCGTACCGGTCGCCGTTGGCAAACTCCAGCACACCCGCGCCCTCCTGCCGACCCTCGGCAAACTTCCCCTCGTAGACGGCGCCGTTCGCGAACGTGAGGGTGCCGTCGCCGGCCATCAGGTCATCCTGGAAGGTCCCGACATAGAGGTTGCCGTTGGCAAACTCCAGCCGCCCCTGCCCGGTCCGGCGGCCCGCCCGGAACTCGCCCTCGTACCGGCCGCCGTCGGCAAACTCCAGCCGCCCCTGCCCGGTCAGGAGGCCCGCCCGGAAGTCACCCTCGTACCGATCGCCGTTGGCAAACTCCAGCACACCATCCGGGCCCTCCTGCTGACCCTCGGCGAAGGGCCCCTCGTACCGATCGCCGTTGGCAAACAGGAAGACGCCGCGGCCGTGCGGAACGCCCGCCGCGAAATCCCCTTCGTAGACGTCGCCGTTCGTCAGGCTGAGCCGCCCTGAACCGTGGACGACACCGTCCCGGATGTCGCCCTCCGCCCGGCTCCCGTCGGCGTACAGGAGCATCCCCCGGCCCTGCTGCAGAACTCCGTTGTCGTAGGTTCCGGTGTAGGTACTGCCGTCCGGGTGGGTGTAGGTGCCGGTGCCGTGAAACCGGCTGTCGCGGAAACCGCCGGTGTAGGTGGCGCCATCGGCGAACCGGTAGACGCCCTGCCCTTCCCTCCGACCCTCCCGAAAGTCCCCTTCGTAGACGGCGCCATCGGCCAGGACCAGCGTGCCCCGGCCGTGCCGGCGGCCCTGCTCGAAGGTACCCGAGTACCGCAGTCCATCGGGCGCCGTGTAGACGCCCTCGCCCTCGAATCTGTCGCCGCGAAACCCGCCCTCGTAACGGCGGCCGTCGGCAAACTCCTGCACCCCCTGACCGTCGCGCTTCCCGGCCGCGAATTCCCCCTCGTAGCGGTCACCGTTCCGGAATGTCAGGTTGCCGGCCCCGTCCGGCTGGCCGTCCGCGAACTCCCCTTCGTAGACGTCACCGGTTTGGTAGGTCAATCGACCGGACCCCGTCCGGACACCCTCGACGAAATCCCCCTCGTACACGTCGCCGGTCTGGAACGAGAGGCGGCCGCGGCCGGACGGGCGGCCGTCGACGAAGTCGCCTTCGTACACGTCGCCGGCTGCAAACGTCAGCCGGCCCGTACCCGCCGGCTGCCCGTCGGCAAACCCGCCCTCGTAGACGTCTCCGCCCCGAAACCGGAGCGTCCCCGTACCCGCCGGCTGGTCGTCGCGGAACTCTCCCTCGTAGACGCTGCCGTCGGTGTAGATCCGGGTGCCCGAACCGTGGCGGCGGGCCCCGTACTCGTAGCTGCCGGTGAAGGAACTGCCGTCGGCGCCGAAGTACCGGCCCTCACCATGGAACTGGTCGTTCGCGAACGCCCCCTCGTAACGGGATCCGTCGGCGAGCTCCAGCACGCCGTCCCCGGTCCGGACCCCGGCCTCGAACCCGCCCTCGTAACTGGACCCGTCGGCAAACCGGAGTACCCCGAGACCGTCCGGCCGGTCGTCGGCGAAGTTGCCGTCGTACACATCTCCGTTGGCGTAGGTGAGACGGCCGGCCCCCGACATGGCGCCCTCGACGAAGGTGCCGACGTACACGTTGCCGTTCGCGAACGTGAGGGTGCCGGTGCCGTGCATCACGCCATCGAGGATCTCGCCGACGTAGCGGCTATCGTCGGGAAACCGCATCTCGCCGCGACGCTCGGCGGCCGGCGGCGGATCGGCCGGTTCGGCGGCCGGCACCGCGACTGCGGCGCCGACACCGAACAGCAGAAACAGTACAGACAGCGTGTGTGCGGCCGAGGAGATCATGGGCGCGAGTGTAGTCGATTCGCGGGTGCTTCCCAGATCGGGATCAGGCCACGGCGGAACGGGTGACGGGACGGGCCCAGGCCCCTGAGGCGGGCGGGCGGGTGCTGCGCTCCCAGTTCACGGGATCCGAAAACAGCGCGGTGAGCAGTCGCCGGTTCAGTTCATGGCCGCCCCGGACAAACGTCACCCGGCCCAGCAGCTGCGCACCGGCCAGATACAGGTCCCCCACGCAATCCAGCACCTTGTGACGGGCGAATTCGTTCGGGTACCGGAGGCCGCCGCGGGCCGTCAACTGCATCCCGTCCACCTGGATCACGTTCCCGGCGTGCCCTCCCAGACCCAGTTCCTGGCTCAGCAACTGCTCGGCATCCTCACGCGTGCAGAAGGTCCGGGCGGCCGCGATCTCGTCGCGAAACCGGGTACCTTCCAGCGTGAACTCATGGCTTTGCCGGCCGATCAGGGTACCCGGATACTCGATGGTTCCGTGCACCACGAAGGCCTCTGCCGGTTCCGCGACCACCGTCCCGATCCCGTTCGCGACCCGTATCGTCCGGCGCACCCGGATCCACGACCGGGGGCGGTCCTGGGGCACTACCCCCGCTTCTTCCAGAGGCGCCAGCAAGGCGGCCGCCGACCCGTCAAGAATCGGGACTTCGCAGCCGCAGAGGTCCACCCTTGCGTTGTCGATGCCCAACCCGGCGAACGCCGCCAGCAGGTGCTCGACGGTCCAGATCAATCCGCCGCCGTCCACCCCGAGCATCATCGTCCGCCGCCGGGCGTCGGCCACCCGCCCCCACTGCGCCGGCACTTCCGGTGCACCGGGAAGATCGGTCCGGACCAGCACGATGCCGGTGCCGGCCGGCGCGGGATGAATCGTCATCGTCACCGTGTCGCCGGTGAAGAGCCCGCGATCCTCGTACGAAACCGGCCGCGCAATGGTGTGCTCTACTGCATGCATCGACAATCCCGGCGGAAGCGCATCGAGTCGGATCACAGGCCCGAAGGCCCGCCATCGCACGGACGGGGAAGGTCGCTTTCAACCGGCACGGCGATGACGCGAACGGCCGATGCGATGCGACTGGCTGCAGTGTATCCCAGCAGCAGCAACCAGGCCATTCAACAATGTTTTCAATTGTTACAAACTGCGGTCTCTGCAATGCCGAAGGCCACGGTGCCAAACGCTAATCGCACAAGTGATGGAGTTCGCCAACAAGGCGATATTTCTGCACCCTGCTCCGGTGCCGCCCGGACCTGCCGTGTCGTGGACCGTCGTCCAGGCAGTTCCAGCACGGCATGTCGGTCGAAGCGCCTCGCCCGGACGATTTCTCCGGAACCGGCGGTACTCTTTTCGGCTTTCGGCGCTGGGTGATGGACAATCGCCCCAGGACCATTTTATTTTCGGTTTCGAGGGGTCAACGCGTCCGGGAGCGGGCGTGACGGCGGCCGATTCGCCGTCCGTTCACCGCTTTCGGCGGCCTCGAATGGCCGCCCATGGCTGTCTGAATCGGGTTTTTCGGGTGTCCGGGCACAGTGGTCCCGTCGCGCCGCTGACGGCGCTCGTCGACCAGGCCGGTGCCGAAGAAATGGACCAGGAACGTGTCCGCCGTATTGCCGGGCATCGCCATCGCTGCCGTCATGTGTGCCGTCTCCTTCGTGCCGATGAGGGAAAGCGGGGGCCGGACGCCCTCTCCCGGACGCCCGACCGCCGCCCCGCTCACGGCCAGCACTCCCCTCCTGCCGGCGAGGAGCGCGCGGGCGGAGACGGCAGCGGGACGGCGGCGCAGCACAGGGGAACCCTGCCGGGGCTTGCATGGGCCATGACGGCACGCCACCAATATGATGGCAGGCTTGGGGACAAGACGATGGCGACGATCAACGTCAGACAGCTTGGTGACGATGTGGTGGACCGCCTCAAGCGTCGCGCCTCGTCGAACAACCGTTCCCTGGAAGGCGAGGTGCGCCACATCCTGGAATGCGCATCCGACGATGACATGGCGGCGAAACGCGCCGCGTTCCTGGAGGCATCGGACCGGCTGCGGGAGAAGACCCGGGGCCGCAGGCAGACCCCGGTGGAAGTGCTGATCCGCGAGGACCGCGACCGCGGCCATCGCGACGATTTCTGATGCGCTTCGTCGTCGATGCGAGCGTGGTGGTCAAGCTGCTGGTTGACGAGCCGGATTCGAATGCCGCGCGGGAACTGGCGGCAAGCGGCCAGGAGCTGCACGCGCCGCACCTGATGGCTTCGGAGGCCGCCAATGCGTTGTGGCGCAAGGCGCGGCTGGGCCAGATCGGGCGCGCCGATGCCGGCGCGGCCATGGCCTTGCTTGCCGACATACCGGTACGCTGGAACGGCGACGAAACCGTCAGCGCGGACGCGGTGCGGCTGGCGCTGGCCCTCGACCATCCGGTTTACAACTGCGTGTATCTCGCGCTCGCGCACCGCATCGGCGCGACGGTGGTGACGGCAGACCGGCGATTCGCGACGGCCGTTGCACCGACCGATCACGGCGAGGCCGTGATGACGCTGGCAGACCATGCGGAAACACGATGACCACGGAATTTTTGTTGATCATGCTGCTGGCGCGACATGCCTCGCCAAGGGCGGCCAGAGGCACGCAAGGTCATGATTTCATGCAGGAACTCCCATACATGGCCGGTTTGACGGGGCCGGATCTCAGGCCCAGACCCACTCCTGGAAGCATGGTGTTGCGGGAGTTGCCGAGAGATGCGGGAGAGCGGGGAACGCGGGATTGCCGCCACGGGCGGCGCGGCAGCAACAGGATAATCCCACGCTGGAGGGGGTGGCCGGGTCTGGGTCCGGCGGTCGGATCCCGGGCAAGGCCGAGCAGGACCGTGTCGGCCCCGTCGGCCGGTTTCGGAGCTGACAGGGCTCGAACCTGAGGATCGGGGCCCGTGCTTCGCCTCCGCTGCGGGAGTCAAAGCCGGGAATGTAAGGGAGTGTGGGAGCGAGTCCCGTTCAGGGCTGCAGGATCGCCTGGAAGATGCTGTCCCGGTTGCCGCTGTAGGCGCGCAAGGTGCTGGCCAGTTTTTTCATGCCGTTGTTCTTCCGGACGATCAGAGCGAGCGCGAGGGCATTGCACAGCGCGTTGTTGTGGGGCCCGTGTCCGGTGCGCAGGCGCGAGGCGTCCTCCATCAGGCTCACGTCTCTGACATGGTGTTGTACCTCTACCGCCCAGTGCCGCCTGACCAGTTTCAGCAGTCGTTCGGGGGCTGCGTCGTTCGGGGACAGTGACGTGATCCCGTAGGATTCGGTGGTGGTGCGTTCGCCCCGCCGGGTGCTGCGGGAGCGGACATCGGTGCGGTGCCGTGTGATCCGGAAGGCCTGCCGGACCCCGGGCCAAGCGAGGGTTTCCGGGCTCGTTTCGTGCGTGTGGATGGAACGTTCGTCGAGGCGGCCGTGGTTCGGTTTGGGCTTTGATTCCTCGAAGCCCGGTGCCTCGCTCTCCCAATCGATGGCGTCGAGGGCCCGGTGCGTGTCGGGAGCGTTGCCCTTGACGATGAGCACGTAGTCCGCGCCGGCAGAGCGGAGCACTTCCGCCGTTTCGTGCGTGGTATGCAAGGCATCCAGGGTCACCACCTTGCCGTCGACCTCGACCTCCGACAACAGAGTGCGCGTGGCCGCGATTTCTCCGCCTTCCTCCCGGTAGCTGTGCAGAGCGACCGGTTCGCCGGTCTCATGGTCCACCAGGGTGACGGTCTCGTAGTGCTCGTCGCTGTTGCGGTTGGCGCCGCGGATGCGCTTGCCATCGACCGATAGTTCCTCAATCGCCGCCTGCCGACCCTGGCTATATTCCTGGACGGCTTCTTCCAGCTGATCCGGATCGAGCATGAGCAGCACCCGGTGGATGGTCGATTTTGACGGCGGCTCATAGTCACCGGTCTCCGGACGCTGCCAGGCGCCAATACTCCGCAGCTGATCCTGAGTCATCATCTTCGCAAACTCCGCCATGGCGACTGGACCATGATGATCCGCGAGCTTCGCCGCGATGATGATCGACAGCACCGTGCCCAAATGGTGCTTGCGTCCCTGGGCCCGGCGGGCATCGTCGACTTCGCAAAAGATCTCGTACAAGGACTTGAGCTCAGTGGTCGTACGCGCCCCGCCCCGGTTCTTCTGCAGCTCCTCCGGAAGCTCGCCCGGAGCCCGCAGCCGACGCCACGCGTCCCGCCGCAACCGGCGGACCCAATAGCGTTTCTTCCCCGGCTCCGCTGTTTCCTTCGACTCTTCCCCGGCGGCCGGATTCGCCTTCGTCCGGGGCTGGGTGTAACTGCCCTGATGCCGGGCACTGCCGTGCGTCTCGCCGAGCTCCTTCCAGTTGGCCGCCGCGTAGACCGTCCCCTTGAACGATTTCGGATCGACGAACGTCTCCACCATCAGAATCGGGTGGCCGTGAACTCGCTGCCAGTCGTCGCTCAGCCGGCGGGTGATCTGCCCCAGCACATACGAGCCCAGACGCGGAAACTGCCCCCGCTCACCCAGAATCACATAACGAGTGTTGTTCGAGATCAGATGCAGGCGAGTCCATTTCTGATTCCCTTGCCAGCCGATCAGCTGGTTCCGGTGACGGCTCTTCCAGGCCGCCGTCCCCCAGCCCGACAGCGCCACCCATTGCCCGCGCCATTCCGCCACATACCGAAGTCCTCGGCCGGCAAAGCGACGGAAGCCCAGAGGATGGTGCTGATTCATCGTCGCGTCCCACTGGGAACGCTCATCGGGGCGGCACAGACGCACCGTGACGTCAGCGAGCGAAAAGCCCGCGGTCGACGCCGGAGGCAACAGAACGGAAGGGGACAGCGACACCATGCAGGTAGTCATACAACGCCCCGAGCCAAAATACCAGCCCCAGCAGGAAAATTCCGCTTCTCATGCCGGAATCCGGTGCCTGCCAGAGCGTGGGATTACCTTGGGCAGCAACGACAACCCCGGCCCGGGAGTCCGCCCTCCCGGCCCGGAGGCCGGTACCTTTCACTCTATCATTGTTAACTCCGTGTTTTCGATGACGTGGACGATGAGTTGGATTTTTTCGTCACCCCGGAAGCATTTGAGCGGGCCGGGCAGGGGTTGTCTCTTGGAGGACTCGAAGCCGACGATGCGGCCCATGCCGAGGACATAGTCGCGAACGGTGGGTGGCGCCCTGGCAGCGGCGGACGCCTCCCTGGCTCCACGGCCTGTGTTCGGGGAGCGACGACCGCGATGATCGGCCTCGCTGAGGGTCGGCATGCGATAGGCCGTCAGAATGCGGTTGAGCGCCGCGACCTCCACCGGTCGTACGATCTCGGTGGCGGGCGTATCGGGTGCCTCGCGGGCCAGACGCGACAGTTCGTGAATGCGCCAGGCGGCGACGGCATCGAAAGCCAGGCACTTGCGCAGGTCTTCGGCGTCGTCCAGCCGGCGGTCACAGATGCGGGTGCCGTTCTTGAGGGTGTCGAAGTACCGTTCGATGGCCCAGCGGTCTTCGTAGATCTCGATCACCTCGAGCGCGGTTTCTAGCGTCGCCTCGCCGGTGCTGGACAGGATGACCCAGTTCAGGGGCTTGGCCGGATCGGCCGGGGTCACCTCACGGACCTGCACGGCCAGCATCTCCAGCGGCGCGTCCGTCCGGGCGTCTCCCGGCGGCAGGACCGTCACCCGCGCCGCCCGCAGCAACAGTTTGACCGTGCGGGACGGCCGGCGGCGCGGGCCGCCGGCGGCATCAAGCACGAGGGTCTTCCGCCCCAGTTCGGGCTGCGTGTCGATAAAGGAGAACAGGTCTTGCGGCGAACCGTCGGCCGTCACCACCCGGCGCTGTTTCGAGCGGCAGGCGCGGACCACGACGCGGACCTCCGTCTGCGCCGCCAGACGATGGACGGCCCAGATGTCCATCTCGCGGTCGCCGACGCAGATGACTTCCGTGTCCTTGCAGGCCGCCGCCAGTTCGGCGCTCACCCGCACCCCGTCCTCCCAGCGGCGGCTTTCCGTCTCTTTCTTCCCCGCACGGCGAAAGTCGGCATCGGCCGACAGTACGCCCAGCGGACGCCCGCCGGGTACGAACGCCAGCATCATGTGCGCCGCCAGTCCCGTCGACCCCTGACCGCCGCCGCCGAGCGGCGCCAGGCCGGTGGTGACCGCCGAACGGCCGCTGTAATTGAGCATCGTCGTGTCCTGCACCGCGAGGATCCGGCGGTGGGCGCGGCAGCGCTTCACCGTGGCCTCGACATGGGAGCCGAGCACATGCTTCATGGTGACTTCCCGGTTCGACAACAGGCGGTACACCGCCTGCCGTTCCGCGGACTCCGGAAACATCTCGGGAATCGTGGCGGCAGCCTGACGGCCCCAGATGTCGCCAATCCGCCGGATCCGGTCTCCCAACCGCCCATCATGATGATCCACATAGGCAAACTCGGAGTCGCCGTTCGGGCCCGGATCCTTCACATGGGCATCCACCCGGGTGCCGATCGGCCGCCGCGGCACGGTGCGCATCCGCCGTTTCCAGCCCCGCTGGAGCGGCACCATGAAAATCCGGCACGGCGCCTTCGCCACGCCGGCCCGATCCTGCGCGGCCGTCCAGCCGACGCACGACCAGTTGGCCGCACGGTAGCACGTCCCCGGCCGGGTCTCGTTGACGTAGGTGTAGGCCATCTGCGGGCGCACGCCGTGCTGCTGCTCCCAGTCGTCCCCGATCTGCCGCCGCGCCAGACCCAGAACATGTGACGCCAAATGCGGCACGGCGACGCCGGGCATGAGGAGAAAACGGTAGTGGTTGAGCAACCGGTTGAGGTGATGGCGCTTCGCCTCGTTCGACCAGCCGATGTGCCGGTCACGGGCCTTCACGTGCCAACTGGCGGCCCGGAAACCGAGACCGCCGAGGCGACCGTGGCGCGCGGACACGATCCAGTAGTTCAGGACCGCGCCCGGTGCTTTCGGGCAACCCTGCGGATGCCAGCGCTCCATCATCGCCCGCCAGCGACCGACCTCCGCCGCGCCGACCGGTTCAAGACGGACTTCGCCCAGCTCCCGCAACGAGCAGGACAGCGTGACCGCCGACTCCGACCGGGCGATCTCCGGGCGGGCGTTCGACACCAAGCGGCAGGCCCGCTTCGCCGGCAGCGCCACGTGCAGCTCCCGGGCCAGCTTCGGCAGCGCTCGCTTGGCTGACGCCACGCACAGGGCACCCCGTGCATTGCGCCAGTCCTCGCGTTCACACAGGCCGCGGGCCAGTCCGTGGCGACTGGTCTCGCCAGAGGCCGCCGTCCTCTGGAACCACGCCGCGGTGTCCGCGGAAATCATGCGCGTGCCGATCTGCATGGCGGAATACATACGCCAGGCAATGTCGGAAGTCAACAGTGACTCAGTGAAAGGCGAAGGAACCGGCCTTCGACTGCTCTTCAAGCACTGGCGGTACGCGTTTGCCGCCGCCGATGCACGGTCCGGACGAACCTGGCACAGCCTGCAGTTTTTTGATGCCGACGGCACTGCGGTCCACAAGGTCTACCTGCGCGGGCGCGGACGCGAAGCTGCATATGATTCCCTGGTCGCGGCGCACCGGCATCCGCGCCCGGCACAGGATCCGCCCGGACGGTCCGGGGGGGGCACGGCCCCGACCGTACCCATGAACACCACCCGGACGGCGCTCCCCCGCACCGGCCCGGCCGTGAGGATTCCCCGATCCCCCGTGCCGTGCAGTTCGGGACGGCCGCCGGCCGCACTGCCCGGCGGGTACGGGGCGACGGGTTTGCGGTCGCACTCGGCCGGGCGGCCGAAACCGGCCTGCCGGTGACGCTGACGGTCCGCAACGCCGGCGCCATCCAGGTCCACACCGGACCGGTTCGAAGGCTGAAGCAGGTCGGGCCGTGGTTCAACGTCCTGGATCCGGGCTTCAGCCTGCACCTCCTGTCCGACAGTATCGCGAGCACCTGGGTGCTGCGAGCGGCCACCGGCGGAGGGTTCGTGACCTCGATCGAGATCTTCGCCGCCGACGGCAGCAACATCGCAAGCCTGGCCGGACGGCGAGAGCCGGCCAGCAGGGAGGAACGTGCCTGGCAGGATGTCGCAACCTCGCTGCCCGCCGAAGATCCGGCTGCCACCTGACCCGCCGCCCGCGGCGCTTTCCCTGCTGCGGGAACTGATCAGCGCGGAGCCGACCCGGACCACAATCGCCCGCGCCTTCTGCCGCCGTACCGGCTGGCGGAAGCCCAACGGCAGCCTCAAGAGTTCCCACCACCGTCGCCGGTCGCGTTGACCGCGAGTAACTCGAAGGCGGCGCCGAGGCCAATCGGGGGGATTTTGACCTGCCACGAGCCGCGTGGAAGCCGGTTTCAGCGGGAAACCTCTTGATTTCCGGAATCTTTTGGAATCAACATCTTACGGGTTGAGTGTTGGCGGCGAAATAAAACGGCGGGATTCTGGCGGTAAGCCGCGCTTTTCCGAAGGTCGTTTCTTTCCCTATTGTGCGGCTGCCGGAGCTCCTGCCGCCGGGTGGCAGGAAGGCGCGTTCGGCGCCGAACGGATCGCGGGTGGCTCAGCGGCCTCCTTGAGCCGGCCGGCCGCTGCCTTCGTTGGTTCCGGCCCGTCTGGCCGCTGCGTTACGTAACGGTGCTACAGCGGGTACCCGCATCACCCGTCGCGACCGAACCCGCGGGGCAGTTCCTGTTCTGCCAAAGCTTCGAGGTCGAGGTCGTCAAGGGTCTCGATCGCCTGGTCCAGGAGTTCTGCGGTTGCCGTCGTCTCCAGCGCCTCTGGCAGGGCGTTCCGCCAGTCGCGGTATTCCTCCCGGATCGCGATGATGGCGTCGATGGCGTCGTGCAGCCGCTGCCGGCGCGAGCGCCGGTCCGGCGGCGGGTGCCGCGTCGCCGGTGGCTGACCCTCGCGCCGGCGCTGACGAAAGCGCCGTTGCCGTTCGGCGTTGGACAGTGCCATCGGGTTGCCTTTCTTGATCCCTTGCGCCCCGTTACGTAACGGGGTCCGGAGACCGGGACTTCCGGCCGCCGCGCAGGCTTCGGCTGGCCGTCGGCACAGGCGTGCGCCGTGACCCCGCCGGCCCGGGCGTTCCGGCGGCGTCAGCCTGTCGCGGCGGCGCAGATGACGTCGTTCCAGTCGGCGTGTTCGGGCGGACGGCGTCGCTGGAACGCGACCTGCGAGGGGACTTCGAGTTGGCGGCGCAAGGTATCGGCCTGGCGCTCTCCGGCCTCGTCGTGGTCCTGTGCGAGGACGACGGTGCGGACGTTGGGTAGGGTGCGGGCGGCGAGTCCGATCTGCTCGCGTTGTCGGCGCGAGGGGGCGCCGGCGGTGGAGAGGAAGGCCTGGCTGGGGTGGCATTGCTCAATCTGGGCCAGGCTGAGGGCGTCGACGGCGCCTTCGGTGATGACGAGGGTTTCCAGGTCGGCGGCGTGTCCGGCGCGGACGGCGAACAGGCTGCGGGAGCCGCCGGTGGCGAAGCGTCTCGCGCCGTCGGGCGGGCCGATCTCGAAGCCGGTGAGTCGGCGGTGGCGGTCGCGGTGGGCGAAGAGGACGCGGCCGTGGCGGTCGCGGCGGATCAGCGGCCGGGCGGCGGCGAGCGTCTCCGGGCGGATGCCGCGGCCGACCAGCCAGGCCGGCGCCGGGTCCGGTACGGCCGCGTGCCAGTGGCGGCGGAAGTCGCGCGCGGTGCCCGCGGGCTGGCCGTAGCGGGCGCGGATCTCGGCAAAGGAGAGGCCGCGACGGAGCAGGAAGTCGATCGCGGTACCGTGGTCATCGCTATCGAGGGTACTGAAGTAGACCCAGTGTCCGTTGGGGCACAGCTTCGTGACGAGTTTCGCCTGGCCCGGCGCGCGGAGCACGGGGTTCGCGCGGGTCGAGGCCTGGGGATCGCGGACGTATCCCCAGTCCGCCGCGATGCCCTCGAGCGGCCGGCGCTTGAGCGCGTCGAAGTCGACGTAGGTCATCCGGCTTCGCGCCGGGTGCGCCACGAATCACCGTCGATGGTGATGAGGGCGGCGTCGTGCATCAGCCGGTCGACGGTGCCGGCGATGCCGGCGGCGCTGGGGAAGACGCGGTCCCACTGGGCGAAGGCCAGCGTGGTGGTGACCAGGGTGGAGCGGCGCTGGTAGCGCCGCGAGACGAGGGCGTAGAGGATGTCGGCAGCGGGGCTCTTGAGGGTCACGTATCCGATCTCGTCGAGGACCAGCAGGCGGGGCCGGGCGAGGATTCCGAGGCGGCGGCGCAGTTCGCTTCTCGAGGAGATCTCGACGAGTTTGTCGAGCAACTCCGGCGTTTTCTCGAAGCGGACGGTGTGGCCGTGCAGGAGCGCCTGGTGCGCGACGTTGGCGGCGATCATGGTCTTGCCGGTGCCCTGTCCGCCGACGAGCACGGCGTTGTCGGCCCGCTCGATGAAGGCGAGGCTCATCAGGGCCTCGACGCGGTCGCGGCTCAGGTCGCGCGGCCAGGTCCAGTCGAAGTCCGCCAGCGGCTTGAAGGCCGGCAGCCGCGCCCCGGCGCGGCGGCGGTCGTAGCTGCGGGTGTGGCGCACCCGTTCCTCGCTGGCGATCAGTTCCTCGACCCAGCCGGCGCTGCCGACCTCCTCCCAGCGTTCGAGCAGTCCGCGGAGGCCGAGGGCGGCGGCCCGTTTCCTGAGGTCGCTCATGACGCGTCCCGGTCGGCCGCGGCGGGCCGGTCGTAGGCGTCGAGGCCGGTCGCCCGGGGAGTCGTGCCGCGGCCGTCGCGGTCGTCGTCGGCGAGGCTGACAGGCGGCAGGCCCCGCTGGCGGCGGCGCTCCTCGAGGATGGCGCGCACCGTTTCGGGGTGATATGACCCGCGATCGTGCGCCATGGCGATCCCCCGGTCGACCTCGTCGGCGCCGTGCGTGTCGAGCAGCTTGGTCAGGATCCGGGCGCAGTACGTGACGTTCCGGCCCCGATGCCCGGCGTGCGCGAGCATCTCCTCCGCCCGCGGCACGGCGCGCAGCAGCCGGTCGCGCAGGCTCATGGCCCGGCCGTGCCGCTTGCGCGCCGCCAGCGCCCGGGCATGCTCTGGGTCGCTCACGGCCTGCTGCCGGTCGTAGCAGCGCCGGTGGCGCGCGACCTCGCGGGTACCGTCGAGGAGGCGGACGGTGCTGCGGTCGGCGGCGAGGGTCAGCGTTGCTCCGGCGAAGTCGGGCGGAACGCTGTAATCGTTCGTATCGAACCGCGCGTAACAGGTCCGGTCGATGCGCGCCGGGCGGATCTCGTGGCACGAGAAGGGTGCGTCCGGCAGCGGCACCAGCATCGGCTTTTCCCGCTCGTAGGCGTCCCGGACGAGCTGGCGGTCGTCGTCCGGCCAGGGCCGCTCGGCGGCGATGCCGGCGCACCACGCCCGGGCCGCGGCGTTGAGTTCGTCGAGCGGGGCCGAGAGGTCGCGGCCGGCGAAGAAGCTGGTGCGCACGAAGCGGACGCGGCGTTCCACGCGCCCCTTCTCCTGCGGCCGCCGGGGCCAGGCGGCGCTCGGCTCGAAGGCGTAGTGGGCGGCCAGCGCGAGCAGGGTCGAATGGAAGGTGACGGCCTTGCCCCGGCGCGTGATCACGGCGCTCTTGAGGTTGTCGAACAGGAGCCTTCTGGGCACACCGCCGAACGCCTCGAAGGCCTCGACATGGCCCTGCAGGAAGCTCGGCATCCGCGCGTCGTAAAACAGGCTGAGAGAGGTCTGGCGCGAATAGCTGAGGGTCACCAGCAGCCCCATCAGCGGGCGCCGCGCCTGGCCGATATCGACCTTCCCGAACTCGGCCCAGTCGACCTGCGCCTGCTCCGCCGGCAGGAAGCGGAGCCGCAGCGACGGCTCGGGCCGCCGGGCGGGCCGGAGGGCGAGGGCGCGCAGGCTGTGGCGAAAGTGATCCTCCCCGCCCTGGTAGCCCCGCGCCTTGACCTGCCGCCAGAGCGTGCCGGCCGGCAGCCGCGGCTCCTCTTCGAGCTGCTTCCGGATGAAGGGCACGAAGGTGTCGATGAACTTCGCCCGCGGCCGCCGCTCCGCGCCGGCCGCCCGCAGCGCCCGCGTCACCGTACCGTGGTGTACGCCGAGATGCCGCGCGATGGTCCCGACCGGCCAGCCCTCGGCCCGCGACAGCCGCACGATCGTCGACCGCATCTCCTCGTCGATGGCCATGAAATCGCCTCCCGTTGTGTCTCCATGACGCGATCAGGGGTCCGCCAGCACCAGGTGCGAGCACACCCGACCGCAGATGACGCATCGAGGCACGGATTCGCGCCGCGATCGCGCCGGAAACACCCGACATAGGGGCTCGCGCCGGGGTCCGGAAGAGTGGTCCGTAACGGTTGGGCGGAAAGCGGCGCCAGCCGGGGCCGAAGGAGCGGCGCGGAACGGGCCCGCGGCCGCCGCCCGGGCGGCCAGGCGCGCCCGGAGCGCCTGACGCCTCCGGTAGCGCTGCTGACGGATCCGGCCCGTCTCGCGCCCCCGCTCGGTGCGGCGGTAGCGCCTCCGCGCCGCCCGGCGGTTCTCGACCCGGGACCGCTCGCTGCAGGCCCGGGAGCAGTACATCTGGCCGCGGTCGCAGGACCGGCAGATCACGACCTGCCGACGGCACCGCTGGCACGGGAACAGGCGTCCGGTCTGGCACATCGCTCCGCCCGAGAGCGAGGTAGACCCAAACGCCGGAATGCCGGATACTCCACGGGAGTTCGGTCCCCGTGACCAGCTCGTTCAGGTGCGGCGCCGGGATTCTTGCTGAATCTGTGCCGGCGCCGCATCGCTCTCTTCTTCCCTGCTGCGATACCACGCGGACACGGCCGTGGCAAAGCCGGCCGGCCGGCGACAAGAGCGAATTCGATCCATCCGGAATGGCGCCGTGCGCCTGCGTCCGACGCCTGCCTCAGACGCGGATCTCACTCCGACCCGGTACGGAAACCCGGCCGCCGGCCGGGGCGCACGACCGATACCCCACGGTACGACTCGACCAATAGAACCGTACAATGGGAAAAGGAACGATCACGGAAACCCGGCCGCCGGCCGGCGCACATCACCGATATCCCACGGTACGACTCGCCCAATCGGACCGTACAATGGGAAAAGGAACGATCACGGTAAAACGCGGTTTACCGCCAGAATCCCGCGCTTTTTCGCAGCCGCCAACAGTTGAGTTTCATAGGGGTTATTTTTCGCCGGCCCTTACCGTGTTACCGTGCTATTTTTCAACGGCCCGGCACGTCGGTGCAAATATAGACGAGGTAAACCATGACCCTGATGAAGTGCATTGTGGCGGGTGCTTTGGGCGCTTTTTTTCTCTCCGCTTGCGGGGGCGGCGGTGGGAACACAGCTCTGGCGCCCCCATAACTAATCCCACCCCCCCCCCTGATGAATCGGGGCTTCAGCCTCCGACCCCCACCCCGGCGCATTACCTGAGCACACTACGATTTACGACGCATCAGCCAGACGTGCTTGAACAGGTTGGTGCGCACCATGCATACGCGAAAGGCTTGACGGGCAGGGGCGTACGCATCGGAATCGATGACACAATCGTCGATTACACGCAAAGCACGGAGTTCGGCGAACGGGTGAAACTGCGTGACGCTGACGGGGCGAGCCTTGCGTATCTCCGGCCCTTGGGCGATCTCCCCACGAGCGATGTCGCCTCTTGTCGGCGAAGCCTTACATGCCGAATCTGGCAAGGTGACAGCGAAGGAGACGACGAAGCTCCCAACCGCTGGGTGCAGCAGGTCGTGCGCGAGGACGGTTGGCCAAGGCTCGATGACTCAGTCTTTGTGGTTGACGAGCATTACTTGGAAGATGGCTCAATCGAGCAGTTTTATCGATGGTGGGAGATCCCGACACCTTACGGTGTGCACGGTTCTCACGGGACGATCGTGGCATCTGTGGCGGCCGGAAAGAATCTCGGCATCGCGCCCGAGGCAACGATCATTCCGATCGCGAGGAACCTCACCGACGATCAAGGGGACGACGCTGCGGCGAACAGGGTGCTTCAACTGACGATCCAGACGCTCCTTGCAGCAGATCGGAAGCAGATTGACGATTTCGTGGCAAGCAGTGTACGCGACGACTACGCAAAGTTCGACATCATCAATCGGTCCTACGGAACGCGGACCTCTCAACTTGCCGTAATCGACAACGTCGAGACTGCGAACTGGTATCAAACGTATCTGCCAGGTACATGGAATGCCCTGTTGCAGTCCGATATATCCGATGCCCGAAAGACCATGATCGTCTACGCCGCAGGAAACGACAGTGATCCAGTGCCGGGCCTGGGTGCCGCGCTTCCCTATGTGTTCCCGGAGATGCGCGGCTACACCCTGGCGGTCGCCGCGACCGATCCGCGGACCGGGATCATCGCGGACTATTCCAACAGGTGCGGTCCTCTGCCGCAGAACTGGAACGCCGCAAGGCACGGGCGGCACTATTGCCTCACGGCGCCGGGGACGGTGCGAGGGCTGGTTCCCGATCCAAATTCGCCCGGAGGGGGCACCGCGAAAAGCGGGCTAACTGGCACAAGCTATGCCGCGCCAATCGTTTCCGGAGCACTCGCCCTGCTCAAGGAGCACTTCCGGGGAACCCGCGGGAACACTGCGATCGTCAGGCGCATGATCGATACGGCAGACCGCAGCGGGCGATACAGCGATCTCCGGACCTACGGTGCCGGCCATCTGGATCTCGAAGCAGCTCTGACTCCGCGCGGAACCCTCTCCGCCGGGCCCTCGTCCTATCCACTCGGCCGCTCGTCCCTCTCCGCGCCGGCTGCCTACGGGTCAATCGCCCGTCGTGCCGCGCATCTGGAACTGGCCGTCTTCGATGATCACGACTTTCCGTTCTGGGTTCCGGTTTCGGCACTGATCTCGGATCCGGTTGCCGGACGCTCTCCGATTCCGAGGTTCGAGGACGCGGAAATCCCACCCGCGCCGGCACCGGGGCTCGACACCCTGAACCTGCAGTGGACGACGGTCAGCACCGCTCCCGCAGGTGCGGGGCTTCTCCGTGAGGCAGGCTGGGTGGCGGGTTTCGGCCCGTCATCGGCGAGTGTGGCCAGCCGGCCGCCGAGCGGTGGCTGGGGCTACGGTCTGAGCTTCGAGAAGGGCAGTCACCTCGGCTCCGCGGCTACCGGCGCGTTCCGCACGAACGTGCAGGCCGGCATGGTCTGGACATCGCATTCCGTCACGCATGCCCTGTCTTCCCGGGTCTCCGTACGGGCTGCCGGCACACTGGCGGTCAACCTGCCGCATTACGGGGCAGACGCCATGTTTCGGACCGGCCCGTCCCTCCTCTCGGCAGCAGAGATGCGGATCGGAACCCCGACGACCGGGATCATTTTCGCGCAACCGTTGCGCGCCGAATCCGGGGTAGGCCGTTTTCGCCTCGAGAACGGCTGGATGGAAGGCGGGCGGAAACTCAGGGACGAACACCTCGTGCCGCTGCGGCCCGAAGCGCGGGAATTCCGGCTGACGGTCCGGCATGAGCGGCAGGCGCTTGACGGAACGGTAGCGGTCGAGGCGGGCGGCGCCGTGAATGCAGGCCATGTTCCGGGTGAACGGGAGGCAAGCATCGGTCTGGCCTACCGCATGATCTGGTAGGCCGATGCATCCCGTGCGTCTCCTGCTCCTGGCAGGCGGGTGGGCCGTCCTGCTGGCGGCTTGTGCGGATGAACGGAGCCCGGAGCGAGGGGCCGCGGGCGTCGCCGCAGAAGGCCCTTCGATCGTGCTCGAAGGCATCGTCTATATCCCGGCATTCCGTGATCCGGAGGGGTGCATCCTTTATCGGATGCGAGTACCGGGCGGCGCGGCGCCGGCGGCCCTGTTTTTCCGAACTGCCGACGGGCAGTTCAGCCTCGACCGCCCGGACCCTTGCGCGACCTCGGCAGAGGTTTCCCGGTAGAACGAGTTCGTCGTTCAGCTTCCTCCGGTCACTCCCGCGGCATGCGGCTGGAATGAGACCTTGAGCCCAAGCGCTCTGGAAACCTTCAAGATCGTGGCGAGGGTGGGATTGTCCTCTCCCGACAGCGCCCTGCTCAGCCCGGTGCGGCTCCGACCTGATCCGCCAGGACGATCAGGTTCCGTGCCCGGGCCACCGTTCCGAGGGCGCGGGCAACGAAGGCCGGATCATGGCCGCCTTCCTCCATCACCGCTTCAAGATAGGCGCCCACATCCTCCTCGGTCCGAAGGTAGTCGGCTGTGTCGTATCGGGTGAACGTCACTTCCGGCATCGCTCAGTCCTTCCAGTTTTCGGCGAGTGACCGAGTCCTGATATCGCGGTCCCGTGAAGGCTTCTCTCCGCCGCAGAGCAGGACGACGCGGTTCTCGCCCCGGCGCAGGAAGTATACACGCGATAGCCCGGCCCATAGTCGATACGGAGTTCGGAAACACCGCCGCCGCACCGCCGGGATTTCCCGAAGCGAGACGGTCGAAACGCACTGCAATCCGGACCATCGCACAGCGACCCCGCAGGCCGGACCGCCATTCGTCAAAGACATCGCTTCGAATCACCTCGATCCCATGCCCGGCTCGGCGGGTACCTGAACCACAGGAACGACGGCCCACCGGGCCGGCAGGCGGTCCGGGAGGGATACACCGGCCCCGTCACCGGGGGCCAGACCCTCAAGCGGATCGCGGAGAACGGCGCGGCGACGCCCTTCACCCCCACCTTGCCCAGCGGGGCTGAAGCGTTTACCGGTCGGCCGGAGCGTGGGGCAGACTCTCCGGACGGTCAGGGACGCCGGTCAGAAAGACCACATCCTGTTGATAGTTCGTGTAGGCGCAAAAGATGTATTCGTTCCAGTAATTCGGTTCCGGACCGTATTTCAGCAGCTCACCGCGCAGGTCATCCGTCCGGGGCGGCCTCTTTCGCGCCTTCATCTTCGTCAGCTCACGCTCCAGATAGTCAACGAAGGCGCGCTCGGGCCAGTCGCGGATCACGTAGGGGGTGGTGAGCACGACATGGCGGCGGCACAGGGGGTGGGGCGGCGGCAGCACGCGCGCGAACCAGATCTCGCCCTTGCTGCCGGCGTATCCGGCCGGGACCACGCCGGAAATGACCTCGGCCGTGCCAACCTCGCGCAACCGAACTCCAGCCTCCTCGTTGCCGCAGTGCACAAAGAAGCCCATTCTCGACCGGTGCATCAGCTCGAGGATGTCGACCAGCCAGGGCAGACTGTCGAACTCGGACAGGATGCGCAGAATGCAACTGCCCATGGTCTCCCGGCTGCTTCCGAACCGGACATCGAACAGCTTCCACAAGCTGAAATAGCTGTCGGTCAGCGGGCTCATCGGCGGACCGGCCGGCAGGTATTCGTCCTGGGCATCACCGACGATCCTGACGTAGCCCTTCGCCTCTCGCAGCACGAAAATCGGTTCCGACATGATCAAGGCGATATGGTGGGTCAAGGCATACAGGCCGTGGCAGGGCTCAACACCGAAGAGCCTGGCCGGCAACGGCCCCTTGCCGTCGAAGCCGGTTTCAAGCGCTATCTTCCTGACCTCCTGCCAGACAGCCAGATCCGCCGCCTGCGATCCACGGTAGGCGAGAACCTTCTGCGCGATCTTGTCGGCAACGGAACCCATGGTGTTCTCCCGATGGTATCCGTGCGGCCGGCTCACCGGACGCTGCGGGAAGCCGGCGGGCGCAAGCCACACCAGGCCACGATGGACCGGTTCATCAGGTCCCGGAAAGCCGGACCGCCAGTACGGCCACGTCGCCAGGCTCCAAGTTTACCGACGCTCCCGTCGCCGGCCGGGCCCTTCGCCGGAAAGCTCGCCTGACGGTTTCCCGGCCCCGCTCCCACCGGCTGCCAGGAAGCCGCCGGCCAGCGCCGCTGTGAGCGGAATCCAAGCCTGCCAGCTTTCCATCGCGCGCAAGGTCAGAAAACCGGGCCCGCACACCAGGAGCGGCACGGGCAGACAGATCCATGCCTCGACCCGACGCGTCAGTACGCACAGGCCCAGCGTCACCACCGCCGTCGGGTCGGGAGCGGTACCGGCGAACTCGCCGTCGGCCACCGTCTGGCCGCGAACCAGGGCGAGCAGCGGATAGGCCAGCAGGGCCCCGAGGCAGAGACCCCATCCCGTCGCCCGGCGCAGGCCGGTTGCCGCCAGCCGGCCGAAACCGCAACGGACCACCCCGAACCACGCGACCAGCAAGGCCTGAAGGTAGCAGAACGGGGCCGCATAGCCCGCCCACCCGTTGATGGCGGCGTACCACCGCCCGACAAAGTACCCGCCGCACCAGATCCAGGCCGCGGCCAGCAAACCGGCGACCAGGTACGAACAGGACCGGGGGTTCCGCCACGGCACGACCAGACAGAAAACCAGCAGCACCGGAAAGACCAGCGGAACCGGCCAGACGGACCCGTTCGCCAGGGCCAGCATTCGCCAGTACGTTTCGGGGGCGAAGAGCAGCAGATCCTGCAGCTGCTCGTCCAGCCAGGGCACCTCTACAGGCTGTCGAAATGGGCTGCCAGCCGCCGCCGCATGGCGGGGTCCGGCAATCCTCCCCGCACCGCCCGCTTGTTCTCGCGGACATGGTCAACCCGCGTGGTGGCCGGAATCGCCGCGGTCACTGCGGGCTCCGCCAGGATGAACTTGAGAAGCAGCTGCGCCCAGCTCGTCGCACCCAGTTCCGGCGCCATGGACGGCAGCGGCCGCCCCGCCAGCTTCCGGATCAGGGCGCCTCGCCGGAACGGACGGTTGACGATCACCGCGATGCCCCTTTCCCGGGCAATGGGCAGCAGGCGGGCTTCCGCCTCGCGGTCGGCGAGGTTGTAGGTGAACTGCACGAAATCGATCGGCTGCGACACCATGATCCGCTCCAGGGTGTCGTGCCGGCGGCCGTGCGAGGTGGTGACGCCGACATGCACCAGCTGCCGGGACTCCTGCAAACCCAGCAGGAATTCGAGATTGGCCTGCCAATCCACCAGATTGTGCACTTGGAGCAGGTCGAACTTCCTGACCCCCCACCGCTTCCCGGTCTCCCGGAGCTGACCGGGAGCGTCCGGGGCCGAGGTCCAGATCTTGTCGGCGGCGAATACCCGGCCCGCACCGCCGAGGCGTCCCAGCGCCCGGCCGATGGTGGCCTGGGAGGAGCCGTACATGGGCGAGAAATCGATGACCCCGCCGCCTTCCTCCAGAAACGCCTGAATGACCCGGCTCGACCGGCCCAGCAGCACCGGATCGGAA
Source organism: Alphaproteobacteria bacterium (assembly GCA_965203385.1). Lineage (GTDB taxonomy): Bacteria > Pseudomonadota > Alphaproteobacteria > TMED109 > TMED109 > VXPW01. The sequence continues at coordinate 545,326 of OZ241893.1, forward strand.
CCGACATTGAAGGTGATCCAGCTGCCCAGCCCGACCGCGGGAATTTCCCTGCCGGTGGTCGGAACCCGCCGCCGGTCCGCCACGGCACCCGCCTGCGCGGCCGATCCGGGCAACCCGGCGGCCGCCAGGCCAGCGGCCCCCTTGAGCAGGCTGCGGCGATTGATCACTTTCCTCTGCCTCCCGGGACCGGACCCCCGCTCCTTCCCGATTCCGGACGCCGCCCTCTACCCGCCCGGCGTCCGGACCGGCCGGTCAGCCCTCCCGCCGGGCCCGAAGCCGGTTCGCAGACCTCCGGCCGGACCCTGTTCCCCGGCCCCGCCGCGGTCATCGTCCGGCCAGCCGGCCGGCCGACGGCGCCCAGCCCCTTTCACTCTATCATTGTTAACTCCGTGTTTTCGATGACGTGGACGATGAGTTGGATTTTTTCGTCACCCCGGAAGCATTTGAGCGGGCCGGGCAGGGGTTGTCTCTTGGAGGACTCGAAGCCGACGATGCGGCCCATGCCGAGGACATAGTCGCGAACGGTGGGTGGCGCCCTGGCAGCGGCGGACGCCTCCCTGGCTCCACGGCCTGTGTTCGGGGAGCGACGACCGCGATGATCGGCCTCGCTGAGGGTCGGCATGCGATAGGCCGTCAGAATGCGGTTGAGCGCCGCGACCTCCACCGGTCGTACGATCTCGGTGGCGGGCGTATCGGGTGCCTCGCGGGCCAGACGCGACAGTTCGTGAATGCGCCAGGCGGCGACGGCATCGAAAGCCAGGCACTTGCGCAGGTCTTCGGCGTCGTCCAGCCGGCGGTCACAGATGCGGGTGCCGTTCTTGAGGGTGTCGAAGTACCGTTCGATGGCCCAGCGGTCTTCGTAGATCTCGATCACCTCGAGCGCGGTTTCTAGCGTCGCCTCGCCGGTGCTGGACAGGATGACCCAGTTCAGGGGCTTGGCCGGATCGGCCGGGGTCACCTCACGGACCTGCACGGCCAGCATCTCCAGCGGCGCGTCCGTCCGGGCGTCTCCCGGCGGCAGGACCGTCACCCGCGCCGCCCGCAGCAACAGTTTGACCGTGCGGGACGGCCGGCGGCGCGGGCCGCCGGCGGCATCAAGCACGAGGGTCTTCCGCCCCAGTTCGGGCTGCGTGTCGATAAAGGAGAACAGGTCTTGCGGCGAACCGTCGGCCGTCACCACCCGGCGCTGTTTCGAGCGGCAGGCGCGGACCACGACGCGGACCTCCGTCTGCGCCGCCAGACGATGGACGGCCCAGATGTCCATCTCGCGGTCGCCGACGCAGATGACTTCCGTGTCCTTGCAGGCCGCCGCCAGTTCGGCGCTCACCCGCACCCCGTCCTCCCAGCGGCGGCTTTCCGTCTCTTTCTTCCCCGCACGGCGAAAGTCGGCATCGGCCGACAGTACGCCCAGCGGACGCCCGCCGGGTACGAACGCCAGCATCATGTGCGCCGCCAGTCCCGTCGACCCCTGACCGCCGCCGCCGAGCGGCGCCAGGCCGGTGGTGACCGCCGAACGGCCGCTGTAATTGAGCATCGTCGTGTCCTGCACCGCGAGGATCCGGCGGTGGGCGCGGCAGCGCTTCACCGTGGCCTCGACATGGGAGCCGAGCACATGCTTCATGGTGACTTCCCGGTTCGACAACAGGCGGTACACCGCCTGCCGTTCCGCGGACTCCGGAAACATCTCGGGAATCGTGGCGGCAGCCTGACGGCCCCAGATGTCGCCAATCCGCCGGATCCGGTCTCCCAACCGCCCATCATGATGATCCACATAGGCAAACTCGGAGTCGCCGTTCGGGCCCGGATCCTTCACATGGGCATCCACCCGGGTGCCGATCGGCCGCCGCGGCACGGTGCGCATCCGCCGTTTCCAGCCCCGCTGGAGCGGCACCATGAAAATCCGGCACGGCGCCTTCGCCACGCCGGCCCGATCCTGCGCGGCCGTCCAGCCGACGCACGACCAGTTGGCCGCACGGTAGCACGTCCCCGGCCGGGTCTCGTTGACGTAGGTGTAGGCCATCTGCGGGCGCACGCCGTGCTGCTGCTCCCAGTCGTCCCCGATCTGCCGCCGCGCCAGACCCAGAACATGTGACGCCAAATGCGGCACGGCGACGCCGGGCATGAGGAGAAAACGGTAGTGGTTGAGCAACCGGTTGAGGTGATGGCGCTTCGCCTCGTTCGACCAGCCGATGTGCCGGTCACGGGCCTTCACGTGCCAACTGGCGGCCCGGAAACCGAGACCGCCGAGGCGACCGTGGCGCGCGGACACGATCCAGTAGTTCAGGACCGCGCCCGGTGCTTTCGGGCAACCCTGCGGATGCCAGCGCTCCATCATCGCCCGCCAGCGACCGACCTCCGCCGCGCCGACCGGTTCAAGACGGACTTCGCCCAGCTCCCGCAACGAGCAGGACAGCGTGACCGCCGACTCCGACCGGGCGATCTCCGGGCGGGCGTTCGACACCAAGCGGCAGGCCCGCTTCGCCGGCAGCGCCACGTGCAGCTCCCGGGCCAGCTTCGGCAGCGCTCGCTTGGCTGACGCCACGCACAGGGCACCCCGTGCATTGCGCCAGTCCTCGCGTTCACACAGGCCGCGGGCCAGTCCGTGGCGACTGGTCTCGCCAGAGGCCGCCGTCCTCTGGAACCACGCCGCGGTGTCCGCGGAAATCATGCGCGTGCCGATCTGCATGGCGGAATACATACGCCAGGCAATGTCGGAAGTCAACAGTGACTCAGTGAAAGGCCCAGCCCGGTCCACCACACCGGGTCATCCGGGCCGAAAAGCGCACCCGTGATGGAGTGACCAGCAGGACGGACAACCGGAAACCCGGTGGCCGGGGGCGGGACCCGCTCACGATTCGTCAGCCGGTACGGGCGGCGGCTCCACCGTGCAGGTTTGCACGCCGCAGCGAATCCGGCCGCTCGGTACCGGCGAGCCGGCGGCGCACGTCATCGCGTAGACGACGTCGGCCCCCTCGTTTCCCAGCCGCTGGAGCTCCGGAGCCAAGCATCCGGCTTCGACCGCGGCGGTACGCGCCAGCGGTCCGTACTCGATCATCGCGGCGGCCGGCGCCGAGCCCAGGGCCACCGCCGCCGGTACCGCCAGCCACCCGTGCATGGACGCACCCCCATCCCACGAACCGCCGCCGGTCCGGGCGACCTGCGCACGCGAACGCATAGTATCGTGCCGCCCGCACCCCGCCGAAAATGCAGGATCCACCCATGCCGGTTCTCGAGGGAATCAGGGTTCTCGACTTCACGACCCTGCTGCCGGGTCCGCTCGCCACCCTGGTGCTGGCGGAAGCCGGGGCCGAGGTGGTCAAGATCGAACGGCCCGGCGGCGACCCGCTCCGCCGCGCGCCCCCGCTCGTCGACGGAGAAAGCGTGCCGTTCGCGATGCTGAACCGCGGAAAGCGAAGCATCGAGGTCGATCTCAAGGCGCCGGGAGCCGCCGCCCGGGTGCTGGCCCTCGCCGCGACCGCCGACGTGGTGGTGGAGCAGTTCCGGCCCGGAGTCATGGACCGGCTGGGGATCGGCTACGGCGCCGTCCGGAACCGCAACCCGCGCTGCGTGTACTGTGCCATCAGCGGCTACGGACAGCACGGCCGGCGGGCAGACGCCGCCGGCCACGACCTCAACTACGTCGCCGAAGCCGGCCTGCTCGGCATGACGGCGGACCGGGAGGGCCAGCCGGCCATGCCCCATACCCAACTCGCCGACATCGGCGCCGGCAGTTACCCCGCGGTGATCAATATCCTTCTCGCCCTGTACCACACCCGCACCACGGGCGTCGGTGCGTTCCTGGACATCGCCATGACCGAGCAGTCGTTCCCGTTCCTGTGGCAGGCCCTGGCCCATGGCTGGGCCACGGGAACCATGGCCGGCCCCAACCAGCTGCCGCTCACCGGCGCGAGCCCGCGGTACGGCCTCTACCCCACCGCTGACGGACGGGCGCTCGCTGTGGGCGCCCTGGAAGACCGGTTCTGGTCCAACTTCTGCGCGTTCGTGAACCTGCCGGAACCGCTCCGGGATGACGCCCGGGACCCCGAGGCGACCCGGGCGGGCGTCCGGGCTGCCGTCGCCGCCCACCCCTCCGCCTACTGGCAGACCCGGCTGCAGGACGCCCGGGATCTCTGCTGCACGCTGGTCCCGACGCTGACCGAAGCGGTCAGGGACCCGCAGTTCGCCGAGCGCGGGATCTTCGCCGCTCGGGTCTCCGTCGGAAACGGCGCCCACCTGCCGGCCGTTCCGGTCCCGCTTGCACACGGCACGGCACGGCGCACCGCGGCCGGCGGCCCGCCGACGCGGGCGCCGCTTCTCGGCGAGGCCAACGCACTGCTGCCGCCGACATGATCCGCATCTCCCTCATCCAGGCACCGGCGGCGCCGGTGCCCCCCGTCCCGGACGACGGTACCGAGCTCACCGTGATTGACCTGCCGTCGTCCGAAGAACCGGCGCCGGCGACGAAGCTTGCCCTCGACGCGGTACACGCGAGCCGGGCCGATGCGGTCATCCTGGTGCTTCCCGGACCGGGTGCCGGGCCGGGTGCCGGGCCGGAACCGGCGGCAATGATCGAGCCACTGCTGCGGGCCGCGCCGGTCCCGTCGGTGCTCTGCTGCCCGGACAACCTGTACGCCGGTCCGGCGCCCGCGGACCGCGCCGTGCGCGCGGGTGCGCTGGGTCGCGCCACCGCCGTCCTGCACGGGTTCGGAGCCCGTACCGTCGAGCTTGCCGTGCAGGCGGCCGTACAGCTTGCGCACCAGCAGTCGGATACCTGACCGGTGCCTCCCGTGCCGCGCGCTTCGGTCCTCGCCATCGACCCCTACAAGCCGGGGAGCTCCGGCGGCGAACGCCCCGGCCGGATCATCAAGCTCTCCTCCAACGAGACCCCGCTTGGGTCCAGTCCGCGGGCCGCGGCCGCCGCCCGGGCGGCGGCGGCCGGTCTCTCCCGCTACCCCGAACCGGGCGCCACCCCGCTGCGGGAGGCCCTGGCCGAGCGCCACGGGCTGAAGCCGGACCGGATCGTCTGCGGCAACGGCTCGGATGAGCTGCTGGGCCTGCTCGCCATCGCGTACGCCGGCGCCGGCGACGAAGTGCTCTACAGCCGCCACGGGTTCCTGATGTACCCGATCGCCGCGCGCATCGCCGGGGCCACGCCCGTCACGGCCCCCGAATCCGGCCTCACCGTCGACGTCGAGGCCATGCTGCAGGCGGCCACGCCCCGCACCCGGGTGTGTTTCGTCGCCAATCCCAACAACCCTACCGGCACCGCCCTTGATCTTGCCGCACTCCGCCGGTTGCGAACCGGCCTCCCGGCCCGGTGCCTGCTGGTCATCGATTCCGCGTACGCCGAGTACGTCGACCGGGAGGGGTACGATGACGGTTTCCAGCTGGTGCACGAACGCGACGACGTGGTCGTGACGCGGACCTTCTCGAAGATCTTCGGGCTGGCGGGCCTGCGCCTCGGCTGGGTCTACGGACCCGACGCCGTGGTCGATACCCTCCACCGGGTACGGGGACCCTTCAACGTCAATGCGGTCGCCCAGGCCGCCGGACTGGCCTCGCTCGAGGACCGCGAATTCCTGCTTCGGGCCCAGGATCACAACCGCCGGTGCCGACCCCGGCTCGAGGCCGCGCTGCGGGAGCTGGGGCTGGGGGTACGCCCCGGAGTCGCCAACTTCGTACTCGCCGAATTCGAAGCGACGGGGCCGAAGTCGTCGGAAGCGGCCTACGCGTATCTGGGCAGCCAGGGCATTTTCGGCCGCCGCGTCATCGAGTACGGACTGCCGCATCACCTGCGGTTCACGGTCGGCCTCGAGGACGAGAACCGGGCCCTGGTCGACGCCCTGGCGAGGTTCCTCCGGACCGCTTGACCGCTTCGGCCGGCACCCACCTGTTACTGTGCCCGGCGACGCAGCGACCGGTCACGGGAAAGCCCCTGACCCAGCGGAGATTACCCATGAAACTCTACACTTTTGCGCCGGCCCCCAACCCCCGGCGGGTACACCTGTTCCTGGCCGAGAAAGGCATCGAGATCGAGCAGGTTGAAGTGCGCATCCGCGAGGGCGCCAACCTGGTTCCGCCGTACTCGGAATTCAACCCGCTCCGCACCGTCCCCGTGCTGGAGTTCGATGACGGCCGGCAACTCACCGAAAGTGTCGCCATCTGCCGGTATTTCGAAGCCGTTCAGCCGGAGCCCGCGCTGTTCGGCCGCACGCCCGTCGAGAAAGGGATGGTCGAAAACTGGCACCGCCGCGTGGAGCTCGAGGGCATGCAGGCGGTCGGCGAGGCCTTGCGCAACAGCAGCCCCCGGTTCGCCGGGCGGGCCCTGGCCGGCCCCCGGGGCTTCGACCAGATCCCGGCCCTCGCCGAGCGCGGACTGGCCCGGATCGGCTTCTGGTTCGAGGATCTCGATGCCCGGCTCGCGGACAGCCCCTATCTCGCCGGCGACGAGTTCTCGATGGCCGACATTTCCGCCTACGTCACGGTGGGCTTCGCGAAGATCGTGCACGCGCAGCCGGACGCGGCGCTCACGCACCTCGGGCGGTGGCGCACGGAACTGGATGCCCGCCCCTCGTCGCGAGTCGGAACGTGACGGACCGAGACCTTCTGCCGCCGCTGCCCTATCGTACCGGTAGCACAGGCTTCAGCGGAGCAATACCTCATGGCCCACCCCGCCCCCCGCGACGACTTTCTCGCCAGCCTCGGCGAGCTTGACCGCGGCCGTGTCCTCCCCGTGGTCGAACAGGCCCTGACCGGCGCCGATGACGGCGAACTGTTTCTTGAGAACGCCCGCTCCGAGAGCCTCACGCTCGACGACGGACACATCCGCTCGGCGGCCTTCCACCAGGCCAAGGGGTTCGGCCTGCGGGCGGTAGTCGGAGAGCGAACCGCCTACGCCCATGCATCGGAAGTCAGCGTGGACGCGCTGCGGCGGGCGGCGGAAACCGTGCAGCTGGTGACCCGCGGGGCCTCGGGAACGATGGAAGTGGCGCCCCCGCTTGCCAACGAGCGCCGCTACGGCGACGCCGATCCGATCGGCGCCGTGCCGTTCCAGCAGAAGGTGGAGCTTCTGTCCGAGATCGACCGCTACGCCCGGGCGCTGGACCCTCGCGTCCAGCAGGTCTCCGCGACCCTCTCCGGTTCGCACCAGACCGTGGAAATCCTCCGGGCGGGGGGTGCGCGGGCGTCCGACATCCGGCCGCTGGTGCGTCTCAACGTGAGCGTCGTGGTGAAGGACGGCGACCGGATGGAGAGCGGCACCTACGGGTCAGGGGGCCGGCACGGCTACGCCGTCCTGCTGGACCGCGAAACCTGGACCCACCACATTGACGAAGCGCTCCGGCAGGCGCTCGTCCTGCTGGACGCCAGGGCCGCCCCGGCCGGTGAGACCGACGTCGTGCTCGGTCCCGGGTGGCCGGGCATTCTGCTGCACGAGGCCATCGGCCACGGCCTGGAGGGCGACTTCAACCGCAAGCAGACCAGCGTGTTCAGTTCCCTGATGGGCGAACGCGTGGCCAACGAGTCCATCACGGTGGTCGATGACGGGACGCTGGACGAACGGCGCGGGTCGCTGACGATTGACGACGAGGGGACACCGGCCCAGCACACCACGCTGATCGAGAACGGCCGGGTGGTGGGGTACATGCAGGACCGCCAGAACGCCCGGCTGATGGGGACCGCGTCGACCGGCAACGGGCGCCGGCAAAGCTACGCCCATCAGCCCATGCCGAGAATGCGCAACACCATCATGGTCGCCGGACAGGAAGATCCGGAAGAGATCGTGCGGTCGGTCCGGAAGGGCCTCTACGCCAAGAGCTTTGCCGGCGGCCAGGTGGACATCACCAACGGCAAGTTCGTCTTCTCCGCGAGCGAAAGCTACCTGATCGAGGACGGAAAGATCACAGCCCCGGTCAAGGGCGCGACGCTGATCGGCTCCGGCTTCGAGGTGCTGAAAAAGGCAACGTTGATCGGAAACGACCTGCAGATGGACCCGGGCATCGGCAGCTGCGGCAAGCAGGGGCAGCTGGTCCCCGTCGGGGTGGGGCAGCCCTCGATGCTGGTCGAGGGACTGACGGTCGGCGGCACCGACGCCTGAAACACCGGATCAGCCGGCCCGGACCCATTCGATCCGGACACAGGCCGGTGAGGCGGTTCTCGATTCCGGACCGGTCGCGCATCGGTGCCGAGCCGTTGACGGCCGGAGGAGGAAACCGCCAGGCCGGTGCGGGTACCGAACGGGCAACTACGGATTCGTGAAGGATCCTGCCTCCCGGACCACCAGGGAGAGTTCCCGAAAGTCGTCCCGGAGGGCCCACCAGGTCCGAATCTCCCACCGGGGGGCCGGCCCGGTGATCAGCCACACGAGCCCGGGCTCGACGAGGCAGCGGCGGTCCGTCGCTGACGGCACGGCGATGCTGACCGGGTGGGAATGGTACACACCCACCAGCGGTTCGCCGCCGTACCGGGCCGCCCGCTGGGCGCGGAACCGGACCGCCGGATCCACTTCAAACCGGCGCACCGGATCGGCCGCAAGATTGCGGCTCGGCACACAGATGCGGAGCACGATTCGGGCGGCCTCGACCTGCCCCAGCAGCAGCCCGCAGGCCTCCCGGGGAGCCGCGGCGCGGGCCTGCGCCCTCACACATTCGAGCAGATCCGGCCGGGCCACCACGGGGCGGTAGAATTCACTCATGCGGACCGGATGCCGGTGGGGGCGGAGAACTCGAACCCAACTGACCGGCCAGGTCAACCAGGGCCACGACCAGCACCGCCGTGCCCGCCACGATGGCCGCGCCCATCACGATCACCACGACCAGCAGGATGCGCGTGGTACGGTCTTGACGGAGTTTCAGCAACTGTGCCCCCGACTGCTCCCGCTCGAAAAGCCCACTGGATCGTACCGCAGGACGCGTCTCCGATGCGGCTCGATCGGCTGGTGGCGGCCCATGTCGAGACTCTCAGCCGCTCGCAGGCAAAGAGTCTGATCACGGCGGGCGGTGTCACCCTGGACGGCACGCCCGCCCGCACCCCGGCCGCCACGGTCGGCCCCGGCGTCCGGGTCGTGGTCCGTATTCCGCCGGTGCGCAAGCCTGATCAGCAGCCGGCGCCGATCCCGCTCGATGTGGCCTATGAAGACGAGCATCTGATCGTCATCAACAAGCCGCCGGGACTGGTCGTGCATCCCGCCCCGGGGCACCACGCCGATACCCTCGTCAACGGCTTGCTCGCCCACTGCGGCGACAGCCTCTCGGGCATCGGCGGGGTGGCCCGGCCGGGCATCGTGCACCGGCTGGACCGCGATACGTCCGGGCTGCTGATCGCGGCCAAGACCGACCATGCGCATATCCGCCTGGCGGCGGCGATCTCGGCCCGGGAGGTGGAACGCACCTACCAGGCGATCTGCTGGAACCATCCCGTTCCCCGGATCGGCTGCATTGACCGACCCATTGGCCGCCATCCCCGACACCGCACCCGCATGGCGGTGGTGGCACAAGGCGGACGGGCCGCCGACACCCACTATTGCACACAGTTCGACGTCGGCGGGGAAGTGAGCCTGCTGGAGTGCCGGTTGGGAACCGGTCGTACCCACCAGGTACGCGTCCATCTCGCCGCGGTGAACTGCCCGCTGGTGGGCGACCCGCTGTACACCCGCGCGCGCAACCCTTCGACCCGTCTGGATCCGGTGCTGCGGTCCCGGCTTCGCGCGTTTCCCCGCCAGGCATTGCATGCGCATCGTCTTGCCCTGGTGCACCCGGTCACGGGCGGGCCGCTTCGCCTGGAGGCTCCCCCGCCCCCCGATTTCCAGATCCTGCTCGATGCGATGCAGGCCGCCCGCACCGCCGCGCCGCCGTCCCTTGCCAGGCGCGCCGCAAGGCGTCATGTATAGAGGCAGTTCTCCCCTGTACCCTCCTGTCAGCGTTGCCGGACTGTTCGCGCATGGCCAATCTCGCACTGCCCGTCTTTTCCCAAAGCGGAATTGCACGCTACCTCAGGGAAATCAACCAGTTCCCGATGCTGAGCCGGGAAGAGGAGTACATGGATGCGACGGCCTGGCGGGAGCACCAGGACATCGACGCGGCCCATCGACTGGTGACCAGCCACCTGCGCCTTGCCGCGAAGATCGCGATGCGTTTCCAGGGGTACGGGCTGCCGGTGACCGACCTCATCCAGGAGGCGAACATCGGTCTGATGGAAGCCGTGAAGCGGTTTGATCCCGACCGCGGGTTCCGCCTCTCGACCTATGCGATGTGGTGGATCCGGGCTGCCGTGACGGAGTACGTCCTGCACTCCTGGTCACTCGTGAAGATCGGCACCACCGCTGCCCAGAAGAAACTGTTCTTCGGGCTCCGCCGGATGAAGAACGATCTCAAGCTCATCGACAGCGAGGACCTGGATCCCGAACAGGTCGAGGAAATCGCCCGCCGGATGAACGTCCCCGAACATGAGGTCGTGTCCATGAACCGGCGGCTCGCCGGCCCGGACCAGTCACTCAACGCCCCGGTCACAGAGACCGACCCCGGCTCCGAGTGGCTGGATTGGGTCGAAAGCGACGAGGAAGACATCGAGGAGGTCCTCGCCGAATCGGAGGAATTGGCGCAACGGCGGGCGCTCCTCGGACGCGCCCTGGCCGGACTGGACGACCGCGAACGCCGGATCTTTACCGAACGTCGGTTGCGCGAGTCCCCGCGTACGCTCGAGTCGCTGAGCAGCGAGTTCGGCGTCAGCCGCGAACGAATCCGTCAGATCGAGGTCCGCGCCTTCCAGAAAGTGCAGGCCTCCATGCGCGACGCGGTCGCACGGAGTGAACCGGTTCCCATGGCGCTGAAGGCCCTGCCGCCTTCAGACCAGGTCATCGACGCGGCCTGAGCAAGGGACGACCGGCCGCATCCGTTCCGACCGGCCAGCAGCGGCACCATCCAGGTTGCCGGACCCGTGGATTCCTCCGCGGCAGCTACCCGACAGATTCAGGAAATTCGGCCCGACACGTGGTAACCCGGAACCCGTGGCGGGAGCGCTTCAGGGCTCAGAATGGCCCGCGTACCAGGAAACCCGGCATGATAACGGCCGCCAGCCAGAGGGTGCGTGGCCAGCGCAGGTTGTCCTTGTCGCGCTGCACGGCTTCCGTTTCACTCTTCGCGATGTCCTCCGCAAGCCGCGCGATGTCAGTCCGGTATTCGGCTGGTGTTCATGCGCTCCTTCAGCCCGGCGACCGGCCGGGCGAGCCGCGGTGGTCCGACACTTCGCTCACGGATACAGGAGAACGACAGGAGCGGCGCGGACGTTGCGCACGGGTACACACAAGGGGTGGGGACAGTTACGGGAACCCCGGCATGCGGTAAGGGAAATTATCCTCCGGTCTCCGCAAGGCGGGCTTCTCGCTCAAGATGGGCCAAAGTCTGAATATTGAAGGGCTTGCGAGGGCCATTGAGACCAAAACGATCAATTAAGGGGTTCACGAAAAATCGTTCCGTCAGCATTTCCAGGGTGACCGCCGTACCCTCAGCAAGGTCCCTGCCACTTTCTTCTATTTCTCGACGGTGACCCTCAAGAATCCTCCCTGCCGAAGAATTTACGTGTTTCCATGAATATAGATTGCCGATCATGGACAGCGCAATTACCATGGCACCGTCTTGTCCGTGGTTAAAATCTTCATCTAACGGGTCTTCGAATTCCAGAGCAAAAAAGCGAATAGTTAGTGCCCTTCCATCCAGACCTGACAGGGAAGAAAAGACATCACGAAACAGCATTTTTTGATCCATTGGCCCAAGCCGTCCCTTTCCTATTATGTCCTGCAAAATACCAATCATTCCGCCAAAGAACCCAATAACAAACTCATCACACCAAAAATCCACCGGGGTTCCGTAACCTGCTTGAAAGGTCACAAGAATTTGGCGGGTCATTTCTGTAACGTGCTTTGTGACTCTCTTTCTACGCCACCCAAACATGCATCATCCCCCAAGCCTGCCCGAACCATGCGCACTCGGTACGATCCCGATTACATCGCCTGCAGGCTGCCGGCAAGATCCGCCACCCTACTCTGCAATACAAAGTCATGCGTGATGCGAATCCGTAGTTTTGCACAGGATGCCGGTTACCGGCCAGGCGTTGGTGACAATTCCTCGTTTCAACCAGGAAAATTGAAAACCGGGTTTCACAAGGGTCGGAGTTACCCGCCGTGATCCTGTGAGAATCACACCCCTTCAGATGTAGGTGCGAACGATTCCGCCATCGACGCGCAGGGAGGCACCGTTGGTGGCTGAGGAAGCCTTGCTGCACACGTAGCAGATCAGGTTCGCCACCTCCTCGGCGGTGGCGTACCGGCGCAGCAGCGAAGACGTGCGCCGGAAGCGAAAGGTATCGCCCTGGACTTCCGCCAGTGTGCGGTTTTCGTTCTTGGCCCGCTTTCCGAGGCGCTGCTCCTGGGTCTCGACCCAGGTCGGACCCGGCAGTACCGAATTCACGGTTACTCCCGTCCCTGCCGTCGTTTCGGCCAGTCCGCGGCCGATGGCGAGCTGCGCCGCCTTGGTGAAGCCGTAGTGGATCATTTCCGGTGGAATGAAGACGCCGGATTCGCTGGAGACGAACACGATGCGCCCCCAGTCCTTGCGCCGCATCGCCGGCAGGTACTGACGCGCCAGGCGCACCCCGCTCATGACGTTGGTCTGGAAGTAGTCCAGCCAGGTGCCGTCATCGATCTCGTCAAACGGGCGCATGTCGTAGACCCCCGCGTTGTTGACCAGAATATCGACCTCCGGCACCTGCCCGAAGATCCCGGCACATTCATCGGCCCGGCCCAGATCACCGGCAACGCCCCGCCCGGCCGCGCCGGCGACTTCCCGGAAACGATCAAGCCCCCTCGCCACCGAACTGTCGGTGCGTCCGTGCAGCACCACGTCCGCCCCCATTTGCGCGAGCCCGGTGGCAACCGCGAATCCGATTCCCCGGGTGGAACCGGTTACCAGCGCCGTTCGTTCCTGCAGATCGAGATCCATGGATGCACTCCTTGCTGCCACATGCCACCGGTTGATGCACCGGCGTCTTCGCCCGTCCGGTGACCCGGATTCGGCCCACCTCCGGCACCGAAGTCAAAGAACGCGGTCGCCGGATTCACTCCGCGAACGGGGCGCGGACCAGAATCGTGTCCTCGCGTTCGGGACTCGTGGACAGTAAGGCAACCGGCAACCGGATCAACTCCTCGATTCGGCGGACGTATTTCACCGCTGTTGCCGGTGGTCCGCCCGCGAACGGGATCCGGATGCTGCCCCGCCAGCCATCGAGTTCTTCATACTCGGCCGTGCTTGACGCGCCGGCGGTCTGGCCCGGGGGGAAATAGTCGAAACTTTCCCCCTCCCGCCCGATACCGGACGCAGACATGGAGCACCTCCGGTCCATCCAGACGTCGAACTTGGTCAGCGGGGTCCCGTCGATACCCACAATCCGGACCGCCTGGCGGACCATGACCGCATCGAACCATCCGCAGCGCCGCTGCCCGCCCGCCACCGTCCCGAACTCGTGCCCGCATTCGCCCAAGGTCCGGCCGGTCTCGTTGGCTTGTTCGGTCGAAAACGGTCCGGCGCCCACCTGAATCGTGTAGACCTCCGCAATGCCACCGCGACAAACCGCACCAGTTACTCGCTGTCAACGCAACCGGCGACGGTCGTTGAAACTCATGACCGGAAAGCGCCGCCGGACCGGCGGCGAGGAATCTGACCTGCCCATGTACATGCGAACCCTGCTGCCGCTGATCCTGACCGCCGTGCTTGCGGGCGCGTTCACGGCGCGCACCGACACCACCGATTCACGCTGGGCACCCGAAGTCATGGTCGCGAAGACCGGTGATCATTGCGTCGACGACCCCAACTGCACCCTTCGCCCACGGAAGGTTTTTCGTCATCGGCTGCCAAGCGCAGAAGGCCATAGATGAGTTGCACTCACCTCAACAGCAGCCCGCGACGATGCACACGACAAAATTGCTCGTTACCCATCACTTTCATCATTAAACTCACCCTGAACTAAAGTCCGTTTTCACAAGTTGAACATAAGCAAGATCTACATCCTGCCAAACATCATGAAGACAGAGAGCATCCTTCCAGATCATGTCAGACGCATCTGAAGTATCTCTACATTTGGCAAGGTTGTAATTTCCAATCCGCTTTCCTGCGTTTAGCTTAAAAACCAAATTAGCCTGCATTGCTGCTTCAAGTTCGACCCTAAGTGCCTCAACCCGCTTATCTCCGAGTGTTTGCACTCTTTCGACGGGGAACGGTAGGTTCACAAAATTGGAAAGAGTCACGTGGAAGTCGTCACCGACAATGGCCCACCATAGCAGACCGATTTTCCCATTCAGCAGCGTATGTGCCTGATCTCGCGTTGTGGCATCGCAGAACCTGATCTCGTGGCTGTCAGATACCGCAATACGCTTACCGTTGTTTGCGTCGTAGCACGGCGCAGGTTCCAAAGAGAACGATATCCAATTGTACGCGGATTCACGAAAATAAAGTGGTTTGCCGTCTATTCCTATTGAGCGGTATCTTTCAAGACTAGAGAAATTGCGCTTCGCCGCTTCAAGGGCATGGAGAAGGCGCTCATGACTCAACTTCGGAATTATGTTATACCACAAGGAAGGTGTAAACCTAGCGTATTGCAAGTTCGTCATCAGTTGGGGTCTCGCCATTTTGAACCAGCGATGAGTTGAAGTCGTGTACGTCCTCAATTTCCCTCTTCTACATCCCAAGTGGATGGTATTCCGGACCCGAACTTCCGAGCTGAATAGTGCTGACGGGATTCGACCGAACGAGGAAAACCAATTATACCCAAACTGCTCCAATAGAAAGGTGCGAAGCGACCGAAACTGACCCGAAAATGTTAAGCTCAGGGGCACGATCATTCCGAAGCGGCCATCTAGAGAGACTAACGAAGTGCTCCGTTCAACAATCCATGCATAGACGTCAGGACATCGATCAGTCACTAATTCACGAGTGGTATATATTCTTCGAATATTCCTGGACTTGATGTAAGGCGGATTTCCTAATACTACTCCAAAGCCACCTCTTTTGATCACGCCGTGAAACTCAATAAACCAATGAAATGGTTGGTGAGACGTCATCCATTTGTCATAGGCCCTTTTATCATCGTCTCTCACACCATATTCTGCTGCTAGATGACGATTCAGTTCATCTTCCAACGCCTTGAGCCGTTGACGCAGTTCTTGTTTCTGTTCAGTGGAAACTGAGTCGGCACCCTCAATCTGGTGCAGACGAAAGATATCGAAGGCTTCTTCGAGATCAGTAGCCTTGGCCGCAATCTTCTCCATGGAGTTGGTTAAATCAAGCTTGCTCTTTATCGCTTTTTTCGCCTCATTGTAACTGGTGTAGCCGACGAGAGTGTTGCCTGCACGGATGTTGAAGTCGATGTCCGGCAAGGGTTCGATGCCGAAATTACTGGCTGACGTATCTGGTTCGGCCTGAGCCGCGAGCTTGAGAAAAAGGCGGAGTTTACAGATCTCGACCGCCTCCTCCATGATATCCACACCGAAGAGATTATAGAGAATGATGCTTTTCAAGATGAAGTAGCGACGATTGGGGTGTGCGGCTACGTTCGCCAGCACTTGACGAAAATCCGTATATTTTTCTGGGTGGTGTTTCTCGCCCGACCAATCTAGATCATTAACGAACGCCTCCATTCGAGCGAGACATGCTTCGTACAAAGGCTCCAGAATGTTCAGCGCGGCGAAAAGAAAAGCACCAGAACCGCAGGTCGGATCCAGGATAGTGACACGCTCAATAGCTTGGTAGAACGCCCAAAGCAACTCCGGATCTTCGCAATTCTCAATCGCGTCCTGAGCAAATTGCCAAATATCGAGATTTAGCGTGACGAGATCATTAATGTCACGTACTTCGCCTGCAATCAGCTTGGCATGAAGCTTCTTGTAACGATTGCGACGGGCAATTACTTCGCGCCACGTCTCAGTGGGCAACCCGGAGTCCTCCGCTGCTGGTCTGTTCAAGCGCTTGCGCAAATCCAACGTCCCGACGAAAGATTTGTCAACGACTGACTGTTGAAACGCTGGCGGAATTGTGCCGACGGCAATATCCGATATGGCAATATCCGATGGCAGCGATGCGTCCTTGCCGTGACGCACGGCTGCGTAGACGTAACGGTCAGGATTGTTTCGCAGCAGGTCCCAAACGGTTGGACCGATCGGATTTTCGAACGCACCTCTGCATTTGTCGCGAACCGCATCGAACAGGAACGGGAGGATCGTGTTCTTGCTGATGTATTCGGTAACGTCCTCCTTGGTGTAGTAAGCTCCCATCTGCCTTTGATTGATGTGCTTTTCGAAGATATAGCCAAGCACATCGGGATTGATCTCGTTGTCAGCCCTGAGGGGGCGTTCATCGAGATGCCATTGATACTGATCAAAATAGTCCAAGATGTGCTCAAAGGCCGAGTCTGGAATCTCGATGCTCGAACCGTAGCGACCGGGCTGTTCTAGTTCGTGAATGTCGAACAGGCCGCCGTTCAAATAGGGAATATGCCCTAGCAACGCTTCGAGCTTGGGGTTACGCTCGCGACTGCCAAGGCCTTCATGAAAGAGACGGAGGAGAAAGTAGCGGTAGAACGAATAGAACTTATCGTGACCGTGCTCGGCGCGCATCCGGGCGAGCCGGTTTCGAAGATAGTCGCGGTCGCTGTCCAGAAATCCTTTTCGCTGAATGAAATAGACGAACATTAAGCGGCTGAGCATAACCGACGCATACCATTCGCGATCAGCTGTCTCGCAAATTCCAGCAATAAAATTCAAAAACGTCTCATGCTCTTTCTGAAACCGGTCGTAAAACCGTTTGGTGATTTGCTCCACATCAAAGCCGGCCTGCGCACGACGAGTAACATCCGTCAGCGACACAGTCACTTCTTCGTCAAGTGTGAAGGCGATTGCCGCCAGCTTCTGGAGAAGTGCGTCCCCGGGTTGCGACACGCGATAAGTATGTTCGCGAGAGGCAGCAGGCTTGCCGGGCTCGCGCTTCACCCACTGCCAAATCTGGGTGGTGTTGGTTAGATCGGTGAAGACAATGAGGTGCTCGTGCGTGGCCCGGGCGACCTGACGCTCGATCTTTCGACGCTGGGCGAAGTCAGGCAGAGACTGACCGGTCGGCGCCGGACAGTGGTAAGCGACCATGCCTCGCTTCTCGGCGAGCGCGGAAAGCGTTATCGTTGAACCGAGCGCCCTGATTTCCAACGGTGCGTCATGGTGGTCCCAGCCGAGTTCCTCAATGAAGAGAGCACGGACATCGAAATTCCGGAGCAACTGCCTAGCACGGGCGAAGTTCATGGCTGGATGCGCCGTTTCAGATTCCCGAACCCATCGCTGGTGCCTGCCCCAAGCCCCAGCGAGCAAATGATCAGAGGTTCACCTAATTGCTCCTCCCCGTGAACAAGGCACAAACGGTCATCGTCGCGTAGTGCCATCACGAGGTTCGCCAGCTTATCGTCGGTAATGCCAGCACGAAACTGTCGGTTCAATGTGTCCTTAGCCGATTGGCGAAGCGGAAAGTGATATATTTCCTCGATAACCTTGGTCAGCTGGGGCGTCGCAAATAGCGTCCCCTTCAACTGCTCAGCGTAGCGTTTTAACCGCTCATAGGTACGAAAACGGGCGCCGGACGGACGGCCCAATTGACCACCAACCGATTTCTCCTCGGTGGCGATGAAATCGACTCCTTTCCGCACGAGATCATGGTGGTTCTCCTGTCGAACCAACGCTGGTGTATCGGGAGCACACTCGGCCGCCTTGAGGATCGCAAACTGCGACTCGGTAACGCTCTTGCCATCCTTATCGACCCACGCCATGGCATCGTTCCCTTGGGCGGTGCGGAGATAAACAAGAACGCCATGAGGTTTCGCATCCGTGGCTTGGTGCGGACGCGTCGAATAAACCACCGGCGGAAGATCCGGGATGGCCCCTTGAAGTTTGGGGAATCGATCGATGGCGTTCTTCCAGATCTGATAAGCATAGGATGCCAAGTCGACCTCCGTGTCAGCATCACCGTCGAGAATACCAGAATTCTCGTGGTAGAGATCGACTAGGTTCTGGTGTTCGCGTTCGTCTTCGAAAAAAGCCTCATCCGTACCAACCACTTCAGCGTTCTCATAGAGACGTTCTCGCACACGCGCCCGCAAACGAATCAGTTTTTCCACGCCGTCGGCGGGCAGGAACGAATAGCAAAGAATCCTCTCCGATTGCTGCCCAATGCGATCCACACGACCCGCCCTCTGAATAAGCCGAATGATTGCCCAAGGGAGGTCGAAATTCACTACGATGGCGGCGTCCTGAAGATTCTGGCCTTCGCTCAGCACATCCGTCGCAATGAGAATCCGAAGCTCCTGGTCTGCGGAAATCCGGTCATGTTTGTGGTTGCTCGCGGGACTAAACCGCCAAGCATATTCAGTGGGGTTTTCATCTCCGCCAGTGACCCCAGCAAGACGCTGCAGGCCTCGAGATCGAAGTTGCGCCTCAAGATATCGCACAGTATCGGCGAACTGCGTAAACACAATGACCTTATCGTTCCGATGCTGCTTTGTAAGGAGGAGAAATAGCGCCTCTAATTTAGCGTCAGTCTCCGCCTTCCAATCGCCGCAACTGCGAAGGACGTCCAACAAACTGCCTGCATCCGCATTCAAATCTGTGCCCAACGACGGCACTAACAGGTCGGGTCGAAGCCACTTGAACCGATTCTTGAACTTCTTGGCATATCGCTGATAGACCTTTGCGGCTCGCCTCCTGAAATCAGCATCAGATCGCAAGGTTAGGCTTTTTGAGCTTTTACGTTCGGCATCTTCGTTAAACAGTTCCACTCTGTCATTCTCGTCATCAGTATCCTCATCGTAGGTACCGGCATCAAGCAGACCTGAATCTTGAACCCCAATCGGGAGCGGCAACCCCTTCTCAATGGCGTAAAGGAAGATGTGGTTGCGAAGAATGTGGCGTTCGATCGACTGTTGAAATGCCTGCCCGCTGCTTTCTAGACGCTTGAACAGGTTCGTCCGGCAAAAACCCATAAGCCGTTTTCCAGCACGGGATAGATCTTCCAGCACCTTTGCTTCTGTGGGAGTGGGTGGCTTGCGCGGTGTGGCAATCACGTAATTAGCGAGACCATACCGCGGCAGTTTGAGACCATTGATGGCGTCAACAATATCGATAGCGTAGAACTTCGCATACTGGTCGGAAGGGTCACAATCGTCGACTCTGAATTTTATTGTTTTTGGCACACGCTCGGGAAAGTAGGATCGTGTTCCATCTTCGAACGTTAGAAACCTTCGCCCATTGGTCGGGTCGAGCGTTGCGTAGTTGTCCCGGATAAAGCTGCCGGTGCGACGCACCATGTAGAAGCGCATCAGTTCACGCCAATCGTCTGCGTATTCACTTTTCTCAAAAGCCGCCAACGAACGAGCCGGACACTGGTGCTGTCGAATAAACTCGGTTTCACCGATTTCTCTCAAGAGTCGTTCCGGTCGAATTCCCAATTCCTTATCCTCAGGTACAAATAAACGGAGCTGGTTTGACAGGTCAATATAAGTTTTGTTGTACGGAGTGGCAGAAAGCAGAATACACTTGCTCTCGTTTTCTTGAATGTACTCATGTATAGCGCGATAGCGTTGGCCCTCGCGATTACGGAGATTCTGGCTCTCGTCAATGAGTACAACGCGATACCGTCTGAGATTGGGTAGCTCGTGCGGAGCCCGCGTAATTGACAATACCTTGGCAAGCAAACGGTACTCCGCGACATAGTCCTCCCACATTCCCACGATATTTTTTGGGCAAATAATGAGCGTTTCCGTGAAATGATCATCTTGGAATATCTTGGCGAGCGCCGTTGCCATCAGTGTCTTGCCCAATCCAACAACATCGCCTATAAGAACACCTCCACGCTTGTTGAGATGGTGGGCGGCGATTTTGACTGCGGCTACCTGATAGTCGAACAAACGTTGTCCGAATTCAGGTGGAATACGAAATCCAGAAAGGCCTGCACGAGCCTCCTGAGCCAAGTGATATGCCATCTTTACGTAGATGTAGTATGGTGAAAGTGTCACTTCGCGCGCCCAGCTTTCTTCGATAACCTGCACTAACTCGGTGGAAATATCCACACACCAACGTTCATTCCAGCGATCGTCGAACCATTTGGCAAGCTTTGTATTCACATCGTGGTCGAGGACATCCACGTTGAGCTCGCCTTGATTGGAAAGCCCGGAAAGCGTGAGATTACTGCTGCCAAGATAGCCGATGATGGGATTTACCGGATCGTCACGAAATAGCAAATAAAGTTTAGCATGAAGCGGGTGGCGCAAAAACAGTTTAACGACAATTTTTTTCGACTTAATTTGTGCAGACAATCGACGCAGACCGGCCTCGTCGGCATTGTTGGGTACACCAAACGTCAATTGTGTGCGGAATTCTTCGGCCAACTCTCGCTTGAGACGCGATGCGGTCCGATTATCGAGTTGGTCTTGGCTCCTTAAGAAACTAAATTCCGCGCGCAGGTTGTCTTGCGGTAAACGCTGCATGCCCACGAGCAGCCGACATTGCTGCCCTGTGCCGCCAGACCACGGATCGATTAAATCGTCGATCGCTTTCCAACCACGCAGATTAAAATAACCAACGCAGAAATCTGCGTGACTGGCCAGTTCAAGTGTCTCTCGTAGCGCAGGGAGAAGGGACTGCTCAATGTTGTCGAAAATACGAGGCATCGTTTCCTGTCCTATCCAGTACCTTCCGTTGCCTGAATTGTTCGACTGCCGTAAAGAAAAACTGACAGACTGCCCCTGCCCGATGCGAGCAGTTCCGCATGGCCAAGTTCGCTTAGCCGGAAGAAGCCAGTTTTCCAATCCTCCACAGTCATCATTCTCTCCTGCATGCTAGGAACCAATCATCGGTTCGAGCAAAATATCCAACTCTTCAATTTCCACTAGTGACGGTTTGAAGGCGTAACGAAGGGTTACGTACCATGGCGCGCGTCCAGCATAACGCCCTGATCCCCCCTTGAACAGGATGGTTTGCCGACCCCTCTGGGCTTCTGCTCCAGCAGGACCAGGGTGTTCGTGACGAACAGCCAACCCTGAAACGGCACGGCAATGGCGACATGGATGGCACGGCCACGCAGGTCGCGTGGCGGCATGGCTACCAAGACAGGCTTGCGGCCGCCATGCAGGAGGTCCAAGGCTTCTGCCAGCCTGGCGGGGCGATTCAGGTTTCAGAATGGCCAGCGTATCAGGAAACCCAGCACGATAACGGCCGCCAGCCAGAGGGTGAGTTGCCAGCGCAGGTTGTCCTTGTCGCGCTTCGCGTTGTCCTCCGCGAGCCGCGCGATGTCAGTCCGGTAGTCGGCCTGCATGGTGTTCATGCGCTCCTTCAGCACGGCGATCTGCCGGGCGAGTTCGTGGTGGTCCGGCGCTTCGCTCATGGATATCGTAGAACAGGAGCGGCGCGGGCGTTGCGCAAGGGTAAGCGTTCTACCGTTGTAAGCGTGCGGCCGTGCCGTGACGGAAGTCGGTTCTCGGGTCATTCCAGCGGCGCCAACGCGGTCGCCGGACTCACCCCGCGAACGGGTCGCGGACCAGAATCGTGTCCTCGCGTTCGGGACTCGTGGACAGCAAGGCGACCGGCACCCCGATCAACTCCTCGATCCGGCGGATGTACTTCACCGCCGTCGCCGGCAGGTCCGCCCACGAACGGGCCCCCCGGGTGCTGCCCCGCCAGCCCTCGAGTTCCTCATAGTCGGCCGTGATCGACGCGCCGGCGGTCTGGCCCGGGGGAAAATAGTCGAAACTTTCCCCTCCCGCCCGATACCGGACGCAAACGCGAAGCCCCTCCAGTCCATCCAGCACGTCGAGCTTGGTCAGCGCGATTCCGTCGATACCCGCGAGCCGGACCGCCTGGCGGACCATGACCGCATCGAACCATCCGCAGCGCCGCTGCCGGCCCGTCACCGTCCCGAACTCGTGCCCGCGTTCGCCCAGGGTCCGGCCGGTCTCGTTGGCCTGCTCGGTCGGAAACGGTCCGGCCCCCACCCGAGTCGTGTAGGCCTTCGTGATCCCGAGCACGTACCCCACGCTCCGCGGCCCGGTCCCGGCACCGCCGGCCGCCTGTCCCGGCACCGTATTGGAAGACGTGACGAAGGGGTACGTACCATGGTGCACGTCCAACATGACACCCTGGGCCCCCTCGAACAGGATGGTCTGCCGACGCCTCTGGGCCTGCTCCAGCAGGGCCGGGGTGTTCGTGACGAACGGCCCCAGTTCGTCCGCCACGCCCAGCAGGGCTTCGAGCAGGGGGCCCCCGTCGAGTTCCGGCCGGCCCAACCCTCGCCGCAGCGTGTTGTGGTAGTGCAGGGCGGCTTCCATCCGGTGCTGCAAACCCGGCCGGTCAAACAGGTCGCAGACCCGGACGGCACGGCGCCCGGCCCGGTCCTCGTAGGCCGGCCCGATGCCGCGCCGGGTCGTGCCGATCGCGAGTTTCGAGGCCCCGTCCTCCCGCAGGCGGTCCAGTTCCCGGTGGAAGGGAAGGATGAGTCCGGCTCCCTCGGCCACCCGCAGCACGTCGGGCGTGATCGCGAGTCCCTGCTTCCGTACCGTGGCGATCTCGTCACGAAGGGCCCAGGGGTCGATCACCACCCCGTCGCCGATGACGGAAAGCTTGCCCCGAACCACGCCGGACGGCAGCAGGCTCAGCTTGTAGACCCGGCCATCCACGACCAGCGTATGGCCGGCATTGTGCCCGCCCTGGAAGCGCACGACCACGTCGGCCCGGTGCGACAACCAGTCGACGACCTTGCCCTTGCCCTCGTCGCCCCACTGGGTTCCCACGACGGTCACGTTCGCCATCAGTCGGATCCCGGCACCAGAGGCACGGGCCGGCCATGCCGCAGCACGTGGCTGCAGCGGAGGGTGCGGGCGGTTTCGGCATCGCCTGCACCTGACAGGTCGGTCACCGCGACCCAGCCTTTCCGCCGCAACGCTGCCGCGACCGCACGGTCCGCATCGCGGGCCACGAGAACCCGCCGCGGCGGCGGTTCGGCGGACACCACCCGCAGCAGGGCGTCGGTGAAGAAGGACACCCCAAAGGCTGTTTCCTCGGGACTGATCCGATACCGCCCGCCAAATGCGATCTCCCGCCGGGCGCCAGGCGCAAAGACCGCAAATCCCACCCCGGTGTAGTACCCGAACCCCCGATTCTCGACCGGATCAAGCGTCAGCGTGATCCCGGGTGCGCGGGCCCGCAGGCGATGCAGGACGTCGAGGGTGCGATCACGGGCGGCCGCCGCCTTGCCCGGCAGCGCAATCGATCTGAGCCGCACCTCCGCCTCCCGGACCGGACCCGCCGCCGCCGCAAGCTCCACGAGGGTGGACACGGACTCCCCCGGCAGGCGGCGCAGCGTCGACAGGTCCTTGCGGCGCAAGGCCTCCTGGAGCGGAGCCTCCAGCTCGGGCCCCAGTGCCAGGGATTCCAGCAACATCGGAACCAGATCCGGGCTGGTCAGATCGATCGTGAAGGGTTCGACCCCCAGCCCCTCCAGCGCTTCGATCGTGAGCAGGAGAACCTCGACATCGGCATCGACGCCCGGGCAACCGATCAGTTCGGCGCCAATCTGGCGCACCTGGCGCTCGCCCCGGTTGGCGGTCGCGTTGAGCCGCAGGACGTCTCCCGTGTAACACAACCGCAGCGGACGGGGCGCGGCCGCCAGCCGGGTGGCGGCGATCCGGGCGATTTGCGGCGTGATGTCGGTCCGGACCCCCAGCATCCGGTCGGAGTGCGGATCCATCAGGCGAAACGTGGCTCCCGACCCCGCCGCGCCCAGCCCCGCGGTCAGCGTATCGGCAAACTCCAGCAACGGCGGCCGTACCGGTTCATATCCGTGGCTGCGGAAGACGTCGACCAGCGACCGGGAAGCAGCGTCCTCCCGGTCGGCATCAGGCGGCAGCAAATCTGCCAGCCCGGCGGGCAACAGTGTGCGGTCGGTGGCGGTCATGTCGCCTCAATCCGGGACACAACCGCCCGGCAGCTACCTGTCACGGGTTCAGAAGTGCAGTACCCGGACGCTCTGCACATGCGGCAGCTGCGCCAGTTCCCGGGTGAGTGCGGACGAGATCGGCTGGTCCACGTCGACCAGTGCCAGGGCGTCCGCACCCGGAGCGCTGCGGCCCAGATGGAAGGTTGCGATATTCACGCCGTGGTCGCCAAGCGCCGTTCCGAGCGAGCCGATAAATCCGGGCTGGTCGGCATTGGTGATAAGCAGCATGTTCGGACCGAGCTGGGCTTCGACCGCGATCCCCATGATGCCGATGATGCGGGGTTCGCGCCCCAGGAGCGTCCCCACCACCTCTCGCTGCTGTCGTTGCGTCTGCACGGTGAGCCGGATCTCGGTGGCGTAATCGCCCGGTGATTCCCTCGTCGCGGTCGTGACCCGGATGTTGCGGCCCTCCGCAATGACCGGCGCATTGACCATGTTGACCGCATCGAGCTGCGGGCTGAGCAGGCCCGCGAGGGCAACGGACGTGAGGGCTCGCACGTTGACGGTGCTCGCCTGTCCGCCGAACTCGATGTGGACGCTGCGAAACCCGGAGGCCGTCATCTGGCCGGCGAGCCGGCCCAGCTGGTCGGCAAGGCGCATGTAGGGGCCGAGCTTCCGGGCTTCTTCCGCCGTGACCGAAGGGATGTTCAGGGCATTGGCCACGGCTCCGGTCAGGAGAAAATCCGACATCTGTTCGGCCACCTGCACGGAGACGTTCTCCTGGGCCTCCCGGGTCGACGCTCCGAGATGCGGTGTGGCCACCACCTGACTGAGCCCGAACAGGGGATTTTCGCGGGCGGGCTCGTCCCGGTAGACGTCCACGGCCGCTCCTGCCACCCGGCCCGCCTCGATCGCCGCCCGCAACGCGGGTTCATCGATCAGGCCGCCCCGTGCGCAGTTGATGATCCGTACTCCGGGCCGGCAACGCTCGAGGGCGGCGGCGTCCATCATGTTGCGGGTCGCATCGGTCAGCGGCACATGAAAACTGATGAAGTCGGCCTGGTCCAGCAGTTCCTCGTACTGCACCCGTTCGACGCCCAGCTCGGTGGCCCGCTCCTCGGCGAGAAAGGGGTCCGCCACGATCACGCGCATCCCGAATCCGACCGCCCGATTGGCCACGATCGCGCCGATGGTGCCGCAACCGACCAGGCCCAGCGTCTTGCGATAGAGCTCCACCCCGTCGAAGCCTGACTTTTCCCATCGGCCGGCGTGCGTCGAGGCGTTGGCCGCCGGAACGTTGCGGGCCAGCGACAGCATCAGGGCCATCGTGTGTTCGGCGGTCGTGATCGAATTGCCGAACGGCGTGTTCATCACGACGACCCCCCGGCGGGTGGCGGCGGCCACGTCGATGTTGTCCACCCCGATCCCGGCCCGGCCGACCACCTTCAGCCGCGCCGCCGCGGCCAGCACTGCCTCGGTAACGCGGGTCGACGAACGCACCGCGAGGCCGGCAAATTCGGGGATACAGCGGACCAGACCGGCTTCGTCGAGTCCGGTCTCGGTCACGGCCTCGACCCCGTGGCCGGCGAAGACCTCGGCGGCCCGCGGGCTCAGGCGGTCGGCGATCAGTACCCGCCCGGTCACGTTCCCGCCTTCCGCCTGACTTCCCCGAACGCGTAATCGAGCCACGGAAACAGCCGCTCGAGGTCGGTCGTCTCGACCGTCGCACCGCCCCATACGCGCAACCCCGGCGGGGCGTCGCGGTACGAAGCGATGTCATACGCCACGCCCTCGGTCTCGAGCAGGCCGACCACGTCCCCGATCACGGCCCGGCGGGGCTCCTCATCGAGTTCGAGAAACCAGGCATCCGCAACCCGGAAACACATCGAGGTCGACGAGCGGATTTCGGGCCGGGCCGGCAGGAAATCCACCCATCGGGCGGCGTCAATCCAGCGGCTGGCAGCCGCCAGGTTCGCCCGGCTCCGGGCGACCGCCCCGGCCTCGCCGCCGATGGCGGCAATCCAGCGCAGGGAATCCAGCGCATCTTCCACGCAGAGCAGCGACGGCGTGTTGATGGTACTGCCCCGGAACAGGGCCTCGTCGACCCGCCCCTGCCTGACCATCCGGAACAGCTTGGGGAGCGGCCACGGAGGGCGATACGATTCCAGCCGCTCCACGGCCCGCGGGGACAGGATCAGGATCCCGTGCTGCCCTTCTCCTCCCATCACCTTCTGCCAGGAAAACGTCGCCGCATCCAGGCGGTTCCAGGGGACCGGCATCGCCCATGCGGCCGACGTCGCATCGCAGATCACGAGGCCTTCGCCGGTTCGAAGCCACCGGGCATCCGGTACACAGACGCCGGACGTCGTACCGTTCCAAACGAAGACCACGTCGCGGTCGAAATCGACCTGGTCCAGATCGGGCAGTTCCCCGTAGGGGGCCTCGAGAACACGCACATCTTCCAGCCGCAGCTGGGAGGTAAGGTCGGTGGCCCATCCGCGGCCGAAACTTTCCCAGACCAGGACGTCCACGCCGCGCGGTCCCAACAGCGACCACAACACCATCTCCATCGCCCCGGTGTCGGACGCCGGAACCAGGGCGACCCGGTAGTCCGCCGGCAGTGACAGGAGTTGCCGCGTGCGGTCCAGGAGCTCCCGGATCCGGTCCCGCGCCACCGGTGCCCGGTGCGAACGGCCGAGACAGGCGCCCCGGAGCACGTCAGGGGTCCAGCCCGGCCGCTTGGCGCAGGGCCCGGAGGAAAAGCACGGATTGTGCGGACGCTGGTCAGGAATCATGCAACGGAACCTGCGGCTGCCGGGTACGGGAAGGCAGCCGACGACGGGTCGCTTATAGCAGACTCGACCGGTGGCGGGACGACGGGACGGTGCCTGACTGCGGCCCGGGGCAGGGTTCCCGGAAGCGGCCGCAGGGCATCCCGCCCGGGAGGCGTCCGCACGGGCCGTCCGTACGGCTTCCCGGCCCCGGAAATGCTTACCGCCGCGGTTCGGCCTGCGTGTGCCGCTCCGATGCAGACCCGCTTCCGGAAGTATCCCGCGGGTTCTCCCTGCCGAAGCTGTTCATTGATGCCGGTGTGATCGGACGGTCGGCCGTTCCCACCGGGTGGCTTCCGCCGGAACCGCGCGCGGAACACGCTGCAGGGCCACTGCCGGATCGTGAGCCCGCAACCGCACTGCCGGAGCGCGGGCACGCCTCAATCGGCCATGTAGTTCCGCGTCAACGGCAGCGCATCGACCTGCTTCGCCAACTGGATCTGGAACACCACCATGCTGCCGTGGCGAAAGGCCGCTTCGCTGCCTGACAGGTAGAGCTCCCACATGCGCAAGAAACGCTCATCCGCGATCTCGAGCACCTGGTCGCGGGCCGCCATGACCCGTTCGCGCCAATGGCGCAGGGTGTGCGCGTAGTGCAGCCGGAGAACCTCGACGTCGGTGACCAGCAGGCCGGCCCGCTCGATCACGGGCAGTACTTCCGACAGGGCCGGGATGTAGCCGCCGGGAAAGATGTAGCGGCGAATGAACGGATCCGTGATGCCAGGCCCCGCCGAACGGCCGATGGTATGCAGCAGCGCCACGCCGTCGTCCGTCAGGCAGCGCCGGACGGTCTCGAAAAACGGACGGTAATAGGACAGTCCGACATGTTCGAACATGCCCACCGACACGATGCGGTCGAAGCGCCCGAACTCGCTCCGGTAGTCGCCCAGCACAAATTCGGCCCGGTCCGAGAGCCCGAGCTCGCCGGCGCGGCCGGTGGCGACCTCCAGCTGGTTCGGCGAAAGCGTGATCCCCTTCACGCGCACGTCGTGGTCCCTTGCCAGATGGAGCGCCAGACCGCCCCACCCGCTGCCGATATCCAGTACCTGCTGGCCCGGCTGCAACCGGAGCTTGGCCGCAATGTGTTGTTTCTTTGCTTCCTGCGCCTGGTCAAGCGTCATGTCTTCCCGGAGGAAGTAGGCGCAGCTGTACTGACGGTCGGAATCGAGAAACAGTTCGTAGATCGCACCGGGGATGTCGTAGTGATGGGTGATGTTTTTCCGCGCCCTGAACACCGTGTTCCGCTGCAGCAGCCGCCGCAGCGGAAACATCATCCGCCGGATGAGGCGCGCCGGGCCCGTTGCTCCGGCGTCCAGCCGGTTCGCGTACATGCAGTCGACCAGTTCCGGCAGCCGGCCCTGCTCGATCACCAGGCGGCCGGCCATGTACGCTTCCGCGAACGCCAGCGTGGGCCGGAACAGAAAGCGCAGAACGTCAAGCCAGCTGTGGCAGCGGACGCGAAACTGCGGCCCGCCCTGCCCCGGCACCGTGACGAGGCGGCCGTTCGGCAGCACCACCTCGATCCGGCCGAGGCGGACCACCGGTTGGCGGAATATGCGCACGGTCAGCCCACCGTACGCCCGCTGGCGGCGAGCGGCGCGGGCTCAGCCGTCGCGGCTCGGGGCGGGTTCCTGCGTCGCCGCATCGGTCCGGGCCGGGGGTGGCTCGCCTTCCAGCAGGCGGTCCAGCCGGCCTGCCTCGATCTCGGCCGCATCCGGTTCTTCCGGAAACTCCTCGAACACCCGCGGCTGAAACTGGGTTCGATCATCCAGCGCGTCATCCAGGTCCGCGCCGTCGTCGTCATCGTCGACCCCCAGGGCCAGGACATCTTCACCCCGGGCGTAGCGTTCCTCTTGGAGAACCGCCTCGTCTTCGCTCCTTGCCACGTTGACTGTAACCGGCACGGCCAGCTCCGGGTGCGGAGCAATCTCGACGACGTGGATCCCCAGCATCTTGATGGCGCCCGCCGTCCGCACCATGCGCCGGTCGATCTGGCCCGCCCGTCGGCTGATCTCCGCCGCGATGTCGCGGGCGTTCACCGAACCGTAGAGCACGCCCCGCTCGCTGGCCTGGCGAATCACGACGATCGTGAGATCACGCAGCGTATCGGCCGTCGCCTCGGCATCCTTCCGGCGGGCGGCGTTCTCGGCGAGAATTTCCTCGCGCCGTTCCTTGAAGCGGCGGAGGTTCTCAGGGGTCGCACGGAGCGCCTTGCCCTGCGGCAGCAGGTAGTTCCGGGCGTAGCCGGGCCGCACGTCCACCGTGTCTCCCAGATGGCCAAGATGGCCGACTCTTTCGAGCAGAATGATCTGCATGACTCACTCTCAAACAAGATGCGGGCGGCGCAGGCGGCCGAAGTGCTCGACCACCCCGAGCGCGGTGACAAACGCCCAGGCCAGCGGGGCGAACGGCCAGATCAACGAACCGTAGCAGGCGGTCAGCAGCAACCTGCGTCCCGGCCACGAACGGCTGACCGTGTGAATGACGGCCAGCCCCTGCAAGAGTAACGGGAGGCCGAAGAGCAATGCAAACGCTCCGGCCACGGCCGCCGCATTGCCCTCCAACAGGGACGCGGGAACCAGCGCCAGCAAGAACAGGACTACCAGCCACACCGGCACCCTGAAGTCCCGGTACGGGGGCGTCGTATGGCAGGCCATGCCGAGGCGATGCGCGACGGCCTGGGCCAGCACGGCGCAGATGACCATGGTGAACAACCACCAGACTGCCACGAAGCCCGGAAAGTAGCGGACCAGGTCTTCGACCACTGCCGTGCGGGCCGGTGCCGGCAGGTCCGGAGCAGCCGTGACGAGCAGGCTGTCGAAAGAAGTGGCCAGATCGCCGGTCAGACGGGCAGGGTCAAAGTCGACGACGGCCAGCACGACCAACATGACGACGGCGGCCAAGGCGGCGAGTTCGGACACCAGCCGGCCCGCCAGCCCGGAGAGGTCGGTCACCGGATCGGCGAGGTTCAGACGGATATGCAGAAGGCCGACAGGGATCACGTGCACCCCCGTGTAGATCAGGATTCCCGACCACCCTCCGCCCGCACCGATGGCCACCCCGAGCATTCCGGCAGCGCAGGCGACAGCGAACGGCCCGCTTCCCAGGACGACACCGGCGAACAGAAGCGGCAATGACGTGAAATGCACCGGAACGACGGTCGCAAACAGGCCGCCGGCCAGCACACTGGCGTACATGGCCGCACTCAGTGCGCCGGCGACCAGGGCGAGCGCGAGGTGCCCAGGTTTCCCCGAACGGTTCAGGAACCGAAGACCCCTAGCGAATGACGAACGGGAGCAGTGCGAGGATGCGGGCCCGCTTGATCGCACGTGCCAGCTGCCGCTGCTTCGGAGCCGATACCGCACTGATGCGGCTGGGGACGATCTTGCCCCGCTCGGAGAGAAACCGCTGCAGCGTCTTGACGTCCTTGTAATCGATCGCCATCGCATTGGGCCCGGAAAACGGACAGCTCTTGCGGCGCCGAGAGAAGACCCGGCGCGGACCGCCGCCCGGCCGCAACCCGTCTGAGGACCTGCTGTCATTCATGCTTCTGCTCCTGCCGGTTTCTGGTCGTCCGGATCCACGCGGGCTGAAGCACCCGCCGCCGACGCCCCGCCGGCCGGAGCCTCGTCGACTGAAGCCTCACCGGCCGACGCCCCGCTGACCGAAGCCTCGTCATCTGAAGCTTCCCCGGCTTGAGCACTGCCGGCCGTCTCTCCGCTGGCCGCCGACCCGGTACCTTCGGACACCGGCGCTGCCGCTTCGACCGCGGTCTCCCCGTCAGCAGGCTTCGTCGCTTCAGAATCTTTCTTTTCCGCTTCCTCGGACCGACGTTCGCTTTCTTTCCGCACACTCTCCTGATCACGCCGCTCCTCCCGCTCGAGGCGGGCCTTCATGATGATCGACGGCTCGTCGGGCAATTGCTCAAGGCGCATCGTGAGGTACCGCACCACATTCTCGTCGATACGAAGCTGGCGCTCGAACTCCTGGATCGCCGTGCCCGGACCGTCGACGTGGAACATCAGGTAGTGGCCCTTCCGGTTCTTGCGGACGCGATATGCCAGGCGGCGCAGCCCCCAGTATTCACGCCGCACCACGCTTGCGCCTTCCTTCCCGAGCAATTCCTCGTAGTGTTCGCCGATCCGCTCGGCCTCACCCACGCCCACTTCCTGCCGGGCAATCAATACGGATTCGTAATAAGGCATCTGCCGATCACCGACCACGCCCCCCGCACGTGGGTGCGGAGTCGAAAACGTGCTCTCGGGCGCCACCCGAAAGTGCGCCCACCGGAACATAGACTGGCGCCCGGGGGGTTGCAAACCCTTCCCCGATATCATCGCGCCAGAGTAACTGCCCACCCCTCCGTTGACCGCTGATTGTGCTGGCTTGATTCGCAAGCGATCGACAGAAGGGTCTGGATGTTCGGTATCCCGCCGGTGAGACCGTTTCTGCATGGTGGACGTTTCTGCATGGTGGAATTGTGTTTCGATCCTGTGGCAGCGGCCCTGTGCCGTGGTGTTGACGGCGGTTCGATGCACGCACAGCAGGGGTGAGCAGTTACGTCAGGTGGCATGCGAGTTTCACGGGCGCGCTCCACGGACCGGCCCCGACCTTACGTTGTGATTTCGCGCGGGTTTCGCCCGCTACCGGGTGTGCCTGGTCCCTGCAAGGGAAGAGGCAACCGGGAGGGAGTTCGACCCTTTCCATGTCGGCGCGGAGACCTCCAACCCCATTTCGATCAACGGCGGAAACAGCAATCCTCGCCACTCCGCCCACGTTTCGACCGGTCCCGGGCCCGTCCGTCCGGAGTCGCTTCCGCCGACGCGGCCGCAGCCCCCGAAGAAGCTGCAACGGGACCCGCTCCGGCCGGTCGTCGCCGCAGCAGGGCGCCGTGCGATGGACAATGGCGGTGCGCCGCCCCATGCTGCTCGCGCCCCCCGAATCCGGACAACCGGCCGCACCGTCGAACCGGTCGGCACCCTGACAGCGAGGCCCGATGCCGCCGGTCCACTCCCATGACTTGCTCTTCCATACACTGATCCAGGATCCCGTGCGGGCCGATGCGCTGATCCGCCAATGCACCCCGCCGGAGACCGCGGCCCTCCTGTCCGACGAGCCCTTCCGCCCCCTGGCCGGTACCTTCGTCAACGAAGCGCTGCGTGTCAGCCGCGCCGACGGCGTATTCACCACGGGCCTCAAGGAAGGGGGCGTTGCATACGCAATACTAGACCGAACTTCCAGCGGGATTCGTGCGCAACTCATTAAAATACGCTTTCAGATCAACGAACTAGTGCCCGCCAGAAAACCCCCCGGTTCTGGGCTACAGATGTCATTTTGACCCGATCCGAGCCCCGTTCGGCGGCCAGCTCAGGTCAAATTCCGGGTGTTTTCTCCGGGTCGGCGCCGCGCGGCGTGCCGTTTCTGTCAGAATCAGTCCGGTTGGCTGTCATCCGCGCATAGGTATCCCTCCTGGTTCCGTTCGACCAGGTGGAAATCGATGACTTGAGGTGGAGCCGTCAGGCGGTTCGTCGTCGTCGTGCCTTGCGACGCAGCAGCAAACCGATGCGATGGACGTTCAAGGCGAGCACGGAAAGACCGACTACCTGCGCAAAACCGTCGGCTCCATGAGCCAGAACGCGGTCAAGTCCGCGTTGCTCAAGGTTGTTGATCGCGGATTCCACCGCCGGATGCTTGCGACGCATCTCGGCAAACTCCTTTTCTTGTTCGCGGGCCCGCTCGGCCTTGCTGAGAAAACCTTTCTTGGGCAGCACGTTGTCGTCGAGCAGATCGTCGAGACGGCGACGGTTTTCCGGACTGTGAAAACCGCGATCAAAACTGACCGCGCGGAGCTCTGGAAACCGCTCTTGCGCAGCCTTCACCATCGGTACCGCGTAATCGACATCGCTCCCTTTCCACATGATCTCATGGTGCAGCACGAAACCGTGATGATCTTCGAGAATGCACACCGGCACCCCGAGTTCCACCGGTACGCCGGCCTTGCCCTTCGAAATCCAGCGTGTGTGCGGCTCGAAAAGGGAAAACACCTTCTCGTTTTGCGGGATGGTCTCGTGTTTGAGCAGACGACGTTCGACCTGGTCCATCTGCCGCCTGGCATGGGCGAGAAACACGTCGAGGGTGACCAGCGTCAAGCCAGAGACACCCCGGGCGAGCAGCAACGGCAGGGCTTGTTCGACACGCTGCACCAGTTCCTGACAACGCGAGAGATACGCCTCGACCTGCTCCGGACGGGCCCGACGGGTGATTCGCACCCGATGGAACAGCGTACGCAGCGAGTCCGACAGGTGCTTCCACTGGCGCCAGCCCGGAACTCCTTTCTGGGTGGCCGCTCGACCCGTCGTACGAATCAGACACCGCATCGCATCCCACAGGAGATTCACATCCGTGGGATAGTGCACGTCGGTCTCGACGACAAAGGAATCACAACGCCCGCACAGCGGCTTTGAGGGCTTCTTTCGGGACTTCTTTCGGGCGACCGAATGGCCGCTCTCCACGAACATCTGGTTGACCTTGGCCAACAATTCCGGACGCAGAAGAGACACGTTGTCAACGATCGTCTGATACTCGTACCGTTTCTTTTCCCACAAGTCGGTATGACCGAGAAATTCGCGAATCGTGCTGTAGTGGTTCACCAGCTGATGCAGCCGGTCGAAGTCGCAGCCCAGACCCTGCTTCAAGATGCCCATCACCAGAATGTTCCACAGCTCCATGCCCGGGCGTCCCACGTTCCGGTTGCTGTCGGGAAGAATGTGCTGTTCCAGGAGGGCAAACAGCCGAGACCGAAGTTTCTCGTCGCAGTAGAGATGTTGGAGGCCCAGCAACAGTGTCGGAATGTCATCCCGACTTTTGACGTCGATCTCGATGTCCTCAATACGAACTTCGCCGAGTTCGCGGTGCGGATTGCGGGCGTATCTCATGCTTTACTCGCGAAGAATCGCTGGAATCGTCGGGATCGGGGGGCAAACCGGCCGGAAACAGCCTTTTCGTCCCAATCTTCGATCACAACATTATCGGTATTTTCGCTTAGAGTCAACCCTTTGATAATTTTCTGGCGGGCACGAACTATGAGAGATTTGAGGATTTTCAGGCCAAATTTCCTGTCCATGTATTTTGCCGGTACGTTTTTTCCGGTCCCCTGTTGACATCATAGATTTTGACCCGTATATGGATGTTCATGTATGTGGAAGTCGTCCCCAACCGCAATTCGCCGCCGGCGGTGTTGCTGCGCGAGTCCTACTGGGACAAGGAGCAGCGCAAGGCGCGCAAGCGGACCCTGGCCAACCTGTCGAAGCTGCCACCCGGCCTGGTCGACGAAATCCGGGCCTGCCTCAAGGGGCAGTCGGCCCGCGAACTGTCGGACGCGTTCACCATCGAACAGGCTTTGCCGCACGGCCATGTCGCCACCATCCTCGGCACCCTGAAACGGCTCGGTCTCGATACCTTGATCCATCCCCGTCCGTCGCGCCAGCGCGACCTCGTGGTGGGGATGATCGCCGCCCGCATCCTGGACCCGAGAAGCAAGCTGGCGACCGCCCAGGGCCTGGCTTCGGCAAGCCCGACCGACACCCTGGCGCACGAACTTGATATTGCCGATACCGACGCCCACGAACTGTATGCCGCGATGGACTGGCTGCTGTCCCGGCAGCCGGACATCGAGCGCCGACTAGCCGCCCGTCACCTCGAGGAAAACGCGCTGGTCCTGTGGGACCTGACGTCGGTGTGGATGGAAGGCCGCCGCTGCGCTTTGGCCCGGTACGGCCATTCCCGGGACGGCAAGAGCGGCAAGCTCCAGGTGGAATTCGGGCTGTTGTGCGATCGCGACGGGCGGCCGGTTGCGGTCGAGGTGTTCGACGGCAACACCAGCGATCCGGCCACCGTCGCCACCGTAGTCAAGCGGGTGCGGGACCGGTTCGGCCTCGACCGGGTGGTGGTGGTCGGCGACCGCGGCATGCTGACCGAGGCCCGGATCCGGGAGGACATCGAACCGGCCGGTCTGGACTGGATCAGCGCCCTGCGGTCAACGGCGATCCGCCAGCTGGTCGCCGCCGAGGCCTTTCAGCCGTCCCTGTTCGACGAGCGGGACCTCGCGGAAATTACCTGCGAGGAGTTGTATCCGGGCGAACGGCTGATGGTCTGCCGCAACCCGGCGCTGGCCGCGGAACGGGCCCGGACCCGCGAGGCGCTGTTGCAGGCCACCGAGGCCGACCTGCGCGCAGTGGACGCGGCCACCCGGCGCGAAAAGTACCGTCTCAAGGGGAAGCTGGCGATCACCCGGCGCCTCGACAAGGTACTGGGCAAGCGCAAGATGCGGAAACACTTCATCGTCACGGTGCGGAGCACGCGATTTACCTGGAAGCGCGATACCGCAAGTATCGCCGCCGAAGCGGCGCTCGACGGGTTTTACATCGTGCGCACCAGCCTGCCAGAAACCACGATCAGCGCCGATGAAACGGTGCGATCGTACAAGAGTCTGGCACGGGTGGAGCGAGCCTTTCGCAGCCTGAAAACCGTGGATCTGAAAGTCCGACCCGTTCACCATCGCCTCGCCGACCGGGTGCGGGCCCATATCCTGTTATGCACCCTCGCCTATTACGTCGAATGGCATCTGCGTGACGCTTGGAAGTCGATCCTGTTCCACGATGAAGGGCCACCCCGGTCAAAATCGGCCGTCGCGCCGGCAACACCATCCCGCTCGGCGCAGACCAAGGCGGCGACCCGGATGACCATCAACCGATTGCCGGTCCACCATTTCCAGGGCCTCATGCAACATCTGGCGACCCTGACCCGGATGCAGGTGGCGCCGAAATCGGAAACCTCGGCTCAGTTCGAAATGCTGTCACAACCCACCCCGGTACAGAAGGAGGCCTTCCGCCTGCTCGGTCTGCGGATTTCCTGACAACCTGTCCAGTAAAATCACGTCGGAATTTTTGCATGTCATTCCGATTCAAGGCATTATGTGCTCAGCACTCTGGAAGTTCGGACTAGAACACAAGAGCAATCCTGATGCAGGGACGCCGCTCCAGATCGGCAACTACGTCATCGGCATCCTGCGCAACCATAAGCGCCTGAAGGGGCGGGACAACCCGCGGGTGCCGCCGCTCGTCATCCCCATCGTCGTCTATCACGGCCGTGCGCGATGGTCCGTGCCAAGGTCGGCGAGGAGCCTGGCCCACAGCGCTGGAGACCCGTTCCGTTACCATCTCCTTGACCTCGGCCGCATTCCCTATGCGAAGCTGTCGTCCGACGCTTTCCTGCGCGGCGTCTTCGGGCTCCTGAAATACGCCACGGTCAAGGATCCTCCGAAAGGGGATCTGGTGGAGGCGTTGCGGACGTTGCGCAGTTTGAATGATCTGCCGGTCAAATATATGATGACGAACTATGAGCTGCCCCGCGAGACCCTGGAGCAGCTCGTCCGCGATGCGGATCCGGAACTATGGGAGAAAGTCATGCCGACGGTCGCAGAGGCGTGGAAAGAGGAAGGCAAGGCCGAGGGCCTGATGCAGGGCCTGACGCAGGGCAAGGCCGAGGGCAAGGCCGAGGGCCTGATGCAGGGCCTGATGCAGGGCAAGGCGGAAA
The DNA here is from genome assembly GCA_965203385.1 of Alphaproteobacteria bacterium. Lineage (GTDB taxonomy): Bacteria > Pseudomonadota > Alphaproteobacteria > TMED109 > TMED109 > VXPW01. The sequence goes on from OZ241893.1 coordinate 581,756, forward strand.
CGCTGCTCAGACAGCTTAAGCGTCGCTTCGACACCGTGCCCGAAGACGCCAGGGCCCGGGTTCTTGCCGCCCCGGCCGAAGACCTTGATGCCTGGCTTGACGCCATCCTTGCCGCATCCAGCCTTGACGAAGTCTTCAGAAACGAATCCATTCACTGAACGACGTTTCCACCACCGTCGCCGGTGGCGTTGACAACGAGTAATTCGAGGGCGAAACCGATGCCCGCCAGCTCGTCCGCGCTGCGGAACCAAAACTATGGGAGGTAGTCATGCCGACGGTCGCAGAGGCGTGGAAAGAGGAAGGCAAGGCCTACCATGTAATGATAAAGGGGTCTGGACTCGAAGGACCGGACGCGCTATACCGGTGCCGTTATGGCACAATCTCAGATCAGCCGCACACTGCGTGGCGCGACGGAACGGGCGCGGGTCGCCGCGATTCTGTCGCAGGAGCAGTTCGACAGCCGCCGTGCCTTGGGCCGCCGGGTCTGCGAGGAATTTTCCTTTGTCGACCCGCTGGGCCGCTTGCAGGTCGCCGGGTGCGTCAAGGCGCTGGCCGCGCTGGCCCGGGAGGGTTCCGACATCGTCCTGCCGCCGCCCGGTGGGCCGGCGATCGACAACACCCCACGGGTGCTGGCCACCGACGTTCCCGAACCGGTCGCGGTCCCGGCCCATCCGGCTGCGATCGAGGATCTCCGGATCACGCTGGTGGCCACCCGATCGGACCGCGATCTGTGGAACACTCTGATCGCGCGGGAACATCCGCACGGGTTGACCACCTTCGCCGGCTGTCAGGTCCGCTATCTGGTTGGTTCGGCTCATGGCTGGCTCGGTGCGGCCGGGTTTTCTGCTGCCGCCCGGCGGGTGCGGGCCCGGGACCGGTGGATCACCTGGACCGATGCGCAGCGCCTCGATCACCTGCCGCGGGTGGTCTGCCTGAGCCGCTTCCTGATCCGTTCGTCGGTGACTTGCCCTCATCTCGCCAGCCACGTGCTGGGCCGGGTTCTCCGGCGCCTGCCCCGGGACTTCGAGGCCCGGTACGGCTTCCGACCCCTGCTGGTCGAGAGCTTTGCGGACGAGGGCTACGAGGGCATTTGCCTGCGGGCGGCCAATTTCCGGCGCGTCGGGGTGACGGCCGGCCGCGGCCGGCAGGACCGGCACAAGCGGCGGGAGAAGACAGTCAAGACCGTTTTCCTGTATGCACTGGTCAGCAACTGGCGGCGCCAGCTCGGTGTGACCGGGGTCGATTCGGCCCCGGTGCTGGCGCCGGGTGAGGGGCTGAACGCGGCCGAGTGGGCGGCCAACGAATTCGGAGGAGCGCCGTTGGGAGACAAGCGTCTGTCGGCTCGCCTGGTCAAGAGCGCTGGCCTGCTGGCGGCGTATCCGGGCGGCAAGATCAATGCCAATTCTGCCAGCGACCGCACCGCCATCAGTGCGTTCTACCGGCTGATCGAGATGCCGGCAGAATCGGAAGTCACGGTCGAGAATATTCTGGCGCCGCACCGCGCCCGTAGCATTCAGCGGATCCGGGGGCAGGACACGGTGCTGGCGATTCAGGACGGCACCGACCTGAATTTCAGTACCCGTCCGGGGTGTGACGGCCTGCAGGTGATCGGCACCAACCAGACTCGGGCGAAGAGCCGCGGCCTGCATCTGCACGCGACGCTGGCCACCACGGAGACCGGCTTGCCGCTGGGCGTGCTGCGGCTGGGTTTCGATGATCTGAAGCCGCGCCCGCCCGAAGCCGAGAAGCTGCGGAAGACCCGGCGCTGGCTGGATGCCCTTGCCGATACCGTCAGGGCGGTGCGCGAGGTCGGCGGGAAGACCCGGGTGATCGCGGTCTGCGACCGGGAAGCGGATTGCTTTGAGTTGTTCGACGCCCAGCGCCAGTGTCCCCGGGTCGGGTTGCTGGTGCGGGCGAAACACGACCGGGTTCTGGGACCGCGGCGCGGCAGGCTGTTTGCGGCCATGAGCAGCGGACCGCCGGCCGGGCGCATCGCGATTGAGATCGAAGGACTGACGGCACGACCCAAGTCGAGCAAGAAGAAGGCCCGTTCGGCTCGCGCCAAGCGGCTGGCCAACTGTGAACTGCGGTACCGCCGGATCACCCTGCCGGCCACCAAGGTGCTGCCGGACGCGGAACCGGTAACCGTGTCTGCGGTCCATATCGTCGAGACCGCACCTCCGGAAGACGAGGATCCGGTCCAGTGGTACCTGCTGACCACTCTGGCGGTTGGCAGTGCCAAGGATGCCGGCGAAATGGTGGCGTTCTATCTCCAGCGTTGGAAAGTCGAGGACTATTTTCGGGTCCTGAAATCTGGTTGTCGCAGCGAGTTCCTGCTGTTTCGCACGGCCGACCGGCTGCAACGGGCGATTGCCATCAATAGTGTGATCGCCTGGCGGATCATGGTCATGACCCTGCTCGGCCGTCAGGTTCCGGACTGCTCACCGGATCTCCTGTTCACCGACCAGGAGCTCGATTTCCTGCGGGACTATTCCGAAGAACAGTCCATGCCGCCACCGAACCGGCTGGGCGACGCGGTTCGGCTGGTGGCGCACCTCGGTGGCTATCGTGACCGCAAGCATGATCCGGACCCCGGCAACCAGATCATGTGGCATGGCCAAAACCGGCTGAGCAGTGCAGCTCTCGGCCACCGGATCGGGTTTCAGGCCGGCCGGCGGTATGTGTTGAGAGAAGCGGAATGATCCGGTGTCACGCAAAGTTATCATGACTCGGTAGGGCAAGGCCGAGGGCCTGATGCAGGGCAAGGCCGAGGGCCTGATGCAGGGCAAGGCGGAAACGCTGCTCAGACAGCTTGAGCGTCGCTTCGACACCGTGCCCGAAGACGCCAGGGCCCGGGTTCTTGCCGCCCCGGCCGAAGACCTTGACGCTTGGCTTGACGCCATCCTTTCCGCATCCAGCCTTGACGACGTCTTCAAAAACGAATCCATTCACTGAACGACGTTTCCACCGTCGCCGGTGGAGTTGACAGCGAGTAATTCGAGGGCGCTGCCGATGCCTACCGGGTAGACTTTGCTCTGCCACGAGGCGGTAACTGCTCACCCCTGCTGTAGTGCATTGAACTGCCGTCAACACCGCGCCACAGGAGCGCAACCGACACCCCTCCACCACGCGAGAAACGGTCTCGCCAACTGGATACCGAGGAGCATCCAGACCCGCCACCAGTCGCTTGCGAACCCTGCTTCAACGCATCAACACCGCAAGCCGGCACAATCAACGGGTAATGGAGAGGATGAGCAGTTACGCACCAGAAAAGCGCGGTTTCCGGACGAAATCACGCCCTGTTGAGGAGCCGCCAGCCCCTTGCCCCATCGCCGCGGCGGCTCCCGTTCCGTGCGGAGCCGAAGCTTCGGACGGGAGCGGTGTGCAGGGGCATCGTCCGATCAATCCCCGCCGGGGCCCGGATCTGCACACCGATGCAGGCGTCGGCCGAGGCGCCCACCCGCCCATTACCGGAGCGGAAAGTCGAACGCCCCCTGGAGCCTGACCGCGCGGTGTCGGGCAGTCGCCGGCTCCGGATTCGACCGAGGGGCTTTCGACGGGGCAGTTGCCTGTTCCGTCTTGCCGTCCCAGGCCCGCCACACGATCTGGCCGCCGCACCGGCGGCACACGACATTCCGGCGGCGGCGCTGCGCCGGCCGGGTAAAGCAGCCGGCGACACACGCGGCCATCCACCGTGGCGGGCTGAACTTCAGCGAGTGGCAGCGGTCACCGGAACATCCGATCGCCCGCGCTTGGGCGCGCCAGACCGCATCATGGTGGTGCTGCGGCCCCACCAGTGCGTGCGCAATCTCATGCAGGATCGTGTCGTCGAGTTCGCCGGTGCTCGCGGCCCGGACATAGAGCCTCGACAGCGAGATCACCTTGTCCCTGAAGTTGCAGGCGCCGGCCCGGGAACGGGAATCGTCGAGCCTCGCAACCCATTGGGCCGGGTCGAGGCCGTGCCGGCGCATGAGCTCCCGGCAGCGGGCCAGGGCCCGGTCCTCGATGCCCGAATAATCCTTCGCATCGTCCTGCAGCTGCAGCTGGGCGTACGGAACCCGGTACTGCTGCCCGTGCAGGGCGTGCACGGTGGCGCACTTCCGTCCAAGCGACACCACGCGCCCGGAAACCTGGCTGTTCTTGTAGACAAAACTCACGGCGTTGCCCGGTGACACCCGGGCCTTCATTGCATCAGTCGCACTCATGGCGTTCCAAAACTACCTTCGTGATCAGATTTTTTCACTTCGTTCGAATTCAGCTTTTCAGTTCTCGACCCTTGCACCACCGGCACCTGATGTCTTGCTAGATCAGCGGACCACACTCAATGACCAACTCGGCAACTGTCGGCGACCCGATCGCCTGACTTCTCACTTGGGCCCACGATACACCACCCGCCACGAAACGCAAGGAAGCCCGTTGCCACGGGTGCACGTCTCGATTGTGAGATTTACGGTACCGTCGCCGGCCATCGTTCCCAGAAATCGTCGAAACGATTGCTCTCGACTGCGCATCGCAGTGCAAGGATGGCGTTCGCACCGTTGACAGTCCAGTGCATTCCGCCCTGCTTGAGGCGGTTGCTGGAGAAGTACTCGGTGTTCTTGCGGGCTTCCTCACAGGATTCAGCATGGCTGCGAAAAGCGGTGATCACGTCGTGGATGCGGCCTTCATCGAGTTCCTCGCGCCGCTTCCTGGCCCACTGCTGACCGATCTCGCTGCCGGGTCCGCAGATGGCCTTGGCGACCTCGAATAGATGGCCCTTCGCATGAAAGATGTCGACGATCTGGATGGCATGGGAAAATGTTCGTCGGCAAAGTTCCAGATCCACGTCGCGCCGTCGCCGAGTGGGCTGGCGACCGACGAAGTGTGCTTCGCCGCCGCAGCCGCAGGCCAGGTGCGGTCCCTGATAGTCGGAAGGGTCAGCATTGAGCCTGTGGGCCACAGCCTGCCCCATGATCGGTAATGCCACGCGCCGTGCTTCGATCTCGATCGCCTGAAAGTCGTCGAACACATTCCCGCCGATCAGTCGCTCGGCTTCGGCAGTGGTCTCGTGACCGATGTCCGTCTCGACCGCCGCCTCGGGACGTTCTTTTTTTGGGCGATCTTGACGGCCTTGAGTTGCGCATCGCACACTTGGGCGCTGACCTCAAACAGTTCACGGGCGAGAGAACGGGCGCGTTGATACTCGGCAATCTGTGCTTGGGTCTCCTCGACCGCTTCCACGGGAATGACCCGGGTCTCCGTCTTGCCCTCGACGGACCAAGTCAACGACCAGCTGGGCCCGTGCCCTGGGTGACCTTACTTTCGCACAATGGCAATTGGGTTTGCCGCACTTGCGGTACCGCGGAATCAAAGACCCCGGCCGTAGATCGCCGAGACTGGCCAGCTCGTGCTGGATTTTTGGCGTTTCTGCCGGAGGCCGGGTAACTCGGGAAGGGGCTCCATGGGAGACCTTCATACTGACAGATTCTTCTGCTGTCAGATATATACGAGAAACCTTCACTGTTCCATCATTCCGTTCAAATCCCACGATTCTGACGTGCACCCCGTTGCCACGGCCTGACCGAACCAGAGATGCCTGCCGATCATCCCGGATCAGGCCTCTGCTCTCCGCCCTTCCCGCACAGGCCGTACATTGCTCTCCCCTTACGTACATCCAACCGGCGATTGATCCCGCCCGCCCGGATGATCGAGCGTCCTTCCGCAACCCGGCACCATCGGCACGGACGGGGATACCAGGCCGTCACCGCTGGCCCCCGCGCACCGCACGATCACCCCACCCGTTTGCGGCCCCGGAGTGCCCGTCGGGTGCCGATTCCGTTCCCACCGCTTCCGCATGGAACAGGCCGGAAGCACGCAAAGCCCGTGGGCCGGACTGTCTTCATGCTTCATGCACACCGGAACGAGGGTGAGGGGCCGAAGACGACACCGCTCCCGTCCGGCCAGCGCCGGTACCGGAACTCCTCGTGAACCATCCGGCCCGGCCGCTGCGCCGACAGTCGGGGCCAGATGGTCCCTTGCCATCCGGCGCCGGGCGGGGAGGACGCCCGGCGCCAGAATTGCCAGTCGCTCGCCCCGACCGGCGAACCGGTCCGGGCGGAGCGGTTATCCCGACCGCCCGGCCACGAACTCGGGATACGCCACCACGCCGACTTCGGCGAGGTCAGAGCCGCGCATTTCCGATTCCTCGTCGAGGCGAACGCCCAGGGCGAACTTGACCCCGTACCACACCAGGAGGCTGGCAAGGAAGGCAAACAGGCCAATCGCGACGATCCCGATCAGCTGCGCGGAAAGGGTCGCCTCGGCATTGGTGAAACACACCGCGATCGTTCCCCAGACACCGGCGAACAGGTGAACCGGAACGGCGCCGACCACGTCATCAAGCTTGAGGCGATCAAGGAGCGGGACACCGAGCGCGACGATGACGCCCCCGATTCCGCCGATCAGGATGGCCTGAACGAAGGACGGCGCCAGCGGCTCGGCGGTGATGCTGACCAGGCCTCCGAGGACGCCGTTGAGGACCAGGGTGATATCGAGCTTCCGGTACGCGAGGAAGTAGGTCGCGGCCGCCGCCAGCGCTCCTCCGCATCCGCCCAGGTAGGTGTTGGCGTAGATCCGGGCCATCGCGCTCGCGTCGGCCACCGACCCGAGGGCAAGTTGCGAGCCGCCGTTGAAACCGAGCCATCCGATCCACAGCACGAATACGCCAAGGGCGACCAGCGGAACTGCTGACGCCTGCACCGGATTGGGCCGGCCGTCGGCGCCATATTTTCCGCGTCGCGCACCCAGTACGATGATTCCCGCCAGTGCGCACCAGCCGCCGACGGAATGGACGATCGTGGAACCGGCAAAGTCGGAGAAGCCGAGTTCGCTCAGCCAGCCGCCGCCCCAGGTCCAGGCCCCCTGGATCGGGTAGATGAGGGCCACCAACACGGCGATCACGAGCAGAAAGGGAAGCACCCGCACCCGTTCGGCGACCGCCCCGGACACGATCGAGGCGGCGGTAGCCACGAATACGACCTGAAAGAACCAGTCGGAGGCGGCCGCATGGCCGCCGTCGGCGGTCTCGGCGGCCGGATCAGGCGTGTCGAACAGCCCCAGGGATCCGATCCATCCGCCGTCCACGCCGCTGTACATCAGGTTGTAGCCAATGATCGCGTAGGTAACCCCGGCGATGGAGAACAACCCGACGTTCTTGACACAGATCGCACTCGTCGACTTGGTGCGCACCATGCCTGCTTCCAGCATGCAGAAGCCGAGCGCCATCGCGAACACGAGCGCTCCGTTCGCCAGGAATGACAGGGTATTGAAGATGAACGCCGTCTCTTCCGGCTGCGCCGCCAGCGCCGCGGCCGGCACGAACAGGACGACTGCAGCGGCCGCCCCGGAAACAAGGGATGTTCTCATGCGATTCTCCGACGCATCCCCGGAATTCCGTTCTCGGCAAGGGGCCGATCCCAGCCACGCAAACCGTGGCTTCGGTTCCGATTCCGGCTTGGATGACAAATGACAAACTCCTTGACGGTGCCCCGAAACCGAACGAAACCACGCCGCAGCTGGACCACGGACCGGCCCGCGTCCGTTGTCCGCAACAGCACGGCAGTGGGCACAGGTGGGCGGGGAGCATTCCCCGCAGCACTTTCAAGCAATATTCATGCCAATCTGTCTCTCGCCGGCTGTGCGAGGGGTACACCATCATCCTGATTGAATTTTCATCATTATCTTAAAGATTATGCCCATATTTTAGGCTTTCGCATGAAGAGCTGGCCTGAAGCCGACGGCGGCTGCGGCGTTGAGCGTGCGACTCAGGCGCCTCGCCCCCGCTGCGGGCTGCCCTGGTCGCTGCGGTTACGAACAGGAACCCGAACCAACACGCGCCCGGCAGCGCTGCGCCGATGCTTCGTTCAACCGCCGGCGGCGGCCAGTTCGATTTCCGGGAACCGGATCCGGCCCGGGCCCCGGCTGTAAAGTGACGCTCGCCGCCGGTTCTCGATCATGGGGGCGTCGGTGCACCGGGCCGGGCGGTCGGCACCCGTGGCGGGCCCGTCCGTATGCCGCCCGGCTTCGGCGCACGACCCCTGCGCCCGGAACCGGGCGTGAGCCGCCGCCGCTTCGACCTGTATCCTCGCAGCCCGCCCCTCGCTTCAGCTTGCAGTTTGCACCATGGCAACAGTCCGCGCATTCATCTTTCCCGGTCAGGGATCACAAACCCCCGGTATGGGCCGAGCGGTCCGGGACGCCTTCCCGGTGGCGGCTGAAACCTGGGAAGAGGTCGACGACGCGTTGTCGTTCGCGTTGTCGCGGCTCGTCTTCGAAGGATCGGAAGCGGAACTTACGCGAACCGAGTTCGCGCAGCCGGCCCTCCTCACCGTGTCAATGGCCCTGTGCCGGGTACTGGAACGTGACGGCGGCGTGGCGCTGGCGGGTGCCGCCCGCTGTGCCGCCGGTCATTCGCTGGGGGAATACACGGCGCTCACCGCCGCCCGCACGTTCGCCCTCGCTGACGCCGTACGCCTGGTCCGGCACCGGGGGCGGGCCATGCAGGCGGCGGTTCCGGAGGGTCAGGGGGCCATGGCGGCGCTCATGGGCGGAGACCTGAACGGTGCCGATGCGCTGATCGCCGCCGCTGCCGGAGGCGACGTGCTGGCGATCGGTAACGACAACGCTCCCGGCCAGGTCGTGGTGTCCGGTTCTGCCGACGCCGTCGGCCGGGCCGTGACTTTGGCCCCCCAGCACGGCTTCCGGCGTGCCGTTCCGCTGGCCGTCAGTGCACCCTTCCACTGCAGCCTGATGGAACCGGCCGCCCGGGCCATGGAAGAAACGCTGGCCAGCCTGCAGCTGCGGCCGCCGGTGATCCCGGTGGTGGCAAACGTCAACGCCAGCCCGATCGAAGACCCGTCCACGATCCGCAAACTGCTGGTCGACCAGGTCACCGGACGGGTGCGGTGGCGAGAATCCATGGAGCGGATGGACCAGGACGGCGTGAACCTGGCCATCGAAGTCGGCCCCGGAAAGGTGCTCACCGGGCTCGCCCGGCGCATCGACCGCAACCTGAAGACGATGGCCGTGTCCGAGCCCGAGGATCTCGACACGCTGTTCCGCTCGCTGTGACAACCCGGAGGAATGCATGATGTTTGACCTCGGCGGCCGGGCGGCGCTGGTGACGGGCGCTTCCGGCGGCATCGGCGGGGCGATCGCCCGGGCGCTTCATCAGGCCGGGGCCGCCGTGGCGCTGACCGGCACCCGCCAGGATGCACTGCGGCGGCTGGCCGATGAGCTCGGAGGGCGCACACACAGCGTCGTTGCGGACCTTGCCGGAGGCGGAGACGCCGGCACTCTGGTCGGAGAGGTCGAGCAGGCCCTCGGTCCGGTCGACATCCTCGTGAACAACGCCGGAATCACCCGGGACGGTCTGGCGCTTCGCATGAAGGATGCCGATTGGCAAGCCGTGCTTGACGTGAACCTTACGGCGGCGTTTCGGCTGACTCGGGCCGTGCTGCGGGGGATGATGCGCCGGCGGTCCGGCCGCATCATCAATATCACCTCGATCTCCGGGCTCCTCGGAAACCCCGGCCAGGCCAACTACTCGGCCGCCAAGGCCGGCCTGATCGGCCTGTCGAGGGCCCTGGCGCTGGAAGTCGCCACCCGCGGCATCACCGTGAATTGCCTGGCGCCCGGCTTCATCGATACGGCGATGACCGACGCCTTGCCGGCCGCGGTCCGCGAGCAGGCCCGGGCAAGAGTGCCCATGGAGCGGTTCGGCCAGCCGGAGGACATCGGTGCGGCCGCGGTCTATCTCGCCTCGGATGAAGCCGGCTACGTCACCGGCCAGACGCTGACCATCGCCGGCGGCCTGGGGTGAGCATCGAACAACCGGCTGGCATCGGGGCTTCAGCCCGCCGTGGCGACCCGTCCGTCAGAGCCGGCCACGCCACCACGGCCGTCGCCCGCGGCCGCTTTCCGGGAACGGCGGTGGACACCTTCCCGGGGCGGCAGTGCTTGCATCCCGGCGGAAGTGTGGTAACGAGACCGTGCTGGGTTACAGCCTGGCGCGCCCGCACCGAAAGAGCCGGCCGCGTCTTGTCCCCTCGATCCCACTGCAACCTAACGAATGGATCTCATCCCATGAGTGATATCGCGCAGCGCGTCAAAGACATCGTCGTTGAGAATCTCGGCGTCGAACTGGAACAGGTTACCGAAAACGCGAGTTTCGTTGATGACCTCGGGGCTGACAGTCTCGATACCGTCGAACTGGTCATGGCTTTCGAGGAAGAGTTCGGTTGCGAGATTCCCGACGATGCAGCCGAGAAGATCGTCACCGTTCAGGATGCGATCCAGTACATTGAGCAGCAGGTAAGCTGACCACAATTTCGCGGAATACCCGCATGAAGCGAATCGTCGTCACCGGCCTCGGTCTGGTCACGCCGCTGGCAGTCGGCACCGACGCCAACTGGCGGCGGCTGCTGGCCGGCGAATCCGGGATCGGTCCCCTGACCGGTTTCGATTCGGAAGACCTGCCGTGCCGGGTTGCCGGTCAGGTGCCGGGACCCGATGCCCCCGACGGCCTCGATCTCGACGCCCTGATGCCGGCGCGCGAACGGCGCCGGCTCGATCTCTTCATCCTGTATGCCATGACCGCGGCGGACGAGGCGATTCGCGATTCCGGCTGGACGCCCGGCGAGGACGCCGCTGCAGCCCGCGACCGAACGGGCGTCATGATCGGCTCCGGCATCGGCGGCCTCCAGTCGATCCACGAGGCTTCGGTCGTGCTCGAGCAGAAGGGGCCCCGCCGCATCACCCCCTTCTTCATTCCCTCGAGCCTCATCAACCTTGCCTCCGGCCAGGTATCGATCCGTTACGGCTTTCGCGGGCCCAACCATTCGGTGGTGACCGCGTGCGCGACCGGCGTCCACGCGATCGGGGACGCGACGCAGCTGATCCGGTCCGGGGCGGCAGACGTCATGGTGGCGGGCGGGGCGGAAGCTTCGGTCTGTCGGCTGGGTATCGCCGGCTTCGCCGCGATGCGGGCCCTGTCCACGAACTTCAACGACTCGCCGCAGCGCGCCTCGCGCCCCTGGGACGAAGACCGGGACGGTTTCGTCATGGGGGAAGGCGCCGGGATCGTGGTGCTCGAGGAACTCCAGCACGCCCGCGACCGAGGGGCCCGGATCTACGGTGAGGTGAAGGGCTACGGCCTGTCCGGGGACGCGCACCACATATCGGCGCCGGCGCCGGACGGCGACGGCGGTTTCCGCAGCATGAAGGGGGCGCTTGACGACGCCGGCCTGGCGCCGGCAGACATCGATTACGTGAACGCGCACGGCACGTCGACCCCACTGGGCGACGAAATCGAACTGGGCGCCATCCGGCGGTTGTTCGGCGATCACGCAACCGGCATTTCGATCAGTTCGACCAAGTCCTCCATCGGTCATCTGCTGGGGGCGGCGGGCGCGGTGGAGACCGTGTTCTCCCTCCTTGCCGTGGTGCACGGTGCCGTGCCGCCGACCCTGAACCTGGAGCGGCCCTGCCCCGGCTCCGAAGGGCTGGACCTGGTTCCGCACACGGCCCGGGACCGGCCGGTCCGGGCCGCACTTTCCAACTCGTTCGGGTTCGGCGGCACCAATGCCTCGATCGTAGTCGGCCGCGTCGACTGATCCGGTGCCGGGCCGGTGGCTCGCCGTCGCTGCCGCCGCACCGGCGGCGGCGGCCTTTGCGGCGGTCCTCTTCTACGCGGCGTACCTGGTCGAGGGCCCGCATGCAGACCCGCGCACCGTGATCGTGGAACCGGGGGCTTCGCTCCACGAGATCTCGTCGCTCCTGCAAGCCGCCGGGGTCATTCATTCCGCCCGGCTGTTCGAGACCGGCGCCCGGTTGACGGGAACCGGGCACCGGCTTCAGGCCGGGGAATACGCCTTCCCGGCTCGGGCCTCCATGCGGCAGGTGGTCGACACCCTCGTGCGCGGCGACGCCGTGCTGCACCGGATCACGCTGGTCGAAGGCATGACCGTCCGGCAGGCCGTGGACCTGCTCAACCGGAGCGACGTGCTGAAGGGCCGGCCGCTGCCCCTGCCCCCCGAGGGTTCGCTGTTCCCGGACACGTACCTGTTCCGGCGCGGGTCGCCGCGGATCGCGGTCGCGGACCAGGCCCGGTCAAGGATGACCGAGATCCTGGCGGAGGCGTGGGAGGGCCGCAGTCCGGACCTTCCGTACCGGAACCCCGGGGAGGCGCTGGTACTCGCGTCCATGGTCGAGGCGGAAACCGCACTGGGAGAAGAACGGGAACGGGTCGCGGCCGTCTTCGTCAACCGTCTCCGCCGGGGCATGCGGCTGCAGTCGGACCCCACCGTCCTCTATGGCCTCGGCCCGGATTCACCGCGCACCCTTTCGCGTTCGGACCTCCGACACCCGCACCGCTGGAACACCTACCGCATCCCCGCCCTCCCGCCGACCCCCATCGGCAATCCGGGGCTCGCCTCCATCCACGCCGCCCTGCACCCGGCCACGACTGACGACCTCTATTTTGTCGCCGACGGGCTCGGCGGCCACGCGTTTGCGGCCACGCTTCGCCAGCACAACCGGAACGTGGCCCGCTGGAGACGAATCCGCGACCGGGAAGCGCCGGCTTCCGGGGTCAGTGAGTGAGGCAGCCGAAGGTAACAGCAGGGGGATCACCGGTGAGGCTGACCGGAAACGCCGTAAATTGCAGCCCCAACCATCCGCGGCCGTCATCCACACTCACGCGGGGTCGAACTGAATTCGCAACCGAGTGCCGGTTGCTCGGGCAATCCTCTCAAGGGTCCGCGTCGATGGCGGCACCCGGCCGCTCTCCAAGCGCGCCGCCGCCGATTGTGTCGTCTTCATCCTCGCGGCCAACTCTGCTTGGGCGATGCCTGCTCGTGTGCGCGCCTCGATCAGCACGCGGGCCAACTCAAACTCCGGTCCCAACCGCGCATAGGCGTCTCGATAGTCCGCGTTCCGGCTCCACCGTGCATGCAGTTCATCAAGCGTACTCATTGCCATACCTCCTTGGCGCGACAGCGGCCTCATCTCGATCTCCCGGCAGACGTACGCCGGGTTTTATTCACGAATATCCGCACCACAATAACCTGTCGGTCTGTCACCACGATAGAGAAAGATCCCGTGCAATGTCATCGCGGGCCACCACTCAAGCGAGACTGTAGTTGCTCTCCAAATCAGCACCGGCTACATTGTCAGCCACCACCAGCGGAAGCGTCCGCCTCGAACTGTAGTAGTTGCTCTCCAAGTGCTCATGATCGGGTCAGGTCGCTCACCCCGCTTGAACATGTAAATCCTGAGGCCACCGTCGTCGGTTGCTCATGCTGGACAGGAATTTACACAGCAAATATATTGAGGTAAAAATGGACTGTCGAGCTACAAACGATTTCTTAAACCGATTGTTACGGTCCCCAGAAACTCCACCGTTTATTGGGCTTGCCTCAATCAGCGAAAATTCGCAAAGCTCCGTATTGGAAGAATCCCGGAAATATCTAAGGGAATATCTAAACGGAGATCCAAACAGAATACAAAGCTTATTTCGCGAATTCCCGTATGTTTCAGCCTGGTGTGTGACACAAGCTTTGAGTGTAGACTATGGGAATGAAGATCAAGCAGTGTATCGACATATTGAAGACGCGCTAGATATCCCGCTATCCGAACAATTGCATCGACGTTTTCTATACAAAAGTTTTTGCCTAGTGTGTGAAAGGCTAGGGCTATCTGTTCGGGGTTTCCAGCGGATGGTTGATGTTTATTTGCTCCATGCAGGTGTTCCAGTGGCATTGCTACCGGCTCTAATCCGTGCATTCGTCCGTCAAGAGACAGCATTCGGACCGCCACCAACCCAAGCAACCGAAATGTTGAATCGGTGGGAAATTGAATCCTTAGATTTCCTGCCACATTCAATCGTTACTCCTCGACGTGCGATTCTCTGGGATGAAACGGCGTGGCATGCCGCTCTCTATGCTAAGGTTCGGTTAGACACTAATTCTTTTGTACCCAAGTTGCCGATCGAAAAACATTTCTTCCGAACACTAAAAGATCTACAGAATAACGGCCAGTCGGTATTTAAAAGCGGGTCAGATTTCACAGCTATTGCTTTGCCTAAACCGCGAATGATTTGGCGCACAGACGGGCTAGCCGTCCGACTCCCTAAAATCGAAGGCCGCATCAAACTATGGCAAGAAGAAGATCCTTCGCCCTTTAGATTACGGGGTGGCGAAGATTGGATATTACCGCAGCCTTGGCCTGCTCTTCTGCGGTGGCGCATGCAGGAGTACGACGGTGAGCTACGCTTTCTCGAGTCTCCGCATGGGCTAGCCGTGTTCGACCGCACAACCGGGCACCTCATCAAGGAGGTGGAGGATTATCAGACCGAAATCGAGGTCGACACCACTGACGCGGTCATTCTGTCTCGAACAAATTTCTCGATTAACGGAGAACCTGCGTTGGAAATCGGTGGATCCGCATTCATTGCGTTCTCCCGGATCGGAGCTTTACCCATTGATCTCACGAGCACGGATAGGGTGATACGGTTTCGTGTCAGGCCCCGGCGGCGCCTGACAATTCGTGGCGGCGAAGTGGCTAAAGGGACCCGGGGAACTCTATATGGCCCCTCGGCAATTGTTGAAGTTGAAACAGGTCTTGAGAAAGACGAAACCCGACGATTGCGCATCACAGTCGGACAAAAAACTGAAGATGTTGAAGTTGCAGTGGTTCGAGGATATGCGGAAATCAGCATAGGTAGACTGTTCTCTTCGTTATGTAACAGTATTCGTCCAGATCCTTTGCTTATGCGTATAGATTTGCTCGCGCCTGTTGACGAGACGGTGCCCGCGCGAATCTCAGGTGTATCCACTCAATCTTGGGTTTGGCCCGCGTTTTCAGGAACGAGGGGACTCGTCTTTAGTAGTGACACTGAGCCAAAGAATCTAGTACTCGAGCAATCACAACACGTGACCCAGAATAGCAGGGGTTGTCTGACCCTTGAAGCTGCTGGTGGCTACGTTACGGCCCGGGTTGTGTTCGAAATCGAAGGGGAATTCGTCACCTTTGAACTTCCTTGGCCGGATGTGGTCGTAATCAGGCGCCGACCTGACGGCACGGTCCTTGGACTACCAATTGGAACACGACTTACTGTGGACGAGGAGAATCGCTTTGAAACTGTGACCATCCGGTGTCCAGATCCGTTAGCAACGTTATTGGTTCACGGCCGACGGGAGGAGCATCCTTTCGCTCACGGGCTTTCCCGCAACCTTGCAATCAGAGACCTTCTTGAAGCCACGTCAGATAACAGGGTGATTCTCCGTCGTGGAAACGGCGCTGAACTGGTACTGTTTGAGATTGTCCCGTCGATGGAGCCCCTATTGCTTCGTTCTCTACCCATGAGTGAAGGGCTGCGTATTCGCTTAACCCTGATGAGGCCCGTTGACGCTCTTGCGCTCGAGGTAGAGGACGAATATCGCAAAATGAAATTCGTAGAGGCAAGTTTCGGCAGGCGGCCAGTATCATCACGCCAACCATCTTGGCTCAGCGTCGAGTTGCCCAGAGGTGATCCCACAGAAATAGAGTTAGCAGTTTCAGAGTTGGAATTCAACGACGGGCTTGTTCTTGCACGAATCTTTCTGCGACCAGAAGTAGATTTCGGGAGCCAAAGTACCTGGCGCCCATTGCGCAACTCCCGAGGGGACACCTATGCCATCACCATCGGTAACCCAGATAGTGAACTTGTATACACGGAGTCACGACAGCGGTTCGAAACGCTTAGCAGGTGGCTGGCCGATTGTTATGCAGATGATTGTTGGTCATTTATCGAAAATCCGCTGACGTCGCGCTGGAAGAAAGTGGGAAGAATCTTGGCAGATCAACCCAAAGGCCTTGGGTCGCTTATGATGGCGGGGGCTGTCCCCTCCCCTGATCATACGGCACAATCTTGGGTACCCTTGATGCATCCGATGCACCTGATTCCGAATCTTTACGGAGCTCCAACATCGGACTTCGCTGGTTTATCGGGATCACCGGATCCTGGTGTCGCAGAGTTGGCCAACCTGTTTTCCCTAGGACGGGCTCCTCTTAGAAACCAGTCGCAGTTACATGTCACGGTTTATCTGGCGTTTCAAAATATTGATGAGGCGAGGTCGGAGAACGTCCCACTGAGCGGGTTTGAACCGCATAAGTTCTTTTCCAATCTCCCTCTGGTAGACAACGATCCTACAGCTGGATGGTTTTGGCGTGGGGCGCCAGTCTTAGGTCCTGATCACTGGCGCGCAGCTCACCTTCGTTTCGTAGAACGCTTGGAAATGACGAGGATGTTCACAGGCGAGGATGCTCAATCCAGCAACAGTCGGCGACAGGAAGCGCTGCACCGGTTGAGTAGCATGGTCTGGGGAATGATGCCAGACGCTGAGCGACCTCCCATCCCCATGCGGTCAGCCGACCAGGAAGAGCCTCACAGCGTCGACCTATGGGTTGCGGCATGCCTTTCTGCGTTTGCCCGTGCAAGCCGAATGGGAGAAGTAGAAGAATTTATATCTGTTCTAAAACAGCGGCTTGGATGGTCGGCTACGGAAATTCTTAACACTTTGTCACTGCTACTTCGCCTAGCGCCCGAATTATTCGCCTTTTTCCTACTCACGTGGCAAATCGCTAAGGACCGGCCATGATAGCTGAACTTGATCCAATTCGCTTCAAGACCGCTCTGCGCAATGTTCTAGCGCGGTACATCACAACAGCAGCTCCGGTGTCATCAGCGCGAGCGCCACGGCTGTCTAATGCAATTGCCACAGCCTGTGCGGAGGCAGAACTTGTCAAGGGTCCGTTTGTCGAAAGCCTTCCAGATTTTGAGAAAGGGAGGTCGATAGCGCAACTCGTAAAAGATGGGGTGCTCCACAATATTTGGACTAGGCTGGATTCCTCAAACGAAGGACGAAGGCTATTCGAAAGGCCATTGCACCTCCACCAGACAGCGGCTATTGGGCGGGACGAGAACTATTTGGTTGCTACCGGCACAGGCTCCGGCAAGACGGAGTCATTTCTATTACCACTTGTGGATAGTTTGATTCGACGAGGTGATCTAGAGCAACCAGGCGTTCGCGCGATCCTCGTTTATCCGCTGAATGCCCTGGCCAATGACCAGATGCACCGCATCGCACGATTGCTATTTCGGGATCTCTGCGATCCTGGGATTACTCTTGGGCGATTCACCGGCCAAGTTCGCTCCAATGCCACTCGTGGCGATGAAGAGCCGGGGCTGATTTCGACGCCTACTTTCCAAAGCAATTTTCCAGATACGGAGGGGGTTCCACAAAACTGGCTTCTTTCGCGTGAGGAAATGCTTGAGCGACCGCCGCACATTCTGGTCACCAATTACGCCATGCTTGAGCACATATTGTTGCTGCCTCGGAACCGGGCACTTCTGGATAGGTCAGAGATCCGCTGGCTCGTGCTGGATGAAATTCATACGTATTCAGGTGCCCAGGCAATAGAAGTGGCCTTTCTCTTGCGTAAGTTAAAGGCTCGATTAGGTATACAGCTTGGAACAGTGCAGTGTGTCGGCACGTCAGCGAGCCTTGACCCCTCTCGTCGTGAGGAACTTGCGCGATTCGCTGAGGATCTGTTCGGTGAGCCGTTCCCGGATGGCGATGGAGCGGTTATCACAGCTGCGCGCCAGCCGCATCCGGCGTTAAACGATGGTAACTCGAAATCCGCAGGACCTGTATCGCATTGGATCCAACTTGCTGAAATTTTGTCCCGTCTACGTGAACGCGGAGCCTTGAGCGTCGAGAATGAAGAGTACCTTGCCAGTGATTGGAATGAAGCGGTGAAAGCAGCAGGCTTGGACGGGTTTGCCGTAGATGAAGCTCAAGCGTTTGGAGACGGCCTAATAGATGTTCTGGCGACCAAAAATGAAGTGCAGGTAACCGCGAACGCGCTGAATGGACGAGCACTTCCTTTGGAGGATTTGGCTAAGCAGGTCTTCGATTCCGCGAGTGACGCAGAGGCACGCAAAGCGCTGACAGCCTTGATTTCGGTCGGTGCCTTGGCCAAGCCGTCGGTTCCTGGGGCGTTTCCGTTGTTGCCTGCACGATACCATTTGGCCGCTTCGGGCGTTGATGGTGTGGCTTTGCGTCTTTCAGCTGATGATCCTGAGCACTGGAGCGAATACCGACTTTCTCGGTCTGGGACACATATCGATGAAACACCGGTTTACCCGCTGCTAGTCTGTCGAAATTGTGGGGAGCCTTACGTGGAAGTATGGGATGATGGGCGGATGCTTCATCCACGTTCCGATATTGTTCCCACACCCAAACGAAGGGTTCTTCGGCTGACCGCAACCGGGACGATTGCCACTGAATTGGAAGAGGAAAATTTAACTGGAGAAAAGAGCTCGGAACTGCCAATCGACTTCAATCCCGATAACGGCCAACTCGAGGACAAAGGTGGGCATGGTATCATCTCCCTTGAGCCAGCTAAAATGCGGGAAGATAAGGAAGAGCGACGGTCCTATGTCCGTAATTGTTTGTCCTGTGGACAAAGCGGGGGACGTTTCGCTGAGCCCGTCACTTCTATCCATCCTGGTGATGATGCATTGGCAGCCGTTATTGCGCAAACGCTGATTGAAGCCCTGCCAGTACCAGTTGGCAAATCGATCGATGCGCCGATGAAAGGTCGAAACCTACTAGTGTTTGCGGACAGCCGCCAAGACGCTGCTTTCTTTGCTCCGTTCTTCGACCGCACGGCACGGGATCTGGCTATTCGGGCCGCTATAGTTCGCGCCCTTTGTCGGGATCCGAACGAAGCATTGGATTTGAACAACTTGCGAGATCATGTTTGGAGCATGCTTCGTCGCGAAGGATTTCGTCTCTACGACCGGCGAAACCCTGAACCCATGAGCACAGCGACTGCAAAGGAGCACCTATTGACCTTGATCGCGAGCGAGTTTTGTGGCGGCCCCTTACGTGTATCGTTGGAATCTCTCGGATTGGTGAAATTGACCTATCAGGGTGCCGATGAAATCGCACGGAAACTGACAGGTCGCTTGTCTCCGAAATATCGCGATATAGTACCAGGTCTTGTCAAATTTCTGCTCGACTTGATCCGCTATTCGCGTGCCATCAACGATCTTGGAATTATTGATCTGACAGACGAGTCGGTTTGGGGTGAGGGCCGGGCGAGTACAGATATCTCCTGGGCAGCTACGAGAACTAATGCGAGTCGAAGACTGCGAACACTCCTGCCTGAAATCGGACGATCCAACCGTCCATTCTGGGTGCTGGTCAACCGCTTGGACTTAGACCAAGAAGAAGCTCGCGATTTCCTGAACGCGTTTTGGAAAGAAGCGGTGCGGCCTGTATACCGTCTCATGTTGCGTGGTGGCCATGGGTACGTCTTGAATCTCGCTGCGGTGAGGTTCTCTCCGGCAATAGAAGATTCACTATTCCGCTGCCGTAGTTGTGGGACAATATCCCAAATCGACTTAAGTGGAGTCTGCCTAGCTTGGCGCTGTTCTGGTCACACTGAAATGATCTCGCCGGAAGAACGAAATAACATGCAAAATCGAAATCACTACGTTGCCCGATATCTGGAAAATCCGCTTAGCGGTATTGCCCGTGAGCACACCGCTGCGATCGGTGCAATAGAAAGAGCCGAGATTGAGGAGCGCTTCCGACAGGGCGAGATAAATGTCCTGAGCTGCACGACAACGATGGAAATGGGTATTGACCTAGGTGATCTTGAAGCCGTGCTATGCCGAAATGTACCCCCTGGCATCACAAATTATCAGCAAAGGGCTGGACGTGCAGGAAGACGTGCCCAAGCCACGCCAATTGCGCTGATGGTCGCACGGTCAAGTCGATATGATCAAGCACAGTTTCACGCACTCAGAAGTTATCTGGAAACACCCCCACCGGCACCCTATTTGACCTTGGATAATCCAAGCTTCTTTAGACGCCATCAGGTTTCTTGCGTCTTGGCTGGGTGGCTAGATCGCCGTCTGGCTGGACAGGATCGTAAGGGTGCTCCCAGATTGCGCGACATTCTGGGTGATCAACTGACGGATGAAAAGGAACAATCGATTGTTGCCGACCTGGCAAAATGGCTGGAAAGCTCGGAGGAAAATAGCTCACTCGCCTTAGCGGAAGAAATGATCGCAAACTTACCAGCTGATTTGACAAAGATCGGCCTTAGGAATACTGAAATCTCCCGACACGTGTATAACGAAGTAAAACGGTGGGTACACGCAGTTGCTAGCAGGTGGCGCGAAATGCAGAGCCACTATCAGGCGGCACTGCACATATTGAATACTCCTGAAGCGACGGAACAGGAAAAACAGAGGGCAACCGGACGGATGCAGGGCCGAATCGGGGACATGAAACGCTTTCTTGATCGGTACCTTGTGGAAACACTTTCTCGTGAAGCTGTAATTCCAACTTATAGTTTTCCCGTTCATTCCATTCATCTTGAAATTGTGACAGAGCGCAAACCTAGACATCTAAACGATCGAGCCTTGCAGCTCGACCGTGACGCAAGCTTGGCTATCGCAGAATACGCTCCCGGCTCAGAGGTTGTGGCTGGTGGCCGGATATGGACTAGTGCTGGAATAACCAGACGTACCATTCATGGTGGTGGCGATGTTTGGATGGAGAAGGGGTTCCACCGAGTTTGCACCATCTGCAAACACGTTGAAATACAGCGCGAATGGGACGCCTTCGGAGACACGTGTCCGCAATGCGGAGAAAAACCGGGCAGCCAGCGCAGAGCTTTTGTCGAACCCGTTGGCTTCCTGACTTCTTACGAGGAGCGGGCAGGTCGAGACCCAGGCGTCAGTCGTCTGCGCGTAAAGCCGGTGGACGAAGCTAGATTGTTGACGCGCGCCCGTCCAAAGGATTTCGTGACGTCCGATCTCGCGCTTGTTACCAGTTTCTTTGCGCCGGCCGTATCGCAGAATGATGGTTTAGCTGGACAACTGCTTATACTCAACAGGGGACCGAGTGGAACGGGGTATCTTTGGTGTCCGGCCTGCGAGTTCGCTCGGCCGACACCCGCAGGAGTAGCCGGATCCGCAGAGGTTTCATCCAAGCACAACAATCCGCGAACCGGAGACCGGTGCCATGTTGAGAACTTGAAACGACCAGTGGACCTTGCCCATGTTCTTGAAACCGATCTGAGAGGAATCCGAATTGATCAAGATCTTCCAACTTTAGAGGGCCGAACAGACCTTGAAAGACGTAATGCCCAAGATGGCTTCCTACGGACCTTGGCAGAGGCAATCCGATTGGCAGCGGCGGATCTTTTAGGCACGGATCCACGAGACTTGCGAGCCACCGTCGAGCTTCCCGGTGGTGCGCCACTCGTCATCCTGTCCGACGCGATTCCTGGCGGAGCTGGTTACTGTCGACGACTACTGGATGAACCTCGGTTTTCGGGGCAAAATTTGTTCTCCCAAACCTTAGCGGTACTGGACTGCCCACAAGGCGATGAATGTGAAACTAGTTGTAGACGTTGCTTGAACGACTACTCCAACCAGTTACTGTGGGACAAGTTCGATCGACATTCGGTTCTTGACTGGCTTCGTAATCTTTTAGATAGGGGTAATCCCCGCCCGGCACACGCTCCTGAATCTGCGGTGCCCCTAGCTCAGACTGCGGCGACCACGCTGGCGGTTCGCTTTGAGAACGCGCGAAATGTGATTGCAATAGCAGGTCGACAGCTATTCGGGGCTATCAATCGTGGTGAGGCGCTAACAAGTGCTATCGCACTCTGTAACTGGCTCGATGAAGGAGGGGATCGTAAGGTCTTCATGCTGACTGGGCCGAGCGTGGTCAACCACAGGTTGGCAACCGGGATTGATCGAGAAATCGCCCTTCAGCTCGTCGACTACGAAAAGTCAGGACGGCTGAGATTCTCGACGGTGCCGGAAGGCCTTCTTTCGATTGCGCCGCGGCTTTCGTTGCGGATCGGACACGAAATGCAGGAGTTCTATGCCGCTCAGGACGCCCCACCATTGATGGAGGGTGCGTTGGCTGGAGCTAGCCACCAGAGCACCGTCAAGGCGACCACCAGCTGGCTTGCATCGATCAGTGAGAAGTCCTCAGAGAAACCAGGTCTTTTATCGGCTCTGACCAATTCACTTCGTGTATTTCGGTTTCGTCCGGGCCAAGCGCGGAAAATCGCCCCGCTATTCGAATCGATTGTGGGTCGACGAGTATCAGTTCAAATGAAGGATCCTTGGTGCGCAGCCCGTTCGCGCAGCCGAGAACGATTGGCTGCCTTCGTACGAGCAATTGTGGATGCGGGCGTGAAGATGGAGGAAGTTACGATAAGCTGGGATACTGATAGTCAGGAATTTGAATCTCCGTCTGACCAAGCCAACGCGATGCGTTCAGAATTTCAACGGGCCGGAGTCGCTATTGATCCCATTTGTGCCCCGAAATCTCGACGTGATGGATACTTTCATGACCGGGTCGTGTTGGCCCAAACGCTGGACGAGGGAATTCGGCTAGATGTGCGCTGGGATATTACATCGGGCATTGATAACCTGATGTCGGTACCCAAGGAATGCAGCGTGTTTTTGGAAGTCTCTGAGAGTTAATAATGATACTCGCCAAAACTTTACTATGTAACTGTCATCTTTTCTTGTGTGCATGGCGGCATAGTGCAGCTTGATCATGTTGGCGGTTTTTCCGTTGAGCGCAATCTGGATGGGGCAATTTCATATGGGAAACCATGTCGTTGCTCTCGTCTTTCCCTGACCAGAACGTGCCCACCTTTCGGCTCGTGAACCCCACACCATGACAATATCCCCACCGACTCCCGCGTCACCGTCCAACGCCCGGCTGGATTCCACGCGTGAGGGCCTCGTCCTGGTGCTGTCGGCCGCCTCGGGCTGCGGCAAGACGACCGTGCTGCGCCGGCTGCTCGAGACGGAACCCAGGCTGGAGATGTCCATCTCCGTCACCACCCGCAAGCCCCGCACAGCGGAACGGCGCGGCGACCATTACCGGTTCGTGAGCGAGACGGACTTCGAAAACCTTCTGCAGGGCGGTGAACTGCTGGAGCAAGCCGAAGTGTTCAGCCACCGCTACGGCACCCCGCGGGGTCCCGTCGAGGCGCGCCTCGCACAGGGACTGGATGTCGTCGCCGACCTCGACTGGCAGGGCGCCGCCAGCCTGCGGGCCGCCCTCGGCAACCAGTGCGTCTCGGTCTTCATGCTGCCGCCGTCGATGGCCGAACTGGAACGGCGCATCCGGACCCGCAGCCAGGACTCGGAAGCCACGATCAACCAGCGGCTGGCGAAGGCCGCGGAGGAGATGTCGCACTGGCGGGAGTTCGACTACGTGATCGTGAACCACGATCTCGCGACGTGCGTCGAGGAAATCCGCTCGATCGTCCGGGTCGAACAGATCCGGCGCCGCGCCGACAGTGTCAGCAGCTTCGTCGCGGCGCTGCTCGCGGACTGACCGCCCGGTTCCCGTACGCTGCTGCCAGGCGGACAAAGTCGGCGACGGACAGCTCCGCGGCCCGCCGCTCCGCCGCCAGGCCGGCCCTGGACAGCAGGGCGGGCGCATCGCCGAGCCCGGCCAGCGACGAGCGCAGCATCTTCCGGCGCTGGCCGAACGCTGCACCGACGACGGTCCGGAGATCCTCGGCGGTACAGCGGCCGGCCGCGGCGGCGGGGCCCGGCACGATCTCCACGAGAGCGGAGTGGACCCGGGGCGGCGGCACGAACACGCCCGGCGGCACGGAAAACAGGATGCAGGCGCGGGCCGCCCACTGCACCAGCACCGACAGCCGGCCGTAGTCCGGCGTGTCCGGAGCCGCCGTGATGCGCCGTGCGACTTCCCGCTGGAACATCAGCGTGAAGCCCGTGACGCCGGCCGCCGCCGGGAGCCAGTCGACCAGAAGACGCGAGGCGATGCCGTAGGGAAGATTGGCCACCACCCGCACCGGCGGCGGGCCGATCCCTTCCAGCCGGACCGTACGGGCGTCCCGCTCGATCACCGACAACCGGCCCGCCGCGGCCTCCACCAGGCCCTGCAGGGCGGCGATGCAGCGGGGGTCGCGTTCGATCGCCACCACCCGCTCCGCCCCGGCCGCGAGCAACGCCCGCGTCAGGGCGCCGGGGCCCGGCCCGACCTCCACCACGGTACCGCCCGTCAGGGCGCCGGCCGCACGCGCGATGCGCGCGGCCACGTTGAGGTCGTGCAGGAAGTGCTGGCCGAGGGACCGGCGCGGGACAATGCCGGCCGCGGCCGCGACGTCGCGAATGGGCGGCAGGGCCGCGAAGGCGGCAGCGCCGGCCACCGGTCAGAGGCGGCGGTCGATCAGGGCGCCGGCGCGCAGTTGCCGCAGGAGCGAACGGTCGGCCTTCCTGGCATTGCGGCGATAGAGCTGTTCCTCGGCCTGGCGCCGCAGGGCGTCCGCGTCGTCCGGCACCGTCACCGCCCGGCGATCGAGGAGCTGGACCAGGTAGACCGCTCCTTCGGTTTCCACCGGAGCGGAGCTCCGGCCGACCTCGAGCCGGGCGAGAACGGCGGCGAGCGCCGGGTCCACCGCATCGCCCCGCACCCAGTCGCCTCCAGGCGAATCCGGCAGGCCTTGCGAGTACCGCAGCGCCAGCAGGCGAAAATCGGCGCCGCCGTCCAGTTCGTCCCGGAGCCGGGCCGCCTCGGAGCGGGCCGCGGCCCGCTCCTTCGGGGCGTCCGCCAACAGGACAATGCGGCCGATCCGGTACTCGGGTTGCCCCTCGGCCGCCCGGATGCCGGCCATCTCCTCGTCGACTTCCTGCGGCGCGACGACCACCCGCTGCTGCAGGATCCGGTTCCAGCGCAGGTCCGCGTCGATCTTGGCCCACACCGTGACGTCGGAGATGCCTTCCTGCTGCAGGGACCGGGCGAACCGGTCCGGATCGAGGCCGAACGTCCCGGCAAAGCGCGCGTACGCGGCTTCGGCCTCGCTCCCCCGAACCTCGATGGCCAGCCGCTCGGCAGCCTGCACCTTGAGGCGTTCGTCGATCAGGCCCTCCAGGACCTCCTGCACCATGCGCTCCTGCTCCGCCTCGGTCTCCGGTGCACCGAGCGTGGCGGCCGTGAGCCGAACCCGGGTCGCGAGATCGTGCACCGAAATCGGCTCGTCATTGACGACGGCCGCGATGCGGGAGACCTCCACCTCCTGCGCGTCGACCCGGCCGGCGGAATCCGGCCCCAGCACCCAGCTCCCGGCCAGCAGCACCAGCGGGAAGAACCGGCGGGGGCGCACCCGGAGCAGCGGAAGGACGTCAGGAATTCGGGGCATGGACATTCAGAATCCGAGCAGGGTGATGTTCAGGCCCACCGAGGATGACGGCGGGATGTCCGCCGCCCGCGTGGGCTCCCTCAGAAAACTCACGGACAGATCCAGACATTCGTTGCGGTAGCTCAGCTCGACTCCGGTCTTCAGCGTGGATGAGAACGCCGTGTGGCCCAGGTCCCGGAGATGATACCCCGACAGCTTCCATTGCGGCGTGACCTGCCAGCCCAGCCGGGTACCGGCCTGTTCGGCACTGACGGTGGAGAGTGACGTCGGGTCATCCTGCAGCCGGACGTAGGTGAACCCGGCTTCCACCGGCCCCAGCTGCATGTCCACCCCCACCTGGTCATGCCGGACGCCGGAGACCGACGGCGACCGGCGGAAGTTCCAGTACGCGGATCCGAGTCCTTCCACCCGCACGTCCACAGCCCCCACGAGGTCCGACAACCGGTCCGCCAGCCCCGTGTGACCGTCAAAGTCCCGCTCGCCGGTCAGCCGCAGCACGTGACCGATCACGCCGCGGGCCACGATGCCGCCGGTGTCCTGGAACGTTCCCCGGACCCCGAGGTTCATCCGGACGCCGCCCTCCACCCGGTCGAGCCCGGGAAACCGGTTGGGCTCGAACAGAACCGCGTGGCTGAGCTCCACGTCCACCGAATCGGTATTGGGAAGCGGGTCGCGGTTCAACCCTTCGGGCGCCGCCAGCAGCTGCGCCACCGGCTCCACCACTACCTGGGCGGCGGCCAGCCGCTGCACGAGGGGAAACCGCCAGCCGAGTTCTGCCGACGGCGCCAGTCGCAGCACCTCGCCGGCGGCGTCCGGTGCATCGTCCGTGCCCGGCCGCACATCGAAGCCATCGGCCCGCACCCGCACCGCCGCATCCAGCACGTAACCTTGCCGATGCGCCCGGCTGCGTTCCCAGCTGCCCGCCAGCGACAGCCGGCGATTCGCACGGCCGTCATCCTGCACCAGGTGCAACAGGTCGCCGGCCGCAACGATGCGGCCGCCGAGTACGCTGCGCCCGCTGGTCCAGCGAAAGCGGCCGTGCGGGAAGATGGTGGGTACGCGGTCGTCCTCGGAGAGGACCGAGAGGTTCTGGAAGCCATAGACCTCCAGTTCCGCGTCGAGCCGCTCCCGGTGCTTGCGGACGTACACGTACTGGGACAGCACGTTGATCCCCCGCCCGATGCCGTAACGCGCCAGGTACGACGCGTCGCTGGCGCGCGTCGCGTCCCACCCCACCGACCATCCGTCCCGCAAGCCAATGGCCCCCTTGGCCGCCAGGTGACCGCGCACGGCCGGCGCCCGGGTGCCATCCGCCCGGGCCCGGCTGCCGCGGGTTGCGGAAGCCTCCACCTGGTGATCGGAACTCACCCCCTGCCGCCTCCAGACCCCGCTCAGGAAGGGGCCCTCGCGGGTCGAATAGGCGGTGCGCAGTTCCAGGTCCTGCGCCGGGCCCAGCGGGATGAAGTACGGAACCTGGACGGTGAGCCCCAGGGCGCTGTCCGTCCGCGCCGACGGCAGCAGGAACCCGCGTGCGCGGCGCACCGAGGAATCCTTGAACCGCGCCCACGGGAGATAGAAGACCGGAAGCCCGAACGCCTCCAGCCAGACGTCGCGGTAGGTGAAGTCCTGCCGGTCCGCCTCGTGCGTGGCCGAGGTCGCCCGGATCCGCCAGGGCGGCGGACCATCGTCATCGGGACAGGAGTTGCAGCGCGTGTACGCCACGTCCCGGAACTCCGTCCGGTTCCCGAGAAACCGGCGGGCCGAACCGGCCGAGAGCACGCCGCCGTCGGCCAGCCGGGAACGCAGGGCGGCCATGGCGCCGCTGCGCAGGTCCTCGGTGAGCTCGATCCGTTCCGTCGCGTGTACCGTCCCGTCGCGGTCGGTCAGCGTGACCCGGCCTTCGGCGACGATCCGGCCCTCCGCATACCGGTACTCGATCCGGTCGGCCGTCAGGATCCGATCGCCCGCCTGCAGCCGGACGTTGCCCGTGGCCTCGACCACCCGGCTCTCTTCCCGGGCCGTGAACCGGTCGGCCGTGATCACGGATTCGGCCGCCGCGGCCGGGCCCCACGGAGACGACGCGAGCAGCACCAGCACTCCGAGCCGGCGCCCGCCGCCCACCCTCACCCGTCCTCGTGGTGCAGGATGGCCGCCACGCCGAACACCGCCGGCAGCAGGGCCGGGAGCCAGCCGGCCAGCACCAGGGGAACGTCCGTGGTTTCGCCGAAGCTTCGGCAGAAGTCGCGCAGCGCGTAGAACAGCACCAGGCACAGCAGCAGGCCCGAGTAACGGAGCCAGGGGGCCAGGCCGCCCTCGCCCGGGACCATGAACGCGGCCGCCAGCAACATCATGCTGATCAGCGCGGCCGGGAGGGACAACAGGGTGTGAAACTGCATCGCGTGCACGCGTGACGAGAACCCGAACTGTTCCAGCACCGCGACGTACTCCGGCAGTTCCCAGAGCGGTATCGTCCCGGCCGGCACGAAGCGCTCCTCGATGGTGTCGCGGTCCAGGCTGCTCGCGATCTCGTAGGCCGGAGCCCGCGTGATGTTGCGGTCCCGGTCCACGATAACGCTGTCCTGCAGCCGCCACATGCCCCCGTCGTCCAGCCGCGCGGTTGCGGCATTGATCCATTCGTCGAGGCTGCCGTCCCGCCCGAAGCGGAAGACCACGACCTCGGTCAACCGCAGGGTCGCCGGGTCCACGGAGCGGGCGTGGACGATGGTATCCCCCGTCGCATCCGTCTGACGGATCCAGAAACCGGAACCCAGCAGCGTCAGCCGGCCGGAATCCCGGCCGAAATGCCGGGCCTCCAGGTTGTCCAGCCGGGACTGCGTGGCCGCGCTGACGGGATTGCCGACGAGGAGCCAGGCGACCCCGATCGCGGCCGCCAGCATGACCCCCGGCAGGACCAGGTGCAGCCACGAGATGCCGGTCGCCCGGACCGCGACCAGCTCGCCGTGCCGGCCCAGGTGACGGTAGGAGAGCACCCCGCCGATCAGGATGACGACCGGCAGCAGGTGCTCGACCAGGTGCGGGAAATGGAGCAGCGACAATTCGGCCACCAGCCCGAGGTCACCGATACCGCGGCTCACGGCGCGCCGCCAGAATTCGACGAAGTTTCCGGCCAGCACCAGGGCCGACACCACGGCCAGCCCGGTCCCCACCCCCGCGCCGTGGCGGCGCACCAGGTACGCCCAGATCCGTACCGAGGTCGTCATGCGCCCGCCCGGGCCCCCCGGCGCACCAGACGGCGGAAGTCGTAACCGTGCACCGCCATCAGGGTCAGGGCAATGACCGCGACGAGCACACCGTAGGACAGCGGGATGAGGACCGGGAGCGTGGCGTACGCCCACGGGGTCGAAACAAACAGGATCTCGAGGGTCACGGCGACCACGCTCGCCGGGAACAGCGGCCGCAAGGGGTGATCCCGGGGCTGAAACTTGACCAGGAACGGCGCCGCGCCGGCGAGCGCCATCAACAACAGGAAGAGCGGCGCCTGCAGGCGGCGCTGCGCCTCCGCGCGAAACTGCGCCCGCACCGAGGGCGGCGTCTGCGGTGGCGGGTCGAGAAGCTCCCGCAGCGATCGTTCCGCCGCCGTCCGGGTCCGCGGCGGGCCGAAGCGGCGGTCGTCGCCCGCCACTTCGAACACGTACCGGTCGAAACCGAGCGTGTGCACCCGGTCGCGGTCGGGGCCCACCTCGTGCCGGCTGCCGTCGCGGACCACGAACCGCGGGAGGTCCCCGCCAAACTGGCTCTGCCCTTCCCGCGCCACGATCGACACCGGCCGGTCCGGATCGCGGCCATCGTGAATGAGAAGGCCGCGCAGCGTACCGTCGCGGTCCCGCTCGCGCACGAAGACCGTCAGGTCCTGGACCGGAGAGAGGAACGCGGCTTCCTGCGGGAGCAGGTTGGCGTAGCTGGTGCGGATGTCCCGGATCTGCTCGCGGTAGCGGTGATACCCGGCCGGCGCCAGCCAGGCTTCCAGCAGCAGCGCCGCCACCCCGGCCAGCACCCCGAAGACGACGGCCGGCATCATGAGCTGCAGGTTGGTGCGGCCCGTGGCCTGCAGTGCGACCAGTTCCGAATCCAGGCTCAGCCGCCCGTACGCGATGGCGGTGGCCAGAAAGACGAGAAACGGCAGCGCAAAGGCCAGATCGCGTGGCGCATAGACGACCAGCAGGCCCACAAACGCGCCCAGGGACAGCCCTTTCGACAACACCACATCGATCAGGCGAAGCGACGGGATGATGATGATCAGGCAGATCAGCGCAAGCAGGACAAAGGCATAGGGGGCGGCCAGCTGGCGGGCAATGTAGGTGGACAACCGGTACATGGCAGGAGCGAATCCGGTGCGAATCCGGGTGCGGGCGGGGATGCAGATATCTACCACGAGCGCCGGACCCGGTTCAGGTACCGTCCGCTCCGCTTCTTCCGGCCGTACCGCCCGGACCCGGCCGGCCGGGCCGGCGGACGAAGGGGGCCAGCGTCATCCGCCGGCCCGGGACCCGAGCCGGGCCGCCTGCTCCACGATGTGGTCCCAGGCCTCGGCCACGTGCCGCGCCGCCGTGCCCGGCGCCCCGACGGCCAGCCGCAGGGCCACCCGGCCGTCCACCTCGCAGGGGCTCAGGTAGACCCGTCCGCCTTCGTTCACGGCGGCCAGCAGGTTGCGGTTCATCCGGTCCAGCGCCGCCCCCTCCAGCGAACCGTCGGGGTGGTACCGGAACGTCACCAGCGACAGGGACCGGGGGGCGGCCGGCACGAAACCGGGAGTGGTGCGCACGCGCCGCTCCAGGTCCTCCGCCCAGTCGATGTGTCGACGGACATGCGCCTGCAGGCCCGCGACGCCGTAGTACCGGATCACGAACCAGAGCTTCAGTGCCCGGAAACGGCGCCCCAGCGGCACGCTCCGATTCCGATAATCGATCACCCGGTCGCCCGCTTCCGTGCGGAGATAGGCGGGCGAAACGGCCAGCGCCCGCTCGACCTCGCGCATGTCGCGGACAAAGTGCGCCGAACAGTCGAAGTTGGTCAGAAGCCATTTGTGCGGGTTGAACACGAAGCTGTCTACCGCTTCGATTCCTGTCAGGAGATGCCGGTATTCCTCGCAGATCAGGGCGCTCCCCGCCCAGGCGGCATCGACATGGAGATACAGACCCTCCGCCCGGGTCACGGCGGCGACCGCGGCCAGGGGGTCCATCCCGCCCACCGCCGTGGTGCCCAGCGTGGCC
The DNA here is from genome assembly GCA_965203385.1 of Alphaproteobacteria bacterium. GTDB lineage: Bacteria > Pseudomonadota > Alphaproteobacteria > TMED109 > TMED109 > VXPW01. Next base: position 612,292 of record OZ241893.1, read on the forward strand.
ACCACGCAGGCGGGAATCCGGCCCGCGGCGCGGTCGGACCGGATCGCGGCCGCCAGCCGGTCGGGGCGCAGGGCGAACGACGAATCGGTCGGGATCTTGCGCAGGTTCTCCCGGCCCAGTCCGGCCACCATCATCGCCTTGTCAACCGAAGAGTGGGTTTCGGCCGAGGCATAGACCGTGAGCGCCCGGGTCGCAAACAGTCCGCGCACGGCCGCCGTGCCGGCTGTTGCCCGTGCGCAGGCGGCCAGCAGCGCCACCAGCGTGGCACTCGACGCCGAGTCCTGGATCACACCTTCGAAACCCTCCGGAAGACCCAGCATCTGCCGCAGCCAGTCCAGCACCCGGGTCTCCAGTTCGGTTCCCGCCGGCGAGGTCTCCCAGGCCATGCAGTTGACCCCCAGCACCGCGGTGAGCATCTCCGCGAGCACGGACGGCGGACTGGCGCTGGCCGGGAAATAGCCAAAGAACCGCGGATGCTGCCAGTGGGTGATGCCGGGGACGATGTCGCGGTCGAAATCGGCGAAGATCTCCTCGACGGCTTCGCCCTGCACCGGCGGTCCGGCCGGCAGCGTCCGGGCAATGTCGCCAGGCTGGACCTGCGCCCGAACCGGCCGCTCCTCGAGGCCGGCAAGGTAATCCGCCATCCAGTCGGCGAACGCATGCGCATGGGCGCGGAAGGTTTCCGATTCCACGTTCCGTCCTCCCGGCAGGGTTGCGCCGGCCGGGCCCCGGATTCATCCCCAGGCCCTGACGCGGAACCTCCGCCCCCGGCGCCGGACGCGCCGGGACCGCCCGCCCGGAACCCATCCTACAGGGCGGTCGCCGCAACCCGCCGGTGGCCCGGAGCCGATGACCCTCGGCTCCGGTTGCGGCGGGAGGCGGCCGCATCGAGCCTTGCTCCCTGTCGCGCCCGGCGCCCGCCCGCCGCCCGGCGCCCGCCCGCCGCCCGGTCCCCGGCACCGCCGTACCCCCATCCAGGTGAAATTGGGCCTGTCGATGGTTCTCAGGCCGATGGTGCCGCCATTCCGCTATGCCCGATGCCTTGACAGCCCTTAACGGGTGGGAAATCCGACAGCCGGAAATTCCGATGTAGCGAGACAAGCCTGCATCGCCTCACAGCCATTTTCGACCTTCAGACCCTCCACGCGTTCAAACTCCTTTACGTTGGCCGTCACAAGCACCCAATCATCTGATTGGTCAAGGCATACAACATGCGCCGCAATGAGGAGGTCGTTCCCGCCAATGGGCGTGCCCTGTGCTTCCAGATCAACCCGAATGGTTGCGTACTGGCGATCGGCTTCGCTTGCGAGGTCAAGGACCTTCATCCGGGACAAAATCAGATCAACCCGATCGATCAAGGCTTCGGAGCCTCTCTTTTCAGCCCCGAACCTGAGTTCCGCGGTGACAATGACATCGGTTGCAACGTGATCTTCGCCAACCTCGGCAATGCGCCGCATGATCTTGCCGTTGGGGTTGTTGATCAGGTTCGAGAGGATGTTGGTATCAAGGAGGTAAGATGTCACGAAAGTTCAACATCTTCCGGCAGCGGATCGTCGATCTCGGGGAAATCCTCGTCGAGGGGTTCGAGCGTTTTCAGAAGACCCAAAAGGGAAGCCGTTAACGCGGGCTCGATGATCAGCCGGTCTCCATCTTTGCGCAAAATGACTTCGTCGCCCGGCAGTTCGAAATCCTTCGGAATGCGGACGGCCTGGTTGCGGTTGTTTCGGAACAAACGGACTGTTCGCGCTGCTGTGTTCATTGCACCTCACCTGACATATACACGCAACATATGCCGGCTTGAACCAAACCTCAAGAACAACACGCAACCGCAGCGCCGTGAATCTCTCAAATGCGGCGCGCACCCATCTTCTTCACCTTCGTTTCGCCGCCGCCCGCCATGGGGTTGGTGTAGTGCGCCGGCCCTTGCGGCTGCCCTCACGGACCGCCGTGTAACGCCTCCCGCGCGTCCGGGCAGGGGCGGCACCGGGGGCCGTACCGAACGGTCGCGGCGACCTTGCCCGTCTCCGTCGGATACGGGTCGTCTCCGCCGCACTACCTGCTTCACGATTCCGGTGCGTTACGGCAGTTCCCCGCTCCGGGATGCCCGCCCGCCCCGCCCCGGATGATCCTGCCGGTGTGCGTGATCCGGTCCGAGCATTGACCTGCGGGCCGTTTCCCTTCATCTTTCACGGGAAAGGCTTGCCGTCTGCACCGGCCCAGCCCTGCCCGGAGGAACTCGTGGAAGCCGACCAGTTCACCTCGATTGCCCTGCGCGTGAACGGCGAGGAGGTCGAAGGCCGCGCCGAAACCCGTACGCTGCTCGTGGATTTTCTTCGCGACGAGCTCGGCCTTACCGGCACACACGTGGGCTGCGATACCAGCCAGTGCGGGGCGTGCGTGGTCCACCTTGACGGCGTGACCGTGAAGTCCTGCAGCGTGCTCGCGGTCCAGGCGGCCGGCCGCGAAGTCCGGACCATCGAGGGCGTGGCCAATCCCGACGGATCGCTGCATCCCATGCAGGAAGCGTTCCGCGAACACCACGGCCTGCAGTGCGGATTCTGCACACCGGGGATGATCATGACCGCCCTGGAGTTCGCGCACGTGGCCGGGATGCTGACCTCGCAGCGCGCGAGCGAGGCGCTCGAAGGCAACCTCTGCAGGTGTACCGGCTACCAGAACATCGTAAAGGCGGTGCTGGCCGGCACCGCCCGCATGCGGGTGTAGGAGGGATCGGCCGGTGCACCGCTTTGCCTACCATCAGCCCGCCAGCGTCGACGAGGCGTTGGAGCTCGCCCGCTCGACGGCCGACGGCCGCTACCTGGCGGGGGGCATGACGCTGTTGCCCACCATGAAGTTTCGTCTGGCCGCGCCCAGTGATCTCATCGATCTCGGGGCCATCGACGCGCTGCGCGGGATCACGGCCAAGGGCGGAATCCTCACGATTGGAGCGGCCTCGACCCACGCCGAGATCGCCGCTTCCGCCACGGTCACGGCGTGGGCGCCGGCGTTTGCGAAACTCGCCCGGCGCATCGGTGATCCCGCGGTGCGGAATCGCGGAACCCTGGGCGGTTCGATCGCCAACGCCGACCCTGCCGCCGACTATCCGGCGGCGCTGCTGGCGCTGAATGCAGAGATCCTCACCGACCGGCGCACCATTGCCGCCGATGACTTCTTCACCGGCTTTTTCGAGACGGCGCTCGAGGCCGACGAACTGGTGACCCGAATCCGCTTCCCGTTTCCGGCTCTGGCCGGGTACAGCAAGGCCCCCAACCCGGCTTCGCGGTTTCCGCTGGTGGGCGTGTTCGTCGCCCTGACCCCAACCGGCATTCGCCTCGCGGTGACCGGCGCCGGACCGTACGCCACCCGCTATCCGGCGTTCGAGGCGGCCCTCGATGAATCGTTCACGCCGGAAACGGCGGCCGGGTGTCCCGTGGACGCGGCGGGATTGACCACGGATCTGCATGCGAGCGCCGCCTACCGCGCACATTTGATCAAGGTCATGGCAAAGCGGGCCGTCGCCGCCTGCTAGGACCAGGCCCCGTGACCCCGCCGCGCCCCGTTCCGGCTTCGGTCGACGCCACGCTCGAGTTGCTGCAGGCCGGCCAGTACGTGGCCGACCGGCCCCTGGCCACGGTCGTGTTCCTGGCCCTGCAGATGGAACGCCCCCTGCTGCTTGAGGGCGAAACCGGCGTCGGCAAGACGGAGGTAGCGGCCGTGCTCGCAAGCGCGCTCGGACGAAAACTCCTGCGCCTCTCCTGTCACGACGGCCTCGATCTCGCCAGCGCCGTGTACGAGTGGAACTACCCGGCCCAGATGCTCGCCCTGCAGTCCGCACCGGCGGGTACCGGTTCGGCGGATCTCTACACCGAGGAATTCCTGATTCGCCGGCCGCTGCTGGAAGCGCTGGCGGACCATGAAGGCGTGGCGCCGGTCCTCCTCATCGACGAGGTGGACCGCGCCGACGCACCGTTCGAGGCCCTGCTGCTGGAGCTCCTGTCCGACTTTCGGGTGACCATCCCGGAACTCGGCACGATCGCCGCCGCCCGCCCGCCGCCGGTGGTGCTCACGTCCAACCGGACGCGGGAAATTCACGACGCGCTCAAGCGCCGCTGCCTGTATCACTGGGTGGACTACCCGGACGCCGAACGGGAGTTCGAGATTCTGCAGGTGCGCCAGCCCGGCCACGCACCGGCCCTGGCCCGGGCCGTCGTCGCGTTCGTCCGGGAGCTCCGTTCGGCCGACCTGTTCAAGCCTCCGGGGACGGCCGAAACCCTGGACTGGGCGCAGGCGCTGGCCGCGCTCGACTGCGCCCGGATCGAGGAAGCAACGGTCGACCAGACGCTCGGCGTGCTCCTCAAGTACCAGGACGACATCGACCGGGTGCGCGGACCCGAGACGGCACGCCTGCTGGCCGAGGCAACCCGGAAGGCGGCCTGAACATGACCTCGTCCGAACCGGGAACCGCGCGGCCCGGCGGGCACCTTGCCGCCAATCTGCTGGCCTTCGTCCGCCTGCTCCGCCGCGCCGGCATGAAACTGGGGCCCGCCGACGGACTGGCTGCCGTGTCCGCCCTCCGAATGGTCGGCCTGCGCCGGGAAGACGATGTCTACTGGGGCCTGCGCGCCACGCTGGTCCGCCAGCCTGCCGATCTCGAGATCTTCGACGGCGCATTCCGCGCCCTGTGGCAGGGCCTCGCCCTGGAGCCGGCCGGCCGGTCCATACCGTTCGGCACCCGCCGCCGGGCGGCACCGGGCCGGCGGCGGATTGCGGAAGCCCTCGGCGCGCTGGCATCGACCGGCGGCCGCCCGGACGCCCGCCCCCGGGCAACCGCCCTCGGCGCCTCCGCCGCGGAACGGCTCCGCTCGATCGACATTGCCGAGATGGGCGCCGACGAGCTGCGGGCGGCCCGGAGCGCCGTCCGGACGCTGGTTCGCCCGCTGGGCGAGCGCCCGACGCGGCGCTTCCGCGCCGCCCGGACCGGCCGGGACGGAATCGACGGACGCGCCACCCTCCGCCTGGCAGCGCGCACCGACGGCGTGGCCCTGCGGTTGCAGCGGCGCCGGCGGCGCACCCGCCCGAACCCGGTCGTGATGCTCTGCGACATTTCAGGCTCGATGGCCGCCTACACCCGCCTCCTGCTCCATTTCATGCACGCCCTGAGCCAGGCGCGTCCGTCCGTGTTCAGTTTCGTGTTCGGCACCCGCCTCACCCACGTCACCCGGGCGCTGCGGCAAGGGGACCCGGACCAGGCCGTGCAGCTCGCCGTGCGCCAGGTTCGCGACTGGTCGGGGGGAACCCGCATCGGCTCCGCCCTGCAATCGTTCAACCGCCGCTGGTCCCGCCGCGTGCTGGCGGCCGGCGGGGTGGTCGTGCTGGTCACCGACGGTCTCGAACGCGATCCGGTCGTCGATGTCGGGGCCGAAACCGCCCGCCTGCACCGTTCGTGCGACCGGCTCGTGTGGCTCAATCCGCTGGTACGCTACGCCGGGTTTCAGCCCCGCGCCGGCGGCATGGCGGCGATCGCGCCGCACGTTGACGAGACCCGGTCGGTGCATACCCTCGACAGCCTGCAGGTACTGGCGGCGCTCCTTGCCGACGGGGCCGCACACCGATTCGCCCAAGCCCGGAAGTCGACGTGACCACCACTGCTCCGCCCGCCCCGCCGGACCTGCCGGCAACCGGTCTTGCGCCGCTGCCGGCCGACGAGATCCTGGCCCAGGTCCAGCGCTGGCGGGCTTCGGGGTCCGCCGTCGCCCTGGCCACGGTGATCGCCACCTGGGGATCCAGCCCGCGCCAGCCGGGCAGCCAGCTGGCCGTCAACACCGATCTCGACATCGTCGGCTCGGTCTCGGGCGGGTGCATCGAGGGAGCGGTCATCAGCGAGGCCCAGGCCACCATGGCCGACGGCCAGGTTCGGCTGCTCGAGTTCGGCGTGACCAATGAACGCGCCTGGGAAGTCGGACTGGCGTGCGGCGGCCGGATCCAGATACTCGTGGAACGGGTCGGCGAAGGGCGGTGAAGGACGCGACGCTCGCCCGGGTGCTCGCAGCCTGCAAGGCCCGCACACCGATCGCGGTCGTCACCCGCGTCGGCGACGGCACCCAGGGGCTGGTGACCGGGGAAGGTGCCGACTCCTGCCTTCCCCCGCCGGTCGCCGCCGCCGCCCGGCGGCGCCTTGCGGCCGACGCCAGCGCCACCTTCGACGCCGACGGGGACACCTGGTTCATCCATGCCCACACGCCGCCGTACCGCATGATCGTGGTCGGCGCCGTCCACATCGCCCAGCCGCTCTTGACGATGGCGGCCCTCGCCGGGTTTGACCCGGCCGTGATCGATCCGCGCAGCACCTTCGCGACCCCGGAACGCTTTCCCGGCGTCGAGATTCTCGATCAGTGGCCCGACGAGGCCCTGTCGAAACTCGCACCCGATTCCCGGACCGCGGTCATCACGCTGACCCATGACCCCAAGCTGGACGACGCCGCGCTCGGGGTCGCGCTGCGCAGCCCGGCCTTCTTCATCGGTTCCCTCGGCAGCACCCGAACCCACGCCGCCCGCTGCAAGCGCCTGCTGCGGGAAGGCTTCTCCGAAACCGAGATCCGGCGCATCCGGGGACCGGTCGGCCTCGCGATCGGCGCCCGTGCACCGGCCGAAATTGCGGCCGCGGTCCTCGCGCAGGTGATCAGCGTGCGCCGCAACGGCGCGGCAACGCACTGACGTGGAGTTCGGCCCTGAACCCTCCGCGCACTGCGAAGGCGCGATTCTGGCCCATTCGCTGCGCGTCGCTGGCGCCAGGTTCCGGAAAGGGCGAGTCCTCACCGCCGCCGATATCGATGCCCTGCGCAAGGCCGGCATCGAACGCGTCACCGTGGCCCGCCCGGGTCCGGAGGATCTCGACGAGGACACCGCCGGCGCGGCGCTCGCCGAGGCGGCCGCCGGGGCCGGCACCCAGACCCGGAAACCCTTCGGGGGCCGGATCAACGTCATGGCGACCCGGGACGGACTGGCGCAGGTCGACGCCGACGCGATGCTGCGGTGCAACCAGGTCTCGGAAGCCATCACGATTGCCACCGTGGCCGACGGCGCCCGCGTGCGCGCCGGCGATCTCCTGGCGACCATCAAGATCATCCCGTTCGCCGTGCCCCGGTCCGACCTTGCCGCCGCCTGCGGGTGCGCCCGCGGCCGGCTCTCGGTGGCGCCCTTCGCCCCGCTTCGGGTCGCGCACCTCCTGACCGCGGTTCCGGACACGAGTCCGAAGCTGCTGGAACTGTCGCGCCGCGGCGCCGGCGGGCGGGTCGCGGAACTGGGCGGCAGCGTCATCAAGGAGCACACGGTCGCGCACGAATCGGGACCGCTCGCCGCCGCCATGGAGGAAGCGCTCGAGACCGGGCCCGACCTCGTGCTGATCAGCGGCGCCTCGGCCATCGTCGACCGCCGGGACGTGGTACCGGCTGCGATCGAACTGGCCGGAGGACGCGTGGATCACTTCGGCATGCCGGTCGACCCCGGCAACCTGCTCCTGATCGGCACCCTCCGGACCGCCCGCGTGATCGGCCTGCCCGGCTGCGCCCGGGCTCCCGCCCGCAACGGCCTTGACCTGGTGCTGGAGCGGCTGGCGGCCGGACTCGAGGTGGGACCGGCCGACATCTCCCGGATGGGCACAGGGGGGCTGCTCAAGAAGTCGGCCTCGCGCCGGCGGCCAGGGCAGGTTGCGAAAATCGCCGCGGTGGTGCTGGCCGCCGGGCAGTCCCGGCGCATGCAGGGCGGCAACAAGCTCCTCGAACCGGTCGACGGCCAGCCGCTCGTGCTCCGGGCCGCCGCCGCCGCCCTGGCTTCGGAAGCGGACCCGGTCATCGTCGTGACGGGGCACCAGCACGAGGCAGTGGCAGCTGTACTCGACTCCCTCGACGTGAGGCTGGCCCACAACCCCGGTTTTCCGGACGGCCTCTCCTCCAGCGTACACACCGGCCTGTCCGCCGTGCCGCCGGGGCATGACGGAGCGGTTTTCCTGCTCGGCGACATGCCGGACGTGGACGGGGAACTGATCGACCGGTTGCTGGCCGCGTTCGATCCGGTCGAGGGGCGGGCCATCGTCGTCGCCACCCACAACGGCGTCCGCGGGAATCCGGTCGTGTTCGCGCGCCATTATTTTCCCGACATTCTGCGCGTTACCGGGGATGCAGGCGCGCGCCATGTCGTCGACAGCCACCTCGAGGCGGTCTGCGAGATCGAATGCGCCACACCGGCCCCGCTGATCGACCTGGATACCCCCGAAGCGCTCGCCGAACGGCGCGCGCGGCAGGAGGCCGGGGGGAACGCCTGACCCTCGGGTCAGACCAGCCGGACCAGGATCCAGACCAGCACGGCCAGTGCGATGAACCCGCCCGCCCAGGCCGCCAGCCGCAGCGGCACACGCCGCCGGTCCGGGGCCACCGGCGGGGCCTCACCGGGGGGGATCTCCGGAGTTTCCGCGGCGGGAATCGCGGCTGCGGGCGCGGGAACCGGCGCCGCCTCGGGGGGGACGATATCGGACAACGAGCGGACAAAGGACGTCGCGTACTGGTTCATCGCCCCGCCGATCAGCCGGGAACCGAGCTGCGCCAGCCGGCCGCCCACACTGACATCGACCGTATAGCGAAGCCGCGTCGTCCCGTCGTCCTGCTCATCCAGCGCGACGTGGGCCGACCCCTTCGCAAACCCGGCCGCGCCGCCCTTGCCCTCGCCGACCAGGACATAGCTCGCCGGCGGGTTCACGTCGGTCAGCCGGACCGATCCGGTGAACGCCGCCGACACCGGGCCCACGCGGGCCCGCACCCGCGCCTCGAACGCGTCGGACCCGACCCGGGTCAGCGATTCGCATCCGGGGATGCACCGCTGGAGAACGTCCGGATCGTTCAGGGCCTCCCAGACCCGCTCGCGCGGCGCCGGGATCTGGAACTCGCCGCCGAAGTCGATCGCCGGAATCCCCGGCCGAACCGCCGCCTAGCCGCCGAACTGTCTGAGATAGGCGATCACGTCCGCGCGGTCATCGGGTTTCTTGAGGCCCGGGAAGATCATCTTGCTGCGCGCCACCACCTGCTTGGGGTTGGTAATCCACTGATCCATCAGCTCGTCGGTCCAGGTCTTGCCTTCCTCACCCAGCGTCTTCAGCCCCTTCGAGTACTTGTAGTCGGGCCGGTTGGTCCCCAATGCGGTGTCGAACACCCCCCACAGGTTGGGTCCCACGCGGTCCTTGCCCCCTTCTTCGACCGTATGGCACGCCTTGCACTTCTGGAAGACCTTCTCGCCTTTCGCGGCGTCACCGGCGATCGCCGTACTGGCAGTCGTCAGGGCGCAAACGGCGGCCGCGACCGTGAGAACTCGGAGCATGGGAGAAACCCTCCAGGATTTGATCAAGGCAGAAAATGCGGGAGGTTCGGAGCGATACCGCCGAACACGAACAAGGATAGTTTTCCCACCGCCCGACTTCAACATTGCGGTACGCGATGCCGGTCGACATCCATCATGCAACCGGGCTACGTTTCAACCTGAACCCCGGCGGTGAAAACATTGCATCACCGCTGAAACCGATCCTCGATGGGTTTCAAAAGCTGCTTTCCGGGATCTGCGGTATTTCGAACAAGGCGATCGACCAGATCCCACCGCTACAACCCCGCGGCGCACCACGCCAAGCTGGCGGTGAACGCCGCCTTCGCCCTGGGCGAGTTCCTGGTAGGGTCCCGCGATTATCAGCGCATCCGCGAGTCGGATTCAACTGCAGCCGATATCTGGGAGGCACGGGCATGACAGGAAAATGGGCCAGCCATAATGATGCAGGAACGGGCGATATGTTTCATACGCTGCATGCTGGACTAACCGTCAAGCTAATCTTGACAGAACGTTCGCAACTGATGACATGCTATCCGCACGAATCCCTGTCCGATGTCGTGGCGCAGAACAAGGCGCAGGACAAGGGGCCATACGATTTCCTGCCTGTCGTGGAGTCCGGTGGCGGACCGCAGGGTCGCATCATCGGTCTGTTTCACACGACCAACATCGATGAGAATGTGCGTGACGGCCGCATTGAGCAAAATTATGCGCCCCTCTCCGAAGACTATCTGGTTGGCGCTGATACCAGCATCCTGAAATTCGTCGAGGATGCCGACAAGAAACCTTGCCGCCTTGTGACCTCTGGGCCGAACATTGTCGGTCTGGCCGGCTTGTCCGACCTTCAGAAACTGCCTGTCCGTGCCGCTCTTTTCGCCCTGATCACCGGCTTTGAAATCACCATGTTTGAGACGATCAAGAGAGGGTGCCCAAACGACGAGGACTGGAAAAGCCTTCTTAGTGAAGACCGTCAGAAGAAAATCGACGAAGAGATACAGCAGTCGCGCCAAGATGACAGCTTCGTCGATGCGCTGCTGTTCGCACAGTTTTGCGACAAGTCGGACATTCTGCGGAAAGGCTTCCTTTCTAAAGACACGACGGCTTTCAGAAAAAAACTAAAACCGATACAGACGCTCAGGAACAACCTTGCGCATGCCAACGAATACGCGGCTTCGCCTGATCACGCGCGGAAGGTGTGCGCCTCAGTCCGCGATTTGCTGACGCTCAGGAAGGAAGTCAGGGACATGACACGGCTTGATTCCGGTGTGAGAAAAATCGGCGCTATGCGACAGGAGGCGACATGACCGAAACCCGTTCCGTCAACACCGTTCACCGCGAGGTCATCCTTGAGAACCACCTTGTCGCATTGCTCGTCCGCGAGCAGGGATAGGTCGGGCGGCCGCCGGAGGACTTCAACCGGAACCTGGTGCTGGACCGGGAGTTGGTATTGCGGTTCCTGCAGGAACCACAACCCGAGGAATGGAAAAGCCGGAAGCGCAGTACACGGGCAGCGCCGATCCGCAATGGCAGGCGCGGCAGGCGGTGCCGAAGCCGGCCTCGTCCTCGGTGACGGGCAGCACCCGGTAGAGCGGTTCCCCGCGCCGAGGCGGGCCCGTTCGCGGGCCGCACCGGCGAGCACGGCGCGGCTTCCGGCTGACCCTGCATTCTCTCGAAAAGCCGCCCGCAGACGCCGGTTCTGCCGCTGACCTCCTCCCCCATTCCGCCCGCACGGCTCGGTGCCAGCCTCTATCCGTATCGTTGACGGACCGGTCGCGCCGATCGGCCGATGGTCCTCGACCCGACGTCTTCCGGCTTTACCCGAACGCCGCACGGGGGTAGATTTTCCGCCGCGCAGGTCAACGGCGACGGGCGCGGGATACCGAGGACGTCGCAGCCCATGCGTCTACTGGCAGGAAACAGCAACCGGCAGTTCGCCGGCGCCGTAGCGGACGAACTCCAGCTCCGGTTGACCGCGGCGGATGTCCGCCGCTTTTCCGACGGCGAAGTATTTGTCGAAGTGCAGGAAAACGTCCGGGGACAGGACGTGTTCGTCCTGCAATCGACGTCTCCGCCGGCCAACGACCACATCATGGAACTGCTGGTCTGCATCGACGCCCTGAAACGGGCCTCGGCCGCCAGCGTCACTGCGGTCATTCCCTATTTCGGCTATGCGCGTCAGGACCGGAAGGCGGCGCCGCGCGCGCCGATTTCCGCCAAGCTGGTAGCCAATCTGATCATGACGGCCGGCGCCAACCGGGTACTGACCATCGACCTTCACGCCAACCAGATCCAGGGGTTTTTCGATATCCCGGTGGACAACCTCTACGCCGCGCCGGTCATTGCCGCCGACATCCGCACTCGCTTCGCAAACGATTCCTACGTTCTGGTATCCCCGGACGTGGGCGGCGTGGCGCGGGCGCGATACCTGGCGGCCCGGGTGGACGGCAGCCTCGCGATTGTCGACAAGCGCCGCGAGCGCGAAAACGTCTCGGAGGTCGTGAACATCATCGGTGAGGTTCGTGACCGGACCTGCATCATCGTCGACGATATCGTGGATACGGCCGGAACCTTGTGCAATGCCGCGGAGGCGCTGATGACGGCCGGCGCGCGCAAGGTGGCCTGCTACGCCACCCACGGTGTGCTGTCGGGGCCGGCCATCGAGCGGGTCGCGGCATCCGCCCTGGACACGCTGCTGGTCACCGACAGCATCGCCCAACGGGACGAGGTTGCAAATTCACCGAAAATCCAGACACTCTCCGTGGTACCGCTGGTCGCCGAAGCGATCCGGCGGATCAGCGATCACCGCTCGGTATCCAACCTCTTTGACTGAGGCAACGCCGCCGCTCGCCCGAGGACAGATTCATGCAAACCGCGTCTACCATCAAGGCCAGGGTGCGCACGCCGCGCGGCAAGGGAGGGGCCCGCGCCCTCCGTCGGGGAGGCCGGATCCCCGCCATCATCTACGGCCGCGATTTCGAACCGCTGGCCATCGATATCGATCTCGAGTTCGGCCGCCGCGAGATCCGCAAGCCGGGGTTCCGTACCCGCTTGTACGATATTGATCTGGACGGCGATTCGGCGATCCAGGTGCTGCCGCAGGCCGTCGCCTACCACCCGGTCACCGATGTTCCGATCCATCTGGATTTCCTGCGCGTCGGCGCCACCACCCGGGTCACGGTGGACGTGCCGGTCGCCTTCCTCAACCAGGACGAATCCCCGGGCCTCAAACGGGGCGGAGTACTCAACATCGTGCGCCGCACCATCAATGTGAGCTGCCCGGCGGGCATGATTCCCGAAGCCATCGAATTCGACGTGACGGGGCTGGAGATCGGCGACAGCCTCCATATCAGCCATACCAAGCTGGACCCCGCGATCGAGCCCACGATCAGCGACCGGGATTTCACGATCGCGAGCATCGTCGCGCCGTCCGCCCTGGTTTCTGCCGCCACCTCGGAAACCCCCGAGGACGCCGACGGAGAACAGGAAGCCGGCGAGATCGAACCAGCGGACGGCGCGCCAAGCGAGGGGTAGCGTCACGGCCGGCCGGCGACCAGGGTGGATCAGCTATTCGTCGGACTCGGCAATCCGGGTCCGGCGCACGCCCGCCAGCGCCACAACATCGGTTTCATGGCGATGGCCGCCATTGCCTCGCAGCACGCCTTCGGCCGCACCCGGCAGCGGTTCCGGGGGGCGGTCCGGTCGGGCCGCATTGGCGCCGCCTCGATCCTCGCACTCTGCCCCTTGACGTGGATGAACCGGTCCGGTGAATCGGCAAGCCTCGCCTGCAAGTACTACAAGATGGCGCCCTCTGCCGTGACGGTGTTCTACGACGACCTGGACCTTCCCGCCGGCAAGATTCGTGTGCGCCGCGGCGGCGGCAGCGCCGGCCACCGAGGCATCGACAGCCTCGACCGCCATCTCGGTCGAGACTATCGAAGGGTCCGGATCGGAATCGGCCGGCCCCCGCCGGGGTACCCTGCCGAGCGTTACGTGCTCCATGCTTTCGGGCAGGCCGAACTGGAGTGGGTGGAACCGCTGTTGGCGGCAGTGGCAACGGCTGCGCCCCTGCTGGTCAGCGGCGAGGACGACCGCTTCATGAACCGGGTCGTGCTCGAGGCGCCCCCGCCGGCAGCCGCCGGACACTGACGGTCCCGGCGTGGGCTTCCGCTGCGGCATCGTCGGATTGCCCAACGTCGGGAAATCCACCCTGTTCAACGCGTTGAACGGAACCGCCGCCGCCGAAGCGGCCAACTACCCGTTTTGCACGATCGAACCGAACATCGGCCGCGTGCCGGTTCCGGACCCCCGGCTTGACCGGCTGGCGGAACTGGCCCGGTCCGCCGCCCGCATCCCCGCCATGGTCGACTTCGTCGACATCGCCGGACTGGTCAAGGGGGCCAGCCGCGGCGAGGGCCTCGGGAACCGGTTTCTCGGACGCATTCGCGAAGTTGACGCGATCATCCATGTGCTCCGCTGTTTCCGGGATGTTCAGGTCACACATGTTTCGAATGCCACGGACCCGGTAGCGGATGCAGAAATCGTCGAGACCGAGCTCCTGCTGGCCGACCTCGGCACCCTGGAGCGGGCACGGGAGCGCCTGATCAAGTCGGCGCGAAGCGGGGCTGCGGCCGAGCGCCGGCTCCTCGAAGAGGTGCAAGGCTGCATACGCCACCTGGAGGCGGGCCGCCCTGCACGGGAATTCCTCGAAGCGAAGAGCACGCCAGCCTTCCGGGAACTGGGACTGCTCACGGCCAAGCCGGTGCTGTTCGTCGCCAACGTGGGCGAGTCCGACCTGCCCCACGGGAACCCGTTGACGAAGGCGGCCAGGGACCACGCCGCAGCGCAGGGCGCGGAATTGCTGCAGGTATCCGCCCAGCTGGAATCCGACCTTCACGCCCTAGACTCCGAAGCCGACCGTCGGGCGTTCCTGGCGAGTGCGGGTCTCGAGGAATCGGGGCTGCGGCAGGTGATTCGCGCCGGCTACACGCTTCTGCAGCTGATCACGTTCTTCACCGTGGGCCCCAAGGAAGCGCGCGCCTGGACAATCCCGGCCGGCACCACGGCGGCACGTGCCGGAGGCGTCATCCACAGCGATTTCGAGCGCGGCTTCATCGCTGCCGAGACCGCGAGCTTCGACACCTTTGTCGGCGCGGGCGGCGAACAGGCGGCCCGGGCCCGGGGACTCCTGCGCAGCGAAGGCCGCCACTACGTGGTACGCGATGGCGACGTCATCCTCTTTCGCTTCAACGTGTAGAGGTAGCCGGTCAGGCGCCTGCGGACGTCGGGCAATGGTGCCGATCGACCCCTGATGGCGGCGTTACCCCCAACGTCCGCACCGTCGTCCTCGCACAGGACCACGACGAGGCCGGAGAGCGCCAGGCCGAAGCCTTGCGCCGTCAACTCGAGGTCCCCTCGCAGGTCGCGTTCCAGCGACGGCGTCCGCCCGAACACGCCGACTGGAACGACGTCATCTGCGCCGCCGCGACAGGCTGACCCACCGGAACGCCCGGGACGGGCCGGAGGGGTCACGGCGCACCCCCGTGTTGGCGGCCAGCCGAAGCCCGCGCAGCGGCCGGAAGTTCCGGCCTCCGGGCCCCGTTACGTAACGGGGCGCAAGGGATCAAGAAAGGCAACTCGATGGCACTGTCCAACGCCGAACGGCAACGGCGCTTTCGCCAGCGCCGGCGCGAGGGTCAGTCACCGGCGGTGCGGCGCCCGCCGCCGGACCGGCGCTCGCGCCGGCAGCGGCTGCACGACGCCATCGACGCCATCATCGCGATCCGGGAGGAATACCGCGACTGGCGGAACGCCCTGCCAGAGGCGCTGGAGACGACGGCAACCGCAGAACTCCTGGACCAGGCGATCGAGACCCTTGACGACCTCGACCTCGAAGCCTTGGCAGAACAGGAACTGCCCCGCGGTTCGGTCGCGACGGGTGATGCGGGTACCCGCTGTAGCACCGTTACGTAACGCAGCGGCCAGACGGGCCGGAACCAACGAAGGCAGCGGCCGGCCGGCTCAAGGAGGTCGCTGAATCACCCGCGATCCGTTCGGCGCCGAACGCGCCTTCCTTCTACCCGGCGGCAGGAGCTCCGGCAGCCGTACAATAGGGAAAGAAACGACCTTCGGAAAAGCGCGGCTTACCGCCGGAATCCCGCCGTTTTATTTCGCCGCCAACACGCAAGCACGGGCGACTCCCGGCCAAGCTCACGCCCTTCCGAAAAACCGCCATCATCTCATTCGTTTTCCGATGGCACTTGCGGCCCGAGCTTCATCCGACGCCGCACGAGATCCCTTTCCAGCCGGCTTCGGCGGAACGGCGTGAGCTTGGCCCACGCGCGGATCTCGGGAGCGGTCCTGCCGCAGCCCAGACACCACCCTGTCTTCGGGTCGAGACGGCAGACGTCAATGCATGGTGACCGGGGACGTTTTGCTCCCCGCTTCATGGAAAGAATCCCTGTCGTGTTTCCTTGTTTGCGCTCCTGATGAAGACCGCCCGCCGGGAAGGCCGGCTCGACCGCCAAAGCCTCCGCATCCCACACCAGGCGGGAGACACGGTCGTCCGCCTGTCCGGCGGCTGACTTCCCTGTGCGCCGGGTTGTCTGCCGCGTAGCAGCTCTCGAAGGAAGACGCGCCCGGCGCCGGCAACGCGGATTCACCGATCAAGACTGCCATCGAACCGGTTCCGCGACGGCGCGTCGAAGGAAGCGGCCGGTCGGCGCTGACGCACACCATGCCGCTGGATATTCCGGCATGGAAGGTCGGGCTCCACGCCCGTCTCCACAGACAGGCGGTGAGGCCGGGCAGGGGCGCAGGCCAGCGGCAGGGAACCCGTGGCCGTCGATTCGCGAACCGATCCGGAAAACCGGAAACAACCGTTCGACTTGCCCGCGCCGCTGGTGCCGGCGCGGCCTGGTGTCGGCATTGACTTCGGCCGCCCCGGCGGGCGGGCGGCAGGATTCTGCGCAGAATCTCGCCCGGCCGGCCGACGCCGGCCAGATTTTCCTTCTTCGCCGGCACCGCAATCACCCGTTGCCGCCCGCCTCCGGTGGCTGCAGCGTGATCAGGTTCACCTGATCTCCCAGCACCCGCTGCGCCAGGTCGACGAGGTGTCGATGATGGGTGAAGAAGAGCACCTGGGTCGACTGGCTGAGATCGCCCAACAGGGTCAGTCCGGCCGCAGCGCGGTCATCGTCGAAATTGATGAACAGGTCATCGGCCACGAACGGGAGTGCGTTTCCCCGTTCCAGATAGTCCTCGACCGACGCCACCCGCAGCGCCAGATACAGCTGATCGGCAGTCCCCGTACTCATGCCGTCTACCGGAACCGTGCGCTGGTCCGGCCGCACCGCCAGCAGGCCCGCGCGGTCCTGATCGTCGTATTCGACCCGAAGGTTCCGGAAGGCGCCGCCGGTGAGGGCCGCGAACAGGGAGCCGGCGCGCCTGAGTAACGGAGCCTGCTTCTCGTGCCGGTACCGGTCGATGGCCCAGCGCAGCAGGGTGGCGGCGGTCTTCACGCGAACGTACCGCTCGGCCGTGTGCCGCATTTCCGCGAGCGCTTCCTGGCGGTTCGCGGCCGCGCGGGCCGCCGCATCCTTGCCGCCAACCGCCAGAAATTCCGCGCGCGCGCGCGACCGCTCTTCGGCCGCCGCCGTTTGCTGGCCCCGCAGGTCCTCCAGTGCGGCCTCGACCGATTGCTCCTGCGCGCCGACCTCGTCCATCGCCGCGCCGGTGCATTCCTCCACCAGTTCCTCGACCGACTTGCCGTCGCCATCCTGTTCGAGCCGGCCGAGGATGTCCTTGCGTTCGCGATCCAGGACCCGCCACTGGTCGGAGCGGTCAATCGCCGCCATCAACGCCGTCCGGGTCTCGGCCCGCGCCGCTGCCTTCAGGTGCGCGACTGCCGCCATCCGTTCCCGGCGCTTTCCTGCCAGTTCGGCCACCGCCGCGGCCAGGCGGTCCACCTCTTCGGCCTTCTTCTGCCGCAACGCCTGCACCCGCCGGGCCGCCGCCAGGCGCTGCTCGAGTTCCAGCACCGCATCTTCGGCCGGCTGCCCGAGCAGTTCCGGGTCCAGGTCGCGGACGAGCGCCCCGACTTCGCGTTCGAAATCGGCCAGGTCGCGCCGAATCTTGTTGATCCGGTCATGGCGCAAGGATCGTGCATGACCGGCGGTCTCGCGCATCTGATCGATCACCTCGATCTGCGCCACGACCGCTTCCGGCACCGGGTCCCGGGCAAGTCCGACCTGATCCAGTGCGGCCGCCCACGATTCCTGCCAGCGGCTCCAGGCTCCCTCGGCCGCCGCCAGCTCGCGCTCCCGGTGTTCCACCTCCCGTTCGGCCCTGGCCGCGTCGGCCTCGAGCTGCTGCTTCCGGTCCGCCTCGGCTTCACACCGTCGCTGCACCTCGGCCGCGCGCTCGAGGATCACGCTCAGCCCGTCGGTCTCCCGAACGGCTTCCCCGGCGCCGGCGGCGGCCAGTTCTCCGGTGATCTGCTCGCGCGCCTCGCGCGCCTCGACGCGGAGCAATGCGAGCGCGCTTTCCGCCTCGACACGCTCGGCCACGGCATCCAGCACCGCCTGCCGGGCCTCCATCCATTCGAGCATGGCGGCCGGCGATCCCGGCCGGAACGGCGCCGCCTGCCACGCCGCCGTCCATTCCGCCTCCAGTCGCCCGCCTTCCTCGGCCAGCCTCGCCTCCTGTTCCCGCTGCAGCCGGCGGCGGGCTTCCAGTTCGCCGATCTTGCGGTCGAGTTCGGCCAGGCGCCCGGCCGCCTCGGCCCGGTCGAAACGCCGGTCCGCCAGTTCGTCGGCTCGCGCCACGGCCGGCTCGAACGCCCGCGGCAACTCCCCGGGGTCCGCCTCCAGACCGCGCACGTCCGCATCGGCTACGGCTCCGCCCTCGACGTGCACCGTCTTGATCAGGGACCACAGCGCATCGCGGCGCCGGCGCGCATTCTCCAGTTCCTCGAGGGTGACCACGCGGTCGCCGCGCACCGCCCGCTCCCGGGCGCTGACCGCCAGGTCCAGTTCCTGACCCGCGGCCTCGGCCTCCTGGCGCACCGCCTGCCGGCGCCGCTCCCAGTCCTGTCCGCGCTCGCGCTGCTGCTGCACCGCCGCCGCGGGGGGCACGCGGAGGGCGGCCAGCGCCGCGTCGTCGAGGCCGCCGGGATCGAGCGCCTGCAGCCGCCGGCGAACCCGCTCCCGTGCATCCTCGAGAGCTTTCTCGGCCGCCCGGATCCGACCCGCCAGATCTCCGCGTTCGCGCACGGTCCGAACCGCGACCGCCAGCCTCGAGGCGTCCGCGGGTTCCCCCGCCTGCTCGAGTTTCGCCTGCAGCGCGGCGAGCGCTTCGCGCGCCTCCTGCAACCGGCGGACCTCGCTCACGACCTCCCCTTCCAGCTTGCCTCGTTCGCCGAGCAGGGCGCGTACGGCCCGCACCCGGGTGCGGGCCGGGATGCGCGCCATCAACGGCTCGGCTTCGGTCTCGTCCCATCCCAGCTCGACGGCATTGGCCCGCAGCGCTTCGTGCGCGGCCACCAGTTCCGCCTCGCGCTTGGGCAGGTCCGCCTTCTCGCCACGAATCTCGATCCGCCGCTCGTGCAGCTGGCCGATGTCCGCGGCCCGCAACAGCAGCCGTTCATCGACGGGGAGCGCCTCGAGTTCGCGCCGGGCGCCGGTCAGCTGCTCCTCGAGCAGCGCCGCCCGCGATTCGGCCGCGGCCTCCTCCCGCTCCACGCCGGCCACCGTCGCCGCCGCGTCCTCGGGCAGCACCGGTACCCCGTCAAGGGCCGCCAGCTGCGCGTCGCATTCCTGCTTTCTCCGCACGCCCCGCAAGACCCGCCGGATGCGGCCGAGACGGCTGCGTTCAACGCTGGCGGCGCGGATCCTGGCGTCGATCCCGGCGTGGACGCGTTCGGCCTGATCATGCGCCCGCTTCAGCTCCTGCCACCGGCCGACGGTGACCGTCTGCGCCCGTACCTCCTCTTCCGCCTGCCGGAGTCGGTCGCGGGCAACGTAGAACCGGCGGTGGCGGGCGTGGCGGAAGCCCCACAGATGGTCGGCCTCCTTCTCCAGACCTTCCAGCCGGGACCGCAGCCCGACGATGCCGGCGCCGGCCGAAAACAGTGTCTGCCCGACGTCGTTCCTGGCATCGAGAATTTCCTGCCCGCCGACCCGCAGACGAACGTGGTCCAGGCTGTACATGCGCTCGAAGAACGGCCGGTCGGCGCCCGCCAGACAGGGATTCAGCACGCCCTCGCCGCCGGCCTGCGGGATACCGTCCGGTCCGAGCAGCGTGTCCTTCCTGCCCTTGCGCCGCATGACCTCCAGCGATTCGCCCCCGTGCTCGATGACCGCCCCGATCCGGAGACTGCCGTAATCGTGGAGAAAGTTGTACGGAGACCGTGCGGGAATCCCGAACAGCAGGTCCTCGATCGCCGCCAGGGCGGTCGACTTGCCGGCCTCGTTCGGGCCGAAGATGACGTGCAGATCCCGGCCGGCCGCAGGCAGATCGAGGGACTGGTCCGTGAACCGCCCGTACCGGACCAGGTCGAGTCGGCGCAGGCGCATCCTCAGCCCGCTTCGGCCACGGCCAGGCGGGCCGACAGGTACGGCAGCACATGCCGGACGAGCGCCGCGTAATCGCCGGCCACGGCCGCAGCGAGTACCTGATCGTCGCCTGCACTCCGCGCATCGTGAGGCAGGCTCCGGACCAGTGTCCCGATATCGTCCGCCAGGCGGGCCAGCAGTTCGTCGTCGCTGCCGGCATCCTGCAGCATCCGCTGCAGTTCCCCGACCGCATCCTCCCGGATCGCCAGGGCCTCCGGGTCGGCCGGGGCCTCGGTCGCGACCACGACCTTCTCGATCCAGGCCCGTTCGTCGCCCAGCCCCAGGGCGCGGGCGCGGGCGTCCGCCAGGATCTCGTCCTCTGACGCGGTGAGCCGCGCATGCATGCCGGTGCGTCCTTCCAGGACCACGCGAACCGCCAGCAACGGACCGCCGTCGGCCGCGGCCACCGCCGTCTCGAGTCCGCCGCCCAGGCGGTTTGCGACCTCTCCCATGTCCTCGGCGCCGTCCAGCGATACCCCCAGCACCACCCAGCGCACCACGTCGCACGGAGCGAACGCCAGCCCGGCCACCTCGCCGGCCTCCACCGAGACCAGGTAGGCGCCCTTCGCACCGGTTTCGCGCACATGCCGCCCCTGGAGGTTGCCCGGAAACACGACGTGCGGGCGCTCGTGCAGCACGGCGCGCTGATGCACGTGACCGAGAGCCCAGTAGTCGTAGCCCTTCTGCACCAGGTCCTCCTGCGAGCAGGGGGCATAGTTCGCATGCCCGCCGAGGCCGCCGAGGCCGGTGTGCAGGACGCCGATGTTGAAGGCGTCCCGAACCGGCGGCGGATAGCCGCGGGCGAGGTTGGCGGTCACGTCCCGGTGCTCGAAGCTCTGGCCGTGCAGCGCCACCCGCCCCTCCTTCAGCGTGAACGTCTCGGGGGAGCGGCTGCCGAACACGTGAACGTTGGTGGGCAACTCGAGGCGGCGGGTGATCCGGCTTTCGGCATCGTGATTGCCGTGCAGGAGGTACACCGGAACTCCGGCCTCGTTGAGCCGCCCCATCTGTCCGACGAAGAACAGGCCGGTCTGATAATCGCGCCAGTCGCCGTCGTAGAGGTCCCCGGCCACGACCAGAAACTCGACCTGCTCCCGGATCGCCAGCCCGACCAGCTGATCGAGTGCATCCCTCGTGGCCGTGCGAACGCGTTCGGCCGCGTTCCCTTCCTGACCGGCCAGCCCGCGGAGCGGACTGTCGAGATGAATGTCGGCGGCGTGCAGAAACCGAAACGAAGTCGTCACACGCAAGGCCCTATGTTTAGGGGAGCGGAAGGCGGAAGGTCCGAGTCTATCGGATCGGGGCCATTCGGCGGTGAGGGCGGTTCCAGCGCCGGCAGCAGGAGGCCGAAGCCGGATGCGGTGCAAGGGATATCAGGGGAAGCGACGGCCGCGCCCCCCGGTGCAGACGAAGGTCCCGGCCGGCCGCAAGGAAGGCCGTTGCCGCCTGACCCCCCGGAGGCGGGCGCCGGCACCCGCCGGGAGTTCCCCCGCCCGACACGATCACGGTATGCTGCAAGCGATCGGGATTGGCCGTCACCGGCGCCGGCCAGGCACGATGCGGATAGCATGAGATCGTCCCACATACTCGCTGTGATCCTGGCGGTCGGTGTCGTCGCCTGGGTCCTCTCCGGCACGCTGGACGAGAAGCTGCCGGCGGCCGAAAGCCTGACGGTCGCCGCCAGGCCGGAGGCGCCGGAGCCGACGCAGGTGCGGGTGGCGGCCAGCACGGCGCAGGCGTACCGGCTTGAACTGGTGCTGACGGGTCAGACGGCGGCCGGCCGCGTGGTCCCGCTCAACGCCCAGACCTACGGCCGGATCGAAAGTGTCGCCGTCAAGGAGGGCGCCCTCGTCGAGGCCGGCGCCGAGATCGCCCGGCTCGCGCTCGACGACCGCCTGGAGCGGCTGGAAAAGGCGAAATCGGGCGTGCGCCAGTTCGAGATCGAGCACGAGGCGTCGGTCGAACTCGCCAGGGGCGGATGGCGGACGGAAGCCGCCGCCGCCCAGGCCCGCGCCAACCTCGACCGGGCCCGCGCCGAACTCGCCGCGATCGAGCTGGAAATCTCGCGTACGCGAATCGTGTCGCCGATCTCGGGTATTCTCGAGCATTCCGAACTCGAGATCGGCAAGGTCGTCTTCACCGGGGCGAACAACGATTTCGGCGAGATCGTCGATCTCGACCCGCTCACGGTCGTGGCGCACGTCAGCGAGCGCCAGGTCGCGCGGCTCGCCGCGGGCAGCACGGGGACCGTGGAGCTGATCACGGGCGAGCTCCTGAACGGCACCGTGCGGTTTGTCGGCCGCCTGGCAGACCCCCAGACCCGCACCTACCGGATCGAACTGGAAGCCCCCAACCCGGGACACGTCATCCGGGCCGGGATGACGGCGGTCGTGAAGCTGCCGCTCAAGAGTGTTCCCAGCCATTTCGTGTCGCCGTCGGTCCTGACCCTTGACGACCAAGGGGTCCTCGGCGTGAAGATCGTCGATGACGGCAATATCGTCCGTTTCCTTCCCGTCTCGATCATCGCGGCGGAAGCCGGGGGATACCATGTGGGCGGCCTGCCGCCGAGCCTGACCCTGATCACCGTTGGCCAGGACTTCGTGCTCGACGGGGAAACCGTGACCCCGGTGCACGTGGACGGCTCTCCCTTCTCCGGCACATCGTGACCACGATCATCGAGGCCGCACTCGCCCGGCCGCGTACGGTCCTGCTCACGCTGCTCCTGATCCTGGTCGTCGGAGCTTCGGTCTACACGACGATTCCGAAGGAGTCGGATCCGGACATCAATGTTCCCATCATCTACGTGGTGATGAATCACGAGGGCATCTCGCCGGAAGATGCGGTCCGCCTGCTGCTGCGCCCCATGGAACAGGAACTGCGCGGCATAGAGAACGTCAAGGAGATGCGTTCGACGGCGTACGAGGGCGGGGCCAACGTGACCCTGGAATTCGAAGCCGGATTCGACGTCGATACCGCGCTCGAGGACGTGCGCACCGGAGTGGACCTCGTCAAGCCCGATCTGCCGGAAGATGCGGACGAGCCCACGGTGCACGAGGTTAACCTGTCCCTCTTTCCGGTGCTTGTGGTGACGCTGTCCGGGAACGTGCCGGATCGCACCCTGGTGCGCTTTGCCCGCGACCTCAAGCAAGACATCGAGGCGCTGAGCGAGGTGCTCGAGGCCGATATCCGGGGCAACCGGGAGGAGGTGGTCGAAATCGTCGTCGACCCCGTGATCGCCGAAAGCTACCGGATCGACCTCTACCAGATCGCCCAGTTCTTCAACCGCTCCAACCGACCCGTCGCAGCAGGTGTCATGGACGCCGACGCCGGCCGGTTCGCGATCAAGGTCCCGGGCCTGTTCGAGGAGGTCGGCGAGATTCTCGAACTGCCGATCAAGATCGATGGCGACGCGATCACCCGGTTCCGCGACGTCTCCGAGATCCGGAGAACGTTCAAGGATGCCCAGTCCCACGCCCGGGTGGCCGGCAAACCGGCGGTCGCGATCGAGGTCTCCAAGCGGACCGGCGAGAACATCATCGAAACCGTCGAACAGGTCAGGGAGGTCGTCGCCCGGACCAGCGCCGACTGGCCGAAGAGCGTGTCCGTCACCTTCTCGAGAGACGAGTCCATCGGCATCAGGGACATGCTCTCCGATCTTCAGAACAATATTCTCACCGCGGTCCTGCTGGTGATGATCGTCATCGTGTGGTCGCTGGGCTGGCGCTCCGCCGCCCTGGTCGGTGTCGCCATACCGGGCTCGTTCCTGACCGGTATCCTGGTGCTGGCCATCGCCGGACTGACGCTGAACATCGTGGTCCTCTTCAGTCTGATTCTCGCGGTCGGCATGCTGGTCGACGGCGCCATCGTCGTGACCGAGTACGCCGACCGGAAAATGGCCGAGGGCATGCACCGCTCGAAAGCCTATTTCTCGGCCGCTTCCCGCATGGCGTGGCCCATCATCGCCTCGACCCTGACCACGCTGGTTGCGTTCTTCCCGTTGATGTTCTGGACCGGGGTCGTCGGCGAATTCATGAAGTTCCTGCCGATCACGCTGATTGCCGTGCTCTCGGCCTCCCTGGCCATGGCGCTAATCTTTGTCCCGACCCTGGGTTCGCTCTTCGGCAAGTCCATGGAAACCGACCGCGCGCAGGCCCGGGCGCTGAGCCCGGATTCGGGAAGCGGTCTGGAGGGGGTCCGCGGATTTACCGGCCTCTACATCGGCGTCCTCAGGGCGCTCTTGCGCCATCCGGCCAAGGTCCTGCTCGCCGCCGTCTTCCTGCTGGTGGCGGTCCAGATCGCCTACGCCCGTCACGGCAAGGGAATCGAGTTCTTTCCCAGCATCGAGCCCGAACGGGCGGCGTTCCAGATCCACGCGCGGGGCAACCTGTCGACGCGCGAAAAGGACCTGCTGGTGCGCGAGGTCGAAGACGGAATCCTGGACATGGAGGAATTCGCTTCGATCTACACGACCTCGGGCGCGGCAAGGGACTGGGATGCCGAGGACGTGATCGGCACGGTCAACGTCGAACTCGCCGACTGGTCCCGGCGACGCCCGGCCACCGCCATCTTCGAGGAGGTGCTGGCGCGAAGTGCGCACCTGGCCGGGATCGTCGTCGAGCCGCGCGGCCAGCGCCAGGGCCCTGCCACCGACAAACCCATCAACATCCAGGTTTCGTCGTCCGATCCCGCGGTGCTGGAAGAAACCGTGGCCAGGCTGCGCGACCATCTCGACCAGATGCCCGAACTCAAGGACATCGAGGACAGCCGGCCGTTGGCGGGCATCCAGTGGAACGTCGACGTGGACCGGTCCCAGGCCTCCAAGTTCGGCACCGATGTCGGAGCGGTCGGTTCGATCATCCAGATGGTGACCAAGGGGTTCCGCATCACGACGATGCGCCTCGCGGATTCCGACGAGGAAATCGATGTGCTTCTGCGTTTCCCCGAACCTCTGCGCACCCTCGACCAGCTCGATCAGCTGCGCATCGAAACCGCAGCCGGCCACGTGCCGCTTTCGAACTTCGTGCACCGGACTGCCGGCCCGCGGGTCGGCCGGATCGACCGGGTCGATGGCGAGCGCGTGATGACGATCCAGGCGGATATCAAGGAGGGTGTGCTGGCGGACACCGTGGTGCGGGAACTCGAGGCCTGGGTCGGCGGAATCGAGCTCGACCCCGGGATCACGGTGGCATTCCGGGGCGACAACGAACGCCAGGAAGAAGCTTCCGAGTTTCTCCTCAAGGCGTTCGGCGTGGCGCTCTTCATGATGGCCATCATTCTCGTCACCCAGTTCAACAGCTTCTATTCCGCGTTCCTCATTCTCTCGGCCGTCGTCATGTCGACGGTCGGGGTGATGATCGGTCTGCTGGTGACCGGGAAGCCCTACGGGATGATCATGTCGAGCATCGGCGTCATCGCGCTCGCCGGTATCGTGGTCAACAACAACATCGTGCTCATCGATACGTTTGACCGGTTGCGCAGGACCGTATCCGATCCTCTCGAAGCCGTGCTGCGCACGGGAGCGCAGCGTCTCAGGCCGGTGCTGCTGACCATGATCACGACCATCCTCGGCCTCACGCCGATGGTGCTCCAGGCCAACATCGACCTCATCACCCGCGAGGTCGAGGTCGGGGCTCCGTCCACCCAGTGGTGGGTGCAGCTGGCCAGCGCCATCGTGTTCGGCATCGCTTTCGCGACGATCCTGACGCTGGTCGTGACCCCCTGTGCCCTGATGGTGCGGGAAAACCTGGCGTCGTGGCGCCAGCGCCGCAGGACTCACCGGATCGCGGCAACTCCGGTTCCTGCCGAGTGATGTCCCGCCGCGCGCGCGCCGGCGGGACGGAACGCGCATTGTCGGCCAGGCGTTCTGGATTCAGAGCTTGTGCCAAACGTGTCGAGCGGCCCCGGTCGTAGCTCCCGCGACAGGGTTTGATCGCTGCATCAGAAGGATGCCACGGCTTGGACCCGCTCGTGCGGTTGTAAACGTTCGGTCGCAGGATGGTGGCCGTCGATTCCAGAGGACAGGCACCGGCTGAAAGGCAATAGTTCGTGCCCGCCAGAAAATTATCAATGTGTTGACTCTAATTGAAAATATCGATAATGTGTGATCGAAGATTGGGACGAAAAGACTGTTTCCGGCCGGTTTCCCCCCGATCCGGACGATTCCAGCGATTCTTCACGAGTAAAGCATGAGATACGCCCGCAATCCGCACCGCGAACTCGGCGAAGTTCGTATTGAGTTTCATGTGGAAAGGGAGCGATGTCGATTACGCGGTACCGATGGTGAAGGCTGCGCAAGAGCGGTTTCCGGAGCTCCGCGCGGTCAGTTTTGATCGCGGTTTTCACAGTCCGGAAAACCGTCGCCGTCTCGACGATCTGATCGACGACAACGTGCTGCCCAAGAAAGGTTTTCTCAGCAAGGCCGAGCGGGCCCGCGAACAAGAAAAGGAGTTTGCCGAGATGCGTCGCAAGCATCCGGCGGTGGAATCCGCGATCAACAACCTTGAGCAACACGGACTTGACCGCGTTCTGGCTCATGGAGCCGACGGTTTTGCGCAGGTAGTCGGTCTTTCCGTGCTCGCCTTGAACGTCCATCGCATCGGTTTGCTGCTGCGTCGCAAGGCACGACGACGACGAACCGCCTGACGGCTCCACCTCAAGTCATCGATTTCCACCTGGTCGAACGGAACCAGGAGGGACACCTATGCGCCTTTCACTCTATCATTGTTAACCCGAACTTCCAGAGTGCTGAGCACATAATGCCTTGAATCGGAATGACATGCAAAAATTCCGACGTGATTTTACTGGACAGGTTGTCAGGAAATCCGCAGACCGAGCAGGCGGAAGGCCTCCTTCTGTACCGGGGTGGGTTGTGACAGCATCTCGAACTGGGCCGAGGTTTCCGATTTCGGCGCCACCTGCATCCGGGTCAGGGTCGCCAGATGTTGCATGAGGCCCTGGAAATGGTGGACCGGCAATCGGTTGATGGTCATCCGGGTCGCCGCCTTGGTCTGCGCCGAGCGGGATGGTGTTGCCGGCGCGACGGCCGATTTTGACCGGGGTGGCCCTTCATCGTGGAACAGGATCGACTTCCAAGCGTCACGCAGATGCCATTCGACGTAATAGGCGAGGGTGCATAACAGGATATGGGCCCGCACCCGGTCGGCGAGGCGATGGTGAACGGGTCGGACTTTCAGATCCACGGTTTTCAGGCTGCGAAAGGCTCGCTCCACCCGTGCCAGACTCTTGTACGATCGCACCGTTTCATCGGCGCTGATCGTGGTTTCTGGCAGGCTGGTGCGCACGATGTAAAACCCGTCGAGCGCCGCTTCGGCGGCGATACTTGCGGTATCGCGCTTCCAGGTAAATCGCGTGCTCCGCACCGTGACGATGAAGTGTTTCCGCATCTTGCGCTTGCCCAGTACCTGGTCGAGGCGCCGGGTGATCGCCAGCTTCCCCTTGAGACGGTACTTTTCGCGCCGGGTGGCCGCGTCCACTGCGCGCAGGTCGGCCTCGGTGGCCTGCAACAGCGCCTCGCGGGTCCGGGCCCGTTCCGTGGCCAGCGCCGGGTTGCGGCAGACCATCAGCCGTTCGCCCGGATACAACTCCTCGCAGGTAATTTCCGCGAGGTCCCGCTCGTCGAACAGGGACGGCTGAAAAGCCTCGGCGGCGACCAGCTGGCGGATCGCCGTTGACCGCAGGGCGCTGATCCAGTCCAGACCGGCCGGTTCGATGTCCTCCCGGATCCGGGCCTCGGTCAGCATGCCGCGGTCGCCGACTACCACCACCCGGTCGAGGCCGAACCGGTCCCGCACCCGCTTGACTACGGTGGCGACGGTGGCCGGATCGCTGGTGTTGCCGTCGAACACCTCGACCGCAACCGGCCGCCCGTCGCGATCGCACAACAGCCCGAATTCCACCTGGAGCTTGCCGCTCTTGCCGTCCCGGGAATGGCCGTACCGGGCCAAAGCGCAGCGGCGGCCTTCCATCCACACCGACGTCAGGTCCCACAGGACCAGCGCGTTTTCCTCGAGGTGAAGGGCGGCTAGTCCGAACTTCCAGAGTGCTGAGCACATAATGCCTTGAATCGGAATGACATGCAAAAATTCTGACGTGATTTTACTGGACAGGTTGTCAGGAAATCCGCAGACCGAGCAGGCGGAAGGCCTCCTTCTGTACCGGGGTGGGTTGTGACAGCATCTCGAACTGAGCCGAGGTTTCCGATTTCGGCGCCACCTGCATCCGGGTCAGGGTCGCCAGATGTTGCATGAGGCCCTGGAAATGGTGGACCGGCAATCGGTTGATGGTCATCCGGGTCGCCGCCTTGGTCTGCGCCGAGCGGGATGGTGTTGCCGGCGCGACGGCCGATTTTGACCGGGGTGGCCCTTCATCGTGGAACAGGATCGACTTCCAAGCGTCACGCAGATGCCATTCGACGTAATAGGCGAGGGTGCATAACAGGATATGGGCCCGCACCCGGTCGGCGAGGCGATGGTGAACGGGTCGGACTTTCAGATCCACGGTTTTCAGGCTGCGAAAGGCTCGCTCCACCCGTGCCAGACTCTTGTACGATCGCACCGTTTCATCGGCGCTGATCGTGGTTTCTGGCAGGCTGGTGCGCACGATGTAAAACCCGTCGAGCGCCGCTTCGGCGGCGATACTTGCGGTATCGCGCTTCCAGGTAAATCGCGTGCTCCGCACCGTGACGATGAAGTGTTTCCGCATCTTGCGCTTGCCCAGTACCTTGTCGAGGCGCCGGGTGATCGCCAGCTTCCCCTTGAGACGGTACTTTTCGCGCCGGGTGGCCGCGTCCACTGCGCGCAGGTCGGCCTCGGTGGCCTGCAACAGCGCCTCGCGGGTCCGGGCCCGTTCCGCGGCCAGCGCCGGGTTGCGGCAGACCATCAGCCGTTCGCCCGGATACAACTCCTCGCAGGTAATTTCCGCGAGGTCCCGCTCGTCGAACAGGGACGGCTGAAAGGCCTCGGCGGCGACCAGCTGGCGGATCGCCGTTGACCGCAGGGCGCTGATCCAGTCCAGACCGGCCGGTTCGATGTCCTCCCGGATCCGGGCCTCGGTCAGCATGCCGCGGTCGCCGACCACCACCACCCGGTCGAGGCCGAACCGGTCCCGCACCCGCTTGACTACGGTGGCGACGGTGGCCGGATCGCTGGTGTTGCCGTCGAACACCTCGACCGCAACCGGCCGCCCGTCGCGATCGCACAACAGCCCGAATTCCACCTGGAGCTTGCCGCTCTTGCCGTCCCGGGAATGGCCGTACCGGGCCAAAGCGCAGCGGCGGCCTTCCATCCACACCGACGTCAGGTCCCACAGGACCAGCGCGTTTTCCTCGAGGTGACGGGCGGCTAGTCGGCGCTCGATGTCCGGCTGCCGGGACAGCAGCCAGTCCATCGCGGCATACAGTTCGTGGGCGTCGGTATCGGCAATATCAAGTTCGTGCGCCAGGGTGTCGGTCGGGCTTGCCGAAGCCAGGCCCTGGGCGGTCGCCAGCTTGCTTCTCGGGTCCAGGATGCGGGCGGCGATCATCCCCACCACGAGGTCGCGCTGGCGCGACGGACGGGGATGGATCAAGGTATCGAGACCGAGCCGTTTCAGGGTGCCGAGGATGGTGGCGACATGGCCGTGCGGCAAAGCCTGTTCGATGGTGAACGCGTCCGACAGTTCGCGGGCCGACTGCCCCTTGAGGCAGGCCCGGATTTCGTCGACCAGGCCGGGTGGCAGCTTCGACAGGTTGGCCAGGGTCCGCTTGCGCGCCTTGCGCTGCTCCTTGTCCCAGTAGGACTCGCGCAGCAACACCGCCGGCGGCGAATTGCGGTTGGGGACGACTTCCACATACATGAACATCCATATACGGGTCAAAATCTATGATGTCAACAGGGGACCGGAAAAAACGTACCGGCAAAATACATGGACAGGAAATTTGGCCTGAAAATCCTCAAATCTCTCATAGTTCGTTGATCTGAAAGCGTATTTTAATGAGTTGCGCACGAATCCCGCTGGAAGTTCGGGCTAGTCGGCGCTCGATGTCCGGCTGCCGGGACAGCAGCCAGTCCATCGCGGCATACAGTTCGTGGGCGTCGGTATCGGCAATATCAAGTTCGTGCGCCAGGGTGTCGGTCGGGCTTGCCGAAGCCAGGCCCTGGGCGGTCGCCAGCTTGCTTCTCGGGTCCAGGATGCGGGCGGCGATCATCCCCACCACGAGGTCGCGCTGGCGCGACGGACGGGGATGGATCAAGGTATCGAGACCGAGCCGTTTCAGGGTGCCGAGGATGGTGGCGACATGGCCGTGCGGCAAAGCCTGTTCGATGGTGAACGCGTCCGACAGTTCGCGGGCCGACTGCCCCTTGAGGCAGGCCCGGATTTCGTCGACCAGGCCGGGTGGCAGCTTCGACAGGTTGGCCAGGGTCCGCTTGCGCGCCTTGCGCTGCTCCTTGTCCCAGTAGGACTCGCGCAGCAACACCGCCGGCGGCGAATTGCGGTTGGGGACGACTTCCACATACATGAACATCCATATACGGGTCAAAATCTATGATGTCAACAGGGGACCGGAAAAAACGTACCGGCAAAATACATGGACAGGAAATTTGGCCTGAAAATCCTCAAATCTCTCATAGTTCGTTGATCTGAAAGCGTATTTTAATGAGTTGCGCCCGAATCCCGCTGGAAGTTCGGGTTAACTCCGTGTTTTCGATGACGTGGACGATGAGTTGGATTTTTTCGTCACCCCGGAAGCATTTGAGCGGGCCGGGCAGGGGTTGTCTCTTGGAGGACTCGAAGCCGACGATGCGGCCCATGCCGAGGACATAGTCGCGAACGGTGGGTGGCGCCCTGGCAGCGGCGGACGCCTCCCTGGCTCCACGGCCTGTGTTCGGGGAGCGACGACCGCGATGATCGGCCTCGCTGAGGGTCGGCATGCGATAGGCCGTCAGAATGCGGTTGAGCGCCGCGACCTCCACCGGTCGTACGATCTCGGTGGCGGGCGTATCGGGTGCCTCGCGGGCCAGACGCGACAGTTCGTGAATGCGCCAGGCGGCGACGGCATCGAAAGCCAGGCACTTGCGCAGGTCTTCGGCGTCGTCCAGCCGGCGGTCACAGATGCGGGTGCCGTTCTTGAGGGTGTCGAAGTACCGTTCGATGGCCCAGCGGTCTTCGTAGATCTCGATCACCTCGAGCGCGGTTTCTAGCGTCGCCTCGCCGGTGCTGGACAGGATGACCCAGTTCAGGGGCTTGGCCGGATCGGCCGGGGTCACCTCACGGACCTGCACGGCCAGCATCTCCAGCGGCGCGTCCGTCCGGGCGTCTCCCGGCGGCAGGACCGTCACCCGCGCCGCCCGCAGCAACAGTTTGACCGTGCGGGACGGCCGGCGGCGCGGGCCGCCGGCGGCATCAAGCACGAGGGTCTTCCGCCCCAGTTCGGGCTGCGTGTCGATAAAGGAGAACAGGTCTTGCGGCGAACCGTCGGCCGTCACCACCCGGCGCTGTTTCGAGCGGCAGGCGCGGACCACGACGCGGACCTCCGTCTGCGCCGCCAGACGATGGACGGCCCAGATGTCCATCTCGCGGTCGCCGACGCAGATGACTTCCGTGTCCTTGCAGGCCGCCGCCAGTTCGGCGCTCACCCGCACCCCGTCCTCCCAGCGGCGGCTTTCCGTCTCTTTCTTCCCCGCACGGCGAAAGTCGGCATCGGCCGACAGTACGCCCAGCGGACGCCCGCCGGGTACGAACGCCAGCATCATGTGCGCCGCCAGTCCCGTCGACCCCTGACCGCCGCCGCCGAGCGGCGCCAGGCCGGTGGTGACCGCCGAACGGCCGCTGTAATTGAGCATCGTCGTGTCCTGCACCGCGAGGATCCGGCGGTGGGCGCGGCAGCGCTTCACCGTGGCCTCGACATGGGAGCCGAGCACATGCTTCATGGTGACTTCCCGGTTCGACAACAGGCGGTACACCGCCTGCCGTTCCGCGGACTCCGGAAACATCTCGGGAATCGTGGCGGCAGCCTGACGGCCCCAGATGTCGCCAATCCGCCGGATCCGGTCTCCCAACCGCCCATCATGATGATCCACATAGGCAAACTCGGAGTCGCCGTTCGGGCCCGGATCCTTCACATGGGCATCCACCCGGGTGCCGATCGGCCGCCGCGGCACGGTGCGCATCCGCCGTTTCCAGCCCCGCTGGAGCGGCACCATGAAAATCCGGCACGGCGCCTTCGCCACGCCGGCCCGATCCTGCGCGGCCGTCCAGCCGACGCACGACCAGTTGGCCGCACGGTAGCACGTCCCCGGCCGGGTCTCGTTGACGTAGGTGTAGGCCATCTGCGGGCGCACGCCGTGCTGCTGCTCCCAGTCGTCCCCGATCTGCCGCCGCGCCAGACCCAGAACATGTGACGCCAAATGCGGCACGGCGACGCCGGGCATGAGGAGAAAACGGTAGTGGTTGAGCAACCGGTTGAGGTGATGGCGCTTCGCCTCGTTTGACCAGCCGATGTGCTGGTCACGGGCCTTCACGTGCCAACTGGCGGCCCGGAAACCGAGACCGCCGAGGCGACCGTGGCGCGCGGACACGATCCAGTAGTTCAGGACCGCGCCCGGTGCTTTCGGGCAACCCTGCGGATGCCAGCGCTCCATCATCGCCCGCCAGCGACCGACCTCCGCCGCGCCGACCGGTTCAAGACGGACTTCGCCCAGCTCCCGCAACGAGCAGGACAGCGTGACCGCCGACTCCGACCGGGCGATCTCCGGGCGGGCGTTCGACACCAAGCGGCAGGCCCGCTTCGCCGGCAGCGCCACGTGCAGCTCCCGGGCCAGCTTCGGCAGCGCTCGCTTGGCTGACGCCACGCACAGGGCACCCCGTGCATTGCGCCAGTCCTCGCGTTCACACAGGCCGCGGGCCAGTCCGTGGCGACTGGTCTCGCCAGCGGCCGCCGTCCTCTGGAACCACGCCGCGGTGTCCGCGGAAATCATGCGCGTGCCGATCTGCATGGCGGAATACATACGCCAGGCAATGTCGGAAGTCAACAGTGACTCAGTGAAAGCCTATGCGCGGATGACAGCCAACCGGACTGATTCTGACAGAAACGGCACGCCGCGCGGCGCCGGCCCGGAGAAAACACCCGGAATTTGACCTGAGCTGGCCGCCGAACGGGGCTCGGATCGGGTCAAAATGACATCTGTAGCCCAGAACCGGGGGGGGGGGGTCTGGCGGGCACGAGCTACGAGCGCGCGAACTCCAACAGTGGCCCGATGTCGTGGTTATCTGCGGCCCGAAGGGCGGCGACATATCTAGCGCGTGCTTCGCTGACGTCGGTCAGATTCTGCCTGCCCCATGTAAAAGGTTCCTGGCCGAGCCGCGCCGCCACCAAATCTCCCATCAAGCGCGTCGTTCGACCATTACCGTTGGAAAACGGGTGGATTGCAACAAGCCGGTGATGGAGACGCACAGCAATCTCGTCAGGCGGGAACGTCTCGTGTTCAATCCAATAACGAGAGTCGTCGAATGCCGTTCTGAGTTCGACGGGGACCCGCACTGGCTCGATACCGATGTTCCGCTCGGTTCTGCGAAACTCGCCGGCCCAGGCCCAGACGTCGCCGAAGAGGCGCTTGTGAAGCTGCCGGAGGAACTCCTCCGAGAGCAGGTCGCGTCGGCGAACGCGCCAGGTCCATGCCGTGCCCGCAGCGATGTTCGTTTGCTCCGCCTCGTTCAGGTCTCGCCGATAGGTGATCCAGGTCTGGAGCAGACCCTCGCGCTCTTCCGGCTCGAGAGGGGTCGCATCGTCCGGCTCATCGAAGAGATCGCTCAAGCATCCTCCCATAGATCACGCTCTCGAAGGTGATCACGAATATAGGTTTCAATCTGCTCTTCGCGCTCTTCCTGAGACAGGCCTTGGGCCTCAAGGTCCATCGTATGCGCGATCCGGACGAGTTCTTTGCGCGCGATCTCGCGCGCTTTACTCTGAACCATGTCTTCCAGCGAAGATTTTGGTATGAGGGCGTAGACGACTACGCAGTCCAGCGCCTCCGCCACCCTGCGAAGCGTCTTTAATTGGATGGTTCCGGAGGTCTCCGATTTCTCGATGTCGGCCACGCTTTGGGCCTTCACGCCTATACGTTGACCGAGTTGGGTGCCGGACATGCCCAAAGCGTCGCGTATCGCCCTGATCCAGCCTTTCGGCGGAGGACGGTAGCGGGATTCCGGCTTCATGGATGAGAAGCGTTGATCCAAGCGCTGGCGTGGAACGGCTTTTCTGGTGGCGCTCATAAGGCTATAGCCTGTTTTTAGGTAATATGATATCAGGTTATAGCCTTATTATATTGCGCTTGCAATAAGGCTATGGCCTGATGGATCAATCGATAAAATCAGGCCACAGCCTGATAACAAGTTACGATTGCGCCGTTGGAGTGAACCGGTCGAGCAAATAATCCGTAACTAGTGCCCGCCAGAAAATTATCAAAAGGTTGACTCTAAGCGAAAATACCGATAATGTTGTGATCGAATATTGGGACGAAAAGGCTGTTTCCGGCCGGTTTGCCCCCCGATCCCGACGATTCCAGCGATTCTTCGCGAGTAAAGCATGAGATACGCCCGCAATCCGCACCGCGAACTCGGCGAAGTTCGTATTGACCGCAGGAAGTCGACCGGTCCGAAGAGCGTCATCGCCCGGCCCGACGTGGGTGCGGCCTTGCGATAGGTTTTCCCCTCGACTTTGACCGTCTTGCCATGATCGTCAAGCGCAGTGAACGCGTCGGTCAGGATGGTGCGGGCCAGACCGAAGAGTATGTCCCGGAGCTGGCTCTCGGCTGTCAGCGGGTCATGGCGGTACAGCGTCGCCACGTTCCCCGCCAGGTTGAGCCCGGTGGCCTTTTTCACCAGCGCGGCACCCACCTCCACCAAGGCTTCCTGCGCCGCTTCGACGGATACGCTGCCATCGGCGTTCTTGGCAATCGAGGCGTCAATCTGTACGTTGGTCATTGGAGTGCTCCTTTTGTCGCCCCGTCCAGGGGCGGTTTTTGAGTTTGAGGAGCACTCTACACCCCCAAGAAGCCAAGGCCGGGAGCATCGTCGAAGACGGTGCCCGTGGAAAAATCACGGCCGGAGCGGCTGATTTTCGCGAAATTGGCCGAATCCGCGCAGGCTTCCGAACCTGAATCAGAAAATACCTTTTAATTTCAACGCATTAAAAAATTGACAGCTCGCCATACAGAAATCACACCCGGTCGAGGCGTATCTCTCGCGTTGTCAGGAACTGGTGCAGCGTGTCGAACAAGCCCTGCCGCTGCTGCTCGCCCGGGGTGTCTCTGGCTTGACGCTGGTCACCATCGACGTGTTTCTCGCCCATGCCAGGCGGCAGATGGACCAGGTCGAACGTCGTCTGCTCAAGCACGAGACCATCCCGCAAAACGAGAAGGTGTTTTCCCTTTTCGAGCCGCACACACGCTGGATTTCGAAGGGCAAGGCCGGCGTACCGGTGGAACTCGGGGTGCCGGTGTGCATTCTCGAAGATCATCACGGTTTCGTGCTGCACCATGAGATCATGTGGAAAGGGAGCGATGTCGATTACGCGGTACCGATGGTGAAGGCTGCGCAAGAGCGGTTTCCGGAGCTCCGCGCGGTCAGTTTTGATCGCGGTTTTCACAGTCCGGAAAACCGTCGCCGTCTCGACGATCTGCTCGACGACAACGTGCTGCCCAAGAAAGGTTTTCTCAGCAAGACCGAGCGGGCCCGCGAACAAGAAAAGGAGTTTGCCGAGATGCGTCGCAAGCATTTGGCGGTGGAATCCGCGATCAACAACCTTGAGCAACGCGGACTTGACCGCGTTCTGGCTCATGGAGCCGACGGTTTTGCGCAGGTAGTCGGTCTTTCCGTGCTCGCCTTGAACGTCCATCGCATCGGTTTGCTGCTGCGTCGCAAGGCACGACGACGACGAACCGCCTGACGGCTCCACCTCAAGTCATCGATTTCCACCTGGTCGAACGGAACCAGGAGGGACACCTATGCGCGGATGACAGCCAACCGGACTGATTCTGACAGAAACGGCACGCCGCGCGGCGCTGGCCCGGAGAAAACACCCGGAATTTGACCTGAGCTGGCCGCCGAACGGGGCGCGGATCGGGTCAAAATGACATCTGTAGCCCAGAACCGGGAGGGGGTTCTGGCGGGCACTAGTTTGCTACAGTGCCTGTTTCTGGCTGCTCGCGCCGGCCATGAAAGTTCTCCCGCTCGGTATCGTTTATGCCATCTGGTCCGGCATCGGCATCGTCGCCGCAGCGATAATCGGCTGGTTCGTCTTCGCTGAGCAGCTCAAGGCTCTTCAGCTGGTCTTCATGGCGATGGTGCTGTGCGGGGCTGTCGGTCTGCGGCTGTCAACGAACGCCTGAACGGATTCATGCTCAGCGCCGACTTCCTCACGGCGCGCGCAGGTGCGACGAAGCGCGGTGCCCTGATCCGGTTTCTGGGTCGGGCACCGGAGGTTCCGCCGGTGCCGGAAGATGCCATCAAGGATTGACGGTAACGGCCCGGCACCCTGGCATCCTGATTTTCAAGCGCACGAGATCCAACCGTGAATCCGGATGTTGTGCGCTGTCAGGCGCACCCCGTGGGACTGCACGATGAATTGCACTCACCGCAAGGGGTGTGAGCCGTTACGATCTTTCCATGGCGGTATGCCGAATCCGGCCCGGTGCCACTGCCGCCCGCTCTAGCGCGCATTTCTCACCAGCGCCCGACACGACGGCACTGAGCGCACTGCACACCGATTCAGCCGGCGTTCGGGTCAGGAATCGCACTACGGAGGCTTGGCAACCCGCTCTCGGAGGTCGGTGAGGGGTCTCATGAGGCCGATTCGGCGGCGGGCACGTGGAAATAACCGGACGCCGGACAGACTCCGCCGTTGGCGCTCCAGAGCAGCGCGTCGAATCCCTGCCGTGAACGGTCTGTGGGTGGGCGGTCAGGCGGGGCCGGCGCGGGCCGGTGGCGCCCGCAGGGCCGCGAGCACGTGAGCGAACAGCGACTGGAGCGGATAGACCGACGCGAACGCGATGCGGATCCGGCGCCGGCTGACGGTGATGCGGGTACTGATCTTGAACAGCCGGGTGCGGATCGTGTCGGCCGTGGCCCGAGCCAGCGCGGTGCCCGACAGGCCAAACCGGCGCAGCAGGGTCATCAGCATCCCGGCGAAGGTCGAGAAGTACAGTCGCAACTGGTTGGCGCGCATCTTGGCGGTCGAGGTCCGATCGGCAAAGAGCCAGAGCTGGTGTTCCTTGATGCGGTTCTCCATGTCCCCGCGGGCGCAGTACACCTTTTCGTACAGCGGCTGTGCGCCGACCGCATCCGCCGGCAGGTTGGTGACGACGAAACGCGGATTCGCGCCTCTCAGTCCCGGCAGCCACTCGGCTTTGCCGACCACCCGGCGGGTGCGGCTCCAGGACTTCTGGGTCCGATAACGCCGGTCCCGGAACCGCCGGGACGCCTGCCCCGTGGCGGCGCAGCGGCGCCGGGACTTGTACAGCGCCTTCGCCAGCCACTTTTCCAGACGGTTATTGCGGGCCAGACCGAACACGTAGTCGAGGCCAGTCTCTTCACACCCGGTCAAGAGTCCATCGCGGCAGAAGCCGGCGTCGCCGCGCACCAGGATCGGAATGTTCGGCCAGACGGCGCGGATCTGGGCCACGATCCGCTGCAGTTCCTCCACCGATCCTTTCGCCGGATCGACATCGGCCGGACGCAGCCGGGCGCACAGGACGAAGTCGCCGCAAGTGATGTACAACGGGAGATAGCAGTATTCGTCGTAATAGCCGTGGTAGAACCGACCCTCCTGATTCCCGTACAGCGGATCGTTGGTCGCATCCAGATCGAGCACGATCTCCCCGGGCGGTTCGTCATGAGACTCGAGGAACAATTGCACCAGCAGCGAGTCCATCGCCGCCGGGTCGGCCGCGATTTTCTTGTACCGGTCTCCGGCCGCCGTGTCCGGCTCGCTGAGCTCGAGCCGGTTCAGGGTGCTTGAACCCGCCAGCGCCTGGCCCCGGTCCCGCTCCCGGCGGCGCTGTTCCCCAGTGAGATCCTGGCATCCGCTCGCCAGCGCCAGCAGGCTGTCCGTGCGCAGACGGTCGTGATCGTTCAGATCCTCATACCCCGCCGCCAGCCCCAGTACCCGCTGGGCAACCAGCGTCTCCAGACGATGCTCAATGCGCGTTTCTGCGCGATGATCCTGGAAGCAGCCAGCCA
The DNA here is from genome assembly GCA_965203385.1 of Alphaproteobacteria bacterium. GTDB lineage: Bacteria > Pseudomonadota > Alphaproteobacteria > TMED109 > TMED109 > VXPW01. Next base: position 650,499 of record OZ241893.1, read on the forward strand.
GACGCTTCGTCACGCGGAACCGCTGGTCGACCTCCCGCAGGAGCAGTACGCCGCCGTCCGTCGTCAGCCGACCGCCGTCGAAACACCCCTCCACCCGACGGCGACCCAGGCCTTCAAAACACAATTGCTTCGGGGTACACTCTGGTTGCATGGGACCTCTCCGTGGCACACCGATAAGGTGTTGATTCGTCGGTTTGTACCACGGTTTTGGTCCCATGTACAGTCTTGTTGGTGAGAAATCCGGGCTAGGGGCCGGTCCAGGCGGAGCCTTTCGGCCGGTGGAATTCGCTGCCGCCACAACGCGGTGGAGGCAGGCGGCCGCAAGGCTCATGTCTTTCGGGAAAGATCGTCAAGGCGCCTCTCGAGATCCGCCAGTTGCTGGCGAAGCTGCCTGATTTCCTCGTCTCGCGGCTGCCCGTCGGCGGCGGGGGCGGACGCATCATCCGGCCAACCACCGGTTCCGGAAGGTGCAAACCACTCCATGGAGCGCCGGAACATCTCCACGTTCTGGCGCCCGAGCTCGATGAACCGTTGCGCCGCATCACCCGGAGGGCTGCCTCCGAACAGGTTCTGCACCTGCTCGGAGACCTGCTGCTGATTGGCGGCAAAGAATTCCATGCTGCGTTCCAGAAAGGACCGGAACTGCGGGCCCGACCCGGAATCGTAGGCCTGCAGAATCTGGCGCAGGCAGTTCAGCGGAAGCAGGTTGCGGCCCCGGGTTTCCTCTTCCGAAATGATCTGCGCGAGAATCGAACACGTAAGGTCCTGGCCGGATCTCGCATCCTGCACGGTGAACGTCTCTCCCTGCTTGACCATGGTGTGCAGATCATCAAGCGTCACGAAGCATCCCTCGCTCGTGTTGTAGAGACGTCGATTGGCATATTTCCGAATCACGACCGGATCCGGGCCACCGGCTGCGAACGCTTTCGGTGCTTCATCATTCGGGTGCATGATTCATCCTTCCGAAACCGGGCCGCCCGCACCGGAACGCCGGTATTTTGCAGTGCATAGGAACGCGCCTGCAACTGCGTCCGGATCCGACCCTTGCGCCTGTCCGCCGTCCTGGTCGTGACGGCCGCCCGGCGACTCGCCACGGCACCGGTTGCGAAGCGGCCCGGTCCAGGCATTTTTCGGTCGCCGGGAATGGGTCGAAGCCTTCCACATAACCTTGATTCTCATGTTTTACAACATGCAAAGCTCGCGCCGGTACCGAATTTCCCGGTGCCCTTCCCGTCGCCGGCGCCCCCATGCCTCATCCTCCCTGCCGGCCGGCCGCCGGCGGCCGGCGCGACGATAAAGATATCAGCCACTCCCCTTGACCGGGGGCCGGTCCGGCATTATATTTTGCATTGCAAAATTTTCCGGGCCGAATCCGCAGCGCGCTGCCCGGAACCAACCGACGGAGACCCCCATGACCGCCAACAAGTCCAACTCTGAATCCCTGACCCGTGCAGCCGCGGAAAAGATCGCAGCCGCCGGCAAGGAAACCCTGGAGACCGCCGTGAAGACCGGCTCCGAGACAGCGGAGAAGAGCTATCGAAGCGCCACCGCCGCCGGCAAGGAACAGATCCACCTGGCCAGCGACAGCTACAACCGGGCGCTGTCAGCCGGTCGGGACAACCTTGATGCAGTGTCGGAAGCGGCGACGGCGGCGGTTTCCGGGTGGGAGGCGTACTGCGAGGGACTCATCGACTGCACCAGGACCGCGGCGGCCAGCCACCTCGACGTGATGCAGCGGTTCTTCACGGTCAAGACCCCGCAGGAGTTCCTCGACCTGCAGATCGAGTCGACGAAGCTTGCCGTCAGCCGTGCGGTCGATCAGTCCACCCGGTTGAACGGTATTGCCGCAGACGCGATGACCAGGACGCTGGAGCCTATCAAGCGGCGTGTGGACAGCACGGTCGAGGCGTTCACCCGGCCGGTTGGGGCCTCGCGCTAGTTGCACCATCGCGGATTCCCCGGCCCCCGGTGCGCCGGGCGGGGACGGGGGTCCGCCTGGTCCCCGCCCACCGCGCGACTCCCAGGGTCGTAACGGCTACACTCAACATTTCGCCAATCGAGAAAGGTCATGAGCAGAATCGCTCTGGTTACCGGCGGGACCCGTGGCATCGGTGCTGCCACTGCCGTTGCCTTCAAGGCCGCCGGGTACGGCGTCGCCGCTGTCTACGGGCGCGACGACCACAAGGCCGAGAGCTTCCGAAGCGAGACCGGTATTCCGGTCTACCGGTGGGACGTGTCGGATTTCGCGGCCTGCCAGGACGGCGTGGCGGGCGTCGTGGCCGACCTCGGCCCGGTTGACATACTGGTCAACAACGCCGGCATCACCCGCGACAGCACCATGCACCGGATGAGCCACAAGCAATGGCGAAGCGTCATCGATACCAATATCGGTTCGTGCTTCAACATGTCGCGGGCCGTCATCGAGAGCATGCGGCAAAGGAACTTCGGCCGGATCGTCAATGTCGGCTCGATCAACGGCCAGGCCGGGCAGTACGGCCAGGTCAACTACGCGGCCGCGAAGTCAGGCATTCACGGGTTTACCAAGGCACTGGCGCAGGAAGGCGCCGCGCACGGCATCACGGTGAACGCGGTCGCTCCCGGCTACATCGACACCGAAATGGTGGCCGCGGTGCCGGAGGGCATCCTCCAGAAGATCATTGACCGCATTCCGGTCAAGCGTCTGGGCACGGCGGAAGAAATCGCCCGCGCGATCACGTTTCTCGCAGCGGACGAAGCCGGTTTCATCACCGGGTCCACGCTGTCCGTCAATGGCGGCCAGCACATGTACTGAGGGCATCCATGAATTCCCGCCGCGCCACAGACAACGAACCGGCAACCGATCTCGCCGGCCTCGCCGAGAACCTCGGCAAGGCCGCCGCCCGGCTGCAATCGGTCTGGACGGACTGGGGATCCCCCTTCGCCGGGCCGGACGCCTGCCAGCCCGACGCGGAACACCCGGCCGGGGGACTCGCCGGTCTGCAGTTCGATCCCGCGAAGCTCCTGATGCACCAGATGGACTTGTGGCGCGATTACCAGGCTCTCTGGCTGGGGACCACCGCCCGCATGATGGGAGGGGATGCACCAGCCGTCATCGAACCCCCGGCGGACGACCATCGCTTCCGGGATACGGAATGGGTCAGCCACCCGGTCTTCGACTTCCTGAAGCAGTCCTACCTGCTCCACGCCCGGTGGGTGCAGCGAACCCTGTCCGAGATGCAGGGACTCGATCCCGACACGGCCCGAAAACTGGAATTCTTCAGCCGGACGGTCGTCGAGGCGCTGGCGCCGACCAATTTCGCGCTGACCAACCCGCAGGTGGTGCGCGAAACGGTCCGCTCGAACGGGGAGAACCTGGTCCGCGGCCTGCGAAACCTGCAATCCGACCTTCAGGAGGGTCGGGACGGACTGCGGCCGCAGCAGACGGACCTCGAAGCTTTCGAGGTAGGCCGCAACCTCGCCGCCACGCCCGGCAGCGTCATCCACCAGACGCCGCTGATGCAGCTCATCCAGTACACGCCGACGACCGAAAGGGTCTACCGGCAGCCGCTGTTGATCGTGCCGCCTTGGATCAACAAGTTCTACATCCTGGACCTCAGACCGAAGAACTCCTTCGTCCGCTGGGCCCTGGAGCAGGGCTACACCGTCTTCATGATCTCCTGGGTCAATCCGGACGAAGGCCTGGCCGACCAAACCTTCGACGACTACGTCCGAGACGGCCTGTTCGCAGCGCTGGACGCCATCGAACAGGCCACCGGCGAAAACCAGGTGAGCGCGATCGGCTACTGCATCGGCGGCACGCTCCTGGCCGCCGCCCTCGCCCTGATGGCCGCCAGGAACGACCCGCGCATCGCAAACGCGACCTTTTTCGCGGCCCAGGCGGATTTCGAAGACGCCGGCGACCTGCGCATTTTCACCGATCCGGCGAACGTCGACCTGCTCGAGCCCCAGGTGCGGGCCCGGGGCTTCCTCGACGGTGCGCAGATGGCCAGCGCCTTCAACGCACTCCGGTCCACAGACCTCATCTGGTACTTCGTCATCAACAACTACCTGCTCGGCAAGGACCCTCCGGCCTTCGACCTTCTGTACTGGAACGCCGATTCGACCCGGTTTCCGGCGCAACTCCTGATGGACTACCTGCGCGGTCTGTATCAGCGCAACGCGCTCGCCCGCAAGGGTGAGTTCGAACTGGCGGGGGTCCCTCTCGATCTCGGCGCGGTCCGGATTCCGGTCTACATCCAGGCGGGAATCGACGACCACATCGCACCGGCCTGCTCGGTATTCAAGCTCAATCGCCTGTTCGGCGGCCCGAAGCGGTTTGTGCTCGCCGCGGCCGGCCACATTGCCGGGGTGGTCAATCCACCCGAGGCCAACAAGTACCGGCACTGGGTGAACCCGCGGCGCAAGTCGTACCCTGCGCTGGACGCCTGGCGGGAGGACGCCGTCGAACGGCCCGGATCGTGGTGGCCCGACTGGAACGCCTGGCTTGCCCGGCGGTCGGGTCCCAAGGTGGCGGCGAGGATCGTCGGCGGCGGGGGCACTGCCGTCATCGAACCCGCACCCGGAAGCTACGTGCGGGTGCGCAGCTGACCCCGCTGGCCCAGGCGCCACGCCAGGAGGATTGCATGAAGATCACGATCGATATCGATTGCACACCGGAGGAAGCCCGGCAGTTTCTCGGGCTTGCCGACCTGCAGAAATTCCAGGCGGCCGCGCTCGAGGCCATGCAGACGCGGGTAACCGAGCAGATCGCTTCCATGGACCCGGATGCCCTGCTGAAAAACTGGCTTCCGGCCGGATTCGGGGAATGGGAGGGGCTTCGACAATCGTTCATGAAGGGTTTTGCGAGCGCATCGTCCAAGGACGGCAAACGGTCGTAGGCCCTGTCACCCGGCTGCTGCGCTCCAAGGCCCCGGAACAGCCAGGCTCCAACGGACGAGGGCGGCAAGTTCCGCGGCGGACCGCAGCTGCGTTGTTGTGGTCGTGGCGGTCTGCTAGGTTCCCGAACACACGGGTCACGCAGCGCCGGTTAAGGAGGTCGGGGATCATGGCTCAAGAGATCGACGCGCAGTACGAAACCCACCGAAAGACGTGGCACGATTTCGTGCGCCTGACGATCTACACCACGGCGGGTGCGGCCGTAGTGCTGGTCCTGATGGCGCTCTTCCTGCTCTGATCCGCCCGGGCCCCAGCGCCGCCGGCGCCGCTGCACTGGCGATCATGGCGGCCGTGATGGCGGGCTGCATCGACTATCCGGAGCCCGGCAGCCTCAACCCGGTCCAGTGGCTGTGTGCGGGCGACTACGACGTGAATGATGCCCGCTGCACCGTCCCGGTGGATCTCGGGACCGGCCCCGCCTCGTGACAGACCTCACGATGCGCCTCGAGCGGTTGTACTCGGCCGCCGTCTACGACACGATGACCGCAGCCGGCATTCCCGACCGCTCGTTGCCGCCGGAGATCGTGGCGCTGCAGCCCAGGGGCAAGCTGGCGGGGCCCGTATGGACCCTCGCCGGGTCGCCCCGTCGCGGCGTCTCCATCGATGACACGCTCTTGTCGTGGACCGGGTTCCTGTCGGCGGCCCCGGCCGGCCGGGTCGTCGTCTGCCAGCCCCACGACCATACCATCGCCCACATGGGTGAGCTGTCGGCCGAAACCCTGCAGCTGCGGGGGATCCGCGGCTACGTCGTGGACGGCGGCTGCCGGGACGTGGAACGCGTCAACGCCCTTGGCTTTCCGGTCTTCTGCCGCTACGCCACGCCGGCGGATGTCGGGGCGCGGTGGATGGTGGATTCGATGGGAGAGCCAGTCGCGATCGGCGGACTGACCATCGAATCCGGAGACTACGTGCTCGGTGACGCCGACGGTGTGGTGGTCATCCCGGGCGCGCGCGCCGCGGAAATCGTCGCCGAGGCCGAGCGGATCGCGCAGACGGAGGACGCGCTTCGAGAAGCCATCCGCGGCGGCGAAGACCCGCAGGAAGCCTACAAGCGGTACCGGGTGTTCTGAGCGATGAGCAAGGTCCCGCCGCCCCCGGCGGCCGACGCGTTTTCGGTCCTCGACCTGTTCCGGCTCGACGGCCAGACGGCCATCGTCACCGGGGGCGCCAACGGCATCGGCCGCATGGCCTGTCTCGCGCTCGCGGAAGCAGGTGCGCAGGTCGCGGTCACGGACATCGACGCCGCGGCGGCGCACCGGACGGCCGAAGAAATTCGCAGCACCGGGCGGTCGGCGTCCGCCCATGCGCTCGATGTCACGGTCGAGCGCGAGATCGCGGAGACCTTTGCCGCCATTTCCGGTGCCACGGGCCGCATCGACATCCTGGTGAACAACGTCGGCCGCAGCCCCCGCCGGGCGGCGACCGAGATATCGCTTGGGGCATGGGAGGAGATTCTGCGCCTGAACCAGACGTCCGTGTTTCTCTGTTGTCGGGAGGCAGCCACCGCGATGATCCGGCAGCAACGCGGCGCCATCATCAACATCTCCTCGATCATGGGGGTCACGGGCGGCGGCGCGGCGCCCAACCTGCCCTACCACGCGACCAAGGGAGCGCTCGTCAACATGACCCGCTCGCTCGCCTGCGAATGGGCCGGGCACGGCATTCGGGTCAATGCCATCGGCCCCACCTACGTGAAGACCGAACTGACCCGTTCCCTCCTGGAGCAGGACGACCGGGTGGCCTACATCGAATCCCGCACCCCGCTCGGGCGCTTCGCCGAGGTCTCGGAAATTGCCGGCGGCATCCTGTACCTGGCCTCACCCGCCGCCAGCATGGTGACCGGGCATCTGCTCATGATCGACGGTGGGTGGACGGCTGTCTGACACCGACACCATGAACCGGAACCTCGGCCTGCACCGTCCCGAAGCGACCGGCGGGCCGCTTCCGGACGACGCCCTCAACCCGGAACAGCGCCGCGCCGTCGAGGCCGGGGACGGCCCCCTGCTGGTCCTGTCGGGCGCCGGAACGGGGAAGACGCGGGTGCTCACCATGCGGGTCGCGCACCTGCTCGCGACCGGCCGGTCGCGGCCTTCCGAACTGCTCGTGGTCACCTTCACCAACAAGGCCGCCCGGGAGATGCGGAACCGCATCGAATCGCTGACCGGCCGCGCCCTCGCCGGCCGGTGGCTCGGCACCTTTCATTCGCTGGGGGCCAGGATTCTCCGGCAGCACGCGCCGGAGGTCGGCCTGCAGCCGGATTACACGATCCTGAACAAGAACGATCAGGAACGCGTTGTCAGGGAGGTTCTGGCCGCCGTCGACCTCGACCCCAAGCGCTGGCCGCCCAAGCGGCTTCTCTCCTTGATCGACCGCTGGAAGAACCTCGGCCAGACCCCCGAACAGGCCGATCCCGAGGGCGCGGGTTTCGCCCGAGGGCGCGGGCACAAGCTGTACGCGGCCTACCAGCAGCGGCTGCGGGAATTGAATGCGGCGGATTTCGGCGATCTGCTGTTGCACAACCTCACGATCTTTTCCGACCCGCACCTTCTGGATCCATGGCAGGGCCGGTTTCGCCACATCCTGGTCGACGAGTACCAGGACACGAATACCGCCCAGCACCGCTGGGTGCAGCACCTTGCCGGCAAGCACGGAAACGTGTGCGCCGTTGGCGACGAGGACCAGTCCATCTACGGCTGGCGGGGGGCCGAGGTCGGCAACATCCTCAGTTTTCGCGAGGACTTCCCGGACGCCGAAGTGATCCGCCTCGAGCGGAACTACCGCTCGACCGGCCATATCCTCGGTACCGCCTCGGCCCTGATCGGCCGCAACCGGCGGCGCCTCGGCAAGAACCTGTGGACCGCCGACGATCCGGGAGAACGCGTACGCATCCGCGCGGTCGACACCGGCGAGGAAGAAACGGTCCTGGTCAGCAACGAGATCGAGGCGCTGCAGCGCGAGGGAACGGCCTTCAGCGCCATCGCCGTCCTGGTTCGGACCACTGCCCTGATCGTGGGTTTCGAGGAGCGGTTTCTGAAAATCGGCCTTCCGTACCGCATCGTCGGCGGACAACGGTTTCTCGAACGTCAGGAAGTCCGCGACGCCGTGTCCTACCTGCGGCTGGTGGAACACCCCCACGACGACCTCGCACTCGAACGCGTGGTCGGGCGTCCGCGGCGCGGCATCGGAGCCGCGACATTCCGAAAGCTCGCCGATGCGGCCCGGCAGCGGGGGATGCCCATCGAGCGCACCGGCCGCGAACTGCTGGCGGCCGGCGAATTGCGGGGCACCGCGCGCGGCGGCCTCCGGGACCTGTTTCTCTCCCTGGACCGGTGGCGGTCCGCCGCCGGCCGCCAGACCCCCCGCAAGCTGGCCGAGACGGTTCTCGAGGAATCCGGCTATCTCGACCTGGTCCGCGAGGATCCCGCCCCCGGCGCCTCGGGCCGGATCGAGAATCTCCAGGAATTGCTGAGCTTGCTCGAGGACTTTCCCGACCTGCAGGGGTTTCTCGAACATGTCGCCCTCGTCCAGGACCGCGACCGGCCCATCCAGGAACCGCAGATAGCGCTGATGACCCTCCATGCCGCCAAGGGGCTCGAGTTCGACGTGGTGTTCCTTCCGGCCTGGGAGGAAGGACTGTTTCCGCACCGGTTCGCGGTTGAAGAGGGTGGCGATGACGGCCTGGAAGAAGAACGGCGACTCGCCTACGTCGGTCTGACGCGGGCGCGGCGCGAGGCGCGCATTTCCTGGGCCGGACGGCGGCGCATCCACGGGAACTGGCAGGACCGGTTCCCCTCGCCGTTTCTGCGGGAGCTGCCGTCAGCGCACGCCGTAATCGAAGGGGAATACAAACCCTTCGGCAGTAGCGGCCACCGCGGAACACGATTCCACTCGGAGGCCACCACCATCGTCCCCGACCCCCGACCGGTCCTCCCCGACATCCAGTCCCGGGACCTGAAGATCGGCCCCGGGCACCGCGTCTTTCACGAGAAGTTCGGCTACGGCACGGTCGTCGGCAGCGCCGACGGCGCACTCGAGGTGCAGTTCGAGAAAAGCGGACGGAAAACCGTCATGGGCGACTACCTGCGCGCCGCCGAGCACGCCTGACGGGCAGAGGATGTACCGGATTCAGGTGCGGGTCCCCGCCGCGCAGCGGGTTGCCGCGGAGGAGCTGCTGCTGGGCATCGCTGACGCGACCAGCACCCGAATTGTCGATGAAGACGCGGAAATCTGCGCCTTCTCGGGACGCCGGCCGGACGACCGGACGGTTCGCACCAACCTGACCGCGACCGGGATCACCGCCCGGTCGCTCCGAATTGACACCGTCCCCGACCACGGATGGACCGCTCGCAGCCTCCGCCGACTCCCGCCCGTCCGGGCCGGCCGCTTCGTCCTCCGGGGCAGCCACCATCCGGTATCCGCCCCGCTTCGGCACGACATCTGCATCGATGCCGGACCGGCCTTCGGCACCGGTCATCATCCCACCACCGCCGCCGTAATCGGGCTGCTGGACCACCTCGCCGGCCAGCGCCCCCGCCCGCAGCTGGCGCTGGACATGGGCACCGGAACCGGGATCCTCGCCATCGTCATGGCGCGTCTCTGGCGGTGTCCGGTCCTGGCGGTGGACAACGATCCGGCCGCCGTGTCCTGCGCCCGGGAGAATGTGGCCCGGAACCGGGTCGCCGGCTGGGTCGACGTCATCGAGGCCGACGGGGACCGGCTCATGGGCGGCCGCTTCGACGTGACGGCCGCCAATCTGTTCGCCGGACCGCTGCGGCGGACGGCCCCGCAGCTGGCCGGGAGTCTGGCGCCGGGCGGTTCCCTCGTGCTCTCGGGCCTTCTCCGGCCCCAGCGGCTGCCGGTCCTGCAATCCTACGTTCGCCGGGGCCTCTCGGTTCGCCGCACCGTCCATCGGAACCCGTGGATCACGCTGCTGCTCGACCGCTCCGAGACTTGGGGATGACGGCGCCGGCATCACGGTCCTCCGGCCGGCGAGGCACGAGCGCGGGCGCTTCGTCTCCGAACGCCAGGGCCAGCAGCAGGTTGACCTGATACCGCGGAATGAGCAGCAACCGCCCGGGGCGCCGTTCAAGCATGGCGTAGTAGGCGTAACCCGTGACCAGCAGGTCACCGACCTGCAGCACCGCGAGCGGGTCGCCGTTGAGCCGGTCGCGAAACCGGAACACGATGCCGGGGTCATGGAGCCCGTACGCCTCGAGCGGGCGGTCGGGCACGATGGCGCGGTCGGCCAGCATGCGCGCGGAAACCTCGAACTGCTCCGCTATCGTCGCCGGTTCGAGCATGCCGCCATCGCCCGGGAACTGTCCATGGTCATCGTGCGCATGGTCATCGTGCGCATGGTCATCGTGCGCATGGTCATCGTGCGCATGGTCATCGTGCGCATGGTCATCGTGCGCATGGTCATGAGCGGGAACGGTCCGAATCCAGCGGCCCTGCGGATCCCGTCCGAAATCCACATGCCGCCCCTTCCAGGCGATGGTGACGGAACCCATGTCCGGCTCGCCGAACGTGAACACCGGAAACCGGCCTTCCGGCAGTTCATCGAGACCCGCCGGTGCGTGTCCATGTCCATCGTGCGAGTCATCGGGCGGACGGCCCGTCTGCACCAGTGCCGCGACCGCTACCAGCAGCAGCACCCAGACCAGCACGGTTCGACGGCTGAATGCGGGCCGGTTCATCGCCGCCGCCACCAGATCACGGCGCCGGCAAAGGCCAGCAGCGCCGGCCACAGTACCACCGCAAAAAAGAAGGTTCCCTTCATCTCCCGATTGGTCATGTTGATTGCGGGAAGATCATGGGTCCGGGGCTCGAGGCCGATCAGGTTCTCCTGTTCCGCAAGATAGTTGACGACATTGAGGAAGAGATTCCCGTTGCCGAGCAGGTGAAAGAACGAGTTCTGCGCAAAATCTGCATCACCCGCCACGACGATCCGCGAGCGCGGGGCATCGGGGTCATCCCCCAGCCGCCGCGACGAGATGGCGACCAGTGTGAGCGGGCCCGTCGCTTCCTCGGGGTCGCGCTCGGCCACTGCCTGATCCGTCTCCGCCCACGCCGACGGTGACGAATTCACCGCCGCCAGCACCGCGGTTCCGGGCATTCTCTCGGGAGTCGGTGCAAGCGGCCGGACGCCCGGATAGAACGTCAGGGGAAGGTCGCGTGTGATCTTGTGATGGTTGTAGGTCGTGACCGTAGGGGTTGACACATCCGCCCAGAAGTACCGCGAATCATCGATCACGATGGCATCCATCGGAACGATTCCCCAGGCATGCAGGATCACCTCCAGCCCGGTACGGACAAACGGATCCAGCATGAAGAACGCGTTGTTCCCCTGCTCCAGCCAGGCACGAATCGTATCGATCTCCTCCGGCAGCAGCGCGGTCTTGGGGCCGGCGACGACGAGGACTGAACAAAGGTCAAGGGAATCCGTGGCCCCGGCCAGCGTGACCTTCACGACCTCGTAGTTCAGGGTCTCGAGCGCGTTCCGCGCCTTCGCCATCCCGTGCTGCTCGTGCAGGACGAACCGGGCACCGAGCCCGTGAGTGTGACCGGGAGCCCCTTCCTGATGGTCGTGGGATTCGAGACTGAAGGGATCCGCCTCCACGTGGCCGTCCAGGAAACAGACCTTCTGCTTCACGCCGAGCGAAACCCGCAGCACCCCGTTGGCAATGTCCGTTTCCGTCGGACCGTGCACGAAATGCCGCCGCCCCTCGCTCTCGAGCACGGCGGTACCGGCGAACTGCACCCCGGCCAGCCGGGCGGCCGCCGGATTCAGGTTGGGATCGTGAAAGTCGACCGTAACCCGCTCCGTCGCTTCGTCGAACAGCTCGTACAGTTCCACGGTCTGACGCAAGGCTGAATCATAGAAGAACGTCACGTGCACCGGCGCGGGAAGCCGCTCGAGCATGGCGAGCGTCGACGGCGAGAGCGAGTGCTGCCCCTGCGGGGTGAGATCGAACCGCAAGGGGACCCGCGAGGCCAGCGCCCCGAGAACCACCAGCGTTGCGCACGCACCCGCCGCAAACAATACGATCTCCACCCGCCGCCGGGTCATCCCTGCCCGCAGCCGGGCCCGCAGGCCATACCCGCCCGCCGCCGCCAGGAGCATTCCGGCGATGCCGAGGCCCGCGCTGCCGGGGCCCCACCCGTTGGCGATCAGCCGAAGGGCCACTGCGCCGGCCAGCGCGGTCGCGCCCGCAAGCAGCGCCAGCCCGGCGTGAAACGGCCTCATGTCAGCGCCTCCACTCCAGGGTGCAGACGTTCAGGACCAGCGCCCCCACCGACAGCAGCAAGAACAGTGCGAGCGATTCGAACCTCGCCAGACCTTCGACGAACTCGCCGAAATGCCAGGCGAAGGAGATGTAGAGGAACAACTCCCGCAGGAACTGCACGGTCTGGAAGGACTGCAGATGCCCGACGAACCAGAATCCCAGGAGGACCGATACCGTCACCAGCGCCGCGACGACCTGGTTGCGGGTCAACGACGAACAAAACTGTCCGATCGCAAGGCAGGCGCTCCCGAGCAGCAGGAAGCCGAGATATCCCGAAATGATCGTGCCGGTCTCCGGTACGCCGAACAGGTAGAGCGGCACCAGGTCCAGCGTCGTACCGGCCGCCATCAAGCCCAGCATCGTGAGGGCTCCGAGGTACTTGCCGAGCACCACCTGCCATGCGGCCAGCGGAAGCGTTGCGAGCAGTTCGTAGGTGCCGCCGCTGTACTCGGTCGTGAACAGCCGCATCGATACCACCGGCAGCAGGATGACCGCCAGCAGGCCCATGTTCTGGAAAGTCTCCCGCATGGTGGCGAGACCCGATACGAACAGGTTGTACGAAAAAAAGTATCCGGTTCCCAGGAGGAACACCGCCAGAACGAAATAGGCGATCGGCGAGCGGAAATAGATCCTGATTTCCTTGCCGTAGACGGCCAGCACGCCGCTCATACAGCCTCCTCGACATAATGCAGGAACACGTCTTCCAGCGACGGATCGTGGCGGCGGAGGGCGAGCAGGTCCCAGTCGCGGGCGACTGCCCTCGCAATGGCCGCCTCCACGCTCCCGCCGGGTGTGATTTCTGTATGGCGAAATGTCAATTTTTTAATGCGTTGAAATCAAAAGGTATTTTCTGATTCGAGTTCGGGAGCCTGCGCGGATTCGGCCAATTTCGCGAAAATCAGCCGCTCCGGCCGTGATTTTTCCACGATCACCGTGCTCGCCGATGCTCCCGGCCTTGGCTTCTTGGGGGGTGTAGAGTGCTCCTCAATCTCAACAACGCCCCTGACGGGGCGACAAAAAGGAGCACTCCAATGACCAACGTACAGATTGACGCCTCGATTGCCAAGAACGCCGATGGAAGCGTGTCCGTCGAAGCGGCGCAGGAAGCCCTGATGGAGACGGGTGCCGCCCTGGTGAAAAAAGCCGCCGAGCTCGGCTTGGCGGGGGACGTGGCGGCGATGTACCGCCGTGATCCGCTGACGGCCGAGAGCCAGCTCCGGGACATGCTCTTCGGCGTGGCCCGCACCATCCTGACCGACGCGTTCACTGCGCTTGACGATCATGGCAAGACGGTCAAAGTTGAGGGGAAAACCTATCGCAAGGCCGCGCCCACGTCGGGCCGTGCGATGACGCTCTTCGGACCGGTCGACTTCCTGCGGTCTCGGTACCGTCCCGCGGGAGCGGGTGCGTCCCTGATCCCGACCGAAGCCCTCCTCCGCCTGATGCCCGGCGGGCTGACGCCGGCCGCGGCGGGCCTCTCGCTGTACCTGATGAGCAACCTGACAGCCCGCGAGAGCGAGGACATGTGGGAGAAACTGTGCGGTCAGGGGCCCTCGGTGGCGTCCCTGGTGCGATTGTCCGGGGATGCCGGAACCTGCATGGAGGCGTGTTCCGACGATGTCCTGAAAGGCCTCCGGGAGGAGGAAGAACTGCCGGAGGAGGCAGAATCGATCCTGGTTTCCCTGGACGGTGTCATGATGCGCATGCATGCCGAAACGACCGAGGAACAAGCCACGGACGCGGGCTGGCGCGAGGCGTCGTGCGGCGTGGTGGCCTTGGTCGATGGCAGCGGCAACCTGCTGGAAAGCCGGTACTGCGGCCGTCTTCCCGAGACCGGCAAGACGAACCTGAAAGCACAGTTGACGGCGGAAGTACGCCACTGGCAGTCGGTCAATCCGAACCTGAAGCTGGTGGCGGTCGCTGACGGCGCGAAGGACAACTGGACGTTCCTGGAAGCGCTGGACCCCGAAGTCATGCTTCTAGACTTCTGGCATGCGACTCAACATCTTAAGGCTGCGGCCGACGCCGCCTTCGGTCCGAACACCGCCGCCGGGACGGCTTGGTTCGAGAAGTGGCGGCACCTTCTGCGCCACGACCCCAAGGGCGCCGGCAAGGCGATCGACGCCTTGCGCTACCTGATGCGGAAAGGCAAGGGAGTAGACGTCATCCGGAGGGAACTGACTTTCTTCCGCAATCATCGTCACCGCATGCACTATGCGGACGCCGCCGCCGCCGGCTTCCCCGTCGGTTCCGGTGCCGTGGAAGCCGCCAACAAGATGCTTGTAACAATCCGGATGAAACGCTCCGGGCAGCGCTGGGGCCGTGACGGCGGCCAGGGCGTCCTGAGCTTCCGGTCGCTTCTCAAGTCCGGACGTTTCGATCGGGCCTGGGCGGCATTGGTCCCACGCCTGGGCCGCGGTGGCGGCTGGAAACCGCCACCCTGCGCCAACGAGAACCGGCAGGTCGCGCAGGTTGCGCTCGCCGCATGATTTTTGGCTAGATCATTGTAAGAACAAAAAGTGTCCATATGAGAATCACACCCCTCCCGCCCCCTTCGACCGCACAGCTGACGGCATGCGGAACCTGCCGCTCATCGACCGCGACCCGGAGTACCCCGTCAACCTCCAGCAGGCGCTGCTCGAGACCGGGCCTTCCGGGCGCCACCAGCAGTTCGACCCGGTTGGCCCGTCCCACGGCTGCCGCCAGTCCCGCCGGGGAGTCGATCGCCAGCAGACGGCCATGGTGCAGGATCGCGATCCGGTCGCAGAGGAGTGTCACTTCGGGCAGGATGTGGGTGCTCAACAGGACGGAATGGTCGTGGCCGAAGGACCGGATGACCTCGCGGGTTTCCGAGATCTGCCCGGGGTCCAGTCCGGACGTCGGCTCGTCAAGCAGCAGAACTTCGGGGCGGCCCAGCAGGGCCTGGGCCAGGCCGAGGCGTTGCCGGTACCCCTTGGACAGCTTGTAGATCTCGCTCCGGGTCACCGCTTCAAGCCGGCAAGCGGCAATGACCCGGTCGATCTGGCTGCCCAGATCCACCCGGCGCACACGCTTGGCGCGGGCCACGAAGCGCAGGTATCCGAGCACGTCGAAGCTCTCGTAGAGTGCCGGGCGCTCGGGCGCATACCCGACGATCGACGCGCTTTCCACGGGCGAGTGCACCACATCCCGCCCCGCCACCGTCACGCTTCCCGAGGTCGGGGCAAGGTATCCGGCAATCATGCGGAGGGTGGTCGACTTGCCGGCCCCGTTCGGGCCGAGAAAACCCACGATCTCGCCCTGACCCACATGAAACGAGACCTGATCGACGACCGTGCGCGCGCCGTAGGTCTTGCTCAGACGATGCAGTTCAACGGGATGGGGCACGGGAATGCGGGACACCTTCCGAACCGGCTGCCGGTCAGGCCGGCCGCGGAAGACACCGCGAGTCGCCGGTCCGGATTCGATCCGGCGGCCGCGGCAACCCGACGCGACGCGTTCCGTTACGCCGTTCCGCTTCCGGGACCGGATACGGCCATGCGAAGCCGGACGCCGCGAGCAACTCGGGCCCGGGCCGCCAAACGGATTCCGGAGACACGAAAGCGCACGGTCCGACCCTCCCCGTCCTTTCACTCTATCATTGTTAACTCCGTGTTTTCGATGACGTGGACGATGAGTTGGATTTTTTCGTCACCCCGGAAGCATTTGAGCGGGCCGGGCAGGGGTTGTCTCTTGGAGGACTCGAAGCCGACGATGCGGCCCATGCCGAGGACATAGTCGCGAACGGTGGGTGGCGCCCTGGCAGCGGCGGACGCCTCCCTGGCTCCACGGCCTGTGTTCGGGGAGCGACGACCGCGATGATCGGCCTCGCTGAGGGTCGGCATGCGATAGGCCGTCAGAATGCGGTTGAGCGCCGCGACCTCCACCGGTCGTACGATCTCGGTGGCGGGCGTATCGGGTGCCTCGCGGGCCAGACGCGACAGTTCGTGAATGCGCCAGGCGGCGACGGCATCGAAAGCCAGGCACTTGCGCAGGTCTTCGGCGTCGTCCAGCCGGCGGTCACAGATGCGGGTGCCGTTCTTGAGGGTGTCGAAGTACCGTTCGATGGCCCAGCGGTCTTCGTAGATCTCGATCACCTCGAGCGCGGTTTCTAGCGTCGCCTCGCCGGTGCTGGACAGGATGACCCAGTTCAGGGGCTTGGCCGGATCGGCCGGGGTCACCTCACGGACCTGCACGGCCAGCATCTCCAGCGGCGCGTCCGTCCGGGCGTCTCCCGGCGGCAGGACCGTCACCCGCGCCGCCCGCAGCAACAGTTTGACCGTGCGGGACGGCCGGCGGCGCGGGCCGCCGGCGGCATCAAGCACGAGGGTCTTCCGCCCCAGTTCGGGCTGCGTGTCGATAAAGGAGAACAGGTCTTGCGGCGAACCGTCGGCCGTCACCACCCGGCGCTGTTTCGAGCGGCAGGCGCGGACCACGACGCGGACCTCCGTCTGCGCCGCCAGACGATGGACGGCCCAGATGTCCATCTCGCGGTCGCCGACGCAGATGACTTCCGTGTCCTTGCAGGCCGCCGCCAGTTCGGCGCTCACCCGCACCCCGTCCTCCCAGCGGCGGCTTTCCGTCTCTTTCTTCCCCGCACGGCGAAAGTCGGCATCGGCCGACAGTACGCCCAGCGGACGCCCGCCGGGTACGAACGCCAGCATCATGTGCGCCGCCAGTCCCGTCGACCCCTGACCGCCGCCGCCGAGCGGCGCCAGGCCGGTGGTGACCGCCGAACGGCCGCTGTAATTGAGCATCGTCGTGTCCTGCACCGCGAGGATCCGGCGGTGGGCGCGGCAGCGCTTCACCGTGGCCTCGACATGGGAGCCGAGCACATGCTTCATGGTGACTTCCCGGTTCGACAACAGGCGGTACACCGCCTGCCGTTCCGCGGACTCCGGAAACATCTCGGGAATCGTGGCGGCAGCCTGACGGCCCCAGATGTCGCCAATCCGCCGGATCCGGTCTCCCAACCGCCCATCATGATGATCCACATAGGCAAACTCGGAGTCGCCGTTCGGGCCCGGATCCTTCACATGGGCATCCACCCGGGTGCCGATCGGCCGCCGCGGCACGGTGCGCATCCGCCGTTTCCAGCCCCGCTGGAGCGGCACCATGAAAATCCGGCACGGCGCCTTCGCCACGCCGGCCCGATCCTGCGCGGCCGTCCAGCCGACGCACGACCAGTTGGCCGCACGGTAGCACGTCCCCGGCCGGGTCTCGTTGACGTAGGTGTAGGCCATCTGCGGGCGCACGCCGTGCTGCTGCTCCCAGTCGTCCCCGATCTGCCGCCGCGCCAGACCCAGAACATGTGACGCCAAATGCGGCACGGCGACGCCGGGCATGAGGAGAAAACGGTAGTGGTTGAGCAACCGGTTGAGGTGATGGCGCTTCGCCTCGTTCGACCAGCCGATGTGCCGGTCACGGGCCTTCACGTGCCAACTGGCGGCCCGGAAACCGAGACCGCCGAGGCGACCGTGGCGCGCGGACACGATCCAGTAGTTCAGGACCGCGCCCGGTGCTTTCGGGCAACCCTGCGGATGCCAGCGCTCCATCATCGCCCGCCAGCGACCGACCTCCGCCGCGCCGACCGGTTCAAGACGGACTTCGCCCAGCTCCCGCAACGAGCAGGACAGCGTGACCGCCGACTCCGACCGGGCGATCTCCGGGCGGGCGTTCGACACCAAGCGGCAGGCCCGCTTCGCCGGCAGCGCCACGTGCAGCTCCCGGGCCAGCTTCGGCAGCGCTCGCTTGGCTGACGCCACGCACAGGGCACCCCGTGCATTGCGCCAGTCCTCGCGTTCACACAGGCCGCGGGCCAGTCCGTGGCGACTGGTCTCGCCAGAGGCCGCCGTCCTCTGGAACCACGCCGCGGTGTCCGCGGAAATCATGCGCGTGCCGATCTGCATGGCGGAATACATACGCCAGGCAATGTCGGAAGTCAACAGTGACTCAGTGAAAGCTCCCCGTCCGCATCCGACGCGACCGGCCCGGCGTCACGGCTCTTTTCGGCGCGCCAGCCCAAGAGAGGCCCTCCCGCAGCCGGGGAGGGCCTCCCTAGGGAAACCGGGCGATGTCAGTCGTACCAGCTCTCGCCCATGCTGTCGTACTGCTTGATGGAGTGCCCGAACCAGAGCTGCCCGTTCTGGATGTCGGCCATCATCTTCAGCCGGTTCACGGAGTTGAAGTAGTCCAGGATGCTGTAGTTCAGGCCAGCCGGGTACCCTTCCAGGTTCTCTTCCATCCAGATGGCATCCTGCGAGAGGATGACTGTACCGGTGTTGGCCAGCTCGAGCCGCACTGACTGATGTCCGAGCGTGTGCCCCGGCGTACTCAGCACCATGACGGTACCGTCGCCAAACAGGTCGAAATCGCCTTCAATGGCGTGGTAATTGAACTCTCGGGCGTCGTCGTAGTCGCCGACCACGTGTGCACCGCTCGGCCGCTGGAATTTCTCCGGCCACCACGCCTGGTAGAGTTCGAGCTTCTGAATCACGTGGATCGCGTTCGGAAACATCTCGATATTGCCAATGTGGTCCAGGTGCGAGTGGGAGGTAATGACCACTTTCACGTCGTCTGTGCTGTAGCCCAGCTTCTCAAGCTGCCGATCGATGACGTCGTCGCGGGTCTGGCTGGGGTCCAGGAAGTCACAACTTCCCTGCGCCCAGTGCGATGCACAGTTGCCGTCCGAAATCGCGACATTGTTGCCGGTGTCATAGACCACCAGCCCCTTGGGATGTTCGATCACCCACATGTTGATGGGAATCATGATGTCCCGGGCTTCCGGATAGGTCGGTATCAGACCCTGAATGTTGAAGGGTCCGAACTTGCCACTGGCGGTCCAGTAAACCTTTACGCTATCTCCCGCATGCGCGTCCGCGAGCGCAGGGCTGCTGCCAAGGCCGCACGCGGCAAGGACAGCCAGCACCATAGCAATGCGTTTCATGAGCATTTCTCCCTCCGGGCTCCATGACTAACGATCGAGCCCTGATTTGGGAAGGTATCCGGGGAACCGGAACCGTGTCAATCCGGGCGAGAGATGCGGCCCCGCCCGCTGTCGGTCTGAAAGGCCCGGCCCGCCGGTCGGCCGCACCCGTTCGGCCGGCCGCCGGCGCCTTGACCCCGGTCGTCCCGAACCCGGCTCGTCGGGCTGCCCGAGGGAACCTCCGGGGCCATCAAGGCTCCAGCCACGACCCCACGATCACGCCCGCCCCGGCCAGCAGTTCCCGCACCCGCGCACACATGGGAGCCAAGTCCTCCTCCCGATAGGTCTCGCACCGGACCGTGAGGGCAGGCTCCGTGTTGGAAGCCCGGAGAAGCCACCAGCCGTGAGCGGCCGATACCCGCACCCCGTCTTGCCCGTCCGGTGCCGCGCCCTCCTCGACCAGGACGTCGTGGACCGCCTGCACGACGCCGAATTTCCGGTCGTCCGGGCAGGGAAGGCGAAGTTCCGGCGTGCTGAACGTTCTCGGCAGGGCCTGGCACCGCTCGGCCAGGGTCGGTCCCTGGCCAAGCGCCCGCAACATCCGAACGGCCGCGTAGAGGGCGTCGTCGTAGCCCGGATGCTCGTCGGCAAAGAACAGGTGACCGGACATCTCTCCTGCGAACAGGGCGTCACCCGCGCGCACACTGGACCGCATGAACGCATGACCGGTCGGCCCCCGTCTGGGCCGGCCGCCGAGTCGCGCGATCTGGTGGAGCACGGAATCACTGGTCTTCACGTCCACCAGAATGGCGGCGCCGGGAGACTGCGCAAGCACGTGGGCGGCAAGGACGCACAACAGGTGATCGGGAGAGACGATCTGCCCCGACCCGTCCACCACCCCTAGGCGGTCGCCGTCCCCGTCGAAGGCGAACCCGAGATCCAGTCCGCCGCTCCGGACGGCAGAAACCAGTTGCTGCAGGTTCTCGGTTCGCGACGGATCCGGATGATGGGCCGGAAAGCGGCCGTCGACGGTGCCGTTCAGGATCCGGTGTTCGCCCGGCAACCGGGCGGTGAGTTCGGCCAGCACGGCGCCGGCCGCGCCGTTTCCCGCATCCCACGCGACCCGCAACGCGCGTGACGGCACCCCCAGCCCGGCCGCCAGATCGGCAGCGTAGGCCCGGCCCGCCCCGTACTCCTCGACCGTTCCGTTCCGACCGGTGACCGGCCCCGGTGCGCCATCAGCCAGCCGGCGAAGGGCCGCACCAAAGAAGGGGGCTCCGCCCAGCGACAGCTTGAAGCCGTTATGGGTCGGCGGATTGTGCGATCCGGTCACCATGACCGACCCGTCGGCGGCCAGGCGGTGATCGGCGAAATGCACCATCGGCGTCGGCCCCACCCCGACCCGGATGACCGCAGCGCCGGCCGTGCAAAGTCCGTCGACGAGAGCCGTCTCCAGTGCCGGCGAGGACAGGCGGCCGTCCCGGCCCACCACGATCCGGCACGAATCCCGCTCGGCCCGCACCCGCTGCGCGAAGGCGCGGCCCAGTACGCGGGCATCGTCCGGACCCAGCGTCTCCCCCACGATCCCGCGAACGTCGTAGGCCCGGAGGATCGAGGGATCGAGCCGGTGCGGCCGCCCGGCGTGCAGACGCGCCGTCACCCGGCCCTGCCGGATGCCGCTCTTCCGGCGTCGGCGGACAGCAGCGCCTGCAGGGATTCGGCCACCGGTGCCCGCAGTTTCGAATCGCGCAGGGCCGCCGCTGCGGCCGCGGCCACCAGCCCGGCCGGGCTTCCGCAGTCGAAGCGCTGGCCGCTGATCCGTACTGCATGCACCGGCGCCGCGCCGATGGTCTGCGCGATCGCGTTGGTGAGTTGCAGTTCCCCGCCGTATCCCGGTGTCAGTCCCGGCAAGGCCGCGCACACGGCGGGAGCCAGCACGTAGCGGCCCACCACGGCCAGGCGCGACGGTTCGGTACCCGGCGCCGGCTTCTCGACCAGCCCGCGGACCTCGATCACCGTACCGTCATCGCGGCCCGGGTCCACCACCCCGAACCTGCCGACTTCGGAAGCCGGCACCTCGGTGACGGCGAGCACCGTACCCCGGAGCCGGGCATGGACGTCGAGCAGCTGGCGCAGGCACGGTACCGGACCCACCACGAGGTCATCCGGCAACCCGACCGCACAGGGTCCGGGCGGCAGCATCCGGACCGCACAACCGACGGCATGGCCCAGCCCGAGCGGCTCGGCCTGCTCGACCGCCTCCAGCCGTTCGCCGAGGGCAGCGAGCGCCTGCAACCCGGATCGGGCTTCCGCCCGGCCCCTGGCGCCGAGGGCCGCCTCCAGCGCGGGATCCGCGGCAAAGTGCTCAAGGGCCAGACACCGTCCGGGCGGCGTGACCAGCACCACCCGGTCGATCCCCGCCGCCACCACCTCCTCGACCGCGTACTCGACGAGCGGGCGACCGGCGACCGGAAACATCTCCTTCGGGATCACCTTGGTGGCGGGCAGAAACCGGGTGCCGAGCCCCGCCACCGGCAGGACAGCGGCCGTCACCGCCCCGCCCCGCTCCGTTATCGGCGGCACTCCGCGACATCCCGGATCCGAACCTCGGCTCGCGTGTGCCCGCGCCAGGTCGAAACCTGGAGCTCACCGGCAAGATCGACCGGCTGACCGCGCAGCAGGGCATCCCCGATCGGGGTCCCCATGCTGCGAAACGCGATTCCCTTGACCCGGCCCCGCGTCTCGTCGGCCAGCAGGCAGGTCACGTGATCACCGCCGACGGGACGGGGATGCACCGGAAACACCCGGTGAAACGCATAGCACGGCGACGGGTTCCCGACGCCGAACGGGCCCGCGCGTTCCAGTTCCTTCCCGAGTGCCACGTTGGCGCCGGACACCGCCAGCACGCCGTCGAGCATGAGAGGCGCGGGGCTGGCAGCGGACGATTGCGCCCGAACCGCGGTGTCGAGAAACCCGGCGAGAGCCTCCATCCGATCGGCCGGGCCGGAAAACCCGGCCGCCATCCGGTGTCCGCCGCCGGCCGTCAGCAGGCGCTCCTGGCGCGCCCGGATCACCGGACCGCCGATGTCGATTCCGCCGAGGGAGCGGGCCGAGCCGCGCAGGACGTCTCCGTCGCGGACGCACACCACCGCCGGCCGCTGAAACCGGTCGACCAGACGGCTGGCCACGATCCCGGTGACGCCCACGTGCCAGCCCGCGCCGCTCACCATCACCACGGCCGCCGCCGCCCCGCCGGCGGCTTCCGCCTGGGCCAGGGCCTCCGCATAGACCTGCGCCTCCAGCGATTTCCGCTGGCGGTTCAGGTGTTCGAGCTGCCCGGCCGTGCGGTCCGCCTCGCCGGGATCATCGGTGGCCAGGATGCGGAACCCCAGCCGGGAGTCGCCCACCCGGCCCGCCGCGTTGATCCGCGGCCCGAAAACGAACCCGAAGTCGCTGGCCTGCGGGGCCTCCTTCGACCCGGCAGCGGCGGCAATGGCCCGGAGTCCCGGGTTCGTGCCCCGGGCGGCCACGCGAAGACCGTGGCGAACCAGCGACCGGTTGATCCCCTTGAGTGGAGCCATATCGCAAACGGTTCCGAGCGCCGCAAGATCCAGCAGCGAGCGGGGATCGCGCAGCCGCCCGGCCGGGTCGTGGCCGCGGCGGTCCAGTTCCCGCTCGACGGCGCCGATCAGCAGCCAGGTCAGCCCGCTGGAGGCCAGCGCCCCGAGGCCGCTCGGATCATCGACCCGGTTGGGGTTGACGACCGCGGCCGCCACCGGCAACTCGCGTTCGGCGACATGGTGGTCCACCACGATCACCGGAAGACCCATCCGGGCCGCCGCGCGGAGCGGCTCGAACGCGGTGGTGCCGCAATCCACGGTCAGCAGCAGACTGATGCCCTCTTCCCGGAGGCGCCGGATAGCGGCGAGGTTCGGGCCGTAGCCCTCCGCGAACCGGTCCGGAACATGGACCGCCGACGGCACACCCGCCGCCCGCAGATAGCGGACCAGCTGGGCCGCCGAAGCGGCGCCATCCACGTCATAGTCGCCGAGAATCCCGACCTTTTCCTTCCGGACGACCGCATCGGCCAGCAGGCCCGCCGCCCGATCGAGGTCCAGGATGGCCTCGCCGTTCGGAAGGCGCTGCCGGTCTACCGGATCCAGCCAGGTTCCGGCCTCCTCCGGTCTGACTCCCCGCCCGACCAGCAGCCGCGCGAGCCCCTCCGAGATCCCGGCCGCCCGCACCATGCGCTCAACCGCCGTCTCGTCCGCCGTTCGCACCTGCCAGGCCCGCCCCGACAGGGAGCGGCGGCAGATCGCGGCCGCGGCGCTCACACCGGCATCGGGCAGTGCGCCCGGCGGCGTTCGCGCCGACCGTCCGCGGCATAGACAAGACTGTCGCAGATCACGAAGGAACCGTCGCGTACCGGGCCACGCACGAGCGGACCGTCGGTCACACCGGTCACGATCAGGAGCACGTCACCATCGGCAAGATCCCGCCGGTCGTACACCCGGTCGAGATCGCGGATCCCCGCCTCGTGCGCACGCTGCCGCTCGTGCTCGTCCCGAAACCGGAGACGCGCCTGCATGACACCCCCCGTGCAGGCCAGCGCCGCCGCCGCCAGCACCCCCTCCGGCGCCCCTCCGGTACCCATGTAGACGTCGACCGGAGAGGCCGGATCCGCAGCCTGGATGACCGCCGCGACATCCCCGTCGCCGATCAGGCGCAACCGGGCCCCGGCCTTGCGAACCTCGCGGACCAGGTCGTCGTGGCGGCTCCGGCGGAGAACGCAGACGGTCAGGTCCTCCACCCGGCAACCTTTCGCGTCGGCCACCCGGCCGAGATTTTCCCCCGCCGGGAGATCGAGCCGGAGCACCCCGTCCGGACAACCCGGACCGGCCGCCAGCTTTTCCATGTAGACATCGGGAGCATGCAGCAGGTCGCCCTTGCCCCCGGCCGCCAGCACCGCCAGGGCCCCCGGTGAATCCGTGGCGCAAATCGTCGTGCCCTCGAGGGGGTCAACGGCCAGAACGAGTTCCGGGCCGTTTCCGGTTCCGACCGCCTCGCCGACGTACAGCATCGGCGCCGAATCCCGCTCGCCTTCGCCGATGACCACGGTCCCGGCCATCGGCACCCCGCCCAGCCGGGACCGCATGGCATCGACCGCCGCCCGGTCGGCCGCCTTCTCGTCACCGCGCCCGCGCCAGGCAGCGGCGGCCACCGCCGCGTCTTCCGTCGCCCGCAACAGGCGATCGGCGAGTCCGTGCAGGAACTCCGCGGGAACCGGCATCACCCGGCCCCCGACACCCGGACCAACCCGGCCTCGGCGGGTTCCAGGAACTGCCGGATATTCCGGCAGGCCTGGCGGATGCGCTGCTCGTTCTCGACCAGGCTGATCCGGACCCAACCCTCGCCGCCGGGACCGAAACCCGCTCCGGGCGAGACCGCAACGTGCGCTTCCGTCAGCAGTATCTTGGCGAACGCCAGGCTGCCTCCGGCGCGAAACGGGGCGGGCACCCGGGCCCACACGAACATCGTCGCCGCGGGGGGCGCTATCTCCCATCCAGCCCGCAGCAGGCCGCTGACCAGCGTGTCGCGGCGACGGCGGTAAGTGGCGCGGATCGAATCCACGTACTCCTGGGAGCCATTGAGGGCCGCAGTGGCGGCCACCTGAATCGGCGTGAACGCTCCGTAATCGAGGTACGACTTGATGCGCGTCAGGGTCGCCACCAGGTGCGGATTGCCGGCGGCGAAGCCAATCCGCCAGCCCGGCATCGAATAGGTCTTGCTGAGCGACGTGAACTCGACGGCAAGCTCCCTCGCACCGGGCACTTGCAAAACGGACGGTGGCGGCTCGTCGAAATAGATCTCGGCGTAGGCCAGATCCGAAAGCAGCCAGGCACCATGCCGGCGGCAGAGATCGACGATGGCCGCCAGCGCATCAAGGGTGACCACGGCCCCCGTCGGATTGGCCGGAAAGTTGACCGTCACGGCCTTGACCCGACCTCCTCCCGCCGCCAGCGACCGCTCGAGCTCCTGCACGAAATCATGTCCGGTCCCTACCGGCACCCGGCAGATCTCGGCACCGGCCAGGACGAAGCCGTAGGGATGAATCGGGTAGCTCGGATCCGGAACCAGGACCTGATCGCCCGGCTCGGTAATGGCGGTGGCGAGGTGGGCGAACCCCTCCTTCGACCCGAGGGCCACGATGACCTCGCGCTCGGGGTCGAGGACGACGCCAAACCGCCGTCCGTAATAGGCGGCCACCGCCCGGCGAAGGCCGCGGATGCCGCGCGAGGCCGAATAGCGATGCACCCGGGGGTTGCGGACCGTCTCGATCAACTTGTTCACGACGTGGTCAGGCGGGGCCAGATCGGGATTTCCCATCCCGAGGTCGATGATGTCATCGCCCCGGGCCCGGGCGGCATCCTTCATCGCGTTCACCTCGGCGAACACGTAGGGAGGGAGTGCCTGGATTCGCTCGAATTCGCGAGGACAGGGAACGTGCTTCATGGCATCGGTACACCGGTCCGGCCGGAACCTGGCGCGCCCGGCGCTCCTTCCCGGCGGACGGCGCGAAGCGGCCGCCCCGAAGCGGGCCGCTGGCACCGCGCTCTTTCCGCGGATCCGGACAGCGGGCGCACCACCAGCTGCTACGGCACGAGAGCGCCGGCCGACAGACCCGCGTCTTCGGGCAGACCCAGCATGACGTTGGCGTTTTGCACCGCCTGCCCGGCGGCACCCTTGAGCAGGTTGTCAATCGCACACAGGAGGATCATCTGTCCACTCCGTCCGGCTGCCACGGCGAGGTGCGCCTGATTGGATCCGCGCACCTCGCGGGTAGCCGGCGACGCACCGGGAGGCAGGACCCGGACAAACGTCTCGCCTGCATACGCATCCTCAAGACAACCCTGCAGCTCCGCCGCACCCGCGCCAGCCGTGGGCTGCACGTAGACCGCCGTCAGGATACCGCGGTTCATCGGCACGAGATGCGGGACAAACGTCACCCGGACGTCCGCTCCCGCGACGCCGGCCAGTTCCTGCTCGATTTCGGGGGTGTGCCGGTGTCCGCCGAGGCCGTAGGCCCGGATTCCTTCCCCCACCTCCCCGAACAGCAGATCCTCGCGCACGGCCCGTCCGGCTCCCGACACCCCGGACTTGGCGTCGATCACGATCGCTTCGGACCGGACCAGCCCGGCCTTCAGCACCGGCAGCAGCGCCAGCAGCGCGGACGTCGGGTAGCAGCCCGGACAGGCAACGATGGAGGCCGATCGAATAGCCTCGCGAGCATGTTCGGTCAGGCCGTAGACCGCCTTCGCCTGCAACTGCGGCGCCCGGTGCGGCGTTCCGTACCACGTCGCGTAGCTGTCAAGGTCGCGGAGCCGAAAATCGGCGGACGTGTCGACGACCCGGGTGGACGGAACCAGCCGGGCCACGGTTTCCTGCGTGGTACCGTGCGGAAGGCAGCTGAACACGATCGCGCAGCCGGCCGGTTCGACCGCATCCACATCGATCAACCTGGGCAGATCCCGGCCCCGGAACCGCGGAAACAGGTCCTGCAGCGCCGCCCCCGCGTGGCGTTTGGCCCCCAGGGCAGAGATCTCGAAACGCGGATGGGCAAGCAGCAGCCGCAGCAACTCGGCGCCGACGTAGCCGCTGGCCCCGAGAACCGCCACCGGGAAGCGTTCAGTCATGTCCGGGGCCCGGAAACAATGGCTTCATGCGAACGGCAAGATCGGGGGCCGGCTCCATGGGCCGGACCAGATCAGCGCTTGGAGAACTGGAAACTCCGCCGTGCCTTGGGACGGCCGTATTTCTTGCGCTCCACTCGACGGGCATCACGGGTCAGCAGGCCGTGGGCGCGAAGCTGCGTACCGAGAGCCGGCTCACGGGCCGCGAGCGCCCGGCTGATTCCGTGCCGAATGGCGCCGGCCTGACCCGAGAGTCCCCCGCCCCGAACGGTGCACACGACGTCAATCTCGTCCTGGCGTTCCGATACCTGCAAGGGCTGACGCAGCAGGGCCAGGTGTCCGGCGCGCGGAAAGTACTCCTCCTGCCGCTGGCCGTTGACCATGATCCGCCCCTTGCCGGCCATCACCCAGACCCGGGCCACCGAGCTCTTGCGCCGGCCGGTGCCGTAGCTTTTTGTCTTTCCCATGCCCCCCGCCGGCATCGCTGCGGTGGTCGAATCGGGATTTACCATGTCAGTCATCGGAGGATCGCCGCAGGTTTTTCTCGTTCAGGGCCGCCAGATCCATCGGTTCCGGCTGCTGGGCGGCATGGGGGTGCTCGGGGCCGGCGTAGACGTGCAGCTTGCGCATCTGGGCCCTCCCCAGCGGTCCCCGCGGGATCATTCGCCGGACGGCCCGCTCGATGACCCGTTCGGGATTCCCGCCCTCCAGCAGTTCTCCGTACCGGCGCGACCGGATGCCGCCGGGATATCCGGTGTGCCAATAGTGCCGCTTGTCGCGCCCCTTCACACCGGTGAGTGCCACCTTGTCGGCATTGATCACGACGATATTGTCGCCACAGTCCAGATGCGGAGTGTACATCGGCTTGTGCTTGCCTCGGAGGCGATTCGCAATCAGGCTGGCCAGCCGCCCAAGCACCACCTGCTCGGCATCAATCAGATACCAACCACGTTCAATGCCCGCCGGGCGTGCAGTGAAAGTACGCATGGAACGCCCCGGCAGTGCGAGTCGGAAGGGGCCCGCCACCTTGGGGACGACAGCCGATCCCGTTGTAACCCCGACCCGAGAATCTGTCAACGTCGTCACAGGGACCTACGAAACCGCCCCCGCACCAACCCGTTTTCACCTGCCCCAAGTCCCTTGTCCCGCCGCCCGGATCGTCGCAGCGGCAAAACGTGCAAACTGACGGAACCCGCGAGAGATCCCTGTATCCGTCTCCCCATTTGGCTGGTATACTCGGCTCATGGCCACCACGATCCATGATGTGCAGGACGCGCTCGTCAAGGCCGGCATCGCCGAAGATGCCGCTTCGGAGATCGCGCGGCGGCTTGAACGCCGTGGCAGCCCGTCCTCCATGTCGATCCTGATTGGAGCCACTGTTGCCGGCTTCGGTCTGCTTGCCATCGGCATCGGCTGGGTCAAAAGCGATGTCGGTCAGCTTCGTAACGAGATTCGTACCGAGATTCACGTCAGCCGCGAACTTGTCGCAGCCAACCGTGACCGTATCGACGCGGTCAATGTACGCGTCGGTGAAAACACCGAGCGGCTGATCCGCATTGAGACCCTGCTTGAGGAACGGCTCCCCGAACGCCGCTAGCGCGCATTTCTCACCAGCGTCCGACACGACGACACTGAACACCGATTCAGCCGGCGTTCGGGTCGGGAATCGCAACACGGAGGTTTTGCAACCCGCTCTCGGAGGTCGGTGAGGGATCTCATGAGGCCGATTCGGCGGCTGGCACGGGGACATGGCCGGACGCAGGGCAGACTCCGCCGTCGGCGCTCCGGAGAATCGCTCCCTACTGAGGTGAGGGTCAACGCTGTTGGCGGCGAAATAAAACGGCGGGATTCCGGCGGTAAGCCGCGCTTTTCCGAAGGTCGTTTCTTTCCCTATTGTACGACTGCCGGAGCTCCTGCCGCCGGGTGGCAGGAAGGCGCGTTCGGCGCCGAACGGATCACGGGTGGCTCAGCGGCCTCCTTGAGCCGGCCGGCCGCTGCCTTCGTTGGTTCCGGCCCGTCTGGCCGCTGCGTTACGTAACGGTGCTACAGCGGGTACCCGCATCACCCGTCGCGACCGAACCCGCGGGGCAGTTCCTGTTCTGCCAGGGCTTCGAGGTCGAGGTCGTCAAGGGCTTCGATCGCCTGGTCCAGGAGTTCTGCGGTCGCCGTCGTCTCCAGCGCCTCTGGCAGGGCGTTCCGCCAGTCACGGTATTCCTCCCGGATCGCGATGATGGCGTCGATGGCGTCGTGCAGCCGCTGCCGGCGCGAGCGCCGGTCCGGCGGCGGGCGCCGCGCCGCCGGTGACTGACCCTCGCGCCGGCGCTGACGAAAGCGCCGTTGCCGTTCGGCGTTGGACAGTGCCATCGGGTTGCCTTTCTTGATCCCTTGCGCCCCGTTACGTAACGGGGTCCGGAGACCGGGACTTCCGGCCGCCGCGCAGGCTTCGGCTGGCCGTCGGCACAGGGGTGCGCCGTGACCCCGCCGGCCCGGGCGTTCCGGCGGCGTCAGCCTGTCGCGGCGGCGCAGATGACGTCGTTCCAGTCGGCGTGTTCGGGCGGACGCCGTCGCTGGAACGCGACCTGCGAGGGGACCTCGAGTTGACGGCGCAAGGCTTCGGCCTGGCGCTCTCCGGCCTCGTCGTGGTCCTGTGCGAGGACGACGGTGCGGACGTTGGGTAGGGTGCGGGCGGCGAGTCCGATCTGCTCGCGTTGTCGGCGCGAGGGGGCGCCGGCGGTGGAGAGGAAGGCCTGGCTGGGGTGGCACTGCTCAATCTGGGCCAGGCTGAGGGCGTCGACGGCGCCTTCGGTGATGACGAGGGTTTTCAGGTCGGCGGCGTGTCCGGCGCGGACGGCGAACAGGCTGCGGGAGCCGCCGGTGGCGAAGCGTCTCGCGCCGTCGGGCGGGCCGATCTCGAAGCCGGTGAGGCGGCGGTGGCGGTCGCGGTGGGCGAAGAGGACGTGGCCGTGGCGGTCGCGGCGGATCAGCGGGCGGGCGGCGGCGAGCGTCTCCGGGCGGATGCCGCGGCCGACCAGCCAGGCCGGCGCCGGGTCCGGTACGGCCGCGTGCCAGTGGCGGCGGAAGTCGCGCGCGGTGCCCGCGGGTTTGCCGTAGCGGGTGCGGATCTCGGCGAAGGAGAGGCCGCGACGGAGCAGGAAGTCGATCGCGGTACCGTGGTCATCGCTATCGAGGGTACTGAAGTAGACCCAGTGTCCGTTGGGGCACAGCTTCGTGACGAGTTTCGCCTGGCCCGGCGCGCGGAGCACGGGGTTCGCGCGGGTCGAGGCCTGGGGATCGCGGACGTATCCCCAGTCCGCCGCGATGCCCTCGAGCGGCCGGCGCTTGAGCGCGTCGAAGTCGACGTAGGTCATCCGGCTTCGCGCCGGGTGCGCCACGAATCACCGTCGATGGTGATGAGGGCGGCGTCGTGCATCAGCCGGTCGACGGTGCCGGCGATGCCGGCGGCGCTGGGAAAGACGCGGTCCCACTGGGCGAAGGCCAGCGTGGTGGTGACCAGGGTGGAGCGGCGCTGGTAGCGCCGCGAGACGAGGGCGTAGAGAATGTCGGCCGCGGGGCTCTTGA
Organism: Alphaproteobacteria bacterium; assembly: GCA_965203385.1. Taxonomy (GTDB): domain Bacteria; phylum Pseudomonadota; class Alphaproteobacteria; order TMED109; family TMED109; genus VXPW01. The sequence continues at coordinate 680,933 of OZ241893.1, forward strand.
GGGTCACGTATCCGATCTCGTCGAGGACCAGCAGGCGGGGCCGGGCGAGGATTCCGAGGCGGCGGCGCAGTTCGCTTCTCGATGAGATCTCGACGAGTTTGTCGAGCAACTCCGGCGTTTTCTCGAAGCGGACGGTGTGGCCGTGCAGGAGCGCCTGGTGCGCGACGTTGGCGGCGATCATGGTCTTGCCGGTGCCCTGTCCGCCGACGAGCACGGCGTTGTCGGCCCGCTCGATGAAGGCGAGGCTCATCAGGGCCTCGACGCGGTCGCGGCTCAGGTCGCGCGGCCAGGTCCAGTCGAAGTCCGCCAGCGGCTTGAAGGCCGGCAGCCGCGCCCCGGCGCGGCGGCGGTCGTAGCTGCGGGTGTGGCGCGCCCGTTCCTCGCTGGCGATCAGTTCCTCGACCCAGCCGGCGCTGCCGACCTCCTCCCAGCGTTCGAGCAGTCCGCGGAGGCCGAGGGCGGCGGCCCGTTTCCTGAGGTCGCTCATGACGCGTCCGGGTCAGCCGCGGCGGGCCGGTCGTAGGCGTCGAGGCCGGTCGCCCGGGGAGTCGTGCCGCGGCCGTCGCGGTCATCGTCGGCGAGGCTGACGGGAGGCAGGCCCTGCCGGCGGCGGCGCTCCTCGAGGATGGCGCGCACCGTTTCGGGGTGATATGACCCGCGCTCCTGCGCCGTGGCGATCGCCCGGTCGACCTCGTCGGCGCCGTGCGTGTCGAGCAGCTTGGTCAGGATCCGGGCGCAGTACGTGACGTTCCGGCCCCGATGCCCGGCGTGCGCGAGCATCTCCTCCGCCCGCGGCACGGCGCGCAGCAGCCGGTCGCGCAGGCTCATGGCCCGGCCGTGCCGCTTGCGCGCCGCCAGCGCCCGGGCATGCTCCGGGTCGCTGACGGCCTGCTGCCGGTCGTAGCAGCGCCGGTGGCGCGCGACCTCGCGGGTACCGTCGAGGAGGCGGACGGTGCTGCGGTCGGCGGCGAGGGTCAGCGTTGCTCCGGCGAAGTCGGGCGGAACGCTGTAATCGTTCGTATCGAACCGCGCGTAACAGGTCCGGTCGATGCGCGCCGGGCGGATCTCGTGGCACGAGAAGGGTGCGTCCGGCAGCGGCACCAGCATCGGCTTTTCCCGCTCGTAGGCGTCCCGGACGAGCTGGCGGTCGTCGTCCGGCCAGGGCCGCTCGGCGGCGATGCCGGCGCACCACGCCCGGGCCGCGGCGTTGAGTTCGTCGAGCGGGGCCGAGAGGTCGCGGCCGGCGAAGAAGCTGGTGCGCACGAAGCGGACGCGGCGTTCCACGCGCCCCTTCTCCTGCGGCCGCCGGGGCCAGGCGGCGCTCGGCTCGAAGGCGTAGTGGGCGGCCAGCGCGAGCAGGGTCGAATGGAAGGTGACGGCCTTGCCCCGGCGCGTGATCACGGCGCTCTTGAGGTTGTCGAACAGGAGCCTTCTGGGCACACCGCCGAACGCCTCGAAGGCCTCGACATGGCCCTGCAGGAAGCTCGGCATCCGCGCGTCGTAAAACAGGCTGAGAGAGGTCTGGCGCGAATAGCTGAGGGTCACCAGCAGCCCCATCAGCGGGCGCCGCGCCTGGCCGATATCGACCTTCCCGAACTCGGCCCAGTCGACCTGCGCCTGCTCCGCCGGCAGGAAGCGGAGCCGCAGCGACGGCTCGGGCCGCCGGGCGGGCCGGAGGGCGAGGGCGCGCAGGCTGTGGCGAAAGTGATCCTCCCCGCCCTGGTAGCCCCGCGCCTTGACCTGCCGCCAGAGCGTGCCGGCCGGCAGCCGCGGCTCCTCTTCGAGCTGCTTCCGGATGAAGGGCACGAAGGTGTCGATGAACTTCGCCCGCGGCCGCCGCTCCGCGCCGGCCGCCCGCAGCGCCCGCGTCACCGTACCGTGGTGTACGCCGAGATGCCGCGCGATGGTCCCGACCGGCCAGCCCTCGGCCCGCGACAGCCGCACGATCGTCGACCGCATCTCCTCGTCGATGGCCATGAAATCGCCTCCCGTTGTGTCTCCATGACGCGATCAGGGGTCCGCCAGCACCAGGTGCGAGCACACCCGACCGCAGATGACGCATCGAGGCACGGATTCGCGCCGCGATCGCGCCGGAAACACCCGACATAGGGGCTCGCGCCGGGGTCCGGAAGAGTGGTCCGTAACGGTTGGGCGGAAAGCGGCGCCAGCCGGGGCCGAAGGAGCGGCGCGGAACGGGCCCGCGGCCGCCGCCCGGGCGGCCAGGCGCGCCCGGAGCGCCTGACGCCTCCGGTAGCGCTGCTGACGGATCCGGCCCGTCTCGCGCCCCCGCTCGGTGCGGCGGTAGCGCCTCCGCGCCGCCCGGCGGTTCTCGACCCGGGACCGCTCGCTGCAGGCCCGGGAGCAGTACATCTGGCCGCGGTCGCAGGACCGGCAGATCACGACCTGCCGACGGCACCGCTGGCACGGGAACAGGCGTCCGGTCTGGCACATCGCTCCGCCCGAGAGCGAGGTAGACCCAAACGCCGAAATGCCGGATACTCCACGGGAGTTCGGTCCCCGTGACCAGCTCGTTCAGGTGCGGCGCCGGGATTCTTGCTGAATCTGTGCCGGCGCCGCATCGCTCTCTTCTTCCCTGCTGCGATACCACGCGGACACGGCCGTGGCAAAGCCGGCCCGACCGAACCGGCGACAAGAACGCACTCGATCTATCCCGAATGGTGCCGTGCGCCCGACCCCTGCCTCAGGCGCGAATCTCACTCCGACACAGTACGGAAATCCGGCCGCCGGCCGGCGCACACGATCGATACCCCACGGTACGACTCGACCAATAGGACCGTACAATGGGAAAAGGAACGATCCTGGCCAAAACGCGGCTTACCGCCAGAATCCCGCGCTTTTTCGCAGCCATCAACAGCGGCTTCCGATCCGCCGGAGTGGCAGCCGCATATTCGCAACAAGGCGCGCCGCGAGGCGCTGGCGCGGCGGTTCCGCGATCCCGGCGATCCGTTCCGGGTGGCGCTGGTACGCGACATGTGGCTGACCGGCTTCGATGCCCCGAGCCTGCACACGATGTATGTCGACAAACCGATGCGCGGCCACGGGCTGATGCAGGCCGTGGCCCGCGTCAACCGGGTGTTCGGAGACAAGCCCGGCGGGTTGGTGGTCGACTATCTCGGGCTTGCGCACGAGCTGAAGCGGGCGCTCGCGACCTACACGGAAAGCGGGGGCACGGGGCCGACCGCGCTCGACCAGTCGGAAGCGGTGGCAGTGATGCTCGAGAAGTACGAGATCTGCTGCAGCCTGTTCCACGGTTTCGACCGTGGCCGCTGGGTCGTTGGCACGGCGGCTGAGCGCGTGTCGCTGCTGCCGGCGGCCCAGGAACACATCTTGGCTCAGGAGGACGGCAAGGAGCGCTTTCTGCGGGCGGTGCGTGATCTGTCCCAAGCCTTCGCTCTTGCGGTTCCGCATGCGGAGGCGATCCGCATCCGCGACGAAGTGGCGTTCTTCCAGGCCGTGCGGGCGGTGCTCGCCAAACGTGCCGAGGGGAGCGCCCGGCCGGAAGAGGAGATCGACCACGCCGTCCGGCAGATCGTCTCCCGGTCGGTGGCGTCGGAAGGGGTGGTCGACATCTTTGCCGCTGCCGGGCTGGACAGGCCCGACCTCTCGGTCCTTTCGGACGAGTTCCTTGCAGAGGTGCGGGGCCTGCCGCAGCGCAACCTGGCGGTCGAACTTCTCCAGAAGCTGCTGAGGGGCGAAGTCGCTGCGCGCCGGCGGAAGAATATCGTCCAGGCGCGGTCGTTCGCGGAGATGCTGGAACGGACGCTGGGCCGCTATCGCAATCGCGCCATCGAGGCCGCGCAGGTGATCGAGGAGTTGATCCAGCTGGCGCGCGACCTGCGCGAGGCAACCGCCCGCGGGGAGGAACTGGGCCTGTCGGAGGACGAACTCGCCTTCTACGACGCACTGGGAGCCAGCGACAGCGCGGTTCGAGTGCTCGGCGACGGGAAACTCCGCGACATTGCCCGCGAACTCGTCGAGACCGTACGTGGCAACCTCGCCATTGACTGGACGCTGCGCGAGAATGTGCGCGCCCGGCTGCGCCTGCTGGTGAAGCGCGTCCTGCGCAAGCACGGCTACCCCCCGGACAAGGAGGAAAAGGCGACTCGCACCGTGCTCGAACAGGCGGAGGCGTTGTCCTCCGGATGGGCGGGGTGACGGCATGCGGGGAAGTTCGTGCAAGTTTGCAACGGCACAGCGCACCCAGCCGCCAAAAACGGAAACTCGGCCGCGCTGTCCGATCGCCGCCTGACCGCATTCCTCGTCGGCCGCGACCAGGAGATCGCCTTCATCACCAGACGGGTACAGGCGGTCGCCGCCGGGCATCGGGCGGGCGACAGGGAAGCGGCGGCCGGCAGCACGGTGCTGATTACCGGGATGCCCGGCGCCGGCAAGACCTCGCTGATGATGAAGCAGCACCGTCAGTGGAGCCGCGCGGCCGGCGAGAAGCCGTTCGGGGTCGATATGGACATCAACGAGCCTGGCAGCGCCGAAGGACTGGCCCGGGCCATGGAGAGAGCCGTTCCCGCCGGCGGCAGAACCGGAAGATGAGCGGGCGTTGCCGAACCTGTTCGACAATCCCGCCGAAGGGCGGCCGGTCGCCGCTCTGACCTGTGCTCCAGGCCCGGCCAGCGGGGCCGGGGTGCTGCACACTGCATCTGGTACGTGGCCTTGTCGGCCTCGCTCGCATCGTCCGCGTTGTCCAGTGGATACCGCAGCATCCAGGCCCGCCCGCCGGCCGCTGGCGAACCCTGCCTCGACACCTCAACGCCGCAAGCCAGCACAATCAACAGTGAACGGAGGGTGGGGGTGAGCAGTTACGATGCGGAGATGCAACGGGGTCCGACCTGCCGGGGAGCGGGATCGACACCGGCTTCCGGCCCGGCATTGTTGCGGCACTGCCGGTTCGGATGAAGAGTCAGGCCGGCGGTGCTGAGCCGGAGCATTTCTGAAGGGATACCTGTGCATGGCCCGAAGACGCAAGGGCGGCCGCAGACCGGTCACTTCCAGAAGTTCCGGCCGGCGGAGGACCAATCCCCGGTCGGGTGAAGCGGCTTCGCGCCCGGCAGCGGACCAGGCCGCCGGTATTCCTCGTATCGCATTGCTTGATCTGCTGCGTGGCATAACTCTTGTGGCCATGACCGTATTTCATTTTGCGTACGACCTGATGTTTTTCGGGTTCCGCGAACCCGGTTACACGGGACAACTCCACTGGGCGGTACTCGCCGATGCGGTAGCTATCAGTTTTCTGTTTACCGCCGGCGCCAGCCTGTATCTCGCCCATGCCCGGGATATTCACTGGGTCCGCTGGAGTCGACGTCTTGCCTGGATCTCGTTGGCGGCGCTGGCCATTACGGTGGTCACCTGGGTGGCAACGCCGGAATCGTACATCTTTTTCGGGATACTGCACCTGATTGCCTTCGCGGGGGTTGCTGGACTGTTGTTTCTTCGGCTCCCTTGGTGGGTTACCGTGGCCGCTTCGGCAGCAGTGGTCGCAGTTGATGCCGCGGTTCAAATCCGATGGCTGGATTCCCCCATTTGGCACTGGACGGGTCTTTCTGGCGCCACGCCGCACACGAGCGACTATTTCCCCGTGTTTCCGTGGCTGGCACCGGTACTGCTGGGGATCGGCGCTGCCGGCGGGGCCCACCGGGCGCGCCTGCTCGGGGCCCTGGCGTCTCCGCAATTGGCAGGCCGCGTGGGTCGGTCCCTTCGCTTTCTCGGCCGCAACAGCCTCGTCTACTATCTTTTGCACCAACCCGTGATGATGACGCTGTTCTGGGTCGTCTTGCAGTTTTCGCCCGGTTGACGGGTGGGGTTGCGTTCCGGGGGGGCTGGTCCGGGATGGATCCGGTTCGCCCCGGCCGCCGGGCCATGCGGGCCGGCTGTGCCGCGGCCGGGAAGAAGCGAGCGTCGGTACGGATTCACCCAGAATCCCGGCACCGAACCTGAACGAACTGGTCACGGGGACTGAACTCCCCCGGCGTATCGGCATGCCGGCGTTTGGGCCCCTTCGCTTTTGAACTGAGCGGTGTGCCAAACCGGACGCCGGTTCCGGTGTAAGCGGTGCCTTCGGCAGGTCGTGATCTGCGGTCCTGTGACCGCGGCCAGATGCACGGCTCCCGGGCCTGCAGTGAGCGCAAGCACCGGGGTACGATGAGCCATGCGGACATCGGCAGTCAGTCAGTATCGCAACCGCACCCCGAGCCAGCCGGACACGCCGGGTGTCCCGTATCCGGAAATCTGCTGGTAGTCCGCGTCAAACAGATTCTCGATGCGGCCGAACCATTCCGCCCGTTGGGTTAGCCGATACCTGCCCGCGACATCGACCCGCGTCCAGGCCGCCAGAGATAGATCGTCAGCCAGGTTGCTGAGCTCCTCGCCATTGTGGCGTACGAGCACGGTGCCCGTGAACCGGTCCTCCGGCTGGATTCGAAGGGTGACGTCAGCAGAATGCCGGGGGAGAAACGGCAACCGCTCGTCCGTGCCGCTTCGGGCATCGATGTAGGCGTAGTTCACCGATAGCGTTAGCCACCTGGTGGCCTGGTAGCGGCCGCGAAGTTCAAGGCCCCTTGATTTCACTTCATTGAGGTTCTCGAACAGGCAGGTGCCCAGGTTGTAGTTGATCAGGTCGGTGGTGCGCTGATCGAAGTAGGTGGCTCCGACGTCGCCCCTGCCATTGTGCGCCTGCCATTCAACGCCGAGGTCGAAAGCCTCGGAAGTCGATGCCTGCAGGGCCGGAGCCGGTGCGGTTTCGGCACCTTCGCCCACCCCGCAGAAATGACGGTACGGCTGCGAGACCTGGTCCAGCGTGGGGGCCTTGAAGCCCTCCCCCCAGCTGGCCCGGAGCGTCAGGGAATCCATCGGCTGCCACGATCCGGCCAACCGGGCCGTGGTCTCCGGGCCGAACCGGCCATGGTCATCCGTGCGCAAGCCGCCGGTCAGTACCAGCGCCTGCACGGGTTTGGCCTCATAGAGCAGGAACAAGCCATCAAGAGATCCTGTTTTGCTGTTCGAAGACGTCTCTTCGCGCTCGGCCCCGGCCGCCAGCGTGTTGCGGGGGTTGAGAGCATAGGTGCCCTGATAGCGATAGCTTCGGCGACCGCCTTCGGCGGCGAAGTTCTCGCCGCCGCCGGAAAAGTTCTTCCTCTCGATTTTCGAGTAGCCAGCGAACAGCGCATGCTCGAGCCGACCGGCGAGAGCGGGAATCCCGAGGCGAACATTGGCCGCCAACTCGCTCGTTTGGTTGAGCAGGTCGGCGTCAGCAAGGACGGATTTACCTTGCGCATTCATTGAGAGTCCGTCGAATTCGGTTTCCGCCTCGGTTCGGAGTACGCTCGCGTCCAGGCGCAGGTCGCCCGGCAGCCGGATGCCGCCGCGGCCCGAAAACGCCGTTGATTGGTACCCGTCGTCTTCCACGTTTCCATCGTTGCGATCAGCCTTCGAGATGCCGTCCGAGCGAGTCCGGGTGACGCCGATCCGAAAACCGCCTTGTTCGTGCGTGTGCTCGAAGGCAGCTCCGCCGCGAAAGGTGTTGAAGGATCCGTAGCCGGCAAAGGCGTTTCCGCCGACCGGCCGCTGCTGGCGCTTCGTGATCACGGATACGACGCCGCCCACGGCATCGGTTCCCCAGAAGGTGGATTGCGGACCTTTCAGGATTTCGATTCGTTCAATGTCCTCCGTATCGAGGCGTGCGAAATTGAATCCACCGCCGGGCGCGGACGGATCGTTCACTGGCATGCCGTCGACCAGCACCAGCGTTTGGTCACTTTCGGATCCCCGAATCCGCACACTGGCGTTGCCGCCGAAGGGCCCGCTCGCGTTGACCGTGACGCCGGGGGCCAGCGCAAGGGCATCAAGCGCCAGGTCGAAGCCGAGTTCTTCGATATCCCTTGCTGTGATGACCGTGACGCTGGAACCGATTTCTGCGGCGGTCTGCCCCAGCTTCGACCCCTCGACGACAATGCGGGCAAGTCGGGTCTCTTCGGTACCTGCAAACGCGCCAGCGGGAGTGGCAGTGCATAGCGCTGCCATCAGAATCATTCTTGGATAGGACACGCGCCTGATCCCTTCACACCTCTCCGTCCGGAGGGGAGAGGTCCTTGGTAACGACGTGCGGCCCGCCAACTGTGGCGCCGGCGGCCGCGGGAATGAATGTCGTTACGGGGGAAAGGCGATGGTTGGGCTCTCCCGCCCGCTGAGGCTGATCCCGGCCTCCGGGCGAACGACCGCGATGGCAGGTCTCCTGGCTCGCCGATCATGGCTTTGGGCCGCCTTCCCGGGGCATTTTCCCCAGTGGCACGATTGGCCGTCAGCTCCCGGCTCACAGTTACGGGCACAGCGCCGGACTTGCACCGGCTTCCCTTTTCGGCCCTGCCGCCAAGCAAGGCACCATCTGTGAACATTGTCGCTGCGCCGGCGTCCTGCTGTCAACCCGGAAGCCGCCGAAGTCAGTCGGCTACGGTGCAGAAATCCCTGTCCTGTTGCGCCTTGATTCCAGCCGCAAACGGGCCTTGGCTGCGCACGGTACGCACGGAACCGGCGGGTTCACAAGGTGCCGGTCCGGCGTCGCACCTGTCGACATGAACACGGTTCCCAGGGCCCTTCAACGCCAGGCACGGGCATGGCTGAAGGGCCTCTCGAACATGCGACTGCCTGCCGCATGTGGCGGAACGCAAGGGTTCGCTCGTGCAGTGATGGAGCGGTTTTCGCCCTCCCCGGATGATCCCTTCCGGCGGAGCTACAGAGACGGCAGAATCGATTGCCGCCCCCCCAAGGCCGAACGGTTACGCCGGGACACGCTGCCTTGAATCAGCCTAACCGGCTGAGTTATCCGATAATATTGGACTGGCTCTTCAAGAACTTCAGGCCTGCGCCCGTTCCGCTCAAATGTTCACGGCACAGGCTGTGCCCGGACACCACGTTTGCTCCCCAGATTCTTCTCTGTCCTGCCAGTACCGGCACCGGCCGCCAAGAGGCCCGGAGCGGGGCAGGCGTGTTCGCCTCGCCCCGACCGGATTCAGTGACTACTGGGAAACGAATGCCGCCATCTCTTTGGCGCCGTCCGCATAGATGCCCCTGAGTGTCCCGGCAAGATCGTCTGCAGCGGCGGTGTCGGGCATGGCATCACGATCAAATACGCCTGTCCAGCTCACAATGCTCGTTCCCGCTTCCGCGCCCGGGGTCACCATGAACGTGCCGTGGTACTGGATACCGGCAAGGAATCCGTCGGTCATCGAATAGGTGTAATGCATCGGTCCCATGGCGACCATCGGTTCTTCCACGACTTCGCCGTTGGCGAGTTCAAGGCGTCGTACGGTGCCCATGCCGCCGTCACCGTCAATGATCTCGCAGGTCAGGACGAGGCCCAGGAAGTCCGCGAGATTGCAGAAGCCGCCGATGCGGGCCCATGCGTCGGCCGGCGCGACCTGCACCGTCTCTTCACTGTGAATGACCTCGATGTCGGCGGCGAGCGCCGAACTCAGGCTGACAACAGACGCGACGGAGGCGAAAAGTGCGGCGACGGCAACGCGGGTCAGATGGTTCATGAGAGGTTCTCCTTGGCAAGGGGCCGGCCCCAAGCGGTGGAAAGGGGCGAGGGGATCGCATGTGCGGAATGCACAGTTGTCATACGACGCCACGATAGCATGCCCGAACCGCGGCCTGCGAATCGGCCAGAGCATCACAAGGAAGCCCTCCGGTACCTCGACAACACCGCCTCCGGCCGGAAATCGGGTCGTTTGAGGCAGCAGACATTCAGGGGAACGGTCGGTCGCGGCCCACCGCTACCCAGACCATCGCCTCGGCATCCAGCAGTCGCCGGGCCACGCGCTTCACGTCCTGAATCGTGACGGCTTCCACCAGGGCGTTGCGGTAATCAAGGTAATCAGTACCCAAGCCGTTTACCTGCATGGCCACCAGGAATTCGGCCATTTCGGAGGTGCTGTCGGTCGCCAGCGGAAAAGAGCCGGTGAGGTAGCGTTTGGCATCGGCGAGCTCGGCCCGGCCCGGACCCTCCACAGCCATTGACCGGATGACTTCCCTGACCACGGCGACCGTTTGCCGCGCGCTCTCGGCCCGGGTCGAGGTTCCGCCGAGCAGGAGCGGGGCGCGTTGCATGTCCGTCAGGTAGGTGTAGATGCTGTAGACAAGGCCGCGCTTGACCCGAACTTCCGCTTCCAGGCGGGCGACTGGCGCACTGCCGCCCAGGATGGCGTTCAATACGAATGCGGGAAAGAACTCGGCATCATCCCGCGCCAGCCCCGGCAGTCCGAACACGAGTTCCGTCTGTGGAACATCCATCGGAACGTGCAGCGACTGACCTTCGAAACGCCCGCGTTCCGGAGCAGTTGCAGCCGGGTTTCCGGCAGGGAGATCGCTGAAGGCGCTTTCCAGGACGCGGACCAGCGTGTCCGGGTCGATGTCACCGGCCGCGCCGACGGTCAGCCGGCGGCGGACCAGGCGTTGTCCGGCGGCCGCCCGAAGGTCGTCGGCACGAATCCCGGCCAGGCTCTCCTGCGTTCCCGAAGCCGGCCGCCCGTACGCTCCATCGCCGAAAACCAGCGAAAACCAGCGGGCCCGGGCAAGGTTTCCGGGCCGGCGCGTGTTCTGTGCACGAACAGCCTCCAGCTGGCTTCGAATGCGTGTGACGGCACCCTCATCGAAATGCGGCCGTGCCAGGGCGTGGCCCAGCAGCACCGCCGCTTCTTCGACGTTCTCGCGAAGCGTGTACAGAGTTCCGTGCAAGCTCTCCCGGCCGGCCGAAATGGACAACCGGATGGCCCGGTCATCAAGGCGTTCGCGATAGGAAGCGGCGTCGTAGGGACCGGCCCCCTCATCCAGCATCGCCGTCAGGAAGCGTGCGAGACCTTCCTGACCGGCCGGATCCTGCGCACTGCCTCCGGCAAACCGGAAAGCCAGCGCCACGATCGGGAGCGAGGGATCGCGGTACAGCCAGGCCTCCGTACCGGTCGGCGAGACGACTGCCTCTATCGGCGCCGGCGCCCCGGCCTGGCTGCTTCCCAGCGGTGCAACCAGGGCCGCCGTGAGGATGACGGCCAAGCGAAGACGTCGAATCATTCCGGTTTCCCGGGTCGGAGGATGCCGGTGACGGTGGCCGGATCGGTAAGCAGGGAGTGTGCGGCACGGGCTACCTCTTCCGTGGTGACCGACCGTACCATGTCGAGATAGCCGTCGATATCCTCCAGCGTGCCTCTCTTGCTGAGGACGGTTCCGACCAGATCAGCCGTGCCGGAGACATCGTCTCGGGCATAGATCTGACCGGCGGCAAATCTGTAGGCGGCGCGTCGGACTTCCTGTTCTTCCACGCCATCCGTCGCCAAGCGAAGAAGTTCGGCGTCGATGTCGGCCACCAGTACCGTCAGATCGGTTTGGTCCGCGGGCATCGCGTACAAGCCGAAAAAACCGCTGTCGCGGCTGCTGCCGTCAAAATAGGCACCCGCAGCGAGAGCGGTCTTGCGGTCCACGACCAGGGTCCGGCGCAGGCGGCCGGACGTCCCGCCGAGGACACCCGCAAGCACATCCAGGACGGCAGCCTCACGGGGATCGCCCGAGAAATAGCTCGACCGCCGGTACTGGCGCGACCATCGCGGCCGGACCACGTGGGGATCTTCCATCTCGAGAGTGATTCGTGCCGATTGCGGCGGTTCTGATGGTCTGGGTGGAACCGCTGCCCCGCCGGCCGGAATCGTGCCGAAGGTTTGTTCGGCCAGCGGGCGCAAGGAGGCCAGATCGATGTCGCCAGCCACCACCAGCAAGGCGTTGCGCGGCCCGTAATGGCGGCGGTAAAAGGCCTTCACGGCGTCGAGGTCCAGCGTTTCGATTTCGTGGCGCCAGCCGATAAGCGGGCGGCCGTACGGATGGGCTTGCCAGGCGGCCGCCCGAAGGTGTTCACGAAACCGGCCGGCGGGTGAATTGTCGATTCGCTGCAGACGCTCCTCGATCACCACCTGTCGTTCCGCTTCGAAGTTCGCAGGGTCGAACACGAGCCCAACCATGCGGTCGGCCTCCAGGCGCATCACCGTTTCCAGCCGTTCGCGGGAAATGGTCGCGTAATATGCGGTGACGTCGGCCGCAGTGTAGGCGTTCGTGCGGCCGCCGTTCCTGCCGATAATGCGCTTGTACTCTCCGTTTCCGGTGCTCGCGGTGCCGTTGAACATCAGGTGCTCGATGAAGTGTGCCATGCCGGATTGCCCGGGCGGGTCGTCGGCTGCGCCGAATGCGTAGTAGACCGCATGATGGACCACACCCGGTCGCGCCATCGGAACGGCTACCACCCGCATGCCGTTTGGCAGGGTGAATGATTCGGCTCCGAGGGCGGCCGTTGCGGGCGTGGTGGTTCCACAGCCCAGCCACATGATGGCGAGCATGCTGGCGAACCGGCCAGCCGTTCTCCGATCCGTCAAGGTGCGCTGCCGCACTGCGCGGTGCGCGCCCGGTTTCGGCGGCCGGCAAGGGGCCGGCGCTGCCGCCCGGCAAGGCGGGCCACCCGGCGTCCCTGTATCCGGATTTCGGGGGGTCGGGTGTCCGGTTTGCCGGAGGCGCTCAAGCGGGGTTCGGCTCCGACCGCTCGTCGGCCGACGGATGCCGTCTGTCGGCGGCAGTGGCGCATCCACAGGACGGGACATCCCTTCTGCAGGCATCTGCTCACTCCCGCGGCCAGCCGACGCCGCTCGAACTTGCAATGTGACGGTTCACCTCAGGCGGATCAGGAAGATCAACTTGCCGTCCGTCCAGTCCTGGCCTGCAACTGCACGAGATCCGACCGTGAGTCAGGGCGGGCTTCGCGAATCCCCTGCTTGTACATGCCAGACCCGACCCACGGGCACGGCACGATGGGCTGCACTCGCCTCAAGCGGTGAGCAGTTCGTGAGTGCGCGGACGTCGACTTCGCGCCCGGCAAGCCGGCCTGCAGGGGCGGCGCGACGAAGCCGTTCCATCGAGACACGACCGTCGGAATCCGCACCTGGGACGGTCGCGCCATCGCCACTGGCAGCCCGGATCTCTCGTCAGCTGGAGGCAGCGGATGCACCATTGGCGGCAGGCCGGGCAAGGGCCAGCAGTGAATCGGCATCCGCGCAGTCAACGATCGCAATCCCCACCTCATCGAGACGCACCGGGTCGTCAACCTCACCGAGCAGCACGGCGAGATGCTGCGCCGTGGCCGCGCCGAACTTGCGCTCGGCCTGACGCACCAGCAGCGCCCGTTCCCGCTCGAGACCCTGTTCCAGGCCCTGTTCCAGGCCCTGTGCAAGATGTCGCTTCGCAAACGCCTCAACCTTTTCCGCGAATATCGTTGCCATTTCTTCCAATCCTCCTGTGTCTCCGAGACGACGCAGTTCACCGGCCAGGCCCGGATCGGCCGTTGCCAGGCCGCTTCGCACGGCCAGCCCGCGTGCCCATTCGATGAAGACGCGCCTCAGACTCTCGTTGCCCGGGCCCTGCAACAGTACGGCCAATCTTCGCAGGTGCCGCGACATGCTCCTGAGCGAGCCTTGTTCCAGTGCGATCTGCGCCGCCACGAGATTGTCCTTCGGAAGATCCGTGACACGAAGGGCATGTTCATCCACCAGAAGATAGCGCTGATGCAACTGGAACGGTGCGAGGTCCGCACCGACCGGGGCGATCAGGTGGCCGGTTTCCTCCGGGGCCGACCATCGGGACTTGCCATTGTACAGGACAACCGGCAGCACCGGCGGCAGCCGGCCGCCCTGCGCGAGCTCGCCGCTGCGAATCAGCTTGAGGCACATCTGCCCCGTATAGGCCGAAATGCGCGCCGCCATGAAGGAATCCACCGTCGACTGGAATTCCAGCAACACCAGCAGGTAGAGCCAGTGGTCGGCTTCCGCATCCTTGCCGCGGAACCGTATCCGCCACGCCGTATCGCCCCGACTCTGGGTGAGTCGATCGTCGACATATTGGTCCGGCATCCGTTCCAGTCGGTCGAAGTCGAGCGTGTTCAGCAGGTCGGCGGGCAGGAAGCAGCGCAGCAGATCGCTGACCATTTGCGGGTGATCAAAGAACAGCTTGTAGGAACTGTCGTGAAAATCCTGCATGACCTGCATCCAGAGAGGGGCCGCCGGCACCGGGCGGACCGGCGCGGGTGCCCACCGTTTCGGTGTCCGGAATTCCTGTCGTGTGCATGAAAACACACCCCGTCCGGGGCGGGTTTCCCGATGAGCTGCTCCTGGTCCGGTAGCACCCGGCCATCATCGCCGCCGGAAACGTCATCCGCCCTCAGTCTATCAGAATGCCGTTTCGGAAAACCTGAGGGGAGCCGCAATGTCGGCATCCGTCTGGCACCGGCGCTGTCAGACCGTCAGACCGCCGGCTGCTGCCTCCGCCGCTGCATTGCCGGACTGGACGGCTCCCTCGATGGTTGCCGGGATGCCGGTGTCGATCCAGTCGCCGGCCAGGAACACGTTCGCGAGCGCAGTGCGGGTGGGCGGACGCCGCCGGACCTCTTCCGGTGTCTGGGCGAACGTGGCCCGGCGCTCCTTGAGGACCCGGAAAGCGGGAACCGGGTGCGGCGCACCACCGAGCACCGAGGCGATCTCTGACCACGTTCGGAGGGCGAGTTCCGGGGCCGAAACCCCGGCCAGGTCGTCGGCGGCACTGATGGTAACGGACGCTATGGGGCCGCGCACGAACAGCCACTGCGCCGTGCCTCCGATCAGCCCGAGAAACGGCGATCCTCCCGGCAACCGGGCGGTGTGCGGCAGCACGTAATGTACGTTGACGATGATGTGACCTGCCTGCGGGACGCTGGTTCCCGGTACCAGATCGCGGATCGCCGCTGGCGGCAGTGCCAGTACCACGCTGTCGTCGGGCCCCAGCCGAACCGGACGTTTCCCGAATTCCAGACGCCGCGCCCGGTTGCCCGCATATTCGATGCGGCCGAGGCGGTGTCCGAACCGCACGCCGGACCCTGCCGCCGCAATCAGGGTCAGCGCCGGATCGACAAATGTGTCCGATAACCCTGTACTGGCCACCCGCGGCCGGCACGCTGACTCTCCCCGGGCAAAGGTGTGCTTGAGTACGGACCACAGCAGGCGCGCGTCGGCGGTCCGGGCGGGTGTGTTCAGCGCCGCCAGTGCCAACGGTTCCCACAAGCGCGTGTACAGGATCCCGCTGTCGCGTACGCAGTCTGTCACGGTGCAGGAACGGCGGGCCAGGGGGAGTCGCAGGGCGGGCAGATAACTCCAGACCGTCGTGCCGGGGATGCGTCGGCGGGTGCTGGCGACCCACCACGGCAGGCGGCCGCGGTTGGGCCGCAATTCCCAGCGGACGCCGGTGGAAAGTTCGAGAAACGGGAAACACGCCGAAGGCGGCCCCCGCAGCTTGTGTGCGCTGCCGATGTCGGCCAGGTAGCGCATCGCGGCCCGATTGCCGCTCAGCAGCAGGTGGTTGCCGTTGTCGATGGTGCACGCGAGTGCGGTATCCCGATAGGACCGGCACCGGCCGCCGGCCTGTCCGCTGGCCTCGTACAGGGTGACGGTGCGGCCGCGGCGTACCAGTGAGACGGCAGCGGCGAGGCCCGCGAGGCCCGCGCCGACGACATGAGTGCGGGCCATGCGGCCGGTGCTACAGCCGGCCGTAACGAAGCGCGAGCCACAGCTTGCGGACGGCGGACAGGCGGACCGCCGGGGCCGTACGGTGCCAGCCGTGCCCTTCCAGGCGGTCCAGCAATTCCCGGTAGACTGCCATCATGAGCATCGCCGGACGCATGTTGCGCCAGCCCAGTTCGTCGAGCAATCGGCCGGTTGTGGTGTAGTAGCCGCGAGCGGTCTCGGCGAGTTCGGTACAGACACCGGGGAAGTTCGGGTCATCCAGGACCGTCTCCGGCCTCCGCGAAACCACGCCGTGCTTGCGCAACAGGTCAACCGGAACGTACAGACGCCGCAAGGCAGCGTCCTCTTTCAGGTCGCGCAGAATGTTGGTGATCTGAAGGGCGTTGCCGAGGTTTCTGGCAATTTCCGGCCCCGGGAACCGGGGTACCCCGAAGGCATGGACCGACAGCATGCCGACCGCGCCCGCCACGTTCCGACAGTAGCCCAGCAGATCGCC
This sequence comes from Alphaproteobacteria bacterium, assembly GCA_965203385.1. GTDB lineage: Bacteria > Pseudomonadota > Alphaproteobacteria > TMED109 > TMED109 > VXPW01. The sequence goes on from OZ241893.1 coordinate 697,037, forward strand.
CATGCTCTGGATCTGGACCGCCCCCGCCGCGTCGACCTCCATGCCGTCGATGACCGCGAGGAACTCTCGTTCGGGTAACGCGAACTGCTGGACCGGTTGCAGCAGTGCCTGCGTGGTCGGGCGCGTCGGGCGGCCTGCGTACAGGCGGCCGATCTCCTCCCGCCAGGCGCTCAGCGCCTCGTGCTTGTCGGCAACCTCCCCGGGCCCGTCTGCGATATCGTCGACTTCCCGGCAAAATGCGTAGATCGCGTACATGGCGCGACGCCGTTCCGGCGGCAGGATCCGCAATCCCCAGATGAACGATGTACCGGAACGCGCCACCACGCTGTCCACATGGGCGCGGGGGTCTACCGCAGCGGCGGTACGGCCGGGGGCGGACGGGGACGGTTCCCGCGCCGCGGCCGGGTGCCGGGATTTCTTTCCGGCCGCTCTTTTGGGGTGCGAGTCGATCATGCCGGCGGGCACGACCGGTGCCCCCGGTTCGCCGCGGTCGTCAGGGCCGGACCGGAGCCGCTCTCCATCTCTGCCCCGGACCCGGCCCGGGCGCGGGCAAGCCGACGGATTTCCCTGGTTGATCGGCAGCCGGTCACCACGGGGAACGGCCGGCTGATCGGGTGCGGCGGACGGCCGGCCGGGTTCCGGGCGGGATGCTCGCGGCCAGCATGCGGATCACCCCCCTCAGTCCACAGCCAAGGTACTGGGTTGGGGTCAGCACCACCCGTTTTGCCAAGGGGTCATGCTGGCGCAATGCTGCCGAGAGCCGCTCTGCGATGCAGAGGGTCACGGCCGTCTGGGTCCTGAACCGGACGCCCCTGATCCGCGCCGGAAGACGGGCGGCCAGCACGAGCAATTGATCCGTAGCGTCGAGGCAGCGATCCATCACGGTGCGCAAGGCCCGCGTCGATCGGTCGGCACCCAGCGCCGATTCCTCCACCGCCATTGTCTTCAGCCAAGCCTGGGGCAGATAGACCCGGTCGAGGGTCCGATAGTCATCCGCGCAGTCTTGCAGGTGGTTGATGATCTGCAGGGCACGGCAGAGCGCGTCGGCAGCTTCGTACAACACTGGGGACTCGCCGTGCAGATCAATCAGAAACCGCCCGATCGGGGCCGCGGACCGATCGCAGTAATCCATCAGCTCGTCCCAGGTGTCGTAGCGCGATTGGAGCGCATCCTGCCGGAAGGCGCTGATCAGGTCACGGCAGTGCCGGCGGGTCACGCCCATGGCCGCCAAGGTATTCCGGACATCGGTCGCCTCGGGAAGCGCCGGACCCTCGATATCCGCACCATCCAGGGCGACAGCGTAACGGTCGAGCGCCCGGAGCTTTTCCGCGGGGCTCAGGTGCGGATGGTCCGTGATGTCGTCCATGGCCCGGGCCAGGGCGTAGAACGCCGCAACGGGCGGCCGAAGCCGGGTGGGCAGCCACCGCGAGATGACCGGAAAATTCTCACTCGTGATGGTTCGGCTGGCCGGTGGTGCCATGGTGGTTGGAAGGCCTTCCTCGGCGCGGACGGCGGACCCGCCCGGCACGGGATTCCCGCGCGGACGCTCCGGTGCATGCCGTGCGCCGGGCTCCACGCTCCTGCGGGTTTGTCGCACCGGTAGTTCCGGGCAGTCGACCAGGCACCATAGAGGATGAAGGGAAGGAACAGCGGGCGTTGCGGGAACGGTCCCGGCCCGCGGCAATGGCTCGCCGGGCCGGCGGGTTCCGGGAGAAGGGGTGAGCAGACCCCCATGCCAGCCGCCAATCAGCGGTCCCGGTTCAGCACGAACGAGGCCACCGAGCGAAGACGGTTGGCGCGCGGCCCGAAGCCGTCAAGGTGGGCCACGGCGGCGTCGGACCGGCGCCTCGCCTCGCGCCGCGCTGCTTCCACCCCGAGAGCCGAGACCAGCGTGGCCTTGCCGGCGGCTGCATCCTTTGCGACCCGTTTGCCCAAATTTGGTTCGTCGCCTTCCACGTCAAGCAGGTCGTCCTTGATCTGGAACGCGAGACCGAGCTCGAAGCCGAACCCCCGCAGCGCCTCGCGGGCCTTCCCGCCGGCCTTTCCCAGGATCGCGCCCGCCCCGGCAGAGAACGCCAGCAGTGCACCGGTCTTCAGCCGCATGATGTCGAGAACGCTGTCGGTGCCGACGGACAGATGTTCGCTCTCAAGGTCGACCATCTGGCCGCCCACCATGCCGGCCGCGCCGGCGAGCTCAGCCAGCGAGACCACAAGTTCTGTACGCACACCGGCATCGGCATGGGTCTCCGGTGCCGCCAGCGTCCGAAATGCGAGCGTTTGCAGCGCATCGCCCGCCAATATGGCGGTGGCCTCACCGAATGCCCGGTGGCAGGTCGCACGGCCGCGGCGCAGCTCGTCGTCGTCCATGGCGGGCAGATCGTCATGTACCAGCGAGTACGCGTGGATCATCTCGACTGCAGCCCCGGTGCGCAGGCTTGCCTGCTGCGATACCTCGAACATGTCGGCAGAGGCATCCACGAGGTACGGCCGCAGGTACTTCCCGCCGCCGAACAACGCGTACCGCATGGCCTGCTGCAGACGGTTGGCCCGTCCGGAGGCCGGCAGCAGTTCTTCCAGCACCGCTTCAAGCTGCTCGCCGAAGGCAGCCAGGGAATCGCCTACCGAGTCAGGTGTCATGGCCGCGCCGGGCTTCGTGACGGGCGGGCCGGGCCGCCACCTTCCCGTCCCCGGACCCGTCGCTGGCCGGTGGCCGGGGCCGATGCGGGGGTCGGCGACGGGCGATGCCGGGACCCTGGTGGAAAACCCGGCCGGCAGACCGGTCCCGGGTGTCGCCCGCGGCCGGCCCGCCGGCCCAGAATGGCGGCCGTCACCTCCGGACAGACGGGTTCGGCGCGCGCCGTGCCGGGCCGGGTCCCGCGGTACCGCATCCCTTCATCCCTGCCGGCGTTTCCTCGTCGATCGCCGGAAACAGCCAGCCGGGTCACGTTTCCGGGCGACCGGTCCTGCCGGCCATCCATGGCGCGACCAGGGTGTACCGTCATCCGTACCGGCATCGTCTGCTGGCGGCGAAGGCAGGGGGTGCCGGGATTCCGGCGGGGCGGTCGGGCACCCCTGCAGGATGGAACCTCCGTACCCCATGCGCGTGGCCCCCACAGACGTTCGGCCCGCCGGGCCGGACCTGGTTGGCACGCGGTCCATGCCTTCGGGAACCACGCGGAAGGAAGTGGTGTTTCAGCCCCGATGATGGTCCGCATCCTCAATTCGGCCCGGCGCCTCCGCACGCCGGTGCGGTGCCCGCAAGCCCGACAGGGAGGTCCGGCCGGCGTTGGCCGGCACCCGGTGCGGACAGTGTCTCTTCTGGCCATGATCCAACGAATGAATTCTTGTTAATTCATGATGATAGTATATAGAAAAGCTGGCGGCCTGTCAAGGAATGGCGGCCGCAGCTTGTTCCTGTTCAGCCCGGCGGAGCCGCGGGCGCGTGGTGGTTCGACGATTCGGGGAGCCGGGCCAGGGCAAACGGCGGCGGACCTTGGCCGGTCCTGCCGTTCCGGGTCCGCCCGCCCCGGGAGGCGCGGCCCTGATTCCGCGGGTAAGGTGGCGGCGGGCGGGGCCGGATCACGACCCGCAACGTCGATCGCCACGGATTGCAGCACCTCATGGCCGAGAACCCTCAAGACCGACCGGGACGACCAAAGGACAGGATGGACCTGTTTGCGACCTCGGTGTACTCCCGTGAACGCACGGTCGAGACGTCCCTTCCGGAGCTGCCGGATGTGCTCAGGCCGAATACCCGTCTCAGGATGGAAGGCTTGGAGTTCCTGGCGCTGCTTCCTGCCGACACCGTTCCCGTTGCCTTTTTCGATCCGCAGTACCGCGGCGTCCTGGAAAAACTGGCCTACGGAAACGAGGGAAAGGGGCGCGGACGCCGCCGGCATGCGCTGGTTCAGATGTCCGAGGATCTCATCGCCCGGTTCATTGCGGGGATTGACCGGGTTCTGATCCCGTCGGGCCACCTGTTCCTCTGGGTGGACAAGTTCCACCTGTGCCAGGGCATCCGGTCATGGCTGGCCGGCACCCGCCTCGACATTGTCGACCTCGTCACCTGGGACAAGGGAACCTTCGGCATGGGCTATCGCACCCGGCGCCGGGGGGAATACTGCATCGTTCTCCAGCGGGGTCCGCGCAAGGCCAAGGGGGTATGGAAGGTTCACAATATTCCCGATGTCGTGCTGGAGCGGGTTTCCCAACGCGACCACCCGCACACGAAGCCGGTGGACCTGCAAGGCCGGCTGCTGGCCGCGGTCAGCAACGAAGGCGATCTCGTGATCGATCCGGCGGCCGGATCGTATTCCGTGCTGGAGGCGGCCCGGCAGCACCGGCGCACGTTCCTCGGCTGCGACCTCAACGGATAGTCACCCCGGACCGGGACCGGTCGACGACCCCGGAAACCCCCGGGTGCGGCGGACCCGCCCGCCCGTGACCGCCTCTGCGGCCGTCCGGGGCCGCGCGGCTCACGGCTGGTCCGGGGCGGGCCGGGCAGTCAGCCGCGACCGCCTGTCGCGGCGAAGCCTCTCCGGTTTCGTCTTCTCCCGATGCGTCAGGGCCCTTCGCTACTCGGGCCGTTCGTCTTCTTCGCGTGCATCGTCTCCGGGCCCGGCTTCGGCGGCCGGCGGTTCGTCATCGTCGTCGAACCAGCCGAAGATATCCAACCAGCCGAGGAGTCCGCCGCTTTCTTCCTCTTCGGCCTCGCGAAGCGCCTCATCGCGCTCCAAGAGTTGACGCACCTGCGGGTCAACGGCGTGGGCGGCCACGGCGTCCAGAATGGCCGCCTCACCCCGTGACACCGGGGTTTCGGGGGCATCTGCCGGGATCGGACGGACATCCTGGGGCACCGCGGAATCGCCCGTGAACAGCGGTGGCCGCAATTCCAGGTTGGGTGGTACCGCCAGCGGATCCTGGCGAATCACCCGCAGCGGGTCCGGGGAGCGCTTGCCGATTCCGAGTGTGCTCTGAATGCGTTCGCACCCGGTCAACACCACCCATGACGACAGCAGCAGGAGAATGACAAATTTCGCGGGCATGGTCGGTTTCAGCGGCCTCGGCGGAAGGAACGGAGCCTATCAACCGTCTGCCGGAGCGGCAATGAGAGGGCAATCACGCACATCGCTCCGACGGTAATCGCCGAATCGGCAACGTTGAACGCCGGCCAGTGGTACGCCGCGACGTGCACATCGACGAAGTCGACCACGCTGCCGCGGGCAATCCGGCAGATGGCGTTCCCCACTGCACCTCCCGCGATCAGCAGCAGGCCCCATGCATAGAGGCGCTCCTCGGTACGCGCCTGGAGGACGAGCAGACCGGCTGCCACGGCCACCGCGAAGGCGGCCAGGATCCATTGCTGCGAGGAGCCGCCGCCGCCGAGCAGGCCGAACCCGATTCCGTAGTTGCGGACATGCACCAGGTTGACGAACGCTCCGAGCGGAACCGCTTCGCCCGAAGGCGGCAGGAAGGCCACGACGCAGGCCTTGGAAACCTGGTCCGTGATCACGATCGCGATGAACGATCCAAGGCGGGCGGCGGGCAGGGTCACAGCGCCTTCCGGCAGCGGCCGCAGAGACGGTCTCCGGATGCCTCCACTTCGGCGAGGATCCGCCAGCACCGGGCGCATTTCCCGCCCTCGGCCACCGTGACCGTGACCGCGGCTCCGGCCACGGAGGGTTCCCGGTAGGCGTCCGGCGGCGGCGGGTATTCCCCCCTTGTCACCCGGGACGCAATGGCCAGTTCCGCGAGGTCGTGCGCGGTCAGCGTGTCCGCCAGTCCGGCCTCCGCATGCACACAGGCCTGTGCCTCCAGGCTGGACCCGATCTTGCCCTCGCGGCGCATGATCTCGAGTGCGCTGGTGATCAGGTTTCGCACCTGCCGAACCCGGGTGAACGAGGCGGCGGCGGTATCGTCCCGCCACTCCTCCGGGATGTCCGGAAAGGTGCGCAGGTGCACGCTTTCATCCGGTTTCGGGTGCCGCTCCAGCCACGCTTCTTCGGCGGTGAAGCAGAGTACCGGGGCCAGCCACGCGGTGAGAATCTCGTGGAGCTCGAGCAGGACCGTGCGGGCGGCGCGGCGGCGCCGGGAAGCCAGCCGGTCGCAGTAGAGCGAGTCCTTGCGCACATCGAAATAGAATGAAGAAAGATCGTTGGCGCAAAAATTGTGAAGGGCCCGGTAAAACGCCTGATAGTCGTGGCGGGCGAAAGCGTCGGTGCGAAGCCGTTCCAGTTCGTGGAGCCGGTGCAGGACCCAGCGTTCCAGGTCCGGCATGGCCGCCGGTTCGAGCCGTTCCGCGTCGGTGAAGCCGGACAGGTTGCCGAGAATGAACCGCAGCGTGTTCCGAAACCGCCGATAGGCGTCGGTCGTGCCCGCCAGCACCTGATCCCCGATCCGCAGGTCGCCGGTGCAGTCACTCATGGCCACCCACAGCCGGAGAATGTCCGCCCCCCGGGTGTCGTGAATTTCCTGGGGGCGCACAATGTTGCCGGCGCTCTTCGACATCTTGCGTCCGTTGCCGTCGAGGACGAAACCGTGGGTCAGGACGCTGCGGTACGGCGCCCGCCCGCGGGTACCGCAACTGGCAAGCAACGAGCTCTGAAACCATCCGCGGTGCTGGTCGGTACCTTCCAGGTAGAGGTCGGCCGGCCACTGCTGGCCGGAATTGCCTTCGAGCACGAAGGCGTGGGTGCAGCCGGAATCGAACCACACGTCGAGAATGTCGCGGGTTCGTTCGAAATCATCCGGATCACGGCCGGGACCCAGGAATTCCGCGGGGTCGCGGGTGAACCAGGCGTCCGCCCCTTCGGCCTCGACAGCCCTGACCACGCGCTCGAGCACGGCCGGATCCCGAAGCGGTTCCCGCGTGCGTCGATCGACGAATACCGGAATCGGAACCCCCCACGCGCGCTGGCGGGACACGCACCAGTCCGGCCGGTTCCCGATCATGTCCCGAATCCGGTTGCGGGCACGGGCCGGGATCCATTCGGTCGCATCGACGGCCTCCAGCGCCCGGGCCCGCAGGCCGTGGGAGTCCATGCTGATGAACCACTGCTGCGTGGCGCGGTAGATGACCGGTTGCCTGGAACGCCACGAATGCGGATAGCTGTGCTCGTACTGTTCGGTGGCGAGCAGGGTGCCGGCCTCTTCGAGTGCCGCCAGGATCGGCGCCTCGGCCTTGAAGACGTGTACCCCGGCAAACCGGGGAACCGCTTCGCTGTACCGTCCGTCACCGGTCACGTACTCGGTTACTTCCAGCCCGGCCTCCTGCCCGAGGGCAAAATCGTCCTCACCGTGGGCCGGGGCCACGTGTACCAGTCCGGTGCCTTGTCCGGTCGCCACGAAACCGGCGTCCAGAAGCGGCACCGGCGTGTCGTACCCGGTGATCGGATGGGAACAGACGGCCCCGGAAAGCCGGGAACCGGGGAGCGTTGCGGTCGTTTCGAACGCCTCGATGCCGCTGGCTTCCGCCACGGCGGGAAGCCGGCTCGAGGCCACGACCAGCCGGTCACCCGGCCGGGCCGCAGACCGGTCCCGGCAGCGCTGCACTTCCAGCACCGTGTAGTCGATGTCGGATCCGAAGGCGATCGCCCGGTTGGCGGGAAGGGTCCAGGGGGTGGTGGTCCAGATCACGACGTCCGTGCCCTGCAGTACCGGCGCCGGCGCCCGGGTCACGGGAAAGCGGACGAATACGGCGGTCGAGGTGATGTTCCGGTACTCGACCTCGGCCTCGGCCAGCGCGGTTTGCTCCACCGGTGACCACATGACAGGCTTCAGGCCCCGGTACAGGCTTCCCTGCAGCAGAAACTTGCCGATCTCGCGCACGATCTGGGCCTCTGCCCGGAAGTCCATCGTGAGATAGCGGCCCTCCCAGTCGCCGGCCACGAACAGTCGCCGGAAATCTTCCATCTGGACGCCGATCCACTTCTCGGCGAAGGCCCGGCACTCGCGCCGGAACTGGGCGATCGGAACGTCTGTACGGGCCTGCTGGCGCTTGCGGTATTCCTGCTCGATCTGCCACTCGATCGGCAGGCCGTGGCAGTCCCAGCCCGGGATGTAGTGCGCATCCAGGCCCGCCATCTGCCGGGTCCGGTTGACCAGGTCCTTGAGAATCTTGTTGAGCGCGGTACCGATGTGGATCGGGCCGTTGGCGTACGGAGGGCCGTCATGGAGGATGTACTTCGGGCGGCCCGCCGCCCTCTCGCGCATTCGGCTCCAGAGGTTCATGGCTTCCCACCGGGCCATCATTTCCGGTTCGCGGGCGGCCAGCCGGGCGCGCATCGGGAAGCTGGTGCGCGGCAGGAACAGGGTGTTGCGGTAGTCGGTACCGCTGCTCATGACGCGCCGTTCCGCGGGGGGTCCGCAGCGGCCGTCAGGGCCCGGGTGCGGGTGATGTCACGGGCCATGGCAGAGATCAGGGCGTTCGTGTTGGCGAACGTCTGTTCCGGCCGGATGCGGTGGGCGAACGCCACCCGCACACGATGGCCGTACAGGTTGCCCTGAAAGTCGAGGAGGTGCGTTTCGAGCACCCGGCCCGCGCCGTTGAACTGGGGCCGGGTGCCGGTGCTGATCGCACTCGGAAGCCATCCGCGTTGCGGCTGGTCTTCCAGCCGTGTCCATCCGGCGTAGACGCCGTCCAGCGGTGCAAGTTGCGGGCCGTAGTGCAGGTTCGCGGTCGGAAACCCCAGCCGCCGGCCCCGCGCCTGGCCGCGCCGGACCCGTCCCTCGACCTCGAACGGCGTGCCCAGCGCCCGGGCAGCCTCGTCAAGACGGCCGGCGGATACGGCGGCCCGGATCGCGGTCGACCCGAAGGCCGCCCCCGCTTCGTCGGTTACCGGGTCCACCACGGTCAGCCCGAACAGCCCGCGCCGACTGCAATTCCGGAGCTGGTCCGGCGTACCGGATCGACCGCTTCCGAAGCGGAAGTCGCTGCCGACCACGATATGGCGGGCCGCCAGGGTGCGCACCAGCACGGCCTCGATGAACCGCTCGGCGCTCAGGGTGGAGAATGCGGGGGAGAAGCGCTGTACGTAGAGAACGCCGACCCCGGCCGCCGCGAGCTTGCGGGTTTTGCTGCGCAGGGGGGTCAGTCGGCCGGGCGCGGAGTCCGGCCTGAGCACCGCGGCCGGATGCGGTTCGAAGGTGAGGGCAGCGCACCGGATGCCGCTCGTGCGCTGCGCGGTTTCACGGGCGAGATCTAGCAGCTTCCGGTGGCCGCGATGCACGCCGTCAAAGTTGCCAAGGGCGACCACCAGGCCCTGGCATGAGGCGGGGCGGTCCGGTTGCACACGGTGGAGTTCCATGAGCATTCACGGTCCAGAACCGAAGGGGGAGCCGGCACTATAGGGAGTTCTGTGGCGGCCGGGCCACCCGCTGCCGGGCACCATGCCGGGCCGCGCTCCCGAGGCCGCCGGGCCGGGCCGGGCGCATGCAGAAGATACCCGGCCTTCCCGATGTGATTCAGGGGCCGGTATCCCGCCGCGAACACCCGCATGCGAAGCCGGTTGACCGGCCAGGCGAACTGACGGCGGGGTGGTGGTCGGCAGCATGTTCGGAATACCCCGCCGATCATCCGCGCTGCCGCCCCGGCGGCCAGGACGATCGGCAAACCCGATCCCGTGTGATGCGTGGCGGGCCGAAACCGGCGGATCAAATGAAGGTGGTTCCGGCCGGAGGTTGCAGCGCAGGCGGGTCGGGTTGCCAGTGCAGGTTCCCGGAAAACCCGGCCCCGGGCTCCGCACCGGGAAGCCACGCTCGGCATTTCGGGGCGGAACGGGAGATGCCAGGCACCTTGAGGGCAGCAGGGATTGCCGCCGGCCCCGTGACCGGACATTGCCAATGGCGCTGATTCCCGATCCGCAATGAAGTGGCATTGTCAGAGTGTACCGGCGGTGATCTGGGCGGCCGCCACGAGCAGCGGTCAGCGAGCGGTCTGCGGTCTCGACCAGAATACCCGTTCGAAGAGCGTGAAAAATCTCCTGTCGGCAAGGGAGGGCCTTGATCCGCGGCGTGACACCTTCCACGATGACGGCCCACGATGACGGGCATTACGCCCTTCTGCCACATTCTCCCCCGTTTCACTTGCTGTCTGACGGATGCCATGCGTGCAATCGTGGTTGTTCCTGCCCGCATGGCGGCCCGCCGGCTGCCCGGCAAGCCGCTCGCCGAGATCGGTGGCGTGCCGATGGTGGTACGGGTATTGCGGCAGGCCGAAGCCGCCGATGTGGGGCCCGTCGCGGTCGCCTGCTGCGATTTGGACGTGGCGGAGGCCGTCCGGTCCGCCGGCGGGACAGCAGTGATGACCGACCCGGCGCTTGCTTCCGGTTCGGACCGCGTATCGGCCGCATTGCAGGTCCTGGACCCCGGCAGAGAGTACGACGTGGCCGTCAACCTGCAGGGCGATCTTCCGGATATTGCCCCGGCTGTGGTCCGGCAGACGCTGGCGCCGCTGCACCTCCCGGCCGTCGACATCGGAACCCTGGTCGCGCCGTTGGGACCAGGCGAACTTGAGGAACCGTCCGTCGTCAAGGCGCACCTGGGACCGGCAGGACCGGGATCAGTCGCGCCGATCCTCACCTTTTCGCGAAGGGTACCCGGTCCCGACCGGTGTCTTCGCCATCATGTCGGGGTCTACGCGTGGCGGCGGGCAGCGCTCGAGCGGTTCGTGCGCTTGCCGCCGAGCGCCCGCGAACTGGCGCTGCGGCTGGAACAACTCAGGGCGCTGGATGCCGGCATGCGGATTGACGGCGCCATGGTTGACGCGGCCCCGACCGGCGTGGACACTCCCGCCGACTTGGATCTCTTGCGCCGCCGGCTGCGCGCATGACCTGATGATCTCTTTGCGGCGCTGCCGCCGCTCTGCCGAACGGCGCTGCCCATGAATGAATCTCTGCGTGTCGTGTTTCAGGGCGAGCTGGGTGCGCATTCTCACCGGGCGTGCCTCGACGTGTTCCCGGACTCGGAAGTGGTTCCGTGTACGGCGTTTGAGGACTGTTTCGAGCAAGTGCGCTGCGGGCGTGCGGACCGGGCGGTCATTCCGGTGGAAAATTCCTCGGCGGGACGGGTTGCCGACATTCACCGGCTGCTGCCGGCGTCGGGCCTGCACATTATCGGCGAGCACTTCGCGGAAATTCGCCATCATCTCATGGTCCGGCCGGGCACGACCTTGCCGGATGTCCACCAGGCGGCCAGCCATTTCCATGCGTTGAGCCAGTGCCGGAACTTCCTGCTTTCACACGGTATCGAGCCGTTTCTGTTTGCGGATACGGCCGGGGCGGCGCGCCAGGTCGCCGCAGGAGACAGCCGCGCCCAGGCGGCCGTCGCCTCGGAACTTGCCGCCGAGCTCTACGGGCTCGAGATCATTGCACGTGATATCGAGGACGATCGCGGCAACACCACCCGTTTTCTCGTACTCGCGCTGGAATCGATCGAACCCGAAGTCACTTCCGAGAACACGATTACCTCGCTCGTGTTTCGGGTCCGCAATATCCCCGCTGCCCTGTACAAGGCGCTGGGCGGATTCGCGACCAATCGCGTCAACATGCTCAAGCTCGAGAGCTATATTTCGGATCGTTCCTTTGCATCGGCCGAATTCTACGCAGACCTTGAAGGTCATCCGGAGCACCCCAATCTGGTGCTGGCTCTCGAGGAACTGGGTTTCTTCTCCCGAAGCGTTCGGGTTCTGGGGGTTTACCCGGCCTCGGATTACCGAAGCGACCCGCCCCGCTAGTCGGGCGCTCAAGGGTGCAGCCGAACCGCGACGTCCGGGCGATCCAGGCCGTGGCGCCGGAGATGAACGGCTGCCAACAGACGGAGCGCACCGGGGGCGGGAGGCCGAAGCTGCGTTCTTCCGTCGCGTACACCGAGCCCGCCACCGGCCCTGGCGGCGGCAACGAGTGCGGTTTCACCGTCAGCAGCGGGCACCCGGCCCCAATCAGATTTCGACGGCAAGCCAATCGGGCCCGCCCAGTGTCAGCGCGACCTGCGTGACCAGGAACTTCGAATATTCGGTCAGCGCCGCAGCGTACCACGAGAACGACCGGCCGCCGGAGCTGCTTCCCGGGCCTGGTACGGGATACGGAACCACCTTGATTTCCGGTGCCAGATACCCGAACAGGAGCAGGCTGCGCGGCAAGTGCAGGTCGCTGGTCACGAGGACTACTCTCGTAAACCGATGCGCCCGGGCCCAACGCCGGCTTTCGACGGCGTTCCCCACCGTGTCGGTGGCGGTCCGGCCCAGGTCCACCCGGGACAGGATGTCGGGTGGCACGACCAGATCGGCGGTGCGCACACCAGCCCCCACTCCGGAGATCAGCAAGCGCGCTTCCGGATGGGCCTCCAGCAGCCGGTATCCGGCCCCCACCCGTCCGTGTCCGCCCGTGAGCACCACCACGGCATCGATCCCGGCATTGATAACCCGTGGGCCAGGCACTCGTTGCAGGAAGTCATGAAGACCCACGCCCAGGGCGAGGAAACTCAATCCCGCAGCCACGAAGGCAACCCGGCGAACCACATGTCTGTAGCGCTTCAGGTCGTACTCCACGCGAGATCCGCAGCCGTTCTCCGGATGGATGATCGGTCGGATTCGCCGCCCCACGCTGCCACTCGCTACCTCCCGGTTGCCGGGCAGTGGTGCTGGCACCACCTGTACGCAGCGCTGCTGCGGCCACTTCGGCACCGGAACTGCCGGCACCGGGCCGAACTTCTGAATCGCAGCGGCGTCAGTGCCACAGCACAGTGCGAGGAGTTTCGCCACCCCTCGCGGTTCCGAATCCACATCCGACCCCCGCCAGTATAGGGGTCGAATTCGGAATCGTCGCGCAACTGCTGGCCCCTGAGGTGATTACAGGTGGATTGGGGAGAAGCAGTGCCCGCAGGTGGAAGGAAGTAGCGGTCCGACGGTTATTCCGAGCGCAGGCGGTAACGGATTACCCGGTAAACCGGGAAGATCCCCTCGTCTCACCTATCCCGCGTCCTGATCTCGACTTTGTTCAAAATCTGATCAGGCCCAAGTCCAGAAGATCTCGGTTTCGGCGATGGTTTCGAGGGCTTCGTCGAGCGGCAGCACGAGGCCGCCCATGTCGCCGACGTCCTTCCAGCGGTTCTGATACGACCAGTACTGGATGCGAAACTTGCCGTTCGGTCCTTCCGGCTTGAGCCGTGCGATCGGGGCGTCGGTGGCGGTCAGGATGAGCGTGTAGCCACCCCGGCTCCGGTGCGCGGTCACGCCACCACCGGCCTTCTGGTCGAAGGCCTGTATGCGGGCCAGAACGGGGTCCGGATCGGTCATGGCCGGTGTTGTCGCACGGCGCGGTCTGGCGCGCAAGCCCGGTGCTTGACTTTGTAGCCGGCCGGGGCTATCGATGGCGCTCCCTGACGACGGGAGCGGATCATGGGATATTTCGGATCGAAGGCTGTGCCCGGCCTGTGCCAGGCGATCATCAGCCTGATGCCTCCTCACGACGTGTATCTGGAGCCGTTTCTGGGTGGGGGCGCCATCATGCAGCGCAAGCCTCCGGCCGAGCGGTCGATCGGCATCGATCTCGACCCCGCCGCCATCGCGTCGTTCCGCTGCGGCTACCCGGTCGAGCTGCATCAGGGATGCGCACGGCGCTTCCTGGCGGAGTTTCCGTTCCGGGGATCGGAACTGGTCTACTGCGATCCGCCCTACCTGCGCGCCACCCGCCGCTCGCAGCGGCGCTACCGCTGCGACTGGTCCGAGGCCGACCATGCGGCCTTTCTGGACCAGCTGCCGGCGCTGCCCTGCCGGGTGATGGTGTCGGGGCATCCCTCGGCGCTCTACAACGAGGCGCTGTCCGGCTGGCGGCGGCTGGAGCTGCAGGTGATGACGCACGGCATCGTCCGCACCGAGGTCATCTGGTTCAACTTCACGCCGGACCGGGTGCACTGGGCCAGCTGCGCCGGGCGGAACTTCACCGACCGCCAGCGCATCAAGCGCAAGGCCGCCCGCTGGGCCCGGAGGTACCAGGCGATGCCGCCCGGCGAGCGGCTGGCCGTGCTCGCCGCCGTCATGGCCGCCGAGGCGGACCGGCCATGAGCGGCCTCGGACCGGCGGACGGCGGCGATCCGGCGCCGGCCGTCCTGCAGCTCTGGCTCGAGCCGTTCCGGGAGTTCTTCACCGCTCCGACCTGGACGTACGCCGTGACCCTGGTCATGGGCGCCCTGCTGGCCCCGGGCAAGCGGACGGTGACGTCCTGCCTGCGCATCACCGGACGGGCCATGGCCGCCAACTTCGCCTGCTATCACAAGGTCCTCAACCGGGCGCGCTGGAACCCGCGCAAGATTTCCCGGCAGCTGCTCCTGCTCCTGATCGGGCAACTGCTCGACCCGAACGAGCCGGTCGTCATCGGACTCGACGACACCATCGAGCGGCGCTGGGGCCCGCGCATCCGCGCCCGCGGTATCTACCGCGATCCCGTCCGCTCCAGCCACGGCCACTTCGTCAAGGCCAGCGGCCTGCGCTGGCTCAGCTTCATGCTGCTGACGTCGCTGCCCTGGCTGCCCGGCATCAAGGCCCTGCCGTTCCTGACGCTGCTGGCGCCGTCGGAGCGGTGGGCGCAAGGCCAGGGACGGCGCCACAAGACGCTGCCCGAACGGGCGCGCCAGGTCATGCTGATGATCCTCAGATGGCTGTCGAACCGCTCCGTCATCTTCGTCGGCGACAGCAGTTTCGGCACCCATGAACTCGCCCACGCCGTCAGCGGGAAGGCCACGCTGATCAGCCGGCTGCGGCTCGATGCCAGCCTGTTCGCGCCGCCACCGCCGCGCACCGCCGGCCAACGGGGACGACCGCCGATCAAGGGAAAGCCGTTGCCCAAACTCCGCACCCACCTTGACGACCCCCACGCCGTCTGGACCCCGATCACGGTCGGGAACTGGTACGGCGGCAAGAAGGACAAGGCCCTCGAGATCCTCTCCGAAACCGCGCTCTGGCACCGTCCCGGCACACCGCCCAAAACCATCCGCTGGGTGCTGGTCCGAGACCCCGACGGCCAGCGCGAGCCGCAGGCCTTCTTCAGCACCGACCCCGACCTCGAGCCGGAAACCATCATCGCCCTCTTCGTGCGTCGCTGGCAGGTCGAGGTCACATACCAGGAAGCGCGCGCCCATCTCGGCATCGAAACCCAGCGGCAATGGTCCGACCTCGCCATCGAAAGAACCACACCCGCCCTGCTCGGCCTCTACAGCCTCGTCTGCCTGTGGGCCGGCAACATCCTCGCCCGCAGCTCCCACCCCTTTCTGGCCGCCTGGTACCACAAGACACGCTTCACCTTCTCCGACGCCATCGCCGCCGTTCGAACCGAGATCTGGCTCGCCGGCATTTCTCCACGCTCCCCGCCAGACCCGGAGCGCAAAGAAATACCACCGCCCGGAACCGCCAGCAGCCGCGTTTGCGGCCTGGCAGACGAAAACGACCTGACCCTGGTACCCCTGAACAGAGTCAAACGCGTGTTCGAGGCGTTATGCTATGCCGCATAAATGAACAAAGTCGAGCTGATTTCCAATGACCGTTGATTGTGCGGGCTTGCGGGGTTGCAGCGTCGAGGCAGGGTTCGCTCGCGGCCGGCGGACGGGCCTGGAGGTTCGGTATCCAGTTCCCGTCGACCACGCCCTGGCGGCCGAGGTCGTCAGTCATCAACCAGCGGGGAGCCGGCCTCCGGGAAGCGGTGCCTACCGGCGGGACCGGCGAAAACCGGCCCAGTTCACGACCCCGGTGGCCACCAGGAAGAGCAGGAAGATCGCCGCCAGGTCCATCGCCGTCGCGCCAAGGCGTCCGAACAGCCGGCCTGTGTGCAAGTCAAGCAGGACACGGCTGAGCGGCAGCCCCTGTCCCCGGTACGCGGCTAACTGCTCCTCCAGCACCACCGGATCAGGCGTGTCGGGTTCGGACCAGACAACCTCCTGATCGAACGGGCGCCACGTCAGCAGATCGGAATCGCTGGCGAACCGCCCCTGCGGCGTGTGAATGACAATCTGATCTCGGGATGCCGCCGTTCCGACCCGCTCGACCGCGCCTGGCAGGGAGGCGGAACCCAGGCGTTCGACCAACTCGCTGTCGCGGGTGAAGACCACGAGGGTCTCGGATGTCGCCATTGCGACCAGCGAGTTGAGCTCGACCGCGCCCCGGGCCGTCCCTCCGGCTTCGCCGACCCGCTTCCCGTCCGCGTAGACCGTCCCGTCGATCCAGCTCACCCAGTGCTCGCCGGCGTGAAAATGGGCGGGGTCTTGGACGGGCGTCAGCCCGTACCAGTCGACTACCCAAGCCGTCGCGATGTTGATGCGGTCGAGGTCCAGGCGTTCGCCATGGTTCAACAGCAGCCCCGTGATTGCCAACACGGCCACGAGCGCCGCGATGGCCAGGCCCGCGCGGCGATGCCAGATTCGTGCCTGCGCCGCCCACCGCCGCCACCGTTTCCGCGAATCTCCCTTGGCTCCGCTAGCCTTCGGCATCGGCTGCAACCCGCGCGTCCAGGAACAGGGCGAGAGCGGCCAGTCGGGTGATCGAGGAAACCGACAGCGTGGCCCCGGCAATTCCGTCGATGGGTCCGGTCAGGCGCCGGTTCTCGTTCAACTCGAGGCCCCGGAACTGATCGGTAAAGAAGGGATACCGAACTTCCCAGCCATGGGATTCACGATAGATGAGAATTCGGATTTCGGCGAGCCTGCCGTCGTCCACGACGAACCCGGCAGTGATCGGCTCGTACTTTCCGATTTCCTCCAGGATCCAGGCGGTTCGCCGTCCGTCCCGCCAGTACTTGATCCGCAAGCCGCCGTAGCGGTGGCCAAGGATGGACGTGATGTCGTCCTGAATGCCGCCGCGCAGCCAGAGGTTCTTGCTGGCAGGCGGTTCCCCGTCGAATGCCAGCGCCACGAACTCGGCCGGCGGAAGATACGTCTCTTCCGCCGGCGCTTCGATGGATGCTGTCGCCAGGAGGACTCCCGCGACCAGCGACAAGGCGGTCCGGGTCCGCGACGACGGCCCGCACGCCGCGCTGCGAGCCGTCGAACCCATGTGCCTAGAACTGGAAGCCGACGCCGAGACTGAGCGTGCTCGCGTCTTCGGATCCGGGTTTTTCGAGCGTTGCGTAGTCGGCCTTCAGCACAGCGTTGGGATGCAGCCAGTAGTTGACCCCCACGACCCACTGGTTCTCCTCGGTGTCGGTGCTGCTGCCGGCGCGGGTGTCCCAAGTTTCGTAACGGGCGAACAAGCCGATCGACTCATCGCCGTCCAGGGTCATCCGAACCGACGGCTCGAGGTACCACCCGTTCTGGGAGTCGGCTCCAATCGCTGCCGCCTCATCGCCGTCGATCTCCCAGCCCGCGTAGAGCGCACGCAGTCCGAAAGACATCGAATCGGAAATCGGCCGGGTCACGTCGGCATTGGCCACGATCAGGGTGCCGCTTGCATCGCTGCTCTGGGTGAGATCTGCCTGATGCTGCAGCGTGGCGGCGAGTTCGACCCCCGGCATCCCCGTGTAGCGGACCCTCCCGGTCACCGCCCCTTCTTCGAAGTCGTGGTTGGCAACCTTCCCGCGACCGCTTCGAATCTTGAAACTGTCCTTCGGTACCTTCAGCCCGCTGTGGAGCATCACATCGAACTGGAGGCCGGCCTCGGTCGTCATCGTTCCGGACACGCCGGCTTCCCACCAGGTGGTCGGGATGATGACGTTCTCGATCTTGTTGCGCTCAACGCCGTAGAAGGTCGGCGGCTCGTGGACTTCGTTGAGGAGACCCACGGGCAACAGCATGACGCCGGCCCGGCCGGTGACCGAGTCGCTGAAGTCGCGCTCGATGTAGGCCTGCTCCAGCTCGACCTCGCCCGGCTTGCCCTCGCCGGCCAGCGAATGTTCGAGCTCGAATTCGGAAAACATCCGGGTCGTCGCATTGAAGTCGTGGCCGAAAAACAGGACATAGCGATGAAAATCCACCCTGTCCTGTGCGTTCTCCTTGATGTTGTAGTGCAGTTCGCCGTATCCCCCAATCTGGGTGCGGTCCCACCAGCCGGTGCCTGTGGCCCCGGCGTCCATCGATTCCGCGACCGCCTCGATTGCTTGCGCCGTTTCCTCCGCCTGGGTTTCGCCCGCACCGATCCTCTCCTTCAGCGCCTCGATCTCCTGCTGTTGCTGCTGGATGATCTCCCACATTTCCTCGGGCGACGGCATCTCCTGTGCAGTGGCAATGCCGGAACCCAGTGCGATGGCGACGACAGATGCCGCAATCGATACGCCGCCGCGGCCTGCAGCGACGGTCTGATGACTGATGTTCATCGAGCGACTCCAAAAATGAGAATGCGAAGCATTCGCAATATCGGCGACGCTAGCACGCAAAAAATGAGGATGCAACGCATTTTCATTTTTGCCAGACAGGATCAGCGACCATGGGGCCGCAACCCGAACGGAACGCGGAGCGGGTGCCTGCGCGCGATCGGCGCCGACCTGCGGGTGGAGGAGGCCTCCCGCGGCCGGGCGGACATGGTGCTGCGTCTCGGCCGGCAGGTCTTGCATGGTCATCGCGCCGCGCGGGGCCCGCGCCCTTTCAAAGTCCCATACTTGTATGGTTGATCTCATTCCAGCTTCTTCTTGGCAAGAGCGTCACGCACCTGCACGGCCCAGCTGAGTCTTTCGAGACCCTGCCAGACTTTTTTGGTTCCCGGAAGCTTCTGCCGTTTCGAAGGGTGCGCTCCGACGAGGCGCCCGAGATCGATCACGAAACTTCGGATATCCGGTTCCGGGGCGGCGGCCGGAGGAGGGCCGCCGGCCTGGTTGTCGGGCGCAGGCGGCCGGTCGTCCGCCTCCGGTGGATCAGCAGCACCGGACGGAGCCGGCGACTCCTCGTCGGCGTTGGCATCGGACGTTCCGGTTTCATCCTTTGCAGCCGCCGCCTCCGGCAGTCCGTCGGCGTCATCGGGTTCGGTTCCGCCGCGCTCATGCACCGCGTCCGGCGGCTCCGCGACGGCTGTGCCTTCCGGCGCCGGGTCCGCCGCCTCAGCCTGAGCCCCGGCCTCGGACGGCGTACGCTCCGGCGGCTCCGCTCCGCTGGACGGTTCTCCGTCCCGCTCGCCGGAAGGCGTCGGCACGATTTTGTGTCCCTGCGCCCGGAGCATCGTATGCAGCAGATCGATGTCTTCCGGCGGGACGACCGTGGCGGCCGGCGTGTCCGGGCGCTCGCGAGCGAGCTGCGTCAGGTCGGCAACCCGGCACGCGGTCACCGCGTCGAACGCGAGGCATTTGCGCAGATCGTCGGCTGCATCGAAGCGCCGGCTCTTGATCCGGGTGCCAGTCTTAAGAGTCCGAAACCAGGTCTCGATCGACCAGCGACATTTGTAGATATCGAGTATGCCGGCGGCGAACACGGCTTCGGCCTCGCCGGCGGCCGGCCGTTCGGTGGTCAGCAGCAGCCAGTGCAGGGGATCGTCCTCCTCCCCGCACCCGGTCTCTGTCGCCGACAATGCGCACAGGGACAGCGGCTTCGCGTCCGGTTTCGTCCGCGGCGGCCGCAGCGAAACCTCGGCGACGCGGATTTCCAGCCGCGCCGTGCGCTTCTCCCGCGCCCGCGGGCCGCCGGCGGACGGGATCTCCAGATCGGTCACCGAGACCGGAGCGCGGCCGGCGACCTGCTCCCACAGGCACGCATCCTCACCGCCGGGCTTCAGCACACGCTGACGCGCGGAACGACTCGCGCGCACGACCAGGGCGTCCCCGAAAGAAACGGCGTGTTCGAGCAGCTGCCAGAAATCGCCTTCACGGTCGCAGACGGAGACCACCCGCGTGTGCGGACAGGCTGCCGCCAACTCCCGCGCCCGGTCCAGGCCTTCGATCCAGCGGCGGCTTTCCTTCTCCGCCACCGCGTCCGGCCCGGCCTCCGCCGCACGGTCCTTTCCGGACGTCTTCTCCCCCGCCGGTTTCCGCTCCCCGCCCTCCTGCTCCAGCGGCTGGCGGAAATCCGCGTCCATCGAAAACAGACCGAGCGGACGGCCCTCTTTCGTCACGGCCAGACCGGCATGGGCGAGAAGCCCGGCGCTGCCCTTGCCGCCACCGCCGAGAGCACTCAGACCCGTCGTCTCCTCCAGGCCGCTGTAATTCAGAGCTGTCGTGTCCTGAATCGCCAGCACGACAGACTCGCCGCGGCAGCGGTCTGCCGTCGCCTCGAAATGTGGCTCCAGAACATGCTTCATGTTCACTCTCGAGCTCGACAACAGCCGGAAAGCGGCCTTCTGGCCGGCCTTCTCGGGAAAGATTACCGGCAGATCCTCGCCCATGTTCTGATTCCATGCCCGGCCCATGCAGACAATGCGTTCCCTCACCCGCCCGTCGGTATGACGCGAGCGACCGTATTCGCGCTCCGCCCAGTCGAGATCCGCCCGCCCGTCATACCATCCGCCCCGTCATACCATCCGGCGAGCGCACCGACCGGATGACGTTCCTCCCGGCCAAGGGTCTCCCGCCATCCGTCCTCCAGACCCAGAATCCAGACCGAGCCGGCCGCGTTCCGCCGCCCGCTGCCCGGTCCGGCCAGAACCCAGCCCGCCCGGCGGTAACTGCAGCCGTCATGCTCCGGCCCGACATGGGTGTAGGCGGCGGCGGGGCGCACCGCGTACCGGGCTTCCCAGTCGTCCGCCGCCCGCTCCGCCGCCATGCGCAGCACCCGCGACGCCAGTCCCTTGACCCGCACCCCGGCCAGCACGAGAAACCGGTGATTGCAGATCACGCGCCCGATATTCGCCGCCCGGGCATCGGGCGACCAGCCGAAATTCTCATCGCGGGCCCGCAACTTCCAGGTCGCCGAGCCAAAGCCGATGCCGCCGAGTACGCCGTGCCGCTCCGAGCGTATCCAGTAGCGCAGCTGCCCGCCGGGAGAACGCGCCCATCCCAGCGGATGACGCGCGCGCATCATCGCCTCCCACCGCCGACGCTCCGCCTCGCCCTCCGTCAGCTCCAGCGTCACCGGGCCGAGAGCGGCCAGTGCACAGGAAACCTCGGTGTCGGGTATCTCTTCCGCCGGAAACTGGGGAACAGCGGAACGGTCGGGAACCTTGCGGGCCTCGGGCAGCTCGAGACCGAGATGCTCGGCGAGCTTCGGCAGAACCTTCGCCGCCGCCGACAGGCACAGACCGCCACGGGCGTTGCGCCAGTCCAGACGCTCGCACAGCCCCCGCGCCAGAGCGTGACGGGTGCAACCGCCGGTACGCAGAGCACCGGCGAGCCACTCGAGCGTGTGCGAATCAAAATGACGAAGTCCGATCTGCATGCCACAGGCATACAGGAAAAGAATCACCTATACAAGTCCGGACCCTTGAAAGGCCCGCGCCCGCCGGGTGGCGGACCTGCCGTCCGCGCACTCCGGCAGGTTCTCCGGGCCGAAGGCCGGCACGCCGGGCCCCGCTCCGTCTTCAGCACCGGGGCGGGTCGGACCGGCGCACCGGCCGGTCAGGCGATGAAGTCGAAGTCGAAGTCGGCCGCGGTCAGCAGCGAGGCGTCGAAGTCCTTGATCACGATCGAGAAGGCGTCGGAAGGACCGTTGATCACGGCGTCGTCGCCGCTTTGCTTGATGTCGAGGTCGGAGAGCTTCAAACCGCCCTTGATGACGAGGGTGTCCAACCCGTCCTCGAAGTCGTGGATGGTGTCGATCTCGGACTCCCGGTCGAACACGAAGCGGTCGGCGCCGCCGCCGCCCCAGAGGTCGTCGTTGCCCTTGCCGCCCTCGAGGGTGTCGTCGCCGCCCTTGCCTTTGCCATTGAAGGAGTCGCCGTAGAGGGTGTCGTCGCCCTCGCCGCCGTGGAGGACGTCGTTGCCGCCGTCTCCGTAGAGTCTGTCTGTGCCGTTGCCGCCATGGAGAGTGTCGTCACCGGCCTGGCCGTAGAGGTAGTCGTTGCCGTCGCCGCCGTAGAGCGTGTCGTCACCGCCGACCTCAAGCAGGCCACTGCTGTCGTCGCCGCTGAGGTAGTCGTCGCCCTCGCCGCCGTGGAGCGTGTCGTCGCCGTAGCCGCCGTCGAGGTAGTCGTCGCCCTCGCCGCCCCACAGGGTATCGGCGCCGCCGTAGCCGTCGAGGCTGTCGTGGCCGCCGTGGCCGTGGAGGGTGTCGTCGCCCTCGCCGCCGTAGAGGCTGTCGTCGCCCTCGCCGCCCTCCAGCGTGACGTCGGGGTCGTCTTCGTTGTCAAAAGTGAAGTCGTCCTCGCTCAGGGAGTCCGCCGACACGCCCTTCAGCCGGATGCTGTCGCCCTTGCCGATGCCGTTGCCGTAGCGGATGACGGTGTCGGCGCCGTCCTGCTCGATGATCAGCGCCGCGAACCCGCCGGACACATCATCGGAGAATCGAATCTTGTCGCCTTCCCCGGAGTCGAAGTCGGTGATGGTGTTGCGCCTGTCGGATTTGCCGAACACGAAGGTGTCGGCGCCCCGGCCGCCCGTCATGGTGGCGCCGCCCAGAGTGTTGCCGGAGAGCTTGTCGTCGCCCTCGCCGCCGTCGAGGGTGTCGGCGCCCCAGCCGCCGGAGAGGGTGTCGTCGCCCTTGCCGCCGTAGAGTTTGTCGTCGCCCCAACCGCCGCGGAGGTAGTCGTCGCCCTCGCCGCCATTCAGGACATCGTCGCCGCCCCTGCCGTCGAGGCGGTCATTGCCCTTGCCGCCCCGGATGACATCGTCGCCCTCGCCGCCGTAGAGGCGGTCATTGCCGTCGCCGCCCTCCAGCGTGGCATCGGCGTCGGGAAACGCGAAGCCGCCATTGCTCAGGGAGTCCGCCGACACGCCCGTCAGCCGGATGCTGTCGCCCTTGCCGTAGCGGATGACGGCGTCGGCGCCGTCCTGTTTGATGTCCAGCCCCGCGAACCCGTGGCTCACCCGTTCGAGACGAATCGTGTCGCCGTCCCCGAAATCGGTGATGGTGTCCTGGCCGTCCCCGGACCTGAACACGAAGGTGTCGGCGCCCGTGCCGCCCGTCAGGGTGTCGTCGCCGTCGCCGCCCTTCAGCGTGTCGTTGCCCGTGCCGCCCCGCAGGGTATCGTCGCCGCTGTCTCTGCCCCCAGAGTTCGAGTAATTGCCGCCGTAGAGTTCGTCGTCGCCGTCGCCGCCGTCGAGGGTGTCGTCGCCCTTTTGGCCGTTCAGCTCGTCGCGGCCCTCGCCGCCGTACAGCGTGTCGTCGCTGTCACCGCCGTAGAGCTTGTCGTCGCCGCCCTCGCCGTGGAGGGTGTTGCCGCCGTCTTTCTCCGCCTTAATGTACCAGCCGCCGTAGAGGATGTCGTCGCCGTCGCCGCCCCAGAGGGTGTCACGGCCGTCGTCGCCGTAGAGGTCGTCGTTGCCGTCGCCGCCGTAGAGGGTGTCGTCGCCGCCGCCGCCCCGGAGGTAGTCGCCGCGATTGCGGCTGCTCCAGAGGCCGTGGGTGGGGTGGTCGCCGTCGCCGTCGCCGCCGAACAGGGTGTCGTCGCCGTCGCCGCCGTAGAGGTCGTCGTCGCCGTCATCCCCGTGGAGGGTGTCGTCGCCGTCGCCGCCGAACAGGGTATCGTTGCCGTCGCCGCCGTGCAGGGTGTCGTCGCCGCCGTGGGCCTCCAGCCGGTCGTCGCCGCCGTAGCCGTGCAGCGTGTCGTCGCCGGCATGGCCCTCCAGCCGGTCGTCGCCGTCGCCGCCGTGCAGCGTGTCGTCGCCCTCGCCGCCGCCGAGGTGAGCGTCGAACAACACACCTTTGTACAAGACGCCTTCGCCGTCGTTGTCATAGCTGACATGCCGAGTGACGCCTTTGAGCGCCGGCGTGTTCGTGGTCTCGCCGCCCGTGCCGGTCGTTTGGGTCTGCGGTGCGCCGGGCGGTGGGTTCCCGGTCCCGCCCGCGCCGGACGTCTGGGTCTGCGCCGCGCCGGGCGGCGGATTCGCGGGCTGGCCAGCGCCGTACACGAGGGGCGGCGGGTTCGCCGGCTCGCCGGCGCCGGACGCGACCTTGTCGCCGCCGCTGGAGCTGGCCGGCAGCGTGAAGTCGTCCTCGCCGAGGGAGTCCGCCGACACGCCCTTGAGCCGGATGGTGTCGCCCCGGTCGCCATAGCGGACGACGGCATCGGTCCCGTCCTGCTCGATGACCAGCCCCGCGTACCCCTCGGTCACCCCGTCGAGGCGAATCGTGTCGCCGTCCTTGAAGTCGGCAATGGTGTCGTGGCCGTCTCCGGCCCGGAACACGAAGGTGTCGGCGCCCCGGCCGCCCCTGAGCGTGTCGTCACCCCGCCCGCCGTTCAGGGTGTCGGCGCCATTGCCGCCCTTCAGGGTATCGTTGCCCTTGCCGCCCTTCAGGGTATCGTTGCCCTTGCCGCCGTTCAGGGTGTCGTCGCCCTTGCCGCCCTTCAGGGTATCGTCGCCGTCCCCGCCGTCGAGGGTGTCGTCGCCCTTGCCGCCCTTGCGCGTCACTCCGGCGGCCTTCTGCCCGGCGGCGCCGTCCCCGTCGCCTTCCGTGCGGGTCACCTGCGCCAGGGCGGGACCTTCGCTTTCCCCCTCGCCCTCGTCACCGTTCCGGGTGTCGTCGTCCTCGTCACCCCCCGGCGGGTCTCCCGCGGCGGGAAGAAACTCGAAGCGGTCCTCGCCGAGCGACGCCGCCGAGACGCCCGACAACCGGATGGTGTCGCCCTCGCCGTAGCGGATGACGGCATCGGCCCCGTCCTGCTCGATGACCAGCCCCGCGTACCCCCCGGTCACCCCGGTCATCTCGATGCGGTCGCCGTCCCCGAAGTCGGCAATCTTGTCGTGTCCGTCCCCGACCGCGAACACAAAGGTATCGGCGCCGAGACCACCCCACAGCGTGTCAGTGCCCCGGCCGCCCTTCAGAGTGTCATCGCCACGCCCGCCCCACAGCGTGTCGTCGTCCGCGCCGCCGTCGAGCGCGTCGTTGCCGTCGCCGCCGTAGAGAGTGTCGTTGCCCGCATCGCCATGCACGGTGTCATCGCCGGACCAGCCGTCGAGCGTGTCGCCGCCCGCGCCGCCATGGATCTCGTCATTGCCGTCGCCGCCCGTCAGGGTGTCGGCCGCCTCACCGCCGCGCAGCGTGATGCCTTCAACTGTCATGGTCTAATCTCCTGTTGGTAAAGCCCGCCGCGCGCACATCGAGCGATGCGTGTGCCGGGACCGGCCGGGGGTGCGGATGGGAGATGGCGCGATGGCCTCCGCGGCCCATTGGTGGACGCGATTCGTTGTCGGTGTGCCGGGTTGAGCCTCTTGGAGCTCCCGGCGTTACCGCTGCAGGCGACTTCGCACCGGTTGCCGACACTCGAATACGACAAAAAAGTGGTCCTGCGCGGGACCGCGCCCGGTCAGGGCGTGCTTCAGGTGCGGGGTGTGCGCGGCGCGATGCCCAACGGCTCACCCCCCACGCCCGGAGCCTCGGGGGGGGGGAGGGGACATGCCCCGCAGGCCGGGGCCGCACCGTCCGGGACGGTGCGCCAAGGGGGTGCGCTCGATGGCCGGCTGTGTCATGGGAATCCCCCTGTTCCGGCCGGAGACCGTCGCGGGGGGCGATGACTCGCGCCCCGGCAAGGGTCGATGCGGGCACAGATATACCACATCCCCGCTCTCCGCGGGACACGACTCGACGTGCCAAACTGATCCACTACCAAGTTCAAGATGGCCGAGGGCGAGGACGGCCTACCGGATCCCCGCCCGGGATTCTCTCTCGGGGCAGCAAAAAGGCCGGCGCCGCAGCGCCGGCCAGGTCGGGGAAGAAACGTGACGCCGATCAGAACGGAATCGGACCGTCGTCCCTGTCGGTGGGCGCCGAGACCGGAGCGGTGTCGGCATCGCCCGCCATGTCCGGGTTGGGCTGCGGCCGTTCGCCTTGTCGAGGAACTGGACGCGCCCGCCCGGGACCAGCAGGATCTCGGTCGAGAAGCGGTCGGAGTCCTCCTCCTCTTTTCCAGCACCGGGTCTGGAACTTGCCGACGACGTGGACCAGCCGGACCGTCACCGCGTGCTTGACCGGCATGTCGATCAGTCTGTCCTGGAAGGTGACGATGCGGCGCCACTCGGTGTGGTCGGTCCGCTCGCCGGTCTTGGCGTCGATGTACGACTCGTCGGTGGCGATGCTCAGATTGGCGACGCGGCTATATGGCGGAAGTCCTACAGGATGGTCGTGAAAACATCCTGCAATGGCAATGCGTTATGAATGATGCTGAAATGCCGCTGGATCGTAACCGTTCGGTCGTGCAGTGATGAAACCGCGTCACTTCTTTCGGATGATTCTTTCAGGCGGATTTAACAGAGATGCCGTGGTTGCGTCGTCACCCCACAATCGAACGCTTACGCTGGATCACTCCAGGGCCGAATCAACACAATTGCAACACGGCGTCCGGGGCCGCGCGACAAGTATTCCGGGAAGCCGTGCGTGATCGACCGCGCAGGTGGATTCCAGCGGTTCAGGATGCGCCGCCATCCCTTTCGCGGGAGCGGCATCTGGTATGGCCGCCGTCACATCCATTGCGCGGTCCTGACTGGTGCGACAGCCAGCCGGCGCCATTTGAAAACGGTCAAGTCACCCGCCGATGCTTCTCGCCCTCGCGCCTGCCCAGCAATTCCCGGCGTATATCTTCGGCAATCTCTTCGACTTCTCTGGCCACCCTCGGCTCCAACCCGAGTTCCCGCTCCAGCGCTGTCTTCAGCGGAAGCAGAAGGTCGTCAGCGGGCGATGACTTGATCAGATCGCACATCCTCTCCGGTCCAACGCCCGCCGAGAGATCGGCCAGAATGACCAGCACTTCCCTCGGCAGCATGTTCAGTTCAGGCAGGATCGACAATGCCCTCTCGATATCCCCGGCGCCCGCTTCGTCATCGCCTTCCGCCAGATGCGCCCGGGCTCGAATCAGATGCCCCTGCAGTCTGCTGCCCGGCCTTCCCGCCGGCGCCTGCAACAGCGCACGGTCGAGTAATCCGAGAGCGGTGCTTGCCTGACCTCTGGACAATTCGTGATGTGCCCGCCTGCACAGCACCAATTCCGCGGCGTCTCGAAGCACCGGCACATCGCTTGCCTCAAAGCGCCGGACAACTTCGTCCCAAGCCGCGAACCCCTCCTCGGTACGATCCAGAGCGACCAGCAAGGCTCCCTTGTAGAAGAGAGTCTGTGCGACTGTCTCGACACCGTAGAACTCGTTGTTGCTTCTGAACCGCCGGAGCGCCTCATCACAGGCCTCAAGCGCTTCTTCCGACCGGTCCAGCGAACCCAGCACCACCACCCTGTTGAGGACGGCCGTCGCAATATCCTCTTGATACAGAGCCGAACCATCCTTGCCGAACCGGCGCACCACTTCGGCCCAGACTTCGACCGCGTCCTCCCGCCGGCTCATCTGGGCGAGCGTCGCGCCTTTGTTGACCAGGGTCGCGGCAACCTGTTGCAGAAGTTCCGGCTTGTCGCTGTCTCCGAAACGGCGTTCGACCTCGTTCCAGACGGCCAACGCTTCCTCGTTTCTCTGCGCAGTAACGAGCGCGATGCCCTTGTTCATGAAAATCCCGGCGACGTAATTGATAACCGCTGGCAGGTCACTTCCCTTGAAGCGACTCACCGCCCGGTCGCAGACAGCAAGCGCCTCTTCCAGCCGGTTCAGCCGGAACAGGTGGGCGGACCTCTGCATGTACGAGCGGGCGACAAGCTCCATCCACTCCGGCGTGTCGCTGTTCCCGAACCGGTCTTCAACTTGTTGCCATACGGCGAGCGCCTTTTCGTATCGGCCCGACTGTTCCAGCAAGGCGCACCTGTAGGTCTGCGCGCTCGAGACCATGGTGAGAATTCCGGGCCGATCGTCGGCCCCGAAGCGTTCCACCACGTCGCCCCACAACTCCAGCGCTTCCTCCTGCCTTCCGGCGTCGTGTAGCGCCGCAGCCTTGTTCATCAGCGCGTTGCAATATGGTTCTGCCACGTCCGGCAAACCGCCCGCCTCAAAGCCCCTGATCGCTTCTTCCCATGACGAAAGTGCTTCCGCTTCCCGCTTCAAGGCAATCAGCGCGTTGCCTCTGTTGACGAAGCTACGCGCGACCACCTCTCGCAGGACCGGCGAATCGCTTGCCTCGTAGCTTTGCACGACCCCATCGAACGCTGTCAGCGCCTCCTCCATCCGGCCGGACCGGAAGAGCGCCACGCCCACGTTCGCAAGCGCCGACGCCACCTGTTCGGCGATTCTGGGAGTATCGCTCCCGCTGAAACGCTCCACCGTGGCGCCCCAGGCGCTTATCGCCTCGTCGACGCGATTCAGCTCGATGAGCGCATGCCCCCGTCCGACCATGGCCGCCGCCACTGCACGGTGCAGCGCCGGCGAAGCGCTCCTGCCGAAGCGTTCCAGCATTTCATCGCAGATATCCAGGGCTTGCTGGGGCCGGTTCAATGCATTCAGCGCGACGGCTGCCGTCCCGACCAGCGCATGAGCCACCGGTGCCTCAAACGCCGGCATCTGGCTCTTGCCGAAGCGTTGTGCGACCTCGTCCCAGGCCGCCAGTGCCTCCGTGTGTCGGTCGAGAGCGCTCAGCATTTCACCCTTGCTGGCGAGTGCTGTCGCCACCGTCTGAGGGTAGCTTTCTCCGTTGTTCACCCCGAAACGCTGCACCACATCGTCCAGCACGGCCAGCGCTTCTTCCGCTTTTCCCAGCCGGCCCAACGCCTTTCCCTTGTTGACGAGTGCCATCGAAACCTGTCCGAGGTCCGCTGGCTTATCGCTCTCCCCGAACATCCGGACAACCTCATCCCAAGTCGCCACGGCGTCTTCCAGCCGACCGCTTTCCGCCAGCGCCAGCGCCTTCCCCGGCAGACCCTTCGCGGCCGACGGATCTAGTGTGTCAACGGAGAGGGTGGGGAGGATGCGCGACGCACCCATACGGCCTGTTGTGACCAAATCGACACCCGGCACGATTTCCGGATCGGCGGTCGTGCGTGGCGTGCCGGTCCGTACCGCAGATACCGCTGAAAACTCGCCTGGCGCATAGGCGAAGGCGGGCGGCGCAAGCGCCTGCAGATCCTCGCGATGCGCCTTGAGGGACGGCAGTTCGACGAAACGCTCGAATGCCATCCGATGGAGCGCCAACGCTCCGCCGTCGAACCCCGACGATTCCCGTGCCATGCGAGCGACGAAGTCTCTCAGTTCGTCGGTGGAATAGTACGCCTCCATGAAGCGGATCAGCGCATCGACCAGCGGCGCCGGTCCGCGCGCACGGCGCATCAGGTAGTAGATGTTGTAGAGCCGCTCGGTCAGGTAATAGAGCTTGCGCCGCGCACTGCCGCCGCTCACCTCGACCGCGCCCTTGTCGATCAGACGGGCAAGCTGGGAGCTGCACTGGCTGGTCCCGAGTCTGGTCCGGTCCGCGATCTCGCGCGCATTCGCCGGTTTCCAGAGATCGGCAAGGGCGAGATACACCTTTCGCTCCTGCGCCGGAAGCGCATCGAGATGGCTCTTGAAATACTCGGTATGGTCATCGACCAGATCGAGGAGTTCGGCCATCAGCTCGCGGAACGACAGATTCGCCCCGAACCGCGCCACGATGGTCAGCAGCCTCGGGTTTCCGCCCGTGAGAATCCGCAGCGCCCGGATCATCCGCGGCGCCCGTGCCTGCCCCGACACGGTCTGCCACAAGGTCGCGCAGTCTTCCGTGTCGAGGGGGTCCAACCGGATCACCCGGAACAACTCGTAGAGCGCTTCCTTCGGGTCGTCCATCTGGTTGAACCGGCTGGTCGCGCTCGCAAGCAGAACGATCCGCGGTTCGGTCTGCAGCGTCTTCCGCAGCCGCCAGCCCGCGTCTTGGTCGCCGATGTCCCGGAACATCATGTTGAGGTTTTCGACGACCAGCACGAGACGCTTCGCTTCCCGGTCGGCAAAGTCCTGCAACGTGCCGAGGCACCGATCCTCCAGGGTCTGATCGTCCTGGAGGGTACGCAGCTCCTCGAAGGTGCGGTGCAGGTCAACATCTCCCTCCCGGCGCGGCGCCTGCTCGGCCAGCCGGGAGATGCATTCGAGCCAGAACTCGCCGATGGTCGAAACCTCGTAGCTTTCCTCCGCGAACACGATCGGGAAAAAGCGTACCGAGAGATCGGCGCCGCGCCTTACCTCAGCAGCGACCCGCAGCAGGAGGCTCGTCTTTCCGCTGCCGCGCGGCCCGATCACGATCTGGTGGGTGTTCGCGCGGCCCGAGCATTCGCGCAGCGCCTCGATCAGGGAGTCGTACTCGGCCGTCCGGACGCAGAAGGTCGCGACCAGCTCGTCGTCGGAGAGAAAGCCCGGATTGTATTTTCTGGCGGTCACAGCCATCGCCCTAGCTCCCGGTTTCACCGCTGCCAGTCGAACCCGGGCACGAACCCCTGCCCGTAGCGCCCGCGCCACCAGTCCTCCAGGAGACCCGAAACGAACCGGTAACCGCCTTCCCGGGGTTCGAGATAGCCGTCGTGCTGCAGAACATGCAGGACACGGCCGACCGCGGGAGCGTCGTCTCCGTCCGGAGCACCCCGCGTCGAGAACCAGCCGCGATACCGATCCATCGTTTCAGCGCCAATGGCGCCGTGGACTGCCGTTGCCGTCAGGATTTCCAGTGCGACGGTGTACCCCGCTCTTCCGAGCACCATCTCCAGCCGGCCCTCGTAATGCTGAAGGTCCACCTGTCCCCGGACTCCCAGCATCTCCTGCTCATAGACCTGTTCGACATCGGTCAGCAAGGCGTCATTCCGCCCGGCGCGCTGCAGATGATCGTGCATTCTGTCGAAGAACATCTGGACATGGTGCGGGATGCAGCAACGCAGCCTGCGGCACATGTCCCGGCTGGATTCCGGCGGAAGACCGACCGCATAGGTCTCTGCCAACGCCTCCAGGCAGGCAACAGCCGTTTCCTCGCCCCAAGGTTTCAGGTCATAGGGAGAGAAGATGTTGGCCTGGGCGCTGAGCCCGACCTGTTCAAGCAGTGGCTCGAGGCTGATGCTGCCGGACAGGATCAACGTGACCCGGTCCCGATAGGACTGTCCGACCTTGCGCAGCCAGCTCAGAAAGGCATCCGCGTCCTGCTTCCCCTCCGGCGTCATGCGGCCTTTCTCGTCCTTCAGCAGCCGGTTGACGAGTATCGGCAATTCGTCGACCGCGAGCACGAGCGGCCGGCCGCTCTCCGCCAGGGCGGCAAGGATCGCGTTCCCTCTTTGCGGCCAATTTCCTGCGTCGATCCCGGCGCGCAGCTTTACCTTCACATCCGCAACCGACAACTCCTCGATCCGACCTCTGGCACTTCTCAACTGGTTGGCGAAATCGGTCACGATCCGCTTCCACGCCGGGCGCACGGACTTCACCTGAACCCCGATTTCGGCGATCGCATCGGCCGGATCGGTGGCCGCCTCCAGATCGACGAAGACGACCTCGAACTCTCCCGTTTCGACCAGCCGGTGCTGCAGCTCCCGGACGAGGCTCGTCTTGCCCATCCGCCGCTGCGCGGTCAGCAGGGTGTGGGTTCCCTCCCGCACCCGCTCTCCCAGCGCTTTCAGCTCCGTCTCGCGGTCGAAGAAGTTCTCTCCGTCGACCCAGTTGCTCCCGCCCTTTCGGATCACGGCTTTTTCCCAACTATATTGTTGGCATCAATATCGTTGGAAACAAACCTGTTGTCAATCATGCGGTCGGCGGCGGGGTCCCGTTGTCTCGTCCAGCGTGTACGATGATGGTCGACCTCAAGCGCAGTCCGTTGTCGGACCTGGTCGAAATCGAAGAAGCCGGTCTCTACACCGCGGAAATTCAGTTCCAAACGCTCATGAGCGGGCCGGGCCGCTCACCCCGCTTGGGCATGTAAATTTTGCGCCCGTCGCCCGCTATCGTCGGCTCCCCGATGGTTCGCCGGCACCCAGCTTCCGGACCCTGCTTGAGACCATGAACACCATCGTCACCTTGACCTTATCCGACGCCCGGCACCGCCAAGGCCGGCAACCGTGCGACCTTCGACATGACCACGGTTCCCGAGGGTGTGATCCTGATATGGGGTAGTTTGTACACTGTTAAACCGTTATTTGATCCTTATTTGATCGGATCTAGATGCAAATTTTGCTAATTTTTGTCGATTTTCCCGGTGTCGGTCGATTGTTTGAGGCTAGGATCGCCCGAGAATATCCATGAATCTACTCTGGAGAAGGCCCCCTGATTCTGCTCGATACGCACCTTGTTGTGATCAAGGCCGCCAATCTCATGATCGGAAGCGGAATCGTGGAAGCAACGAACAAGAAGAAGCAACGAACAAGAATCTGATCACGCAGAGAATGAAGCGTTCAGGAATGAGATGGAGGCACACAGGCGGTCAAGCCATCATCACCTTGCGGGCACTGACCCTCTCCGATTGCTTCGATCACGCATGGAAAATACTCCAAAACCACTGGCAATCTTCAAGTTGAGAATGATTCGCAAGTATGCCCCATATGAGAATCACACCCGTTCCCGATGCCCTTCAACGCCAGGCATGGGTATTGCTGAAGGACATCTCGAAAATGTGACCGCCTGCCGGATGTGCGCAGCACGTGCCGCCTTGAATCATCCTGACCGGATGATTTACAAATGATATTGGACCTTGTCCCCAAGAACTTCAGGTTGGCCGTTGGCGAGGCGAGCGCGTGGCCGGCCCCATGACCGCCTCGAAGGTCTCGGCCGGGTGCAACGCTGTTGCCCGCCTCTTCGGAGTTTTGCGGTGGCGGCGCGATGCGGTTCGGCCACAGGGCCCGAGCGGGGTCGCGGCTCGTGTGCTATAAGGCAGAGCCGTGTCCGCGGGATTCCCGTTGATTGCATGCACAAGAGAGATCCGTTTTGCAGGTAGTGGTACGAGACAACAACGTCGATCAGGCGCTGAAGGCACTCAAGAAAAAACTTCAGCGAGAGGGTCTGTACCGGGAAATGAAAAAGCGGCGGGCTTACGAAAAGCCCTCCGAGCGCCGCGCCCGCGAAAAGTCCGAGGCCGTGCGGCGCTGGCGGAAGCTGCAGCGGAAGCTGGCGGCGCGCGAGACGTGATCTTTTCGCTTCGTGTGCCGTGGCCCGCGGCGGCCCGGCGGTCAGCCCCGCGGGTGGGCTGCGCCCAGGGTCTGCGCGAAGGCCGCCACGGCGCTTCCCGCCCCGTCGGGATGGTCCCATACCGCTGACACCGCGGCCACGCAGGCGGCCCCGGCCTCGGCCAGCGGGCCGCAGTTCTCCGGCGTGATCCCGCCGATCGCCACGGCGGGCACCACCGTCGACAGGTTCCAGTCGGCCAGCAGGGAGAGCCCGGGCCGCGCCCGCGGCGCCTTGGTGGTGGTCGGGAAAAACGCGCCGAACGCCACGTAGTCGGCGTCGGCGCGGGCGGCTGCCTCCATCGCGGCATGCCGGGAGCCGTAGCAACTCACGCCGAGGATCCGGTCCGGCCCGATTCGCTCCCGGGCGGACACCGCCGGCAGATCATCCGCCCCCACGTGCACGCCGTCGGCATCGGTTTCCTGTACGAGATGGACCCGATCGTTCAGCACCAGCGGGAGGCCGCGCTCCCGGCAGCGGGGCAGGAGTGCGGCCATGGCCGCCGCCACGGTCCGGTCGTCGGCCTCCTTCATCCGCAGCTGCACACAGGCCACCGGCCCGCCGGCCAGCGCATCCTCGAACCGCGGGATGAACGCCTGGAGATCGAATACCGACGGGGTGATCAGGTAGAGCTGGCAGCGTGGTTCCGGGTCGCCGGGCCGGGATCGCGTCAGCATGCCCTTCGATAGATGTCTGCGATCTCGCCCAGGAGTGCCACCGCATCCTCTTTCGGCCGCTGGAAGCTGTTGCGGCCGATGATCGAGCCGTAAGCGCCGCCCCGGGCGATTTCGCGGATCTCGGCCAGGACGGCGTCCCGCCCCTTCGCCGCCCCTCCGGAGAACACGACGATCCGCCGCCCGGCGAAGGCGGCCTGCATCACGTGCCGGATTCGGTCGGACAAGGTCGTGGACGGTATGTCGTGCCCGGCATAGACCGCTGCGGCCTCCTTCTGTGCTAGGTGCGCGGTCGGCGGCTTCACCTTGATGACGTGGGCCCCCATCAGGGCGGCGAGCTGCGCCGCGTAGGCTGTCACGTCGAGTGCCGTCTCGTCTTCCTTGGCGAGTGCTCCGCCCCGCGGATACGACCAGACGACCGTCGGCTTGCCGTGGGACCGCGCTTCGCGGATCACCTCCCGCAACTCTTCCATCATGTCATACTGGGCTTCCGCGCCGGGGTACATCGTGAACCCCACGGCCGTGCATTCGAGGTGGACGGCATCCGCTACCGATGCGGTGAGAGCCTGGTCCTTTACCGTCGACCAGCTCATGCCGCCGTTGAGTTTGAGAATGAGCGGGATCCGTCCCTTGAAGGTGTCGATGCCCGCCTGGAGCAGGCCCAGCGGGGCGGCGAACGCACTCACGCCGGCCTCCAGTGCCAACCGGTAGTGATAGTGAGGATCGTACCCGGCCGGGTTGGGGGCAAAGGACCGGCCCGGCCCGTGTTCGAACCCCTGATCGACCGGCAAGATCACGACCCGGCCGGTCCCGCCGAGGGCCCCGTGCATGAGAATCCGGCCCAGGTTCTCGAGCAGGCGCGGGGTTTCTCCCTCGTAGTAACCGAGGATGCGCTTCACTTCGGGCGTTTCGTGCATGTCAGTCATGTTCCCTGGGCAGCCGTCGGGATCAGGCTGCGAGCGGTTCGAGCCCCGGCAGGCTACGCCCCTCGATCCATCGGAGAAAGGCGCTGCCGGCGACCGAGACGTAGCTGAAACCGCCGCCCAGCGACAGCCGGTTGAGGGCAGCCGCCGTGTCGCCGCCGCCGGCGACGGAAGTCAGGGCACCGCCCCGGGTCAGCATGGCCGCGGTACGACCAACGGCCGCGGTGCCCTGATCGAAGGGTTCCACCTCGTACAACCCGAGCGGTCCGCTCCACAACAGCGTCTGGACGGTCGTGAGACGGTTCCCGAAATCGTCCCGGGTCGCGGGCCCGATGTCCAGGATCTGGTGTCCCGAGGGTACCTGTTCGACGGCGACGACCGACGGCTCGGCGTCGGGGCCGGTCGCCACCACCGCGTCGGTCGGGAGCAACAGGTCACAATCGGCGCTCGCCGCCGCATCCATGATCGCGCGGGCTTCCCGGAGCATCCCGGTTTCCACCAGCGAGGTCCCGAGATCCAGACCCCGGGCAGCCAGGAAGGTGTTGGCCATGGCGCCGCCGACCGCCAGCGAGTCGACCCGGGCCACGAGTTCGTGCAGGGCCACGATCTTCGACGAGACCTTGGCGCCGCCCACGATCGCCATCACGCTGCCCTGGTCGGCATCGAGGACACGCCGGAGCATGTTCACCTCGGTTTCGAGTGCATGCCCCGCGACCGCTTCGAGGTGCAGCGGAACCCCGACGACGGAGGCGTGCGAACGGTGGGCCACGGAGAACGCATCGTTCACGAAGACGTCCCCGACCCGGGCGAGGGCCGCCGCAAACGCCGGATCGTTGGCTTCCTCGCCGGCATGGAACCGGAGATTTTCGAGCAGTGCGATTCCGCCGGGCTGCAAATCGCGGGAAATGGTCTCGATGGTGGCTCCCACACAATCGCCGAGAATCGCGATTTCCTCCACCCCCAGGGCTTCGCCGATCGGGTCGGCCAGCCGGGTCAGCGAAAGGGCCGGATCGACCGTACCGCCGGGCCGGCCCAGATGCGAAGCCAGCAGGATCCTGGCTTTCCGGGCCACGAGGCCGGCAACGGTGGGTTTCAGCCGCTCCATGCGCGCGGTATCGAGGAGGGCGCCGTCTTCGTCGACGGCAACGTTGAGATCGCAGCGGACGAGGGCCCGCCGCCCCTCCCATGTGACCGAATCGAGGGATCGAAGCTTCAACGCCCGGCCCCGTCGAAGGCGGCCATCCGGGCCGCCGTATCGGCCATCCGGTGCGAGAATCCCCATTCATTGTCATACCAGGCCAGCGTGCGCACCAGCCGACCGTCCACCACCTCGGTCTGCGTGGCGTCGAACGTGGCGCTGGCGGCCACATGGTTGAAATCGCACGAGACCAGCGGCAGCCCGGTGTAGGCCAACACTCCCTGCAATTCGCCTTCGGCCGCCGCCGCCATCGCCGCATTGATCTCGTCGGTGCCGGTCGTACGGCCGGCGTCGAACACGAAGTCCACCAGGGAAACATTGGCGGTCGGGACCCGGATGGCGCAGCCGTCGAGCCGGCCGTCGAGCTCGGGCAGGACCAGCCCGATGGCCCGCGCCGCACCGGTTGAGGTCGGGATCAGCGCCAGTGCCGCCGCCCGGGCCCGGCGGAGGTCGGCGTGCGCGGTATCCTGCAGCCGCTGGTCTGACGTGTACGCGTGGACCGTCGTCACGTAGCCCCGCTCGATGCCCACCAGCTGATGAAGAACCTTGGCCACCGGCGCGAGGCAGTTGGTGGTGCACGATGCGTTGGAGACCACGCGGTCATCGGCCTGGAGGGTGTGGTGATTGACGCCGGCCACGATCGTCCGGTCGACGTCTCGGGCCGGGGCCGATACCAGCACCCGGGCGGCGCCGGCCTCGAGATGCCGGGCGGCGCCCGCCCGATCGGTCAGGCGGCCCGTGCACTCGAGCACGACATCGATGTCGAGGTCCCGCCAGGGCAGCTTGTGCGGCTCCGGCTCCGATACCACGGCCACCTTCCGGCCGGCGGCGACCAGTTGACCGTGATCGAGGGTCACGGTGCCGGGAAACCGGCCGTGCACCGAATCGAACTGCAGGAGGTGGGCGCAGGTTTCGCCTGAAGCCAGGTCGTTCACGGCGACCACCTCGACGTCGTTGCGGCCGGATTCGTGGATGGCCCGGAAGACCAGCCGGCCAATCCGGCCAAATCCATTGATCGCCAATCGTGCAGCCATCGAACGCCGTCTCCCTACTTGCGGCCCAGCCGCGTCCGTACCCGTTCGGCCACGGCCCCGGCCGTGATTCCGAAATGCCGGAAGAGATCGGAGGCCGGGGCGGATGCGCCGAATCCCGTCATCCCGACAAACTCCCCGCCGGGACCGAGCCAGCGGGTCCACCCGAACCGTGTAGCCGCCTCGATTCCGACCCGCAAGAGCTCGCCTCCGAGAACCTGCTCGCGGTAGGCGGGGTCCTGGGCGGCAAACAGTTCCCAGCAGGGCAGCGACACCACGCGGACCGGAATGCCTTCCCCGGCCAGGATCTCCGCTGCCGCCACGGCGATCGAGACTTCCGATCCCGATGCGATCAACACCGCCTCGGCCCGCGGCGCATCACGCAGCACGTACCCTCCGCGCCGCGCCGTGCAGTCGGGGTCCGTCTTCGTCCGGACCGTCGGTACCCCCTGCCGGGTCAGCGCGATGATCGACGGGCCGGTCGCGTGTTCCAGCGCCAGGTGCCAGCACTCCGCGGTTTCCACGGCATCGGCCGGACGCAGCACCAGCAGGTTGGGAATCGCCCGGAGCGAGGCCAGGTGCTCCACGGGCTGATGGGTCGGGCCGTCCTCGCCGAGGCCGATGGAATCGTGCGTCGCCACGTGGATCACCCGGATTCCCATGAGCGCGGCCAGCCGGAGCGCAGAACGGGCGTAGTCGGAAAACACGAGGAACGTGCCGCCGTACGGAATCAGCCCGCCGTGCAGCGCGATCCCGTTCATGCAGGCGGCCATGCCCAGTTCGCGCACCCCCCAGTGGATGTAGCGGCCGTTGTAATGTCCGGGTGTGACGGCCTCCTGGGTCGCGCCCCGGGTATTGTTGGAGCCGGTGAGATCGGCCGAGCCGCCCACCAGTTCCGGCACTGCCTCGACCAGTTCGTCCAGCACCGCCTGGCTGGCCTTTCGGGTGGCCCATTCGGGCGCCGCTTCCGAAAAGTTCCGCACGA
The DNA here is from genome assembly GCA_965203385.1 of Alphaproteobacteria bacterium. Classification (GTDB taxonomy): domain Bacteria; phylum Pseudomonadota; class Alphaproteobacteria; order TMED109; family TMED109; genus VXPW01. Next base: position 734,855 of record OZ241893.1, read on the forward strand.
GCCCGGCCAGCCTCGCGCCCAGCCCGTCCGGAAGGTCTCCCGCGAGGGCCTCCGACAGGGCTTGCGCGGTCGCCCCCCCGGCCGCATGGCGGGCCTCCCACGCAAGGCGCTCCTCGCGCCCCCGCCGGCCGGCCTTCCGCCACTGCGCCGCGATCTCGTCAGGGATCTCGAATGGTGCGTACGGCCAGTCGAGCGCGGTGCGGGCGCCGGCAATTTCTTCCGCACCGAGCGGGGCGCCGTGCGCGCTGGCGGTGCCGGCCTTGGTCGGCGCGCCGATCCCGATGGTCGTCCGGCAGCAGACCAGGGAGGGGCGCGGATCGGCGACGGCGGCGGTCAGGGCCCGGTCCACGGCGTCGGCGTCGTGTCCGTCGACCGACTGGGTGTGCCAGCCGAGGGCGGCAAACCGGGCCGGGTAGTCGTCCGACATGGCGAGGCTGGTCGGCCCGTCGATCGAAATGCCGTTGTCGTCCAGCAGGACGGTCAGCCGTCCGAGCCGCAGATGACCGGCCAGACTGGCGGCTTCGTGGCTGATCCCCTCCATCATGCAGCCGTCGCCGGCGATCACCCAGGTGCGGTGCCGGACCAGGCGGTCGCCGAAGCGCGCGTTGAGCATGCGTTCGGCCAGCGCCATGCCGACGGCATTGGCGAGCCCCTGGCCGAGCGGGCCGGTGGTGGTGTCGATGCCCCGGCCGTGCCCGTACTCGGGGTGGCCGGCCGTCCGGCTCCCGAGTTGCCGGAAGCGCTGCAGCTGCTCCAGCGGAAAATCGGCGTAGCCGGTCAGGTGCAGCAGTGCGTAGAGCAGCATCGACCCGTGGCCGGCCGACAGCACGAACCGGTCCCGGTCCGGCCATTCGGGGCACTCGGGGTCGAATTTCAGGTGTCGGGCAAACAGCACCGTGGCCACATCGGCCATGCCCATGGGCATGCCCGGGTGTCCGGAACCGGCCTGCTCGACCGCGTCCATCGCCAGCGCCCGCACGGCGTTGGCCATGCTGCGCAATGCTGCAGGGGAAAAGGTATCGGACAAGCCGGTATCCGGGGGCGTAGCCAAGTCGTCAGGAACCCGCACCGGTCCATTCCGGTCGCCCGCAACATGCTAGCAGTGTCGCGAATCGTCAACCGCCCGCACGGAATCCGGCGGGAATCCGCCCGGGAGGTCGGCGGCGGCGGTCACCGGTTGACCGGGGCGTTTCGCCCGCCCTCATCGGGGCACCTGCGCCGGTCCGGCACCCGGGGGTGCGGAGCGGAAAGGTCCTACAGCAGCGGAATCCTCGCGTTCCGTCACAACCAGCCCGAACCCGGGTCGGGCACCGGGTGCAGCCGATTGCAGATCCGGGGGCAGCGGCCTCGTTCGCACCGGCGACGACCGCGGCCGGGTTGGGACCGTTCATCCTGACCGTTCGCGCCCCGGTGCGGGCGCACGCGGTCCTTCAGCGCCGCCAGAACCCGGGCGCGAACATCACCAGCGCGGTGAGAAACTCGAGGCGGCCGAGCAGCATCCCGGCCGCCAGCGCCCATTTGGCGGCGTCGGGAAGCAGGGCGTAGGTGCCGTCCGGACCCACGACGGGCCCGAGCCCCGGCCCCACGATGGCCACTGCCGAGGCGGCGGCGGACAAGGCCGTGAGGCGGTCGAGCCCGAGGATCGACAGGAACCCGGCCAGGACCGAGACGGTGACCAGAAACAGGGCGGCGATGCTCAGTACCGGGCGCAGGTCGTCTTCGCTGATGCGGCGGCCGGCCAGCCGGGGGGTGCTCACCAGCCGCGGCCGCGGCACCTTGCGAAGCTGCGCCTTGACCAGCGCCAGCATGACCTGGATGCGGAAGATCCGCAGTCCGCCCGTGGTGCTGCCGCTGCATCCGCCGACGAACATCAGCAGGAACAGCAGGGTCGCGGGGCCGCCGCCCCACACCGAGAAATCCTCGGTGGCGTACCCGGTTCCGGTCATGACCGACACCACGTTGAAGGCAGCCCGGCGCAGCGCTTCGAGCGGGGCGGTTCCGGCTCCTCCCAGCCACAGCCACAGCGTGACGGCGCCGACCGCCGCCCCGACCACGGCGAAAAAGGCGCCGATCTCCGGATTGCCGGCCAGCCGGCGCCAGTTGCCCTGCGCGATCTGGCGGTAGCCGATGAACGGCAGCGACGCGGCCAGCATGCCGAACAGGATGACGACCTCCACCGCCGGGTTGTGCCAGGCTCCCACCGACCCGTCCCGCGTCGAGTAGCCGCCGGTCGCGATGGTCGTCATCGCATGGCACAGGGCATCGAACCAGTCCATGCCGGCGACCCGAAGCAGCACGATCCAGGTCGCCGTGAGCAGGACGTAGATCCGGGCGAGCACCAGCGCCAGCGCGGCGTCGCTGAGTTTCCGCCCGCCGCCCAGGTTGTGCTGGTCGATGCGCAGAACCTCCATGCCGCCGATTTCCCGGAACGGCAGCATGACCAGGGCCATGACCACGATGCCCAGCCCGCCGAACCACTGCAGCATGGCGCGCCAGAGCAGGATGCCGGGCGGGTGATGGTCGAGGCCGGTGTAGACCGAGGCCCCGGTCGTGGTGAGCCCGGACGCCGCCTCGAAGAAGGCGTCGGTGTAGCTCACGTGCGCATCTGCCAGGTACAGCGGCAGCGCGGCGAGGACGATCGCCAGCAGCCACCACAGGGTGATCAGCGCGAGCACCTGCCGCGGATCCTGGCCGCGGCCGAAGTCGCCGACCCGCGTACCGCTCCGGCAGGCCAGCGCCAGCGCGACGCCCGCAAAGGCCGTCCCGGCACCGGTGCCGGCAAACGCCAGCGCCGAGGGCCGGTGGGCCAGCAGGTCCGCGGCCATCGGGAACAGCATGGCGGCCCCCACCGGCAGCATGAGGATTCCGGTAAGGTGGAGAACCGGTCGAATGCGGATCATGCGGGATCCGGGGGCCTAGCGGGATCCCCGATCGATCAGGTACAGGAACTCGCGGCGCGTTGCCGGATCGTCGCGAAACGCCCCCGTCATGCGGCTCGTCACCATGACCGCATTGCGCTTCCGGACTCCCCGTGTGGCCACGCAGAAATGTTCGGCCTCGATCACCACCCCGACGCCGCGCGGGCGAAGTTCCTCGGTGATCGTGTCGGCGATCTGCGCCGTCATCTTTTCCTGCAGCTGGAGGCGTTTGGCGAAGACGTCGACCAGCCGGGCAAGCTTGCTCAGGCCCACCACCCGCCGGTCCGGCAGGTAGCCGACATGCGCGGTACCGATGATCGGGGTCAGATGGTGTTCGCAATGCGACGAGAAGGGAATGGCGCGCAGCGCCACGATCTCGTCGTAGCCCTCGGTCTCCTTGAAGGTGCGCCGCAGGATCTTGCCCGGGTTCTGGGCGTATCCGGAGAAGTGTTCGTCATACGCCCGCACCACCCGGTTGGGTGTGCCGAGCAGGCCCTCGCGCTCCGGATCCTCGCCGATCCAGCGGATCAGCGTGCGCACGGCGGCTTCGGCTTCAAGTATCGAGGGGCGCTGGCGGGTCATTACGTGCGGGTTATCAGTGGAGCGTACGGCGGGACCAGGGACTCTCGAGCGGGAACGCCGGAATCTCGACGTCGAACGTCTGGCCGTCCTCACCCTGCATCGAATAGGTGCCGCTCATGATTCCCGACGGCTGGGACAGCGGTGTGCCGGACGCGTATTCGAAGCTTTCGCCCGGCGCCAGCACCGGCTGTTCGCCGACGACGCCCCGGCCCTTCACCTCGATGGCCTGGCCGCGCCCGTCGACAATGCGCCAGTGGCGGGTCATCAACCGGACCTTCGCGGCGCCCGTGTTCTCGATGCGAACCTGGTACGCCCACAGATAGCGCTCCTCGTGCGGCGCCGACTGCTCTTCCAGGTAGAACGGCCGCACCCACACCGTGATGCCGCGGCTCTCCTTCTGGTACCAGTGGCCGTCGTCGTCGGGATCGGCGGGGTCGATCGGATCGTCGTTCATCGTCAGTTCGCCGCACAGCTGGCGCCGCCAAGGACACAGAACTGCGCACAAAACGGGTGATTGAGAGTTACGCTGCCGTGGCCGTCAGACAGGCTGGGGCCGAGTTCCTGCGACTCGTCATAGGGCAGGAGAGTACACGGCACCACCACCGGACCGGCCGCCCCCTTGCGGTGCACCACCATGCGCGACGAGGCGCACATCATGGAGGCAGGGTTCACGTTGAGCACCTGCCAGCAGGACTGGGTGATCTCGGGGACGTCGCGGGTTTCGTCCATCAGCGGAAACAGCACCAGGCGGTCGGGATCGAACGCATCCAGTTCAAGGCCGAGCCCGGCGAGCAGTTCGGCAAAGCCGGCCCGCATCTCCGCTTCCGATTCATCCTCGACGCGGCGGCAGGCGATGTCGACCCGGAAGCCGTGATCCCGCAGCCAGCGGAGACCGCGCATGGCCGGCGCCCACGACCGGGCCCCGCGAATCGCCTCGTGCCGTTCCGCCCCGTAATGATCGAGGGAGACCCGGATGATCAGGTCGTGATTCCCGGCCAGGGTCGAGAGGGCCGCCGCCTGCCGTTCCATGGGGCGCATCGCGTTGGTGAGTGCGAGCACCTGGAACCCACGGTCGAGACACCGCTCCAGCATGGCGACCAGCTCGGGGTTCATGAAAGGTTCGCCGCCGGTGAACCCGATCTGGCGGGTGGCGAGACCGGTGCGCCGGATCTCGTCCAGGTAGGCCTCGACCTCGCCGAGCGAGAGGTACTGCAGCCGGTCGTTGGTGGGGGACGATTCGATGTAGCATCCCTGGCAGGCCAGGTTGCAGAGGGTGCCCGTGTTGAACCACAGCGTGTCCAGACGGTGCAGCGGCACCCGCGCCCGGGGCTGTCCGTCGATCGTGAACTCGGGGTCGGCGTACTTGGCGCTCGCCGGCGTGACCACGGCACGGGTTGATGGGGCGCAGTCGTCCATGGGCAGTTCCGAGCAGCAATCGCCCGGGGCGTGGGCACCGGATCAAGATAGCGAAGGGGCTTCCGTCATTCTACATCCGCCAGCGCGCCGCCACCGGGTTCTGCCGGATTCTCCCGGCCCCGCGCCGGCCCGGACCTTTGACCGTGCCGGGCGGTGCGGGTAGCTTGGCCCCGTCGCCAGTGGCAGCGGGAAATCATGCGGGCGTAGTTCAGTGGTAGAACGTCAGCTTCCCATGCTGGATGTCGCCGGTTCGATCCCGGCCGCCCGCTCCCGTGCCGGCTGACGGCCGGGCACCGTTTCGGGTCAGCGTGTCGGGGTTGCGCACGGTGCTGCGCTCCCGGTTCGGCCGGCCCGGTCACGTGGTGTCGATTCTGGATCCCGGCCACCCGACCCCGCGGCCGCTCCGCCGCGCCCATGGCGGGCGCGTGACCCGGATGGCGTTCCATGATGCGGTGCGGCCGATCCGGGGCAAGGCATTGCCGTCGGCCGTCCACGTCCGCCGGCTGGTGCGGCTGGGGCGGCGGCTGGCCACGGCCCGCTGCCGGCACGTCCACGTGCACTGCTTTCAGGGCGTTTCCCGGTCGACCGCGGCGGCCCTGATCGTGATGGCGGCCGGCAGCGGCAGTGCCGACGCCGAGGGGCTGCTGGAGGAACTCGACCGGATCCGCCCGAAGAACTGGCCAAACAGCCGGATGGTGGCGCTGGCCGACCGGCAACTGGGCTATCGCGGGCGCCTGAAGTCGGCGCTGCAGGTGCATCAGCTGCGCAAGGCCCGCCGCGACCCGGATCTGGCCGGCCTGATCCGGGCGCATGCGTTCGGGCACCGCCGCCGCGAGGTTCCGGACGCCGGATAACCGGGAAGGGAGGCGCGGGATGGTCACGGTCTGCACGGCCAGCGGCGGCGAGCGACCGGCCGGCCCGACCCGGCCGGCGAGTCAGCTGAGCGAGATCGACGCACGCTCGCAGGCGATCTTCCGGCAGATCGTCGAAACGTATCTGGCCGCCGGCGATCCGGTCGGTTCGCGGACCGTCGCCCGGGAACTCGACGGAACCCTTTCGCCGGCGTCGGTCCGTGCCGTCATGGCCGAACTGGAGGGGCTGGGGTTGCTGTACGCCCCGCATGTCTCGGCCGGCCGGCTGCCGACCGAACGCGGGCTTCGCCTGTTCATCGACGGGCTGCTCAAGCTGGGAGAACTGCCCCCGTCCGAGTGCAGCCGCATCGAGGCCCGTTGCGCCGGGGCCGGGCGCAACCTGCAGGAGGTGTTGCGCACGGTCAGCGAGGAGCTGTCCGGCCTGGCGCAATGCGCCGCCGTCGTGGTCACGCCGACCACCGAGCAGCGGGCGATCCGGCACATCGAGTTCGTGCGCCTGGACCCGGGGCGCGCCCTGGTGGTGATCGTCGATACCCATGACCTCGTGGAGAACCGCCTGATCGACCTGCCGCCGGGACTGCCGGCCCATGCCCTGATCGAGGCCTCCAACTATCTCAATGACCGGTTTGCGGGACGGTCACTGCAGGAAGCGCGCCGGGCGGTCGAGGCGGACCTGGCGGAGGACCAGGCGGAACTCGACACCCAGACCCAGAAGGTGATCGAGGCCGGGCTCGCGGTCCGCACGGCCGCCGACGGCGATCCGTCCCTCATCCTGACCGGGCGGGCGCGCACGCTGGAGGGCGTCCAGGAGCGGTCGGCGATGGAGCGGGTGCAGCAGCTGTTCGAGGCCCTCGAGCGCGGCCGCACGCTGCGCCGCCTCCTCGATTCGACGTTGCAGGGGTCCGGCGTGCACGTGTTCATCGGGGCCGAGACCGAACTGTTCGCCCGTTCGGGGTGCGCCATGATCGTCGCCCCGCTGGCCCAGCCGGGCAGCAGCCCGGGGCCGCTCGGAGCGATCGGTGTGATCGGTCCGACCCGGCTCAACTACGCCCGCATCATCCCCATGGTGGACTACACGGCCCGGTCCGTGGGCCGCCTGCTGGACTGAACGATGCCGGACCCCCGCCGCCCCGCGCCCGCCGGGTGAGCCGATGGTCGGACTGCCGCCCGGGGGCGGGGAGGGCGCCTCCGCCCGTCTCCGATCCGTGCTGGCGGCGGCCCGCCGCCTCCTGATCTTCACCGGCGCCGGGGTGAGCACCGAATCGGGCGTGCCGGACTTCCGCAGCCCGGGCGGGGTCTGGGACCGCCATCCCCCCATCCGTTTCGAGCAGTTCCTGCAGTCCGAAGCGATGCGGCGTGAAAGCTGGCGGCGCAAGCGCGAGACCGACCGGGCGCTCAGACAGGCGGATCCCAACCGGGGGCACCGGGCCATCGCGGAACTGGTCCGCCGCACGCCGGAAACCGTGGTCGTGACCCAGAACATCGACGGCCTCCATCAGGCGTCCGGCGTACCCGAGGCGCAACTCGTGGAGCTGCACGGGAACGCCACCTACGCCGCCTGCTGCGACTGCGGGCGGCGGCACGAACTGCACGACATCTTCCGGGAGTTCGACCGCGACGAGACGCTGCCGGTCTGCCGGGGCTGCGGCAGCCCCTACGTCAAGAGCGCCACGGTTTCGTTCGGACAGCCCCTGCCCCCGGCGGCGCTGGAGCGGGCCGAGGCGGCGGCCCGGGCGTGCGACGCGGCGCTCGCGGTCGGATCGTCGCTGGTGGTCTATCCGGCGGCCCAGGTGCCGCTGATCGCGAAACAGCAGGGGGCGCGCTACGCCATCCTCAACCGTGAGCCCACGCCGCACGACCACTGCGCCGACCTCGTGATTCACGGAGAAATCGGTCACGTTCTCGGCGCTGCCGTGGGGGTAGACTGAGGGCCCCGCCGGTCGTCGGGTGCCCCCGGTCGCCTTGCCGAGGCGGCCGGCGGTCACCATCTGCATTTCTTGCCGGCAGGGAGGAGAACTGACCTTGACCGATCAGCACGACGCCGAGTCCACCTCGGCGGACATTCCACCGGACATCCCGGCCCCCGTGCAGGCGCCCGCAACGGACGCGCCGGAATCGTCTCCGCCGGACGCGCCGCCGGTTGCCGGAGCGCCCGCGGAGGCGGCGGAGTCGGCGCCGGGGACCGACGACCCCGAAGCCCGGATCGCGGCGCTGGAAAGCGAGCTGGCGGTCGAACGCGACCGGGCGCTGCGGGCCATGGCCGACGCGGAGAACACGTTGAAACGGTCCGCCCGCGAGTGTGCGGAAGCCCGCAAGTACGGAGCGGCGGGGCTGGCCCGCGACGTGCTGGAGGTGGTCGACAATCTGGAGCGGGCGCTGGCCAGCATGCCGGAGGGCGCCGCGGCGGGAGCAGACGACGTGGCGACCCTGCGCGAAGGCGTGGCGCTGACCCTGCAGGAGCTCAACGCGAAATTTCTTCGCCACGAAATTCACCGCATCGCGCCGGCGCCGGGGGATCCGTTCGACCCGAACCGCCATCAGGCGGTCACGCAGATTCCGCGGCCGGGGTTGCCGGGCGGGGTGGTGGCGGACGTCCTGCAGGCGGGCTACCGGCACCACGACCGGTTGCTGCGGGCGGCCGTCGTCGCGACCACACCGAAGGATCCGGTCGAAGCGGCGAACCCGCCGGCCGGTGCGCCGGCGGAGGCGCCGGCACCGACCGCGGTGTCTCCCGCACCGGAGGGACAGGGCCAGGCTGCCGTCGGCGCAACGGCCGGGGACACCCGGGCCGGTTCGTGAAGGAACGGCAGCCCCTGGCGCTCGGCGACGGGGCGGCCCACCTGACCCTGCCCGCAAACTGGCGGATTCGAGAAGTCGAACGGGACCGGGCCAGGGCGAGCTTTCCGTTCGGCGACTACCCCGTTCTCGGGATCAGCGTGGTGTCGGTGGACGACCCCGAAGCGGTGGCCCGGGGAGAGCCGGGGAAATACCTGCACGGCGGCGATTCCGCACTGGTCGCCGCCGGCGACGCGGCCGCGGGCTGGAGCCTCCACTACCGGGCGGTGCTCGACAGCAGCGAGGAGGTGCGGATCTGGCGCCGCGCGGCGGTGTTCGGGACGCGGCACTTCCGGATCGTCACGCTGGCGCTGTCCCATCCGGCCACCGCCGCCGCCCGGACCGTCGTGGACCGCGTGGCCGGCGACATCGCGACCGTGGCCGCGGGGGTCACGTTTGCCGGGCGCGATACCGCGCTCGACCGGGAGGCCCGGGCGCAGCGCCGCGCCGACCGGCTCGCGCTCGACCCGGCCACCCCCTGGCCCGGCGTGTCCCTCCGGCTCCCCGCCGGCTGGACGAGGCACCCGGAATCGGGAGACCGGAGCCTGGTCCTGCAGGCGCCGGACCTTCCGGGCACCTGTCTGGTACTGGAAGGGGACGACCGCCGGCTGTCGGGAGCCCTGCCGGCTGCCGATTCGATGGTGCGCCTCATGCGCTCGATCGCCGATTCGCGCGCCGCCGGCGACATCCAGATCCGGCGCGCGGGCGACGGCGAGTACCTGTTGTCGTGCCGCCGGACCGTCCGCGACCACCCGGCCGCCGACCCGCGCCGCGAATGGTTCTGGCACCGTTTCGTCTTCCGGCCCGGGCGGCTTACCGCCCTCAACGCGACCTTCGTCCATCCCGAAGCGACGGACGCGCCGGAATACCATGCCGCCCTCGTGCGGGTCCTGGAACGGATCATGACCGAGGCCACGGTGACGGCGCCGGACTGACCGTTCGGTTCCGGCTGTCTTGCAGGCGGTCCGGGTCGTTCCCATATTCCGCTTCTTGTCACTATCGGATTCCGCCGCCCGTGCACGTGGCGGGGGCCCAGGGAGATCGCAATGGCCAAGGTGATCGGGATCGATCTCGGCACCACGAACTCGTGCGTCGCCGTCATGGACGGAAGCAATGCACGGGTCATCGAGAATGCCGAGGGCAGCCGGACCACCCCGTCGGTTGTCGCCTTTACCGACGACGGTGAGACGCTGGTCGGCCAGACCGCCAAGCGGCAGGCCGTCACCAATCCGGAACAGACGTTCTTTGCCATCAAGCGTCTCATCGGGCGGAATTACACGGACGACAAGGTCACGCGGGACCGGGAGATGGTCCCCTACGAGATCGTCAAGGCGGACAACGGCGATGCCTGGGTCCGCGCCGGCGGCAAGAACTACGCGCCCAGCCAGATCAGCGGGTACGTGCTGCAGAAGATGAAGGAAACCGCGGAAGCGCACTTCGGCGGCGAGATCAAGCAGGCGGTCATCACGGTGCCCGCCTACTTCAACGACTCCCAGCGCCAGGCGACGAAGGATGCCGGGCAGATCGCGGGCCTCGACGTGCTGCGGATCATCAACGAGCCGACGGCGGCCGCACTGGCCTACGGCCTCGACAAGCGCGAAAGCGGACTGATTGCGGTCTACGACCTCGGCGGCGGCACGTTCGATGTCTCGATCCTCGAAATCGGTGACGGCGTCTTCGAGGTCAAGTCCACCAACGGCGACACGTTCCTCGGCGGCGAGGACTTCGACCTGCGGGTGGTCGAGTATCTCGCCAACGAGTTCCGGAAGGACCACGGCATCGACCTGCGGCAGGACAAGCTGGCCCTGCAGCGCCTCAAGGAGGCGGCCGAAAAGGCCAAGATCGAACTGTCGAGCACCGGCCAGACCGAGGTCAACCTGCCGTTCGTCACCGCTGACGCGAGCGGACCGAAACACCTCAACATGAAGATCACGCGCGCCCAGCTGGAGAAGCTGGTCGACGATCTGGTGCAGCGCACCGTGACGCCTTGCCGGAAGGCGCTCGAGGACGCCGGGGTCAGCGCCGGCGACATCGACGAGGTGGTCCTCGTCGGCGGCATGACGCGGATGCCCCGGGTGATCGAGACCGTCAGGAAGTTCTTCGGCCGGGACCCGCACAAGGGCGTGAATCCCGACGAGGTGGTCGCGATCGGCGCGGCGATCCAGGGCGCGGTGCTGGCCGGGGACGTCAAGGATGTACTGTTGCTCGACGTGACCCCGCTGTCGCTCGGCATCGAGACCCTGGGCGGGGTGTTCACCCGCCTGATCGACCGCAACACGACCATTCCGACCCGCAAGAGCCAGACCTTCTCGACCGCGGACGACAACCAGACGGCGGTGACCATCCGCGTGTTCCAGGGCGAGCGGGAAATCGCCGAGGACAACAAGGCTCTCGGCCAGTTCGATCTCGTCGGCATCCCGCCGGCGCCGCGCGGTACGCCGCAGATCGAGGTCGGGTTCGACATCGATGCGAACGGGATCGTCAACGTCTCGGCCAAGGACAAGGCCACGGGCAAGGAGCAGCAGATCCAGATCAAGGCCTCCGGAGGACTCGACGACGACGAGATCGAGCGGATGGTGAAGGAAGCCGAGCAGCATGCGGCGGATGACAAGCAGCGGCGGGAGGCGGTGGAAGCCCGCAACCAGGCCGACAGCCTGATCTACTCGACCGAGAAGGATCTTTCGGAGCACGGCGACAAGCTGGCCGACGACGACCGGAAGGCCATCGAGGAGGCCCTGGCCGACCTCAAGGAGGAAGTCGGGAAGGAGAACGCGGACGGTGCGGCCATCGATGCCAAGTTCAAGGCCCTCAACCAGGCCTCCATGAAGCTCGGGGTTGTGATGTACGCCCAGGCGACGGCCGGATCGGCCGCGCCCGGGGCCGACCCGGCGGGCGACCCCGGCAACGGCGCGAAGCCGGAGAACGCCGCCGACGAAACGATCGTGGATGCGGACTTCGAGGAGGTGCCGGACGACGATCCGAAGGATCGGCCGTCGTCGTGAGGGTCCGCACCGGCGCAGCGTGCCCGGTGCCGGGCGGCCGCTAGCCGGCAGGGAGCCGCATGCGCGATTTCTACGAGGTGCTCGGCGTCGACCGCAACGCCGACAACCAGACCATCAAGAGCGCGTACCGGCGCCTGGCCAAGGAACATCATCCGGACCGCAACCCCGGCAACGCACGGGCCGAGCAGGCGTTCAAGGACGTCAACCGGGCCTACGAGGTGCTGAAGGATCCGCAACGGCGCGGTGCCTACGACGAGATGGGGCACGCCGCCTTCGAGGAAGGCCTGCAGACCGGATCTCCGGGCGGCGGCGGGGTCGACGGTTTCGGGGACATCTTCGACAACGTCTTCCGGGACTTCATGGGAGGCGGCCGCCGCCGTTCGACGTCGGGCGCCGACCTGCAGTATGCGCTGGCGGTGACGCTGGAGGAGGCGTACCAGGGCACCGAGAAGACCATCCAGTTTGCCTCCGAGGAGACGTGCGAGCGCTGCGGCGGTTCCGGGGCCGAGGGCAACCGGGTCGCGGTCTGCAGCCACTGCAACGGGTCCGGCCAGAGGTCGGCGCGGCACGGAATCATGGTCTTCCAGCAGACCTGCCCGGCCTGCCGCGGCCGCGGCAAGGTGATCGAGGTGCCCTGTACCGCCTGCCACGGCGCCGGCCGCACCCGGCGCCACCGGTCGGTCGACATCAAGGTGCCGCCGGGCGTGAACGATGGAACCCGGCTGCGGCTGGCGGGGCAGGGCCAGGCCGGCATGACGGAGGGCCGGGCGGGCGATCTCTACGTGTTCCTCGAGATCGAGCCGCACCCGCTGTTCGAGCGCGACCGCGAACATCTCCAGGTGGTCGTTCCGATTCCGTTCGCCACGGCCGCCCTGGGGGCTGAAGTGGTCGTGCCGTCGCCCGACGGAGGGCGGGTCAAGCTCGCGATTCCGCCCGGAGCCCAGCACGGCCAGAAGTTCCGGCTGCGCGGCAAGGGCATGCCGCGCCTGCAGCGTTCCGGGCACGGGGACCTGTTCGTGCAGATCAGCGTCGAAGTGCCGTCCAACCTCAGCGCGAAGCAGCAGCGGGCGCTCGAGGCGGCAGCGAAGGGCATGACCGACCGAAACTATCCGGCGACGGCCGAGTTCCAGGCTGCCGTCCGCCGCCACGCACCGTGACCGCTCCTCACCGGGTCGGCATCGTCGGTGCCGCCGGGCGCATGGGGCAGGCCCTGGTTCGGGCCGTGGTGGAGGCCGGCGGTGAGCTGGCCGGCGCGCTCGAGCACCCGGAACACGAACTTCTCGGGGCGGATGCCGGCCGGGTTGCCGGGCTGGAAGCGGCGGGGGTTCCGATCACCGACGCGGAAGGTCCGTTTTTCTCGGGGGTGGACGTCGCGATCGAGTTTGCCGCGCCGGAGGCCGTGGTGCGGCACGCGGCGGCGGCGGTGCAGGCGCACACCGCCATCGTGATCGGGACGACCGGCCTCGGCCGGGAGGCACTGGACGCGCTGCGCAGCGCCAGTGCGAGCGTGCCGGTGGTGCGGTCCGCCAACATGAGCCTGGGCATCAACCTGCTGGCCCACCTGGTCCGGACGGCCGCCGCCGCGCTGGGGCCCGAATGGGACGTCGAGATCATGGAAATGCACCACGGCGCCAAGCGTGACGCCCCGTCGGGCACCGCGCTGGCACTCGGGCGGGCCGCGGCGGCGGGCCGCGGGGTCGATCCGGAGGCAGCGGGGGTGCGCGTCCGGGACGGCGACACCGGACCGCGGATCCCCGGCACGATCGGTTACGGTGTGCTGCGCGGCGGCGATGTCGTGGGCGATCACATGGTGGTAATGGCCGGTGCCGGCGAACGGATCGAGCTCGGGCACCGGGCGCACGATCGGGCCATCTTTGCCCGCGGCGCCGTCCATGCCGCCGGCTGGGCCGCGCGCCAGCGGCCCGGACTCTACGGCATGGGGGACGTCCTGGACCTGCCCGGGTGAGCGGCGGCAAGCGGCCGGTCTGCGTGGCGTTCAACGGGGTGCTGGGTGAACGCTATGCCGAATTGCTGCGTACGAGCCTGACGCTGCCGCATACGCTGCGGTGCGCCGGATCCGACCCGGATGCGTGGGCGGCCGCCCTCGCCGACGCGGACGTCGCCGTCACGATGGGCTGGTCGGCGGGTGCACCGCCCGCCCCGCGCCTGCGGTTGCTGCACCTGCCGGGCGCCGGTACCGATTCGGTTGACGTGGCGGCGCTGCCCGAAGACTGCGCCGCCTGCAACGTCTACGAGCACGAAGTGCCGATTGCCGAATACTGCATGCGGGCGATGCTGGAGCATGTGATCGGCGCGACCGCCGTCGAGCGCCGGTTCCGGTCTGGCGACTGGTCCGACAGCCTCGTTCTCGGCGGCGCTGCCCACGGCGAGCTTCAGGGCCGGGTGCTCGGCATTCTCGGTTACGGCCGGATCGGGCGGGCGCTGGCCGCGCGCGCCCACGCCTTCGGCATGAACGTCCGGGCGGTGACCGCCCACCCCGTCCGGGTTCCCCCGCTGGACGAGGCGGTCCCGCCGGGCCGTCTCGTCGAGGCGGTTGCGCAGTACGATTACCTGGTGGTGGCCTGTCCGCTGACCCCGGCCACGCACGGCATGGTGGACGCCCGGGTGCTGCAGGCGATGAAGCCCGGAGCCGTGCTGATCAACGTCGGCCGCGGCCGCGTGGTCGACGAGCAGGCCCTGTACCGGGCGCTGGCGGAAGGTTCCATCGGCGGTGCGGTCATCGACGTGTGGTACCGCTACCCGGGTCCGTTCGACCGTTTGCGGACCCGGCCTTCGGAGTACGACTTCGAGAGTCTGCCCAACGTCTGGATGACGCCGCACACGTCGGCGTGGAGCACCCCGATGCTGGAGCGCCGATTCGCTGTCATCGCCGACAACATTGTCCGGATGCAGGCCGGTCAGCCCCTGCGCAACCGGTTCGCCTGAACCGGCCCGCGCCGGTCGTCGATGTGCGGTTGCCGCATCGGGTTCCCGGCGGGTCCGGCCCGCTCACCGCCGGAGCGCGACCCGCACGATAGGCGTCGTCCATCTTCACCCCTCTGTCGAGTTGCGTGTCGGCTTCGTGTCGGGGTCTTCAGTGGGAGATGGAAGGCGGCTGGCCCATGGAGATGAAGCACCGTGCTGGTTTGAAAGACCGTGTTGAGGATACCTCGTATGGCGTGCGGTGCTCAGCACCGCTCATTTCACGCCGCAGATGTTGAAATTGTTCCTTTTCTGTTCTATTATGTTGTAACGCCGGGTCGAACGCAGAGGGAGGTTGGTCGCAGATGAAAGCGAGGAAATTCTTTGAGGAACGCTCGGACCAGTCCGAGGTAAAGGCGCGAATTGTCACGAAGTATTTCTTCGCCTGGGCGCGAGTGATAATGCCGACCGCCGCCAAGCATGGCGGCAAGATCGCTTACATTGACCTTTATGCGGGGCCTGGGCGCTACAGGGATGGCGCCGCTTCGACACCTCTCCTCGTACTCCAGACTGCGCTCGACGACGCCAGCATGGCACAGATGCTCGTCTCTTACTTTAACGACGCTAGGAACGAGAATACGGCAACCCTTCAAGAGGAAATAGATAAACTGCAGGGTGTTGAGAAGTTCACATACAAGCCGGTCGTCACCTGTGGAGAGATCGACGATGAAGCCGCTCGGTACTTCAACGAGACAAAACTTATTCCTTCCTTCTCGTTCATCGACCCGTTTGGATACAAGGGGCTTTCCCTGAACATCATCAAGGGCGTGATTAAGGATTGGGGCTGTGACTGTGTTTTTTTCTTCAACTACAATCGCATTAATGCGGGTATCGGCAACCCGCTTGTCGCCGGGCATATGGATGACCTTTTTGGCCGGGAGCGGGCCAAAGCACTACGCAAGGGGCTGCCGGGGCTGAGCCCGGAGCTGCGGGAAGCGGCGGTCCTTGAGGCGCTAGCGAACGAAATAAAGCGGCTTGGCGGCAGGTACGTCCTTCCGTTCACATTCAGGAATGCGACAGGAACCCGGGTATCGCATAAACTGGTTTTCGTCTCGAAGCATTTCCGTGGATATTCCATAATGAAAAACATCATGGCCGGAGAAAGCTCCACCCATGATGAAGGGGTTCCGTCGCTCACATACTCGCCAGCAGATGCGTCGATGCCGCTGCTATTCTCGCTGGCCCAGCCCCTCAACAAACTCGAGGAGAGTCTCCTCGCTACCTTTGCAGGAAGGGAAGTGAATTTCACCCGGATATATGAAACACACAGCGTTGATACGCCTTACATTGACAAAAACTATCGAGAAATACTGAAAAAGCTTGAAGATGAAGGAGGCATCAACGTGCGCTCGACGAAGGGCAAGCGCCGCGCCGGAACCTTCGCCGGTCATGTGCTGATCAAATTTCCCGAAGGAGGGCATATTGGCCACTAACTCGTCAATCGAATGGACGGAGTCGACCTGGAATCCGGTTGTCGGCTGCACGGTCATCTCGCCGGGATGCACCAACTGCTACGCCATGAGGCTGGCTCGGCGTTTGGAGGCAATGGGGCAGCCGAAGTACGCGGGTACGACCCGCATGTCCGGCGGTAAGCCCAAGTGGAACGGTGTGGTTCGTGTCGATGAGGACAGCCTGACGCTTCCAGCCACCTGGAAAACGGGAAAAATGATTTTCGTCAATTCAATGTCGGATTTGTTTCATGAAGATGTGCCGCTGGAGTTCATCCAGCGAGTGTTCGCAACAATGCAGGAGACGGCCCAACACACGTATCAGATCCTGACGAAGCGAGCTGAGAGGCTGGAGGAATTATCGAATGCTCTTACATGGACGCGGAACGTCTGGATGGGTGCCAGTGTCGAGAATGCCAACTATCAGTTTCGCATTGATCACCTACGTCGGACAGGCGCGGCCGTTCGATTTCTGAGTCTTGAACCTCTACTGGGACCACTGGATGATCTTGATCTAGAGCGCATCGACTGGGTAATTGTTGGCGGTGAGAGCGGGCCGGGGGCGCGCCCAATAAACCTGGACTGGGTGCGGTCGATCCGTGATCAGTGCATCCAAGCCGGTGTGGCCTTCCACTTCAAGCAATGGGGCGGGGTGAACAAGAAAAAGAATGGCCGGACGCTTGACGGAAGAACCTGGGACCAGTTTCCGTTCCCCGCAAGATTGGGAGTCGATGCTGCGGACCCCCAGATGTTGGTGGGCATCCTTTGAGCAACACCACCACCGAATGTCAGCCATGGGATGAATGAGATTTCTGATTTAAAGATACCTGTAATCAATATGGTATCAGCCATGGCCGTCCGCGATGCAGTCGAGTGTTGCATCGCTGCGAGCATCGCGGCACAAATTTAATATTTACTTGCCGAAGGCCGGACGTGACCGTACAGCTATCGTCCTGTACGGCGTTCGAACCGATCCGGTGTGCGATGGTCGATGACGAGAAGCTGCGGGCGAAGCTCGCGAAGGTAGAGGCACTGTTCCGGCGTACCGGAAGTCCGGGCGAGTATGCGGCGGCCGGCGCCGCGATGGACCGGCTGCACGGCCGGCTGGCCGGTTCAGCCGGGAAGCACGAGCCGGAGGTCGAGCTCCAGTTCTCGTTGCCCGATGCCTGGTCGGTCAGCCTGTTCGTCGCAGTTTGCCGCAAGCATGGCGTGCGGCCCTACCGTTATCGGCGCCAGCGCCGCACCAGCGTCGTGGTGTCCGCGCGGGAACGGGAGTTCAACCGGGTCGTGTGGCCAGAGTACAGCCGGCTTCAGACCGAGCTGGAGAGCTATTTCGAAGACGTCACCGATCACCTGATTTCGCGCGTGATGGGCTCGGACGGCGATGACAACGGGATCGACCGGTAGCGGGCCGGCGATTCCAGCACTGCAGGGGAGACGACGATAAGCGAGCAGGAGGACACACTGCAGGCGGTGCCGCTCAAGGATAGTGCACGAATCGGTGTGACGCCGGTGCCCTTCGCCAGCACGCTTTATCTGCATCACGATGATGGCGAGCGGTGCGGAAATCACGTTTGCGGAGGCGCAGCGCGTCGCCGGTGGGAACGAGATATGGCCGTGTGTGGCGGTATTCCTGCAACGCGCCGCCCTGCCCCGGCTGCTCGACGCCACGGTCCATGCCGCCCCTGTCGCGCAGGAAGCAGCGGGGCATCGGCGCGCAGTGGCAACTGACCGGCAAGCGCCCCAACCCCGATAATGCGCGGCGGAACGATTGCTACCGGGAGGTCTTCGAATTGTCCTGCAATCGCGCGGGGCCGCAGAGGGTTGAGCTAAAAGACGAAGTCCTCCGGCACGCCCCAGGGCTGCGGAGCGCAGCGCCCGCCACGGCGACAGTGTCGGGCAAGGAATGCATGAACCGCCTCGGTCGGTCTCTTCGGAAATTGAGCGATCCCACCGGATCATTTGTCGGCCTCTCTTCCTGTGCGTGTGTGGTCCCGGGACGTCCGGCCCGTGTTGTCCTCGAGTCGAGCCAGCAGGACACCTGCGCCTGCGGTGTGCGCACCCAGCGCATGGACGCGCCGGCGAAGCTGGCGGTCCGATGTGTAGACGAAGACCTGACGCGGATGCGGAAGAGCGCGGACAAGGGCGACGATCGTATCGTCTGCGGCGTCCCGTCCGGAGCGGCGGGCCGCCTGCACCCGGACGCGGGCCGTGGATGGCGGCGGTGGGCGATGGCGGGGCAGGCGGTCGAACACGACCGTGCACGACAGCCGGGTGCGTTCGCACAGGTGATCAAGCGCCTCGACCAGACGGCCAGCCGCCCGGCCGCGGTCACGCCACCAGCCGTCGGGCCGGCTGGCGAAGACATTGTTCCCGTCAACGAAGATGGTGGGTGACGGACGGGCAGAGGACATGAGCGGAGAGGATGGTTCGGTGGGGGCTGTGCCGCCATCATCGAGAGCCTGGTCGGGCACGGGTGAAGTCCGCTGGCAGCGGACGGGGCGGGCTGCGATGATCCCCGGGAGGCACGCAGCCGGGAAGGGGCGCACATGCGGATCATAAGCTGGAACGTGAATGGTATTCGGGCGTGCGTGCGGCACGGGTTCGCGGAATTTCTTGCGAACCAGGCGGCGGACATCGTCGGGATTCAGGAGGTCCGGGCCCTGCCGGAACAGGTTCCGGAGGTCGTCCGGTCACCCTCGGGATGGCAAGCCGTGTTCGTGAGTGCCGAGCGTCGCGGGTACAGCGGTGTCGGGCTGTATTCGAGGATGACGCCGGATCGGGTGGATACGTCGCTCGGCGACCCAGGCCTTGACGCGGAAGGCAGGTATCTGGCCGCACATTTTCGCGGCCGGCGCGGGCGACTGTCGGTGGTCAACGCCTACTTTCCGAAGGGCAGCGGAAAGAACCGTGACAACAGCCGTGTTCCCTACAAGCTGGAATTCTATCGGGCGGTATTCGAACAGGTACAACGCATGCGGCGACGGTGTCCGGTATTCGTGATGGGTGACTTCAATACGGCCCATCGCGAGATTGACCTTGCCCGCCCGAAGACCAACGTGAAGAACAGCGGGTTTCTGCCCGAGGAACGGGCCGAATTCGACCGGTGGGTGGAAGCCGGCTGGGTGGATACGTTCCGTGCCCTGCACCCCGATGATCCGGGCCATTACACGTGGTGGCGCCAGTGGGGCGGGGCCCGGGAACGGAACGTCGGCTGGAGAATCGACTACGTTCTGGCTTCGCCGGCGGCAATGAAGCGGGTGCGGGAGGCGTTCATCTGGCCCCATCAGCAGGGGTCCGATCATTGTCCCGTGGGCGTGGACGCAGATATCGACGTCTAGCCGGAACTGCAGGCAGGCATTTGTTGGCCCCGTCGACAGGTACGGTCCCGATTCCCCCGAAACGCACCATCGGGCGCTTCGGCGTGAAGGTGGCGAGAAGGGGTGCTGTACAGTGCGGCAGGACATCGGCGGCTGATCGCCAGCGTCGGTGCTGGAGTGGGGCGCTTTGTTGTTCCGGCACCCGGCCGATCGGTCTCGGAACCGTTCCGTTTCGATCCTGAGCCCTGCCGACGATACCGGAGCCAGCCATGAACCACACCGTCGAAATGCTCAACCCTGCAGGCGCCGCCCCGGCGCAGGGCCTCTACTCTCAGGCATCGTTTGTACCAGCCGGCCTGGGCACCTACCATATTGCCGGACAGGTGTCGGTCGATATCGACGGACGTGTTGTCGGCGATGGCGATTTCAGGTCCCAGGTCCATCAGGTGTATGCCAACCTGAAAGCCGTATTGACCGGGCTGGGGGAGAATTGTGACAGCATCGTCGCCATGCGCACGTACCTGGTGGATGCCGAACTGCTTCCGCTATTCATGGAGACCCGCAACGGTCTATTTCCGAACCTGTTCCGTGGTCCCCACTACCCTCCGAATACCCTGTTGATCGTCGATCGATTGGTGAAGGAAGAGTTCCTGATCGAAGTGGAAGCGGTGGCGGTGCGGCGCACCCAGCCAAACGGCACCCGCACTCGACGCTGAAGGGCCGCACCGTCTGTGGCCGGTGCCTCGGAGCGGGCCGGGGCGGCGCAGGGGTTGACCTCCCGAACGCAGGCCGAACAGGCAGTAGCCGACGAGCCGGCTGGAGCGGTGGCACGGTTGATCTCTCGCGCATCAGTCGGCCGCATCGGGCGGGCTTGGTCATGACGACGCAGTCGTGCCGGGTGGAAGGGCATGCCATCGCTTGATCGCGTCCCGCAACAGCCGGGCGCACCGGGCGCGCTCTTCCGGTGCGAGGAAGGCGCCGATGACGAGACTGCGTCCATGCGAGGAAAGCCTGAGTGGCTTGTCGGGATCCCCCGATGGGTCGAAGTCGATTCGGAGCCAGTAGGGCTGGAACTTCCACAACCGGGCCCTGCCGTCGGCGCGGGCCTGGGTGATTTCGAGGGTTTCGGAATCGAGTCGGATTCGCTCGTGCTGGCGCCCGCTGCGATAGCTCCAGCGGAACGCCAGAAACACCAGCAGCAGGTCAAGTCCGAGAAACGCGAAGACGGGCCAGGCCCCGATCGAGGCGAAAAAGATCCCGACCGCGAGACAAAAGCCCGTGATCACGGCCATCAGCAACCGGAACCCGAGCGGTCCGAGTGAGCGGTGCGGCGACAGCACGGTATCCAGCAAGACTGGGCGTTCGGTGGTCGCTAGTATCTGCACGGGTGTCATGCAGGAAGGATAGGCGAGGCGGTGGTGGGCGCCAGCCGGTCCGATGACCGGGGTGACCGGCGACTGCGGTGCTTCCAGGTTTTTGTCTCGGTTCCGCCGGCTGGGCCCCCTGTACCGCTCGTCCGCCATCCAGGACCGCAGCTCCCGGAACCTTGCCGTGATCGGCGGGCCGGGTTGCGGTGGTTCCCGCACCGCCGCCCGGGACTCAGGATGGCGGTACCGTGGGTTGTACCTGGCGATAGTCACGAATGGGCCTCGGGCGATGAAGGTGTTTCGCGAGACATCGACGCTGCTGCTGACCAGCCGCCTGGCGTGGTGGGCGGCTGTCCCCGTCGTGATGCCGCTGCTCCGGGTGCGGGCCGGGCGGGGGCGAGAGGATCCTGAACGCCTGGGAGAGCGCATCGGACACCCGTCTCGGCCCCGTCCTCCGGGCCCCCTGTGCTGGGTGCATGCGGTCAGTCTCGGCGAGGCCCGGTCAGTGGAGCCGATCATCCGCTGGCTGATTGACGGGGCCGGGCTGAGGGTGCTGATGACGACGGTCACCGTAACCTCCGCTCGGGCCATGGCCGGTGCACTGCCGCCGGGGGCCCTTCATCAGTACGCCCCTCTCGACCAACGGACGACGATGGGCAGGTTCCTGGATCACTGGCGCCCGGATTGTGCGCTGCGGGTGGAGTCCGAATTCTGGCCGGAGGCGCATTGGAGTCTCAGGAAACGGGGGGTACCGCGTGCCATGGTGCAGGCGCGCCTTTCGGCGCGTTCGGCGGCGCGCTGGAAGTGGCTGGGCGGAGCCCTCGGACAACTGCTGGAGGGGTTCGATCCGGTGATCGCCCAGACCGCCGCCGACCGGAAGCGTTTCGAGGGTCTCGGCGTGGCGAACGTGCGGGGGCCGTTCAACTTGAAGGCCGACGCAGCCGCGCCGGAGTCCGATCCGGCCGACCTCTCTGCCCTGCGGGCCGATCTCGCGTCGCGTCCGGTCTGGCTGGCGGCCAGCACCCACGCCGGTGAGGAGGAGATCGTGCTGGACGCGCACCTTCTCTTGCGGTCCCGCTGGCCGGGTCTGTTGACCATTCTCCTGCCGCGGCATCCGGAGCGCGGTCCATCGATCGAGGCGCTGGTTCGCAAGCGCGGACTGTCCGTCCGGTGCCGGCGAACCGCACCGCTCCCCGGCGGAGCGGAGATCTACGTCGCCGACACGCTGGGGGAGACCGGGTTGTTTTTCCGGCTGACGCCGGTGGTGCTGATCGGCGGTACGCTTGTGGCCAGGGGCGGACACAACCTCCTGGAACCGGCACGGCTCGATTGCGCCATTCTGCATGGTCCCGACACTGCGAACGTGCCCGACGTGGCGGCAGCCCTCAAGCGGGCCGGGGCGGCAATCGAGGTGGAGAATGCCGATACGCTGGCCGGTGCGGTGTCGCGACTGCTTGCCGATCCGAGGGAAACCCGCCGTCTGGCAGCTGCCGCCGGGCAGGTCGCGTCCGATTCAGGTGGCGTGACCGCGCAAGTGGCCGAACTGCTGACGCCGATGATCGCGCGGGCCCGGGCAGTGCATGCGCGCACCTGATTTCTGGTACGGCGAGGAGCGAACCTTCGCGCGTGCGCTGGGCCCGTTGGCAACATTCTGGGTCTGGGGGGCGCGCCGGCGCCAACGCCGCGCCCGCCCGCTCTCGTGCGGGATCCCGGTGGTGTGTGTCGGCAACCTGACGGTCGGCGGGAGCGGAAAAACCCCGGTTGTGCTGGCGCTGGCAGAACGGCTCCGCAACGCGGGCATCGATACCCATGTCCTCTCCCATGGGTACCGCGGCCGGCTGAAGGGGCCCGTTCGCGTGGCCCCGGCACGACACTCGGTTCGCGATGTGGGAGACGAGGCGCTCGTGGTCGCCCGCACCGTTCCTACCTGGGTGTCCCGGAGCCGGGCAGCGGCCGGGCCGGTGGTGGCGGCGGCCGGGGCCGAGTGCCTCGTCCTTGATGACGGCTTTCAGGATCCGGCGCTCGCGAAGGATCTTTCCTTTCTGGTATTCGATGGGGGGTCCGGATGGGGCAACGGCCGGGTGTTGCCCGCTGGCCCACTGCGGGAATTGCCGAGCGACGGTTTCCGGCGTGCCGATGCCGTCATCGTGGTTGGAGAAGATCGGGTGAACATGCGGGCGGCGTTGCCGGCAGCGTTGCCCTGCATCCAGGCATCGATGCATCCGGCGCCGGAGCTTCACGCCCTCAAGGGAAGGCGGGTGTTCGCCTTCGCCGGGATCGGGCGTCCGGAGAAGTTTTTTCGGTTGCTGCGGGAAGTCGGCGCCGAGGTCGTGGGAACCCGGTCATTTCCTGATCACTACCGGTATCGTGCGCGGGATCTTGAGCAGGTGCGAACGGCGGCCCGGTCGGTGGCGGCGGTACCGGTCACCACGACCAAGGACCACGTTCGGATGCCGGCCGGGTTCGCATCGCAGGTGGTCGTGGCAAACGCGCACGTTCGCTTTGACGACGGCGCCGTTCTCGATGAACTTCTGATGCCGTTGGTGGGGCCGAAGGAGAAACGATGAGGCGACACGCATCTCTCCGGCATATTCGCCACGCCACCGAGGGGCTCGGCCTGCATGCATTGGTGGCCGCTTCCCGCGTTCTGGATGTCGACCGCGCGTCGGCGCTCGGGGGCGGGATCCTGCGCACCCTCGGACCCCGCCTTCCGCTTCACCGGACCGCCGACCGCAACCTCCGCCGCATCCTGCCGGATCTGGACGCGGCGGGACGCGAGCGTGTGCTGACCGGGATGTGGGACAACCTGGGTCGTTTGGTGTTCGAGTTTCCGCATCTCCCCCGGCTGGATCCGTTTGGCGCGCAGGGTGCGTCACGGCCGGGCGGGCGCCCGAGAATTCAGATAGAAGGACTTGAAACGGTGGAGCGGTTGCGGGGGCTCGGTCAAGGGGCGGTGTTCGCCAGTGCCCATCTAGCGAACTGGGAAATCGGGGCGCTGGTGCTCACGCGGGCCGGCTTGCCCATGACGTATGTCTACCGGCCGGCGGACAACCCCTGGAGCGACCGCATCATCCAGCGTTACCGCCCCGCGGGTGCGGAGTTCATCGGCAAGCGCCATGCCGGGCGGGCCCTGGTCAGTGCCGTGCGGCGCGGCCGTTCGGTCGGAGTGGTCAATGATCAGAAGCTCTCCGAGGGGCCGCTGGTCGATTTTCTCGGGGTTCCGGCCGGTACGGCGCCCGTGGCAGCCGCCCTGGCCTTGCGGGTCGGTCTTCCCGTGTTCCCGCTCCGGGTGCAGCGGACTGGCGGGGCGGCGTTTCGGGTAACGATCGAGCCGGCCCTGCCGGTGCCGGAAACCGGGATGCCCCGCCGGGAGCGCACCCTGATTCTGCTGCGGGCGCTCAACGACCGGTTCGGAGCCTGGATTCGCGCCTGTCCCGAACAGTGGCTGTGGATTCACCAGCGGTGGCCGACGTGACCGGTCCTTGCTAGCAGAGCGTGAGTCCGCTTTTGTTCGATCACACGTCAAAGTTGAATTCCGGTTCTTCTACGGTTGGTTCTTCAATGA
Source organism: Alphaproteobacteria bacterium (assembly GCA_965203385.1). Classification (GTDB taxonomy): domain Bacteria; phylum Pseudomonadota; class Alphaproteobacteria; order TMED109; family TMED109; genus VXPW01. The sequence goes on from OZ241893.1 coordinate 759,162, forward strand.
TGATAGGCGGATTGCCGGTTAGCGCTCAGTCGCAGGGTGGCGGCCGTCGATGCCAGAGGACAGGCACCGGCTGAAAGGCAATGGTTCTGCACCCTGATCCGGTGCCGCCCGGACCGGCCGTGTCGCGGGCCGCCGTCCAGGCAGTTCCGGCACGGCACTTCGATCCAGACGCCTCGCCCGGACGGTTTCTCTGGAACCGGCGGCATTCCTTCGGCGCCGGGTGATGGACAATCGCCCCGCCCCCTCCCATGATGCTCCCGCACTCCCTCCCCCAGAATCTGGACAACCGGCGGCGCCATCGCACCGGCTGGCACCCGGACAGCGAGGCTCGATGGCATTCCGCCACTCCCATGACGCGTTCTTTCGCACCCTGATCGGTGATCCCGTGCGGGCCGATGTGCTGATTCGGCGGTGCCTACCTCCGGAAACGGCGGCCCTGCTCTCCGACAATCCCTTCAGCCCCCTCCCAGACACCCTCATCAGCGACACCCTCCGCACCCTGCGCACCGACAGCTTGTTCATGACAGATCTCAAGGACGGGGGTATGGCCTACGCATTACTAGAACATAAGAGCACACCTGATACAAGGACACCGCTACAGATCGGCGAATACATCATCGGCATCCTGCGCAGCCATGACCGCCTGCAAGGCCGGGGCGACCCGCAACCGCGCCCGCTCGTCATCCCCATCGTCGTCTACCACGGCGCCGCGAAATGGACCGCGCCGCGGTCGGCAAGGGATCTGGCCGCCGAGACGGAAGACCTGTTCCGGTACCATCTCCTCGACCTCGGCCGCATACCCGATCCCGAGCTGTCGTCCGACACTTCCCTGCGCGGCGGCCTCGCGCTCCTGAAATACACCATGGACCAGGACCCTCCGAAGGAAGAACTGGTGGCGGCGTTGGGGGCGCTGCGCGACTTGAGGGTGCCGGCGATCGAATATATGGTTGAGAAGTACCAGTTGCCCCGCGAGGCTCTGGAGGAGATCATCCGCGAAGCGGATCCGGAACTATGGAGGACACTTATGCCGACGGTCGCAGAAGGGTGGAAAGAGGAAGGCCGGGCGGAAGGCAAGGCGGAAACGCTGCTCAAATTGCTTGAGCGCCGCTTCGGCACCGTATCCGAAGACGCAAGCACCCGTGTGCTGGCCGCACCAGTCGAAGACCTCGATGTCTGGCTTGACGCCATCCTTTCCGCGCCCACGCTCGACGATATCTTCAGGAACGGTGCCGTTCACTGAACCGGGTCGGGGCATGTGCGCCCCTGTTGTCGGTCTACGAAACCCGGCCGGCGCGACGAATCCGACCGTCTGGCCGTGCCGTTCGACGAACCGGTTCAGGTGTCCGGCCCTGATCGACGCTCAACTGACGCCTTGCACCAGCCCCGGCTTTGCCCCGGTGTCAGGCCAAACGGACGTAGCCCCAGCGTCTTTATAGATCCGCTGGAAAGGGACCATCAGAGAGGCGTGAAGCCGCTCTCCATCACTGCACGCCCGAACGCTTACGATTGCCGATTATACGGCTCTTGCCGATTATACGGCTCTTGCCGATCAACTCCTTGAGATATTATCGATATTTCCGCTTAGAGTCAACTTCTTGGTAATTTTCTGGCGGGCACCAATTAGAGCTGCTCCGAGAACCGAGCCAGTTCAGCGGCGGTGACGGCGAGACCCAGCGTGGTCAGGACGGTGAGATAGTCCTGAAAGGGGATGGGTGGCGCCACAAGCCGCGCTCGTATCTTGCGCACCGCGTCTCAGAAAGAGCCTGGCACCAAGTCAAGGTGATAGGACAGAAAGTTGTCGAGGTGGAGGACTTCGATCCCGTAAGGCGCCACCGCTTCTTCCGGGAAGTCTCGCAGGTTGCAGGTAACGATCACATCGCAATGTCCTACAATGGCCGCGGCGAGAACATGACGGTCGTCGGGGTCGGGAAGGCTGAGTGCGGGGACAAGCGTCTCGTATCCGGACACCAGACAATCCCGTGTCGCCCGATCTATCCGATCGCGGGTGCGTTCGAGAGTGGATCGGTCACGGTGCGGTTCATTGCGAAGCAGGGCATTGATCCATTCCCGATGGATGTCAGCGGTCCACTTCGCGCGGAAAAGATCGTCAGCCGCCAGCTGCAGAAAAATATCCCGCATCGGTGCGGGGTAGAGAATGTTGGCGTCAAGCAGGGCGGTGAAGCCCGTCACCGGGCGCCATACCCCATGTCATCAGCCTGGGCGTCCCGGGTCATCTGTTCAAGCACCAACTCGCGCTCACGGTCGATGGCATTTTTGAAGGCCATGACATCTTCCATGCGAATCCGGCGGTGCTTGCCGACTTTTCGATGCGGGATGGCCTTCTGGTCGAGGAGCTTGATGAGAAAGGGACGGGAGACGTTCAACACGTCGGCCGCCTGGACCGTTGTGAGCTCAGCGCTTTCCGGTATCAGCGTCACGCCCTGGCCCGCGGCCATGGCTTCCAGAATGTGCATGAGCAGATCGACCGCACCGGCCGGGAGTTCGATAGGTTGTTCCTGTTCGCTGTCCCTGACGCGCAGCGTCAAGGGCCGGTCCATCCCGCCGTAGGGAGACAGAGCCTCACGAGTGCTCCGTGCGACCGCAGCGTCCCGAGGTGTAGGCGGGGGCTGGCGATGCGGCAACGTGTTCATGCATGCCTCCGGGGAAGGTGTGAGTCCACGGAATGAATATAGTTGAATGAATCAAATGAAACAATCGAAGTAAATATCAACGTAACCGTTCGGCCTTGGGGTGGCGGCAGCCGATCGTGCCGTCTCTGTAGTTCCGCCAGGAGGGGTCATCCGAGGGGCGAAAACCGCTCCATCACCGCACGAGCGGACGCTTGCATTTGCACAGCAAACATGAACGAAGCCTACCCCATGGACGAGCCCCGGTTGTATCCGCTTGCCCTAGAGATGCCCCGCGCAGGGGAATCGCGGCGCACATGGCTTCGTCCATCGCCATGGGATTGGCTACACGCGGTCGCTGTAGCGGGCCTCGAATTCCGTCGCGGTGCGATGCGGCTGCCTGGTGCAGAACCCGCGTTTCTTGGGGTGTGATTTCTGTATGGCGAACCGTCAATTTTCTAGTGAATTGAAATCAAACGAGCTTTTCTGATCTGCATTCGGAATCCTGCACGGATTTGGCCGATCTCGCGAAAATCAGCCGCCTGGCCTGCAATTGTTCCACGATCAACAGGCTCTACGATGTTCCGGCTGTTATTACGGAATCGAAGCGGGGTTTCCATACGTATTCGTGGTGCCATGACCCTGCCACTCGAGAATCACACCCGATCCGGGCCGCACCAATCAGTGTTGCGGGTTCGAACGAAAGACCGCATCAAGGTTCGGTGCATCAAGCACGGCGTCAAGCCACCGGTCGAGCTGTTCAAGGTCGGCACCGGCAATGTGTGCCTGGATCTCATTGGGCGGAAGGCCAAAACGACGCTCAAGCTGTCGGGCGAGCGTGTCTGACTTGCCCTCGGCGATTCCCGCGATCTTGCCCCGGGCTTCGCCTTGTTCCAACCAGACCTGAGATGCGGTTCCCATCAGTGCCTCCACTTCTTCAGGGGCAGTGCCGATGCGCTTGAGCGCGGCCTCGATGCGCTCGGGCGACAGACTGACCTGCTCGGTTATGTACATTAGCATGTAGCGCCCGAACTCGCTGTCGGAAATCGTCACCACCAGCGTATCGGCTTCCGATTCGGTGACGTCGTCGGCGAAGGCCCGGGCCAGCGCGAGCAGGGCGCTGCGCACGGCCGGGTCGGTCGAGAGGTCGTCGGGGGCCATGCGGGAGAGGTCGCGCAGCGCGTAGGTTCCAAAGTCGCGGGCAAGATGGCCGAGACCCTCGGGGGCATCGATCATGTCCGCGATCGAGAGCGGTACGGTCCACGGTTCGCGGCCGTTGAAGAAGACGATGGGGATGACCAGCGGCAATCGCCCGGCGGGCCGCTCCCCGCGATCGATGTCCGCCATCCAGATCCGGAGGACATAGCGCATCAGCTGCAGCGGCGTGCGGACATCAGCTTTTGCCTTGTGTTCGAGTAATACGTATATCGTGGCCGAGGCGCCGTCCTTCATCCGCACCCGGAAGATGGCGTCGGTCTGCGTGGCCCGGCCGTCGCCGTCGATGGCGGTGCCCTCGAGATGCTCGGGCACATGGTCGGGATCGAGCCGTGCGACGACCTCGGGCGGCAGGTAATCGTGCAGCAGGGCCGCTGCGCGTCCGGGATCGGAGACGAGCTGGCGGAACAGGGCGTCATGCGGGGCCGGAGGCAGGGGCATGCAGAGTCTCCAGGCAAACTCGGGTTGGGGCGGCGGCCGGCGCACTGCGGGAGAGGGTGCCCGTGACACGGCTTTGAGGCAACACCAGAACCGGTTCCGCCGCACCCGCCGGTTCGATCCCGCGGCGTGGCGACGGTCCCTTCCCCGGAACGGTTGCGAGGCGCGCGCCGGCGGCGGTAATCCACCCCCGCTTCGGCCGGGTCACGGGTTGGCGGATGGTGACCGGCGAACCGTGAGCGCAGCGGATCGAACCGCAGGCCCTTGCCGAAGCGGTGCGGGCGCGACAAGAAGCAGTAGTCGCTCGGCTCGGCCGGTTGCCGGATCAGCGGGGTCTCGCCGACCTAATCGGCCGCTCTCCCGGAGGCGCCGGAAGTCCTGGATGCCGATGGGTAGACGCTGTCGGGACAGGGCCCTCTCCCTGCGCAGCGCCGGTTCCTATGGTGCGCGCGGGCGTTTCCCCGGCCGCCGTTCCGGCGCCCGGCACTTTCGGCGACGCTACCCCTTCGCAGAACCCCGGGCCGGCACCGTTACCGCACGGGTTTGCATGATGCGGGTGGGGTGTGATTTCTGTACGGTGAACTGTCAATTTTCTACTGCGCTGAAAGCAGAAGATCTTTTCTGGCCTGCACTCGGAATCCTGCACGGATTTGGTCGATTTCGCGAAAACCGGCCGCCCGGTCTGCGATTTTTCCACGATCAACCTGCTCTACGATGTTCCGACTGTTACTACGTAATTGCAGCGGGGTTTTCCATCCGTATTCGTAGTGCCCTGCCCCTGCCACTCGAGAATCACACCCGTTTCTTGCAGGACGGTGCGCTTGGCTGCGCTCACGTCAGGGGATGAGGGGTAGCGTCCTGCGCCAGGTCGCTGCGGTCGAACGGTCCGAATGCGGCCGCGTCGATCCCGTGGCTCCGTCCGTGCTGCCAGTCCTCCAGCGCCCACCGCACCGACGGGAACGCGAGTTCCTCCCACGGCACTTCATTCCAGGCGAACAGCCGTACCTCGAGGCTCTCGGCCCCCGCCGCGATGTCGGGATTGACGAGCCCGGCAACGAAGATGATCTGGATCAGGGAAATCCGGGGCAGCGAGTAGATCCCGAGCGGCCGCTCGATGGCGATGTCGGCCCCGGCCTCCTCGTGCGCTTCGCGACGGGCTCCGGCGGCCACGGTTTCCCCGGTTTCCAGGTATCCGGCCGGCAGCGTCCAGTAACCGGTTCGCGGCGGGATGGCGCGCCGGCACAGCAGGATCCGCCGGTCCCGGTGGACGACGGACCCCACGACGATCCGCGGATTCAGGTAATGGACGAAGCCGCAGCTGGTGCAGACGTTGCGTTCGCGGTTGTCGCCGTCCGGGATCATGCGAACGACCGGACCCCGGCGGGGCGGGTCGCTCACGGTGCGGCGGGCGGCCGCAACCGGCCGGCCGGCAGCACGCAGGCCCAGAGCAGCCCCTGTTCTTCAGGCACCCGGTACTCGGCGAGACCGGTTTCCATGCCGGCCTGTCCGGCGCCGGGTTCGGCGCGGAACGTACCGAACAGCCGGTCCCACCACGTGACGCTGAATCCGAAGTTCGAATCGGTCTCCGCGCGAACTGTCGAGTGGTGTACACGGTGGACGTCCGGAGTCACGATCACCCACCGAAGGACACGGTCGACGGCGGCCGGGAGCGCCACGTTGGCGTGATGGAAGAGGGACGTGGCGTTCAGCAGCACCTCGAACGCGATGACCGCCGCCGCCGGTACGCCAAGGGCCGCGATCACGGCGAACTTGATCATCATGGACAGTACGATCTCGCCCGGATGAAACCGGACCCCGGTGCTCACGTCGACATCGAGGTCGGCATGATGGACCCGGTGAAAGCGCCACAGGAACGGAACGTGGTGAAACGCCGCATGCTGGGCGTAGATGACCAGATCCAGGAGGACGATGCCGATCAGGCACGCCGCCAGATAGGGGAGTTCGAGAAGCGGCGCAAGGCCAACTCCGTGAGCCGTCATCAGGGTGGCCCACTCGACCGCAAGCAGCGGAAACAGCAGGCGGAGCGTGAGGGTGTTGAGGGTCGTCAGCCCCAGGTTCACGCACCATCTCCGTGGCCACGGTGCGCGGCGCGGGCGGCGCGGGAAGAGGTTCTCGAGCAGTATCATGGCGGCGAGGACACCGGCAAACGAACCGAGGCGGACCGCAGTTTCGTGCAGGAGCAGAATTTCCAACGCTGGCACACTCCTGTCGGGCACTTTCCAGTATATAAGGGCCGTTTGTGTCCGGGATTCAACGATGCGGCGCATGGTGGCCACCGCACAGGGCGGGCCCGAAGTTCTCCAGCTTGACGAGGGGCCGGCCCCGGTGCTGGAGCCTCGTTCCGTCCGGGTCGAGGTGCACGCCGCCGGCGTCAACTTCGCGGATTCGCTGTTGCTGCGCGGCCGTTATCAGGTGCGGCCCCGCCGCCCGTTCGCCCCCGGTCTCGAAGTCGCCGGCATCGTGCGCGAGACCGGGCCCGAAACCCGGTACCGGACGGTGGGCGAGCGGGTGCTGGGGGTGATGCGGTACGGAGGATACACCGACGAAGCGGTGCTGCCCGAAGAGAATACCTACCCGCTTCCGGACTCCATGGATTTCGTTACCGGCGCCGCCTTCCCGGTGGCGTACGGAACCGCGCACGGCGCCCTCGCCTGGAAGGCCTGCCTCCGGCCCGGCGAGACCTGCCTCGTGCTCGGTGCGGCCGGCGGGGTCGGACTGGCGGGGGTGGAGACGGCGACCGCGATGGGTGCGCGTGTCATCGCCGCCGCCGGATCCGCCGACAAGCTTGCGGTCTGCCGGGCCCATGGGGCGGCGGCGGGCATCGATTACCGCACCGAGCGGGTTCGGGTGCGGTTGTCCGAGTGGGCGCCCAAGGGGGTGGACGTGGTGCTGGATACCGTGGGCGGGGACGCCAGCGACGACGCGTTGCGGAGACTGGCGTGGAACGGCAGGTTGGTCACGGTCGGGTTCACGGCGGGGCGGATTCCGGCCTTTCCCGCCAATCGGCTCCTGCTGCAGAATGCTGCCGTTCACGGCCTCTACTGGGGGGAAGTCGCGGCCCGGGATCCGGATCTCGTGGGCAAGTCATTCGAATGTCTTGGAGCGTGGTACCGCGCCGGTCGTATCCGCCCCCGTATCGCCGAGGTGCTGCCGCTCGGTGACGCTGCCCGCGCAATCAGGCTGCTCTTGTCGCGAACCGTCAGCGGCAAGGTGGTTCTCGACTGCCGGCGTTGAACCGCGGCGGCGGCTGCCGGACCGCCGGGCGGAAGCCGGTGTTGCGGACCTCGGATCGAGCAGTTTCGGCGGCGACGCCTAACCCGCCGCCGCGGTTGGCGCAGGGGAAGGACTGAGGGGCGCGCCATGGCGACCCGCTCCCCGAACCGGGACGTGCCGATGTGGCGGTTGGCGCTCCCGATGACGCTCTCCAACCTTACCGTGCCGCTGGTCGGCATGGTGGATACCGCGGTGGTGGGCCGCATCAGCGTTGCCGACATCGGGGCCGTGGCGGTGGGTGCGACGGTGTTCTCCTTCCTGTTCTGGACCTTCGCCTTCGTGCGCATGGGAACGACGGGCATTGCGGCCCAGGCGCACGGGGCGGGGGATGCCGAAGGACTGGCGGGGGCCGCCGTGCGTGCCTACGCGATGGCGATCGTGATCGGTTGCGTGATGGTGACCCTGGCCGTGCCGGTCCGGTGGCTGGGACTGCTGATCGCCGGACCTTCCGAAGCGGTGGCGCCGCTGGCATCGCATTACATCGGCATCCGCTTGTGGTCGGCACCCGCAACGCTCGTGAATTTCGTTGCCGTGGGTTGGCTGCTGGGGGTACAGCGGGCGGAGCTCGTGCTCGCCGTGCAGGTGTTCATCAATGTCCTCAACATGGCGCTCGACGTCTGGTTCGGAATCGTGCTCGCCTGGGGTCTGGAGGGCGTGGCCTGGGCGTCGGTAGTGGCCGAATGGACCGGTGCCGGGATCAGTGTGGGGTTGACCGCGAAGCTGGCTGCCACGCGCGGCGCGCCGTTTCGGCTGGCGGCCGTGCGCGACCTCCAGGCGTTTCGGCGGATCGCGCAGGTCAATACCCACATCTTCTTCCGCACCCTGATTGCCGTGTGTTCGATCTCGACCTTCACGGCGGTGGGGGCGCGCATGGGGGAACTGATCCTGGCCGCGAACGGCATCCTGATGCTGCTCCAGACGTTGGTGTCCTACGGACTCGATGGTTTCGCGCACGCGGCCGAGGCCCTGGTCGGGGGGGCCGTCGGCCGCCGCGACCGGCGGGGGTTCCGGGCGGCGGTGGCTACCACCAGCCGCTGGGCGGTCATCGTCTCGGGTGGCTACGTGGCCGCCTACGCCCTGTTCGGGCACCACATCATCGCGCTCGTATCCGACCTGCCCGACGTGCGGCACACTGCGGGCGTCTACCTCACCTGGTCGATCGTGCTCCCGGTCATCTCGGTCTGGAGTTTCCAGCTGGACGGCATCTTCATCGGTGCCACTCGAACCCGGGCGATGCTGGCAAGCATGGCGGTGAGCGGCGCCTGCTTCTTCGCCGCCATGGCGCTGCTGGTGCCGCTGTACGGAAATCACGGGCTTTGGGCGGCTTATCTGGTGTTCATGGTCGCCCGGGCCGTGACGCTGGGCGCGGCGTATCCCGCACTGGAGCGCAGCCTGCCCGGTTGACGCGCGGGTCCGGCCCCGCCTGCCTGCCGCCGCCCGGACGTTGGTCGGGCGGGCTCGTCGCCGTCCGCCGGGAACGTTCCGGTTCAGGCCCGCGGAGCTGCGGGAGAGGGGTCCGGTACCCGGAGCAGCAGGAGGATGCCGAGGATCAGGAACGGCAGGACGGTGGCCATGCCCCACCGCTCGCTGCCGGTGGCGAGCGTCACGACGCCGACCAGCCAGGGCCCGACGAAGGCGGTGATCTTTCCGGACAGCGCGTACAGCCCGAAGGTGGCCGCCTCTCCGCCCGGCGGCGCCAGGCGCGCCATCAGCGACCGGCTGGCGGACTGGACCGGACCGAAGAAGAGCCCGAGGATTCCGCCCACCGCGAAGAACAGGTACGGTGTGGTGATGAACAGGATGGCGGTACTGAGGATCACGACGGCCGCGAGGCCGATCAGGATGGTGCGTTTCGCCCCGATCCGGTCGTCCAGGTAGCCAAAGCCGAACGCGCCGATGCCGGCGGTGATGTTGAGAAGAATCGCGAACTGGATGACCGCGCCCACCGTCATGCCGATGACGGTGGCGGCGTAGATTCCGCCGAAGGCAAAGAGCGTGTTGATGCCGTCGGTGTACACCATGCGGGCGAGGAGATACCGGCTGATCACCCGGCGGCCGGGGTCCCGGATCAGGTCCGCCAGATCGCGGCGGAGGTTTCTCAGCCCGGTGCGAACCGCTCCCCCGATCGGCAGGTGCCCGCCGGGAGCCTCACGGGTCCAGACCAGGAGCGGCAGCGAGAAGATTCCCATCCACACGGCGACGAGCGGCCCGGCGATCCGGACGTGTTCGCCCTGCTCCGGATCAAGGCCGAGCGGCGGCGGATCGGCCAGCACGAAGCCGAACAGCACCAGCACCAGGCACGCCATGCCACCGACATAGCCGGTGGCCCAGGCGGTACCGGAAATCCGGCCGAGGCGGTCTCGGGAACCGAGGCCGGGAAGCAGTGCGTTGTAGAACACCAGGCCGAGCTCGAAAGCCACGAGGCCGACTCCCGACCACCACAGGATCCAGCCGGCTGAATCGGCTCCCGGCGTTCCCTTCCACAGCAGGGCAGTGGCCCCGATCATGACCGCTGCACAGGCTGCGATCCAGGCTTTTCGCCGGCCCGTGTGGTCGGCGATGGATCCCAGCACCGGGCTGAGAATTGCCACCGTCAGGGCGGCGGTTCCGACCATGAAACCCCAGTTGGCCTGGGCCGCTGCGTCGTCGTCCACGACGGCGCCGGCAAAATAGGCGGGAATGACGAACGTCAGGATGATCGCCGCAAACGGCGAGTTGGCCCAGTCGTAGAGGCACCAGCCGGCGATACTGAGCCGCCGGGCGGCCCTGCGGTCACGGAACACGGGAACCGGCCTCTATCGACCGGGAGCGGACGCCCGCCGGCGCCGGGGCTGGTATGCTGGCACAGGTTGCCGTTCGGAGAATGCTGGGTGACGCGCGCAGAGACACGGCCGGAGAGGAGCATGGCGAAGTCGTGTACCAGCGATACCGAGCTGCGTCGGCGCCTGCGCACGGCGGGAGTCCGCCTGACCCGGCAGCGGCTGCTGCTGGCGCGGTTGCTGTTTGTCGGCCGGGACCGGCACGTCACGGCCGAGATCCTGCGCCAAGAGGCTGAAGCGGCCGGCACGCCGGTGGCAACCGGAACGGTCTACAACACGCTGCACTGTTTTGCCCGGGCCGGTCTCCTGCGCGAGATCACGGTGGATCCGGCATACAACTGTTTCGATACCAATGTCCGGCCCCATCACCATTTCCTGCATCCCGGAACCCGTGAGCTCGAGGATATCCCGGAAGAAGTGATCCAGGTTGCCGGGCTGCCGGACCCGCCGTCCGGGACCCGGATAGCTGACATTCATGTGCTGGTGCGGCTGGAGCCCGATGGCGGCCCGGAGTAATGGACGGCGAAAGCCTCTTTGCAATGGTTCCAAAACAGTTGACATCTCCCGGTCCGGCATCTACATCCTGATGGGCCGGGCTTCTCCGGCGGAAATCTGGGGGTGGGCATGTCCCTGCACGACAGCAAGACCAAGAAGAACCTCGCCGAAGCCTTTGCCGGCGAGTCCCAGGCGAATCGCCGCTACCTGTATTTCGCCAGCAAGGCGGACGTGGAAGGGTACAACGACGTTGCCGCCGTCTTCCGCTCGACGGCCGAGGGCGAGACCGGGCACGCGTTCGGCCATCTGGAATACCTGTCCGAGGTGGGGGACCCGGCCACCGGTGAGCCGATCGGCGACACCTCCTCGAACCTGAAGTCGGCGATTGCCGGGGAAACCCACGAGTACACCGACATGTACCCGGGGATGGCCCGAACGGCGCGGGAAGAGGGGTTCGACGAGATCGCCGACTGGTTCGAAACGCTGGCCAAGGCCGAACGCAGTCATGCCGGACGATTCCAGAAGGCACTCGACACGCTCGACGGTTGAGGCGGGCGGGCCGGCGGTTTCGGCGCGGCAGCTGCTGCGAAGCGGCGCCATGATCGGTGCGCGGTGATGGAAGGCGGCCTGCGGCAGCCCGAACGCGAGCCTCTGCCGCTTGACGATCCGGAGTTCTGGGATGAAGCCGCGCTGGATGCGGAGATGCGCCGGCAGTTCGATGTCTGTCACGGTTGCCGGCGCTGCTTCAACCTGTGCGACAGCTTTCCCCGCCTCTTCGACCTGATCGATGAAGCCGACACCATGGAACTCGATTCCGTGTCCTCGGACGGCTTTCGGGACGTGGTGGGAGCCTGTACGCTGTGCGACATGTGTTTCATGGTGAGTTGCCCGTACGTCCCGCCCCATGCGTTCCGGATCGACTTTCCCCGCCTCATGCTTCGCGCCCGCGCCGTGGACTTTCGCAAGGGTCGCAGCGGTTGGCGGGACCGGCAGCTGGCGGAGACCGACCGAAACGGTCGGCTGGCGGCACTCGGCGCCGGTCTGCTCAACCGGTTGTTGCGTCAGCGTCCGGTTCGGGTGCTGCTGGAATGGTTCGCCGGCGTTCATCGGTTGGCCGATCTGCCGTCCTATGTCGCGCGCCCGTTGCTGCGCCGCAAGCGGCGCCGGTCGTCCACCGGGGGCCGCAAGGCCCTGATCTATGCGACGTGTTTCGTCAACTACAACACGCCGTCGGTCGGGGAAGCGGCGCTCGGCGTTCTGGAGCGATGCGGGGTCGAGACCACGCTGGTCTACCCGCGCTGCTGCGGCATGCCGCAGTACGAGCAGGGCGATGTGGAACGGGTGCGCCGCACGGCGGTGCAGACCGCAGCCGAGCTCGCGCCCCGGCTGGAGGAGGGCGCGGCCGTCATCGCGCTGACGCCCAGCTGCGCGTTGATGCTCAAGAGCGAATGGCCCGCCCTGGCGCCGGATGACCGGAATGTCAGGAAACTGGCGGCCAGCACACGCGACATCGATGAATACGTCATGGAGATCGCCGCCGACGGGGATCTGGCACCCGGCCTGCAGCCGATCAAGGGCGGCATCACGGTGCATCTCGCCTGCCACAGCCGGGCCCAGAACATCGGTCCGAAGGCGGCCCAGATGCTGAGACTGATTCCGGAAACCAAGGTAACCGTGGTGGAACGCTGTTCGGGGCATGGAGGGGTCTGGGGCATGAAGAAGCGATGGTTTGACACGGCCTGCAAGCATGGCCGTCCGGCGGCGGCGGCCGTGATGCGCGCTGACCACCCGCAGCTCGCGGCCGCGTGTCCGCTCGCCGGCCTGCACCTGGCCCAGTCCATCCGGCAGAAGGGAGGGGTGGCGCCATCCGTACGTCATCCAATCGAGTTCCTCGCGGCTTCCTATCGGCAGGAATCACGATGACGGGCGGCGGCCTGCAGCCCGGCGCCATCCTGGATCCGGCCGATTACGCCAAGGTACGCGCCGACCAGCGGCAGCGGATGATCGCGCTCAAACAGCATCGTCGGGTCAGCATCGGGCCGGTGGTCACGGCCTACTTCGAAAACCTCGAGACGATCCGCTATCAGGTGCACGAGATGGTCTTCATCGAACGTGGCGGCCCTGAACAGGTGCGCGAGGAAATTGCGGCCTACGGCCCGCTGGTTCCCAATGGGCGGGAACTGGTGGCGACGCTAATGGTGGAAATCGATGATCCGGTGCGGCGCCGCCGGGTGCTAGCGCGGCTCGGAGGGTTCGAAGAGACCGCCCGGATCGAGGTGGGCGGCCATACGGTGGCGGGCGTGCCGGAAACCGATCTGGACCGCACGACTGCCGACGGCAAGGCATCTTCGGTACAGTTTCTTCGGTTTCCGTTTTCCGAAGCGGCCATCGATGCGTTCGCGGTCCCCGGTGCCCGCGTGACGGTCGGTATTGAGCACTCTGCATACCAGCACATGGCCGTGATGCCGGAATCGGTGCGGGTGGCCCTCAGTCGCGATTTCCTTCGGGGTCCGTAGGCCCCCAGAGGGCTCCACTGGAGATATAGCCCTCCCATTCGCCGGTTGTGACGCGGCACCAGCCCGGCTGGCAGGTGTCCTTCAGGATGACGACCGCGCCGGCCTTCACTTCGGCGCGGACGGCGGACTCATGAGCAGCCCGGCGCCGCATCACGGTCGGCGCTGTGACCAGCGCCGTCTGTCGGCCGGACAGCAGGCTGCGGTGCATCCAGCCGGAGACTCCGCCCGGGGCCACAACCTCGCGCCAGTTCTCATGACGGTCCGTGATCTGCACCGGGAGGGTCGGGGCCGTGAACACCCACTCTATCGGGAAACGCTTGCCCGGGCCCACCCGCAGATGGGCGCGGCTGGCAGAGATGCTGCCCCATTCCGGGGTCGTGTCGCCGGCGAGCCCGGCCGGCACCGAAGCAGCCATCGTCAGGGCGATGAGGAGATGGAAGACCGCCGGCTTCATCCGGGTGACCGATGACCGGATTCCGCTGTCCCGCCGACGGCAGCGGGACGGAGGTTCAGCCGCAGGGATCGGGCCTTCAATCGTGATTCTCTTCTGGGTCCGCAGGTCCCGGGCGGCGGCGGCCTAGCGATCCCGCTTCTCGATGTTCCAGAAGAACTGCACGGGCGACCTGATCAGCCCGCTGAGCGAATCCCGGTAGGCCACCGGGTTCGACCACTGTCCGTACAGTCCGTGGGTCACGACCGTCAAGGCGCGCACCTGAATCTGTTGCGCGAGGCTGCGACGGGTGCCGGTATCGGTCGCGCGCGCAAAGGAGTCGCGCAACTGTTCGATCTGCTCGTCGCACGGCCATCCGAACCACGCCCGTTCTCGACAGCCGCCGGAGATCGCGATGTTGGCCACCGGGTTGGCGACATCCGCCGCCAGCGCCCACGTATGGAACAGGTTCCAGCCGCCCTGTGCGGGGGAGTCCATGACCGCCCGCCGCGACGTGAGGGTGCTCCAGTCCATCGCTTGCAGTTCGACCACGAAGCCGGCCTCGCGCAAGGCCTGCGCCGTAATCAGGGAGGCGCTGCTGAGAAGGGCGATGTCGGTTGGCTGCAGGATAACGACGGGCGCGTCGTCATAGCCGGCCGCGGCCAGCAGCGCCTTCGCGCGGTCGAGGTCGTGACCGATCAGGGCCTGGCTGCCCTCGGCCGATTCGTAGGGTGTGCCGCACGCCAGCACGGCGGGGCAGGTGCGGTAGTAGGCCGGATTGCCCACGGCCGCCTGCAGGTAGTCTTCCTGATCGATCAGCCACAGTACCGCCTCGCGGATGCGCGGGTCATCGAACGGCGGATGCAGGTGGTTCATGCGCAGCCAGCCCTGGACGCCAAGTGGGTCCAGATCCTCGACAATGACGCCGGGTGCCGCTTCCAGCACGGGCAGGAGATCATGCGGCGGCAGTTCGACGTAGTCGACTTCGTCCGCCAGCAACGCGTTCAAGGCCGTCGCCGGATCCGGAATGTAGTGCCATTCCACCCGATCGACCCGGGCGATCTTGGCGCCGGCCGCAGAGCTGGCCGGCTCCGTTCGGGGGACGTAGTTGGGGTTGCGACGGTAGACGACGCGGGCACCGGGGATCCATTCGTCCCGGACAAAGACGAAGGGTCCGGAACCGATCACCTCCGGGATCTGCTCGAACGGATCCACCAGGGCATGCCGTTCGGGCATGATGAACGGAACGTTGGAACTGATCTTGCCCAGTGATTCCAGCACCAGACCGTAGGGCGCGACGAGTTCCAGTTCGAAGGTTCGGGCGTCGATCACGCGCCACGCCCGGGTCGCGTCGGCGAGCTTCTGACCCATGCCGTCACGTGCGCCCCAGCGGCGGAGGGAGGCGACGCAGTCGGCGGCGGTGACCGGCTGCCCGTCATGCCAGGTGAGGCCGTCACGCAGCACGAACCGCCACGTCAAACCGTCTGCACTCACCAACCAGCGGTCCACCATCTGCGGCTGCACGTTGAACTCTTCGTCAAGTGCGAACAGCGTGTCATAGACCATGTAGCCGTGGTTGCGGGTGATATAGGCCGTGGTCCAGACGGGATCGGTGTTTCTGAGATCGGCGTGGGGCACGACGCGCAGGACCGTTTCGGATAGGGCCGGAGCCGCTGCGGTCATCATCCACAGGCCGACGATGGCGACGACGGCCCTTCGTGCCACGCCGGGACGGACCGGACTTCTCTCGTAACGGTGCCGGGAAACGCTGATCATGGGAAATTTCTCACCCTTGGTTCCGAACACGTTGACCAAAGCTCGTTGTCAGGAGTACCGGCGCAGTACCGACGTCCGGAACCCCGGCCGAACGAGCGCCACAGCCCGGGTGCGGCGGTGACTGCGCCTGGAGTGTCGCGCTACACGCCTGATTGAACGCTGAACCGGCGTGCCTTCGAGATCACCGGAGGGCAGCAATGACACCGGACGCCGTACCAGAATGCGCCAGCATGATGCCGATCACTGCAAGCCATGGGGCCAGGGAGCGGGGCACACCCGTTGGGTATCACGCCCGGCCCGCCTTGCTCCCGTCCGGCAGCTCTCCGCTCCATTCCTGCCACTGCAACGTTGAAAGTCTCGACGCATGGATGCATCCGCTTCCCGAAACCGCCATTTTTCTTTCGATAGCGGTGAGCCGCTTTTCCGGGGCACTCACAAGGCCCGCTTCCCGTTCGCTCATTGCTCGCGAAGGCTCGAATCCGGCCGGCGGGTGGCGACGGAAACGGACACCGCGAGGCAATCATTGTAGCAAGGTCGAAACGGATCTGCCCCGGCTTGTGCGACAGTCCGGGCGATGGTCCGAATCCTGGTTGGAGCGTGGTGCTGGAGTGGTCCGGAAGGTCAGACAGACGTCCCTGCCTCTGGCGTCACCGCACGATCCCGGGCTGAGACGGTGGCGGGTCGGGACGGGGTCAGCGACAGGTCATGCCGAGTTCTCGCGCTCATGCCCCTTCGGTCCGAGATCCTGCAGCCGCAGCACCCGGCCGGGCCGCGCACCGGTGCTCTCGCCGTTTCGCCAGGTTGCCCGGCCGTTCACGATCACGAGATGAATCCCGGAGGCGGGGAGCGTGGGCTCGTCCCAGGTGGACCGGTCGGCCACGGTGTCCGGATCAAGCAGGACCAGGTCGGCGTAGGCCCCGGTTCGGATTACCCCCCGGTCGGTCAGTCCGAACTGTGCGGCCGGCAGGCCGGTCATGCGGCGTACCGCTTCTTCAAGCGAGAACAGGCCGAGGTCACGGGCGTAGCGCCCGAGCACACGGGGGAACGTTCCCCAGAGCCTGGGGTGGGGGTGAACGTCATGCGGCAGACCGTCGGACCCGATCATTGCAAACGGAGACGACAGTACCCGCCGGACATCCGCCTCATCGAGGATGAAATAGATGGCGCCGGCCGGCTGCAGCCGGCCGGCGGCGGCCTCCTCGCTGCACCGCCACTCTCTCGCAAGGTCGGAAAGATCCCTCCCGGCCGCCTCCGGACACGCCCTTGACCACGTCACGATCACGCGGCTGGCGTCCATCATTCGGCGGGGATCGAGCACGGTTGAGCCGGCGACATACGGATAAACGTCGAGGGCAACGGGCTGGATGCTGCGGGCCGTGCGGATCCTGGAGAGGCTCTCTCGAGTCCGGCCGTGGTTGGGAGTGCCGGCGCACTTGTGGTGCGAGATGACCACCGGAACCCGGGCCGCCCTGCCGATCTCGAACGTCTCGTCCAGCGATTCAAGAACGTGATCGGCCTCGTCTCGCATGTGGGTCGAGTGGATGCCGCCGGCGGGTTCCAGTGCGGACGCGAGGGCGATGACCTCTTCGGTGGGCGCGGCGTGGGCCGGGGGATAGAACAGCCCCGTGCTCATGCCGACTGCCCCCGCTTCCAGACAGGCTTCCAGCCGGTTCCGCATGCGGGCGACTTCCGGTGCGGTGGCGGCGCGGTCGAAACTGTCCATCACGCCCATCCGCAGGGTCGAATGACCGACCTGGGCCGCAACGTTGACCGCTGCCGGATCACGGTCGAGGGCCGCGAGATAATGGCCGAAGGTCGGGAAGTAGTGTTCGGGCCGGTCGCCGATCAGGTCGGCCGGCGGTGGCGGCGGGGCAGTGGGCGTCAGGGGTGCCAGGCTGATCCCGCAGTTCCCGGTAATGACCGTGGTCACCCCCTGGCTCACCTTGCAGGTCATCGTCGGATCGCTCAGAACCGCTCGATCGTCGTGGGTGTGCACGTCGATGAAGCCAGGCGCCAGGACTTGCCCGCCAGCGTCCAGTTCGGACCCGCCGGACAGGTCTTCGAGACGGCCGACGGCCACGATCCGGTCGTCGTGGATGGCGATGTCCCCGGCACGCGAAGGTTCGCCGGATCCGTCAATGATCCGGGCATTGCGGATCACCCAGTCCGGTTTCGGGAGTGCGGTCATGGGGCCCGGCTAGCCGGATCGAACGAACTTCTGGAACGCATGGCAGGGAAGCGGCGCGAAATGTTCGATGGCCCCCGAAGCCTTGATGACTTCGCCGACATAGATATCCCCCCGGGAGTCGGCCCAGATTCCGTGCGGAACGATGAAGTTGCCCGGGAGCAGCGCTTCCGCCCCGCCAAGTCTGGCCTGGATGTTGCCGTCGAGATCACAGATCGTGACCCTCGCGATCGGCTCGTGGCCCGGTGGTGGATGCTGCATGAAGGGGAAGTGCGGTCGCGCCGGCACCGGCACCGCCCAGCCCAGTTCAGCGATGTACAGGTTTTCCTGATCGTCGAGAAACAGGTCGTCGGGCCGATTCACCCAGTTCCAGCTGTCGAGGTAATCGCCGCCAGGCGAAAAGATCTGGATGCGCGAGTTTTCGCGGTCAGCGACGAACACGCGGCCCGACCGGTCAACGGCGATTCCGTGCGGCAGATTGAACTCCCCCGCACCGCTGCCCGGTCCGCCCCAGGACTTGACGAGCTGGCCGTCGCCGGTGAAATGATGCACGCGCGCGTTGCCGTAGCCGTCGGCGATGAAGAGATCGCCCGCCCGGGTCACCGCGACATTGGTCACCATGTTGAACGGGCCGCTGCTGCGCTGGACGGGTGTCCGGCCGGGGACGAAACCGGTGTCTGCGGGCGCATGCGCGTCCCCCAGGGTCATGAGGAGGTCGCCGTCCGTGGTGAATTTCCGCACCGTGTGATCGAAATTGTCGGCACACCAGACATGGTCATGGTGATCGATGAAGATTCCGTGCGCACTGGTGAACACGCCTTCGCCCCAGGCGGTCAGAAACGTTCCTTCCTTGTCGAAGACGATGACGGGATGGGCACCACGGTTGAATACGTAGACCCGGTCTCTCGAATCGACCGCAACCCCGGCCACCTCGACGAACGACCAGCCTTCGGGAAGCCGTTCCCATCCTTCCAGTACCTCGTATTCCAGCTTGGGCGGTGTGTGGGTCATCCGTCGTTCCGTGGGGCGTGGTGTGCCTGCAAGCATATCTGACTTCGGGCGGCTCAAGGCAGGAACGATTTCTTCGGGGCGGGGAAGCGGTCGATGCCAATGGTGCACGGCAGGGCAACTGCCGGACCGGTTGGGAACATCCCGTGCCAACGGTCCGGAACCCGGTCAGGCGTGCTGTTGTATCTCCAACCGGTACGGGGAAGGTCAAGGTTTCCGGTCGGGGAAATAGTCTCGGGGCATGGCTGAAGGCTGATTCCAGGCGCCGTCCAGCCATTTACGTGCCTCGGCGTTGTCCATCACCGGAAGTTCAGCCAGGCCGACTCCTGGCGCGGCTTGCGTACGGAGTGACAATTGCGTTCCGTGGCATCTACGCGTTGCCAATTCTTGTAGAGACGGTCGTAGAGACCGGTTCGATATCCGGAAAGCACCACACGGCCCCGAGCGGCATTCAGCACATTGGCGAGGTTCTCGTGATCTTCGTCTGACATCTCGTTGCCATAGGCCGCAGAGTCTCCTCTCGCAGAATGTACATAAGGTGGATCTATATAGAATACTGTGTTCTCTGTGTCGTATCGCTGGATCACTTCGATGGCGGGCGCATTCTCGATTTGCACCCTTTGAAGCCGCTGGGCTATCTCGGACAGCCCTTCGACGGACCCAAGCCACCGGGATACGGCACCGGACATCCCCGCACGCGAGGTGAGGACGCAATGTGCCCACCGGCCTTCGCTGCTGGTTTGTGCCAGACCGGTCCGTGTTTGCCTTGCCCGGATGTAGAATCGGCGGGCGCGTTCCAGTTTCGACAATCCTTTTTCCGGGATGCATGCACGCACCAGTTCCTCACGGGAAAACGGGGTCAGGCCGATGGCCTTGATGAGCCTCGTTCCCTGATTTCGGAGGGTCTCAAAGAAATTCACCAATTCCGAGTCAAGGTCGTTGTAGGTCTCGACCCGGTAAGGCTCCAGATTCAACAGTACGGCGGCAGACCCGCCGAATACATCACAGAAATGCGTCGCGTCATGCGGAATAAGTGGCAGCAGGAAATCCAGGTGCGAGAATTTCCCGCCATACCAGCCGAAGGCGATCATTTTCTTTGAGCGACGCCTGGCGATGCGGCGACCCGTCCCGCTGGAATTGACCGGTGGGGCGACGGTAACCTGCGAGGTCATGCGCGGCCCCCAGGTGTCAGGCGGTTGCCCGCAATCAGCTTCCCGGGGGGCAGCCGCTCGCCCATTCCGCCTTCGGCAAGGCCGTTCATGATGTCGATGGTATCGCTTTCGCGCGGGCTGTGGCGGGCCGAGAAGTCCCGAACGTCTCGGTCAAGGCGTCTCGCTTCGGTGTTCTCGATGGTCTGCAATCGTGTTGCCCGGTAATCCTTTGGCGCAATGCGCATGAAGCTGCGATTGTACATGGCCTCCGATCGTGCAGTTTTCCGGTTCCACCGGTCCGGCTGGTCCCCGTTGAACGCCATAATCCTTCTCCAGAACCCGTAAAGATCGTAACTGCTCACCCCTCCGTTGACCGTTGATTGTGCTGGCTTGCGGTGTTGAGGCGGGGTTCGCCAAGCGGCCGGCCGGCGGGTCTGGATGTTCGGTATCCAGTTGGTGAAATCGTTTTTCGCTTGGTGGAGTGGTGGCTTGAGCCTGTGGCATGGTGTTGACGGGATTTCGATGCACTCACCTCCGGGACTGCGACGAGGGTGGTGTGCGGAATTCCGGGATGGTCCGGCCGCGGAAAAAGTGTCCTGCACTTCCGCCCCCGACATGCGGAGGCATCCGCCGGTTGTTGCCGGCCAATGCGAGCGCGGGTTCGGTGCGGTCATGCGTGAACCGACCGGGGGTTTGCCAGCGGCTGCTCCGAATACCGTCCACGTCTCCGGTCCCGTTCCGAAGGGGTTGCCATGCGCCGGATCTGGTGGTCAGGCGTACAGCAACTGCGCGTCGGCGCCGTCGCCGGACAGCAGCGCGAAGAGGCCGCCGATCTCGGCCTCGAGTTCCGGGGCCAGATCGCCGGGCGTGAGGGCGTTCGCCCGCAGCCCCATTTCGCAGACGATCAGCTTCACCCCCAGATCCCGGCAGGCCCCCAGCAGTTCGTCGAAGCCGGCGACGCCCCGTTCGCGCAGTGCCGTGTCCCGGGCGTCGGCTCCGCCGGCCGCGTGAAGTTCACGCCAGCCCCGGGCCTGGCGCAGCGCCACGCAGGCGTCCATCGTGAAGAACAGGGTCACGCCGCGATCGGCGGCGGCAGCGGCGGCAGCGGCGGCGAGAACAAAGCGTACGCGCTCATACTCGCCCGAGTGCACGATGCCGATCAGGGGGCGGTCAGTCGTCGGCATGAATGCCGAGATCGGTGATGGTGGGGTGCTGCCCGCACACCGGACAGTCGGGGTCGGGCCGTACCCGGACCTTCCGGGATTCGCAGTTGAGGGCATCAATGATGATCAGCCATCCCGCAAGCCCGGTACCAATTGCCAGGATTTCCTTGATCACCTCGATCGCCTGCATCGATCCTGCCTGGCCGGCGAGCGCCCCGAACACCCCTCCCTGGGCGCAGGTCGGCACCGTCCCGGCGGGCGGGGGTCCGGGAAAGAGACACCGGTAGCAGGGGTGCTCGGCGGCGTACCCCTTCCAGGTTGCAACCTGTGCTTCGAACCGCAGCAGGGCCGCCGATACCAGTGGTTTGGCGGCGAACACGCAGGCGTCGTTGACCAGAAAGCGGGTCGCGAAATTGTCGCTGCCGTCCGCAATCACGTCATAATCGGCGACGAGTTCAGCGGCATTGGCCGGCCCGAATCTTCGTTCGTGGGGCTCGACCCGGACCGTCGGATTGATCCGCTGCGCGGCCGCGGCGGCACTCGCTGCCTTGGGGACGCCCAGGTTGTCCATGCCGTGGGCGATCTGGCGCTGCAGGTTCGAGAGGTCGACGAGGTCATCGTCCACGATGCCGATCCGCCCGACTCCGGCCGCTGCCAGGTAGAGTACGAGGGGCGATCCGAGACCTCCCGCACCGACCACGAGGACGCTGGCGGACAGCAACTGCTGCTGCCCGGTGCTTCCGACCTGCGGCAGCACGATGTGGCGGGCATAGCGCTGGATCTGATCTTCGGTAAACGCGGTGTCCGTCATGCCGCGGGGCGCCCGGGGCCCGCTCCGGTGGACCCGAACCCGCCCGCGCCGCGCCCGGTGGCCGGCAATTGGACGACTTCTTCCAGACGGACGGATGCGAGCTGCTGGATCACGAGCTGCGCCACCCGGTCGCCGCGGCGGATGACGTGCGGTTCGCGCCCGTGATGAATCAGCATGACCGCGATCTCGCCGCGGTAGTCGGCATCGATCGTTCCGGGGGTGTTGAGTACCGTGATGCCGTGCCGCCGGGCGAGCCCCGACCGCGGTCGTACCTGTCCCTCGAAGCCCTCCGGTATGGCGAACGCCAGGCCGGTGGGAATCACGGCGGTGGCACCGGGCTTCAGGGTCAACGGGGAACCGATGGCGGCGGGCAGATCGAATCCCGCACTGCCCGCGGTCATCCGGGCCGGCAGTTCCGCCAGTCCGTGCGCCAGCCGGCGAACCGGGACAGACACCGGGAATCGGGATTCGGTCATGGGCCGGCGGCGGGTTCGAGCAGTGCGTCGGCAATGCGTTCGGAAAGCCGGTCGGCCACCTCGTCCTTGCTCAAGCGGGGCCACGTTTCGACCCCTTCCCCGGTGATCAGGTGGACGGCGTTGGTATTGCTGCCGAACACGTCGCGGCCGGTCGAGACGTCATTGGCGAGGATCCAGTCGCACCGTTTGCGGGTGCGCTTGACGCTGGCCCGGCCCACGACGTCGTCGGTTTCGGCCGCAAAACCGACTACCAGCCGGGGGCGGTCACGGGTCTGCGAGAGGTGGGCCAGGATGTCGGGGTTCTCTTCCATCCGGTAACGCGGCGGCCCGTTGCCGCGCGACAGCTTCTGCTTCTCCACGGCCTGCACCCGCCAGTCGGCGACCGCGGCTGCACAGACCGCCACGTCCGCCGGCAATGCCCGGCGGCAGGCGGCCAGCATTTCCTCGGCCGTTTCCACCTCGTCCAGACAGACCGCCGGGGGCGGGGGTTCGGCGCTGGGGCCGGAAACCAGCGTGACGGCGGCACCGCGCCGTGCGAGGGCGGCGGCGATGGCGTGTCCCTGCTTGCCGGAGGAACGGTTGCCGAAATAGCGGACCGGATCGACGGGTTCGTGGGTCGGGCCGCTGGTCACGAGCGCCCGGACGTTGCGAAGCCGTTTCGGTTCGGCCAGAAGCGCTTCGAGGGCGTGGAGGATCTCGGACGGTTCGGCCATGCGGCCGGGCCCCTCTTCGCCGCAGGCCAGGTCTCCGGATCCGGGGTCGACGAAGCGGATGCCGTCGCTGCGCAGACGGGCCACGTTGCGCCGGGTGGCCGGATGGGCCCACATCTGCACGTTCATCGCCGGCGCCGCCAGCACCGGCGCCGTGGTGGCGAGCAGCAGGGTGGTCGCGAGGTCGTCGGCCTGGCCCGTCGCCATCTTCGCGAGGAAGTCGGCGGTGGCCGGGGCCACCACCACCACGTCGGTGTCGCGCGCCAGTCGGATGTGCCCCATCTCGCTCTCGTCGGTAAGCGAGAACAGATCCCGAAAGACCCGTTCGCCCGAAAGCGCCGCCAGCGCCAGCGGCGTGACCATTTCGCCCCCGGCGCGGGTGAGCACGGTGCGCACCCGGCAACCGCGTTCGCGCAGCCGGCGGATCAGATCGAGACTCTTGTAGGCGGCAATGCCGCCGGTCACGATCAGGAGAACTCGGGTGGTGTCAGACATGGGTACCGCGGGGACGCCGGGGGCAAGCATACGGGAAAGCCGGGCCTCCGTGCTGCCGGGGCGAGGGTGCGCGGCGGTGCTGCCGGGGCGAGGGTGCGCGGCGGTGCTGCCGGGAAGGGTCAGGCCTTCTCCAGCAGCAGCGGCAATTCGACGTGGAGGTCGTCCACGAGTTCGATCGGGTACTCGCCGGTAAAACAGGCCGCACAGTACGGCATGCGTCGTCCGTCCGGCCGCTCGCCGTGCACGGCTTCGATCAGGCTCCCGATGCCGATGAACCGCAGGCTGTCCGCACCGATCTTTGCCGCAATCGATGCTTCGTCGAGATGGGCGGCGATGAGTTCGGAACGCTCTGGGGTGTCCACGCCGTAGTGGCAGGGGTGTGCGGTGGGTGGACTGGCGATCCGCATGTGCACTTCCCGGGCGCCGTTGGCCCGGAGCATCTCCACGATCTTCATCGACGTGGTGCCGCGCACGATGCTGTCATCCACCAGCACCACCCGCTTGCCGTCCACGGTGGCGGCGTTCACGTTGTGCTTGAGCCGGACTCCGAGATGACGGATTTCGTCGGTCGGTTCGATGAACGTGCGGCCCACGTAGTGATTGCGGATGATGCCAAGCTCGAAGGGCAGGCCGGAGTAGGCCGCATAGCCGAGTCCGGCCGGGACGCCGGAGTCGGGGACGGGCACCACGATGTCGGCGTCCGCCGGAGCATCGCGGGCGAGCAGGCGGCCGATCCGTTGCCGCACGGCGTACACGTTCTTGTCTTCGACCACGCTGTCGGGACGGGCAAAATAGATGTATTCGAAAATGCAGAAGGTCTGCGGCATCCGGCGGCCGAGCGCATGCGGCAGGCTTTCCACTCCGCGGGGGCTGACGTGGACGATCTCCCCGGGCGCCACCGACCGCCGGAATTCGGCCCCGATGATGTCGAGTGCGCAGGTTTCGGAGGCGAGGACCGCCTGACCGTTCAATTCGCCGAGCACCAGGGGCCGCACCCCATGGGGGTCGCGGGCCCCGATGATGCCGCTGTCATACAGTGCAATCAGCGAGTACGCCCCCTCGACGCGCAGGAGCGCCTCGATCAGGCGGTCCAGCAGCGTCGGACCGCTGGCGGTCGCGATCAGGTGCACGATCACCTCGGTATCCATGGTCGACTGGAAGATGCAGCCCCGCCGGACCAGTTCGCGCTTGAGGGTGCGGGCGTTGGTGAGGTTGCCGTTGTGGGCGATCGCCACGCCGCCCCGTTCGGTTTCGGCGAAAATGGGCTGAATGTCCCGCAGCTGGGTCTTCGCGCCGCTGGTGGAATACCGGTTGTGACCAATCGCGGCCTGCCCCGGCAGCATGCCGATGACCTGGTCCGACCCGAAGGCATCGCCGACCCGCCCCAGCGCCCGGTGGGCGAGGAACTGCCTGCCGTCAAGACTGACGATTCCCGCCGCCTCCTGGCCGCGGTGCTGGAGCGCGTGCAGGCCGAGGGCGGCAATGGCGGAAGCGTTCTCGGTGCCGAACACGCCGAACACGCCGCACTCTTCACGAAAACGGTCGCAGGGGGCTGCCGGGTCGCCGCCGGTCACGGGTCGGTTCCGGATTCGATCTGGAGCAGACGGTCGAACTCCTTGCGGTCGCCGGAGGGGTACCCGACTTCGGCCTCCGGCGGATCGGTGTCGGGGGCCGGGGTCTCCATCCGGCGGAGCAGGGCGTCGGCGTCGGCGGCCGCCCGTTTCGAGCAGCTGTGATTCACCATCAGGTCCGGGCCGGGTACCAGCACGGCGAGCATGTGGGCCCCGTAGAGCACGACCGGCAGGGTGCGGGCGTCACGCACGAACTGCGGGCACTCGGTGTAGACCAGTCCGGACGCGAAGAGGCCGATGTAGAGGGCCGACACGATGACGACTCCGCGCACCGCCCCGAAGATGAACCCGAGGGATCGGTCCAGTGGCGCCAGTACGCTGGCGGCAATGGCGCGGGCCAGCGGGACGATGGCAAACGTCAGGACCACGATCGACGCCACGAAGAGGCACAGGGCGCCCACCCCGCGGGCGAGGACCGAATCCCCGATCAGCGGCATGACCAGGTCGCCGGCCCAGTCGAGCAGCCACAGCGACAGCAGGCCCGACAGGATCCAGGCGGCGAGCGACAGGGCGCTCTGCACGAACCCCCGTGCGTAGGCGACCGCGCCCGATGCCAGCACGGTGCCCACGACCAGGAAATCGGCGAGGGTCATGCCCCGGTGGCCCGGGGTACCGGGCCGTCGGCCAGGCCGCTGACGAACTGTTCGACCGGGGCCGAACCGCTGTGATCGAGTCTCTCCACCGGACCTTCCCAGACGATGTGCCCGTCATGGAGCATCGCGATCCGGTTGGCGATTTGCCGGGCGCTGGCAAGATCGTGGGTGATGGTGATGGTGGTGGCCTGCAGCTGCGTGACGCAGTCCTTGATCAGGCGGTTGATCGCGGCCGCCGTGATCGGGTCAAGGCCCGAGGTCGGCTCGTCAAAGAAGAGGAACTCGGGATCGGCGGCGATCGCCCGCGCGATGGCGGCCCGCTTCTGCATCCCGCCGGACAATTCCGACGGGTAGAGGTTGGCGGCCCGTTCGTCGAGCCCGACCTGGGCGAGTCGGGAGCGGGCGCGGGCGTAGGCTTCCGACCGGCGCAGCGGTCCGGTATGGAAGAGGGCGAAGGCGACGTTCTCCCAGACCGGCAGGGAATCGAAGAGGGCGCTGCCCTGAAACAGTACGCCCGATCTGCGCATCAGCGCCTGCGGACCGCGGGACGGCAGATCCTGCCGGAGCGTTCCCGCGAACCGGACCGTGCCCGAGTCGAGGGGCAGGAGCCCGAGCGCACACTTGAAGCTCACCGACTTCCCCGTGCCCGACCGGCCGATGATCGCCACCGAGTCTCCCTTCATGGCGGTCAGGTTCATTCCGTCGAGAACGACCGTCCGGCCGAACCGCTTGGTCAGGCCGCGCAGCTCGATCGCCGGGGGTTCGGCGGCACCGGTCATCGGGAAAAGAAAGCCTCGGTGATGAGGTAGTTGGCCACCAGGATCAAGGCCGAGGCCGACATCACGGCGTTGGTCGTGGCCCGGCCGACGCCGCGGGCCCCGGCGGCCGAGTGGAATCCGTGGTAGCTCCCCATCAGGACGATCAGAAAACCGAATACCGCCGCCTTCACGAGACCCGATACCACGTCCAGCGTCTCCAGGCTTTCCAGGCAGCGGTTCAGGAACACCCCGGGCTCGAATCCGAGCTTGCCGACACTGATGATGAACCCGCCCATGGTGCCAATGATGTCGGCCAC
This sequence comes from Alphaproteobacteria bacterium, assembly GCA_965203385.1. Taxonomy (GTDB): domain Bacteria; phylum Pseudomonadota; class Alphaproteobacteria; order TMED109; family TMED109; genus VXPW01. Next base: position 786,070 of record OZ241893.1, read on the forward strand.
CAGCACCAGCGGCGGGAGAACCAGCACGCCGGCGAGCAGACGCGGGGCGACCAGGTACTGCAGCGGATTGGCCGACAGCGTGACCAGGGCGTCGAGCTGCTCGGTGACCCGCATGGTGCCCGTTTCGGCGGCGATCGAGCCGCTGACCCGGCCGGCGACCATCAGGGCGGTCAGTACCGGGCCGAGCTCGCGGGTCAGGGACACCACCAGGACCGAGGGCAGCGCATTTTCGGCGGCAAACCGGCTGAAACCGGTATAGCTCTGCAGGGCCAGCACCATGCCGGTAAAGATCGCGGTCAGGCCCACGATGGGCAGGGAGAAGTAACCGATTTCGAGGAACTGGCGGCCGGCCTGCCGCAGGAAATACGGCGGCCGGACGGTCGCCCAGACTGATCGGAAGGTAAACAGGGTCAGGCGTCCGGTAGCCGCGGCGAACCCGAGCATCACCCGTCCGATTGGCGCCAGGGGATTAGGCCAGGTTCGCATCCGTTTCACCCGACGTACAGCCGGGGAACCCTCCGGCCGATTCGCGCCAGAATTTCGTAGTCGATGGTACCGATTCGGGCAGCTGCATCGTGGACGGGCGCCAGCGGCCCCAGCAGGTCCACGACCGCTCCAGGCCGGGTCAGGTGGTCCGGCACACCGGTGACGTCAATGGTGACCAGATCCATGGAAATTCGCCCCACAACCGGCGCGACATGGTTGCCTACCGCTACACGGCCGGCATTTCCGAGGTGCCTCGGGTACCCGTCGGCATAACCAGCCGACACGGTTGCAATGCGACGGGTGTTCGGGGACACCCAAGCGTGACCGTAGCCGACGCCCTGCCCCCGGTCAACGGAACGCACCTGCTGGATCCGGCCGACCATCCGCACGACGCTGGCCATCGGATTGGGGTGCCCCGGCGTCGGATTGATCCCGAACAGCGCTGCCCCGGCGCGGGCCATGTCGAAGCGGAAGGCAGGCGGCAGCCAGAGTCCGGAGGAATTGGCCAGACTGGTCCGGGCCCCGAACGGCGACAGGTTCCGGGCCGTTTCGAAACGGGCGAGCTGGCGGCGGTTGAGGGGATGCCCGGGCTCTTCGGCAACGGCCAGGTGACTGAGCATGATGCGGATGTCGAGACCGGCGCGGCGGCGCGGTTCCGCACACAGCCGGCGCCAGTCTTTCTCCTCGTAGCCCAGCCGGTTCATCCCGGTGTCCACGTGCACGGCGGCCGGGAGCGCCCGCGCCGCTGCGGCCGCGGTCTCCTGACGACGTTCGGTTTCGCCGGGGTGGTTCAGGACCGGGATCAGGCCGCTGTCAGCGGGCAGGCCCGCGCCCCCTGCAAGGACGAACACGGGCGCGTCCGGCACGGCCGATCGGATGACGGCACCCTCGGCCGGCGTGGCGGCGAAGAAGGTGGTGCAACCGGCTGCACGGAGCGCGGCGGCGACCCGGCGCGATCCCATGCCGTAGGCGTCAGCCTTGATCACCCCGGCCACCTCGCATTCCGGGCCGGCCTGCTCCTGCAGGCGCTGCAGGTTGCGACGAACGGCGTCGAGGTCGACGATCAGGGCGCAGCCGGCCCGGTCCAGCGCCGTTTCGAGTACCGTACTGTCGGGGGCTGGCCGCCTACCGGCCGGCTTCGTGGAGGTCACTGAACCGGGTGAACTGCGAGTCGAACCGGACCTTGACGTCACCCTGGCGGCCGTGGCGCTGCTTGCTCACGTAGATCTGGGCGGCGTGCTCGGTTTTCTCGAGGCGCGTTTTCCAGAGCTGGTATCGGCGGTGGTAGTCGGCTTCGGACTCGTCGGTTTTCTGCTGCGGTTCCGTCTGGCGCGCGTAATAGTGTTCGCGGTAGATGAAGAGCACCACGTCGGCGTCCTGTTCGATCGACCCGGAATCACGAAGATCCTGCAGCTGCGGGCGCTTGTCGTCGCGGCCTTCCACCTGCCGGCTCAACTGCGACAGCGCGATCACCGGCACGTCGAGCTCCATCGCAATCGATTTGAGGCCTTGGGAAATTTCGCTGATTTCGTTCACCCGGGAGTTGTGGGACCGCGTGGCCGTCATCAGCTGCAGGTAGTCGACGACAATCAGCCGGAGCCCCTGTTCGGTGCGCATCAGGCGCCGGGCCCGGGTACGAAGCTGCGGAATGGAAATGGCGGGCGTATCGTCAATGAAGAGGCGGAGTTGCTCGAGGTCCTTGGACACATCGATCAGCGTGGTCAGGTCGCTGTCGCGGATGGCGCCGCGGCGGATCGATTCGGACGAGATGCTGGTCTCCGACGAGAGAATCCGGTTGGCCAGCTGCGTGGCGGCCATTTCCAGCGAGAACACCACCACGATTCCCCGGCGCCGATCGACGGGGGGTTCCCAGGGAACAAAGATATCGGGGCGGCTGGCGGCGCGCGCGAAGTCGGTCGCCAGCGCCGTCTTTCCCATGCCCGGCCGGCCGGCGAGAATGATGAGGTCCGAACGATGGAACCCGCCGAGCAGGTCGTCGAGGTCGCTCAGTCCGGAGGTGATGCCGGACAGTTTGCCGCCCAGCCGATAGGCCGCTTCGGCCGCGCTGATGGCATCGGCAAGCCCGCTGGCAAACGGCTGGGGTCCGCCGGGGCCCTTGCCGTGCTCGGAGATCTCGAACAGCCGCTGCTCGGCATCCTCGATCTGCACGGCCGCGGAGGCCTCGACCCGCACGTCGGCGGCGTTGTACTGGATCCGGGAACCGATCTCCATGAGCGAACGCCGCTGTGCGAGATCCAGGATGATCTCGCCGTACTGGCGCGCCGCTTCCGGCGGCATGGCCCCCTGGACCAGCCGTCCGAGATAATCGTCGACATCGACGAGAGCCGGGTCGTCGGCGAACCGCGGCTTCAGGGTGACGGCATCGGCCCGCCGGCCCTGTTGAATCAGGCCGCGGGCCGCTTCGAATATGCGTCCGTGGACCGGCACATAGAAGTGGGCGCCGCGCAGTTGTTCGACATATTCGAACGCCCGGTCGTTGTAGAGCAGCGTGCCCAGCAGCGCCTCTTCGGCCTCCACGTTTTGCGGGGGTGACCGGTCGCCGGCGTCGGTGCTGGCTGCCGGCGCGCTCTCGGCCGCCGGCAGGGGGTGGAGATCATCAGGCATGCTGCACAGATTGATGCATTGCCGGGAGCCCTGCAAGGGGGACCGGAGAAAGGGTGACCGGAGAGACGGCAGCGGGGTGCGGCAGCCTGGCGCAAGGCCCCGGCAACGTCGGTTCGGAAGGGAGTTCCGGGCGGGTCGCTGATCGCTCTGCGCACCACCGCCACGGCGGGCCGTTTCGCGCATGGGCCGGCCCGGCCCAATGCTGCCGCTGCCAGGGTCGCGCCGAGACGAAAGACCGTCCCCGGTGCGAGCTGCTACGCTTTCCGTGCGGCTTGGTGCGCCGCCACCGCGTCCCAGAATTGTGCACCGATGTTGGTTCCGTCGAATCGTTCGATCGCCGGAAGCCCGGTCGGTGACGTCACATTGATCTCGGTCAGGTACCCGCCGATCACATCGATGCCGGCCAGCAACAGGCCCCGCCGGCGCAGTTCCGGTCCGATGGCACTGCAGATTTCCCGGTCCCGGTCGCTGAGCACCGCCGGCCGCGCCGTGCCGCCGGCCACCAGATTGGACCGGATGTCCCCCGGCTTCGGAATCCGGTCGATGGCACCAACCGGCCGGCCGTCCACCAGAATAATCCTCCGGTCGCCGTCCTCGGTCACGCTCGGAATATACTGCTGCACCATGAAGGGGCCGGCCTCTTCCAGGCGCTCGAGCGTCGACTTCAGGTGCGGATCGGTTTCCGGCAGCAGGAACACCCCGTCACCGCCGTGACCGTACAGGGGCTTGACCACGGTCGGCCCGAACTCGGCCTGAAACGCCAGGACATCATCCGCATGGCAGGTGATCAGGGTCGGCGGCGTTAACGCGGCAAACCGAAGGATCAGGAGCTTTTCGGGGGAATCACGAATGCCTTTCGGGTCGTTGATCACCAGCGTGTCCGCGGGCAGCAATTCCAGCAGATGCGTGTTGGTCACGTAGTCCATGTCGAAGGGCGGATCCTGGCGAATCAGCACCACGTCAAACGTGGCGAGATCCAGGGTTTCCCGCGCGCCTTCATCGACATGATTCCCGGGTTCGCGGCGCACCGCGAGAATCCTTCGTCCGCGCGCCAGCAGGAGGCCTTCCTGCCAACTCAGCGTATCGGGCTGGTAGGAGTACAGTTCGTGCCCGCGTGCGAACGCCTCCAGCGCTACCACGAACGTGCTGTCGCTTGGCAGGTGAATCGACCCGATCGGGTCCATCTGTATGGCCACGCGCAGGGAAATGGGAACCTCCGGAAGCTTCGGCGCCGAAATGCGGAGCCTATGGGTCGGTGGCCGGTTGATCGGGTTCCGGTTGATCCAGTGCAGGTTGATCGGCGGCCGGCTGCTCCGGTGCCGGCAGGCGGCGGGGATCGTCGCGCAGAAGGATGTAGTTGACGACCTTGGCGACGCCTTTCACATTGCGGGCAATCTCGGTTACCAGCTGGATCTCGGCTTCGTTTTCTGCGATTCCGATCAGATAGACCACCGCGTTGTGGGTGGTGGTCCAGAAATCGATCTGTTCGGTTCCGAACTCGCCCACCAGTTGCGCCCGGATCGTGGTGGAGATCCAGGTGTCGCCCAGGCGGCGCAAGATGCCGTAATCCTGCGCAACCTGGATCTGGTCCAGGACTTCAACCACTCCCTCCGTCTGTTCGGCCAGTTCGACGCCGGCGGCTCGCAGTTCTTCGGTCCGTACCGTTCCCGTGAGCAGTACGCGGCCCTCGACCACCAGAACCTTGATCCTGAGAAACAGGTCTTCAAACTGGGTTTGCAGGTAGGTGCCGCGCAATTCGGACGCGAGGGCGACATCCTGAACGCCCCGCTCCATCGGACGTTCCTGGGCCACCGCCATTCCGGCCAGGCCGCCGCCGCCGATCAGGGCGCCGGCGCATCCGGGGAGCAGGCCCAGCCCCGCGATGCCCAGGGCGAGGAGGAGGGCGCGATGGCGGGAGGTGAGAGACGCAAGCTGCACGGGACCGGGTTTCCAGCACGAAAGGCCAAGGCCCCCAACAGTTGCCTGCCACAGACCCCGCGGAAGCTATCAGGCATCCGCCCCGGATGATACACTAGCGGCGTGTTCGGGAATTGTTATGCAGTCGGTCCGGCCCCCGCCGGAACGCCCCGCCGGGTCGGGCCGGGGAACCCGGGGGTGGTTCGGTGCCCGGCCGTCACCGGCCGCCGGTTTCGCCGGGCTTGGCCGCGGCTGGCGGCGGTTCGACGCCAGGCGGCGCCAGCCGCTGCGATCCTGCTGTGCGCCATCGGCACCGCTGCCTGCGGCGCCGTTCCGGACGGCCCTCCGGCTCCGGTCGAGTCAGGTGGGGATCCCGGTGTTCCGGAACCTTCTGCTCCGGCGGCCGGCACCGTCGACCGGGAGGCGGGTGCCACGGCCGGTTCAACGGCCGGTGCCGGGGAACCGGTGGCGGCCGTGCCGGAGCCCCTGCAGACGGCCCGTATTCCCCCTGCCGAGGATCCATTCGTCCTGCCGCCTTCCCGGCGACCCATTGCGCAGGACGGCCTGCTCCGGGTCGGGGTTTTGCTCCCGCTCTCCGGCTCCCGCGCCGGGACCGGGCGGGAACTGTTCCGGTCCATCGAGATGGCCCTGTTCGAGATCGGCGCCGATCATCTGGAACTGCTGCCGCGGGATACGGCGGGTGATGCGGCAACGGCCCGCACCGCGTTTCTGGAACTGGTCGGGGAGGGCGTCGGTCTGGTGATTGGTCCGCTGTTCGCGTGGACGACGGAAGTCGTCGTTTCCGAGGCCGCCGTGCGCGGAATCCCGGTCCTGGCGCTCAGCAACGATGTCTCCGTGGCCGGTCAGGAAGCCTGGATGCTCGGCATACATCCGCAGGGCGAGGTGCGCCGGATCCTTCGCCATGCGATCGTGGCGCCGGACCGGGGGGTGGGTCTGGTCGCGCCGGTATCGGAGTACGGTGATGCGGTGATCGAAGCGTACCGCACCGAGGTGCCGCCGGCACAGCAGTCGGGTGTCGTCCGCTACCACGAGACAAGCGAACCTGCGGCGATCGTGCAACAGTTCGTGGCCGCTGCGCCGGGAGTGGCAAACCGCTCAGGCGATGCGATCCTGATTGCGGCCCGGGGGGCCACCCTGCGCGCCATCGCGGCCGAACTCGCCTACCGGAACGTCGACCCCGACCGCGTGCGCTACCTGGGGCTCTCGAGCTGGCGCACCTCGGATCTCGAGGGAGAGCCCGCCCTGGAAGGAGGCCGGTTCGCAGCTCTTTCGGAAGACCGGTTCCGGAGTTTTGCCGGACGCTTCCAGCGGGTATACGGCGCCCCGCCGTCCCGTACTGCGGCCCTGGCCTACGATGCGGCCGCGATCGCCGGCAGCCTGTCGGCGGTCGAGCCCGGAGAGAGGATCGCGCGGCTGCAGGCGCCCCGGGGTTATCGCGGTCTGCTTGGCGCGTTCCGGTTGCTTCCCGGCGGCGGAGTGGAGCGCCGCTTCAACATCTACGAGATCCGCCGCAACGGCTATTCGCTGTTCGAGGCAGCGCCTCCCGGATTTGCACGGGCGCCGTCCGGCTGAGTTCACGCGACCCCGTTGGCAGGCTGGCAGCAGCGAACGTTGCAAACCTCCGAAAGGGGGCCCGGCACGAAACGGCATCTCGCCGTGGATACGCTTGGTCTGCCGGTCCAGGCCGTTGTTGCGGAAGGTACCGTGGCGGATTGCCGGCAGGCGAAGGTCCTGATCAAGGGGATCGATGCCGGTGCCCAGTTGGTGAAGCGGGCCTGTGACACCTCCGCCAGGAAGATACCTCCGATCGTGCCGTCCACGGCCATTTTCCCTTTGCTGTTGCTGATGGCGGCCAAGCTTATGCGTCCATTTGCAGCTTACGAAGTGCCTCGAGATCCGCCAAATCCAGACATCATGGGTTCATGAGATCCCCATGCGGTTTGGCCCCGGTGTCAGGAGTGCTGATCTTGTGACGACAGTATCCGGGCAGCCTCAAGCCCAGATCGTAGGTGCTCACCCCTGGACTGATCAGGAAGGTAATTTGTCGTCGGCCCGGCCTCCTGGCCTGCCACTGCGCGAGATCCAACCGCGATCCGCAGTGTGTTTTGCAAATCCGTTACTTGCTCGTGTCAGGTACTTTCCATGGGACGGTACGGCAGGTGGCCCTCATCTCAACTCGACTTTGTTCATTTATTGGGCATAGCATAACGCTTCGAACATGCGTCTGACTCTGCTCAAGGGCACCATGAGCCGGTCATTTTATCGCGGTAGGGAACCGGATTTCCCCGGTCCTCCACCGCGATGGTTATGGGCATGGCCTCGGCGGAGGAAATCGGAAAAGAAAGCAGATCTGATCGTAACTGCTCTCCCCCTCGCCGACCGTTGATTGTGCTGGCTTGCGATGTCAAGGCGTCGAGACAGGGTTCGCAGGTGGTCAGTCGGCGGTCTGGATGTTCGGTATTCAGTCGGTGAGACCGTTTCTCTCGTGGTGGAGTGATGTTTCGATCCTGTGGCAGCGGCCTTGTCGGAATGGTGTTGACGGTAGTGTCGATGCACTCCCACCTGTGGTGGGCAGTTACAAATATTGACATCTTATGGGATGTCTATAGATTTTCTCCCATGAGGTTGGTGCTGGACACTAATGTGATCATTGCGGCGTTCCGCAGCCGCAGTGGAGCAGGAAACCTGCTTCTGCGATTCGTTGATCAGGGGATGGTAGTGCCGCTTTGTTCGACGGCGCTGTTCCTGGAATATGAAGCAGTCCTGAGCCGCGAGGAAATCCGGAAGGTAACGGGGCACAGACTGGAAGATGTCGCTTCGGTGATGAGCGCGTTCGCCGCCGTTTCCGAGGGCGTCGATGTCTCGTTTCGGACGCGGCCCGTATTGTCCGATGCCGCGGATGAGATGGTGCTGGAAGCAGCCCTGAACGGACAGGCCGATGCCATCGTGACCTATAACGTCAAGGATTTCCGCCCCGCGCTCAAGCTCGGTATCACCGTCGCAACACCGGGAGATATCGTAAGGAGACTAAACACATGACACAGACTCAACGTTACAAATACCCGCTACAACTGCCACAGTCGCTTAAAGAGACGGCAGCACGTCTGGCCCAAGAGGACGGCGTGTCGCTCAATCAGTGGATTACCTCGGCGGTCGCGCAGAAGGTCGGTGCGGTGGAAACGGCCGCCGATTTCCTGACGGCGCGCACTGGTACGACGAAGCGCGGCGACCTGACCCGGCTTCTGGACCGGGCACCGAATGTTCCGCCGATACCGGAGGATGCAATCAAGGACTGACGAGCGGAAACCTCCATGACTCGCGTAGTAGCGATCTATGCACGCCATTCCTCCGCCCGAAGAGGTCGTGCTTGACGTCGACGCGGGCAAGCACGGGCATTTCTCCACGCTCCCCGCCAGACCCGGAGCGCAAAGAAATACCGCCGCCCGGAACCGCCAGCAGCCGCGTTTGCGGCTTGGCAGACGAAAACGACCTGCCCCTGGTGCCCCTGAACAGAGTCAAACGCGTGTTCGAGGCGTTATGCTATGCCGCATAAATGAACCAAGTCGAGCTCAAGGGGTGAGCAGTTACCCCAGACCTTGCAATTCGGTGCGGCGGCGGGGGAAGTCTCCGCAGCAAGCTCCCTGATGTTCGGAGTCCTGCAGGTTATTCGCCATCCCGGATCCCGCCGAAACCTCCGAGTAGATTGACCTCCGGGCGCGTATCGTTGACGACGCCGGCCATCTCCTGATGCGCCGGGCCAAAAAAACCGCCCGTCACCTTGCCCGCCGTGTCGCCGAAGTTGTTGCCGGTGACATCGATCTCGTAGCTGAGCCGGGTTTGACGGAAGGGGTTGGCACGGGTTTTCTCACGAATATTGCCGAGATGCACCCTGAGATTGCTGAACTGGACTGTACCGTCCAGGGTGCCGAGATCGACTTGCAGTTCCGCATCGCCCGTCACCGGAGGCAGGCGTTTCCTGCCGAGATCAACCCCGACCAGACTCCCGTTCCATACAGCCTTTCCGCTCGCGGGAAGTTCGGTGTTGTCAGCCAGGGGTATTGCAGGCCGGGTTCCGAAAGCATCGGCATGTGCTTGAGTGAAGTCATGTGGAAACTCATGCAGGTTGTCCTGGAGATCCCGCTCGACGCTGGCACCCCACACGGCCCAATCGCCCCAGGCGGCGTACCCGTAACGTTCGGTCTCGGCGGCCACTTTCGCATCGACGAGCTCGTATCCGATATCGGCCAGGAAGGCATAGTCCAGTTCGGCGGGCATGCCCCCGTCATAATCGTCCCGGCAGTAGGCCATCAGCGAGGTGCATACGCCCAGATGTCCCCTGTCGCGCTCTGAGCCGGGCGCATGCGGTTCCTTCACCACCCACCACTGGTCCTCGCTCCGCCACTGCATGGGCACCGGTTTTCCCCCATAGGCGCGCATGGCGTTCGGGCCTCTCCAGGTATGGCTGCCGGCGTGGTAGTAGGTATCGAGGTAGAAATTCGCCGTTGTGCTTACAATCCCGAGGGCATGACCGATCTCGTGGGCAACAGTGCTGGGCATGCCGTCGTGGAGATTGTCGTGCACATGCCTGGTAATGCCGATGGCCCCGTAATAGACAATAAAGTCCTTGCCCGTCGGGCCATGCTCGTATTTTCGCACTCCCCCGGTTACGGCACCTCGGTCCCGGAGGTGGACCTGGAGAACCAGCCCCCGTACTCCACGGTAAGTGGTGCCATCTTCGAGGGTGACGTCCCGGCGCTTGCCGGTATCCACCAGACGTCTCGACCAGATTTTCGCTGACCGGCGCAGCACGCTCCTGAAATCCCCCGACGCTCCGCCTTCATGCTTCGTAAACCCGTTTGCCGAAGCTGTCTCGTGCGGCCCGAAATGGAACCTGATTGGCATGGTTCCGGCCGGGCCGCCTTTCCACGCGGCAAAGGTCATGCCATCCCGCTGACCGAGCAGGGTGAGGGACTCCAGCGGCACATTGCGTAAAACGGCTTTCGATCCGTTGGGGTCGAGATGGGCGGCACGCAGGTGTTTGAAGCGCTTTTTCGCTTTTCTTGCCTGCTTTGCCGTGAGCGGCTTCACCCCCAAACCCCGGGCTACGCCCGACGTGCCATTCCAGCTCTTTTGCAGGTCAGCGGCCGTCTGGTTGCGCATCCGGGCGCTCTTGGTCTGCAAAAGCCGTGCACTGGAAGCCGTGTCCGTCTCGCGTGCGGCAGAAACGCCGCCTGACGAATCCGCTTCCGCCCCATCGATACAAAGATGATCAGGCGTTTGGGATTTGTCCATGCACTGCAGACCGTCCGCAAATACTGGACCATTCAACAAGAAACTGAAGATTGCCAACGCGGAAATTTTACGCACGGCCAGAAGCCGGCCGGACATGATGTTCGTGCCAATAATGATCATGGCTTCGCCCCTTGTGCCATTATACAGGCGGCTCCTTTGAGTGCATACAGCACCGGTAACTTGCCGGTGTCAGATTGATCGCCCTCCCTTTATATCGTCATCCATCACGCCGAGATATCGATTCAGGCACCAGTACAGGGCTTCCCGGAAATCTGCGCCCTTGATATTGCCTCCTGACTTTCCGTAAGGAAAAATCCGGTAAAGGCACGGCGTATCCCCCACCGACGCCAAATCCGTCCCGGGTGCAGACCGAACGAACCGGTGGGGCACAGGCCCGGCGCCGGCCGACTGACCTGCTTCATCGCGCCGGCCGGGTCCGCGCCCGACCTTCCCGGCCCGGATGGCGGCGGCGCCGGGAAGGCCGTCCGGAAAATCCTGTTCGCAGCCAGGGTTCGCCAGAATCTCCCCCGGGCCGCGGTCCCGCCGCCGCCTCCGGGGAGGCGGCCGGTATCAGGCGCTGACAAGGTCGGAGACCTCGAAGTCCTCGGCGTCAAGCGGTGCTGCGTCCGGCGTGATGGTCAGGGTGTTCCCCTGACGGAACGTGATCCCGATGCCGCCTTCCGTCGAGACCAAAGTGACGTCGGTGAACGCGTCACCCCCCGGAGATTCCCCTCAGGCGGATGTGCCCCATCCGCGCAGTCCGTGCTGGCTGCGCCCATATCGGGGGGACGACCTGCTGCTCCGGCGGGCAGCAACCGGAACGGGGGCCGCGGAAACCCGGTCATCCTCCCGGGCCGCCGTTCACGCTCCCGACGGAACTCACACGACGACATGCTCGATCAGTGCATCCAGTACCCGCATCCCGCCGGCCGTTGCCCGAATCCCCGCGTGGTCCACCTGCAACAGGCCTGCGTCCCGTGCCCGCCGGACCGCCGCGGGCCGGAGCGCCGCGTCCAGCGGCATTCCGGTCCGGTCCCGGAAGGCGGACCGGCTGACACCGGCGGTCAGGCGCAGCCCCATCAGCAGCATCTCGCGCCCGGCCACGGGAGCGGAGATCGTTTCCGTGGTCTCGGTGCCGTGCCCCCCGTCGTCGACCGCTTTCAGCCACGCCTCCGGCTGCCGGAATCGGGCGTGCGCGACCGGACCCGCCGGGGTTAGCAGTCGCCCGTGCGCGCCCGGTCCGATCCCGACATGGTCTTCGTAACGCCAGTACGCGAGGTTGTGCCGGGATTCAGCCCCCGGTCGGGCATGGTTGGAGACCTCGTAACGCGGCAGCCCGGCGGCGCCCAGGATGTCCGACGTCAGGTCGAACAGTTCCGCCAGCACCGACTCCTCCGGCAGCCGCAGCCGGCCCGCCGCCGCCTGCGTATGGAAGGCCGTGCCCGGTTCCAGGGTCAGCTGGTAGCAGGAAAGGTGCTCCCCCGCCAGTGCGAGTGCGTCGGTCAGCTCGGTGCGCCAGGGCCCCGCCTCGTGATCCGGGCGGCCATAGATCAGGTCGAACGAGAACCGCGGGAACACGCTTCCGGCGGCCTCCACGGCCCGCCGCGCCTCAGCTGCCGTGTGACCCCGGCCCAGCTGCCGCAGGGCCGGGTCGTGCAGGGCCTGCACGCCGACCGACGCCCGGTTCACACCGGCTTCGCGGAACGCCTCGAACCGGCGCACCTCGGCCGAGTTCGGGTTGGCCTCGAGCGTGATCTCGGCATCGGGCGCGAGGGGCCAGGCGGCCGCGGCCGCTGACAGCACCCCGTGTACCGCTTCGACGGGCATGAGCGAGGGCGTGCCGCCGCCGAAGAAGACGCTGTGCAGCGTAGCGGGGCCCCAGGCCTGCCGGCTGTGCCGGATTTCGGCCTGGTAGGCCCGCAGCCAGCGGGCGTCATTGACGACGCCTCGCGGCAGGTGGGCGTTGAAATCGCAATAGGGGCAGCGCGACCGGCAGTACGGCCAGTGCACATAGAGCGCGATTCGGCGCACTACGGCTGGAAGCACCCGGCGACCAGCTTGCGAAATGCCTGTGTCCGGTGGCTGCGGGCGGCCTTTTCCGCGGGGTCCATCTCTGCGAACGTGCGCTGCTCGCCGGCCGGGACAAAGACCGGGTCGTAGCCGAAGCCGAGCGTGCCGCGCGGGGGGAAGTCGAGGGTTCCCTCGACCGTTCCCTCGACCGTTCGTGTCACGCCGTCCGGCCACGCGAGGGCAAGGGCGCAATGGAAGGCCGCGCGCCGGTTGCCGCATCCCGCGAGCCGCTCGCCAAGCAGCGCCATGGCCTCCGCAAATCCGCCCGCTTCCCGGGCCCATCGCGCCGAGCGGACGCCCGGCGCTCCGTGCAGCGCGGCGACCGCCAGACCGCTGTCGTCGGCCAGGGCCGGGAGGCGGGCGGCGGCGGCCGCCGCCTCGGCCTTGATCACGGCGTTCGCCACGAAGGTGGCGCCGGTTTCGTCGGGAATCACGTCGGTAAACTCCCCCAGCATGCGCACCCTGACCGGCCAGGGCGCCAACAGGTCGGCGATCTCGTCCGCCTTGCCGGGATTGCCCGTGGCCACCACCAGGTCTCCCCCCGACCAGCGCCGGGATTCGCGCGGAGTCACTTCCCGAGGGCGGAGAGTTGCGCCTTGAACAGCTCGTCGGTGCTCCGCCGGGCAAACCAGAACATGGTCTGGAAGGCCTCCATGGTAAAAGGCGCATCCTCGGCGGATCCCTGGATTTCGACGATCCGGCCGTCGGCCGAGAACACGAAATTCGCATCCGCGCCCGCGTGCTGATCTTCCGTGTAGTCGAGATCCAGTACGACCTGGTCCTTCCAGACGCCGGCGCTGACCGCGGCTACCTGCCCCGTGAGGGGCTCGGCCCCGTTGTCCAGGCGGCCGTGAAGGGAGGCGACGGCCTGGTGCAGGGCCACCCAGCCGCCCGTCACCGCGGCCGTGCGGGTGCCGCCATCGGCCTGCACGACATCGCAGTCGATCCGGATCTGCCGGGGTCCGAGGGCGGCGAGATCGACCACTGCCCGCAGACACCGGCCGATCAGGCGCTGGATTTCCTGGGTACGGCCCGTCTGGCGACCCCGCGCCGCCTCGCGGTCCGTGCGGGTCAGGGTGGAACGGGGCAGCATGCCGTACTCGGCCGTCACCCACCCCCGTTTCTGGCCCCGCAGCCATGGCGGTACCCGCTCCTCGATGGAAGCGGTGCACAGGACGTGGGTATCTCCGAACCGCACGAGGCACGACCCTTCTGCGTATTTGGACACGCCGGCTTGCAGCGTGACCGGGCGCATGGCGTCGGGGGCACGGCCGGAGGGACGGGAAACAGTGATCGACAAGGGCACCTCACAGGATGCACAGGGGCCGGGCGGGCGCAGTCATATCGTATCGGAACCGGATCCGGCCCGGGGGGATGACGGGGGATCGTGTCGCCGAATCCGGGCGGCAAAGAAACCGTCCACGCCTCCGGCCTCGGCCAGATGACAGGGCAGGGTCCGGAGATGCCCGGCGACGGTCACGAACGTTTCAGGAATCGCATCGGCGTCGGTGCGCACCTCCACCAGCCCGGCGGCCGGGTTGCGGGTGATAAAGGCCTGGATTCGATTCTCGCACTCTTCGCGTTGCAGCGAGCAGACCGTGTACACGATCAGCCCCCCGGGGCGGACCAGCTGGAGCGCGCGGTCAAGCAGTTGATCCTGGAGCGTGTTGAGGGCTCGCAGGTCGCCGACCGTGCGCTGCCACGCGACGTCGGGGCGGCGCCGGATCGTGCCGGTGGCCGTGCAGGGAGCGTCGACCAGCACGGCATCGAAGCTCCGCTCGGGACTCCAGGCCGTCGCATCCGCCACCACGGTCTCGGCCTCGAGCCGCGTGCGGGCGAGATTGGCCGCCAGCCGCCGCATCCTGGCGACCGACACGTCGAGCGCGGTCACGCGGGCCCCCAGGGCGGCCAGCTGCAGGGTCTTGCCCCCCGGTGCAGCGCACAGGTCGGCGATGTTCTTTCCGGCAACCTGTCCCAGCAACCGCACGGGCAGCTGTGCCGCCGCATCCTGCACCCACCAGGCGCCCTCGCGGAATCCCGGCCGCGCCTCGATACTGCCCGACGCCGCCAGCCGGACGGCGTGGTCGAGTACGACGGTGCCGCCCAGCCTGGCCGCCCAGCCTGCCGGGTCCTCCTTGGGGCACACGTCCAGCACCGGCTCGAGCAGGTGGGCAGACGCAATCCGCGCCGCCCTTTCCGTCCCGTAGGTGTCCGTCCAAGAACGCCACAGCCAGTCCGGCGTGTTCAGCCGTCCGGCGTCCTGGTCCCGTACGATCGCCGCCCCGCGGTCGGCAATGCCGCGCAAGACGGCGTTGACCAGGCCCCGCCACGAGCGGCCAGGTCCGCGGATCAGCAGTTCCATCGAGGTGGAAACCGCGGCGTAGGCGGGAACCCGCAGAAAGAGGATTTGCGCCGCTCCCACCAGGATCATCAGCCAGGCATGCCGGGCCTGGGGCGGCAGCGGCCGCTTCAGGAATGCTCCGATGGCGGCGTCGATCTGGCCGCGACGGCGCAACGTGGTGGTGACCAGGGCTCGCGCGAACGCCCGATCCCGTTCGTCGAGGCCGGGAAGCAGGGGGGAAGCGGCGATCGCCGCCTGCAGTGCCGTGTTCCGAAACAGGACCGAGGTCAGAATCGCGACCGCTGCCTGCCGGGCGCGCAGCAACTGCTTCGGATCGCCGGATGATCCCGCCTCCGGTTTCCGCTTCCGGTCTTCCGCGTGCCTCGCCTGGCCGCTTCGCCGGTCAGGCGGACGCGGCGTGTGCCGGCCGGTACCGCGGTTCGCAGGCCGGGCCCCGGCGGCCGCCCGCGCCGCCGACCGGCGTGCCGTCGAAAGCGGGCGCCGATCGTCGCGTGGCGGCCCGCTGCCGGCTTCGCCGGTCGGTCGCGGGGATCTCCGCGGTCGTCGAAAGCCGCCGTCATCGATCGTGCCGGTGCGGGGTTCGGGTACTGCACCGGTCCGCTTCCGGCCGGTTCGCGGCGCCCGGTCGGTCGGGCGCGGCCGCATCGGGCGCACACCCCCCTCCCGCCGGTTCCCGGCGCCGTCGGTTCGCGCCGCGGTTGGCCGGCCGGTCGGCCGGGTGTCTTGCGGCCGCCTTGCCGCGGCGTCCCTGCGCTCCGCGTCGGTGCGCCGTGGTCCGGGGCCGGATTCTTTCCGGTTCGCATGTCCGTGCCGGTCGGGTGCCCTGCCGGCCCTTCCGGCGGCGCGGCGGCCGCGGTCGGTGCGGTGCGGATGCCGGGCCGGGTCGGATCCGGCATCCGGCCGGCGGCCGGGAGCTCCGGGTTTTCGTTTTCCGGTGCGTGCGCGGGCGGGGGCGCTGTCCTCGGCCGGGCGCGGATCAGGCGGGGTTGGGGTGACCGCCGGACGACGCGCCGGCGGCCCGGTCCGTGGTCGGGATGGCGGCGAATCCCGGCGAGGCGCGGGTCGCGCCCGGGACGGCGTGCGCGGTATGTGCTTTGCCATGGCGGGGACCTTCACCGCGTCGATTCCTACGATAGCATGCGCCGCGCTGGCGGTCGGCGGTGCCATCCGCACGGTTCGGAGATGCCGGCCGCGCCCGCCGGCCGGAGAGAACGGCAGCCATGAGTCTTGCCCTGATGCGGCTGGTGGTGCTGGCGTGCGCCGCGTACCTGCTTTCGCAGTTCTACCGTTCCTCCGTGGGCGTTCTGGCGCCCGAACTGATGAGCCGGCTGGCGCTCACGCCGGAGGAACTCGGTCGCCTCGGCGGGATCTTCTTTCTCGCCTTTGCGTGTGCCCAGCTTCCGCTGGGAATCCTGCTCGACCGGTACGGGCCCCGGGCCACCACCTCGCTGGTTCTGGTGGTTGCCGCCCTCGGGGCCTTCCTGTTCGCCCTGTTCACCGAATTCTCCGGGCTGCTGGCCGGGCGGGCGTTGATGGGGGTGGGTTGCTCGGTCGGTCTGATGGGGTCGCTGGTGCTGTTCTCGCGCTGGGTGCCGTCCCGCCGCTTCGCATCCATGGCCGGACTGGTGCTCGGGGTCGGGGGATTCGGTGGAATCTTGGCCACCACCCCGTTGGCGGCGGCCTCGGCCCAGGTCGGCTGGCAGGGAGTATTTGTCGGGATGGGGGCAGTCACCCTGCTGGTGGCGGCGGTCTTCTGGCTGACCGTTCGCGACACCCCGGACGGCGCACCGTTCGGGAAGCCCCGCTCGGGGTCTCCGGAGGGCGGCGTGCTGCGCGGCTTTCTGGACATCCTGGCGACCCGCGACCTGTGGTTCATGTTGCCGATCTCCTTTGTCGGCTACGGCGGCCTGCTGGCCATTCTCGGGCTTTGGGGTGCGCCCTACCTGAAGGACGTGCAGGGGCTTGGCGACCTCGACCGCGGCAACGCGCTGCTGGCGACCGCCGCCGCCTGGAACGTCGGCTGCATCCTGTTCGGCCGTTCCGACCGGTGGTTCGACACGCGCAAATGGACGGCGGTGGCGGGATGCCTGGGGCTCACCCTGGTCATTGTCGTGATCGCCCTGATCCCGCCGGTGCCGCTGTGGGTCAATCTCGTGATCTTCGGGGCCCTGGGCCTCACCGGCGCCTTCAGCGTCCTGCTGCTCGCGCACTACCGGGCCCTGTTCCCGGTGCGGCTGGTCGGGCGGGCACTCACGTTCACGAACTTCTTCAATTTCGGGGGCGTGTTCGTGCTGCAATGGACCACCGGGCTGGTCATCGCCGGTCAGGGAGGAACCGCCGACGGGGCCCCGCCGGCCGCCTACACGACGGCCTTCCTGATGATCGCCGGGGTGCTCGCGCTGGCGACCCTGGCCTATCTGTTCGCCCGCGATTACCGGCCGAGCGCCGAGCTCCCCGGCTGACCGGCCCGGGCGGATCGGCTAGAATGGGCCGGGTCATGACGACGATTGCTTCCAGCGAACTGATGGCCGGCCAGCGGGTACTGGTGAGCGCGGCGGCAGGCGGCATTGGCCGCGCCATCGCCGAGACGCTGCACCGGCACGGCGCTCGGGTGCATGCCTGCGATATCGATGAGAACGCCTGTGCCGAATTCCGCGCGGCCCACCCCGGCATCTCGATCGAACCTTGCGACGTATCCGATGCCGACCAGGCCGCGGCATGGGTCGAGGACGGGATTGACCGCCTGGGCGGTCTTGAGGGACTGGTCAACAATGCCGGCATCGGCGGGCCGACCGGCCGGATCGAGGAACTGGACCCGGAGGACTGGCGGCGCACGATCGACGTGGATCTGAACGGGATGTTCTACGTCACGCGCCGGGCCGTGCCGGCGCTGCGGGCGTCGGGGGCCGCTGCCTCGGGGGCCGCTGCCATGGTGAACCTTTCGTCGCTGGCCGGAAAATTCGGATTCGCCGGGCGCACACCCTATGCCGCCGCCAAATGGGCGGTCGTCGGCTTCACCAAGTCGCTGGCGCGCGAACTGGGAGAGGCCGGGGTCCGGGTCAATGCCATTCAGCCGGGCAACGTCGAGGGACCGCGAATCGACCGGGTGATCGACGCCAAGGCCCGCTTGCGCGGCGAATCGCCGGAGCGGCTTCGCGAGCGCCTGTGCGAGGTGATTTCGCTCGGCCGGTTTGTCACGGCCCAGGACATCGCCGATACGGCGCTGTTCCTGTTGTCCCCGCTGGCCCGGAATGTCTCCGGGCAAGTCCTGGCCGTCGACGGCGACACGCAGATGCTGCTCTGAGCGATGCCGGAGACCTCGGTCATCGCGGTGGTCGGCGCCGGCCTGATCGGTCGCGGCTGGGCGCTCGTGTTCGCCCGCTCCGGCCACCCGGTCAGACTCTGGGACGCCGCGCCCGACCAGGTCGAGCGGGCCGTGCAGGGGATTGCCGGCGAACTGGACGGGCTGGCGGAACTCGGGCTGGCCGGCGAGGATCCGCCGGAGCAGGTACTGGGACGGATCGCCGCGGTCCCGTCCCTGGAAGCGGCGCTGGACGGTGCGGCGCACGTGCAGGAGTGCACGCCGGAAGTGCTCGAACAGAAGCAGGCCGTGTTCGCGCAGCTGGATGCGGCGGCCGGAGCCGGGGCCGTCCTCGCGAGTTCGACATCGGGCTTTCCGGCGTCCCGGTTCTCGGCCGGGCTCGGCGGACGGGCTCGCTGCCTGGTCGCGCACCCGTTGAATCCGCCGCATCTCATTCCCCTGGTCGAACTGGTACCGGCTCCGTGGACTGACCCGGCCGTCGTCGAACGCACCCGGCGGCTGATGGAGGCGGCCGGACAGGCGACGGTGACGTTGAAGAAGGAGGTGCCCGGATTCGTCGTCAACCGCCTGCAGGGGGCGTTGCTGCACGAGGCCTGTCGACTGGTCGAGGACGGCGTGGCCGGAGTCGACGACGTGGATTCGGCAGTGGCGTCGGGGCTGGGGCTGCGCTGGTCGTTCATGGGGCCGTTCGAGACGATCGACCTCAACGCCCCCGGCGGTATCGCCGACTATGTCGCCCGCTACGGCCAGCTGTATCTCGACCTCGCCCGCGACGGCGGGCAGCCCCGGCCGTGGAGCGAAGACCTGGCCCGGACCCTCGAGGCCGGCCGCCGCGAGCGGCTGCCCGCCAGTCGTCTGCGCGCACGGGCGCGCTGGCGGGACCGGCGCCTGGCGCTGCTGGCTGCGCACAAGTTGCGCCACGCTGCGGAAGGCGAGACCTGACCCGTTCGCCGGAAGCCCGGGCGCCAGCCCGGCGTCCGGTGCCGCACCAGGCCGCTGACGGCCGGCGATGATCGGGTGCGCGACGCGGCTGTAGGGCGGAGATCATGCAGGACGATCATGAAGATATCCTGCAATGACAATGCGCTATGAATGAGTCTGAAATGCCGTTGGACTGTAAGCGTTTGGCCTTCGGGTGACGGCAGTCGATCTTGGTGCTCTTGTAGATCCGTCAGAAGGAGTAATCCGAGGAGCGAAAACCGCTTCATCGCTGCACAGCCGAACGCTGGCGATTTTAGTTCTGGACGGGAATCTGCTAAGAACTTCAGGGTAAATCAGACTCTCATTCATCCCATGACTGGCATTCGGCGGTGGCGGGCGTCACCGCCCGATCAGTGATGTTTGCGGGGTTCGAAAACCTCCTCCAGCGTTTCGGCGATGATCAGCGCGTCAAGCCAGCGGTCGAGGGTCGCCACATCGGCGGCCCGCACCTCGTCGGATCGTGCCGCGGGAACGGCCCCGAACCGGACTCGCGCCTGCCGCAGGAATGTCTCTGCCTTCCCTTCCAGACGACCCTTGTTCAGTCCGAGCGCCTCGCCCTTGCTCAACCCGAGTGCCTCGCCCTTGCTCAGCCCGAGTGCCTCGCCCTTGCTCAGCCCGAGTGCCTCCCCCTGTTTGAGCAGCGTCTCCGCAATCGTACCCATGGTCGCCTCCAGTTCTGTATGTCCCTGGTTCCGCAGCAGGGTCCTCAGGCTATCCAGATCAACGTTATAGACGCGAAGGATGTATTCAAGGATCTGCCGCCTAAGATCGCTGCCCTCCGGAAGGCTTTCCGCGATCACCGCAAGGAAGACCAGCGCCTCCCTCCGGAGCGTGATGAAACCGGCCCGCAGCGCGGCGTTCTGCGACAGCTTGTCGAAGTCCATGGCGCGCAGGTTGCGCAGGATATAGCCCGAACCCGGCAGAAAGGCCAGATCCGTATCGTCGGTCGCGATCATGTCGAACAGGGATCCGGGCGCCGTCCAGCCGGCCGCTCCGTGGTACACGACGACCGGCACGATCGGCGGCAGCGACCGGAGCCGGGCCGCCGACGTGCCGGCGAACCGTTTCCAGATCCTGATCATGTACGAGGCCAGCTGGAGGGGCAGGCCGGGATCGGGCCTGCTTTTGTGCTCTACCAGTATGAATATAAAGGCGTCTCCGCCAGAGACGAGGCCGACCCTGAACAGCAGGTCGCTCTGGCTGCCGGCCAGCGCCTCGTCGACGAAGCTGCCCTCGACGATCTCTGGCGGGGTGTCGGCCAGAAGGCCCGAAATGTTGTTCGGGAGATGGTCGCGGAGGAAGTCGCGGACGCGTTCCGGATCGGCAAGCAGCGCCCGGAAGAGCGTGTCGTGGGGAGTGGGAAGATCGGCCATCGTCAGGTGAGATCCAAGGCTGCGAGACGAGGGTCCGAACCCATCACCGTCCCCGGATCGCAAGCGTTCGGTTCTGGGGTGGCGGCAGTTGATCCCGGCGTCTCTGCAGTTCCGCCAGATCGG
Organism: Alphaproteobacteria bacterium; assembly: GCA_965203385.1. GTDB lineage: Bacteria > Pseudomonadota > Alphaproteobacteria > TMED109 > TMED109 > VXPW01. The sequence goes on from OZ241893.1 coordinate 806,642, forward strand.
GATCATCCGAGGGTAACTGTTCACCTCGAATTTGTCAGGAACATCAACTTGCCGCCGGCGCGGCCTTCGTACTTGCAAATGCACGAGATCCAACCGTGAATCCGAATGTGCTCTGTCAGGCACGTCCCAAGGGACTGTACGATGAGTTGCACTCACTCCCTGCTGTGAGTGCATCGAACTGCCGTCAACACGACGCCACAGGATCGAAACACCCCTCCACCACGCGAGAAACGGTCTCACCAACTGGATACCAAGCATCCAGGCCCGCCCGCCGGCCGCTGGCGAACCCTGCCTCGACGCATCAACGCCGCAAGCCAGCACAGTCAATGGTCAATGAAGGGGGTGAGCAGTTACGCGGGGAGAAGATGAGCGGGACGGGGACGGAGCGAAGGGTTCGTAACTCCGTGCGGCCGGCCGGCACCGGGCGCCGTGGCGGCCCGGGCATGCGTTCACCGCTCCGGCGCGCCGTGAACGGGTTCGGCCCGGTTCTGTCTTCTGTTGGGTCGCCTGCTAAAATCCCGCGCGGGACGACCGGCGGCGGGGATGCCGTGCACCCACGCTAGAATGCACCCGGCGGGCCGACCGCCATCGGAACGGAAGTCATGACCATGGCCATGCCTGCGTCCACGCCCGCGGCCGCCGACTCCTCCGGCCGGACACGGCGCAGGGTCATTGTGACGTGCGCGGTGACGGGGTCCATCCACACGCCGTCCATGTCTCCGCACCTTCCGGTCACACCGGACGAGATCGCCACCCAGGCGATCGAGGCGGCCGAGGCCGGTGCGTCGATCCTTCACCTGCATGCCCGTCAGCCCGCCGACGGACGCCCGACCCAGGATCCGGACGTCTTCCGGCAGTTCCTGCCGAGGATCAAGCAGGGTTGCGATGCGGTGGTCAACATCACGACGGGGGGAGCGCCCCGCATGCCGGTAGACGAACGCATGCGTCCGGCGGTCGAATTCGCACCGGAAGTGGCGTCGCTGAACATGGGTTCGATGAACTTTGGCCTGTTCCCGATGCTGAAGCGCTACCGGACCTTCCGGCACGAGTGGGAGTACGAAGCACTGGCCTCCAGCCGGAGCAACGTGTTTCGCAACAGCTTCGAGGACATCGAGAACATTCTCCGGGCCTGCAGCGGGAACGGGACGCGCTTCGAGTTCGAGTGCTACGACACCAGCCACCTGTACAACCTCCGGTACTTTCTGGACGAGGGGCTGGTGGAGCCGCCGCTCTTTATCCAGACGGTCTTCGGAATCTTCGGCGGGATCGGGACCCATCCCGAAGACATCGCGCACATGAAGCGGACCGCCGACCGGCTGTTCGGCGATGCCTGGATCTGGTCCGTGCTGGGCGGCGGCGGGCAGCAGATGCGCGTCGCGGCGCTGGCGGCCGCGCAGGGCGGCAACGTGCGGGTCGGCCTCGAGGACTCGCTCTGGGACGGCCCCGGCCGGCTTGCGGCCAGCAACGCCGTACAGGTCATTCGCGTGCGCAAGATCCTGGAAGGCCTGTCGCTGGCCACGGCCACGCCGGACGAGGCGCGCGCCATGCTGTCGCTCAAGGGCGGCGATTCGGTCCGGTTCTGATTCCGGCCATTCCAGTTCGGAGGAACATTCGCTCATGAAATGTCGCGCCGCCGTCTTGCACACCATGGGAGTCCCGCGGCCGTACGCGGAGTCGCGACCGGTCAAGATCGAGGAAATCGAGCTGCTGGATCCCGGTCCCGGAGAGGTCCTGGTCCGGATGGTGTCGGCCGGGCTCTGTCACTCCGACCTGTCGGTGGTCAACGGCTCGCGGCCGCGCGCACTGCCGATGGTGCTCGGACACGAGGGGTCCGGCGTCGTCGAAGCCGTGGGGCCGGGAGTGGACGAACTGCAGGTCGGGGATCACGTGGTCTACGTGTTCGTGCCGAGTTGCGGCCACTGCCTGCCCTGTGCCGAGGGGCGCCCGGCGTTGTGCGAGCCGGGGGCGGCGGCGGCCGTGGCCGGCACCCTGCTGTCCGGGGAACGGCGCATTCGGCTCGGCGGCGAACTGATCAACCATCAGGTCGGGGTCTCGTGCTTTGCCGAGTATGCGGTGTCCAGCGCCCGGTCGCTGGTGCGCGTGGACCCTGACATTCCGCTGGATCAGGCGGCGCTGTTCGGGTGTGCGGTGATCACCGGCATGGGCGCGGTCGTCAATACGGCGAAGGTGCGCCCCGGCGCCGATGTCGCCGTCATCGGGCTGGGCGGAACCGGGCTTGCCGCCGTGCTCGGGGCCCGCGCGGCCGGCGCCGGACGGGTGATCGGCCTTGACCTTCTCGACAGCAAGCTGGAATCCGGCCGCCAGATCGGTGCCGATGTCGTCGTGAACGCATCGAATCCCGAGGTCAGGGAAACCGTGCGGGAGATGACCGGCGGCGGTGTCGAGTACGCGTTCGAGTGCGTGGGCTCCTCGCCGGCGATGGAGCTTGCCTACGCGATCACGCGGCGCGGCGGCACCACCACGAGCAGCGGCCTGCCGCCGCCGGACGCGACGTTTGCGGTCCCGCACGTGCAACTTGTCGGGGAGGAGCGGACCATCAAGGGAAGCTACCTCGGATCCTGCGTTCCCCGGCGCGACATTCCGGCCTACCTGGAACTGTTTCGGGCCGGGCGCCTGCCGATCGACCGGCTGGTCAGCGACCACCTCCCGCTCAATCAGATCAACGAGGGGTTCGACCGCCTGGACGACGGTGACACGATTCGGCAGATGATCGCATTCTGAGCCGTCACGAGGAAACCGCCATGCGAAGTTCGCACAACGCCGAGCGGGCCGCCCGGGTGGATCTGGCCGCGGCCTACCGGCTGGCCGACCACCACGGGCTGTCCGAGGGTATCTGCAACCACCTGACCCTGGCCGTGCCCGGCGAGAAAGACCGTTACCTGCTGATTCCCTTCGGCATGCACTGGTCCGAGGTCACGGCCAGCGCGTTGCTGGTGATCGACGGGGACGGAACTGTCGTCGCGGGAGAGGGGACCGCCGAGCCCACCGCCTTTCTCATTCACGGCGCGGTGCACCGCGCCCGTCCCGATGCCGCCTGCATCATGCACACGCACATGCGTTCCGCCCTTGCGCTCTGCATGATTGATGGGGGCGGGCTGCACATGGCCGATCAGAACGCCTGCCGGTTTTTCGGGCGCACGGCCATGATGAACGCGTTCGAGGGCGTGGTGTTCGACGCCGAAAAGACCGGCCCGATCGTCGATGCGATCGGGGACAGCGACGTGCTGTTCATGGCCCACCACGGTGTCCTGGTGGCCGGCCGCACGGTGGCCCGGGCCTGGGAGGATCTCTATTTCCTGGAGCGGGCCTGCGCTGCGCAGGTGGCGGCGATGTCGACCGGCCAACCGCTCAGGCAGGTACCGGCCGCGGCTGCGGCGGCGATCGCCGCGGACGTGCTCCGCGAGTCGGAAACGGGGCTCTGTACCGCGGATCAGTTCTTCAGGGCCTCCAAGCGGCTGCTGGACCGCTGCAATCCGGGATACGACGCGTAAGCGGCCCAAGCCGGTTCCGGCTGCGGGTCAGTAGATCTCGTCCTCGAAGCCGCGCACCGCGGGGCCGGAGGATTCGGGGCCGGTCCCGCGGACGAACGCCTCGAAGATGACCCGCTGCGACCCCGGTTCCGGCCGCTGCCCGGTGTCGGCGTCGATGCGCACCATGTCGACCCCGTCCGGGATCCGGAACGGGGCCCCTGTTTCCCCTGCCAGCGCGCGCTCCATGAACCTCCCGAAGATCGGGGCGGCGACCCGCCCCCCGCTTTCGCCCCGGCCCAGCGACCGGGGCTGGTCATGACCGACAAACACGCAGACGACAAGATCGGGGGAAAAGCCCACGAACCAGGCGTCGAGGAAATCGTTCGTGGTCCCGGTCTTGCCGGCCAGGGGAATGCCCAGATCCTTCAGCCGGCGCGCGGTGCCGACGTCGATCACGCCCTTCAGCATCCACGTGATCTGGAACGTGTTCACCGGGTCGGCGATCGGGATCCCGAGCGGGACGAGCGGCGGGGGAGTGTCGGTTTCGGCGGCGCAGGCCGCACAGGGCCGCGTGTCCCGGCGGTGCAGCGTGCGTCCGTGCCGGTCCTGGACCCGTTCGACGAACGCGGGCTCGATTCGGCGGCCGCCATTCAGCAGGGCCGCATACGCGGCGGCAAGGGCGACCGGTGTGGTCTCCATGGTGCCGAGCGCCGTGGCGAGATACGGCTGGGCCGGACCCAGCCCGAAGCGCTCGGCGATTTCGCCGATGCGCTCCACTCCCAGCATGCTGGCGAGCCGGATGGTCATCACGTTCCGTGACCGTTCGAGCCCGTCGCGCAGGGTCCGCAGGCCGTAGAAGCGGCCCTCCACGTAGTTCTGGGGCCGCCATTTCTCGAGCGCCGGCCCCTGGTCGATGACCAGTGGCGCATCCAGTACCCGGCTCCCCGGTGTCAGCCCCTGTTCCAGGGCGGCGAGGTAGATGAAGGGCTTGAACGCCGAACCGGGCTGACGCCTGGCCTGGGTGGCGCGGTTGAACCCGAAGTCGTGATCGTCATAGCCGCCGACGAGCGCCAGCACGCGTCCATTGCGCGGGTCCAGCGCGACCAGGGCTCCTTCCACCTCCGGAACCTGCCGCAACGCCGGCCGCGGCTCCTCCTCGCCGGCCAGCATCTCCACCAGTACCACGTCACCGGGCTCCAGCAAGTCCGCCGGCACCCGGACGTCCCGGCCGTCGAAGGCCCACGCCATGTCGGCATCGGCCAGATCCGTGATTGCCCCGTTCGCCAGTCCGATTCGCGCGGCCTGCCCGTCCGCTTCCAGGACCACTGCCGGTTGCAGGTGCGGAGGTACAGCGACGGTGACGGCATCGGGATCCGCCAGCCGGCCCGGCCAGTCGGCCGTTTCGGGATCCTCGATCGTGCCGACCGGACCCCGGTAGCCGCGCCGCCGGTCGTACGTTTCCAGCCCGTCGCGCAGCGTCTCCACGGCGATGGCCTGCAACCGCGGCTCGAGCGTGGTGGTCACCGTCAGGCCGCCCTGGTACAGCGACTTCTCTCCCATCGTGCCGACGATCCAGCGCCGCACCTCTTCGGCAAAGTGCGGGGCCGCCACGAGTGCATCCCGGCCTTCGCGGGCCACGGTCGTCAGCGGCTCCTCGTGCGCGGCGGCGGCGGCGGCGGTCGACACGAATCCTTCCTCGGTCATGCGCCGGAGGACGTAGGCGCGCCGGGCCAGGGCCGCCGGCCGCCGGCGTTCCGGATGGTAGTTGTTGGGTCCCTTGGGAAGGGCTGCCAGATAGGCCATTTCCGCCAGTGACAGCTGATCAAGGGACTTGTCGAAGTAGTTGCGCGCCGCGGCGGCGACCCCGTAGGAGCGGAAGCCGAGATAGATCTCGTTGAGGTACAGTTCCAGGATCCGTTCCTTGCTGATGACGCGCTCCATGCGCAGTGCGAGGAGCGCCTCCTTCACCTTCCGCTCAATCGATACGGTGCGGGTCAGCAGAAACACCTTCGCTACCTGTTGCGTGATGGTGGAGGCGCCGATCGGGCGGCGGCCGCTCGCCAGGCGTTCGACATTCTGCACGGCCGCCCGGGCGATTCCGCGGAAGTCCAGCCCCGCGTGCGTCCAGAAGTTGCGGTCCTCCGCCGCAATGAACGCGTTGGCCAGCTGTTCCGGGATCGAGCGAATCGGCACGAACAGCCGGTCCTGTTCCGCGTAGCGGCCGAGCGGTTGCCCGTCGGCCGCATAGGTGCGTGAAGTTTCTGCCGGTTCGTAGTTCATGAGCTGCCGGTATTCCGGCAGGTCCTGTCCGAACCGGCTGAGCACGACGATCACGGCGACGCCGCCCGCGGCCGCGGCCAGCACTCCGGCCAGGCCGAGTCCCAGCGCCAGCCGGCGGATCCGGATTCGCCACCGGCCCGCGGGCCGCGGCGCCCCGGGTTCCGGCCCGGCCCGGTCCCGGAACAGGGCCGCGTCGCGCGGATCAACCGACAAGGGCATGCACGGTTCCCAGACCGTCGAAGCTTCCTTCGACCGCCGCGCCCGGCTCGACCCACTGCACCGCCGTCACGCTGCCCAGCAGTACGAAGTCTCCGGCGCGCACGGTACCGCCGCATGCCGAAGGGTGGGAAGCAAGCCAGGCCAGGGCCTCGAGCGGGTGGCCGAGAATGTCGCTTCCGCGACCGGACGAGAGGCTTCTTCCGTTGATCCGGACCTCTCCGGCGAGGGCGGCGAGGTCAAGGGCCGGGGTCAGGCGAGTCGCGGCCCCCAGCACGGCGCCGGCGCCGAAGAAATCATCCGCGATCAGGGTCGGAGTGCCCAGACGGGTCCGGTCGACATAGCGGTCATCGACGATCTCGATGGCGGGCATGACCGCCTCCACTGCCCCCGCCAGGTCCGGGCCGCGGAAGGGCCCGTCGCTGGCGCACAGCGTGGCCCCGAGCCGCACGGCGATCTCGATCTCGACTCCGGGCCGGACGAAGTCGGCGTGGCGGTACTGTCCGCTTCCGTACTGGACGGTGCCGGCTGCCACGCCGCCGCCGGCCGGATGGCCGATCCCGAGGTAGCGCTGCATCCGGGGATTCGTGCAGCCGATCTTCCAGCCCGTCCGCCGTCCGCGTCCGGCGGTGTCGAGCGCCTGATGGAGCGCGTGCTGGACCGCGTAGGCCGCGGCCTCGTCCCGCGGCTGCAGGGGCCCGGGCAGGGCGGCCAGCGGGCGGCGTTCCAGGCGATGCCGGGCAATCCAGGCGGCCGCGCCGCGGATGGCGGCGGCCGGGGCAGCGGGGTTCGTCATCGGTCCGGGCGGGGTTCCGTTCGTGCTCCGGCGGGGCCGGCCGCCGGTTCGCGCCGGCGGGATGCAGTCAGGACCAGGAGCGACAGGAGGGCGGTCAACCCCCCGAAGAGCGGCGCATCGCCGGTGACCGCATGCAGCGGCGGCTTTCCGGGCAGCGGCAGCGGGTGGTCAATGATGCCGCGGCGGCCCAGTTCGAGGTGTGCGAGCACGCGGCCCCGGGCGTCGATGACGGCGGAAATCCCGGTGTTGGCGGCGCGCAGGACCGGCAAGCCCTCTTCGACGGCACGGATTCGGGCCTGCGCGAAATGCTGGTACGGTCCGGACGTGCGCCCGAACCAGGCGTCGTTGGTCACGTTGAGAAGCCAGCCCGGCCGGTCCGGTCCGCCCGTGGAGGTCGGAAAGATGATCTCGTAGCAGATCGCCGGAGCGACCGGCGGAAATCCGGGCAGCGTGACCCGGGTGCGCCCGGTTCCGGCGTGCAGCCCCCGTCCCGTGACCGGCAGCACCGACCCGGGCAGCCAGTCCGCAAGCGGGAGAAACTCCCCGAACGGCACCAGGTGCACCTTGTCATAGACCGCTTCAACCGCCCCCTCCGGATCCAGGAAAAAGAGGCTGTTGAATACGGCACCGGTGGCCGGGTCGACCCGGAAGGCGCCGGTGGCGAGCCGGGCCGGGCCCGGGAGCGCCTGCTGGATGCTGCGCCGAAGCTCCTCCCGGGTCGTCGGATCGAAGGGCAGGACGGCTTCCGGCCAGATCACCAGCTGCGGCTCGGCGCCGGCCGGGGCGGCGCCCGAGGTGTCCACGTACTGCTGGAGGTTCCCGCCGTGGCGACCCCGGTCGAGCCGATCGGCCTGCGAGACGTTGCCCTGGACGATGCGCACGACCGGTCCCTCACCCAGATCAAGGGTGCGCACGTTGTCGCGCAGCAGGCCGAGGAAGAGCACGGCCGCCAGCGGGGCCGGGAGCAGCACCCCCAACCGCACCTGCCGGCTGGCCAGGGCGGCGGGGGCCAGCGCCGCGAATACCGTTGCGGCTCCGAGTCCGTGGGTTCCGATCCACGCCACCGGCTGGAGCGTGGGGACCGAGAAGGCCCAGACCTGTCCGGTGAGGTTCCACGGAAAGCCGGTCAGCAGCCAGCTGCGGATTCCTTCAGCCAAAGCCCAGGCGGCACCGAATGCGACGAGCTGCCGGGCCGGATGGCGAAACCGGCGGGCCCCGGCCGCCGCCAGCCCGGGAAAGACCGCGAGACCGGCCGACAGGCCGCCCACGGCAAGGACTCCGGCGATCCATCCGAACGGACCCGTGTAGACGAACGATGCACCGATCCAGTGGAGTCCGGCCGCAAACTGGCCGAAGCCGAACATCCAGCCCGTCCCGAAGGCCTGGCGCACGGATCCCCCGGCGGTCAGCCAGACGAGCACCGGAAAGGACACCAGCAGTACCGGCACTGCGTGAACCGGTGCGAACGCCAGCGCCGATACCGAACCCGCCAGCACCGCCGCACCGTATCGGGAGAGGCGCCGGTGCGGTACGCGGTGCAGGTACCCGCCCACGCGCCGGGGCAAGCGTTCGCTCATGCGGGGACGGCGGGGCCGGGGGTGCGGACGGACGGTGAACGCCCACCGGATGAACGCTGCTTCACCGCTCCACCGTGTTGACGGGTGTTCGCGCGGCCTCCGCCCGCCCGCCTGGCCGCGTTCCGGAAGCCTCGAGACGGTGACGGGAGCAGCGGTGCCCGGATGATGATCGGGGGTACGGATTGGTGCCTCGCTTCCCGGTGCAGTCTGCGAGCAAGGCACAAGATATCACAGTTCCCTTCGGAACCTGAACGGCTCCGCAGGCCGTCCGGCGGCCGCCGGAACCGGACCGGAGGATGATCAGGGCATCAGGCACCGGTGTCGGGGACGGACGCGGCGCCAGGATCCGGTCCTGTCTTCGCCGCGTCGGGATTCCCGAAAGGGTCGGCCCGGGCCGGCGCGGGACCGGGCGACCCGCCACCGGCCCCGCCGGACCGAAAAAACGGGGCGTTCGTCAGGATGCGGCCGTGAACCCCGGACTTGCGGGTCAGGCGGCCGGCCCTTCACCGACCCCCTGGATCGGGCGGCGCACGAGGTCTGGGTACGGACCGGTCCGTGGCGAAGAACCGTGCCATCATCGCCCGCACCGCTGCCTGGATACCGGGTTCTTCGCTTTCGCGGGGTCCGCCGACCAGCAGCCGTTCGATCCGGTGCCGCTGACAAAACCGGACCGTGCCGGGTACCGACCGGGGGTCTCGGGGGTCAAGGACGGTCCGGGGCCGCGCCACCCCGGCCATCCGGGGCAGCACGGCGCTGCCGCCGCGGATCCGGCGCATGGCCAGGATCAGGACGCCGTCCGCCATCCGCAGGTTTCGCAGGGTGCGCTGAATGGGCCGCCGCAAGGGAGTCGGGGTCAGCGGCCAGTCCCCGGTCAGCGGCCCCGATTCGGTCCAGCGGCCGCCGGGGCACCATCCGGCAATCGGAATGCCGTGCGCCCGGGCGGCTTCCATGGCGCCCTGGTCGGCGCCGGTCTGTCCACCGGATACCAGGATCATCAGGCGGCCGCCGTCCGGCCACGGCTCCCGGTGAAAGGTGAGGGGTGAAGGTCACGGGCCGGCGGAACCCCGGGGCGGAGCGCCGCCGGCGGTTTCCGTGACACGGCCCGGAGATCAGGCCGCCGCGGGCGGCGGCCGGTGCGGCGCGAGGCGGCGGCGGAGGGTGTCCGGGAGCGGTACGGCCCGCAGGGCGCCCTGATCGGCATGTACCCAGACGATGCGGCCCTGCGAAAGGACCTCCTCGTGACCGGCGGGATGCAGGGCGGCGCCAAACGTGATGCTCGACGACCCGAGCCGCGCGACCCTGATGGCGACCTCCAGGTCATCGTCGAGTCGCACCGGCCGGGCAAAGTCGACTTCCGCGCGGACCACGTTGAAATCGAAGCCCGTGTCACGGGCATATCCGAACAGGTCGAAGGGCAGCGCCCGCAGGAATTCCGTGATCCCGTTGTCGAAATACGTGAGGTGCCGGGCGAAATACACCAGCGCCTGTGCGTCAACCTCGTTGTAGCGGACCCGCAGGCGCCAGCGGAACGGTCGGCGGGACATGAGGCCGGGTCAGCCCCGCCGCAGGCGACGGGTGCGGGCTTCAAGCCAGGCGAGCAGCAGCGGCAGGCTGGCCGAGCACCTGAGGACCTTTCCGCGCTGCAGGACCTGCCATTCCCGCATCCGCCCGCCCGAGCGGGCGCGGACCAGCTGGTATTCCGGTGCCTCGCGTGCGTACCGGTAGACGCAGAACGCGGCCCACGTGTCGGAATGACTGATGCTGTAGTCGTGCCACAGGCCGGCCCTGAGCATGCGAGAGAAAAGCCCTACCAGCTGGCTGATCTCGCCCTCCCGAAAGACATGGTCCGGGTTCGACACCCTTTGGCCCGGACGCGATACGATCCGGGCCGCCCGCCGACTGGGGGTCGTTTCTGCCGATCCTTCCATGGTGCAAGAGTATGGTCGGGTCGGCCGGTCCGTGCAACGGATTCCTCGCCGGTCATGGCCGGCGAGGAATCCGGTTGCCGCCGGTTCGGCACCCGGATCCTCGACAGGGTGCGGGAAGGTCTGCCGTGCCGGGTTCGCCGCATCCGCTGCTTCCGGGGATGCCCTTCGCCTCCGGCCGGGAGGTTTCCTGTACTCGCAAGGTGCAACGCGTCCTGGCCGGGGCCTCCCGGCATGAGGCGCCGGAGCCTGACCTTCAAGCGGGCGTCTCGCGTCCGCGCATTTCCGTGCTGGCCGGTCGGCGCGGGCGGGCGCCGGCCCGGGCCTTTCGGTCCGGGTGCTGCACGGCGCCCCTGCGCCCGTCCCTGCCGGGGTTGTTCCGGGCTTGCGCCCCCGGCTACTGTGGGGTACGTCCGGCAGGTGGAGGTGCGCGGGTGTGGCGGAATGGGTAGACGCGCCGGATTCAAAATCCGGTTCTGGCGACAGAGTGTCGGTTCGAGTCCGACCACCCGCACCAGAAAGACCCGGCCGGCCCGGCCGTGGCCCCATCGGCGACCGGGCCCGGTTCGCGCCGCCCCGGGCGCGGGTTGAACCCCCGGCTGCAGGCTGTATGATGGCCTCGCGGACTTTCCGCGATTGTCCCTTCAAGCATGTCTCGACTACGTGATGTGTGGTGTCGCGAAAGTCGGCAGCCGCCAGCGGTGCCCGTGTGCGGAATGGCGGGGCGATGTTGTCCCGCCGGATCGTGCCGTGGAGCCCGTGAGCCGCACTGAGCCGGACCGGTCTGGCGCGGAGCCGTGCATGGTCCGGGACAGTCCGGCAGAATTCTGGAAGAGAACTCCGGCCGCATTGGCGCCGCCAGTGCGGGGACGGTGGGCCGGAGACGAGGCGCATTGACGCAGAACGTGAACGCAATTCCCGAGCTTGGGGGACCGGAACTTCTCGAGTTCGCCCAGTCCATTGCCAACGAACGCCTGATCGAACCTGACGTGGTGCTGGGCGCCATGGAAGAGGCCGTGCAGGCGGCGGCGTTGAGGAAGTACGGGCACGAACTGGACGTGAAGGCCCATGTGGACCGCCAGTCCGGCGAGATCACCCTCCAGCGGGTGCTGGAGGTGGCCGAGCCGGTCGACAACTGGCACCGGCAGATCAGCCTTGAGGACGGTCGCGCCCGCGATCCGGACGTCAAGGTCGGCGATCTCATCCGCGAGGCGCTGCCGCCGATCGACCTCGGCCGCCTTTCCGCGCAAACGGCGAAGCAGGTGGTGTACCGGTTGGTGCGCGAAGCCGAGCGCAAGCGCCAGTACGAGGAATTCAAGGGGCGGGTCGGCGAGATCATCAACGGCATCGTGAAACGTTTCGAGTACGGCAACGTGATCGTGGATCTGGGCCGGGCGGAAGGGTTCATGCGCCGCGATCAGACCCTCGCCAAGGAGGCGTATCGGGCCGGCGACCGCATTCGCGCCTACATCATGGAGGTGCGCGAGGAGACCCGGGGCCCGCAGATCCTGCTGTCGCGGGCCTGCAACGAGTTTCTCGTCAAGCTGTTCTCGCAGGAAGTGCCCGAGATCTATGACGGGGTGGTCGAGATCGTGTCGGCTGCCCGCGACCCCGGCAGCCGCGCCAAGATCGCGGTGATCTCCAGTGATCCGGGAATCGATCCGGTCGGTGCCTGCGTGGGCATGCGCGGGAGCCGGGTCCAGGCAGTGGTCGGCGAGCTGCAGGGCGAGCGCGTCGATATCATCCAGTGGTCGCCCGATACCGCGACGTTCATCGTCAATGCGCTGGTGCCGGCCGAGGTGACCAAGGTCATCATTGACGACGACGCCACGCGGGTCGAGGTGGTGGTGCCCGAAAATCAGCAGAGCTATGCCATCGGCCGCCGCGGCCAGAACGTACGCCTGGCGACCAAGCTGACCGGGTGGGAAATCAAGATCCTGACCGAGAAGATGGAATCGGATCGGCGCCAGGAGGAGTTGCGGCAACTGATCAGGATGTTCGTCGAGACCCTGGATGTCGATGAGGTGGTGGCGCACCTGCTGGTCACGGAAGGATTTGATTCGCTGGAGGCGATCGCGTTTGTCCCGTTCGAGGAGCTGTCCGAGATCGAGGGTCTCCGGGAAGAGGTGGCCGAGGAACTCCGTGAACGGGCCACCAAGGTGATCCTGGAGCGCAACGAGGAACTGTTGAGGATCCGGTCGAAGCTTGGCGTGACCGACGAGGTCGCGGCGATCGAGCAGCTCAGTCCGTCGATGCTCGTGGTCCTGGGCCTCAATGGCATCCGGACGCTGGATCAGCTTGCCGACCTTTCGAACGACGAGGTGATGGACCTGCTGTCGGACAAGGTGGCCCTGGACAAGCTGCGGGTGTTCTATCGCGCCATCGACGAGGAGATGGGGCCCGGCATCCGGCTGCATGACGTGGAACTGGAACGCGACGATGCCAGCAAGGTGGTCATGACGGCCCGCGCGCACTGGTTCGCCCATGAGGAACGCAAGGCAGAGGGTGCGCCGGCCGCCGCCCCGCCGGCGGAAGTGACTGCATGAAGACGGCGCGGACGTCGCGTGACCCGGGCCGCCGGCGCTGTGTCGTCACGCATGCGGTGGAGGACCGGTCGGCCCTCGTACGGTTTGTCGCTCACGGCACCACGGTGATCCCGGACCTGGCCGAGCGCCTGCCTGGCCGCGGCGCCTGGATCGGCGCCCGGCGCACACGCATAGAAGAGGCGGTGCGGCGCAACCTGTTCGCCCGGGCCTTCCGGTGCCGGGTCGAGCCGCCGGCGGATCTGGCCGCGCAGGTCGAGGAGCTCGTTGTCAGGCGGGTGGTCGACGCGGTCGGGCTGGCCCGCCGGGCCGGCGCCGCCGTCCATGGACGCGACCGTGCACTCGAGGCGGTTCACACCGGGCAAGCCGGCCTGCTGGTCGTGGCTGACGATGCGGGCTCGCAGGCGCCCAGGATGCTGCAGGCCGCCGCGGCGCACGGAATCGCGACGGGTACCGGTCCGGGCAAGACCGCGCTCGGTGCGCCCTTCGGCGTTGCCAGCGCCGCCTACCTCGCCATCGGGGCCGGACCGCTTTGCGACCGGATCGTGCGCGATCTGCAACGCCTGGCCGGCCTGCGTCCGGCCACACACGGAAATCAGGCATGACCGATAAACCTCTTGGCTCCCAATCAGACGGAAAGGGCGGCCGCCCGGAGAGTCTTCAGTTGAGCAGCAGGGTCAGCGGCGGGACGGTGCGGCAGAACTTTTCGCACGGTCGCAGCAAGCCGGTCGAGGTCGAGCGGCGCAAGAAGCGGGTGTTCAGGAAGGGCGCCGGCGGACGAATGGAGGAGCACAAGGCGAAGTCGGACCGCTCCGGCCTGACGCTTCGATCCCCCCTTGCTGCACCGCCCGGGAAGGCTGGTCCGGTCGTGCCGCCGCCCGGTCGGCGGCCCCCCAGCGGCCTGTCGGAAGGCGAACGCAGGGCCCGGCTTCGGGCGCTTGAGGAGCGGGCCCGGCGGCTGGCGGAACCGCCGCCCGACCCGGCCGATCAGGTCACGATCGTGCCGCCGCCCGAGCAGGAGCTCGGGGCGCCTTCCAGGACTCGCCGGCAACCGGCAGCGGTCCGCGCCCCGGTCGACTACGACCCCCCGCCCATGGAAGCCGGCGACCCGGGCGTCACCGAGGATCCATCGGTTGCAACCGGGCCGGAGGTGCGCATCGTGGGTCGCGGCCAGCGGTTCCCCGGCCGCCGGGATCCGGATCCCCGGGGGCCGGGCATGCGCCGCCCGCCCGCACCCTCCGCGGGGCCGGGCCGGCGGCCGGGCGAAGCCCGGAGCAGCCGGCCCGGCCCCGCGGGGGCCCGCCCCGCGGGCCCGCATCCGGGGGGAGGCCGGTCGACCGGCCTCCGGCCGGCCGGGGGCCATACCCCGGGCCCGCGCCCCGGTTCGCCGCGGGGGCCGGAATCGCCCGAGCGCACCCGCAAGCCCCGCAATCGTCCACGGCGGGACAATCGCAAGCCGGCCAACCGGGTCGAACCGGTCGAACGTCGGCGTTCGGGCAAGATCACGGTGCAGCAGGCGCTGGACGATACCGAGCGGCAGCGCTCGCTCGCGTCGGTGCGGCGGGCCCGTGAGCGGGAACGGCAGGCCCAGCGCCGGGCCAAGGGCGGCGCCCCCCAGAAGGTGGTGCGCGAGGTCGTCATTCCGGAAGCCATTACCGTGCAGGAGCTCGCCAACCGGATGGCGGTGCGCAGCGCCGAGGTCGTGAAGACCCTGATGGGCCTGGGTGTGATGGCGACGGTAACCCAGGCCATTGATGCGGACACGGCGGAACTGGTGGTGGGGGAACTGGGCCACCAGGTGAAGCGGGTGTCGGCGGCGGACGTCGAGATCGGTCTCAAGGCGGCCGACGACAACCTCGAGAATCTGGTTCCGCGAAGCCCGGTCGTGACCGTGATGGGCCATGTCGATCACGGGAAGACATCGATCCTCGACGCCGTCCGGTCGACGGATGTCGCGGCCAAGGAAGCCGGCGGGATTACCCAGCACGTGGGCGCGTATCAGATCACGACCGACAACGGCCAGAAGATCACGTTTATCGATACGCCGGGGCACGCCGCCTTCACGGCCATGCGGGCGCGCGGGGCGGACGTCACTGATATCGTGGTGCTGGTGGTGGCGGCCGACGACGGAGTCATGGAGCAGACGATCGAGGCGGCCCAGCACGCCCGCGCCGCGGGCAAGCAGATGGTGCTCGCGATCAACAAGATCGATGTCCGCGGCGCCGATCCCGAGCGGGTCAAGAACCAGTTGCTGCAGCATGAGATCATTACCGAGGACCATGGCGGCGACGTGATGGCCGTGGAGGTTTCGGCGACCGAGAAGACCAATCTCGATGGCCTGCTCAACGCCATCCTGCTGCAGGCGGAGATGGCCGACCTGAAGGCCAATCCCAACCGGTCGGCGGAAGGGGTGGTCATCGAGGCCCGGCTGGACCGGGGCCGGGGCGTGGTGGCGACTCTGCTGGTGCAGCGCGGAACCCTGGAAATCGGCGACATCGTCGTGGCCGGTGCGAAGTGGGGCCGGGTGCGCGCCCTGTCGGATGAGCGCGGCCGGAAGATTCCGTCGGCGGCGCCTTCGGTGGCCGTGGAGATGCTGGGCTTGAGCGAGGTGCCCGAGGCCGGTGACGAATTTGTCGTGGTCGGGAGCGATGCGCGGGCCCGGGAGGTCAGCGAGTACCGCGAGCGCATCGAGAAGCAGAAGCGGGTGGCGGCCATGGCCAAGGGAACTTCGGTCGAGGAGATGCTGCAGACCATGGGCTCCGAGCAGCGCCGGACGGTGGCGGTCATCGTCAAGGCGGACGCCCACGGGCCCCTGCAGGCGATCGCGCAGGCTTTGGCGGCACTCGCCACCGAAGAGGTCGGCTGCCACATCCTGCACCAGGGAGTTGGCGCCATCACCGAATCCGACGTCACGCTCGCCGCGGCGACCCCGGCGCTGGTGGTGGGATTCAATGTCCGGGCCGATGCGGTATCGCGCCAGCTGGCCCGGCGTCAGGGCGTGGACATCCGCTATTTCGGCTTGATCCACGAACTGATCGACGACGTGCGGTCGATGCTTTCCGACCTGCTCACCCCCGAGATCCGCGAGGATTTCCTCGGCTACGCGCGCATCAAGCAGGTGTTCCAGGTCAGCAAGATCGGAAACGTGGCGGGATGCGAGGTGACCGAGGGAGTCGTCCGGCGCGGCGCCAGCGTGCGGCTGCTGCGCGACAACGTCGTCATCCATTCCGGCAAGCTGGCGACGCTCAAGCGGTTCAAGGATGATGTCAACGAGGTGCGCGCCGGCACCGAATGCGGCATGTCGTTCGAGAAATACGAGGATCTTCGTCCCGAGGACGTGATCGAGTGCTTCGAGGCGCGCGAGGAACGCCGTACCTTGGGGGCGTAGGGGCCGTGGCCGCAGGTCGCTGGGAAAGCGCCAGGAAGTACCGGGTCGGCCGCGCCGTGCAGGAAGCGCTGGTCCACGTGCTGGGCGGGGATTCCCTCCGGGATCCGGTACTGCGCGAAGCCAGCGTGACCGTCCTCGAGGTCCGGATGAGCGGAGATCTCCGGCACGCTGACGTTTTCATCCTGCCGTTCGGGGCGGACCCTTCGGCCGGGGCGGCCAGCCTGCTCGAGCGGCTGGTGCGGGCCGCTCCGTACCTGGCGGGGCGGGTCGCCCGCCGGGCGCAGCTCCGGTATGCCCCGAAACTCCATTTCCGGCTGGACCGGCAGCTCGATCAAGCGGCCGAAGTTGACCGCCTGCTGGGCCTTGCCAAGGCAGTTGATGCTGCCTGAGACAGCCGGATGGCTGGTGCTGGACAAGCCGTCGGGCATGTCGTCGGCGCACGCCGTGGCGCACGTGAAGCGGGCGCTGGGCGGGGTGAAGGCGGGACACGCCGGCACGCTGGATCCGCTGGCTACGGGCGTCCTGCCGGTGGCCGTCGGGGAGGCCACCAAGACGGTGCCGTGGACGATGGGCGCGGCCAAGTCGTATCGTTTCCGGATCCGCTGGGGGGTGTCCCGGGATACGCTCGACGCCGAAGGTTCGGTCACCGGGCGCTCCCCCAACCGTCCTTCGGCGGCCGCGATCCGTGCGGCCTTGCCGGCGTTCACCGGTACCATTGTCCAGGCCCCGCCGGCGTACTCCGCGGTCCGCGTCAACGGCCGGCGGGCGTACGCGCGGGCCCGGGCGGGAGAGAAGGTCCGCCCGGAGCCGCGGCGGGTCGACGTGCACACGCTGGAACTGGCGGCGGTCCCGGATGCGGACCACGCC
Source organism: Alphaproteobacteria bacterium (assembly GCA_965203385.1). GTDB lineage: Bacteria > Pseudomonadota > Alphaproteobacteria > TMED109 > TMED109 > VXPW01. The sequence continues at coordinate 823,725 of OZ241893.1, forward strand.
GACTTTCACGTGGTCTGCGGCAAGGGGACCTATGTCCGGAGCCTGGCGCGGGACCTGGCCCGGGTACTCGCGACCGAAGGGCACGTGGCCGCGTTGCGGCGGACCCGGGTCGGAGGCTTCGACGAGCAGCAGGCGGTCACGGTTGCAGAACTTGCCGAAATCGGAGATAAAGGAGGGGTTGGTGCGAAACTTCTGCCCCTTGACGCGGCACTGGTCGGCATCCCGGTGCTGGAGCTGACGAGACAGGAAGCGGTGTGCGCCCGGCAGGGCCGCCGCGTCTGTCCGGAACGGGTTCCCCGCAAGTTGATCGGCGAGGGCGTGGTGGTCGCAGCGTGCGACGGCCGGACAGTGGCGGTCGGCCAGTGGTGCAATCGGGAGTTTTCTCCCCGGCGGGTGTTTCGGAACGGTCCGGCCGTCCGCCATCGGTTTGAAGGGAAGAGCTGATGTCGATTCTAGCCGAGCGCAAGTCCGCGCTCATTTCCGAATACGCGCGCGATGCGTCGGATACGGGGTCTCCCGAGGTCCAGATCGCGATCCTGACCGAACGGATCAACAATCTTACCGAGCACTGCAAGGTGAACCACAAGGATGTCGATTCCCGCCGGGGGCTGGTCGGAATGGTCAGTTCGCGGCGCCGACTGCTCGATTACCTTCAGAGAACGAACGAGCCCAAGTACCGGGAAGTACTTCGTCGTCTCGACCTGCGGAAATAGCAGCCCGCGAGGAACCGGGCCGGGGCCGCGACCCGTTCGCCTTCTCCGGCTGCCGGTGCGCACAGCACCGGTTCTCCCTGCAAGACCCGGGCGAGGTCGAGCGGCAGTGCCCGACGAACGCCTGCACACCGGACGGAAACGGTCTGGCCCCGAAACGTAAAGAGGAGCGTACACTTCCATGTTCAACATCCAACGCCAAGAAATCGACTGGGGCGGGCGCCCGCTCGTCCTGGAAACCGGGCGGCTGGCGCGGCAAGCAGACGGCGCGGTACTGGTTACCTACGGAGAAACCCAGGTGCTCTGCGCAGCGGTGGCGCGAAAAACCGCTCGCAAGGGCGTCGACTTCTTTCCGCTGACGGTCAACTACCAGGAGAAAATGTCGGCCGCCGGCCGCATTCCGGGGGGCTTCTTCAAGCGCGAGGGCCGGCCGTCGGAAAAGGAGACCCTGACTTCGCGCCTGATCGACCGGCCGATCCGTCCCCTGTTCCCCGCCGGGTTTCACAACGACGTCCAGATCATCTGCACGGTGCTGAGCGCCGATCTCGAAAACGATCCCGATGTTCCGGCGATGGTCGGGGCGTCGGCGGCGCTCGCGCTGTCGGGTGCGCCGTTCATGGGGCCGATCGCCGCCGCCCGGGTCGGCTTTGCAGATGGCGCCTGTACACTCAATCCGCGCATCGGCGAACTCCCCGAAGGTGATCTCGACCTGGTCGTGGCGGGCACGCGGGACGGGGTGCTGATGGTCGAATCGGAAGCCCGCGAACTGTCCGAAGAGATCATGCTCGATGCCGTGATGTTCGGCCACGAACAGATGCAGCCGGTCATCGATGCCATCGAGGCCCTGGCGGCGCGCGCGGGCCGGGATCCGTGGGTGCTCGAGGAAGCGGGCGATCACGGCCCGGTGCAGGCGTTCGTCGACGAGGTGGGCGGCAAGGGTCTGCGTGCGGCCTACCAGGTGCGGGAGAAGCAGCGCCGGGTGGAAGAAGTGGCGGCCGTGCGGGCCGACGTCATGGAGCAGGCGGGCGAGGAATACGACGGAGACGCCGTGACCGCCGCGCTCAAGAGCCTGGAAAAGAACATCGTCAGGTCGGCCATTCTGGAGACCGGCACCCGGATTGACGGACGCGACAACCACACGATCCGGCCCATCGACTGCCAGGCCGGTCTCCTCACCCGGACGCACGGATCGGCGCTGTTCACGCGGGGCGAGACCCAGGCCCTGGTCAGCGTCACCCTCGGGACCACCCCGGATGAGCAGGTCGTGGAATCGCTGGACGGCGTGGCGCGCGAGCGGTTCATGCTCCACTACAACTTCCCGCCGTACTCGGTCGGCGAGACGGGCCGCATGTTCGGCCCCGGTCGGCGGGAAATCGGTCACGGGAAGCTCGCGTGGCGGGCCGTGCGCCCGCTTCTGCCGGAGGCGGAAGCGTTCCCCTACACGATTCGCGTGATTTCGGAGATCACGGAATCCAACGGATCGTCTTCCATGGCCTCCGTCTGCGGCGCTTCCCTCGCCATGATGGATGCCGGCGTCCCGCTCACCCGCTCGGTGGCGGGGATTGCCATGGGGCTGATCAAGGAGGGCGACCGGTTCGCGGTGTTGTCTGACATCCTGGGTGACGAGGACCACCTCGGGGACATGGATTTCAAGGTGGCCGGCACCCGGGACGGAATCACCTCCCTGCAGATGGACATCAAGATCGGCGGCATTACCGAAGAGATCATGCAGGTGGCCCTGGAGCAGGCCCACGCGGGTCGACTCCACATCCTGGACGCAATGGAAGGCGCCCTGGACAGTGCCCGCCCGCAGATGAGCGCACACGCGCCCAAAATCGTCAGCATGAAGATCCCGGTAGACCGGATTCGCGAGATCATTGGCCCGGGCGGCAAGATCATCCGCGAGATCTGCGCCACCTCCGGAGCCTCCGTCGACGTGGGCGACGACGGCACCGTACAGATCGCCTCCAGCAGCCAGGAATCCATCGATACCGCACTCAACGAGATCAACAGCATTGTGGCCGAGCCCGAGATCGGCGCCGTCTATGATGGGACGGTGGTGAAGGTGGTCGAATTCGGGGCATTCGTGAATTTCTTCGGCAAGCGAGACGGCCTGGTGCACATCAGCGAACTGGTGGCGCGCCGGGTACGGTCGGTGCAGGACGTCGTGCAGGAGGGCGACAAGGTGAAGGTCAAGGTAATCGACGTGGACGACCGCGGCCGGGTCCGGTTGTCGATGAAGTCGGTGGACCAGGAAACCGGCAAGGATCTCGCCGGGCAGGCCCGGCCGGAGCCCGCACCCCGCCGCATGCGGCCGCCGGCCTGGCAGTAGACTGGCGGCAGGCCCCCGGGAGGTTCACGCATGAAGCCCCTGAACGCGATCCGCATGGCCGGTCGGGAGATCCTGCCTCTCATCGAGGGGGGGAAGGGGATCTCGGTGACCAATGGCAGGAGTGCGGGAGCGTGGGCGCTGGCCGGGGGCGTCGGCACGTTCTCCGGCGTCAACGCGGACACGCTCGATTCGAACGGGCGAATCATCCCGCAGGTCTACGTGGGCAAGACCCGGGCCGAGCGCCACGAGGAACTGGTCAGGTACTCGATTGACGGGGGCGTAGCCCAGGCGCGGATCGCGCACGAGGAACGTCGCGGAGAAGGTCGACTGCACGTCAACATCCTCTGGGAAATGGGCGGCGCCCGCAGGATCCTTGAGGGCATTCTGGCCCGGGCCAAGGGACTGATCCACGGTGTGACCTGCGGGGCCGGCATGCCGTACCGGTTGAGTGACATTGCGGCGCGCTTCGGGGTGTACTACTACCCGATCGTGAGCTCCGCCCGGGCGTTCCGGGTGTTGTTCCGCCGTTCCTACCACCGCAATCCCGAGTGGCTGGGCGGAGTCGTCTACGAGGATCCCTGGCTGGCCGGCGGTCACAACGGGCTGTCCAATGCCGAGAATCCGAAGCAGCCGGAACCGCCGTATCCGCGCGTGACTGCGCTTCGCCGGGAAATGTCGGCGGCCGGTCTTGCGGACACGCCGATCATCATTGCCGGGGGAGTCTGGTATCTGCGCGACTGGGAGGACTGGATCGACAATCCCGAACTGGGCCCGATCGCGTTCCAGTTCGGTACGCGGCCGCTGCTGACGAAGGAAAGTCCGATCTCCGCCCAGTGGAAGCGGCGCCTGCTGACCCTGAAGATGGGCGATGTCAGCCTGCACCGCCACAGTCCGACCGGCTTCTATTCCTCGGCGGTCCGAAACCGGTTCCTCGAGGAGCTTGACCAGCGGAGCGAGCGTCAGGTGCCATACGCCCGGGAGCCCGACGGCGCCCATACGGAAGCCGTCGAGGTGGGTGCGAGGAAGCGACGGGTGTGGATGACCCCGGACGATGCGGCCGAGGTCCGGGCCTGGGTGTCGGCGGGGTACACGGAGGGGCTCCGAACCCCCACCCAGACGATGATCTTCACGGAACCCGACCGGGCCCGGTCGATCCGGCAGGACCAGATCGAGTGCATGGGCTGCCTGTCGCAATGCCTGTTCTCGAACTGGGCCGAGGACGCCCACCGGCGCACGGGCCGCAAGGCGGATCCGCGAAGTTTCTGCATCCAGAAAACCCTGCAGAAGATCGCCCACGATGCCGACGTGGATACGCAGCTCATGTTCGCCGGCCACAACGCGTGGCGGTTTGCCGAGGATCCGTTCTACCGGAACGGTTTCATCCCGAGCGTGGGCGAGTTGATGGCCCGTCTGCAGACCGGAGACTAGACCGAAACCCTGCCTCCAAGACCGCTTCTTCGGGTTGCCGCCGGACGAGCGAGCTGACACGGGATCCCGGATTCGAAATCGAAATTGCAAGGAGAGCGGCCTGAAGCAAGGTCCATTGTACCTGCTCACCCCGGTACATCGGGAAGGTCAAACCTGTCGCCTGTCCAGCGTCCTGAGTTTCAACTGCAAGGGGGCCGAGCGCGAAATCAGGTGCCTCCCGCAAGCACTCAGTTTGCCTGGCAGGCACTCGTCATGAGACATGAGACTGCGCAGTTCGATGCCAGGCACAGCAGGGGGTGAGCAGTTACCCTGAAAGAACCTGACGAGGCTCCGGGGCTGTAGGGGGCCATTCCGCTTTCTGCCCCGCCCGTTGGCGTTCCCAGACGCTTCCGCCGGACGTACGATTCCACCCTTTTCCGGGATCGATCCTGGCCTCCAAATTTCGACAAGACAGTTGACGTGGCCGCCGGGTGAACCTAAACACGGTGTGTCGGGAGATGGCTAGATACGGCTCCTGACGCCTATTTAGGGGCACCTTCGGGTGCCCCATTATCTTATTCAGAGGCATCCCGCAGGTGGCCGTCTTTGTAGACGCCGGTTACCTGTACGCCCAAGGGTCCGCTCTACTCCAGGGGGCGCTTCTTCGGGCCTCTGCCGGAGAACGAGCGAGCATGACATATGGGCACGAAGCAAGATCAGTTTTTCGACGTGATTACTCGCTTGGGAATCAGTGTCGATAAAGAACGAAATTTCCCTTGGTTAAAAAACCAGGTCACACCAGACAACGAATTAATATGGAAGATATTTTTGCAGCTTGGTGGCGTCCCTGAAGCCATGCAGAACAAGAATCCCCGACGTCTTTCGCCCGACGGATTTCTTCCAGACTACAACTGCATCATCGAATTCGACGAACTTCAGCATTTCACGCTATTTCGTCAAAAAACCCTTGAGTTCTATCCGCACGATGCAGATCTAGGTTTCAAGGTTGATGCCTACAGGTCGTGGTGCAACGAACATTCTGCTGTTGCGCTCAAGAAGGGGCCGTCCGGGTACCGGAAACCGAAACCTGAATTCCCGTTTGAAAATGGCCGTGCCGCTCAGCGTGCGTTGTTTGATGCATGTCGGGATATACTGCCTTTATGTTTTGGTCTCCGACCAACCGTCCGGATTGCGGAGTTTCAACTTCCCTCCCTTGGCAAGGATGGAGTGGCAGCCGAAGCCGAAGTTCTCGATACGCTTGACTTCATGCTGAGGAACTCGGACCGCTGATTATCGCACTCGACGCAACCGAGCAGCAACTTGTGTTTGTTGACCCCAAGAGAGGCACGGACCGCACACAGTAGCGGGCAATCCGCGTCCAGACGGCCGACGATTACGGGCATTCGCCATGAGGCGATAAACCGTCATCTACTTGAGGAGACGGCAGTCGATCTCGCGTTCGGCGAGCGTGAACGGGTGCGTGTCGCCGGCCGTGCCAGCGTTTGACCGACGCCCCCAACCTCCCCCACACTGTGTGAGTCCGAGCCAGCGCCTGCGGCCGCTGCAATCTGAGCGCCGTGGCGTATGCCCCCAGGAGGAAACCATGATCAGGCAACTGCATCACAACGCATACCGCTGTCGTGATTCGGAAGAGACCCGGGCCTTCTATGAAGATTTTCTTGGACTTCCGTTGGCCGAAGCGCTGGCCATCGGGACCACCAAGTCGGGTCGGCCGGCGGAGGTGCTGCATACCTTTTTCCGTCTTGACGACGGATCGTTCCTGGCTTTCTTCGAAGCGCCGAATGAACCGTTCGAGTTCAAGAAACAGCACGATTTTGATCTCCACATCGCTCTTGAAGTCTCGTCCGAAGATTTGGACACGATGCTTGCGAAGGGGCGCGAGGCCGGTATCGAGACTCGCGGGCCGTCAGATCACGGCATGGTCAAGTCGATCTATTTTCGTGACCCGAACGGCTACGTGATCGAGTTGTGCGCCCGGCAGCCCGGGCATGATGGCCTGCTGGACCCCACCCGGAACGGCGCGCGCGGCAAGCTTGATGCCTGGCAGCGGGCGAAGGCAACGCCACAGGCATAGCCCCCAGCGGTCAGATTATGCAGGGTGAAGCCGATATACGGTCGCGACGGTGGCAAGAGGGCGGGGCAGAAAGATGGAGATCCGTCAGGACTTATGGAACAGGTTCCAGAACCTCAGGACCTTCAGGCAGGGCAATCGACGTGCACCCCACAAGCCCCTGCTCGTACTGTGGGCGATTGGCCGTTGCCTGCGCGGTGAGCGGCGGTGGGCGCGTTATTCGGAAGTCGATGCGCAACTCACGCAACTGATTCGTCTTTTCGGCCCCCACTACAAATCCCCGATCAAAACGGAGGTTCCGTTCTGGCGGCTGAGCCACGACAAGGTATGGGAACTGGACCGTCCTCACCTGGTGAAGGTTACGAACTCGGGTGATCCGAGCAAGCCAGATCTGAAGAACCACGATATCCACGGCGGATTACTTGAGCGAGATTATGCGGCCTTTCGGAGCGACCCGCTTCTTGCGCAGGAAGTAGCCGTGTCACTGGTTGCCCGGCATTTCCCGCCCATTCTCCAGGACGAGGTACTGGTGCGGACCGGGATTCCCCCCGGTGCTCCGGAGGACGATCTGGCTGCCGGCTGGCCTGAATGGGTCAACACAAGACGCCGCTGGCGGGATCCGGCTTTCCGTCAGCAAGTTCTTCTGGCGTACGAACATCGGTGCGCCGTATGCGAGTTTTCCGGGCGCTTGTTCGACAAACCCCTGGCACTTGAGGCGGCCCACATTCAATGGCACGCATACAGGGGACCGGCAGTGGTCAGGAACGGATTGGCACTGTGCACCCTGCATCATGAGCTTTTTGACTGGGGCGCGTTCACGATCCTTCCGAGTCTCCAGATCAAGGTTGCGCAAGGTTTCCAGGGAGCCGGCGTGGAGGCAGCACTGGGACAGTACGACGGCAGATCGCTGAGGGCACCGCCGCGCGAGGAACAGGCACGGCCAGGTAGGGAGTTCCTGTCGTGGCACATGAACGAGGTTTTTCGAGGCCGAGGATTCCCCGGCAGTGATTCCAGCGGCTCAACAGCCGACGATTCGTGACCCCGGTCCGGCCGTACCCGGAAGCTTGACGAGCCGGTTCCACCGGTAGCATGGTCCCTGCGCCTCTCGTGCCGAAGCACGGCCGGCAGCGCACCTTTCGCCATTTGCGGCCCGGTACCCGGCCACCGCCGGAGAGATCTAGGAACGAGTAGCGAGCAGGATGGCCAGGGCAAAGAGGAGCAGCACGACCGCGATCGGGTAGAGGACGCTACCGGTCAGGACCGGAAGCACCGAGTCGTACCAGACGGACGGGTTCCCGGGATCCGGGTCAAGCGTCCGGTCCACGAACCCCTGCAGCCCCACCAGGCTGTTGGCGTGCAGGTTGGACCAGACGCGGGCAATTGAAGGACCGACTTCAAGCAGTGCTGCCCCCAAGGCTGCGATCCCCAACAGCAGGGTAGTCCAACCGATCTTGCGGGCCATGACTGCTGTGTTCCGCGGAGGCGGAAACTCCCGGTCATCTGTCGTGCCTGTGAATCTACCGGATTCCGGCTGACCGCGCGACCGAGGCCGGGCGGCCATCGACGGACCGCGGTTCATCTATGCTCGTTTTCGAATCGATCCCGTCCGGCCCCCTCGCTTCGTATCGTGCGCAAGAACCCCGCCCTCCCCGAGCATCGGCTCATTGATGACATCCGGGTGCGCCTGCGGAGGGCACTGCCGGCGCGCGTCATCACGGCGGTCGTCGCGGACGGGCAGTTGCCGGATACCCAGCCCGGGAACCTGATTCCGGCGGCGGTGCTCGTGGGGTTGGTGGACCGACCCGGAGCCCCGACGGTTCTTCTCACGAAGCGGGCGGACAACCTTCCGAGGCACCCCTCCCAGGTGAGTTTTTCGGGCGGTGTCGTCGAGGCGGATGATGTCGACGAGGTGGCCTGCGCGCTTCGGGAAACCGAAGAAGAGATCGGCCTGCCCCGCCGTCACGTCGAAGTCATCGGCCGCCTGGATACGTGCATTACCGGTACCGGTTATGCCGTGGCGCCGGTGGTGGGCCGCGTGACGCCAGGTTTTACCCTGACCCTCGCCCGCCGCGAGGTCGCGGATGCTTTCGAGGTACCGCTCGGATATCTGCTGAATCCCGACAACCACACCGAAGCAACCCGCGAAACTTCCTACGGGGAGTTCCGGTTCTATGACATTCGGTGGCGGGAACACCGCATCTGGGGCGCGACGGCACGAATGGTCGTGAACCTGTTTGAGAGGACGCAACTCCCGTGATCCGCATTCTTCTGGTCCGCATCCTTCCTTTTCTGGTACCGGTCATCCTGTTCGCTGCCTGGTACTACCTGGCCCGGCGTCGCGCCCGCCGGTCCGGAGAGACACCGCCGGGCTGGCGCGAGGCCCCGTGGGGCTGGATTGCCCTGTCCGGCCTGATCGTCATGGTGGCGGGACTTGCCTATTTCCGCTTCTCGACCGGGGCCGCGCCCGATGGCACCTACGTGCCGCCCAAATACGAGGACGGCCGCATCATTCCGGGTCATGTTGAACCATGACAGCGGGCCGCCTTCAGATGATCGGACGGATCCCCCACCCGCCGCCATGGGTGGGCCGCCCGCTGGTCAGGCAGGTCATGGCAGCGCTCGACCGCCGCGACAACCGGCCCGGCGCACTGTTCGTAGGAGGTTGCGTGCGCGATGCCCTGCTTCCGCAGCCGCTCGACACGTCCGATGTCGACATCGCCACGGTGCACCCGCCCCCCGAGGTTCAGAGGCGACTTGACCGGGCAGGGGTACGAACCATCGCGCCGGGGATTGCGCACGGCACCATCACGGCGCTGCCGGAATGCGGGGAATCCGGTTCGGTGGAAATCACGACCCTGCGGCGTGACATCCGGACCTTCGGGCGAAGCGCCGAGGTCGTATTCTCCGACGACTGGGTTGCCGATGCGAGCCGTCGTGACTTTACGTTCAACGCGCTGTACGCGGATCTTGACCTCCGCGTGTTCGGCGCCGGAGACCTGGGACTTCGGGATCTTCGGCGGGGCCACGTGCGCTTCATCGGCACTGCCGTCCATCGAATCCACGAAGACTATCTCCGGATCGTCCGGTATTTCCGCATGTCGGCATGGTACGGGAGGCGTTCGCACGACCGCATCAATCTGAACGCGGTCGCCAAATCGCTTCCGGGACTGCGCCTGGTGTCCGGAGAGCGGCTCCGGGTCGAACTGCTGCGGCTGCTGGCGGCCCCGCAGCCGGTTCCGGCGGTCCGGGCCATGGCTGCGACCGGCACCCTCCATCGGATCCTGGGGAACTGGAGTGACCCCGGATCGCGGGCCGCGAGGCAGCGGCTCCAGACGCTGGATCAGCTGGTCCGGCTGGAACGCGACCTCGGCCTCACCGATGCCCTCCGGCGCCTGTGCGTCCTGGTGGACACGGTTGCCGATGCGGCCCCGGCCGGGCAGCGTCTCCGACTCTCTCGATCCGAAGCCCGCCGACTGCGGGCGGCGGCCAACGCCGGCCCGCCGGCCGGCACAGCCCTGGAGGCGAGGCGGCACGTCTGGCAAGCCGGCAGCCAGGGCGGGGCCATCGACCGTCTCCTGCTCGGCGCTGCGCGGGCGGGGGCGGCGTCCACGGACGCCGTCGGCCGTCTGGTTGGTGTGATGCAAGCCTGGCAGCCGCCGGCCTTTCCGCTGAAGGGAGACGATCTCATCCGGCTCGACGTACCGCCGGGGCCGCGACGGAGTGCCCTGCTCCGCGCGGTCGAGGCGTGGTGGGCGGATGGCGACTTTGCGGCCGGGCGGAACCGCTGTCTCGAAGAGCTGCGCAGCCGGACGGCCAGCGAGGTTCGGTGAGTACTCGCAGCCCTGCGAGCGTGGCGGTGCGGTTGTCGATGCTGATGGGCTCCGGCCGTCAGCCGGAATCGCGCATCGTCTCCGGTGCGTCCGGAATTTCGTTTTCCCCGAGGTTCGGCAATTCCGTCGGGGCCTGCTCGACCGGGCGCAGCAGCCCTGCCTTCCGGAGGTCGCGCAGTCCGGGCAGGTCGCTGCGGGATTCGAGCCCGAAATAGTCGAGGAAGGCCGTCGTCGTCTGCCACGTCGTGGGACGGCCCGGCACCGGCTTCCTCCCCCGGGGCTCGATCCAGCCTTCCTCGAACAGGATGTCCAGGGTGCCCGGACTCACCGAGACACCGCGGATTTCCTCGATCTCGGCGCGGGTGACCGGGGCGTGGTAGGCGATGATGGCCAGAGTCTCGAGGCCGGCGCGCGAGAGTTTCCGCCGCCGGATCCGGGTGATGGTCAGCCGGCTGGCAATGTCGCTGGCCGTGCGAAACGCCCACGCGTTCCCGACCCGTCCCAGTTCCACGCCGCGGCCGGCGTACTGCCTGCGCAACGCCACCAGAACGTCGGAAACCGGTGTTCCTTCGGGTAGTACACGGGCGATCTCACTCGAGCGGACCGGGGCCGCGCTGGCGAAGAGCAGCGCCTCGACCACCCGGCACGCATCATGCAGGTCGGGCTGGAGCTCTTGAGGTGCGGCGGCCGCGCCGGCGGGTGCAGCCCCGGCAGTACCGGTCTCCGATTCGACCGGACCGGACCGGACCAGAACTTCCCTGGCTTCATGCGGCATGTGTGGAATCTCCGGCCGGGCGGCTTCGGGCGCGCAAGAGTACCGGCCCGAACGGGCGCTGTTGCCGTACTTCCAGCGTACCGCCGCGCGCGAGCTCGAGGCTCGCCACGAAAACCGAAGCAAGGGCCGAACGGCCGGTGGCCGGGGGGCGGGAGCGAGGCACGAACCCGATCAGCGGCACCCACCCCCTGAGTCTGCCAATCCGCCTTCGGATCCAGCCGACCGCAGTCTCGACGGAATAGAGGTGCCGGGGCCGCACGGCGAGGGGGGGCGGCTGGCCCCGGCGGCAGATGTTCGCGTAGGCCCGAATCAGGTCCCGGAACGTCGCGTCAACGACCGTCGAAAGGTTCTCGCTGCGCGGCTGCGTCACGCCCCGGGCATGACGGTCGCGGCCGAGGAGCGGCCGCTGAAACAGCAGTTCGCCGTGGCGGCGCATCGCATCCAGCCGGACCAGGCGGAACCGCAGCGTTTCCGCCAGCTCCTCCCCGGTCAGCTCTTCGTTCTCCGTCGGCGGAAGCAGCAGCCTCGACTTCAGATAGGCGAGCCAGGCGGCGGTTACGAGGTGGGCGGCGGCGATCTCGAGATTGAGGCGGCGCGCCCCGTCGATGAACGCCAGATACTGCTCGGCCAGCTCCAGTATGGAGATCTCGGCCAGATCGACCTTCTGGCGCCGGGCCAGCGTGAGCAGCAGGTCGACGGGTCCTTCATACGCCCCGAGCGACAGGAAAAAATCGTCGGAGGCCGGCCGCGGGCGCACCGGATCCTCCTGAAATTCGGATGCCGGACCAGTCACGACAGTCCCACCATGCGGACGATGATGGATACCACATATTGGGCCGGATCGCCAAGAATCCACCGGAAGATGGGTAATTCCGCCCCGAGCGCCGATGCCGCCAGGGGCAGGCCCACGAGCCCGGCCAGCAGTACCGGGAAGCCGTAGCGTTCGGTTGCGGCCCAGCGCCTCGCCCATCCGCCCGGCAACGCGGCGTAGAGCACCCGCCCGCCGTCCAGCGGCAACAGCGGCAACAGGTTGAGAAGCGCCAGCAGTACGTTGATCCAGAGCGCATTCACCAGATTGTCGGCCACCCACGACCCGTCGACGGGAAGACCGGGGACCAGGTGCAGGAGGACGGCGGCCAGGAGGGCAAGGGCAAGATTCATGGCCGGTCCGGCCAGCGCCACCACCGCAATTCCGATTCGCCTCGGGTGCAGGCGGAAAAAACGCACCGGCACCGGTTTGGCGTAACCGAAGACCAGCGGGGACACGAGCAGCAGCAGGAGGGGAAGCAGTACCGTTCCCACCGGGTCGACGTGGCGCAGGGGGTTGAGGCTGACCCGTCCCGCCCGGCGCGCCGTGTCGTCGCCAAACCGTTCGGCGGCGTAGCCATGCGCCGCCTCGTGGAGCGTGATGGCGGTCAGCACCGGCAGGGCCCAGACCGACACCGTGTAGGCGAGGGCGGCGGCCTCTTCAGGCACGGGACGGTCCCGTTCCGGATGATCCGCCGCCGGGGGGTTGGCCCCGCTCCGTCGACCACCGGGCTGCCGGCCGCCAGGACATCGCCCGGTCCCAGCGCGCCAGCGCCGCTTCGGTGACCGGGGAAAGGGTCCGGGCGATGGCGGCCATTTCGTCAATCGAACCGCTGCAGTGAAGCACCAGATCGCAGCCCGCCGCGAGCGCGGCCACCGCCCGCTGCGCCGGCTTTCCCGTCAGCGCTCCCATGCAGAGATCGTCCGAGATCAGCAGCCCCTCGAAGCCGATGCTGCCGCGCACGATCTCCCGGATTCCCCGGCGGGAAAGGGTCAGGGGCAGCGTCGCGTCCACGGCCGCATAGACGACATGCGCAGTCATGGCCGCCGGGGCGTCCCGCAGGGCGCGGAACGGCACGAAATCCGATTCATGGAGCACGTTCGCGGGTGCGTTGACGACCGGCAGCGTCACGTGGCTGTCGCTTCCCGCGCGGCCGTGCCCGGGGATATGCTTCACCACCGGAACCACCCCCGCGCTGCCAAGCCCCTCAAGGGCGGCCCGACCGAGCGTTGCCACCACTTCCGGGTCGCTCGCGAAGGCCCGGTCGCCGATGACATCGTCGCCTCCTTCCACGGCCAGGTCGAGTACCGGGGCGCAGTTCACGTTGATCCCGAGCGGGACGAGATCGCGGCCCAGCCGGGCATGACCGGTTCGCACCGCGTCAACCGCCCCCGTCACGTCCCGCGCCGCCATCCGCCCGTACGAGCGGGCCGGGGGGTAGGCCGGTGCATGCGGCGGACCCAGCCGCTGCACCCGGCCGCCTTCCTGATCGATCAGAACCGGTGCCGCGGTTTCGACGGTGTCCCGCAGGCTCTCGACCAGGCGGGAAATCTGGGGCGGTGAATCGAGGTTCCGGTCGAACAGAATGAAACCGAAAGGCCGGTGTGCCGCAAACAGGTCCCGCTCGCCGGCCCGCAGTTCCCGGCCGGCGACGCCGAAGATGACCGGCAGGGTCACTGCCCCTTGGCGACGAAGCAGGGAACTCCCCGGTCTCCCAGCACGTTGCAGACGTCACCGGCATCCTTGCGGGTGGCGAACGGTCCGGCCTGCAGGCGCTGAACGCGCTCTTCTTCCGACACTTTGAATTCCCGTACCCGAAAATCCAGGTTGCCGAAGACATCCGGATGGGCGGCCAGCAGGCGACGGGCCTCGACCACTGCACGGTCGCGGGAGCGGACCGCGAGCAGCTGGATGGATGCCTTCCAGGTACTGCGGGGATGACGGCGCTCCGGAAGCGTCAAGGGCTCCGCGGCCGGCCCGGGCGGTGCTCCCGCGACGTTCGGTTCCGCCTCGGCCCCGGGGTCCGATTGCGCTTCTGGTTCCGGCGGAGGGGCGACGATGTCGGCCCGGTTCCCGGTCACGGGCTCTTCATGGCTGGGCAGCAGTCGTTCGGCCCCGCCGGTCGGTCCGGAGTCGTCATCTCCCATCAGGGAAATGCCCCGGGAATCCGCTCGGTACCCGCCGGGGTCCTCCGGGCGCTGACGGACCGGGTCGGGCAACGGCTCCACTACCGGGACGGCATCGCCCGCCGGTTGACCGGTTCCGAAGAAGCCCTCGAAGTACATCCAGACCCCCGTTCCGAAGCTGCCGACGATGGCGGCGGCGATGGCGGGACCGACAATCCGGTTCATCTCAGTTCCTCAGCCGGGGTCACGCCCAGGATGGAAAGTCCGGCGCGCAGTACCGCCCGGGTGGCGTCCGCCAGCAGCAGGCGCACGGCGGTGCGCGGCCGGTCTCCGGGAATCAGGGTCCGCAAGGTCGGCTCGCCCCGCGCACCCGCGGTCCAGAACGCATGGTAGCGGGCTGCCAGTTCCGTCAGGAGGAACGCAATCCGGTGCGGTTCCCGGGCCCGCGCGGCCGCTTCCACCTGTTCCGGCCAGAGCGCAATGTCGCGCATCAGCGCAATCTCGCGCGGGTCGGTCAGCATCGTCGGGTCGGCCTCGGCCCGGACGTCGAGGCCCCGCAGTTCGGCATGGTCCGCCAGCCGGCGGAAGGCGGAGCAGATGCGGGCATGCGCGTACTGGACGTAGTAGACCGGGTTGTCCCGTGATTGGCGCACGGCCTCCGCGAGGTCAAAATCCATCGGCGCATCGGGTCGGCGCGTGAGCATCAGGAACCGGAAGACGTCCGGGCCCACTTCGCGGAGGACCGATGCGAGCGTGACGATGTTCCCGTCGCGCTTCGACATCCGTACCGGTTGTCCGCCCCGGGTGACCCGAACCAGCTGGCACAACCGCACGTCGAGGCGGGCGGCCTTCCCGCTGAGCGCACAAAGCCCGCTGCGCACACGTTGCACGTAGCCGCCGTGATCCGCCCCCCAGATGTCGACCTGGTCGGGAAACCCGCGGTCGAACTTGTCGAAGTGATAGGCGAGATCGCCGGCAAAGTAGGTCCACTCGCCATTGGCGCGGCGCAGGGGTCGGTCGGCGTCGTCTCCGAACCGGCTGGCGCGAAACAGCATCTGCGGCCGCGGCTCCCAGGCGTCCCCGGCCTTTCCCTTCGGACGAGGAGGCACACCGGTGTAGACCAGGTCGCGTGCTTCCAGAGCGGCCACGGCGCGGTCGATCCGGCCGGAGTCCCGCAGGTCGCGTTCCGAAACGAAGACGTCGAAGTGAATGCCGAGTTCGGCCAGATCCCGGTCGATCAGCTGCATCATCTGCTGCACCCCGGTCCGGCGGAATTTCTCGAGCCAGACGTCCTCCCCCGCCTCCGTGGCTGCTCCCTGGTCCGCCGCCAGCAGGGTTTCCGCCACCGGCGCCAGGTACTCGCCCGGATACAGCCCGTCTCCCGGCGCCGCGGTCTCGACGCCGGCCGCCATCCGGTACCGGTGATGAATCGAGCGCGCCAACTGGTCGATCTGGCCGCCCGCATCGTTGATGTAGTACTCCCGGGTCACGTCGAACCCGGTGAACGCCAGCAGTGCGGCGGTGGCGTCTCCCAGCACGGCCCCCCGACCGTGACCGACATGCAGCGGACCCGTGGGATTGGCCGATACGAACTCGACGTTGACCGGCTGCCCGCCGCCGAATCCGGAACGGCCGTAGTCGGCGCCGGTCGCGCCGGCCGTGCGGAGGGCCGGAATCCAGGTCGAGGGGGCGATCCGGAGGTTCACGAAGCCGGGGCCCGCCGGTTCTGCCGACACGATCCCGGCGGTTCCGGACAGGGCCCGGGCCATGCGGTCCGCGAACGCCCGCGGGTTCATCCCGACCCGTTTTGCGAGAATCAGGCTGGCGTTGGTGGCGAGATCTCCGTGCGCGGGGTCGCGCGGTGGCTTCAGGGTCACAGCCGTCGACAGCAGGGTTTCCCAGTCGCCATCGGGCGGTGCTGCCGGAGCGGCCGCCGCCTGCACGGCTTCGGCGAGCCGCCGTCGAAGCACCCGGAGCGGCTCATCGGCGGCGGCCGGGGCCGCCGCGGGCGGCCCGTCCTCTCCCGGCATCCCTTCGCTCCGTCGGACGGGGCCGGCTTCAGCCGGCGAGGCCTTGCCGGACGGTGGTAACGGCCTGCTGTGCCGCGACGGTCAGGAGGCGCGAGTCATTCGCAATCGACACGAACTGGAATCCCTCGCGGATTTTCTGCAGCGCGTATTCCGGACTCAGGCAGTGCAGCCCGGCGGGCACACCGGCGCGCCGGGCGGCCGCCAGAATGTCGGCCATGGCTTCGGTGACGACGGGATTGTCGGTGTCCATCTGGGGTCGCTCGCCGAGCGACAGGGCAAGATCCGACGGACCGACGTAGATGCCGTCGAGGCCCGGTGTGCGGACGATCGCATCCACGTTGGCCACCGCCTCCGCGGTCTCCACCATCGCCACCGCCAGGACCGTGTCGTTGGCCTGGTCGAGGTAGTCGGGTCCGCCGTACATCGCCGCGCGAATCGGGCCGAAACTGCGAACGCCGGCGGGAGCGTAGCGGCAGCAGGCCACCAGCTGCGCACACTGCTCGGGCGTATTGATCATCGGGCAGATGATCCCGTAGCTGCCGGCGTCCAGCAGCCGGCCGATGATCCCGGTCTCGAGCGACGGAACCCGCGTCAGCGGCGTCACCGGAGTGGTCGACAGCGCCTGAAGCATCCGCACGGTGTCAGAGAAATCGCTGAGTCCGTGCTGCAGGTCGATGGTCACCGAGTCCCACCCGCAGTGGGCCATGACCTCCGCTGCAAAGCTGTCGGGAATGGAAAGCCAGCCGTTCACGACGGCCCCGCCCTCCTGCCAGATTTCCTGTACACGGTTCACGCGCATGATCTTGGTTCCAGTACTTCGGGGTTGACAATTCGGTCGGGCCTGATCCGGCCGTCGAATGCATCCAGGATGTTCTGGCAGGTAACCTCTGCCATGGCCCGCATCGATTCACCGGTGATGCCGGCCACATGCGGGGAGAACAGCACGTTTTCGAAATCGAGCAGCGGATGGTCGTCCGGCGGCGGCTCCACGTCGAAGACGTCGAGACCGGCCGCCCGAATGCCGTTTCGGCGCAGGGTATCGGCGAGTGCGACTTCGTCAATGATGCCGCCGCGGGCGGTATTGACCAGGATCGCCGACGGCTTCATGCACCCGAGCGCGGCCGCGTCGATCATGCCCTCGGTTTCGGCGTTGCGGGGGCAGTGGATGGAGACAAAGTCCGCCGCCCGCAGGGCGTCGGCGAGGTGCTCGACGCGACGGGCCCCCGCCCGCTCCACGACGGCCGCATCGACGTACGGGTCAAGGACATCGATCGTCATGCCGAGCGCCCGGCAAATCGATGTCGTACGGGTGCCGATCCGGCCGAACCCGATAATCAGCAGCCGCTTGCCGAACAGCTCAAGGTTTTCCCGGGCGGTCCCGAGGCGTTCCTGGAACCGCCGCCGCCGGACCGTGTCGTGGAAATGGAGGGCATGCTTGGCCAGCGCCATCATCAGGAAGACGGCATGTTCGGCGACGGAGCGGGAGTTGGATTCTCCGGCGATGAGCAGCGGGATTCCCCGCTCGCTCAGCGCGGCGACGTCGACCGAATCGAACCCGACGCCGAACCGCGCCACCACTTCCAGATTCGGCGCAGCCTGCAGGAACGCACGGTCACAGGGAGTCGTGCGCAGGGTCACCGCCGCCACGTCCTGCAGGCGCGAGTGGAGGGAGGCCAGTTCATCATGGCCGCACTCCTCGATCACCACGTCGTCGCGGGCTTCCAGGAGCGCACGCCCGGCCGCGGGCATCCCCTGGACCAACAGCACTTTTCGCCGGCTTGTCATCGTGTCCCTCCTCGCTCTCGGTCCGCGCCGCCCCCGGCGCGACTGCCCCTCATGGTGCCGCCGTCCGGCGGCGTTCATGCCCCGGGTTCCCCGTGTCCGGGCATCCCGTCCGGCGCCGGTCCTTGCCCGCCGGCGGATAACGGAACCCTTGCCTGCCGTCTGCACGGGGCCCGGTCATGGCCGACGGGTCAGTGATCACGCGATTCCTGCTCTTCGAATACCCGCGCGCGCCGTGACCCGTGGCCGGATCGCGTTCGGTTTGCCGGTGCGGGTTCCCGCCGACGGTTTCGGCTGCGCACCGGGCCGGGTGAAGACAGATGGTGCAACGATTTCGGCTCCGTCCGCCCCCGGAGGTTCGCCGTCCAGCCGGTCGGCCGTGTTCCCGGCTCTGCCGGCAAGGCCCCGGCCGGGCAAGGGTCCGCCGTCGTGGCATGTCCGTCCCCGCGGTCCGGGGTTCATCCTGGCAGGCGGTCTCCTTGGCGGCCGCTTCCCGGGCCGGCGGATGCCCGCAAGGGCACACAGGTTCAAGGAGCGGGCTGCCGATCAGGAACACAGGGTGCAACACACGGGACGACCTCTTGGCAACCGGGACACCATAGCGCAGCCCAAACCGTTACCCAACCACGCCAACCGACGAGTGAACCGTCCGGCCGGCCCGATTCGTACGGAACGGGGATGGGCGGCCCGGCCCGCCGGTCGATGGTGGCGAGAGGGGGCGGAAGCCCGGCGGTCTCCCAAGGCGGCTTCCGGAGCCTGTTCTCCGCTGCCACCGCGGCCGGGATTCCTCTCGCGGGCGTGGCGGCGGCCTGGATGTCGGGCCCGGCTCCCGGTCCTTTCCGGGACGATGTCGGGTTCTCGCGACGCGCTTCTTGCCGGGAGCGGGCGCGATCCGTTCGATCAGCCCTGGCTGGTCGTTGCCGCCCCGTCGCCGTTGCGGGGCCGGCCGGCACCTCGGCGAGCCGCTTCTGTTGTCCGACAGGGGGCGGTGTCGATCGCCTTTTCCCACCCTCTGTCTGTTCCGCAGCGCCCGGTGTTGGGTTTCGGTATGCGAGGTGGGTTTTCCGGGAATGCCTGGAGTTGCGGCCTGGTGCCCCCTACGGGAATCGAACCCGTGTTTCCGCCGTGAAAGGGCGGCGTCCTGGACCGCTAGACGAAGGGGACCGGATACCAATCTACCGGATTGCGGCCGACAACGGAACCGGAAATGCTGCCGACGAGAGACTGGCACCCCCTTTCGATCCGGCGTTACCCCACGCGTACGCGGTGGAGAAGGTGCCATTTCCCAGCGATGCAAATCCCGCCCGGCGACCGGGCTTCAGCCGGCAGCAAACATGGAAAGATCGATGATCGTACCTGTGCTTCGTGCCGTGCGGCTGCTTCGTGCCGTGCGTATGGCACGGCCGGGATGCGGGCGTCTCAAGCGGGGCGCGGGCAACGACAATGAACGAAGCCCCTGCATCTTCGATCAGCTCGTCGTTTCTGCACATCCACTCAATGCCACAGACAGGACAATGGCGCTGCCGCCAGCCGGTCGCTAAACGACACGACGTCCGTGTTGTCATAGAGCACGACTCCGAAGGCGAAGCGATCGCCGCCCGGCTCTGCCAGGGCCCGAAGACCGGCGAAGTCGCCGGACCTGACCGTGGCGCTGGCCTTGACCTCGATGCCCGCGATCATCCCGTCGTCGCGTTCCATTACGATGTCGACCTCGCGCATGTTCCGGTCGCGGAAATGATGCGGTGTCAGTCGCAGGTTCGAGGCCGTCATCAGCTTGAGCACTTCCGAGAAGACGAAGTTCTCGAGCAGGGATCCGAAGGCTCCGCGGTTCGCCCTCGTCCGGTCGAAGGTCAGGCCGCGTACGCTCGCCAGCAGGCCGGAATCGAGGAAATGCAGTTTTGGCGTCTTGACGATGCGCTTCAGCGCGTTGGTGAACCAGGGCCGCAGCGTTGCGACCAGAAAGACCTGTTCCAGCAGCCCGACATAACGCTGCCCCGTCTTGTGACTGACATCGATGCCGCTCCGAGTTGCGAATAGTTGACCAGCTGGCCGGAATGCTCGGCCAGCAGCCGCACGAATTTCGGGAGTGCGGTCAACTTCTCGACCTCTCCGATGCCCCTGAGGTCGCGCGTGAGAATCGATGTGAGGTAGGACCGCGCCCAATCCTGTCGCCGTCGCCCACTGTCACGGGCCATGGCTTCGGGAAACCCGCCGAGCAGAACGGCCCGGAGGAGGTCGTCTCCGACGACTGCCTGGCGCTGACTTTGCAGTGTCCCTTCGAACAGGTGCTCCAGAAACCCGGGCGCCTGCCCCTCGACCCCGGCCCGCGCGAGCGGCAGCATCTGGAGGGTTTCCATCCGGCCGGCCAGACTGTCGGCGATCCGTGGCAGGGTCAGGACATGGGCGGATCCCGTGAGGAGAAAACGGCCCGGACGGTAATCTTCATCGATCGTCTTCTTGATCGCCAGGAGCAGGTCGGGCGCGCGCTGAATCTCGTCGATGGTGGCCCGGTCCAGACCCCGGGTGAATCCGGCCGGATCGGACCGGGCCGCCTCCAGCGCGGTCTGATCGTTAAGCCGAACTTCCAGAGTGCTGAGCACATAATGCCTTGAATCGGAATGACATGCAAAAATTCTGACGTGATTTTACTGGACAGGTTGTCAGGAAATCCGCAGACCGAGCAGGCGGAAGGCCTCCTTCTGTACCGGGGTGGGTTGTGACAGCATCTCGAACTGAGCCGAGGTTTCCGATTTCGGCGCCACCTGCATCCGGGTCAGGGTCGCCAGATGTTGCATGAGGCCCTGGAAATGGTGGACCGGCAATCGGTTGATGGTCATCCGGGTCGCCGCCTTGGTCTGCGCCGAGCGGGATGGTGTTGCCGGCGCGACGGCCGATTTTGACCGGGGTGGCCCTTCATCGTGGAACAGGATCGACTTCCAAGCGTCACGCAGATGCCATTCGACGTAATAGGCGAGGGTGCATAACAGGATATGGGCCCGCACCCGGTCGGCGAGGCGATGGTGAACGGGTCGGACTTTCAGATCCACGGTTTTCAGGCTGCGAAAGGCTCGCTCCACCCGTGCCAGACTCTTGTACGATCGCACCGTTTCATCGGCGCTGATCGTGGTTTCTGGCAGGCTGGTGCGCACGATGTAAAACCCGTCGAGCGCCGCTTCGGCGGCGATACTTGCGGTATCGCGCTTCCAGGTAAATCGCGTGCTCCGCACCGTGACGATGAAGTGTTTCCGCATCTTGCGCTTGCCCAGTACCTTGTCGAGGCGCCGGGTGATCGCCAGCTTCCCCTTGAGACGGTACTTTTCGCGCCGGGTGGCCGCGTCCACTGCGCGCAGGTCGGCCTCGGTGGCCTGCAACAGCGCCTCGCGGGTCCGGGCCCGTTCCGCGGCCAGCGCCGGGTTGCGGCAGACCATCAGCCGTTCGCCCGGATACAACTCCTCGCAGGTAATTTCCGCGAGGTCCCGCTCGTCGAACAGGGACGGCTGAAAGGCCTCGGCGGCGACCAGCTGGCGGATCGCCGTTGACCGCAGGGCGCTGATCCAGTCCAGACCGGCCGGTTCGATGTCCTCCCGGATCCGGGCCTCGGTCAGCATGCCGCGGTCGCCGACCACCACCACCCGGTCGAGGCCGAACCGGTCCCGCACCCGCTTGACTACGGTGGCGACGGTGGCCGGATCGCTGGTGTTGCCGTCGAACACCTCGACCGCAACCGGCCGCCCGTCGCGATCGCACAACAGCCCGAATTCCACCTGGAGCTTGCCGCTCTTGCCGTCCCGGGAATGGCCGTACCGGGCCAAAGCGCAGCGGCGGCCTTCCATCCACACCGACGTCAGGTCCCACAGGACCAGCGCGTTTTCCTCGAGGTGACGGGCGGCTAGTCGGCGCTCGATGTCCGGCTGCCGGGACAGCAGCCAGTCCATCGCGGCATACAGTTCGTGGGCGTCGGTATCGGCAATATCAAGTTCGTGCGCCAGGGTGTCGGTCGGGCTTGCCGAAGCCAGGCCCTGGGCGGTCGCCAGCTTGCTTCTCGGGTCCAGGATGCGGGCGGCGATCATCCCCACCACGAGGTCGCGCTGGCGCGACGGACGGGGATGGATCAAGGTATCGAGACCGAGCCGTTTCAGGGTGCCGAGGATGGTGGCGACATGGCCGTGCGGCAAAGCCTGTTCGATGGTGAACGCGTCCGACAGTTCGCGGGCCGACTGCCCCTTGAGGCAGGCCCGGATTTCGTCGACCAGGCCGGGTGGCAGCTTCGACAGGTTGGCCAGGGTCCGCTTGCGCGCCTTGCGCTGCTCCTTGTCCCAGTAGGACTCGCGCAGCAACACCGCCGGCGGCGAATTGCGGTTGGGGACGACTTCCACATACATGAACATCCATATACGGGTCAAAATCTATGATGTCAACAGGGGACCGGAAAAAACGTACCGGCAAAATACATGGACAGGAAATTTGGCCTGAAAATCCTCAAATCTCTCATAGTTCGTTGATCTGAAAGCGTATTTTAATGAGTTGCGCACGAATCCCGCTGGAAGTTCGGGTTAAGCGTGATATAGGTGCGGTCGGCTGCCCCCATGCTCTTGACGAGCGTGGTCTTGCCCGCCCGGCGCGGCCCCACAATGAGAACCACGGACGTATCCGCAAGAGCCTCCTCGGCCCGGCGCTCTACGAACCGCTTGAACATCTCGTCTCCAAGCACCGGCCACTGGCACCATTCATGCCGGCTTAATGGAAGCTAAGAGGCCGCTAACTGGAAACCGAAAGGCCGCGATCTGGAAGGTATGGGGCAGGCGTTCCCTGGGGTGGCGTCGGCGGATTGGCGCCAGGCACCTCGATTTCCTCCCGACCGGATCACTGTTGCCGGGACGTTTCGAGACGCCAGCGACCCTTCAGCCCTTCATGACCTCCCTGAGCGGCGAAGCGATGCGTCCGGATGCCTTGCGCAGCGGGTCGTCGGACAGCTTCCAGAGTCTCATGAAGCCACCTGGCCACCCCGGCCCGGATGCAGCCGGCCCCGAAACCGGAACCGCGGCCAACTTCGGGATGTTGTCGGCCCCGCACGGGTGCAGGAAGGAGGCCTTCCACCGGCCCGGCTTGCGTATATCCTGACAGCCGGCCCGGCAAAATTCCGTCGGAATTTTGAATGGCATTCCGATTCAATGAAGTATGCGCACGAAACCCTGGAAGTTCGGCTTGACGATCGGAGATCCCGGCGGGATCGGCCCGGAAATCGTAGCCAAGGCCGTAGCCTCCTTGCCGGCCGCCCGGCGCCGGCAGATCGTCGTCATCGGTGACATCGGCGCCTTGCGGCGCGCGCAGCGGGCGCTGGGGCAAGCGCCCACGGCGCTGGACCCCTGCCGACCGGAGGATCTCGGTGCATCGGTCGGGCCGGTCCCTCTCGGTCGACCTTCGGCTGCGGGCGGGGCCGCCAGCCATGCGGCGGTCGTCCGGGCGGTCGAGCTGGCCCGCGCCGGTGCCATTGACGTGATCGTGACCGCCCCGATTTCGAAGGAGGCGCTGCACCTTGCGGGCCATCCCCATGATGGCCACACCGGCCTGCTCGCTCACCTTTGTGGCGTTGATCAGCCGTTCATGCTGCTGGCGGCTCCGGATTTCGCCGTCGTTCACGTGTCCGCACACGTGTCCCTGCGTACGGCGATTGAACGCGTACGTACCGGACGGATCCTGGACGCCGTCTGGGCCGGTGTCCGTCACCTGCAGCAGCTCGGGGTCTCGCGTCCCCGGATTCGGGTTGCCGGTCTGAACCCGCATGCCGGCGAAAGCGGGATCCTGGGTACCGAAGACAGGGACGAGATTGCTCCCGCCGTGACGGCGGCCAGGGCCGCCGGGCTCGACGTGACCGGCCCGCACCCGCCCGACACGGTCTTTCGGCTGGGAACCGCCGGCCAGGCCGACCTGATTGTTGCCCAGTACCATGATCAGGGGCACATAGCGGTGAAGCTGAACGCCTTCGACACGGCGGTCAACGTGACCCTCGGACTCCCCATCCGCCGCGTGTCGGTTGACCACGGAACCGCCTTCGACATTGCCGGGCAGGGAACGGCGAGGCCCGACAACCTGCTCGCCGCACTGGCCTACGCCGGACGATTCGCCAACCCGCCGGCCACCCGCTGACGCGGCCCGGCGGTGGTCGACGGCGACCGGTCGAACTACTTCGGGGAAATCCCTCTCTGATGGTCCCTTCCGGTG
This sequence comes from Alphaproteobacteria bacterium, assembly GCA_965203385.1. GTDB lineage: Bacteria > Pseudomonadota > Alphaproteobacteria > TMED109 > TMED109 > VXPW01. The sequence continues at coordinate 847,839 of OZ241893.1, forward strand.
GACCTATAAAGACGCCATGGTTACGTCGTCACCCCACAACCGAACGCTCACGTTCGGCCTGACGCCAAGGCAAAGCCCGGCAAAGCCAAGAGTGACGCAAGTCGTCAGTTGAGCGTCGATCAGGCCAAGACCCCTGAACCGGGCTCATTGAACGGCACGGCCAGACGGCCGGGTTTCGTAGCCCCGCAACAGGGGCGCACATGCTCCGACCCGGTTCAGTGAACGGCACCGTTCCTGAAGATATCGTCGATCGTGGGCGCGGAAAGGATGGCGTCAAGCCAGACATCAAGGTCTTCGACTGGTGCGGCAAGTACACGGGTGCTTGCGTCTTCGGATACGGTGCCGAAGCGGCGTTCAAGCAATCTGAGCAGCGTTTCCGCCTTGCCTTCTGCCCGTCCTTCCACCCGTCCTTCCGCCCGTCCTTCCACCCGTCCTTCCGCCTTGCCTTCCTCTTTCCACCCTTCTGCGACCGTCGGCATGAGGGTCCTCCATAGTTCCGGATCCGCTTCGCGGATGATCTCCTCCAGAGCCTCGCGGGGCAACTGGTACTTCTCAACCATATATTCGATCGCCGGCACCCTCAAGTCGCGCAGCGCTCCCAACGCCGCCACCAGTTCCTCCTTCGGAGGATCCTGGTCCATGGTGTATTTCAGGAGCGCGAGGCCGCCGCGCAGGGAAGTGTCGGACGACAGCTCGGGATCGGGTATGCGGCCGAGGTCGAGGAGATGGTACCGGAACAGGTCTTCCGTCTCGGCGGCCAGATCCCTTGCCGACCGCGGCGCGGTCCATTTCGCGGCGCCGTGGTAGACGACGATGGGGATGACGAGCGGGCGCGGTTGCGGGTCGCCCCGGCCTTGCAGGCGGTCATGGCTGCGCAGGATGCCGATGATGTATTCGCTAATCTGTAGCGGTGTCTTTGTATCAGGTGTGCTCTTGTGTTCTAGTAATGCGTAGGCCATACCCCCGTCCTTGAGATCTGTCATGAACAAGCTGTCGGTGCGCAGGGTGCGGAGGGTATCGCTGATGAGGGTGTCTGGGAGGGGGCTGAAGGGATTGTCGGAGAGAAGGGCCGCCGTTTCCGGAGGTAGGCACCGCCGAATCAGCACATCGGCCCGCACGGGGTCACCGATCAGGGTGCGAAAGAACGCGTCATGGGAGTGGCGGAATGCCATCGAGTCTCGCTGTCCGGGTGCCAGCCGGTGCGATGGCGCCGCCGGTTGTCCGGATTCCCGGGGAGGGGGTGCGGGAGCATCATGGGAGGGGGCGGGGCGATTGTCCATCACCCGGCGCCGAAGGAATGCCGCCGGTTCCAGAGCAAAGAGCAACCGTCCGGGCGCCTGGATCGAAGTGCCGTGCCGGAACTGCCTGGACGGCGGCCCACGACACGGCCGGTCCGGGCGGCACCGGATCAGGGTGCAGAACTATTGCCTTTCAGCCGGTGCCTGTCCTCTGGCATCGACGGCCACCACCCTGCGACCGAACGCTTACGTCTGCGGGGGTCGGCGCGCGGGCCTTCAGAGGATCCTGACCGACGGGCCCTGTACCGGGCGAGAAACGGCATCCTGCGGGTGATACCGGGGACCGGTCTTCTTCCCTGGGGCGGAGCCGGCGACCGGTTGGCTTCCTGAAGTGCAGATCCCTCGCTGCGGCGCGGAAACGCCGATTTCCCAGAGGTCACCCGGCGCCGCCGGGCTTGGACCGTCCGTACCTCGTCCTGCAGATGCCGGAGGCCGGGCCGACCACGCTGGCAACCGTTCGCACCAAGCCCGGCAGCGGGTTCGGGCCGTGGCAGGGACCGGCCGCCGCCGCGCCGGTCAGTGGGCGGTCCAGCCGCCGTCGACCCGCAGGCTGGTGCCGGTCACCAGGCCGGCGGCCGGAGAAGCCAGGTAGAGCACCGCGGCCGCGACATCGTCCACGCTGCCGAACCGGTTGATCTTGATCATGCGCCGAACCGATTCGACGAACGTCCGGTTCTCGAGGAACGGGCGGGTCATCGGCGTCTCGATGAAGGTCGGCGCCACGGCATTGACGCGAATGCCGCGAGGGCCGAGTTCGACCGCCATGGCCTTGGTCAGGCCTTCGACCGCGTGCTTGGTCATGCAGTACACGGTCCGCTCGACGGCCCCGACGTGGCCCATCTGCGAGCTCATGTTGATGATGGACCCGCTCTCCCGGCGCAGCATCACGCGCGCGGCGCTGCGGCCGACCCGGAACGCGGCGCGCACGTTGAGATCGAGCATGTGATCGAGAGCCGCGTCCGAAACTTCGGGAAACGGTTCCGGCCGGTTGGTGCCGGCGTTGTTGACCAGCACGTCAAGGCGGTCCAGCCGCTCGATCCGTTCCAGCAGGGCTTCCCCGGTCACGTCGGCGACCCAGGTGTCGAGCGGCGTGGCGGCGGCCGCGGCCAGGCTCTCGAGATCCGCTTCGGTCCGGGCGACCGCCACCACGGCTGCCCCGGCCTCCGCCAGCGCCAGGGCGCAGGCCCGGCCCAGGCCGCGGCCGGCGCCGGTAACGAGCGCCACCTGGCCTTCCATTCCGCGGGTCCAGACCGGACGCTGGTGCTGCGGATCGTCGGTTGTGTGCATTCGAGTCTCCCGCTGTGGGCGGCTGTCGGCATGCTACGATCGCCGCCCACTGCCATCCGGGACGCGCACCATGGCCCGTCATCTCAAGTCCGGGGTCAGCGCCGCCGCCCGGGCCGAAGCCGACGTCAAGGTACGCCGGACCGTTGCGGACATTCTGGCCGAGATCGGCGCCCGCGGCGATGCGGCCGTGCGCGAATACTCGGAGCGGTTCGACCGGTGGTCGCCGGACAGCTTCCGCCTCGACCGGGCCGCCATCGATGCCTGCCACGCCCGCGTCGACCCCCGCGAACGCGCCGATATCGAGTTCGCCCAGACCCAGGTCCGCAACTTCGCCGCCATCCAGCGGGATGCGCTCAGGGACGTGGAGCACGAGACGATGCCGGGCGTCTTCCTGGGGCACCGGAACATCCCGGTCAACAGCGTCGGCGCCTACGTGCCCGGCGGCAAGTATCCGATGGTGGCGTCGGCGCACATGAGCGTGGTCACCGCCAAGGTGGCCGGCGTCAAGCGCATCATCACCTGTGCGCCCCCGTACGAGGGCGAACCCCACCCCGCGATCGTCGTGGCCCAGGACCTCGGGGGCGCCGACGAAATCTATTGCCTGGGCGGCGTCCAGGCCGTGGGTGCGATGGCGCTGGGTACCGAATCCATCGCTCCGGTCGACATGCTGGTCGGACCGGGGAACATGTTCGTGGCCGAAGCCAAGCGGCAGCTGTTCGGGCGGGTCGGCATCGACCTGTTCGCCGGCCCCACGGAAACGCTGATCATCGCTGACGAGTCGGTTGACGGAGAGTTGTGCGCCGTTGACCTGCTCGGGCAGGCGGAACACGGACCGACCTCGCCGGCGGTGCTGCTGACGACTTCGGAGGCCCTTGCGCGGGACACGCTGGCGGAAGTGGAGCGGCAGCTCGAGACCCTGGCCACGGGCGCGACGGCCCGCCAGGCCTGGGACGATTACGGTCAGGTCATCGTGTGTGACGGGTACGAGGAGATGGTGGAAGTCGCGGACCGCCTCGCGGCCGAGCACGTACAGGTGATGACCCGCGACCCGCAGTTCTTCCTTGACCGCCTGACCAACTACGGTGCGCTCTTCCTGGGCCCGGAGACCAACGTGGCGTACGGCGACAAGGTCATCGGTACCAACCACACGCTGCCCACCCGTCGGGCCGCCCGCTACACCGGCGGTCTCTGGGTCGGCAAGTTCATCAAGACCTGCACCTACCAGCGGATCACCGAAGAAGCCTCGGTCGCGGTCGGCCGGTATTGTTCCCGACTGTGCGCCCTCGAGCATTTTGCCGGTCACAAGGAGCAGGCGGACATTCGTCTGCGGCGGTACGGCGGCCTGAACGTCCGGGGGCTGGACGCGCTCCCCGGCACGGAGTAGCCGGCCCGCGCCGCGCCGCCGGGCCCGGCGGTCGGGTTCCGGCGGCCTTCGCGCGATTCGAGGGAACCCTGCGGCTTCTTCCGCACTTGGCCGGTGCGGGGTGCGCCCCCGGCCCGTCCGTGCAACACTTCCGGCTGGGCGCGGCCGCCGTGCGGGCCGCGGATCCAGACAAGGAGCAGTCCATGAGCCAGATCGATTTTCAGGGGCGCGTCGCCGTGGTGACGGGCGCCGCCAGCGGCATCGGCCGGGCAGCGGCCGCGCGGCTGGGCGCCGACGGGGCCGCGCTCGAGCTCTGGGATGCGGCCGACGCGGGCCTTGCGGAGACGGCCGCCGCCGCCGGCGGCACGCCGACGGTGCTCAGTGTTGCCGATGACGCGGCCGTGACGGCCGCGGCGGCCGCGGCCGCGGCACGGCACGGCCGCATCGACATTCTCGTGAACTGCGCCGGTATCGCCGGTGCCGTCGCACCAGTGGTCGAGGCGGACCCGGCCGAGTGGCGGCGCGTGATCGAGGTCAACCTCACGGGCACCTTTCTCTGCTGCCGGGCCGTGCTGCCGCACATGCTGCGCACCGGCTACGGGCGGGTGGTCAACATCGCCTCGGTGGCCGGCAAGGAAGGCAACCCGAATGCCGCCCACTACAGTGCTTCGAAAGCCGGCGTCATTACGTTCACGCGCGCCCTCGGAAAGGAGGTGGCGGGCAGCGGTGTGCTGGTCAACTGCATCACTCCGGCCGTCATCGAAACCGCGATGCTGGGTCAGGTCACGGACGCCCAGGTCAAGTACATGGTGGAACGGATCCCGCTCGGCCGCATGGGCCGGCCGGAAGAGGTCGCCGCCCTCATCGCGTGGCTGGCATCGGAGGAGTGTTCGTTCTCGACCGCCGCGGCCTTCGACCTTTCGGGCGGGCGCACGACCTACTGACCGCCCGCGCCGCCGCCCCGCCCCGTCAGCTCACCAGGAGCCAGCATGCATCCGCTCACGATCCGTTCCGTCTCGACCCGCATCGTCGAGGTTCCGTTCCGCCGCCCCCTCGCCACCCGCATCGGCACGTTCTCGAAGACGCCGTTCCTGCTCATCGACCTTCTCACCGAGGAGGGTGTGACCGGTCACAGCTATACCTTCGGTTACCGGCCCAACGGCGCCCGGTTGCAGGCCACCGTGCTGGAAGAGATCGACACGATGGTCAAGGGCCGCCCGTGCACCCCGCCGACGCTCTACGACGACCTCGTGCAGGGACTCTCGCTGTACGGGCCGCAGGGGATCGCGATGAAGGCGATCTCGGGGTTCGACATGGCCGCCTGGGATGCCTGCGCCCGGGCTGCGGGTCTCCCGCTGGTCGCGCTGCTCGGGGGTACGCCCGGACCGGTGCGCGCCTACAACTCGAACGGGCTCGGCCTGATGGAGCCCGAGGCGGTCGCCGCCCAGGCCGTGGAACTGCTGGAAGGAGGCTTCCGGGCGATGAAGATCCGGCTCGGTCGAGACCGGGTCGAGGACGACCTGGCGGCCTTCCGGGCCGTGCGCGGTGCGATTCCCGAGAGTTGCCTGCTGATGTCCGACTTCAACCAGGGCCTCTCCCGGCGCGAGGCGCTGCGGCGCCTGCCGATGCTCGACGACCTGGGGCTGGTCTGGTTCGAGGAGCCGGTTGCCTACGATGATTTGGAAGGTTGCCGGCAGCTTCGCGAGACCGTGGCCACGCCGCTCCAGATCGGCGAGAACTTCTACGGTCCGGCCGACCTTCAGGCGGCGGCTGCCGCCGAGGCGGCGGACTTCGTGATGCCCGACGCGCAGCGGATCGGCGGCGTGACCGGATGGCTTCGCGCCGCGGCCATCGCGCACGGCGCCGGGCTCCCGGTGTCGACCCATCTCTTTCCGGAGGTGTCGTCGCATCTCATGCGGGTCACCCCCGGTGCGCACTGGCTCGAATACGTGGACTGGGCGGCTCCGTTTCTGGCCGCGCCCGCGGTCGTGCAGGACGGGTACGTCCAGGTGACGACCGCGCCCGGGACGGGCATCGAGTGGAACGAGGACGCCGTTCGCCGGTTCGCCGCCTGACCGGCCCCCGGCGGACCTGACGCCGATCATGCCGCCGGCGGCTGCCGCGCTGCACGCCGCCGCGGATTCCGGTGCGCCGGAGACCGCCTTGACCGTGCTGGGAATCGAGAGCAGCTGCGACGAGACCGCGGCGGCGGTGGTCGATTCGCGGCGGCGGATCCGCGCCAACGTGGTTCGCTCGCAGCACGCCCAGCACGCCCCCTTCCGGGGCGTCGTGCCCGAACTCGCGGCCCGTTCCCATGCCGACCGCCTCGACACGGTCATCCGGGACGCCCTCGGCGAGGCCGGGTGCGGGTGGCGTGACCTCGATGCCGTGGCTGCCACTGCCGGCCCCGGTCTCCTGGGCGGCCTGCTCGTCGGCACGGTCACGGCCAAGTGCATCGCACTCGTGCACGGTCTTTCCTATCTCGCCGTGAATCATCTCGAGGCGCATGCCCTGACCCCGCGCCTCACGGACCACACGGCGTTCCCCTACCTCGCCGTCCTCGTGTCGGGCGGGCACAGCCAGTTCGTGGCGGTGGCCGGCGTGGGACGGTACGCGCTCCTCGGCACGACGCGCGACGATGCCGCAGGGGAGGCCTTCGACAAGGCCGCGCGGCTGCTCGGACTCGGATTTCCGGGCGGCCCGGCGATCGAGCGGGCGGCGCGGGAAGGCGATCCGGACCGTTTCTCCCTGCCCCTGCCCCTGGCCGGAACCGCTGGCGCCGATCTTTCCTTCAGCGGCCTGAAGACGGCCCTGGTGCACGCCGTTTCGGAGCAGACGGCGGCCGGTGCGGCCCCGCTCGACCGACGGACCCGCGCCGACCTTGCGGCCTCCTTCCAGAAGGCGGTGGCCGATACGCTGGCGGACCGTCTGGGACAGGCCGCGAAAGCGTTTCGGACCCGGCACCCGGACGGGGCGGTCGTCGTCCTGGCCGGGGGCGTGGCCGCCAACCAAGCGCTGCGCACCCGCCTGGCCGGGGTCGCGGCCGATCATGGCCTGCGGTTGGTGGCCCCGCCGGCCCACCTCTGTACCGATAACGCCGCCATGGTCGCCTGGGCCGGAATCGAGCGGCTGGCCGCCGGTTCGGTGTCCCGGCTGGAAGCGCCGTCCCGGGCCCGCTGGCCGCTCGGCGGAGGTGCGGCCTGACCCGCGTGGCGGTCGTCGGCGCGGGGGCCTGGGGCACCGCTCTCGGTGCCGTCCTCGTCCGCACCGGGGCCGGCGCCGTCACCCTGTGGGCCCGGCGTCCGGACGTGGCCGACACCATCAACCGCACCCACCGCAACCCGGAACTGCTGCCCGATGTCGACCTGCCGCCGGAACTGCGGGCCACGGCCGCCCTGCGCGAAGCGGCCGCCGACGTCCTGCTGATTGCCGTTCCGGCCCAGCATGTCCGCACGGTTCTCGCGCTGATGAGCCGGTCGGTTCGCCCCGATGCCGCGCTGGTCCTGTGCGCCAAGGGGATCGAACGCACCAGCGGCTACCTCATGAGCGAGGTGGCCGCCGACGTCCTGCCGGAAGCCCGGATTTCGGTGCTGTCGGGTCCGTCCTTTGCCGGCGAGGTGGCGCGCGGCCTGCCGGCCGCGCTGGCGCTGGCGGCCGATGATGAGCAACTCGCGCAGCAGGTCGCCGGGCTGTTCGGCGGGTCCAGCCTCAGGATCTACGTGAACGACGACCTGATCGGCACCCAGGTCGGCGGAGCGGCCAAGAACGTGCTCGCGATCGCGTGCGGCCTCGCGGTCGGCGCCGGGTACGGCGAGAATGCACGCGCCGCGCTGATCGCGCGCGGCGCCGCGGAGATCCGCCGCCTGGGAGTGGCGTGCGGCGGGCAGGCCGACACGCTGGCGGGACTCGCGGGAATCGGCGATATCGTGCTGACCTGCACCAGCCCGGCGTCGCGGAACTATGCGTTCGGCCTCGGCCTGGGGACCCGCCGCAAGGTCGGGGCGGAGCGCCCCCGGGGGCGGGCGGTGATCGAAGGTGCGGCGACGGCGGCGGCCGTCCGGCAGCTCGCGCGGCGGCTCGGGGTGGACATGCCGATTGCCGACGCTGTCGGCCGGATTCTCGATGAGGACGCCGACCTCGCAACGGTGGCGGCCGCCCTGCTGGCGCGGCCGCCGCGCCCCGCCGGCGAGACCGCCTGAATGCGCCGGCCCGCTCGGAGGCCCGGCGCCCGCACGCCTCGTTCCGGGGGCCGCGCCGCACCGCGCCGGGGCGCCGGTTCCGGACCCGCGGCCCGCCCGCGCTGCGGGGATTCCCCGGGCCGGGGGCGGAGGGATGGCGTCGGCGCGGCGGGTGGCCCGGCTTGAGCCCGCTCGAACTGTGGATCTACGGCCTGGTGCAGGGGGCGACCGAGTTTCTGCCCGTGAGTTCGTCGGCGCACCTGTTCGCGCTGGAATCGCTCCTGGGCTGGCCGGAATCCGGGCGCGCGCTGGCGGTTGCCAGCCACGCGGGAACCCTGGCCGCGGTGCTCCTGGCCTGCCGCCGCCAGGCCGGCCGGATCCTCGTCGGTGCATGGCTGCTCGGACGCGGCCGGATCGACCGGACAGAGGTCCGGGAGACGCTCCTGATCGGGGCGGCAAGCCTCCCGTTGTTCGCCGCCGGGGCGGTGGTGGCGGCTCACGTGCCCGCTGCCGCCCTGGCCCAGTTCTCCGTGATGGCCGCCGCGACCGGCGGCGGAGCGCTCCTGCTGCTGGCCGCCGACCAGGGCTGGATCCGGCTGCGGCCGGGCCGTGCGGACCGGATATCGGTCTACGCGTTCATCGGCGCCATGCAGGCCCTGGCCCTCATTCCCGGGGCCAGCCGGGCGGGCTGCGTGATCACCGCGGCCCGCCTCGCCGGCTGGGACCGGACGGCTTCGGCCAACCTGGCTCTGGTGCTCGGTCTTCCGGCGGTCGCGGGGGCGGTGGCGGTTGAGGCGTGGCGGCTGGTCCGGGCGGATGATCCGGCGCTGACCGCGGCCGCGGCCGCGGTGCTCGTGACGGCGGCCGGGGCGGCGCTCGCGGCCATCTGGCTGCTGCTCCGCTGGCTGCGCCGGCGCAGCTTTCTGCCGTTCGTGATCTACCGGTTCGTGCTGGCCGGCCTCTTCGCATCGCTGGCGCTGGCCGCCCCGGAGACGAAGCCCGCCGCCGCCGTCCCGGGGGCGGCCGTTGCCGTTGACTTTGGGCCGCCACTCGCCTAGAACGGCGGGCGGGAACACCGGCCGCGTCCGTTCGACCCGTCCGGGGTCGGCCCGGCGGATGGTGTTCGTTTTCGTTCTTCCCGGGTGCAGGGCATGGCGCTGAAGATTCGTTTGAGCCGCGGCGGGGCCAAGAAGAATCCCCACTACCGGATTGTCGTGGCCGATTCCCGGAGTCCGCGCGATGGAAGGTTCATCGAGCGCGTGGGCACGTACCATCCGCTGCAGCCCCGGGATGACGCCGGTCGGGTGACGATGGACCTTGACCGGATCCGGTACTGGATGCAGCGGGGCGCCCATCCCACCGACCGGATCCAGCGGCTGCTGGTGGAGGCCGGCGTACTGGAGCGCCCGGCCAAGTTCGGCCCCGCGCCCGACACGCCCGCCGTGACGCCCGACACACCCGCCGTGACGGAAGACGCCCCGGCCCCGCCTGCGGCCTGAACCTTGTTCGTGCTCGCGGCCGGCGTCGCGCTGTTCGTCGGCCTCCACCTCCTGCCCCTGACGCGCGGCCAGACCCGCGCCGCCCTCGTGCACACCCTGGGGGAGGTTCCCTACCGGGCCGTCTTTTCGGTCGGCGTGCTCGCGGCGGTCGGCCTCATGATCTGGGGCTGGCAGCGGGCCCCCGTCATCCCGGTGTATGCGGTGCCGGCTTCCGTCGCCTGGCTCGGCACGTCGCTGGCGGCGGCCGCCGTCGTGGTGTTCCTGTCGAGCGTCTATCCGTCCCGCCTGCGCCGCTGGATCCGGCATCCCCAGATCGCCGGGGTTCTGCTGTGGAGTGCCGGGCACCTGCTCCACGGCGCCGCCGTTCACGCCCTCGTGCTGTTTGGCGGCCTGGGCGCCTGGGCCGTGCTCTGGGCGGTGGTCCGGGGGTGGAGTCCGCCGCCCGCGCGCGCACCGGTGCCGCTGCACCTTGACCTGCTCGGGGTATCCGCGTCCCTCGTGGCCGCGGTCGCGATCGCATGGATTCACGGGCTGGTCCACGGCGGCGTCCTGTAGGCCCCGCGTGCCCCGCCGTCCGGTGGACCGCACCACGTCCGGTGAAGCGGCCGGGCCCGAAGGCGCCGGCGGGGCGCGCGTCCCGCTGGCCCGGGTCGAGCGGGCCCATGGCGTGCGGGGCGCCGTGCGCTGCCGCCTCTACGGAGATTCGGCGGCCGGCTGGGAGCAGCTGGGCCGGATCGAACTGCCGGACGGCCGCACGGGCCGGGTGCGGGTCCTGGCCGCCGACCGCCGCCACGCGCTCTGTCAGCTCGAGGGGGTGGAAGACCGGACCGCGGCGGCGGGCCTGGTCGGGGGCGAGCTGGCGATTCCCCGCGGCCGGCTGCCCGCGGCCGAGCACGGCACGTACTACCACGTCGACCTGATCGGGCTGGCGGTGCACGACCTGCAGGGCCGGTCCCGCGGCCGCGTGGCCGCCGTCCACAACTTCGGCGCCGGCGATCTTCTGGAAATCCGGCTGACCGCCGGGGCGCCGGTATTGGTGCCGTTTACCCGGGCGGCGGTGCCCGCGGTCGATCTCGACGGGGGCCTCCTCCGCATCGACCCGGTCTGGCTCGCGGCCGATCCGGGCCGGCCGGCGGCGGCCGGTCAGGGGCCGGACGATGGCCCGTAGCGCACCGTGGCAGGCCACGGTATTCACGATCTTTCCGGAGATGTTTCCGGGTCCGCTGGCCCACTCCCTGGCGGGGCGTGCGCGGGCCGCCGGAGTGTGGTCGGTCCGGGCAGTGGACATTCGGCGCTTCGCAAGCGATAAACACGCCTCGGTCGACGGTCCGGCCTTCGGGGACGGCGGGGGCATGATCATGCGTCCGGATGTCCTGGCCGCCGCCTACGACGCCCATGCCTCGGCCCCGGGCCCCGCGCTGGTGCTGTCGGCGCGGGGTCGGCCACTGACCCAGGCGCGGGCGCGGGCGCTGGCCGCCGGCCCGGGGGTGCGCCTCGTCTGCGGGCGCTACGAGGGTATCGACGAGCGCTTCCTCGAGGCGCGCGACGTGGAGGAGGTCTCGGTCGGCGACTACGTGCTGTCGGGCGGCGAACCGGCGGCGCTGGTGGTGCTGGATGCGGTCGTGCGCCTGCTGCCGGGGGTGACCGGGTCGGTCGGGCGCCTGGCGGGCGATTCGTTCGAGCACGGCCTGCTCGAGCACCCGCAGTACACGCGGCCCCGGTGGTTCGAGGGCCGCTCGCCGCCGCCGGTGCTGGTGTCGGGTGATCACGCCGCCATCGCCAGCTGGCGGCAAGCCGAGGCGGAGCAGATCACGCGGGCCCGGCGCCCGGACCTGTGGCGGGCCTACCTGCAGGCCCGCCGCCCAGCCGACCTCCCCGGAGGTCGGGAGGAGGAAAACGGATGAACGTCATCGACGCGATCGAGCAAGAGCAGATGGCCGAGGCCCGGGCGGGGCGCGAGGTGCCGGACTTCCGGCCCGGCGACACCGTGCGGGTCAACGTGCGGGTGACCGAGGGCAGCCGCCAGCGGGTGCAGGCCTTCGAGGGGGTCTGCATCAGCCGCACGAGCCGGGGCATGGGTTCCTCGTTCACGGTGCGCAAGGTGAGCTACGGGGAAGGCGTCGAACGCGTGTTCCCCCTGTACGCTCCGATCATCGAGGGCATCGAGGTCGTGCGCCAGGGAAGCGTGCGCCGCGCCAAGCTCTACTATCTGCGCGGCCGTTCCGGGAAGTCGGCGCGCATCCGGGAACGGCGGCGCCCGGCCGCCGGCAGCGCGGCGAAAGCCGCGCCGGGCGGGGCGGGCTGAGGGCATGTCCACACCCGGCCCGCAAACGCTGTTTGCCAAGATCTGGGACCGTCATGCGGTCGAGACCCGGGCTGACGGGGTCACGCTGCTCTACGTCGACCGGCACCTGGTCCATGAAGTCACGAGCCCCCAGGCCTTCGAAGGGCTGAGAATCGCCCGCCGGCCGGTACGACGCCCGGATCTCGCGCTGGCGGTGGCCGATCACAACGTGCCGACCGAGGGCCGCCGGCACGGGATCGCGGACGAGACCGCCCGCCTGCAGGTGACGACGCTGGAGGACAACGTCCGGGAGTTCGGGATCCCGTACCTGCCGCTGCTCGATGCGCGCCAGGGCATCGTGCACGTGATCGGCCCCGAACAGGGCTTCACGCTCCCCGGCTCCACCGTCGTCTGCGGCGACAGCCACACCGCCACCCACGGCGCGTTCGGGGCCCTCGCGTTCGGGATCGGCACGAGCGAGGTCGAGCACGTGCTCGCCACGCAAACCCTGCTGCAGCGCCGGCCGAAGACCCTCAGGATCACCATCACCGGCGAACCGCCGGAGAGCGTGGATGCGAAGGACCTGATCCTCAGCGTGATCGGCCGCATCGGCGCGGCGGGCGGTACCGGTCATGCGATCGAATATGCCGGCGCGGCCATCCGGTCGCTGTCGATGGAAGGGCGCATGACGGTGTGCAACATGTCGATCGAGGCCGGTGCGCGGGCGGGCCTGATCGCCCCGGACGCCACCACCGTTGCCTACCTCCGGGGGCGGCCGATGGCGCCCGCCGGGGAGGCATGGGAGGCGGCCTGCGCCGACTGGCGCACGCTGCCGACCGACCCCGGGGCGACCTTCGACCGCGAGATCGCGCTGGATGTGGCGGAACTCAAGCCGCACGTGACCTGGGGCACCAGTCCGCAGGACGCGGTCGCGGTGGATGCGGCGGTGCCGGATCCGGCGGCGGAATCCGACCCGGACCGCCGCGAGATCATGGAGCGGGGGCTCGCCTACATGAACCTGGAACCCGGCACCCCGCTGGCCGGGGTGCCCATCGACCGGGTCTTCATCGGCTCGTGCACCAACGCCAGGATCGAGGATATCCGGGTCGCTGCGGCGGTGGCGCGGGGCCGGCGCGTGGCCGACCGGGTGCACGCGATGGTCGTGCCGGGTTCGGGCCTCGTCAAGGAACAGGCGGAGGCCGAAGGGCTCGACCGGGTACTGACCGCTGCCGGTTTCGACTGGCGCGAGCCCGGCTGCTCGATGTGTCTCGGCATGAATCCCGACCAGCTGGCGCCGGGCGAGCGCTGCGTCTCGACCTCCAACCGCAATTTCGAGGGCCGCCAGGGCCGCGGCGGGCGCACCCACCTCGCCAGTCCGGCCACTGCCGCCGCCAGCGCCGTCCTCGGCACGATCGCCGACCACCGGACGCTGACCGGGCGGGTGGCGTGATGGAGGCCTTCGTGCGGCTCGAGGGGGTGGCGGCGGCGCTGCCCATGGCCAATGTCGACACCGACATGATCATCCCGAAACAGTTCCTGAAGACGATTCGGCGCACCGGCCTCGGCCGGTACCTGTTTCACGAGCGGCGGCGGACCCCGGAGGGTGCCGAGATCGCGTCGTTCGTCCTCAACCGCCCGCCGTGGCGGGACGCCCGGATCCTGGTTGCCGGCGCCAATTTCGGCTGCGGGTCCTCGCGTGAACACGCGCCCTGGGCGCTGGCCGACTTCGGGATCCGGTGCGTGATCGCACCGTCGTTCGCCGACATCTTCTTCACCAACAGCGGGAAGAACGGAATCCTGCTGATCACGCTGCCGGAAGCCGACGTCGCCACCCTGATGCGGGATGCGCAGGCGGCGGAGACGGCCGCCCTGGCGGTGGATCTCGAGGCGGGCACGATCACCCGCGCCGACGGTTCGGTGATCGTCTTCGACATCGACGACCACCGCCGGCACTGCCTGCTCAACGGCATCGACGACATCGGGCTTACCCTCGGGCGCACGGCGGTCATCGAGGCGTACGAAGCCCGCACGGCCGCGCTCCGGCCGTGGCTGATTCCGGGCGCCTGACCATGGCGAGCAACCGACGGGTAGTCATCCTGGCCGGGGACGGGATCGGGCCCGAGGTAGCGGCCGAGGCGCGGCGGGTCGCCGGGTGGCTCGACCGCCGCCGGGGGGTCGGCTTCGACCTGGCGGAAGCGCCCGTGGGAGGTGCGGCCTACGAGGCCGAGGGCCACCCGCTGCCGGAAGCGACGCTGGAAGCGGCGGCGGCGGCGGACGCCGTGCTGCTGGGCGCCGTCGGCGGCCCGCAGTGGGACACACTGGATTTCTCGCTGCGGCCGGAACGCGCCATCCTGGGGTTGCGCAAGCAGCTGGACCTCTTTGCCAACCTTCGCCCGGCCAGGGTATTCGACGCGTTGCGGGACGCCTCGAGCCTGAAACCGGAAATCGTGCGCGGTCTCGATCTCCTGATCATCCGCGAGCTGACCGGCGGGATCTACTTCGGCGAGCCGCGCGGCGTCGAGACGCTTCCGGACGGCACGCGCCGCGGCATCAATACCGAGGTCTACACGACGCCCGAGATCCGGCGCGTGGGCGCCGTGGCGTTCGAGCTGGCGCGGCAGCGGCGCGGGAAGGTCCACTCGGTCGAGAAGGCCAACGTCATGGAATCCGGCGGCCTCTGGCGCGAGGAGATCCAGGATCTTCACGATGCGGACTATGCCGAGGTCGAACTGCAGCACATGTACGCGGACAACTGCGCCATGCAGCTGGTCCGCGACCCGCACCAGTTCGACGTGGTCGTCACCAGCAACCTCTTCGGCGATCTCCTGTCCGATATCTCGGCGCAGCTCACCGGATCGCTCGGCATGCTGCCCTCGGCCTCGTTCGGTGCGCCCGGGCCGGACGGCCGCCGTGCGGCCCTCTACGAACCGGTGCACGGGAGCGCTCCGGACATCGCCGGCGAGGGCAAGGCGAATCCGATTGCCATGATCCTCTCGCTCGCCATGATGCTTCGGTATTCGCTCGACCAGGAAGACGATGCCGACCTGATCGAGCAGGCGGTCGGGAACGTGCTGGACCGCGGTCTCCGGACCCCGGACATCGCGCAGCCGGGCCTGACCGCGGTCTCGACCGGGGACATGGGCCGGGCGATCTGCGCCGAACTGGACCGGCTGGCGGCATGAGTCGCGGACTGCTCGCGCGGCCATCCGCGCAAGCCGGCGGCCCGTCGTTCCCGGCGGCGCGGTCCGCCGGGCGGCGCGCCCGCCCGAAGGACGGGCTCCGGGCGGGGTATTCATGAAGGTCCGGGTGGCGGTGGCGGGTGCGACCGGCGCCGTCGGGCGGCGGATGCTGCACACGCTCGCCGCCCGCGAGTTCCCGGTCTCGTCGGTCGTCGCGCTGGCGTCTTCCCGCTCGCGCGGCCGCGAGGTCTCGTTCGGCGAGGGCCGCACCCTCACCGTTCAGGCGCTCGACGATTTCGATTTCGCCGAAACCGATCTCGCCCTCTTCTCGGCCGGCGGCAGCGTGTCCGCCGAACATGCACCGAGGGCGGCCGCCGCCGGCGCCCTGGTGGTCGACAATTCGTCCTGTTTCCGGATGGACGAAGAGGTTCCGCTCGTGGTGCCCGAGGTCAACCCCGGGGCGTTGCAGCTGGCGCGGCAGCGGAACATCGTGGCCAATCCGAACTGTTCGACGATCCAGCTGGTCGTGGCCCTCAAGCCCCTGCACGACCTGGCGCCCATCCGGCGGGTGGTGGTATCGACGTACCAGTCGGTCTCCGGCGCCGGCATGGGGGCCATGGAAGAACTCGAGGCGCAGATCCGGGGGGAACTGTTCAACGAGCCGGCGGCGGTGCAGCGGCTGCCCCGGCGCATTGCCTTCAACGTGGTCCCGCACATCGACGTGTTCGAGGATGACGGGTCGACGCGCGAAGAATGGAAGATGGTGCACGAGACCCGGAAGATCCTCGATCCGGACATTGCGCTTGCGGCCACGTGTGTGCGGGTGCCGGTGTATATCGGTCATGCCGAGGCGGTGAACGTGGAGTTCGCCGGGCCGGTTTCGCCGGCGGACGCGACCGAGGCGCTCATGGCCAGCGCCGGCGTCGAGGTCATGGATGCCGACGATGTCCAGACGTACGCCACCCCGATCGATTGCGTACACGAGGATCCGGTGTTCGTATCCCGCATCCGCGCCGACCCCACGGTGGACCACGGGCTGCAGTTCTGGACCGTTGCCGACAACGTGGGCAAGGGGGCGGCGCTGAACGCCGTGCAGATCGCCGAGCACCTGGTACAGCATCAGCTGCTGCACTGACCGGCGGAACGCGTCCGGTCGCCGTCCACAAGCCGGCGGCGGCCAGCCCGCCGATGGGCCGCCGTGGCCCGGGCGTCGCCGCCGGCCTGGCGGACGGCACTGTGGCCGGCAATCGTCCGGCTGTGCCTCTCCATCCCGGTTCCCCTTGCATCTGCTGGCCCACCGCCCGTACCGGCGAACAAAGAACCTTCGGATTCGGCGGAGTGGGTGGAGCGAAGGACTGCAACCAAGAGGAACCGGCAAGGCCGAAGCCCGGACCGCGCACAGCAGCGGGCAATCCGTGTCCCAGGAAGTGGAGCGAGTGCGGTAACTCGCCGAGCGGCGACGATCCGTCATAAACTCAAGGTAGGAGCCGTATGGTGCGCCAGGCTAACTGGTGCTTGGGTTGCGGGTGAAAGTCCCGTGAGAGGAAAGGCTAACCACCACCTTGCAGCACCGGGCCGTGCGTTCTGTGTCGTGAGGCACCGGACGAAGCGTTGGTAGTAAGGGTTCGGTCTGGGGGTGACGGCACTCGATTCTGGTGCCGCTGCAGATCTGCCGGGAGGAATAATCAGAGAGACGAAAACCGCGATTCACCCTTAACGCTCACGTTCGAATTCATGCTGGCGACCGAAGCTGGGCGGCGATGAACCACGGTTCAAGACAGTTCTCTGGTTTTGGTCAGAACAGGGGAATCTTGATGATGGCGACCGCCAGCGCGATCATTCCGCCAATGGCCAAAAGAAATCGCGTTTCGCGCTTGGCGAACTCCGCATCGCGCTTGGCAACCTCTACATTGTGCTCCGCATCACGCTTGGCGGCTTCCGCATCACGCTTGGCGGCTTCCGCACCGCGTTCCGCATCACGCTTGGCCAGATCCGCCCGCAGGCGTTCGTGCGCCGCGGTGTAATCTGCATACATCGTGTTCATGCGTCCCTCCAGAACGGCAAGCTGCCGGGCGAGGTCATGATGGTCCGGCATCCCGTTCATGGAAAAAATATAGAACCGGGACGGTAAGGGCGCAAGAATCTCCTCTGCCCCGGAAACACGGAATCCGCCCGGATTCTGCATCGGGGAGCGTACGCTTGTTTCCGATGGGGTGGCGACAGATGAACCGCAAGGGTTCGGTCTTGGGGTGACGGCACTTGGTCCGAGAGCGGGTTTCGTTTTGGATCCGCCCGCACCAAGTTTGGTGTCCGGGTTCTTTCTTCTCAGGTTGCGTGGTCGCGGTCGAACGAGGGCGCCGGTCGGACAGCTGCTTGGGGAAACGGACGGCCTTGCGCTTGCGTTATTCTCCCCGTTCGGACATTTTCGACCTGCATGGGTAATGCATGGGTTCGGACCCGAAGTGTGCAAGGGATCACACGATGAATCTTTCCGGCGACCAACTCGACCACTTTCGTAATGAAGGCTACTTGTTTCTGCCTGAAGTGTTCACTGCGGCGGAAGCGGATCTGCTGCACGCAGCGGCCGAAGAGGTCTTTGCCCTGGAACGCCCGGAGGTATGGCGGGAATCCAGCGGAGTCGCACGCACCGCTTTTGCGGCGCACGAGTATCACGAGACCTTCCGTCGGCTTGCACGGCATCCGCGCCTGATCGGCCCGGTCATGCAGATTCTCGAGGGGCCGGTCTACATGCACCAGTTCAAGGTCAATGCCAAGGCCGCGTTCAACGGAGAGGTGTGGCAGTGGCATCAGGACTTCGGAACCTGGCATCGGGACGACGAGATGCCCGAACCGCGAGCGATGAACATTGCCGTCTTCATCGACGACGTCACGGCTGCCAACGGCCCCCTCCTGATGATCCCGCGGAGCCACCGGCACGGAGTGGTGAATGCAGCGCATGACCGGGAGACCACGAGCTATCCCCTGTGGACGCTGAGCGAGGACAAGGTCAGGGAACTCGCCCGCGAGGGCGGCTGCGTCGCCCCGACCGGCCCCCGGGGAAGCGTCCTCCTGTTCTCGTCGCTGATGGTGCATGCGAGTCCTCCGAACATCAGTCCGTTGAGCCGGAACATCGTCTATCTGTCGTTGTGCCACGTGGAAAACCATATCCGCCGGTTTCAGCGTCCGGCCTGGGTCGCGCACCGGGATTTCACGCCGATTCGGCCGCTTGAAGACCACTGCTTCGGCGTATCGGCTGTTCCTGACGCGGCCTGAGCTGCCAGTGCGCCGCGCACGTACGTCAACTGTTCCGCCGGACGGGGCACGCGGCCCTTGGTTCCGGCCTCAAGGCGATGGGATGCGGTTGCTGGCCGGGGTGGCACCCGCATCAGGGGATCCGGCCATCGACAGGGGTTGACTTCACTTGGGCCTGTCGGGCTTTCGAGTGAATGACACCGCCGCAATCCGAAATCGAACCGTTCGTCAACCCGGTCCGCGCTGCACACGAACGCAGCTTTCCGGGACCCGGTTTATGGTCCGTCTCGTATTCCCGGCTCGGAATAGAAGCGGGGCCGCGGTGTCGGCGTTGCCGGGTTGCGGATGGTGGCGGGCGGCGGGTGGTCAGGTGCTGCCGCCCGTCCGGCCCGGACGACAAACACCCTACGGCACGAATCTCTCAACGGAACCCTGCACTGGGCCAAGGTTTTGCCCCTCTTCTCGGCCGTCAATATCACAACCGGTTCGGGACAAACCCGCCGAGTACCGCGAAAAACCGGTTGATGTCCTCGTCGGTGTTGTAGACGTGCGGGGTCACCCGGATGAATGATCCACGGACACTGACGTGGATCCGTTCCGCTGCGAGCTTCGCCGCCAGTCCGTCTGGAGGCCCCGAATAGGGAAAGCGCACACCCAAAAAATGTCCTGCCCGAAACCGGTTCGGCAGGGTCTTGAGTCCGAGGTTGTTGGCCCGCCTTGCGATGTCCGCGTTCCTCGCAGCGAGCGTGTTTTCAATCGTTGCCACACCCCATTCGAGAATCTGTTCGAGCGCGGCGTTGACCATCGGCAACAGGGCAAAGTTCGCGTGTTCCCCCACGTCGAACCGGCGCGCACCGGGTCGGTATTCGTCCGAATAATCGACCAGCCGCGTAAAGTCATCGGACCCGGCCCGCGTCGACCAGTTGTACTCGATGGGCTGGCCGTCGCGGTGCTGGGGTGCAACCCACAGAAAGCCCAGGGAATACGGGCCGAGAAGCCACTTGTAGCCCGCACAGACGATGTAGTCCGGACGGACCGTGGCGGCATCGAAACGCAGTGCTCCCGCCGACTGCGTGAGGTCCAGAACCAGCACGCTCTCCGTGTTCCGGCACCGGGCACCGATCTGCGGCAGGTCGATGAATCCTCCATCGGTCCAGTGGCAGTGAGGCACTGCGACCACGGCCGTGCGTTCGTCAATCACGCCGAGCAGGGCGTGCGACCAGTCGTGATCCGCGGGTGCGGTGACGGTGATGAGTTCGGCCCCGCTGGTGCGCGCCAGTTCTCTCCACACGTATACGTTCGAAGGAAACTGGTCCGCAAGAATGACGATTCGGTCACTCGGTTTCAGCCGGAGATTTCGGGCGGCACACGAGAGTCCGTAACTGGCGGAAGGCACCAGCGCCACGCCGTCGGAGTCGGCGCCCACGATCCGTGCGAACAGATTCCGGGCACGTTCCCCTGCCGAAAAGAAATCGTTCGGCGCAATGCTCCACGGCCGGGCCTTTGATCGGATGCCCCGTTCGCCGGCCTCGACCACGGCCTGCATCAGTGGCCCCATGTAGGCGCAGTTCAGGTAGGAAACGTCGTCGGGGATGTCGAAGAGGTGGCGCTGGCTGGGCAGTGTGGACGGTGGTTTACGACTCATTCTGGGAGAGTTCCCTGGCCATTGAGATTTCGCGGTCTGCCTCCCGGAATCCCCGGTTCAGCCGGGATCCAGAGGCTCGTACAGAACCCCGCGATGTGGGTCTCGCGGGCCGAAAAGCGGTTGGTAACCTTGATATTGAGAATGACTTGCAATCGCATTATCTTTCTTCTATTCTCCGGTCCGCTGGGGATTGCGGGCGCGAATGCAGCGACGTGTGTCGTCGCTGGGGCCGCACTCCGAAATCGTGCCTGGCGAATGCGTCTGTCCGTCCGCGGATCATGCGGCCGGCGCCTCCTCACGGACGCGTTCGCTGGTGCGAAGCGTGGAGAGACACTCTGGTCGGATCGGCTGCACACACCTGCCCGAACAGGGCTGTCTCTTCACGCTACCGACATTACGATCTTACCAAGATCATGTTGTGTCGGTTGACCTCTGGAGCGATCATCGAGGTGGAATGCAATGACCAAGCAGTATGAGAGCGAGGTATTGGCGTCGGTGCACGAAGCCGCGCTCGGTCTGGCCGGGGCGGGGCTGATGTCGAAGCGGACCATGCGCAAGTTCGACGAGATGTGACTGACGCCGGTCAGGGAGATGACGCCGGAGGACCTCCGCGCACTTCGGCTGCGCGAGCATGCGAGCCAGGCGGTGTTCGCGCGCTACCTCAACGTAACGACGGGGCTGGTGAGCCAGTGGGGAGCGCGGGGGGAAGCGCCCGAGCGGCGCATCGCTGAAGCTGCTAACGCTGGTGGCGAAGAGCGGTCTCGGCGCCGTGGCGTGAGATTCGCTGTCATGGGGCCACCGTGGGAGACCGGGGCGACCGTGCTGTAGATCCCGAATGATCAATGGGCAGGCGGCGAGAGCGGGGCTATGCGGATCAGTGCCGGGATCACGACTGGTCGCTTCATCTGGCGGCGTCGTGGCCTGCGGGCGCGACGTGCGGAACCTCCTCGATATCCGCTCCGAGTGTGCCTAGGGAGGCTTTGAGGCAGGAACCGGCAATGGCCCATCGCCTTGCGTGTCCGCCGGCGCACGATCAAGTCTGCTGCACGGCCTCCCGGGGCTCCACCCCCATCCAGCAGAGCAGTTCAATATCGTCCAAACTTATCGGCGGCAGCGGCTCCGGAGTTGCCGCCGGCTCGAGTCCGGTCTCAATGATCTGTTCGATCAGGTAGCGGGAAAGCGTACGTTTTTCCCCTTCGCCGCCTTCGAACCAGTCTCGAAGCATGATCTCTTCGCGGCGCGGCCATGGTGATTCAAGAATTTCCAACGCTTGATTCATGCGATTCTCGTCGATGCCGGGCGGAGGGTTCGCCCGAATGAACTCGGCCACACGAAGATTCAGGCGGCGAACCTCAGGCTGGAGGTTGCGCGGGTCGGTCTCGTGTGCCCAAGCCTGGAGTACGCTTTCCTGTGCTACCTCCCAGAAGTCGTACACGCATTCACGCAACTTGTCGGGATACCAGGTCGGCGTATCAGGTGTGCATTCAATCAGCCGCAGACACGTCGCCACTTCGTTGTCAATGGCATTTCCGTCGGTTTGCGGCCGCCATTCCTGGTCAGCCGCGACAAACCGCAGGTACGTGCGCTCGATATCGCTTCCGCGTCCGACGACCGCGCAGAAGAAGACCCCGCGTCTTGTCCCCGCCACCAAACCGGAACCCGATTTCCACGGCAGGCGGAGGATTCCCTCCCGATCTTCTGCCAGGGCCCTGCGCAGGGTCTGGCGGTATTCCTCGCCGCTTTGTGCGGCCGCCACCGTGGTACTGCGCTCGTACAGCGATGCGTCATTGTCGAGAAGTTTCTCGATCTCCTCGCGGGTTTCCGTGAAGGTCTGCGCACCATGAGCCGCCCCTTCAATGGGTGCGCCCACGCCGATGCTGGCGGCCGCCATGGCCAACTTGTCGAGAATGCGCTGCTCAAGGTTGAGCAGACGGTCCAGACGATCAACGGGAAAAATCGTCCGCAGGTACACGCGGCTGTGGGGGCTGCCGATCCGGTCGATCCGGCCATGCCGCTGTACCAGCCTCATCGGGTTCCACGGCATGTCGAAATTGACGATATGGCGGCACTGCTGAAGGTTGACGCCTTCGGCCAGGACATCCGTGGCGATCAGAATATCGTACCGATCATCCCTGTGGCCGGAGGGTGCTTTCATCGAGACCGGAGCAAATCCCTGCACTGCCTGTTGGCGCGAGACCTCGCTGAGCTGGCCGGATCCACTGACCACCTCGATCCTGCCGCGATAGGGCCGGAGAGCTTCCCTGCCCTCAATCTCGTCCCGCAGATAATCCCGTATCCACTCAACGGTGTCCTCGAAAAAGGAAAAGATGAGAACCTTGCGTCCCTGCCTCTCCTCGAGGTTGGTGGCTGCCTCCCGTTCCGCCTGTTCGGCAATCTCTACCAGTGCACCCGTCAATGCGTGCAACTTGGGGTCACGATCCGGTGTCACCGTAGATACCTTGTGCGCCAGTACCTGCAGGATCCCAAGATCCCGCTTGACCGCTTCACGCAGGCTGTTCGTATCGTAAAGCGCTGCATCATGGCGATGCTCCGATCCGGTCAGAATGTCTTCGAACACGGCTTCGTCGTCGGCCGAAAATTCCTTCAGGAAGGCAGTCGTGACGACCTGGCCAGCGTCAAGTGCAGTCAGAAAAATCTCGTGTTCGCGCACCATCCTCTCAATGGTCCGGCTGAAGGCGTGGGCCGAGGATTCGAAGCGCTTGAGCAGGCCTGATCGCAGCAATCCGGCCAGACCGGCGGCGCGGGCTTTCTCCTCGTTGTCGCTTGCCAGCAAGTAGGCCTGGGGCATGTATCGGGCGAAAATGATCCGTTCACCGCCATCGGGATCAAGCGCCCGTTCGAGATGGTCGAAAAAACCGGGGAGCAGGTCGTCCAGGTGGTAGCGAACGCTCTGTGCCGCGGGTTGTGGAAAGACGATTGGCTGGGGTGTGCCGTCGGTGCCGGTGATCGTGTCGTTCGCGTAGTGTTTCTTCACGAACTGACGCGTTCGCTTGACAACCGTTGCGTCGATGACGGGATAGAGCACATCCGGGCTCAAGTCGGACGGATCCTCCTGCATGGCGCGGACGAACTGTTCGCGAACCGACCGGATGCCGCGTTTGGCAAGGGCCGCGTCCTGCCGAAGAAAGAAGCGCAGCAGGTGATAGAGATCCCAGAGCGAATTGTTGACCGGGGTTGCCGTTAGCAGCAGCAGGTCCCGCCTTTGTCCGAACATGAGCCGGCGGAGCGTTCCTGCGCGGGTGGGAGCATCAGGATTCCGGTAGTTGTGGGCCTCGTCAACGATGACCAGCTGGTATTCATCCAGCGGGCGTTGCAGGTGGGTTGTGCCGGTACCTTTCGTCCGGGGGGTGCGAAGCTGCCCGTCATTGGCCAGTTGCTCGAAGGACAGGCATTCGACGAACAACTGGTAGGTGTTGAGAAACCTCTTCCAGGTACTGTCACGAAGCGACGCCGGACAGATCAGGAGCGCGCGTTGGCGCCGGGACTGGTAGAGCTGAAGAATCTCGCCGGCGATGAAGGTCTTCCCGAGGCCGACTTCGTCGGCGACAATCACGCCGCCCATTTCCCTGAGCAGCCGCAGTGCCCGGGCGACGCCGTGCTTTTGAAAGCTGGTGAGAGGCAGGTTTTCGTCTTCGCTGGCGTCTGCTTCAACTTCCGTTCCGTAGAGCTGCCATAGTACCCGGACGAACACCTCCCACGGTGTCCGGGGGAACTGGACTGCTTCGAAGACATCGGCCAGATCGAAGGGAACTGCGTTGTTCCAGAGCTTATCGAACCATTGTGTTGCGCGCTCGATGATCGGCCGGTCATAGCGCCCGAGGTTGAGCTCGAGATTCTGCAGAAGACCCGCGCCGGTCAGGTTGGAAGAGCCGACGATGAGACCGTGCGGTCGGTCGTGGGGCCCTTCAGGCCCGGTAACGATGTAGGCCTTGGCATGCAGAAAGGATTTCTCGTAGCGGCGCACATCCATGTTGCCCGAGCGGAGGGCGGCCACCAGCTTGCCGAGAGCGTGGGCGCTGGTGCGGTTGAAGGGAAGGCGGTCACGTTCCCGGTGAAACGCGCTTTCCATGCGGTCCAGGCCCCTTTGCATCTGCCGCTGCTCGAAGGCTTCGGGGGTCTCGTCCAGTTTCTTGCGCGGTTCAGCCGTACCGAAGGTCGGGTCGACGCCAATGAGAAGCCGTACGATCGGCACGGATTGGAGGGGCTCCGCAACGCAGGCGAAACCGGTCGGATTGAAGAACCCCGTGGCAATCCGAACCGCTTCGGGAGAAGCGCCCGCTTCCTCTGCCTCCCGGTTTCCGGCCGCGCCCAGAACGACACCCAGGGCCCGTGCCAGGGTGTTGCTGCCCTGATTGTCGATAAAGTCAGGCCGGTCCATCACGCCGCTCCGGCAAGGACGAAACGGGCTTCTTCCCGGCGCAACATGTCAAACGGCGTGAGTGTGCCGATGCCGAGACCGATGCAGACATCGGGAATCTTGATCCTGCGCTTCGAGGCCGACGGCACCTCGTGGGTCACGACCCAATGTCCGCCTGCAAGCGCCTCCGCCACCAGAAAATAATCCGCAACCTGCATGAAGGTGTTGATCGCTGCGGCCGTGTATTCCTGTTCGGATAGCCAGGCCGCCACCTGTCCCAATGCCGGAACAGTTTCGGCACCGAGCGGCCGGAAAAACCCTTCATCCCTTCCCCTGGTCCACTCGGACAATTCATCCTGACCGGCAAGAAGCTCGTCCCTGACCCTTTGGATGCTCCATACCTTGCCAGCAGCGTGTGCGGAGATCAGCCAATCCCAGTATGCCGGACAGAAATCGAACCCGTAGTGCAGTCTCTTCGCCCGAATAAACGCGTCGGCGTCAAGCAGGTAGGTCATGAACGATCCCCAACCGGTGCGCCAGCTTGTCGAAGGTTCCGGTTTTTCGACAGCCGAGCAGCCGGAAGGATTCCGGAAACGAAGTCCCGCCTTCAAGTGTGCTGGTCACGACCGCACGGGCGAACCGGTTGCTGACACGGACGGTTTGCGTCAGATAGAAATCACCGCCGGTGCCGCTTCCCGACATCGCCTGCAGTTCGTGCAACTCCGCGTCGTATGCATGCCGAAACTCGTCGTTCGTCAATCCTCCCAAATCACGGATGCGCCGCAGCACCACCAGTGTGCTGACCTTGAAGCGGCGGGCCAGCCGGGGCAACGCCTGCGACAGCCTTTCGGTCTCACGGTACTCTTCGCGCAGGACGTCTAGCGGCACGAGGAGTTCCGCTGCGACGCCGTTGCACCAGGCCTCGACCGCGTGGCCAGGCAGGGCGTACGGGGACGTGTTGGAAAGCGCGGTTTGCCCAAGCCACAGATGCGCCAGTTCATGCGCCAGCGTGAACATCTGCGCTGCCTTGGAGTCGGCGCCGTTGATGAAGATCAGCGGCGCATGGTCGTCCACAAGGGCGAATCCCCGGAATTCGTCGGGGTCGAGCTTGCGGTGCGTGTTGCTGCCGACGATGCCGGACACCATCACCAGAATGCCGAGCGTATCCGCCGTTCGAACGAACTGCCGAAGTGCGTCGGTCCATGTCCGAAGAGCGCGGCGTTCCTCAAGGTCGAAACCCAGATTCTTGCGGATGGCGGCCGCCACCTTCTCGATGTCGCTTCCGAGTTTCGCGGACCCAACAAAGGAGAGCGGCGGTTCCTTCTCCCTGCGCACGAATTCGCGATACCAGTCCTGGCGCTGCTGGCACAAGTAGACCGTGTCCAGCAGATTCGGGCTCGGGCGCGCCAGAGGTTGGCTGCCGATCGTGCGGAAATCCGGAATCGGCACCGGTTCTTCGACCGGCTCCGGGAAAAAGAAGTATCCGACCGGTGCGTGAACGGTTCGGGCAAGTTGTTCCAGTTGCCTGAACGTCGGCTGTACAGCACCGATTTCCCATTCGGCATATTTCGGGAAACGACCAGTCAGCCCCGCAAGGTCCATCCCGGCCCGCTCGCGCATCCAGCGAAAAATTTCCGGCCTGACGTCGACCCGCGTCACCTGCGCCCCCATGCACGGAAATGGTGAAGTACGCCTTCGAGCCTGGCGCCAAAGTCCCAGCCCGCGTGGAAGGTTTCGAAAACATGAACGAGTTGCCGTTCGCTGAGGCCGTAAAGATGAGCGGCCACAGCGTCGAGTTCATGGATCATGTCCTCCTTCTCGTCCGCCGCCACCGGGCCGTGGACGGTGCCGACCGCCTCGGCCCACTCGGCAAAGCGTTCGTCCGGGCAGGCGAGACGCCCGGCCAGCGATACGGTGCGTTGCCACAGCGGGTTGTCGCGTTCCGGACGCGGGATCGGGAAGGGATTGAAGTGAAAGTAACTGACGTGAGTTTCGACATAGCACCTTGCAAACCAGTCAAGAGGTATCGAACAGAGAAAACCTAGAAGATATGCCTCGTCGGATTCATCGCCCCGGGACCATAAAAGGTACGGTGCTTGATGAGCAATGAACACCTCGGGCGGCACGAGGCAGGCGATGACCGTGCGCTGATTGGTTCGATTGGTAATGTCCCGGAAGGCAATCCTGGGCCTGAAACAAGGCAAGGTGGCCCGGTTCTCCAAATGCTCCATGGAAAATTCTTGATGCGCGCTGTCACGACGGCTCTTGCCGGCCCGCATGCGCTTGCACTGAAGCCATTCGAGGACCGGCTCCGGATCCGCCCAAGCGTAGTAGACGCCGGTATCGGGGAGCCAAGTGTCGAAGGATTCCCCCTTGTAGACAGGCCAGTAGCCATCGGAGCGGAATTTGCTCTCGAACGTCATCAGGTGTTTCCTTGCCGTCGCGTGGAGTTCGCTGTCGGGCCGCGCGCGCCATCTTGATGCGGCCAGTCGAAGGACATGAACGCCCTCTGTTGCGTGGCGTCCATTTCTCGGTCGGGGCGGGCTCGCCACGCTACCCCCCCCCCGGTTCCCTGTTGATTCAAGTCAAGGCGCGGAGCCTTGCGAATCTGCGCGAACACGGAGATCGAATCCGGGTCGGGTAAGAGCGGTAGGGACGCGGTGTCATTCCACTTCCGCACTTCCTCACCGCTGAAGCGCGCGGCGGGTTTCTCGACTCCGGCGCGAAACGTCACTTCCGAGGTGTAGGGTCCGCGCAAACGGATCGAGTGCTCTGTCGGTGTGCCACGGGCAAGGCACACCAGACCGATCGTGTATTGGGGGTGCACGTCATCGAATACCCATCCGCCCCGGTTGAGCAGCATCGTTACGTCCACACTCCTCGATTGCCTGAAGATCGTCTCTCGGAATTTCTTCGAACCTTTGGCTGCGAGGGCGCTGCGTGGCAGCACTACGCCGATACGCCCGCCATCGACTGCGGTCAGTCGCCAGAAACGCCAGCAAAATGCTTTGTACAGATCGGGATCCCCTGTTCCCATCCCCGGATAGGCACCTCCTGCTAGCACCCTGCGGAACCCGTCCATTTCCCGATGTTCTGCTCGAAAGGCGATCACAAGATCGGGCCTTTCCTTGTAAATCTTCGCCATCTTTGCTTCCCGTTCACGTGACGCCAGTCCGCGCAATCCTGGGAAATGTCGTGCCCAGAAGGCATGCTCCTCAATTTTCGGTTTTTCCCAAGGCGGATTGCCAAGAATCACATCGAAGCCGGATCGATCGCGCAGGAAAACTTCTGGGAACACCACGGGAAAATGCAGGGGGGGGGGGGGCATAGACCTCAACACCTGCTTTGCCGCACTGATTGCCGCACGCTTCAACTTTTCCGACGGCGGGCTCTTCCCCTTCCACGCGTACCAATAGGAATACTCGGTGATACTCGGGTCGTCCGAAATCGGTTGTGCCGTAACGAGGTCACAAAGATTTTCGGTTTCAACGATCGCCGTTCTCGCTTCCCGAGCTGCCGTACGCGCGGCCGCGATGTCGTCAAGTGTCGCGTCGTTGAGATTGGCCAGCCTCTGCAACGGCTTCTTGGCCGCGCCTAGCAACGCCTCCGCGTCCGCGGCATAAAGCTCGCCAGACGCCTCCCGGATTTTGGTTCTGATTTCGTCGACATGACCGATGCCGATCAGTGCGTTGCCGCGAACGAGGTTGTGGTCAAGGAACGAGAGGGGCAGGCCCGGCACGAAGGTATGGATCCAGACTGCGAGCCGGGCGAGCTGTACCGAAAGCCCGCTGAGGTCCACGCCGTAGATGCAACGTCGCGCAATCTGTCGGCGCAGCAGCTGGCTGTCCTCGATATCCACGCCGAGCGCAGCGCCACCGAGCCCGGTCAGCGCCGCACTGCGCAGCGTTGCCAACGCCCGCCGCACCCCGGGCAACGGCCGGCCGGCCAGCCAGTCGGCCATGCGCTTTTCGATCCGATCAATGGCGCCGATCAGGAAGTGCCCCGAACCCATCGCGATGTCGGCAACGCGGAAATCAAAGAAAGCGTCTGCAGCGGCGGCGTCATCCATCTCGTCCAGTCGGGCAAGATGCTCATGGAGTGCTGGCTCAAGTGCACCGTCGAGAAGGTGATTCACGGCAAACGGCTTGGTGTAGTAACTGCCCGAGGATTTGCGCGCCCCCGAACGGTTATGCAGGTAGATCTCGCCGCGGAAGACGGCAACCGCCTCCTTGTCACGAGCAGGCTGGTACGATCCCTTCTGGTCGAGACTCAGGTCGGTATCGGCCAGCGCGAGTTCCGATTCCAGGAGTCCCTCGTATACGGTCCCGAACTCGCGCACCCCCAGTGACCGGAAATCTACCGGGCCTGCCGCCGCATCTTTTTGCGGCTCGATCACCAGCAGATGACGAAGCGCGGTCTCGAATACCTCGTTGGGCAAGGTGATCGCCGCGAGGGCTGCACCGGTGGCGGACACCCCCGGATCGTCCGAAAACAAGCCGCCGTCGTAGGCCGGGACGTCCCATTCGGGATTGCCTACCGCCACGGCGTGCCAGAGCGATGTCGCCTCTTTCCAGTGCGCGTCGCCCGGGGCCACGGGTGTTTCCTTGGCGACACATTCGGCGAGTTCCTGGGCCTTCTGCTTCAGTGACCGGCGGCGGTAGGAGTCGTTGGATCGATACGGCAGCAGGTCCCGGTCCTCCGCATAGGCGATGAAGAGCAACCGAAACAGCACCGTCAGCGCCATCTCGTAAGTTTGCGCGAGTTCCCCGGGCGTCGGCTGGCTGATTCCCCTGGCCGCGGCAATTCCTTGCGCGAGCTGGGGTACTACCTGGTCGTATATGCGCTCGCGAAGCCGTTCGGCCAGAGCCCCGGCGAACCGCCGCGAGTCCTGGAGAATTCGATGCAAACTGCCGTCGGGGGCCAGAGCATCGGCCGAATAGAGCAACCAGAGATATGGAAGTTGAACGTCAGTGAGCAACGACGGCTGACATTCGATGTACGTCTCGGTACGTCCGCGTCGCCCCACGCCCGCATCGGTGGCCGTTCCATAGAGGCGCAAGCGAGTCCCCTGGGTCACAACGACCCAGGGGAGATTTTCGTCGTCGGCCTTCTTGAGAGCGTAGGAAACCGGTGACAGGCTGTTGAAGCGGTCGTTTCCGGCTTCGGGCGATTCGTTATCCCGGAGCATGACAGCCAGCGCGATTCGCTGGCTTCCGCCTCGCAGCAGAGAGGTCAGGTTGTCGATCTGCTCGATCCCGAAACCCAGCGCCCTGAGAAGCCCGTCGTCACGTTTACCGGTTGCGAGGGCCGCCTTCTTTCCCGCGTCTCTCCAGTCTGCGCGTTTGGGTACGCCCACCCGAAGTTCGTGTAGGGCGAGCAGACCTTCGTTATTGAGGCCTGGCAAGTCCGTTTCCAGGGACGGCAGAACCTGGGCGAGATACCGCAGGGCTGCATGCCGGTCCGGTTGATCGAGTATTTCACGGCACAGCCGCTCGACCAGCCCTGCATTCAGATCTCGATTGATTGGCGGTTTTTCGCCTGTGGCACCGCACAACGCCACACTTTTCCCATACCTGACGACGAGCAGCACCGGTGTCGGCCGGCTGCCCCGTCGGAATTTCCATGCTTCAAGAAGCGCCGTCCGTCCAGGTGCGGACGAAGAGTGTGCTACTACAACTTCAATCCCGTATTTACCCTTGCCAAGAAACAGGCCTTCGGCGTGCCATCCATGATCAGCGGCCAAATCCCACTTCCGGGAAATCCGGTCGGTCAGGAATCCGTCGTTCGTCACCACGTCTCATCCTGCCCTTTTGTCAATTGTAGTCGATCTTGTTCAAGGGCGGCCGAACCCACACGGCGTCTGGCCGCGCCGGCCTTTCGCATGGGTCGTGATGGTTTTGCGCGTTATCTGCGGAACGCCTCACTCGAGAACGGTAAATCTGTCATCGGAGGCAAGGTTCTTGACCTTGGAGACCGCGCTTCCGTCCCAGAAATAGGAGAAGTGCTGCCCCTGTTGCGCGATACCTGCAACATCCGGCCAGAACAGCGCCACTGCCAGGCTATCCGGATATCGGACGCTGCGGCAGAGCAGGCCATTTGAGTTTTTGTCTCGCAGTGCGCCGGCCAGCGATTGGGGGACCGTGTAGTTGTCCGGATGATGAAGCTTCCCGAAAGCCGATGTATCGGAGAGATCGTGCAGATCGGAATCCAGCGATCCGACCAGCTCGCGGAAGTCCGAGGTCCAATCCGCCGCCTCATTCGTGGCGGCCATGAACCGACCATGGTGGTGGATCGTCTCGAAGAGTGCCACTTCGATGCGGTCTCCGGCATAGTAGATGCCGTAGCTGCCGTCGCTGAACCGGCTCGGCCGATCCGGCGAGGCATGCACGAAGGGAGCCATGGCCCAGAACGCGCCATCTCCGGAGACGCGCCGGTCGGGCGGAACCCGACCGAGCATGCCCACGCATTCGGCGATCCTGGGATTGGTCTTGGCTTCGGCTGACAGGACGGCCTCCCGGTCGGCCGGACCGGCAATATTTTGAAAATAGGTTGTTTTTCTCCATATTGCGAATCTATGCCCCATCCTGGTGCGACAATGAGATCAGTTGGAATGTCCACGGGAGTCGCGGAAATCGGCCCGAGTGTCCGCCAAGTTCGCGCACCAACGGGTTGGACAGGGGGCTGTTGAACCTCCTGCCTGGCCGTCGCTCATGCAGGTTCGGCGCGGATGTCGAGGAGGTTGCGCGCCTCGCGTCCGCAGGCCACGCCGACCAGATGGACCGGCCCGTCGTGGCCGCGGTATTTCTCCGCATAGCCTCGTTCGCGCATCTGTACCATCGCCGCATCCAGCGCGGCCTCGCCGCCGTCATCGGTTTCGGCCATCTTGAACTCGATCACGAAGACCTGCCGGCCGAGCCGCAGCACCATGTCGGCCCGGCCGCGGGCGGAGGCCTCCTCCCCCCGCAGGTCGGCGCCAATCGTGCGCAGGCACATGTAGAGCAGGCTCGCATACCACGCCTCGTAGCGCGCGAGGTCGCCCGTCGCATGCCACTGGTAGGGGATGCCCGCGAGCCAGGCCCGCAGCGTCGCACCGAAGCCCGCGAAGTCGTGCGCTTCCAGCAGCGCACAGAACTCCCGGCCCCGCTCCAGGGGCTCGACCCCCTTCTGGCCCAGCCAGGCCAGCAGGCCGTCGTTCAGACTGAGCCGGACCTCGCGATTGGGATAGTCCAGACGGTAGAGGGTCCGGTGGCCCTGCCGCTCCTCGCCCGTGATGGTGAGGTAGCCGGTCTGGAAGAGCAGGGCCTCGATACCGATGTCGTCCACGTCGAACTTCGAGACCAGGTCCATCCCGGCCAGCCGGCCCTCCAGCTCCAGCGGGCTCACCGACTGCTCCATCAGCAGGCGGAACAGGAACTCCGGCGACCCGGTCTCGAACCACCAGGGGCGGAACTCGCGGCTGTCCAGCAGCAGCAGCACATCGTAGGGATTGTAGACCGGCTCCTCGCCGCGCCAGCGGTAGCCGGCGTACCAGGCACGGATCTCGTCCCGGTCCAGCCCGTCGAGCTCGGGCGCAAACACCCGGTCGAGGTCCTCGTTCCGGTAGCCGCAGATCGTGGCGTAGCGCGGGTCGAGGCTGATGTCCTTCAGGTTGTTGAGGCCCGAGAACAGGCTGACCTTCGAAAACATGCTGACGCCGGTGACGAAGACGAAGCGGACATGTCGGGCGCTGCCCTTGATGATGCCGTAGAAGCCCCGCAGGTAGTCCCGGTTGGCCCGTGCGAGGTCCGGGTCGTGGAGCACGTCGAGGATTGGCTTGTCGTACTCATCCACCAGCACCGCAGCGGGGCGACCGGCCTTTACGTGCAGGCGGTCCAGGAGATCGAACAGCCTTTCGGGGCCGGTCGTACAGGAAGCGTGAGAAATTTCGGCATGACGTTCAATCATCTCGATCTGGGCCAGGATGTTGCGCTCGATGTCCCCCGGCGTGTTGTATTTTCCGTCGAAGCTGAGCCGCACCACCGGGTGCGGCGCGGACCAGTCCCAGTACGGGTGAATGTCCAGCCCCTGGAACAGGGTTTCGTGACAGGCGAACAGGGATCCCAGCGTGTCCAGCAGCAGGCTCTTGCCGAAGCGGCGCGGCCGCGACAGGAAGTAGTGATCGCCCTGCTCGACCAGCTGCCGGATCAGCGGGGTCTTGTCGACATAGTAGCTGCCGGTCTCCCGGAGGCGCCGGAAGTCCTGGATCCCGATGGGTAGACGCTGCCGGGTCATGGCTTTCTCCCTGCGCAGCGCCGGCCTTGCGGCGCGCGCGGGCGTTTCCCCTGCCGCCGTTCCGGCGTCCCGGCGTGCTGCACTCCCGGCGACGCTACCCCTTCGCCGGACCCCGGGCAAGCGCCGTTGCCGCGCGGATTCGCAAGACGCGGCGGCACTCGTCCGCGCCCCTTCCGTTCCCGCTCAGGCGGGTTCGGCGCGGACGTCGAGAAGGTTGCGCGCCTCGCGCCCGCAGGCCA
Organism: Alphaproteobacteria bacterium; assembly: GCA_965203385.1. GTDB lineage: Bacteria > Pseudomonadota > Alphaproteobacteria > TMED109 > TMED109 > VXPW01. Next base: position 880,712 of record OZ241893.1, read on the forward strand.
CGCCGACCAGGTGGACCGGTCCGTCATGGTCGGCGTACTGGTCCGCATAGCCCCGCCCGCGCATCTGCGCCAGCGCCGCCGCCAGCGCGGCCGCACCGCCGTCCTCGCCCTCGGCCATCTTGAACTCGATCACGAAGACCTGCCGGCCGCGCCGCAGCACCATGTCCGCCCGGCCGCGGGCGGAGGCCTCCTCCACCCGCAGGTCGGCACCGACCGCGCGCAGGCACATGTAGAGCAGGCTCGCATACCACGCCTCGTAGCGCGCGAGGTCGCCCGTCGCGTGCCACTGGTAGGGGATGCCCGCGAGCCAGGCCTGCAGCGTCGCGCCGAAGCCCGCGAAGTCGTGCGCTTCCAGCAGCGCACAGAACTCCCGGCCGCGCTCCAGGGGCTCGACCCCCTTTTGGCCCAGCCAGGCCAGCAGGCCGTCGTTCAGACTGAGCCGGACCGCACGATTGGGATAGTCCAGACGGTAGAGGGTCCGGTGGCCCTGCCGCTCCTCGCCCGTGATGGTGAGGTAGCCGGTCTGGAAGAGCAGCGCCTCGATGCCGATGTCGCCCACGTCGAACTTCGAGACCAGATCCATCCCGGCCAGCCGGCCCTCCAGCTCCAGCGGGCTCACCGACTGCTCCATCAGCATCCGGAACAGGAACTCCGGCGACCCGGTCTCGAACCACCAGGGACGGAACTCGCGGTTCCGCAGCAGCAGCAGCACGTCGTAGGGATTGTAGACCGGCTCCTCGCCGCGCCAGCGGTAACCGTCGTACCAGGTGCGGATCTCGTCCCGGTCCAGCCCGTCGAGCTCGGGCGCGAACACCTGGTCGAGGTCCTCGTCCCGGTAGCCGCAGATCGTGGCGTAGCGCGGGTCGAGGCTGATGTCCTTCAGGTTGTTGAGGCCCGAGAACAGGCTGACCTTCGAGAACATGCTGACGCCGGTGACGAAGACGAAGCGGACATGTCGGGCGCTGCCCTTGATGATGCCGTAGAAGCCCCGCAGGTAGTCCCGGTTGGCCCGTGCGAGCTCCGGGTCGTGGAGCACGTCGAGGATCGGCTTGTCGTATTCGTCCACCAGCACCACCACCTGCCGGCCAGTCTTCCCGTGCAGTCGATGGAGAAGGTCGAAAAGGCGCTCGGGTCCGGTCGTGGAGGAGGCGGGCAGCAGGTTGGCGTCGCGTTCGATCGCCTCCAGCTGCGTGAGGACGTTGCGCTCGACCTCTTCCGGCTCATTGTACTTCCCGTCGAAGCTCAGCCGCACCACCGGGTGCGGCGCGGACCAGTCCCAGTGCGGGCGGATGTCCAGCCCCTCAAACAGGGCCTTGTGGCAGGCGAACAGCGACCCCAGCGTGTCGAGCAGCAGGCTCTTGCCGAAGCGGCGCGGACGCGACAGGAAGTAGTGGCGCCCCTCGTCTACCAGCCGCCGGATCAGCGGGGTCTTGTCAACGTAGTAGAAGCCTTCGCTCCGGATCGTCCGGAAGTCCTGGATCCCGATGGGTAGACGCTGCCGGGTCATGGCTTTCTCCCTGCGCAGCGCCGGCCTTGCGGCGCGCGCGGGTGTTTCCCCTGCCGCCGTTCCGGCGTCCCGGCGTGCTGCACTCCCGGCGACGCTACCCCTTCGCCGGACCCCGGGCAAGCGCCGTTGCCGCGCGGATTCGACGCCGGTGGCGCGTCTGACACGCTCGAGGCAGGCGGTCAGCGGACCGGAGATTCTTGCGGCAACAGTGTGTCGATGCCTCCGGTACGGTAAGGTCAGCAGAGCCCGGACACGATGACGGAGGCTGATCCATGGACGCTCGTGGTCCGCCCCTGTCCACCGTCCGTGCCTTGTGCTTTGACGTATTCGGCACCGTGGTCAATTGGCGCGGATCGGTGATCCGGGAATGCGAGATGCTGGCCGAGGCGAAGGGCATTGAGGTTGACGGCGCCGGACTGGCTGACGCTTGGCGGGCCGGATACCAGCCGGCCATGACGCCGGTACGCGAGAATGCCCGGCCCTACGTGCAGCTCGATGTCCTGCACCGGGAAATTCTTGACCCCCTACTGCCCCGTTTCGGGCTCGCCGGCCTGAACGAGGCCGAGTGCCGGCATCTCAACCGGGTGTGGCACCGGCTGGACGGGTGGCCGGATTCGGCGGCGGGCCTGCGTCGATTGCGCCGGCGTTTTGTCCTCGCAGCGCTTTCCAACGGTCATATCGCATTGCTGGTCAACTTGGCGCGTCATGCGGGCCTGATGTGGGATGCTCCGCTCGGCGCGGAACCCGCACGGCAATACAAGCCGCGCCCCGAAGTGTACGACACGACGATCATGATGCTGGGCCTGGAACCGCACGAGACGATGATGGTTGCAGCCCACAACGATGACCTGCATGCAGCCCGGGCGCGCGGCATGCGGACCGGGTTCGTATCCCGGCCGACCGAGTACGGCTCCCGCCAGACCACGGATCTGGAACCCGACGATGCCTGGGATATCGTCGCCGATGATCTCCTCGGACTGGCCGACCAGCTTCGGTGCTGACCTGGGGTTCCCCGGCGGCCGGCCCGCGTCGAAAACTGTCGTGCCGCGTCCTTAGCCCGGCTGTTCGGCCACGCGGATTCCTGACCGGCGCGCCCCGCCGCCGGACCAGGATCCGGGTGTCGCTTCCAGAACCCGCGGGCCGCGCGTCGGCCAGCAGTCAGCGGCCCGGTCGATCGACCTCCGCAAGGCCCGAGAGAAACCCGAGCAGTATCCTCGAGAAGACTTCCGGCTGTTCCTCGGGAACGAAGTGCCCGCAATTGGAGATGACCCGTTCGGTCACGGCATCCGCAATGGTCCTCAGCGATTCGGCGGGTTCCCGCCCCCGCCCCCGCGCTGCCGTGCAGCCGCCCCCGACCGCCAGCACGGGCAATGTGAGGCGAAACCCGCTCGCGGCCAGCGCCTGGTTGGCTGCCACGGTCTCGGGAATACTGCGGTAGTAGTCGAAACTTGCGCCGAGAGCGCCGGGGCGGCCGTAGCAGCGCAGATATTCATTGACTGTCGCCGTATCAATGGCGTCTGCCTGGTGCGAGAAGCTTCGATAGAACCAGGAGAGATACGTGCGTTCCCGGCCCTGCGTGAGCGCCTCCGGCAGGTCCGGCGTCATGTGAAAGGCGTGGTGCCAACGACGCCCGCCTTGCGACAGGTCAGGTCCAAGGCCTGGCACGGTCACGTCGACCACCGTGAGTGACCGCACGGCGGAGGGGCCGGCGGCGGCAAGGGCGAAGGCCGTTGCTCCGCCCCAGTCATGGCCGACCACGTGAAAGCGGGATATCCCGAGATGGCGCTCCATCAATTCCGAGAGATCGCGGGCAACCGATCCGCTGTCATGGCCGCCGGCCGGCCGGGGGGTGTCGCCAAGCCCGGGCAGGTCCGGTGCGATCACGCGATAGCCGCCCTCGACCAGGTGCGGGATGACGTGTCGCCACGCGTACCAGGTTTGCGGCCACCCGTGCAGCAGAAGAACGGTTTCGCCACTTTCTGCCGCTGCGACATAGTGCATGGCGACCCGTTCCAGAGGTGCTGTTCGATGGCGCCCGAGATTGCTCATTGGCGGTACCCGATTCCGGCGCTTCGGCTGTCGTTGCCCAGTTCCTTCCGGCGACAGCGTGGCGGTGATCGGGGAACCGGAGGTCCGGGCGGTACTGATCCTGTGGTCATTCGCTCCGTTTCCGAGACCTGCATCCGGATCGGGATGCTCGACTGACGCCCACCATAGCGGTGCCGGAAGTTGCGCGGACCGGACCTCGTCTTCGTGTGTGCCGGCGGCCGGGGGCGGCGGCATTCACTTACCGGATTCAGGTCCCGGCCCGCCGGCAGCACCGCTGCCCGACCGGCCCGGGCTCCCGGACAAGACCGGAACGGGCCCCGGATCCTTGAGAAAATTCTTCTATTGATACCTTCACGTTCTTTCTGTATTCTCCCTCTTCATCCAATCGGACCGGACTCAGAAGTGAGTCTCATTTCGCCAAAAAGGACGACTAGAATGACAGCAAAACACCTCAAGGTGATCGATATGCAAGCTTCATCCGAAGACCGGCAGAACAATCTGGACGCGGCACTGAAAAACATCGAACGGGAATTCGGCGCCGGCTCGATCATGCGCCTGGGCACGGATCTCGCCATCGCGGTAGAGGCGGTCTCGACAGGTTCCGTCGGGCTTGACGTCGCCCTCGGCATCGGCGGACTTCCGCGTGGCCGTGTCGTCGAAATCTATGGACCGGAAAGTTCGGGAAAGACCACACTGGCCCTGCACACGATTGCGGAAGCCCAGAAGCAGGGGGGTATCTGCGCCTTCGTCGACGCCGAACACGCACTTGACCCGATGTACGCGAAGAAACTCGGCGTCAACGTCGAGGATCTTCTTCTTTCCCAGCCCGATGCGGGTGAACAGGCGCTGGAAATCGCCGATACCCTTGTCCGTTCAGGTGCGATCGACGTGCTGGTGATTGACAGTGTGGCGGCCCTGGTTCCGCGCGCCGAACTCGAGGGCGATATGGGGGATGCTCATGTTGGCCTGCAGGCGCGCCTCATGAGCCAAGCGCTTCGCAAGCTGACGGGCTCCATTTCCAAGTCCCGGACGATCGTGATTTTCATCAACCAGATCCGCATGAAGGTGGGCGTGATGTACGGCAGTCCGGAAACCACCTCCGGCGGCAATGCGCTCAAGTTCTACGCGTCGGTACGACTCGATATCCGGAGAATCGGCCAGATCAAGAATGGGGTCGACGTGGTGGGCAACCACACCCGCGTACGGGTAGTCAAGAACAAGATGGCGCCGCCGTTCAAGACGGTCGAGTTCGACATCATGTACGGGGAGGGCATTTCCAAGCTCGGTGAAATGCTTGACCTCGGTGTCAAGCACGGTGTGGTGGAGAAAGCCGGATCCTGGTACTCCTACGACAGCGAACGGATCGGGCAAGGTCGCGAGAACGCCAAGAGCTACCTGCGCGAGCAGCCGGAGGTGGCGGACCGCATCGAAGCCGCCATTCGGGAGGCGGAAGGTCTGAAAGCGGCGGTTCCGGCGTCCGTCGATTCTCCGCCTGCCGCCGAAGTTTCGGCCTGAACCGGTCCTGTCCGGCCGGCACCTCGTGCCGGCCGGTCGGTGTTCGGTCGTTGCCGGCGGTGCTCAGGCCCGCCGGTTTGCGAGCTTCCAGCCCAGCGGCATGGCCGTCGCGGCTAGGGCCAGCTTGATGGCGTCACCCGGAACGAACGGGAGAAAGCCGGCCCACAGGACCACCATCACGAACGATTGACCGCCGAGGTCGACCGCTGGCGACAGGGTCGACATCTGCCATCCGAGCCAGAACAGCCCGGGCCCGTAGAGCGCCGCGTTTCCCGCGATCATGGCCAGGGCAGTACGGATCACGGTACGGTCCCAGCCGAGCTCCGCCAGCCGTCCGATCACCCAGGCCGCCGGCAGGTAACCGATCAGGTACCCGCCCGTCGGGCCGGCCAGGACCGCCGGTCCGGATGCGCCGCCGGCAAACACCGGAAGGCCCGCCAACCCTTCGATGAGGTAGGCTGCGAGTGCCAGCGTTCCGAGCCGTGAACCAAGCGCCATGGCGACTACCAGGACCCCGAAGGTCTGTCCGGTGACCGGCACCGGCTGCAGCGGGATGGTCAGTTGCGCCGTCGCGGCGACGACCGCAGAGCCCGCGAGCACGAGCAGGGTGGTGCGGACGACCTTCGGCAGGGCCGGTGCAGGCAGCAATGCTGCGACGAGTGTGGAGGGCGGGGCGGAGATGGTGGGATTGGACGGCATGATCAAGATTCCCTGGACCGGTCGGGAACGCAGTCTAGCGCGGATGGGATCGTCTGGATGATCGGTATCCAGTTGGTGAAACCGTTTCTCGCGTGGTGGAGTTCTGTTTCGATCCTCTGGTAGCGGTCCTGCGGCGTGGTGTTGACGGCAGCTCAACGCACTCACAGCAGGGGATGAGCACAGTTACGAGGAAGGCTTTGTGAGCCAGTCCATCCTTTAGTGAGATCAAACGTTTGTAGAAATCGACCGAAGTGAATCCATAATCAAGATGACAGCGGAGTCGATTTCGCTGTTCGTGGTAAACCTACCGAAACTAAACCGGACTGATCCGTCACAGTGCTCAGGCGGGTAGCCTAGCGCTTGTAACACATGGGAGGGCTCAGGTGTTCCCGTGGTACAAGCTGAGCCGATAGATGCAGCGACTCTCGGTTGCAGTAAAGAGACGAGCTCGTGGGCATCGATGTCGATGAAGCAAATGTTGGCATTTCCGGGATGACGAAACGGCGGTGCAGGGCCATTTAGGTGAAGTGGAGCACCTGCTTCGTTGAGGCGGTATATGAACCGATCACGCAGGCACCCAATTGATTGACGTTCCAGAGCGGCACGGGGTCCTGCTACTAGTTCCGCTGCTGCACCCATTCCTACGCAAAGGGGCAGGGGTAGTGTACCCGAGCGAAGGCCGTTTTGCTGTCCGCCACCGTGGATGATGGGTTCCAGACGGTCTTGCACTTCTCTTTGGACGTAGAGTGCTCCGACGCCTAGTGGACCGTAAATTTTGTGCGCCGAGAGACTTACCATGGCTGCGTGGTCGGCTAACGTGCTGACATCCATGGCGCATGGTGCTTGTGCGGCATCGCAATGCAAGGGAATGTTGCAAGGTTCCAACACCTCGGAGATGCGAGACACGTTTTGAATGGATCCAACTTCATTATTGACCGCCATGATCGATACCATGAGGACGTCGTCATCTAGAGATTTTTCAAGCGCTCGTAAATCAGCGATCCCATCTTGATCGACAGGGATGAGATCGACTAAGAAATCATGTTGAGCCTTCAGAACCCGAGCCGCGGCTAGAACACATTTGTGTTCGATTGCGGTAACGAGAATTCGTCGGCGACGCAATGGTGCACGCCGAGCAAGACCGAACAAGGCAAGATTGTTTGCCTCGGTGGCGCCTGAGGTGAAAATGATTTCGTCAGGGTCTGCGCCTATGAGTGCGGCTACCGAAGCAGCCGCATTTTCGACCGCCCGATGGGCTTGCCACCCGACAGCATGGTCCTTTGAATGAGGGTTGCCAAACGATTCGCTCCAGAAGGGGGCCATGCGGTCCCGTACACGTGGGTCAAGGGGAGTGGTCGCCTGATAATCAGCGTAGATGGTTGACGTGTCGTTCATGCGTTTTGGGCTGGAGGCATCCGCCAGTTACGTTTTGACCATAGCGGAGACGTCGGTTATGGTCCACCTGAATTTTCCACCTAGGTTGACGACATGCCACGCGGTAGGCTCTACCAAGAAGACTATCAGCCACGGCTTTCTGGCCATGAGACCTTTCCTTTACGGTATGGGTGGCTCAAGAAGGCATTTGATGCTGTAGCGGAATGGGAAAAAAATGGATGCGAGCGATCAGTGTTCCTTACCGACGACTCAATTGCTCGCTTCGGTGTCGGACGAAATATGGTCGGATCGATGCGTCATTGGGCAACAGCCTCAGGGGTGATCACTGACGATGCCCGCGAGACAACGCCGCTTGGCCGGTTCTTGTTCGCTTCAATGGGTCTTGATCCTTACATGGAAGATCCGGTTACGGCGTGGCTGGTTCACTGGAATTTGAGTGGTAATCCGCGCAACACGACTTGGTATTGGGCATTTAGCTACTATCCCGAGCCGACTTTCGATCGGGACTCACTATTTCGTGGTATCGAAAAGTTAGTCAAGGAGCATCCCGGAACTCGCGCGTCGCCGGCGACCATCAGAAATGATGTTGCCTGTTTCGTACGCACGTATGTCGGGCAACCGCCGTCGTCCAAGACGGGTCATGAGGAGTCTTTGGAATCCCCCCTCGCCGAACTCGGCTTAATTCAACCTACCGGAAGACGGGATGGGTTCCGGTTTGTGCGGGGACGGAAACCCACGCTCAGGGCGGGCATGGTGGCTTTTGCGGTGCATCAGTTTTGGTCGAGGCGATCTACAGTTCCCTCGATTTCGACAGCAAGAACACTGTCTTTTGAGGCCCTTGCTCATGAAACAGGTTCACCGGGTCGGGTTTTTGCTTTGGATGAGAACGCGCTGGCAGATCTCCTGTTGGAAATTGAGGGGGTGAGCGATGGGGCTTATCGGTGGTCTGAGACAGCCGGTCTGAAGCAGCTGATTTGCGAACGCGACGTGACGCCGACTGAGGCGCTTCAGTTCGTCGCCCGTGACGCCGGCCAAAGTCAGCGACGGAACGTCGCATTATGAAACTCGCAGAGCAAGTACATGTGGCGCGTCGCTACCAGCGGGCAATTCGAATCGACACAGATTTCGACGATCCTTCGGCACTAGAGGGATTTGTCTGTCCGCAATCCTCCGCCAACGTCCTTGAGACAATGGCGCGTCATGCGCTTGAAACCGGTCAGGGGGCCTTTACATGGACCGGCCCCTACGGGAGCGGAAAGTCAAGCCTCGCAGTTGTCTTAAGCGCTTTGCTGAATGGCAAGGGAGGGTTGCGGAGCGAAGCACAGATCATCGTGGGAGAGAAGGTGTCGTCCCTTCTCTTCGAAGCCTTCCCGCCTCGTAACCGAGGTTGGCGGGTTGTCCCTGTGGCAGGCCGGCGCGACCGGCCTGCCCAGGTCATTGGTGAAGCGACCGCGGAGGCCGGCCTATTGCAGGCGCAAAGAGCGTCGTCGACTTGGTCTGATCAATCGATCCTCAAGGCGGTTGAGAAGATTGTCGAGAGCCATCCGCGCGCTTGCGGCGGTCTCGCCCTAATCATCGATGAACTAGGGAAGTTTCTGGAAGGCGCCGCTCGAGATGGAACCGACATTTATTTGTTCCAGCAATTGGCGGAAATGGCCTCTCGCAGTGACGGCCGGCTGTTGATTGTCGGGATTCTGCATCAAGCCTTCGAGGAATACGCCCACCGTTTGTCCCGTGACACTAGAGATGAGTGGGCAAAAATTCAGGGACGGTTTATCGATCTACCAGTAAATGTGGACGGAAACGAGCAGATCGATCTTTTGGCGCGTGCGATCGAGAACGACTGCCAGACTGAATCGGTCCAAGAATTGGCTGAGGCTGTTGCTTGTCTCGTGCAGGGGAATACCCCTCCCGAGTTGGCCGAAATGCTCGCAGATTGTTGGCCTTTGCATCCGGTTACTGCTTGCCTTCTCGGCCCGATATCGCGTCGGCGATTCGGTCAAAATCAAAGGAGCTTGTTTGGGTTTCTGAACTCAGCCGAGCCAAATGGTTTCCGTGACTTTCTTGGCAATGCATCAGATGATGATCTATATGCTCCGGATCGGTTGTGGGATTACCTGCGGATCAATCTTGAACCTTCAATACTGGTGTCGCCTGATGGGCACCGCTGGGCACTGGCGGCTGACGCGCTGGAGAGGTGCCAGTCGCAAGGTGGGACTGAGCTGCATTTGCGGTTATTGAAGACCATTGCGCTTACCGATTTCCTCAAGGATCGCTCTCGGCTTCCGGCTAGCCGAGCATTGCTTGAATTGGCCATGTCAGGAGATGGTACCAGCGCAATTGAAAATGTGCTAGAAGACCTGAGAAGATGGTCTTTGGTCACGTTTCGGAAGTTTGCCGATGCGTGGACGGTTTTCGAAGGAAGCGATTTTGATATCGACCAAGCAGTGGAAGAAGCCATCCAAGATGCCACGGGATCAGTGGAGGAAACGCTGGTGCCGCACACGACGTTTAGGCCCATGGTGGCCAAGCGCCACTATCACGCGACCGGCGCGCTGAGATGGTTTGACGTTGATGTGGCATCACTTTCTTCGCTCAGTGAGACCGTCCGTGCTTACGAGCCTCGTCACGGTGCCATAGGGTGTTTCTTGCTTGCCATTCCGACGAAGCGAGAGTCTGCCGAGAAGGCTGCGAAACTTTGCCGTGAAGCCGCAAAGCTCAGTGGTAACTGGGATACAGTTATCGGTCTGTCGCCAAGTGCTTGGGGGATTCCGGGCTTGGCGACCGAGCTGGAGGCACTAGAGCGGGTAAACGAGGACCATCCAGAGTTGCAGGGGGACCGGGTCGCTCGCACCGAGTTGACAGCTCGTATCGGAGCGATTCGCGAACGATTGGAAATTGACCTTGCGAGGGCGTACGACAGCGCATCCTGGTATCGCTTGGGGGCGAAAGCTTCCAAGTTTACTCGGTCAGAGTTGAATCATCTGGCGTCGAAACTCGCCGATGACCGCTTTTCGAATGCACCCGTTCTTCGTAATGAGTTGCTAGGTCGGACAAAGCCGTCGAGCAACGCTGTGGCAGCCCGGAACGCACTGCTAAGACGAATGGTTCTGAACGAATCCGAAGAATCTCTCGGTATTGATGGGTTTCCGGCCGAAGGCGGTCTTTACTTTTCACTCTTGGAAACAACGGGATTGCACAAGCCTACGAAAGAAGGCTGGCGGTTCGTCTCGCCGCATGAAAAGAACGGAGACCCCTGCAATCTGGGTCCGCTTTGGGAAGTGGGCCGGAAAATGCTGAAAGCGAAATCCAATCAAACGATCCCAGTTTCTGAACTGTATGTGATTTGGAAAGCTGCTCCGTACGGGGTGAAAGACGGCCTTCTTCCTGTGATCGCGGTCGCGTTCTTGTTGTCTGAGCGTGGCAATATCGCCTTCTATCGACAAGGGGTATTTCAAGCTGGTTTGTCGGATCTTGATATCGATTATCTTGTGGACGATCCGCGTGATATCCAGGTCCGTTGGATGGATCTTTCTGGGATTTCGCGGGATCTGCTGTCAGAATTGGCAGACGTGGTGCGCGGCTTAGATTCTGATAATGCACTTCGTTGCTTGAATCCGATAGACGTTGCGCGAGGCCTTGTAGCCATTTATGATCGGTTGCCCCCTTGGGTTCACCGTACGCAAAGGTTGTCGCAAAATGCAATTCGTATCAGACATCTGTTTAAGCAAGCGAAGGACCCTAACAAGCTAATCTTTAATGATTTACCTAGAGTGCATTCGATGTCTAGCGATCGTGACGACAAGGGGACAGCAGCCGGAATTGCGAAATCACTCCGAGGGGCGCTCATTGAGCTGCGTCAAGCCTATCCAGCTATGCTTGGGCGACTCCGAGAAAATCTTCTATTGGAACTGCACGTGGGATCGTCGGCCCCGGCGATGATGAAGGAACTGCGACACCGGGCGGCGAATATTCGCGACCTAGGTGGAGATCATCGCCAAGAAGCTTTCATCATGCGCGTCGCACGATTTGATGGAAGTGACGTAGATATAGAAGGCTTGGCAGGAATGGCGGTAAATAAGCCTGTGCATGCGTGGGTTGACCCAGATATTGATAAGGCCATAGTTGAGTTGGCCGATATGGCTCAAAGCTTCTTGCGAGTGGAGGCGTTCGCGCACGTCAAGGGAAGAAAGGATAACCGACATGCTATGGCAATGGTTGTCGGGCTAACAGGGAGACCGCTTCCTCTTAAGGGTGAATTTGACGTAGCAGGTGCCGAGCGAGAATCGGTGCAATTTGTAGCAGAAGCGGTTGCTTCGGCATTGCAGCACAGCGGTGAATTACGCAAAAATGTTGTTTTGGCTGCCTTAGCTGAAGTGAGCGCACGATACTTGGAACTCGGCGAAGAGTCTCCGGTGATAACGCCTGATCAAGGGAAACAGAAAGCATGACGCGCAAAGGAGGCATCGACGACAGGGATTGGCATGTTCTGGGGTTGTCTGGCGGTCGAGACAGCGCCGCGTTGGCCGTGTATATGCGGCAAACCCGACCGGAGCTAAATATTGACTATTTTTTTACTGACACGGGTAAGGAATTACCCGAGGTATACGAGTTTCTCGGAAAGCTTGAAGGGTTTCTAGGAAAGCCCATCCGAAGGCTTAACCCCGATCGGGGTTTCGATTTTTGGCTTCGCCGTTACAAGAATTTTCTACCATCACCGCAGACGCGCTGGTGCACTCGGCAGTTGAAGATACGCCCTTTCGAGAGTTGGATTCGGCCGGCGTTAGATGATGGGAAACAAGTGTTCAGCTACGTGGCCATTCGTGCCGATGAAGAATATCGAGAGGGGTATTCGTCACGGCACCCTAACCTTGAAGTACGCCTGCCTTTCAAGGATGCTGGGATTGAAAAGGCTGGTGTTCTAGAGCTTCTCGATGGTGTTGGACTAGGGCTTCCGGCCTACTATGAGTGGCGCACCCGCAGCGGATGTACATTCTGCTTTTTTCAGCAAAAAATTGAATGGGTTCGCTTACTAGAGCGGCACCCTCAATTTTTTGAAGAGGCCAAAGCATACGAGAAGAATGCTATTCAACATGGCTCTCCCTTCACGTGGAGTCAAGGAGAGGCTCTTACGGAACTGGAAAAACCGGAACGAATCGCGGCGATCAAGAAAGAGCATTTGCGGCGCGTAAAACGAATGCGTGTGAAACGCCAGATTAATCCATTACGGCCGGACGAAGAGCCAATTGACATTGATGACCTTTATGGCAAGGCTAAGGTATGTCTTGCCTGTCACAAATAGAAAGACGTCCGAGGGTCTTGCAAAAAGATCGGAATAAGCGGAATTACGGCTGGAATCAGGCGAAATTCGGTGGGACCGGCCGCCATCTTCTGGTATCCTGAGAATTCAACACACCCCGGATCAGAAGGGAGAGCGACCATGTCCCTGAAGGTGACTCTATCGCAGTATCACGCCGTGTTGCAAGGCGAGCTGTTTCCCCTGCTGGAATCGAAGCTGGGTCCGCTGCCGGCGCGCTACCAGCGCTTCGTGGAGTTGATGGAGTTCGTGTTCGTGGACATGTCGGTGGTTCCGGGTCCGTCGTCAGGTCCGGGTCGACCGCTGGAGGACCGTTGGTCGCTGGCGCGGGCGTTTCTGGCCAAGGCGGTGTTCGATGTGCCGACGACGCGGGCCCTGATTGAGCGGCTGCAGGAAGACGGGAAGCTGCGGCGCCTGTGCGGCTGGATTCGAGCGGGGGAAGTGCCGAGCGAGTCGACGTTCTCGCGGGCGTTCGCGGAGTTCGCGGCGTCGGCACTGCCGGAACGATTGTACGCGGGGGGTTGGTGGCGAAGACCCTGGGGCGGCGTCTGGTCGGGCATATTTCCCGGGATTCGACGGCGATTCCGGCGCGGGAGAAGGCAACGCCGAAGCCCCGCAGCCGAAGCGCCGCCGCGGCCGTCCGCGTCGCGGCGAGAAGCGGCCGCCACGGCGGCGCTTGGAGCGTCAGCAGACGATGACGTTGCCAGAGATGTTGTCGGATCTGCCGCAGGTGTGTGATGTGGGCACGAAACGCAATGCGAAGGGGCACCAGGAGAGCTGGATCGGCTACAAGCTTCCTATCGATGCGGCGGACGGCGGGGTGCCGGTGAGTTGCATTCTGACTTCGGCGTCGGTGCACGACAGCCAGGTGGCGCTGCCGCTGGCGCATCTGTCGGCCCAACGGGTGACCAGCCTGTATGACCTGATGGACAGCGCCTACGACGCGGTCGAGCTCCGGGCCTGCAGCGAACGGCTCGGACATGTCCCGATCATCGACCCCAACCCGCGCACCCGTGAGCGCAAGCAGGCGATCCAGATCGAGGCCCGGGCTCGCCGGGCCGCCCGCCGGGTTCCGGCCGAGCGCCGGCGTCTGCGGGAACGCTCGAACGTCGAGCGGGTCAACGGGCGCATCAAGGACGAATTCGGCGGGCGCCGGATCTACGTCCGTGGCCCCGCCAAGGCCATGGCCCACCTCATGTTCGGAATCTGCGCACTCAGCGTGGACCAGCTATTCCGCCTGCTGAACTGAGCCCGGCTCTCCCGCCCTTCCAGACATCTGCCCGAAACCGGGCCACGGGACCGCTGTGCCCCACGTCCGGAAAACGACCCTCAGCGAGAAAAAATCGGGCGGATCGGCGGTCCGCTGGCCAGCCCGGATGCCGATTCTGCTGCTACCCGGGCGGTGATTCCGGCGCTTCATCGCCGAATTTGATGCCGGCAGGAATTTTGCAAGAGCATCCAATGATATCGCGGTAGGGAACCGGGTTTCCCCGGTCCCCCCGCACAGATCCGTACAGGCCCGCTAAGGCATACGGCTCCTACCTTGAGTAGTTGACGGTCAGGCGCCGGTCTGGCCATGGGTGGATGATGGTGACTCTGGGCCAGAAGCATTTGACCAGATGGTCCACGCGAGCCCAGGATGATCGGTAGCGGTGGGAGCGCCGACGCAGCGCCCGCCGAAACAGGAGCAGAACCCGCCACACGAACCGTTTCAGGAACCGGAAGCTGCCGGGGACGGCGTAGTAGTTCAGCCACCCCCGGATGATGCGTCCGAGCCATCTGGCCACGTCCTGTTGGTCGCGATGACGAATGCGTCGGAGCCGTTCCGCGATGCGTTTCAGGGTTCGGGCCACCCGCTTCTTTGCAGGCATGCGCCCCACACGGAACCATCCTTTCTGGGACTGATCGCAGAAGTGCGTCATACCCAGAAAATCGAACGTCTCCGGCTTTCCCTGCTGGCGCGCCGCCCGGTTCGCTTTCGCGAACCGGCCAAACTCGATCAGCCGAGTTTTGAACGGATGGAGTTCCAGTCCGAACCGACCCAGCCGACCCTTGAGGGCGCGGAGAAACCTCTCCGCGTCTCGCCGATATTGGAAGCCGACCACGAAATCGTCCGCATAGCGAACGATGATCGCATCGCCTTCCGCCACCTTCCGGCGCCATGATTTGTGAAACCAAAGATCGAGCACGTAGTGCAGGAAAACATTGGCCAGAATTGGTTATGGGAACCTTAAGATTATGGGAACCTGGCGTGACTTTATCTTTGATGATCAGCGGTTTGGTCATAAAACGGTTCTCATAAGAATGTGCTTACCTTCTGTCCTTTTTGACCCTGGACAGGAGAATCAGCATGTCTTCCAAGAAGATCACAAGCGCAGCGCCTCCCGAAGCAGGTGGTGAACCGGACCGGGACATTGTTCAGCATTACAAGGCGCATGTTCAGGCTCTGGGATACTCCCCGACCCTGACGAACAAGTGCATCAGAATGGTCCTGCATCTCATCACGTGGTTGTCGTTGACCGGGACCAGGATCGAGACGCTCGACATTCGCATCCTGCATCGTTTCCTGAACCATGACTGCGCCTGTCCCGGCCCACACGGTTATCGCAAGAACCTCAAGCGTGGAGCATGGCATCTGCACCGGTTCCTCGGCTTCCTCATGGAAACGGAGCGTGTGCGAATACCTGCGGAGATCAAGGCTGGCGGGCGCGTGGTGGAGGCGTTCCTTCAATCACGTGAGGCGCAGGGATATGTGCCGGGATCGATTGCCGCCTACCGCAAGCGCTGCCGGCACCTCATCGTCTGGCTCTACCTGCACGATATCGCGCTCGCCGAGATTGATGATGGCGTCGTGTGCCACTTCCTGTATCATGACTGCACCTGTGTGCACCCTCACTTCTTCACCAGGGGCAGCAGATTCGCTGGCCGTCAGAACAGCAGAACCCGAATCGGGGTGTTTCTCGAGTACCTGATCGATGCGGGCATCGCTCCGCCACGTCCTGCGCCCGTACGTCAGGAACCCGGACAGTATCTGGCGCGCTTCGTGACTTGGCTGCGACGCTATCGCGGCATCGGTGAAAGTACGATACAGGGCTATCACAAAGCCTTGCAGGTGCTTCTCCCCCATCTTGGCGACGATCCCGATCGATACAACGCGACCCTGATCAGGAAGACGGTACAGCGCCGTCTCGAGACGGCATCGCGTGAGCTTGTCAGACGCGAGACGACCGCACTTCGGTTGTATCTACGCTTCTTCGTGCTCGAAGGTCTGTGCCGGCCGGGGCTTGTCGACGCCGTGCCGACGGTTCCCCGGCAGAGATTTTCGACCCTGCCTCGTCACCTGCCGCGGGAGGCCATCGAACAGATCGTCGCATCCTGCGATCCGGCGACGCCGAGGGGAATGCGCGACCACGCCATCCTTCTGCTCCTCGCCCGGCTTGCCCTGCGTGCCGGTGATGTGGCCAACCTTCGGTTGCGCGATATCGACTGGGATCATGCGGTGGTTCGGGTCAGCGGCAAGTCGCGCCGCGCTGCTGCTCTCCCGCTGCCGCAGGAGGTCGGCGATGCGGTCAGGCACTACATCCTCCATGCACGGCCTGTCGTCGAGACCCAGGCGGTGTTCCTGCGCACGACGCCACCGCTTCATGATCCCTTGAGCAGCGGTGGTGTCTCGGTGGTTGCGCACACTGCGATCAAGCGGTCTGGCGTCATGGCACAGGGTCTGCCGGCAAGCCATGTCTTCCGCCATTCCGCGGCAACCAATCTGCTACGCGACAATACCCCACTGGAGGTCATCGGCGCGCTGCTGCGTCATCAATCCATGCAGACCACGACGATCTATGCGCGGGTCGATGTCCGCATGCTCCGGGACGTGGCCCAGCCGTGGCCGACCGCCGGAGAAGCACGATGACCCTGGCCGAACACGTGGAACACTACGTGAGTTTCCGCCAGGCTCTGGGCCATTCCTATGGGGAACAGGCGCGGTGTCTGCGGGATTACGCGGCCCGTGCCGAGAGCTGTGGCGACAGCTTCGTGCGCACCGACACGGTCCTCGACTGGGCCACGACCGGCACGTCTCCCCGGCAGGCGCAAGCCAAGCTGCGCTGGGTGTGCGATCTGGCCAGCGTCCTGCACGCTGACGACGAACGTCACGAGGTGCCAGACCGCAACGCCCTGGGCAAGGCTGTGGTGCCACGACGGCCAACGCCCCATCTGCTGTCGGTCACCGAAATCCGGCGGATCATGGATGCAGCACTGGAGCTGCCGCCGACCGGTTCGATCACGCCCCTGACATTCCACTACATCTTGGGGCTGATCGCCGCGACCGGCTTGCGGCGCTCGGAAGCGACCGGCCTGCTGCTGACGGATCTGATGGCGGATGGCCTGCTGATCCGGCATGCGAAGTTCGGCAAGCGCCGTCTCGTCCCCCTGGAAGGCAGCGTTCAGCGGGCCATGGAAACGTATCTCCGGGAGAGGAGGCGTCTTGGCGGGTCCGACGAACACCTGTTCGTGCTCAAGACGGGCCGGCCCATGCACCCGGTCTACCTCTCGACAGTCTTCGTCATGCTGGCCCGACAGGTCGGATTGCGGGCCGGGCCAGGCAAGCCGGGACCCCGCCTGCATGACTTGCGTCACTCGTTCGCGGTTCGCGCACTGGAAAGCACGCTCCCGCCCGACCGGCGCCATGTCGGCCGCCACATGCTGGCGCTGTCGGCCTATCTCGGTCATTCCAGTGCCGCCAATACGTACTGGTACCTCGAAGCGACACCGGTGTTGTTGCAACAGGTGTCGCAGGCAGCCGAAAGTCTGCATGAGGGGAGGACGGCCGATGGCTGAACTCGCTCCTCCCCTGGCCATGTTCCTGCGGGAGTATCTTCCGCGCGACCGGGGCTCCAGCCGGCATACCGTCGAAAGCTATGCCCTGTGCTTCAAGCTGCTGGCCGTCTTCGTGGCGGACAAACACAGCATCCGGCCCTGCCGACTTGAAATCGGTCATCTCGACGTCGCAACCATCCTTGAGTTCCTTGAACATCTCGAACGGGATCGGGGAAACGGAGTGCGGACACGCAATCTCCGGCTTGCCGCCCTCAAGGCCTTCTTCCGGTTCCTCGAGTTCCGCTACCCCGGGCACATCGATCTGGCCGCACAGGTGCATGCCATCCCGGCCAAGAAGGGCGACGTGCCCCTCATCGGCTCTCTCGACCGAGCGGAAACACGGGCCCTGCTCGACGCGCCGGATCCGGGTACGGCAGCTGGTGTCCGGGACCGTGCGATGCTGTGTCTCGCCTACAACGCCGGCCTGCGGGTCTCGGAACTGGTCGGTCTTGCCCTTGACGATCTCAAGATGCCGGCTCTCGACGAGGTGCACATCATCGGCAAGGGCCGGCGACATCGCATCCTGCCGCTGTGGAAGGAAGTTCGCAGGGTTCTGCGCGACTGGCTGGCCATCCGAACCGGGACCGACCGCCATCTCTTCCTCAATGCCATGGGCACCGGCATGACCCGGCGCGGCTTCGCCAAACGGCTTGCCTTGCACGCGCAAACCGCGGCGCACAGCGTGCCGTCGATCGCTGACAAGAAAGTCTCCCCTCACCTGCTGCGTCACGCCTGTGCGCTTCACACCCTCGAGGCGACCGGTGACATCAGGAAAGTCTCGCTCTGGCTCGGGCACTCAAGCCTTCAAACCACCGAGATGTATCTGAAGGCGGATCCGGCCGACAAGCTCGATACTCTCGACGCATGGCGACCTCCCAGCCTTCGCAAGGGCAACTTCAAGGGCGTGCGGGACGAACTGCTGGCGATGCTCGAAAATGCCTGAACTCGGCCATTATTATGGGAATCTGGTCCGTGATCAAGTCGCTGATCATCAAAGATAAAGTCACGCCAGGTTCCCATAATCTTAAGGTTCCCATAACCAATTCTGGCCAATGTTTTCCTGCACTACGTGCTCGATCTTTGGTTTCACAAATCATGGCGCCGGAAGGTGGCGGAAGGCGATGCGATCATCGTTCGCTATGCGGACGATTTCGTGGTCGGCTTCCAATATCGGCGAGACGCGGAGAGGTTTCTCCGCGCCCTCAAGGGTCGGCTGGGTCGGTTCGGACTGGAACTCCATCCGTTCAAAACTCGGCTGATCGAGTTTGGCCGGTTCGCGAAAGCGAACCGGGCGGCGCGCCAGCAGGGAAAGCCGGAGACGTTCGATTTTCTGGGTATGACGCACTTCTGCGATCAGTCCCAGAAAGGATGGTTCCGTGTGGGGCGCATGCCTGCAAAGAAGCGGGTGGCCCGAACCCTGAAACGCATCGCGGAACGGCTCCGACGCATTCGTCATCGCGACCAACAGGACGTGGCCAGATGGCTCGGACGCATCATCCGGGGGTGGCTGAACTACTACGCCGTCCCCGGCAGCTTCCGGTTCCTGAAACGGTTCGTGTGGCGGGTTCTGCTCCTGTTTCGGCGGGCGCTGCGTCGGCGCTCCCACCGCTACCGATCATCCTGGGCTCGCGTGGACCATCTGGTCAAATGCTTCTGGCCCAGAGTCACCATCATCCACCCATGGCCAGACCGGCGCCTGACCGTCAACTACTCAAGGTAGGAGCCGTATGCCTTAGCGGGCCTGTACGGATCTGTGCGGGGGGACCGGGGAAACCCGGTTCCCTACCGCGATAACCTGTCGAAGCTGCCACCCGGCCTGGTCGACGAAATCCGGGCCTGCCTCAAGGGGCAGTCGGCCCGCGAACTGTCGGACGCGTTCACCATCGAACAGGCCTTGCCGCACGGCCATGTCGCCACCATCCTCGGCACCCTGAAACGGCTCGGTCTCGATACCTTGATCCATCCCCGTCCGTCGCGCCAGCGCGACCTCGTGGTGGGGATGATCGCCGCCCGCATCCTGGACCCGAGAAGCAAGCTGGCGACCGCCCAGGGCCTGGCTTCGGCAAGCCCGACCGACACCCTGGCGCACGAACTTGATATTGCCGATACCGACGCCCACGAACTGTATGCCGCGATGGACTGGCTGCTGTCCCGGCAGCCGGACATCGAGCGCCGACTAGCCCTACCGAGTCATGATAACTTTGCGTGACACCGAATCATTCCGCTTCTCTCAACACATACCGCCGGCCGGCCTGAAACCCGATCCGGTGGCCGAGAGCTGCACTGCTCAGCCGGTTTTGGCCATGCCACATGATCTGGTTGCCGGGGTCCGGATCATGCTTGCGGTCACGATAGCCACCGAGGTGCGCCACCAGCCGAACCGCGTCGCCCAGCCGGTTCGGTGGCGGCATGGACTGTTCTTCGGAATAGTCCCGCAGGAAATCGAGCTCCTGGTCGGTGAACAGGAGATCCGGTGAGCAGTCCGGAACCTGACGGCCGAGCAGGGTCATGACCATGATCCGCCAGGCGATCACACTATTGATGGCAATCGCCCGTTGCAGCCGGTCGGCCGTGCGAAACAGCAGGAACTCGCTGCGACAACCAGATTTCAGGACCCGAAAATAGTCCTCGACTTTCCAACGCTGGAGATAGAACGCCACCATTTCGCCGGCATCCTTGGCACTGCCAACCGCCAGAGTGGTCAGCAGGTACCACTGGACCGGATCCTCGTCTTCCGGAGGTGCGGTCTCGACGATATGGACCGCAGACACGGTTACCGGTTCCGCGTCCGGCAGCACCTTGGTGGCCGGCAGGGTGATCCGGCGGTACCGCAGTTCACAGTTGGCCAGCCGCTTGGCGCGAGCCGAACGGGCCTTCTTCTTGCTCGACTTGGGTCGTGCCGTCAGTCCTTCGATCTCAATCGCGATGCGCCCGGCCGGCGGTCCGCTGCTCATGGCCGCAAACAGCCTGCCGCGCCGCGGTCCCAGAACCCGGTCGTGTTTCGCCCGCACCAGCAACCCGACCCGGGGACACTGGCGCTGGGCGTCGAACAACTCAAAGCAATCCGCTTCCCGGTCGCAGACCGCGATCACCCGGGTCTTCCCGCCGACCTCGCGCACCGCCCTGACGGTATCGGCAAGGGCATCCAGCCAGCGCCGGGTCTTCCGCAGCTTCTCGGCTTCGGGCGGGCGCGGCTTCAGATCATCGAAACCCAGCCGCAGCACGCCCAGCGGCAAGCCGGTCTCCGTGGTGGCCAGCGTCGCGTGCAGATGCAGGCCGCGGCTCTTCGCCCGAGTCTGGTTGGTGCCGATCACCTGCAGGCCGTCACACCCCGGACGGGTACTGAAATTCAGGTCGGTGCCGTCCTGAATCGCCAGCACCGTGTCCTGCCCCCGGATCCGCTGAATGCTACGGGCGCGGTGCGGCGCCAGAATATTCTCGACCGTGACTTCCGATTCTGCCGGCATCTCGATCAGCCGGTAGAACGCACTGATGGCGGTGCGGTCGCTGGCAGAATTGGCATTGATCTTGCCGCCCGGATACGCCGCCAGCAGGCCAGCGCTCTTGACCAGGCGAGCCGACAGACGCTTGTCTCCCAACGGCGCTCCTCCGAATTCGTTGGCCGCCCACTCGGCCGCGTTCAGCCCCTCACCCGGCGCCAGCACCGGGGCCGAATCGACCCCGGTCACACCGAGCTGGCGCCGCCAGTTGCTGACCAGTGCATACAGGAAAACGGTCTTGACTGTCTTCTCCCGCCGCTTGTGCCGGTCCTGCCGGCCGCGGCCGGCCGTCACCCCGACGCACCGGAAATTGGCCGCCCGCAGGCAAATGCCCTCGTAGCCCTCGTCCGCAAAGCTCTCGACCAGCAGGGGTCGGAAGCCGTACCGGGCCTCGAAGTCCCGGGGCAGGCGCCGGAGAACCCGGCCCAGCACGTGGCTGGCGAGATGAGGGCAAGTCACCGACGAACGGATCAGGAAGCGGCTCAGGCAGACCACCCGCGGCAGGTGATCGAGGCGCTGCGCATCGGTCCAGGTGATCCACCGGTCCCGGGCCCGCACCCGCCGGGCGGCAGCAGAAAACCCGGCCGCACCGAGCCAGCCATGAGCCGAACCAACCAGATAGCGGACCTGACAGCCGGCGAAGGTGGTCAACCCGTGCGGATGTTCCCGCGCGATCAGAGTGTTCCACAGATCGCGGTCCGATCGGGTGGCCACCAGCGTGATCCGGAGATCCTCGATCGCAGCCGGATGGGCCGGGACCGCGACCGGTTCGGGAACGTCGGTGGCCAGCACCCGTGGGGTGTTGTCGATCGCCGGCCCACCGGGCGGCGGCAGGACGATGTCGGAACCCTCCCGGGCCAGCGCGGCCAGCGCCTTGACGCACCCGGCGACCTGCAAGCGGCCCAGCGGGTCGACAAAGGAAAATTCCTCGCAGACCCGGCGGCCCAAGGCACGGCGGCTGTCGAACTGCTCCTGCGACAGAATCGCGGCGACCCGCGCCCGTTCCGTCGCGCCACGCAGTGTGCGGCTGATCTGAGATTGTGCCATAACGGCACCGGTATAGCGCGTCCGGTCCTTCGAGTCCAGACCCCTTTATCATTACATGGTAGGACTAGCCGCCCGTCACCTCGAGGAAAACGCGCTGGTCCTGTGGGACCTGACGTCGGTGTGGATGGAAGGCCGCCGCTGCGCTTTGGCCCGGTACGGCCATTCCCGGGACGGCAAGAGCGGCAAGCTCCAGGTGGAATTCGGGCTGTTGTGCGATCGCGACGGGCGGCCGGTTGCGGTCGAGGTGTTCGACGGCAACACCAGCGATCCGGCCACCGTCGCCACCGTAGTCAAGCGGGTGCGGGACCGGTTCGGCCTCGACCGGGTGGTGGTGGTCGGCGACCGCGGCATGCTGACCGAGGCCCGGATCCGGGAGGACATCGAACCGGCCGGTCTGGACTGGATCAGCGCCCTGCGGTCAACGGCGATCCGCCAGCTGGTCGCCGCCGAGGCCTTTCAGCCGTCCCTGTTCGACGAGCGGGACCTTGCGGAAATTACCTGCGAGGAGTTGTATCCGGGCGAACGGCTGATGGTCTGCCGCAACCCGGCGCTGGCCACGGAACGGGCCCGGACCCGCGAGGCGCTGTTGCAGGCCACTGAGGCCGACCTGCGCGCAGTGGACGCGGCCACCCGGCGCGAAAAGTACCGTCTCAAGGGGAAGCTGGCGATCACCCGGCGCCTCGACCAGGTACTGGGCAAGCGCAAGATGCGGAAACACTTCATCGTCACGGTGCGGAGCACGCGATTTACCTGGAAGCGCGATACCGCAAGTATCGCCGCCGAAGCGGCGCTCGACGGGTTTTACATCGTGCGCACCAGCCTGCCAGAAACCACGATCAGCGCCGATGAAACGGTGCGATCGTACAAGAGTCTGGCACGGGTGGAGCGAGCCTTTCGCAGCCTGAAAACCGTGGATCTGAAAGTCCGACCCGTTCACCATCGCCTCGCCGACCGGGTGCGGGCCCATATCCTGTTATGCACCCTCGCCTATTACGTCGAATGGCATCTGCGTGACGCTTGGAAGTCGATCCTGTTCCACGATGAAGGGCCACCCCGGTCAAAATCGGCCGTCGCGCCGGCAACACCATCCCGCTCGGCGCAGACCAAGGCGGCGACCCGGATGACCATCAACCGATTGCCGGTCCACCATTTCCAGGGCCTCATGCAACATCTGGCGACCCTGACCCGGATGCAGGTGGCGCCGAAATCGGAAACCTCGGCCCAGTTCGAGATGCTGTCACAACCCACCCCGGTACAGAAGGAGGCCTTCCGCCTGCTCGGTCTGCGGATTTCCTGACAACCTGTCCAGTAAAATCACGTCGGAATTTTTGCATGTCATTCCGATTCAAGGCATTATGTGCTCAGCACTCTGGAAGTTCGGACTAACGCCACCAGAACGCCCGGGACGTGCCGGAGGGGTCACGGCGCACCCCCGTGCCGACAGCCAGCCGAAGCCTGTGCGCGGTCGGAAGCCCCGGCCTCCGGGCCCCGTTGCGTAACGGGGCGCAAGGGATCAAGAAAGGCAACCCGATGGTACTGTCCAACGCCGAACGGCAACGCCGCTTTCGCCAGCGCTGGCGTGAGGGTCAGCCACCGGCGGCGCTGCGCCCGCCGCCGGACCGGCGCTTGCGCCGGCAGCGGCTGCACGACGCCATCGACGCCATCATCGCGATCCGGGAGGAATACCGTGACTGGCGGAACGCCCCGCCAGAAGCGCTTTTTCTGCATTATTTCCCACTAATCAGATCCCGCACGCCGATACCCGACGCAGACTCGCTTAACGCTTCTACTAGTTGGTCAAAGGTTAGTGATTTTTCTTTTAATAGATGCTCGAGACGCTCTTCGACAGTACTTCTACACGTAAAATATTTGACTCGAACTAATCTTAACTGACCAATCCGCACAACACGATCTCGTGCTTGGGCATTAGAAGAAGGATTCCACCATTGATTTATGAACAAGACATGATTTGCTTCGGTGAGTGTGAGGCCTTCGGAAGCTACACGAGTAGATGCGAGTAATACATAGCAATTTGAATCGGATTTGAATGTATTTAACGAATCAGCCCTCTCTTGAAGTGACATTTCTCCGGAGATGATCGTAAATTTTTTCTTGTTACCCTGAGCCAACAGCCGACGACTGAGCCATACTAAGGGCTCCAGCATATACGAAAAAACTACTGCCTTTTCATTTAGTGCACTTATGTCTGATAGCAGCTCGCAAACCCTATCTAATTTGCAGCTTTGTCCCGTGTTGGGCTCTACATCGCAAATTGCACGTAGCTGGTTAAACAGCGGAAGTATGCCAGCGGCAGGCGGGTCGGATCTATGGGAAGCGATTGCTGTGTGATAAGCTTTCTGTTGCGCATTCGACAAGTCGAGTACTTCATGATCTTCGAGTACCTGCGGAAGCTGCTTGAGTACGTTGTCCTTGTGTCGTCGTAGGAGGTAAGGACGTACCCGAGCTCGGAGGGACAGAGAAGGAAGTGTCTTGTCGCTAGGAGAAAAACGAGAAGGATCTAGAAGTGATAAGAGGACGGCCAAATCCTCGGCATCCCTTTCGATTGGCGTCCCGGTTAAAGCCCAGAAGCGTTCCGATTCGATACTACGAAAGCCTTGGGTAGATTGTGACGAAGTGTTTCTAAGACGGTGAGCTTCGTCGGCGATGATTAAGTCTGGAGGGTTCCGAATTAAGGCATCTGGCGGGTCACGTAATTGTTCGTAACTTGTAAATAAAAAATGCGCACGACGTACTAACCTGGCCCAGTAGTCTGCGCGTTGCGTACCAAGGGGAAGCGCTGTCGCGGTGCTAAGTTCAGGCGCCCAACGTGTTGATTCAGCCTCCCAATTCGCGATCAGAGTACGTGGTGAAACAACAAGAACCCATGCTACGCTACCGGTACGAATGAGCCGACGTGCAGCCGCAATGGCTTGGGCTGTCTTACCGAGCCCCATGTCGTCCCCTAGAAGGGCGCGCTTGTGACGAAGGAGCCATGCGACGCCTTGACGCTGGTATGGGTATAGATCATCTTTAACCTTGAGAGGCAGCAGTAAGGGAAGAATTTGTTCTGTTGCCGCGTGTGGGCCATCGATTAAGGTTGGCTGCATCGTTACTTTTTTCTGAATGGTTTTGCCTGCTTGAAGGGTAAGCTTGGTTGCCGTGTCAAGCTCGCAAAGTCGAGCAATGGCCAATCGCAACCGCTGACTCCCGAGTTGCCCCTCAGCTGCAGGTTTAACGACCACTCTCCAACCAGTGCCGGTGGGTCTGAAATCTGCATAAATTGGAATCGTATTGCCGCCATGGCTGCGCAGCACCGTGCGTACAGTACGTATGGTCGCAGAGATTTTGGGGATGGTCATCTCCTTGTATCGGATGCTATTGCTACCCAGAGTTCTTCGATTTCAGATTCTTTTAGAGCAGGAAGCAAGAGTTCTTTCCATTGACCACGTAAAGAGCAGACCTCGTCATTGGCCAGTTCATCGATACCCAGCTGCCATCTGAATATCCTCCTCACCATCATCAGAGCTTCTTTTCGCTCTTCGCTTCGAATGCGCCAGGTTCCTGATCCAGAGTCACGCGGGATAAGTAACAAATTGCGCCAAGGAGCTTGATGAGCCTCCCACGTCAAAGAGGAGAGTCCCCGCATCGCGGCGCTCACCGTTTCTCGAGTTGGTTGGGTCGGATCTGGCTGCAAAAAATCCATGAGGTCGCGGGCGACGTTTGCCAATAGTTCCTGCCCGATGGGCCAAAATAAGAAATTGTCCTGGGTACTGCCATCTCCCGCTGGTGCAGAATGATCACGCATGTTCGACGGTGTTTCCCGAAGGACGGGCAATTCCTCAATCAACGCGTCCCAATACAAGCGTAATTCATCGAAGAGGGCCTCAAGCTCTTCCTCTCGTGGTCGGAACTTGAGGTATTCTTTATGATTTGTCACGCCTTCTGAATTCCAGCCGTAATTCTTTCGATGTCTGGATGACATAAGTGCTATGTTGACTGAATATAATGTCTCTAAGCTTGTAAAGTACGAATCTGTAACCTTCAGGTTTTTCCCCTTATCTGTTTTGATCCGAGCTGACTCCTTCTGCCGTCCTGAATAGCGGAAAAATTCATGCTCAGTAATCAATCTCCGGGTAATAATAGCAAATGCATCATCTTCATCCATAATAATGTTTGTTACTGTGTCAGTAGGTTTAGCGTACCGATTGAGATTACCGAATAAACGCCGGTAACGAGTCAAAAATTCTCTTTGGTCTTCTATTTCTGATGGTACAACAATTATTACGCTAATTTCCTCATCTTTAAATCCGGGTGGTGCGTCTGGTGAGACGTCACTATTGGAGTCGACAAGGGCCTTAATTGCTGCTAGGCGATGCTGACCATCCAGTGCGAAATAATCCTGTGTTCCATCAAAAGATAACACTCCGAATGCTTCACTCAATCTTGTATCATCGCGAAACAAAATGAATCTTTCATCATCTTCCATCGTTATTGGATACCATTTGGGATCGCCTTTTAATGCCGCTACAACCACGGAAGAAAAAAAGCGATCTGGTTGTCTAATCAGATAAGTTACAATTTCCTTTTTGGCGTGAGAGTCGTTGAGGACTCTCTGAATTGCTTCATCAAGGGTTTTGTCGTCGTAAATGTCAGCTGCGAATTTAACGTTGTCGGCAAGTTCCCGCATGGACATTTTTACCATGTAATATTGCCAACGGCCCATGGTTCCTTTGATGGCTGGGTATAGATTCATGGCTGAACTCCATTTATTCGGCCGGCCGGCATTGGTTCGCCGATCCGAGCCTTGACGTTCTTGACGTTTGCGGTAGGACCAAACGTATCGAGCAATAGTTGTTCGATGTCACGCAGGTCTGTTCTTTGGGCGGAGGCATGCCAAAAATCCAGACGGCGGAAGGCGTCTTTGGCGGGCACGACCTTGCCGTAACCGTTTACGTGTTGCCGGAAACGCTGTCTAAGATTTGAGGTCTGCCCTGCATAAACGGCATTGTACATGTGCTGCATGACGGCACCTCGAATGGGTATGACATTTGTGCTGGCGCAAATGAGGTATACACCGCAAATCGTGGGAACTTGGTTTGCGTAGTCGGCTTCCAAGTAAGTGCGACACCAATCGCATTTGGATAACGCATCGGCGAGAGCTTGCCAATGTTCTCGGTTTAGGCTCCAGCCGTAGCGCACGCGTTTTATCCTTTCGGTGTTTCTTGGACTTGCAAGAGGTATGGAGCGGTTTTTTCGGGCCCCTGCTTGCAAATCAAAACCCGTGTGCCGATCAGTGTGCCTTGTGCCCGGCGGATCGACTGTAGTTCCAGGGCAAGCGATTTCGCTCCTACAAGAATGTGTTCCGAATGAGAAGCAGCAGGTCGTCGAACTAAAATAGCTGGAGAGTAACCCAATTTAGTCGGCACGACAAAAGGCTCTGAGCATAAATTCACGTCGACCCACTTCTCTCCAATTGATAGACGAGGTGCAGTCGTATCGAAGCGCTCGCGAGTTTCTAAGAGTGTCGTTGTGGCATGGCTGTGTTGGATTTGTTTCCGAAGAGAAAGCTCACTACTAGATTGCAAGCCGAAAATAACAGCAACGGGGATGTCACCCATCGATGGGTAGGAATAGGCAGCTTCAAGGCGCCTTGCTCCATCAATAACAACGGATCGGTCAAAGATTTCCACAGTTTCCTCTCTGAGGCGCCACCTATCTCGAGAGCTCAAAAGAATGAAAGAGGAGAAGCTTGGGGGACCCAATTTTGGGTCGGTGACAAGTTGTCGATCCCACAAAGGAGCTGTTTCTTGCGATAGCGTGGTTTTGTCTAAGGCTTGATGAACAGGTACCACAACATGTGCTGCAAGCTTACTGGGCGGTAGTTTCGCAAGAGCGGTCTTCGTGCCAGGAAGAATGGAATTGTCGCAACGCATGACGGGCAAGGTGAGTCTAGGCCTTGCGTTTAGTGTTGCTCTGATTGGAGATTTCATATGTGAGATTCCCAGCCGCCGGAACGAGTGGAATTACGGCACGAAACAGGTAACATTCAGTGTCTCCAGCCACGTTTCTCTGGTATCCTAAGGTTTCCAAAACCCCTCGGATCAGAAGGGAGTGCGTCCATATCCCTGCAAGCAACTTTATCAAATTACTGCGCAGTGTTGCAAGGCGCCTTCTTCCTGAGCTGGAATCGAATCCGGGCGAACGATGTTCCTGTAGATGTCGAGAGAGTGAAACCGCCGACCCCGGAACCGCACACCTCAGGCTCCCGCCCTCCGCGGCGTTATCCGTTCAGTTGGGCTCGTCGACCGACGGTACGTCACCGGCCACCGTGGTCCGGTGCATGACCCGGATGTCGTCCCCTTCCGGCCAGGCCTGCCCCCGGTGCAGTACCCGCCGGTTGTCCCACAGAACGACATCCCCCTCGGCCCAAGTATGCACGTACACCCGTTCCGGCTGCACGCACCAGTCAATCAGCTCATCCAGCAGACTCCGGCTGCGCTCCTCTTCCCAGCCCTCGATGTAGGCCGCGTGCGACCCGACATAGAAGCTCCGCTTTCCGGTCACGGGATGGCGACGGATCAGGCGTTGCCGTGCGCCCGGAAGCGTCGCCTTCTCCGATTTGTTGAAGATGTCACCAGTGTTGCGCATGCGCGAAAAGATGATGCTGTGGGCGCAGACCTCGTCGACGAGGTCCTCCTTGTTGATGCCGTTCCGGCCGCCGGTCCAGGCGTCGTACCCGGCGCGGGCGTCGGCAAACTCGGTCCCGCCGCCCCGGCCGGGAACGATTCGCGCCGACAGGATCGAATACCGGGCCGGCACCCGCTTGAAGGAACTGTCGGAGTGCCACGACCGGTTGCCGCGGTCATACACCACCTTCTTGCTGTCCACGGCCTGACGGCGCCCGCTCGCATCCATGTTGCCGAGATGGACGATCTCGGGCGAGAACCCGTGAGAGATGCTGTCTTCGAGAAGGGTGGTCTCGAGTGATCCGAAGCGCCGGCTGAACGCCAGCTGGGTCGAATCGTCCATGACCTGGTCGGGAACCACCAGCACGGCATACCGGTTGGCCGCCGCCTCGAACTCGGCGAAGGCCTCGCCGTTCATGCGGCCCAGATCGACGCCCGTGATCCGGGCACCGAACTCGATCGAAGGGAGGATGGGATCTGTACGCATGTCCCGGAGGATCACCGATCCTTTCCGGTTGGTCAACCTGCCACCGGCCGGCGGTGCCCCGGGCCAAACGGCCGGTCAGACTTGACGGGTCCGGCGCGCTGCATCTGGTTCTCTGTCGCCCGGGTACCACAAGATGCTGTGTCATCGCGGGAGAGTACTGATATATTGCGGGCGGTCTCCACGGAGTGCTTCGGGTGCGGTTGCAACGGGTCGCCCTGACCGGGTTCAAGTCGTTCGTTGAAGAGGCGGAACTCGAAATCGGCCCCGGCATGACCGGTCTTGTGGGCCCGAACGGCTGCGGCAAGTCCAATGTGGTCGAGGCGATTCGCTGGGTGATGGGGGAACACGCTCCCCGGAGCCTGCGAGCAGCCGAGATGGACGACGTCATCTTTGACGGCAGTGCCGCCCGTCCGGCCCGCAACCTTGCCGAGATCCGGATCGAAATCGACAACGGGGACCGCAGCGCCCCGCCCGCCTTCAACCACTCGGATACCATCGAAGTCTGCCGCCGGATCCGCCGCGGCATCGGTTCCTCCTATTTCGTCAACCAGCAGGAAGTCCGGGCCCGCGACGTCCAGCTGCTGTTTGCCGACAGCGCCCTCGGTTCCCGGTCGCATGCCATCGTGGCGCAGGGTCAGGTGGCGGCGATCATCCACGCCAAACCCGTGGAGCGCCGCCGGCTGCTGGAAGAGGCCGCCGGCATCGTCGGGGTGCACGCCCGGCGCCACGAGGCCGAGCTTCGCATGCGCTCCACCGAAGAGAACCTGGCCCGCGTGGACGATCTGCTGGAGTCCCAGCAGTCCCGGCTCGCCGCTCTCCGGCGGCAGGCGCGGCAAGCCGCCCGCTATCGCTCGCTTTCGGACCGGCTGCGTACCGCCGAGGCCAGACTGTCCCTGCATCGCTGGAACGCCGCCCAGGCCGACGACAAGGCCGCCCGGGCCGGGCTCGCCGCGGCGGCCGGGGACGTGACCGCGGCCGCCGCCGCGGCCGCGGCGGAAAGTGCGAAGCAGGCATCGCTTCAGGACCGGCTGTCGCAGCTGCAGGCAGCGGAAGCGGAAGCGGCGGCGGCGGTTCAGCGCATGGCCCATGAGCAGGTGCTGCTGGAACGAGAGCGTGATGACCTGGCCGGCCGCCGTCGACAGTTGTCCGTCGAACAGGAACAGACCCGCGAGGACCTGGCGCGGGAACAGGCGCAGTTGCAGGACATCGCCCGCGAACAGGCGGTGCTGCGGGCAGAGCAGGCGACGATCGAAACCGAGCACCGGAACGAGACGGAGACCCGTCTGGTTCTTGATTCCGAGCTGGAAACAGCGAGAGAGTGCCTGACGGCGGCCCAGGCATCCGAGGCGGAAGCCGACCGGGACCTCGCGCGCGCCGAATCACGGGTGACGGCTCTCGCGAGAGACGTCGACGAGCAAGCGGATGCGCTGGAGCGGCTGGACCGGCGCCTGGCCTCGGTCGAATCCGCATGGCGCGAACTGGCGGCCGGCGCGCCGGAGCCCTTGGCTGACCTCGATGCGCTGGCGGCAGCGGTCCGGGATGCGGATTCGCGGGCAGATACCGCCGACCGGGCCGAAGCCGACACGCTTCGCCAGCTGACCGAGGCGGACGCGGCGGCCGCAACCGCCGCGAGATCCCTCGAGAGCGAACGCTTCCGCCTCCAGGCGGCCGACCGCCGTCTGGACCCGCTGCGGGCCGAACGCGGCGCACTCGCCAGACAACTGGAAACCGGCGGCAGGAACACCCTGGCCCAGCAGGTCCGAATCGAACCCGGTTTCGAACGGGCGGCGGCGGCGGCCCTGGGGGAGGATCTTGACGCCGACCCCGACGGAGGGCCGGTTACCTGGTACGACCTGGGAGACCCCCCCGAACTGCCCCTGCCCGATGGCAGTGTGCCGCTTTCCACCTTCGTCACCGGACCTCCCGCCCTCCGGCGCCGGCTCGCCTACACGGGCGTGGTCGATTCCGACCTCGGGGATGTCCGGCAGCGCCAACTCGCCCCCGGACAACGGCTGGTGGACAAGACCGGCGCCCTCTGGCGCTGGGACGGCTACGCGCACTCTTCCGGTGACGCAACGCCGGTATCCCGCCGCTTCCAGCAGAAGAACCGGCTGGAAGAGCTTGCGCACGAAATTGCGGCGGCCGAGCAGGACCGTGCGAAGGTTCAGGCGCAACTGCAGGCCGTGGAAGCCCGGGCGGAGCAGGCCGGCACCGCGGCGGCGGCGGCTCGCGAGGCAGCGACCGGCGCTCTCCGCGACCGCCAGCGGGCGGAACAGACCCGCAAGGGCGCCCGTGACCGCCACGCGGCCGCCCTCGCCGCCAGCATCGACGTCCGTGCGAGGCATGCGTCGCTGAGCGAGGAGCAGGCCCGCCTGGCCGAGGAGCGGGCTGTACTCGACCGGCGGCTGGCGGCGGCCCGGGCGGCGGCGGCGGACTCGTCCGGGACGGAGCCCCTGGCCGAGGCCGCCCGTGGCCGCCGGCAGGCAACCGCCGCCGCCCTCGCCCGTTTCAACGACTCACTGGAACGGCACACGCGCATGCGCGAGGCAGGGGCCCACCGACAGCAGCGCCTCGCGACGGTGCAGCAGCAGCAGCAGAACTGGACTCGGCGCCGGGCCGCGGCCGAGCGGCATCTGGGCGAACTCCGGCAGCGTCTCGACGAGATCGAGAGCCAGCTTGGCGCGGCCGACCGGGAACCGCAGGAAATCCAGGAACGCCTGGAAGCCGTGGCCGGGCGCCTGGAAGCGGTCGAACGGCAGCAGCAATCCGCCTCCGATGCCCGGGTGGCAGCGGAATCGGACTTGCGCGAATCCGGTCACGCCGTGGCCGGGTTCACCCGCCGCCTGACGGAAGCCCGGGAAGCCCGGGCCCGGGCCGAAGGCGTGTGCGGGCAGGTCGAGGAACGTCTGGACCGCGAACGGGAACGGATCCGCGAGCGGTTGGGCGCGGAGCCGGACGCGCTGTCCGGACTTGCGTCCCTCAAGCCGGCGGAAGCGCTCGCGTCACGGGAGCAGCTGGAGCGCACACTCGATCGCCTGGTGCGCGAGCGCGACCACGTGGGGCCGGTCAACCTGTGCGCCGAAGCCGAAGCCGAGGAAGCCGCTGCCGAGATCGACCAGCTGACCGCAAGCCGCGCCGAACTGGTCCAGGCCATCGACAGGTTGCGGACGGCGACCCGCAAGCTGAACCGCGAAGCCCGAGAGCGCTTGCGCCGCACGTTCGACGCAGTGGATCGGAATTTCCAGTCCGCGTTCACGTCCCTGTTCCAGGGCGGAGAGGCCCGCCTGGAGCTCGTCGATTCCGATGACCCGCTGGAGGCCGGACTCGAGCTCGTGGCCCGACCGCCCGGCAAGCAGCTGCAGAAGCTCTCGCTGCTTTCGGGCGGCGAGAAGGCGCTGGCCGCCCTTTCCCTGATCTTCGGAATGTTTCTGACGCGTGCGACGCCGCTCTGCGTGCTCGACGAGGTCGACGCCGCGCTCGACGACAGCAATGTCGAGCGTTTCTGTGCCCTGCTCGGCCAGATCACGAAGTCGGTGGACACCCGCCTCCTCGTGGTCACCCACCACCCGTTCACTATGACCCAGATGGACCGGCTGTACGGCGTGACGATGCAGGAGCCCGGGGTTTCCAAGCTGCTATCGGTCGATCTTGTCGGGGCAGAGGAACTGCGCGAGGCCAGTTGATCCGGGGCCGGGCGGACCGCCGTTGTGCGCACCGGCAAGCCGGTCCGCGCGGCCCCGGACGGTCCGCAGTCGGGCCGCGGCACTCCCGCCCGGGCATGCACCGGTTCCGCCGGAACCGGTTGCCGGCGCGGCGACGCCGGCTCCCCGCGCTCTCCCCGGGCAAGCCGGCCGACCGTGCAAGGGTCCGGCGGCCGCCCGGCAAAGCGGTAACCTGCGTATCGTTCCCCCATCTCCCGGGAGGCCCGCCATGACCGACCCCCATCCCTGGCTCTCCTCCTATCCCGGCCATGTTCCCTGGCAGACGACGTTCACCGGCCGGCCGGTCTCCGCCCTGCTGGACGATTCGGTCGCCGCGTTTCCTTCGCACACGTGCCTGGACTTCCTCGGCCGGACCTACACGTACGCGCAGCTGGGTGGCCTGGTGGAGCGGGCGGCCGCCGGGTTCCGGGCCCTTGGCGTCGACAAGGGCGTGAAGGTCGGGTTGTTCCTCCCCAACTGTCCGCAGTTCGTCATCGCCTTCTTCGGCATTCTGCGGGCGGGCGGCACGGTCGTGAACTACAGCCCCCTCTGCGCCGAAGCGGACCTGGTCCGCCAGATCGAGGATTCCGGCACCACGATCATGGTCACTCTCAATCTCAAGGTGCTGTACTCGAAGATGGATCCGGTTCTGGAGCAGGGACGGATCCAGAAGCTGGTGGTCGGGACCCTGCAGGAGGCCCTGCCCTTTCCGAAGAATCTGCTGTTCTCGCTGGTCAGGCGCGGGGAAACCGCCCCGGTTGCCGATGACGGCCGGCGCATCCCTTTCCGCCGCCTGATCGCGCCGCAGACTCCCTGCCCGAAGGTGGCCATCGACCCCGATGCCGACGTGGCCGTCCTCCAGTACACCGGCGGTACCACGGGCATCTCGAAAGGCGCAATGCTGACCCACGCCAATCTCTACACCAACGTGCAGCAGGCGATTCTGTGGAACCCGGAGCTTGAACGCGGAACCGAGCGGATGATGGGGGTGCTGCCGTTCTTCCACGTGTTCGCCATGACGGTCGTGATGGGGCTGACGCTGGCCGTCGGCGGCACCATCATCCTGCATCCGAGGTTCGAGCTCGATGCCGTTCTCAAGGATATCGAGAAGAAAAGGCCGACCCTGTTTCCGGGCGTGCCGACCATGTACATGGCCATCATCGGCCACCCGAAGATCCACCGCTTCGATCTGACCTCGATCAAGACCTGCCTGGCGGGGGGTGCGCCGCTGCCGGTCGAGGTCCGGCAGCGTTTCGAACGCCTGTCGGGGTGTACGCTCGTCGAGGGCTACGGCCTGACCGAATGCTCGGCGGTGGCGACCGCGAATCCGATCGGCGGGACCGGCAAGGAAGGGTCGGTCGGACTGCCGCTTCCCGCCACCCGCATCGAAATTGTCGACAAGGATGATCCGACCCGACCGGTGCCGCCGGGCGAGCCCGGCGAAATCTGCGTGTCCGGTCCGCAGGTCATGCACGGCTACTGGAAGCGTGGCGAAGCCACCGCCGAGACCCTCAGGGACGGACGGCTCCGCACCGGCGACGTGGGTTATCTCGATGAGGACGGCTACCTGTTCATCATCGATCGCATGAAGGACCTGATCCTGGTCAGCGGCTTCAACGTGTTTCCCCGGCATGTCGAGGAAGGGATCTACCGGCATCCGGCGGTGGACGAGGTCACGGTCATCGGTGTCCCCGACGACTACACGGGCGAGGCCGTCAAGGCCTTCGTCAAGCTCAAGGAAGGGAGCCACCTGGACGCCGACGGGCTGCGGGCCTTTCTCCGGGACGAGATCGGACGTCACGAACTGCCGAAGCACGTCGAGTTCCGGACGGAACTTCCGAAGACCGCGATCGGAAAACTCTCCAAGAAGGAGCTGGTCGAAGAGGAAGCGAGCCGCCGGTCGTGAAGCCGGTCGTCGGGGTGCTGGGCGGCGGCCGGCGGAACCGGTGTGACGGGACCGTTCAGGGCGCGGCGTCTTCCGCCTCCGGCGGCATGGATGCCAGCACGTCGTCAGCGGCAAGCTTGCGCACGGAATCCGGGTCGTAACCGAGCTCGGCGAGGATGGCGGCGTTGTCGGCCCCGAGAAACGGAGCCAGGCGGCGAATGCCGGATGGCGTGCCGGCAAAGCGGGCGGCCGGGCGCGGCTGCCGCACGACCCCCAGGACCGGATCCTCGTGCCGTTCGATGATCCGGTTCTCCACCACCTGTTCGTGCTCGAGCACGTCCGTCCGGCTCAGGACCGGGGCACACGGGACGTGCCGGGCGCGCAGCCGGCCCAGCAGGTCGGCCGAAGCGTGCCCCGCGATTTCCGCCGCCGTGATCCGGCGGCGCTCCGCGGCATGGCGCACCCGGTCTCCCGGCGTCCGGAAACGCGCGTCCCGGATCAGTTCGGGCCGGCCGAGCACCTCGCACAGGCCGGCCCATTCACGGTCGGTCACGGCTCCTGCGGTAATGAAGCCGTCCCGGGTTCGGTAGACCAGGTCGAGCCCCGTCTGGCCTTGTGCGGGGTCTGCCTCGCGGCCCACGAAGTTGAGGTCCGACATGCTCTCGGGCCACAGGTAGGCCACCATGACATCGAGCATCGACAGCCGCACGTGCTGGGCGCGTCCCGTGCGTTCCCGGGCCAGCAGGGCCGCCGTGATGGCCTGGGCCGCCGTGACGGCGGTCGTCTTGTCGGGAATGATGGCGCGCACCATTCGCGGCGTTCCGGTCTCGCGGTCGGACTGGATTTCGGCGAGGCCGCAGAGCGCCTGGATCACCGGGTCGTAGACGCGCTGCCCGGCGTACGGCCCGCGCTCGCCGAACCCGCTGATGGACACGTAGACGATATCCGGACGCAGACCGCGCACCGCCTCCTCGCCGAGCCCCATCCGGTCGATCGCGCCGGGACGAAAGTTCTGCACCAGCACATCGGCCGTCCTGACCAGCTGGCGTACCACGGCCAGGCCCGCCGGGTTCTTCAGGTCGACCGCCAGCGAGCGCTTGTTGCGGTTGCAGGACAGAAACGAGGACGACATCCCGCGATGGCGGCGGCCGACGTGACGCATCAGTTCGCCGCCCGGGGGCTCGATCTTGATGACATCGGCGCCCTGGTCGGCCAGCATCATCGTCGCCACCGGACCGGAGACCATCGCCGTGAAGTCGAGGACGCGGAACCCCTCGAGCGGTCCGGTCACGCCGGCTTCCCGCCGTCCCGCCGTTCCGGATAGTTGACCCGGACCGCCTGTTCGTACCCCGGCCGGCGCGCCGTGAAGTCGCGGTAGGCGATCAGGCGGTCGGGCAGCGGAAGTTCGTAGGCAAGCGCCCAGTCGAGAACCGTCGTCATCAGGACATCGGCGATACTGCAGTCCCCCAGCAGATAACCGTCGCCGGCGGGCACGCGCTCGGCCACCGCCTCGATCTGCGCGGAGAAATAGGCCACCGCCGATTCGCAGGCGTCGGGGGCCGGGCCGTAGATGTCGGGCAGATACCGGTGCCGGCGCAGGAGGTAGAGGACGTGGGCGTCGAGCTCCATGCTGACAAACGACATCCATTCATCGAGGCGGGCCCGGGCCCTCGGCGCCTGGGGCACCAGGAACCCGGCCGGTGCGGGTGCGACCCGGGTGAGGTAGGCCATGATCGCACCGCTTTCCGACAACCTGAATTCGCCGTGCTGCAGGGCCGGGATTTTCTGCTTGGGATTGACCTGTCGGTAGGCGCCGGTCCGGGTCTCGCCGGTCCGGGAGCGGATGGGCCGGACCGTACAGGGCACACCGAGTTCCGCGGCCGTCCAGTGCACCCGGAACGTTCGCGTGGTACCGATCCCCCAGATCACCAGCGACGGACCGGTCATGCGGAACCGGCGTCGTCGAAACTGGCCTCCCACGCCTCGTAGTCGAGATCGGGCTCGTGCACGGCGCGCCGCTGCGCGAGCTCCCGGCCGCGAAGGAGGGCCACCAGGGACTCGTTGTACGGCACGGGCACTCCCAGCGCCGCCGCTTCCCGCACGAGTGCGCCGTTGAGCGCATCGATCTCGGTCTTCTGGCCCCTGCGGACGTGTTGCAGCATCGACGGGCGGTTCATCCGGCGTCCGCCGGCCAGGATTCGCCGGATGACTTCCGGGTTCGGCAGGGTGACGCCCTTGGCATCGAGAACCGCCATGACCTCGTCGACGAGGCGCTGGCGATAGGTCATCAGTTCCGGAACATCGAGAAACTCGCCGGCGCGCAGGCCGGTCACGGCCGCCACGGCGTTGGCCGAACAGTTCACCACGAACTTCTGCCAGATCTCGGACATGATGTCGGGGGCGGGCCTGGCGGGAAAGCCGGCGTCCTGCAAGGCGGCCAGAAAGGCGTCGACGCGTTTGCTGGTCCCGCCCGGGATCTCGCCGACCGAGGTCGTTCCAAGATGGGTCAGCGACACATGTCCGGGGCCGATGGTGGCCGCACTGCACATGCTTGAACCCCCCACGACCCGTCCATCGCCGACGATCTCCTGCAGGATTTCGACGTTGCCGATACCGTTCTGTGAAGTGACCACGAAGCCGTTCGGTGACAACAGGTCCGCGACCATCCGCGCCGCCGCCGCCGTGCCGTTCGTGTCCGCAAACAGCAGTACGATGTCGGCCGTTTCCCCCGCTCCCGGCTGCGTGGCGGCCTCCAGGTGCAGACGGTGCTCGCCCAGCGCCCCGTCGACCTGCAAACCATCGCGGTTGATGGCGTCGACATGGTCCTGCCAGCTGTCGAGCAGCCGAACCCGGTGGCCGGCCGCCGCCAGGAGTCCTCCATAGGAGCCGCCCATGGCGCCCGCTCCCACGATCGTGATGTCCATGGATGTCCTCCGATGGTGTGGCCGCGGCCGATTCTAGCCTGATCACGGCCGGCCTGTGCGGGAACTGCCGTTCGCGCGAGCAGCGGGTGGCCCGTCTTCCGGGCTGGCGGAAGAATCGATCCCCGCCGCCGCGGCCGGCCGGGGTCCAGGCGGCCCCCCGGCAGTTTCCGCCGAAACCCGGAACGCGGGCTGGCAAGGGGCGATGATCCGGAAGCGCGGCCCGGCAACAGCCCGCCGGCGCGGCCCCGGGCGCGCGCCGGCAGGAGCCGGCATCCGCGCCCCCGTGACCGGCGGGACAAATCCCGCCCCTGCACCGCTCTTCGACGCGGACCGGGGGTCGAATCCCGTCGTCTTTGCGCGGGTCTCGCTGCCGCCGCCGGCCGGTGCACGGGAGCCGGAGAGTCGGGTGCAGAAGACCGCCACGGACTGGGGGCAATTCCCCGCGATCGAGGAACGTCACTCGCTTCCCCGCTTCGATCCTGCTACGGTTGCGGTTCGAGACGCGGGCCAGTCTTCCGCCCGGCCCGGAAATCCCGGCCGGGATTTCCGGGGGCCGTGATCGCGGGATGACCGGTGAAGCGCTGCGGCAAGGGAGCCACCGCATGCCTCGACCCGTCTGCCTTGTCACCGGCGTGGGACCCGAGCACGGCACGGGAGCGGAGATTGCCCGTCGGTATGCGTCCGGTGGATACAGGGTTGCGATGCTGGCCCGAGACGCCGAACGACTGGCCCGGCTCGAGCACCAACAGGCGCACGTCGCGGCGTACCCGTGCGATGTCGGCGACCTCGACCGGCTGACCGATACGGTTGCTCGGGTGCGGGCGGAAATGGGTGCGCCAAGGGTAGTGGTGCACAATGCACCCAGGGCGACGCGAGGCCCGATTCTCGAACAGGATCCGGCCGATCTCGAAGCCGATTTCCGGGTCAACACCACGGCGCTGTTCGTGCTGGCGCGGGAAACGGTTCCGGCCATGCTCGAAGCCGGACGAGGAGCGATCATGGTCACCGGCAACACCTCGGCCACCCGCGGCAAGGCACAATGGGGCTTCTTCGCCTCGACCAAGGCGGCGCAGCGAATCCTGTCGGAAGCCCTCGCCCGCGAGTTCGGTCCCCAGGGTATCCACGTCGCATACTTCATCATTGACGCGATGATCGATACCCCGCGTACGCGTCCGCTGCTGGCACCGGATCAACCTGACGAATTCTTCGCCAAGCCGACCGCCATCGCCGAAGAAATCTACCGGGTGTCGCACCAGGACCGGTCGGCCTGGTCGTTCCAGGTGGAGCTGCGTCCGTACGGCGAGCACTGGTGACCGACCGCAACCGTGCCCGCGGCCAGCCGGATGCGGGCCCATGACCCCGACCGGGGCCGCGCGGCCCATGCCCCTGAAGGACGTGGCTGAAGCCTTCGCCCGGTTCGCCGCCGCGAATCCGTCACCCCGCAGCGACCTCGAGTACACCAATACCTACACGCTGCTCGTCGCGGTGGTGTTGTCCGCCCAGGCTACGGACGCCGGCGTGAACCGGGCCACCGCCCCTCTCTTCCGCAAGATCGACCATCCGGCGGCGATGGTGGCCCTGGGCGAAGAACGCCTGCGGGACGCCATCCGGACGATCGGGCTCTATCGCACCAAGGCGAAGAACGTCCTCGCGCTGTCCCGGCGCCTGCTCGCCGATTTCGACGGCGTGGTGCCGGCCGACCGCGCGCATCTCGAGAGTCTCCCCGGGGTTGGCCGCAAGACCGCCAACGTGGTGCTGAACGTGGCGTTCGGTCAGCCCACGATGGCGGTTGACACCCACATCTTCCGGGTCTCCAACCGAACCGGGCTGGCCCCCGGACGCGATCCGATAGCGGTCGAGAAAGCACTCCTCCGGCGGGTGCCGGAAACCTACCGGATGCACGCCCATCACTGGCTCATCCTGCATGGGCGCTACACGTGCAAGGCCCGCAAACCGAACTGCGGTACCTGTGCCATCCCGGACCTCTGCCGGTTTCCCGACCGCAGTCGCTGATGCGCGGGCCGGCGGCCAAGCCGGAGCGTGCGGTCCGGGGGTGACGGCAGTCGATCCTGCCGTTTCTGCAGCTCCGCCGGCAGGGACAACCGGGGTGTGAAAACCGCTCCATCACGGCCCGCCCGGCGTCCGCGCGCCGCCGGCAGCGTTGCCACGGACAAGGAGAAACGGGAGGGACGTTTTCCCCATGATGCTGAAGGGCGAGGGGGCTGAGGTGGACCCTCGCGGGCCGACGGTATCAAAGTCAGATGTCCTGACGCGACCCGACTTTAGCCGGCCCATTTTTCTGATGATAGACGTGGCCTCAGCGGGAGAAATCGGACAAGAAAGCATCTCTGGCCTTCAAATCGTGGCTCATCTATTCAATAAACG
Source organism: Alphaproteobacteria bacterium (assembly GCA_965203385.1). GTDB lineage: Bacteria > Pseudomonadota > Alphaproteobacteria > TMED109 > TMED109 > VXPW01. The sequence goes on from OZ241893.1 coordinate 920,684, forward strand.
AAATATAGCTTCCTGTCAGGCGTTTCCGACCGCAAGAACGGAACCAAGTCATTGAAAATTATCCGGTGGAAAGCACCACCGGTTAGCAGCGTCATCTGATCAGTTCAGGACATCTGAAAGTACCACTGGGGAAGAGCAAGCTCTTCACGGGCAACCGGAGGGTCCGACATGAAGACTAGCAGAAATGTCGTTGGCGCAGGTACGGTGAAACGCGTGTTCCCGTTGCGCGGGATTGATCGGGAGACGGGATAACGGACCGCCGTTGACCGTTGTGGTTGTGCTGGCTGGCGGCGTTGAGGCGCCGGTCAGATCAGTCCCGCATCGGTGACGAGCTGGCGGAGGTCAGCCTCCGGCCGGGCGCCGTGGTGGCTGATGACCTCCGCCGCGCAGGCGGCCCCGACCCGGGCGGCGCGGCGGGGATCGAGTCCCCGGCGCATGCCGAACAACGTACCGGCCGCAAACAGGTCCCCGGCGCCCGTGAGATCCTCAATGCTGCCCGGCACGGCGGCGGCGGGCACGGTCCGCACCTGGTCCCCCTGCACGACGACGGCACCGGCCGCGCCGCGCGTGAGGAAGGCGGTCTCCACGTCCGCGCCCGCCGCCGCCGCGGCTTCCTCGAAACTTCGGCTCCGGTAGAGGGCGGTGATCTCTTCCTCGTTGGCGAACAGGATGTCCGTCCGGGCGCGCACCAGTGCAAGCAACGCGGTCCGGTGGTGGGTGACGCAGTTGGGGTCGGACAGCGACAGGGCAACGGTGCGTCCGTGCGCGGCCGCCCAGTCGGCAGCCGTCCGGGCCGTCTCGGCCGTGACGGTGGAATAGAAGAGATAGCCCTCGACGAACAGGATCGCGCCACCGGCCACCTGTGTCCGGGGCAGATGGCGGGGGGCGAGCGTGGCCGCGGCGCCCGGATACGTCATCATGGTCCGCTCGTGGTCGGGCGCCACCAGGACGATCGAGCGGCCGGTCGGAGGATCGAGCGGACCGAAATCCACCGGGTGCGCGACCCCGGCTTCGTGCAGGCTGTCGCGGAATCCGTGCCCCAGGGGATCCCGGGCACACCGTCCGAGGAAGGCGGCCCGCCCGCCCAGGGACGCGACCCCCACGGCCGTGTTGGCGGCCGAGCCCCCGGCGACCCGGCGGCCGGCGGGAAGGCGGTCGGTCATGGCCAGTGCGTCCGACTGGCTGCCGATCACCATGCGACCCCGGTCCAGGCCGTGCCGCGCGAGAAAGTCGTCGTCGACGTCGGCCACCAGGTCCATGATCGCGTTGCCGACCGCGACCACGTCAACCGTTTCGGCCGGCCGGGGCAGGGAAGGGGCGCGGCCGGCCGGCCGGCCGGGGTCAGGCAACGGTCACGCCTTGCGGGGCCCGGTCCGGCCACCCGGCCGGGCCCGGAGAGGCGGCCGGCCCGTCTCTCCGTATCCAGGTGTGCCGTCGGGTTTCCGGGACACTGCCCGGTCCGCAGGCGGCCGGGCGGTCCGTGGCCCCGCGCCTCGCACCGCCGGGCTGCCGCCGGGTTGCGCGGGCCGGAACCCGTCCGGCCATGGAGGGCACCGTGGTTCCCGGGTTCACCCCCTGAACCCGTTCGTGCGGGCCGCCGGGCCGGGCTCGACCGTCGATGTCGGACGTACCGCATGACCGCGACCACACCCGCTGCCGCCCGCGGTTCCCGGAGGCGGTCCCGGCGCGCTCGCCGGCCCCGGACGCATCCGCTCCCGCGCCGCGCCGGATCAGGATGGCCGGCGCGGGGTTCCCGCGCCCGGGTGCGGGTGACCCGGCGGCCCTGGTCGGGTGCATCATGTCGTACCTGGCCTCTCGAGAGGTTCCCTTGCCGGTCCCCGGACGGACCTGGCTCCATCGGTCCGCCGGTCGCGTTCCCCGCGTTCGCCGGCGACTTCCGTCCGGTACCGTTGCCGGCCGGCGGGCTCTCCGGTTCATTCGGGGCGGTAGCGGGCGATCAGTTCCGGGTCCGGATCGCAGCCCAGGCCCGGCCCGGCGGGCAGTCGGATGCGGCCGTTGGTGTCGGGCACCGTCAGGCCCCCGAACAGATCCGTCTCCAGGTCCACGTACAGGCGTTCGACGTAGGCCTCGGGCGCCCGGGCCGCGATCAGGTGGAGGCTGGCGAGAAACCCGGGTCCAAAGTACGGGGAATGGGGAGCGACGGCGACCCCGGCCGCACGGGCGGAGTCGCACACCGCGGCCCATTCGGCCACGCCTCCGACCTTCGTGACACTGGGCTGTGCATAGTCGACGGCCCGGGCCTGCAGCAGCTGGTCAAACTGCCAGGTGGTGCACAGGTTCTCCCCGGAGGCGAGCGGCAGCCGGGCCGTGCGGGTACGGGCCAGCAGGGGAAAATTCTCCGGCGGCCAGACGGGTTCTTCCAGCCAGAACAGGTCCGTGTCCTCGAGCGGTGCAATCAGGTCCGGAAGCTCGTGTTCCTGCCAGCTGCAGTTGACATCGACCATCAGGGGCGTGTCGGGGCCGAGCACGTCGCGCGCCGCCCGGATCGGTGCCAGCTGGTTCTCGTGCAGCTTGATCCGCTCGTAACCGGCTTCCCGGGCGGCCGCCGCCACCGCACCCGTGGCGCGGGGATCATCGTACTTGAACAGGCTGGCGTAACAGGGGAGCGGGTCCGCGGCGGTTCCGCCGAGCAGGTCATGGAGCGGCTTGCCCGCCCGCTTGCCCGCGATGTCCCACAGTGCGATCTCGAGCCCCGACAGCGCGAACAGGGTGATCCCGTACCGTCCGAACAGGTGCATCAGCACCTGCAGCCGATTCATCGTGCCGCTGATGTCGTCGGCGGCCAGCCCCACCGCCTGCGGCGCCACGAGAGTTTCCAGTGCGGTGCGCGTGGCCGGGATGCAGTTGTAGCCGAACGCCTCGCCCCAGCCCACGATTCCCTCGTCCGTGTCGACCCGGACCAGCAGGCAGGCGAGCGTGTTCCAGGTCTCTCCGCCGAAGCCGCTGGGCGGCCCCGCCTGGGTGAACGGAAGATGAACCGGGATCGGTTCGACGGCCGTGATCTTCATCGCGTGCCCTTCAGTTCGCCGGCCACGCGGTCCACGGCCGCGCGCAGATGGACCAGTTCGGTCGCGACCGAGACCATGGCGAAGCCCAGGTCCAGCAGTTCCCGGGCCTCCTCGATGCTGCCGGCCATCACGCCGGCCGGCTTGCCGGCCGCCGTGATCCGGGCGAGCGCATGCTCGATGGCCTGGCGGACCGAACGGTGCTGCCGGTCGTGGATGACGCCGAGGTCGGCGGCGAGATCCCCGGGCCCCACGAAGACCACGTCGACGCCATCGACCGCGGCGATGTCGCCGGCCGCCTCGACCGCGGCCGCGGTTTCGACCTGCACGACCAGGCCGACGCGTTCATCGGCTTCGCTCCAGTAATCCCGGTCGCGCCCGAAGGCATTGGCCCGGGTGGCGCCGGCCGCGCCGCGGGCGCCGGCGGGCGGGTAGCGCACCGACGCCACGGCGCGCCGGGCTTCTTCCGGGGTCTGCACGTAGGGCACCACCACGGTCTCCGCGCCGCAGTCGAGAATGCGCTTGATGGCGGTGCGGTCGTTCCACCAGGCGCGCACCGCCGCCGGGGTCGGGCCGCCGGCCGCACACGCGTGCAGCTGGGCCACCAGCTCGGCGGCATCGTTGGGCGCATGTTCGGAATCGATCACGATGAAGTCGAGGCCGGCACCGGCCAGCACTTCGGTCGCCAGCGGGCTCGCCAGACTGGCCCACATGCCGACCTGGGGTTTGCCGGCCTGCAGGCCGGCCTTGAGCAAGTTCGTTCGGTTCATGGGGGATTCCCGGTACGAGCGGCCGCGCCCCGGGCGCTGCCCTGACAGCGGAGAGGGGCCCCGGGCGCGACGATGGCGCGGGCCCCGGGCCGTGCGGCGACGCCCCGTGCGGGGTGCGGCCGGCGAGGCGCCGGGCCCGCGGCGGGACCGGGCGGCCTTCGATCCCGGCACTCTACACGCCCGCAGCGGCGCGAGCGAACGCCGGTCTGGCGGCACCGGCCCCCGCGTGGCCCGGTGCGGCCCCGGGGCCCTCAGGGTCCGGGGGCGGAGCGGTCGGCCCGCGCCCCGGCCTCCTGCAGCCGCGCCAGGGTGGTCCGGGTCGTGATCTGGTTCGGGTCGACGACGAGTTCGAGCACGGCGGCGGTCCCGCTGGCCCGGGCTCGCGCGAGGGCGGCGGGAAACTGGTCGGTGCGGGTGACCCGCTCGCCGTACGCGCCGTAGGCCCGCGCCAGCGCGGCGAAGTCGGGGTTGCGGAGGTCGGTGCCGATGGGGCGCCCCGGGTACGTCTGCTCCTGGTGCATGCGGATGGTTCCGTACATGCCGTTGTTGATGACCAGCACGAGGGGCCGGGCCCCGTGCTGGACCGCGGTCGCGAGTTCGTGGCCGGCCATCAGGAACCCGCCGTCCCCGACGAAGCTGACCACCGCCCGGTCCGGGGCCAGCAGGCTGGCGGCGACGCCGGCGGGCACGCTGTAGCCCATCGCGCCGCTGGTCGGTCCGAGTTGCGAACGGGCGTGCCGGAACCGCCAGAACCGCTGCACCCAGCCGCTGAAATTGCCGGCGTCGATCGTGATCACGGTGTCCGCCGGCAGGGCCGCGCGCAGGTGCAGGAGCACCTGCCCCATGTCGAGGTCGGCGGCGTAGCGGCCGGGCGTGGAGGCGCGCCGGTAATCGCTGTGCGCCGCCTCGCGCCAGCGCCGGCGGGACGGGTGTTCGGGGAACGGGCGGCGGGCGAGCGCGGCGGCGAACGCGCCGGGGTCGGCGGGGACGGCGAGGTCGGGGATGAACACGCGGCCGAGTTCGAAGGGGTCGGGGTGCACGTGCACCAGCGGCACGTCCTGCCGGCCCGGCCGCAGCGTCGTATAGCCGCGCGTGGTCATCTCGCCCAGCCGGGCGCCCAGCACCAGCAGGTGGGTCGCCTCCCCGACCCGCCGCACCAGACGGGGGTCCACGCTGGTCGACAGGTCGCCGGCGTAGTGCGGGTGGTCGTTGTCGAAGAGGTCCTGGCGCCGGAAGGAGACGGCGACCGGTGCGCCGGCCTGTTCGGCGAGGGTTGCGAGGGCCCGCCTTCCGGCCCCGGTCCAGTTGCTGCCGCCGGCGATGATCAGCGGCCGTTCGGCGGTCCGCAGCAGACCATGGGCCCGGTCCACGTCGTCCGGGTCGGGGTGCGGGCGGGCGCCGTGCCAGGGGGCCGCGTCCGCGACCGCCGCCGATGCCTGGAGCACGTCCTCCGGCAACCCGACCACGACCGGTCCCGGCCGGCCGCCGGTCGCGGTCCGGAAGGCGGCGTGCAGGAGCTCGGGCAGCCGGTGCGGGTCCTCGATTTCGACGGCCCACTTGGCCAGGGGCGGCTGGAACAGGTCGCGCACGTCGATTTCCTGAAACGCCTCGCGGCCGCGGGTGCCGCGCGCGACCTGCCCCACGAGCAGGAGCATCGGGGTGGAATCCTGGTGGGCCGTGTGGACTCCGACGCTCGCGTGGCAGGCGCCCGGTCCGCGCGTGACCAGGCAGACTCCCGGGCGGCCGGTCAGCTTGCCGGCCGCTTCGGCCATGTTGGCCGCGCCGGCCTCGTGCCGGCAGGTGACGAGGCGGAGGGTGTCGCGGCGGTCGAAGCAGGCGTCGAGCACGGGCAGGTAGCTCTCGCCGGGCACGGCGAAGACCGTGTCCACTCGGTGCAGCAGCAACTGGTCGGCGAGGATTTCACCGCCGGTGCGCGGGGGGTGGGTCATCGCTCGCCTTCCCGGTGGCCGCGAAACGTGGTGCGTTCGGCGAACGCTACCGACTTTACCAGGGCATACAACCGGAGCCCGCGCCGCAGTCCGAGTTCCTCGGCGGAGCGGCGCGTGATTCGCGCATGGATGATCTGGCCGATATCGACACTCACGTCCACGTGCCCGTCGTCGCGCGGATGGATCCCGGCAACCCGGCCCTCCAGCACGTTCATGACGCTCGAACGCCGCGGGCGTTCGAGGGCGAGGGAGACATCGCGCGCGAGGATGCGCAGGACCAGCGGCGAACCCGCGGCGCGGCGGGTGCGCGGGACCAGCAGGGTGTGCGGGCCGCAGCGCAAGGCGCTCAGGTGGTCTTCCCCGAAATGCCGGTCCACCGTGGTCCGGAGCATGGTGCCGGCGTCGCGGCGGCGGTTGAGCACCGGGAGGTCGGGGCGGGCCAGCACGGCCTGGATGGGCCCGGCGGCGGCGACGGCGCCGTCGGCCAGCACCGCGAGGTGGTCGGCGAGGCGCAGGATCTCGTCGATCGAGTGGGTGATGTAGATCACGGGCACGCCGGTATCGCCGGCGAGCTGCTCGAGATGGGGGAGAATCTCGTCGCGGCGGGGCTGGTCGAGCGACGCCAGGGGTTCGTCCATGATCAGGAGGTCGGGGTTGCTGAGGAGGGCCCGCCCGATCGCGACCCGCTGGGCCTCTCCGCCGGACAGCCGCCGCGGCCGCCGGTCCAGCACCGGTTCGAGCCCGAGGAGTTCGACGATCCGGTCAAAGGCGCCCGCGCCGGCCGCGCCGCGCCGGCGCGCACCGAAGCGGAGGTTGGCCCGGACCGTCAGGTGGGGAAAGAGCCGTGCTTCCTGGAAGACGTACCCGATCCGCCGCCGCTCCGGGGGCACCGCGATGCCGCGCGCGTGGTCGAACAGCACCGCATCCCCGACGGCGATGCGCCCGGCGTCCGGGCGGACGAGGCCGGCGATCGCGTCGGCAACGGTCGACTTGCCGGCGCCGGACGGACCGAACAGGCCGGTCACCCCGCGGACCGGTGCCTGCAGGGCGATCTCGAGGGCGAAGGCGCCCCGCCGGAGCGAGAACGCCAGATCGATCACGGTCCCCCGCCCGCATAGCGCCGGGTCCGGCGGGCGAGCCACTCGGAGCCGATCAGCGCGGCCAGCGCCAGGACGACCGACAGCACGACCAGGCGGGCGGCCTGCGGTTCCCCGCCCGGGACCTGCGTCGCGGCGTAGAGCGCGAGCGGCAGGGTCCGGGTCTCTCCCGGAATGCTGGACACGAACGTGATCGTGGCCCCGAACTCGCCGAGCGAGCGGGCGAAGCCGAGCACCATGCCGGTGAGCACCCCCGGGGCAATGAGGGGGAGGGTGACGGTGCAGAACGCGTTGGCGGCACTGGCGCCCAGTGTGCGCGCCGCCTGTTCGAGGCGCCGGTCCACGTCCTCGATCGACTGCCGGATGGCCCGCAGCATGAGGGGAAAGGCGACCACCGCGCTCGCGACCGCGGCCCCCTGCCACGTGAAGCCCAGGGTGACCCCGAACCACTGCTCGAGCAGGACCCCGCCCGGGCCGTGCCGGCCGAAGCAGACCAGCAGGAGGTAGCCGATGACCACCGGCGGCACGACCAGGGGGAGGTGCAGGATCCCGTTCAGCAGCGCATGCCCCGGAAATCGCTTCCGGGCCAGCAACCAGGCCAGCGCGACCGCCGCCGGCAAGCTGCCGAGCACGCTCCAGACCGCCACCCGCAGCGACAGCAGCAGCGCTTCGGTTTCAGCGGGTGTCGGCATCGGTCGGGAGCAGAAAGCCGTGGCGGGAGACGATGGCCTGCGCCGTGTCCGACTGCAGGAAGGCGAGAAAGACGGCGGCCGCCGCCGGCTCCGGCCCGGCGCCCACCAGCGCCGCCCAGTAGGTGACCGGGTCGTGCAGGTCGGCGGGAAAGGTGCCGAGGATCGTGAGGCCCGGCGTCGATCGGGCGTCGGTCCGGTAGACCACCCCGAGCGGCGCCGCCCCGCTCTGGACCAGGAGCGCGGCGTGGCGGACGTCGCTGGCCGGGGCGAGGCGGTCCTCGAGTGCGGCCCACGCGCCGAGGGACTGCAGCGCCTGGCGCGCATAGATCCCGGCCGGCACCGAATGGGGTTCGGCGACCGCCAGCCGGCCGCCGTCGAGCAGGGCGTCCCAGTCGAGCCCCGGCGTGACCGCAACCGGTCCGGCCCCGGCCGGGGCCACCAGCACCAGGCGGTTGCGAAAGACGAGGGTCCGGCTCTCCGGGGTCAGGAGCCCGGCGGCCTCGACATGGTCCATCCACATCGGATTGGCCGCGAGAAACAGGTCGGCGGGGGCGCCCGCTTCGATCTGGCGGGCCAGGGAACTGGTGGCCGCCAGCGACAACCGTACCCGTCCGCCTCCCCGGGCAGTGTAGGCGCTCACGATGTCTTCAAGCGCAGCTCCGGTCGAAGCGGCCGCAAAGACCAGGATCTCCTCGCCGGCCACCGGCCCGGCCGCCGACCCTCCCGGTGACAGGAGGGCCGGGGCCAGCCCGAGGAGGCCGAGACAGGTGACGGGCCCGCAAAGCCACCGTCGGAGGGAAACCCGGGGCCGCCCCTGCCGCGCAACGGTTATATACCATCGGATATAACGCATGGCAAGCTCCGGCCGGAACGCCGGGCCCGTCAACCGGGGGTCCGGTGGAGCGGGCCGTCCGCCCGGCCGGCCACCGCGTCCTATTCCGGTTCGCCGGGCCCGGAAGGGCCGGGGTCGGCGGCGATCATGTTCTGGAAGTCGGCCAGCGACCGGCTCGCAGCCCGGGCGGCATCCGCTTCGACCGCGTGATAGGCGCGCAGGACCCGCCGGCCGAGTTCGGTAACCCGGGCCCCGCCGACGCCCCGGCCGCCCGGGTGGGCCCGGACGAGGGGGTGGGTGAAGTTCCGGTTCATCGAATCGACCAGGAGCCAGGCCCGCCGGTACGACATGCCGAGGGCCCGGGCCGCGCCGGCGATCGAGCCCACCTCCCCGATCGTGTCGAGCAGGGCTGCCTTGCCGGGGCCGAACAGCGGCGAATCGCCCAGCTGCACACGGATCCGGAGCCGGGGTTCGGCCGTCATGGATCGCCGGCGGGCGGGGCGTCGAAGTACGGGTGGACCACGCGGTCGCCGGGCCGCAGTCCCAGCCGTTCCGCCGTCCCGGCCAGGACCTCGAGGACGCCGCTGACGTAGACGTCGGGGCCGACCGGGGTGAGCGACAACGGCAGCTGGTCCTCGGCGATGGCGGCGATGACGCCGTCGGGGCGGATGAACAGCATGTCGAGCGGCAGATAGGTGTCCTTCATCCACATGCGGATGCGTTGGGGCGGCGCATAGAGAAAGAGCATGCCCCGGTCCTTCCCGAGCGTCAGCCGGTGCATCAGTCCCTGCCGCTTCTGGGCTTCGGTGACCGCCAGTTCCACCTCGAACGGGTGGCGCCGGTCGCCCGAGAGGATCTCGATCGCGTCGACCTGGAACACGTCCCCGGCCGGCGCCGGGCCGCACGCGAGGACCAGCAGCGAAACGGCCAGGCACCGGGCGGGGCGGCTCATCGGGCGGGTTCCCGCAGGCGGGCGAGTCCGGCCGCCAGGTCGCGGCGCAGGTCGTCGACGTCTTCCAGCCCGGCGTGGAGGCGGAACGTCCGCCCGGGCGCGGGCCACGGCCGGGTCGCCCGCGCCCCGTCCAGCATCGCCGGCACGATGAGGCTTTCGAACCCGCCCCAGCTGAAGCCGATGCCGAACAGCTCGAGGCCGTTCAGGAAGGCATCGAAGGCGGCGGGCGAAGCCGGCTGCAGGACCACGCCGAAGAGGCCGGACGCGCCCAGGTAGTCCCGCTGCCAGAGCGCGTGGCCGGGATCCCCGGCCAGCCCCGGGTGCAGCACGCGCTCGACCTCCGGCTGCCGGCCCAGCCAGCGGGCGAGCGCCAGCCCGGTTTCCATGTGCCGTTGCAGGCGGACGTCCAGGGTCCGCAGTCCGCGGAGTCCGAGGTAGAGGTCGTCGGGGCCGACGGTGGCCCCGACGGACTGGGCGCCCCGGCGCACGGCCGGGTGCAGCGCTTCGGTGGTCGTGACCGCGCCCAGCATGACGTCGGAGTGTCCCGACACGTACTTGGTGGCGGCCTGGATCGACACGTCGACCCCGTGCTCGAACGGCCGGAAGTACAGCGGGCTGGCCCAGGTGTTGTCGAGGATCACGGTGCACCCGCGGGCGTGCGCCGCCGCCGCGATCGCCGGTACGTCCTGGACCTCGAAGGTAAGGGATCCGGGGGATTCCAGAAACACGACCCGGGTATTGTCGCGCAGGAGATCGGCGATTCCGGCGCCGATGCAGGGGTCGTAGAACGTGGTCTCGATCCCGAACCGGGGCAGCCATCCGGCCGCCATGCTGCGGGTGGGCCCGTACGCCGAATCCACCATCAGGAGGTGGTCGCCGGCCGCGAGGAAACTGGTCAGCGCGACGGCGATGGCGGCCTTGCCCGAGCCCACGGCGACGCTGCGGGCCCCGCCCTCCGCCGCCGCCATCGCCTCTTCGAAGGCAAAGGTCGTCGGGGTCCCGAAGCGGCCGTAGACGACCTCGTCAAGCCGCCGGGGTCCGCGCCGGCGCAGGTCGTCGGTGTCCCGGAACAGGACGGTCGAGGCATGGTAGACCGGCGGGTTGACGATCCCCTGGTGGTCGTGCGGCTGCCGGCCGGCGCGGCCGAGAACGGTGGCGGGTCGAAACCGGCGGGTGTCAGGGGGCGACCGGGACATCCCCGCGCCCTCCCCACTCGGACCAGGAACCGTCGTAGACGGCCCAGTCGTCGCGGCCGGTCAGCGTGAGGCCGAGGGCGAGGGTGCAGGCGCTGACCCCGGAGCCGCAGGTCAGGACCGCCCGCCGCCCGCCCGCCACCCCGGCCGCCTCGAACCGGGCCCGCAACGCGTCCGGGGCCAGCATGCGCGGCCCGTCGAGCAGGGCCGGATACGGCAGGTTCACGCTGCCCGGGACATGCCCGCCCCGCAGGCCGGCCCGCGGTTCCGGTTCGCGGCCGTCGAACCGGCCGGCGCTGCGGGCGTCGACGACCTGCTCCACCGCCGTGTCGAGATTGCGGCGCACGGCCTCCAGGTCACGGATTCGGGTCCGGTCGGGCACGGCCCGGAAGGTGCGCCGTTCCGGCCGCGCCGGTCCGCTTGCCAGGGCGCCGCCGGCGGCGCGCCACGCCGGCAGGCCGCCGTCGAGCACGGACACGCGCTCGTGCCCGAACAGCCGGAACATCCACCAGGCGCGGGGCGCGGTGCCGATCCCGTCGGCCGCGTAGCAGACGACATGGTCTCCCGTACCGACCCCGAGAGCGCCCACGGCCGCCGCGAAGTCCGCGGCGCTCGGCACCATGTGCGGCAGCGGCGAGTCCGGGTCGGCCACGTCGTCGATCGAAAAGAACGCCGCGCCCGGAATGTGGCCGCGTTCGAACTCGGCGGCGCCGTCGCGGCCGGCGGCGGGCAGGTGCCAGGAGGCGTCGAGCACGACCACCTCCGCCCGGCGGCCGGCGCCGCGCAGCCAGCGGGCGTCGACCAGCGCCGGTACCGGCCGCTCCGCCGGCACGTCAGGCTCCGCTTTCCAGCCAGCCGGGAACCGGCAGGCCGCGGGCGGCGAGAAAGTCGGGATTGAACAGCTTCGAGGCGTACCGGGTGCCATGGTCGCACAGGATCGTGACCACGACGTGCCCGCGCCCGAGATCGCGCGCGACGCGTTCGGCGCCGGCGACGTTGATGCCGCTCGAACCGCCGAGCATCAGCCCCTCCTCTTCGGCCAGGGCGAAGACGCACTGCAGCGCGTCCGTGTCCGAGACCTGTAGCGAATCGTCGATGCGCGCGTCCTCGAGGTTGCCCGTCACCCGCCCCTGGCCGATGCCTTCGGTGACCGACGTGCCGTCGGCCTTCGGGGTGCCCGTCTGCACCCAGGCGTGCATCCCGGATCCGGCCGGGTCCGCCAGCACGGCCCGCACCTGCGGATTCCGGTCCTTCAGGCCGTCGGCGACCCCGGCCAGCGTGCCGCCGGTGCCGATGGCGCTCACGAAGGCTGCGACCCGGCCGCCGGTCTGGTCCCAGATTTCGGCGGCCGTGGATTCCCGATGCGCCTGGCGGTTGGCCGGGTTGTCGAACTGGTTGGCCCAGACGGCGCCGCGGGGGAGGGTCCGGGCGAGTTCTTCGGCGAGGCGGCCGGAGAAGCGGATGTAGTTGTCCGGGTTCTTGTAGGGCACGGCCGGTACCAGCCGGAGGCTGGCGCCGATCGCGCGGAGGGCACTCTTCTTTTCCTCGCTCTGGGTCTCCGGCATCACGATCACCGTCCGGTAGCCGAGCGCCCTGCCGATCACGGTCAGGCCGATGCCGGTATTGCCGGCGGTGCCCTCGACAATGGTGCCGCCCGGCTGCAGCCGTCCGCGCCGTTCGGCGTCCCGGATGATCCACAGGGCGGCGCGGTCCTTGACCGACAGCCCCGGGTTGAGGAACTCGGCCTTGCCGAGAATTTCGCAACCGGTGGCGTCCGACAGGCGCCGCAGACGGATGAGCGGCGTGCCGCCGACGAGCTCGGCGACGTTCGCCGCCGGGGATCTGCGCGGCGCGGTGCTCATCCTCCCGCCGGCGGCCCGCCGCCGCCGGGACGCCGCCGGAGCATGCCGCGCTGCGGGTCGTAACCGATGACGGCCGCGCTCAGGAAGGCGGCGGTGCAGGCCACCGTGACGATCAGGCTGGTCCAGTGGATCTGCCCCTGGCTGGCCCAGCGGACCAGTTCGACCCCGTACGTGAACGGGTTGCACTGCGCCAGCCACCAGACGACTTCCGCGCCGTTTTCGAGCAGCCGCCACAACGGATACAGGGCGCTGGAAATGAAGAACATCGGAAAGATCACGAAGTTCATGGTGCCCGCAAAATTTTCCAGCTGGCGAATATGCACCGACAGGGCCAGCCCCGCCGCGCCCAGCAGCAGCCCGAACAGCACGGCGGCGGGGAACATCCAGAGCCAGCCGGTCAGGGGGGTGTTGAGACTGACCTGCAGGCTGATCAGCGGCAGGCACACGATCAGGAACACGTACACCTGGAGAATGGACAGCATGGTGCCCGCGAACAGCTTGGCGGTGAGCAGGTACCAGCGCGGCAGCGGCGCGGTCAGCAGGAGGCGCATGACGCCCATTTCGCGGTCGTACACCATCGACAGCGAGGATTGCATGCCGCTGAACAGCAGCACCATGCCGACCAGCCCGGGCACGATGTACTCGAAGTAGTTCACGCTCTGCACCGGATAGGGGCTCAGGATCCCGGGATCGATTCCCTTGGTGGTTCCGATGCCGGCGGCGAACACGAACAGCCAGAGGGCCGGGCGGACGAAAGCCGACAGCAGCCGCCCGCGCTGCTGGAAGAACTTCACGACTTCGCGGGCGGTCAGACCGGCGAGGGCGCGCAGGGCGTGGCCGAGGGTCACGAACCGGTCTCCGCCGCCGCGAACCGGCGGCAGTCGCTGCTCCGCCGGTCCCGCCCCAGCGTGTCGAGATCGTTGGTCTCGTGGATGAAGCCGTCAAGCGGGGCCATGGCCGTTACCCAGTCCTCCGTCGCGAGCATGACCGGCTGGCGCAACTGACCGTTCCAGGGGCGAAACGACAGGGCTGGCCCCTTCGCGCCGTCCAGCCGGAACTCGGGCCCGAGCAGGTACGCGTACAGGTCGCCGGCGGCGGTGGAGCCGGTGCGCACGATGGCCTCTCCGATCGCCCGGACGGCGACCCAGGCGGCCCAGTCGGTGTCTTCCATCCGGCGCCCGGCCTTGCGTTCGAAACGGCCGTGGACCTGGGGCGCGCCATGGCGCAGGTAGCTCCAGTGCCAGGGGGTCGGGCGCAGCCCCGCCGCCCCGGTGACCGCGGCCGGGTCTTGCGTGGCATAGGGTACCGACCGGGCGAACTCCCGGTCGACGTCGGCGACGAATACCGCCTCGTAGTCCGCGCGGCCGGTCAGCAGGTCGAGGTCGTTGCGGTCCCGCAGCCGCGGATCGTTGGACAGCACGAAGCTCCGCTCCTCGTCGATCGACAGCGAAAAGGTACGCGCCGCTTGCCGGAAGGCCTCCGCCGTCCGGGCGTCCTCGTCGAGCGGTCCCTGCAAGACCAGGACATCGTTCCAGTTGCGCGATACCAGGTACTGGGCCACGGCGTCGGCCAGCATGCGCCGGCTGGGCATCGTGTGGAGAAGATGGGCCGCGCAGGCCTCCCCGCGCAGGTCGTCGTCCACGGCCGATACGTTGAACAGGATGAGGTCCGGCGCCGGCGCGGCCGCGGCGAGCTCGCGCAGCGCCGTTCCGGGCGCGTCGACCAGGAACACGAAGGCGCCGGTATCGGCGCGGAGGGCGTCGAGGGCGGCCGACAGCTCCAGCGGGCTGGCCACCCGGCGGGGGTGCAGCGTGAACGCCACTCCGGCCCTTCGGCCGAGCGCCCGAACATCGTCGAGCCCGACCTCGGCTCCGGCCAGCGGCCGGCGGTCGGTCCGGTTGGTTTCGGACCGGATATCGACCGGATGGACCCCCCATTGCGTGTAGCGGATGTCGTCGGCGAGGTCAAGATAGCCGATCGCGAAGGCGGGCCGTTCTTCCGCACCGGCGCCCGCCACCGGCAGGAGGAGTGCGGTCAGCAGGCCGAGCGTCCCGCTCCGCGCCCGGGTCGCCACGGTGCTAGTCCCGGATGCGGACGGTATGCGGCGTCCGGCCGACGGCGACCGACCGGACGGTCCGGTCGGCCTCGGTATCGATGACCGAGATATCGTCACTGGCACCGTTGGTCACGATCAGGGTCGAATCGTCCGCGGTCAAGGCCGCGCCCCACACCCGGCTGCCGGCCAGGATGTAGGCTGCCACGGTTCGCGTGGCGACGTCGATCCGGGCGACGTGCCAGGCCCGGCCCAGGGTGACGAAGGCGGTGGTTCCGTCCCGGGTCATGACCAGGTCGACCGGCGTGATGTCGGCTTCGCGCAGGCCGCGTTTCTCGAAGCGGATGGTGTCGGTGATCTGCAGGGTGGCGGTATCGATGATGCTGATGGTGCCCCCGAGTTCGTTGGTCACCCAGTATTCGCTCCCGTCCGGGGTGAAGACGCCCCGTCTCGGACGGTTGCCGACCAGAATGTCTGCCAGAATGGTGCCGGTCCAGGGGTCGATCACGACCACCGTGTTGGTCGCTTCTGCGGTGACGAAGACCCGTTTGCCATCAGGGGTGAAGGTGACGCCCTCGGGCTCGATGCCGACATCCTCGATCACCGTACGGATGGAACCGGTGGCAATGTCGATGACGGTGGCGGCCGCATCATCCTCGTTCGAGACCACGAGAATCTCGCCGGTGGGGTCGATATCGAAGATTTCGGGATCATCGCCGGTCTCGATGTAGCCGGACAGGGTCTTGGTCTCGAGATCGAGAATCTCGATGCGGTCGGCCTCGCTCGCGGCGATGAACAGCTGGTTGCCGCCCGGGCCGAAACGCAGGTCGCGGGGCCGTCCCCCGGTTTCGATGACGTGCTGCACTTCGAGGGTGTCGAGGTCGAGCACGACCACGGTGTCATTGCCTTCGTTGCTGACGTACACCTCCCCGGCGGCCGCGGACAGGGCGAAGCCGGCGGCGGCCAGCCCCGCGGCGGCGGCGTTCAGGTACGGATGGATCATCGGGCGGCCTCCCCGCGCGGGCGGTGGGCCGGAAAATCTACCAGCATGTCCCGCAGGTTGGAAACACCGGCCGCGCGGAGCAGCTCGGCCGGGGGGCCGGCCTGCCGGATGGTGCCTTCGTGCAGCATGATCACCCGGTCGGCCTCTTCGGCCTCGTCGACCAGGTGGGTGGCCCAGAGCACGGCCATCGCACGTTCGCGCTTGAGTCGGAGCACGTACTCCAGGAGGTCGCTGCGGCTGGGCGGATCGAGCCCGACGGTCGGCTCGTCCATCAGCAGGATTCTGGGTTCGTGCAGGAGGGAGCGGGCGAGTTCCACGCGGCGGCGCTGCCCTCCGGACAGGGTGCGGGCGCGGTCGTCGATCCGCTCCTCGAGATCGACCTGACGGAGTTCGTGCGCGGTGCGCCGGTGAATGTCGGCCTTGCTCAGCCCGTGCAGGCGGCCGTGGAACGCGAGGTTGGCGCGGACGGTGAGGTCCAGGTCCAGCGTGGCCTGCTGGAATACGAACCCGATCGACGAAAGGGCCCGGACCGCGTCGCGGCGCATGTCGAAGCCGCGGACGCGGACGGTGCCCGAATCCGGGACGAAGAGGCCGGCCAGCAACTGGAACAGCGTGGTCTTGCCCGCGCCGTTGGGGCCCAGCAGCGAGACGTACTGGCCGGCCCGGATGACGAACGAGACCCCTCTCAGGGCCGGTTGGCGGCCGTAGCTCTTGGTGATCTCGTCCACCGCAAGAAGCGGTGCGTCATCCCGCGCGGATTCAGTTGGGGTCATGGGGCGGAAGGTCCGGAATCGGGAGAGGATCCTACTGTGCCGGCGAGCAGGCCGCCTTGCCGGTCGAGCAGGTCGGCACGAAAGTCCAGGATGTCGGGGCCGTCCGGCGTCCGCGGACGGGCCAGTTTCACCGGCGCGTCGTGCAGGACGGAGGAAGGCGGCCGGGAGAGGAACACGATCCGGTCCCCGAGGAAGATCGCCTCGTTCAGGTCGTGCGTGACAAACAATACCGTGGTCGGCTGCGCCTGCCAGAGGTCGAGGAGAATCTCGCGCAGCCGGTTGCCGACCGGCTGGTCCAGCGACACGAACGGCTCGTCCAGCAGGAGCAGGGCCGGCCGCACCGCAAAGGCGCGGGCGAGCGCCACCCGCCGGCGCTGCCCGCCGGAGAGGCGGGTCGGATAGGCATCCAGGTACGCGCCGAGCTCCATCCGCTGCAGCAACTCGGCACCGCGTCCTTCGGCCCGGGCTTCGGGGCCCAGCACGATGTCGACGTTGTCACGGACGCTCATCCAGGGAAGCAGGCGCGGAGTCTGGAACATGTAGCCGATCGCCTGCCGGCTCCGGGCATCTTCGCCCCCGATGTGCACCGACCCGTCCACCGCGTCATCGAGTCCG
>OZ241893.1:942500-3404632 GCA_965203385.1 Alphaproteobacteria bacterium
GGTGATCTAGCCATGAGCAGGTTGAAGGTGCGGTAACACGCACTGGAGGACCGAACCCACCGATGTTGAAAAATCGGGGGATGACTTGTGGCTAGGGGTGAAAGGCCAATCAAACCCGGAGATAGCTGGTTCTCCGCGAAAACTATTTAGGTAGTGCGTCGCGTCTCACCGCCGGGGGTAGAGCACTGGATGGGCTAGGGGGGAGCTAATCCCTACCAAACCTAACCAAACTCCGAATACCGGCGAGTGCAATCGCGGCAGACAGACATCGGGTGCTAAGGTCCGGTGTCGAAAGGGAAACAGCCCAGACCGCCAGTTAAGGTCCCCAAGTCATGGCTAAGTGGGAAAGGATGTGGGACGGCCAAAACAGCCAGGAGGTTGGCTTAGAAGCAGCCATCCTTTAAAGAAAGCGTAACAGCTCACTGGTCTAAACAAGCCATCCTGCGCCGAAGATGTAACGGGGCTCAAGCCATGCACCGAAACTGCGGGCGCGACTTCGGTCGCGCGGTAGCGGAGCGTTCCGTAGGCCTGTGAAGGGTTGTCGTGAGGCAACCTGGAGGCATCGGAAGTGAGAATGCTGACACGAGTAGCGACAAACAGGGTGAAAAACCCTGTCGCCGAAAGTCCAAGGGTTCCTGCGCAAGGTTAATCCGCGCAGGGTGAGCCGGCCCCTAAGGCGAGGCCGAAAGGCGTAGTCGATGGGAACCAGGTGAATATTCCTGGGCCTGCTGGTGGTGACGAATGCCGTAAGTCGTCCGGGCTGACTGGATTGCTCCGGGCGGTGAAGGCGTTCCAGGAAATAACCCCGGCGTATAGACCGTACCCAAACCGACACAGGTGGACTGGTAGAGCATACCAAGGCGCTTGGGAGAACGATGATGAAGGAACTCGGCAAATTGCCTCCGTAACTTCGGGAGAAGGAGGCCCCGCTTCCGGGCAACCGGGCGCGGGGGGCACAGACTCAGGGGTGGCGACTGTTTACTAAAAACACAGGGCTCTGCTAACTCGAAAGAGGACGTATAGGGCCTGACGCCTGCCCGGTGCCGGAAGGTTAAGAGGACGGGTGAGAGCTCCGAATCGAAGCCCCGGTAAACGGCGGCCGTAACTATAACGGTCCTAAGGTAGCGAAATTCATTGTCGGGTAAGTTCCGACCTGCACGAATGGCGCAACGACTTCCCCACTGTCTCCATCATCGACTCAGCGAAACTGAATTCTCCGTGAAGATGCGGAGTACCCGCGGTCAGACGGAAAGACCCCGTGCACCTTTACTACAGCTTTGCAGTGGTATTAGGGATCGGTTGTGTAGGATAGGCGGGAGTCTTTGAAGCACCGGCGCCAGCCGGCGTGGAGACACCCTTGAAATACCGCCCTTTCGATTTCTGGTATCTAACCGTGGCCCGTGATCCGGGTCCGGGACCCTGCATGGTGGGTAGTTTGACTGGGGCGGTCGCCTCCCAAAGAGTAACGGAGGCGCGCAAAGATAGGCTCAGGCTGGTCGGAAATCAGCTGTGGAGTGCAATGGCACAAGCTTGTCTGACTGTGAGAGTGACGGCTCGAGCAGAGACGAAAGTCGGCCATAGTGATCCGGTGGTCCCGCATGGAAGGGCCATCGCTCAACGGATAAAAGGTACGCCGGGGATAACAGGCTGATACTCCCCAAGAGTCCCTATCGACGGGAGTGTTTGGCACCTCGATGTCGGCTCATCACATCCTGGGGCTGAAGCAGGTCCCAAGGGTTCGGCTGTTCGCCGATTAAAGTGGTACGTGAGCTGGGTTTAGAACGTCGTGAGACAGTTCGGTCCCTATCTGCCGTGGGTGAAGGAAACTTGAAAGGAGCTGTCCCTAGTACGAGAGGACCGGGATGGACACACCTCTGGTGTACCAGTTGTCGCGCCCGCGGCATCGCTGGGTAGCTATGTGTGGAAGGGATAACCGCTGAAAGCATCTAAGCGGGAAGCCTGCCTTGAAACGAGGTTTCCCTATGAGAGCCGTGGCAGACCACCACGTAGATAGGCCGGGTGTGGAAGCGCAGCAATGCGTGAAGCTAACCGGTACTAATCGCTCGACAGGCTTGAGTTTCTCCGTGTGCAGGAGCAAGTCCGCAGGCCGTCGAAACTTTGCAAGGAATCAGGTTCAAGGTGTCTCGATGGCCTGGTGGTTATGGCGGGGAGTCAACACCCGATCCCTTTCCGAACTCGGTCGTGAAAACCCCCAGCGCCGATAGTACTGCGTCTTAAGGCGTGGGAGTGTAGGTCGCTGCCAGGCCATCGAGACACCTTGGGCAAGGCCGTGTGTCGACTGCCCGGCTTGTGGATCGTTCACATCTGGCGCGGGGTGGAGCAGCCCGGTAGCTCGTCAGGCTCATAACCTGAAGGTCGCAGGTTCAAATCCTGCCCCCGCAACCACCTCAAGCCCCTGAAAACACTGACGTTTTCGGGGGCTTCGTCGTTTCTGGAAACCGATCAACTAGTCCTCCGTCAACACATAGTCAACACGGGCGCACATCGTGATCGCGGACATGCCCAGAAGCCGGGGGCATTCGTCCGGGTGGTCAGCGGAGGATCCGGGCTGATCAGGGACGATGAGTAGCGACAATCCCCGAATGCCGATTACCGAGGGCTTCCGAGACCGCCGCAGCCTGACGGTTCCATGGTCCTTCCGTACGAATATTACCGTGCATGCCTCGACGGAATGGGTGCACGTCGCATTTGTGAGACTCACGGTATTGCACCGGCTCGTCGTTCCCAGAAGTCATCGAAGCGATTGCTCTCGACGGCGCAGCGCAGGGCGATGATGGCGTTGGCGCCGTCGACGGTCCAGCGCATGCCTCCCTGCTTGAGACGGGCGCCGACGATGTTCTTGCAGCCGCCCTCGACCACGCCGCTGGCCACGCACAAGCCCATCGCGCGGAACTTCGGGTAGTTCATGCGCTCGCGGTTGTTGGAGAAGTACTCGGCGTTCTTCCGGGCGTTCTCGCAAGTTTCGGCATGGCCCTTGAGGGCGGCGATCACCTCGTCGACGCGGCCCTCGTCGAGTTCCTCGCGCCGCTTCCCGGCCCATCGCTCACCGATCTCGCTGCCGATCCCGTAGATCGCCTTGGCTGTGTCGAACAGGTGGCCCTTGGCATGGAAGATGTCGACGACCTGGATGGCGTCGGGGAAGTGCTCATCGGCGAAGTTCCAGATCCACGGCGCGCCGTCGCCGAGGATGACCCGGCGCTCGGCCGTGTCGAAGCCGCGGCGTTCGGCCTCGCGGATGACACGCCGGGCGAAGGGCGCGGGCTCGGGGTCGAACTCGCGGGTGGCGATGGATTCGATGGCGGCGTTGTAGGTGGCGGAGCCGGGATCGCGCACCGGACGCCCCTCCCTGTCGACGGTCTCCGCCGACCACACGACGGCGAGCTTGGCCTCGCGGGTGCGGGCGGAGCCGTCGGGCTGCTTGCCCGCGCGGCCCTCGACCTCGGCCTTGCGCGCCGGCACGCCGGTGCCGTCGAGGCCGAGATAGAGGGTGGGGGCGTCGGACGGCTCGGGTTCGATCACGCGGCATTCGTCGCCTGCGATCTCTCGCCCGAGCGCCTCGGCATGGCGTTCGACCGTCTTCGGCGCGACGGCAAGGTCGGCCAGTTCGCGCAACAGGGCGCTGGAGCCCTCGAAGCTGGTCCTGGCGGCGGCGATGCCGATCATGCGCAGCGCCGCCGGCGAGAGGAAGCTGTCCTCCATGCCGAGGGCGCGATCGCGCGGGCTGAAGCCGTGGTGGCAACGGTCGCAGTGATACCAGGCGCGCTCCAGCGTCAGAGGGCCGAGAGCGGTGGTGAAGGTCTTGGGCCGGCGGCCGGCGAAGCGCGCCTCGCCGCCGCACGCACACGACAGCCACGGTCCCTGGTCGTCGGAATGGTCGGCATTGAGCCTGTGGGCGACGGCCTGTCCCATGATCTGCAACGCCACCCGCCGCGCTTCGATCTCGATCGCCTGGAAGTCATCGACGACGCCCGCGCCGATCAGCCGCTCGACCTCGGCCTCGACCTCCTCCGCGACCGCTGCGTCGAGACCCCCTTTTTTCCCACCGTGGCCGGCTTGTCCGCGTCCAGCCTGGCATCGCATATCCGGCCGCTGACCTCGACCAGCGCGCGCACCAGTCCACGAAGCCGCTGGTACTCCGCGATCTGCGCCCGCGTTCCCTCGATGGCGTCGGCGGAAACGGTGCGGCCGCGGGACTTGCCCGTCCCCCTGTCCGGCCATGTCAACAACCAGTAAGGGCCATGTCCCTGCTGTCTCCGGGACCAACGGCTGCATCCGATCCGGTTTGCTCCAAATTTCTGCTCGACATGTTCGATGCCATGGCGCAAGGCGCGGTCTTTATCCGAAGCCGCCGTTCAATCCCGCACCAGTGACAACCGGATGCGATCAAAGTCCTCGATCACCGTTGGAAGGTTTATGCCCGCGTGGCGCAGGTCGCCATGGGCAATCTGGTTGCGCACCTGGTAAAGCTCCAGGGTCCTCTTCCACTCGTCACTGCTGCGGTCGAGAACTAGTGTCAGACGGTTCCTGAAGCTCAGCCTAGGGTTTCCCTCGTCGTATACGCTCCAGGCCCGCCGCCGCCAGTCCTCGTGCGATTTCCCGAGACGTATCGCATCCCGGCAAGCGTCGTCGATGTCCGCTTCCAACTGTCCCCAGGCCAGCACGAAATACGCCTGCTCGTTGAGCGTCTGCTGTCGCGCGACTCGGTCGCGCTCATCGGCTTCGCCGGCCGCATCGTGCTGCTCGCGCATGTCTTCCAGTGATTTGTCGACCTGCTGAAACAGAACGGTAATGGCGTCGAGATCGCTCACCGCAGGATGCGTTTCAGCCAGTCTTCGTTCACCGCCTCGCGGGCGCACCATCCTTCGGCGGGAGCGGCCTGCCAGTCGGGCGCTTCGAAGTTCTTGGCCATGTCGACGATCAGGTAGCGGCGCCCGTTCTGCTTCAGGTCAACGCGGCCGTTGCTGCCGATGATCCACAGTCCACGCGGAACGAGTTTGACAACATGGCCCGCGCTATCCTGGAGTTCGAGTGTCGGCATCGGTTTCGCAGTGACGCCGAACTTGCGCATCAATGGCTCCTCCATGACGACCGGGGTGCCCTGGTGGGCTTCCCATCCGTCCGGTAGCCAGCCGCCGACCGCGGCAAAGAGCCCGCCGAGGCGCCGTTCCCAGTCATCGACACGCCGGCGTATGTGCTCCGCGTCGATGGTTTCGCTTGTGACGTCTTCGAGAACCGTGCCCATCAAACCGTTCCGCTCCTGCTCCTCGTCGGCTTGGCTGCGCATCATCTGTGCCGAGGCGAGGCATGCACATTTTATACTGAGCATCAGCCGGCGTTTCAATATCGGGGCGTCCCCGCGATTGCCTTGGACTACCGAATGCGGTCCTGCCGCCACCAGTTGTCGACCGCGCCCCGGGCCTCCTCGTGGGCCGGGCCGTGGAAACGGCCTTCGAGCCGATCGGTCCCGGCCGTCCCGGCGGGCGAAGCGTCCGTCGGCGAGCGCGATGCGAGTACAGCGCAGCAGCTTGTCGACGCCGTCGAGGGCGATGCCGACGTGTTCGACATCGACCGCGGGCTCGGCGCCTTCGGCGCGAAGCGCGCGCTGTGAGCGGTGGCCGGGCGGAGGACGCTGCGTAGTCCCTTTCGCGGCGCGCGTCAGCCAATTGTCGTTGATGTCCGCAGCGGGATTGCAACTCGATTTCTTTTCCGGGGCGAACCGCCGCCGACGTGCCAGTTCGCCCGCTGAACCGAGGCCGCGCCGCTGGTGAACGCCTTCGGGGTGTGGCTCGACGAGCAGCGCTCGCGCGTCTCGTTCAAGTCCCGGCTCGGTGAGAAGCTGTCCTATATCGTCAACCCCTGGCAGGGGTTGCTGGTGTTCCTCCATGACGGGCGCGTCGAGATGGACAGCAACTTCGTCGGAACCGCAGCCGGCCGCAGAAGCTCACCGCGAAAAACGCGCTGTTCGCCGGTCACGACGAGGGCGCGCGCTCATGGGGCTGCGTCGCCAGCCTCATCGAGACCGGCAAGATGAACGACGTTAAGCCTTACGCTTGGCCCAAGGACACGCTGGAGAAAATCGCCGCAGGACACCCCAACAGTCGCATCGACGAGCTTCTCCCCCGGAACTTCATGCCGCCGTCAAACTGAAAGCCGCGTGACTCTCCCGCACCGCTTACCTTTCCGTTCACGCTCATGCGGGTTCGGCGCGGATATCGAGGAGGTTGTGCGCGTCGCGCCCGCAGGCGACGCCGACAAGACGGACCGGATTACCGTCCGCTCGATACTTCTTCGCGTAGCCCCGCCCGCGCATCTGCGCCATCGCGGCACCCAGCGCGGCCTCACCATTCTCCAGATAGCGGCGCAAGGCGTAGGCGCAGAGGTCCGCATCTGGACCATGCGGGTCGATTTGCTGTCGACGAATATGGGCGTTTCGATGATGTGGTCGATGCTGGTCCAGGGTGTGCCGGTCGCGTGGAAGGAGCGCATCATGTGGGTATGCCTCCGGGCGACCGTCTCGTTGTTGTCACGCACAAGCAATCCATTGATTGCGTGGGGGAGGCCGGGCCGCCCACGTTGCGGAGCGGCCCCGCCTGCCCGGACTTGATCCGGGTATCGCGGGGACAGGCGTGCAATGCTCTCCAAGGTAAGCCGCCGATTGGAAATAGTGGACACAATATCTATATTAATGCCCGGTTTCTGTCTCCGGAAGAGAAGATGCATGCGCATGGTTGTCGCCATCAGGACGCTGACGGACTGGGACCGGCGCGGGCGCGCCGTGTTCACCTATCCAGACATGCGGATGATGTTCCCGGACGAGTCCGCGAAGACTCTCTCGGAAAGCCTGGGCCGCCTTGTGCGGGCCGGCCTGCTCGAGCGGGTCGGCAAGGGGATCTACTTCAACCCCCTGTCGCAGCACAGCCACGGACGCCTGCTGGAGGAGATCGCCGCTGCGATGCGCGGCGGCGAATACAACTATACCAGCCTGGAATGCGCCCTTTCGGAGTGGGGCGTCATCTCCCAGCTCCCCATGCAATACCTCACCGTGATGACGACGGGGCGCAAGGGGACGTTCCGGACCCCCTACGGCACCATCGAGTTCACCCACACGAAGCGGTCAGCCGCCGACATCGTCCGCAATACGATTGTCATGGACCCGCCACGTCTGCGGCTCGCCACCGCACCGGCTGCCTACCGGGACCTCAAGCGCGTCGGACGCAACCTGCACCTCGTCGCTATCGAGGAGTTGCAGGAGTATCTGGACATGGGCGATCCCGACGTGGTGCGGCGATACCGGCGCGAAGCCGACTACCTTGAGGCATTGGAGCCTTCCTGGGCATCGCCGGACATTTCCCCATGAACGGCCGGCCATCCTTCCGGGACCTGGCCGACATTGTGACGGCCGCCCCGGAACTTCAAGGCATGGAGGCCATCGTCGAGAAGGAACTCCTGCACTACGAATTGCTGCATATCCTTCGCCGAGGGGGATGGCTGGACAAGCTCGTGTTCCAGGGCGGGACTTCGCTCCGGTTATTTCATGGCTCGCCCCGCATGAGTGAGGATCTGGATTTCTCCGGGGGCCGGAGCTTTTCGGCCGAGCATATGGCAGGTCTGACGACTTACCTGGAAGAAAGCCTGCCCGAGCAGGCGCGTGGCCTGACTGTCAACGTGAGGCCTCCGAAGGAACCCTACCATTCTCCGGAAGAGGTCAGCGTATCCACATGGCGCGTCGATATCGAGATAGAACCCAGGCAGCAACACATGCCGAGGCAAAGGATCAAGATCGATATCGACAATACGTTGTCCCACACGAAAGACACGCGGCTGATCAGGAATAACTACAGGGAGCTACCCGATTACAATTTAATGGTTCATGTTCAGAGCGAAGAGGAGATTCTGGCGAACAAGCTCGTGGCGTTCCCGACCTCGGTCGCAACCCGACGCCGTCCGCGTTATCGGGACATCTGGGACCTGAACTGGCTGAGATCCAGAGCCCCTCTCCGCATCGACCTCCTAGCCGCCAAGATGACCGAGCACAAAGTGTCTTTGTCGTGGATTGACGCGGCCGTGGCCAAGGCGGCCGGGATTGTTCGTTCTCCAGATTTCGCCATGGAAATACGACGTTTCCTGTTGCCGGGCATGGTAGCAGAGACCCTTGATAATCCCCACTTCATGGAGGGGTTGGCGCAGGAGACGGAGCGTCTGCTGCGCGATGCTGCCAAGGGTCTGGCAAGCAAACGCGCTTGAAGACCTCCTCTCGCCCTCTCCCTTTCGACCGGAAAGCAGTCCGTTCGGATCGGGATAACAGCCAACCCCTTCAATGATGCGATGAGACCGGGGCACTTCGTCTCCGGGTATATGAATATTTCCTACATAAAATCAATATTTTGAAGTCTACAGGCACCGTCAGGCGCCGATACGCCCCTTGGGGCATGATCAAAGTTTCGCGCTCATCTCGTTTCCGCATAATTGGCGAGCGTCATCACTGCCTCGCCATGCCCGGTCGGTGCAACCGCGTGCGCCGTAGAAAGGCACCCTTTCCTGGCGGGTGCAAATCCCGCCCGGTATCTGGCGTTCCAACCGGTAGCAATTGGAGCGGGTAGTGGAGGCGACGATACTGGCTGAAGCACTCCAAGCAATCATACCGGGATTTCGAGCGTGTAGAGTCGGGAGGGTGCGGTGCAATCGGAACATCGGAACCTTGCACATGGCCGGAACCCGGGCCATCATGTCTCCGGCATTCCCGTGCCACGAGTGTTTTCCAGTGGTTATCGAGGAATCTCATCCGGTTCGTTACGCGATCCCGCCCTTCGGTGGAGTTTCGCCCGGACGGTGTCGGATAGGGTTCGGGGAGATGATCACTCGCACCAAGGATCATGTTCATGAAACTGTATTTCGACCCCATTACCGTGAATTGCCGAAAGGTGGTTGCCGGTCTGGACCTGATTGGCGTCAGCTACGACCAGGAACTGCTCGACTATTTCGGGGGAGATCACAAGAAAACGGAGTTCACGGCAATCAATCCCAATGCCGAGCTGCCGGCACTGGTTGACGGTGATTTCGTCCTGTGGGAATCCAATGCGATACTCGTCTACGCCGCTGAAACGTCAGGGAACCGGGCCGTGTACCCGGCTGACCCCAAGGTCCGCGCCGACATCACCCGGTGGCTGTTGTGGGAGTCGAGCAAGTGGTTCGCTGGATGCTACGTGTTTCTGGTCGAGAATGTCGTCAAGCCGATGCTGGACGATCAACCGGATCCGGCGGTACTTGAGAAGCACACACCGGTTTTTCACGGATTGGCAGCCATCCTGGAAGCACGTCTTCGTGATCGCGAATGGATCAGCGACGATCACGCCACCATTGCCGATATCGCGGTAGCGGCACCGATGCATCTTCACGGGGTTCAACAGCTCCCGCTGAAGAACTATCCGGGGATCCGGAGCTGGATGGGCCGGGTGGAAGCGCTGCCGTGCTGGCAGAGGTCCGACCCGGTGCCGCACATCCCTGCAGAGCTGCTGGCCAAACTGAACTGACAGCCGGGGCCTGACCCCTCCGATCCCGGAGGAGCGGGCCAGCCCGGACGCACTCGGCGCCGGCGGGGTGCCCGGTCCGTGCCGGCCTGCAGCCGGGCCGTACCTTTCGTGCGGTGGCGGGCCACCGGTCCGTGCGATCCCGCCTTCGTGTGCCGGTTGCCCCGCCGCGCCGTTTCGAGCGGTTTTCTCGGAACCCTGATACCGATGCCTCCCGGTCCCGGATAGCCTGCGGCCGCGCCGGCCGAATTGACAGGACTCTCTCTGATCGATGGTGTGCTCCGGAACTGGAGGTCACTCTTGGTAGGGCGAGTACCGCGATCGTGCAGACGGTTTCGAAACGGTGACCCGAACGGAGAGGAAACCGCGCTTCGCACGGCCAACAGCAAGAACCGCCACGTCTGCGCCCGATTGGTCGAAAGCCCGGGCTGCGGACGACTTCCTGCTATGGCAGCGTGACCAGGCCGCCCGAGGTTACGAAGGTCTGGCCGGTGATGAAATCCGCGGCATCGCTCAGCAGGAAGTAGGTCAATTCGGCTACATCTTCGGGTCTGCCGGTGCGAGCCGCCGGGGTCGACGCGATGATGCGTTTGCGCACCTCTTCGCTCATGTCCCTGGTCATGTCGGTATCGATCAGTCCGGGTGCAACACAGTTCACCCGAATGGCCGGACCCAGGGCCATGGCACAGCTTCGGGCAAAGGAGATGACAGCGGACTTCGACGTCCCGTAGGCGATCAGGCGGTCACGTCGAATGCGGCTCGGCGCGATGCCGTTGATGGATGAAATGCAGACAATTCGCCCGTAATGCTGGGCCAGCATGCGTGCTTTGGCCCGCCACACGCAATGGAAGGTGCCGTCGAGATTGACTGACAGGATGCGCCGCCACACCTCACGCGTCATGTTGCTGTCATCGTCGAAGGAGGCGATTCCCGCATTGGCGATCAGGAGGTCGACCGTGCCGCGCTGCTCCTCGATTGCATCGTACATGGCGTCGACGGCCGCAGGTGAGGAGACGTCGGCCTGAAACAGGTCACCGCTTCCACCCTCAGCCGTGACCTGGCGAAGGGTTTCCTCTGCGGCCTCGGACCCGGATGCATGATTGATGGCCACCCAGGCGCCGGCGCGGGCCAGGCGGGTGCAGATGGCCCGGCCAATGCCCCGTGATCCGCCGGTGACCAGCGCCGTCCTCCCGGTCAAGTCCCTGCCTTTGTCCGTCACGGCATTGCCCCTCCCCTGGAACCGCGGATGGCACAGGCAGCCCCGCGGCGGAACCCGCCCTGGGTACTGCCCGCTGCCGCAGGATACCGGTTCATGCTATTTCAAGCGTTCGTGTCCTCGGGCTACCGGGCGGGTTCGGGTTGCGGCCGGGCGTCATGCTTCCGCCAGGTGTCGCCAGCCCTGGCCGAGTCTGATGTCCGCACCCATCGGGTAGTCCGTGCCAACCGGGTTGACGCAAGATATGTGGATCTCCTCGAACGCCGCCCGCACCGCCATACTGGACGGTGGGGCTCCTGCCGGTGTGCGTGTCAACGGCAGTCTCAATCTGGTTGGCTGCGTGGCGCTGGGGTCCCTGCCGTCCGGTCTCGGCGTGCGCGGCAACCTGCACCTCAACAGTTGCGCCGGGCTGACTGCGCTGCCAGCTGGTCTGCGGGTCGGAGGGTATCTCGACCTTACCGGATGCACCGGCCTGTCCGAGCTGCCGGGCGACCTCGACGTCGGCGGCAACATCAACCTTTCGTACTGTGCCGACCTGGTCGGACTTCCTGCGGGTTTCCGCGTTCGGGGCAGCCTTTCTGCGGCGCACTGCGGCCGCCTGACCGAACTTCCCTCCGGGTTCCGTGCCCGGCGCCACCTCACTCTCACCCGTTGCGTGAGTCTGGTGACGGTCCCGGACGATATCTTCGTCGGCGGCGATCTCGACCTGGCCCATTGCACGAGTCTTGCCTCGTTGCCGGCAGGTCTCCGGGTAGGCGGCAGCATCTGCCTGAACCATTGTCGCGGGTTGGTGCGGCTTCCCGATCTTCTCCGGGTCGAGCGCGATCTCGAGCTGACCGGATGTTCCGGACTGGCGGCGCTGCCCGGTCAATTGCGCGTGAGGGGAGATCTCGACCTGACCGGCTGCGTACAGCTGCGTACGTTGCCTTCGGATCTCCAGGTTGACGGCCGGATCATCGCCGACCCGGACACCGGATTGCGCGGCGAGTCCCGGCAGTCCAGCCACCCGATCGTCGGAATCTGAAGTCGGTCATCGGCGTCATGGAAAACGGCCGGGCAGGTCTTCGTCATGGCCAGCCGGCATCCGAACGCTGGCCGGCGAAGTGCCGTCACCACCGGTCCGGCGCCCACCCGTTCTTCGACCCGTGGATGGACCGGACCGCATGTCGGGCCCCGCATCCTCTTCCCGGCGGCCGCCGCGCGGATGATGCCGGCGTCATCGTGTCCGCACCGGCGGCGCCCGGCGGCGGGACCGCCGCCGGCCGGAACGGGTTCGCCCGGCTCGCGCGGTGATCGAACCGGTTCCGGCAGTAACGGCAGGGGTCTGCGTTCTACCCGGTCAGAACGGGATCGCACCCTCTGGGGCCCGGTCCATGCACGGGGCCGGCTACTACCGGACACCATGCCGGGACCCGGTTGGCGCACCCGGCAGGACTCGAACCTGCAACCTCTGCCTCCGGAGGGCAGCGCTCTATCCGATTGAGCTACGGGTGCTGCGGATATGCCCGATCATCGTTCCCGGGGGACGGTCACGGGCGGAAAACGCTACTCCTCCCGGGTCGGTCCGCCGGCTGCGACCCATGCCGTATAGCCGCCGACCAGGTTCGAGACACGGGCATATCCCATTGCCTGCAGGGTCGCCGCTGCGAGCGCGGAACGCCCGCCGGCTGCGCAGTAGATCACGAGCTCCGCGTTGGTCATCAGTTCGGGGGGATGACTCGACGAGGCCGGATCGGCAAGGAATTCGAGGTGGCCGCGCGGAACGTGCAGGGAGCCGGGAATGCGGCCGAGTGCGACTTCTTCCCGGTCGCGCACATCGACGAACAGGGCCCGCCCGTGCCGCGCCTGCGCCTCCACGACATCGATTTGGGGAACTTCGGCCTGGGCTGCAGCGAGCATCGCCTGGAGGGTCTTGGGGGAAGATTGCACGATGGTCATCAGCGTACGCGTGATTGCGACCCCATCACGTGCGGGGCGCCCGCTCATGCGGACAGGTGAAGGCAGGATAGCGGATTGCCGCGAGGCAAGGGAGATGCCGGTGCGGTCTCCAGCCCCGCTCACCGGGCGGGAGGCGCGGCCGGCCGGTCAGCCGTTGCCGATGCGCCGGTACACGAATTCCGGAATTTCACCGCCGGCTTTCCCGATCGGCATTTCCAGTACGTGCCGCTGGGGTGCGAATTCGCACGCCGGATCGGTCGTGTCGGGATCCCCGGTCAGCGCAAACGCCTGGCAGCGGCAGCCGCCCCAGTCGATTTCCCGGCGGTCGCAACTGCGACAGGGTTCGGGCATCCAATCGGTGCCGCGGAACCGGTTGAACGCGCTGGAATGTTCCCAGATCCAGTCCAGCGACCGCTCGGTAACCTTCTCGAACTTCAGGAAGTCCAGCGTTTCGGCCGCGTGGCAGGGCAGCACCTTGCCGGCGGGCGTGATGTTGAGAAACTGCCGTCCCCAGCCGCCCATGCACGCCTTCGGCCGGCGCGCGTGATAATCCGGCACCACGTAGTCGATCGCCAGCACCCCCTTGAGGCGGGCCCGGGCCGCTTCGACAATGCGGGTCGCCTCGTCCAGCTGCTCCCTGGTCGGCAGGAACGCCTGCCGGTTCTTGAGCGCCCAGCCGTAGTACTGGACCTGGGCCACCTCCAGGCGTTCGGCGTCCAGTTCGACAGCCATCTCGATCATGTCCGCGAGGTGGTGCAGGTTCTGGCGGTGCATCACGGCATTGACGGTGAGCGGCAGGTCCGCCGCCCGGACCATGCGTGCGACCTCCTGTTTCTTCGCGTGCCCACGGAAGCCGGCGATCCGGTCGGCGCCGGCCGCTTCCGTGTCCTGGAACGAGACCTGGACATGGTCGAGGCCGGCGTCCCGCAGCCGCTGCAGGCGGTCCCGGGTCAGCAGGACGCCGGAGGTGATCAGGTTGGTATAGAGACCGGCCTCCGAAGCGTGCTTCACCAGTTCTTCCAGATCCTTGCGGACGGTCGGTTCCCCGCCCGAAAAATGGGCCTGCAGAATGCCCATGTCGACGGCCTCGGACAGGACGCGCTTCCACGTGCCGGTATCGATTTCGTGCGAGGCACGCTCCAGTTCGATCGGATTCGAGCAGTACGGGCACTGCAGCGGGCAGCGATGGGTCAGCTCACACAGCACCGCATACGGAATCAGGCGGTCGGTCGAGCCGGACGGAGTCGCGGAACTACCGTCGGCGGGGAGGCGTTCGGGGGCGGCGGCGTGGTCAGTCATGCGATCACAAATCCCTTGTCGGCCAGGTCCTGGAGCATCGCCGTGACATCTCGTTCAATGTCTGCGCGGGGGGCCTGTTCATATTTTGCGGCCAGCTCGTCGATCACGGCCGCCAGCGTTCGCGTTCCGTCCACAAGCTGGAGGATCTCGCCGGCGATGGAATCGAGTTCGAATACCCGCTCGGGCGCGTTGATGATCCAGCAGTCCCGGGCGCGGTCGAACCGGAGTTTCGCGTGACGCGGCAGCCGCGGCAAAGACTGCGCATCCAGGAGCAGTCGCGCACTCATGCTGCGTCCCGCCGGTGCCCGGGGTCGGGCACGAAACTGCCGGGCGGCACCCGGCCGGGCTCGACATAGGCTGAATGCAGCGCGTCCAGCTGCGCCCAGAGGACATCGGTCTTGAACCGCACCGCGGCGAGTACCGCATCCTGTTCCGTTCGGGTCCGGGCGTTGCGGAGTACCCAGGCCCGGCCGAAGTCCACGTCCCGCCGGGCCTGGTTGATTCGTTTCCTGAAGTAGGCCAGGGCGTAGTCGTCGGCCCACCCGTAGTGGCGGGAGAGCCCGGCGATCCGCTCGCGGTGGATCGCCGGGGCATACAGTTCGGTCAGCGACGACGCGATGGCTTCCAGCACCGAGCGTTCCCGCACGAAGTCAATGTAGGCGTCAACGGCAAAGCGGGTGGCCGGGAGCAGTCCGGCGCCCGAGCGAACGTAGTCGAGGTCGAGTTCCAGCCGTTCGCAGAGCTGGAGATAGCGGGCGAGCCCGCCCGATCCGTCCATGTCACCTTCATGGTCGATGACGCGCGAGCGCCATTCCAGCCGCAGTTCCACGTCGGCGATTCGCGCCATCAGCGTGAGATCCTTGCGGGGAATCGAGCACTGATAGTAGTAGCGGTTGAGGGCCCAGGCCTGGACCTGCCCGTGATCGAGCAGGCCGTCGTGCAGCAGGCGGTGAAAGGGGTGCAGGCTGTGATAGCGCTCCTCTCCGATCCGGGTCAGGGCCGCGAGCATGTCGGTTTCGGAACGCGGCGGTCCGGCGCCGGCATCCGGGGCACCGGGCACGAGCGGGGCCGGCGCAATCACAGGTCGATTTCCATTCCGTCGTAGGAGACTTCCCACCCGGCATCCTCGACCGTCTTGCGTTCCGGCGTGTCGGCCGAGAGAACGGGATTGGTCGTGTTGAGGTGGATGAAGATTCGGCGGCCGATGCCGAGGCCGTCGAGACCGTGAAGGGAGCCGCCGTCGCCCGATATGCTGGTGTGCCCCATCCGCTTGCCGGTCTTCACCCCGACCTGGTCGCGGATCATTTCGTCATCCACCCACAGGGTTCCGTCGAAAAACAGCAGGGGGGTGCCGCGAACGCGCGCGCGGACCGCGTCCGTGATGGTTGCGCAGGCCGGCATGTAGTGAAACGCGGCGCCGGTCGTCGTCGACCGGACATGCAGGGCGATCGTGTCCTCGTCGACCGATCCGAAATCCGGCCCCCTGGCTTCGTCTTCGAGCCAGAGTGCGACCTTTCCGGGCACGGCGAACGGCGTGATCTCGAGACCGGCCCCGGCCCCGGCCGCGTCGAGAAGCGTTTCGGACCGGTCGAGAATCAGGGTGCGGCGTTGCACGAACGCCGGGTTCAGGACATTGAAGATGCTGTTGGCCTCGAGCACACCGAGCACCCGCGGCGTGGCGTAGAGACTGAGCGGCTGGGATTCCCGCAGATTGAGGAGGCCGGCGACGTGGTCCACATCTGCGTTGGTCAGCACCGCGCCCGAGATCGGGCTGTGGCGCAGCGGCGCGTCGGGCGCTGGCTGAAGTACCGGGTTTTCGGCAATCTGCTGGCGCAGGTCAGGAGAGGCGTTGAACAGGAACCAGCGGTGTCCGTCATCACTGACGGCGAGGGAAGACTGTGTCCGGGAGGGTGTGGCCGGGTCGCCGGAACGGGCGCGGCGACTGTTCGGATGATTACAGTTCCATTGGGGGAACCCCCCGCCGGCGGCCGCTCCCAGAACCCGGATCTGCATAACACATCACCATTGTTCTGGAGGGCCGTGCGGCGAGGGTCGAAGTCAGATCCAGACCTGGATCAGACCTCTGCGCAAGCGTAGCAGTTGATCTCAAGACCGACCGCTACTTCGCGAACCTTAGGAGCTTGCCACATGGTAACTCTCCGGTTGAGGTCCTCAAGGGTGGCGCAGTCTCGCTGCGCCCGTCAGTGGGCATCAAGTTAGGTTCACCGGTCGGCGGCGTCCATCTATACGTTGCATAGGAACGGCCTATCGCGGGTGCCGGTTCGGCCGGTATATTGGAGTTGGCATGGTGAGACTCTGGTTCCTTGTGCTCGCGGCCGCGGCGGCGGCCGGCCTGCCGGCGCGGGCGGCGCCGCCGCTGGTGGACGCGGCCTGGCTGGCCGAACGGGTCTGCAGCGACGGCCTGGTGGTACTGGATGTCCGCCGGTCAAGGCACGAACATGAAACCGGGCACGTGCCGTGCGCCACCTTTACCAACTTCTACGAAGACGGGTGGCGGGAAATGCGGACGGGGGTGCCGTTGCGGTTGCCGCCTCCGGCGCGCACGGCCCGTCTGCTGGAACGGCTCGGCGTGCATCCGCACGACCATGTCGTGATCGTGGCGCCGGGCCCCGGCCGCTACGACGCCGCCGAGGCGGCCGCGGTCTTCGTGTCCCTGCGCAGCGTGGGGCATGCGGCGGTTTCGATCCTCAACGGCGGGCTGGCGGCCTGGACCGCGGTCTGGGAGAACGATGTCGACACCGGCTACCGCCCGCCGACCCCCGGGGAGTACGTGCCGGGCCCGGCGCCGCCCATGCTGGTCGATACGGACACGGTGGAACATGCGGTCGCTGCGGGCGGCCTGCTCCTGGATGTTCGCACGAGTGATCAGTACCTGGGGCTCAATCGCAACGAAACGGTCCGGCGGCACGGTACGCTTCCGGGGGCGCGGAATGTCCCGGTGGCGTGGTTGACGGTGGACGGAACCCTCGCCTTTCGACCGTCAACGGTGGTGCAGGCGGCCCTGGCGTACGCCGGAGTTCCGGCCGGCGACCCCCTGGTGGTGTTCTGCAACGCCGGTCTGGAGAGCGCGCTCGGATGGTTCGTGCTGCACGAGCTGCTGGGAAACAAGCGGGCCCGCCTGTACGACGGTTCGCTGGCCGAGTGGTCGCGCCAGGCGGCGCTGCCGATGGAACTCCTGGTGCCGCCCGGCGGGTACGGTTGCGCGATGGCCGGGGGTCCGTCACGGCCGGCCGGGCGCAGGTGCTGCATCGCAGGGTCCGGCGACGGTGACCGACGCGGCACCGTCCCGGTCCCGTGCCCCGTCCCGCCGCCGGCCGTCGACGATCAGGGTGCCTGACGGCGAAAACCGCGGGCGCAACGGCCGGGCCGTCGCCGCCGTCGCGGCCGGCCGGAACTGCCTGCCGGCGGCACTTTCCGGACGGGTCCGCGCTCTCCCCGGGGACCCTTGAAGCCGAACCCGGGTCCGGCTGTACGCGTTCGGGCGTGATGAGCGGCTTTCACCACCCTGATGATTCCTTCCGGCGAATCTACGGAGACGTCAGGACCGGCGGCCGGCACCTCACGACTGAACCCGTGCGTCCGGTTTGCCTTGCCGGGACTCGCCGCCATACTTGCCGGCCGTCGCGGCCTGCGCGCCGGCGGCGCGGCATCCGGGCCGCGTCTCGTGAGGGAGAGAGTTTCGTTGGCAGTCCTATCCATTCTCAAAGCGCCGCATCCGAAACTGACCCGGGTGAGCAGCCGGGTTGAGCGGTTTGACCCGGCGGTCGCGGTACTCGCCGAGAACATGCTTGAGACCATGTACGCAGCCCGCGGAATTGGTCTGGCGGCACCGCAGGTGGGCGTCCCGCTGCGCGTCGTGGTGATGGACCTGCACGGTGAGGACGAACCCCGCCAGCCACAGATCCTGATCAATCCGGAAGTTCTGGAGGCAAGCGAGGAAACGGCCGCGATGAGCGAGGGTTGTCTTTCGGTACCGGGTGCCTACGAGGAAGTGGAGCGGCCGGCCCGGGTCACCGTCCGCCACCAGGACCTCGGCGGTACGGTGCACACGCGGGTGTGCACGGGCCTGGAAGCGGTTTGCTGGCAGCACGAAATCGATCACCTGGACGGAGTCCTGTTTGTCGACCACCTGAACCGCCTGAAACGCGACCGGATCATTCGGACCCTGGTCAGGGAAAGACGCGAGGCGCAGCGGTCCCGCGCCCAAACCGTTCGGCCGGCGGCCTGAGACGCGCCGTGGGCGGAGCGCCGTTGCGCGCGGCGTTCTTTGGCACACCGGAGTTTGCACTTCCGGCGCTTGACACCCTCCAGGCCAGCCTCCACCGGATCGAGGCGGTCTACACGCAACCGCCGCGGCCGGCCGGCCGCGGGCAGCATCGTCGGAATAGCCCGGTGGCGGACCGGGCCCGGACCCTTGGCCTCGCGGTCCGCACACCACGCACCTTGCGCGATGCGGGCGAGGTCGATTACCTCCGGCGGATGCGGTTGGATGTCGGGGTCGTGGTCGCCTACGGCCTGCTGCTGCCGCCCGCCGTCCTGCAGGCATTCCGGCTCGGATGTGTCAATGTGCACGCATCGCTGCTGCCCCGGTGGCGCGGGGCGGCGCCCGTGGAGCGCGCGATCATGGCGGGCGATGCGGTCACCGGAGTTTCGCTGATGCTCATGGACGAGGGTCTCGACACCGGGCCGGTACTCGACCAGTGCGAGGTCCCGATCGGTCCGGAGGTCACGGGCGGTGCGCTGCGCCGCCGGCTCGCGGTTCTCGGCGCGGGCCGGCTCGCGCCGGTGTTGGGCGAGCTCGCGGCGGGCGCCCGGGTTCCCGTCGCGCAGGCGGACGGCGCCGTCTACGCCGACAAGCTGGGATCCGCGGACCGGACCCTCGACTGGACCGCGCCGGCCGGGCAGCTGGAACGACAGGTCCGGGCCCTCTGTCCGGCGCCCGGTGCCCGGGTCCTGTTGCCGATGAAGGGGCGCCGGGAGTTCGTCAGGGTATGGCGGGCCCGGCCCGTCACGGCTGGTCCGGCCCCGGCCGGTACCGTGCTGGATGCCGGCCTGACGGTTGCGTGCGGCGAGGGCGGGCTACAATTGGTCGAGCTCCAGCGGGCCGGCGGTCGGCGGCTTGACGCCGCGGCGTTCCTGCGGGGCGCTCCGGTTCCGGCCGGCACCGTGCTTCCGGCTCCGGCGTCCGTCGAAGGATGATTGGCATGTCGCCACGTGGTTCGCGCAGCCCCGCCGCTCCCATGCCCATGCCCGTGGTCGGGCGGGTCAACTGGGGCGGACTCTGGGTGCTGTGCGGGCGAGAAACACTCCGGTTTCTCAAGATCTCCCAGCAGACCGTTGCGGGCCCGGTGATCACGACCCTGCTGTTCCTGTCGGTGTTCGCCCTGGCGCTGGGCGGGACGTTCAGGGAGGTGGGAGGCCGCCCCTTTCTGGAATTCTTGGCGCCCGGACTGATCGTGATGGCGATCATGCAGAACGCCTTCGCGAACTCGTCGAGTTCGCTGGTGAGCGCCAAGATGACCGGCAATATCGTGGACCTGCTGATGCCGCCGCTGGCGCCGGGCGAACTGCTGACCGGTTTCCTGGTCGGAGGGCTGGCGCGCGGGGTTTGTGTGGGGCTGGCGGTCGGGCTCGCAATGTGGGTGTTCGTCCCGCTGCGCGTGCATGACGTGCTCGTGCTGGTCTATTTCGCGCTTTCGGCGGCGGTGCTGATGTCGCTGCTCGGGGTGCTGACCGGAGTCTGGGCCGAGAAGTTCGACCACATGTCGGCGATCACCAACTTCATTGTGACCCCGCTGTCGTTCCTGTCCGGCACGTTCTACTCGATCGAACGTCTGCCCGAGCCCTTCTACAGTGTGATTCATTTCAACCCGTTCTTCTATGTCATCGACGGTTTTCGCTACGGGTTCATCGGCCACGCGGACGCGAACCTGGTCCTGGGGATGGTGGTGCTGGCCGCGATCAATCTCGGATTGTGGCTGTGGGCGCTGTGGATGTTTCAGACCGGCTACCGGCTCAAGCACTGAGACCGTCCCGCCGCGGCGGGTTCTGGGCTACAGGCAAGCGTTCAGCCGCAGGGTGGCGGCCGTCGATGCCAGAGGACAGGCACCGGCTGAAAGGCAATAGTTCTGCACCCTGATCCGGTGCCGCCCGGACCTGCCGTGTCGTGGGCCGCCGTCCAGGCAGTTCCGGCACGGCACTTCGATCCAGGCGCCCGGACGGTTTTTCTTTTCTCTGGAACCGCCGGCACTCTTTCGGCGCCGGGTGATGGACAATCGCCCCGCCCCCTCCCATGATGCTCCCGCACCCCCTCCCCGGGAATCCGGACAACCGGCGGCGCCATCGCACCGGCTGGCACCCTGACAGCGAGGCTCGATGGCATTCCGCCACTCCCATGACGCGTTCTTTCGCGCCCTGATCGGTGATCCCGTGCGGGCCGATGTGCTGATTCGGCGGTGCCTACCTCCGGAAACGGCGGCCCTTCTCTCCGACAATCCCTTCAGCCCCCTCCCAGACACCCTCATCAGCGACACCCTCCGCACCCTGCGCACCGACAGCTTGTTCATGACAGATCTCAAGGACGGGGGTATGGCCTACGCATTACTAGAACACAAAAGCAACCCTGATGCAGGGACGCCGCTCCAGATCGGCAACTACGTCATCGGCATCCTGCGCAACCATAAGCGCCTGAAGGGGCGGGACAACCCGCGGGTGCCGCCGCTCGTCATCCCCATCGTCGTCTACCACGGCGCCGCGAAATGGACCGCGCCGCGGTCGGCAAGGGATCTGGCCGCCGAGACGGAAGACCTGTTCCGGTACCATCTCCTCGACCTCGGCCGCATACCCGATCCCGAGCTGTCGTCCGACACTTCCCTGCGCGGCGGCCTCGCGCTCCTGAAATACACCATGGACCAGGATTCTCCGAAGGAGGAACTGGTGGCGGCGTTGGGAGCGCTGCGCGACTTGAGGGTGCCGGCGATCGAATATATGGTTGAGAAGTACCAGTTGCCCCGCGAGGCTCTGGAGGAGATCATCCGCGAAGCGGATCCGGAACTATGGAGGACCCTCATGCCGACGGTCGCAGAAGGGTGGAAAGAGGAAGGCAAGGCGGAAGGACGGGTGGAAGGCCGGGCGGAGGGCCGGGCGGAAGGCCGGGCGGAGGGCCGGGCGGAAGGCCGGGCGGAAGGCCGGGCGGAGGGCCGGGCGGAAACGCTGCTCAGATTGCTTGAGCGCCGCTTCGGCACCGTATCCGAAGACGCAAGCACCCGTGTGCTGGCCGCACCAGTCGAAGACCTCGATGTCTGGCTTGACGCCATCCTTTCCGCGCCCACGCTCGACGATATCTTCAGGAACGGTGCCGTTCACTGAACCGGGCCGGGGCATGTGCGCCCCTGTTGCCGGTCTACGAAACCCGGCCGGCGCGACGAATCCGACCGTCTGGCCGTGCCGTTCGACGAACCGGTTCAGGCGTCCCGACCCGATCGACGCTCAACCGACGCCTTGCGCCAGCCCCGGCTTTGCCCGGTGTCAGGCCGAAAGCAAGCGTTCGGTCTACGGAGTGACGACGTAACCCTGGCGTCCTTGTAGATCCGCTGGAAAGGAACCATCAGAGAGGCGTGAAGCCGCGCCGTCACTGCACGCCCGAACGCTTACGGCTACATTGTGAGGGCCGTTCCCCCTTAGTCCCTTGTTTCGGATCAATTCCCATGGACGCGTTGATGCCTACCTACGCCCGGCTCGAGCTGGCGTTCGAGAGGGGCGAGGGGCCCTGTCTGTTTACTGCCGATGGCACGCGCTATCTGGATTTCGGCGCCGGAATCGCCGTGACCGCCCTGGGCCATGCCCATCCGCAACTGGTTGCGGTCCTGGCCGATCAGGCAGCGCGGCTCTGGCATACGTCGAACCTGTACCGGATCGGTCCCCAGGAGCGGCTGGCCGCGCAGCTGGTCGCGCACTCGTTCGCCGAATGCGTGTTCTTCTGCAATTCGGGGGCCGAGGCAACGGAAGGCGTGATCAAGACCGTGCGGCGGTTTTTCCATCACCACGGCAGCCCCGAGCGGGTCGAGGTGATCGTGGCCGGCGGCGCGTTCCACGGGCGAACCCTGGCGGGGCTGGCAGCGGGCGGCAACGAGGTGCACCGGGCCGGTTTCGAACCGCTTCCGGGCGGTTTCGTGCGCGTGCCGTACGGCGACCTGGAGGCTGCCCGGTCAGCGGTCACCGACCGGACGGCGGCGGTGTTCGTCGAGCCGCTCCAGGGGGAGGCGGGAATCGTGACCGCTCCCCAGGGGTACCTGACCGGGCTGCGCGGCCTGTGCGACGAGTACGGTCTCCTGCTGGCCCTGGATGAGGTCCAGACCGGGGTGGGCCGAACCGGCCGGTTCCTGGCCTGCGAGTGGGAAGGCGTGACTCCCGACGTGGCCGGCCTGGCCAAGGGGCTGGGAGGCGGATTCCCGATCGGTGCGGTGCTGGCGACGAAGCGGGCAGCGGCCGGCATGGAACCGGGTACGCACGGCTCGACGTTCGGCGGCAACTTCCTCGCCAGCGCCGTGGCCGAGGCGGTGGTCGGGGCCGTGACGGCGCCCGGTTTCCTCGCGGCGGTCGAACGGGCCGGCGGCCGTCTCCGCGACGGGCTGGAGCGGTTGCGGACGCGGTACCCCGGAGTGATCTCGGAAGTGCGCGGGCGCGGACTCATGCTCGGC
The DNA here is from genome assembly GCA_965203385.1 of Alphaproteobacteria bacterium. GTDB lineage: Bacteria > Pseudomonadota > Alphaproteobacteria > TMED109 > TMED109 > VXPW01. The sequence continues at coordinate 965,222 of OZ241893.1, forward strand.
ATGAGGGCCGAGGTGCCGGCGGCGGACCTCTATGCCCGGTTTCGCGAGCATCGGCTGCTCACGGTTCCCGCCGGCGGGCATACCGTGCGGATGTTGCCGCCGCTCAACATCGAGTCAGCCCATGTCGACGAGGCGCTGACCATCACGGAAGCGGTGTTCGGCAGTTTCCGGTAAACGCCCCCCCCGATCGGCTCCATGACCCAACCCAGACATTTTCTTGATCTTGACCGCTTCAGCGGGGCCCTTCTCCGAACCCTGCTGGAGCGGGCCGGCACCTACAAGCAAAACCGGGCCGCCCAGCGGATGCAGCCGGGGCCCGGGCGCGGGCGGACGCTCGCGATGCTGTTCGAGAAGCCGTCCACGCGAACCCGCGTGTCGTTCGAGGTGGCGATGAACGAACTGGGCGGCCGGGCCCTGATGCTCGACTGGCAGGGTACGCAGATCGGGCGCGGCGAGAGCCTCGCCGACACGGCGCGGGTGTTGTCACGTTACGCCGATGCGGCGCTGGTACGGATTACGGCGCACGCCCGGCTCGAGGAATTTGCCCGGCACGCCGACATCCCGGTGATCAACGGGCTGACGGAGCGGAGCCACCCCTGCCAGGTCATGGCCGACCTGCTCACGCTCCTGGACCGGTTCGGTTCGCTGGAAGGCCGTCATGTGGCCTGGATCGGCGACGGCAGCAATGTCGCCAATTCGTGGATCCACGCGGCCATGCAGCTCGGCATCCGGCTGCGGGTCGCGTGTCCGCCCTCGCGCCGGCCGCCGGCCGACCTGGTCGAGCGGGCGGTCGGATCCGGTTTCGTGGATCTGGTGGACGACCCGGCGGCCGCGGCCCGGCAGGCATCGGCGGTACTCACCGATACGTGGAAATCGATGGCGACGGAGCAGGCGGCCGCCGGCGCCGCGGCCCGGCAGGAGTTGTTCCGTCCCTTCCAGGTCAACCGGTCCCTGATGGACCTGGCTGCGCCGGAGGCGGTGTTCCTGCACTGCCTGCCCGCCTACCGCGGGGAGGAAGTCACGGCGGATGTCATCGACGGCGAGCACTCGGCGGTGTGGGATGAAGCGGAGAACCGCCTGCACGTACAGAAGGCGATTCTCGAGTGGTGTCTCGCGGGGAGCTGAGCGGGGACGGCACGGCCGCAATCCCCGGAACCGGCTGAACCGGAAAGACGGTCCTGTCGGGGCCGGGCGCCCGGCGCGGCGTCTCGGATGCCGGCGGGGGATGTGTGCGCAGAGGGCGCCGGGCGACGGTGGCCGCGGGCGGCGGCCGGGATCGTGCCCGCCTGTGGACGCAGCTCCGCCGGGGTGGTTGCTACACGGGGTCCCAGGAGAAGATGTCGGCGGTGCGGTCGAGCGGATAGAAGTCCGGTTGAAGGGCGGGCAGGGCGTGTTCCGCAACGGTGTCCGCCGTCCAGCCCGAGCCCTCGTGAATGCCGCGAAGCGGCCGGGACTGGCCCAGCAGGAAGATCTCGTTGCGGCGCACGCCGAAAATCTGGCCGGTGACCTGCGCGGCCCGGTCCGAACAGAGGGCCACGGCAACGGGGGCGATCGTGTCCGGCGTCATGCGCCGGAGTTTCTCGATACGCCGGCGCTGGGCTTCGTCGGTCGCCGGAATGGTGCCGATCATCCGGCTCCACGCGAACGGGGCGATGCAGTTCGAGCGCACATGGAAGCGTTTCAGGTCGAGTGCGATGGACTTCGACAGGCCGACAATTCCGAGCTTGGCGGCGCGTAGTTGGCCTGGCCGAGGTTGCCGATGAGACCCGAGGTCGAGGTCATGTGCAGGAAACAGCCCGACTCCTGGGCCCGGAACCGGCCGGCCGCTGCGCGCGCCACATTGAAGCTTCCCTTGAGATGCACCTAGATCACGGCGTCCCAGTCGCTCTCCGTCATCTTGTGGAAGATGGCGTCCCTCAGGATTCCGGCGTTGTTCACCACGATGTCGATCCGCCCGAACCGCTCGACTGCCTGCCGGACCATGCCTTCCGCGGAAGCGAAATCCGCCACGCTTTCGAAGTTGGGCTCCGCCTGGCCGCCGTTCGCGCGAATCGCGTCGACCGTCTCGAGCGCGGGGGCGTGGTCTTCACCTTCGCCGGACGCCGCGCTGCCCGGGTCGTTCACGACGACCTTCGCTCCATGTGCGGCCATCGACCTGGCGATGGCCGCACCGATGCCCCGGCCTGCACCCGTGATCAGGGCCACCTTGTTGGCGGCGAAATAAAACGGCGGAATTCCGGCGGTAAGCCGCGCTTTTCCGAAGGTCGTTTCTTTCCCTATTGTACGGCTGTCGGAGCTCCTGCCGCCGGGTGGAAGGAAGGCGCGTTCGGCGCCGAACGGATCGCGGGTGGCTCAGCGACCTCCTTGAGCCGGCCGGCCGCTGCCTTCGTTGGTTCCGGCCCGTCCGGCCGCTGCGTTACGTAACGGTGCTACAGCGGGTACCCGCATCACCCGTCGCGACCGAACCCGCGGGGCAGTTCCTGTTCTGCCAAAGCTTCGAGGTCGAGGTCGTCAAGGGCCTCGACCGCCTGGTCCAGGAGTTCCGCGGTCGCCGTCGTCTCCAGCGCCTCTGGCAGGGCGTTCCGCCAGTCACGGTATTCCTCCCGGATCGCGATGATGGCGTCGATGGCGTCGTGCAGCCGCTGCCGGCGCGAGCGCCGGTCCGGCGGCGGGCGCCGCGCCGCCGGTGACTGACCCTCGCGCCGGCGCTGACGAAAGCGCCGTTGCCGTTCGGCGTTGGACAGTGCCATCGGGTTGCCTTTCTTGATCCCTTGCGCCCCGTTACGTAACGGGGCCCGGAGGCCGGAACTTCCGGCCGCTGCGCGGGCTTCGGCTGGCCGTCGGCACGGGGGTGCGCCGTGACCCCTCCGGCCCGGCCCGGGCGTTCCGGTAGCGTCAGCCTGTCGCGGCGGCGCAGATGACGTCGTTCCAGTCGGCGTGTTCGGGCGGACGCCGTCGCTGGAACGCGACCTGCGAGGGGACCTCGAGTTGACGGCGCAAGGCTTCGGCCTGGCGCTCTCCGGCCTCGTCGTGGTCCTGTGCGAGGACGACGGTGCGGACGTTGGGTAGGGTGCGGGCGGCGAGTCCGATCTGCTCGCGTTGTCGGCGCGAGGGGGCGCCGGCGGTGGAGAGGAAGGCCTGGCTGGGGTGGCACTGCTCAATCTGGGCCAGGCTGAGGGCGTCGACGGCGCCTTCGGTGATGACGAGGGTTTTCAGGTCGGCGGCGTGTCCGGCGCGGACGGCGAACAGGCTGCGGGAGCCGCCGGTGGCGAAGCGTCTCGCGCCGTCGGGCGGGCCGATCTCGAAGCCGGTGAGGCGGCGGTGGCGGTCGCGGTGGGCGAAGAGGACGCGGCCGTGGCGGTCGCGGCGGATCAGCGGGCGGGCGGCGGCCAGCGTCTCCGGGCGGATGCCGCGGCCGACCAGCCAGGCCGGCGCCGGATCCGGCAGGGCCGCGTGCCAGTGGCGGCGGAAGTCGCGCGCGGTGCCCGCGGGCGTGCCGTAGCGGGTGCGGATCTCGGCGAAGGAGAGGCCGCGACGGAGCAGGAAGTCGATCGCGGTACCGTGGTCATCGCTATCGAGGGTACTGAAGTAGACCCAGTGTCCGTTGGGGCACAGCTTCGTGACGAGTTTCGCCTGGCCCGGCGCGCGCAGCACGGGGTTCGTGCGGGTCGAGGCCTGGGGATCGCGGACGTATCCCCAGTCCGCCGCGATGCCCTCGAGCGGCCGGCGCTTGAGCGCGTCGAAGTCGACGTAGGTCATCCGGCTTCGCGCCGGGTGCGCCACGAATCACCGTCGATGGTGATGAGGGCGGCGTCGTGCATCAGCCGGTCGACGGTGCCGGCGATGCCGGCGGCGCTGGGGAAGACGCGGTCCCACTGGGCGAAGGCCAGCGTGGTGGTGACCAGGGTGGAGCGGCGCTGGTAGCGCCGCGAGACGAGGGCATAGAGGATGTCGGCTGCGGGGCTCTTGAGGGTCACGTATCCGATCTCGTCGAGGACCAGCAGGCGGGGCCGGGCGAGGATTCCGAGGCGGCGGCGCAGTTCGCTTCTCGATGAGATCTCGACGAGTTTGTCGAGCAACTCCGGCGTTTTCTCGAAGCGGACGGTGTGGCCGTGCAGGAGCGCCTGGTGCGCGACGTTGGCGGCGATCATGGTCTTGCCGGTGCCCTGTCCGCCGACGAGCACGGCGTTGTCGGCCCGCTCGATGAAGGCGAGGCTCATCAGGGCCTCGACGCGGTCGCGGCTCAGGTCGCGCGGCCAGGTCCAGTCGAAGTCCGCCAGCGGCTTGAAGGCCGGCAGCCGCGCCCCGGCGCGGCGGCGGTCGTAGCTGCGGGTGTGGCGCGCCCGTTCCTCGCTGGCGATCAGTTCCTCGACCCAGCCGGCGCTGCCGACCTCCTCCCAGCGTTCGAGCAGTCCGCGGAGGCCGAGGGCGGCGGCCCGTTTCCTGAGGTCGCTCATGACGCGTCCCGGTCGGCCGCGGCGGGCCGGTCGTAGGCGTCGAGGCCGGTCGCCCGGGGAGTCGTGCCGCGGCCGTCGCGGTCGTCGTCGGTGAGGCTGACAGGCGGCAGGCCCCGCTGGCGGCGGCGCTCCTCGAGGATGGCGCGCACCGTTTCGGGGTGATATGACCCGCGATCGTGCGCCATGGCGATCCCCCGGTCGACCTCGTCGGCGCCGTGCGTGTCGAGCAGCTTGGTCAGGATCCGGGCGCAGTACGTGACGTTCCGGCCCCGATGCCCGGCGTGCGCGAGCATCTCCTCCGCCCGCGGCACGGCGCGCAGCAGCCGGTCGCGCAGGCTCATGGCCCGGCCGTGCCGCTTGCGCGCCGCCAGCGCCCGGGCATGCTCCGGGTCGCTGACGGCCTGCTGCCGGTCGTAGCAGCGCCGGTGGCGCGCGACCTCGCGGGTACCGTCGAGGAGGCGGACGGTGCTGCGGTCGGCGGCGAGGGTCAGCGTCGCTCCGGCGAAGTCGGGCGGGACGCTGTAGTCGTTCGTATCGAACCGTGCGTAACAGGTCCGGTCGATGCGCGCCGGGCGGATCTCGTGGCACGAGAAGGGTGCGTCCGGCAGCGGCACCAGCATCGGCTTTTCCCGCTCGTAGGCGTCCCGGACGAGCTGGCGGTCGTCGTCCGGCCAGGGCCGTTCGGCGGCGATGCCGGCGCACCACGCCCGGGCCGCGGCGTTGAGTTCGTCGAGCGGGGCCGAGAGGTCGCGGCCGGCGAAGAAGCTGGTGCGCACGAAGCGGACGCGGCGTTCCACGCGCCCCTTCTCCTGCGGTTGCCGGGGCCAGGCGGCGCTCGGCTCGAAGGCGTAGTGGGCGGCCAGCGCGAGCAGGGTCGAATGGAAGGTGACGGCCTTGCCCCGGCGCGTGATCACGGCGCTCTTGAGGTTGTCGAACAGAAGCCTTCTGGGCACACCGCCGAACGCCTCGAAGGCCTCGACATGGCCCTGCAGGAAGCTTGGCATCCGCGCGTCGTAAAACAGGCTGAGAGAGGTCTGGCGCGAATAGCTGAGGGTCACCAGCAGCCCCATCAGCGGGCGCCGCGCCTGGCCGATGTCGACCTTCCCGAACTCGGCCCAGTCGACCTGCGCCTGCTCCGCCGGCAGGAAGCGGAGCCGCAGCGACGGCTCGGGCCGCCGGGCGGGCCGGAGGTCGAGGGCGCGCAGGCTGTGGCGAAAGTGATCCTCCCCGCCCTGGTAGCCCCGCGCCTTGACCTGCCGCCAGAGCGTGCCGGCCGGCAGCCGCGGCTCCTCTTCGAGCTGCTTCCGGATGAAGGGCACGAAGGTGTCGATGAACTTCGCCCGCGGCCGCCGCTCCGCGCCGGCCGCCCGCAGCGCCCGCGTCACCGTACCGTGGTGTACGCCGAGATGCCGCGCGATGGTCCCGACCGGCCAGCCCTCGGCCCGCGACAGCCGCACGATCGTCGACCGCATCTCCTCGTCGATAGCCATGAAATCGCCTCTCGTTGTGTCTCCATGACGCGATCAGGGGTCCGCCAGCACCAGGTGCGAGCACACCCGACCGCAGATGACGCATCGAGGCACGGATTCGCGCCTCGATCGCGCCGGAAACACCCGACATAGGGGCTCTCGACGGGGTCCGGAAGAGTGGTCCGTAACGGTTGGGCGGAAAGCGGCGCCGGCCGGGGCCGAAGGAGCGGCGCGGACCGTGCCCGCGGCCGCCGCCCGGGCGGCCAGGCGCGCCCGGAGCGCCTGACGCCTCCGGTAGCGCTGCTGACGGATCCGGCCCGTCTCGCGCCCCCGCTCGGTGCGGCGGTAGCGCCTCCGCGCCGCCCGGCGGTTCTCGACCCGGGACCGCTCGCTGCAGGCCCGGGAGCAGTACATCTGGCCACGGTCGCAGGACCGGCAGATCACGACCTGCCGACGGCACCGCTGGCACGGGAACAGGCGTCCGGTCTGGCACATCGCTCCGCCCGAGAGCGAGGTAGACCCAAACGCCGAAATGCCGGATACTCCACGGGAGTTCGGTCCCCGTGACCAGCTCGTTCAGGTGCGGCGCCGGGATTCTTGCTGAATCTGTGCCGGCGCCGCATCGCTCTCTTCTTCCCTGCTGCGATACCACGCGGACACGGCCGTGGCAAAGCCGGCCCGACCGAACCGGCGACAAGAACGCACTCGATCTATCCCGAATGGTGCCGTGCGCCCGACCCCTGCCTCAGGCGCGAATCTCACTCCGACACAGTACGGAAATCCGGCCGCCGGCCGGCGCACACGATCGATACCCCACGGTACGACTCGACCAATAGGACCGTACAATGGGAAAAGGAACGATCCTGGCCAAAACGCGGCTTACCGCCAGAATCCCGCGCTTTTTCGCAGCCATCAACACACCTTTCCGGGCAGAAGATCGGCCATGAGGTCGCTCCAGTCGGCGGCGGCGAATCCGCACGGTTCCGCGGGCGCCCGGCCCGCCGCTGTCCGGTCCGCCGGAAACGGTCCGGGCCTGGATGGTACCCGTTGGGTCCGGAACTTGGCGGGCCGGACCGGCGGGGTCAGCGGGTTCCGGTCGTGTCCCGGCTTCCGGCCGCAGCGGGTCGGGCCTGCCCCGCGCGGCCGGCGGCGGCCGCCTCGATCAGGGCGAGGGTTTCCGCCATGCCGTAGAGCGCGATGAACGACCCCATGCGGGGTCCGCGACTCTGCCCGAGCAGGGTCTCGTACAGCGCCCGGAACCAGACCTTCGGTTCGTCAAACCCGCTGGTCCGCCCCACGGCATAGACGGTGCCTTGCAGCGCCTCGCCATCCGTGTCCGGCGGCAGGGCCCGCAGGGCAGCGGCCAGCGCCACCAGCGCCTCGCGTTCTTGTGCGGTGGGCGGGCGGTACCGCTTGTCGGGACGCACCCGGTCCTGGTAGTAGCGGACGGCGCGGGCGACCAGTTGACCGAGCGCCGGCTCCGTGTCGGGCCCGGCCCCGGGGAGGTAGCGTTCGATGAACCCCCAGAGCACCGCGTCATCCTCGGCGTTGCAGGCGCTGGCCAGGTTGAGAAGCATGCCGAACGTCAGCGGCAGCGGCCGGGTGCGCGGTGGCCGGCCGCCGTGGATGTGCCACACCGGATTTTCGAGCCGGCGCGCCGGGCCGTCGTCGGGTTCCCGCTCCGTGAACTGCCGGAGATGGCGCTCGTAGTCGTCGACATGTCGCGGGATCACGTCGAAGTGGAGCCGCTTGGCGCGGCCCGGCTGGTGGTACATGAAGAGCGAGAGGCTGTCTTCCGTGCCGTAGGTGAGCCATTCCTCCAGCGTCAGGCCGTTGCCGATCTTCTTGGAGATCTTCTCGCCCCGCTCGTCGAGAAACAGCTCGTACGTCATGTTGGCGGGCGGCCGGGCGCCGAGCACCCGGGCGATGCGGGCGCCGAGTTCGTACGACGAGATCAGGTCCTTCCCGTTCATTTCGTAGTCGACGTCGAGCGCCACCCAGCGCATGGCCCAGTCGGGTTTCCATTGCAGCTTGCACCGCCCCCCGGTGACCGGCACCTCGGTGGTGGCGCCCTCTTCGTTCCGGTAGGTAATCGTCCCGGCTTCAGGGTCCCGGGCCACCACGGGCACCTGGAGGACGCACCCGGTCTTCGGGCAGACCGGAAGGAACGGGCTGTAGGTCGTGCGCCGTTCGCGGCCCAGGGTCGGGAGGATGATGGCGGTGACCTCGTCATAGTGCTGCAGAACCTTCAGCAGCGTGTCGTCGAAGGCGCCGCTGCGGTAGCTGCGGGCCGAGCTTCGGAACTCGTAGTCGAAACCGAACCGGTCGAGAAAGGCCCGAAGCTGCGCGTTGTTGTGCTCGGCGAAACTCGGGTACTGGCCGAACGGGTCGGGAACGTCGCTCAGCGGACGACCCAGGTGGGAGGCCAGCATGTCCGGCTGCGGCACGTTGGCCGGCACGCTCCGGAGGCCGTCCATGTCGTCGGAGAACGCGATCAGCCGCGTGGGCATGCCGGTCAGGGTTTCGAAGGCGCGGCGCACCATGGTCGTGCGGGCGACCTCGCCGAAGGTGCCGATGTGGGGCAGGCCCGAAGGCCCGAAGCCGGTTTCGAAGAGCACGTGGCCCTTCGCCGGCAACCGGTTGTCGAGGCGCGCGGCGAGACGGCGCGCCTCGGCGAACGGCCAGGCGCGGGCCCCGGCGGCGGCGGCCCGGAGGTCGGTCACGGGTGCGGGGCGCCGGACGCCGGTTCGCGCGTCAACGTGCGGAACAGGTCTTCCAGATTGGGTTCGCGCGTCGAGAGGTCTTCGATCTGGAGGGCGGCCTCGCTCATCCGGCCCAGGAGGTCGATGGTCCGGATACGGGTCGGCTGAAAGCCGATGACCACCGTCCGTTCGCCGTCGAGGCGGGCATCCAGATCGCCGAGTGCCGCCGGCACCTCGGTGCACGGCTCCGCCAGCCGGACCACCAGTTCCTTGCGGTCCAGCCGGGCGAGCAGCTCGTCCATGCGCCCCTCGAGCATCACCGACCCCTGGTTGATGATGGCGATCCGGTCGCAGATGGCCTCGACCTCCTCGAAGTGGTGGGTGGTCAGCAGAATCGTCGCCCCCGCCTCGTTGATCGACCGGACCTCGTTCCACAGCAGTTCGCGCAGCTCGATGTCGACCCCGGCGGTGGGTTCGTCGAGGATCACGATCGGCGGCCGGTGCACCAGGGCCTTGGCCATCATCAGGCGCCGGCGCATGCCGCCGGACAGGGAGCGGGAGTAGACGTCGGCCTTGTCGCCCAGGCCCACCATCTCGAGCAGCGCCTCCGTCTGGCGCCGGCGCGGCGGCACACCGTAGAGACCGGCCTGCAGTTCCATGGTCTGACGGGGCGTGAAAAACGGATCGAGGACCAGTTCCTGCGGCATGACGCCGATCGAGAGGCGCGCCTGCCGCCAGGCGGTATCCAGGTCATGCCCGTTGATGGCGACCTGCCCGCCGGTCTTCGTGACCAGCCCGGCCAGAATGTTGATCAGCGTCGACTTGCCCGCCCCGTTGGGGCCCAGCAGGCCGAAAATGGAGCCTTGCGGGATCTCCAGGCTGACCCCGTGCAGCGCCCGCAGGGAAGGCTGGCCCGCCCGCGGCCGGTACACCTTTTCCAGGCCGCTGATGCGGATGGCGGCGCCGGCGGCATCGGGCGCGGAGGGAAAACCGGGTTCGTCTGGCATGGCTGTCACCCTTTCCTTATCATTCCGTCCCGCGCGTGGCAATCACCACCGGCCGGTACGCGCCCTGGGTCTGGATGCCATGACGCCTTCGGATACGGTTGAGGTTGAGGGCGACCGGGTAGCCTGTGACGGGGGCGGCGGAGCCGGCCACCCGCGCGTGTTCCTGTCGCTCCGGGCGGCGGAGTGCGTCGTGTGCCCCTATTGCGGCCGGCGCTTCGTGCGACGCCCGGACTGACGGCATCATACTGTGGCGCCCGAATCGACCGCAGTGACGGAAGCGCCTTCGGACCGGCCCCGGCTGATCCTGGTCGATGGCTCCGGGTACCTGTTTCGCGCCTTCCACGCCATGCGGGAACTGACGCGTGCGGACGGCACGCCGGTCAACGCCGTATACGGTTTCTGCAGCATGCTGTGGCGGCTGCAGCAGCAGGTGGCCAGCGACGGCCTGGCGGTGATCTTCGATGCCGGGTCGAAGTCCTTCCGGAACGAGATCTTCCCCGATTACAAGGCTCATCGGCCGCCGCCGCCCGAGGCCCTGGTTCCGCAGTTCCCGCTGGTGCGCGACGCCACCCGGGCGTTCGGGCTGCCGGCCATCGAGCGCGCCGGGTTCGAGGCCGACGACCTCATCGCCACGTACGCGGTGCTCGCCCGCTCGGCCGGCTGGGAGGTCGAGATCGTCTCGTCCGACAAGGATCTCATGCAGCTGGTGGGCCCGCACATCCGGATGCTCGACCCCCGGGATCTGGAACCGATCGGGCCGGCTGAGGTGGCGAAGAAGTTCGGGGTGGCGCCGGAGCGGGTGCCGGATGTGCAGGCACTGGCCGGGGATTCGACCGACAATGTCCCCGGGGTGCCGGGCATCGGCGTGAAGACCGCGGCCGAACTGGTGAACCGGTTCGGTTCCCTCGAGGGCGTGCTGGCCGGGGCGGCGACGGTGGCGCAGCCGAAACGCCGTGAGCGGCTGCTCGAGCATGCCGAAGCGGCGCGCACCAGCCTGCAACTGGTCACGCTGCGGCGCGACGTGCCGGTCGACGTGGGTCTCGACGCCCTGCGCCGCCACCCGCCGGATGCCGACCGGCTGGTCGGATTTCTCCGTGACCAGGGGTTTGTCAGCCTGGTGCGGCGGGTCGCCGGCCATCTGGACGACGGCCGTCCGGCCGAGACCGGGGCCGGTCCGGCCCCGGTCGAACGGCACTACGAACTGGTAACCGACCTGCAGCAGGTGGACGCGTGGATTGCGCGGGCGCGGGCGGCCGGAATCGTTGCGGTCGACACCGAGACCACGGGACTGGAGCTCGAGACGCTGGAGCTGGTCGGAATTTCGCTCGCGGTCGATCCCGGCCGCGCGTGCTACATTCCGCTCGCGCATGTGGGCGCGGCCGGGGATGGCGGCCAGGACGGCCTGTTTTCCCCGCCGCCGCCGGTCCAGGCGCCGGCGGCGGAAGTGCTGGAGCGGCTGCGGCCGCTGCTGGCCTGTCCAGCGGTGCTCAAGGTCGGCCAGAACATCAAGTATGACATGAACGTCCTGCACCGCGCGGCCGGAATCGAGGTCGCACCGGTCGACGACACGATGCTCCTGTCGTACGTCGCCGATGCGGGCCGGTCCAAGCACGGCCTCGATGCCCTGAGCGAGCGCCATCTGGGCGTTCGTCCGATCCCGTTTTCGGAAGTGTGCGGATCCGGCCGCAACCAGATCCGGTTTTCGCAGGTCCCTCTGGACCGGGCCTGCGAGTACGCCGCCGAGGACGCCGACCTCACGCTGCAGCTCCATCGGCGGCTCCGGCCGCGCGTGCTGAAGGAGCGTCTGGTGACCGTCTACGAGACGCTGGAGCGGCCGCTGGTTCCCGTTCTCGCGGCCATGGAGCGGGCCGGCATCGCGGTGGACCGCGGCTTCCTGCAGGAACTCCGGGCCGACTTCGAGGCGCGGATGGCGGCGCTCGAGACCCGCATCCACGGGCTGGCCGGCCGCCCGTTCAACCTGTCGTCGCCGGCCCAGCTGGGTGCCGTCCTGTTCCAGGAACTGGGACTTTCGACCGGCAGCAAGACACGCGTCAGGAAAAATGCCTCGACCTCGCACGCCGTACTGGAAGATCTCGCCGCCCAGGGGCACGAGATCGCGGACTGCATGATGGCGTGGCGCGAGTTCCAGAAGCTGCAGTCGACGTACGTGGAGGTGCTGCTCAAGCGCAGCCGTTCCACCGGTCGGGTGCACACTTCGTTTCACATGACCGCCGCTTCCACCGGCAGGCTTTCGTCGAGCGACCCGAACCTGCAGAACATCCCGATCCGGACCGAGGAGGGCCGCCGCCTCCGGCGCGCCTTCGTGGCGCCGCCCGGCCGGGTCCTGCTGGCCGCCGACTATTCGCAGATCGAGCTCCGGCTGCTCGCGGAAGTCGCCGGAATCGACCCGCTGCGGACGGCGTTCCGCGACGGTGCGGACATCCACACGCTGACGGCCGCCCAGGTCTTCGGGGTGCCGCTGCCAGACGTGGACGCGGCCCTGCGGCGGCGGGCCAAGGCGGTGAACTTCGGCCTGATCTACGGTCAGGGCGCCTTTGGACTGGCGCGGCAACTGGGGATTCCGCGGGACGAAGCGAAAGGGATCATCGCCGCGTATTTCCGGCAGTATCCCGGCATCGAGCACTACATGGAAACCACCCGGGCGTTCGCGCGGGAACACGGCTATGTCACCACCCTGTTCGGCCGCCGCTGCCACCTGCCGAACATCCGCACCCGGAATTTCTCCGCGCGGTCCGGGGCCGAGCGGGCGGCGATCAACGCGCCGCTGCAGGGGGCGGCGGCCGACATCATCAAGCGGGCGATGATCCGGATGCCGGCCGCGCTGCGCGAAGCCGGCCTGCAGGCCGAGATGCTGCTTCAGGTCCACGATGAACTGGTATTCGAGGTACCGGAGGCGGAGGCCGGGGAGACGGCCGCGGTGGTCAAGCGGGTCATGGAGACGGCGCCGTCGCCGGTCTGCGCCATGTCGGTGCCCCTGGTCGTGGAGGTGGGGGTGGGCACCAACTGGGAGGAAGCGCACTGATGCGGGTGCCGGACTGCGACCGGGGGTGCGGCTGCAGCCGGCCGCCCCGGGCGGGGCAGCCGCCCGGGGCGCGAGAAACGGCGCCTGACCGAGCACCGTCCTGCGGGTCAGGCTGAGGGAGGATTCCATGGCCGTGTCGCTTTTTCAGTTGCGGGCCTTCTGGGCGGTGGCCAACGCGTCGTCCTTTACCCGCGCCAGCAAACAGCTCGGCGTGGCGCAGGCCACGATCTCGCAGCACATCGCCAAGCTGGAAGATGAACTGGGCATCCAGGTCCTCCGCCGGCACGGGGGCTCGATCGACCTTACCGATGCCGGACAGTACCTCGTGCGGCGGGTGGAACGGATTCTCAGCGACTACGACGAGGCGCTGGACGGCGTGGGCCAGTTCACCGCGGGCACGCGCGGCATTCTCAAGCTGGGAATCCTCAGCTCGGTTGCCCGGAACCTGCTGCCGGAAGCGATGCGCCGCTTCGCCGCCTCGTTTCCGAACGTCGAGATCGATGTCCTCGAAGTGCCGCCGGCCGAGACGATCGAGCTGCTCTATGCGCGCCGCATTTCGGTCGGGGTGGTGGCCTCGGATTCGATCGCCTCGAGCAACCTCCCGTTCGCGCAGACCCAGCTCTTCGAGGATCCGTATGTGCTCGCGGTTCCGGAAGGCCTGGCGCTCGACGCCGTGGACGATGCCACGGCGGACGTCGATCCCGCCGCCGCCGAGGTGCTGAACAGCACCATCCGGTTCGAGTACGGAAACCAGCACAAGCGCCGGATCGAGGAATGGTACAAGGGGGTGCTGCCGCGGGCGCGGGTCGCGGCCACGACCCGGACGTACGAGGTGGCGCTGTCGATGGTGCAGGCCGGCCTCGGGGTGGCGGTCGTGCCGGCGCTGGCCGCCGAAGTCGGACCCGGTCACGGGTTCCGGGTGGTGCTGTACCGGACGTTGCTGCAGGACCGGCGCATGGCCGCCATGGTGCCCGATCAGTACCTGCGGATCGAACCGCACCGGAGTTTCATCAAGGCGCTGGCCGGCGGTGGACAGGCGCTGGAACTGCCCGCGATTCGCAAGGCGCCGTTTCTGGCCCGGAAGCGGCACCGCCCGGCGGCCTGAGATCTATTGATCTGTTGCCTTTAAGTGGGTGGTCTCCCATGCGGTTACTCCGGAATTCGGGGGGCACGACAACTTCAGTACACAGCCACGCCGACGGTCGGGTCATCGACCGGTCGGACGACACGGGTGAGAACCGCTTTGAACCGCTCGGCGGCTACGGCCGGAAAATGAAGGCTATCGGTGGCAAGGGCTCGGACCGGTTCATCGGAGCTGAAGGGGGCGTATCTCGTTCATCTGACCTGTCCCGTCCCTTCTCTCACCATGCAAGAGTTTCAGGCTGTCCCGGTCAGACAGTCATCTGCCCGGACAGACGCTTCTGCGCCATCGCGTAAGCCACTTGTTCGGGCGACTGGTTCCGGCTGCTCTCGTTGAAGATCGCCTGCAGCCGGGGTCCGATCCCGGCGACGGTTTCGGCCGCAGCCGTGCGGTTGAAGGGTTCATTGCGGCGAAGAATGTCCCACGATCCGCTGATCAGCCCGCCGGCGTTGATCACGTAGTCGGGTGCATAGAGGACGCCGGCCGAGTGCAGTGACACGCCGTCCCCGGGCGACTCCAGTTGGTTGTTGGCAGCGCCTGCAACTACCCCGGCCCTGAGCTGTTTCCGGGTTTCCCGGTTGATGATTCCGCCCAGTGCGCAAGGCGCAAACACGTCTACCTTCTCGCCGATAATCGCATCCGGTGCAACGGACGTGGCGGACCACCTGGTCACCGCCTGTTGCACGCGGTCGGCAACCACGTCGCTCACCACCAGACGTGCTCCGGCTTCGTGAAGCAACTGACAGAGGTGCAGACCCACCTGCCCGAGACCCTGGACCGCAACCGTGATGCCGGCGAGATCATCGGCTCCGTAGCGATGACGGACTGCGGCGCGCATTCCGTGGAGCACACCGAGTGCCGTCATGGGAGAAGGGTCACCGCTGCCGCCCGCAAGGCCGGCGACATGATCGGTCTCCAGACGTACCGAATCCATGTCCGCTACTGATGTACCGACGTCCTCGCTCGTGATGTAGATCCCGCGCAGATGCTCCACCGCCCGGCCGAACGCCCGGAACAGTTCCGGCGACTTGTCGTGCCGTGAATCCCCGAGGATCACGGCTTTTCCGCCGCCAAGCGGCAACTCGGCCAGGGCCGCCTTGAAGGTCATGCCGCGGGCCAGGCGCTGCGCGTCGAGCATCGCGTCGGCTTCGCTCGCATAGCGCCACATCCGGCAGCCGCCAAGTGCCGGCCCCAGGGTGGTGTCGTGGACGGCGATCACGGCGCGCAGCCTGTTGTCTGAGTCCCGGCATTCAAGGATCTCTTCGAATCCGGGAACGGTCAGCGTCCGATAATTGTTCAGGTGTACCTCCCTCGTCCCCGGTTCGGGGATCTCTCCGGCCACAGGCCGCAGCGTCGTCTCCTCATTGAAGATATGGGGAAGCAACCCGCGCTCATCCAGCTTCTTTACGGAATCGTAACCCGGAACCCGGTTCCTCGACCGGTCGTTCGCGGTCGGCATGATGGCGCCCGCCTTGCAACCATCAAATGGCACAATGTAACTGATCATTCTTCGCGCCGAGCGCAACTTTGGTGTATTGCGTACGCGGGAACCGCGAACGCGGAAGACGGGGTCAAGGTGGGCGGCGTGATCGAGTTTCTCGCAGCCAACACGGACAAAGGTGAGGAAGGATTCGACCGCGGCCGCTTCAGCCGAATCGTCGTTGATTACAGCAATACGCTGGACAACGGGTTAATGGTGTCCGGACAGATTAGCTACATGCTGAATTCACGCGATGGTACTGAAACAGGCTTCGCTCCTGACACGCTGTTCACGTCGGTTGGTGGCGGTTTCGGAACGGTATCCTTGGGTTCCCACGCGATGGCCCTTTGCAGCCTGCACGTACGGGCGTACTCCTTGGTGCCGAGCGGTTGGTGGGGCGGACACGCCGGTGTCGGCTTCGGCGCAAAAGGCGGTGGCTGGTTTGCCGAAGGTCATGGCTGCCTGACCCCAACAGCCGTCTCCTACGCATCACCTAGCATAGGGGGGCTTACCGCAATGGTGAGTTTCGCTCCCAAACACGGTGCTGATCAGGGGAACTACCGAGCCAATGCCGACGAAATGAAACCAGAGAACGCCGTGGAGGCGGCGGTCCGGTACGCTGCCAATATGGGGGCCGTGGACATTGCTGTTTCCGCTGGGATGCTGACAGCAAAAGACGATAAGTTTGATTCGACCGTGGCCGGGATCCAATTCGGTTTTGGCGGGGCCACTGTCGCTGCCGATTGGTTTGAGACTGCCCATGCAAACGGCAACGGCCCTGGTGACGGCTTCAGCGTTGGTGCCAAGTACACACTTGGCAAGATTTCCCCAGCCATTTCGTATAGCACTATCGATTGGGAAACCGGCGGTGAATCCAGCTACTTAACAGTAGGCGCGACCTATCAAATCGGTGGTGGCCTAAGCGTGTGGGGCGAATATCAGGACATTGAAACCACCGGGAGAACTGGTGACAAGGCCGAAAACAACAATGAAGATTCGGTTGCGATTGCCGGCGTAGTGATCGCATTCTGAGCTATCGTCTAGAGAACTTCACATTTGCAATTGCTTGGTGGCGACCCTCGGGTCACCACCTTGTTCAATCGGGGCGGCTAAAGGCCGCCCCGATTGTTTCCATTACCAAGATCATTTTATTTGATAGTATCATGAGGGTCTTGCAAAAAGATCGGAATAAGCGGAATTACGGCCGGAATCAGGCGAAATTCGGTGGGACCGGCCGCCATCTTCTGGTATCCTGAGAATCCAACACACCCCGGATCAGAAGGGAGAGCGACCATGTCCCTGAAGGTGACTCTATCGCAATATCACGCCGTGTTGCAAGGCGAGTTGTTTCCCCTGCTGGAATCGAAGCTGGGCCCGCTGCCGACGCGCTACCAGCGCTTCGTGGAGTTGATGGAGTTTGTGTTCGTGGACATGTCGGTGATTCCGGGTCCGTCGTCAGGTCCGGGTCGGCCGCTGGAGGACCGTTGGTCGCTGGCGCGGGCGTTTCTGGCCAAGGCGGTGTTCGATGTGCCGACGACGCGGGCCCTGATTGAGCGGCTGCAGGAAGACGGGAAGCTGCGGCGCCTGTGCGGCTGGATTCGAGCGGGGGAAGTGCCGAGCGAGTCGACGTTCTCGCGGGCGTTCGCGGAGTTCGCGGCGTCGGCACTGCCGGAACAATTGCATGCGGGGTTGGTGGCGAAGACCTTGGGGCGGCGTCTGGTCGGGCATATTTCCCGGGATTCGACGGCGATTCCGGCGCGGGAGAAGGCGACGCCGAAGCCCCCGCAGCCAAAGCGCCGCCGCGGCCGTCCGCGTCGCGGCGAGAAGCGGCCGCCACGGCGGCGCCTGGAGCGTCAGCAGACGATGACGTTGCCAGAGATGTTGTCGGACCTGCCACAGGCGTGTGATGTGGGCACGAAACGCAATGCGAAGGGGCACCAGGAGAGCTGGATCGGCTACAAGCTTCATATCGATGCGGCGGACGGCGGGGTGCCGGTGAGTTGCATTCTGACTTCGGCGTCGGTGCACGACAGCCAGGTGGCGCTGCCGCTGGCGCATCTGTCGGCCCAACGGGTGACCAGCCTGTATGACCTGATGGACAGCGCCTACGACGCGGCCGAGATCCGGGCCTGCAGCGAACGGCTCGGACAGGTCCCGATCATCGACCCCAACCCGCGCACCCGTGAGCGCAAGCAGACGATCCAGACCGAGGCCCGGGCTCGCCGGGCCGCCCGCCGGGTCCCGGCCGAGCGCCGGCGTCTGCGGGAACGCTCGAACGTCGAGCGGGTCAACGGACGCCTCAAGGACGAATTCGGCGGGCGCCGGATCTACGTCCGTGGCCCCGCCAAGGTCATGACCCATCTCATGTTCGGAATCTGCGCTCTCAGCGTGGACCAGCTATTCCGCCTGCTGAACTGAGCCCGGCTCTCCCGCCCTTCCAGACATCTGCCCGAAACCGGGCCACGGGACCGCTGTGCCCCACGTCCGGAAAACGACCCTCAGCGAGAAAAAATCGGGCGGATCGGCGGTCCGCTGGCCGGCCCGGATGCCGATTCTGCTGCTGCCCGGGCGGTGATTCCGGCGCTTCGTCGCCGAATTTGATGCCGCCAGGAATTTTGCAAGAGCATCTCATGTGTTTGTGATTTCATGCGTTAACTTCTGGTGACGCGTCAGGCCGCACCCGCCTTCGGGATGCAGCGGACAAACCGAAAGAGTTGCTTTCCGCCACGCCCCTGCGGCAACATATTCCTCGCTGGACAGACCCATCTCCAAGCGGAGTTGCATGTTCAGCCATGGCCCGGCGGTGATGCGACCGTGCGGGCCACCCCCTTTTCGTACGCCAACCCGCACAGCTTAATGCTGCACGGTGATGTGGAGGCCGACCCGACTGCATTTCTAAGGTACATGGGCCCGAACACAAAAGATCTCATGAGGACAGACAACGATGAAATGCTTGTGTTACTTGTGGCGTCATCGCCTCTGATGCAATTGCTCAAGAATTTGGTTTCTGACTGCATCGTGATTGCAGCACAAGGCGGCGGCCCGAGGGCCGCCGCCGTTTCCAAAGTGAATGTTCTCAGCGAAGTGTTCTTCTCGGGGATTTGGAATTCAGCATTCGGAAAGCTAGAAGCTCACAATAACGCCAGTCATGAGGAGAGTTTCATCCGCTTTCTCCCTCAGCAATTTTCCTTCATCAAGAGTAAAGCCGTTCACGGTGATATTTTTCGTACCATAATCAAGGTCGACCTTCATGTACTCGGCGAATATCGTCAATCCACCACCGACAGCATAACTCACGCCTGCGGCTAATGCTGTTGCTTCGTGATCGAGATCAAACCCCAAAGCTACGTCGTCACCATCCAGTTTACCACTTACTGAACCATTATTGAGCTTCATCTTCATCGAACTATAGGTAATGGCGGGTGTGATCGCACCGAGCTTGTACTTTGCTCCGACGTTAAAGCCTTCCGTTCCGCTCCGGTTAGCGGTCCCGGCGGCCAATAATTTTGCAACAGTTTTGAATTCTTTGAAATTTGTTGCGGGGTAATCGTGTGTGCTAGGGTCACCGTTGTCGTACCAAGAGGCTCCGAGACTGGCACCACCGAACGACACGATTCCGGCTACAGACACGGAATCGATTCGGTCGTCTTCGGCCCTCTGGAAGGAAGCCCCCAGATCCACGCTCATACTACCCAAGTTGCTTGAGAACTTACCAGCAGCAGCAAAGTAGCCCTCAGCGGCATTATCTTTCTCCGCATCCTTAAGCGCTTTGCTTTGCGTGGACCCGAAACTGGGCGCATAGGTCACCATTGCGGAAAAGCCGCCCATGGTCGGAGTCTGGTAGGAAACGCTTTCGGGTGTGCCGCAGTAATTTGCTTCAGAGAATGTGGTGTTTGAGCCGACAATATAATCGCTCAGACCGGAAAAGAGAGCGTACCAAGTCGCGTTTACCCCACCGGGCACGAATGCAATTACGCGTGGCATGAGAGCACAAGGTGCGGCTGCGGCTGCGCCCGCGGTAATCGTTCCGAAACCCCCTCCCACGCTGAGGGAAAGAATGTCGGGAGCAAAATTGGCACGACTGTTTAGCAGATAGGAAATGTCTCCACTAATTTGTAAGCCGTTGTCGAGATTCTTGTTGTAGTCGACGACGATGCGACTAAAGTGCCCTCGATCAAGGCCATCAACACCCGGAAAAGAATCCGCGTCCTTGCCGTTGCGGTCGGACGAGCCGCCGATGACTTCCACGAGACCGCCGACGGTCACCCCGTCTTCCGCGTTCGCGGTTCCCGCGAACGCGACAGCGGCAGCAACCGCGAGCCCAAGGCCCGATACTGCCATGCGACGAATAAGCTGTGCCATAAAGTGTTCTCCTCTGAAGTATGGCGGGGTTAACCGCCACCCGCTGATGGCCTCAAGAGGTTCCTGAACTCACTTGAGACCCAATGGTCACACACGTTGCGCCGACAAAGCCCAAGGGTCGTTAGCGGTCGCCGCAGACAGACAACCAGGCCCGGCCGAACTGAGACTGAAAAGTTAACCCGGTCACACAGGAATCCAAGGGGAATCGGGGCGTCCCGGATAATCCGGTTGCGCGAGTAACATATTTGCAACACATTTGCCGGCGGCCGTAGCGAGAGGTGGTCAGGGCAACGCAAGGCGCGGCCGCTTCCGCCCGACTTCCTTCGTGAACGTCCACGCAAACCGATTTGTATTTCGACGGTTCGGCTGATAGCGACGACGCGGCCCCTGCCCCATCACTGCAAGATGGCGGTACCCCTGCACCAGGACCGCGGCTCCGCCCGAGGGGCACTGCGCAAAGGATCAAGCCGGGGCTGGTTCGCCTGTGGTCCGTCACCAGGGTCCGCTCTTCACGGGACCGCGCACCGCGACTGCGCCGAACGGCGTCCGGATGCGAGGGCGGCGGCATCGGTGTGCGGCCCCGGCAAATGCCGGCCTTGCCCGCCTTTGGAGCCGGTCAGTTGCGTTCTGACGCCGTTAGCGCATACATTGACCGGGAGTAAATCGCAGGCATACCTGCCCGTCTCCGGCTGAGTTCACCTATGTCCTGGAACAATCAGAATGGCCCCTGGGGGTCGGACCGCGGGTCCGGCAACTGGGGAAGCGGATCGGGCGGCCCTCTCTCGGGCGGCCCGTCCCAGAACCCCCTGGGCGATGCCGCCAATTCCGCCCGGAAATTCTTCCGGTCATTGGGCCCGGGAAGCAAGAAGTTCCTGCTGCTGGGAATCGCCGTGGTCGCCGGGCTGTGGCTGGCCAGCGGCTTCTACACGGTGGGACCGCAGGAGCAGGGCGTCGTGCTCCGGTTCGGGCAGTACGTCGCAACCACCCAACCGGGCCTGAACTACGTGCTGCCCCGTCCCATTGAAGAAGCGATCGTGGTTCCGGTAACCCGGACCCGAAATGTCGAGATCGGATTTCGCAGCGGCGGCAGCGGTATTCGGAACGTCGATGACGAAAGCCTGATGCTGACCGGCGACGAGAACATCATCGATGTCAATTTCGTGGTTCAGTGGGTCATCGGCAACGCGGGCGATTTCGTGTTCAACCTTCGAAACCCCGATCAGAATGTGCGCGACAGCGCCGAGAGCGTGATGCGGGAGATCATGGGCCGCACCCCGATCGAGTTTGCGCTCGCCGAAGGTCGCGATCAGGTGCGTCAGGAAGCCCAGGCCCTGCTGCAGGAAATCCTCGACCGGTACCAGACCGGAATCGCGGTGACGGCGCTGTTGCTCCAGCGGGCGGATCCGCCGCCGCAGGTCATCGACGATTACCGGGACGTCCAGCGTGCACGCGCGGATCAGGAGCGTCTGGTGAACGAGGCGCAAGCCTACGCCAACCGGATCGTGCCCGAGGCCAAGGGTGAGGCCGCGCAGGTTCGCGAAGGTGCGGAAGCCTACCGTCAGCAGGTGATCGCAGAGGCCGATGGCGCCGCGCAGCGGTTTCTGTCGGTCTACCAGGAATACGCACAGGCCAAGAGTGTGACGCGCAAGCGGATCTATCTGGAGACGATGGAAGGGCTGATGAGCAACATGAACAAGGTGATTGTCGACGATTCGGGAAGCGAGGGAGTCGTGCCCTACCTGCCGTTGCCGGAGCTCCGGCGCCGGGCTACCGAAGGGAGTGCCAACTGATGACACGGATCGCCGGAATCGCCCTGGCGGCACTTGCTGCCTTCGCGCTGGTGGCCGCCTATGCCAGCTTCTTTATCGTCGACGAACGGGAACAGGTGATTGTGCTGCAGTTCGGGGAGCCGCGGCGGGTGGTGCAGGAGCCCGGACTGCAGTGGAAGATCCCCTTCATTCAGAACGTCACCGTATTTGATCGCCGGATCCTGTTGTTTGACAATCCGGCCGAAGAGATCATCTCTTCGGACCAGAAGCGCTTGATCGTCGATGCATTCGCGCGGTACCGGATTGTCGATCCGCTGTTGTATTTCCAGACCATCCGGTTCGAGGTGGCTCTTCGTACCCGTCTTGGTTCGATCATCACCGACAGCCTCCGGCAGGTGCTCGGCGGGGTGCCGCTCCAGTCGGTGATTTCCGATGAACGCGCCGAACTGATGGCCGCGGTCGCAGACGGTGTGCGGCGCGAGGCCCTGCCCTTCGGTCTCCACATCGAGGACGTGCGCGTCCGGCGAGCTGACCTGCCCAACGAAAACTCGGAAGCCATCTACCGGCGGATGCAGACCGAACGTCAGCAGGAAGCGGCCCAGATCCGCGCCGAAGGCGAGGAACAGGCCCGGAGGGTGCGCGCTGCGGCCGACCGGGACAAGACCGTGATTCTCGCGGAAGCCGCCCGCGATGCCGACGTGCTGCGGGGCCAGGGCGACGCCGAGAAGAGCCGGATCTTCGCCGAGGCGTTCGGGCAGGACCCCGACTTCTTCGCGTTCTACCGGTCGATGCAGGCGTACGCCAATGCCCTGTCTGCTGAAGACACGACGATGGTGTTGTCTCCGAACAGCCAGTTTTTCCGGTTCTTTGGTACCGACGCGATCACCGTCGACGAATAGGTCTGGCTGGGCGAATCCCGTTGCATGACCTGTGGGCAGCACTGGGGCTTGCGCTGATGATCGAGGGCGCACTATATGCGTTGTTCCCGGATGGCATGCGAAACGTGCTGAAGCGATCGCTTGCTCTCCCGGCCTCAACGGTGCGGGCGGCAGGCATTGCGGGAGCCGGTGTCGGCTTGTTCGTAATTTGGCTCCTCCGGGGGTGAAACACTACTTCATGCTTGGCCGGAGGTGCTTGATGATCCGCCCGTCCCTTGTCTACCGCGTGATCGCCGCATTCTGTCTGGTCGCCGTTCTCTCGGGAACCTCGTCCACTCACTTGCAGGCGGCTGACGCGCCCCTTCCGGATTTCGCCGATCTCACGGAACAACTTCTCCCGTCGGTAGTCAGCATTGCGACGGTGATGCAGACGGCCGGCGGCCAGCGGTCACGGCCGCAGATGCCGCTGCCCCCTGACGCGTTTCCGCCGAATTCGCCGTTTCGCGACTTTTTCCGTGATTTCTTCGAGCGAGACCCGCAGCAGGCGCCGAACCAGCGTTCGCCGCGAAACTTCGGCGGCGGATCCGGTTTCCTGATTGATCCGGACGGCTATATCGTCACCAATCATCACGTGATCGAGAATGCCGGCGAGATCGCCGTGACCCTGCACGATGGAAAGACGTACACCGCCGAAATCAAGGGGTCGGACCCCAAGACCGATCTGGCCCTGCTCAAGATTGAGGCCGACGGGCCGCTGCCGGTTGTCGAGTGGGGCGATTCGGATGCAGCCCGGATGGGAAACTGGGTGTTCGCCATCGGCAACCCGTTCGGTTTGAGCAGCACACTGACGGTGGGTGTGATTTCGGCGCTGGCCCGCGACATCCGTTCGGGGCCCTTTGACGCCTACATCCAGACGGACGCCGCCATCAACCGCGGGAACTCGGGCGGCCCGCTGTTCAATCTCGACGGCAAGGTCATCGGAGTCAATACCTCGATCTACTCGCCGCCCGGCGGCGCCGGCGGCTCCGTCGGAATCGGCTTTGCCGTTCCCTCCTCCATCGCAAAGACGGTCGTCGCCCAGATCCAGGAACACGGACGCACCCGCCGGGGCTGGCTGGGGGTGCAGATCCAGGGCGTTGGAGAGGACATAGCCGAATCGCTGCGCCTGGAAGAGCCGGCCGGTGCCCTGGTCGCCGTCGTGTTTCCCGACAGTCCGGCGGCGCAGGCCGGAGTCCAGCCGGGCGACGTGCTGCTGGAATTTGACGGGAAGGAAATTCCGACCGTGCGCGAACTGCCCCGCATGGTGGCCGGAGCCGAAGTCGGAAGCGAAATCGAAATTGCCTTGTGGCGTGACGGCCGAAAGGAAACCGTTCAGGTCAAGCTCGGCGAGCTCGAAAAGGCGGAAGCCGCCCTGGCGAACGCCGATGCCGGCACGGCCCCCGTTCCTGCCAGTGCGGAATCGCTGGGCCTCATGCTCTCGGCCCTGACCCCGGTGGAGCGGTCGCGCCTGCAAATCGAGGAAGACGTCAGTGGCGTGGTAGTCACCGGCGTCGCGCCCGATTCGGACGCCGCCATGAAGGGGATGCAGGTCGGCGACGTCATTCAGGAGGTCGACCGCGAACCGGTGACTACACCCGCCGCCGTGGTCGAAGAGGTCGGCCGGCTGCAGCAGGAGGGGCAGACGTCGATCCTCCTGCTCGTCAACCGTGAGGGCAACAATCTGTTCGTTGCGCTCCGCACCGAAGAGAGCTGATCCGGACGGCCCGGCCCTGTCACCCGGGGACACCGGTCAACCGCGGGTATTCGCGGTGGCCGGGCCGACCGCTTCCGGCAAATCGAAGCTGGCGGAAGCACTGGCTCGTCGGCTCGACGGGCAGATCATCAACGCAGACAGCGTTCAGCTCTACGAAGCCTTTCGGGTTCTGACCGCGAGACCGAGTCCGGCGGCCGAACAGCGGGTACCCCATCGCTTGTACGGGATACTCGGTCCCGGCGACCGCTGCTCCGCCGGCCGCTGGCGTGAGCTTGCGCTGCAAGCGGTGGCAGAGGGCCACAACGATGGCCGCGCTTCCGTCGTGGTCGGGGGGAGCGGGCTGTACCTGGAAGCGTTGCTGCGCGGGTTTGCAGCGATTCCGCCCATCCCGGAATCGGTCCGGCGGCGGGCCGTCCAGCGCCTGGAGGCGGTGGGGGCAGCAGCGTTGCACGCCGAACTGCGCGGCGTGGACCCCGTGCTCGCCGACCGGCTGGAGCCGGGTGACCGGCAACGCATAGTCCGTGGCTGGGAAGTCTGGCTCGCGACCGGGCGGCCGTTGTCAACGTGGCAGCAATCACCCCCGCCCCTTTCCGGGCTGCGGGCCTGCCGGATTTTGCTCCGTCCGCCGCGGGAGTCGGTCCGGGCAGCGATTGAGGCCCGGGTACGGCACATGCTGGCCTCCGGGGCGCTTGATGAGGTGCGTGCGTTCCGCAAACTCTCCGTGCCCGAAGACGCGCCTGTCCGCAAGGCCCACGGCCTGCGTCCGCTTTCTCGATACCTTTGCGGAGAACTCACGCTAGATGCCGCGGCCACTCTCACCGTCAATGAAACCCGGCGCTATGCGCGCCGCCAAGATACCTGGTTCCGCGGTCGGTACGATGCCGACTGCGTACTGGACCACGCCCCCCAAACCGTGGCCGCCGACCCGGACGTTTTGGCCCGAAAGATCTTGTCGACGTGAGGACGGTCTTTGGAATGGGGGCAAAGGGACCTTGGAGACAGTGTGAAGCGCATCCAACGGGTGCCCGAAGGCAATGGCGGCCCTCCTGCGCCTTGATGAGAGGCATTGCATCCATCGGTTGAGGCAGAGGATGCCGGATGACCTTCTTCGCCGGCGCCGGTTCCGAAATCGTTGCCACCAGCACACACGCAATCTGAGATCAACCGGCGGCAATGACCATGGAATTCCGGTTCCACCGGAAGTGCAGGTGCCGGCCGACGTTCGGAAATGCACCCGTGCCTGCACCCGGCAGCGGTCCAGGTCGTTATCGCGTCGGATCGCTCATGGACAAGAGGATGCGGGGTCCGCATTCCGAGGCAGGGCGCTTGAGCTGGGTTCCCAAGCTCTGGTTGTAATGAACGCGGTTTCCCCATATCCTCGCTTGGGACTGGCGCTGCACCAGGTTTGCTGATTCGCCAAGCGCCCTCATGAGGAGTTTCTGATATGCAACACCTGCCCCGCACCGGTATGGGTGTCCTCGTCACTGTTCTGACTGCCTTGACCTTGTCCGGGTGCGCCGGCGCCTGCCGGGATTGCCAGGAACAGATGGCGATGTTGAGTGCAGCAGCGGAGGCCAATGCGGCTGCCGTCGAAGCGGCGGGCCAAGCCGTCGCGAGCAACAGTGAAATGATTGCGTCGGGATCCAGCGAAGATGCCATGCGCGATGCAGAGTTGCGGCGGATGGTGGAGCGAGCAATGGCCATGTCTGAACAGAATCGGGCAGGATTGCGCGCACTTAGCGAAAAAATTGACCGGATGTTTGCCACGATGTCGCGGAAGTAGTTCGCACTGGCACAGACAGCGGGTTGCCCGCAACCCTGATCCGCAGGCTGAAGCTCAAATGATCATTCAGCCTGCGGACTCGTCCATTGTGTGACATCAATCCTTTGGTGCCTGGTGGCGGTCGGCTTCCGGCAAAGGCTTTCTCGCAAACCGGCTTTTCTTGAGGGCTCCCTTCCTGACGGACAGCGCGAGCCCTGTTCGCCCGGCGGGTTCGTCACCCAATGACCATGCTGCGTTGAGCGGAGGGGAATCCGCCGGACGATCAGATTTCGGGTGGTGGTGCGCTGCCCGGTTCAGGATCGAAGCTCACCTTCACGGGCATCCCCGTGGCTTCCCGAATCGCCTTTCGGACGCGGTTCCAGTTGATTCGGGCAACCTCGGTGCCGGCCACGCGTTGAATGATCGTGGCTGCTACGGGGTATAGCTGTTGGGGAGTGCTGGCTGCTGGCGGCACGTCGATATCATCGCCGGTTTCACGGGCATAGTCGGCCTCGCGGTGCACTTCCACGAAGAACGCGTCGCCATCCCAACCCGCCTTGACGGGCTGGTTCACGATCGTGACCGGCGTACCCGGATAAACGGTCCGAAACAGCCAGGCAATGTTCTCCGGGTACATGCGGATGCAGCCGTGGGTCACCCGCATGCCGACCCCCCACGGCTTGTTGGTGCCGTGAATCAGGTAACCCGACATTCCCAGGTACAGAGCGTGCCCCCCCAACGGATTATCCGGTCCGGGCGGTACGACGGGTGGCAGAGAGGGATCTTCCTCGCGAATCGATTTCGGCACGTACCAGGTCGGATTCTCGGCCTTTCGCACGACCTCAGTGGTACCCAGCGGCGTGGCCCAGTTGTAGCGACCGATTCCAATGGGGAACGATGCCGGGGCCGTGCCATCCTCGGGGAAATAGTACAATCGCGAATCGCCGAGATTGACGATGATCCCGGTCCGCCTGCCCTGTGGCAGGATGTGGCGGGACGGCAACACGAGATCTATATCGGCTTCCGGAATCCAGGGATCAACCCCCGGATTTGCACTCATGATTTCGGTAAAGGCGAGGCCGTTCGGGCGCGCCACTTCGAACAGGGTCTCGGTGCCCTTGACCCGATAGTTTGTACTGGAACCGACCAGGTCGGACCGGACCGGAATCTCGGCTTCGGCGCGGAAACCGACCACGAGAACCAAGGAGGCCAGCATGCACCACTTCGAAGGAAACACTGATTTCGCCTCCCTGATTCGCACGATCCCCGATCATCCGAAACCGGGGATTCTCTTTCGGGATATTACAACGCTCGTCCAGGATGGTGCAGGGTTCGGACGCGTGATCGAACTCCTGACCAACCGGTACCGTGGACGGGAGATCGACCGGGTTGCGGCCATTGAGGCGCGCGGGCTGATTTTCGGGGCGGCGGTTGCAGCCTCTCTCGGAATCGGGTTTGTGCCGGTACGGAAGGCCGGCAAGCTACCCCACGCGACCATCATGGAAACCTATACCCTGGAATACGGTTCCGATGCACTGGAAATCCACCGCGACGCAATTCGCCCGGGTGAGAGGGTGTTGCTGATCGATGACCTGATCGCAACGGGCGGCACGGCTGGGGCGGCCGTTCGGCTCGTGCGTCGGCTTGGTGGTGTGCTGGAGGAGTTCGCGACCGTCATTGAGTTGACCGGATTGCCGGGTCGGACGCGGCTGGTGGAGGAGAAAGTGCCCGTTTTTGCCCTCTTGGCCATGCGCGACAATTGACCGAAGGAACAGCGACGCCGGGAGCGTGGCTGGGAACGGGCGCTGCGGGACCGAGCACCATGAACCAGTTCGGGCTCAGCGTGCCGAACACGGCCGCCGAAGACCGGTACAAGAAAATTTCGACGGAGATGGATTGTCCGGAAAAGACTGGGCAAAATCTGCTGGGAATCGCGCTACGGAGGCCTTGCGGCCTGCTGCCGGAGGTTGGTGAGGAGCACCGCGGAACCGATTCGCGGGAACCGCGCAAGCGGAAGACGGGGTTACGGTCGGTGGCGTCGTGGAAGTGATCGGCGGCTCGTCGGATACCGGAGAAGACGGTCTTTCGCGGGGCCTGTTCAGCCGCATCAATCTTGATTACAGCAAGACCCTCGACAACGGCCTTGAAGTTGGTGCGAAACTTCAGTATCAGGTGAACCAGCGAGGAACTGGTGGACAAGCCAAGGCAAAAATAGCAGACAAGAAAGGTAAGGATTTATTTATAGCGAAAGACAGAATGGGTGAAGATGACATGACGAAAAATTACGAGGTGACCGACCATGAGAGTACTACGAACTACGCGCCTGATGTTCTCTTCGTTACCGTGGGTGGTGGATTTGGTACCGTAAGCATCGGTGCGCACAGCGCGGCGAGCTGCGCGATGCTGCCCCGGCCGATCGCGTTTGCTCCGGGTGGGGTGAATGCGACTTGGTACACGTTGTTCAGTGGCTTCGATTCCGGCAATGCCACGTTCTCAGAATCAAATTATTGTGGAACGTCCGAGGCCATTTCCTACGCCACTCCGACCATGGGTGGCTTCTCTGCGATGGTCACGTACGCTCCGAACATGGGTGCTAACCAAGGCGTCACGCTCAAGAATGCGGCAAAAGACGACGGCAACAAGCCTGACTACATGGCGGTTGCTGCCAAGTTCGCCGCGGACATGGGCGGCATCAACTTGGCACTTGGCGGTTCGTGGCAGACATCTGACGCTGATAAGAGTGAGAAGAAGAAAGAGATCGATTCTCAGTCCGTTGCCGGTACTGTCGGAATGGGTGGTGCAACCCTTGGAGCTGCTTGGTTTGACAACGGTGATGGTGACTTCAGCGGATACACCATAGCGGCCAAGTACGCTTTGGGATCTTTCACTCCTGCCGTTACGTACAGTGTGCAGAAGAAGGATGGCACGAAGGAAGAAGAGACCGCACTGGTCGTCGGCGCAAACTATGCGGTCGGCGGCGGCATGAGTGTCTTTGTCGAGTACATGAGTCTTGAAGAGGAAGGTACCGGCGACGACGGGACCGGTAAGAACGACGACTCGCTCGTGATGGGCGGTGTTGTCGTATCCTTCTGACGCGTTGATGGCAAACACCGTTGCCTGAAACGGCAATAGGGTTTCGTCAATTGGGCGGCGGCCATCGGGCCGCCGCCTTTTTTCTGGCTTCCTGGTTCCGGTAGTCTGTGGCAGGGTTTCCGTTCGGGTTGTGGTTGGCCTCATTGGCTCCCGTCATCAACGGGTCCGTCCATCACGCAGTTGCGGTGCAGCGTGCTCGCCCCATGCTTCCATGAGTTCCCGTCGTCGTTCCAGCAAGTCGGTCCGCGAATAGGCCCGCCTGACCTTGTTCCGAACTGCGTGTCCCAGCGCTCGCTCCACGATCTGGGCATCTGTTCCCCTTTCGGTGGCCCAGTCGTCGAAGGTACTGCGAATACCGTGCAGGGTTCCCTTGAGCCCGAGGCGCTGCAGGAAGCGGGACAATGCGTAGGGCGAAATCAGCTTGACGGCCGCGCCGTTCTCATCCGGCTCGCGGTATCCGAACACCCGCCCGTCGCCGTCTTCCCTGCCCATGCCAAGTTCGTGTACGCGCCGCAACACGTCCATCGCCGCACTCGATAACGGAACCTTGTGGGCTCGCGTCTTCTTCTTCATCCGCGATGCTCCGATGGTCAGCAGGCGTTCCTGTTCGTCGATTTCGTTCCAGCGGATGCCCACCACCTCCTGACGCCGCAGGCCCGTGAGGATTACCATCTCGAACGCTAGGGCGACCGCTGCATCCCCCGGCCGGATCCGGCGGACGAAGTTCCGAAAGTTCTGTGCTCTCGAGACCGCTTCCGGGATGTCCGCATGGCCCAGCGCGGCATGATGCCGCTCCTCGCGCTCGATCCGCGGCAACAGATCCTCAACCCCGTCAGTCGGCAGATCGGCGCGGAAATCGTGGGCGCGCACCCGGCGGAAGGTGCCGCGCAGTATGCGCAACAAGTCGCGCCCGACCCTTCGGTGGGTCACCCAGGCCGGTTTGACGGCCGCTGCGAGATCGGAGCGCTTGATTTGGTGGACGCGCAAGGAGCCGAGCGTCGGTGCCAGGTACTTGGCAAAGCTTGCTCGATAGGCCTGCTCTGTGGTGCGGCCCACCCAGGCGGGACCGAACTCGCAGAAGAACTCTTCCACAGCCTCCGCCAGGGTGGGCGCATCGGGCCGCGCCTGCGATGGATTCTGGCCCTGCCTCGCCATGCGCTGGCAGGCGGCCGCCCGATCCCTTGCTTCTTCAAGGCGAAACGCGGGCCATGAACCGAAACCCAATTCGACCCGTTTGCCCGTCCCTGCGATCCGCAGCCGCTGGCCAAAAGAAATCCTTCGCTTCTTCGACACGTCAATAAACAAGCCGGTGCCATCCCCGACGTAGTGTCGGCCCGGACCCAGGCGCTCCACGTCGCAACTGGTCATTCGCGGACCGCGGCAAACTGCTTCCAGCAGCAGCAGCTTGAGCGCTGCCGGGTCATCCGGTAGCGCGTTGACATCCGCGGCTGATCGTAATTGCTTGATGGACGGCAGCCGCGAGTGGCGGCTTGCAGCACCGTCGACATTCCTGGCAGACAAGATCCGGACCTCCCGAAAAGTGAGAAATTCGGCCGCGAGGATCAACAGGTTGGCTGTCCGGTGTGCGGTTGTGCGTGGCGGTGAAGCTCTTATGGGGGCGAATTGCTGGCATGATCGGCAGCAGTCTGTCAGAGCTGTGGTCAGGGTCGGCCAGTCCTTGCCAGGGGTGCTCGGGTCAGCCAGCAGATGCAGCACCGCACGGCAAATTTCGAAATGTCCGGCGAGTCAAGGTGTACAAGCGATGGATTCTGGCGCCGGGCGGGCTCTGCCCGGCTGAATGG
The DNA here is from genome assembly GCA_965203385.1 of Alphaproteobacteria bacterium. Classification (GTDB taxonomy): domain Bacteria; phylum Pseudomonadota; class Alphaproteobacteria; order TMED109; family TMED109; genus VXPW01. The sequence goes on from OZ241893.1 coordinate 995,940, forward strand.
GGCATCGAGCGGGAAACGGAGGCCGTGCGGCTGGAGAGGTTTCTTCCGGTATCTGCCGCCGACGCCCGGAAACGCGCTACGTGGCCGCCGTTCAGGAACGCATGGGTTCAACGGCTCTCTCGCCGGGCATCGACATATTCGACAAGGGCCGATCGACCGACGATCTCGATGATCCGCACGTGCCGTTCGGTCCCTTCCGCATCGGTCAGTTGCAGTTTCTCGCCGGGGGTGAAATGAACCGGCTGCTGCCGGCCCTCGTCGATAGCGATGTTTGAGGCATAGAGATAGGTCCGGTCATGAACGTCGCGCAGGGGATTGAGCCTGCCCTGCAATCCTGGAACGTGGCCGGCGGCTTCCGGAAAAATGACGCTTCCGCCGGCCGGAAGGGGCTCAAGGTCGATCGCCAGAGCGCGTTCGACCGGTATCCAGTCCCGCTCCAGGTGCGCGGCGTGTCCCGGTGCGGACGCGAACACGGTCATGGGCAGTTGGGTCGTGTGCAGGTCGACTGCCGCCTCGCCCTGCTCGTCCGTGGCAGCCTGCTTCCAGGTCTTGTTCGGAAACAGGAACAGGAGGTCGGCACCCGGCAGGGTCCGGCCCTGGGATCGCACGGAGATGACGGTGCGGGCAGGGCTTCGTTCCTGGGGCGCTGCAGGAATGACCAGAAGCACCTCGGCCTCGTTGATAATCGTGTAATCGGGATACTTCCCGCACAACGCCCATGTCTCGCGGCGGATGATGGGTACGCCGTCGCCCCGGCGCTCCATGAAGTAACGCCTGTCCTCGCCGCCGCGGATTCCCCCGACGGGCATCCGCGCCAATACGGAAGTGAGAGCTTCATTGCGGGTCGATTGCCGCGAGGCCATGCTCTCCACTGTCAGGTTGTTCGGCAGGGAACCGGGCGACTGGATTTCCACGCGGTCATCGAACATGGACAGACGAACCCTGTTTCCTTTCATGGAATAGTCGCGATGAACGACGGCGTTGACCAGCGCCTCGAACAGGGCCTGTTCGCTGTACTGGGGCAGGTCCGAACGGGCCGGGTCCTTTCGTGCCCCGACCTGCATGTTTCTCACGGCAAAGGCGACGGCGCCGGCAATCTGTTCATTCAGCGGTCCGGTGATCTCCTGAGAATCGACCTGGCCCGAGGCACGGTCTCCGCCGTGGTATCGGGTCGCCGTGATGCAGGCGTTCGGGAGCCATCGTTCCGGAGCTCGAGTGCATAACAGCACGCCAGCTACCGTCGCGCGAAGGGTGCCTTTTTCATCGTCCACCAGAAGCGCCAGCTTCCCGAGCGCTGCCTCGGGCTCGGCCGCCCCCTCGGCGCTGAGCAACGGTTTCCAGAGCGCCTCGGACAGGGTACGGAATCCGGTCTCCGGCACGGGCTGCTTGTCGAACCACAAGAAGCGGGCCTGCGACCGCCGTTGCGCCAGTCGCAAGCGTTCGTCGCCCGTCATGAGCCGCTTCGCGGCGCCGACACGGATATAGCACCCGCCAGGACTCTCATGGACGGAATCGCTCGCCGGGATTTGGGCCAGCAGCACCAGGTTGCCGTCGGACAACTCCCTGTGAAGTGTGCGGATGCGAACGGCCGGCTTGATCGTATCGGTGCTCACCTCCACGAGCAGGGTGTCCAGACTGACGATTTGCGTACGCGACATGCCGATGACGCTGCCGTCGTCGGCCACACCGGCGAGCACCACGCTCCCGGCAGCGTTGGCGAAGGCTGCGATCTCGTCGGCCCAGTCGCCACGGGGCGGCCGTCTTGGACGATCCCCGGCAAATTCCACCTGCTTGAATTCCCAGTTGCTGTCCTCGCCAGCCCGCAGCTGGCTCTCGATGTCCTCGATGCGGTAGTTCATACCCCTACATATCCAGCGGCCCGGTAGATCGCCCTATGTGTCGGTAGAATCGGGAGGAGGTGCCGACGCCTGTAAGCAGATCCCTTTCCTTACTCCGTTCCCCGAACCCGGTGTGCCGGGTTTTTGGCACCGGGCTCTCCATTGAGATCATGCTTCTCGCACACGGATCACCGATTCTAGAACGAATCTACAGGTTTTCGGAGGGGGTTGCCCACCGGGTCGCAGCCTGGCCACGATATGCTGGCCAGTCCGTCTGTCCGATGAACCGGTGGGTCCGCTTGGCCGGCTTGCGCTTCGACGACACCACCGCGCAGTCCGTCCACTTGCCCGCCCAGTCGGGCAAGTGCACCGCCGACCGCGTATCGAACCGCATCCATGCGGCCTTGGCCGGAAAGGGCGCGGAAGATGAGAGAGAGAAAGCTCTCGAAGCACGCCTGGCCGTAACAGGTCGATGAACCCGGTGCGATGGCCGAGCTTGGACACGTGTTGCTCGCAGCGGGCCACTTCATGACGGCGCTTCCCGAAGACCTTGAAGAGGTCGTTATGGAAGCTTTGCGTCTCGCCCTTCTCACAGGTCGCGTCCTTCCAGTCTTCAGCAAAGACCGCCGCGCGGGCGTCGTTCCACGACAGATGCATCAGCTGACGACGCTCGCCTTGACCCGCCCGGCTGTGCTGGCCTGAAACCCGATCATGCGGGCAGCGCACGCACACACCGTTCGGCGGCAACCCGGTCGCGGCGTGCCTGCGCAAGCTCATAGCTCGCCTGCATCCGCATCCAGTGATCGGCAGTGCCCCAGCCGATTTCCTCCAGCGCCAACGCCATGTTGGCCGATACGCCCGCCTTGCCGTTCAGCAGCCGCGACAGCGTTCCGCGCTCGCACCCGAGACGCGCCGCTGTTTCGGTCACGTTCCAGCCCACATCGTCCATGCTCTCGCGGATGAGTTCCCCCAGGTGCGGCGGGTTCAGCATCGGGCCGACGCGATCACTCACAATGTCGTTCACGATCATCGCTCCCCTGTTGTCAGTGGTAGTCGAGCAGGTTTACGTCCACGGCCTCCCCGTCCTTGAAGCGGAACACCACGCGCCAGTTGCCGGAGACGCGAACGCTCCACTGGCCCGCACGGTGCACCGGGATTCTATTCCGAATCATCCAGTGGATTGTAAGATATGGTCTCCGCCGGGTGCCGGCAGAATGGCGTTGCACCACCGGTGTCCGGGTCCATTGCCCGCGTCCACTGCAACTCCCCTGCCGGAAGCGCAGCGCCTCGGGCTTCTTCTGCGGGAACGGGTTCCCGCAGGTCGTTGGACCGCCCTATACTTTCCGGGTGGCGCCGGTTCAGCTCATGGTGCCCGTACCGGTACGCGAGGCCAGCCCGTATTCCGGAACAGGGGAACCGCGCCATTTGCGAGGTTTCGACCCGGTCAAGGTTGCCTGCCTGTGCCGACGGTCCCTTGCTCTCGTGTGTGCGTGTCCGTTCCGGACCCTACAATGGTCCCTCTCAATCTTGCTTGAAGATCGCAATGCAGAAAACCGGAGCGGAAATCATCGTGCAGGTACTTGCCGACCTCGGAGTCGACGTGGTGTTCGGCTATCCCGGCGGCGCGGTGCTCCCGATCTACGATGCCATCTTCCGGCAGAACCGGGTGCGCCATGTCCTGGTGCGCCACGAGCAGGCGGCCGTCCACATGGCCGAGGGGTACGCACGCTCCACGGGGCGGGTGGGGGTCGTGCTGGTGACGTCGGGGCCGGGAGCGACCAATACGGTGACCGGCCTGACCGATGCGCTGATGGACAGTGTCCCCATCGTGTGCCTGACCGGACAGGTGCCGACTCACCTGATCGGGAACGACGCCTTCCAGGAAGCGGATACCGTCGGCATCACGCGTTCGTGCACCAAGCACAACTACCTGGTCAAGGACATTCGCCAACTGGCTCCGGTACTCGCCGAAGCCTTTCTGGTTGCCGCCAAGGGGAGGCCGGGCCCGGTTGTCGTGGACCTGCCGAAGGACGTGCAGAATGCGGAACTGGCCTATACCGCGCCGCCGTCGACCCATGCCCGCTATCGACCGAAGGAAAGCCCCGCCGCCTCGCAGGTGAAGGTCGCGCTTGAACTGCTCCTGCGTGCCAAGCGTCCGATCATCTATGCGGGTGGCGGGGTGGTCAATTCGGGACCGGCTGCCTGTCGGTCGCTCACCCGCCTGGTTCGCGAGACAGGATTTCCGGTCACAACGACCCTGATGGGCCTCGGGGCCGTGCCCGCCAGCGAGCCCAACTTCCTCGGCATGCTGGGCATGCACGGGACGTACGAAGCCAACATGGCCATGCACGACTGCGACGTCATGCTCAACATCGGGGCCCGTTTCGATGACCGGGTCACCGGTCGTCTCGACGCCTTTTCGCCGGCCTCGAAGAAGATCCATATCGATATCGACCCTTCCAGCATCAACAAGAACGTGGCGGTTGACGTTCCCGTTCAGGGCGACGCCGGAAGATCGATCAACGCGCTCCGGCGGGGCTGGAAGGCCGGAGGCCGGCCGGCGGGCGCCAATGGTCTGGAGGCGTGGTGGAAGACCATCAGCGGCTGGCGGGCGCGCAAATGTCTGGAATTCGAGAACACCGACCAGCGCATCAAGCCGCAGTACGCGCTGCAGCGCCTCAACGCCGCCCTTGCCAAACGGGATGCCTATGTCACGACCGAGGTCGGCCAGCACCAGATGTGGGCGGCCCAGTACCTGCAGTTCGAGCGGCCGCAACGCTGGATGACGTCGGGCGGGCTCGGGACCATGGGGTATGGCTTTCCGGCTGCTATCGGCAGCCAGATCGCCGATCTCGAGCGGCTGGTGATCTGTGTCGCCGGCGAGGCGTCGTTCATGATGAACCTGCAGGAGCTCGCCACGGTTCAGCAGTACCGGCTGCCCGTCAAGATCTTCATCGTCAACAACGAATACCTCGGCATGGTTCGCCAATGGCAGGAGTTCTTTCACGGCAGCCGGTACGCCGAGAGCTACTCGGATGCGCTGCCTGACTTCGTGAACTTGGCCGAGGCGTTCGGCATCAAGGGGCTGCGCGCCGAACGGCCGGATGAGCTGGATGACCTGATCGCCGAGATGATCGGCCATGACGGGCCGGTGCTGGCAGACGTTCGGGTCGAAAAGGGCGAGAACGTGTTCCCGATGATTCCGGCGGGCGCTGCCCACAACGAGATGCGCCTTTCGGCGTCCGATACGGGCGGTGCGACCCACACCGATGAGGGCCTGCTGCTGGTGTGAAAGCGTGGCCCTGATGAGAGACCCGCTCCGCCGGCGTGGAGTTTCCTGAATCAGCCGCCCACGTTCCTTGACGGATCCGGTGCCGGGGTCTGCGATTCTCCTTGGCGGACTCGGGATGCGTAGGCCGCGCCGCGTGGCGGGGAGGAACACGGAATGCTTCTCGTGGTCGGAACCGGCCTTGATTCCGACCAGGCCGGTTCCGCAGGGCGCCTTGCAGCCGGCCGGCTGCCTCCGTGTTTCCGGACCGATGACCATGCGGCGCTGGCCTCGCGTTCTGCCGACGGCGGAACGGGCCGGGTTCTCTGATCACTCCGCGGACGATCAGGTCCGGCGTGGCTGCGGGTTCGGCCGGATTCACTTGCCTCTCGGGGAAATCCAGACAGGAACGCCTTGGTGCCGAGCAAGACCGGCGCCTTGCGCCAACGACCCGCTCGCCAAGCCGGGGCGCACAGTTTCGGAAGACTGTTTCACGCTGTGGCAGCGTCCCGGCCCGGGTTTCGGGCAAGATGTCGGGCGATGGGCGCAAACGATCGACGATGGTGAGGGCTGATCCCCAGCCTCTCGATCCCCGCCGTGTGTTCCGGCGTTCCGTACCCGGCGTTCCGTTCCCAGCCGTAGCCCGGGAACTCCCGGGCCAGCCCGGCCATCAGGCGGTCGCGCTCGACCTTGGCCACGATGGACGCCGCGGCGATGCTCAGGCTCCGGGCGTCACCGCGGGGTACCGCTCGGGCGCAGCAGGGCAGTTCCGGCCGACGGTTGCCGTCAACGAGCACACAACCGGGCAGGTGAGCGAGCGCGAGCACCGCTCGGCGCATGGCCAGGAGGGTGGCGTTGAGAATGTTCAGCCGGTCGATTTCGTATACTGAAGCCAGCCCTGTTCCCACCTGCGCGTGGGCTTCGATCGTGCCTCTAAGCCGTTCCCGAACGGCGGCGCTCAGCCGTTTCGAATCATTGACTCCGGCGGCATCCCAGTCACGGTGCAAAATGACCGCTGCCGCCACGACGGGACCGGCCCACGGCCCCCGCCCCGCCTCGTCGACTCCGCACACGGGTTCGCGTTCGCACCCTGCCTCGAGCGACCAGTCAGGCATTCGACCCCGATTGCTTCCCGGAGCGGATTTCCGATAGTTTTCGGCCATGACGTTGCCCGTACTCCACGTTGTGCACCAGAAACGTCCGGCCACCGGCAGGGTCGGCCGGATTCTCGAATCCATGGGACACGCCAGTGATGTGCGCCGCCCGAGGCACGGAGACGGGCTGCCCGCCACCCTGAACCGGCACGCGGCCGCCATCTTCTACGGCGGCCCGATGTCGGCCAATGACGATACCGACTTCATTCGTCAGGAATTGCAGTGGCTGGAGCGGGTCGGAGCTTCGGGCAAGCCGGTCCTTGGAATCTGTCTCGGCGGGCAGTTGCTGGCCCGTGCGCTGGGCGGCGCGGTGCACCCGCACCCTCTGGGCTACTGCGAAGTGGGCTGGCATCGGGTGATTCCCGCGGAGGGCGCCGCGCCGGTCGTGCCCAGGCCCATGTCATTCTACCAGTGGCATTCCGAAGGCATGGAACTGCCGCCGGCCGCCGAGCTCCTCGCCTCCAGCCCCGCCTTTCCGGTCCAGGCGTGGCGGCTCCGGAACGCAGTCGGCCTGCAGTTCCATCCGGAGGTTACCGAGGCCGGCATGAGGTTCTGGGTAGACCGGAACCTGGAGAGGTACCTGGGAAGGCCGGGCGTCCAGTCCGCTTCCGAACAATACGCATGCCATGCCCGTCACACGCCGACAGTGGTGCGCTGGGTCAGAACGTTTCTGGCGTCATGGGTGGCCGGGAAACTGCCATAGTACACGCCCGTCTCTTCGCCGCCGCCCATCCTTGGCTGCTGTTCGACTGCACTGCGTCGGCGGAACGATGTACTTGATGCAGGGTGAACGCATCTGGTGGAGACCACACTTGCCGGTTCCGGCATGCTCCGCCACATGTCGGCCGGGCAGCAGAAAGGCTATCGGATCGTCTTGCATTTCGTTTCCATCGGTTCACCGGAACTGGCGCCTGACCGCGTCCGGAACCGGGTCGCGCTCGGCGGTCACGATGTCCCGGAAGCCGATCTGCGGCGGAGATAAGTGCGGCCGCACGCCAATCTGCCGGCGGCAATTTCGCAAGCGGACGCAACCTTTCTTTCCGACAACACCGACCCCGATCGACCGCACCGGGAGGTTGCGATACTTGGGGAAACCAGTTTGTGGATCGCCGAAATCATGCCGACTTGGTCGATTACGGCGCTTGCCCGCACTGCCGCCTTGAGTCTGTGATAACGCCCGGCCGGGGGCTCACATCATGTCGTCTGCGGCCCGGTGACATCCCAAAGCGCTTTGCTGGTTGGTGCTGAATCATCTTGGGGGCATTGCCTTGGCGGGCGAAACAAGGCATGACGAAATCACTCGCTGTGCGCGTATCGCATGACGCCTCCCCGTCAATGACCGGCTGTCTCTTCCTGGTGCGCCGTGTCCTGCTACGAGGCTTGGAGGAAGGCAGGGTCGGGCCGGTATAGGGCCGGAGAACACCATCCTCCCGATCTCCATCTGCCCGGTTTTTCCTCCGGAGCGTCAAGGGAACGCTCGTCGGCTGCTGCCGGATAGCAACGCCCCGTGCCCGGAACCGCCGAAACGCGCTGTCGCACCCGTGCTTCGGTCTATAATGCCGAGACGGCAACCATCGTCACCACCCGGGATTCGATCGATCATGAAACTGGCGACCGTAACTCTTGATGACAAGTACGAACAAAGCGACGGACGAGTCTTTCTCACTGGTACACAGGCCCTTGTGCGTCTTCCCCTGGTCCAGCGCCGGCTCGACCGGGAGGCCGGGCTGGATACCCGGGGGTACATATCGGGATATCGCGGTTCGCCGCTCGGTGTCTACGACAAGAGCCTGTGGGAGGCGCGGCGGTTTCTGGAACGGGGCGGCATCCACTTCAATCCCGGAGTGAACGAGGATCTGGCCGCCACCGCGATCTGGGGCACCCAGCAGATCGGTCTGGTGACGAAGCCGAAGTGCGACGGGGTATTCGGCATCTGGTACGGCAAGGGCCCGGGAGTCGACCGGACGGGAGATGCGTTCCGGCACGCCAATTCCGCCGGAACCGCCCCCCGCGGCGGCGTCCTGGCCCTGCTCGGCGATGACCATCTGGCCAAGTCTTCCACGACCGCGCACCACAGCGAACTGGCCATGGTCCATGCCCAGATTCCGATCCTGAATCCGGCGAATGTCCAGGATCTTCTGGATCTGGGCTTGCGGGGCTGGGCCATGTCCCGGTTCAGCGGTCTCTGGGTGTCGATGAAGTGCATCAGCGCGACCATCGACAGTTCGGCTTCGGTGTATGTCGACCCCGACCGGACCCGGTCCGTCATTCCGGACGATTTTTCGATGCCGGACGGAGGAGTCTCGATCCGATGGCCGGACGACATTCTGGCGCAGGAACAGAGAATGATCGAGCATCGGCTGCCGGCTGCCCAGGCGTTCGCTCGAGCCAACGGGATCAATCCGCTGGTATGGCATGGACCCGGTGACCGGATCGGCATTGCCGCCACGGGCAAGGGGTACGCCGAGGTGCGCGAAGCGCTGGCTCTCCTTGGCATCGATGCTGCGCGGGCCCGGCAGATCGGCCTCCGTCTCTGGAAGGTCGGAATGAGTTGGCCGCTGGAAGAAGAAGGGGCTCGGGCCTTTCTCGACGGACTCGAGGAGGTCGTCGTGGTGGAGGAGAAACGGGCCCTCGTCGAAACCCAGCTCAAGGAGATTGCCTTCCACCTGGCGCAGCGCCCGCAAAGGATCGTCGGCAAGGCCGATGAGGCGGGATCCCGCTTGCTTCCGGCCACCGGGGAGCTGACCCCGCTGATCGTGGCCGAAGCCCTGCGTGCGCGATTGGTGCGTCTGGGGGTAGCGGAGTTGTCGGATGCCCTGGCCCGGTTCGGGGGCAACCGGGCGGCCGCGGGGGCGCCGGCCCCGGTCGAACGGACGCCGTACTTCTGTTCCGGTTGTCCGCACAACAGCTCGACCCGCGTGCCTGACGGTTCGCTGGCCATGGCCGGGATCGGCTGCCACTACATGGCGGTATGGGCGGACCGCAACACGCACCTCACTACGCACATGGGTGCGGAAGGCGCGAACTGGATCGGGATGGAGGCGTTTGTCGAAGAGCCGCACATCTTCCAGAACCTCGGCGACGGCACGTATCAGCACTCCGGCCTCCTCGCGGTTCGGGCAGCGGTGGCAGCCGGCACCAGCATTACCTACAAGGTGCTCTACAACGACGCGGTGGCCATGACCGGAGGCCAGCCCCATGACGGTGCCCTGACCCCGGCATCGATTACCCGGCAGCTGCGGGCAGAGGGTGTGCAGCGAATCGCACTGGTGACGGATGAGCCCGACAAGTACGGGCTCGAACACACGTTTGCCGAGGGCACCACGCTGCATCACCGCCGGGAACTTGACGCCGTTCAGGCAGAACTTCGCACGTGGCCCGGCGTGTCGGCCCTGGTGTACGATCAGACCTGTGCGGCCGAGAAGCGTCGGCGGCGGAAACGGGGTCTTCTGGAGGATCCCGATCGGCGGGCCTTCATCAACGAACTGGTGTGCGAAGGCTGCGGCGATTGCTCGAAGGCTTCGAACTGTATTTCCGTCGAGCCGCTGGAGACGGAATTCGGACGCAAGCGGCGGATCAATCAGTCCTCCTGCAACAAGGACTTCTCCTGCGTGGAAGGATTCTGCCCGAGCTTCGTGAGCGTATCCGGCGCCGCGTTGCGCAAGGCGGCCCCGTCGCATGACGGTGATTCGCTGACCTCCCTGGTGGCAGGGCTGCCGCAGCCCTCTCGGCCGGATCTGGACCGACCGCACAACATTGTCATTACCGGGATCGGCGGCACCGGTGTGGTCACGGTCGGGGCCGTGCTGGGCATGGCAGCGCACATCGAAGGCAAGGGCGTGAGCATCCTGGACCAGGTCGGACTCTCGCAAAAGGGGGGTGCCGTTCTTTCCGAGGTACGGCTGGCGGCTCGGCCGGAGGATGTACATTCCGTCTCGGTTGGTCGGGGTGGGGCCGACCTGCTTCTCGGTTGCGACATGGTGGTCGCCGCGCATGCGGACGTGCGCGCCCGCCTCGCCCCCGCCGTCAGCGCCTCCGTGGTGAACGCCCACCGGGCGCCGGTGGCCCAGTTCGTGCTCGACCCTGACCTGTCCTTCGGGACCCGCCGCATGATGGACCTGATTGCCGAGTCCAGCCGCCCGGAGGCAACCGACTTCATCGATGCCACACGTCTGGCGACCCGGCTGTTCGGAGACAGCATCGCCGGCAACCTGATGCTTCTCGGTTTCGCCGTACAGCGTGGGCACATTCCGGTCGGTACCGCCGCCATCGAGCGGGCCGTCGAACTCAACGGGGTGGCCGTGCAGATGAACCTGGACGCGTTCCGGTGGGGCCGGGTCGCAGCCGGCAACCCGACGGCCATCCGGAATCTGCTGGAAAATGAGGCCGGTACGGGGGACTCGCACGAAAAGTCGCTGGATCAACTGATCGAGCACCGGGTCCAGTTCCTTGCGGGGTACCAGAATCAGGCCTGGGCCGAACGCTACCGGGAAGCTGTGGCCACGGTGCGGACCGTCGAGGCCGCGCGCGTCCCGGGCGAAGAATCACTGGCGCGGGCGGTTGCCCGCTACCTGTTCAAGCTCATGGCCTACAAGGACGAGTACGAGGTGGCCCGTCTGTATACCGACGGAACCTTTCTTCGCCGGCTTCGGGAGACGTTCGCGGGCCGCCCCCGGCTGACCTTCCATCTGGCCCCGCCGCTGTTCGCTCCGCGCGACCCGGAAACCGGTCATCTGCGGAAGCTGTCGTTCGGACCCTGGATGCTTCCCGCATTCCGCCTGCTGGCACGGCTTCGGTTCCTGCGCGGTACGCCCTTCGACCCGTTCGGCTGGACTCGCGAACGCCGCTCCGAACGGGCGGAGATCGTCCGCTACAGGGAACTCCTGAAACTGATCGGTGACCGCCTGCGGCCGGACAACCACGCGACTGCGGTCGCACTGGCTTCGGTGCCTGAGCATATTCGCGGGTTTGGTCACGTGAAGGAGGAGCACCTGCAACGGGCTCGGGCTCTCGAGCGCAAGCTTCGGGCCGAATTCGATTCGCAGGGGAGCGCGCCCCGGGCGGCGCCGGAAGAGATCCGGGCGGCATGATCCTGCTGGTGAGTTTGGCGTCCGGGCGGTGGACCGAAAGCTGAACGAAATCCCTTTCGGTTCCAGATGTGGGAAATCGTTCAGGGAAATGTACGAAAGAAAGGATTGCGCCAACAATGGGCCTGGCACAAGGAGTTATGGCACCGCACCTTCTCCCGGTGCTACGTGCAGTCTGGTTGGTGGGAAATCCGGGTTGGGGGGAGCCGGACCCTCTCGCAGAATCATGTTGAAAATTCCGCTCTAAAAGCGGATAATAAGATATGATCCGGAGCGAACGATCAGCCCGTAAGCGTTCGGCCGAGCGGTGATGGAGCGGGTTTTTTGCCCCTCAGATGATCGCTTCTGGTCGCCCGGCAGAGCCCTCAGAATTGTTCCTGTACAACGATGCCGAGCTTCTTGGCGTTGGGGTTCTTGCTCTATCGTATGGGTGCCGTTTTCGGTCACGGCTGCGTTTCCATGGCCGGGTTTCGATGACGCCGGGAAACATCCGGTCGGGCCGGACGGGAGGGTCAGCGGTTGAGCGTACGCTTCCAGTCCTTCCGGAGCGTACAGAGCCAGATGTCCTTCTTCGGCTTGTCGGCCTTCTTGTAGCGGTCGTAGCGGCCCCGCCCCTTGGTCGTTCCGACGTGGAGCCAGCCTGAGGCCCGATAGACGCCGCCGCTGTGGCGTGGAACCTCCACGAAGGTTTCGCAAAGCACGGGCGTGGTCGCGTACCGAGTGGTCCAGTCCTCGGGCAGCCACCGCCGGACCAGCGAGAGCACATGGGACCCCAGGTTCGGGATGGTGATCCAGGGAAGAATCAGGAATCTCGGGTTATCCACCACGAGCGGCAGGTTCTTTTCGCGCAACTCCGGCGTCCAGCCGATAAAGGCGTCCCGCGGCGCCAGCTTCCAGGCAGCGGTCGAGAAGCCGAGCATGGCCAGCGGCCGGCCGTGGCGGTCATGGACGGCATAGCGCATCTGCGCCCCGACCAGGCGGGTGTATCCGAGATAGTGCCAGCGGGCGACGAACTCGTTCCAGAGCCGACTTTCCGGGGTGCTGCCGGTCACGATTCGGAATTCCAGCGGACGCACCTCGTCAAGGGACTTCGGGACCGAGAGCGGCGACGGCGGCTCCGTGTCCGGCCCGAATGTAATCGGTTTCACGACGGGCGGAACCCGCGCCGGCGGCGGCAGCTGGATGCGCCCGTCGCGATGCATTTTCAGCATGACCACCGCCGCCATCATGCTCTTGAGGCCGCCGTCGGGCTTCCGCCAGCCGATGCGGCGGCAGAAGGCGCGGGCGATCGCGGCCCGGGTCGGCTCCGTGGGGATCAGTTCCCGCAGCAGCTGCATCTCGGTGCGGGTGAAATCGCGGCCGCAGTAGCGGCATTCGACGACGTCGCTCACCGGGGCTTCGCGAAGAACGACCGCCTTTCCTCGCTCATCGACCACGGCAGCCACGGCTCCAGATCCTCGGGCGGGAGACCGCCGTGATTCGCGCAGGCTTCCAGCCACGCCTCGACCCAGCGCCGGACCTCGAGCCCGTTCATCGCGATCGTGCCCACAACGGTATACAGCAGCGCCGTGATCTCGGCACCTCCTTCACTGTCGGAGCCAAAGCTGAGCTTCCGGCTGATGGCCGGGCCCCGGAGAATTCTCTCGCTGAAATTATCCCCGATTCCGGATTATTCCGGAATTGCCTCGACGGTCCGCGAATTCGCAGACCGTCGGGCAAAATCTTCCGGAATAATCACAAACTGTCTTCTCTCGCTGGCTTCCTTGCCGGCGTATGCAAAGGAGAAGACAGGTGTCGGCAATCAATTTCTTTCCTTCGGCGGGAATGGGCCGGGATCGGCTGTATACCGGTCCGCTCGCCGGTCATGTAGATGAGTTTGCGGATTGGCTTACGGATCAGGGTTACGCACGGACCACCGGCCAGCGAAAACTTCGACTGGCTGGTCAGTTCAGCCGCTGGCTGGAGGATCGGGGGGACGACCTTTCGGTGCTGGACGATGCGCGACTGGAACAGTTTTGTAGCTTCCGGTCACGCCTCTGCAAGTACACGGTCTGCGTCATGTCCGACGGCCGGGAGTTGTTGACTTGGCTACGTGAAACCGATCGCTTGGCGCCGGCAAGGTCTGAACTGCCATGCGATGATCCGATCCGGAATACCGTCGACCGGTATGAGCGCTTCCTCTTTGGCGAACGCGGCGCAAGCCTGAACACGGTACAGGCTTATCGGTCGACGGTTCGCGCTTTTCTCGGTGAGCGTTTCAGTTCCGGGTCCACGAGTCTTGAGTCTCTGAGTCTCCAAGACATCAACGGATTTCTTCTCCACTCGTGCCAGACCTGTAGCCCGGCGACGACACGGGTCCATGTTGCGGCTTTGCGAAGTTTCACGGGCTATCTGTATCGATCCGGGATCCTGGCCGCAGATCTTGCCGACGGTATCGCCGGGATCCGAACCTGGCGCCTGTCAGGCCTGCCCCGTGGGCTTGAGCCCGATCAGGTCGAAGCCGTGCTCGCCAGTTGCGACCGTTGCACTGTCACGGGCCGTCGTGATTACGGCGTTCTGCTGTTGCTGGCGCTTCTCGGATTGCGGGCCTGCGAGGTGGTCCGCCTGACCCTGGACGACATCGACTGGGGCAACGCCGAGATGACCGTGATCGGCAAAAGTAACCGGCACGATGTTCTGCCCCTGCCCCACGAGATCGGCGAAGCACTCGTCGCATACCTCCAGGCGGGTCGGCCAAACTGTGCGACCCGTCGTCTGTTTGTCGGCCGTTATGCCCCGGTTCGCGGCTTCCAGTCGTCGGCTGCGATTGCGCATATTGTCCGTCGTGCGCTGGCACGGGCCGGAATCGAACGACCGGGGCGCGGCGCGGCCCATCTGCTGCGCCATTCGTTGGCAACCAAAATGCTGCGCAACGGAGCCTCGCTCGAGGAGATCGGGCAGATCCTGCGCCACCAGAGTCCTGACAGTACGCGGATCTACGCCAAGGTTGATCTTGATGTCCTCCGCCCCTTGGCGCCGACATGGCCGGGAGGTGCGGCATGACCAGTCTCCGCACCCGCTGTGAGGAGTATCTGACCTTCCGCCGCTCCCTCGGAGCCAAGCTCACGATGACGCGCGGCCTCCTGCTGCAGTTCATTGCGTTCCTGGCGGTGCGCGAAGCCCCGTTCATCACCGCTGCGCTGGCGCTTGAGTGGGCCAGCATGCCCGAAGGCGTCCAGCCGGGATGGCGAGCGCGTCGCCTGTCGGAAGTCCGTCAGTTCGCCCGCCATGTGCACGCGCTCGACCCGCGCCACGAAATCCCGCCGCAACGGCTCCTGCCCGGTCGGTACCGGCGCCCCCAACCCTACATTTACAGTGACGGCGAGATCCAAGACTTGATCGGGGCCGCCGGCGACCTGTCCGGGCGACTCCGCCCGTGGACCTATGCCACGATGCTGGGCCTGCTGGCAGTGACCGGCATGCGCAGCGGTGAAGTGGTCGGTCTCGACCGCGATGATGTGGATCTCCGGCAGGGTGTGCTGACCATCCGCGAGAGCAAGTTCGGCAAGTCTCGCCTCAATCTCTGCCATGACACGACCGTCCGCGCCCTGGCCGACTACGCGGCCCGGCGGGATGAGCACTGTCCCCATCCGCCATCCTCCGCCTTCTTCCTGAACGAACGCGCAAGGCGGACTGGCAAGACAGGCTTCCGCGCGACGTTCAGATCCCTGACGCGCCAGACCGGGCTGCGGGATCCGGCGGCTTCCCGTGGACCCCGCCTCCATGATCTGCGTCATACCTTCTCCGTAAGGACTCTGATCCGATGGTACCGCGACGAAGTTGACATCGACCGGTACCTGCCGCGTCTCTCCACTTGGCTCGGCCATAGCTGCATCACCGATTCCTATTGGTATCTCACCGCGGTTCCCGAGCTCACGGCGCTGGCCGCCCGGCGTCTCGATGAACGGCAGGGGAGGACCGGCTCATGAGTGCGACCGCCGATCTCGCCAAACTGCTGACCCGGTTCTTCTCCCAGTACCTCATGCAGCAACGCCAGGTCAGCCCCAACACGATCTCCAGCTATCGCGATACGTTCCGGCTGCTCGTCAACTACGCCAACAAGATCCTTGGCAAGCCACCTCAGAAACTGTCATGCGAAGATCTCGACGCCGACTTCATTGGCGACTTTCTCCAGTACCTCGAGAACGAGCGCGGCAACAACGTCCGTACCCGCAATGCCCGCCTGGCAGCCATCCGGTCCCTGTTCGCATATATCGCCCTGCACGAGCCGCACTATGCAGCCTTGGCGCAACGGGTTCTGGCCATACCGACCAAACGCTATACCCGGCGAGAGGTCGCCTTCCTCAACCGTGCGGAGAGTGCGGCTCTCCTGCGGGCACCGGATCGAACCGGATGGGTCGGGCGACGCGATTACTGCTTGTTGTTGGTGGCGCTTCAGACCGGGATGCGCAGCTCGGAAATCATCGCCTTGCGCCGAAGCGATGTCTGCCTTGATGATGGTGCTCATGTCCGCTGTCACGGCAAGGGACGGAAAGAGCGTTCGATTCCGCTGCGCCGGGACTCAGTATCGGCTCTCCGCGCGTGGCTGAAAGAACGCGGCGGGGAACCTCATGATCGGATCTTTCCAAACCAGCGCGACAGGCCGCTCACGCATGACAGTGTCGACTATCTCCTAGCCCGGAACTTGGCTGTCGCGCGGGTGGACTGCCCCTCGCTGGAAGGCAAGCGGGTCACGCCCCATACCCTGCGGCACAGTGCCGCCATGGAACTGCTCCACAACGGTGTCGACCGGGCCACCATTGCGTTGTGGCTCGGGCATGAATCCGTCGAGACCACCTACCTCTATCTGCATGCCGACCTCGAGCTGAAAGAGCGCGCCATGGCCAGAACGACCCCGGCCGGAACCCCAATCAAAAAGTACGAACCCCAAGACCATGTTTTGGCGTTCCTGAACAGTTTGTGATTATTCCGGAATATTTTGCCCGACGGTCCGCGAATTCGCGGACCGTCGAGGCAATTCCGGAATAATCCGGAATCGGGGATAATCAATTAGAACGAGGTCTTTCGATTGAAAATGATCCGCAATATAGCGCGCAAGCACTTGGGGGTCGGGCTTGAGGGCACGTACAAGATTGTCAGAAAAATCGAAACGTGACGGAATGTAGGAGAGCGTACCGTTGGTAAAAACCTCTCTAACGGTATCTTCAGGATTTAGCTGGGTGGGTGATTCATGATCCGAAGTTGGAGGGCGGTAGCCGTTGAAGACTTCTACAATAGATGGCTCCTCACTCTCGAGAAACTGCGCGTAGACATTCCCCATGTACGCTTGGCTCAGATTTGCCTGAGGATCAAGGTCGACGACAAGAACGCGAAGGTTCTTGAGTGCGGCATGCCGTCCCAGAAGGGCTGCGGTCGTTGTCTTGCCGACGCCGCCCTTCATGTTGATCACCGACACGCACACTGGTCCACGCTCATTCGGCACAGACTATCTCCTGCTCCATTGTCCGACTCACTATCTTACTCGAAAGGGCGGCGACCGCCAGATGACAGGTTTGACGGTTGCAGGAACCAGGTTCGGGGTGCGCCGTTACCCAACCGGGTCCCGGCGGCGGGCGGGGTGCCCGTCCGGGTCGTGGCCGGGCGGGCCGCGGCGGGATTCCGGCCCGCGCGCCGGCTGGAAGTTGTCGGCGTAGGTCTGCGTGCCCGGTTGCGCCTCGGCCGGATCGGCCACTTCGTAGGTCCAGCCGTGGGTCTCCGCGAAACGAACGGCCGAGGCCCGGTCCGGAAAAGCCAGGGTCACCTGCTCGGCCGTATCGGTGGATGCGGTCCAGCCCATCAGCGGTTCCGTGTTCCGGGCGGTCCGGGCCAGGAATTCCAGGCGCCAGCGGCGCGTCTTTCGCCGGCCCGATTGCATGGCCGTCCGCGCCGGGCGGTAGATTCGGACGTCCGGCATCCCTCCCTCCCGGTGGTCGGGGCGGCGTGATTCGAACACGCGACCCCCTGCTCCCAAAGCAGGTGCGCTACCAGGCTGCGCCACGCCCCGTGGGCCGCAGGTTACCCGAAGTCGGCCTCACGCGTCGTCGTCGAAGGCAAGCCGGACGCCGACCAGCATGTGCCGCGTGGCCGGCGGGAAGTAGTTGCGGAAGGCAGCCCTCCGGACTTCGGGCTCACTGAGCGCGCTCCCGCCCTTCAGCACATAGTGCCGGCCGTCGAACCAGGGCAGCGAGTACTCGCGGTACGGGAACGGCCGGAACCCGGGGTAGGGATGCAGCGGGTTGGCGCACCACTCCCATACCCGGCCGGTGTTGCGCAGGCGCCCGGCGGCGTGCGCCGTTTCCCATTCATGTTCGTGGGGCAGGCGCCCGCCCCGGAAGCGGGCATACGCGCCGGCCTCATGGCGCGATACTCCGGCCACGCAATCGTCCGGGGCGGACGCCGGCACCGCCGTGCCCGGCTCCGGGCCGGCTGCCCCTTCTCGCCGCCGCCAGCGCCAGCCCTCCGGGGTCCACCAGCGGGGGTCCCGGTAGCCGCCGGCGGCGATGAACTCGTCCCATTCCCGGCGGGTCACCGGCCGTTGCGACAGGCGGAATCCCGCGAGCCGGGCCCGGAAACGCGGCAGTTCGTTGTCGTGGGCGCGGGCCGGGTCGGCGCTGCCGACCTGCACGGTCCCGCCCGGGATGCGCACACTCGGGGAGTCGGCGGGCGGCGCGGGCGGGCGGGTGGCCTTCCGGTCCGTGAAAGACCGGATCCGCCCGGCCGCGGTCCGGACGGTTTCGAGGTGCTGCGCGTGGTGCGAAATCAGGAAATGCAGGATGCGGTCATCCCTCCGGAGGGGGTCGGTGGCGGCCGGATCGCGCAGTTCGCGCAGGAGTTTCCGGTTCTTCCGCATGGTGGCGACCGACCATTCGAGCAGTTCCCGCCGGGGCGGCAGCCTCTGGCCCCGGGCCGGCTTGGCGGCGAGTTCCGGCTGACAGCGGGGCGCCAGCCGGTCGCGAATGGCGTGGTCGGCGAGCAGCGCCGAACGGATCCACAGGCATTCGACGAACACGCAGTGTTCGAGATGCCACCCGACCGGACTGAGGTCGGCATGGGCCTGGATCCTCAGGTGCGCCTCGGTCTGCTCCGCCGCTGTGCGGACGAGGGCCTGCTGCAGGTGCCGCCAGCGCGGTTCCGGATCCCCCGCCGGCGTCACAGGGGCTGCATCTCGAGGCCGGCGCGGGTGAGTACGGCCAGGTGCCCGGGCCGCACCGCCGTCCAGGCCGGGTCCGGGTCGAAGGGTTCCGAGGCCACGAGCCGGCCGTCGGCATAGCCGGGATGGGCGGCCGCAACGTACAGGCTGGGGCTGGACCGGCGGCCCACGGCGTGCCGGGCGGCCACGATCTGGTCGGGGGTCGCCACGATCACGTTGAGCAGGGCGTCGGCGTCATCCGGCAGCAGATGGGAGAGCACCGTGAAGGTCTGGCGGATGGTGTCGGGCAGGTTGCGGCCGGCGTGCCGCCACTGCCGGCGGACGAGGGCGAAGAGCAGTTCGGAATCGCTGGATCCGTGAACGGCCGCATCGAGGTCGGGGGGCAGCAGCTGGCGCAGCCGGGGGCGCATCGTGCAGAGGAAACGCTCGATGTATCCGTTGTGCGAGAACAGCAGACCGTCCCCGTGGAAGGGGTGCGTGTTCTCGTGGCTGACCGGCAGCGGCGGGGTGGCGCTGCGCACGTTGGCGAGCCAGACCGTTCGGGTCAGGGCGGCGGCGAGCGGAGACAGATTGGGATCCTGCCAGACCGGGGCGGTGCAGCGGTAAATGCCGCTCCGGCGATCATCGTTGAACCAGCCGAATCCGTAGCCGTCGGCGCAGACCAGCGGCCGCTCGAACTCGCGCGCGGCATGGCTCTGCACCACCAGCGAGTGCGGCGGTTGCGTCAGGAAGGCTGCGAGGCGGCAGGGGGAGCCGATGTAGGCGGCGTGGCGGCACATGGAGGTCTCGGTGATGGACGCGGGCGGCGGCAGATCCGGCCCGCGCCCGGTTGCTGGCGGTCGCGGCGCCCTGCGGGCCGACCGGGGTGCGGGGAAGCCGACCAGGCACCACGAAACGGCCGGGACCGGCTGCGCCCGCTGCCGCGGAACCACCCGCGCCCTCTCCGGGACCCGGGCTGCCGGCCCCTTCCGGCGCCGGGACCGCCGTCACCGGCCGCCCGGCCGGGCCATGACGATGCGGGGCAAACTCTGCAAGCTCCCGGGGCCGGATTTGCGGCCCGGAGTGCCGTCCTCCCCGTCCGTCTCCCGGACCCTGCGGGGACGGCACGGTTCAGGAACCGGCCAGCGCGAGGACGGGAACCGGCGGCCGCGGCCATCGTAGTGGCCGGGACCGACGCCGGCAAACGGCCCCCGCAACCGGCAGGACGAGACTGCCGCCACCGCCCCGGACCTTTGCCGCCAGGCGCGGCATCTCCGCCGGCGAATTCGTCCGCTTCGCCGCGCTGGCCGCCGTCGAGAGCGGCGCCGACACCCGCGGCCGGCTGGCACCGCTGATCGAGACGACCTTCCGTGCGGCGCATGTCATGGCGACGAAGATGCGCGCCGAGATGCTCGAACAGGGCCGCGAGGACGAACCCGACGCGCTGGTCCGGGAAGCCCGGGCGTTGCAGGACAGGCTGCTGGCGCGGGCTGCCCATGGCCCATCCAAGCCCTAGACAATCGGTCATTGGGCGGCTATCGTGCCGCGACCATGACCGAATCACCTTCCATTCCCATCGTTCTCCGGTCGGAGGCCGGTCGGGCCTTTTTGGCCGGACTTCCGGCGCTCGACTGCTTTCCCGGTCGGATGGCGGTCGCCCGCGCCGTGTGCGAGGGCCTCGGCCTGGCCGACGCTCGGGGGCGTCCGCGGGTGTCGAGCTGTCTGGCGGCGCTGACTGCGCTCGAGGCCGAGGGCGGGATCCGGCTGCCCGCGTCGGGCGCCGGCAAGGGCGTGGCCCGCGTGCCGCGAATGTTGTCGGAGCCGGTTCCGCTGCCGGTTGGTCTACCGTCGCGGGCGGACGGGGTACGCGGTCTGGAGGTGAGGCCGGTTGAAGGGGATGCGGAGCGCTGGCTTCTGGCGCGGATGCTGGCGGACGACCATCCGCAAGGCGCGGTTCAGCACGCCGGGCGCCAGTTGCGCTACCTGATCGCCTCTGACTACGGTTGGCTCGGCGGTTTCGTGTTCGCGAGCCCGTGCAGCGCGCTCGCGCCCCGCGACCGCTGGATAGGCTGGGATGCGGAGGCCCGGCGGGCGGGGCTCGGCCGGGTCGTCGGGATGTCGCGGTTCCTGATCCGGCGCGGCGTCCGCTGCCGGAACCTGGCCTCGAAGGCGCTGGGCTTGTGCCGGCGGCGGCTGGCGGCCGACTTCCAGGTGCGCTACGGCCTCGAGCCGCTGCTCGTCGAGACCTTCACGGGGCCGGAGTTCGACGGCGCGAGCCTGGCAGCGGCGGGCTGGACCTGGGTCGGGGAGAGCGCGGGCCGCGGTCGGCGCGCGGCCGCCGGGGCGCGGGTGCCGCCGAAGGCGGTGTGGCTGCGCCCGCTGCGCCGGGACTGGCGGTCGGTCCTCGGCGTCGAGGGGGCCGGCGCCGTTCCGGCACCGCGCCCGCGGATCGTACTCGGCCCCGGGGACGGCCTTGACAAGGATCGATGGGCGGTGAACGAATTCGGCGGTGCGGCGCTGCACGGGAAGTTGCGCGCCCGGCTCGTCACGAGCGCCGCGGTGCAGGCGGCGGCACCGTCGAAGACGTTTTTCACGGCGGCCTGCGGGGACCGGGCCGTGGTTCGGGGGTACTACAGGATGATCGGGAAAGCGGACCACGAGCATGTCGGCCTGACGCCGGAGGGCATCCTGGCGGGTCACCGGGAGCGGACGGTGCGGCGCATGCGCGGCGCCGGGACGGTGCTGCTGATCCAGGACGGCACGGATCTGAACTTCGCGACGCACGGGGGCTGCTCCGGCCTCGGCGTGATCTCCCGCAATCAGGGGAGCACGGGCACGCTCGGGATTCACCTGCACGGCACCCTCGCCGTCAGCGGCGAGGGGATTCCCCTCGGGGTTCCGCGCCTCGAGTTCGACTGTCCCGACGGCAAGGCGGACGGGAAGAAGCCGCCGGAGGAGAGGAAGTCGGCCCGCTGGCTGCGGGGCTGGCGCGACAGTTCGCTTCTCGCGGCGGAGGCGAACGCCGCCGGCCGGCATCCCGTCGAGGCGGTGTCGGTGATGGACCGGGAGGGGGACATCGCGGCCCTGTTCGTCGAGCGGCGCGACCGCGGCGGTGCCGATCTGCTCGTCCGGGCGAAGACCGACCGCGTCCTGGCGGAAGGTGAAACGCTGTTCGCCACGCTGCGGGCGGGCGCCGTGGCCGCGCGGCACGAGATCCGCGTCGACCGGGCTTCAGCGCGGCGTGGCGCGCGCGGGCAGAAGGCCTTCGCCGGGCGTGAGGCGCGGCGCGCGGCCGTCGAGCTGCGCTGGCAGGAGATCGACGTCCCCGTCCCCCGCGGAGAACGCCGGCGCCTGGGGCGCGACCCCGTCCGCATGACGGCGGTACACGCGCTGGAACCCGCACCGCCGGCCGGCGCGGAGACCCTCGAATGGCTGCTGCTGACGACGCTGCCGGTCGCCGCCGCCGCCGACGCCCGCCGGATCCTCGATTTCTACGCCCTGCGCTGGCGCATCGAGGACTGGCACCGTGTCCTGAAAACCGGCTGCGAGATTGAGAAGTCCGCCTTCCGCACCGCCGCCCGGATGAAGGCGGCGGTGACGGTCAACGCGGTGATCGCCTGGCGCCTGGCGGCGCTGACCCTGATGGGCCGGGATACGCCGGAGCTGCCCGCCCGCAAGATGCTCTCGGCCTCGGAGATCGCGATGCTGCTCGACTTCGCGATCGCGCGCGGCTTCCCGGTCCCCGGCCGGGAGCGCCCGGAGGATCCGGTCGACCTCGACGCAGTGTCGCTCGGGCAGGCCCTGCTCCTCGTCGCCCGACTCGGCGGGTACCTGAACCGCAGGAACGACGGCCCGCCGGGCCACCAGACGGTCTGGGAGGGATACACCCGCCTCGTCACTGGGGCCCAGACCATCGAGCGGATCGCGGAGAACGGCGCGACGAGTGCCTTTCACCCCTACCTTGCTCAGCGGGGCTGAGACGCCCGGGCCGGCCGGCGGAGGCTTCGAACTGCTGCCGGCCGTCCCTACGAAACAGTAGACGCCGCGGAATTCGATACCGCACATGAGTGGAACCCGCCCCAAGGGGTGTGATTCTCATATGGACACTTTTTGTTCTTACAATGATCTAGCCAAAAATCATGCGGCGAGCGCAACCTGCGCGACCTGCCGGTTCTCGTTGGCGCAGGGTGGCGGTTTCCAGCCGCCACCGCGGCCCAGGCGTGGGACCAATGCCGCCCAGGCCCGATCGAAACGTCCGGACTTGAGAAGCGACCGGAAGCTCAGGACGCCCTGGCCGCCGTCACGGCCCCAGCGCTGCCCGGAGCGTTTCATCCGGATTGTTACAAGCATCTTGTTGGCGGCTTCCACGGCACCGGAACCGACGGGGAAGCCGGCGGCGGCGGCGTCCGCATAGTGCATGCGGTGACGATGATTGCGGAAGAAAGTCAGTTCCCTCCGGATGACGTCTACTCCCTTGCCTTTCCGCATCAGGTAGCGCAAGGCGTCGATCGCCTTGCCGGCGCCCTTGGGGTCGTGGCGCAGAAGGTGCCGCCACTTCTCGAACCAAGCCGTCCCGGCGGCGGTGTTCGGACCGAAGGCGGCGTCGGCCGCAGCCTTAAGATGTTGAGTCGCATGCCAGAAGTCTAGAAGCATGACTTCGGGGTCCAGCGCTTCCAGGAACGTCCAGTTGTCCTTCGCGCCGTCAGCGACCGCCACCAGCTTCAGGTTCGGATTGACCGACTGCCAGTGGCGTACTTCCGCCGTCAACTGTGCTTTCAGGTTCGTCTTGCCGGTCTCGGGAAGACGGCCGCAGTACCGGCTTTCCAGCAGGTTGCCGCTGCCATCGACCAAGGCCACCACGCCGCACGACGCCTCGCGCCAGCCCGCGTCCGTGGCTTGTTCCTCGGTCGTTTCGGCATGCATGCGCATCATGACACCGTCCAGGGAAACCAGGATCGATTCTGCCTCCTCCGGCAGTTCTTCCTCCTCCCGGAGGCCTTTCAGGACATCGTCGGAACACGCCTCCATGCAGGTTCCGGCATCCCCGGACAATCGCACCAGGGACGCCACCGAGGGCCCCTGACCGCACAGTTTCTCCCACATGTCCTCGCTCTCGCGGGCTGTCAGGTTGCTCATCAGGTACAGCGAGAGGCCCGCCGCGGCCGGCGTCAGCCCGCCGGGCATCAGGCGGAGGAGGGCTTCGGTCGGGATCAGGGACGCACCCGCTCCCGCGGGACGGTACCGAGACCGCAGGAAGTCGACCGGTCCGAAGAGCGTCATCGCACGGCCCGACGTGGGCGCGGCCTTGCGATAGGTTTTCCCCTCAACTTTGACCGTCTTGCCATGATCGTCAAGCGCAGTGAACGCGTCGGTCAGGATGGTGCGGGCCACGCCGAAGAGCATGTCCCGGAGCTGGCTCTCGGCCGTCAGCGGATCACGGCGGTACATCGCCGCCACGTCCCCCGCCAAGCCGAGCTCGGCGGCTTTTTTCACCAGGGCGGCACCCGTCTCCATCAGGGCTTCCTGCGCCGCTTCGACGGACACGCTTCCATCGGCGTTCTTGGCAATCGAGGCGTCAATCTGTACGTTGGTCATTGGAGTGCTCCTTTTTGTCGCCCCGTCAGGGGCGTTGTTGAGATTGAGGAGCACTCTACACCCCCCAAGAAGCCAAGGCCGGGAGCATCGGCGAGCACGGTGATCGTGGAAAAATCACGGCCGGAGCGGCTGATTTTCGCGAAATTGGCCGAATCCGCGCAGGCTCCCGAACTCGAATCAGAAAATACCTTTTGATTTCAACGCATTAAAAAATTGACATTTCGCCATACAGAAATCACACCCGCCCCAAGGGCGGCCACTATTGTCCAGCATTTGAATGGGCAATGGGCAGGCCGCGCCGGCGGCGTCAAGCACGAGGGGCTTCCGCCCCAGCTCGGGCTGCGTGTCGATAAAGGAGAACAGGTCTTGCGGCGAACCGTCGGCCGTCACCACCCGGCGCTGTTTCGAGCGGCAGGCGCGGACCACGACGCGGACCTCCGTCTGCGCCGCCAGACGATGGACGGCCCAGATGTCCATCTGGCGGTCGCCGACGCAGATGACTTCCGTGTCCTTGCAGGCCGCCGCCAGTCCCGTCGCCCTCTGGCCGCCGCCGAGCGGCGCCAGGCCGGTGGTGACCGCCGAACTGCCGCTGTAATTGAGCATCGTCGTGTCCTGCACCGCGAGGATCCGGCGGTGGGCGCGGCAGCGCTTCACCGTGGCCTCAACGTGGGAGCCGAGCACATGCTTCATGGTGACTTCCCGGTTCGACAACAGGCGGTACACCGCCTGCCGGTCCGCGGACTCCGGAAACGTCTCGGGAATCGTGTCGGCAGCCTGACGGCCCCAGATGTCGCCGATCCGCCGGATCCGGTCTCCCAACCGCCCATCATGATGATCCACACGGGCAAACTCGGAGTCGCCGTTCGGGCCCGGATCCTTCACATGGGCATCCGCCCGGGTGCCGATCGGCCGCCGCGGCACGGTGCGCATCCGCCGTTTCCAGCCCCGCTGGAGCGGCACCATGAAAATCCGGCACGGCGCCTTCGCCACGCCGGCCCGATCCTGCGCTGCCGTCCAGCCGACGCACGACCAGTTGGCCGCACGGTAGCACGTCCCCGGCCGGGTCTCGTTGACGTAGGTGTAGGCCATCTGCGGGCGCACGCCGTGCTGCTGCTCCCAGTCGTCCCCGATCTGCCGCCGCGCCAGACCCAGGACATGCGACGCCAAATGCGGCACGGCGACGCCGGGCATGAGGAGAAAACGGTAGTGGTTGAGCAACCGGTTGAGGTGATGGCGCTTCGCCTCGTTCGACCAGCCGATGTGCTGGTCACGGGCCTTCACGTGCCAACTGGCGGCCCGGAAACCGAGACCGCCGAGGCGACCGTGGCGCGCGGACACGATCCAGTAGTTCAGGACCGCGCCCGGTGCTTTCGGGCAGCCCTGCGGATGCCAGCGCTCCATCATCGCCCGCCAGCCACCGACCGCCGCCGCGCCGACCGGTTCAAGACGGACTTCGCCCAGCTCCCGCAACGAGCCGGAAAGCGTGACCGCCGACTCCGACCGGGCGACCTCCGGGCGGGCGTTCGGCACCAGGCGGCAGGCCCGCTTCGCCGGCAGCGCCACGTGCAGTTCCCGGGCCAGCTGCGGCCGCGCTCGCTTGGCTGACGCCACGCACAGGGCACCCCGTGCATTGCGCCAGTCCTCGCGTTCACACAGGCCGCGGGCCAGTCCATGGCGACTGGTCTCGCCGGAGGCCGCCGTCCTCCGGAACCCCGCCGCGGTGTCCGCGGAAATCATGCGCGTGCCGGCCTGCATGGCGGAATCCACACGCCAGGCAATATCGGAAGTCGGCAGTGCCCCGGTGAAAGGCCCCGGCCGGCCCCCGCCAGGCTTTGCGTGTGCTGCCGGGCGGCGCGGCGCGACCGTCCGGTGCGGCCGTCTGCATCACGGACTTCCGCCCCGTACGATTGCGCCCGGGCCGGCCGCGGCCGTCCGCACCGGTGCTTGCGGGCAGCGGCCCCGGAGCAGCCGGCCCCCGCAGTCTTTCGCCCCGGGGTCCGGTCTGGTACACTGGGCCTGACAGTCGGCGGCCGCCGCCCGGGCACAGGGACCGGGCCTTTCAGTTGGAGTGCGCCGCATGGCCCTAGCGAAGATCGCCCTGGTAGGCGGCGGCCAGATCGGCGGCACGCTCGCGCACCTGATCAGCCTGCGCAACCTCGGCGAGGTTGCGCTGATCGACCTCGCGCAGGGGATGGCGCAGGGGAAGGCGCTCGACCTCGCCGAGGCGACGCCGGTATCGGGGGCCGCCGGCGCGGTCCGCGGCGGCGGCTCGTACCGGCTGCTCCGGGGGGCGGACGTGGTGATCGTGACCGCCGGGGTGCCGAGAAGGCCCGGCATGAGCCGCGACGACCTCCTGGAAATCAATGCCGGCGTGATGCAGGAGGCCGGGGCCGGAATCCGGGCCCATTGCCCGGATGCGTTTGTCATTTGCGTGACGAATCCGCTGGATGCGATGGTGTACGAACTGCGGCGCGCGGCCGGCGTGCCGCACCGGAAGGTGGCCGGCATGGCGGGCGTGCTGGACAGCGCCCGGTTCCGCCACTTCCTGGCGGCAGACCTGAAGGTGTCGGCCCGGGATGTCTCGGCGTTCGTCCTGGGCGGCCACGGGGATACGATGGTGCCGCTGGTGCGCTATTCGACCGTGGCCGGCATCCCGGTCCCGGAGCTCGTGCGCATGCGGTGGACCACGCAGGAGCGGCTCGACGCGATCGTGCAGCGGACGCGCGACGGCGGCGCCGAGATCGTCAACCTGCTCAAGACCGGATCGGCGTTCTATGCACCGGCCCACGCCGCCCTGGAGATGGCCGAGGCCTATCTCCACGATTCCCGCCGCGTGCTGCCGTGCGCGGCGTGGCTGCGCGGGGAGTACGGGGTGAAGGGCCTGTACGTCGGGGTGCCGGCGGTGATCGGGGCCCGGGGGGTGGAACGCATCGTGGAGGTGAAACTCGACGCCCGGGAGCGGAGCCAGTTCGAGACGTCGGTGGCGGCGGTGCGGGAATTGCTGAAGGCCTTGCGAAGGGCGACGCGCGGCCCGTGAACATCCACGAGTATCAGGCCAAGGAAATTCTGGCCGGATTCGGCGTACCCGTCCTGCAGGGCCGGGTCGCGTATACCGCCGCCGAGGCGCGCACGGCCGCCGCGGCGCTGGGCGGGCGGATGTGGGTCGTCAAGGCGCAGGTGCACGCCGGCGGGCGCGGCCAGGCCGGCGGCATTCAGGTGGCAAGGTCGCTCGACGAGGTGGCCGCCGCGGCCGGCGAATTGCTCGGCAAGCGTCTGGTCACGCCGCAAACCGGGGCGGCCGGCACCGAGGTCGGCTGCGTGTACGTCGAGGAAGGCGCCGAGATCCGCACCGAGTGCTACCTCGGCATGACCCTCGACCGGCAGCGGGGCCGCTATGTCGCCATCGCGTCGACCGAAGGCGGGGTGGAAATCGAGCAGGTGGCCGCGGCCCGGCCCGAGAAGATCCGGTCGGTGGTGGTGGATCCGGCCGTGGGCCTGCGCCCGTACCAGGCGCGCGAGCTCGCCTTCGCCCTCGATCTCGACCCGGCGGCGCGGCGGGCGGTCGAACGGGCGATCCTGGCGCTGGCGGCGGCGGTCGCCGCGACGGATGCGAGCCTGGTGGAGATCAACCCGCTGGCCGTCATCGGGGACGGTGCGGTGTGCGCCCTCGACGCCAAGATGAACTTCGATGACAACGCGCTGTTCCGGCACCCCGATATCGCCGAGTTGCGGGACGAGACCGAGGAGGATCCGCGGGAGCTCGAGGCGACCCGCTACGGCCTGAGCTACATCAAGCTCGACGGCAACATCGGCTGCATGGTGAACGGGGCCGGGCTGGCGATGGCCACCCTTGACCTGATCACGTCAGAGGGCGGGCGCCCGGCCAACTTCCTCGACGTCGGCGGCGGCGCGACCGAGGAACGGGTGTCGCAGGCGTTCAAGATCATCCTCTCCGACCCGGACGTGGAAGCCGTGCTGGTGAACATCTTCGGCGGGATCATGCGCTGCGACACGATTGCGGAGGGCATCGTCGGGGCGGTGCGCGAGGTCAGCCTGCACGTGCCGCTGGTCGTGCGGCTCGCGGGCACCAACGTGGAGGTCGGGGCCCGGATCCTGGCCGATTCGGGCCTGGCGATCACCGCGGCCGGGGATCTCGGCGAGGCGGCGCACAAGGTCGTGGCGGCGGTCCGGGAGCACCACTGATGCCGATCCTGGTCAACCGCGAGACCCGGGTGATCTGTCAGGGACTGACCGGCGCGCAAGGCACCTTCCACTCGGAACAGGCGATTGCCTACGGCACGCGCATGGTCGGCGGGGTGACCCCGGGCAAGGGCGGCAGTACGCATCTGGGACTGCCGGTCTTCGACACGGTGCACGCCGCCGTGGAGGCGACCGGCGCCGATGCAACGGTGATCTACGTGCCGCCTCCGTTTGCCGCGGATGCCATCCTGGAAGCGGCGGCCGCCGGGATCCGGCTGGTCGTGTGCATCACCGAAGGGATACCGGTGCAGGACATGGTGCAGGTCCGCCGGGTGCTGGAGGGGACGCGCACCCGCCTGGTGGGCCCGAACTGTCCGGGGGTCATCACGCCGGGGGCGTGCAAGATCGGCATCATGCCCGGCCACATTCACCTGGCGGGAAGCGTCGGGGTCGTGTCCCGGTCCGGAACCCTGACGTACGAAGCCGTAGCGCAGACGACCGCTGTCGGGCTCGGGCAGTCGACCTGCGTCGGCATCGGCGGCGATCCGGTTCCGGGCACCACGTTCGTCGATGTCCTCAGGGAATTCGTCGAGGACGAGGCCACGCGTTCCATCGTGCTGATCGGCGAGATCGGCGGCGGCGCCGAAGAGGAGGCCGCCGCATTTCTCCGGAGCGCCGGGACCGGCAAGCCGGTCGTGGCCTTCATCGCCGGGCGGGCGGCGCCCCCGGGTCGGCGCATGGGGCACGCCGGCGCCATCATTGCCGGCGGCCTCGGCGGCGCCGAGGCGAAGATCGAGGCCCTGCGCGAGGCGGGGGTCACGGTGGTGAGTTCGCCGGCGGACATCGGGTCCACCATGGCCCGGCTCGCGCCGCATTGAAGAAACCGCACCCCCGGCACCGGCCGGCAGGAGGGACCGCGTGAACATCGCCGAAGGTTCCGGTGCCCGCGCACGGGAGCTCCGACGCCTGTATGCAGCGTTTGCCGCCCGACCGGAGGCGGTGGACCCGGAATGGCGCAGTTTCTTCCGGGCCCTGGCTCCGTCGGCCGTGCAATGGCTGGAGCCGGCGCCGCCGGCGGCGCCGCCGCCGGCGCCCCCGGTGGGCACGCCGCCGGCGGACCTGCGGTCCGGGACCCGGGATTCGATCCGGGCCCTCATGCTGATCCGGGCGTTCCGGGTGCGCGGCAATCTCCAGGCGACCCTTGACCCGCTGGGACTGACGCCCACCACGCCGCATCCGGAACTCGATCCGGCCAGTTACGGCTTCACGCCGGCGGATTTCGACCGGCCGATCTTCATCGATCACGTGCTGGGGCTCGAGTGGGCCACGCTGCGCGAGATCATGCAGGTACTGGAGGAAACCTACGCCGGCACGATCGGTGTGCAGTTCATGCATATCCAGGACCCCGACCGGAAAGCCTGGATCCAGCGCCGGATCGAATACAAGGATGCGGGGCCGGATTTCACCGATCTCGGCAAGCGGACGATCCTCGAGCGCCTGACCGATGCCGAAACCTTCGAGCGCTACCTCGCCCGCCGGTTCACGGGCACCAAGCGGTTCGGCCTCGAGGGCGGCGAATCCATGGTTCCCGCCATGGAGCAGATCATCAAGCGCGGCGGGGCGCTCGGTCTCCAGGAGATCGTGCTGGGGATGGCGCACCGCGGCCGGCTGAACGTGCTGGCGAACGTCCTCAACAAGCCCCTCGAGGCGATCTTCGCCGAATTCCGGGGAGCCCGCGCGCTGCCGCCGGGCATCGACGCCTCGGGCGACGTCAAGTACCACCTTGGCACCTCGGCCGACCGGACCATGGGCGACGTGACCATGCATCTGTCGCTGACGGCCAACCCGTCCCATCTCGAAGCGGTGAACCCGGTGGTGGCCGGCAAGGTCCGGGCCAAGCAATCCATGCTCCCGCGAGACGGCGCGCGCGCGCGGGTGGCCGGACTGATCCTGCACGGCGATGCCGCGTTCGCCGGCCAGGGGCTGGTGCCGGAAACCCTCGGGCTCTCGCAGCTGGAGGGGTACAACACCGGCGGCACCATTCACTTCATCATCAACAACCAGATCGGCTTTACCACCAACCCGGTCCACTACCGCCCGGGTCCGTGGTGCTCCGACGTGGCGCTGATGATCCAGGCGCCGATCTTCCACGTGAACGGCGACGACCCCGAAGCCGTCGTGTACGCCGCCCGCGTGGCGACCGAGTACCGCCAGAAGTTCCAGGCGGACGCGGTGATCGACATGATCTGCTACCGCCGGTTCGGGCACAACGAGGGCGACGAGCCCGCATTCACGCAGCCGCTCATGTACGAGCGCATCGCCGCCCACCCCACCACGCGGGAGATCTATGCCCGGAAGATGGTCGAGGAGGGGGTGGTCAGCGCCGCCGAGGCCGCGGCCATGGTGACGGTCTGCCAGGACCGTCTGGAACAGGCGTTCGCGGCCAGCGATTCGTACGTTCCGAACAAGGCCGACTGGCTGGAGGGCGCCTGGGAAGGCTTCGTGGGCGAGGCCGGTCCGGGCTCCCGGCGGGGGCGGACCGGGGTGGCGCTCGACCGTTTGCGCGAGATCGGCTGCCGCGCGTCGACTGCTCCGCCCGAATTCCAGGTGCACGGCAAGATCGCGCGGCAGCTGCAGCGCCGGTTCACGGCCATCGAACGGGGCCAGGGCATCGACTGGGCAACCGGGGAACTGCTGGCGGTCGGATCCCTCCTCGTCGAGGGGGTGCCGGTGCGCCTGTCCGGACAGGACTGCGGCCGGGGAACGTTTTCCCAGCGCCACGCGGTGCTGGTCGACCAGCGCGACGAGACCCGGGTGGTGCCGCTGAACCGGATCTCCGACACCCAGGCCGGTTTCGAGATCGTCGACAGCCCGCTCAGCGAAGCCAGCGTGCTGGGCTTCGAGTACGGGTATTCGCTGGCGGCGCCCAAGACGCTGGTCATCTGGGAGGCGCAGTTCGGTGATTTCGCCAACGGGGCGCAGGTGATCATCGATCAGTTCCTGTCTTCGGGGCAATCCAAGTGGCTGCGGATGTCGGGCCTCACGATGCTGCTGCCGCACGGGTACGAAGGTCAGGGTCCGGAACATTCCTCGGCCCGGATCGAGCGGTTTCTGCAACTGGCGGCCGAGGACAATCTGCAGGTGGTCAACTGCACGACCCCGGCCAACCTGTTCCACGTCCTGCGGCGCCAGATGCGGCGGAAGTTTCGCCGGCCCCTGGTCATTTTCACGCCCAAGTCCCTGCTTCGCCACAAGCGCGCGGTATCGAGCCTCAACGCGTTCGGGCCGGATTCCAGCTTTCACCGGGTGCTGGGGCAGGAGAACGGGCCCGACCCGGCCGACGTGCGGCGGACCGTGTTCTGTTCCGGCAAGGTGTACTTCGATCTGCTCGAAGCCTGGGAGCAGGGCCCGGACCGCGTGCGGGAATCGGTGCAGCTGGTGCGCATTGAGCAGTACTACCCCTTCCCGAAGCGGTCGGTGGAGGAGGTACTGCTGGAATCGCAGCAGTCGGAGGTGGTCTGGTGCCAGGAGGAACCCGCGAACATGGGAGCCTGGCGGTACCTCTCTCCGATGCTCCACGAGGCGATGGAAGCGGTGCAGATGCCAGGCCGTCCCGGTTTCGTCGGCCGGGCCGATGCCGCCTCGCCCGCGACCGGACTGTACGCGTCGCACGTATCCGAACAGCGCGATCTGGTTCAGCGGGCCCTGACCCTTGCCCCTGGCGCCGATTGACCGGAGATCTCGTCATGACCATGGACATCGTGGTCCCCGCACTGGGGGAATCGATCAGTGAGGCCACGGTCCTGAACTGGCGCAAGGGTCCGGGCGAGCCGGTGTCCCGGCATGAAGTGCTGGTCGAACTCGAGACCGACAAGGTGACGGTGGAAGTGGAGGCTCCCGAGGACGGTGTGCTGCTGGAAATCACCGCCAGCGACGGCGACGATGTCGCGGTGGGGGCGGTGATCGGCCGCGTCCGCGCCGCCGATGCCGCGAAGCCGGCGGATCGGCCGGGCGCGGCTTCCGGCGCGGCGCCGGCGGACGGGGAGTCCGGAAGCGGCGAACGGGGGGAGGCTTCCCCTGCACCCGACGTGCGAGCGGCACCGGCCGCATCCCCCGATCCCGCGCCGGCGGCCGGCGGGCCCGCCGGTCCGGCCGACGCCCCGGCTGCCGTGACCGAACCTTCTCCGGCGGCGCGGTCGACGGGAGCGCCGGCGAAGGGCCAGAGCCTCGCCGCGGACCCGGCGGATCCCGGAACCGAAGCCGGGAAGCGCGCGGCCCCTTCCGACCTTCCCGATCCGACGCAGGTCCGCCGCAGCGGGCCGGGCGAGCGCATCACGGCGGACGATCTCCGCGAGTTCCTCGGCGCCCTTGATCGCCCCCTGTCGCCGTCGGTGCGCCGCATCGTGCGCGAGCACGGAGTGGATCCCGCCACCGTTGCGCCAACCGGTCCGGGCGGACGGATCCTGCAGGAGGATGTGCCGGTACCGGACCCGGTGCCGGCGGCGGGCCGCCCCTTGGCGGAGCGCGGCCCGGGTACCGGCCAACCGGCCGCAAGCAGCGCGGCGGCTGACGCCCCGGCGGTCCGCGCACCGGCTGGCGACGAACCGGTCGCCGCCGCACCGGAAGCGACCGCTGGCGGCGCCACCCGAGAAGCGGCAGAGCCTGACGCTTCGAGGCGGGCGGCGGACCCGGATGCCGGACGCGTGCGGCGGGTGCCGATGTCGAGGCTCCGCCGCCGCCTCGCGGAACGGCTCAAGGAGGCGCAGCACACGGCTGCCACGCTCACTACCTACAACGAGGTGGACATGGGTGCCGTGATGGCCTTGCGGAAGACCAGCGGTGATTCCTTCCGGCAGCGCCACGGGGTGCGCCTGGGATTGATGTCCTTCTTCGTGAAGGCCAGTGTTTCGGCGCTCCGGACCGTACCGGAACTGAACGCCGAAATCGACGGCACGGAGATCGTCTACAAGGACTATTTCCACGTCGCGGTCGCCGTGCAGTCGGAGCGGGGACTGGTCGTGCCGGTCATCCGGGATGCGGACCGGAAGGGGTTCGCCGATATTGAGCGCGAGATCCTGGGCTTCAGCGAGCGCGCCAGCGCCGGAAGCCTGGCGGCGGACGAATTGCGGGGCGGAACCTTCACCGTATCGAACGGCGGGGTCTACGGTTCGCTGATGTCCGCGCCGATCCTGAATCTGCCCCAGTCGGGCATTCTGGGCCTCCACCGAATCCAGGAGCGCCCGGTAGCCCGCGACGGGCAGGTGGTGATTCGCCCGATGATGTACCTGGCGCTGTCCTACGACCACCGGATCGTCGATGGCAAGGGGGCGGTGACGTTCCTGGTGCATCTCCGCGACCAGCTTGAACAGCCCGCCATGCTGGCGCTGGACACCTGAAAGTGCCGCAGCACGACGTGGTCGTGATCGGCGGCGGCCCGGGCGGTTATGTGACCGCCATCCGGGCTGCCCAGCTGGGACTGGATGCAGCGTGCGTGGATCTGCGGGACACGCTCGGCGGCACGTGCCTGAACGTCGGCTGCATCCCGTCGAAGACGCTGCTGCACAGTTCGCACCTCTACGCCGAGCTGGGCACCCTGGCGGAGCGGGGGATTCGGACCGGGCCGGCTGAGCTTGACCTGGCGGCGATGATGGCGGACAAGGACCGGACGGTAGACGCGCTCACCGGTGGCATCGACCAGCTCTTCCGGAAGTTCGGTGTCAGGCGATATCAGGGGCGGGGACAGCTGTCCGGTGCTGGCCGCGTGAGCGTTGACGGGAAGGATGGCGGCGAGTTGTCGGCCGGTCACATCGTCCTCGCGACCGGTTCGGTCCCGAGCACCCTGCCGGGAATCGAGGTGGACGAGGACTGCATCGCGTCTTCGACCGGTGCGCTTTCGTGGCCGGAGGTTCCCGGCACCCTGATCGTTGTGGGGGCCGGGTACATCGGTCTGGAACTCGGTTCGGTCTGGCGGCGTCTCGGATCGAGGGTGACCGTGGTCGAGTTGTTCGACCGGATTGTCCCGGCCATGGACCACGAGATCGCCCGCCGTTTTCACCGTGCACTGACCCGGCAGGGGATCGAGTTCCGACTAGGATCACGAATCACGTCGGCCGAGGCGGCGCCCGGCGATGTGACCCTGCGGGTGGAGCCGGCGGCGGGCGGTGAGGTCGAAACGCTGCGGGCCGACCGGGTTCTGGTGGCAACCGGCCGCCGCCCGCGGACCGAGGAACTCGGACTGTCTGCAGCCGGCGTCGACCTGGACCCGCAGGGCCGGATTCAGGTGGACGAGCGGTTCCGGTCTTCGGCGGGCGGGATTTCTGCCATTGGCGATGTCGTCAGGGGCCCGATGCTCGCTCACAAGGCCAGCCAGGAGGGTCACGCGCTGGCGGAACTGCTGGCCGGACGGACGGCCGGCGTCAACTACGGCGCGATCCCGTCGGTCGTGTACACGGACCCCGAGGTTGCGTGGGTCGGTGCCACGGAACAGCAGCTCGAGGCGCAGGGAGCAACGTACCGGGCGGGCCGTTTCCCCGTAGCCGCGAATCCGCGCGCCCGGACGACCGGTCAGGCCGAGGGTATGGTGAAGGTCCTTGCGCATGCGGACACCGGCCGGCTGCTCGGTGTGCACGTGATGGGGGCGTTGGCGGGAGAGCTGATCGGGGAGGCCGTTCTGGCCCTGGAAGTGGGGGCGGCGGCGGAGGACCTGGCCTTGACGTGCCACGCTCACCCCACGCTTTCGGAATCGCTTCGCGAAGCGGCGGCGGCGGCCGCCTACGGCAAGGCCCTGCACGCGTAGAAAAGTCGCGCTTTCCGGCGCCGTGAGGCGGGACGCGGCGGCGCATGCGTGCCCCGGCGGCCCAGGCGAGCAGCGCTGGTGATGTTCCTACGGGGTAACGGCTCATTCTGTTGATGCGAAAGTGGCAATACCCACCGGTTCCCTGATACTGGAATTCGCCAGGCAAGCAATGATTCTGCGCACCGCTTCGCGATTTCGCACCGATCCACGGAGGGGTCACTGCCCCCTCTCCGTTAACCGCTGATGGTGCTGGCTTGCGGCGTTGAGGCGTCGAGACAGGGCTCGCAAGCGACCGGCAGGCGGGTCTGGATGCCCGGTATCCAGTTGGTGAAACTGTTTTCGCGTGGTGGAGGGCGTCGGTTGCGATCCTGTGGCGCGGTGGTGGCGGCAGTTCAGTGGGCTCACAGCAGGGGTAAGCGGCTACCGCCTCGTCGCAGATCAAGGTCTACCCGGCAGGCACCGGCCCCACCCTCGCATTCCTCACTGTCAACGCAACCGGTGACCGGCGACGGCGGTGGAAACTCCGTTCAGTGAATGGATCCGTTCCTGAAGACGTCGTCAAGGCTGGATGCGGAGAGGATGGCGTCAAGCCAGGCATCAAGATCTTCGGCCGGCGCGGCAAGAACCCGGGCCCTGGCGTCTTCGGGCACGGTGTCGAAGCGACGCCCAAGCTGCCTGAGCAGCGTTTCCGCCTTGCCCTGCATCAGGCCCTCGGCCTTGCCCTCCGCCTTGCCCTGCGTCAGGCCCTGCATCAGGCCCTCGGCCTTGCCTTCCTCTTTCCACGCCTCTGCGACCGTCGGCATGACTTTCTCCCATAGTTCCGGATCCGCATCGCGGACGAGCTGCTCCAGAGTCTCGCGGGGCAGCTCATAGTTCGTCATCATATATTTGACCGGCAGATCATTCAAACTGCGCAACGTCCGCAACGCCTCCACCAGATCCCCTTTCGGAGGATCCTTGACCATGGCGTATTTCAGGAGCCCGAAGACGCCGCGCAGGAAAGCGTCGGACGACAGCTTCGCATAGGGAATGCGGCTGAGGTCAAGGAGATGGTAACGGAACGGGTCTCCAGCTTCGTGGGCCAGGCTCCTCGCCGACCTTGGCACGGACCATCGCGCACGGCCGTGATAGACGACGATGGAGATAACGAGCGGCGGCACCCGCGGGTTGTCCCGCCCCTTCAGGCGCTTATGGTTGCGCAGGATGCCGATGACGTAGTTGCCGATCTGGAGCGGCGTCCCTGCATCAGGGTTGCTTTTGTGTTCTAATGCCGCAATGCCCCCTTCCTTGAGGCTCGTGGTGAACACGCCGTCGGCGCGGCCGACACGCAGCGCTTCGTTGACGAAGGTACCGGCCAGGGGGCGGAAGGGCTCGTCGGACAGGAGGGCCGCGGTCTCCGGCGGGGTGCATTGGCGGATCAGCGCATCGGCCCGCACGGGATCCTGGATCAGTGTATGGAAGAGCAAGTCATGGGAGTGGACCGGCGGCATCGGGCCTCGCTGTCAGGGCGCCGACCGGTTCGACGGTGCGGCCGGTTGTCCGGATTCGGGGGGCGCGAGCAGCATGGGGCGGCGCACCGCCATTGTCCATCGCACGGCGCCCTGCTGCGGCGACGACCGGCCGGAGCGGGTCCCGTTGCAGCTTCTTCGGGGGGCTGCGGCCACGCCGGCGGAAGCGACCCCGGACGGACGGGCCCGGGACCGGTCGAAACGTGGGCGGAGTGGCGAGGATTGCTGTTTCCGCCGTTGATCGAAATGGGGTTGGAGGTCTCCGCGCCGACATGGAAAGGGTCGAACTCCCTCCCGGTTGCCTCTTCCCTTGCAGGGACAAGGTTTGGGGCCGGTCCGTGGGTCACGCCCGTGGAACTCGCATGCCACCGGACGTAACTGCCCCTGCTGTGCGTGCATCGAACCGCCGTCAACACCACGGCGCAGGGCCGCTGCCGCAGGATCGAAACACAATTCCATCACGCGAGAAACGGTCTCAACGACGGGATACCGAACATCCGGACCCTCCCGCCGACCGCTTGCATCATCCGAGCAGCGGGTTGCGCACCACCAGGTCGGGGAAACGTCCGAAGTCGCGGTCGGCGGTCCAGAGTTCCGTCACGCCATGCGCGATGCAGAGTACGGCCACCCGCGCATCATGAACCACCGGTCCCCGGACCCGTCCGGCCAGCAACCGCTCCTTCAGAATCGTCCAGTGCGCCCCGGACTCGGCCAGCAACTCCGCGACCGGCGATTCGAGCCAGGCGTCCACCTGCTCCAGGGCTTGCGCCATCAAGGACGGCGGGTCGTAGATGCTTGGGTGGCTTGCCACGGCGATGAATTCGTGGATGCACGGCCAGGGCAGCCCCCAGCGCACCCGCCCCTCAGCCAGTTCTTTTATGCGCAGCCGGGCCGGCTCGTGCCATTCCGAGTCGGTCCGGTGAGCGTAGACCAGAATATTGGTATCAACGGCGATCAACTGCCCCGTCCCTCGTAGGCGGCATCACGGATGCGCTCCCAGCCCGCATTCCGGAATCCCGCCTGCAGCCCGTTGCCACCGATGCTTGCGTCCCGCAACGTGAACATGCGGGGTTCCTCCCCTGTGCGCAGCACCTCGCGCAAACCGCGTTCGACTACCGAACGGAACGTCGCTCCCTCCCGCCTCATATACGCCTTCACCTCCTCAACCAGTCCATCAGAAATTTCTACCGTGGTTTTCATCCCGTAACCCCTTATCGACGGATATGGCCAGCCATATTAGAAGGTGGGGGATTGAACGGCAAGATCTGCAACAGACGGGCCCCAG
Organism: Alphaproteobacteria bacterium; assembly: GCA_965203385.1. Taxonomy (GTDB): domain Bacteria; phylum Pseudomonadota; class Alphaproteobacteria; order TMED109; family TMED109; genus VXPW01. Next base: position 1,033,839 of record OZ241893.1, read on the forward strand.
GAGTGGAATGCGGCGGCATTTCGGGGGTGACTGAAGCAGGCGGACAGGTTGATCGCCACCCCGCACTCCGGTGCGCGGCCTTCCCGTGCACAGTGTCGGGCCGGGTGTCACAGAAGGCTCCATCCGCCACCCGTGGCCGGACCAGCGGTGTACCGTCACATACCCGAGGCAGGAGCCGGATGGTCGAGAGGCCACGTCCGGATCGGTGCGGGGAGTGCGCAGCCATGCGCACGCCTGCCGTCGCGGCGGGGGCCGGGAAAACCCGGTTCCCTGCCGCGATTGCCTGCAGGCGGCGCTACGGTTCTCGAGGCTCGTCCGTACAAGTGTACCGGGCGCGCGGATGTGTGCGCTCAAAGGTCTCTCGCAGGCGGGGATCCGCGACTTCTGTGTAGCGCTGGGTAGTCGAAAGGCGAGCGTGTCCCAGCAGTTCCTGCAGTACGCGGAGATCGCTTCCCGCCTCAAGCAGATGGGTGGCAAAGGAGTGACGGAGCGCATGAGGGGTCGCCGATTCGGGCAGGCCGAGTCCTGCGCGAAGTTCCTGCATGCGCCGCTGTACGGCTCGGGCCCCCAGGCGGCGGCCGCGTCTGCTGACAAACAGGGGTTCGTCAGGCCGGCCATGCGGAGCGGCCGCAAGATGGCGCTCCAGGCCTTCGCGCACCGGCGCCAGCAGCGGCACCAGGCGTTCTTTTTCGCCCTTGCCGCGAATCCGCAAAACGTCGGAGTGCGGCTGGATATCGGAGCGGTTGAGGGAGAGCGCCTCGTTGATCCGGAGGCCGGCTCCGTACAGGAGCAGGAAGACGGCCTGATCTTGCAGGGATCTCCAGCCGGCTTCCTCGGACCTGGGAGCGCGGATGACGGCCCGGGCCTGCTCCGTGCTGAGCGGCCGGGCGGCGCGCCTGGGTACCCGGGCCCGGCGGAGCGAACTGAGACCAACGTTTCTGAGCCCGTGATGCCGGACCAGATGGATCAGAAATCCGTGAACGCTGGAACGGGCGCGGGCCACGCTCGCCGGTCCGAGTGGACGGGGCGGGCGCATCAGAAAGGCCAGCCACGCGCGGTAATCCGATGCGGTCAGCGAGTCCAGTATTTCCAGGCTTGCCGGCTCGCCCATGTGTTCGGTCACGAAACCGAGAAACCGGCGGATGTCGTGCCGGTACGCGGTGACCGTGTGGTGCGAGAGCCGGCGCTCGCGGCCCAGATGCACGAGGTAGCCGGCCAGGCCGTCGGTGATGGATGCCGCTGTACCCTCCGGGAGCAACGGGTTCTCGGTTCCGTCGGTACCGGGTTGGGCCGGCTTCGACACGATGGGCTAACCGGCGGGCTGCGACGCCCGGGCTTGCTTCCAGTCGGCCAGAAAGGCAGCCAGGCCCTGATCTGTCAACGGATGGGTTGCCAGCTTCCGCAGTACGCCGGGCGGCAGGGTCGCGGCATGGGCGCCGCATCTGGCGGCCTCGGACACGTGTTCGGGGCCGCGGATGGAAGCCACGAGGATCCGGGTCTTGAGCATTTCCGGGTACGAGCGGTAGATCGCCACGATGTCACGGATCAGGTTCATGCCGTTCTGTCCAATATCATCAAGGCGGCCGACGAACGGAGAGACGAACCGGGCCCCGGCCTTGGCGGCGAGGAGGGCCTGCGGGGCCGAGAAACACAGGGTGACATTGACCGGTATCGGATCTTTCTGACCGGCCAGCAGGTGGCAGGCCCGGAGCCCTTCCCACGTGAGCGGCACCTTCACCACAACATTGTCGGCGATGCCGGCGAGTTCCCGGCCCTGCCGGACCATGCCTGCACAGGAAGTTTCTGTCACTTCGGCGGATACCGGGCCTGGCACCAGTTGGGTAATCTCCGCGATGACGTCCCTGAAGTCCCGTCCGGTGCGCGCTACCAGGGATGGGTTGGTGGTCACTCCGTCCACCAGTCCGGTGGCGGCCAATTCAGCAATCTGCCTGGTATCAGCAGTGTCGACGAACAGCTGCATGCGCATACTCCCGTTCCCGTTCGGTGCGGCAACCGGTGCCGGACACCGTGTCGAAGTCTAGCTGTTCGGCGGGACTGATTCGCCCGGTCCGGTCCGGTTCGGCGCGGATGGCGGGGCGGCATGCCGATACGGTGACGGTTCTCCTGCCGCGGCCGTTATCGCGCACGTTCGATTATCGGGTCGACCGAACGGTCTGCACGGGTTCCTACGTGACCGTTCCATTTGGAACGCGCACCGAAACCGGGGTGGTCTGGGGCTCCGCGACCGGTCACGCGCCGCAGGACCGGCTGAAAGACGTGCTGCAGGTGTCCGACCTGCCGCCCATGACGCTCCGACTGCGTGAACTGGTGGCGTGGGTGGCCTCGTATTCGGTCGCGCCCCTCGGCAGCGTCCTCAAACTGGCGGTTCCGGTTGCGGCTGCGCTGCGGCCGCCGCGCGCGATCGACGGGTTTCGATTGGTCGGAAGTCCCCCGGCCGGGGCCAGGATCACGGCGGCCCGGCAGCGGGTCCTGGGCCTTCTGGCCAGGGCCGATGGCGCGCTCTCCGGGCGCACGATCGAGAACGAGGCGCAGGTAAGCGCGGCGATGCTTCGCGGTATGTGCAAGGCCGGACTTCTCGAAATCGAGCCGCTGGCCGAGACGCCGGCGCCCGCTCCGTTCCGTCCCGCCGATCCGCCCGACCTTACCGCTACGCAGCACCGGGCGGCAGAAGAGCTCACCAGGCGGATGAAAACCGGGGATTCGCGCCCGGTTCTCCTCAGCGGCGTGACCGGCTCCGGCAAGACCGAGGTCTATTTCGAGGCACTCGCCGCCTGTCTGGCCGGCGGCCGCCAGGTTCTGGTCCTGCTCCCCGAGATCGCGTTGGGCTCCCAATGGCTGGCACGGTTTCGGGCGCGCTTCGGATTCACCCCCGGACGGTGGCATTCAGCCGTTCCGGCGGGCGAGCGGAGCCGCACCTGGCGGGGGGTGGCGACGGGATCGGTCTCGGTGGTCGTCGGAGCGCGGTCTGCCCTGTTCCTGCCGTTTTCCGATCTCGGGCTGATCGTGGTCGATGAAGAACACGACACCTCGTACAAGCAGGATGAAGGCGTGATCTACCACGCGCGCGACATGGCGGTCGTACGGGCCGCCAAGGAGGCGGCGGCGGTGGTCCTGGCCTCGGCGACGCCTTCCATCGAGACCTACGTGAATGCGCGGGAGGGCCGCTATCACGCGTTGACGCTGCCCGATCGGTACGGCGATGCCGCGCTTCCGGAAGTCGAAGCGGTTGACTTGCGCAAATTCCCGATGAAGACCGGGTCGTGGCTGGCCAAGCCCCTGGTGGACGCAACCGGGGCAGCGCTTGGGCGGGGTGAGCAGGTGCTTCTGTTCCTCAATCGGCGGGGTTATGCGCCGCTGACCGTATGCCGCACCTGCGGCGGGAGGATTGGCTGTACGGCCTGTTCGGCATGGCTGGTCGAGCATCGGCGTGACGGCGTCCTGGCCTGTCACCACTGCGGGCACCGGATGGCCGTGCCGGATGTGTGCCCGAGTTGCGGAGTCGAGGATTCGCTGACCGCCTGCGGGCCGGGGGTGGAACGGGTGGAGGAAGAGGCGAAACGCCTGTTTCCCGACGTGACGCCGCTGGTCATGACCAGCGACACCATGCGCAGCCCGGCGGATATGGCGCGGCTGATACAGGACATGGAAAGCGACACCCCCCGCCTCCTGATCGGCACCCAGATGGCGGCCAAGGGTCACCACTTTCCCAGGCTCACGGTCGTGGGCATTGTGGACGCCGACCTCAGCCTCGGAGGCGCCGACCTGCGGGCCGGCGAACGGACCTACCAGTTGCTGACGCAGGTGGCCGGGCGCGCGGGACGGGCGCACCTGCCCGGTCGGGTGCTGATGCAGACGTGGGAGCCGGAACATCCGGTGATGCAGGCGTTCTTGCGGGGTGATGGAGCGGCCTTCCGTCAGATGGAGGCCGAAACCCGGGAACGAGGCAGGATGCCTCCGTTCGGGCGGTTGGCGGCCCTGGTTCTGACAGCGCGCGACCAGGAACGGCTTCAGGCATTCGGGCACCGACTGGTGCGGGCCGCACCCCGGCAGGACGGGGTCGAGATCTGGGGCCCCGTTCCTGCGCCGTTGAGCAAGATCCGGGGGCGCTACCGGCTGCGCGTCCTGATTCACGGTGGCGGGCGCCGGTTGCTGCAGCCGTTCGTGCGCACCTGGCTGCGGTCGGCCGGCGTTCCCTCGGGCATCCGGGTCAAGGTAGACATCGACCCCTACAACTTCCTGTAGAGCGGCCGGGGTCCGGCCGCTCCCCTTCAAGTTCCCGGACCGGGTGAACGGATGCGGGCGGGACGGGGCTCCGGCCCCGGAAGACGAAACTTGACGGCCCATCCCCCGTGACGGCTCACCCGGCGCCGGAACCGGCTTTCCCACCCGGTGCGGAGGTTCCGCTGCCGGCCGGCGTCTTCCCGGCGCAACCGCCCCGGCCGGACCGCCGGGGCAGAAGAATCGCGCCGGGGAGGCGGCTGATCAGGGGTGTTGCAAGGGCACCGGTAGGGCTAGGATTATACGGTCAAACAGGAGCGAAACATGCTGAAACGTGTAAAAATCCAGGGATACAAATCGCTACTAGATGTCGAGGTGCATCTGCCTCCGCTGACGGTCCTGTTCGGCCCCAACGCGGCGGGCAAGAGTAATTTTCTCGACGCCCTGCAGCTTCTTTCCAGGATCGCGGCCAGCCGAACGGTCAAGGAAGCGTTCGAACCTCCCTATCGCGGCCAGCCCATTGAATCCTTCACCCTTGGCGAGGGCGGACTGAGGGGGTTGCTGGAACGCGAGCATCTGGTCTTTTCCATAGAGGTTGATCTTTACCTGTCAGACGCCGTCATCGAGACGGTCAATCGGCAAATCCGGGAGATGCGCCAGCCGAGCGGTGGCCGAACGCTGTCCGACCAGCCCGATACGACGCCGGCCCGGATACGCCAGCGCAATTTGCGTTACCGTGTCGAAGTCGAAATGATCCCAAGATCCGGAACACTGCGAATCGCTGACGAATATCTGGCGGCATTGAACGCGGATGGTACGCCCACCCGCAGACGCCGGGCATTCATCGAACGCCAAGGGGAGAAGATGCACCTGCGCCTCGAAGGACAGGCCCATCCGACCTATTTCGACCGGTATCTCGACCACACCATCCTTTCGATGCCGCATTATCCGCCTCACTATCCTCATTTGGTCGCCGCCCGCCGCGAGCTTGAAAGCTGGCTGTTTTTCTATTTCGAACCGCGTGAAAAGATGCGGGCGGTGAACCCGGTCAAGGAGGTGCGCCATATCGGACTGATGGGAGAAGAGCTCGCTGCTTATCTGAAAACCCTTAAGGAACTCGAACCGAAGCAATTTGATGCGATTCAAAGGGCCCTGCAGGCGATCATGCCCAATATTGAAGGCATCGAAATGGACGTTAACGATATTGGCGAGGTCGAACTGCGCCTCAAGGAAGGCGGCATTGCGGTTCCGGCGCGGGTCCTGTCCGAAGGAACGCTGCGCATGCTGGGACTGCTGGCGCTGACCGGAGTCGCCGAGACGCCCTCGCTGGTCGGCCTTGAGGAGCCGGAAAACGGCGTTCACCCAAGACGCATCCAGCTGATCGCGGAGCTGTTGAACACGCGCGCTGGTGACGAACGAACGCAATATATCGTGACTACCCACTCGCCGATTCTGCCCGACCTGCTGCCGAATGACTCGCTCTTCGTGGTCTCCAGAGATGAACGGGCAACCGCCGTCACGCCTTTCGCTTCCTGGGGGCCGTTGGCTCGAAAAAGAGTTATCGATGATGCGCTGGGGGGCGGCGGCGAAACCGATCTGCCGGTTTCGAAGCGCATTCTGCGCGGTGACTTCGGTGCGTGAAATTGCCTTGTTCGGCGATGATTTCGCGCACCGTCAGATTATCGACGCCCTGGTCAGGCGAATCGCAGTTGAGCGAGGCGTAGCAGCGGTTCGCACGGACTGGCGCAACGCAACTGGCGGTCATGGACAGGTCGTCAAGGAATTTGAGCGATATGTTGCCGATTTGCGCCGGCAACCCGGCCGCCAGCCCGACCTCATCGTCGTCGCCACCGATGCGAACTGCGCGGGATTTCGCGAGCGTGCCAAGCAGTTTGACAACGTCGAAACACCCGCGCCGATGGTACGCGCGATCCCGGATCCTCATATCGAACGATGGCTGCTGCTCGACAGCGCCGCCTTCAAATCGGCGCTCGGGCGCGGCTGCGACGCCCCGGACCTGAAATGCGAGCGGGGACGATACAAGCAGCTTCTCAGGCAAGCGGTTCGCGATGCCGGAATCGAACCAAGTCTCGGCGGTATCGAGTTCGCCGGCGACATTATCGCTGCCATGGACATGGGCCGCGCTACAAGCGCCGACAGATCGTTTCAGAGGTTTACCGAAGAGTTGGGGCAGATACTCCGACAGCAAGGGTTCGATCTTGCGCGATAGAGCGGTTTCTTGGCCCCCTGATGGTCCCTTCGGGCCGGCCGGTGCCGCAGAATCGTTGTTGCCCGAACCAACCGAGAGCCGACAGCTCCTGCCGCTCCGGCCCGGCGTCTACACACGTCCGGGAAGCCGGCTTGCCTGGCAAGGGGTCGTCGACTCCCTTCAAGCACTCATGAGCGGGTCGGGCCGCTCACCCCGCTTGGGCATGTAAATTTTGCGCCTGTCGCCCGCTATCGGCGGCTGCTCCATCCGGTTCCGGAGTCGTCGCTTCCGGTCGGTCTTCCCCGATCTTGCCGGAGGTGGCATGTCTCCGGGTCAGGCCGTCGCTCGGCGCCGCTTCTCCTCGTACTGTTGGTGATAGTCCTCGGCCAGCCAGAACTGGCCCGCATCTTCTATCGCGGTGGTAACCGGAAGCGGAAACCGTGCCTCCCGGACGACCCGCTCCCTGGAAGCACTGGCGAGCAGCTTCTGTCCGAAATCGGCCGGAAAGAGCATGGAGCGGTACTGGTTTCCGACATCCGGCCCCTGCCGGTCGCCCTGCGTCGGGTCGTGGATCCGCCAGAACGTCTCCAGCAGATCCTCGTAGTTGACCACCGCCGGGTCGAATTCGACCCGAACGGTCTCGGCATGCCCGGTCGTTCCCGTACAGACGTCCTCGTAGGTCGGGGTCGAACGCGACCCCCCCATGTACCCGACGGACGTCGATCGCACCCCATCGACCTTGCGGAAGGCGGATTCCACCCCCCAGAAACATCCGGCGGCAAAATAGGCAATGGCCATGGCAGTCTCCTCGGAGGCAATCCTTGTCCGCCGGCGGCGGTTCGTCAACTGCCGCCCGGCGGCGGCGGCCACCCGCCGGGTTTGCGGGACTCCGGTGTTTGTGGAAGAGTCGGGCGCGGTCCCAACCCGGATCGTCCGCCAGGAGACCCTACACCATGGATTCCATCGCCCAGGCGCTGGCAAGCCCCAAGATGATCTGGCTTGCCGTGTTCGTGCTCCTGTACTGGGGCTACTGCATCTTCTGGGGAATCAAGGGAGCACTGGCGTCACGGACTGCCTCGGACTACTTCATTGCCGGACGGCGAATCTCGATCTTCGTGTTCGTGCTGGCCGCCACCGCGACGTCGTTTTCCGGCTGGACGTTCATGGGACACCCCGGCCTGATCTACCGCGACGGGTTTCCGTACGCCTATGCATCGTTCTACGCCATCACCATTCCGTTCACGGGGGTGCTGTTCCTGAAACGCCAGTGGATGATCGGCAAGCGCTTCGGCTTTGTGACTCCCGGTGAGATGCTGTCCACGTACTTTCGCTCGGATGCCATCCGGGTGCTGGTGGTCATCGTGGCCCTGGTCTTCTCGATTCCGTATCTCGGGGTGCAGCTGCGGGCCTCCGGCTTCCTGTTCAATGTCCTGACCGACGGATTGCTCAACGTCGAGGTGGGGATGTGGCTGCTGTCGCTGGTGGTACTGATCTACGTGGCGTCCGGCGGGCTGCGGGCGGTCGCGTACGTCGACACGCTCCAGTGCATCCTGCTCGCGGGCGGGATCGTGGTCATCGGGGTCCTGACCCTCGCCTACGTCGGCGGCTTCGGCAACCTCGTGGAAGGCATCCAGCTGCTCGCCGAGCACGACACCAACCTCACACCCGACGGCTACAGTCACTACGTTGCCATTCCGGGTGTCATCCAGTTCGTCGAAGCCGGGCCCTCGGCCGTGGGCGGCGCCTGGACCGGCATCATGGTCCTCACCTACATGTTCGCGCTGATGGGCATCCAGGCCGCACCCGCCTTTACCATGTGGGCATATTCGAACCGCGACCCGTCTCCGTTCGCCCCGCAGCAGGTGTGGGCCTCTGCCTTCGGCATCGGCTTCATCCTGTTCACGTTCACCGCCATCCAGGGCATGGGCGGCCACCTGCTCGGGGCCAACGCAGCATTTCTCGCCGCCGCGCCGGATGCCGTGACCAATGTCATCGGCCCGGCGCTGTCGACGGGCGATCTCATGACCGAAGCCGGCAAGCAGGGCATGCTGGTGCCGCAGCTCATCAACCTGCTCGAGGGTACGGCACCCTGGCTGCTCGCCCTCCTGTCGGTATGCGCGCTGGCGGCCATGCAATCGACCGGTGCCGCGTACATGTCGACGGCCGGCGGCATGCTGACCCGCGACCTCATCAAGCATTACCTGATCCCCAACGCGAGCCACGCCGCCCAGAAGGCCTACGGCCGGACCGGGGTGGCGTTCATCGTGCTGGCAGCATTGGTGGTCGCCACCGTATCAAGCGATGCCCTGGTCCTGCTGGGGGGGCTCGCGGTCGCGTACGGTTTCCAGATGTGGCCGTCGCTGATCGCCGTGTGCTGGTGGCCGTGGCTGACCCGGGCCGGGGTGGTCTGCGGATTGATCGCCGGCCTGATCGCGGTCACCCTGACGGAGAATCTCGGGCGCGACTGGTTCGGCATCGAGGCGTGGGGCCGGTGGCCGCTCACCATTCACTCGGCCGGGTGGGGCATTCTCTTCAATTTCGGGGTCGCCCTGATCGTGTCGTACTTCACGCAGGACGAGACCGAGACCCGCCACCGGATGACGTATCACACGTTTCTGCGGGAGCATGCCGGACTGCCGGAGGAGAAACGGCCTCTGGTGCCCGTCGCGTGGATCATCACCCTGCTGTGGTTCTTCTTCGGAATCGGCCCGGGCGCGGTGATCGGGAACTGGATCTTCGGGGATCCGAACACCCCGAGCGAATGGATCTTCGGCATTCCGTCGATCTGGGCCTGGCAGATCCTGTTCTGGGCCGTCGGCGTGTACATGATGTGGATGCTGGCCTACCGCATGGAGCTGTCCACGCCCCCCAAGACGGAGGTCCAGCCGATCACCGAGGACTTCGGCGACCAGGCGGCGCCCGCCCCCACCCCGACGTCATAGGAACAGCGGCGGGGAGTGCGCTCCGGCGGCACTCCCCGCCCGGCAGGAGGTACGGCGTGGTTTGGTTCGTACTGACCACCGGAATGCTCGCCGCCGCCTTGTGGATACCGGTATCCCGACTGGTCTGGGTTCTCAGCGTCCGGCGCCTTGAACGGCGCACCGGGCAGCGGCTGGATGCGGCCGAACTCGCCGGCCAGAAGCGCCGCGCCGGCGTCATTGCCGTCCTGGTCGTGGTGCCGTTCGCGTTCCTCTTCCAGTTCTGGCTGCTGACCACTCATGCATGACCGCCGGTACCGGGTGTTGTCGTGGGTCGCGGTCGCCCTGGCGGTATTCACGGTCGGCTGGATGCTCGCGGAATACCTGGATATCGCGGACCGGTACCCGGGCCGCATTGCCTACCGGGAGGGCAACCGCGCCTTTCTGGACGGACGGTACGAGGAGGCGCTGCAGAAATACCGCACGGCGCTGGCGGCCGACGAGCAGAACGTGTACGCGGCCGAAGGGGTCGCTCGCAGCCTGCAGCACCTGCAACAGTACGATGCGGCGCTGGCGGCGTTCGACGATGCGCTTGCCATCGACCCCGAATTCGCCGCCGGCATCGCCAACCGCGGCATCCTGCTCGACACGGTGGGGCGTCACGAGGAGGCCCGCGACGCGTATCGACGCGCCCTGGCCCTGGACCCGGAACTGTCGGACGGCATGCACTGGATCGACCGCCTCCTCTACAACGTGCAGGTGCGCCCGCCGACCATCGAGGACCGCATGCACTACCTCGACGAACAACTGAAACTGCCCGATGACCGGCGGGTGCTCGTGCGGCCGCAGAAAGACCTGCTGCAGCGTCCGTACGAACGCTGACCGGGTGGGCCGGCCGGCGCACTATCCGAAACCGGGAAGCCCGAGGATGTCGACCGTCAGTACCCGCAGTGCAAAGACCAGCGCGATACAGCCGAACAGGAGCCGCACCCAGTCGCGTTCACCGGCGTCATCCCGGAAGGTGATTCCGTGCCAGGCAATCGCTCCGGTGGCGGCGAGAAAGATCCAGTTGACGATTGCATCCATGGGGACGAGGCGTTTTCGGGTCAGTAGCAGGGCGGGAACAGACAGCCTTCGGGCGGGTTGCCGGTTACCGCGAGAACCACGACCAGTGCCACCGCACCCAGCACCAGCCCGCCGGCCACGATTCCCTGACGCGCCGCCGGAGTGCGGTCGGTACCTGCAGGCCGCCCGCTTTCGGTCAGTGTACGGCGGACGAAGTGACGGACCCAGACGGGCACGACACGCCGGGTGAGGTAGGCGGTGAACGCCTGCTCGACGGTCATGAGGCCCGGCTCGCCGAACCAGTCCCGGTGCGCGAGCAGGAAGACGCGGTACTCGGAAATGTCGAGGCGTTGGGCCGCGCCGATCACGAGATCCGGATCTGCACGACGCCGGGACAGCAGGCGCCCCGACCGCTTCCAGGGCATGGCGCGGGCCTCGCGGACGACAGGGTCAGGCTCAGGATACCCGGGTACCGGCCCGGCCGGCGACCGGGCGCCGGAAATCGTGCCGAAGCCCGGGCGTCGAAGATGCGGCTCCCTGAACCGGAGCATCCGTTGGCGCCGCGCCCCTCACGGGCTCGACACCCGGCCGGCTTGCTGCCGTCCGCCCACCGGGACGAAGGGCCATCGTCGTCTCCGGGGCCCTGCATGGCGCGGGCATCCGGACGGCAAGACCACGGACCTCGTGGTCCGGCGCCCCTGCCGCCAGCCCTCGAGACAACGCCCGCCCGCCTGCCACCGAACCCCCTGGGCGCCGTCATGGACGCGGCGCCGGCCGGGCTCCGCCCGCCGCCGGCTTCCCTGGCACCTCGTGTCCGTCGTCGCCGCGGCCGGACCGGTTCCTTCTCGCGCAACGACACAGGGCCGCGGCCCCTGCAGGATCGAACCACCCCACCCCGCGAGAAACGGTCTCACCGACTCGATACCGGACATCCAGACCCTCTCGCTGCTGCTTGCGAACCCGGCCTCAACGCCACCAGCCGGCCATCCATCAACGGGCCGCAGAGGGGTGAGCAGTTACGGATTTGTTACCAATAATTTACCTGCCGGAAAGGGTCCGAAAACATCGGAGCAACACTCCCTACATGCAGGTTCATTAGGTTGGGTTCTGCGGATCTCCTCTCGTGGACCTGCGTTTGCGGCATGCGTGACCACGTGTGCCGCATGCGGGCGGTGGTCAATACCTTGCCCGTCATGATCACCGCCCGCCCTTCGCTTGCGATTGGGTGGATCCTTCCGTCACCCAATTGGTCACGGCCCCGGTCCTTGTCGAATCGGGGCCGTTCTGCTGCCTGGGTGCGGCCCGCGGCATCTTTCGGTTTCCAGCCTCGCCCCCTCGTGTCGAGCAACACGGCGCCGCCATCCTGCACACAATCCTTGCAGCGAAATCAAGGTGAAACGACCAGGGCGGTGAAGCCCGGGTGGTTCATCCCTGGTGGGCGTTCGGTCGTGTCGTGACGACGCCATCGTGGCGTCTCCATAGACCTGGAAGGGGCCATCAGAGAGGCGTGAAACCGCTCCATCACGGCAAGATCAGACGCTTGCGGTCCTTGCTGCGGTTTCCCGGTCCCCGCAGGCGCAGTACACCCCCGTTCCTGTGTTCGCTGTACGCCGACCGGTTGATGACGACGAGACCCGGGGTCCCCCGCCCGCCCGAGGCAGCCGACCGGCCTCGCCGCCCGGCCCATGGCGGCGCAGCGGCGCCCGGATTTGAGCAGCGCCTTCAGGGATCCCGGCGCCAGACGAAGACCGCAGGCGAGCCCGAACACGTAGCCCGGATCGACCCCTTCGCACCGGATCCGGAGGTCATCGCGGCAGCAGTCCGTGTCATCGCGCAGAAGGGTCCGGAAGGCCGGCCGAACGGCGGTTGCGGAAGCAACCGGCCAGACACTCCGGCACCCGGAGCGGACGCATGATTTCCCCAAGCCTTCAAAACCCGACCTCGCCGGATTACACTCCGGTTGCACAGGATAAGCGTTCGGTCGCAGGGTGGCGGCCGTCGATGCCAGAGGATAGGCACCGGCTGAAAGGCAATATTTCTACACCCTGATCCGGTGCCGCCCGGACCTGCCGTGTCGTGGGCCGCCGTCCAGGCAGTTCCGGCACGGCACTTCGATCTAGGCGCCCGGACGGTTTCTCTGGAACCGGCGGCACTCTTTCGGCGCCGGGTGATGGACAATCGCCGCGGCCCCTCCCATGATGCTCCCGCACCCCCCTCCCCAGGAATCCGGACAACCGGCGGCGCCATCGCACCGGCTGGCACCCGGACAGCGAGACTCGATGGCATTCCGCCACTCCCATGACGCGTTCTTTCGCACCCTGATCGGTGATCCCGTGCGGGCCGATGTGCTGATTCGGCGGTGCCTACCTCCGGAAACAGCGGCCCTTCTCTCCGACGAGCCCTTCAGCCCCCTCCCAGACACCCTCATCAGCGACACCCTCCGCACCCTGCGCACCGACAGCTTGTTCATGACAGGTCTCAAGGATGGGGGTATGGCCTACGCATTACTAGAACACAAGAGCACACCTGATACAAGGACACCGCTACAGATTAGCGAATACATCATCGGCATCCTGCGCAGCCATGACCGCCTGCAAGGCCGGGGCGACCCGCAACCGCGCCCGCTCGTCATCCCCATCGTCGTCTACCACGGCGCCGCGAAATGGACCGCGCCGCGGTCGGCAAGGGATCTGGCCGCCGAGACGGAAGACCTGTTCCGGTACCATCTCCTCGACCTCGGCCGCATACCCGATCCCGAGCTGTCGTCCGACACTTCCCTGCGCGGCGGCCTCGCGCTCCTGAAATACACCATGGACCAGGATCCTCCGAAGGAGGAACTGGTGGCGGCGTTGGGAGCGCTGCGCGACTTGAGGGTGCCGGCGATCGAATATATGGTTGAGAAGTACCAGTTGCCCCGCGAGGCTCTGGAGGAGATCATCCGCGAAGCGGATCCGGAACTATGGAGGACCCTCATGCCGACGGTCGCAGAAGGGTGGAAACAGGAAGGCAAGGCGGAAGGACGGGTGGAAGGCAAGGCGGAAACGCTGCTCAGATTGCTTGAGCGCCGCTTCGGCACCGTATCCGAAGACGCAAGCACCCGTGTACTTGCCGCACCAGTCGAAGACCTTGATGTCTGGCTTGACGCCATCCTTTCCGCGCCCACGATCGACGATATCTTCAGGAACGGTGCCGTTCACTGAACCGGGTCGGAGCATGTGCGCCCCCTGTTGCGGGGCTACGAAACCCGGCCGTTTGGCCGTCCGTTCGACGAACCCGGTTCAGGGGGCTTGGCCTGATCGACGCTCAACTGACGACTTGCGTCAGTCTTGGCTTTGCCGGGCTTTGCCCCGGCGTCAGGCCGAACGTGAGCGTTCGGTTGTGGGGTGACGACGGAACCATGGCGTCTTTATAGGTCCGCCGGAAGGGACCATCAGAGAGGCGTGAAGCCGCTCCATCACTGCCCGCCCGAACGTTTACTGCACAGGGCCGCTCGATGATTTCTGGCAAGTTTCTGATTCACATGGAACTATCTCATCTTACGCCCCAACGTACGTCCGCGTGGGCGAGAATTCCGGGCCAGGCACCAGGCGGGCGCCGGTATGGTCGCGCCGACGTGAACGCAGGGTTCCTTTGTTCGGCGGGAAACCATGCCGTCCGGAGCGGCGGTCCGGCGGGAAATTTCGTTCGAGAGACACGGACCGGTCAGGAAGCGCTGCCCGGTGAAGGCCGCGCCCGACCTGCCCCCGGCAGGCGCCGCGGTCATCTATCGGTCTCGGTAACAGTGTGCCCGCACGCGTCACCTCGCTGGCGGGGGGGGGGGCCGGGACGGCTTCGCATGCCCGCCCGTCGAGCCGGTCGGATCTTCCGGGCGGCGGCGCGGAGCCGGTCCATGGTCCCTCGGCGGCGTGCCCCCGGTCGCGGCCCGGGGCCGGGCATGATTGACCGGCCGCCCGGTCAGGCTCGCCGGCAGCATCAGGTCGCGGTCGGCGGCGGTAATGCAGCCGTTGCGCAGCGCATGGAACCGGAACCGGACGCCGCCGGCGTCGCCGATGCGCGCGTTCAGGGACGACATGCCTTCAAGATGACCGGACCTGCCTGTGTCAAGAAAGTCCCATCCCGGGCAAGGGTCGGAGGCATTTTCGATGCACATTCTTGTTGTTGAAGACGACACCGTGGCGACGGAATTCCTGGTCAGGGGCCTCAGGGAACTCGGCCATGTCGTGGATCACGCTGCCGACGGACTGACCGGCCTGGACCGGGCGCTCGACACACGGCCTGATGCCCTGATCGTCGACTGCATGCTGCCCGAACTTGACGGTCTCGGCATGGTTCGGCAACTCCGCGCCAAGGAAATCGATACCCCCGTGCTGTTCCTGTCGGCCTTGCGGGAGGTGGACCACCGGGTGCGCGGCCTGGAGGCGGGGGGAGACGACTATGTGGTAAAGCCGTACGCCTTTGCCGAAGTCCGGGCCCGGCTGGACGCCTTGTTGCGCCGGCACTCCTCGAAGGTGGCCGCTCCCACGCTGCAGTTAGCGGATCTCGAGCTGGACCGCTTGAAACATACGGTCGTGCGGGCCGGCAAGTCGATTGCCTTGCAGCCGCGAGAATTCCGGATGCTCGAGTTTCTGCTCGAGAACGCCGGCCAGGTCGTCACGCGGACCATGCTCCTAGAAAAGGTCTGGGGATACCACTTCGAGCCCAGGACGCGCGTCATCGATGTTCACATGAGCCGCCTGCGCGCGAAGATCGACCGCGGCTTTCCCGAGCCGCTCCTGCACACCATCCGGGGCGCCGGATACTCGCTCCGCACGTCCGGTACGACGACCCGCTGATGCCCGGAGCCGGACCCCTGCTGGCACGGTTCTCGGTACTGCGGACGGCGACGGTCCAGCTTGCGCTGCTCTGCCTGGTCTTGGTCGCCGTCACGGGGGCGGCGCTGCTCGCGCTGGTCCATACCATGTCCGTCGGCGTACTGCACCGCGAAACGGACGAAAGCATCCAGCGCGAGCTGCAGTTTCTGTCCGCCCAGTTTCGTCGAGGCGGGCAGAGGACTCTGCGTCACGTTGTCGCAGACCGCAGTTTCGGGCAGACGACCAGCCTCTACCTGCTGTCATTGGCGGACGACCCGGCCCTGACCATCGGTAATCTGGACTCGTGGCCGACCGCCCCCGTTGATTCCCGGGGATGGGTCAGTTTCCACTACCCGCTTCCGGAGCGCGGCGGCCTCGTTGAGACCCGGGCCGCGCGGGCGCAGGTCGTGCTGCTTCAGCCCGGACTGCAGATTCTGGTGGGCCGGGACATGCAGGAACTGCGCATGATCGAGAGCCGGCTGGCCGAAGCGTTCCTGCGGGCGGGCAGCCTCGCCCTTGTCCTCGGCCTTGCCGGCGGCGCACTCATTGCCCGCCACTCGTTACTGCGGATCAACCGGATCAATTCCGCCGCCCGCACTGCCTTGGCAGACGACCTGACCGAACGCCTTCCGGAGCGGGGGTCCGGCGACGAACTCGACCGGCTGGCAGGCACGTTCAACACCATGATGGAACGGATCGAGGGGCTGGCCAAGAACCTCCGGGAGGTCACCGACAATATCGCGCACGATCTCCGCACTCCCCTGCACCGGCTCCGGAGCGGGCTCGAGTCCGCGCTGCTTGATGCCAGCGATTCAGCGAAGCAGCAGGATGCCCTGGATCGGGCCATTGCCGAGGCAGACCAGCTCATCGCAACCTTCAACGGTCTGCTCGAAATCGCGCAACTGGAAAGCGGAGTCAGGCCACCGTTCGCGCCTGTGGACATGGCTCGATTGGTGCGGGAACTGGCGGAAATCTATGAGCCCGTCGCCAGCGAATCGGAACTCGCGATCTTCGTCCACACAGAAGAAACCCCCTGCGTGTGCCTGGGTCAGCGCACCCTGCTTGCGCAAAGCCTGTCGAATCTGCTGGACAACGCCGTCAAGTACAACTCGCCCGGGGGAAGCATCCGGGTCGCCGTCCGCGTTACCCCGGCCGGCGACAAGGAATTCATCGTCGCTGACGATGGGCCGGGTATCCCCGAACCGGAACGCCAGCGGGTTCTCGACAGATTTGTCCGTCTCAGCTCGAGCCGGGATCTGCCCGGCAGCGGGCTGGGCCTTTCCCTGGTCGCCGCGGTCGTCCGCCTTCACGACGGAACCCTGAGCCTGGAAGACAACGGTCCAGGACTGCGGATCCGAATCCGGTTGCCCGGCACAGTGCCCGGGAGCCGGCCCGCTCGGCCGCCGGCCGCATGACAGGATCCCGGCCTTCACCGAAGTGAATTGCGCCAAGGCCCGCTCGGGCGAGGACTTCGTCAGTCCAGGTGCCGGTCAACAGACCGTCAGGCTTCACCGTGCTCGCCGCGAACCTCGCGTCAATTGCCGCGGAAACCCGCCCGGTCTATCGTGCCAGACCATGCCCGTCACAACCGGAACGGGGGCGAACCGAACGGTCGCAGGGAGCATGATGCGCCGGAGGGGCGGGTCTGCGAACATCCGGACCCTCACCTCGAACCAGCGCCGGAGGCACCCCGCAGGTCCGACTCCGTCGGACCGGAAACCCGCCGGGAACCGCCCCCCGCGCCGCCCGGAACGGGCCGGAAAACGGCCCGTCGACCGCCTTACCCTGCAACCCAACGTGCACGGTCGGCGGCGGGATGGACGGTCGGCATCATGCTCGGCCCGGGGACCGGCTGACGACTGCCCGTCGGTAGCTTCCCGGGGGCGGAAACGGTAACCAGGATGGATCAGAAGCGAGATCCTCCACCCCCCGACCCGGTGAATCGCCGGAGGGGCGGACAGACCCGGAGACACGCCCGCCTGGGGCTCGAAGCGGGCCGGGTGGCGGTCCGCTACGTCGGTCGGCGGGCGCGCCGGCGCGAGGGCGGAGCGGCGTCCGGAGCCGTTGAGCTCATGCAGGCGCTGGGAGGCCTGAAGGGGCCGGTCATGAAGGTCGGTCAGCTGCTGGCGGCAGTACCCGACCTGCTGCCGCCGGAGTACGCCAAGGAGCTCAGCACCCTGCAGGCCCACGCCCCGCCGATGGGCTGGCTGTTTGTCCGGCGCCGCATGGCGGCCGAACTCGGACCCGACTGGCGGAACCGGTTCGAGGAATTCGGCCGCACGGCCGCGTACGCAGCTTCGCTGGGGCAAGTGCATCGCGCCCGTGCCGACGGGCGGGACCTGGCGCTCAAGCTGCAGTACCCCGACATGGATTCGACCGTGCAGGCCGATCTCAGACAATTGCGTTTCTTCCTCGGATTGTACGGCCGCTACGACCGCGCCATCCACACCGGCGAAATCTATGCGGAACTGGCGGCGCGGCTGCAGGAGGAGCTCGACTACGAGCGCGAACGCCGGACCATGCACATGTTTGCGCTCGTGCTGGCGGCCGCCGAAGGCGTTCGGGTTCCGGAACCGGTTGCCGACCTGTGTACCGGGCGGTTGCTGGCCATGACCTGGCTCGAAGGCCGGCATCTCGGCGCGTTCGCCGGCGCCCCGCAGGCAACCCGCGACCAGGCCGCACTCCGGCTGTTCCACGCGTGGTACCAGCCGTTCTACTGGTATGGCCTGATTCACGGCGACCCGCATCCGGGCAATTACTCGCTCGCCGACGACGGCACCCTGAATCTGCTGGATTTCGGTTGTGTGCGCACGTTCGACCCCCGCTTTGTCGAAGGCGTGATCAACCTGTACCGGGCGAAACGAGACGGCGACGAGGAACTGGCGGTTGCAGCCTATGAATCGTGGGGGTTCACGGGCCTTTCGCGCGAAATGCTGGAAGTCCTCGACCTCTGGGCAAACTACCTGTATGCGCCCCTGCTCGATGATCAGACGCGGCTGATTCAGGAAGGTACCGGCGAAGGCCGCCGGATCGTTGGCCAGGTGCACCGGGAACTGCGGCGCCTGGGCGGCGTGAAACCCCCCAGGGAATTCGTCCTGGTCGACCGCGCTGCGATCGGCCTGGGCTCGGTCTTCACCACGCTCGGCGCCCAGCTCAACTGGCATCGACTGATCGAGGAGATCATCGGCGGGTTTTCCGTAGAGGCACTGGCCCGCAATCAGCAACGCATCCTGGCGCAATCCGGCCTCGCACCCGCCGAACGCCCGTCGCTGCCACCGTCGCCGGGTTGACCCGGCCGCCCCTCCCGACGACTCGCTGACACCGGATTACCGCCAGAAGCCCGCGCTTTTTCCTGGCCATCAACATCACGCCGGGCAAGCCCAAAGACGCGTTGCCGGGCCCGCGGTGGGCGTGGTGGTGACCGGCGGACGGCTTGCCGTCACGGCCCGGCCGGCGCAGCTGATTCAGTGCCAGGCCCGGGAGAGCGTCGAACCGCAGGCAAACACTGCGGGCGGGCGGGCCGTCGGCAGCGGCGGTCCCGGCCGCGGCTTTCCGCCGGGCGGCATGCGACGGCTGCGTCTCCTCGACCCTTGACCGGGGTAGAGCGGGCGGGAGGTTGGCGGTTGCGGGCAGCGGGCCCAACGAAGGCGCGACTGAGCGGATTCCGGAGGGCACCGATCCGGCGATGGTGGTGGGCGCGGCTGGGATTGAACCAGCGACCCCTACGATGTCAACGTAGTGCTCTCCCGCTGAGCTACGCGCCCATCGCCTGCAAGCCGGCTTCACTATAGGTGTTCGATCCACCCAAGGCCACCAGTCCAGCGGCGGAACCGTTGTTCGCAAGGCTGCCGTCGGGGGCCATGACGGCCTGTGCGGCCCGCCGTCGCGGCAGGCGTTCCCGGCATGGATCGGCAGAACGGGCCCGCCGCGCCGGGTTTCCGGCGTCGAGGGTGTGCGCGAAGGGCCGGAAACCGGCGCCGTCAGCGGTGGCGGCGCCCGTCATTCCCCACGAATGGTGCGAGGCAGCCAGAGCGCCAGCTCCGGCCAGAACAGCACCACGGCCAGACCGGTGACCTGAAGGGCAATGAACGGCCACATCGCCTGGTAGATGTGCCCGAGCTTGATCCCGTCCGGGGCCACGCTTTTCAGGTAGAAGGCGGCCGGCCCGAACGGCGGCGTCAGGTAACTGGTCTGCATGTTCATGCAGAACAGGATCCCGAACCAGACCGGGCTGTAGCCCAGCGCCGAAACCACCGGCACAAAGATCGGCATCGTGAGCAGACAGATCCCGATCCAGTCCATGAACAGCCCGAGCACCAGCAGGATTCCCATCATCACGACCACGATGCCAAGCGGCGGCAGGGGGAGGCCGGTGATCAGGTTTTCCACGAACGTGTTGCCGCCCATCAGGTTGTAGGTCCCGATGAGCGCCGTCGCTCCGAACGTGATCCACAGGAGCGTTCCGCAGGTATTCATCGTCTGGTAGAGCGCGTCCCGCAGCATCGTCCACGAGAGCTCGCCGCGCACCCACGCCGAAACGATGGCTCCGAGGGCCCCCATGCCCGCGGCCTCGCTGACGGAGGCGATGCCGAGATAGATCGCGCCCAGAACCCCGGCGCCGACGCCGACCGGCAGCAGGAGACCCCGCAGCAGCCGGAGCTTTTCCGCGCGCGACTGGTACCGTTCTTCGCTCGGGGCGGGCGGCCCCAGCGCCGGGTTCAGGTGGCAGCGGACCATGATGTAGCCCACGTAGAGCGTGGCGAGCAGCAGGCCGGGCACGATCGTGGCGATGAACAGTTCGCCGATATCCACACCGGCGGTCAATCCATAGATGATCAGCACGATGCTCGGCGGGATCATGGTCCCGAGCGAACCGCCGGCACAGATGGTGCCGATCGCCAGGCTGCGGTCGTAGTGCAGCCGCAGCATTTGCGGCAGCGCCACCAGCCCGAGCAGGATGATCTCGCCGCCGATGATGCCCGTCATCGCGGCCATCAAGACGGCGACCGCCATGGTCTGGATCGCAAGCCCGCCCCGCAGGCCGCCGGCCCAGATATGCATGGCCCGGTACAGATCCCGGGCCACCCCGGATCGTTCCAGCACCGAGGCCATCAGGATGAACATCGGGACGGCGACGAGAACGAATTCGCGGACAAAGCTGAAAATCCGGCTCTCGATGAGGTAGAGCCCGGGCAGGCCGAAATAACCGAACGCGAACGCCAGCGCGACAAAACCGGTGACGAACGCCAGTGGCAGCCCAAGCACGAGCAGTACCACCATGGAGCCGACGAGAACGACGGTAGCGAGCTCGATTCCCATCCAGCGCGGGTTTTCAGTCGCGGGCGCGGACGGCGCGGGCGAAGTGCACCGCGCCCAGCGCGAACATGGCGAAACACGCCAGCGCCAGCGCCGACTTGACGATCGGAGGGAGCGGGAGGCGGGAGGCGGTGCCGGCGGTCTCCATGATCCGGATCGATTCCCAGGCATCGACAGCGGTCTGGGCACCGAGCAGGCCCACGAAGGTCAGGACAATGATTCCGTTCAGGATGTCGACGCCCTGGCGAATACCGGGGGGCAGACGGTCATAGATCAGTGTCACGCGAATATGGGCCCGCCGCTCCATCGTGTAGAAGCCGCTCATCACGAAGCCGACCGCCGCCAGGATGGTGATGACATCGTGCGCCCACACGGTCGGCGCGGCGAATCCGTATCGGGCGATCACCTCGAAGGCGATGATGGCCATGCAGGCGAGGAAGAGGAAACTGAAGATCTCTCCGGCCCGGCGACAGGTGCGCTCGACCCTGGAATTGCCGGTTCCCGACTGCACGGGAAGACCGTTACCTGACCAACAGACCGAGCTCCCGGAGGAACGCGATCTGGGCCTCGTAGGCGGTTCCGGCTTCGGCGCTGCGGGTGCTCCAGTCGGCCCAGATTCCGGTGGCGATCTCCCGCAACTGGGACCGCTCCTCCTCGGACCAGTCGATGATCTCGACCCCGGCCGCCCGGGCTTCGGCCACGTCAGCCAGGTCCCGCAGTTCGAGCCGGTACGTGATGTCGCGGCTGAAATCCCACACGGCCGCCTCCACGATGGCCCGGAGGTCGGGCGGCAGGGCCGCCCAGCGGTCCGGGTTCACCGCCACATCGATCACCGGCAGCGAGTGAATGCCGGGATACACCGGGTAGCGGGCAATGCGATGAAATCCGAGCTGGTGATTCATGGAAAACGTCGACCAGTCGGCGGCGTCGACAACCCCCCGCTCGATGGCCGTGAACACCTCTGACGCCGGCAGATTGACCGGGGCCGCGCCAACCCGGCTGAAGATATCCTGGGCCATGCCTTCGGGGGCGCGGATCTTGAGCCCGTCGAGATCGTCGACGCCCCGGAGCGGGACCGTCGACACGAGAGCCTCCTTGCCCGTGGCCGCCCCGCCGATGTAATGCACGCCGTACTGCTTGTAGAGGTTCCGCAGCAACTCGTCGCCGCCGCCGTGCCGCAGGAACAGGAACATTTCTTCCGAATGGTTGTAGGCGGCAATCAGGTCGCCCAGCAGGGCGAAGGCCGGGTTCTTTCCGGAAAAATAGACCGGCGCCGTGACCTGGCCGTCCAGGATGCCGGCGCCCACCGCATCCAGGGTTTCGCTGTACTGCACGACCGATCCGGCCGGAAGCAGTTCGATTTCGAGGCGGCCTCCCGTCAGCGGGCCGATACTGTCGGTGAAGTCCTGCATGATCGCGAACGCGATCTCGCCAGCCTGGGTGGCGGCCTGCATCTTCCAGTGCACGGTGTCCGCACGGGCGGGCAGCATGCCGCCGAGGACACCGGCCAGCAACAGGGCGGCGGCGAAACCGGTGCGCGTCATGGGTCCAGCAATCCCAGGCGGCCGAGGAAGGCGAGGTGGGACTGGTAGACCCGGCCGGCCAATTCGCTGCGGCTGCCGTACTCGGCCCAGACCCTGCGGGCCGCTTCCCGAAACGCCCGGCGGTCCGAGTCGGACCAGTTGACCAGTTCAATACCCTTGGCGGCGGCGTCACGGACCACCTCTGCATCCTGCATGGCAATCGTCTGCATCATGTCGAGGGCGTAGGTCCGCACGGCCAGGGTCAAGATCCGCTGCAGGTCGTCCGTGAGTTCGTCCCAGCGTTCCTGGCGAACGGCGACATCGGTCACCGGCATCGAGTGGAAGCCCGGGAACAGCGGGTACGGAGCGATCCGGTGAAACCCGAGTTCGTCGTTCATGCCGATCGATCCCCAATCGGCAGCATCGACGACGCCGCGCTCCAGCGCGGTGTAGACCTCGGCTCCGGGAAGATTGACCGGGGCCGCCCCGATCGAGGCAAAGATCTCCTGACTCATGCCTTCGGGGGTGCGAATCTTGACTCCGCGAAATTCCCCGATCGTGCGAATCGGTGTCTTGGCAGGGATCGATTCCGCCGCCCACGGCACCGCACCGATGTAGTGGAGGCCGTAACGGGCGAACAGCTCGCGCGCCAGTTCCATGCCGCCGCCGTATTCGAGCCACATCAGCATCTGCCGGGGAGTCTCGTATCCGCCGTTGAGATCCGCCAGCAGCGCGAAGGCCGCATCCTTGCCGGAAAAGTACGCGGTACCGCCGTTCTGGCCGTCGAGGATGCCCGCACTGACCGCATCCAGGGTCTCGTGATAGGCCACCACCGCTCCGACCGGCAGGGGTTCGATGACCAGGCGGCCGTTGCTCATTGCGGTCACGCGGTCACAGAATCTGGCAAATACCGCCTGATTGATGCTTCCGGCCTGCCAGGGCGACTGCATCTTCCACCGGATGGTTGCCCGGGAGTCGGCGGCTTCCGGCGCCGGCGCCGGCTCGTCGGGCGCCGGGCTCCGGAAGAGCAGGGCGCCGCCCAGGATGCCGACGCCGACCGCGATGGCACCGGCGATCAGAAAACGACGGGACCGGTCCATCACCGCGCCCTAGCCCGGAAGGGTTCCGAGACTGCCCTGCGTGCCCCGGTAGAGAATTCTGGAGTGCACAGCCAGCAGGGCGCGATGGCGGTCGAGCGCCGCCGGGTCCAGATCGGATTCGGGCCGCGGTTCAGGGGCGAAGTGCCCGTAGCGGTCCTCGCCCCGCGCCAGGGTCGCCGAATCCTCGTCGCTGAAGAGCTGGCGGAGGTGGGGAGCGGCGTAGCGGATCGCATAGCCGATCCGCCGGTCCTCGGACGTATTGGGCCGCGAGCCGTGGATCAGTTGCACGTGATGCAGCGACATCTCCCCGACGGCCAGTTCCACGTCGACGGCTGCCTGCTCGTCGACCTCGGCCTGCACGACCTGTCCGCGCGACAGCATGTCGTCCGCACCATGCAGATCGGTATGGGAGATCTGCTCGGTGTGGCTGCCGGGGACCACGCGCATGCAGCCGCTGGCCGAGGTGCTCGGGCTCAGCGCAACCCAGGCCGTACATACTTCCGGCCCGGACAGCCCCCAGTACGTGGAATCCTGATGCCACGACACGTAGGCCGGATCCCGGGCCTCCTTGGTGAAGAAGTTCGATGCCCAGCACAGGAGATCATCGCCCAGCACCCGAGCTATCGGGCCGGTGATGCGGGGATCGCAGACGAGATCGTAGAGCCACGGGTAGAGGAGATGCGGCTTGAACCGGAACCCGCCCTCGAACTTCCCGCCGACCTCTGCCTCCGCTGCCTCCAGCCGCTGTCGCAGCGCCACGGCCTCATCGGCGGGCAGGGCACGGACCGGAAACAGGACGCCGTCCCGCCGGTAGCGGTCGACCCCATCGGCCCGGATTTGTTCGGCCATGTTCCGTGGCCTCCTCAGATTGTCCCGGCAGACTACCATGACCGGCTCCCGTACCGAGGGACAAGCCGCGAGGAGGCCGGGATGAGTTCCGTCGACCGTATCGAAATCCACGTCTTCTCGTTTCCGATTCCCGGTCTCGGGGTCGGCCGGGGCCGGGGCCCCGGCGTCGGCAACGTCGTCCACGACCGGGGGGCGACCCTGACACCGAGCCGGTTCGCCGTACGGATCCACACCGATGACGGCGCCGTCGGCTCCTATGTCACGCACTGGGTGGGGACGCGGGCGACGCTTGCCCAGGCGGAGATGCTGGCGCCCCTGCTGATTGGCCGCGACCCGGCCCACCGCGAAGCACTGCACGACGACATGAAGCGGGAGTTGCGCGCCTACGACCACATGGGGCAGGGCCCGCTCGATATCGCGCTCTGGGATCTGGCCGGCCGGCAACACGGGATGTCGGTCGCCGTCATGCTCGGCGCCTTCCGCAACCGGCTGCCGACCTACGCGAGCACGTATCACGGACAGTCGAGCCCCGGCGGCCTGGATACCCCGCAAGCCTTCGCCGACTATGCGGCCGCGTGCCGGGAACGCGGCTTTCACGGGTTCAAGGTCCACGGCTGGAACGACGGGAATGTCGCCCGCGAGTCCGCGAACCTCCGCGGGATCCGGGCGCGGATCGGCGACGACATGCCGCTCATGCTCGATGCCGCCTGCGAACTGCGCACGTGGATGGACGCGCTGGCCGTCGGGCGCGTCTGCGACGAGGTCGGCTGTTTCTGGTACGAGGACCCGTACCGCGACAGCGGCGTGTCCCTCACGGGGCATCGGCGGCTGCGCGAGCGCCTCCGGACGCCGGTGCTGGTGAGCGAGCATATTCGCAGTGTCGAGGAAAAGGCCGAATTCCTGATCGGCGGCGGCTGCGACATGATCCATGTCGATCCCGAATACGATCTCGGCATCACCGGCGCGATGAAGATCGTGCATGTCGCGGAGGCGTTCGGACTCGATGCGCAGGTGCACGCCTGCGGACCGGCGCACCGCGTGGTGGCCGCCACCGCCCGCAACACCCACTTCTACGAAATGGCTCTCATCGGGCCCGGCATGCCGAACTGCGTACCGCCCGTCTACGCCTGCGGGTACTCGGATCAGCAGGAGGATCTTCCGGCTGACGGCTGTGTTCCGGTGCCGGCGGGGCCCGGACTTGGGGTGGACTACGACTGGGACTTCATCACGCACCACCGAACCGACCTGCTCGTCTGGCCGTGACCACCGCCCGCTTCCGGTGCGGCGCGAGGCCGTGGGCGCTGGGCCTGGCCGTCGCGCTGGCCGCCGCATCGGCCGCGGCCGGGCCCGGGCGCGACGAGTTCTCGAGGCCGCTCCCCGGTCTCGCGCAGGACGAAATGGACCGGTTCGCGCGCGGCCGGGCGGCCTTCCGGACGATCCGGTTGTCCGGAGATCGCGCCGACGGCCGGGGCGGGCTCGGCCCGGTCTTCAATCGCACCTCCTGCTCCGGCTGCCATGTACGCAACGGGCGCGGCCACCCGCCCGCGGACCCCGCAGGCCCGCTAACCGGCATGGTGCTGCGGCTCGGTCCCGGATCGCAGTACGGGCAGCAGTTGAACGACAAGGCACTCCCCGGCGTCGAGCCCGAAGGGCGCGTGGCGTTCCGGTCGAATCCTCCGATCCGCGTCGAGCTCGACGGGGTCGAATGGCCGTTGCGTTCGGCCCGGGCCGTGGTTCGGGACTGGGTGCTCGGTCCGCCGGATCCCCGGCTCGAGCTGTCGCCGCGCGTGGCCCCGCAGATCGCCGGGGCCGGACTGCTGGAACGGATTCCGGACGCGGCCCTGACGGCCCGGTCCGATCCCGACGATCAGGACGGTGACGGGATTTCCGGGCGGCGCGGCGGCCAGGGCACCGGCCGCTTCGGCTGGCGGGCGGAACTGCCCGGAGTGGAAGACCAGGTCGCGCGGGCCCTGCACGAGGATCTGGGGATCACCAGCCGCCGCCACCCGGCCGCCAATTGCGCGGCCGGCCACGCCGCCTGCGCCGCCCGGGCCGGCAGCGGGATCGAGATCCCGGACGCTGCGTTTCAGAACCTGGTCTCGTACGTCCGCCAGCTGGCGCCGCCGCGGCCGCGGACCTCCGCCGCGGCCGCGGCCGGACGCCGGGTCTTCACGGCGATCGGGTGCACGGCATGCCATGTTGGCGAATGGAAGCTGGAGGGCGCTCCGGTCCCGGTCATCCGCCCCTACACGGACCTGCTGCTGCACGACCTCGGCCCGGGGCTCGCGGACCGCAGACTGGACGGCACCCTGGGCAACCGCGAATGGCGCACGGCGCCGCTCTGGGGAATCGGCCGGACGTTCGCGGTGAACGGACACCGGCGACTGCTGCATGACGGGCGGGCGCAGGGGTTCGTCGAGGCCATCCTCTGGCACGGCGGCGAGGCGGCGGCGGCCCGCGACCGGTTCCGCGCGCTCGAGGCGGCCGAACGGGCGGCCGTGCTCGCGTTTCTGGCTTCGCTGTAGACCGAAGGTAAGCGTTCGGGCGTGCAGTGATAGAGCGCCTTCACGCCTCTCTGATGGTCCCTTCTGGCGGATCTATAATATGTTCGAACCTTGTTCTGGCCAATCTGCCCGCCCCTGCAAGAAAGACAACCGGCGCCATTCGCCGCCTCGCGGCGCCTGGAGGATGGTGTTGTCCGTTCGGGCCTTGTTCCCCGTCTCGGAAGCGCATATCTGGCTTCCATGGAGTCGCACGAATCCCGCATTCCCGCGTCCGCCGGAGCGTTGCCTTGATGGTAGCGCCGATCGGCAGGATCGCCTCGCCGGCGCAGGCGGTGGGGTATTTCGAATGCGACGGCTACTACGCCAAGGAAGACCGCGGCGGACAAGGAAGCGAGTGCCGGGGCGGGGCGCCGAAGCATCTGTACACTGGAAATTTCGTGAGGCCCCCGCCGGTTCGCGGAGATCAAAGAGTGGCCCCGTGCCGGGTCAAGGGCCACTCCATTCAGCGGGCGGTCCGACCAAGCGGGCTTCCCGATGCATGTCTCCAACCATCAGATCATCATGGCACGGTTGACGAACATATGTCACCGTGTAATATGCGCACCATAGGTTTCCTACTCGCTGGAGCCTGTTATGGCCGAACGCCAAGACAAGCCCGAGACCCGCCAGCCCTCCTAAGGAGAAGCTCGAAGGGGTCATC
The DNA here is from genome assembly GCA_965203385.1 of Alphaproteobacteria bacterium. Taxonomy (GTDB): domain Bacteria; phylum Pseudomonadota; class Alphaproteobacteria; order TMED109; family TMED109; genus VXPW01. The sequence goes on from OZ241893.1 coordinate 1,061,112, forward strand.
GAGATTGACGCCAATACCGACCAAATCGCGTACGCCGTCCTATCTTCGGAGCAGTTCGGCGGGAGAACGACGGCGATGAGCAATAAGGCACTTGTGAAGAAGGTTCCGGATCCAGAAAATCCGTCACAAAATGTTTCAGGCACAATAGTCAAGATTGAGAAATCTGAAGAGCCACATTCATATGTTCATCTTGAAGACGGCACACTTATAACTTCTAAGCTTTCTGTATTGGAGGTCGTTCGGATAACTGACAGATATGATCAGAACGGTCAGCCTGTCTATTCAGTGACGCAAAACATAGCAATGTCTATCAGCTCTCCGTCAAATATTCAAAAGGACGAAAAATTGTGCAAATAAAGAACGTAATCGTCAGCTCGCGCACCTGCCATAAACCTGAAGAGTTCATGGTAGTTCCTGACTATGAACAGACTGAGGTGCTTAACTCTCACGAGGCTTCCGTGACCACGCTCATGCGGCAGACACGGCAAGATTTGGGATCAGGCCACCGCGTTTTGTTCGTTGATGGACTCATTGCTCGAAGTGCTGTGCCTTCTGTCCCTTTTCCGGTGCCGGTCTCTATCGACACGTTCGTATGGGAAGGCGAGCGTGTTCCCCTTGTTCCGCCTTTGGACTTCTCGTGCGATCATGATGAAGAAACGAAACTATATGAACTGACAGGCGTAGCACCTTACGACGACATTCTCTTATACGGCGAGAGTATTGGCGAAACCATCTGCATTCTTGAGGAAGAGGTGCTACCAATGTTCTGGGAAGATGGTATGGATGAAGATGCAAATCTGTCTTCCAAGATGCAGAGGATCGTGAGAGACCTGAAAGGGAGGGTAAAAATCCGTGCCTGAAAAGAAGAAAGTGATATGGAATGGACTACAGAATAAAGGATTCAGGCTCGAGAAACGCAGAAAGCATGAATATCTCCGCTTCCATACGAAAGATGGAACGAAAACACCTGTTTTCACATACCTCTCACACGGAGCGGGTGGGAAAGAGGTCAGAGACGACATCATTGCCAAGATGGCTAAGCAATGCCAACTTACCCGCAAGGATTTTCTTCGCCTGGTTGATTGCAGTCTGAGCGCTGATGATTACGAGGCGTTGCTTCTGGAAACAGAATAAGTGAGCCTCAACATCAATATTGAGTACGTCTGACGCACGTCAAGACGTTGGGGCAATCAGCTCCGATGCCGCAAGCGGTGGCCCACCATCCCGTTTACCTTCACCATGTGCCGCATCATGTCGATGGTGTCGGAATCGCGATCATTGTACCGGCTGCCCGACTGAACCGTCAGGATCGAATCCCATACATGAATCGGTTCGGCGCAGGTAGCGCAGCCGTCAGTACCGCACCTCAGGGACTTCAATCAGCGGAAACGCACTCAACAGCCCTGGCCGGGCAACCGGAGATGCGGGCCGCACCATGTTTCGATTCAGTTCCGACAACCCGGTCAGTCCCATCAGACCGAGACAGGTCTGCACTTCCTGTTCCAGCAATTCCAGCATGCGAACGACCCCGGCCGGGCCGGCCGCGGCCATCCCGAAGCCCAGCAGCCGCCCGACGCCGACCGCATCGGCACCCAGGGCCACCGCCTTCACCACGTCCGTGCCCCGGTAGATGCCTCCGTCCACGATGACCGCCGCCCGTCCGTCAACGGCATCCACAATGTCCGGCAGGACATCGACAGACCCCGACCCATGGTCCAGTTGCCGGCCGCCGTGGTTGGAAACGTAGATTCCCTCAACCCCCAGTTCCAGACAGCGGAGGGCATCGTCAACATCCGCAATTCCCTTGATGAAGAGGGGAATGTCGTGCTTCGACTTGAACCGGGCCAGCCGGTCCCAGTCAAATGAAGACTGGTATCTCAGCATGTCAAGCGAACGCAGATTCCAGGTTTTCTCGAAACGCTTGGCGATATCCCGCTCCCGGCGGCTGTAGTGCATGACATCGACGGTAATGGCGAACGCGTCGTAACCCGCCGCCACTGCGCGCCCGACCATGTCATCCACCCACGCGTCGTCACTCCGCACGTACAACTGAAAGACTTTCATGTTGTCGGCAGCAGATGCCACCTCCTCCAGTGACGGCTGGGATACCGAGCTTTGCATGTGACAGACGCCGAACTCCGCGGCGGCCCGGGACGCCGCCGCGCCGCCCCCGGCAGAAAACGATTCGAGCGACCCGATCGGCGCCAGAATCAGCGGCAGGCGCAGGCGGCGGCCCAGCAGCTCGCCCGTACAATCCACACTGGAAACATCGCGCAAGACCCGCTGTCGAAGGGCCAGCGAATCAAGAGCAGCACGATTGCGTTTCAGCGTGGTCTCGGTTTCTGACCCGCCCACGAGGTAATCCCACACCTGATGGGACAGGTTGTTGCGGGCCGCCAGCACGATCTCGTGCAACGCATGGAATTCCTGCACTGGTCCGTTGCTCATCCCGTTCCCGCCGGTTTGATACCTGCAGCCGCCCTGCTGTCCAGGCTGCCCGGATCGAAGCGCCGACGGCCCTGCATCCGCGAACGCCGGCATGGGCCGGTGCGGTGCGAATCGACTCGCAACGACCGGCCGCACCGGTCTTCTGCCCCGGATCGGCCAGATTAGCGGTACGGAACGGATTCCGCCCGACTACCCCGAACCCATCGGCGCGATCGAACGCGGGAAAGATTCAGCCTCCCCGGAAACCGGCCGGCCGGAAGCCGGGCCGGGAAACCTTTGATACCGGCTTCCGGGTGCTGCGGGCGACCCCCATCCAAGCCATGCCGACGGCGAGAACCAGACCCGTCCACCCGTACGGTCCGGACGCCTCATCGTTCGATCCCTGCCCGTACCTGCCGCGAGCAAGCCTGCGGCAAACCGTCTGACTTCAGGATCGGTACGGTCATCGGAACTGCGAAGGCGACCGGACGACTCTCCGGGCGCGGCCGGACTACCGGCATTCCATCATCCGGCAATCGCGGTAGATTCGGGAGCAGGTGTCCACGACAGCAGGGAGGCGCCACCTTCCGCGCACGGCGAACCACGGCGAATCGGGAGTCACACCGGCGGCTGACAGGCACCGCCAAAGGTCGCCGTGACTCCGCTTTCTGTACTCTTTCGTCACCTCGCTTCCGGTTCCGCCAGGGGTTCGACAGGTCCAGTCCATGCCGCAAGATCGCGACCACCTATCGATGCCGTCCGGTTCCGGCGGCGAGGTCCGCATGGGGGTGGATGTCGGCGGCACCTTCACCGACATCGCACTCGAGTTGCCGGGCGGCGGAGTCGTCACCGCCAAGGTGCTGACCACCCCTGATACCCCGGAAGAAGGCGTGGTCGCCGGCATCCAGCAGGTGATCCGGAAGGCTTCCGTCGACCCGGCGGCAGTCGGCGTGATCATTCACGGCACCACCCTCGCCACCAACGCCCTGATCGAACGTACCGGTGCCAGGACGTCCCTCATCGTCACCGAAGGGTTCCGGGACTCCGTCGAGATGGCTTTCGAAAACCGTTTCGAACAGTACGACATCTCGATCGATCGGCCGGACCCGCTGGTACCCCGGCATCTGCGCTGGCCGGTTACCGAACGCATGGATCACTCGGGCCATGTCCTCGTCCCGCTCGACGAGGACTCGGTCCGCGCCCTGCTGCCGCGCTTGGCCCGCCACGAAATCGAGGCCGTGGCGGTCGGGCTGCTGCACTCCTACGCCAACCCCGCGCATGAACGCCGGATCGGAGAGATTCTCCACTCCGCACTCCCCCATCTCCGCATCACGCTTTCCTCCGAGGTCTGCCCCGAGATCCGGGAATACGAACGACAGTCGACAGCGTGCGCCAACGCCTACGTGCAGCCCCGGATGTCCGGCTACCTCGCCGACCTCGCGGCCGCATTGCGGGAACTGGGCATGGTCTGCCCGCTCCTGCTCATGACCTCGGGCGGCGGCCTTACCACCCTCGAGACCGCCACCCGCTTCCCGATCCGACTGGTCGAATCCGGACCGGCGGGAGGGGCGATTCTGGCCGCCGCCATCGCCCGCGAATGCGATTGCGCATACACGCTCTCGTTCGACATGGGCGGGACCACCGCGAAGCTTGCCCTTCTCGACGGATATGCTCCGCAGACGACCCGCACGTTCGAGGTTGCCCGCGCCTACCGCAACCTCAAGGGCAGCGGCCTGCCGGTTCGCATACCCGCCATCGAGATGGTCGAGATCGGAGCCGGGGGAGGATCGATCGCGGCGGTCGACGCCATGGGCCGCCTCAACGTGGGCCCGGCCAGCGCCGGAGCGGACCCGGGGCCCGCATGCTACGAACGGGGCGGCACGCAGCCGACCGTCACGGACGCCGATGTCCTCCTCGGGCGGATCGGGGCGGCGAACTTCGCCGGAGGAACACTCCGGCTGAACCCCGATGCGGCCACCGACTCGATTGTCCGCGGGGTCGGACAACCGCTGAATCTCGGCGAGGCGGAGGCGGCGCTTGCCATGTGCGAAGTCGTGGACGAGAACATGGCGAACGCGGCGCGCGTGCACGCGATCGAATGCGGCAAGGATCTGACCGCCCGCACCATGATCGCGTTCGGGGGGGCCGCCCCGCTGCACGCGGCCCGACTCGCCCGGAAACTCGATGTCCGCCGCGTGATCGTACCGACCGGTGCCGGAGTCGGATCCGCCATCGGCATGCTGCGCGCCAGAGTGTCCTACGAGGTGGTGCGGAGCCGCTACATGCGCCTTGCCGCCTTTGACCTTCGGGCCGCCAACGCGCTGCTTGAAGAGATGCGCGCCGAGGCCCGGGGCGTGGTGCGGCAAGGGGCCGGAGACGCTGCGGAACTCGAGGAAACCTGCCAGGCCTACATGCGGTATGTGGGACAGGGGCACGAAATCGTGGTGCCGATCGCGGCGCCGGTTCTGGAAAGCGGGGATCCGGAACCGCTCGCCCGGTCGTTCGATGCCGAGTACACGCGCCTGTTCAGCCGCACGCTCCCCGGCCAGGAACGGGAGATCCTGAGCTGGACGCTCACCGTCACGGCGCGCCCGGAACCCTCGGGGGCGTCGACCGGTGCCGGCCCCGCCCGCTTCTCCCCGAACCCGCAGGCCGGGGAGACGAACGACCTGCCGCCGCCGGCAACAACGGACCGCCAGCTCTTCGACGCGGACCGGGCCGCATGGGTGACGGCCGCCGTGCACGACCGCCGCACACTCACGCGCGGCACCGTGGTCTCCGGACCGGCCGTCATCGTCGAAGAGCAGACCACCACCGTCGTACCGGACGGGTTTCAGGCGGCGTTGAACGCCCTCGGCTATCTGATCCTCGAACGGACCGATGCAGCCGGTGCACCAAAGACCTCTCCCCCGCCGGCGGCAGACACCGGAAACTGAGGCTCCGGCACTGACCGGGGCCTGCGAGGAGCACCGGGCCTTCGACCCTGCACGCAGTCGTTCGGTGATCCCGGCCCGGCGGCGTCATCGGGTACCCTGACGGTCGGCTTGGTGCCAGGCTGATCGCGTCCATTCCGTTCACGCACAGGGGGCAGAGCGTATGCGCAACCCGACCGCGCTTGATCGAATCCGCAGGCAGATCCAGTGGAACCGGCTGCTCTCGGTCGTCGAGGAGCAGGCCCAGGCGCTGGTCCGGACGGCCTTCAGCACGTCCGCCCGAGAGGCCGGCGACATCTCGGCTGGCGTCTTCGACACGTCGGGCCAGATGCTGGCCCAGGCCGTCACCGGCACCCCGGGACACGTCAATGCCATGGCCGCGTCGGTGAAGAGCTTCCTCGCGAAATATCCACTCGAGACCATGGCGGAGGGCGATGTCTACCTGACCAACGACCCCTGGCTCGGCACCGGACACCTCAACGACTTCACGGCGGTGACCCCGACCTTTCACGCCGGGCGCATCGTGGCCCTGTTCGCCTCGACGACCCACGTCGCCGACATCGGCGGCCGCGGCTTCGGGCCGGACGGACGCCAGATCTACGAAGAGGGCCTCAACATCCCGATTCTGCCGCTGGCCGCGCGCGGGACATTCAATCCGCTCGTGCTGGAAATCGTGCGGGCGAACGTTCGCAACCCGACCGAGGTCGAGGGCGACCTCTATTCGCTGGCCGCCTGCAACGAAGTCGGGGGGAAGCGCCTCGTCGGCATGATGCAGGAATTCGGTCTTGCCGACCTGCACGACCTGTCCCGGATGATCATCGACACGTCCCGCGAGGGCATGCTGCGGGAGATTCGGGCCCTTCCGCACGGCACCTACCGCAACTCGATGCGAATCGACGGCTATGAACGGGAACTGGATCTCGTGGCCGCCGTCACCATCGATGATTCCGGGCTGGCCGTCAGTTTCGACGGCACGTCGCCGGTATCGAGCTACGGAATCAACGTGCCCATGACCTACACGGAAGCCTACGCCAGCTTCGGGGCGCGGTGCGTGATCGGCGCGCACGTGCCCAACAACGCCGGCTCCCTGTCGGCGATCCGGGTGACGGCGCCCCTCGGGAGCATTCTGAATGCCCCGCCGCCGTGTGCGGTCACCGCCCGGCATGTCATCGGCCAGATGCTGCCCGACGTGATTCTGGGGTGCCTCGACCAGGTCATCCCCGGACAGGTGCCCGCCGAAGGCACCTCCTGTCTCTGGAATCCGGTCTTTCTCGGCGGGCACGGCATGACCGGAGACGATCTCCAGAGCGGGCCGGCCTTCGCCATGAACGCGTTCCACGCCGGAGGAACCGGCGCCCGGCCGGGGAAGGACGGGCTGGATGCGACCGCGTTCCCCTCCGGGGTTCGCAACACCCCGGTCGAGGTCAACGAAACGATCGCACCGCTGGTCTTCTGGCGGAAGGAATACCGGACCGATTCCGGGGGCGCCGGCCAGTATCGGGGCGGCACCGGGCAGGTGATGGAAGTGGAGCACGCCGGCCACTGCGCGTTCGCCATCAACACGATGTTCGATCGCGTGATCCACCCGCCGCGCGGCCGGAGCGGCGGACAGCCGGGTCAGGTGGGACGGATCTACCTCAAGTCCGGAGCGGCCGAATTCCGGGGCAAGGGCCGGCAGGTCATCCCGCGGGGCGAACGCCTCGTGCTGGAGATGCCGGGCGGGGGCGGGCTCGGTGACCCGCTGCAGCGCGACCCCGAACGGGTGGCCGATGATGTCCGGGCCGGCCTGGTCTCGGCTGAACAGGCGCGCTCCGAGTACGGCGTGGTCCTGGACAAACGCCGCCGACCCGACCGGCACCGCACCCGGGAAGAGCGCCGCACCCGGAAAGCGGCGGCATCGTGACGCATTCCCTGCCGTATCCGGTCTCCCGATTGCGCGCGTTCGTGCCGCTTCCGGACCCGGTCGGTCCGGACGGCGGACGGCGCGCCGCGGTGCGCGGGTGCAGCCTGGGCCGGCGGGGCGGTGGAAGGTGCAGCGCCTGCCGCCCGGTCCCGGTCCGCGGCCCCGGATAGGCGCGGGAAAGGCAGGGAAGCACTGCCCGCCGCGGCCCGGATCCGCAGGCCCGCGAAATCGGCGGCGCGGCCGTCACGACCGGGGCCGCCGCCGCGGCCGCCGTGCATGGCGTAGGATGGGCCCGATCTCGCAGGCTGCCCGGCTGCGGACGGCAGGGCGCGGCATGGTCCACACTATCGAACGGGTCGCCTGTCATGAAAATCACCGGCTTCGAAACCCTTCACGCAGACGGCGGATGGCGGGTACTGTCGTTTCTCAAGGCGACCACGGACGAGGGCATTACCGGGTGGTCGGAATACAACGAAAGCTACGGCAGCGCCGGCCTCAGCGCCGTCATCCGGGCCCTCGGCGAAGACCTGGTCGGCGAGGATCCGCGCCCGGTCGAGCGGCACCGCGCGCGATTGTACGCCCGCACCCGCCAGGCACCCGGAGGAATCAACCAGCAGGCGATCGCCGCCATCGAGAACGCCCTGCTGGACATCAAGGCGCGCGCCCTGGGTGTGCGCGTGTGCGAACTGTTCGGAGGTCCGGTCCGGGAGCAACTGCGCCTGTACTGGTCCCACTGCGGCACCTATCTCGTCGCGCACGCGGACCTGATCGGTCAGCCCCCGCTGACCGGCCTGGGCGACGTGGAGGCCCTCGGCGCACGGGTGCACGACCAGGGATTCACGGCCCTCAAGACCAACATCTTCCGGTTCGACGGCGCCCGGCCGCAGGTCTTCATGCCGGGGTTCGCCCTCGGAGGCGACGCCCCCGAACTGGCGCCCAGCCTCGCGGTCGAGCGCGCCCTCCGGGCGCAGGTGGAGGCCTTGCGGGCCGGCGCCGGACCGGCTGTGGAAATTCTGGTCGATCTGAATTTCAATTTCCGGCCCGAGGGGTACCGGCGCATGGTGCGGGTACTGGATGATCTGGACCTGATGTGGGCCGAAATCGACCTGTTCGACGCGCCGGCGCTGGCCGGGATCCGCACCGCCACCCGCACCCCGATCGCCTCGTGCGAATCGCTCTACGGGCGGCGCGAGTTCAAACCGTTCTTCGAACAGCGCGCGGTCGACGTCTGCATCGTCGACGTGGTCTGGAACGGTCTGGCCGAAAGCCTCAAGATCGCGGCCGCGGCCGATGCCTACGAGATCGATGTGGCGCCGCACAATTTCTACGGCCATCTCTCGACTCTCCACAGCGCCCACTTCTCGGCAACCGTCCCGAACTTCCGCATCATGGAAATCGATATCGACGAAGTGCCGTGGAAGGACGACCTGGTCACGGTCGTTCCCGCCGTCCGGAACGGCACCCTCGTGCTCCCCGACGGACCCGGATGGGGTACCGAGGTCAATGAAGCGGCTGTTCGCGCCCATCCGCCGCGATCGGGTACCGACCGGCACCGCATGAACCGCCCCTGATCCGCCCCACCGCCACGCCGGCGGCGGCCTGTCCGCCGGCCCGGTCTACCCATGGGAAATCCCGTCATGCATCCGTATCGGACCCATACCTGCGGTGAGCTCCGCTCCGATCACGTTGGCCGGTCGGTCCGGCTTTCGGGCTGGGTGCACGCCAAGCGCGACCACGGCGGGCTCCTCTTTCTCGACCTGCGGGACCACTACGGGCTCACGCAGGTCGTGGCCGCCGCCGAATCGCCCGGCTTCGCGGCCATCGAGGCGGTGCGGGCCGAAAGCGTCGTCACCGTGACCGGCCCCGTGGTTGCCCGCTCCGAGGAGACGGTCAATCCGGCCCTCGCCACCGGAGCGGTGGAAGTCCGCATCGAATCCTTCCACGTCGAATCACCCGCCGAGACACTGCCCCTGCAGGTGGCCGGCGACCAGGATGCCGGCGAGGCGGTGCGTCTGGCGTACCGGTTTCTCGACCTCCGCCGCAACAAGATGCAGCGCAACATACGCCTTCGCTCCGAAGTCATCGCCGCCATCCGGCGCTACCTGACGGAACGGGGCTTTCTCGAAATCCAGACTCCGATCCTGACCGCGTCGTCTCCGGAAGGGGCCCGCGACTTTCTGGTTCCGAGCCGGTTGCATCCGGGCCGGTTCTACGCCCTGCCGCAGGCACCGCAGCAGTTCAAGCAGCTCCTGGTCACGTCCGGCTTTGACCGCTATTTCCAGATCGCACCGTGCTTCCGCGATGAGGACGCACGGGCCGACCGCAGCCCGGGCGAGTTCTATCAGCTCGATGTCGAACTCGCGTTCGCGACCCAGGAAGACGTGTTCCAGGCCATCGAGCCGCTGCTGCGCGAGGTGTTCACCACCTTCGGAAGCCGGCCCGTGGCCGACGGCCCCTTCCCCCGGATTGCATGGCGGGACGCGATGCTCCGCTACGGCACCGACAAGCCGGACCTCCGGAACCCGCTCGAAATCGCCGACGTGACGGCAGCCTTCGCACAGGAGGGGGTCACCTTCCGGGCGTTCCGCACACAGATCGAGCAAGGCGCGGTCGTTCGGGCCATCCCCGCACCGGGCGCCGCCGACCGGCCGCGAAGCTTCTTTGACGGGCTCAACCGCTGGGCCCGCGAGGAAGGGGCGCCCGGCCTCGGCTACATCATTTTTTCCGATGCCGGCGGAAAGGGGCCGATCGCCAAATTCCTGACCCCCGAGGCCGAGGCGGCGATTCGCGAGGCGGTGAACGCGGGGCCGGGGGCAGCGGTCTTTTTCGTGTGTGACCAGCCCGCCCGGGCGGCTGACTTCGCGGGCGTTGTCCGGACCAGGCTGGGCGAGGAACTTGGCCTGATCGACGACCGCACCTTCCGGTTCTGCTGGACCGTCGACTTCCCGATGTACGAGCGCGATCCCGAAACCGGCAAGGTCGAGTTCAGCCACAACCCGTTTTCGATGCCGCAGGGCGGCCTCCGCGCCCTGGAATCCACGGCCGAACCCGAGGACATCCTGGCCTGGCAGTACGACATCGTCTGCAACGGCGTCGAACTCTCGTCCGGCGCCATCCGGAATCACCGGCCGGACATCATGGTCAAGGCCTTCGCACTTGCCGGCTACAGCCTGAACGAACTGGAGACCCGCTTTCCCGCCCTGTTCCGGGCCTTCCGCTACGGCGCGCCGCCGCACGGCGGGATCGCGCCCGGCATCGACCGGATCGTCATGCTGCTGGCCGACGAGCCCAACATCCGGGAAGTCATTCCGTTCCCGCTGAACCAGCAGGCAGAGGACCTGCTGATGGGGGCGCCGGGGGCGGTCTCGGCCCGGCAGTTGCAGGAGGTCCATCTGCGGACCATCGCCCCGTCCGCATAGCCGCCCACTCGTTGCCGGCCGGGGATTCCGTTACCATATACCCTAGTGCGCATGCGGTCGCCGCCCGAACGGCGGAACCGTCCGGCCCTGTCACACCTCACGGGAGCTTGCCCATGGCCCTTGGCCACTACACCAATAACCTTCACGTCCGCCAGCAGGCGTCCCAGTTGTCGGACCTTGATGCCGGCCTCCGCACCTACATGCTGCGGATCTACGGGTACATGACGGCCGGCCTCGGAATCACGGGAGGCGTGGCGCTGGCGGTGTACTCCCTCGCCGTCAGCAACGGGGCGCTGACATCCGTTGGCGTGGCGCTCTACACGGCCCCGCTTTCATGGGTCGTGATGTTCGCCCCGCTCGGGGTGGTGCTGCTGCTGAGCTTTCGCGTGCACCGCCTGCAGGCTTCCACCGTGCAGTCGCTGTTCTGGCTGCTGGCCGCCTGCTACGGCGTGTCGCTGTCCTCCATCTTCCTCGTCTACACCGGGGAGAGCATCGTCCGGGTGTTCTTCATCGCCGCCTCCATGTTCCTCGCCATGTCGGTCTGGGGATACACGACCAGGCGGTCGCTTTCCGGCATCGGCTCGTTCCTGTTCATGGGCATGATCGGCATCTTCATTGCCATGCTGGTGAACCTGTTCCTTGAATCCAGTGCGCTGCAGTTCGCGATCTCCGTGATCGGCGTGCTCATCTTCGCCGGACTCACGGCCTACGACACCCAGAAGCTCAAGGAAATGTACGTAGCCGGGCAGTCCGGAGAGGTCGTCGTGAAACAGTCGGTCATGGGAGCGCTCAGCCTCTATCTCGACTTCCTGATGATCTTCGTGTTCCTGCTCCAGTTGCTCGGCAACCGCGAATAGGCAGGCCACACAAGCACCGTCGTTGCGGGCAAGCAGGTCCGGCCGGTCGGACTCCCGTCGAGGGAGCCGCCGGCCGGGGTCGGCCTGAGCTGAGCCCGCAAGCCGGGACGAACCGGTGGGGCGCGGATTACGCGTTGTTCGCAACAGCCAAGGGTACGGTCAGACGCGTCTGCCTCCACAGGTGCGCTTCTCCCCGCTTTCACTGCGAAGTGCCGTACTGAACTGCTTCAGTCCTGTACGCCGGCCTGAGAGGGCAAGATCCGGGCTCGTTATCGCAGCGGCAAGCATCCGGTCACGCAGTGCCGATGTCCTGACGTGACCCGACTTTGCCTGAGTAAATTCCAGCCCAGCATGAAAAATCGCCGACCGCGACTTTCCAATTTCAGATGTCCTGAATTGATCAGATGACGCTGCTGACTGGTGGTGCTTTCCACCGGATAATTTTCAATGACTTGGTTCCGTTCTTGCGGTCGGAAATGTCTGACAGGAAGCTATATTTCGTTTATTGAATAAATGAGCCACGATTTGAAGGTGAGAGATGCTTTCTTTTCCGATTTCTCCCGCTGAGGCCACGTTTATCATCAGAAAATGGACCAACTACAGTTGGGTCGCGTCAGGACATCTGAATTTACATGCCCAGGCGGGGTGAGCGGGCTGACCCGGTCAGGAGCGTTCGGGGCGTTGTGCAAGCAGCCGAACAATGAAACGTTCGTCTAGTTCCACTAGATCGGGTTCCGTTCCATTGTGCTCTCTCATACCTCTGACCACCTTCCGGGGAATCCCCATTCCCATGTGCTCGAGATACCGATAGTCACGCATCACGTCTTTCAATAGCTGGTTTCGTGCAGATCGCGCCCCGAACCGCATGCGGTCTGGCGTGATGCCGTTGGGCAGTCGGCCCGGCGACACGACTTCCAGTCGGTTGCTATAGACCGCTAACTCGATATCGGTGCCTGTAAGCAGGTAATCGCGGTGAATAAGGGCATTGACGATGCCCTCGCGAAGGGCATCCCGGGGATAGACCGGACGCTCCACGCGTCTTCCTCCTTGTGCCTCGACGACCATACGCGTGTTGCGTTGCACAAAATCCAGAGCCTGCTCGACGAGACCGTTTTCAACGAAATCGCCCCCCTGGCTCAGCAAGGGGGTCATGGGGCCGCGAAGTGCTGTCCGTTCTTGCGCGTCATAGTCCTGTTCCGTTCCGGGATATGCAACGGCGTCTATCCCTGCATGTGGCAAAAACCGGTTCGGTGTTGTGCCGAACAACAACATGCCTCCAACGGTGACGCCTTCCTCCGTCATCACCTCGGTGTTGATGAGAAGTGACTGCCAGGCTTCTTCATCTTCGTCGTCAGGCACATCCTGCTGGCGGATGTCGCCGAAATAGTTTCGCAGTCGTCTCCGGTCGAGGTTCGCGAGCACGGCCCCTGACACCGGTCGGAGCTCGGCCCGTACGGACCCTCGCTGCTGGAACAAGCGCGCGAGTTCCTCTGGGCTTGCTTCCCGACTCTGCGTGCCGACACGGATCAAGTACCGGTTGGTACTGTTGTGCCAGAGCGCGTGCACGTCGTAGCCGCGGGTCACACGGACGATGGCAACATCGTGATTGTCCTTGACACCGCGAACCGCTTCGAAGAACGGAACGATCGCCGGCCTGATCTTGTCGCGGCATACATTCATCATCCATTCTTCGGGGTCTTGCCGGGTCAGACCGGTGATCGTTCCGTCGTCTTCGACACCGAGCAGCACCATGCCGCCTTGAAGGTTCGAGAAAGCGACCAGCTCCTTTGCGAGGTCCTGGGTACGCAGATCGTCTCTCTTGAACTCCACCCCGGAATTCTCGCCGTTCGCGATGATTTCCAGCAATTCGGTGCGGGTCGTCATGCCTCAGAACCCGTACTTGGAGCGGCGCATCTCGAACGCGGCCTTGCCGCCTTCGAGGATTTCCTCAACCAGTTCACGCACGGATCTCGAGTCGATGGAGGCCATATGCTGGGGTGCGATCCGCGCCTGGCCCTCCCGGGCCTCGCCCGTCGCAGCAAGGCCGAGGATGAGTTCAGCATCGCCGAGGACCGGGATGTTGGCGTTGTGCGTCGAGAAGATGAACTGGCGGTGGCGCTTTTCCTGGCGCATGATCGGCACCACGCTCTCGGTGATGAAGCGATTGTCGAGATCGTCCTCGGGCTGATCGACGACCAGCGGCGCGTCCGATTCGAGCAGCAGGAGCAACAGGACGGCCGTTGCTTTCTGGCCGGTCGAGAGCGCTTGAAGCGTCTGCCAGTTGGCCGGCCCCCCGTCGGGAGCCGTGTTCAGCTCGATCTCCGTTGTCGCGGGCAATTCCAGTTCCTCGATGCGCATGAAGAGTTCCGGATCGGCCTGTGCGATCCGCTCGGCCGCGCCGGTCGGCAGATTGTAGTGCGTCCTGAGCGAGTCCTTGCCTTCCCGGCACCGCTGCGCAAGTTCCGGCAGGGACAGCTGGTCTTGTCCGCGCAGGCGCTCCAGCGCGGCGGCAAGGTTGCCGCCGATCTCCCGGAGGAGTCGTTCGAGCGGGTCGCGGTTGCCGGCCATCGTGACCCTGACCTGTACCCGGTCGCGGAGCTTGCGGGAGACCAGCTTCGCAGCGGACTCGACCTGCCGGTATTCGGCTGCCTTGATGTCTTCCCACTCTGCCAGGAGGTTGCGGCGCTGCCCCTCGTGCGCTTTCAGATCGCGCCTGTGACGTTCCATCCTGTCGTTCAGCGGGCGCAATTCCTCGATCTGCTGGCGAAGCCGGATGAATTCCGCGCCGTCGATGTTCGATTTCTGGAGCTCGCGCAGGAGCTTTTCGTAAGTGTCCTCGATAGCGGCCTTGCGCTCGCTCCAGCGCGACTTTGTCTCCGCAACCGCATGATCGGCTTCGGCAAGAGCCTCGCCGAAGTGTTCGCCGAGTGTCTCCAGATTGCCGTTCAGGGTTCCAAGGATTCCCTCGAATTCGGAGAGGATGTCGGCGTTTGGCAGTCCTTCGATGGCCTTGCTGGAAACGAACGCCGTATCGACGGGCAACCCGTCGGCAAGGTCGTTGTGGAGGGTGCGGTACTGGTCAAGGCGTTCGTCCAGGTTGGAGAACAGCCGCTCCTCGCGAACGAGCAGGCTCTTTTCCTTCAGGCGTTCTTCGATCCCGGCCTGCTGGAACCGCTTTTGCGTCTCTTCGAGCCCTGGCAGCGCCGCAAGCCGTTCGTCGAGGCGCTGCAGCTCACGGCGCACGTCGCCGATCCGGCTGCGCGAGCGCTCCAGTTCCAGACGTACCTGCGATTTCCGTCCCGAAAGCGCTGGGTCCCGGTCAACGAAGCGCTCCAGCAGGAGCGTGAGTTTCTCGGGGCTTTTCGTGAGTTCGGATATCTCATGCTGCCCGAAGACCTCCACGCCGGGCATCACGTCCCGCGGCGACAAGGTCATGACTTCCCCCGCCTCGTCCTTCACGACGGGGGGATTCGGCACCGATCTCTCGATCGTGTAGCAACGCTCGGACGGCTTGTGCGACCGCACCAGCAACGAGACCCTCGTGCCGGATTGCAGAACGTGGCGGATCACGCCCTCATGGGCCTTCCGGGCTTCCTCACCGAGAGGATCGAGACCGAGCGCATAGCGTATGCTTTCGATCATCGTCGATTTGCCGGTGCCTCGTCCGCCTACCAACACATTCAGGTTTTCGTTGAAGTGCACGGCGGTATCGCGCAGGAACCCGCCTTCCCAGGTCACGGCGAGGAACTCGGCATGGGGTTCGGGATTCTGATCACTGTGCAGACGGATCCGGGAGACCGGATCGAGAAACGCCTGCCGGAACGCCTCGACCGAGACCGCGGACATCTTGATGAAGCAGGAGGCGCCCTCCCTCTTCAGGTCCTCCGGGCCGTTGACGTCCGAAGCGTTCAGAACGGCAAGGGGGCGGTCGCGCTTGTACTGGGCGTCCTTGTTTTCGAGGATCGGCCGGAGCCCCTCGGGCGCGTCTCCCACCGGGCCGGGCAGCGCACAGGCAAGCAGGTCGGGGTCGGTCCAGACGTTGACTCTCGATTGTCCCGAGAGCTTTCTCAGCAATCCGCCCTCGGAGGCGACATGGGCGGCGATGCACACTGCGCCCCAGGTCTTCGCGGCTTCAAGCAGTGCGATGGCGTCTTTGCTGCCCGTTGGGGACGGGCGATCAGTGTCGTGAATACCGCACTCCCCAATGAAACGCTCCAGGACTTCGTCCTTGTCCGGATCGAACAGGCACAGGAAATGAACGCCGTCTTTCGTGACGGCTTCGAAACCGTTGAATGCATGGAGTTTCGCGTTGCGCGCGGCGTGCACGAGGCCAGCCGAATGCTTGACGCAGTAGTGATCTGTGACCGCGATGACCTCGATGCCGGCAGCGACGCAGGCTTCGATGATCGCCGTGTTGTATTCGTCTTCCGAAGTAAAGGGGGTCGCCTTCCTGTGCGTCTCAAGATAGGCGAACGGGTTGACCTGCAAGGCGCAGCGGTAGAACCGCGCACCGCCCGGGAGATCCAGTGCGGCCTGCATGCGATCCGGGAGCGGGCGCGCCAGGCCAGTCGCCTCGGCGGTCATTTGCGGTTCTCCGTCAGCCTTCGAGTGTCGAACCTCATTCCTGTTCCGGTTTCGCCTGCTGTTCGGCGACGTATCGCTCGACCGCATCCCGCACAACCCAAGCCAAGGATACCTTCTTCTGCCTGGCGAGCTGGCCCAGAACCTCGTAAATATCTGGTGGAAAGCTGATGGATGCCCGCACGGATACCGCCCCTTCGGGTTTCATGCTTTGCCTGTCTCCCTTACGTCCGTTCATGGCATTGCCGCCCCAGACACATCCTTCACCACATTACACCATGATGGCGCACGAATACAGGCGAGCAGTTGCCGTGGGGTGCACGACAAATTCAGAGGTCCTGACCTGACCCGACGGGGTCGCTGGCCCGTGGTGCCTGACACCAGATGATTTTCAATTGCTTGGCAGTTGCTTTCCGGTCGAAGCCCCTTGACAGGGGGCCATGATCATTTATTGAATAGATGGTCCACGATTCGAGCAACAACCATGCTTTCTTTGCCGATTTCCCCCGCCGAAGCCACGCCCATCAAGGACTGTTTGTCCTGGGCGAACGCTGACGGAAAGACGTACTACTTCGCCAATCTCGACCCGATCGATCACCATCCGGCTGACGACCGGCGTGCCCTGCAACTGCGGTTGGCGCGGCTGCACCACAAGTCCCACGTTCGCCGTCTCGACGATCTGCTCGACGACAACGTGCTGCCCAAGAAAGGTTTTCTCAGCAAGGCCGAGCGGGCCCGCGAACAAGAAAAGGAGTTTGCCGAGATGCGTCGCAAGCATCCGGCGGTGGAATCCGCGATCAACAACCTTGAGCAACGCGGACTTGACCGCGTTCTGGCTCATGGAGCCGACGGTTTTGCGCAGGTAGTCGGTCTTTCCGTGCTCGCCTTGAACGTCCATCGCATCGGTTTGCTGCTGCGTCGCAAGGCACGACGACGAACCGCCTGACGGCTCCACCTCAAGTCATCGATTTCCACCTGGTCGAACGGAACCAGGAGGGACACCTATGCGCGGATGACAGCCAACCGGACTGATTCTGACAGAAACGGCACGCCGCGCGGCGCCGGCCCGGAGAAAACACCCGGAATTTGACCTGAGCTGGCCGCCGAACGGGGCTCGGATCGGGTCAAAATGACATCTGTAGCCCAGAACCGGGGGGGGGGGGTTCTGGCGGGCACAAGCTATGAACGAGGCGTGAAGCTTAATGCGCGGGACCGATGAAGACTCGTCATCTTGTGTTTTTGTTGCTTGGCCTGTGTCGTGCATTCCCTCGGCCTGACAACGGGATGTCTCGGCCAAAATACGATGGCATTCAAATCGTCAGAGTGATGCCTCGCAGCTGACCTTCGTCCCTGACATCCTTGAGAAATGACTTGTCGACCGCGCCGTCCCGCGAGAGAACCGCCGTGAAGTCGCTTTCGGCAACGCGACCGCCGAAGAAGAAGCAAACGTCGTCGGGGTCGCATTGATTTGAGGTCCAGACAAGACCGTCGGCGTCCGGCATGTCACGATGGATGGCTTGGGCCCAAAGGACGGTCTGACCGTACAGAGACGGACCCGATGTAATCAGTTCCCTCCGCGCAATACCCCATTTGCCCAAGGTGACGTTGCGCAACTCGACCAGCCGCAAGGTGCGGTTTGTTCGAAGCTCCGAATGCGTTCGAGTATGCAGATCATTGAGACGTACCGTCTTGGTCCGGGCGCTTGCAGGAACGTCATGGAATATCGTCTCATGGATTGCCGCAGGGAGCGTGGCGCTTGCATAGAGGGAGGGCACGGGCGTTCCGTTGGCATCGCTGAACGGGGCGAAGCGAGTCGGCCCACCCCGACCCGGGTTGAACTCCGCCGCTCCGAAGGTCGTTCGATGGACGCGATGGAGACCACTACCTCGGGGCAGGACATAATATTGCGGGTTCGTGAGCGGGGACGGCGGACGGCGGACCGCCATCGTCAGCCGATGGCCGGGTCGCGCAGACGGTCGGCTGCATTCAGGACATCTTCCTCGTCGCCGAGCGCTTCTTCGGGGGATCTTCCGTCGAGCCAGCCATTGCCTGACCGAAACCAGAATGCGATCTGCCACGGCGTCATCTCGGCCGGCAGACGCTTTAGCACTTGCTTGACGACGGGCAGCGGGTGGCCGTCGGCGAACTGGAAGCACGGGAAGAGCTGCGCGCGGCCGTCGCGTACCGCAAAGACCCTCTTCTCGCGCCGCCATCGGGAGGCGGGTTCGCTGGGGTTGCTCAACCGCGAACCATGCATGAGCTTGTGGATGCTGGCGGCCGTAAATGTCGGCACCTCGCGGAGGTACTCCGCGCGCAACTCGGCATTGTCCTGCTCGAGCTCCCGATCAACATCGGCTCGTTCCTCGCCCTGGAGATACAGGTCGACAAGCGCCTCAATGTTGCGTTCGGTCAATTCCATTCGGCGCTGCCCCACGATGCGCCCAGCCATGGTTGCGGCCGCACGCATGACCGCAGCTTCCTGTTCGGAAGCGGCGCCGATCAGAATCCATCGTCGTAAGGGTTCCTGCTTGCCCCGCAGTCTATCGCGTGCCTTGATTTTTTCTCGCAAGCGAGCGGAGAACCCTTCGACTTCATCGGGTGTCAGCTCGACCGCAGGAGTGGTTTCCGGCAACTCGGCCATGATCATGTCCGGATCGTGATTGTAAACATGTTTTTGATATATAGTGAAACTCACGACAAGTCAATCAACCGGCAGAACGGACCTGCCCGGCAGAACGCGGCAACGACGGGCCGTGCTGCGCAGTTACGGGATTTGACCGAAGCGGCGGCGGCCCGCCTTCGCTTCAGACAGCGGTGGAAGTTGCGGGCGGCGCCGGCTGCTGATCGAAGACGATTTCCACCTTCACCCCGTCGGGATCCGTCACGAACAGCTGCCGGAACCGTCCATCGGGCGTTTCCCGCTCATCGAACGCGATATTCCTGGCCGCCAGTTCGGCCTTCGCGGCATCCGGAGAGCCGGCCCCGGCGATCGCGAAATGATCGACCGCACCGGACGGGTCATCGGCCGGCCGGCCGGCCACCAGATGGACGATGGCCTGCCCGCCAAGCGCCAGCCAGGCCCCGTCGAACCGGAACGGCGGGCGCCAGGCGGCCGGCTTCAGCCCGAGCACCCCCTGGTAGAAGGCCAGCGACCGGTCGAGGTCTCGGGTACGGATCGTCACGTGGTCCAGGGCCTGCAGTCGTACCGGCATTTCCGTCTCCCGCTCGTCATCTGGTCCGGATCACGCATTGTGCAAGGATCGGCAGCCAGTGGCAACGAATCCGGCGGTCGGGTATACGGAGCCATGTTGCTTCCGGCACTTTCCCACCGAGTGTGTTCCATGCGCAGATTCGCCGCCGCCCTGTTGCTGTTTGCCCCCGCCCCCGCGCTGGCCGCCGGTGCGAGCGGGGGCATGAATCTGGGCCTGACGAACGCTCCGATCGGACTGTTTGCCCTGGTGATCTTCGTGATCGCGTACCTGGTGGTCATGACAGAGGAATTCACGCACATCCGGAAGTCCAAACCGGTACTGCTGGGAGCGGCCGCGATCTGGGTTCTGCTGGCGGTAGCCGTCAACGACACCGGTGCGGACCAGAAGGAGCTGCAGGGGGCGTTTCGGCACGCGTTCATGGAATTTTGCGAGCTGTTCTTTTTCCTGCTCGTCGCGATTACCTACATCAACGCCATGACGGAACGAAACGTCTTTGAATGGCTTCGTGCGTGGCTGGTGTCCCGGGGGTTCGGCTTCCGGAAGGTGTTCTGGATCACCGGCATCATCGCGTTCTTCCTGTCGCCGATTGCCGACAACCTGACCACCGCTCTCGTCATGTGCGCCGTGGTGATGGCCGTGGGCAAGGGACATCCCGGCTTCATCGCCATTGCCGCCACCAATATCGTGGTCGCGGCCAATGCCGGGGGCGCCTTCAGCCCGTTCGGCGACATCACGACGCTCATGGTATGGCAAAAGGGGGTACTGGCCTTCGGGGACTTCTTCGCGATCTTCCTGCCCTCGGTCGTGAGCTTCGTCATCCCCGCCGCCGCCATGCACTTTGCCGTTCCGGACGAGCACCCGACCGTCAAGACGGAGAAGGTAGAACTCCGCACCGGGGCCCTGCTGGTCGTGGCGCTGTTCCTGGCCACGATCTGCTTCACGGTCACCTCGCACCAGTTGTTCCATATCCCGCCCGCTTTCGGGATGCTGGCAGGGTTCGGGGTGCTCTGCTGGTTCAGCCTTCTCCTGCGGCGCCGCGACGTCCGGGAGAAACGGGACGACGACGACATCTTTGACATCTTCCAGACCGTCGGGCGCGGCGAATGGGACACGCTGTTCTTCTTCTACGGGGTGGTCATGTGCGTGGGCGGGCTGGCGAATTTCGGGTACCTCTCCCTGTCCACCGACGTGGTCTACGGCCAGCTTGGCAACACCTGGGCCAACTCCCTGGTCGGGGTGCTCTCTGCCATCGTCGACAACATCCCCGTGATGTTCGCGGTCCTGACGGCGTACCCCAGCATGGACGAGGGCCAGTGGCTCCTGGTCACGTACGCGGCCGGGGTCGGCGGCAGCATGATCTCGATCGGTTCCGCCGCCGGCGTCGCCCTCATGGGGCAGGCCCGCGGGATCTACACCTTTTTCTCCCACCTCCGGTGGACGCCGGTCATCGCGGTCGGGTACGCCGCGGGCATCGGGGTGCACCTGTTCTGGAATGAACTGAAGTTCGACCTCGTTCCGATTCCGCTGCCGTAGACGTCCCGAGGCCGGAACCGTGCGTCATGATCGGGGCCGGAGAAGCGGGCCGCCCCCTGCAAGCGCCGCCGGTCTCACCGCCGGGGTGGCCGGAAGCAGACGGCCGTGGCATACGCACCCGGCCGGATCACGCCCCGTCCGGGATGGCCGGAAGCGGCCTCCGGCCGGGCGCGGGCCTTGATCAGCCATGGGGCTCGATCGACCGTGACCCGGCGGCCGTCCCGAATGTCTTCTCCGCCCTTCGCCGGGACTGCCGAAAGAGCCTCGCGGGCGCCGGAAAGCGGCAGGGTTGGTTGCAGACGACGGTCGGTAGATTGACCGTCAAGGTAAGGTGGACGGGCCGCCAGCGGTCCGTTCAACCGGCCGCTGTCGGCGGCCCGGCCGGCCGGTGACTGCACACACGTTTCACGGGAGCCTGAAACCATGGAGGCATACGCCCTGAGTCCGTTCCTGATCTTCGTCCTCGCGGTCGTGGCGGTGGCGGCTGTCGTCGTCCTGACCGGGGTGAAGCAGGTGCCCCAGGCCGAACAGTGGACGGTCGAACGTTTCGGCCGGTACCTGCGCACCCTGTCGCCCGGCCTGCGGCTGATCGTGCCGATCATCGACCGCGTCGGCCAGCGGCTGTCCATGCGCGAGACCGTTCTCGACATCCCGTCGCAGGACGTGATTTCGCAGGACAACGCCACCATCACGGCCGACGGCGTGGCGTTCTATCAGGTGATCGACGCCCCCCGCGCCGCCTACGAGGTGCAGAACCTCAAGGGGGCCATGATCAACCTCGCCCTGACCAACATCCGAAGCGTCCTCGGGGCGATGTCGCTCGACGATATCCTGTCCAAGCGGGATGACATCAATGCCCGCCTCCTGCGGGTGATCGACGCCGCCACCAATCCCTGGGGGGTCAAGGTGACGCGCGTGGAAATCAAGGACCTCAAGCCGCCGGCGGACATGGTGCAGGCCATGGCCCGCCAGATGAAGGCCGAGCGCGAGAAGCGGGCCGAGGTGCTCCAGGCCGAGGGCGAGAAGCAGTCAGCCATCCTGCGGGCGGAGGGGCTCAAGCAGGCGACGGTCCTCGAGGCGGAGGGCCGGCGGGAGGCTGCCTTCCGCGATGCGGAGGCGCGCGAGCGGGAGGCGCAGGCCGAAGCCCACGCCACCGCTTCGGTGTCCGCCGCGATCGCCGCCGGCGACCTGCATGCCGTCAACTATTTCGTGGCCCAGCGCTACGTGGACGCGATCGGCCGGCTGGCCGCCGCTCCCAACCAGCGGGTCGTGCTGTTTCCGGTCGAGGCGTCCAACCTGATCGGGAGTATCGGGGGCATCGCCGAAATCGCGAAGTCGGTGTTCGACCCGGATTCGGGCCAGAGACCTCCCGCGGCTGCCATCCCGTCCTCCGGGACCCGCCCGGCTCCGGCGCCCGAGCCCCCGCCCGCCTCCCGGGAACCTTCCCAGACGCGCGGATCGGTGCCGCCGGCAGGGGAACCGGGGGCCTGACCGGTGGACGTACTGATCGGCTGGCTGTGGGCCGTCGAGTTCTGGCACTGGTGGGCGTTCGGCCTCGTGCTGCTGGTGGTGGAAGCGTTTGTCACCTCGACCGTGCTCATCTGGCCGGCCGCCGGAAGCTTCGTCACGGGAGTGGTGGTCGCGTTCGATCCCGAGCTCGACTGGCGCTATCAGATCCTGATCCTGGCGCTGGCATCGGGGACGGCGGCGTTTGCCTGGGAGTACCGGTTCGGACGCCGGCGGACGCCGGTCACCGACCGCCCTGACCTCAATGTTCGCACCGCCCGCTACCTGGGCCGGCGCACGGAACTGGCGGACGGGCTGACCGACGGCCGCGGCCGCGTGACATTCGACGACAGCACGTGGCAGGTCCGGCACGAAACCGGCGAACCGCTCCCGGCCGGAGCCACCATCGAGGTCGTGGGCGCCGACGGCCCGACCCTCCTGATCCGCCGGGTCGGCCAGTGACGATCCGCACTTGAAGTCTCACGCCGGGCGTCCGGCTGGTCCGGTCGACCGCCGGCGGTGCGGGCTCCGCTCCTCGCCGGCCGCCGGCAACGGGGCGGCCTGATGCATCGACCGCGAACCCTCGCCGAACGGGGGCAAGGCCCCGGCCGCTTCCGGCGCCGTTGGGGGGTGGTACCGGCCGCCCTGGCAGGAGGTCTCGCCGTCGCGCCGCCGGCTCAGGGCCTGTCGCTGGAAGAGGCCCTGGCGCTCGCCGCCTCCCATCCCGGCGTACGGGCCGCCCAGGAGGCCGCCCAGGCCGACTACGCCGCCGTTGCCGCCGCGGGCGCGGCGTGGTTTCCCACGGTCCACGGGTTTGCCAGCGCCGGCGTCGCCCACGGCTGGCTGGACACGACCGCCATCCAGGAAGGCGACCATTCCGGGGCCTCCACCTCCGGACAGATCCGGCTCGGGCTTGCGTACCAGCACAACCTTTACCGGGGCGGCAGCGACACCGCTACGCTGCGCCGGGCGCGCCTCGTTGCCCGTCAGGGGATCGCGGCGGCGCAGGACGTCCACCAGGGCGTCCTGCTGCGCGTCGCCACCACGTACCTGAACGCGGTTCTGGCCACGCGCACGGTCGCGTTGCGTGAAGCAGCCCTCGCCGCCTTCGAGGAACGCGCCCGGGATGCCCGGGTGCGGTTCGAGGTCGGCGCCTACACGCGCAGCGACGTGGCGCTCGCCGAGGCCGAGCGCGCGGTAGCGGCCACCGCCATCCTGTCGGCCCGCGCCGAACTTGCGATCGAGACCTCGCTCCTGGCGAAGCTCGTGGGGACCGCGCCCGGCGCGCTCGAGACGGACACGGACCTCGCGGCATCCCTGCTGCCGCCGACGCTGGCGGGCGCCCGCCGTGCGGCCGAAGACCTGCAACCGGCGGTGCGCGCAGCCGCGCACGCACTCCGGGCCGCCGAACATGCGATGCACGCGGTTGCGGGCGAAGCCGGCGCGAGCGTGGATCTCGTGGGGTCGATGTCCGTGACCGGGCGGCACGACCGGGGGCAGCGGTTCTTTCTGCCCGGATCCCCGCTGACGGATCCGGACTCGGCGTCCACCGAACGCCGGACCGACGTCCGCGCCGGCATTCGTCTGCGGGTGCCGATCTACCAGGCCGGCCGCCAGAAGGCCCGGATGGAGCAGGCCAAACGGATCTACCGGCAGCGGCGGGAGGAATGGATGGCCATCCGCCTGGAAGCCGCGCAGCAGGCCGAGAGCGCCTGGCACAACCTGCAGGCCGCCCGCGCCCGCAGCACCGCCGCGGCGGCGACGGTGGCCGCCTCGGAAACCGCATTGATTCACGTCCGGAACGAGGCCAACGCGGGGACGCGGTCCCTCCGGGACGTGCTCGACGCACAGCGGGTTCTGGTCGAGCGAAGGATCGAGGCCCTGCAGGCGGACCGCGACCGCATCGTGGAAGGCTTTCGCCTGCTGGCCGCCGTCGGCGATCTCACGCTCCGGAACCTGCAGCAGCCCTGAATCCCGCCCGGAAGGCGGGCGCGTCAGGGCGCCGTCAGGCCAAGGGCGCGGGCCAGGGTCCGACAGCCGGGCTCGCGGTCCGGACCGATCAGGCCGTGGCGCAGGAGAAACGCGATCAGCACCGGTCCGCAATTGAACTTGAACTGTCCGCCTTCGCACAACAACTCGAGCACGCGCCCCCAGGGCAGGAGTGTGAACTGTTCGACCTCGCCGTCCCGGTTGCACGGCCGGAGATCCGGCGGCATCGGCAGATCGTAGAGGAACAGGGTGTCGTCGCGCAGGAGTTCCCCGTCCTGATGACAATAGGCAAACGTCCCCGCCGGACGGGCGGCGGCCAGCAGCGCGGGGTCCAGGTCCGCTTCTTCCCGGGCCTCCTTCCGGAGGGTCTCGCGCACCGTCATGCCGGATGCGATCCCGCCGGCGATGGTGTTGTCGAGCAGGCCCGGCGCCATGGCCCGGTCGCGCGCCCGGCGCGGGATCCAGATCCGGGGCCCGTCAGCATGGGCGACGTAACCGACCACATGGACTCCGTACCCGGGAAAGCCGAAGGTCGGGAGCAGGGCCCGGTCGCAGCGCGCCTGCAGCGCACCCCCCAGCGGGCGCACCACGTCGAAGGATTCCCCGGCCGCCGCCCGCGACAGCCCGGCCGCCGCCAGCACCGGCAGGGCCTCGGCGAGCCGCTTCGTGCGCCGGTCCGGATCATCCCCGTCCCATCGGAGTACCCCGGCTTCTCCTTCCAGCCACGGGAGGCACGCCCGCAGCCGCGGCGCCCGGCGCCGATGCACGCGGCCGGCCAGGGTTCCGTCGATGACCAGCGGAACAAATTCCCGCAGGTCGGCGTTGGCGCAGGCCTCGACGACGGCGAGGAGCCCCGTCACCTCAGTCCTTCGGGGCGTACTTGCGGAAGAGCACCACCGCGCCGGCGAGCATGACCGCCGCCCCTGCCGCCCCTGCGAGGTAGGGCCAGGTCGGACCGACATGATGGAAGCCGGCGCCCGCGACCGCGGGGCCCAGGATCCGGGCCAGCGCGGCCGCCGACTGCGCGACGCCGAACGCCGCGCCGGCCGTGCCGGCCGCGAGGGTGCCGGCGATCAGCGTCGACAGGGCCGGGTTGGCGAGACCGAGCCCGAACACCAGCGCCACGATGGACGGAACCAGCAGCAGGAGGTCGGTACTGGCCGCGATGCCGGCCATCCCGACCCCGAGCAGCAGGATCCCGGCCCCGACGGTGGCCGGGTCGCCGATCCGGCGGGAGATTCGCCCGACCAGCAGACCCTGCACCAGCACGCCGAGCAGCCCGGCACCGGCGAAGAGGTAACCGTTTTGCCGGGGGCCCCAGATCAGTACCCGCTCCGACCACAGGGCAAAGGTGGACTCCATTCCGGAGAAGACCAGCGCCACGCCGAAATACAGGAGCACCAGCCCGCCGCAGAATACGCTCGCGAACGCCGGTCCGAGGCGGCGGAAGGGATTGCGTACAGCCACGGGCGCCGCGCGGCGCTCCGGTTCCCTGAGCCAGGCGGCGCCGAGCACCATGGCGAGGACCGAGACTCCGATGGCGGCCACGATCGGAGCCGCGAAGTCGGCGTCCCGCGGGTCCACGCCGGCGAGCAGGCCGCCGACGGCCGGACCGATCACGAAACCGACCGAGAGCGCGGCCCCGAACAGCCCCATGCCCCGCGTGCGGTCTTCGGACGTGGTCACGTCGGAGATGTACGCCTGGGCCACGGCCAGGTTCCCGGCCATGGCACCGGCGGCGGCCCGGGCCACCACCAGGCCCGCCAGGCTTCCGGCGTTCAGCATCAGCAGATACGCGCCGATGCCGCCGCCCAGCGTCGCAAGCAGAACCGGCTTCCGGCCCCAGCGGTCGGACAGACTGCCCCAGATCGGAGAGGTGATCAGCTGCGCGGCCGAAAACGCGGTCATCAGCAGCGCGGTCTGCTGGGGATTCGCGCCGTGGCTTTCCGCATAGAACGGGAGCATCGGGATGATGATCCCGAACCCCATCATGTCGATGGCGACGATGAGCAGAACAACCGGCATGGGACGGCCCCCGGGCCGGGAACGAACAGGGTCAGATACGACGGAAGTCGATGTACTTCTTGCGCCGGGCAGCGACCAGCATACGGGGATCCTTGCCCTCGATCGCCGTCAGGGCGGATTCCAGGTGCTGGCCCACGGCGTCGAACACGGCTTCGGGGTCGCGATGGGCTCCGCCCACCGGCTCCGGGATCACGGTGTCGGCCACGCCGAATCTCTTCATGTCGGCTGCGGTCAGACGGAGGGCCTCGGCGGCCTCGGCGGCCTCGGCGTTGGTGCGCCAGAGGATGGACGCGCATCCTTCCGGAGAGATCACCGAATACACGCTGTTCTCCAGCATCAGCACCCGGTCCGTCGACGCGATCGCGACCGCGCCGCCCGAACCGCCCTCGCCGATGATGACACTCACGCTCGGTACCCCGATCGACAGGCAGGCCCGGATTGCCTGGGCGATGGCCTCCGCCTGGCCCCGTTGCTCGGCTCCCACGCCCGGATAGGCGCCGGCCGTATCGACAAAGCTGATGACGGGCAGCCCGAACCGGTCGGCGAGCCGCATCAGGCGGACGGCCTTGCGGTAGCCCTCGGGCCGCGCCATTCCGAAGTTGCGGTGTACGCGCTCTTCGGTCCCGCGCCCCTTTTCCTGCCCGACCACCACGACCGACCGCGACCGAAACCGCCCGAGTCCCCCCACCATCGCATGGTCTTCGGCGAAACAGCGGTCACCGGCGAGCGGCTGAAAGTCGTCGATCAGCGCCCGGATGTAATCGAGCGTGTGGGGGCGGTCCGGATGCCGGGCGACCTGCGTCAACTGCCACGGGGTCAGCCTGGCGTACGTATCCCGGAGCAGCAGCTGCACCTTCGACTGCAGCCGTCCGACTTCCTCGACGATATTGAGATCGCTTTCGCCACTGAGGTGGCGAAGCTCCCGGATCTTTCCCTCGAGCTCGGCGATCGGCCCTTCGAAGTCGAGAAAGTGCTGCACCGGACCCGCCATCCGTCTAGCTGCCGGCGACCCGGTCCGCCCGCCGGAGCGAGGCCGGGTCGATCCGGTCCCGGTACCGGCGGGCCGGGTCGGACCCGTTGACCCGCACCGACACGGCGGGCGGACCCCGGTCGACAGCGTTGCAAGCGGTGACGCGGTGGTCCCGGGCCTGCTGCCCGTCAGCGGGAGCGGCGGCGTCTTCCAGATCCAGGACCCCCGGGGCCGGCCGCGCCGCCGGCCCGAAGCATTCCGGGCGGCCGCCGGAAGCGGCCCGTTCACTGCGCTTCCGGCGGACCGGGGCCGGTTCGACGGCCTGCAGGCTCACCGGGAAGGTTCCGCCGGCCGCTCCGGACCGCGCGCGGAGGAAGCCTGGGCCGCGGCGGCCCGGGCGAGCGGATGGCCCGCCAGGGCCCGGCGGACGGCGTCATCGACGACGTGGGTGTAGATCTGCACCGTCGAGATGTCCTCGTGCCCCAGCAACGTCTGGAGGGTACGAAGATCGGCGCCGCGGGCAAGCATGTGACTCGCGAAGGCATGGCGCAGCACGTGCGGAGAGATGCGGGCGGGATCGAGGCCGGCCCGGGCCGCAAGTTCCTTCAGCAACTGGAAGAAACGCTGGCGCGTGAGATGACGGCGGCCGGAGGGGAAGAGCCAGCGGGAGGCTTTCCCGCGTGCGGGCCGGGCCGTCCGGACGTCGAGCCATGCCCGAATCGCATCCCTGGCCGGTTCACCGAGAGGCAGCCGCCGCTCCTTGTTCCCCTTTCCGACGACCGTGAGCGACGAGCCGTCAGGCGCGAGCGCGGTGAGCTGGAGCCCGGCCAGTTCGGAAACCCGCAGGCCGGTCCCGTAGAGGATTTCCAGTGCGGCGCGAAGCCGGATTCCCCGCGGGGTCGGATCGGCAGCGGCCGTCTCGAACAGCCGGGTGACTTCCGCTTCGTCGAGCACCCGGGGCAGCTCGTGCGCACGCTTCGGAAACTGCAGTCCCTCGGCCGGATTGTCGTCCCGGAGGCCATCGCTCAGCAGGAAGCGGTAGAATTCGCGCACGGAGGACAGGTGCCGGGCCTGGGTGCGGCGGGCGTAGCCGCGGCGGGCGAGCTCGCCCAGGTACCAGCGAAGATCATCCGTCGTCGCCTCCTCGAGGCCGGCCGCCCGGGTTCCGAGGGCGCCCTGCAGGCGCCGGAGATCGCGCGCGTAGGCATCCCGGGTGTGGGGGGAGGCCTGCCGCTCGGCCGCCAGCATGTCGACAAACAGCGCGATCAGGTCCGGTGCGACGGCGCTCAGATGACGGCCTCCAGCGCAACCGCGCGCGCGTCATCGACCAGGCCGATGGCGCGCAGGCTGCGGATGGCGGCGTTCAGGGTCAGGGGGTCCGCACCGGCGGGGCCGGCCGCGCCGAGAATCGACAGCACGAACAGGACGGTCTCCGCCGTGCGGCGCCCCGCGACGGCATCGCGCAGCTGGTAGCGGGCCGGTGCGCTCGGGATCGTCGCCGTGGTGCGCACCGAGGTGTCATTCAGCAGGACAGCCCAGGAACCGCGAGGAACCGGAATGTCCATGGCCTCCAGGACGACCAGCAACCGGCTCAGGTAGTCCGCCTGGTCGTCCGGCGGGCCGGCCGCGGACAGCGTCGCCCGCACGTCCTCCCGTGGAAACACCTCGAACGGCTCCGGCACCGGTCGCCCGGCCAGGGCCAGCGCCGGAAACAGCGAATAGATCTGCCCCGACAGCATGAAGTCGAGATCGGCAGACCCGGCCAGCATGGCGACCCAGTTCTCGGCCTCGGCATAGCGGCCGCCGGCGAGGAGCGCCCGGGCGGCCGCCACCGAAAACCAGGCGAGATCCTGGCGCGGCCTGACCGTGGCGGCGACCGGGGCGGTGACCCGGGCCATCGCGGCAAAGCCCGGGTCGGGAACCGCGCGGTCCCAGAGCAGCCGCAGGAACCGGGCCCGGTCGATCGCGGTCGTCGCCTGCAGGGCCGCCTGAAACAGGAGGGCGCGCCCGAGCACCGGATGCGCGGCGTCAGCCTCGGTCCCCGCTCTTCGGAGCTGGTCCGGCGTGAATTCGACCGCGGCGTACTGCTCGGCCAGTCCGCCTTCCCGCAGGGCCCCGACCCGCGCCGCCTGCTCGGCCGCGAAGATCCGGCGCACCGGCGGCCCGGACGGTCCTTCGGCGATCGCCCGGAGGACCGCGAGCCCGGCGGCATTCTGGAGCCGGGCCAGGGACTCCCCGCCGCTGGCGAGCAGCGCCAGCGCCAGATAATCCTCCTCGGGGTACGCCACCCCCTCCGGCAACGGCGTGCCGTCCAGCACCGCGAGGGCCAGCGCCGGGAGGGGTGCGGCCGCGGGAACCTCGCCTGCAAGCAGCTGGAGGGTGAGATGCGCGGCATCCCGCGCCCCCTGCCGGACCTGGCAGGTGACGAGCGCCATCCGGAGGCGGGCCGAGGGCCGCATGGCCAACCGCTCCAGGACCTCCGCACACGCCTTTTCGGCATCCCCGGCCAGCAGGCGGGCCTCGATGAACTGTTCCGCGAGGCGGGCCCCCACCGTATCGGGCGTCATGACGCCGGCCAGCAGCTCAAGCCCCTCGCGGTCGGCGAGGCGTACCAGCAGGCGTACCCGTTCCTCCAGGAAATGGGCCACTTCTTCGGTGTCGGTGTCGACCGGCTGCCCGTCCGGCCCGAGCCGTACGACCTCGCGGCGGGCCGGGCGGACCGGGGCCGCCGCCCGGCTCAGAAGCAACCGGCGGGTGAGGCTTCGCATCGCCGCGGATTCGATCCCGTCGGGAATCGCATCCAGAAGCCGGGCGGCGAGCGCAGCATCGGTGCCGTCCCACATCGCCCAGCCGAGACCGCCGTCGTCTTCACCCAGTACACCGGTCCAGCCCGGGCGCGACGCCGGCAGGTCCGATACCCGGACACCTTCTCCGGGCCGCGGCACCCGGAGAGCCGGCGGCACCGGTTCGCTGCCGTCGCGGTCTTCGGTTTCCGGCAAGGCAGTAGCCGGCACTTCCTCCGGCACGAGTTCGATGGGGGCGTCTCCGGCGGCGGGGAGTTCCGTCATCTCCGGCCCGGGCTCAGGGGTTTGCGCAGCGGCGGCAACCGGCAGCAGCCACACGAAACCGAGGGCGCAACACAGCGCCCGGGTCCGCGGGCCCGCGACCGGTTTGACCGGCCATGTCCGGTCCGGTTCAGGCCGGTTCACAACAGGGCTCCGCAACCGTCGATCCGGCCTCGGGCACCCGGCACGGGCGGCAGGGGCGGCAGTTCCGATGACGGCGCCGAACCGGGCCGCAAGCCGGTCAGGACGAGCTCGATCCCTTGCGCCGCCGGCACCATCAGACACCCGCACGAAACCCCGGTGTGCGCCGACGAATTTGCCGCATTGCCCCACCGTCAACCGGTGTTCGCAGTTCGCCCGCAGGCGTCCGGACCTCGGCTGCGGCGCCCATCAGCTTCTCCTTCCGCCCGGTGCCTGGCTGCCCGCCGCGCGCCGGTTCCGGCACGTCGGGCAAGGCCTGATCTGCGCGGCCCCGGCAGGTTAGCACAGGGAGGACGTCGCGACCGGGTGCGGCGGGCCATCCGGCAGGGATTCGCTGTTGCCGTCCGGATTCAGCGACAAGCCGAAAGAGGCAGTATTGGACTGCGTCTCAAAGGAGGGAAGAGGGTCTCTCGTCCCGCTTGACATCAAGACCTCAACGTTGACCTTATGGCGCAGCATCCAGATCGTTGTCGATGCTGTCGCTGATGCGGGCCTTTCAAGCGTACACTGTCAACTCTTCACCGCTGATGTCGTATCTCTGGTTTCATGAGAATCGGTCTCCGACAATACGCCCCCGAGACGGTCGACTGGCTCAAGGCGACGCTGGCGACCGGGGATTGCACCCGGACCTCGCTGGCGCGCGAGCTGTGCGAGCGCGAGGACTGGCGGAACGCGAAGGGGGAGCCGTGCCTGGCCTCGGCCCGGGCGGTCCTGCCGAAGCTGGCTGCGGCTCTCAAGCTGCCGTTGCCGGCGGCCCGGCCGCTGGGAGGCATCCGCGCGGAATCGCGGATTCCGTCGCCGGATTATCCCGACCGGCAACTGTCGTGCACGCTGGGCGAACTGGGCGAGGTCGTCGTGGTTCCGGTGGCCGACGCGGAGAAGGGGCTGGCGCGTTCGATGATGGCGTCGCACCATCCCAAGGGCGATGCGGCCTGTCCTGGCGGGCGCCTCCGGTACTGGATCCGCTCGTCCGAGCACGGCATTCTCGGCGGGTTCACCGTGGGGGCCGCCTCCTGGCACCACAAGGTACGGGATACGCATATCGGCTGGTCGCAGGCGGCGCGGGCCGTCCATCTCGGGCGTGTGGTGAACAACGACCGTTTTCTGATTCTTCCCTCGGTACGGGTTCCGGGACTGGCCTCGCACGCGCTCTGCCGGCTCCATGACCGCGTGGCCGATGACTGGGAAGAGCGCTACGGCGTACGCCCGGAACTGGCGTACAGTTACGTGGGTCCGGAGCAGACGGGCCACAGCTACCGTGCCGCGGGCTGGACCTGCTGCCGCGAACCGGGCCAGGGGCCGCGGCTCCGGGTGTACGTGAAACCGTTGTCGGCCGGCTGGCAGGAGGCATTGTGCCGTGAGCCGGAACGGGTCATCGGCGGCGGCCGGGTGGCGGCCGGAGGGGGCGAGCGAACATGGGCAGAGATCGAGTACGGCCGGAGCACGCACAGCGACGGGCGGGTCCGTGCCCGTCTGATGAAGATGGGCGAGGCCTGGTGCGCCCGTCCGGGGGCATCGTTGCCGGCGATCTTTTCCGGCGAGGCGAAGCAGCGGGCGGCGTATCGGTTTCTGTCCAACTCGAGGATTGATGTGCAGACCATCCTCGAGCCGCACCAGGAGGCGATGGTCGATCGCTGCCGCAGCCAGCCCGTCGTGCTGGCCGTACAGGACACGACGATGCTGAATTACAACGGGCTGAAGGCGACCGAAGGCCTGGCCGACATTGGCGGTGGCGGCTCCGGCAGCAAGGGGTTGGCGGCCCATGTCGGCGTCGCGTTCAGCGAAGGCGGCTGCGCCCTGGGGGTGTTTCATCTCGATGCGGACTTCCGCACCGTCGACAAAAAGACCGCGGTGGAAGGTGAGGAAAGCGGACGCTGGCGGGACGGTTTCGCCAAGTCCGTCGAACTGGCGGCGGCCTGTCCGCAGACCCGCGTGGTGAACCTCTGCGACCGGGAAGGCGACCTGTGGTCGCTGCTGGCGGACGGCTGCGCCTCTGCCGGGGTGGCCGACGGGGCCGGCCTGCTGGTCCGTGCCAGCCGCTCGAGCCGCCGGCGGGCCTTCACGACGGAGGGCGAGGGCGAGGACCTGTTCGTGCGCACGGCCGGGCTGGACGTCGTCGCGGAGAAGACGATCGACATCGAAGCCTGCGGCGGCCCCCGTCAGCGCCAGGGGCGCGAGGGTGTGGAGCTCGAACTGCGGGCCGGTTTCGTCGATCTTGTCCCGCCCGCCGGTCTGCCGGCGGACACGCCGCCCCTGCGCCTGCTCGCCGTACGGGTGCGGGAACTCGAACCGCCGGCCGGGAAGGAGCCGCTGGACTGGCTGCTGCTGACGACCGAGGGCGGACCCACCGCCGAGAACGCGCTGCGCATCGCCGGGTGGTACGAGAAGCGGTGGCGGATTGAACGGTACTGCCACGCCCTGAAGGTCGGTACACGAATCGAGGACCGGCGGCTCCACCACGCCGATGATCTGCGCAAATGTCTCGCTTTCGACGCCATTACCGCCTCTCGGGTCTGGGACCTGACGTAGCTGGCCCGCGATCGACCGGACCAGCCCGCCGCCCGCTATGTGGAAGCTGCCGAGAGCCGGGTGTTGTTCGCCCTCGTTTCCAGACTGAAACTCAAGGTTCCGCAGCGACCGCCGGATCCCGATATCCGCACCTTCGTCGGTCTGACCGGCCGGCCTCGCCGGGTTCCATTCCTCCAAGCGGCAACCCCTGCCGGGGATCCCGAAGTTGTGACAGGGTTTGCACATCCTCTCCACGGCTGTCCTTGCATGGCAGGCGTTCGAGATGGCGGGCCAGACGGACGGGGCAGTCACGGCTCCCCGAGTCAAGTGCGATGGTTGATAGGCGGCGGGCCGGTTGCGCAGTATCCCAGCGCGTCAGTGCCGTGCGCCCCCTCGGGATCAGCATCCCCGGCCCGGGAGTGAGGAAAGAAAACTCCCACGGGATTTTCACCCGCAACACAAGCACCAGTTAGCCTGGCGCACCGCACTCGGCTTCTCCCGACTCTACCGCTGCCCCATGTATACTGTGATTGTGACATCCTTGATCGGGATGAACGAGGAGATCCATGGCTGATTTGCCGTGAACACTCGGGCGGGCCGGGCCGAGCTCTAGCGTGGCGGCCTAGAGCGCACGCTTTGGGTCGTCGATATCTGCGCCGGATCTCGGGGCTTGGCGGTGTTGTCTTCCCCTGTTTTTTGGACAACGGGCCGGTGGTCCGGGATCGTGCGCAGAGGAAGTTTCAGGCCGGTTTGGGTCGGGCCGTCCTGGCACTCCAGTCGATTCGGAAGGTGTGGTCGCCCACCGGCTTGAGTACGCCGCACTCTTTGAGTTGTCGCAGCCACCGGGGGGCATTGCGATCGACCAGCAGGGCTTCGTAATCGATGTCGGGGTCGCGATACGGGACATCGTCCCGCAGCATGGCATAGAGAGCACGTGCCATCTTGTGGGCGGTGGCCACGATGGCGCGCTTATAGCCACGGCGTGCGGTCAACACCTTCCGGTAGCTGGCGAATTGACAGTTCTTGGTACGTGCGGCTCCGTGGGCGGCCTCCACCAGCAGGGTGCGCAGGTAGCGGGAGCCCTTGAGCGTGGTGGCTTTCCGGCGTTTGCCGGCGCTCTCGTGATTGCCTGGTGCCAGTCCGGCCCAGGCCGTAAACGCCTCGGCGGACGCGAACGGCGTGACGTCGGGACCGCCGATCTCGGCGAGGATCGCGGCGGCGCCGATCCGGTCGATCCCGGGCAGGGTCTGGAGGAGGATCAGCTGGGAAGCGTACGGCCGAAACGCCCGGATCAGGTCGGCTTCGACGGCCGCGATGCGAGCCTGTTCGGCGCGCTCGTCCGTCATCAGGTGGTTGAGAATCATACGACCCGAGCAGCTAAGCTTCAGGGTGAGCGCCTCCCCGAGCAGCTTGATTTTCTCCGCCACGTGCGGAGTCAGACGCGAGAGGATCGTCTCGCGGTCCTCGCCTCGCGCCAGGCCCTCCAGAATGATCCGGCCGTTCTTGCCGAAGACATCCGAGAGGATGCCGCCGATCCGAACCCCGGCATCGTCGATCTCCTTCTGAATCCGGTTCCGTGTCTGACTACGTTTCTGCACCAGTTGGCGGCGATAGCGGCTCATCCGCCGCAGGCCATGGAATTCTTGATTCGGCACCAGACTCGGACGGCACAGTCCGAACTGACAGACGCGCGCCAGCCAGCGGCTGTCCTCCACGTCGGTCTTGCGCCCCCGCAGCTGCTTGACGTGATGGGCGTGCAGTAACTGCACTTCGATCCCGGCGGCCTCCAGCCGGTCCAGCGGGGCCCGCCAGTACACACCCGTTCCTTCCATGGCCGCCGCGGTGACGGCATGCGAAGTCAACCATTCGGCCAAGGCATCCAGACCAGGCCCCAAAGCACGGAACGTCTGCGTCTCGCACATCGGTTCGCCAGCACCCGTGGCCAAGCGGACGGTGGCCGTCAGCTGGTGCTTGTGCACGTCCACTCCGGCAGCGCGCGAATGGACAACATGCAAGGTATCGGTAATCATAAGTCGTCTCCCAGTGAGATGGCTGGAGACGGAGTGGGTGACCGGGGGAAGCACTCAAGGTGGCCATTCGGCTAACCGCGGTGCATACATTTTGCCGTTCGTCCTCATCCGCAAAGGATGGGTACATACAGGGGTACGCTACCTGGTCACCCGGAACAGTTTGCTGGCGTGGTCTAGGCCAACACTAAAAATTCGTTCTCCTTTCCGTCTCCAGCACCCAGTGTATCCCGGTTCTGGAGCCCTCTCCAAATCCGCCGGGAGCACCTGTGAACGAAAGCGAGAAACCGCCGCGAAAGGTAGGGAAAATCCTTGTCCGCGAAGTGCAGTTACGAAGACCCAGCCGCGAAAAAAGCCACGCTAGAGCTCGGCCCGGCCCGACCGGGTGTTCATGTACTGGGGTGAGGGTCAGCGCGCCTCATGAGCGTTTGCTGGAACAGGAGAAGGCCCACCTAAGGGCCAACCTGGAGCGGCTCTCAAAGGAAAATCCAGGCAAATATCTGTTGATAAGGGGCGAGGCTGTCGTCGGCGCATTTGAGACGTATGAGCAAGGCGTCATCGCGGGAGTTCGACGGTTCGGTGCAGGCCCATTCCTGGTTCGATCTGTGTTGCACGCCGCCGATGCTGATGCGCCGAGCATTCCAGCATTAGCTGTGGGAGTACCGCTCGTTGCCCATTCTTAACGGCCGGATAAACGGCGAAGTTGAGGATTCGGACGGGAATACCATCGTCTTGCCCCGATCAGCGGCGCTGCAGCAAGCAGGCCCAAGAATTTTCATCACCCTCGTACCTCTTGAAAGCCATGCCGGGCAGTCGGCGGCACAGGCACAAACCCCACACTCTCCGGTCACTGGATTGGCGTTGATTGACACCGGCGCAAGCTCAACGTGCTTTGATCGCGCCGCGGCGGAGAAAGCCGGATTGGCGGTCGTTGATAGCGGTCCAATCACGTCCGCTACCCACGAGAATGAAATTGGTAACTGCTCACCCCAGACCTATCAGGATGATCAACCTGTTGCCGGCCTGGCACCCTGATCTTCAGCCGCACGAGATCCAACCGCGAACCCGAGCGTGCTACCGCGAATCCTTCCCTTGCGCATAACAGGCATTTCCCGTGGGGCTGTGCGGGCCTGCATTCAAGTTGAACGGGTGAGCAGTTACTGAAATTGTTCCTATCTTTGCCGGCCGGTTGATCATTCAGGATGTCCACCGGGACATCACCGCATTCAGGGCTTTTGGCGCGAATCTTCGCCATCAAAGTCTGGTGGTGCTGATCGGTCACGACCTCCTGGCCAATTGCATGTTGGGCTACAACGGCCCCGACGGGTCGTTCTCTCTGTCGATTTAGGCTCACGGCCAGGCGACTCGGTTCACCGCAGGGCCACCGGCCCGACATCAAACCCAATCAGGGGATCAGCAGTTATCCGACCTCCATACAAATGGCGGGGAATCCCTGTAAACCCGAAGCCCGGCGCGCAGCGACAGCGCACCCCGATCACCATGGACAGCCAGGAGACCCGTGGCGCATCGAAAACCGCCGAAGGGAAACGCCGGCGCACGTCAAGATCATCGCCGGCATCCACTCAACCGAGCGCCGCCTGATCTCCGCCAGCGCAAAGCGAGCCAATGGCCGGCAATGTCGCTTGGTGTCCAAGACGGCGTGGAACGAAGCACACTCCGAAGCGAACCCAACGGTTGCATGCTGTGTCATTTCGTGACATATTGTCATGAAATGACACAGAAGAATGAAATTGAACCTATGGCTTCACACGGCTCGACGGAATTTTCCAATCTGATATCCCGGGCAGGGCTGGGCTTGGAAGAGACGGCCTTGCTGCTGGGCGTCAGCACCCGGACGGTGCGCCGCTATGTCACGGGCGAGACGAGACGCGTCGACCCGTTAAAGCTGAACCGGTTGCGCGAGATTGCGAACGCACGCTGCCCGCCCGATCAGCCAGAGAACTTTCGCTTCATCGACCTGTTCGCCGGAATCGGCGGCCTGCGTCGGCCGTTCGAAGAGATCGGCGGACAGTGCGTGTTCACGTCAGAACGGGACCGGTTCTGCAAGGAGACCTATACCGCGAACTTTCCGCAACAGGCGGACAGCCCGCATGTGTTTGCCGGCGACATCCGGCCTTGGTCCGGGAATCCAGGCGCGGTTCCCGAACATGACGTGCTGCTCGCGGGATTTCCGTGCCAGCCGTTCCCGATCACCGGCATCTCGAAAGGGAACGCGCCCGGCCGCCCCCACGGCTTCGGGGGCGAGACCCAGGGAACCCTCTTCCTCGACCTCGTCAGGATCATCGACCACCATCGGCCGAGCGCATTCCTGCTTGAGAACGTGAAGCATCTGGAGCGGCACGACGGGGGCAGGACGTTCGATACCATCATGCACGTGCTGGAGAAGGAACTTGGCTACAGCGTCAGCGCTCGGGTCATTGACGCCTCCCCCTGGGTGCCGCAGAAGCGCCACCGAATGTTCGTGGCCGGTTTCAGCCAACCGGTGGCCTTCGATTTCTCAGGACTTGCCGTACCGACCGGGCCCGCTCCCACCCTCCGCACCGTTCTCGACCCCGAAGTCGATCCGAAGTACACACTCAGCCGGCATCTGTGGAAATACCTGCAGGACTACCAGCGAAAACACCGGCAGGCGGGGAACGGCTTCGGCTATTCCCTGTTCGGACCGGACGACGTGGCGCGCACCCTTTCCGCCCGCTACTACAAGGACGGTTCGGAGATCCTGATCAGGCAGGACGGGAAGCGGCCTCGACGCCTGACGCCGCGAGAGTGTGCGCGCCTGATGGGCTTCGAGCGACCGGGGCAGGCGAACTTCCGGATCCCGGTGTCCGACACCCAAGCCTATCGCCAGTTCGGCAACTCCGTAGTCGTACCCGTCGTACGCGCGGTGGCCCGGCTCATGCAGCCCCACATCATGGGCCTGTTGGCGCGGGACGGACGCCGGCCGTGTCCTCCGTACCAGCACGAGTTCCTGTACGCCGAACCCCCGGTTGCCGGCTGAACCGTGGCCGCCGCAGGTCCGCAGCCGGATGATGGCGGGGACCCGGGCTGGAACCGATGACGCCGGTCGCGTCACCGGGGCGGCCGGGGGCCGTCCACGCGCAGTTGCCGGAATCAAAAGAAGCGGTCGTTCGGAATTCGCTCTTCCACAAGTGCGGGATCCGGGACGATGTCCACGGACAGGAGCACGTACGCACCGACTCCGAGCACGGTGGCGAATACCAGCAGGAACAGTACGGTCAGGATCAGCGTCCTTCGCCGTTTTTCCAGACGGGTCTGTTCTTGGCGGGCAAACATTGCTTGAGCCGGCCCCCATCTGGATCCAACGTCACCATACAGGATACCGGTTTCCCGCCAAGGATCATCCGCCCTCGTCGGGAGTTGCCGGCCGCCCCCGGTCACAGCGTGATAGACTGGCCCAGCATGGCGATATCACACAACGGGTGCATCCGGACATGCCGACCGCGACGGAACGTGCCGCCGGTGGCGGGGGAGCGCACAGGCATTGGGCAGAGACGCGCAAGCCGGGGCGGCCGCTCACGCACTGGGACGTCGGCACCTGGCGCTGGTGGGACTCATGGCGGCCGGGAAATCGACGATCGGGCCCCGCCTCGCAGCGGTGCTGTCACGCCCGTTCGCCGATTGTGACTCGGTCATCGAGCGGCACGCCGGCTGTACCGTCTCCGAAATCTTCTCCCGCGACGGAGAAGCCGCTTTCCGAAAGCTGGAAGCGGCAGTTCTCAAGCGCCTGCTGGATGGAATTCCAGCCGTCATCGCCACGGGCGGAGGTGCGTTCCTGCAGCCGGCGAACCGGATCCGGATCCGGCGGCAGGCCCTGTCCGTCTGGCTGCGCACCGATCTTGACGTCATGGTCCAGCGGATCCGCCAGCCCGGCGCGCGACCGCTGCTCGCCGGCGCCAGTCTCCGGGATACGCTGTTGAGGCTCATGCAGGAACGCTACCCGACGTATGCGACGGCCGATGCGGTCGTCGAGTCGGAAAACGTCGACCCGGACGAAACCTCGCGCCACGTGCTCACGGCCATCGCCGCCACCCGCGCATGAAGACAGATCCCTGCCGGATCCCGGTTCCGTTGGGAGACCGCGCCTATGAGGTGGTGGTGGGGCCGGGGGTGCTGGCCGCCGCCGGGCAGTTCCATCATGAACTTGACCTCGGACCGGCTTTCGTCGTCACCGAGCCCGGCGTGGCCGAATCGCATGCCGCGATCCTGATCCGGTCCCTGCAACAGGAAGGGGTTCCGGTCCGGAGCGTGATCGAGGTTCCTTCCGGCGAGACGGCCAAGACCCTTGCTTCCTTCGAACGTCTGGTCGAGCAATTGCTGGCCGCCGCGATTCGGCGGGACTGTACCGTGTATGCGGTGGGCGGGGGATGCGTCGGCGACCTGGCCGGATTTGCTGCCGGGACCGTACTGCGGGGCGTGGCCCTGGTGCAGGCGCCGACGACGCTGCTGGCCCAGGTGGACAGTTCGGTAGGGGGCAAGACCGCGATCAATACCCGGGCCGGAAAAAACCTGCTCGGCGTTTTCCATCAGCCCCGGCGCGTACTGGCGGACATCGCGGCGCTGCGCACCCTTCCTCCGCGTGAACTGCGGGCCGGCTACGGAGAGGTGGCCAAGTACGGGCTGCTGGGGGATGCCGAACTGTTCACCTGGCTTGAGCATCACGCCGAGGCGCTGCTGCACGGTGACGAGGCGGCGCGTACCAAGGCGGTCGCGCACTGCTGCCGGATCAAGGCGGGCATCGTCGTGGAGGACGAGCGGGAACAGGGCCGCCGGGCCCTGCTGAACCTCGGGCACACCTTTGGACATGCCCTGGAGACCGAAGCCGGCCTGGACGGAACCCTGCGCCACGGCGAAGCCGTGGCCGTCGGCTGCGTACTTGCCTTCCGGTTCTCGGAACAGTGCGGTTACGCTCCCGCCGGCACGGCCGACCGGGTCGCCCGGCATCTCGCGGCGGTCGGCCTGCCGACCTCGTCGCGACAGGCCCTGGGCCGGACATGGCCGGCAGCCACGGCCCTGCGGCAGATGCAATCGGACAAGAAGATCCGCAGCACCGGCCGGTTGCCGCTGATCCTGGCCCGCGCCATCGGCGAGGCGTTTCTCGCCTCGGATTGCAGCCGCAGCGACATCGCGGACTTCCTGCGCGCCGAGGAAGCGCGTTGAGCGCCGCTGGTTCCGTTTCCGGGATCGCGCCTTGAGCCCGGTTCCGTTCGACCTGATCGCCATCGGCGCACTGCTGATGCTGTCAGCCTTCTTTTCCGGGTCGGAAACCGCGCTGACCGCGGCGTCGCGCCCGTGGATTCACCTCCACGCCGCCCGCGGCGATCGGCGGGCGCTGAGAGTGCAGCGACTGCTCGACCGCCGCGAACAGATGATCAGCGCGATACTGCTGGGCAACAATCTCGTCAACATCCTGGCTTCGGCCCTGGCCACCCGCGCCATGATCGAACAGTTTGGCGGGGCAGGGGTGGTCTACGCGACCTTCGTCATGACGGTGCTGGTCCTGATCTTCGCCGAAATCCTGCCGAAAACCTTCGCGATCCGGCACGCGGACCGTATCGCCCCCTGGGTCGCGATTCCGATCATGCCGCTGGTGATGCTCCTCACCCCGCTCACCGCCCTGGTCAGTGCCGTGTTCCGTCTGGGGGGCCGGATCGGCCGGCCGGCGCCGGCGGGCCGGACCGCACGAGAAGAGCTTCGGGGCGCCATCGAACTGGCCGCAACCACAGGCGTCCGCCGCCGCGACCGCAACATGCTCCGAAGCGTGCTCGATCTCGATCACGTCACCGTCCGCAGCGTCATGGTTCCGAGGGTCCGGATGGTGACCCTGGATGCCTCGCAGCCCCCCGACATCCTGGCTTCCGAAGTCCTGCGGCATCCCTACACCCGGTACCCGGTGTGGGAGAACGAGCGGGAGAACATCATCGGCATCCTGCATGCGCGCAAGCTCTTCATGCGGATCCAGGCGCAGGGAGGGGCGCAAGCGATCGGCATCCGCGAGGTGCTCGACCAGCCCTGGTACGTGCCGGACGTGACGACCCTTGCCCGCCAGCTCGATTCGTTCCGGACCCGGCACACGTCGATGGCGCTGGTCGTCGACGAATACGGAGCACTCGAGGGTCTGGTGACCCTGAAGGACATCCTCGATGACATCGTCGGAGACATCCCGGACGAATTCGACCCGGTACGGACCCTGCCACCGCCCGAGGCGGACCACAGCGTCGTGGTCCCGGGCGACACGTCCGTTCGCGATCTCAACCGGCGTTACGAATGGCAGCTGCCGACCGACGGGGCGCCGACGATTGCGGGGCTGGTCATCGACGAAGCGGAGGAACTTCCCGAAGAAGGCACCGACGTGCAGGTACCCGGTTTCTCCGTGCAGATCCTGCGAAAGGATGGGGCCCGGCTGGTCCGGCTGCGTCTGCGCCCCAACCCGGCGGAATCGTAGACATCAGACGACACTGGCGCTTCCCGGTGGATCGGCCCGTTCGGCACCGCTCTCGCGGGAGCGGCATGCCCCCCGGCGGCCGCCGGGGGCCGATCCACGAGGGGGCGGCGGGCCGACGCGGTCCGCCGGCCGGGACGGGTGGGCTGCCTGGCGGAAGGGTGAAGTGACCGGACCGTACGGAGCGAGGGCGCGACATGCACACGGTTCGTGGCGGGAACGGGAGCGGACAGGACCGCGCAAGGCAACGGGGTCCTGCCGGGAACCTGCTCGAGCCCGAAGCACACACGCCGGGCCGGGGGTCGGATTTGCACGGTGCCGGACCAGGGGCCGCTTCGCGAGCAGCCGCCTGAGCGCCCCGGCTTCGAATCGCTCCTGCGCTGCCGGCAACAGGTCGTGACGGGACCGCAGCGCCTTCCGACCGGTTCGGGATCCTCCGACCGGGGTACGCCCGGTAGGGTTGCGAACACTGGCCGGGGACGAGGCCGCCCCGCGCACCCCACCGTCCCTTCCACCCGGACCGGAGACGTGAGTCACAGGCCGGCCGGATCCCGGCCCGGGCCGGCCCGCGGCCGACCGCCCGGCATGCCGCAAGGCGCGGCCTTGCCGCGCATCTGCGGTGCTGACCGGACCTGCGGGCGGGATCGGCGAGGAGAGGTCGTCGACCGGGCCGGGGCGCCCGGCCCGGGCCGGCATCCCCACCTCCGGTGGCGGGCCCGGGCACCGACGTGATCGCCTCTCTGGGCGCCGTTGTTGTCGCCCTGTTGCCCATCCTTGCGCCGGTCTTCGCCATCGCCGGGCTGGGCTTCCTGTGGATCCGGTTCGGTCTCCGCTTCGACACCCAACCGGTCACGGACCTGGTCAGCCGGATCGGCGCACCCTGCCTGATCTTCACGACCCTGGTCACGCTGGAATCGTCGGCCGCACTGGCCATTGATGTCGCGCTGGCGGCCGTCTTCATGATCCTGGGAGCCATGCTGATCGGGGCCGTCGTACTGCCGGCGGCCGGTCTGCCGCGGCGGGCATACCTGGCCCCGCTCATGTTCGCGAACAGCGGCAATCTCGGAATCTCGATCTGTCTCTTTGCCTTCGCCGCGCCGGGCCTCGAGCTCGCAATCGTCTATTTCACCGTTACCGCCACCCTGCACTTCACGCTGGGCGTCCTGATCTGGTCGGGCAAAGCCAACCCGGCAGCACTGCTGCGGACTCCCTTCCCCTACGCGGTGGGGGCCGGACTCGTCACTTTGGCCACCGACGCGGCCGTGCCGGACTGGTTGCTGACCACCACTTCCCTGCTGGGCGGCATCGCCATTCCGTTGATGCTGTTCACGCTCGGCGCGACCGTCGCGAACTGCCGCCTCGTGCACGCCAGCCGCACCGTACCGGCGACGGCGATGAAGTTCGCCATCGGGCTGCTGCTGGCGTTCGCAGCCGTCGACATCCTGGCGCTTGATGGCGTCGCGCGCGGCGTGGTACTGCTGCAGGCGGTCATGCCGACCCCGGTGTTTGCGGTGCTGTTCGCCCAGCACTACCAGTGCCGTCCGGACGAGGTCGCGAGCCTTGTGGTCGCCACCACGGTCGCATCCCTCGTACTGATCCCCGTCATGCTCGCCTACTTGCTGCTACCTTGATTTGCCGCCCCGCCCGCCACCTGACACCCGAGCCCGCCCCGGAGTACGCCGCGATGCCCCTGCCTGCCCCCCAGCCCCGCGCACCCCTGCACTGCCGTCAGCTGATCTGTCGGGGCTATCAGCGCGAGGACGGCCTGTGGGACATCGAGGGGCACCTGCTGGACACCAAGGACTACGCCTTCAGTTCCCGCTGGCGGGGCGAGGTTCCCGCGGGCGACCCGATCCACGATATGTGGATCCGGCTGACTGTCGATGACCACTTCATCGTGCGCGAAGTGCAGGTAGCGGTGGAGAAATCGCCGTACCCGATCTGTCCGGCGGTGATTCCGAACCTCCAGCGCCTCAAGGG
The DNA here is from genome assembly GCA_965203385.1 of Alphaproteobacteria bacterium. GTDB lineage: Bacteria > Pseudomonadota > Alphaproteobacteria > TMED109 > TMED109 > VXPW01. The sequence goes on from OZ241893.1 coordinate 1,104,729, forward strand.
GATTGCGATCGCCCGGGGCTGGCGCCGCGCGGTGCGGGAGCGGTTGGGCGGGACCGAGGGCTGCACCCACCTGGTGGAAATGCTGTTTCCGCTGGCCACTGCCGCTTTCCAGACCATTTATCCGGCCCGGATCCGCAACCGGGGAGAGCCGGTGGAAGACCTGCAGGCGGGAGACCGGCCGCTGCTCCTGAATACGTGCCACGCCTACGCCGAAAGCAGCCCCGTAGTGCGCGAACTCTATCCCTCGCACTATCGGGAAGCAACGACCGAAACCCGTGCGCAGGTCCGGCGCTCGCAGTGAACAGGGCCGGAAGTTCCGGATCGACCCGGCGCCACGGATAGGCCGTAACGGGGCCCGGTCATGGCCCGGATCCTGCAGCCGGCCGTTCGTACGGGTTCGCCGCGTGCGCATGCGAGACCCGGAAGGCCGGCGAGCCGTGAGGGGCCCGGGCCTGGTACCTGATTCGCTCGACCCTGAACGCGCCGGACCCGGGGAGTTGCCGGAGCTCGTGCGCCACCACCGGATCGCAGAAATCGACCGCTTTGCGTCCGTGATTTCCCGGACCCGCAGCCGCCGCCGGCCGCCCAACCTGTCCTGCCGTCAACACCACGCCTCAGGGCCGCTGCCACCAGCACCATGGTGCGTGGCAACGGGCGCTTCAGCACCCCGCCCGAGGCCCGCCGGCACTACGCCGCCCGCGCCCGGGAAAGCCTGACGCAACCCTGATCCTGCCCGGCGCATGGCCCGCCCCTGCTGACCGTGCGAGAAGCGCGCGGAGCGCACCGCGTCGCATTCGGTCCCGGGGTGACGGCAGGTGACTCTGCCGTCTCTGTGGCCACGCCAGAGAGGGAAGCCGGTCCCGGCCAACACCCCGCCAGCGAAATGACGCACGCGGGCACACGGCTGCCGGGGCTGATAGATGACGGCGACGCCGGCCGGGGGCATGTCGTGCGCGGCCCCCGCCGGGCCGCGCTCCCGGACCTGTCAACGCCCCTCGACCGAGAACCGGCGCGCCGGCCGGTCAGGCGATGAAGTCGAAGTCGTCCGCGGTCAGCAACGAGGCATCGAGGTCCTTGATCACGATCGAGAAGGCGTCGGCGGGGCCGTTGATCACGGTATCGTCCCCGCGCTGTTTGATGTCGAGGTCGGAAAACTTCAGGCCGCCCTTGATGACGAGGGTGTCCAGCCCGTCCTCGAAGTCGTGGATGGTGTCGGTGTTCGACTCCCGGTCGAACACGAACCGGTCGGCTCCGGTGCCGCCCCAGAGGTCGTCATTGCCCTTGCCGCCGTCCAGCGTGTCGTTGCCGGCGCCGCCGTAGAGGTGGTCCTGGCCCTCGTCCCCATAAAGGGTGTCGTTGCCGTCGTCGCCGTCGCCTTTGTGGTTGCCGCCGTAGAGGTGGTCGTCACCCTCGCCGCCGTGGAGCGTGTCGTCACCGTCATCGCCATCGCCGCCCTGGTTGCCGCCATACAGGGTGTCGTTGCCGGCGCCGCCATACAGGGTGTCGTCGCCGTCGTCACCGTCGTACCCGGGGTGGCCGCCGAGGTGCTTGCCTTTGTGGTTGCCGCCGTAGAGCCGGTCATCCCCGTCGCCGCCGTACAGGGTGTCGTTGCCGTCGTCGCCGCTGCCGTGGTTGCCGCCGTAGAGCCGGTCGTCCCCGTCGCCGCCGTACAGGGTGTCGTTGCCGTCATCGCCGTCGTCGTCGAGATGGCCGCCACGGTGGTTGCCGCCGTAGAGCCGGTCGTCCCCGTCGCCGCCGTACAGGGTGTCGTCGCCGTCGTCGCCGGCGGATTCGTTGTTGCCGCCCCAGAGCGTGTCGTTGCCGCTGTCACCGTGGAGCGTGTCGTTGCCGCCATGGCCGTCGCCGCGGTCGTTGCCGCCCCAGAGCTTGTCGTCGCCGTCGCCGCCGCGGAGCGTGTCGTCGCCGTCGTCGCCGTCGCTGTAGAGGCTGCCGCCGTAGAGCTCGTCGTTGCCGCCGTCCCCGTAGAGCGTGTCGTTGCCGTCGTCGCCGGCGTCGCTGATACCGTGGAAGTAGCCGTAGTTGCCGCCCCAGATATGGTCATTGCCCGCGCCGCCGTGGAGCGTGTCGTCGCCGTCGTCACCGCCGCCGAAGTTGCCGCCGAAGAGATAATCGCCGCCGTCCCCGCCATAGAGGGTATCGCTGCCTCTGTCGTCGCCGCTGCCGTGGTTGCCGCCCCAGAGGTTGTCGGCACCGTCGCCGCCGTACAGGATGTCACTGCCGCTGCCGCCGTAGAGGTCGTCGTCCCAGCCCTCGCCGTAGAGGGTGTCATTGCCGTCGCCGCCGCGGAGGTCGTCGTGCCACTTGCCCCCTCTCAGGGTCACGCCATCAGGCACTGGCGGCGTTTCCGTGGTTTCGTCCGAGTCGGATCTCTGCAACTGCGTGTCATCGGACGTGGTCTCCGCAGGCTGGCCGGCAGGCATCGCGAAGTCGTCCGCGCCCAGGGAGTCCGCCGACACGCCCTTGAGCCGGATGGTGTCGCCCCGGTCGCCGTAGCGGACGACGGCATCGGCGCCGTCCTGCTCGATGACCAGCCCCGCGAACCCGCCGGTCACCCCGTCGAGTCGAATCGTGTCGCCGTCCCCGAAATCGCGAATGGTGTCGTGGCCGTCTTCGGCCTTGAACACGAAGGTGTCGGCACCCCTGCCGCCCTTCAGCGTATCGTCGCCCCGACCGCCGTTCAGCGTGTCGTCGCCCTTGCCGCCCTTCAGCGTATCGTCGCCCTTGCGGCCGTTCAGCGTGTCGGCGCCCCCGATGCCCCTCAGGGTATCGTCGCCGTCGCCGCCGTCGAGGGTGTCGTCGCCCTTGCCGCCCTTCCGCGTCACGCCGGCGGCCTTCTGCGCCGCAGATTCGGACCCGTCACCTTGCGTCCCGGTCACCTGCTCCTTGTCGTCGTCCTCGTCACCGCCCTGCGGGGCGGCCCCGGCGGCCGGAAACTCGAAGCGATCCCTGCCCAGCGAGTCCGCCGACACGCCCGCCAGCCGGATCGTGTCACCGGTGCCGTAGCGGATGACCGTATCGGCACCGTCCTGCTCGATGACCAGCCCTTCGAACCCGCCCGACACACCGGTGATCCTGATGGTGTCGCCGTCCCCGAAATCGACAATCTTGTCGTGGCCGTCCCCGACCGCAAACGCGAAGGTGTCGGCGCCGAGGCCGCCCCACAGCGTGTCATTGCCCCTGCCGCCCTTCAGGGTGTCGTCGCCACGCCCGCCCCACAGCGTGTCGACGCCCTCGCCGCCGTCGAGCGTGTCGTGGCCGTCACCGCCATAGAGGGTGTCGTGGCCCGCGTCACCATGCACGGTGTCGTCGCCGGACCAGCCATCAAGGGTGTCGTTGCCCGCGCCGCCATGGAGTTCGTCATTGCCGTCGCCGCCCGTCAGGGTGTCGGCTGCCTCACTGCCGCGCAGCGTGATGCCTTCAACAGCTGTCATCATTCATTTTCCCCTTGGTGAAGTTCGTGACGCCGGACGCCATTGCACTGCAGCGCGGACGAGACCCGCAGCCAACCCTGCCCCGGAAGGCGCGGCCGTACCGATGCCGTGAGAAGCGGGAAGGGCGGCCCCCGGCCGGACGCCGCCCGGACGACCGATGCGCACCGGCTCCCGGATTGCCCTGAGGGGATCCCCCATTTGTACAGCGGGTTTCGATGCCCGCCGCCCGCAGATGCGGGCGTTGCGGATGGGGAGGGGCGCCCTGGCGTTCCGGCGACATGGGCTATTGCGGGGCCTGGTGCGTGCATGCCGCCTGGCAGCCCACCTGTCCGCTGCCGCCATTAGCCGTTCGCCCCGCCATCGGGCGTTCCCGGCACCGACAGTTCCAGTGCCAGTGCATGGACCCCGCCCATGAGCTCGCTCTTCAGGATGTCATGGACGAGCCGGTGCCGGTCGATTCGGCTCAGGCCGCGGAAGCCGGCACTTTCGATCCTGATTCGATAGTGGCTTTCGCCGCCGCGCGGGGCGCCGGCATGGCCGGCATGCAGATGGGATTCGTCTTCAACTTCGATATGCGCCGGGCCGAGTCGGGCCTGCAAGGCTCCGTGCATACGTTCCGATCGAGTCACGCGACCGCCTCCCGATCCAGCTGGCGGGGCGCTGGCAGCCTAACGCATCGACCTGATCCTGACAACCGGTCCGGCGGCACTGACCGATCGGGTGCACGTCCCAATTTTGCGAGGTTGAGAAATAGCCTTGCTACCATATCTGTTTCTTGTAACAAGATACAGATGGAGGCGGACATGACCACTACCGATCACGACGGTTTCGCCAAACAGCGTGGCGAATTACTGCGAGAAATTGCGGACATCGGCGACCTTCGCCAAGGTTCGCTCAGGGCGCAGTACCGCAAGTGCGGCAAGGCCAACTGTCACTGCGCCATCGAAGGGGCGAAGGGTCATGGTCCCTACTGGTTATTGACGTGGCTGGACAAAGGTACGGGGAAGTCCCGTGGTCGCACCATATCCGCCGACGCTATCGAGGAAACACGGGTCCAGCTCAAGGAATATCAACGGCTCCGGGGGCTGGTGCGCGATCTGGTCGAGGTCAGCAGCCGACTCTGCGATGCCAAGCTGGATGCGGATCAGCCAGCTGCGGAAAAAAAGATTGTCTCGGCGCGGCGGTCGCGAAGGAAATCGAGGGCGCCGCCGAGTGGCTGATCGGCGGGAATGTGTTCGACGACTTTCAGGCGATCGAGATCGAAGCGCGGCGCGGGGCGTTACCGATCATGGGGCAGGCTGTAGTCCACAGGCTCAATGCCGACCCTTCCGACTATCAGGGACCGCACCTGGCCTGCAGCGGCGGCGAAGCACACTTTGTCGGCCGCCGGCCCAAGACCTTTACCACCGCTCTCGGGCCTCTGACACTGGAACGCGCCCGGTATCCCTGCGACCGCTGCCACCACGGTTTGATGATAGACGTGGCCTCAGCGGGAAAAATCGGACAAGAAAGCATCTCTGACCTTCAAATCGTGGCTCATCTATTCAATAAACGAAATATAGCTTCCTGTCAGGCGTTTCCGACCGCAAGAACGGAACCAAGTCATTGAAAATTATCCGGTGGAAAGCACCACCGGTCAGCAGCATCATCTGATCAGTTCAGGACATCTGATCTTGGCCTTGACGGTACCGGTGTGCCGGCGCGCAAGACCGAGGTCAAGGGGCGGGCAGGCAAGCAGCCCGACGGCAGTGCCAAGACCCGCGAGGCCAAGATCGCCGTCGTGTGGTCGGCCGAGACTCACGACCCGAAGGGGCGTCCCGTGCGCGATCACGTCAAGCACTACAAGGAGAACAAGCGGGAGCGTTTCCTGTGGGAGGCCGAAACCGAACGGCTGAGCGAGGTTCTCCGCGAGGCCGAGAGCGAGATGCCTTCGGCGGTTGCCGCCTGCTGCTGACCGGCTGCCGGCTTTCGGAGATCCAGTTCCTGCGCTGGGAATACGTCAAGGACGACTGCATCGAGCTGCCCAATGCCAAGACTGGCGGGCGGGCCGTGCCGCTCGGACCCGAGGCCCGCGCCGTGCCGGCGGCCCAGCGAGGACGGCAACCTCAGATGTCCTGACGCGACCCGACTTTAGCCGGCCCATTTTTCTGATGATAGACGTGGCCTCAGCGGGAGAAATCGGACAAGAAAGCATCTCTGGCCTTCAAATCGTGGCTCATCTATTCAATAAACGAAATATAGCTTCCTGTCAGGCGTTTCCGACCGCAAGAACGGAACCAAGTCATTGAAAATTATCCGGTGGAAAGCACCACCGGTTAGCAGCGTCATCTGATCAGTTCAGGACATCTGAACCTCCGGGGCATCGCCGGCGGGCCGCCGGGTTCACACATCACCGACCGGCAGAAGCCCTGGCGGCGCATCCGCGAGCGCGCCGAGCTGGAGGATCTGCGAATTCATGAGCTCAGGTGCTCGTACGCTTTGAGGGCGCTGGGCGAGAGTCTGACAATGATCGGGAAGCTGCGCGGTCACACGCAGATGCAGACCACCGCCCGGTACGTGCATCTGGCCCGGGACTCGATCCAGAAAACCGCGGCGCGGATCACCGGGAGTATCAGCGGGGATCTCACCCCATGGCATGGTTGATGATCGTCGCGCGCAACCCGCGTCAGCCTTGTCCGCACGGTGCACGACCGGCCTTCGGTCGCCCGCCGTTCTTGACGGTTTCGATTGATCGTGCCATATTTCGCGCATTAGAGCATTACGCTCCGGGGTCGGCCATGCTGGCCGGCATAGGGCTCGGGCAACCGGGCCCTATGTTTGTTTGTGGCCTTCCAAGCCAGCAAAGCAACTGTACTTGATCCCAAGCAGCGGCCGATCCTCCGATGGCAAGACCGCGTCGATCAGGCGACCGGCCCTCATCAAGGCAAGGTACGGCTTGTAGCTGGCATCGTATCCGGCCTTCGCCATTGGGTAGAGATAGAGATCGGCAATCTGGAGCATGGGCGTCTTCTTCGTGCGGCCCTTCGGCTCCCCAAGCACCAGCTCACTGAAGTCACGGGCTTCAAGGCCGTGATAGGGTGCTGCATTGTCGCCGTCGAACGGCATGCCGGCAGCCTTGAGTTCCTTCATGAAAGCAACAATATCTCGGTCCTCTTGCTTGCCTGATCGCTCAAAGAACACTCGCAGCCGGCGCCCCCTCGAGCGGGCGTACTTGGCCGACCGCTCGATCAGAATCGAGAATGCTGTCTTGTCCATGCGCCAGGGACGACCTTCGTGCCGCTCGGCATAGCGTGCCACGTACCCGGGACGATGGATGATGGCTGCGCCCATCACCGGAAGACTCACCAAAAACTCTTCGAGGTCCGACAAAAATTCCACTGCCCGCTCAGGGTTCTTCAGCCATGAGAAACTGCCCCGACCGCCGCGAATTTCGTATGAGTGCAATGGATAAGTGATTTCCCGCGCGTTACAGAACTCTCGATGGGCATCCCAAACCCGGCGCAAATCTTCCCTGTCGATTAGCACACCGCCCAAGCCGAAGCAGTCCATACCATCACGCCTCGGCTGGAACGTGTGATCTGGCTGACGACCCCCGGTATCATCGACAAACAAGTGGACTTCTTGACTCTTACGGGTTGCGTTCATGTCCCTTTCGGTCCCTCATTAGTGACGCAGCCAGAATCCACATTCACGGTATCCTAGCGCGCATTTCTCACCAGCGCCCGACACGACGGCACTGAGCGTACTGCACACCGATTCAGCCGGCGTTCGGGGCGGGAATCGCACTACGGAGGCTTGGCAACCCGCTCTCGGAGGTCGGTGAGGGGTCTCATGAGGCCGATTCGGCGGCGGGCACGTGGAAATAACCGGACGCAGGACAGACTCCGCCGTTGGCGCTCCAGAGCAGCGCGTCGAATCCCTGCCGTGAACGGTCTGTGGGTGGGCGGTCAGGCGGGGCCGGCGCGGGCCGGTGGCGCCCGCAGGGCCGCGAGCACGTGGGCGAACAGCGACTGGAGCGGATAGACCGACGCGAACGCGATGCGGATCCGGCGCCGGCTGACGGTGATGCGGGTACTGATCTTGAACAGCCGGGTGCGGATCGTGTCGGCCGTGGCCCGAGCCAGCGCGGTGCCCGACAGACCAAACCGGCGCAGCAGGGTCATCAGCATCCCGGCGAAGGTCGAGAAGTACAGTCGCAACTGGTTGGAGCGCATCTTGGCGGTCGAGGTCCGATCGGCAAAGAGCCAGAGCTGGTGTTCCTTGATGCGGTTCTCCATGTCCCCGCGGGCGCAGTACACCTTTTCGTACAGCGGCTGTGCGCCGACCGCATCCGCCGGCAGGTTGGTGACGACGAAACGCGGATTCGCGCCTCTCAGTCCCGGCAGCCACTCGGCTTTGCCAACCACCCGGCGGGTGCGGCTCCAGGACTTCTGGGTCCGATAACGCCGGTCCCGGAACCGCCGGGACGCCTGCCCCGTGGCGGCGCAGCGGCGCCGGGACTTGTGCAGCGCCTTCGCCAGCCACTTTTCCAGACGGTTATTGCGGGCCAGACCGAACACGTAGTCGAGGCCAGTCTCTTCACACCAGGTCAAGAGTTCATCGCGGCAGAAGCCGGCGTCGCCGCGCACCAGGATCGGAATGTTCGGCCAGACGGCGCGGATCTGGGCCACGATCCGCTTCAGTTCCTCCACCGATCCTTTCGCCGGATCGACATCGGCCGGACGCAGCCGGGCGCACAGGACGAAGTCGTCGCAAGTGATGTACAACGGGAGATAGCAGTATTCGTCGTAATAGCCGTGGTAGAACCGACCCTCCTGATTCCCGTACAGCGGATCGTTGGTCGCATCCAGATCGAGCACGATCTCCCCGGGCGGTTCGTCATGAGACTCGATGAACAATTGCACCAGCAGCGAGTCCATCGCCGCCGGGTCGGCCGCGATTTTCTTGTACCGGTCTCCGGCCGCCGTGTCCGGCTCGCTGAGCTCGAGCCGGTTCAGGGTGCTTGAACCCGCCAGCGCCTGGCCCCGGTCCCGCTCCCGGCGGCGCTGTTCCCCAGTGAGATCCTGGCATCCGCTCGCCAGCGCCAGCAGGCTGTCCGTGCGCAGACGGTCGTGATCGTTCAGATCCTCATACCCCGCCGCCAGCCCCAGTACCCGCTGGGCAACCAGCGTCTCCAGACGATGCTCAATGCGCGTTTCTGCGCGATGATCCTGGAAGCAGCCAGCCAGACGCTTCGTCACGCGGAACCGCTGGTCGACCTCCCGCAGGAGCAGTACGCCACCGTCCGTCGTCAGCCGACCGCCGTCGAAACACCCCTCCACCCGACGGCGACCCAGGCCTTCAAAACACAATTGCTTCGGGGTACACTCTGGTTGCATGGGACCTCTCCGTGGCACACCGATAAGGTGTTGATTCGTCGGTTTGTACCACGGTTTTGGTCCCATGTACAGTCTTGTTGGTGAGAAATCCGGGCTAGGGTGCGATTTTCATATGGAGAAAATTTCTCCTTTTTATTTTATTCTTATACTTTAACTGTATTCATTACGTTCCTTCGTGTCTTCTGGGCCGTGTTGATTTTGCCAAATGAGTTTCCACCACTGTCGCGGTGGCGTTGACAGCGAGTAACTCGAGGGTGGCGAGGCCCAATCGGGGGGATTTTGACCTGCCACGAGCAGCGTGGAAGTCGGTTTCGGCGGGAAATCTCCGGCTTCTCGAATTCTTTGTAGTCAATATCTTATGGGTTAGTTACATAGAAGTTACGATTCCGGCACTTCAGATCGTCTCGCGAGCTTCCCGAAAGGACCTGTTTCTTGTATGACAAAGCGATGGCTTCTGATTGCCCCGGCGCGCTTGCCGAGAGCCATCTTGTTGCCATGCACGAGGAACTCGGCCATGACTCACGATCCGAAGGGGTGTCTCGTGCGCGGTCCGGCTTCCGACACCTACAACAACGCTGCCGTCGAAACCATCGCCACCCGTGATACCGACACCGAGCCCGCGTCCTGCGCGAGGCGGAACGCCGCGGCTTCGACCAGGCAGGGCATCAGGTCGTACTTGGCGACGGCGTGGCGTGGATCTGGAACTTTGCCGACGAACATTTCCCCATGCCCTCCAGATTGTCGGACTGGCACACCAAGGGGCCACCTGTTTGAGGTCGCCGAAGCCATCTACGGGCCCGGCAGTGAGACCGGTCAGCAATGGGCCAGGAAGCGGCGCGAGGAACTCGATGAAGGCCGCATCCACGACGTGATCACCGCCCTGCACAACCATGCCGAATCCTGAGAGGAAGCCCGCAAGAACACCGAGTACTTCTCCGGCAACCGCCGGCGGATGGACTATCCGAAATCCCGGGCGATGAGTCTGTGCGTCACCAGCGGCGTGGTGGAAGGGTCCTGCAAGAACATTGTCGGCAACCGCCTCAAGCAGGTCGGAATGCGTTGGACCATCAACGATGCGAACGCCATCCTTGCACTGCGATGCGCCGTCGAGAGCCTTTCACTGAGTCACTGTTGACTTCCGACATTGCCTGGCGTATGTATTCCGCCATGCAGATCGGCACGCGCATGATTTCCGCGGACACCGCGGCGTGGTTCCAGAGGACGGCGGCCTCTGGCGAGACCAGTCGCCACGGACTGGCCCGCGGCCTGTGTGAACGCGAGGACTGGCGCAATGCACGGGGTGCCCTGTGCGTGGCGTCAGCCAAGCGAGCGCTGCCGAAGCTGGCCCGGGAGCTGCACGTGGCGCTGCCGGCGAAGCGGGCCTGCCGCTTGGTGTCGAACGCCCGCCCGGAGATCGCCCGGTCGGAGTCGGCGGTCACGCTGTCCTGCTCGTTGCGGGAGCTGGGCGAAGTCCGTCTTGAACCGGTCGGCGCGGCGGAGGTCGGTCGCTGGCGGGCGATGATGGAGCGCTGGCATCCGCAGGGTTGCCCGAAAGCACCGGGCGCGGTCCTGAACTACTGGATCGTGTCCGCGCGCCACGGTCGCCTCGGCGGTCTCGGTTTCCGGGCCGCCAGTTGGCACGTGAAGGCCCGTGACCGGCACATCGGCTGGTCGAACGAGGCGAAGCGCCATCACCTCAACCGGTTGCTCAACCACTACCGTTTTCTCCTCATGCCCGGCGTCGCCGTGCCGCATTTGGCGTCACATGTTCTGGGTCTGGCGCGGCGGCAGATCGGGGACGACTGGGAGCAGCAGCACGGCGTGCGCCCGCAGATGGCCTACACCTACGTCAACGAGACCCGGCCGGGGACGTGCTACCGTGCGGCCAACTGGTCGTGCGTCGGCTGGACGGCCGCGCAGGATCGGGCCGGCGTGGCGAAGGCGCCGTGCCGGATTTTCATGGTGCCGCTCCAGCGGGGCTGGAAACGGCGGATGCGCACCGTGCCGCGGCGGCCGATCGGCACCCGGGTGGATGCCCATGTGAAGGATCCGGGCCCGAACGGCGACTCCGAGTTTGCCTATGTGGATCATCATGATGGGCGGTTGGGAGACCGGATCCGGCGGATTGGCGACATCTGGGGCCGTCAGGCTGCCGCCACGATTCCCGAGATGTTTCCGGAGTCCGCGGAACGGCAGGCGGTGTACCGCCTGTTGTCGAACCGGGAAGTCACCATGAAGCATGTGCTCGGCTCCCATGTCGAGGCCACGGTGAAGCGCTGCCGCGCCCACCGCCGGATCCTCGCGGTGCAGGACACGACGATGCTCAATTACAGCGGCCGTTCGGCGGTCACCACCGGCCTGGCGCCGCTCGGCGGCGGCGGTCAGGGGTCGACGGGACTGGCGGCGCACATGATGCTGGCGTTCGTACCCGGCGGGCGTCCGCTGGGCGTACTGTCGGCCGATGCCGACTTTCGCCGTGCGGGGAAGAAAGAGACGGAAAGCCGCCGCTGGGAGGACGGGGTGCGGGTGAGCGCCGAACTGGCGGCGGCCTGCAAGGACACGGAAGTCATCTGCGTCGGCGACCGCGAGATGGACATCTGGGCCGTCCATCGTCTGGCGGCGCAGACGGAGGTCCGCGTCGTGGTCCGCGCCTGCCGCTCGAAACAGCGCCGGGTGGTGACGGCCGACGGTTCGCCGCAAGACCTGTTCTCCTTTATCGACACGCAGCCCGAACTGGGGCGGAAGACCCTCGTGCTTGATGCCGCCGGCGGCCCGCGCCGCCGGCCGTCCCGCACGGTCAAACTGTTGCTGCGGGCGGCGCGGGTGACGGTCCTGCCGCCGGGAGACGCCCGGACGGACGCGCCGCTGGAGATGCTGGCCGTGCAGGTCCGTGAGGTGACCCCGGCCGATCCGGCCAAGCCCCTGAACTGGGTCATCCTGTCCAGCACCGGCGAGGCGACGCTAGAAACCGCGCTCGAGGTGATCGAGATCTACGAAGACCGCTGGGCCATCGAACGGTACTTCGACACCCTCAAGAACGGCACCCGCATCTGTGACCGCCGGCTGGACGACGCCGAAGACCTGCGCAAGTGCCTGGCTTTCGATGCCGTCGCCGCCTGGCGCATTCACGAACTGTCGCGTCTGGCCCGCGAGGCACCCGATACGCCCGCCACCGAGATCGTACGACCGGTGGAGGTCGCGGCGCTCAACCGCATTCTGACGGCCTATCGCATGCCGACCCTCAGCGAGGCCGATCATCGCGGTCGTCGCTCCCCGAACACAGGCCGTGGAGCCAGGGAGGCGTCCGCCGCTGCCAGGGCGCCACCCACCGTTCGCGACTATGTCCTCGGCATGGGCCGCATCGTCGGCTTCGAGTCCTCCAAGAGACAACCCCTGCCCGGCCCGCTCAAATGCTTCCGGGGTGACGAAAAAATCCAACTCATCGTCCACGTCATCGAAAACACGGAGTTAACAATGATAGAGTGAAAGGTCGAGAGCAATCGTTTCGACGATTTCTGGGAACGACGGCCGGCGGGGGCGCCGTGGGTCTCACAAACGAAACGTGCGCCCTGACCGATCGGGCCCTTTGCCTGAATCGCCCGATACCCGCATGATGCCGCCATGACGATGCCCCCCTCACGCCGCCACCCGCCGCGCGGAGCACCGGAATACGCCGGCGGCGACCCGCGCCCCTGCGAGCATCCGGGCTGTACCGGGCGCGGCCTCTATCCGGCTCCCCGGTCCCGCCACGCCCTTCGCAGCTGGCGGTGGTTCTGCCTGACTCACGTGCGGGAGTACAACCGCCGCTGGAATTATTTCAACGGGTGCGATGAAGTCGAAATCGGCCGCGAGGTGCGGGAGGACCTCGGCTGGCGGCGCCCGACCTGGCCCCTTGGCCAGCAGGTTCCGCCCGCGGCCATGCGGGTGACGGACTGGTACGGCCTGTTTCGCGGAGAACCGGGGTCGGAGGGTGGAGCGGCCGGGGGACGCGGACCGCGGCGGCGGGGGCGGCTGAGCTGCGCCCTGGGCGTCCTGGGTCTTCGCGACGGAGCCTCGCTGCCGGCCATCAAGGCGCGGTATAAATCTCTGGTGAAGTCGCATCACCCGGACGCCAACCATGGAGACGCCGGGGCGACGGACCGATTGATCCAGATCAACGCGGCCTACGCCGAGCTCCTGAAGCATCACGGCAAGACCTGAACCGGCTGCACCTGTCCCACCGTCGAACCGACCGCATGCCCGACCCCCACTCCGGCCCCGCCCCCGTCCGTGCTTCCGCGCCGGATTCCGTCGTCTCGGTCCGGGACGCCTTCGGAATCGATACCGACCTCACGGTGCCGGCCTACTCGCAACCGGATGAGCATGTTCCCGACATCGACACCGCCTACCGGTTTGACCGGGAGACCACGCTCGCCATCCTCGCGGGCTTTCGCGACAACCGCCGGGTGCTCATCCAGGGCTATCACGGCACCGGCAAGTCGACCCATATCGAACAGGTCGCCGCCCGCCTGAACTGGCGCTGCGTCCGGATCAACCTGGACAGCCATATCAGCCGCATTGACCTGGTGGGCCGGGACGCCATCGTGGTGCGCGACGGCCACCAGGTCACCGAATTCCGCGAAGGCATGCTCCCCTGGGCGCTCCAGTCGCCGACGGCCCTGGTATTCGACGAGTACGACGCCGGCCGACCGGATGTCATGTTTGTCATCCAGCGGGTGCTGGAAGTCGATGGCCGGCTCACGCTGCTTGACCAGAACCGGGTCCTGCGGCCGCACCCGGGCTTCCGGCTGTTCGCGACCGCCAACACGATCGGACTGGGTGACACCAGCGGCATGTACCACGGCACCCAGCAGATCAATCAGGGGCAGATGGACCGCTGGAACGTGGTGTCCACGCTGAACTACCTGCCGCCCGAGGCCGAGGCGGACATCGTGCATGCCAAGGTCCCTGCCTTTGCCGGGCCGGCCCATGCCGAAACCGTGCGGGCCATGGTCGCCGTCGCCAACCTGACCCGCCGGGGCCTGGCGGCCGGGGACATCTCGACGGTCATGTCGCCCCGGACGGTGATCACGTGGGCCGAAAACGCGCTCATCTTCGAAACCGGCGTCAAGGACCGGGACGAGGCCACGGCCCTGGCGTTCCGGCTGACGTTTCTCAACAAGTGCGACGAGGTCGAACGACCGGTGGTCGCCGAGTATTTTCAGCGCTGTTTCGGACGCGACCTTCCGGAAAGCTGGGTCGGCTCCCGGCCGCCGGCATGACCACGGACCGGGCCGGGGGACGGCTCGACGACTTCAAGCGGGCGACAGCCGGAGCCGTGCGGGCAATCGCGGGCCGGGCCGAGCTCGAGGTGCGGTTCGGAAACGCGCTGCCGGACGACCATGCGGTCGCGGTTCCCGTACCCCGCCCGGAAGGCAGCGACGCCGCCCTGATCCGGGGGGCCGCCGACACGGCCGCGCTCAAGCTGCGGTATCACGATGCGGAGGTGCACCTGGCGAACCGGGCGACCGGCCCGCTCGGCCAGGCCCTGCTCGATGCGGCCGAACAGGCGCGGTACGAGGCGCTGGGCGCCAACGCGATGCAGGGCGTCGCCGACAATCTGGATGCGGTGGTGACCGCCGAAGCTCACCGCGCGGGCCGGCCGGACCCGGGCAAGGACGACGGGAAGGCCGAGATCGCAAGCGCATTGCGGCTGATGCTGCGGGAACGGCTGACCGGCCGGCCGGTCCCGGCCGCCGCCGCCGGCCTGGTCGAACGCTGGAAGGGAACGTTCCGGTTCGCACCCGGACGGTCATTCGACACGCTGGTCACGTTGATCGACGACCAGGCCGCCTTCGCCCGGCAGCTCCGTGAGCTCCTGGACGACCTCGATTTCCACGCCCTGAACAGCGAGGAAGACGAGCGCGGCGAGGACGAGGACGCCGCTGACCCGGAAGAGTCGACGGGCGAAGCCGATGCGGACGAGGAGGAGGACGGACACCCGGACGGCATGCCCGGCACGGGGGCCGCGGACGATGAACGGCCGGAAGAAGCCGGGGAAGACCAGCTCTCCGGGCTCGACGGAGAAGGGGGGGAAGAGGAAGGAAGCGGAGCCCCGCCCGCCGGCCACAACCTGTCCGCAGACCCGCCGCCGCGGGAATCGTACACCGTCTTCACCCGCCAGCACGACGAGATCGTTCCGGCCGAAGACCTGTGTCCGCCGGACGAACTGGCCCGGCTGCGGGAGACGCTGGACCGGCACCTCGTGCAGTTCGAGAGCCTCGTCGCCCGCCTGGCGCACCGTCTGCAGCGGCTGCTGCTCGCCCAGCAGATGCGCTGGTGGGAGTTCGACCTTGAAGAGGGGCTCCTCGACTGCGCCCGGCTGGCCCGGGTGGTCATCGACCCCGCCACCCCGCTGTCGTTCAAACGGGAGACCGAAACCCATTTCCGCGATACGGTCGTCACCCTGCTACTGGACAACTCGGGGTCGATGCGCGGCCGACCGATCACGGTCGCCGCCATCAGTGCCGACATTCTCGCCCGTACGCTGGAGCGCTGCGGGGTGCGCGTGGAAATCCTCGGGTTCACCACCCGCGCCTGGAAAGGCGGAGCGGCCCGGGCAGCGTGGCTGGATGCCGGCCGGCCCGCCGCGCCCGGCCGCCTCAACGATCTCAGACACATCATCTACAAGGCGGCGGACACGCCCTGGCGGCGCGCGCGGCGCAACCTCGGCCTGATGCTGCGGGAAGGTCTGCTCAAGGAGAATATCGACGGGGAAGCCCTGCTGTGGGCCCACCAGCGGCTACTGGCGCACCCCCAACAACGCCGCATCCTGGTCGTGATTTCTGATGGCGCTCCGGTCGACGACACCACCCTGTCGGTCAACCACGGGCACTATCTCGATCGCCATCTTCGAGACGTCATCGACATGATTCAGCGGACCTCTCCGGTAGAACTGGTGGCGGTCGGAATCGGTCACGACGTCACCCGCTACTACCGCCGGGCGATCACGATCCTCGACGTGGCGCAACTGGGGGCGGCCATCACCGAACAGCTGTCCGAGCTGTTCTCGGAAGAACTGCCGTCGCCCCGGCCGGGTCCGGCGGTCGGCTGATCGGGACTAGGCGCGTACCGAGCGCCTGGCGAGCAAGGTGCGGAGCGTCCGCGCACGGCTCGAAAGATTCTCCGGATCCGCATCCAGGAGAAACGCGTCGATGCCGCCCTTGCGGTCCACCGACCGGAGGGTCGACGCAGCCACCCGGAACCGGACGGTCCGTTTCAGGAGGTCGCTGTGCAGCGACACCCGCTGCAGGTTGGGCAGGAACCGGCGCCGGGTCTTGTTGTGGGCGTGGCTCACGTTATTGCCGGTGAGCACACCCTTGCCGGTAAGTTCACAGCGTCGTGACATGGGGCCGCTTTCGAAAGGATTGGCGCGAGCCGACAGGAGCGGGGGATGACTGCGACTATACAACAAGAGAACAGGGTCGGCGGGCGCGGTTTCCGGTCCGTGGGCTTGCGGATGGCGCGGCGCACCCGAGAGCCCTCGGCCATCCGGGACACGCCGTCCGGGACCCCGCTGCTCTCGCTGCCCGGTCTGCCGGAAAACGGCGGCGCGGGGTCGAAGCGGCCAAGACTGCGCGGGGGACATCCAATGTCTCGCGGAAAAGTGCAGCGCGCTTGATTGCAGCCCGTACGGCGACCGCACCGTCGCCGGCCACAGCCCGAGCGCTGCCTGCCGCCTGGATCACAAAATTTGATCCGAGGTCCGGCCCCGCAGGACGTCGTCGAAGGCGAACCGTCCCGGCGGGATGAACAGGCCCGACCCGGGCCTGTTCCGGCGAACCCGCCCCACATCCTTGCGATTGCCGCGACGCCGCAGCTCGCGCGCGCGCCCGCTGTCCGCTCCGGAAAACCGCAGGGTCAAATCAGCCACGACGCGGCATTACCCGGCATGCCGACGGTCCGGGCCGGCCGGGTGCCACCTGCACTATCGACCGGAACACCCGGATCAACCCGATAGCCGGAACACCGAAACGGAGACCCGTGCCCGAACGGTTCACCAGCAGGGGAAGGCCGGAAACCGTGTCTCGAGAATCGCCACAGGCGCATCACGCAGAACCGCCGCTACGGTGCGGGCTTCGGCGAATGAAGAACCCGTTCCCGTCGCCGCGCCATCGTGCGCACCGCCACAGGCGCCGCGTCGTCAGGAAGTTTCTGCTGAGGCGTCTGAGCGCCGGCTGGATGCCGTCGGGTGCCTGCCTGCTTGATGCCCGTAAAGATGTATATAAGATACTGCTTATCGTTATCGGTGTTTCCTGTCTCTTCGTGGGGTCGAAACGGTTGGCCATCACGGTGCCGTGTTCGGGTCGCACCGAATCGCGGCGGTGAGGCAGAAGCCGAAGGGAGAATCAGCGATGATCGACTTCAACAGACGCCAGCTTCTCTGGGCGGGCGGGGGCGCCCTGGGCGCCGCTTCAGGCGTGAATGCACTGGTCGTGCCCGCAGCCACCAGCACCGCTGCTGCCGCGGAGCTCGATGGCCTGCCGCGGGTCAAACAGGAACTTGTTGCACCGCCGCACGCTCCTGTGCATGAACTGGAGGCCTCCGGCGGCCCGAAAATCGTCGAGATCGAACTCACTGCGATCGAGGACCAGCGAGAGATCGACGACAACGGGACCGTCATCAATGCGCTTACGTTCAACGGTTCCATTCCGGGGCCGCTGATCGTCTGCCACGAAGGCGACTACGTCGAACTCACGCTGAAGAATCCCGAGGGGAATATCTTCGCCCACAACATCGACTTTCACGCGTCAACCGGGGCGCTGGGTGGTGGCGGACTCACGCTGGTGCAGCCGGGAGAACAGGTGGTGCTCCGCTGGAAGGCCACCAAGCCGGGCACCTTCATCTATCACTGCGCTCCCGGCGGACAGATGATCCCCTACCATGTCGTCTCGGGCATGAACGGTGCGGTCCTGGTGCTGCCGAGAGACGGCCTCAGGGACCGCAGGGGAAACCGGCTCCACTACGACAAGGCCTACTACGTCGGCGAACAGGACTTCTACGTGCCGCGCGATGCGGACGGCAACTTCAAGTCCTACGATTCGCACGCCGACGCCATGGTGGACACGCTCGAGGTCATGCGCACGCTGCTTCCGACCCACGTGGTGATGAATGGCAGGGTGGGTGCGCTTACGGGCGACAACACCATGACGGCCAGGGTCGGCGAATCCGTGCTCTTCGTGCATTCGCAGGCCAACCGCGACTCCCGTCCGCACCTGATCGGCGGGCACGGCGACTACGTCTGGGAACAGGGATCGTTCGCGGATCCGCCGGCCGAAGGCCTGGAGACCTGGTTCATTCGCGGCGGCTCCGCCGGCGCGGCGCTCTATACCTTCCGCCAGCCCGGCGTGTACGTCTATCTCTCCCACAACCTGATCGAGGCAGTGGAGCTCGGTGCCCTGGCCACGGTCGTCGTCGAGGGCGAATGGAACGATGACCTGATGACGCAGGTTCAGGCTCCCGGGCCCATCGTTTCCTAGTCGTTCCGCAGCCGTTGTGCCGCTCCCGGAATTCCGGGAGCGGCGGCGGTCACGGTCGGCCTGCAGGAGGTTGCCCTGATCACGCGCAGGAAATCGAGCATTCCGCCCGGCTGGATCGGCGCCGCAGGTGCGGCGGCACTGGTCGGATCGCTGGCGGTGGCCGGGTTCGCCACCCTGCGGACCGCCGATTCGGCCATTCCTTCCGCCTTTCTGCCGGAACTGGTCAGGGTCCCGGCTGGAAGCATGCCGGCGTCAACTCCGGATGCCCCGGCCAATCGGGCGGGTGATGACCGCCGGTCCACCGTGTTCGAACGTCCGTTCTACATCGGGAAATTCGAGGTCACCTTCGCCCAGTGGGACTTCTGCCACCACGCCGGCGCGTGCACGTACCGGCCCGACGACAACGGCTGGGGGCGTGGCGACCGGCCGGTCATCAACGTGAGCTGGGACGACATCGCCGAATATCTCCAGTGGTTGTCCGACAGCACGGGCGAGCGGTACCGGCTGCCCACGGAACAGGAATGGGAGTACGCCGCCCGGGCCGGCGCCGGCGATGGATTCGTCCCACCGCAGCTCTTTACGGACCGGCGGCTGGCCTGGGCCTCCGACTATGCGACCGGGCCCCGCCCTTCCCGCCGCACGCACCCGGTGGGAGACGGGGAAGCCAACGCGTTCGGAGTCTTCGGGACCCGGGGAAACGTGTGGGAATGGACCGACTCCTGCTGGCAGCGAACGTACCAGCAGGCCGGCGGCAACGTGTTCCGGGAGAACTGCGGGATCCGCATCCTGCAGGGCGAGCACCGCAGCTTCATGCAGACCTTCCTCCGGGAAATCGGATCCGGGGGATGTTCGGTCAAACCGCTGCCCGGCAATTTCGGATTCCGCGTCCTGCTGGAATCGTAGATTCCGCCCCTCCCCACATCCCACCTGCAGCGCTCTCCGCCGACGTGCGCTCAGGCGGCGGCCTCCTGCGGGATCACCGGCAGCGCAACCGCCTGGCCCGGATCCGGGTCACTGCCGGGTCCGGCCACCGCCCTTCCCGCGGGTCCCGGGCCCGCCCTGGCCGAGAAAACGGCGCGCAGGGCCGGTGACGGAACCAGCAGATCCTGCAACGTGTACCGGTCCAGGACACCAAGGAAAGCCGCCAACGCCGATCCCAGCACGTTGGTCAGCACACACGGTCCGGCGATCGGACACGTGTTGTCCGCCGCGCCCCGGAAGCACTCCACCAGGTGAACGTCGCCTTCGGTCATCCTGAACACGTGGCCGAGATTGATGTCTTCCGGCGGGACCGCGAGCTGCAGACCGCCGTTCCGGCCCCGCGAAGTCGTGATCAGCCCCAGCTGTCCCAGATGATGCGCGAGCTTCATCAGGTGATTCTCGGAGATCCCGTAGGCCGCGGCGATTTCGCTGATCGTGCATCGCCGTCCTTCGTGCAGCCCCAGATAGATCAGCGTCCGCAGCGCATAGTCGGTATAGCGTTTCAGTTGCATGGCTGCTTCTCCTGCGGACGTCCGCTTTCCGGTTGACAGCGTTCGGGGCCGGGTTGGCTGTTGTGAAGAACCGGTACCGAAGGGTTGCGCTGCATCTCTCCGGGACCTGTCGTCCTGCCGGTGAGCGGCGCCGCTCCTTCAGTCCCGCCTGGCCGGACGGGCGCGACGGGCGGCAAGGAGCCTTCCGAAACACCAACGCGGCAGATGGTGCAGCGACCCGGGCGTGAACGGCTGCGTGAACGACGCGAGGGGACGCGCGAGTCCCGAACCCGGGACTTCAGGCCGGCACCCGCACTGCAGGAACCGGCACACACTGCCAACCTGCAACCGAAGAGACTGCCGGCGGCCGCGGCCACTTGCACGATATCGACATTGTCCCGCGCTGTCCCACCCGCCGCAAGGACTGTCGCTCGGCAGGCCTTGCCCGGCGGTCGGGGACCGCGAGCTGGACGACCGCCGCTGCACACATTGCACGGGAAGCCGGCGCGTGACACTATTCGGACGAGTTTTTCGCGGCTCGTCCGAAGGCCCCCCATGCTGACTGCAGACCAGATTGCCCGATATCACGACGACGGCTACGTGATTCCCGACTATCGCGTACCCGAGTCCGACCTTGCCGATATCCGCGTCCATCATGATCGGCTGATCGCGCGCCATCCCGAGTTCCGGAATTACTGCCCCGCGCTCCTCAAGCATGACCTTGCCTTCCTGAATTTCGCAAGAAACCCCGACATCCTCGATATGGTCGAACAGGTGCTGGGGCCGAACATCGCCCTGTGGAACTCCAGTTTCTTCGCGAAACCGGCCCGGGACGGATACGAGACGCCGTGGCATCAGGACGGAGAGTACTGGCCGCTGCGACCGTTGGCGACCTGTACAGTGTGGATCGCCGTGGATCCGTCGAACGCCGACAACGGATGCCTGCAGGTCATCAGGGGAAGCCACAAGGCAAGGAAACTGCGGCCGCACCACACCAATGCGAATCCCGAGTTGACCCTGCATCAGGAAATCGATGACGGCGAACTCGACCTGCATGAAGCCGTCGATCTTGAACTCGAGGCCGGACAGGTTTCCCTGCACGATGTGTACCTGACCCATGGCTCCCGACCCAACCGCTCCGACCGGTCGCGCCGCGGCATGACACTTCGCTACATGCCGACCAGCACGGTGTTCGATCGGGACCTGGCCCGTCGCCTCATCGACGAAAAGGGCGTGATGGACCATACGAACCGGACAGTATTCCTGGTCCGTGGTGTCGACGAATCAGGGGAGAACGACTTTCGGCTGCGTCTCTAATCCGGATTTCTCACCATCGCCGGACCAGACTGGGCACCGATGCAGCCGGCGGTCGGGGCGTGAATCACGATCTTCACGCCAAGGTCGGAGAAGTGAACATAGAGAGGGACTTTCGGTTATTCCGGTCTGGCCAATGAGCCAAGTCAAACGACGGGCGATGGTGGTGCACGGCCGTCTGGCGGCGAACCTGACCCGGCAGTGCCGTCTGCTGCTGATCGGACGCCCCTCGTTTGATGACGATCTGAAGGGGGAGAGCGCGGAAGCGCTGGGGCTGATACGCTGGCTCGACGGGTTGTCCCCCATAGTGCGTGAATGCTGGAGACAAAAGACGTTAGAGACCGAGGGGGTAATCGCAAGGTCTCTTGCCGATACATCGGCTTATGGAATCAATTTCCGCATCGCTCAATGAGACCCTGCCATGAACAAAGCCCGCGCCGTCAACGATCTCGAAACGAGAGCATGCTACCTTCAGCCTGTTCAAATCGAACATTTCAATCCGAACGCAGAGATTCCGTATGGTCTCACTATCGACCAGCTTTGCGCTGCGATGAACGACTTCATTGATTTTTTGGGATTCATCAACCAACAATTGAACAGCAAAGGCATGGCCCGTCTCGAAACGATGTTGATGCCTGCGAATTTCAGCAGCATTGTAGGTGAATTCATGATATTGAGCATCCCCATGCATTGCTCTTCATTGACAAAGAATAATTTTCATAACGGTCATCCTGATATAGTCCCCAAGGGGTATTTCCCGGGAGATTCCGCCCAACATGCACGGGAAGGAATCGAAGTCAAAGGGTCACGATACCTTCGAGGGTGGCAAGGTCACAACGCGGAAAGAACATGGCTTATGGTTTTCTGTTTCAATAGCGGGAGGCCGATTGACAAAGCAAAGAAGATTCCTCCATTTCCATTCCATTACCGCGCCGTGTTTGGTGCGCAACTCCAAAAATCAGATTGGACGTTTTCTGGTCGAACAGGAACTAGTCGTAGAACAATTACGGCGTCGGTCAACGGAAGCGGCTACAAGAAAATGACCGAGAATTGGATTTACAGAGAGCCGACAGCAGGAACTGAATAGAATTCAAAGCTTTGCTGGTCTTGGGAGGGCAACAGCGAATGGCATTTCCCATTAACTTTGAGCGCACAGAAATGCGGTACCGCTTCGACGGCGAGATTGTAGTATCTTTCGTACCGCTCAACACCCACACTGCAGTATCCTACGGCTTCGGCTGCTGCTATCGTCGAGCCTGCGCCCATGAATGGATCAGCCACGATCCCATGACCTAGTGGAAGTGACGCATAGACAAGCTGTCGCATGAAAGACTGCGGTTTCAAGCTCGGATGATTCGCGATGTCACGTTCGTGCCGAGGAGTGCGTTCACTCTGTATAACGTCAAAAAAGGGCTTGTCATCCGGTTGTCTCCTGAGCCCGCCAGTCGCGTAGTCCGTGAGGCACTGCCGGACGGTCATTCCCTTTGGTAGAGGCTTACGGAAAAGTCCCCAAGGCTCGTATCCACCTCGTGGCAGAGAGCAAACATGAGGAAAGTCCTTTTCACCAAGTTTCGGCCGGTCTCCTCCTCGCAGTGTTTGAACGAGACGGATGATTTCGGTACGAAACTCAAGCCCTCCTTCAATCAAACTTGAGTACACGATTTGCGAAAGAAAGGCGTTACAGGCGATGAATACGTGCCCACCTGGCTTGAGCTTTGGAAATAGGGAAGCGGACCAATCGCGAAAGAACTGGTTCAGGGCTTCACGTTCGCGTGAAGCCAAAGCGGTAAAGCGCGGAAGAGGGGCACGTCGATTGCCGTCAAAACATGGTGGAATCCGCCAAATTCCCCCACCTGTGCCGTTGCGCATGCGTTCGATTTCTTCAATTTCGTACTCCCGAACACCGTAAGGAGGATCGGTCACAACGGCATGAATCGATTCATCGGGAATGCGCTTTAGCCAATCGAAACCATCTCCGTGAATTAGAATGGATTTTCCGTATGCGGTATGGGGGTAATCAAGTGCCAACTGTGGCTGCATAGAAGTTGTCCTCGTAGATTCGGTCAGATCACGGTTGGGGTTAAGGCTGCGTCGGATGGCAGATTGTAGCATCTGGCGATTTTGATTGCGTGTGTCAAGCAGTTACTGTCTCGTTCGATTGAACTGGTCAGAGTTTACCCCGCAATTTCCGCAACGCGACCGGCGATGCGGTTGACGGCGGACTTAACCGGGTCGTTGGCCAGATGGGCGTTGCGGGCGATGGTCTGTATCTAGCCCCGATTTCTCACCAACCAGACCGTGCATGGTACCGAAACTGTTGTACAGGTTAGTGAATCAACGTCTTACCAGTATACCAAAGAGCGGTCCCATACCACTGCAGTTGTATTTTGCTGTGTAAAATTCCTGCCCAGTCATCAACACCCCCGACGGAGGCCTCAGAATTTACATGCCCAAGCGGGGTGAGCGGCCCGGCCCGCTCATGAGCGTTTGAAGGCTTGGGCCGCCCGTCGGGTGGAGGGTGATTTCTACGGCGGTCGGCTGACGACGGACGAGGCGTAATGCTCCTGCGGGAGGTCGATCAGCAGTTCCGGCTGCCGGATAGTCTGGCTGGCTGCTTCCGGGACCGTCGCCGAACTCAACCAGAGCGACGGCATCGGGTGGTAGAGTCGGGAGGAGGCGCGGTGCCCGCAAGGGCCCTCTTTCCTCACTCCCGCTCTCCGAACCCGGCGTGCCGATTTCCAGCACCGGGCTCTCCAGTGGGATCATGCTTCTCGCACACGGACCACCAGCCCAAGAACGCACTCACAGGTTCCGGTGAGGTTGCCCCTCCGGGTGTTGTATGGCCGCGACACGGCGGCCAGACCTGTAAGTCCGGTGTGCCAGCGGGTCGCCGAGCCGGTTCTCGCCTCGACGACCAGCCAACCAGGTTCACCTCCTTCGCTTAGGCATGTGATGCTTCCGGAATCTCTGCCGACTATGCGGGTTTACAGGCATCGCCAATCCCGCGAGCTTTCTTCCGTATGACATCGCTCCCTACCTGAGGCCCCTTCTCTCCACCGGCATTACCCGGCTTCTCCGATACTACGAGCCTCTCCGCCACCCTGCCGGCCCGGCCTGCCCCTCGCGGGGTTCCGGTTGGCGCGTGCCACGCCACCGACAGGGCTTCCCGTGTTGCCACCATTTCCCTCTTCCATGCGTGCCGCCGCCACTACCCCGGCGGAACCGGCGGGTGCAAGTGTCGCTCGCTTCCCCGCCAGTGGCAGCCTTCCCCGCATCCGCGCCGGGTCGGCTTCCGCATCACCTTTTTCCGAGGCCTGCTCAGCGTTCACTTCGCGTTGCGGCCCGCATGGTCGCTGACCCCCCAAGGGGGCCTTCTACTTGGAGTGCTTCGAGCAATGTCGTTACCTCCATCACCCGCTCCAATTGCTACCGGCTGGAGCGACTGTTGCCGGGCGGGATTTGCACCCGCTAGGAAATGGCGCCTTCCACGGCGCACACGGATAGTCTGGCTGGCTGGCTGCTTCCGGGACCACCGTGCAAAAAACGCATATCAAGCATCGTCTGGAGACGCTGATCGCCCAGCGGGTGCCAAGGCTGGCGGCGGGGTATGAGGAGGATCTGAACGATCACGACCGTCTGCGCGCGGACAGCGTGCTGACGCTCGCAAGCGGGTGTCAGAACCTCACCGGAGACAGGCGCTGGCGGGCTCGAGCACGCAGAACCAGCTCGAACTCAGTGTGCCGGACACAGCAGCCGGAGACCGGTACAGAAGATCGCGGCGGATCCGGGGGCGATGGACTCGCTGTTGATGAAGTTGTTCATCTAGGCTCATGACGAACCGCCGGGGGAGATCGTGCTCGATCTGGATGGGGCCAACGATCCGCTGCATGGGAACCAAGAGGGCCGGTTCTTCCACGGGTACTGCAAGGAATACTGCTACCTCCCGCTGTACATCACTTGCGGCAACTTCGTCCTGTGCGCCCGGCTGCGTCCGCCATCAACGCTGCGGAAGGATCTGTGGAGGAACTGAAGCCGATCGTGGCGCAGATCCGCGCCGCTTCGCCGACCGTCTCGATCCTAGTGCGCGGTGATGCGGGTTTCTGCCGCGACGACCTCCTGACCTGGCGCGAATAGACCGGCCTTGACTACGTGTTCGGTCTCGCCCGCAATCTCCGTCTGAAACGGTAGCCGGCGAAGGCGCTGCACAAGTCCCGACGCCGCTGTGCCGCCACGGGACGGGCGTCGCGGCAGTTCCGGAACTGGAGCTACCGGACTCGCACGTCCTGGAGCCGCATCCGCCGGGTGGCTGCCCGGTCTGCGCGGCACAAACCCGCGCTTCGTCTTCACCAACGTGCCGGCGGATTCGGTCGGCGCACAGCTGCTGTACGAACAGGTGTACTGCGCCCGCGGGAACCTG
This sequence comes from Alphaproteobacteria bacterium, assembly GCA_965203385.1. GTDB lineage: Bacteria > Pseudomonadota > Alphaproteobacteria > TMED109 > TMED109 > VXPW01. The sequence goes on from OZ241893.1 coordinate 1,130,280, forward strand.
GAGAACCGTATCAAGGAACAGCAGCTCTGGCTCTTTGTCGATCGGACTTCGACCGCCACGATGCCCGCCAGCCAACGGCGATTGTACTTCTCGACCTTCGCCGGGGCCCTGATGACCCTGCTGCGCCGGTTCGACCTGTCGGGCACCGCGCTGACCCGTGCCACAGCTAACACGATCCACATGCGAATCCTCAAGATCGGCGCCCGTATCACCGTCAATCGGTGCCAGATCCGCATTGCATTCGCGTCGGTCTATCCGCTCCAGTCACTGTTCGCCCACGTACTCGCGGGCCTTCGCCCGCCGGCCCCGCCTGACCGCCCACCCACTGCAGGATCCGACGCACTGACCAAGGGGGCCGCCGATGGACTCTGCCCGGCATCCGACCAGCCGCCCGCGCGAGCCGAATCGGGCCCGGGAGACCCCTCACCGGCCGCCGACAGCGGACTGCAAGACCTCCGTAGCGTGATTCCTGATCCGACCGCCGGCCGAATCGGTGCTCAACCCCGTTCGGTATCATCTGGCGCGGCGCCCTTCGTGTAACGTGGCGCCGACGCTGGTCCGGTCGGGTTCGCGGGCGGGCGGTCCGGGCTTCTGACCTGGTGACGGCACCCGTTGCGGAGTTCCTCTCTTGTCTTCCTCTGACGACCCCCTTCTGTACGCCATCCTTCCCGAAACATTCGCGGGTGATGCGCTCGTTCCCACCGCGCGCAATCTGGAGCAGGCCCTCACCGCCGCGGTCGGCTACCGCGCGGTCGATGTGGATACCGATGACAACGGGTACGATGACGGCGGATTGATCCGGGCGGTGAGCCTCGACCACGCGCTGCTGATCCTGGGAGTACCGGCGGCGTGCTATCCGCTCGCGAATCCGGCTCGTCTCAAGGCATTTGTCGAAAAGCAGCAGATCTACGTCCACGAGCAGTTCGAATCGATGCTCGGGACGACATCGCTGGCGGCATGGCGGACCGCCGTGGTGGACGGCAGTCGTTGGCATCTGCACTACACCGCGCGGGCCGCCGGCACCTTCTCCTTTCACGCGCACCCTTCCTACTACCCGGCCATTCTTCCACGGAAACCTGCCGCGGTCCGGTACTTTCTGCGGCGGCACGTCTTCCAGATGGGCCAGTAGACCGGGGATCCGGGCCGGTGTCGCCGGCAGCGGAGGCGGCGACCACGCGCCGGGCGGTGGTCCCTGCCCTCGAGGCCATCCTCGAGCGGGAATATCCCGTGCTGGATCACGGGTACGTCCGAGTCGTCGACTACATGGGCGACGACACCGCCGTTGTTCAGGCGGCGCGCGTTTCCTACGGTGCCGGGACGCGGCCGATCCGCGAAAACCGCGGGCTCATCCGCTACCTGATGCGCCATCGTCACACCACGCCGTTCGAGATGTGCTCGATCAAGTTTCATGTCAAGCTGCCCATCTTCGTCGCCCGCCAGTGGATCCGGCACCGCACGGCCTCGGTGAACGAATATTCGGCCCGCTACTCGATCCTGGACCGCGAGTTCTACCTGCCGGAGCCCGACGAACTGGCGGCGCAGTCCAGGTCCAACGGACAAGGGCGGGAGGAACGGGTGCCGGCGGCGGCGGCCCGGGAGATTCGCGGTCTGCTCGAGGAGGACGCCCGCCACGCCTACCGACGCTACGAGTGGCTTCTCAATCTCCCGACCGAGGGATCGCCAGCCGACCCGGCCCGTCCGTCGCTCGCGCGCGAGATCGCCAGGATCAATCTCCCCCTGTCCACGTATACGCAGTGGTACTGGAAGACCGATCTTCACAACCTGCTGCACTTTCTGCAACTGCGGTCCGACGCGCACGCCCAGTCCGAAATCCGGGCCTATGCCGAGGCCATGCTGGGCATCGTGCAGCGCTGGGTACCGCTGGTGGCAGAGGCGTTCGAGGACTACCGCATCGGTGCAGCCGAACTCTCCCGCCCCATGCTGGCCGTGATTCGCGCCTGGATCGCGCGCGAACCGGTGAGCCAGGAAACGAGTGGCCTCAGCAAGCGCGAGTGGCGCGACCTGTGCGCACTCGTGCGGGACGACACGGACCACTGCCCGCCGTTGGCATGACCTTCTCGCAAGGCCTTCGCGCCTTGCCGGAGATACGTCGCGGACAGTCTGCAGCCGCAGCGACACTGCTCGCGTTACCCGCCGGCCATAGTGAGGCGGTTCCCGCTGCGCACCTTCCCGGCTCTCCCGTACGTGTAGAACGAATGCGCCGCTTCTCCGCGCACGGAAGCCACCGCCTGCACCTGCCTGGCCGACCTCGGGCCGAGATCGGCCGCCCGCGCCAACCACCTTCACCGCACCGCCGGAACCGGCCAGGCGTACGACCGCACCTACGCCGGGTATCGCCCCTGTCTGCACACGGAGGCGGTCGCCCGGCTCCCTCCGCCGGAAGCGTTGACGACGGCACGATCAGATGTGCGCCACCGTTCGATGATGTTTCGCTTCATGAAGGGGTGTGCAGGTGGCGGGGCCGATACCCGGTAGGCCGCCGTGCTCCCCTCAGTTCATGCCGGCAGAGGACCGCCAGCAGGGCACCACTCCCCCGACCCGGGCGAACACATGGTGATGGTTCCCGCTGTACCTGACCCGCCCGTCCGGGGCCTTGCGTCCGGAATCGGACAGCCACACACTCCTGCTTTCCATCTGTCCGCAGGTACTGCCATGGCTACGCCTCCACCCGCACTGGTCGGTTCCCCGCTCGCCGACGTCGACACGCCCGCTCTCCTGATCGACCTTGACGCTTTCGAGCGCAATCTCGCCAGCATGGCCCAGGGGGTCGCGGCAACCCGGACCCGGCTCCGACCGCATGCCAAGACCCACAAGTGCGCACCGATCGTGCGCAAGCAGATGGCCCTGGGAGCCGTCGGGGCTTGTTGCCAGAAGGTGAGCGAGGCCGAGGCGCTCGTGCGGGCCGGTGTGCCCGACGTTCTCGTGAGCAATCAGGTCATCGGTCCGAGGAAGGCAGCGCGGCTTGCGGCCATGGCCCGGGAAGCCAGGGTCGGCGTCTGTGTGGACGACCCTGACAACGTGGCCGATATCGGAGCGGCCGCCACTGCTGCGGATGTCCGGATCGACGTGCTGGTGGAGATTGATGTCGGCATGTCCCGATGCGGAGTGGCACCCGGCCCCGGGGCCGTGACGCTGGCCCAACACGTGGCGGCAACGGAGGGACTCCGGTTTGCCGGAATTCAGGCCTACCACGGCCTCGCGCAACACATCCGCGACCATGCCGAACGCCGCTCGGCCGTGGATGCCGCCGTCGAGTTGTCCCGTTCGACGGTCCACTCCATGGAGCGAGCCGGCCTTCGCTGCGAGACCGTTGCCGGCGCGGGGACGGGCACCTGGGAATTCGAGGCGGCGAGCGGTGTCTACAACGAACTGCAGCCAGGTTCGTACGTCTTCATGGATGCCGACTACGCCCGAAATTTGGATTCCCGGAGCTTGCCGGTCCGTACTTTCTCGCAGGCACTCTATATCGAAGCAACGGTCATCAGCTGCAGGGTTCCCGAACGGGCAGTCGTGGATGCCGGCCTCAAGGCTTTCTCTGCAGAATCTGGTTTTCCGAACATCGCCGGCCTTGAAGCGGCATACGTGGCGGGCGTGTCTGACGAACACACGACGATTGATCTCTCCGGTTCGAACGTACGCCTCGCCGTGGGTGATCGGGTACGGTTGATCCCGTCGCACTGTGACCCCACCGTGAATTTGCACGACTGGTATGTCTGCGTTCGTCGCGAGCGGGTGGAAACTCTCTGGCCCGTGACCGCCCGAGGATGCATCTGGTAGACGGTGGCGGTCGGAAGCGTGACGGTCCCGAACATCTGATCAGTTCAGGACATCTGAATTGCACCCGCAGCGAATCCATCGCCGCCGGGTCGGCCGCGATTTTCTTGTACCAGTCTCCGGCCGCCGTGTCCGGCTCGCTGAGCTCGAGCCGGTTCAGGGTGCTTGAACCCGCCAGCGCCTGTCCCCGGTCCCGCTCCCGGCGGCGCTGTTCCCCGGTGAGGTCCCGGTGTTGAACACCGCTCGCCAGCGCCAGCAGGCTGTCCGTGCGCAGACGGTCGTGATCGTTCAGATCCTCATACCCCCTCCGCCAGCGCCAGTACCCGCTGGGCAACCAGTGTCTCCAGACGATGCTCAATGCGCGTTTCCGCGCGATGGTTCTGGAAGCAGTCAGCCAGACGCTCCGTCACGCGGAACCGCTGGTCGACTTCCCGCAGCAGCAGTACGCCACCGTCCGTCGTCAGCCGGCCGCCGTCGAAACACCCCTCCACCCGCCAGCCGCCCATGCCTTCAAAACACAACTGTTTCGGGGTACACTCTGGTTGCATGGGACCGCTTCGCGGCACACCGGTAAGGTGTTAATTCGTCGGTTTGTACCGCGGTTTCGGCCCCATGTACAGTCTTGCTGGTGAGAAATCCGGGCTAGAACAAACAACTTCGCGAGATCCCTGAAGGAGAACAGCCATGCCATCACTCATGGGGCCTGGATTCGGGCACGTCATTCCCGATCACTACTCCGAACGAGATTACGGACAGATCAATCCCGGGCCTTACACCGGAAACGGTTCCGGACAGCCCGTTCCCGAACCCTACACCGAAACCGGTTCCGGGCAGTTCATTCCCGATCACTACAACAAAGGCGGTTACGGCCGGATCGTTCCCGAGCCCGGGAAGACCATCACCGGCACGAACAGTTCGGACGAACTGCATGGCGGCCAAGGCGACGACACCCTGTACGGCGGCAAGGGCGACGACACCCTGCGTGGCGACGATGGCGACGACACCCTGTACGGCGGCAAGGACAACGACACCCTGTACGGCGGCCAAGGCGACGACACCCTGCGCGGCGGCAGAGGCAACGATACCCTGCGTGGCGAAGCTGGCGACGACACCCTGTACGGTGGCAAGGGCGACGACTGGATAGCAGGCGGCAAGGGCGACGACACCCTGTACGGCGGCAAGGGCGACGACACCCTGTTTGGCGAAGATGGCGCCGACACCCTGTACGGCGGCCAAGGCAACAATTATTTCGACGGCGGCGCCGGAGCCGACCGGTTCGTATTCGATCGGAAGTCGACCAATCAACTCGATGTCTTTGAAAACGGCAAGGACATTCTCGTCATCAGTGGCGGTCTGAAGTTCTCCGATCTCAATATCAAGCAAAACGGCGACGACGTCGTGATCAGCGATTCAGCCGGCACGCTCGAGATCCTTCTTCGCGAGTTTGACGCCTCGCAATTGACCGTGGACGATTTCGACTTTATTGCCTGACCGGCCCAGCGACGACGGCGTGGAGGAAGCTCGGTGAGCTGAGCGCCGGGCCGGAGGATCTGCCTGACTTCGCTGCCGGCTGTCGGCATGATCGCCGTCCGGCAGGTTCCGGCTTCTTCTTTCGCTGGTGTGCACCGGTTCCGCTCGTCGCTTATGGCAACTCCGGTGCGATGCGGGACAGGGTGCGGCTGACAGCCTCGACCCCGTGTCCTGGTCCTGGGGTGCGTTTACAACCAGCCCGGGGCTCGGCCTGCCGTGTCACGAAAAAAGGGTCTGAACCCGAAGAACCCGGCAGCACACTATGCGGTGCCGCCATGGCACAGTCCCGGATCAACCGTAATCTGCGTGGCGCGACGGAACGGGCCATCGCGATCCTGTCGCCGGAGCAGTTCGACAGCCACCGTGCCCTGGGCCGCCGGATCCGTGAGGAGAGCTGTCCGTTGCCGACGCACCGGGCCGCTTGCAGGTCGCCGGCTGCGTCAAGGCGCTGGACCGGCAGGGTTCCCGCATCGTCCTGCCGCCGCCCGGTCAAGCAGTGGCCGGGTCGACTGTTTCCGGGATCACTTCGGCCGGTCGTCAAGTTCCGTGCACGCCTGCGCGATGCGGGCGCAGGCGTCTTCGAGTGCGCTGTCCGAGGTCGCGTAACTGATCCGGAAAAACGGTTCGAGCCCGAAGGCCGCGCCCGGCACGACCGCAACGCCCGCCGTGTCGAGAAGAAAGGCCGCCAGGTCGCCGCTGTTTTCGATGACGGTACCGGCAGGAGTCGCCTTGCCGATCAGGTCCGCACACGAGGGATACAGGTAGAACGCCCCCTCCGGTACCCGGCAGGCGAGCCCGGGAACCGCGTTCAAGGCCGCCGCCGTCTTGTCGCGCCGCCGCCGGAACGCCGCGGTCCACCCGGCAAGGAACGATTCGTCACCGGTCAGGGCTGCCACGGCGGCAGCCTGACTGATGGAGCAGGGATTGGTCGTCGACTGTGACTGGATCTTGGCCATCGCCCGGATCAGGTCCTCCGGGCCTCCGGCAAACCCGATTCGCCACCCGGTCATGGAATAGGCCTTGGAGACCCCGTTCACCGTGAGTGTGCGCGCCTGCAGGGCGGGTTCGACCTCGGCAAGAGTTCGGAACCCGAAACCGTCGTACGTGATCTTCTCGTAGATGTCGTCGGTCATCACGTGAACGTGCGGGTGTCGGACCAGGACAGCAGCCAGTGCCCGCAGCTCCTTCTCCGGGTAGGCCGCACCCGTCGGGTTCGAGGGAGAGTTCAGAATGAGCCACTTCGTGCGGTCAGTGATGGCCGCCTCCAGCGCGTCGGCAGTCAAGCGGAACCCGGTTTCAGTACCAGCCTCGATGACTTTCGGAGTACCGCCAGCCAACGCGGTCATGTCGGGATACGACACCCAGTAGGGCGCCGGAATCAGGACCTCGTCGCCCGGGTCAAGGGTCGCCAGCAGCGCGTTGAAGAGCACCTGCTTGCCGCCGGTCCCCACGGTGATCTGGCTGACGGAATACTCGAGGCGGTTGTCACGGCGGAACTTGGCGGCAACGGCCTCCTTCAGTTCGGGCGTACCATCGACGGCGGTATACTTCGTCTGGCCGTCGCGGATCGCCCGCATCGCGGCGTCCTTGATGTGATCGGGGGTATCGAAATCAGGCTCCCCGGCGCCCAGACCGATCACGTCACGGCCAGCTGCACGCAGTTCCCGGGCGCGGGTGGTAACCGCAATGGTGGGGGACGGCTTGATGCTGTCCAGGCGTCGCGCTAGAAGGCTCATGAAACATTTCCTTGTTGTGGCCGGCCCGGCCGCCACCGGATTCCGGGCCTGCCTGTATCTGTCTGCCGGGCCCGGTGAGCGGCTCGGCCTTTCCTGGAAATCGTATGACACTTCGCTTGTTTCTGTCGACAGTCGCGATGGCGACGGGCCTCGGCCTCTTCGTGCCCGGACCGGCCGCCGGCTCCTTCGTTCACTCGGTGGGACGCGATTACATGATCCGCGAATGGGTGGACCAGGATCTGGATTCCGACCTCATCGAAATCACTCCGATCATGCACGAGGGCAATCCCGCTTACCGGGTGATCTATCGGCCCCGCTCCGGCACACCGGAATCGGCAACGACGGAGGTGCTGGTCCGCGCGGATGATTTTCGCGACATGAAACCCGTGCTGGTACGGCCGCGCCCCGACGACGGATAAGCTCGCTGTCCCGCCCGACTGCACCGCCCGCGGCGCTGCTGCAGGCACTGGAAAACCTCGACTTCGTCGGCGGAACGGCACCGCTTGCCATCGTTCCCCTGACCGGAGGTGTGTCGTCGGATATCTGGAAGGTGGTCTTTCCGGACCGCGTCGTCTGCATCAAGCAGGCTCTCGCGAAACTCCGGACCAAGGCCGACTGGTACGCGCCGGTCGAGCGAAACGCGGCGGAAGCCCGATGGCTTGCCTGGGCCCGAAGCAGTGTACCCGGATCCGCGCCCGAGCTCCTGGCCGAGAACCGCTCGGCAGGTCTGCTGGCCATGGAATACCTGGCCCCCGACCGGTACCCGCTGTGGAAGGCGGAGTTGATGGCCGGCCGCGTGGACGTGGCGTTTGCCGGTCGGGTCGGGGATACGTTGGGGCGCCTGCATGCCGCCGCCGCTGCGGATGCTCCTGTGCTGGCGGCCTTTCCCCATGCCGAGACCTTTCGGGACATTCGCATCGAACCCTATCTTCTGTTTCCCATCGAACGACACCAGGATCTTCGCACCGCTCTCGAGACAATTGCCGACGACTTGTCCCGCCGGACGTACACGTTGATCCATGGCGATGCCAGCCCGAAGAATCTGCTGTGCGCGCCTGACGGGTCGCCGGTCTTCCTCGACGCCGAATGCGCCACTGCCGGCGATCCTGCCTTCGATCTGGCGTTCTGCCTGAATCATCTCCTGCTCAAGGGACGTTTGTTTCCGTTTCGACGGGGGCCGCTTCTCGCCAGCGCTGACGCCTTGCGTCAGGCATACCTGCGGCGGATCAACTGGGAGAAACCGGCAGCTCTCGAGGAACGGGTTGCCAGGTTGCTGCCTGCCCTGCTGCTGGGTCGAATCGACGGCCGCTCGCCGGTCGAATATCTCGACACCGCAACCCTTCGGGCGCCGGTTCGAGACTTTGCCCGCAAGCACCTGATCCGGCCTGTTGACAGCCTTCCGCTCCTGATGCGGGCCTGGGCGGAACTTCTGGAGGGCCTGAATGGCTGATACGACCGTTCACAACGTGCTGGGAAGACGCATTTGGGATTCTCGCGGTCACCCGACCGTGGAAGCTGAAGTGATCCTGGCGGGCGGGGCCACGGGACGGGCCGCCGCCCCTGCCGGGGCCAGCAGGGGCGGCGGAGAAGCGGTCGAACTCCGAGACGGCGATTCGACGCTCGGCGGGCGTGACGTCAAACGGGCGCTTCGGGCGCTCAATGGACCGGTGCGCCAGGCTCTGACAGGATCGGACGCCGCTGATCAGGCCGCCATTGACAGGACACTCGAAGAGCTTGGCGGTGACGGGTTCGCGGCCATTGGCGGCAACACGTCGACAGCGGTATCGCTGGCCGTCCTTGACGCCACCGCCCGGGCGCTCGGGCTGGACCGCTGGCAGTTGCTGTCAGCCGACCGCACACCCCTGCTTCCCATGCCGGAAATCCAGCTTCTCGGCGGCGGCGCCCACGCTGCGCGCACCCTCGATCTGCAGGACATCATGGTAGTGCCGGTGGGGGCCGCGTCGTTTGCCGAAGCCTTGCGGCTGACGGCCGAGACCTACCGGGCGGCCGGCCAGTTACTGGCAGACACCGGCCGCCTCGCCGGCGTCGCGGATGAAGGCGGCTTCTGGCCCGCATTCGAACACAACCGCGAGGCGCTGGAGTTTGCCGTTCAGGCGATCGATGCCGCCGGCCTGCAACCCGGAAGCGACATGGCACTGTCGCTGGACATCGCCGCGAACCAGTTGCACGACCACGGTCGATATCGGCTGGGTCTCGAACACAGAACGCTGGAGCCCGAGGCATTCTCCGACGAGATTCTTGGCTGGTGCCGGGAGTTCCCGATCATCTCCGTCGAGGATCCGCTGGCGGAAAGCGATCAGGAGGGGATGGTCCGGTTCGTGGCCGCCGTGGGCGGCAGGGTGCAGGTGGTGGGGGATGACTTTCTCGTGACCGACGCCCGCCGCACCACCGCCGCCGCCAGCACGCAGGCCGCCACGGCCCTGCTGGTGAAACCCAACCAGGCCGGCACCGTGACCCGGGCGCGGGCGGCCCTCGATGCGGCCCGCGATGCCGGCTGGGGAACCATCGTGTCGGCGCGTTCGGGCGAAACCGAGGATGTATCGGTCACGCACCTGGCCGTCGGCTGGCGCTCGGGGCAACTGAAGGTGGGATCCTTCGCCCGGTCCGAACGGATGGCCAAGTGGAACGAAGCACTGCGAATCGAGGAGCAGGGCGGGGTGGAATCACGCTTCGCCGGTCGAAGCGCGATCGCCGCCCCGCGGTTTGGTCAGTGGCCCTGATGCACCGGATCAAATGACCGCCCGGGGGTAACGCGGGCAGCCTCAAGGCCGGGGCCCCAAGGCAGCTGCTTGTGCCTCTTCCGGAGAAGAAGGCAAACAGCTGCCCGCGGGTGGCCTACGGCTTCATGGCGGGTCCGCGCACCTGGCCCGCTCCGCTACCAGCTCAGGGACGCACGAAGCATCAGTTCCTGATCGGAAGTACCGTCAGCGGTCACGTCTTTCCGCGCGCCTTCCAGGCTCAGCGCCATCGACGACCCGAGGGCCAGGCGGCCTCCAGCGCGGTAGTTTCTTGCGCCGTCCTCCGAAAGGGTAAACCCGGCATAGGGGGTCAACAGGCCCTGCCCGTTCAGGGTCGGCAACCCGTAGCCCACCTCGGTTACCAGGTGTGCCCTCACGTCATCCCGAACTTCGTTCGGCCTGCTCGGCGGGAGCGTCGTCCACTGAGACACGCTGCCCGCACTGCTGTCGACGACCCCCATTCCGGGAGCGAGGCTCAGGGACAGGCCGCGGCCGTCTCCGCCCGCGCCCTTCCGGATCAGGCCTCCGATACCCCATTCCTCGGTATCGCCGCTGTGACCGGCAAGCACTCGCCCTCGGACTTCCAGCGTCAGATCCAGCACCGTGTCGAGATAGCTGAGCGCACCCCCGACTTCCACACCGGTTCCGGTTCCACCATCGCCGCCATCGCTGCGGACACCGACCTCCAGGGACGGCCTCAGGACCGCCGTCTCCGTCAGCGCCTGCACGTGTCCCGCTTCAACAGACACCCGCAGCAACTGGACATCGGCACTGATGGAATCGAGGGCCTTCGAACCGTCGATCTCGGCTTTCGAAAGCGCACCCTCCGCCCGGACATCGACGGTCGTCTGGCCGCCCGCGATCAGGCTGTCGCTCGAATACACCTGTCCCTTGACCCCCGCCGCAACGGAAGTCTGGGTCAAGTCGCCGGACAACCGGCCCTCGCGATTGTCATTGATCTCGACATCGCCGCTGCCATATCCGGCCATCGCCCAGAGTTCGATCCCGGAAGACAGCATCAAGCCGGCATACGGGTGGATGCCGATCTGGTCCGTTTCGTAGGTCCCGGTGTGCGCCGTCGCGCCTGACCCCTCCTCGTAGTCGAAACGTCCGTTCGAAAGCGACAGTGACAGGCCAGCAATGGTGTCACGACCCAGCCGTGTATCCGCACCGATATGGCCGCTCACCATCCTGCCGTCCCACGACACGCCACTGTTCGCTCCCGACAGTTCACGCCAGTCGCCGCTGCCCCAGAAGACAGCGTTCCCGAGCATGGACGAGGTACCGCCGTTCCCCGCGCCGACCGATAGCTCGAACGACGATCCGGCAAGCAGCCGCGCGGCATCCAGCCCGTCGTTTCCAAGGTGCGTTCCATGCGCCTCAAGCGCACGCAGCCAGCTGCTTGCGCTGCTGGGGTCGAACGCCTTCGTCTCTGACGGTCCAGACGGTCGAGCCAGCCCGGCAGTGATCCGGTTGCGCACGGAATCGACCGTGCTTGCCAGGACCACCCTCGCCGACTCGGCCAACAGCGTCTTGGCGATCTTCGTCATCGCAGTGCTGGGCGGATAGACGCCCGGGTTACTGCGGTCGAGCAGTGCCATGCCCACCTTGTCCACACGCGCTTTCGACGCAGCGTTCAGGATCTTCGGATGACCCGAACCCGGATAGTGCGCACAGAAGGCACTGCTCGGGTCTGCCATGTTTCCATCGCCCGCTGCAATCCGCATCTGTCTGCAGTCGAGGGTCTCCCACCACGCACCGACGCTCATGTGCCCGCCGGCGCCGTAGATCTCCGCCGCCGCCTGATTGACCTTTCTCTTCGTCTCCGGGTCCAGGGCACCGTACATCTTCTTCGCTGCCGTCTGCTGCTCCGGCGTCGCCTCCTCACCGTACAGTGACGCCACCATCTGATCTGCCGTCAGCGCGTTCCACCAACGCTTGGCGTAGTCGACATCCTCCGGCGAGTACGTGCCGGGATCCTCACGTCCCAGCAGCGCCTGTCCCACCTTGTTCACACGCTCGAGCGACGCAGCGTTCAGGATCTTCGGATGGCCCGAACCCGGATAGTGCGCACAGAAGGCACTGCTCGGGTCTGCCATGTTTCCATCGCCCGCTGCAATCCGCATCTGTCTGCAGTCGAGGGTCTCCCACCACGCACCGACGCTCATGTGCCCGCCGGCGCCGTAGATCTCCGCCGTCGCCTGATTGACCTTTCTCTTCGTCTCCGGGTCCAGGGCACCGTACATCTTCTTCGCTGCCGTCTGCTGCTCCGGCGTCGCCTCCTCACCGTACAGTGACGCCACCATCTGATCTGCCGTCAGCGCGTTCCACCAACGCTTGGCGTACTCGTTGTCCGGCGGATAGACGCCGGGATCCTCACGTCCCAGCAGCGCCTGCCCCACCTTGTTCACCGCTCGAGCGACGCAGCGTTCAGGATCTTCGGATGACCCGAACCCGGATAGTGCGCACAGAAGGCACTGCTCGGGTCTGCCGTGTTTCCATCGCCCGCCGCGATCCGCATCTGTCTGCAGTCGAGGGTCTCCCACCACGCACCGACGCTCATGTGCCCGCCGGCGCCGTAGATCTCCGCCGTCGCCTGATTGACCTTTCTCTTCGTCTCCGGGTCCAGGGCACCGTACATCTTCTTCGCTGCCGTCTGCTGCTCCGGCGTCGCCTCCTCACCGTACAGTGACGCCACCATCTGATCTGCCGTCAGCGCGTTCCACCAACGCTTGGCGTACTCGTTGTCCGGCGGATAGACGCCGGGATCCTCACGTCCCAGCAGCGCCTGCCCCACCTTGTTCACACGCTCGAGCGACGCGGCAGTCAGGATCTTCGGATGACCCGAACCCGGATAGTGCGTACAGAAGGCACTGCTCGGGTCTGCCGTGTTTCCATCGCCCGCCGCGAGCATCTGTCTGCAGTCGAGGCCCCACCTTGTTCCGCATCTGTCTGCAGTCGAGGGTCTCCCACCACGCACCGACGCTCCTGTGCCCGCCGGTACCGTAGATCTCCGCCGCCGCCTGATTGACCTTTCTCTTCGTCTCCGGGTCCAGGGCACCGTACATCTTCTTCGCTGCCGTCTGCTGCTCCGGCGTCGCCTCCTCACCGTACAGTGACGCCACCATCTGATCTGCCGTCAGCGCGTTCCACCAACGCTTGGCGTACTCGTTGTCCGGCGGATAGACGCCGGGATCGTTACGTCCCAGCAGCGCCTGCCCCACCTTGTTCACACGCTCGAGCGACGCAGCGTTCAGGATCTTCGGATGACCCGAACCCGGATAGTGCGTACAGAAGGCACTGGTCGCATCCGCCGTGTTTCCATCGCCCGCCGCGATCCGCATCTTTCTGCAGTCGAGGGTCTCCCACCACGCACCGACGCTCCTGTGCCCGCCGGTACCGTAGATCTCCGCCGCCGCCTGATTGACCTTTCTCTTCGTCTCCGGGTCCAGGGCACCGTACATCTTCTTCGCTGCCGTCTGCTGCTCCGGCGTCGCCTCCTCACCGTACAGTGACGCCACCATCTGATCTGCCGTCAGCGCGTTCCACCAACGCTTGGCGTACTCGACATCCGAAGGCGCTTCCTGAGCCAGCGCGGCAAACGACAGCGACAAGAAAAGCAACAGCGCGGCCAGCGCGGCACTCCCCGCCCAGCGCGTACCGGAAAACCGCACCGGAGGCTGCACGGCCGACTCCTGGCGAGCCAAGGCATCTCCTGCAGAAGCGATTGACGTCATCGTACGTCTCTTCATTTTTTCTTCGAGATCTGTTCTTGATCCCGCCCCGTCAACGTGCGACGACAACAGAACAACTGCAGATTATTGCCGACAGGCAATACCTGTCAAATTGTTTCGGTTCTCCGGTTCTCCCCACACCCTCTGTCGTCAACTCTGTCAAGGAAAGTTTCGGCGTAAATCCGGGCCCGGTATCGAAGACCGATCAGCAATCGATTGACCGCAGCCGGTTGCGCCGATCCCCCGGTTCACTCCCGGCAGGGAGTTGCGCGGGATGAACAAGTGGCGTCACTGCTCGTTCTTGAATAGCCGAGACCCGTAAACCCCTTCTGCGGCACCGCGACCGCCCGGCAGAAAATGATCACCGCAAGCGATACCGGGTTTGCTTATCGGATCATTCTGCGATGCCGGTGTTTCTCATGGAACCTGGCGGTTTGCCGGATGCACAAATGGGAGTGAACAGGCACCAGGCAGCCAGATACCAGGAATCGAAAATGCGCGGGACCGGAACGGGCGGGCAGTGACAATGGAAGCTTCGCTCTGGCCGCGTGGCAGGTCGGGCGAGCCTTCGTGGAAGCCGCGGCTGTTCGTTCCGGAAACTTCCGTTTCGCCCGACCATGTTGATGGCTAAGAAAAAGCGCGGGATTCTGGCGGTAAGCCGCGGTTTACCGTGATCGTTCCTTTTCCCATTGTACGGTCCTATTGGGCGCCCGCCAGCGTCGGTCAGGGCGGTGCGGGATGCCGACCATGCCTCTGACAACCTTGCCCGAGGAGGTCGCGCTCAAGGGCCGCGGCGGAACCGACTTCCGGCCCGGTTGTTGATGGCTGGAGGAGCACGACATGCGGCCCGCCGTCTGCCTCTACTTCACCGACCTGAAGTGCGACCGCTACCCCGAGGCCGAGCCCGGCTTTCCGGTACTGTGGTGCGACTGGCGGCCCGGCTCCCGACCCTTCCGGCCCCGCCGCCCTGAGGCAAGCGCATCGATATCGGTGCAGCATGAGTGTCGGTCGCGCCGCGGCGCAGCCGCCAGTCCCGGCATTGCCGGAGCCGGAAAGCCGCAGCGTGGACATCCATCATGCAACCGGGCTACATTGTAGCTCAATCTGGAGGATCGACACATGCGCACTGTCGTCCGCGCCCGTATCGACGAGAAGACCAAGCAGGAGGCCGCCGCCGTGCTCGACGCGATCGGCCTCACCGTCTCGGACGCCTTCCGCCTGATGATGGTGCGGATCGCGGCCGAGAAGCGCCTCCCCTTCGATCCCCTGGCGCCGAACGCGGAGACCGTCGCGGCCATGGAGGCGGCGCGACGAGGCGAGCTGGTCACGGTCGGCGACATCGACGGCCTGATGACCGACCTCCATGCGGACGATTAGGCGGACCTCGGCCTTCAAACGCGACTACCGGCGCGAGAGGAAAGGCCGCTTCGCCGGAACGGTCGATGCCGAATTGGTCCGTGTCGTGGCCGAGCTGGCGGAGGATCGGCCGCTGGCACCGCGCCATCGTGACCACGCGCTGGGTGGGCGATGGAAGGACCATCGGGACTGCCATATCCGTCCCGACTTGGTGTTGATCTACCGCCAACCCGACGCCGAACACCTCGATCTCGTGCGCCTCGGCTCGCACAGCGAACTCGGGCTCTGACGGGTCGCATCGCTCGCAGGGCCGCGATTTCCGCCACCCGGTAACCGGCCCGCGCTCCCGGCGAGCGGCCGGTGCAATTGCCGCACAGCGGCCGCCCGCCGCTTCCTCCGAACTCAACCGATCCATGCGCAACGCTGCCGACCCGTCCCGTTCGCCGACGCATGGCAGCGGGCCGCTGGGAGGAGAGCTGGGCGAAGCGGCCGGGTCGACGGGACCACCCGATGGTCGTGAGATCGTGCGTCGCTACACCGCCGGACGCCACTCTCGATCCGGCCGGAACCGAGTTTGCGGGAACGCGGCATTCCTCCGCTTGACTATACTCGCTCACGCGCAGGATCGTGCGACAGACGGTTCGGAAACCCAAGATGTCAGTTGCCTTTTCCACCCACTTGCTTGCCGTCGCCAGCGGTACTACGCTCATCGCGGGCCTCATCCTGATCTTCTGCGGAAGAAAAGCCCTGCAACGGCTCCAGATTCCGGACCGTGAGGATGACGCCGAAGGGTTTGCGCGGGCCGATGCGCTGCTGAAACGAGGGATTCTGATGTTGCGGTCAGGCGACGTGATCGGGGTGATTGGCGGACTCGGCGTGATTCTCACCATGCTGATGTACGCCGGCATCCTCCCGGCGTTCTGATCCGGTCGTTGGCGTGCAGCACGGCAACCAAACCGGGACGCCCCGATATTCCGGTTGAGGCAGGTACCGGGGCCGGAGCGAGCCGCAACCCTACGATGTCCATCCGGAACAACAGCGCTTGCCCATGCCACACTGAAATGCAAAGTCGTTTGTGGCCCCACTTCGAGTCCGCAGCACAACACCAGACGCTTCCAGGAGGAAGGGGAACATCGGGCCCGGCCCCGCTCAGGACCCGATCATCGTGACCGGTCAGGGGCCTCGACGCAGCGAACCCGCCCCCACCTCCCTGATCACCGAAACACCGGATCTGGCGCGGGTGTGCCGGGACCTTGCGCGCGAACCGTTCGTGTGTGTGGACACCGAATTCCTCAGCGGCCAGACGTTCTGGCCCAAATTGTGCCTCGTGCAACTCGCCGATTCGCAGGGTCGGAGTCACGCCGTTGACGCGCTGGCGGAACTGGACCTTCAGCCGCTGTACCGCCTCCTTAACGAGGCCGCCCCGGTAAAGGTGTTTCACGCATGCCGGCAGGATGTCGGCATCATCTTTCAGGAGACCGGGCAGGTGCCCACCCCCCTGTTCGACACCCAGGTGGCGGCGATGGCGTGCGGTTACGGTGAAGCGGCAAGCTACGCGAGCCTCGCACAAGCAATTGCCGGCGAGGAAATCAGCAAGGCGGATCGCTTCACGGATTGGTCGCAGCGCCCCCTTTCGCCGGCCCAGTTGAAGTATGCCCTGGCGGACGTGACCCACCTCCCGGCCATCTATCGAAAACTCACCGATCTGCTTGATGCCGCCGACCGCTGGACGTGGCTTGACGAAGAAATGGAAGTGCTGATCAATCCCGATTCCTACGAAGTCCGGCCCGAAGATGCCTGGCAGCGGGCCAAGCTCCCGGCGTTGCCCCCTCGCCAACAGTTGATTGCCCAGCTGCTGGCCGCCGCCCGTGAAACGGCCGCCCGGCGCCTGAATCGCCCCCGCCGCTGGATTTTTTCCGACGAGGCCCTGGTCCAGATCGCGCGCACCGCGCCCGGATCCGCTCGAGAACTTGCCCGGATCCGCGGTCTTTCCGACACGGTCGCACGCGGACCCGTCGGCCGCCAGGTGGTCGAGGCGGTGCGCGAGGGGCAAGCCGCGCCGCTGCCCCTTCCCAAAGGTGAACCCCGCACCAAGTCCAGGTCCAGGCCGCCGCCGGTCGCCCCCCTGCTGCGAGCGCTGCTCCGCCACGTAGCGGCCGAACACAGCATTGCGCCGCGGCTGCTGGCCAGCACCGAGGACCTGGAACAGATCGCCGCGGGCAACCGGGAGGTGCCGGCCTTCCACGGCTGGCGATACCGGATTTTCGGGGAACCCGCCGCCGCCCTGTGCGAAGGCCGGACCGCGCTGGGGGTGAAGGGGGGAAAACTCCGCCTGATTCCGGTTGACGGTCGCGACGAAGACCCGGTCGCGGGAGCCGTTACCGCCGAGGGACGATGAGCAGTCTCCGTCTTCCCCCGCTCCACCCCTGCCGGCCGCGCACCGGGCGAACCGCCTCCCTGGAAGCGGCGAGAAGGCCGGCCCGGTCACAGGCCGTTCGGCCGCTGCGGCCCGGGCCCGCCGGCTCCGGCGTCAGACGCAAACGACCTGATGCCGCCGGCCGAGCATCTCGGCCAGGCGCTTGAGGCGCACCCGCACCACCGGGGCGTCCAGGTCCGCCGGCAGGGTCAGCGTCAGGATCCCGTTGCACAGTTCGAGCCGGCAGCTGCCCAGGGTGTGTCCCGCACCGCCGCCGATGGTCATGGCGAGGCGCAGGGCGGTGCCCACGATTTTCGATCCGCGCGCGTGCGAGTCCGAAACCAGTGCGGCGATCGAGCGGGCGCGGCCGGTCACCGCCGTGGCCGTGTAGCGGGCATGCAGTGCCAGCGCCATCCGGATACGGGTGGTCTGGCTGACGGGCAACAGCGGACGCAGGGCGATGCGGTCGAACGCATACCGGGCCCGGTGCTCCGGGTGCTCGTTCCAGGCAAGGTCGGCCAGGCCGGCGCACGCCAGCACGAAGTCCCGGCCCGGGACGCCGCCGGCCGCGTCCTTCAGGGCCGGCAGGATCCAGCCGGCAATCGCCTCCGGGTCGCCGACAAAGGGCCGGTTGGCAGGTTCGAGCGACGCGCTCGCCTCCCGCAGCGCCGATCTTCCCTTCTCGCCGGCCGCCGGGGGCAGGAGCTCCAGAAGCACCCCCTCCCGCAGGCCGAATCCGGAGAACTCGACCTTCGCCGGCCGGATCGCGTCGATGACGGTCTGCAGTGCGCCGGCGGCGAAGGGAAGCCCCCGCCGCCGGTGGTCGGGGATGGAGCGGGGCAGCTGCGAAGCGCGCCGGTGCGCCAGGTCGGCCAGGTGGTCCGCCAGCTGCTTCCGGCCCAGCCGGTACCCGTGGATAACCGGCAGCGGGTGCCCCGTGCGGCCCTGCAGCGCCCTGGCCACCGACCGCCAGGCCCCGCCGATGGCGTAGAACGTCAGACCGCGGCCGTCCGGCAACCAGTCCACCCGGCGGAGATCCCGGGCGAGGATTCGCCCGGCCCGCACGGCGTCGTGACCGCTCCTTTCCATGAGACGGAGCATGCCGGCCGCGAGCGAACTTTCCGCCCGTACTGCCCCTCCCTGAACCCGGGCGAACTCGATGCTCCCGCCCCCCATGTCCCCGAGGATGCCGTTGGCGCCGGGGGTACCGGCCATCAGACCGCTTGCGGCCAGCCGCGCCTCGCGGCGCGCGTCCATGATCTCGATGGCGACGCCGGTGCGGGACCGGATCGATTCGACGAACCGCCGGCCGTCCGCCGCCTCGCGAAAGGCGGCGGTGGCCACCATCCGAAGATGCTCGACGTCCATGTCCCGGGCCAGGCGGTGAAACCGCAGAATGGTGGCCAGCGCCGCCTCGCGCCGGTCCTGCTGCAGCTTCCCCGACGCCTGGAGCGCCCCGGCCAGCCCCACGATGACGCGCTCGTTGTAGAGGACGACCGGCGCCCGGGCAGGCGGGCGGTATACCACCAGCCGAAAGGAGTTGGAGCCGAGATCGGTCACGGCCACCGGCCGCGCCGGCCCGGGCGCGGACCGGGCGGGGCGCCGCTGGTTCATCCTGCGGCCCGCCCGGGTCTAGGCGACGGAACTGTCGAGCGGCACCGACCGCGGGGCCCTCGAGCGCAGGGCCTTGCCGCGGCCGGAAAGCGACGGGTTGTCCATGAAGTACTGATGCGCCGATTCCGAACCGGCGTCGCCCTCCATCGGCCGGTAGGTGCCGTCGCTCTGCATCTCCCAGCTCTGCACCCGGTCGTTCAGGTTGGCCACCATGATCTGGTTCAGGACCTGCTGGTGGACGGTCGGATTCCGGATCGGCACCATCGTCTCGCACCGGCGGTCGAGGTTGCGCGGCATCAGGTCGGCCGAGGAGATGAACACCCGGGCATGACGCGACGGCAGCTTGTGCCCCGCTCCGAAGCAATAGATCCGGGCGTGCTCGAGAAACCGCCCGACGATGCTCTTGACGCGAAGGTTCTCTGACAGCCCCGCTACTCCGGGGCGCAGGCAGCACACGCCGCGGACCACCAGTTCGACGGCGACCCCGGCCTGGCCGGCCGCGTACAGCGCATCGATGATCTCCGGGTCGACCACGGCATTGACCTTGATCCAGATCGATCCCGGCCGCCCGGCCTGCGCGTGTTCGACCTCCTCCCCGATCAGGTCCAGCAGGGTCCGGCGGAGATGGGCGGGGGCCACCTTGATGGCCTGCCAGGCGGCCGGCTCGGCATAGCCGGTCAGCAGGTTGAACAGCGCCCCGGCATCGCGCCCCATGACCGGGTCGCAGGTGAACAGTGACAGGTCCGTGTAGACCTTGGCCGTCGCCGGGTGGTAGTTCCCGGTGCCGAAATGGACGTAACTGACGGGGCCGGAAGACTCCTGCCGGATGACGAGCGAAACCTTCGCATGCGTCTTGAGCCCCATGAAGCCGTACACCACGTGCACCCCGGCCCGTTCCATGTCGCGGGAGAGCTTGATGTTCGCCTCTTCATTGAAGCGCGCCTTGAGCTCGACCAGGGCCGTGACCGATTTCCCGGCTTCGGCCGCCTCGATCAGCGCGTCGACGATCGGGGAATCCTCCTTCGGGGTCCGGTAGAGGGTCTGCTTGATCGTCCGCACCCGCGGGTCCCGCGCCGCCTGCCGGAGAAACTGGACCACGACGTCAAAGCTCTCGTACGGGTGGTGCACGATCAGGTCCTTCTTGCGGATGGCGGCGAAGCAGTCGTCGCCGGTGCTCCGGATCCGCTCGGGGAAGCGCGGATCAAAGGCCTCGAAGCGGAGGTCTTCCCGGCCGCAGCGCACGATCTCGGCCAGTGACGCCACGCCGATGATGCCGTCCGCCTCGATCACGTTCGCCGGATCGACGCGCAGCTCCTGCAGCACGGTCTCCCGGAGGTCCGCGGGCATCCGGGCATTGATCTTGAGCCGCACGACATGGCCCCGCCGGCGCTTGCGCAGCAGGGTCTGGAAGGACCGGACGAGATCCTCGGCTTCCTCGGCCAGCTCGATCTCGCTGTCGCGGATGATCCGGAACGTGCCGTGCCCGAGCAGCTTGCAGTTGTGGTAGATCCGGTCCACGAAGGTCCGGATCACGTCCTCGAGCATCACGAACCGCACGGGCTGCCCCGGCAGGCGCACGAACCGCCGCAGCCCGGCCGGAATCGGGATCAGGGCATGCAGGTTCCGCCCGGTGGCGCCGGGGCGCAGGCTCATCACCAGCGCGAACCCGAGGTTGGCGATGAACGGGAACGGATGGGCGGGATCGATCGCGAGCGGTGTCAGCATCGGGAAGATCTCCCGGCCGAAGTGACCGGACAACCAGTCGTGCTCGCGCGGGGTGAGTTCGTCGGGATCGACCACATGCACGTCGGCGGCGGCCAGCTCGGTGCGGAGCTGCCGCCAGCACGCCTGCTGCTCGGCCATGAGCCGGGCGGCGGCGGCGTTGACGGCCACCAGCGTTTCCGGCGGCGTGCGTCCGTCCGGCGAACGGCGGGTGATTCCCGCCGCAATCTGCCCCGTCAGGGCCGCCACCCGCACCATGTAGAACTCGTCGAGATTGGCGCCCGAGATCGACAGGAAGTTCACCCGTTCCAGCAGCGGATGGTGCGGCTTGCTGGCTTCGCTCAGGACGCGCCGGTTGAAGGAGATCCAGGAGAGCTCCCGGTTGACGAAGCGGGAATCCCCCCATTCCGCCGCCGGCCGGGGACGGGCCGGGGAGGCCCGGTCAGGCGGGGCCGGGACGGCCTGCCGGGCGGTTGCCGTCCGGGTTTGCACGGGGAGCTTTCCGTCCGGTCCGCTGCGGCCGGTCAGAACGTGCCCGGGTAGCCGCCGCCGTCAAGGAGGATGTTCTGGCCGGTCATGTAACCGGCGTGGGTGCTGCAGAGGAACGCGCAGGCCGCCCCGAATTCTTCCGGCATGCCGAAGCGCCCGGAGGGATTGCCGGCAGCGCGGGCGGCCGCGGCCTCGTCCTCGCTGATGTTCTTCTGCTTGGCCTCGAACGCGATGGTGCCGCGGAGCCGGTCGGTGTCGAACGGCCCGGGCAGCAGGTTGTTGATGGTGACGTTGTAGGCGACCGTCTTGCGGGCCAGGCCGGCGACGAAGCCGGTCAGGCCGCTGCGGGCTCCGTTCGACAGCCCGAGAATGTCGATCGGGGCCTTCACGGCACTCGACGTGATGTTCACGATTCGTCCGAATCTCCGGGCGATCATGCCGTCGACGGTGGCCTTGATCAACTCGATCGGCGTGAACATGTTGGCGGTGCAGGCCGCCGTCCACTCCACCCGCGTCCAGTCCCGGAAATCGCCCGGCGGGGGTCCGCCGGCGTTGTTGACCAGAATGTCGGGGTCGGGACAGGCCTCGAGCAGGGCGGCCTGCCCCTCGGGCGTGGTCACGTCGGCGGCCACCGTCTTGACCGTGGCGCCGCGGGTTGCCGCCCGGGCCACGTCGGCGGCCGTCCGTTCCAGGGTTTCGGGGTTGCGGCCGTTCAGCACGACATGCACGCCTTCCCCGGCCAGGGCCTGCGCGCAGCCGCGCCCCAGTCCGCGGCTGGAGGCGCATACGATCGCGGTGCGCCCGGCAATGTGAAGATCCATACAAGCCTCCCAGCAGGTCGGTCATCCGCGTCAGGCGTCGGGGGCCGCCGGATCCGCGAGCCACGCCTGCACGAACGGAATCGTGAGCTTGCGGCGGCGCGCCAGGCCGGCGGCGTCGAGTGCCGCCACCAGGCCGCGCGCGGCTGCGAACGAACGGCGCATGCGCCGCACCAGGAAGAGTATCACCTCGTCGTCCACGTGTACCCCGCGGTCACCGAACTGCTTCCGGAGCACGCACCCCAGAAGCTCGTCATCCGGCTGGCCGAGGAAGGCCGACGACATGGCGCGCAGGCGCGACCGGAGGTCCGGCATGCGCAAGTCGAGTTCGCCCGGCGGCCGCCGGCAGGTGATGAGCAGGTGCCCGGCGGCATCGGTCATGGTGTTGACGATCCGGAACAGGCTGTCCTCGTCGGTCGCGTCCCCGACGTCCTCGATCAGGAGCGCGGCCGCCCCGCACCGGGCCGAATCCAGCGCCGCCTCCAGCCGCGCCGCCCGGTACCGCGCCGCGCCGGACCGGCGGCACCACACCGCCCCGAGGTGAGACTTGCCGGCGCCGGCCGGACCGACCAGCACCAGGCCGGGCGGGCGCCACTGCGGCCAGCGGTCGACCAGGGCCACCGCCGCCGCGTTGGCCGGCCCCACGACCAGGTCCTCCCGGCCCCGGGCCTCCCGCACTTCGAACGCAAACGCGTACTGGGACACGGGCCTCAGACCTGCCGGTAGAACCGGCTCTCGCGGTACCCGGCCAGCGCCGCCCGCAGCAGCACGGCGATCACCGCCGCCGCCGGCACGGCGACGAGAATCCCCACGAACCCGAACAGCGCGCCGCCCGCGAACAGGGCGAAGAGGGTCGCCACCGGGTGCAGGCCCAGGCGCTGCCCGATCAGCCGGGGGCGGAGCACGTAGTCGTCCAGCAGC
The DNA here is from genome assembly GCA_965203385.1 of Alphaproteobacteria bacterium. GTDB lineage: Bacteria > Pseudomonadota > Alphaproteobacteria > TMED109 > TMED109 > VXPW01. The sequence goes on from OZ241893.1 coordinate 1,153,170, forward strand.
TGCCCGGCGGCGAAGGTGGTGGCGGCGGCCAGCGTCGGCCAGGCCGCGCCGAACTCCAGCGCCGCCAGTCCCACCGCGAGCAGCAGCCCCGCCAGGGCCCCGACATAGGGCACGAACGAGATCAGCCCGGCAAACAGCCCGACGAGCACGCCGTTCGGGATGCCGAGCAGGCCGAGGGCCAGCGCATAGCCGCAGCCGAGCAGGGCGCAGGTCAGCAACTGGCCGCGCACGAAGCCGGCCAGCACCTGATCGATCTCGGCGCACCGGAGCCGCACGACCCCGAGGCTGCGGCGCGGCAGCAGGCCGTCGATCCGGGCCAGCAACGCGTCCCAGTCGCGGAGCAGGTACCAGGCCACCACCGGCGTGACCAGCAGCATCCCGCCGACGTTGATCACGGCCGCGCCGGAGCGAAACAGGTCCTTCAGTCCGGCCAGCACCCAGGCTCCCAGTTCGCCGGACACCATCGGCCACAGCTCCTGTGCCCGGCTGCCGATGGTCCAGCCGAACCGGCTGGCGGCCTGTTCCCGAAGCGGGTCCAGCCAGGCCAGGGTGCGGCGGAAGCGGTCGGGGGCAAGCTCGGCAAAGGTCTGCACCTGATCCACGATCACCGGCAGCAGCAGCCCGGCGGCGGCCAGCGCCGCCAGCGTGGCGGCGAACAGGGCCAGCGTGGTCGCCAGGCTCCGGCCCAGCCCCTGCCGTTCGCACCGGTCGACGACCGGACCCAGCAGGTAGGCGATGGCCGCGCCCAGGAGGAACGGCAGCAGAATCGACGAGAGCAGCCACAGTCCGGCGGCCACCGCCGTGAGCAGCGCCAGCCCCAGCAGGATCCGGCCGCGGGGGCCCGATACGCAGGACACCGGCGTCAGTCGATCACGGGGTCGGGCCGGAGCTGCGGCCGCGCGGCGGGGACCGGGGCGGGCAGCGGTTCGGCCGGGGGCGGAAACCGGACCCGCCACGGCACCACGGCCGTGTCGACCGCCAGGCCGGCGGCGGTCAGGGTCGTGCGCACCGCCTCCGGCGAGCCGCTGTAGGCCAGTGCGAGTTCCGAGTACCGGGTGGCCAGGCGCCGGACCGTCACCGCCGCGACCGGGCCCGGGCTCCGGAGGTGCGCCAGCAGGCGGCGCCACTCCCCGAAACTTCCGAACTCGGCCCGCACGGCCAGGGTCCCGGCCACCTGCCGGCGCTCGCGCCGCCATTGAATCCAGAGATCCCCGGCCGCCCGGGCGGCCGTCATCGCCGCCCGCCGCAGCAGGTCTGCGGGAGTCTCGTCCACGGCCGCCTGCAGGTGCAGCGGCAGCGGCGCGCCGAGGGGCTGCCCCCGGTCGGTCAACTGCACGGAGACCGCGACCCGCCCGCCGCCGGGCGCCGGGTCGGCGCGTACGACCAGGGCGCGGGTCACCCCGTAGCGGCGCGCCAGGCCGGCGATCGAACCGGCTTCTCCGGCCACCGCCGCGGCCGCGGAGAGGACCGAGACGTCGCCGAGCTCACCGTGCGGCACCAGCAGCGGGATGAAGTCGGTGCCCGGCGGCCGGCGCGCCCACACGTCCAGCCAGGGATTGTTGTCCCAGAGTGCCGGGGTGCCGCTTCCCGCCCAGACCGGAATCAGCACGTGCGCGGCCGGCCGCTGCTCCTCGAACGCTAGGCCGAGGTCGCCCAGCAGGGCGCGGACCGGCTCCGGATCGAACTGTACCTCGAGCGTCGCCTGGTAGCGGTCAGCCGAGAACCGCTCGTTCTGTACCGAATAGCCGGTCACGAACGGAGCCGGGTCCGCCTGCACCTCCCCCGGTACTCGACCCACGTCGCCTTCCAGCAGCATCCACTGGAGCAGCCGCATGAACGCCGCCCGCTCGCCGGCCTGCAGGGCCGCGGCCCGGGCGGCGCTGCCGTCGACCCCGGATTCGTCGACCCGGATTCCCCCGACCGTGTAGACGTCCGCGGCCGCCCCGGCCGCACCCGGAGTCCCGAGGGCCCAGATCAGCCCGACGCCGGCCAGGGCCCGGAGCAGCGGGCCGGCGGTTCGCTTCCGCGGTCCGCCCTGGAGGACCGTTCGCCCGCCGGCGCGCCGGGCGGAAACGCCCGGACTCCGGTCCGGCCCGTCCGCCCCGGGCCCGGCGGTGGTGCGGCCGGCCGGCGGCGGCGGGCGGCCCGTTGCCGGTTGGCACCGATGAGGTTCTGTCAGCTGCACAACACCATCCCGGGCGGCCGCAGCCGGCGGCCGGGCCCGACCTTTGCATGCGCCGGATTATAGATGCATGGTGCCCGGCAGGAGCCGGCTCCCCCGTGAGGCCATGACGTGCACCGATGACCAGGTCCCGGAGCTACACCTATGCCGAGGCGGGGGTGGATACCGCCGCGGCCGACCGGCTGATCAGCCGGCTGGCGCCCCTGGCCGCGACGACCGCCCGGGCCGGCACCTGCGGCGGCCTCGGCGGCTTCGGCGCGGTCTTCGACCTTCAGCGCGAGGGATTCCGGGACCCGCTGCTGGTGGCGGCCACCGACGGGGTGGGCACCAAGCTCCTGCTGGCCGACACGGTGGGGCGGCACGAGGGGATCGGGATCGATCTCGTCGCGATGTCGGTCAACGACCTCCTGGTCCAGGGCGCGAAACCGCTCTTCTTCCTCGACTATTTTGCGACCGGGCGGCTGGATCCCGACCATGCGCTGCGGGTCCTGCAGGGGGTAGTGGCCGGCTGCCGGGAGGCGGAATGCGCGCTCGCCGGAGGGGAAACAGCGGAACTGCCCGGCCTCTATGCCGGCCGGGCGTACGACCTTGCCGGGTTTGCCGTCGGGGCGGTCGAACGGGACCGGGTGCTGCCGCGGACCGACATCGCGCCGGGGGACACGGTGCTCGCGCTGGAAAGTGCGGGGCTGCACGCCAACGGGTTCTCGCTGGTACGGGCGATCGTCGCCGGCGAAGGGTGCGACCTCGCCGCCGCCGCGCCGTTTGCGCCCGGGCGGACCCTGGGAGAGGTGCTGCTCCATCCGACCCGGATCTATGTCCGCAGCCTGCTTCCCGTCCTGGCCGCCGGCACCGTCAAGGCGCTGGCCCACATCACGGGCGGCGGCCTGGCCGCCAACCTGGCGCGGGTGCTGCCGCCCGGCCGGCAGGTCGCGCTCGACGGGGCGGCGCTGCGCCTCCCGCCGCTGTTCGACTGGCTGCGCACGACCGGCGGTCTGGACGCCGATACCCTGTTCGGCACGTTCAACTGCGGGGTCGGCATGCTGCTGGTCACAGCGCCGGCGGACGCCGGGCCGGTCCTCCGGCACCTGGCCGGACAGCCGGGGGTGCGGGCCTGGCCGGTCGGGGTCGTGACCGGGGACCGGGAACCGGCCGTGATCATCCGGAACCCGGAGGCCGCGTGGCGGTACTGAACGCTGCGGTGCTGGCCTCGGGCCGCGGCTCCAACCTGCAGGCGCTGCTCGACCGGGCCGGGCCCGCCGCCCGGTTCCGGATCGCGGTCGTGGTATCCGACCGGCCGGCCGCGCCCGCCCTCGAGCGGGCGGCCGCGGCCGGCGTCCCGACCACCGTCGTCCGGCCCCGGCCGGACGAGCCGCGGGCCGGCTTCGACGCCCGGCTGGACGCCGCGCTCGCAGGGACCGGCGCCGGCCTGGTGTGCCTCGCCGGCTTCATGCGGATTCTCGGCCCGGCCTTCGTCGCCCGCTGGCGCGGGCGGCTGATCAACATTCATCCGTCGCTGCTGCCCGCCTATCCAGGCCTCGACACGCATGCCCGGGCCCTGCGCGACGGCGTGCGCCGCCACGGGTGCACGGTGCACTGGGTTCGCCCGGCCGTCGATGCCGGCCCGGTCATTGCCCAGGCCGCGGTGCCGGTCGAACCGGCCGACGACCCGGCGACCCTCGCGGCGCGGGTGCTGTCCGCCGAGCACCGGCTCTACCCGGAAGTCGTGGCCGGCATCGCCGCCGGCCGGCTGGCGGACCCGGCCGGAACCGCGCCCCGCCGCCCGGCTCACCCCGCGATATCGAGCGCCGAAAAGAAATAGGCGATCTCCCGGGCCGCGGCCGCCGGGCTGTCCGATCCGTGCACGGCGTTCTGCTCGATCGAGGACCCGAATTCCTTCCGGAGGGTTCCGGCAGCGGCGGCGGCCGGATCGGTCGCGCCCATGACGGTGCGGTTGCGGGTGATCGCGTCCTCGCCTTCCAGCACCTGGACCACCACGGGCCCCGAGGTCATGAATTCGCACAGCGAACCGAAGAACGGCCGGGCGCGATGCTCGGCATAGAACCCTTCGGCCGCGGCGCGGGTGATCCGGAGGCGCCGCTGGGCGACCACCCGCAGGCCCGCCTCTTCCAGCCGGGCGACGATGCGGCCGGTCACGTTGGCGCGGGTGGCGTCGGGCTTGATGATCGACAGCGTGCGCTCGACCGGAGCCGCCGCGGCCGCGGCCGGGCGGTCCGCCGGTCCCGGTTCGGGCGGGGCCGCACCGGGCGGCGGCGCATCGGCCGGAGTCCGGGGCGCCGCCTTCCAGCTGCCGTCCGCCGTCTGGACCGACCACTGAAAATCGCCGGCACCCGCACCGTCCCGCCCGAAGGCCTCGGCCAGCCGGGTCGCGGCCGGGTCCGCGGCGTCATACACCATGCAGACGCGCTGGAAGGCGGCGGCGTCCGGGGCGGCGGCGCCGTCCAGCACGACCAGCATCTGCGCCCGATTGGGCACCGCCGTGGTCGTCGTGAGGAAGACCGGGAGATCTTCCGGACGTTCGTCGCTGTCGGTGCCGTGCGGCAGGAACGTGTTTCCGCCCCGCCACAGGCTGGCATCAAGACCGCTGATCCGCCCGGCGTCGGAAGAGCGCACCACCGCGCGCATGTCTTTCTGCAGCGCCGCGTGGAGAAGCTTCAGAACGACCGTGTCAACCGGCTGCGTACATCCGTACAGGTGGACCTTCGGCACACTCATTCAAGGTGGTCCGCGACGTAACGGTCGAGCAGGCGGACGCCGAAACCGGTGCCGCCGGGCGGTACCAGCGGCCGGCCCCGGGTCCGCCACGTCACGCCGGCGATGTCCAGATGGGCCCAGGGAATGCCGTCGATGAAGCGCTCGAGGAGCTTGGCGCCGGCGATACTTCCGGCGTAGCGCCCGGCGCCCACGTTTTTCATGTCGGCAATGCGCGATTCGATGTCCCGGTCGTACTCGCGGTCCATCGGGAGGCGCCAGAGCTTCTCGTTCACGGCGGTGCCGGCGGCGGCGAGTTGCCCGGCCAGTTCATCGTCGTTGCAGAACATCCCGGCCCGCTCCTGGCCCAGGGCCACCAGAATCGCGCCGGTCAGCGTCGCCAGATCGATCACCGCCTCGGGCTTGAACTTCTGCTGCGCGTACCAGAGGGCGTCGGCCAGGACCAGCCGCCCTTCCGCATCCGTGTTGATCACCTCGATCGTCTGGCCGTTCATGGTGGTGACGACGTCGCCCGGCCGCTGGGCCGTGCCGGAGGGCATGTTTTCCACCAGCCCCACCACGCCGACGACGTGCGCCTTCGCCTTCCGTCCGGCCAGCGCCTTCAGGGTCCCGAGCACGACTCCCGCCCCGCCCATGTCCCACTTCATGTCCTCCATCGACGCCGAGGGCTTGATCGAGATGCCGCCGGTATCGAAGGTGACGCCCTTGCCGACCAGCGCGAGCGCCGGGCGGGCGCTTTGGGTTCCGCGCCACCGCAGCGTGACCACCCGGGGCTCGTTCGCGCTGCCCTGGGCGACGCCGAGCAGGGCTCCCATCTTGAGCCGCTTGAGCTGGGCGGGGGTCAGCACCTCCACCTCGAGACCGAGCGCCGCGAGCTTCTGCGCCTCCTTTGCCAGCTGCACGGGCGTGAGCACGTTGGCCGGCTCGGACACCAGATCGCGCGTGAGGAACACCCCGTCGGCGATCCGGTCCAGCACCTTGAAGCGCCGCTCGACGCCGGCGACGGGCTCGGCGGTCACGGCCACCCTTTCGATCACGGGCTTCTGATCGTCCTTGAGCCGGGTCCGGTACTGGTCGAACCGGTAGCTCTGCAGACGCATCCCGTAGGCGATCTGGGCGGCGGCCTCCACGGCCTCCACCGGCGCCCCCGCCGGCAGGTCCGAAAACACGGTGGCGCGGGCCACCCGGTACCGGTCGAGCGCCTGGACGACGGCGGCGCCAATTCTCGCGGCGGCTTCGGCGTCGACCTTCCCGACGTTGTCCACCCCGATCAGAATCACGCCGGACGCCGCGACCCCGGCCGGGGCCGGAAACAGCAGCGACTTGCCGAAGGCCGCCTGGAACCGGTGCGAACGGGCCCCCTTCAGCAGCGCTCCCTTGAGGCGGCGGTCGAGATCGCGGCCACTGGCAGAAAGGCGGCCGCCCTTGCCGATGGTCGCCACAATGGCGCCGGTACGGGGGAGCGACGGCTTGACAAAACGTACGTCGATGGACATGGGCGGGGTTCCGTTGGAGGGCCGGCGGGCAGCGGGATCAGTAGTTGAGAACCTGTACGAGCAAGTACACTGCGAGGGCGGAAAACACGACCGTGCCGATCGTGACCCAGACCAGGCTGCGGTCGCTGGAGGGAGTATTGGGCATGAGCTGTTCCTGATGGGGTCAGCGGTGCGGCCGCCGGCGCGGGCAGGCGGGGCAGTCACCCTGCAGAATGGAAGCCGGAGCCGCAACTTGCAAGGCAGGTCCCGGCCGGGTCCCCGACGAGCGGCCGCAGCCGGCGAATTTCCGCTACGATGGGCACCATAGCGTGGTCCCCGGACCCCCTCCCGCCGGCCCGCCGGCCGGACGACAGCCCGGCGGCCCGTTTCCGCGTCCCCCATGCGGGCGGCCGGGTTTCCCCAACCCAGGACAGGGCAGACCGCCGGCCGGGGCCGGCTTGACGCAGCCGGAACCGTACATGACCGATCAGGCGCCGCTCCACAGCTACACGACCGAGGAAGCGCTGGAGTTTCACCGCCGGGGCAAGCCCGGCAAGCTGGAGATCACGCCCACCAAGCCGCTGGTCACCGCCCGCGACCTCTCGCTCGCCTATTCGCCCGGGGTCGCCATTCCCTGTCTCGAAATCGAGCGCGACCCCGGGGCCGCCTTCGACCTCACGTCCAAGGGCAACATCGTGGCGGTGATCTCGAACGGCAGCGCCGTGCTGGGCCTCGGCAACCTCGGTGCGCTCGCGTCCAAGCCCGTGATGGAAGGCAAGGCCGTCCTGTTCAAGCGGTTTGCCGATATCGACGCCATCGACGTGGAGGTCGATGCCGAGGACGTGGACATCTTCGTCCAGACGGTCCGGACCATCGCCGGCAGCTGGGGCGGCATCAACCTCGAGGACATCCGGGCGCCGGAATGCTTTGTCATCGAGCAGCAACTGTCCGAACAGCTCGACGTCCCGGTCTTCCATGACGACCAGCACGGCACGGCCATCATCGCCGCCGCCGGCCTCCTGAACGCGCTCGACCTGACGGGCCGCACCCTCGCCAACACGCGCATCGTGATCAACGGCGCCGGTGCCGCGGGCATCGCCTGCGCCGAACTGCTCCAGGCCATGGGCAGCCCGCCGGACAGCATCATCCTCTGTGACCGCGCCGGCATCATTTACCGGGGGCGCGACCGGATCAACCAGTGGAAGTCCGCGCACGCCGTCGAGACCAGCGCCCGGACGCTGGCGGATGCACTCAAGGGAGCGGACGCGGTGTTCGGGCTGTCGGCCAAGGGAGCCTTCAGCGCCGACATGATGCGGTCGATGGCGGCCCGGCCGATCGTCTTCGCGATGGCCAATCCGGATCCCGAGATCCGCCCCGAGGAGCTGGCCGCGGTTCGCTCGGACGCGATCGTCGCCACGGGCCGTTCGGACTACCCGAACCAGGTGAACAATGTCCTCGGCTTTCCCTATATCTTCCGCGGCGCCCTCGACGTGCGCGCCTCGACCATCAACATGGACATGAAGGTCGCCGCCACCGAGGCTTTGGCGATGCTGGCGCGCGAGGACGTGCCGGACGAGGTCGCCGCCGCCTACGCCGGGCAGATGCTGCGCTACGGGCCGGACCACATCATCCCGAAGCCGTTCGACCCCCGCCTGATCACCCGGATTCCGCCGGCGGTCGCCCGCGCCGCCATCGCCTCGGGCGTGGCCCGGCGCCCGCTCCGCGATGCCGAAGAGTACCGCCGCACCCTGGCCACGCGGCTCGACCGCACGGCCTCGATCATGCAGGTGCTGAGCGACCGGGTGCGCGCCGCACCGCGCCGCATGGTGTTCGCCGAGGGAGAAGAGAACCGCATGATCCGGGCCGCCGCCCGCTGGCGGGACGAGGGATGCGGCACCCCGATTCTCGTCGGCAGCGAGGAGCGGGTACTGGCCTCCATGGACCGGTTGGGCATCCGCTCGGCCGCCGGCATCGAGATTCTCAACGCCGCGGTCAGCACGCGCACCGAAGCCTATACCGATTTCCTCTACGGGCGTCTCGCCCGCAAGGGCTACCTCCGGCGCGACTGCCAGCGCCTGGTCAACCGGAACCGCAACGTCTTTTCCGCCTGTGCGGTCGCGCTCGGCGACGGCGACGCACTGGTGACCGGCACCACCCGCAACCATTACGCCGCGCTGACCGACATCCGCCGGGTCATCGATCCCTCGGCCAACAGCGAACTCTTCGGCCTCTCCATCGCCGTGACCGGCGGCCGGACGCTGTTCATCGCCGACAGCACCATTCACGAAACCCCCTCACCGTCGCAGCTGGCCGACATCGCCGTCGGCGCGGCGGCGGCGGCGCGGCGGTTCGGCCATGAACCCCGGGTGGCCCTGCTCTCGTTCGCCAACTTCGGACGGCCGATGAGCACCGAGACCGGGCGGGTGCGCCGGGCGGTCGAACTGCTCGACGACCGCCAAACCGATTTCGCCTACGACGGCGAGATGGCGCCCGACGTCGCCTTGCGGACCGACCTGCAGGAGCACTATCCGATTTGCCGGCTGAACGGGCCGGCGAACGTGCTGGTGATGCCCGGGCTGCACGCCGCCAGCATTGCGGTGCACCTGCTGTGCGAAACCGGCGGCTGCCAGATCCTGGGGCCCATGCTGACGGGGCTGACCCATTCGGCGCAGATCACGCGGATGGGGGCGCGGGTATCGGAAATCGTCACCGCCGCCGTGCTGGCGGTCCATGGAATCGCGGACGGGGAGTGAGCCGCGGTCGTCCTGCCCGGCGGTGTTCCGATGCTGACGGGGGTGCGGCTCCGGGCGGGGCTGCACACCGCCGCGCCGGCCGGCGTCGTGCTGCTGGGAGCGGTGCTCGCAGCGCAGGTGGACTGGCGGGTGGCGGGCGGGGCGTGGGCGGCGGTCTTCCTGCTCAGCCTCGCCGCCGTCTCCGCACGGGTGCGGGATGCGGGCCGGCTGATTCGCTGGATCCGGGCCATGCGCGACGGGAAATCCGGACGGCCCCCGGAAATCTCGGACAGCAGCCTGCGCGAACTGGCGCGCAGCCTCGGCCAGCTGGAGTCCGAGGTCGGACGGGTCCGCTCCGCCGCCGCCCGCCGCGACCAGTTCCTCGACGGGCTCCTCGGGGCCCTGCCGATGCCGGTACTGTGCCTGGCCCCCGGCGGGCGGGTCACCCACGCCAACGCGGCGGCAACCGCCCTGTTCGGGAAGGGCCCGGTCGGCTGCACGCTGCCGGAACTCACCCGCGTGCCGGCCTTCCTTGACCTGTTCGAAGCGGCCGCCCGCGGCGGCCCGGTGCAGACCGTGCAGTGTCGTCTTCCGGCGCAGGACGGCGGCCTCTTCCAGGTGTCCGTCCATCCGTTCGATGATCGTCCGGAGCGGCGGCCGCGCCAGGTGATGGTCGGCGTGGAGCTGGCCGGGTCCGCTCCGGTCGAGGAGACCCGCACGACGTTCCTGGCCAATGCCGGCCACGAGCTGCGCACACCGCTGACGGCCATTCTCGGCATGGTCGAGACCCTGCAGGGAGCCGGCCGCGACGATCCCGAGCTCCAGGCCCGCTACCTCGACCGGCTCGGCCGGCAGGCGACCCGGATGGTCAAGCTGTTTGACGACATGATCAACCTTTCGGCGGTCGAGATGAGCGAGCGGCTGCCGCCCGAAGGCCGGGTGGAACTGGTTTCCCTCGCCCGCGAGGCGGTCGAAGACCTGGCCGGGCCCGCCGCGCAGCGCGGGAGCCGGATCCGTCTCGACGGGCCCGGCGATCCGGTCGCAGTCACCGGAGACCGGGAGCAACTCCGGCAACTCGTGACCAACCTGCTCAGCAACGCCATCAAGCACGGGCCCGAGGGCGGCGCGGTCCGCATCGCGATTGCCGCGGACCCGCCGCGCATCACGGTGACCGATGCCGGCGAGGGCATCCCCCCCGGAGAGACGGAACGCGTCTTCGAGCGGTTCTACCGGTCCGCGCACGCCCGGAACCAGCGAATTGCCGGACACGGTCTGGGGCTGGCCATCGTGAAACACGTCGCCCGCCGGCACGGCGCCGTGCTCGGTGTACAGAGCGGGCCCGGCGCCGGCTGCGCCATCAGCGTGACGTTCCGGGGCCCGGCGCCGCCGGTCGGAATCGGTGTCACATAATCTTCGCAATTCATTCATCACCGGTTACGACGGGACCGTTATCCATGCCCCCTCGGGGCCCTCGGCCCCCGTTGTGCTCGGGAGCACCTCCACCATGCCATACCGCCTTACCGTTGCGGCCCTCGTCGCCGGCATCGTGACTACCGCGGCGAGTGCCGCACAGGCCCGCGACCAGATCCACATCGTCGGATCGTCCACCGTGTATCCTTTCGCCACGGTGGTCGCGGAGAACTTCGGACGGGGTTCCGATTTCAAGACCCCCAAGATCGAATCGACCGGCTCGGGCGGCGGCATGAAGCTGTTCTGCGCCGGCGTGGGGACGAACCATCCGGACATCACCAACGCCTCCCGCCGCATGAAGAGCAGCGAGCTCGAACAGTGCCGCGAAAACGGCGTCCGGGAGGTGGTCGAGGTGAAGATCGGGTATGACGGCATCGTGATCGCGAACGCCAGGTCCGCCCCCGACGTGGCGCTGACCTTGCGTCACCTTTTTCTCGCCCTGGCCAAACAGGTGCCGGAAGGCAACCGGGAAGGCGGCCGGCTGGTCGAGAACCCCAACCGGACCTGGGCCGACGTGGACCCCTCCCTTCCGGACGTGGCCATCGAGGTGCTCGGCCCGCCCCCGACCTCGGGCACGCGGGATGCCTTCAACGAACTGGCGATCGAGGGAGGGTGCAGGACGTTTCCGGCCCTGAAGGCCATCCAGCAGGAGGACAAGAATCTCTACCAGGCCATCTGCCGCGGGATCCGCGAGGACGGGGCCTACATCGAGGCGGGCGAGAACGACAACCTGATCGTGAACAAGCTGGCCAACAACCCGAATGCCTTCGGGGTCTTCGGATTCTCCTTCCTCGACCAGAACCGCGACCAGGTCAAGGGAGCCTCGATCGACGGAGTGTCGCCGGAATTCGAACAGATCGCCGCCCGCGCCTACCCGGTCTCCCGGCCGCTCTACTTCTACGTGAAGAAGGCGCATGTCGACGTGATTCCGGGGATCCGCGAATTCGTCTCGGCGTTCACCAGCAGCGATGCCTGGGGTGACGAGGGCTACCTCACCGAGGAAGGCCTCATCCCCCTCTCGCCCGAAGAGCGCAGCCGGTTCGGCGGCAACTCCAGCCGCATGGTTCCGCTGGAAAACCTCTAGGCCACCGACGGGGACGACCGGCCGCCCGACGGCGTCCCCCACCGGCCCGCCATGCTGCTCGCCTACCTTCCCCTCCTGACCGTCGCCGGCCTGGGTGTCGGCGCGTTCTATGCGTCGCGCGCCCGGATCGGCGCCGCACCGGATCAGACGCTGCCGGGCCTGCCCGTGCACTACGGCTGGTACGGCACGCTCTGGACGGTCGTACCGGCGGCGCTGGTGTATGCCGCGTGGACCATCGTCGACGGGGTGATCATCCGCCGCCTCGTGCTGGCCGATGTGGCGGACCTCTCGGGCCCCGAAGCCCGGCTGCTGTACGTTTCGATCGAGAACGCCGCGGCCGGGGTGATGGCCGAAGAGGTCTCGCCGGCGCTGGTCGACCTGCTGGTGAAGCTCGAGCATCTCAGCACGACCGCCCGCTTTGCCGTCGTGACCGCCGTCGGGGTGCTGGGATTCTTCTGGGGCTGGCAACGGATCCGGCCGGAACTGACCGCCCGGAACCGGGTCGAAACCACCCTGCTCGTGGCCCTGTTCATCGCTTCCATCATCGCGATCCTGACGACCGTCGGCATCGTCCTGTCCCTGGTGGTCGAGACCTTCCGGTTCTTCCAGCTCGTCTCGCCGTTCGAATTCTTCTTCGGCCTCGAGTGGTCGCCACAGATCGCGCTGCGGAAAGACCAGGTAGCGGCCTCCGGCGCATTCGGCGCCATCCCGGTCTTTGCCGGCACCCTGCTGATCACGCTCATCGCCATGCTGGTGGCCGGCCCGATCGGCCTGATGTCGGCGATCTACCTCGCCGAATACGCCCATCCCCGGGCCCGCTCCGTGATCAAGCCGCTGCTCGAGATCCTGGCCGGAATCCCGACCGTCGTCTACGGCTTCTTCGCGGCGCTCGTGCTGGCCCCGAACCTGCGGGAGCTCGGCATCGATCTCGGGCTTGCGATCTCTTCGGAGAGTGCGCTGACCGCCGGTCTGGTCATGGGCATCATGATCATCCCGTTCGTATCGTCCCTGTCCGATGACATCATGACCGCGGTGCCGCGGTCCCTGCGCGAAGGGTCGTACGGCCTGGGGGCGACCACCTCGGAAACGGTCAAGCGCGTGATCCTGCCCGCCGCCACTCCGGGCATTGTCGGCGCGTTCATGCTCGCCATCTCGCGGGCCATCGGCGAGACCATGATCGTGGTGATGGCGGCGGGGCTGGCGGCGCGCCTGACCGCCAATCCGTTCGAAGCCGTGACCACGGTCACGGTGCAGATCGCCACCCTGCTGGTCGGCGACCACGAATTCGATTCGGAAAAGACGATGGCGGCGTTCGCCCTCGGTCTGACCCTGTTCTTCGTGACCCTGGCGCTCAACGTGGTCGCGCTGCGGGTCGTCCACAAATACAGTGAACGGTATGACTAGCCCGGATTCGTCGGCGCTCAGCGCCCAGGCGGCCGCGCGGCGGCAGCTCCGGCAGCGGCGGCAGTCGGAACGCCGGTTCCGGCTCTACGGCATCCTCGCGGTCTCGGTGGCGCTCGGCTTCCTGGTCGTGTTTCTGGCCAGCATCATCAGCCGCGGCTACCTGGGCTTCGTGCAGACCGAGATTCTGCTGAGCGTCAGTTTCGATCACGAGCGCGTCGCCGACCGCAGCTACCGCCAGATCCTGCGCGCAAGCCTGGCCGAACTCTTTCCCGAGGCCGGCGACTCGCGGGCCGGGCGGCGCGCGCTCGCGGACCTGGTCAGCGCCGGTACGGTCTACGTCCTGCGCGAGAAGGTGGCGGCCAACCCGGACTTCGTGGGCACCGTTCAGGACGTGTGGGTGCTGGCCTCCGATCCCGTCGACCAGTTCTACAAGGGGCGCATCGACGCCGCCCTCCCGGAAGCGGAACGCCCGATCTCCGACGCCGCCCTGGCCCGCCTCGCGCAACTGGAAGCGGCCGGGCGCATCGCACTCCGCTTCAACCGCAACTTCTTCACCCACGGCGACAGCCGCAACCCCGAAGAAGCCGGGATCCTGGCCGCCGTGGTCGGATCGGCGCTCGCGCTGCTCGTCACCTTCTTCGTGTCCTTCCCGGTCGGCGTGATGACCGCCGTCTATCTCGAATCCTTCGCTCCGCGAAACCGGATCACGCGGCTGATCGAGATCAACATCAACAACCTGGCCGCGGTGCCCTCGATCGTGTTCGGGCTGCTCGGCCTCGCCCTGTTCCTGAACGTTTTCGGTCTGCCCCGGTCGGCCCCGGTGTCCGGCGGCCTGGTGCTGAGCCTGATGACCCTGCCGACCGTCATCATCTCCTCGCGCGCTGCGATTCGGGCGGTGCCGCCGTCGTTTGCCGAAGCCGCCATCGGCCTGGGGGCCAGCCGGGTGCAGGCCGTTTTCCACCATGTGCTGCCGGTCGCGGCGCCGGGCACCCTGACCGGAGCGATCATCGGCATGGCCCAGGCCCTGGGGGAGACCGCCCCCCTGCTGATGATGGGCATGGTGGCCTTCATCGTCGAGGTGCCGGGCGGATTCACCGACCCGTCGACCGTGCTGCCGGCGCAGATCTACCTGTGGGCCGACAGCCCGGAGCGCGGCTTCGCCGAAAAGACCGCAGCAGCGATCATCGTCCTCATGGGCTTCCTGCTCGTGATGAACGGGCTGGCCGTCTATCTCCGGCGAAAGTTCGAGAAGCAATGGTAACTGCCGGCCGGTCCGCCCCTTCGCCCGCCAAGCTGGCGGCGCGCAAGGTATCGGTCTTCTACGGCGACAAGCAGGCGGTGTTCGACATCGACCTCGACATCATGGCCCGCGAGGTCACCGCGTTCATCGGGCCGTCAGGGTGCGGCAAGTCGACCCTGCTGCGGTGCTTCAACCGCATGAACGACCTGATCGACGGCTGCCGGATGACCGGGAGGATGCTGCTCGACGGGACGGACATCGTCGGTTCCGGGGTCGATGTGGCGCAGTTGCGCACCCGGGTCGGCATGGTGTTCCAGAAACCGAATCCGTTTCCCAAGTCGGTCTACGACAACGTCGCCTACGGGCCCCGGCTCCACGGCATGGCGTCGACCCGCGGGGCGCTCGACGAACTGGTCGAGACCAGCCTTCGCCGGGCCGGGATCTGGGAGGAAGTGAAGGACCGGGTCGACCAGCCCGGAACCAGCCTGTCGGGGGGACAGCAGCAACGTCTGTGCATCGCGCGGGCGATTGCCGTCCGCCCGGAAATCTTGCTGATGGATGAACCGTGTTCTGCCCTGGATCCGATCGCCACGGCCACGATCGAGGAACTGATTCACGAACTGCGGTCGGAATTCACGATCATCATCGTGACCCACAACATGCAGCAGGCGGCCCGCGTGTCGCAGAAGACCGCCTTCCTGAATCTCGGGAAGCTGATCGAGTTCGACGACACCAAGAAGATCTTCACCAACCCGTCCGAGCCGTCGACCCAGGACTACATTACGGGTCGCTTCGGATAGTTCGTTTCCCGGGAGTCGAGGATGCCTGCCGAACATACGGTCAAAGCGTTTACCGAAGACCTTGCCAGGATCGAGCGCAGCCTGCTGCAGATGGGGGGTCTGGTCGAGGCGCAGGTCGCCCGCGCCGTCACCGCCGTGACGCAGCGCGACAGTGCGGCGGCCGAGCGGATCATCGAGCAGGATTCGGAGATCGACCGCTGCGAAGAGAACGTCCAGGACCAGGTGGAACAGCTGTTTGCCCTGCGCCAGCCGGTCGCACACGATCTCCGCCTCACGATTTCGGCGATCCAGATTGCCGGCAACCTCGAGCGCGCCGGAGACCTGGCCGCCAGCATGGCCCGGCGGGTGATGGTTCTCTGCGAAACCCGGGAGGTACCGGGGCTCTACGCACTCCCCAAGTTCGGGGACGCCTCGCACACCATGCTCCGGGGGGCGCTCGACGCCTTCCGTGACCGCGACATCGAGCACGCGAAGATCATTCGCCACCGCGACCGGGAGCTCGACGACATGTACAGCGGACTGTGCCGCGAACTTCTGACCCACATGCTGGAGGATCCGCACCGCATCACACCGGGTGTGCACCTCCTGTTTGTCGCCAAGAATCTGGAACGCATCGCGGACCACGCGACCAATATCGCGGAACTCGTCGACTACGTGATGGTCGGCACCCGCGCCTCCGAGGACCGGCCCCGGGGGCAGGACATGCTGATGCAGGGGGTGCCCGCCGCCGGCGAGGCACCATGACCCCGCGCGTTCTGGTCGTCGAGGACGACGACGAGATCCGTGACCTCATCTGCTACAACCTGGTCGCCGGCGGTTTCGCGGTCGAGGAGGCCGACGACGGGGCGCGGGCACTCGACATGCTGCGCCGGAACCAGCCGAACCTGACCGTCCTCGACTGGATGCTGCCGACCATCTCCGGGGTGGATCTCTGCCGCGCCGTGCGGCGCGAACCGAAGCTGCACCGGCACCCCATCCTGATTCTCACCGCCCGCAATGCCGAGAAGGACCTGCTGCAGGGGTTCTCCGGCGGCGCGGACGACTACATGACGAAGCCGTTCTCCACGGCCGAACTGCTGGCGCGGGTACGGGCGCTGCTGCGGCGCAGCCGGCAGGATTCGGAGGAGCCCGGGGCATCGTACTGCTATCGTGACCTGGAACTGAGTTCCGTGACCCATCGCGTCACCCGGGCGGGCCGGCGGGTACATCTCGGACCGACCGAGTTCCGGCTGCTGCGCAAGCTGATGGAAACCCCGGAACGGGTGTTTTCCCGCCAGCAGCTGCTCGATTCGGTGTGGGGAGAGAACATCTACGTCGAGGAGCGCACCGTGGACGTGCATATCCGGCGGCTGCGGCGGGCGCTCAACGAAGGCGGCGGCCCCGACCTGATCCGCACCGTGTGGGCCACCGGCTACGCGCTGGACGCCGAGGGCAGCTGAGGTTTTCCCGGCGGCCGGGGCATGGCCGGGCCGCCCTGACCCACCCGGGTGCCGTTCGTGGCTCCGGTGTCAGCATCGGACTGGAGCACCGCCAGCGAAAAGCGCGATTTCCACTCTGAAGAGCAACGGTACCAACAGCTGCCGTTGACGATCGAAATGCCGTCCTGGCGGCCGGAACCCCGCCGGCTCTTTCGGCCGATACGTCTCGCCGCTCCATCAGTCTCCGATTTCCGAGAGAAGCGCATGCAGCAGCTCGGCCTTGCCCGCCCCGATTTTCCGCGACAGCCGGTCATCCTCCATTTGCACCTGCTTCCTGATCTGGTCGATGCGCTTTCGACCGAGGTCGGTCAATACCAGATGAACCTGACGATGGTCCTTGTCGGCGACGCGGCGATGGACCAGGCCATCAGCCACCATGCGGTCGACCAGCTTGGTCAGCGTCGGCGGATTCAGCAGTACCCGTTCGGCCAGTTTCCCCATCGTGAGACGGATACCGTGTTCAAGGGTCTCCATCACCCGCCAGGCTTCGACCTGCACCCCGTATTCCTTCAACCGCCGCGTAAGCGACGCATGCACCTTCCGGTGCGCGGTTGCCAGCGAATAGGACAGGTAGGACTGGACCGGTCGGGGATGCTTCATGTCGGCATGGGCAGGTATCGGTTCTGCTTCCAGTGTAATTGACGGGGACGGTCAGTTCAACGAAACTCCGGTTTCATGATGGCTGACACGATCATCCGGCCGCTCGAAATGCAGGCTGCCTGCCCGCATTTTCCGCTCGCCGAACTGGACGACTTCGAGAACGATCTGCTCGCTTTGCCCGGCTCGACGTTTCGTGTCGCGCTTCTGATCCCGATGTGCGGAGCGGCAGGGATCTGGGCCCCTTCCTGCATCGCCAGTGCGCAGGTCGCCGTCGCCGAACTCAACCAGAGCGACGGCATCTGCGGCCGGCCCGTCGAACTGGTGATGATCGATTCCGCTGTCGAAGCACCCACCCCGGTCGAACAGGTCGTCGACGCGCTGCTGACGGCGCACGCGGTTGACGCAATCGTCGGAATGCACATCAGTGCGGTACGGCAGCGCCTCCGCAGGATTGTCCGGCAGCGCGTACCCTACGTGTACACGCCGCTCTATGAAGGCGGGGAACGCACCCTCGGCATCTTTGCCATCGGCGATACGCCCCAGCGCCAGCTTGGCCCCGCGCTGCAGTATTTCGGGACCGAACGGAGGGCCAGACGATGGGCTCTGATCGGGAACGACTACGTGTGGCCCCGCGCCTCCCACGACTACGCCAAACAGCGGCTGAGGGCCCTGGGCGCGGAATTGTCGCTGGAACGGTACCTGCCGTTCGGCTTGGCCGACATGACTTCACTGGTGGAAGAACTGAAGCGCAACCGGGCAGATGCGGTCCTGCTGTCGCTGGTCGGGCAGGATGCGGTCACGTTCAACCGGACGTTCGGAGCGGCGGACCTGCATGACAGGATGCTCCGGTTTTCCTGTGCGATCGAAGAAAACTGCCTGCTGGCGTGCGGGGCGAACAACCTGAAGGGCCTCTACTCGGCAGCTTCGTATTTCGGTTCGCTGCAGACGCCAGCCAATTGCGTGTTCCGGGAAAGCTACCACAGCCTGCACGGCGACACGGCCCCGGTGCTGAACGCCCTGGGGCAATCAACGTATGAAGGGCTCCAGTTTCTCGCAGGTCTTCTGACTCACGACGAGAACGAATGGCGGCACCAGAACAGCAGTGCGGTCTCGGCCATGGACTACCGAAGCGTAAGACGCGACCGGCACCCGCATTCCAGCGCTGTGACATGTCCCGTCTACCTGGCCCGCGCTGATGGGGTGCATTTTGATATCTTCAAAAAATTGTAACCGCTCGCTGCAAGGGAAGAGGCAACCGGGAGAGAGTTCGACCGCTTCCATGTCGGCGTGGAGGCATCCAGCACCACTCCGGTAAAACGGCGGGAACAGCAATCCTCTCCGCTCCGCCCGTGTTTCGACCGGCCCCAAACCTGTCCGTCCGGGGCCGCTCTCGCCGGCGCGACCGGCACCCCGAAGAAACTTCAACGAGACCCGCTCCTAAAACCACTGGCAATCTTCAAGTTGAGAATGATTCGCAAATATGCCCCATATGAGAATCACACCCCACCGGAATGCATCCGCCCGACATGCCCTTCACACCCGGCGTGCATTTTCGGATCAGTGCCGCCCTGGAGCGCGTCGCCGCCGCGCTCCGGGGGAGAGGGGTGTGTATCAGGCGCCGGGGTCCTCGCCGAGATCGAGGATCTGGAAGTCTTCGGCGTCCAACGGCCCGTCCGCCGTGATGGTGAGGGTGTTCCCCTCGCTGAAGATGATCCTGTACTTGCCCTCTTCCACCGTCGTGACGGTGATGTCGCTGAACTGGTCGACACCGTCGATCCCCCGCAGGCGGATCGTGTCCCCGTCCGCGAAGTCCGTGATGGTGTCGATTCCGCCGTGGTAGACGAAGATGTCGTCTCCCGCACCGCCGGTGAGCGTGTCATTGCCCGCCCCGCCGCTCAGCTTGTCATCACCCTTGCCGCCCTTCAGCGTGTCGTTGCCCTTGCCGCCCTTCAGCTTGTCGTTGCCGGCACCGGCGATGAGCGTGTCGTCGCCCATGCCGCCGCGCAGGTGGTCGTCGCCGTCGCCGCCCGTGAGCCTGTCGTCGCCGCCGTCGCCGCGCAGCTTGTCCTTGCCCGCCCCGCCGTCGACGGTGTCGTTGCCGTCGCCGCCGTTGAACTTGTCGTTTCCGGCGGTGCCGCTCGGCGTGTCAGCGCCGGATGTGGCTTCCAGCATGTTGAAGCCGGTCTTCGGCTGCTGCGCACCCTGAGCGCCATCGACCCCGTTGCCGGCGGGCGCGTTCTTGAAGACGAAGTCGCTCGCGCTGAAGGTCGAGGGCGCTTTTCTCTCCGTCACGATATAGTCGCCATCTTCGCCGTAAAAGATTTTGGCTCCGTTGAAGTACTTCAATATTATCAAGTCGGAAAACGAACCGGCGAAATCGAATTCAATGGTGTCCTTGCCACTATCGAAGTCGTTGATCGTGTCACCCTCTAGCGAGTCCCCGAGCGAAAACTTGAAGGTGTCGCTGCCACGTCCGCCCCACAGCACGTCGCTGCCCTTGCCGCCGTCCAGAATGTCGTCGCCGTCTTGGCCCCACAGCGTGTCGATGTCATCGCCGCCGTCGAGCGTGTCGTTGCCGGCGCCGCCGAAGAGCGTGTCGAGGCCGGCGCCGCCGTAGAGCGTGTCGTTGCCTTCGTTGCCCTCGAGGAAGTCGTTGCCTTTGCCGCCCTTCAGCGTGTCGTTGCCCTTGCGGCCGGTCAGCCTGTCACTGCCGTCGGTGCCGGTCTTTGCGTCATCGCCGTTGGTGCCTCTCCACGTTATTCTGCTCACGATCGTTTCCTTGTCAGATAAAGTTGCCGGCGTCTGCGCCCGAGACTTCAGGCGCAGACGGCTTCCGGTTCGAGGGGCACAGATTAGCGGGGGGGGGGGGGGGGGGGGTCAAGCATTGCCCCTTGTGCCCAATAAAAAGCACCCGCCTGCCGCAACGCCGCCGGGAGGCGGAGCCGGGCGGCGGCGTTCACCTCCGCCGCGAGAAGCGAACTGTCGCGCCAGCCCCGCAGCCAGCGGGCCGATTTCCTCTCCTCCGGCGGCTTCTTCCCGTCCGCCTTGCCGTTACAGTCGAACTCGAGGCGCGAAATCCCGAGGGGGTCCCCTCGCCGCTGACGGCGAGGGTGCCGTGCATCCCGAGCGTGCCCGCGCCCCCCTGGTTGGGTGTGATTCTCATATGGACACTTTTTGTTCTTACAATGATCTAGCCAAAAATCATGCGGCGAGCGCAACCTGCGCGACCTGCCGGTTCTCGTTGGCGCAGGGTGGCGGTTTCCAGCCGCCACCGCGGCCCAGGCGTGGGACCAATGCCGCCCAGGCCCGATCGAAACGTCCGGACTTGAGAAGCGACCGGAAGCTCAGGACGCCCTGGCCGCCGTCACGGCCCCAGCGCTGCCCGGAGCGTTTCATCCGGATTGTTACAAGCATCTTGTTGGCGGCTTCCACGGCACCGGAACCGACGGGGAAGCCGGCGGCGGCGGCGTCCGCATAGTGCATGCGGTGACGATGATTGCGGAAGAAAGTCAGTTCCCTCCGGATGACGTCTACTCCCTTGCCTTTCCGCATCAGGTAGCGCAAGGCGTCGATCGCCTTGCCGGCGCCCTTGGGGTCGTGGCGCAGAAGGTGCCGCCACTTCTCGAACCAAGCCGTCCCGGCGGCGGTGTTCGGACCGAAGGCGGCGTCGGCCGCAGCCTTAAGATGTTGAGTCGCATGCCAGAAGTCTAGAAGCATGACTTCGGGGTCCAGCGCTTCCAGGAACGTCCAGTTGTCCTTCGCGCCGTCAGCGACCGCCACCAGCTTCAGGTTCGGATTGACCGACTGCCAGTGGCGTACTTCCGCCGTCAACTGTGCTTTCAGGTTCGTCTTGCCGGTCTCGGGAAGACGGCCGCAGTACCGGCTTTCCAGCAGGTTGCCGCTGCCATCGACCAAGGCCACCACGCCGCACGACGCCTCGCGCCAGCCCGCGTCCGTGGCTTGTTCCTCGGTCGTTTCGGCATGCATGCGCATCATGACACCGTCCAGGGAAACCAGGATCGATTCTGCCTCCTCCGGCAGTTCTTCCTCCTCCCGGAGGCCTTTCAGGACATCGTCGGAACACGCCTCCATGCAGGTTCCGGCATCCCCGGACAATCGCACCAGGGACGCCACCGAGGGCCCCTGACCGCACAGTTTCTCCCACATGTCCTCGCTCTCGCGGGCTGTCAGGTTGCTCATCAGGTACAGCGAGAGGCCCGCCGCGGCCGGCGTCAGCCCGCCGGGCATCAGGCGGAGGAGGGCTTCGGTCGGGATCAGGGACGCACCCGCTCCCGCGGGACGGTACCGAGACCGCAGGAAGTCGACCGGTCCGAAGAGCGTCATCGCACGGCCCGACGTGGGCGCGGCCTTGCGATAGGTTTTCCCCTCAACTTTGACCGTCTTGCCATGATCGTCAAGCGCAGTGAACGCGTCGGTCAGGATGGTGCGGGCCACGCCGAAGAGCATGTCCCGGAGCTGGCTCTCGGCCGTCAGCGGATCACGGCGGTACATCGCCGCCACGTCCCCCGCCAAGCCGAGCTCGGCGGCTTTTTTCACCAGGGCGGCACCCGTCTCCATCAGGGCTTCCTGCGCCGCTTCGACGGACACGCTTCCATCGGCGTTCTTGGCAATCGAGGCGTCAATCTGTACGTTGGTCATTGGAGTGCTCCTTTTTGTCGCCCCGTCAGGGGCGTTGTTGAGATTGAGGAGCACTCTACACCCCCCAAGAAGCCAAGGCCGGGAGCATCGGCGAGCACGGTGATCGTGGAAAAATCACGGCCGGAGCGGCTGATTTTCGCGAAATTGGCCGAATCCGCGCAGGCTCCCGAACTCGAATCAGAAAATACCTTTTGATTTCAACGCATTAAAAAATTGACATTTCGCCATACAGAAATCACACCCGTACAGAATCGTCGGGCGCACCGACCAGGATGCATGATGCGTTCTCGTCTCCGATCAGCGTCAGCCCCTCGGTCATCGTACTCACTCGGTTCGCGCGTGTGCTCGGCCACAAGGGCTGTCACGGCTGAGAAATTGCCGGCGCTGCCGGAAGCGGTCGTCACCGGGTGCCCCACCGGGACTGCCGGATCGCTCAGCCCGTAACGAATCCATCCGACGAGACCGACAGGAAGGGGCAGGGCAGATTCTTCTGAAGGGGCTGCGTGCTTCGGACAGCGTGATGACCGGCTCGCGAGGCACTGCCCTTGGTTGAGTCCGGAGTTGCCGTGAACATGCTCGGAATCGGTTTGCTGCGCTGCAAACAGGTCGGACTAATGGTTGTTCCGCGCCATAATTGCTGTCGGGCGCATGGGGTTGAGGCAGCCCGGTTTCCGATATCGTACCTCGGAGCCCGGGTACGCCCGGCCGCCCGCACCCCACGCCCGGCCGCAGCCTGTCGGCAGGCGGCGGATAGCCGTCTGGGCGGGGCTACCAGATGACCTTGTCGGGGTCGCCCTTATAGAGCGAGCGGATGTAGGCGATGACCTTCCAGATCTGCTCGTCGGTCAGGCTGCTGGACCAGCCCACCATCGTCGTGCCCTTCCGGCCCTTGGCGATGGCCTTGAAGACCGTTGCATCGGTCGGGCGGTAGACCCACTGATCGTCGGTCAGATCAGGGCCGACCGCACCGCCAGCCTCTTTCCCGTGGCAAGCGTAGCAGCCGGTCTCGGCCCACAGCCGCTTGCCTTGAGCGATCGCGTCCGGGTCACCTGTAAACGGGTTGGTGTCGCCCTTGGCCGGGGGCGACAATGCCGCCCAGAAGGTGAGGGCCGTGCCGGCCACCAGCAGAGTGTTTGTGAAGCGCATGACGGCCCTGACAGGACAAGGAGGGAAATATCTCCGGGGGAGAGCACGACACTCTCCCCCGGGGACTTCAGGGTACCGCAAGCCGGGTTCGGCTGCGGTCGTCGGCTCAACGGCCGTAGAGGCCGAATACCATCAGGTAGCCACCCTTGCGACTGTCCTTCAATTGCGGTGCGCCGCCCTTTCCGAAGATGGCCCAGCCGGTCCAGCCGCCGAAACCTGCCGGTACGGCGACGTATTGCCGGCCGTCGATGGCGTAGGTCATCGGACTGCCGAAAATGCCGGTGCCGATGTTGTAGGAGAAGAGCTCTTCACCGGTGTCCTGTCGGTACGCCTTGAAGTAGCCTTCGGGCGTACCTGCGAACACCAGGTCACCGCCCGTGGTAAGCAGCCCGCTCGTGTACGGAGATGGCGCCTTGACGGTCCATGCCTTCTCGCCGGTCCGCCCGTCGAACGCGACCAGCTGCCCGTAGCCGGGATTCCAGCCGATCGTGCCGATGCCCCAATAGGGCTTGCCGACCGTACGGACCGGCGGGTTCAGACCCTCGCCGAGTGGTGCGCTCTTGATGTCCACGCAGATCTCGCGGCTTGGCACGAAGATCATCTTGGTGTGCGGGTTGACTGCCATCGGGTTCCACCACTTCCCGCCTTCGGATGCCGGACAGATGTCCTTGGCCTCGTAGTCGTAGCGCGGCACTTTTTCGGGGTTGACGATGGGCCGGCCTTCGGGCGTGAACCCGGTCATCCAGTTGACCTTGGAGATCGGAACGCCCCAGACGAAGCTGCTGTCGGTCCGGTCGATCGCGTACAGGAGCCCGTTGCGGTCGCCGTGGAAGTAGAGCTTCCGGCCATCGACGTCCATCAGGACCGATTCGTTGTTGCCGTCGTAATCCCAGACGTCGTGCGGCGTGTACTGGTACCAATGCTTGATCTCGCCGGTGGAGGGATCCAGGGCCAGCGTGGTGTTGGAGTACAGGTTGTCGCCCGGACGGTTGACGCCGTCCCAGTCGGGGTTCGGGTTGCCGACGCCCCAGTAGAGGGTGTCGAGTTCCGGATCGTACGAACCGGTGATCCAGGCGGATGCCCCGCCGTAGGCCGCGGCGTCCGCACTGCCCCAGGTGTCGTGATTCGGCTCACCGGGCGCCGGAATGGTGTAGCGTCGCCAGACCTGCTCGCCGGTATCCGCGTCGAGGGCCTCGATGTAGAGCCGGGTCGGGTATTCGGCCCCGGACAGGCCCACGATCACGTTGCCCTTCACCACGAGCGGGGCGACGGTCATGGTGTAGGCCTCTTCCCAGTTCCCGATGTTGGTGTGCCACACCACTTCGCCGGTCTTGGAGTCGAGGGCGACCACGTCGGCGTCCGGAGTCGCGACGAAGACCTTGTCGTGGTACAGGGCGACCCCCCGGTTGCCGATGTCGCAGCACATGTTGCCTGCGACACCTTCCGGGATCTCGTCGTAGTACCGCCAGATCTCGTCTCCCGTGCGGGCGTCGATCGCGAACGTGCGGCCGTGCGACGCGGTCGCGTACATCACGCCGTTGTTTACGAGCGGCGTGGTGTTCTGGGCATCGAGCACCCCGAAGGAGAAGGTCCATTTCGGCACCAGCCGTTTGACGGTCTTGGTGTTGATCTGGGAAAGCGGGCTGTAGCGGGTGCCCGAATAGTCTCGCGGTGCCATGAGCCAGTTGTTGGGATCCTGACCCGCTTCGAGCAGCATCTCGTCGGTGACGTAATCCTGCGCCGGCGCGACGCTCGCCACCAGAGTCACCGCGCCCGCGACAATAGCTCCCAGGGTGAGAGAACTGGCCGTCCGAACGGTTCGAGTAGTCATTGCGGTTTCCTCCCGTTGAGGATGTTGGGGCATCCTCTCCACGAGGAAGCATACAATCGCCTCCGCAGCGCTTCAGTTCTCGTTCGTACAGAAGATCCGGAACTGCAAATTCGCGTACGGAATGTGGAAGCTGGTTTCCGGAAACGACCGCCCTCGCTTCCTCGCGTTATTGCCAGATGACGGAAGCCCCCGAACATACGTCCTTCGAACGCATGACTGCTCCGACACCGGTTCAGGGTCGGGCTCTCGAACTCGCCGATATTCCCCCATTCATGTACTGCCGAACCTTCAAAACGTTCAACCCAATCCACTGCCGGATCGCTTCCGGATGAAACAACGAAAATGTGTGTCAATACATCAAGTCATGACTGCAGCCCTCGATAGATCGCGGTTGTGTCCAACAGGTACATCACGAGAGACCGAACGCGGCCGGCTCGATACGGGCGCGCGGCGGCTCGAAGTCGATACCGGACTGACCTGGCATCGACAATGCCCCTCCGCAAGACCGCGGGGGCTTCCCCGCAAGCCGCCGGCAGTCCTCGATGCAGAGAAGGACATGGGCGGACTTGCTGCGCCTGGTGATGAAGACCGGTCCCGACTTTGCCGCCTTCTTTGCCCCGGCGGACCGGTCGGATTCGTTGCCTCCGGAAGACGCCGGCCCCCCCCCCGAAGTTTCCCGCAACGGATGCGAACGCCGGTTCCGGTGGCGGGCAGGAAGTGACCTGCGAACATGAAGCGCAGTCGGGGTGCCCCGAGCGGGCGGAACCCGACGTCCGGGTGGGGCGGCTATACTGGATTCCTGCCTGACGCTCCGCAGTTCGTCGTGTCGCCGGGTATGTCCGGTTATGTGAGGAGGATTCCGCCAATGGTCAGTCCGGTTACCTGGAAGCGGCGAGGGCGCATCGGCGTGATCACGGTCGACAACCCGCCGGTGAATGCTCTCGCGCACCCGGTGCGCGAAGGTCTGCTCCGTTGCTTCCAGGAAGCGAGTTCCGACCCTGAGGTTCTGGCACTCGTGCTGACGGGTGCGGGACGCACGTTCATGGCCGGGGCCGACATCAACGAGTTCGGCAAACCGATGCAGGAGCCGGGTCTCGGTCAGGTAATCAACGCCTATGAGCGTTCGGAAAAGCCCACGGTGGCGGCATTGCACGGAACTCCGCTCGGCGGTGGCCTGGAAGTCGCCATGGGGTGTCAGGCCCGCGTGGCCGATCCCTCTACCCGTCTCGGATTGCCGGAAGTAAAGCTGGGCCTCCTCCCGGGTGCCGGTGGTACGCAGCGGCTGCCGCGCCTTGTAGGCGTCGAACGGGCGCTCGACATGATCACTTCGGGCGATCCGGTTCCGGCCCCCCTGGCCCGCGAACTCGGCCTGGTCGACGAGATTGCCGCAGGCGACCCCGTGACGGCGGCGGTGGCCTATGCGGAACGGGTGCTAGCAGGCGAGGTGGCGGCGCCGGCTACGCGGGACCGCGACCGGAAGGTAGGGGAGGTTGATCCGGCGGTGTTTGACCGGGCAAGGGAAAAGCTGGCCCGAACCGCCCGCGGCCGGGAGGGGCCGCTCCGCTGCGTAGAGGCCGTGCGGGGTGCCGTCACGTTGCCCTTTGACGAAGGTCTCGCCCATGAGCGCCGGTTGTTCGTGGAGTGCCACGACTCCGAGGAATCGCCGGCGCTGATCTATGCGTTCTTTTCCGAACGCGCCGCCAACAAGATCGCCGACGTTCCGAAGACGGTTGCGCCCCGCCCGGTCAAGCAGGCCGCGGTGATCGGCGCCGGCACCATGGGGGGCGGCATCGCGATGAACTTCGCCAATGCCGGAATTCCGGTCCGGATCGTGGATGCCGACCGGGCTTCGCTGGAGGGCGGACTCGGGGTCGTGCGCGCCAACTACCAGCGGGCGGCGGAACGCGGCCGGATGAGTCAGGCGGACGTGGAAGCCCGCATGGATCTCATTGAAGGTGTCGGCGACATGGATGCGCTCGGGTCCGCGGACATCGTGATCGAGGCCGTGTTCGAGGACATGCCGGTCAAGCAGAAGGTCTTTCGCACCCTTGACGGGATCATGCGTGAAGGAGCCATTCTGGCAAGCAACACCTCGACGCTTGACGTTGATGCGATCGCCGCCGTGACCCGTCGTCCCGAGGACGTCATCGGCACCCATTTCTTCAGCCCGGCCAATGTCATGCGCCTGCTGGAAATTGTCCGGGCGACCAAGACCTCGCATACCGTCATCGCGAGCGCGATGGCGCTGGCCCGCACCATCCGGAAAGTGGGCGTGCTGGTGGGCAATTGCGACGGGTTCGTGGGCAACCGGATGTTTCATGAGTACATCCGGCAAGCCCAGTACCTGGTCGAATGCGGTGCGCTGCCCGAGCAGGTCGACCGCGCCGCCTACGCCTTCGGGTGGGCGATGGGTCCGCTCGCCGTAAGCGACCTGGCCGGCAATGATGTCGGGTGGTACATCCGGAAACGGCACCTGGCGGAGGGCCTGTACCGGAGCGGAGGGTACACGGGCGCCGTTGCCGATGCACTGTGTGAGCAGGGAAGATTCGGCCAGAAGGTCGGGAAGGGGTGGTACCGCTATGAAGGCGGCAGCCGCAGGGGCCTGCCGGATCCAGAGGTCGAGGAAATCATCCTGCGGGTCAGCCGCGAAAAGCAGGTGAACCGCCGGACGTTCGACGACGACGAGATTCTCGCCCGCCTGCACGGTGCGCTGGTGAACGAGGGGACGCGAATACTGGAAGAGGGGATCGCCCAGCGGGCTTCCGACATTGATGTGATTTACGTGAACGGTTACGGCTACCCGGCCTGGCGGGGCGGCCCGATGTACCATGCGGAACGGCAGGGCCTCGCGGAAGTGGCCGCAACGGTCGCACGGTTTCGCCGGGACGAGCCGGCCCTGTGGCCGGAATCACCGTTACTGGAACAACTGGCAAGCGACGGCGGTTCGTTCCAGGATGCGAAACCGGTGTCCTGACGCCGTCTGAGAGGGAGATCCGGCCATGGCCGAAGCAGTGATTGCCGCGACTGCGCGCACCCCCATCGGAAAGGCCTACCGAGGCGCCTTCAACCACACGGACGGGGCCGAACTCGGCGGTCACGTGATTCGCCATGCGGTTGACCGCGCCGGCGTGGCGTCAGACGAAGTGGAAGACGTGCTCATGGGCTGTGCCCTGCCGGAAGGGGCGACCGGCGGGAACATCGCCCGGCAATGCGCCATTCGCGGCGGGCTTTCGGTCGAGGCGGCCGGGGCCACCGTCAACCGGTTCTGCTCTTCCGGCATGCAGGCCATCGCCATGGCCGCGCAGCGGGTCCTGATCGACCGCGTACCGGTCATGGTGGCGGGCGGGCTGGAATCGATCAGTCTGGTACAGAACGACCATGCCAACAGCTACCGGGCCGAGAACGCCTGGATCAACCAGCACAAGCCCGAGCTTTATTTCAGCATGATTCAGACGGCAGAGGTCGTGGCGGAACGCTACGGGGTCAGCCGTGAGCGGCAGGATGAGTACGCCCTGTCGTCGCAGATGCGCACCGCGGCCGCGCAGCAGGCGGGCCGCATGGATGACGAGATCGTACCCCTGCCCTCGATCAAGCTGGTGAAGGATCGGGAGAGCGGGGCCATCTCTGAGGTCGCGGTGACCCTGGAGCGCGACGAGGGGAACCGTCCCTCGACAACCGTCGAGGGACTGGCCGCGCTCGAGCCGGTGATGGGGCCCGGCAAGTGCGTCACGGCCGGCAACGCCAGCCAGTTGTCCGACGGGGCATCGGCCTGCGTCGTGATGGATTCGAAGCTCGCGGAGCAACGGGGACTCGAACCGCTCGGCATCTTTCGGGGTCTTGCGGTGGCCGGCCTGGAACCGGACGAGATGGGGATCGGGCCGGTACGGGCGGTGCCCCGCCTGCTGAAGCGGCACGGGCTCGGCGTCGAAGACATCGATCTCTGGGAGCTCAACGAGGCTTTCGCCGTGCAGGCGCTGTACTGTCGCGACGACCTCGGCATTGATCCGGAGAAATACAACGTGAACGGCGGCGCCATTTCGATCGGACACCCGTACGGCATGTCCGGTGCGCGGCTGGTCGGGCATGCCCTGATCGAAGGGAAGCGGCGGCGCGCGAAATTCGTGGTGTGCACCATGTGTGTGGGCGGCGGGATGGGGGCAGCCGGTCTGTTCGAAGTGTGCTGAGGGGCGCCGGTTTTCCGGCGGTTGCGAAACGGCACGGTGAGTCTGGCCGGACCTCGGTCAGGGGTGTTGAAAGGCCCCGGAAAGCGTCGATTCCGCCGGCAGCGGTTGTTTGAGCCGTTACATTTGCGACAAGCAACGTGGCCGCCATTCATCTAGGCAGGTGATGTTTGTAGAATCTCCGCCCAAAATGCGGATTTACAGTTGCTGGCCCATCCTGCAGGTACTCTCTTCCGCATGATTTCTTGTCACACTGACAGGTCTACTCATTCTGTCGAACACAGGCGAACAAGTGTTCTATCCAGCAGTTTGTCGGGTTGCAATATGTGCTCCAGAACGGACTACTGCATACGGTGTGACTGCATTTCTGCAGTGTGCTGATTGCCAGTGGTGTCCGGCCGTGAACGGCGCACCCTTCACGTGCCTTCCCCAAGACGGCTGCATTGTCTTCGTCCCTATCCGCCTGGATGACCACCTTGTCTGTTTGCAGGTCAGAGATCACAAGGGGGCTCGGGTTGGTGCACCCCCCAAGCAAGGCCGTTCCTGCCACCAGAACAGCCGTCAGGCGAAGATTCATTTCTCCCTCCAGTTTCGAGTGTGTTGTTGCCATGCTGGTGGTTTGGTGTACCAAGTATAACCATGCCTGAACCCTGAATATGGTCCCCCGAATGGCGTGGGCTGGTTGCTGTGGAGCTTGATGCTGTGTCGGTGGCGTCCCCTTCATGTGCGGTAGCGGCCCGCCTTCATCGCCAGAAGGTGCCGGTCACAGCATTCAGCAGCAAGAATGCAGGCGCCTTGCCGATGTCCTGCTCACTGCAATTTCTGCGTTGATGTGGAAGCGAGGTGTTGAACAGTCACCGTGTGCGGTGCCGAATGGCGACGAGTGGGTTGGTTGTTGTATCCGAGGATGGCCGGTGGAGTGAGATGGCTTGAACACCTGCACCGGGCTTCGGTGTGAAGTGGGGTCGAGACCTTATCCCTCGCGGCGGCGGGGAGATGGAAACATTCGCCGGTCGGCCTCCGTAGGGACTCCTTGCGGCATGCTGACCTGTGCCCCGGAGGTCCGAGAGAGGCCCTGTGGGTGTGATTTCTGTATGGCGAAATGTCAATTTTTTAATGCGTTGAAATCAAAAGGTATTTTCTGATTCGAGTTCGGGAGCCTGCGCGGATTCGGCCAATTTCGCGAAAATCAGCCGCTCCGGCCGTGATTTTTCCACGATCACCGTGCTCGCCGATGCTCCCGGCCTTGGCTTCTTGGGGGGTGTAGAGTGCTCCTCAATCTCAACAACGCCCCTGACGGGGCGACAAAAAGGAGCACTCCAATGACCAACGTACAGATTGACGCCTCGATTGCCAAGAACGCCGATGGAAGCGTGTCCGTCGAAGCGGCGCAGGAAGCCCTGATGGAGACGGGTGCCGCCCTGGTGAAAAAAGCCGCCGAGCTCGGCTTGGCGGGGGACGTGGCGGCGATGTACCGCCGTGATCCGCTGACGGCCGAGAGCCAGCTCCGGGACATGCTCTTCGGCGTGGCCCGCACCATCCTGACCGACGCGTTCACTGCGCTTGACGATCATGGCAAGACGGTCAAAGTTGAGGGGAAAACCTATCGCAAGGCCGCGCCCACGTCGGGCCGTGCGATGACGCTCTTCGGACCGGTCGACTTCCTGCGGTCTCGGTACCGTCCCGCGGGAGCGGGTGCGTCCCTGATCCCGACCGAAGCCCTCCTCCGCCTGATGCCCGGCGGGCTGACGCCGGCCGCGGCGGGCCTCTCGCTGTACCTGATGAGCAACCTGACAGCCCGCGAGAGCGAGGACATGTGGGAGAAACTGTGCGGTCAGGGGCCCTCGGTGGCGTCCCTGGTGCGATTGTCCGGGGATGCCGGAACCTGCATGGAGGCGTGTTCCGACGATGTCCTGAAAGGCCTCCGGGAGGAGGAAGAACTGCCGGAGGAGGCAGAATCGATCCTGGTTTCCCTGGACGGTGTCATGATGCGCATGCATGCCGAAACGACCGAGGAACAAGCCACGGACGCGGGCTGGCGCGAGGCGTCGTGCGGCGTGGTGGCCTTGGTCGATGGCAGCGGCAACCTGCTGGAAAGCCGGTACTGCGGCCGTCTTCCCGAGACCGGCAAGACGAACCTGAAAGCACAGTTGACGGCGGAAGTACGCCACTGGCAGTCGGTCAATCCGAACCTGAAGCTGGTGGCGGTCGCTGACGGCGCGAAGGACAACTGGA
This sequence comes from Alphaproteobacteria bacterium, assembly GCA_965203385.1. Lineage (GTDB taxonomy): Bacteria > Pseudomonadota > Alphaproteobacteria > TMED109 > TMED109 > VXPW01. Next base: position 1,184,417 of record OZ241893.1, read on the forward strand.
CGTTCCTGGAAGCGCTGGACCCCGAAGTCATGCTTCTAGACTTCTGGCATGCGACTCAACATCTTAAGGCTGCGGCCGACGCCGCCTTCGGTCCGAACACCGCCGCCGGGACGGCTTGGTTCGAGAAGTGGCGGCACCTTCTGCGCCACGACCCCAAGGGCGCCGGCAAGGCGATCGACGCCTTGCGCTACCTGATGCGGAAAGGCAAGGGAGTAGACGTCATCCGGAGGGAACTGACTTTCTTCCGCAATCATCGTCACCGCATGCACTATGCGGACGCCGCCGCCGCCGGCTTCCCCGTCGGTTCCGGTGCCGTGGAAGCCGCCAACAAGATGCTTGTAACAATCCGGATGAAACGCTCCGGGCAGCGCTGGGGCCGTGACGGCGGCCAGGGCGTCCTGAGCTTCCGGTCGCTTCTCAAGTCCGGACGTTTCGATCGGGCCTGGGCGGCATTGGTCCCACGCCTGGGCCGCGGTGGCGGCTGGAAACCGCCACCCTGCGCCAACGAGAACCGGCAGGTCGCGCAGGTTGCGCTCGCCGCATGATTTTTGGCTAGATCATTGTAAGAACAAAAAGTGTCCATATGAGAATCACACCCGGCCCTGTATTCCCAAGGGCCCTATCGTATCACGCCTGCGGCAGCGATATGCGACACGCACACGATGTCGTATCAAGAAGCGGCAACTCGGAAATGTCGATTTTATCGACATAATGGTTTAAAAATTGTTTACTGTTTTGGAAGATAATTCAATATATATATAGAAAAATGATGCTGATATGACGATTTACTTGTCCATTCATATAGACTATTCTAGATGGCAGCATCTACACAAGGAGGCTTCGGATGCCCGACATTACCGACAAGCTCAATCGGGAGACCCTCAAGGCCATCCGCGGACGACGCGGCCTGACCCAGCAGCAGTTGGCTGATGCCATTAAATGCACGAAAGACACTGTCAGCCGGTGGGAGCGCGGCATCTCATCAAGGGTTCGAGGGCAGGACCATTTTATTTTCGGATTCGAGGGGTCAACGCGGCCGGGAGCGGGCGTGACGGCGGCCGATTCGCCGTCCGTTCACCGCTTTTGGCGGCCTTGAATGGCCGCCCATGGCTGTCTGAATCGGGTTTTTCGGGTGTCCGGGCACAGTGGTCCGGTCGCGCCGCCGGCGGCGCGTTCGGCGCGGCTCTCGTGCGGTCAATCAGAGTGGATGGTGGGTCGTTATGGGTCGGGCGGAGTCAGGACCGCGTCGAGCGCCTCCTGGGGGTGGGCGGCGTAGTGCCGGTTGGCCTCGGGCAGGTACTGGAAGCGTTCATCGCGACGCACGATGGCGATCGCGGCGTTCGTCAGGCAGGACAGGTTGCGGGGCAGGTGGCCGACGTAGGCCCGGCAGCGGTCTTCGTCGTAGGTAAAATCCCGAACATAATGCAAACGATTTTCAACATGCCAGTGCTGGCGCACGAGTTTTTGCAGCTTTTCGGGTCCGGCTTGTTCCGGACCGAGCGACGTGAGGGCCCAGGTCACCTCGTGGCTGCGCTTGCCGGTCTTGATGATCTCACAATCGCGCTCGATGCGTAGCGCCTGGCGACGCCCGTAGAGGTGGGCGCGTCCATCCCATTTGCCATCGGAAAGGTCGATGACGGCGCACCGGCGGCGCTCGAAGCGTCCGTGGGCTTTATCGATGCTCTCGTGCCAGGGAGCGTCACTGAAGTCGAGCGCCTTGAGTTCGTCGTGGATGGTCTTCTGATTGTCCTTGACGGCGGTCACGACGTAATCGGCGCCGCACTCGAGCAGGCATCGCGCCGTTTCGTGCTGGGCGTGCATCGCGTCCATGGTGACGGTGCGCCCGGCCACGTCGAAGCTGCGAGCCAACTCGCGCACGGCCGGAATCTCGTTGCTCTTCGCCGCAACCTCGACCTGCCCAAGTACCAGGCCGCTCTCGTGCTCGATGGCGGCAACCATCATCCGCCGCCGGCCCTTGGTCTGCTTGGAGGCGCCGCGCAGATCCTTGCCGTCCACGGCCAGCGGCGTGTTCTCCTTGAGCTGCTGGGCGACCCACAGCGCGACGGCGTGATCAAGCGTACCGGCTGGCAGGGCGGCGAGGACCTTGTGAAACGTGCTGATCGAGGGCGAGGTATAGCGCATCTTGCTGGGACTGAAGAACGAATTCACGGACTTGAGCTGCTCCTGCGTGAGCATGGCGCCGAATTGGGCGAGCGCGGTCACGCCGAGATAACCGGCGACCCGGGCCGCCGTCGCAATCGCCAGCACGGTCTGCAGCTCATAGCGCTTCCCCTGGGGCTTGCGGTACTCCGGCACCTTGCCCAAGCACTCAAACAGGCTGCGCAACTGCGGCGGGTCCATGGGTTTCGTGTCATCGTGCTGCTGCGCGTGCCACTCCTTCGGAAGCTCGTTCCGGCTCAGCGCCTCGGGGGCGTCTGGGGTCAGTTGGTACAAGAAAATCTCCTTGGGCTGGCCGTGATAACGCCAGCGCGCCGCGCCGCCGGATTTACGCGCGAAGCCGCGTGTCAGTCCCAGCGAGCGCCAGTTCGATGCGCGATAGCAGGCCCCCGTAAATCGCGAGATGTCGACAAAGGTCTCCGCAAGGAAGACCGGATACCCATGCACAGCCTGGATATCAGCAGACAGCCGCCGCAGGCTCAGGCCCAGCACACGGGACGCCAGGTTCGGCACCCGTTCGGGGGGCAGAATGACGAAACGGGAATTGTTCGCGATCAGGTGCAGGCGCCGGAATTGCTGTTCCGGCGACCAGCCGATCCAGCGGTCGCGCGCCGCCAGCTTGAATGCGCCCGGCTGCCAGCCGACCAGGGCCAGCCAAGTCTCGCCGTGCAGCGCGACATGACGCAGGCCCTTGCCGACGATCCCACGGAACCGCAGATAGTGATGTTCTGCGACCAGACGGTCCCAGCGCCGGTGCTCGCCCTCGCCATGGGTCGGGCGCACCGTGACCGTGCGCAGGTCAAGGGCCGCATCAAGAGTCGGGCGAATCACCATGGCCGGTACGTTGCCACATCGGGAATGAAATAGCCAGTCCCGACATCCATGCGTGCCGGTCATCCCACCGAGGATCTCGCAAAGTTCTTCGTAGTCGGTGAAAGAATCCTATATTTGGTAGAAATTGGGGTGTCGATACACTACATGTAGACTAAAAAATAGCCGTGAAGACCGGATACCCATGCACAGCCTGGATATCAGCAGACAGCCGCCGCAGGCTCAGGCCCAGCACACGGGACGCTAGGTTCGGCACCCGTTCGGGGGGCAGAATGACGAAACGGGAATTGTTCGCGATCAGGTGCAGGCGCCGGAATTGCTGTTCCGGCGACCAGCCGATCCAGCGGTCGCGCGCCGCCAGCTTGAATGCGCCCGGCTGCCAGCCGACCAGGGCCAGCCAAGTCTCGCCGTGCAGCGCGACATGACGCAGGCCCTTGCCGACGATCCCACGGAACCGCAGATAGTGATGTTCTGCGACCAGACGGTCCCAGCGCTGGTGCTCGCCCTCGCCATGGGTCGGGCGCACCGTGACCGTGCGCAGGTCAAGGGCCGCATCAAGAGTCGGGCGAATCACCATGGCCGGTACGTTGCCACATCGGGAATGAAATAGCCAGTCCCGACATCCATGCGTGCCGGTCATCCCACCGAGGATCTCGCAAAGTTCTTCGTAGTCGGTGAAAGAATCCTATATTTGGTAGAAATTGGGGTGTCGATACACTACATGTAGACTAAAAAATAGCCGTGGGTTCGAGGGCACCTCCGCCGGCCCCTGTGCGAAACGCTGGGCGTCAAATGGGAGGAACTCACGAAGCCGCCGATAGGCCCGGCGGATGATCAGGACAGAGAATTATTTCCCACCGTGAGAGTGCCGATTGCGGAGCGTGCGCGAGCCTTCCTGCAACTCGTAGCAATACGCTACCAGGTTCCACCGCAGGACGTGCTGGATATTGCTCCGCTACTGTTTGTCATCGTGGCCGAACGAAGCCTGCTGGAGCGCAAGCAGCGACTCTGGGAACTGAGCGATGCAATAGTTTCAACCACCGTTGCCGGTCGCGTTGCCCGCAAGTAACTCGAGGGGCGGTGCCGAGACCCACCGGGTAGACTGGGGCTGCCACGAGCAGCGCGGAGGTCGGTCTGTCAATGGTGCACCCGTTTGGGTTGCCCGCCCAATAGTTTGACCCGGGCCGTGCATGGGCGTTGTCAGTGATGGGCGGTGGCTTCGGCCTCCGGACCTCGTATAGGAGAATCAGCTTTTTCGCTACGGTCCCCTGTTCGTAGGCACTGACTCTGATGGAGAAAATCAATGCCACGAAAGCACCGCCGCAAGGCCGGCCAACTTCGATCCCTCAGTGTGGTCCATCCAAACTGCGCCGGGATTGATATCGGCAAGGATACGCATTACGTCGCCATCAACCCGGAGCGGTGTTCGGAGTCGGTGCGACAATTTGACACGTTGACCCGGGACCTGAGGGAGTTGGCCGCGTTCCTGAAGAAGCATGAGGTGACCGAGGTGGCGATGGAGTCGACCGGGGTGTACTGGATCCCGGCGTTCGAATATCTGGACCGTGCGGGGTTCTCGGTCATTCTGGTGCCGCCGAAGTTGACCCGTCAGATCAGTGGCCGCAAAAGCGATGTGCTGGATTGTCAGTGGATTTGGCAGTTGCATGCTCACGGCCTGCTCCGCGGCTGTTTTCGCCCTCCGGACGCGCACGGCGCGGTCCGGTCTCTGGTGCGCCAGCGCAAGCGTCTGACCGAGGATCAGTCCCGCTGTGTGTTGCAGATGCAGAAGGCGTTGACGCAAATGAATGTCCGAATCGATTCGGTGATCAGCGACATCATGGGCAAGACCGGCCAACAGATCCTGCGAGCGATTGTGGCCGGCGAACGGGATCCCGCGGTTCTGGCAGCGCTGCGGGATCCGCGTGTCAAGGCACCGGAGTCGTTGCTTGCCGCCAGTCTTGAAGGCACCTGGCGTCACGAGCATCTGTTTGCGCTGGAGCAGAGTTTGCAGCGCTACGATTTTCTGACCGGACAGATCGAGGCCTGCAATCGGGCGATCATGGCCGAGCTGGATCATCTGGGTTCGGACTCGTCGAACCCGGACGGTGACGAGGCGACCGTGTTGGACGACCCCCCGTCGACCGATCACGCCGCGGCGCGTGACGGCCCGGCCAGCCAGAAGTCGGTGCTGCAGCAATCTCTCGACCGTGTCCTGGGAGTGGACCTGACCGCGATTCCGACGATCGGGACCGAGACGGCGCTGCTGATTACTTCGGAAGTGGGTTCCGACCTGTCCCGGTTTCCCAGTTGTCAGCATTTCTGCTCGTGGCTGGGGCTGGCCCCCGGCACCCGGATCAGCGGTGACCGCAAGCTGCCGATCAAGGGGCGCATGCCGATCAACCGGGTCGGTCAAGCGCTGAAAGTGGCTGCGATGTCGGCCCGACGCAGCCAAAGCTACATCGGTGCCAAGCATCGAGCCCGTCTGGCTCGTCTCGACAAGGCGAAGGCGATCAAGGCCACCGCTCACGAACTGGCGCGGCTGGTCTGGATGATGCTGACGATGGGCCAGCCCTACGTCGAGCGTGGCATCGAGGCCTTCGAAGCCGAACGCAAGCATCGCCAGATCCAACACCTGAAACGCCGCGCGACGGCCCTGGGTCTCAGTCTGCACCGCGTCGAAACCGGTGAAGTCCCCGCCTGAAACGGCGGCTTCTCGCGGGAAACCGAGAGTCCCGGAATCTTTCGGAATCAGTGCCTTACGGGTTAGTTACATAGGAGTTTCAACCACCGTTGCCGGTCGCGTTGCCCGCAAGCAACTCGAGGGCGGCGCCGCGGCCAATCGGGGGAATTTTGACCTGCCGCGAGCCGCGTGGAAGCCGGTTTCAGCGGGAAACCTACGGGTTAGTTACATAGGAGTTTCAACCACCGTTGCCGGTCGCGTTGCCCGCAAGCAACTCGAGGGCGGCGCCGCGGCCAATCGGGGGAATTTTGACCTGCCGCGAGCCGCGTGGAAGCCGGTTTCAGCGGGAAACCTACGGGTTAGTTACATAGGAGGAGATCGCGCAGAAAACATACTCTCGCAACACTTCCGACATTTTGGTAATTCCGGTATTCACATTTACACCGGCGATAGCGAAGAGGTGTTTTGGACGGAGACGAGGGCCGTGGAAAAACGGGACGTTTTTGAATGTCAAGCCGACGCTGATGGTGGCCCGTTCTTTGAGTTCGTCCGCAATCTTTCGAAAGGCCTGCCGGCGGGTGCAGTGAGTTCGATTGATTCCAAGTACTCTGGGAGCACGATTGGCGAATACCAGATCGCTGACAATACCTTGCGAGACATCGCAAGGATTGATGGCGAAGATGGCGAAGGCGAGAAGGACGAGGAGCTCCTTGATCACCTCCGGTCCGGGATGATCAATCTCTTCGAGTGTCTGCGCGTAAGGCGTGAAAGGGACGAAGAGCAGTATCGCCAGTGGCTCGACAGTGAGATGTCCAGGGTGGAAGTGGAACGTCGACGTAGGGTGCAAGAACGGAAGATCAAGTTGGGGTTTGCGGATGAGAGGGAGAGCATTGTCGAGCCGGAGAGCGCAGAATGACCGCACTTCCGATTACGCGCCATGGGCAAGTCAGAATGTCGCAACGTGGTATCCGCCACTCTGACCTTGAGGTTCTTCTCACCCACGGCACTGATGTCGGCCGGGACCGGATCATGCTCAGGGAACGGGATGCAGCAAAGCTCATCCGGCGCTTGAAGAAACAGATCACCACGGTCGAGCGGCTCACGAACAAGGTACTTGTCGTGCCGGAAGGCAAGCTCGTCACGGCCTACCATCAAGTAAAGTCGACCCGGCCCTCCTACCGGCGTGTCAGACGGCCGCGCATTCGCTAGCAAACGCTCATGAGGCGCGCTGACCCTCACCCCAGTACATGAACACCCGGTCGGGCCGGGCCGAGCTCTAGCGTGGCTTTTTTCGCGGCTGGGTCTTCGTAACTGCACTTCGCGGACAAGGATTTTCCCTACCTTTCGCGGCGGTTTCTCGCTTTCGTTCACAGGTGCTCCCGGCGGATTTGGAGAGGGCTCCAGAACCGGGATACACTGGGTGCTGGAGACGGAAAGGAGAACGAATTTTTAGTGTTGGCCTAGACCACGCCAGCAAACTGTTCCGGGTGACCAGGTAGCGTACCCCTGTATGTACCCATCCTTTGCGGATGAGGACGAACGGCAAAATGTATGCACCGCGGTTAGCCGAATGGCCACCTTGAGTGCTTCCCCCGGTCACCCACTCCGTCTCCAGCCATCTCACTGGGAGACGACTTATGATTACCGATACCTTGCATGTTGTCCATTCGCGCGCTGCCGGAGTGGACGTGCACAAGCACCAGCTGACGGCCACCGTCCGCTTGGCCACGGGTGCTGGCGAACCGATGTGCGAGACGCAGACGTTCCGTGCTTTGGGGCCTGGTCTGGATGCCTTGGCCGAATGGTTGACTTCGCATGCCGTCACCGCGGCGGCCATGGAAGGAACGGGTGTGTACTGGCGGGCCCCGCTGGACCGGCTGGAGGCCGCCGGGATCGAAGTGCAGTTACTGCACGCCCATCACGTCAAGCAGCTGCGGGGGCGCAAGACCGACGTGGAGGACAGCCGCTGGCTGGCGCGCGTCTGTCAGTTCGGACTGTGCCGTCCGAGTCTGGTGCCGAATCAAGAATTCCATGGCCTGCGGCGGATGAGCCGCTATCGCCGCCAACTGGTGCAGAAACGTAGTCAGACACGGAACCGGATTCAGAAGGAGATCGACGATGCCGGGGTTCGGATCGGCGGCATCCTCTCGGATGTCTTCGGCAAGAACGGCCGGATCATTCTGGAGGGCCTGGCGCGAGGCGAGGACCGCGAGACGATCCTCTCGCGTCTGACTCCGCACGTGGCGGAGAAAATCAAGCTGCTCGGGGAGGCGCTCACCCTGAAGCTTAGCTGCTCGGGTCGTATGATTCTCAACCACCTGATGACGGACGAGCGCGCCGAACAGGCTCGCATCGCGGCCGTCGAAGCCGACCTGATCCGGGCGTTTCGGCCGTACGCTTCCCAGCTGATCCTCCTCCAGACCCTGCCCGGGATCGACCGGATCGGCGCCGCCGCGATCCTCGCCGAGATCGGCGGTCCCGACGTCACGCCGTTCGCGTCCGCCGAGGCGTTTACGGCCTGGGCCGGACTGGCACCAGGCAATCACGAGAGCGCCGGCAAACGCCGGAAAGCCACCACGCTCAAGGGCTCCCGCTACCTGCGCACCCTGCTGGTGGAGGCCGCCCACGGAGCCGCACGTACCAAGAACTGTCAATTCGCCAGCTACCGGAAGGTGTTGACCGCACGCCGTGGCTATAAGCGCGCCATCGTGGCCACCGCCCACAAGATGGCACGTGCTCTCTATGCCATGCTGCGGGACGATGTCCCGTATCGCGACCCCGACATCGATTACGAAGCCCTGCTGGTCGATCGCAATGCCCCCCGGTGGCTGCGACAACTCAAAGAGTGCGGCGTACTCAAGCCGGTGGGCGACCACACCTTCCGAATCGACTGGAGTGCCAGGACGGCCCGACCCAAACCGGCCTGAAACTTCCTCTGCGCACGATCCCGGACCACCGGCCCGTTGTCCAAAAAACAGGGGAAGACAACACCGCCAAGCCCCGAGATCCGGCGCAGATATCGACGACCCAAAGCGTGCGCTCTAGGCCGCCACGCTAGAGCTCGGCCCGGCCCGCCCGAGTGTTCACGGCAAACGCTCATGAGGCGCGTTTGTTGATGGCTGCGAAAAAGCGCGGGATTCTGGCGGTAAGCCGCGTTTTGGCCAGGATCGTTCCTTTTCCCATTGTACGGTCCTATTGGTCGAGTCGTACCGTGGGGTATCGATCGTGTGCGCCGGCCGGCGGCCGGATTTCCGTACTGTGTCGGAGTGAGATTCGCGCCTGAGGCAGGGGTCGGGCGCACGGCACCATTCGGGATAGATCGAGTGCGTTCTTGTCGCCGGTTCGGTCGGGCCGGCTTTGCCACGGCCGTGTCCGCGTGGTATCGCAGCAGGGAAGAAGAGAGTGATGCGGCGCCGGCACAGATTCACCCAGAATCCCGGCGCCGCACCTGAACGAGCCGGTCACGGGGACCGAACTCCCGTGGAGTATCCGGCATTCCGGCGTTTGGGTCTACCTCGCTCTCGGGCGGAGCGATGTGCCGGACCGGACGCCTGTTCCCGTGCCAGCGGTGCCGTCGGCAGGTCGTGATCTGCCGGTCCTGCGACCGCGGCCAGATGTACTGCTCCCGGGCCTGCAGCGAGCGGTCCCGGGTCGAGAACCGCCGGGCGGCGCGGAGGCGCTACCGCCGCACCGAGCGGGGGCGCGAGACGGGCCGGATCCGTCAGCAGCGCTACCGGAGGCGTCAGGCGCTCCGGGCGCGCCTGGCCGCCCGGGCGGCGGCTGCGGGCCCGTTCCGCGCCGCTCCTTCGGCCCCGGCTGGCGCCGCTTTCCGCCCAACCGTTACGGACCACTCTTCCGGACCCCGGCGCGAGCCCCTATGTCGGGTGTTTCCGGCGCGATCGAGGCGCGAATCCGTGCCTCGATGCGTCATCTGCGGTCGGGTGTGCTCGCATCTGGTGCTGGCGGACCCCTGATCGCGTCATGGAGACACAACGGGAGGCGATTTCATGGCTATCGACGAGGAGATGCGGTCGACGATCGTGCGGCTGTCGCGGGCCGAGGGCTGGCCGGTCGGGACCATCGCGCGGCATCTCGGCGTACACCACGGTACGGTGACGCGGGCGCTGCGGGCGGCCGGCGCGGAGCGGCGGCCGCGGGCGAAGTTCATCGACACCTTCGTGCCCTTCATCCGGAAGCAGCTCGAAGAGGAGCCGCGGCTGCCGGCCGGCACGCTCTGGCGGCAGGTCAAGGCGCGGGGCTACCAGGGCGGGGAGGATCACTTTCGCCACAGCCTGCGCGCCCTCGACCTCCGGCCCGCCCGGCGGCCCGAGCCGTCGCTGCGGCTCCGCTTCCTGCCGGCGGAGCAGGCGCAGGTCGACTGGGCCGAGTTCGGGAAGGTCGATATCGGCCAGGCGCGGCGCCCGCTGATGGGGCTGCTGGTGACCCTCAGCTATTCGCGCCAGACCTCTCTCAGCCTGTTTTACGACGCGCGGATGCCGAGCTTCCTGCAGGGCCATGTCGAGGCCTTCGCAGCGTTCGGCGGTGTGCCCAGAAGGCTCCTGTTCGACAACCTCAAGAGCGCCGTGATCACGCGCCGGGGCAAGGCCGTCACCTTCCATTCGACCCTGCTCGCGCTGGCCGCCCACTACGCCTTCGAGCCGAGCGCCGCCTGGCCCCGGCGGCCGCAGGAGAAGGGGCGCGTGGAACGCCGCGTCCGCTTCGTGCGCACCAGCTTCTTCGCCGGTCGCGACCTCTCGGCCCCGCTCGACGAACTCAACGCCGCGGCCCGGGCGTGGTGCGCCGGCATCGCCGCCGAGCGGCCCTGGCCGGACGACGACCGCCAGCTCGTCCGGGACGCCTACGAGCGGGAAAAGCCGATGCTGGTGCCGCTGCCGGACGCACCCTTCTCGTGCCACGAGATCCGCCCGGCGCGCATCGACCGGACCTGTTACGCACGGTTCGATACGAACGACTACAGCGTCCCGCCCGACTTCGCCGGAGCGACGCTGACCCTCGCCGCCGACCGCAGCACCGTCCGCCTCCTCGACGGTACCCGCGAGGTCGCGCGCCACCGGCGCTGCTACGACCGGCAGCAGGCCGTCAGCGACCCGGAGCATGCCCGGGCGCTGGCGGCGCGCAAGCGGCAGGGCCGGGCCATGAGCCTGCGCGACCGGCTGCTGCGCGCCGTGCCGCGGGCGGAGGAGATGCTCGCGCACGCCGGGCATCGGGGCCGGAACGTCACGTACTGCGCCCGGATCCTGACCAAGCTGCTCGACACGCACGGCGCCGACGAGGTCGACCGGGGGATCGCCATGGCGCACGATCGCGGGTCATATCACCCCGAAACGGTGCGCGCCATCCTCGAGGAGCGCCGCCGCCAGCGGGGCCTGCCGCCTGTCAGCCTCACCGACGACGACCGCGACGGCCGCGGCACGACTCCCCGGGCGACCGGCCTCGACGCCTACGACCGGCCCGCCGCGGCCGACCGGGACGCGTCATGAGCGACCTCAGGAAACGGGCCGCCGCCCTCGGCCTCCGCGGACTGCTCGAACGCTGGGAGGAGGTCGGCAGCGCCGGCTGGGTCGAGGAACTGATCGCCAGCGAGGAACGGGTGCGCCACACCCGCAGCTACGACCGCCGCCGCGCCGGGGCGCGGCTGCCGGCCTTCAAGCCGCTGGCGGACTTCGACTGGACCTGGCCGCGCGACCTGAGCCGCGACCGCGTCGAGGCCCTGATGAGCCTCGCCTTCATCGAGCGGGCCGACAACGCCGTGCTCGTCGGCGGACAGGGCACCGGCAAGACCATGATCGCCGCCAACGTCGCGCACCAGGCGCTCCTGCACGGCCACACCGTCCGCTTCGAGAAAGCGCCGGAGTTGCTCGACAAACTCGTCGAGATCTCCTCGAGAAGCGAACTGCGCCGCCGCCTCGGAATCCTCGCCCGGCCCCGCCTGCTGGTCCTCGACGAGATCGGATATGTGACCCTCAAGAGCCCCGCGGCCGACCTCCTCTACGCCCTCGTCTCGCGGCGCTACCAGCGCCGCTCCACCCTGGTCACCACCACGCTGGCCTTCGCCCAGTGGGACCGCGTCTTCCCCAGCGCCGCCGGCATCGCCGGCACCGTCGACCGACTGATGCACGACGCCGCCCTCATCACCATCGACGGTGATTCGTGGCGCACCCGGCGCGAAGCCGGATGACCTACGTCGACTTCGACGCGCTCAAGCGCCGGCCGCTCGAGGGCATCGCGGCGGACTGGGGATACGTCCGCGATCCCCAGGCCTCGACCCGCGCGAACCCCGTGCTCCGCGCGCCGGGCCAGGCGAAACTCGTCACGAAGCTGTGCCCCAACGGACACTGGGTCTACTTCAGTACCCTCGATAGCGATGACCACGGTACCGCGATCGACTTCCTGCTCCGTCGCGGCCTCTCCTTCGCCGAGATCCGCACCCGCTACGGCAAACCCGCGGGCACCGCGCGCGACTTCCGCCGCCACTGGCACGCGGCCGTACCGGACCCGGCGCCGGCCTGGCTGGTCGGCCGCGGCATCCGCCCGGAGACGCTCGCCGCCGCCCGCCCGCTGATCCGCCGCGACCGCCACGGCCACGTCCTCTTCGCCCACCGCGACCGCCACCGCCGCCTCACCGGCTTCGAGATCGGCCCGCCCGACGGCGCGAGACGCTTCGCCACCGGCGGCTCCCGCAGCCTGTTCGCCGTCCGCGCCGGACACGCCGCCGACCTGAAAACCCTCGTCATCACCGAAGGCGCCGTCGACGCCCTCAGCCTGGCCCAGATTGAGCAGTGCCACCCCAGCCAGGCCTTCCTCTCCACCGCCGGCGCCCCCTCGCGCCGACAACGCGAGCAGATCGGACTCGCCGCCCGCACCCTACCCAACGTCCGCACCGTCGTCCTCGCACAGGACCACGACGAGGCCGGAGAGCGCCAGGCCGAAGCCTTGCGCCGTCAACTCGAGGTCCCCTCGCAGGTCGCGTTCCAGCGACGGCGTCCGCCCGAACACGCCGACTGGAACGACGTCATCTGCGCCGCCGCGACAGGCTGACGCCGCCGGAACGCCCGGGCCGGCGGGGTCACGGCGCACCCCTGTGCCGACGGCCAGCCGAAGCCTGCGCGGCGGCCGGAAGTCCCGGTCTCCGGACCCCGTTACGTAACGGGGCGCAAGGGATCAAGAAAGGCAACCCGATGGCACTGTCCAACGCCGAACGGCAACGGCGCTTTCGTCAGCGCCGGCGCGAGGGTCAGTCACCGGCGGCGCGGCGCCCGCCGCCGGACCGGCGCTCGCGCCGGCAGCGGCTGCACGACGCCATCGACGCCATCATCGCGATCCGGGAGGAATACCGTGACTGGCGGAACGCCCTGCCAGAGGCGCTGGAGACGACGGCGACCGCAGAACTCCTGGACCAGGCGATCGAAGCCCTTGACGACCTCGACCTCGAAGCCCTGGCAGAACAGGAACTGCCCCGCGGGTTCGGTCGCGACGGGTGATGCGGGTACCCGCTGTAGCACCGTTACGTAACGCAGCGGCCAGACGGGCCGGAACCAACGAAGGCAGCGGCCGGCCGGCTCAAGGAGGCCGCTGAGCCACCCGTGATCCGTTCGGCGCCGAACGCGCCTTCCTGCCACCCGGCGGCAGGAGCTCCGGCAGTCGTACAATAGGGAAAGAAACGACCTTCGGAAAAGCGCGGCTTACCGCCGGAATCCCGCCGTTTTATTTCGCCGCCAACAGCCGCGCCGGTCATCACGACCTTGAGCGTCCCCCGGTCGTCCCCTTCTGCGTGCCAATCGGGCCGCAGGCGAACAAGCTCGCGGTGGAGGTCGATGCAGATGCGCCGGCTCATGCACACGACCATCGCCTTGCCATCCATTGCCTCGAGGCGGCGCTCGAAGTGCTCGACGAGGTCGCGGGCGATCATGGCGATGCGCTGTTCCGCACCGACGATGGCCTCGAGCTGCGCCCACTTCGTCTTGAGCCTCTCCTTGCGTTCGATCTCCTCGCCTTCGGTCGCCTCCTCGAACTCCGGGTCGATGCGGGGCCGTTCCCCTTCGTCGAGCGCCAGTTCGGCAAGCCGACTCTCATAGTAGATCGGCACCGTCGCGCCATCGTCAACCGCGCGCTGGATATCGTAGACGCTGATATGGTCGCCGAACACGGCGCGGGTGCTGGCGTCCTGCAGTTCGATGGGGGTGCCGGTGAAGCCGACGAAGGAGGCGTTGGGCAGCGCGTCACGCAGGTGGCGGGCAAAACCGTCGATGAAGTCGTACTGGCTGCGGTGCGCCTCGTCGGCAATAACGACGATATTGCCGCGGTCGGAAAGCCGGGGGTACCGGTCGCCTTTCTCGCCGGGAAAGAACTTCTGGATGGTGGCGAACACCACGCCGCCCTGCTCGACCGCAAGCCGGGCCTGCAGGTCAGCCCGGCTGTCCGCCTGAACCGGCGGCTGACGCAGCAGGTCGCGGCAGCAGGCGAAGGTGGCGAAGAGCTGGTCGTCAAGGTCGTTGCGATCGGTCAGCACGACCACCGTCGGGTTCGCCATCGCCGGCTCCCGAACGATCCGTCCGGCATAGAAGGCCATGGTCAGGCTCTTGCCCGAACCCTGAGTATGCCAGACGACGCCGATCCGCCGGTCGCCGGGTTCGCCGCCGGACCGGCGCCCGGAGAGACCGCGGCGTTCGCCGACACCGTCGGCCCGCTGCAATTCGGCCGCGCGCAGCGTTTCCGCAACCGCCGTCTCGACGGCATGGAACTGGTGGTAACCCGCCATCTTCTTGGCGGGCGTGCGGCCTCCGTCATCCTCGAACAGGAGGAAGTCACGAACCAGGGACAGGAAGCGGCGCCGATCGAAGATGCCTGCCAGCATGACCTGCAACTGCGGCAGCGCCGGATCGGCCAGCGCCTCGCCGGAGATCGTGCGCCAGGGCCTGAACCATTCCCGCCCGGCAGTCAGCGTGCCGACCCGCGCCTCCACCCCATCCGAAATGACCAGCGCCGCATTCATGGCGAACAGGGACGGGATCTCCGCCTTGTAGGTCTGCAACTGCTGCCACGCCGTCCAGACGGTCGCGTCCTCGTCCGCCGGGTTCTTGAGTTCGATCAGCCCGAGCGGCAGGCCGTTGACGAACAGCACGATGTCGGGCCGGCGCTCGCGCCGGTTCTCCACCATGGTGAACTGATTCACCGCCAGCCAGTCGTTGTGGCCGGGATCGTCGAAGTCGATGGCTTGCGCCTGGGCGCCCCGGATCACGCCCTTCGCGTTCCGGTATTCGATGCCGACGCCCTCGACCGTCATGCGGTGGAAGGCGCGGTTGCGCGCTTCAAGGGTCGTTCCTTCCAGACGCGTCAGCCGGCGGAAGGCGTCGTCCACCGCAGCAGCGGGCAGGTCGGGATTGAGCCGGGCCAGCGCGTCCCGCAGACGCCGCTCCAGCACCGCCTGGCCAGGATCCGACCGCTCGGCCGCCGGCCCCTCGGGTCCGATGTCCGGGCCGTGCGCCACGGCCCAGCCCAGACCCTCGAGCCATTCGAGCGCGGCCGCCTCGACCTCGGATTCGGTGAGGCGGGTCACGGTCCGCTCGAAGGAGCGACGGTGAGGGCCTGAAACACCAAGGATGCCGCGATGCGGCTATTCGGGGACAACCGGTGCAGCGGTTTCTGCCACGACTGTGATGGCATCCAGCTTTTCCCCGATCTCGGGATCGATTTCGTTCTCGGGAACATACTCGACGAGTTCGTGGAAACTTGCCTTCTTCATGAGATTGGGGATGCCCAGCTTCCCGAAATACGTCTCGAACAGCGGCGTCAGAAACTCGTCGCTCACCTTGATGTCCTGGTCCCAGGGCGACCCCTTCCCCAGACGGCCCAACGCCTCGGTGATCTCCGAAACCGATTCCTGCATGGCCTGCAATCTTCTGTCGACTTCCGATGACGTAAACAGGGGCATCGGTTCGCTGGCCTTCGCGGAGGCGCGTGCGTACGCCTCGAGAGTCGCCTCGGAGCACAGATAGTTCTCGATCTCCCGCCGTTTCCAGACCAGATGCTCGAAATACGGATCTTCCGGCGGATCCCGTTCGAGGCGGTCAAAGAGGGCGACCGCCTTGAGATCGGGGATCGCTTCCCTCAAGCCGTGGAAGTGATGCGCGGCGGCCATCGGGTTGTTCCCGACATAGGAGACGAAGGGTCTGCCGAGCGCCCGGACTGCCTGGTCCCTATTCAGGCGCCGGGCCAGAGCCTGCAGGATCGCCAAGTCGGTGGAACCCTCAAGATACAGCACCCAGCCGGTCTGCTCAGCCAGAAAATACTGATCGAAGCCGATCTCGGCCAGAGCCTTGCGCACCTGGCTTTTCCCGTGGCCGATCCGGTGCGGCTTTCCCAAAAAGGCGATCACCGAATCCTTGTCGGCCGCTTCATTCAGCAGGACTTCGGAATGGCTTGCCGCAATGATCTGGTTGCCGTTGTTCGAAGCCACTTCCGTAATGAGTCCGTAGATCTGGCGCTGACGCAGGATTTCCAGATGGGCGTCGGGTTCGTCCAGCAGGATGACGGCGCCGGGATTGGCGTACATGTAAGCGAGGATCAGGAGGGTCTGCTGCAATCCCCGTCCGCTCGACGAGAGATCGAGAGCCGCTCCGCGCTCCCGATATCCCATGGTGATTTCTCCCCTCTCTGCAACATACCGCGGCTGATCGAGCTCCACCGCGAAGAGCGCCCGGATCCGCTCCGTCAGTGATTCCCACCGTTCCGGATTCTCGTCTAGGATGCGAAAGCAGAGATTGCGGAGAATTTCGGCGGTGCGGCCTTCGCCGACCCGGACATTCACCGCGCCGTGGTCAAGCCTGGTCTCGGTAGCGGCGAGGCCGGACATGGGGGGAAGAAAGGCGATACGCACCGAAACCGCCTCGTGCGGAACCGGCATGCGCCTGGGCTGCTTTCCTTCCTCGATTCGCAGCGGGCGGCAGTAGAACGATTCCTCGTTGGCGAAGTCGAATTCAAGGCCGCAGGTCCAGGCCCTGTCTTCGTCGACGCCCTCGACCACGACCTCGATCCGCACGTTGGCCGTCTGCTGGCTGCCCTCGACCCTGCGAACGTCACGAACATGGCGGTCGCGCCAGAGGAGCGCCGCCGTGGGGTGGGGAAGGGCGAGCAGGTCCCGCCGATTCACCGTGACTCCCGACCGTTTCTCCGGTGTGCTCTTGCCGCCGCGTTTCTCGTTCCAGCGCTTGACACCGATATCCCACAAGACCAGCGCCTGCATGGCCGAAGTCTTGCCCGAATTGTTCGGCCCGATGAAGACGACGGGGTTGCCGAGATCGATCTCGATCTCGCTGAAGCGCTTGAAGTTACGGGCGATCAGCTTGGTCAGCATTCGATACCCCTCCGGGCTCCCCGACACGCGGAAGCAGCGCCGTCATCGAAAGCGCTTCGAACACGCTTGGGCTCCCTGTCTCCGAGGACCATGCTGTCGCCTCGACCTCGGTTTCGGTGATTCTCAGGCGGTTGCCTCAATGATTGCATCGCGAAACATTCTGAAGCTGTGGGAATTGTTGACGTGCGGATCGAAGTGTTTGCCGACAGCTGTAGCGGCCTCCACTTTATTGAGACCCTGCTTGAAGTATCCCTGCCTCTGGAGGATTCGTTCAAACACCTCCCAAGTGCCGCCCGTTATTGCGTCAGGATTCCGATACCTGGCTCGCTTGGGAATATTGCTCGGTACGCCGGGATACGCCGCGTGCACCGCCGACCAATTACCGAAGTACCACGCTTCAAGTTCTTCGATTGCGATTCTTGTTGCAATCTGCCAGTCGGATCCCTTGACGGCCCGTCTCGATCGTAACCCGGCATTCGCGCCGATGCCCTCAAGGGTGGATTTGAGATCGTGGCAGTCGTCATGGTCACGATCCACGATCAATACGATGCGGTACTCTTCCGGCATCCAAACCGCGTAACCCCGGAGGCGGTCTCCGATTTTTCTCAACAGGGCGTGCTTGCCCGGATAGGGATGAATCTGGAAAGAGCAGTCCTCCGGAAGCATTCTTGTCAACCATGAGCGCAGAAACACTTCCATGGAGCGTTCTTCCACATGGAACTCCAAATGGCAGGCGGGCATGTCAGCTTCCGCCTCCTTTCCGAGTCGGCATCCCGCCCTCGGTCAGTGGGTCTCCGAGTCCGAAATGCCCTTCCATCCAGAGGTCGCCCAACTGCGCGCCGGCGTTCATGAACGCCTTGACCTTTACGTTTCGGCCAAGGGCGTGACATTTGGTGTAGCCCGCTTCGTCGCGCCACAGCACCCGAACTTCGCGTGGTTGCAGCGCATCGAGGAAAAACGGGGAATGGGTGGTCACGAAGATCTGCGTCACCGCCGTCGCTCCCCGGCACTCCTCGGCCAGCCCATGGAGCAGGCGGGGATGGAGGAATTTTTCCGGCTCCTCGATCCCGATGAGCGGAGGTGGAACCGGGTCGTTCAGCAGCACCAGGCAGGCTAGCATCTTGAGTGTGCCGTCCGATGCGAAACGGGCCGTGACCGGTTCGGAAAACGGGGCGTCCTTGATTTTCAGTAACAGCCTCCCGTCCGGCATCTGGTCGGCCAATACTGCCTCGATCTTGGGTATCCGTTCCCGCATTCTGTCAAACACGAATTCCAGAATTGACGGGTATGCTTCGGACAGGTACTGGACCACGTTGGCGAGGTTTCCCCCCGTTTCGCTGAGGTGCTCTTGCGGCCCTGCCTCCGGCTGACCCCTCACGTCCTTCGACGACAGACAGGACACGTGCCATCCACGGATGAAGTCGCGCAGCGCGACGACCCGAGGATGCTCCGCCAACTGGCCCAGCGCGTTGACCGCGAGCGTGTCGGGTGAACTCAGCGGAGCCTCAATCCGCTTGTCCTCCGCGTCTGGAAGCTCGCCCGAGACGACGCGTCCGATTCCGTCGGCGTAGTCAAGGAACCTGAAGGGCGCACCGTAGCCCTGCCTCTTCCTCCCAAGCCATTCCCGCACCACGACCGGTCTGCCGTTGTTCTCGTCTATTTCGAGATGATAGGTGGTAATGGGCTGGCCCGGCTGTTCGCGATAGGCGACTTCGATCAGGACCGGGCCGGATCCGTCGCGCGATTTCAGTTCACGCGCCCGACCGCGCTTTTCCCACGCCCGGCGCAACCCGTTCTCGAAGCACTCGGCCAGAAAGACGAATACATCGAACACCGTGGACTTTCCACTGCCGTTGGGGCCGAGAAGCACGGTAAGCGGTGTAATCCGTGTCAATTCGATGTCCCGCAATGCACGGAAATTTCGCACTTTGAGACGCAGAATGCGCGGCGGTGTCCGGTTTGCGTTTGTCATCATTCCCGATTCCGGGGTCCCGTTGATTTCGCAAATGGCACACTTCCTTCATGCTTGATCTTCCAGTTCAGGGTATTCCATCGCACGTCAATTCGGACGCGGGTTACAAGAGAAGGGCCACCTTTGGCCGAGAACCCTCCCTTTCTGCCGGATGTCATTTTCTGCCGCCTTCCGGGTCCGGTTCGTCATTTTCGAGGACGCCCTCCAATCGAGGGTTCAAAAGCCTCCATCGCTGGCCTGTCCGTTCAAGGTCGCCCTTCAACTTGACCGGAGCCCGGTCCCCGTGGGCCCGAACCGCTCGCTCGTAATCCGCCTGCTCCAGAACCGTCGTGACCGACTGCCGTTGTCCGTCGATTTCGGTGCGAAGCCTGATCGTTCCGTCGGCCTCTTCCTCTCCGCGTTCAAGGATGCGAACGAAGCCATAGAGGCACACATCGAGCTTTGGCGCACGCTCCCGCAGCGACTGCGCCGCCTCGCGCAGCAGCGGGGCATCCGTCTGTCCGAACCGGACAGTCTTCGGCTTCGGCATCGGCATCGGCCGCGTGTGTGCCCATGAGATGTCGACGTCCAGGCTCGGAAACGGCTCGAGGATCTTGACCAGCGCTTCACACAGATTGGCGCTCACACCGCTGGCCACCTCTTCTCCGAAGGCGCTGCCATCGTTGGAACCTGCCCGCTCCGCCGCCCGACGCACTGCGGTGAGCGCTTCGACAAGCCGCCTGGTCATCCGGCGAGCGGCCGGCGCATTGAGGTCATCCGGATCCTCGAACAGCGACGGCATGGGCGGCGGCATGACCGGCGTCGACAAAGTCACGACGAAACTGCCTTGGTCCGTTTGCCCAAGGCGCATCTGCCGCAGCAGGTCAGCCGCATCCCGATTGGCTCCCGCTCGGTATACCGGCCGCGGGTCGGGAAGCGAGCACGCCGCCGCCAGCACCATGTCGCGGGCCCCTTCGACAAGATTCACGCCGTCGTTCAGGCCCAAGCTGCCGTCATCGCTTTCCGCCGCCCGGATGCGAATCACGTCACGGTCCGCCGTCGCCAACGATCGGTACACGGTCAACTCGTCCTGGCCGGCCACCTGAGCAAACGTCTCGATCAACGCCGCCACCGCGCTTGCATAGTCGCCGAGGCGCGTCGTAAGCGGCACGACGATTTCCGGTCGTGCTTCGCCGATGTAGATGGCCGAGTGCTCGCGGTACGATTCGTCCCGGTTCCAGCCCGCGATGCGGGCATAGGCGGACAACGCCGCCGGCGAAATCGCCAGCAGAGCGTCATGGTTCCGAATACTGACTTGCATCAGAGTTTTCCCGCCCTGGATTGCCCCATCAAATGCCGCAAGGCCCCGACATTGAAGATGTTCTGCGCAGAAATGTGTACGGTTACGGTCTGCTGGTCCGTAACATCATGATGGTCCCGCTGCAGGCTCCGCCAGTAGGCGCACCGCCGGAGAACGAGCTTCTCGGCAGTCACGGTCAGACATCGCTCCTCCTTCCGGGGAAGTTCCAGCACCACAAGCAGCCGCGGCGTCTGTGTCTCGATGCGGAGGTCGCCATAGTTCTTCATGAACAGGTGAAACGGCAGAACGCCGTTCCGCGACGAGTGGAAGTCGGCGGTGGCCTTGAGTTGCAGGTCGAGGGCCGGGGGCGACGTGTGCCGCCCGCCTGTATCCGTAGATCGACGCTGTCCCGGTCCGGCTCCGGCACCGAGGTCAGAAACCCTGCCCAAGCCGCCAGCGCCTTGACGTAGACAGCGACAGCCGCTCCTTCCGGTCGGGAACGGTGAGCAAGTCGCCGGTCACGCGGCATCTCCGACAAGCCGCTCGGCATCCCGAAGCCGGATTCGACCGGAGATGAGCTTCGAGAGTAGCGAGTCCCGAAGCGCAATCAGGGTAGCGATATCTGCCGTGCGGAGCCGAATCATCTGATCTTTCGGATGAACGAACTTCTCGAAACCACAGATGATGCTTGGTGTCGGTTGCAAAAGTGGCAACCATTCAAGCTGCTTGCGATTGATCGCTCCGAATACCGTACCGGTATTCTCGTACTCACGCATATATTTCTGTAGATCTTGAGCCGCATAGTATCCGTACGATACGGTGCCAGACCTAGGACGCAGCGTGGCGACTCCCCGGCCAATACAGCACTGCTCCCATGCCATATTGATATCCCCCACCGGCGCGCGGACACTGACAATCGTATCCCAAGGCTGGGCTATTCGGTTCGGAGCGGTGCAGAATTTGCGGTTCTTCGGATACCTGAAGCCGAAATCGGACCGTCCCTGAAAGAAAGGCAGGCCGTCACCGGTTTCGTTGTAGGTGTGTCCAGGCGGTGACTGCCCCATGATGATATCGAACCCGTCTTCCACATGGCCGACCTCCCACCTCTCGGGTATCTCGCCGATTTCGGTGAACGAGAGCCGGTCGGGAAACAGTCCCCATAATTCGGGCGGCAGGTATGGATCGCGACCTTCCATCTTCGCCTTGACCGGCCCGAAATCGACGAACCAGTCCTGGAAGATCGCCCGCGCCATCGCCTCCAGCGTCTCGTTCATCCGCCGGTTCAGCTCGATCTTGTCGTCCAGCGTGCCCAAGATGTGCGCGATGGCGCGCTGCTCGGGAAGGGGAGGGAGGAAGAGTTGGATTTTCTTGAGCGAAGAACTCGAAAGCTCTCGAAACGTCGAGCCGGAGGCGTAACGTTCCAGTTCTTCGGTGTTCAGCCTGAGCCAGTAGTATAGGTACTCTGGAAATACGCCATCTCGCACCACAAGGTTGCGAAACCCTTGGTTGGTCGAAACTGGATTCTTTGCAAGTGCGACATACCCGATGGGTGCGCGCGTCGAGAGCAGCACGGATCCTGCAGGAAGTAATTTTGCCGAAGAGCTATCGAGTCCCTGCCGCGACAGATTCCTCTCCCCGCGTGCCATATAGCGATCATGTATTCCGGATAGATCCTTTGGGGTTAGCCAAGGGATAGTTCCATCAAAGTTCCCGGCTTTCTTCGTTGATGGTGTGCCGCCTCCGACGATGTCCGCAATCTCGCCGATGGCAACCTTACGCCAGTCCCGACACGGCATCGATTGTTTCACCACCACATGCTCGCGCTCAATCTCACGATGAAAACGTACGGGGAGCCGCGCCCAGTCCCTGGCCTCGACGATGAACGGAATGTTCGATTCCCGCAGCGCCTCCTCGAAATCCACCAGTCGATCGACAGGGATCTCATCGAGATCCGGTCCTCGCAGCACCAGATCGAGATCACTCCCGTCGTGGCTCCGACCATTGACGCGGCTGCCATAAGCCCACACCTCGACATCCGGCAGATGCTTCCGCAACAGCGTCTCCAGCCTGTCGCGGTGCTTCGGCCGGAGATGCAGCCGGTCACTCATCCGGTGCCGCCTCGATCATGTCGGCCAGCACCTTGGCGTCGGCGATGAATCCGGGCAGCAGCTTCAGCGTCGCCTCGGCGAAGCCTTCGCCGTAGTCGTGGGCGGTGGTATCGTTGCGGTTGTCGCGATAGACCAGCCAGCGCTCCGCCGCGTCGGCCTCCATCAGTCCGTGCCGAGCGGCATGGCGGAACAGGTCCTTGAAGGCAAGGCGGTCGGCCTGCCGATTGCTCGCGAAAAAGGCCGCAAGCCGCTTCCGCAGCAGCTTGCCGCTCTGCTCCAGCACCAGTTCGAACTCCTTCACGCAGGCGGCGCGATAGATGTCGTAGGCGACATCATCCGTTGCACGATGCTTGCCGATCTCGCCGACGGCGGCTTCCAGCGTATCGATGCAGCGCCGCAGGAAGATGGTGTCGACCCTCATCCTCGGCTCCTTCGTGTTTCGAGCATCGAATCTTTGTGAATCGTATATGCGCATCAAGCCGATTTGTCGATCACCTTGGGGCGAAACTTGATCCTCAAGATCTGAAACGTGATGCAGGCGATTCAAGAAACCCGGCCCCCGTGATGTTCAGCAACTCGGAAAACGGCAGGATGGCGGCGCGGCGGCCCCACCCATCAACGATGGCCGTGAGGATGCCGTCCTGGCGCAGGGTCTTGAAAATCCGCCGAGCCGTGGGAGGTGAGACCGAGAGCCGGGACACGAGGTCGGAACTTCGGAAAACCGGATGCTCGAAGATCCGGTCCAGGACGAAGATGGCGTATTGGAACCGGGTCAGGCTGATGATGCGGCCCTTCATGGCGTCGTACAGGTCCAAAATGATTGAGAGACGGCAACATGATTTTTTTGTTTATTCCGGGATGAGCGGTTACAATTTTTTATATCCCTTATTATTATCGAAACATTTCGAAAAAAGAAAAGTGAAAGATCAATTTGTCAGATAAATCACCGACGCGACAATGATGCTGCCCAATAACGCCATTGAAACGCTGACAAAATGCCGCCAGAAAATCTGTCTCTCACGTCGACGGACGGCATTCATGCTACTCCGGGCATTATCCAGTTCATCACAGATGTTTTTCAGTTTTCGGAAATGTGTCATGTATTTCGAAACGCTCTGGTCAATAGCTTTTCCTTCACGGCCGGATATCAATTCCTTCTGAGCTTCACGCACTGTCTGTAGATGGTCTAACCAGTTCAACACAACTTCGGTAATAACAGAGCCTTCGTAGTCCGTTTTGAAACGATTGATTAACTTAACCGCATGGCCGACCCCAGCCTCCGAAGCTTCGTATATGGAACGTTCGCAATGTCTGATTGCCTTGCGAAGCTCACTGGGTTTGGAAATCTTCCCGTCATCGGACAGGGACAGAAGTAGATGATGGCCCGCGTACCGTAGTTCGTTATGAGCCGGAATAACGGCAGCAGAACGGAACTCTTCTATTTCTTTTGCAGCTTCATCTGCCTGAGTATAGGCAGTCCGGTACTGTTTGATCGTTGGGAAATCTGAATCAGAACAACCGGACTCATCTGTCATCGAATCGAATCCCTTTGATTTCTTTGTACTCTTGGTCAAGGTCTTCGCGGGTCACATACTCGCCAATCTGCAATCGGCCATTCCCCCTGCTGAAACGGGAAACTGTCTCTCGTTCCATTTTACGAATTGTATCGCGATCGTAATTTGGAACATTAGGAGGTTCTGAAAGAACCATCCGAAGGTATTTCAACAAACGCACGAGGAACTCCTGGGAGTCATACCGTCTAGAAGGTGCGGATGGGGAAGCCACAAATCAGGCCTCCGATCTTCGTGCAGGTCAAGCTGGAAGACGCCCGGAAGACGCAACAGCGCAACCAGCACGGCTACCGGTCCTTGCGTGCACACGACGCCCGCCGGCCCGGACCGAGGATCAGCCGGGCCAACGGATCAGGACGCCGAGAATGATTACCGCCGCCACGATTAAGGTGACCATCATGGTGACCAGCCGGGTTTCGCGCTTGGCGTTGTCTTCGGCCAGCCGCGCGATGTCGGTCTTGTACTCCGCCTGCATCGTCTTCATGCGTTCCTCCAATCGCGCCAACTGCACGGCCAGTACGCCGGCGTCCGATTCACTCACGCGCCCACTCCGGACTCGGCCAAGACGCGGCGAAGTTGCTCAAGTTTCTTCTTTATTTCTTCAACGATCATGGCCTGAACCTCTATCTCGCGCAACAGCCGATATTGCCGGGTCCGCCTTGATCTTTGCCAAATCCTGGCCGTAGAAGCCCGGGTTGCACCGCCCGCGACGGCGCAGATCACGCGCCTGATCCTTCCGCCGGCACACAACGCCCGCCCGCCGGCCCGGACGAGGCTCCGCAGACAAACGTCGTCAGGTCGACAGGGTAGCCCAATCCCGAAAATCGGGCAATTTCAGTCAGCCGTGATTCGGAACCGCCGACAGAACCCCGCCGTAACGCGCCAGGGCGGCCGCCGCCGGGCCGATACGCGAAAACAGTTCCGGCCCCTCGAGCCGCTCTTCAGGCGGAAAGCGCCGGACATGGTAACGGAAAGCCGCCATCAACTTCCCCCGAATCCCAGTTTCTCCAGATTGGCCGCAATCGCCGCATCCAGCTTCGCTCCCTCGGCCTGCTGCTCGCGGAGTTGCGCGACCAGCCGCTGCA
Source organism: Alphaproteobacteria bacterium (assembly GCA_965203385.1). Classification (GTDB taxonomy): domain Bacteria; phylum Pseudomonadota; class Alphaproteobacteria; order TMED109; family TMED109; genus VXPW01. Next base: position 1,209,495 of record OZ241893.1, read on the forward strand.
TCCGGTCCTCGAACGGCTCGCCCTCCTCTTGCCGGGGCGGCGCGCCGACGTAACGGCCGGGGGTGAGGACGTGGCCGTGCCGGCGGACCTCGTCCAGGGGTGCGCTCCGGCAGAAGCCGGGCACATCGACATATTCGCCCGCGCCGTCACCGCCGCGCCAGGCGTGGTAGGCGGCAGCGATGCGGGCGATGTCGTCGTCGGTCAGCTCGCGATGGGTGCGGTCCGCCATGCGCCCGAGCGCGCGGGCGTCGATGAACAGGATTTCATCCCGCCGGTCGCGGAACCGGCCGTTGCCGCGGTCGCGGGCCAGGAACCACAGGCAGGCCGGAATCTGGGTCGAGTAGAACAGCTGGCCCGGCAGGGCGACCATGCAGTCCACGAGGCCGGCCTCGACCAGGTTCTTCCGGATCTCGCCCTCGCCCGACTGGAGCGACGACATGGAGCCGTTGGCGAGCACGAAACCGGCCGCGCCGCGCGGCGCCAGATGGTGGGCGATGTGCTGTACCCACGCGAAATTGGCGTTGCCCTTCGGCGGGACGCCGTAGTGCCAGCGCCGGTCGTCGGTCAGACGCTCGCCGCCCCAGTCCTTCACGTTGAAGGGGGGATTGGCGAGGATGAAGTCGGCCCGGAGGTCGGGATGGCGGTCATCGTGGAAGCTGTCGCCATGGGCGATCCGGCCCTCGATGCCGCGGATGGCGAGATTCATCTTCGCCAAACGCCAGGTCGTGTAGTTGGACTCCTGGCCCCAGATCGAAATGTCGCCGTGCGCCCGTCCGCCATTGCCGTTGCCCGTGGCGTGCGCACGGATGAACTCTACCGACTGCACGAACATGCCGGAAGATCCGCAGCACGGATCGTAGACCCGCCCCCGGTACGGCTCCAGCATCTCGACCAGCAGCCGGACCACGCAGCGCGGGGTATAGAACTCGCCGCCCTTCTTGCCTTCCGCGTTGGCGAAGCGCGAGAGAAAGTATTCGTAGACGCGACCCAGCACGTCGCGCGAGCGGGCTTCCGCGTCGCCCACGCGGATGTTGCCGATCATGTCGATGAGCTGGCCGAGCCGCTGCTTGTCGAGGGACGGGCGGGCGTAGTCCTTCGGCAGCACACCTTCGAGAACCGGGTTGTCGCGCTCGATCGCCGCCATCGCATCGTCGACGGCCTGACCGACGCCCGGCTGCCGGGCCTGCCCCTTCAGACTGCTCCAGCGGGCTTCCGGCGGCACCCAGAAGATGTTCTCGGCCGTGTATTCGTCGCGGTCTTCAGCCGCCTCCGCGCCCCATTCGGCGAGCACCGCCGCATGGCGCTCTTCGAAAGCGTCGGAGATGTACTTGAGAAAGATCAGACCGAGAGCGACATGCTTGTATTCGGCCGCGTCCATCGAACCGCGAAGCGCATCGGCCATCGCCCACAACTCGGCCTCGTGGCCGGTCGTCGCGCCGCCGTCCGGCAGCGCCCTTGCCCCACGTTGCCGACGTCCCTGTCTTCTCCGCGCCATGCCGCGTTCCTCCCGTCAAATCCCGCGCTGACCCTCGCCGCCGGCTGTGCCGTGCGGCTTTCCGAACCACCGCGCCTCGATCTTCTTCCACACCCGAACCGGCTGCGGAAATCCGTATCGCAACGCTGGACAGGTTGCAATCAACGGCCGCAACAGCCGGCGTTTTCGCACATCCGGGCAACCCCGGCATCCAGACACCGACGTGGTGGATGCACCCCATGAGCACAACGCCGAACATCGACGACGGGGGCTCGATGCGGCAAGGTCGATGGCGGGAGAGCGAAACCGTTCAGTGGTGGGGCGGCGCCGGCGCGAATGGCAGCCCTCAGGCCCAGAGCCGGACAGGCACAGGGGCTTCCCCGGGTTCGAGCGCTCCCGCGCCATCACCGTCCTGACCCCTGACCGCATCAGGCGGCACGAAGACAAGCCCTGGCCTTCCTGCTCGATCTCGACCTGCCGCGCGCCCTGGCGGGGTTGTCGCCCGTCCATCACGGCCCTGTACGCGAAGGTTCAAGCGGAAAGCCCCGGCCGGCCGCCTGCCCGCTGACGCAGCACGGCTTCGTCCGCCTGGCTTCCAACCCTGCGTGCACGTCGGACGGGGTTTGGCCCGTGGCACTTTCTCTGCTGCAGGCAGTCTCGGCCCCGGATGGCCGTGCCTTCCGGTCCGACAACGTCGACTGCGCATCAGCCGAGCCGGCCCGTGCGGACGGGGCCACGGACCGGCTCCGTCAGCCCCGGACGTGGGCCCGGTGGGCGATGCGCCCCACGACCGGCATCACCAGAAGAGTCGCACCGAGCAGGCAGGCGGTGCCGATCAGCACATCATTGAACGCCATGATCAGGGCCTCGCGCTGGGCGATCTGGGTGAGATAGCCGACGGCATCGGCATGGACCTCGGGAGACGGGGTGCCGGCCAGCAGGCTCGATACCCGGCCCAGAATCTGCCAGCCGCCGCCGGGCGGCAAGGCGGTGGCCTCCACGATGCGGGTGTAGTGCAGGTCGGTGCGGGCCACCAGCAGCGTGTTGGCGGCGGCGAGGCCGACCGCCGCCCCGAGCCGCATGACGAGATTGAAGAGAGCGCTCCCGTGCTTGACCTCGGCGACCGGGAGCGCACTCATCGAGAGGTCCAGCATGGTGAAATACGCCAGAGGCGCGCCGATACCGCGGAGGACTTGCGGCAGGGCCCACTCCGCGAACCCGCTGTCGATGGTAAGTCCGGCGTGCAGCACCGTGCCGGCGGCGAGCAGCGCAAACCCGAGGGCCGCGGTCCAGCCGATGCCGATCAGGCGGACCAGGTGGCCGGCGAACACGCCCGAAAGCACCATGGAGACGCCGAGGACGGCGGTCACCGTGCCGATGGTGGAGGTGTCGAAGCCCCGCACCTGTCCGAGGTACAGCGGCAGCAGGTAGATCGGGACGTACAACCCGCCGCCGAAGACGCCGATGAGCAGCACCCCCACCAGGAAGTGGGAGCGCCGGAAGGTGCCGAAGCGCACCAGGGGCTCACGGGCCGTGAACTCGCGGACCAGAAACGCCGCCAGCGTGATCCCGGCAATGATCGTGCAGCCGACGATGAGACTCGATTCGAACCAGTCCCGGCGCTGGCCTTCCTGCAGGACGAACAGGGTGGAACCGAGCAGCGCGAACGCCAGCACGATCCCGGCGAAATCGGTCTGCCGGATCAGGCGCGCGTCCGGCCGGTCGAAGTCCACGAACATCCCGACCACGACCACCACCACCACGCCGATGGGCACGTTGATCAGGAACAGCCACTCCCAGGACAGGACCTCGGTGATCCAACCGCCGACCACGGGTCCGATGGCGACCGCGCTAGTCCCGAGCATGCCGAAGATCATGGCGAACGAGACCTGCAGCCGGCGCGGGATGGCGGTGTAGAGACTCGCCACCACCATCGGCATCATCCCGCCGCCGAAGAAGCCCTGGGCGGCGCGGAAGGCGATCATCGAGGACACGTCCCAGGCCTGGGCGCACCCCACGCTGGCGAGCGTGAAGCCGGCCGCGCAGACCGAGAAGAAGATGCGGGTCGAGCAGATCTGACTGAACCGCGCCGAGAGCGGAATCATGATCACCTCGGCGATCAGGGCGGCCGTCAGTACCCAGCTCACCTCGTCCGGAGCGGCACCCAGGGCCGCCTGGATTTCCTTGAACGACGAGCCGACAATCTGCACCGACAGCACCGCCATGAACATGCCGGCGATCATCGCGACGAACGCCACGAACCGGCGCACGTCAATCGTGTCGGGCGGGCCCGCAACCGCCGCCGCGTCAGCCATGCGGAGTCCCGTTGCGTGAGCCGCCGGCGCGGGCCGGAAGGTGGGTCAGACCGCGAACGCCCGGAGCCGGTCGCAGTCGAAGGCGACGCCGTGCCCGGGCCGCTCGGGGGCCACCGCCCGCCCCTCCCGCAGCTCGAGCGGATGCAGGGTGTAGGGGGCGAGATCGAATCCGTGGATCTCGAGAAACGACGCGTTGGGCACGGCCGCGAGCAGGTGCACGTGGAGATCCTGTACGCCGTGCGAAGTCACCGGCAGGTTGTGCGCCTCGGCCAGGGCCGCGACCTTGCGCCAGACCGTGATGCCGCCGCAGGTCGCGAGGTCAGGTTCCGGAAAATCCGCCCCGCCGGCCGCCAGCAGGGCCTGGAACTCCGCGAGCGTGTGCAGGTTCTCGCCGGCGGCAACGGGCACGCCGACGTCGCGCACCCGCCGGTGGGCGGGGAAATCGTCGGGCGCGACCGGCTCCTCGATCCACACCAGCCCGAACGGCCGGAGCAGGCGCGCCGCGTGCACGGCCTCGCCGGCCCGCCAGCCCATGTTGGCGTCGACCATCAGCGGAAAACCGTCCCCCAGCAGGTTGCGCATGGCGCGCACCCGTTCGACGTCCTCGTGCACGTCCGGCCGGCCGACCTTCATCTTGATCGCCCGGAAGCCGTTCCCGACCCGCTCCTCGGTACGGGCGAGCAGTTCCTCGATCGGATCCTGGAGATCGATTCCGCCGGCATAACAGGGAACCGCGGGATCGTGGCCGCCGAGCAGGCGCCACAGCGGCAGGCCGGCGCGGCGCGCCTTCAGGTCCCACAGCGCGACGTCCACGGCCGCCTGCGCGAAACTCGCCGGGCCGCCGCGGCCGACGTAATGAACCCTCTGCCAGAGCCGCTGCCAGAGGGCCTCGATGCGGTCGGGGTCGGCGCCGATGAGCAGCGGCCGGAAGTCATCCTCGATCAGGCTCCGGACGGCGCCGCCGGCCTGTCCGGCGGTGTAGGTGTAACCGCAGCCGGTAGCCCCGTCGGCGGCCCGGATATCGACCACCGTCACGTCGAAGACGTGCATCGCACCATGGGTGGCGTCGGTCACCGGCGGGTCGATGGGCAGCCGGTACTGGCTGACCTCGAGAGCGGAAATGGTCATGGTTCGGGCTCCTCCCGGCGAGCTTGGCGCAGGCTCTTCCGGGACCGGATCACCCGGTCCACGACCGACGCGGCGGCCCAGGTGGCCGCCGCCCCCGCCGCCACCCACAGCAGCAGGCCGGGCCAGCTCCGGACCGGTGCGCCGATGCCGCCGCGCCGTTGCAGTTCCAGCAGCAGGCCGATTCCCGCGAGGACGACCGCGGTCCGGCCGAACAGGCCCCGCCACCCGGGGCCCTGTCGGCACAGCACCAGCCCGACCCCGGCCAGCCCGACCGCCAGCGCGGCGACCCACCAGCCCCACGGGTCCAGGAACGGGATCAGCGACGCCGGCACCAAGGGTCTGGGAATCATGCTGCAGTCCCGCCGGATTGACAATGCGATAACGGAATCGGATAGTGTCCCGACTTGCCGCGCCGGTCCACAGGCAGAGGTCGAGCCGTGAAGATTGTCAATTCCCTGAAGAGTACCAAAAAACGCGACCGCAACTGCCGGATCGTCCGGCGCAAGGGTCGGGTCTACGTAATCAACAAGAAGAATCCCCGACTGAAGGCCCGCCAGGGGTGACGGGCGTCGTGCACGGAACGGGGCGCCGCCGGCTCCGGCACTGAGTACCGGCATGCGGATGCCCGAGCCAGACGCCGCCGTGATCGCGGCCCGGGCAGATCTGGTCGATGCCCTGCGCGCGGTGGTGCCCGGCGAAGGCGTCATCGAGAGCGAACGCGAGCTCCTGGCCTACGAGACCGACGGCCTCACCGCCTACCGGGAACTGCCGATGCTGGTGGTTCTGCCGGAGACGACCGAGCAGGTGGCGGCGGTGCTCAGGCTGTGCCACGCCCGTAACGTCAAGATTGTCCCGCGCGGGGCCGGAACCGGGCTGTCCGGCGGCGCCCTGCCGCTCCGGGACGGCGTCACCCTGGGGATCGGCCGCTTCAATCGCATTCTCGAAATCGACTACGACAACCTGTGCGTCGTCACCCAGCCCGGCGTGACCAACCTCGCGATCACCAAGGCGGTCGAGGGGCGGGGCTTCTATTACGCCCCCGATCCGTCGAGCCAGATCGCCTGCTCGATCGGCGGCAACGTGGCCGAAAACTCGGGGGGCGTCCACTGCCTGAAGTACGGCGTGACGACCAACAACATCACCGGCGTCGAACTGGTGACCATGGCCGGCGACGTGCTCCGGGTCGGCGGCCGGCACCCGGACCCGGCCGGCTACGACCTGCTCGGCGTGATCGCGGGGTCCGAGGGCCTGCTGGGCGTGATCACCGAGGTCACGGTCAAGATCCGGCCCCTGCCGGAATGCACCCGGGCGGCCCTGCTCGGTTTCCGGACGATCCGCGCGGGCGCAACGTGCGTTAGCCGGGTGATCTCCGAGGGCATCATCCCGGCCGGCATGGAAATGATGGACCGGTTTGCCATCGAGGCGGCCGAGGCGTTCGCGAAAGCCGGGTATCCGCTGGACGTGGAATCGCTCCTGATCGTCGAGCTTGACGGGACGGAGTCCGAAGTGGCGGACGGCATGGAACGAGTCATCGCGATCGCCCGCGACTGTGACGCGACGCATGTCCGCGAGAGCGCCGATGCGGCGGAGCGGGAGCGTTTCTGGTCGGGCCGCAAGTCAGCGTTTCCGGCGATGGGGCGGCTCTCTCCCGACTACATCTGCATGGACGGCACGATTCCCCGCGGCCGCCTGCCGGACGTGCTGGACGGCATCACCGCCCTTTCACGCAAGCACGAACTTCGCGTCGCGAACGTGTTTCACGCCGGGGACGGCAACCTCCATCCGCTGATCCTGTACGACGCCAACGACGCCGACCAGCTGGCCCGGGCCGAAGCGTTCGGCGCCGACATTCTGAAGCTGTGCGTGGCCGAGGGCGGCGTGCTCTCCGGCGAACACGGGATCGGGGTCGAAAAGCGCGACCTGATGCCCGCGATGTTCGACGATACCGACCTCCGCCATCAGCAGCGGCTGAAATGCGCGTTCGATCCGGACGGCCTGCTCAACCCGGGCAAGGTCTTTCCGGAACTCCACCGCTGCGCCGAACTCGGGAAGATGCACGTTCACCACGGCCAGCTGCCCTTTCCCCACCTGCCCCGCTTCTGATCCGCCCCGCTCGTGGACGCGCATGTCCGGCCGGCGGATGAAGCGGAACTGGTGGAGGCGATCCAGGGGCTCGTGGCCGCCCGGACCCCGGCCCAGGTCATGGGCCACGGCACCAAGCAGGGTTTCGGGCGGCCGGTCAATGCGGCCGTCACGCTGGAACTGGCCGGGATCGCCGGGATCGAGGCGTACGAACCGGCCGAACTGACCCTCACCTGCGGCGCCGGCACCCCGCTCGCCGCCGTGACGGAACTGCTGGCGGAACACGACCAGGAACTCGCGTTCGAGCCGCCCGACCTGGGCCCGCTCTACGGGGCCCCGGAGGGAACGGCCACGATCGGCGGGGTGATCGGCTGCAACCTAGCCGGGCCCCGGAGGGGGCGCGCCGGGGCCGCGCGCGACCATTTCCTCGGGTTCCGGGCAGTGAGCGGACGCGGCGAGGCCTTCAAGGCCGGCGGACATGTGGTCAAGAACGTCTCGGGGTACGACCTCTGCAAGCTCCTGGCCGGATCCTTCGGTACGCTTGCAGCCCTGTCGCAGGTCACGGTCAAGGTGTTGCCCCGGGCCCGCTGCACCGCCACCCTGCTGCTGCCCGGCCGCCCGGTTCACGACGCGGTCCGGCTGCTGATCGCTGCGTGGCAGAGCCGCCTCGAACCGAGCGGGCTCTGCTGCCTGCCGGCCGACCTCGCCCCGCGCCTGCCGGGGAACCTGCCGGACGGTCCCGGCTGCACCGTTGCGGTCCGCTTCGAAGGTCCGGCGGAATCGGTGCAGGATCGGATCGGGCGGATGCGCGACACCCTCGGGGGCGCATCACAGACGCTCGACGAGACGGCGTCCCGTGCCCTGTGGCAGGCGGTCGGTGCGGGTGCGCCGTTTGCAGGTGCGGCCGCTGCGCGAATCGAACAGCCGCTCTGGCGGCTGTCGCTCCCGCCCGCTGCGGCTGCCGCCGTGGTCGAGCAGCTGGTCTCGGGCGGCGGCGGGAGCTGGCTCCTGGACGGGAACGTGCTGTGGTTCGAGCCGGCCGGCGGCCCCCGGGCCAACGAAACGGTTCGGACCGAGGCGCTCCGGGCCGGCGGTGCGGCCACGTTGCTCCGGGCGCCGGCTTCGGTGCGGGCGGCCGAGGGCGTGTTTCCGCAACCCGACCAAGGGATCGTGCGCATCGCGGCGGCCATCCGCGACGGCTTTGACCCGGCCGGCGTGCTCAACCCGGGTCGCATGGAAGCCTGACGCGATGCGCACCGACTTTTCGGAGGCCCAGCTCCAGAACCCGGCCATCCGGACCGCGAACGACATCCTCCGTTCGTGCGTGCACTGCGGTTTCTGCACCGCGACCTGCCCGACCTACGTGTTGCTCGGGGATGAACTCGACAGCCCGCGGGGCCGGATCTACCTGATCAAGGACATGCTCGAGAACGACCGGCCGGCGGACCCCCGGACCGTGTTGCACGTGGACCGGTGCCTGTCGTGCCTGTCCTGCATGACGACCTGCCCCTCCGGCGTCCACTACATGCATCTCGTCGATCACGCGCGAAGCTGGATCGAGTCCACCTACCGGCGGCCGGCACCCGAGCGACTGGTTCGCCGGCTGCTCGGCTGGCTGCTTCCCCACCCGGGCCGCTTTCGCCGGGCGTTGCAGCTCGGCCGGCTGGTGCGGCCGCTGGTGCGCCCGTTCGCCGGGCGGCTGTCCGGTCCGGTCCGGACCATGCTTCGCATGATTCCGGCCCAGGCCGCCCCCGCCGGCTTCGTGCGGCCGGGCTCCGTGCATCCCGCGGCGGGCGGGCAGCGGCTGCGGGTAGCCCTGCTGGCCGGTTGTGTGCAGCAGGTTCTCGACCCCCGAATCAACGACGCCACGGTGCGGCTGCTCACGCGTCTCGGGGCCGAGGTGGTGGTGCCGGCGGACGGCGGCTGCTGTGGGGCACTGGTCCACCATCTGGGCCGCGAAGCGGATGCGAAGGGCGCGGCGCGGCGCAATCTTTCGGCGTGGCGCCGTCTGGCCGGGGAGGCGCCGCTGGATGCGATCGTCGTCAACGGATCCGGATGCGGCACCATGCTCAAGGACTACGGCCACCTCCTTCGGACCGGCGCCGACCGCGAGGACGCGGCCTGGGCGGCGTCCCTCGCCGCCGACGTCACCGAAGTGGTGGAGCGCCTGGGGATGCCGCCGGCACCCGGACCCCATGCCGGGATGCGCGTCGCATATCATTCCGCCTGCTCCCTGCAGCACGGCCAGCAGCTGGACCGGCTGCCGGCCGAATTGCTGACGGCCGCCGGCTTCGACGTGCAGCCGGTGCCGGAAGGGCATCTCTGCTGCGGGTCGGCCGGCACCTACAATCTCCTCCAGCCGGAGCTCGCCGAGCGGTTGCGAGCCCGGAAGGTGGCCAACCTGAACCAGACCGGCGCCGCCGTCGTGGCGGCGGGCAACATTGGCTGCATGGTGCAGATTGCCGGGAGCTGCAGGATCCCCGTGGCCCACACGGTTGAACTGCTCGACTGGGCGACCGGAGGGCCGCGGCCGCCGGCCCTGGGATGAGGCGCCGGCGGGGCTTCAAGCACGGGCGCGAACCGGCGCAGGCCGGGGCGGAAACGTTCGAGGAAGGAGCGGCGGAGGTTGCTCGCCGCCGCGGCCTTTCGCGGACGCACATGCGCGGCTGACGGCACCGGGCCCGGGATGGGCCGGCGGCGCACCATCCGGAAACGGCGCTTCCGCACCGCGGACCGGGAGCTGGATCATGCGGGTGCGGCGCGGATATCGAGGAGGGTCCGCGTGCGGCACGCCGCCTGCGCGGTGTGGCGCAACCTGGTTGACGATGCGGGCTGCCTGGTGGTGGCGGCCCACGCACCACGGCTGAGCGCAGAGGAGGACGGCGGGCCGGCAGCGGAACGTTGCGGCCGGCGCTGCCTGCACGACCTGAACCGGCGGACCTCGCGACGGATCAGCCGGGGCGGCTTGCGTCGGCTTCGAGGACAGGACACGGATCCGTTCGATCATCTCGCCGAATCCCGACACATCGGCACCGGCAATGCCGACGGTCCGCATGGCGTCGTAATCGACCCGCAGGCCGGAGAGCTGGTCGGCATCAGGGACGAGCCGCCGCCGGCCGTCGAGGCAATGGTCGTAGTGGGTGTAGCCCGCGCGGAAGAACACTTTCTCGTGCCGGATCACATCCGCCGGCAGAGCGCGGTCTCCGACCACAACTCGAACCGATCAAGTCGGTCTTGTATCTCCCCCGCCGCGCCTGGCATCGCCACCAACACAGCCGCCACGATCAGCCACGATCAGCATCATGCGCATGGCTGGCCTCCGTCGTACCTGGCCATCAGCGGCTCCATCATACGCTCTCCGCAGGAGCGTTGCCGAATTCGCGCCGCTCCTGTACTCCTGTATCCATGGGTGAAGTGCCGGACCACCACGAACTCGCCCGGCAGGTCGCTGTGCTGTAAGAAGCGCATGAACACCATGCAGGCCGAATACCGGACTGACATCGCGCGGCTTGCGGAGGACATCGCGAGGCGCGAAACGGAAGCTGCGAAGCGCGACAAGGACAACCTTCGCTGGCAACTCACCCTCTGGCTGGCGGCCGTTATCGTGCTGGGTTTCCTGATACGCTGGCCATTCTGAGACCTGAAGCGCTCCCGCCACGGGTTCTGGGTTACTACGCGTCGGGCCGAATTTCCTGAGAGAGGACGGTCACGGTCGCGATGGGTCGAGGCCTTCCGTCATGGCGGCGATGTCGGAAACGATCACATGACGTTCGTTGGGATCGATGACATTGCGGCCGCCGAACTCCAGCAGGATCTCGTCCCGGACGCAGGCGTCGCGCCGCTCGACGGGGCGGACGGATAGGCGAAACGGAGCGTCTCGCCGTCATCGCCGACCTGGATATCGTAGCTGCCGTCAGCGCTCAGACGCCGGGCGGCGGGGGCGGACGCGACAGCATCGCGGACATGACTTGCGACGCGGGACTTGAGACGTTCGCCGAACTGCCGGATCCAGGTGCGGCTGGCGTCTTGCGCGAAGGGGTCGAAACCATCGCCGAAAGCACGGTAATCGAGAGTGACGTCCACGTCCTCGGAGAAGCGGCCGATGACGCCGTAGACCTTCGCAAGCGACGGGCTGCGGACATGGCCCAATCGCAGGAAGCACGAGAGCCCCGGTGTTGAATTTTTCGGCTCCCACGATTCTGACGTGCACACCAAAGCGGCAGAGGGCTTGCAACGGGCCGCGGTTTCGCCTAAAACAAGGCTGAAAGACTTGCGGTCGCCACTGTGCGGCCGCACTCAGGTCCGTACGGGGGAGGTTGAGGTCATGACGAACACCGCAAGTGTCGTTGCGATGCGCGGCCTCCTGCAGTTGCTGTCCGGTCGGGACGTGACCGCCTCAAACGCGCGTACGACCTTCGTACCCCCCCCGCAAGGTAATCGGGCAGGCTTCACTCGCCCGTCCTTTGAGCGGCATTCTGCTGGACGCCTCCCAACGAAAGTTGTCCGAACGCCGCCCTTCCCGGGTCACACGACATTGATACTGATGCGCCTTGCGGGACGGGACCGGTTTCGGCCCCCGCCCGTGACACTGGCGTTCGCAGTGCCGTTGGCGTCGCCGTGGGTTCACTGAGGGGAGTAGACCATGACAGTTGAAAGAACCAGGCTTCGCCTGAACTGAGGAGACGACACCATGACGCAGAGCATTTCTCGCACCGGTGGCAAACGTAATGACACCCTGCAAGGCGGCAATGGCCACGACATCCTGAGGGGCCTCGGGGGTGCCGATATTTTGAACGGCCGTGACGGCAACGACGTCCTGAAGGGCGGCAACGGCGACGACACCCTGAACGGCGGTCTGGGCACCGACAAGCTGAACGGCGGGCGGGGCGCCGACACCTTCGTGTTCAAGACCGGCGACGGGAACGACACCATTGTCGATTTCGGGGATGGCGACACCATCCGCATCGACGGGGTGGCCGGCGGGTTCGCAGCGCTCGACATCGAACAGGACGGCGACGACACGGTCGTCCGCTACGGCGACGGCGACGACACCATCCGTCTGAAGCGCGTGTCGGCGGACACGCTCGGCGCGGATGACTTCGCGCTGCCTGCCGGCGTCACCCTGGAAGGCGGGGACGGCGCGGACATGCTCTCTGGCGGCGGCGGAAACGACCGCATCGACGGCAGGGGAGGCAATGACTGGCTCTACGGCGGCACCCGCTATGGCGGCAACCGCAACGACAAGAACGACAAGCTTTACGGCGGCGACGGAAACGACGAACTGATCGGCGGCAACTTCAGGGGCGACGGCGACGATGGCGACGACACCCTCAACGGCGGCACCGGCAACGACAGCCTCGTCGGGGGCAATGCGTATGGCGACGGCGACGACGGCAACGACACCCTCAACGGCGGCGGCGGCAACGACATTGTCGTCGGGGGCAATTGGCACGGCCACGGCGATGACGGCGACGACACGCTCTACGGCGGCGACGGGCACGACAATCTCTACGGCGGCAATAGAGACCCCTTTAACTGGGAACCCGGCAGCCGGGCCGACGGGAATGACGGGAACGATACGCTTTACGGCGGTAACGGCAACGACCGCCTCGTCGGTGGCAACCACGGCAGGGGCGACGACGGCGACGACACGCTCTACGGCGGTGACGGGCGCGACGAGATGGTCGGCGGCAACACGGGCTTCGATGACGACGACGGCGATGACGGGAACGACACGCTCCACGGCGGCGCCGGCCCGGACTCCATGTGGGGCGGCAACTGGGGCGGCAACGGCGATGACGGGAACGACACGCTCTACGGCGACGACGGGGACGACTGGGTCTCGGGCGGCAACGGAGCCGGCGATGGCGAAGATGGGAACGATACGCTCCATGGCGGCGCCGGCGACGACAGGCTTTGGGGCGGCAACTGGATCGGCAACGGCGACGACGGCGACGACACGCTCCATGGCGGCGGCGGCGACGACAGGATTTGGGGCGGCAACTGGGGCGCGGGCGACGACGGGAACGACACGCTCTACGGCGACGACGGGAACGACCTACTCTTCGGCGGCAACTTCGGTGGCAAGGGCGACGACGGTAACGACACGCTTTACGGCGGCGCCGGTGACGACAAGCTCTTCGGTGGCAGCAACAACAGCTGGTGGTGGGACAGAGCCGTCTACGAGGGCGAGTACGCCGGCACCGGAAACGACACGCTTTACGGCGGGGCCGGCAACGACGAGCTTGCCGGCGGCGGCGGCGACGATACCCTCGATGGCGGAAAGGGAAACGACGACCTCTGGGGCGGCACCGGAGCCGACCGGTTCGTGTTCGACCGGGAGTCCGAAACCGACACCATTCACGACTTTGAGGACGGGAAGGACACCCTCGTCATCAAGGGCGGTATGAAGTTCTCCGACCTCGACATCAAGCAGGACGGCGACGACGCCGTGATCAGCGGGCCTTCCGACAGTTTCTCGATCGTGATCGAGGACTTCGATGCCTCGCTGCTGACCGCCGCCGATTTTGAATTCATCGCCTGACCGGAAGGAGGGCATGGTCCGACGGGATGATCGCGCAATGCCGGCAGGAAACAGGCCCGCGGTCTGGCTTCTTGCCGTTCATTTCTCGCGGAATGCGTGGCGGATGTAGTCGGTGAAGGGAACGAGCAGGAAGGCGAGTGGCGGGCGGGCGCGGGTACGGACAGCTCTGCGCCCTGGACGGTTGTCCGGTAGCGGTCGGGGGTTTCCGGAGAGCACGTCCGACCCCGCCACGGTGGCCCGCCAGGTGGGCAAGGTGCGAAAGCGCTTCGGCATCGACCGCCTGGCGTGGGTGGGTGACCGGGGTATGCTCACCACGGCGAGGATCCGGGAGGATCTCAAACCGGCGGGCCTTGATTGGGTCTCGGCGCTGAAGACAGGGCAAACGACAAGCCGGCTCCGCTGAACACTCGGCAAGCGCCGCCCCGGACCGGTTCCGAAAGCAGGCGGTAAACCGGGGACGGCGCGGCGGAGAGGCCGCGCACGGAACGCTCGGGACTGATCCGGGCAGGAGCATCCGGCGAGAGAGAATCTCGGGATGCCGGCAGAGGAAACGGCGGACCCCGGGAACAGACCCGCGTTCCGGCCTCTTGCCGTTCACTCCTCGCGGAAGGCGTGCCGGACATAATCGGTGAAGGGGGCGAGCAGGAAGGCAAGCGGTGTGCGGGCGCGGGTCTGGATGAACGCCTCGACCGGCATGCCGGGCACGATGCCGCGCGCCTGGGCCTCCGCTTCCGACTTCGCGTTCAGCGCGATCTCGGCGGTGTAGTACCGGGCGCCCGTGGTCTCATCGACCAGCGCGTCGGCCGAAACGGTGCGCACCCGTCCGGTGAACTCCGGCGCGTTGCGGAGGTTGAAAGCGGGAAACATGACCGTCACCTCCTGCCCGGTCCGGATTTCGTCGACTTGGCCCGCCTCGACCCGGACCCGGGGTGTCAACGGCACACCCTCGGGCACGATGGTCGCCACCTCGGCGCCCGCCGGGATCACCCCGCCCACGGTGAACACCCGCAGCCCGTGCACCACGCCTGCCATCGGCGCGCGCAACACGCGCCGCGCGAGACGGGTCTCCACCACCCGCAGGCGCTCGGCGAGTTCAGCCTCGCGCGGCTGCAGCGTGCGCATCTCGTCCTGCGCGGCCTCGCGCCGCTCCGCCAGGAGCCGCAGCCGCTCGATCTCGTAGGAGGCCAGCGCGCTCCGGCCCCGCGCGGCCTCGGCCTCCAGCCTGCCGAGTTCGCCCCTGAGCCGCGCTTCCTCCCGCAGCAGCCGCGTGAACTCCGGCTTCCGAATCAGGTTCTGCTCCAGCAGTTCCTGCTTGTCACGAGCCTCCGCCTCGACCAGGGCCAACTGCTCGCCGACCGCCTTCCCCTGCAGCCGCAGCCCCTGGATGAAGGCCGCGGTCTCGGTCTTGCGCTCCCCGATCTGCGCCACCCTCTGCATCAGCGACTCGCGCCCGGTCTCGAACAGCACCCGTTCGGCCGCCAGCAGCACCGCCAGCGTCGGGTCGACCGCCGCCGTGTCCGCATCGCGGAACGCGACACTGTCTTCGGAGCGGACCTCGGCCGCCAGGCGGTCGATGCGCGCCCGCGCCTCCTGCAACTGCCGCGTGAGCAGCGCCTTTTCGGCGGAAAGCTCGGTGGCGTCCAGTTCCAGGATCGCCGCCCCGGCCTCGACCCGCGCCCCGTCGCGCACCGGCAGCGCCGCCACGACGCCGCCGTCGGGATGCTGGATCGCCTGGCGGCGCGACTCCAGTTCCACGCTGCCCGGTGCGATCACCGCGCCGTGAATCTCCGCCATCGCGGCCCAGGCCATCGCGCCTGCGAACCCGACGCCGAGCGCCAGCAACCCGACCCGAACCGGGCCGCCCGTCGGCCAGCGTCCGGGCACCACCTCAGCCGTCACCTTTCGCCTCTTCCCGGCGCTTCCCGTCCGGCCGCCCCGCGGTCAGTCGCGGCCGCGGCCCCGGCAACCGCGCCAGCACTTCTGCGGTCGGCCCGAACATCCTGAGCCGCCCGCTCTCAAACACCGCGACCCGCGCGCATTCGGCCAGCATCGCCCGCCGGTGCGCCATCACCACCACCGCCCGGCCCGCCGCCTTCGCCCCCGCGATCGCCCGGTTCAGCGCCTCGACCCCAGCATCGTCCAGGCTCGCATCCGGCTCGTCCAGAATCAGCAGCGCCGGGTCGCCGTAGAGCGCCCGCGCCAGACCAATGCGCTGGCGCTGCCCGCCCGACACCCCGCCGCCGCCCGCCAGCACCGTGTCGTAGGCGTCCGGCAGTGACAGGATCATCTCGTGCGCCCCGGCCGCCGTCGCCGCCCGTACGACCGCCGCTTCGTCCGCTTGCGCATCAAAGCGGGCGATGTTCTCGGCCACGCTGCCTGTCAGCAGCGCCACCTCCTGCGGCAGATAGCCCAGATGCTCCTGCCACAGCGTCTCGCCCCAGGCCCGCAACTCCGCCCCCCCCAGACGGATCTCGCCCTGCGCCGCCGGCCACAGCCCGGCCAGCGCCTTCGCCAGCGTCGACTTGCCCGCCCCGCTCGGACCCACCACTGCCACCGCCTCGCCCGGCGCTACGTCGAACGTCGCCCCCCGCAGCAGAATCTCCCGACGGTCCGGCGACAGCACCGTCAGATCGCGGACCTGAAGATGCGCCGCGGGACGCGGCAGCGCCATCGGGGGAACCTCCGGAGGGATCTCCGCCAGTAACTGCGACACCGCCCGCCAGCCCGATCGCGCCCGCTGAATCGACGCCGACTGCGCGACCGTCTGCTCGAGCGGCTGCAACGCCCGGCCCAGCAGGATCGACGCCGCGATCATCGCGCCGGCCGTCAGTTTGCCCCCCAGCACCAACCATGCCCCGAGCGCCAGCATCGCCGACTGCAGAAGAAGACGGAACGCCTTGCTCGCCGACGTATAGCCCCCGCCTGCGTCCGACGCCCGCATCGACCGGTCCAGCGCCGCTTCGCGCAACGCCTTCCAGCGCGCCCGCAGCGGTCCCTTCATGCCAAGGCCCGTCACCGTCTCCACCTCGCGGCGGACGTCTTCCGCGCGCATGGCGGCTTCGGCCGACAGACGCGCAGCACCGTCCCGCGGTCGGCGCGTCACCCACCGGTTGGCCAGCGCCAGCGCCACCAGCACCGTACCGCCCGCCACCGCCAGCCACCCCAGCAGCGGGTGGAAGATGAAGATCACCGCCACGAAGAACGGTGTCCACGGCAGGTCCAGCAGTGCACCCGGCGCCGGCGAGGCCAGGAACCCGCGCACCGCCTCCAGATCCTGGAGCGCTTGGATCGGGTTGCCGCGCCGCGACTGATCCCGCCCGGCGCGGTGGGCGGCGTCGAACACCCGCTCGTCGAGCGCGTCCTGGAACCCTGCGCCCACCCGCGACAGGATGCGTCCGCGCAGACCGTCCAGCAGTCCCTTCAGCCCGTAGAGATAGACCACGATGGCGAACAGCACCGCCAGCGTCGCCTCCGACCGGCTGGTCAGCACCCGGTCGTAGATCTGCAGCATGAACAGCGGCCCGGCAAGCATCAGCAGGTTCACCGCCGCGCTCAGCGCGCCGACGACGATCAGCGCACCGCGATACCGGGCCAGAACCGCGCGCGGATGCAGGTCCCCGCCCGGGGATGCCTCAGCCGGCAAGGCGATCCAGCCGTGGAACCGGAAGGGGCGTCAACCGCACCTCAGCCTGCCGGGCGGCCGCGGGACGGACGGACGACCTTCGCGGCGCCCTTCGCGAGATCGGGCGGGGGTCGCGCGCCCGCGGGACGGCCATGCCGCACCCGAAACGGTCCCGCAGCCCGGTATTGCCCGCGGCCGCCATCATGACCTCGTCTCCCTATCTCCTGATCCCCGTCGCAATGCCCGGTCGGCAGGAAACCGATACAACGTCCATCCCCTCGCAGACGACACGGCGGCCGCTGCATACCGCAGCCGGACAGGAGGAATCCTGCGGGAGCCTCGCGAGAGTCATGATCCGGGCCCAGATTCCGCGCCGGACCGGGCATGTTGAAGGACGTGCGTTCTGCAGGGCGACCATGCACGGTCGGCGGCTGCCGTCAACTCGGCTCCCCTGCAGGGCGCCAGCAGAATCGCGACTGTCGCACTTCACCGGTCTACTGCATCCCGGTACACCTGTCAACCTGTTACAGCCATGCCGAAGCGTGGCCGCGGTGGCGGTTCCGGCTATCCCCTGGCTGATTTTGGCAGCCGGATATCGCCTTCCCGCTTGCCCCGGGATGGGCAGGACGCGGTAATCCGACGCGGCACGGGAACAGGGCATGGTCTCGTGTGTGTGTTCGCAGCTTTCCCTCTGCCGGACGGCGACGGGGTGGAGCGAGGCGGCGGGGAGTCATCCGGTGTCGAAACCGGGCCCGGCGCCGACGGGGGCGCGCATCCGTTCCGGGCGGACGGCCCGCGCCGGTCCAGGCGCCATGGCTGCCCTCACCCCGTCAGCACCAGGCCGAGGCGGGTTTTCATCTTCGCGCGTCCGCGCATGCAACGGAGCGCCGGGTCTCGAAGTCGAGGCGGTGGTTGATCCGTTCCCTGGCGGTGCGCCGGTGGCGGCCGCGCCGCCATGACGGGCTGCCCGGGCAGACGTGAAGATGCGCCGGTCGGGCTGGCCGCGGTCGAGGCGCAGGATGCGGCCAGGGTCGCCGGACCTGACCCGCCGACCCGGTGACAGGCCTTGTCGCCGGCACCCCCGAAGCCGAAGGCCGCCGCGGGATTGGGACGCGTCGCCGGGACCCCGCCCGGCCCCGAAGCCTTGAACGGCCAGCGCCCGGACCGACCCCGGAGGGGATGCCGGGCCCCGGCCGCGCCCGTCATGCACGATGCCGCCGGCGCGGTCGGGGAACCGCGGCCGCGGGGCCGACGGCGCCGGATCGTGGCCCGGACCCGGCCTCCCGATCCGCCCCATCGGCTGCCGACCCGTCCCGTCCGCAACGGATGGAGATTGACCACGAAACACCCTGGAAGGGGGTGCAGCCGCCCGCCGTCCTTCGCACCACGTACGCCGGGGAAGCCGGCGGCGGTACGCGCCGACAGCCGGCGCAAACGGTACAGAGAGGCGCAACCGGGGTGCTGTCCTGGCAGGCCAGCTGCTTGCGCCGAGTTTCGGGACGGCGGGTTCCGCGGCATTCAGCGGTGTGCTTCCCGAACTGTCGCGGTACTATGGGATGATGGCACCATGGGACGGCGGTCGGCCGGTTCGGTCCGCGCCGCCAGCGCGCCCTTAGCTCAGTCGGATAGAGCGGCGGTCTTCTAAACCGCAGGTCGCAGGTTCGAATCCTGCAGGGCGCGCCAGCGGCTCAGGTCGCACCCGCGGCACGCTGCAGCGGCGCTCCGGTCTTGGCCTCGACCTCGCCGAGCTCCACGTCCGGTGCCAGTTCCACCACCTGCACCACACCGTCCCGGGGCACGAACACACCGAGGTCCGTGACCACGAGATCGACGCACGCACGACCGGTCAGCGGCAGCGTGCACGTCTCCACCAGCTTCGGGCTGCCGTCCCGCGCGACATGCTCCATGACCACGATGACCTGGCCGACACCGGCTACCAGATCCATCGCACCCCCCATTCCCTTCACCATTTTCCCGGGAATGGTCCAGTTGGCGAGATCGCCGTTGGCGGCGACCTGCATGGCCCCGAGGACGGACAGGTCGACGTGGCCGCCCCGGATCATCGCAAAGCTGTCGGCGCTCGAGAAATAGCTCGAGTCGGGCAGTTCGGACACCGTCTGCTTGCCGGCGTTGATCAGGTCGGGGTCGACCTCGTCCTCGTAGGGGAACGGGCCCATGCCGAGCAGGCCGTTCTCGCTCTGGAGCGTGATGTCGATGTCTGCGGGCACGAAGTTCGCCACCTCGGTGGGCATGCCGATTCCGAGGTTCACGTAGAAGCCGTCCCGGAGTTCCCGGGCAGCGCGCGCGCAGATCGCAGTCCGATTCCAGGGCATGGCAGCCTCCGCCCGTCCGTCAGGGCCGCGGCCGGGTGGTGCGGTGTTCCACCACCCGGCTGTAGCCGGACCCCCGCAGGATGCGGTCAACGTAGATGCCGGGGGTGTGGACCTGGTCGCCGTCCAGTTCTCCGGGCTCGACCAGATGCTCGACCTCGGCCACCGTCACCTTGCCGGCGGTGGCCATCACCGGATTGAAATTCCGCGCGGTCTTGCGGTAGACCAGATTGCCGCGGGTGTCGCCCTTCCAGGCCTTGACGAGGGCAAGGTCGGCCACCAGACCGGTTTCCATGACGTACTCGCGGCCCTGGAACCTGCGGGTTTCCTTGCCCTCGGCCACCATCGTGCCGGCCCCGGTCGCCGTGTAGAAGGCCGGAATGCCGGCGCCGCCGGCGCGGATGCGTTCCGCCAGGGTCCCCTGCGGGTTGAATTCGAGCTCCAGGACACCGTCAAGGTACTGGCGGGCAAAGATCCGGTTCTCGCCGACGTAGCTGGAAATCATCTTCCGGACCTGCCGGGTTTCGAGGAGCAGGCCGAGGCCGGCCCCGTCCACCCCGGCATTGTTGCTGACCACCGTGAGATCGCCGGCGCCGGTATCCCTGAGGGCCACGATCAGGTTCTCGGGAATGCCACAGAGCCCGAACCCGCCGGCCATCACCGTGATCCCGTCCGCCACCAGCCCGTCCATGGCGGCGGCGGCGTCCGCATACACCTTGTTCATGCAGGCACGACTCCGACGTTCATGCAGGCACGACTCCAACGCAACCCGGCGGGCCGGGGCGGAGAGTACGCGAGACTTGCAGTGCCGACAACGGCCCCCCGATCCGCCGGCGGACCGGGCCGCTGTCCGGTACCGGTGACGCGGCCGTCCATCCGGTCACCCCCCGGCCGCGGCCGGGGCGCGAAACCCGGGTCCGGGCTTCGCTAAGCTACCCCTGCCGGCGGAGGCATCGGACAGCGCATGATTGCAGGTTCACGACTGGCCGTGGCGGTGGCGGGCACGCTGATCCTGGGCGGGCTGCCCGCGGCGCCCGCACCGGCCGCCGAACCGGCCGCGGCAAGGCCGGCGGCCCAGGTCACGCAGGAACTGCGCCGGGCCGGCGTTCCCCTGGTACTTTCGCCCGAGGATGCGGCCCGGTACCGGCGCATCTTTGTCCTCCAGCGCCGCGGCGACTGGGACCGGGCCGAGGCCGAGATTGACCAGCTCCGGGATCCCCTCCTGCTCGGCCACGTGCGGTATCAGAAGCTCATGCATCCCACGGCCTGGCGGTCGTCGTTCGCCGAGCTCTCGGAATGGCTCGCGGCCTACGCCGACCACCCCGGCGCGCACCGGGTCCACCGCCTGGCCCGCCGGCGGCAGGGACCGGAAGACGCCCCCCCTCCGGAACCGCTCCTGATCCGCCGCCTCGGCGGCTACGGCGCCGACCGGCACGACCTTGCCCGGCAGCTCGGGAAAACCCCCGCGCACCGGCGTTTTGCCGAGAGCGTCCTCGAACTGGTCGGGAACGGCGAATACGACGCGGCCCTGACGCGCCTGCATTCCGGCCTGATCGACCTTCCGGACGAGTCCACCGCCCAGCTCGAGGGCCGGATCGCGGCGGGGTACTACGCCCAGGGCAGCTACTGGCACGCCTTCACGCTGGCCGCGGGCGCCAGCATCTCCGAAGAGCCGGGGTTCGCGTGGATCCACCTGCGGGCCGGGCTGGCGGCGCTGCAACTGGAACTCGCGTTCTCCGCGCTCGAACATTTCCGGCAGGCAACGGTCACGCCCGGGACCTCCTGGGAGACCGCGGCCGGCGCCTACTGGGCGGCCCACACCTACACCCTCCTCGGCAACCCCGACGACGCGGCCGCCATGCGCCGCCGGGCCGCCGAATTTCCCCAGACCCTGTACGGGCAGCTCGCGCTGGAGGAACTGGGGGAGGCGCCGACCGGCGACTGGACGAATCGGCGCACCGTCACGCTGGATGCGGAATCGGCCCTGTTCGCCCGCCCGGAGGCCCGGCGGGCGATCGCCCTGGTGCAGGCCGGGCGCGTCCACGAGGCCGATGCCGAGTTTCGCCAGCTCGCGGGCGCGGACGGCCTCGCGACGGACACCGAACTGCTGGCCTTCGCAGCCGCCCTCGACCTCCCCGCGGTACAGCTCCGCCTCGGCAGCCGCCTGCACCGGTCGGGAACCTCCGACCTGTCGGCCCTGTATCCGGCCGCGGGCTGGATTCACCGGGCGGCGACCGAGATCGATCAGGCCCTGCTGCACGCCATCATCCGCAAGGAGTCCGGCTTCAACGTCCGCGCCAAGAGCAGTCTCGGCGCCCGCGGCCTGATGCAGCTGCTGCCGCGCACCGGACGCTCGCTTACCGGCGACCCCCACCTCCGGGGCCCGGGAGCCGACCACCTGTACGACCCGGATCTCAACCTCCGCCTCGGCCAGCGCGTCCTGCGCGACGCGCTCGGTCACCCCGAGATCCGGCAGAACCTGATCGGCGCCCTGGTGGCCTACAACGCCGGTGCGCGGCACTGGGTCGCATGGCAGAAGGAGCTCGCTCTCGACCACCCGCTGCTGTTCATCGAGAGCATCCCGCTGATCGAAACCCGCTGGTTCGTGAAACGTGTGCTTTCCAACCTGTGGCTCTACCGTGACCGCTTCCGCCAGCACAAGCCCTCCCTGGTCGCCCTGAGCCGCGGCAAGTGGCCGCGGTATGTTCCGCTGGATTCCGAAACCGAACCGGAAGAGACCGTGTACCATGCCGGATCGCGATGAATCGAGACCGTTCCTGCCGGTCCAGATTGCCGTCCTGACCGTGTCGGATTCGCGGACGGCGGCGGCGGACCGGTCCGGCGACCTTCTGGCCGAACGCGTCACGGCGGCCGGCCACATCCTGCAGGCGCGCGCCTTGGTGGTCGACGATGCGGACCGGATCGAGCGGCAGCTGCGCGCATGGACCGGGGATCCGTCGGTGGATGCGGTGATCGCGACGGGCGGCACCGGCATCACGGGACGCGACGTCACCCCGGAGGCGTTCCGGCGGGTGGTGGAGAAGGAGATCCCGGGGTTCGGCGAGCTCTTCCGGATGCTGAGCTTCGCGAAGATCGGCACCTCGACCCTGCAGTCCCGGGCGCTGGCGGGGGTCGCCAACGGCACGTACCTGTTCGCCCTGCCGGGTTCGCCCGGAGCCTGCCGGGACGGCTGGGACGACATTCTGGTCCATCAGCTCGACAACCGTTTTCGCCCGTGCAACCTGGTGGAGTTGATGCCGCGACTCAACGAACATCTCCACTGACTGCGGCGCCGGTTGGCACCCCCGGCGCACCCGGCCGGCGGGCTGAACCGCCGTGTTGAACGCGTCCGCGATCGGGATTGCATGGGCCGCGATCCCGCCCCCGGTGCGCGGGGCGGTGTGGATGGTCCTCGCGAACGTGTTCTTCACGCTGATGAACACCCTGGTGCGCGAGCTTTCGTCACGGTACGGGCTGTTCGAACTGCTCTTTGTCCGCTCGCTGTTCGGGCTCATCTTCGTCCTGCTCCTGGTCTGGCCGGCCGGCCTTCGCTCGCTCCGGACCCACCGGCCGATGCTGCAGGTGATCCGGGGCCTGATCGGTTTCGCGGCCATGTACCTGTGGTTCTTCTCGGTCAGCAACATCCCGCTCGCGCAGGCCACGGCGATCAACTTCTCGGCCCCGGTGTTCGCAGCGGTACTGATCGCCCTGTTTCTCGGCGAACGCATGCGGGCCCGGCGCTGGACGGCCACCGCACTGGGGTTTGTCGGCATGCTCATCGTGTTGCGGCCGGGGTTTGCGGACTTCTCCGTGGCCGTCGCGGCCGCCCTGTGCGCATCCGTGCTGATGGCGATCGGCGCCACCGTGGTCAAGGTGGTGGCCCGGACCGATCATCCGAACGCGGTCGTGCTCTACGTGCCGCTGTTCCTGTCGGTATTTGCCGTCGTTCCGGCCCTGCTTGACTGGATTCCGCCGACGGCGGGGGATCTCCTGTGGATGGCCCTGCTCGGTCTGGTCGGCACGCTGGCCCATCATTGCTGGGTGCGCGCCTTCGCCGTCACCGAAGCCACGGCGGTACTCCCCTACGATTTCGTTCGTCTCCCGATGATGGCCCTGGCCGGCTATGTCCTGTACTCCGAGATTCCGGACGTCTGGACCTGGCTGGGAGCCGCCGTGATCCTGGGCAGCTCGGTCTACATGGCCCACCGGGAGAGCCGCGCCCACCGGCGCCGCCCATGAAACGGAACCTCCGGCTGCCCGTGTCGACACAGGCCCGGGCCGCCTTCTTCATCCTGTGCAGCGCCGCGACGTTTCCGGTCATGGGGGCACTGGTCAAGTTCCTCTCGACCGACTTTCATCCCCTTCAGCTCGCGTTCTTCCGGTGCCTGTTCGGCGGGGTCGTGCTGGTGCCGTTCTTCCTGCGCCGGCCGGCCGCGGTCATCACGGCCCGACCGCGCCTGCATATCCTCCGGAGCGCACTGGGCGTGGTTTCCATGTGGACCGGGTTCACGGCCCTGTCCCTGCTGCCGCTGGCGGAGGCGGTGACCCTGGGCTTCACCCGCATCCTGTTCCTGATTCCGCTGGCCGTCCTGATTCTCGGAGACCGCGTCGACCTGCCGCGCTGGACCGCCACGCTGATCGGCTTCGGTGGCATCATCCTGATGGTCAATCCGTCCGGCGCCGATCTTCCGGCCGCGGGCGTGGCCCTCGCACTGGGGTCGGCCCTGATCATTGCCGGGGTCAAGCTGACGGTGAAGGCGCTGGCGGAAACCGAGGCCACGCTCACGATCCAGCTCTGGTTCGCCGGCCTGTCCACGCTGGCGACGCTGCTCCCGGCCCTCATCGTCTGGCACTGGCCGGAGCCCCTTGAACTGCTGTTGCTGCTGGCCATCGGCGGTGCCGGAACGCTGGGGCAGGTGTTTACCGTGATCGGGCTTCGCGGGGTGCAGCCGAGCGCGGTGATGCCCGTCGACTACACGCGCCTGATCTTCGCGACGTTCTACGGCTTCCTGCTGTTCGGACAGTTGCCCGGCGCCGCCACCATCGCCGGCGCCGGCATCATCGTGGCGGCCACCCTCTACATCGTCCGGCGCGACGAGCGCGCGACCGCCGCACGCCGGGGCCTCCGGGCCCGGTCGTGAACCGGACGGCACCGCCCGCCCCCGGCCGGCGCCGTCCGTTGCGACCGCGGCGGGCGAAAACCCCTACGCGGAGATGCCGGCCGGGGCATGGATCAGGAAGCTCCCGCCCCAGAAGAGAGCGGCCGCCGTCACCCACTTGCGGACGGCGCGGTACCACGGCGGCGCCACTCCCTTGCGCACGGCCCGCAGGTCGGCGGCATGCGATGCGAGAAAGGCCACCAGGAACAGGACCACCACCCAGAAGAAGTCGATCAGGCCGGCCAGCCCCGCCAGCCCCGCCACGGCCGGCAGGAAGGGAACCAGCCACCAGCACGCATGTTGGCGGAAGCCCCGGTCGGCGGCGGCCAGCATCAGCCCGAGCTGGAGGGCGCCGAGAAACGCGAGGGCGGCCAGCGCGTAGTTGAGACCGGTCAGGTAGACGTAATCGCGCCACGCCCCCTCCAGCAGCCACAGGCCCCCGGCCGACCCCGCCAGGGGAAGGGCCGCGGCGGCCGTGGCCAGCCAGACTCCCCTCGGGGTAGGATCTACGGGCCCGGATCGCTCCATGCGGTGTCCATCGCGGCGGCCAGTTCGAGATCGAGCTGCGTCACCGCGCCCGCATCGTGGGTCGTGAGCGTGACCTCGACCCGGTTGTACACGTTGGTCCATTCAGGATGATGATTCATGCGTTCCGCGACTTCGGCGATTTCCGTCATCCACGCAAACGCGGCGCGAAAATCAGCGAACGGGTACTCCTTCCGGATGGCCGCCCGGGCGGGATGCCGCTCCCATCCGGCCAGACGCCCCAGCGCGGCTGCCAGTTCCCGTTCCGGTAAGGGTCGATCCATGACCTCCCGCCACTGCCGGTTTCCCCGGTCGAGGGGTACAGCACACGGTGCCCCACCATGACGGACGGTGCAAGCCCCACCGGGCCGCGGACGTTCGGGCGGGCGCCCTCCCTCGACGACATTGCAGCCATCGCGACGGCAGAACTCGAGCGGCTGCCGGAACCGTTTCGCTCGCAGGTCGGGCCGGTGGCCTTCCGGGTGGAGGAGTTCTGCGACGACGATCTGGTACGCGACCTGCAGCTCGACAGCCCCCTCGACCTGATGGGCCTGTATCAGGGCGTGGCCATCGGCCACAAGGATTCCGGTTCGGTCCCGGAGGGTCCGGACATGGTGTTCCTGTACCGGCGGGCCCTGATCGACTACTGGGCGGAGTCCGAAGACCGTTTCGAGGCGATCGTGCGCCACGTGCTGATCCACGAAATCGGCCACCATTTCGGATTGAGCGATGCGGACATGGAGGAGATCGAGGCCCGGTAGCGCGAATCAGTCGCGGCAGGCATCGGCCAGCGGACGGGTTTCCAGGGGCGGCACACACACGCCGTCCGCGCCCGCGGAAATCAGGCAGGCGTGCTCCCGCAGGGAGGTTCCGATATCCCGCTCCTCGCACTGCTGCACATCCCAGTTCTGCAGCGTCGCCATGTCGGCGTCGGTGCGGAAGCAGCGCAAGTCCCCGCCATCCAGCCAGAACATCGTGTTGCCGGACCGGACCCCCAGGGGGTCGGCTCCGTCATTCCGCACGCAGATCAGCTTGGCCGAGGCCGGCAGGGCCGCCGCGACAACCATGCCCAGGAGCGCGCAGACCGCGACCCGTCGAGATGCAGCCGGCATTCACCTCTCCTGCAGGTAGCGTGGCTTGGCGTTGCAGGGGAACATAGTGCACCCTGCAGCGGCCTGCCATGTGCAGGCAAGCCCGCACTGCCCCATACCCATGAGGAGTGCAGATCATCACCGCACCGTCCCATGAGAGATGCCTGCCATGTGCAAGGAAAGCATTTGCGGGGCACACCCGGGTTCGGAGCTGAACCTCGTACGGCTGAAAGTCGGGATGCCGGACCGTCAGCAAGTTGATCTTCCCGGTCGATCCGGGCTCAGCTGCTTGCCAACATGGTCATGCGCCCTTGATGCGCGTTGACCCTCACCCCGGTACATGACCCGGAAACATCATGTTCCCATGACCTCCGTCCCAATTTACCGCCCCCGCCCGCTTCCGAAACCGGCTCGGGGACAGCGCTTGCCGGAGATCCTCGCACTTCCTATCATTTGCCCATGACCGAGGCGATTGCATTCGATACCCACCGTTTCGTCAGGCGCCTGACCGATGGCGGTTTCACCGTGGAGCAGGCCGAAGAATATGCAGTCTTGCATCGTCTCCACCGAACCGGACCGGTGGATCGAACCGGCTTGAGGGCATCGGAAGGCCAGGGCAAACCGAAACCGCCTTTGCCGAAGAGATAGCGGCGTGCACGAGGCGGCACCTCGAGCGGAAACGGTGACTTCTGATGCGCTTGACCGAACGCGCAATTCGCGCGGCAGCGGCAACTCTCCTCGCCGGCCCGCTCGGCAGCATTGGCGATCCGGCCCGCGCGCATGAGGTCGGCGTGGCCATCGCCGGTCGTGCCGGCGGCGAGACGCCGCTGCTCCGCACCGGACCTGAAGGCGGTCGTGGCATCACGTTCTCCGGTTGACGCGGAACCCGGCCGACCGGCAGCGACCCCCCGGGATCGCCGGAGTTGAGGGTGTCCGCCCGGCGTCAGGATCCGCTGCAGCCCCCGGTCCCCGACCCGCGTCATCGCCGAACGGGATCGCTGAAGGCGGCGGGAAATGCGCTTCTGCGTTCATCGCACGGATACCTCGTGCTGGCGGCCGGTGCTTCGGTCATCGCGCTGGCGGCCGCGCTGGTCATGCAGTACGGGCTCGGACTGCCGCCCTGCGATCTGTGCATCGAACAGCGCTGGGGGTTCGCCGTTGCGGGAGTGCTGGCGGGAGGCGGCATGGGGGCGCACCGAATCGGCATTCCGCAGCGGATCGCGGTGGTCGGTGTCGGACTGGCGTTCCTGGCCACGGCCGGGCTGGCGGTGCGGCATGTCGGCGTGGAGCAGGCATGGTGGCCCGGCCCTGACACCTGCACGGCGGCGGGTGCGGACGCCCGGACGACGGACGAACTGCTCGAGGCCATCATGAAGGCCCCGTTGGTACGGTGTGACGAAGTACCGGCGACCTGGCTGGGCCTGTCGATCGCCGGATGGGTCGTTGTGACGGCGTCCGTGTTGTCGGCCCTGGCGGCCGTGGTGGTGGTCCGCGACCGGTCAGGCCGCCGGTGACAGATCACCGCCCCGCCGGCCCCGGGCCATCGTGTCGTCGTTCCGGCAATCCCGGGCCGCGCCGGCGGGTGGCGCGGGTTCTCCGGGTGAATCATGCGGGCGAGTACGGCGCGAAGCGGATCTACGAGGGCCAGCTCGCCGTGCTGCGCGGCACCTCTTCGGAACCGGCCATCCGGGAGATGGCAGACGAGGAGCGCCGTCATCTCGACGCCTTTGCCGACGACCTCGCGAAGCGCGGAGTCCGGCCCACGGTACTGCTGCCCGTCTGGCACGTCGCAGGGTTCGCGCTGGGGGCCGCAACCGCCCTGCTGGGCCCCTCCGGAGCCATGGCCTGCACCGAGGCGGTCGAGGAGGTCATCGACGGCCACTATGCCCGGCAGGAAGAGACGCTGGACGATGCCGAAGCAGCGTTGCGGTCCAGGATTCGCGAGTTCCGCGCCGACGAGGTCGCCCACCGCGACCGGGCCCGCCGGGAAGGAGCGGCGGCGGCACCGGGGTACAACGTGCTGCGGCGGTCCGTACGAGCCTCGACGAGACTGGCCATCTGGCTGTCCGAGCGGGTCTGAACCGGCCTTTTCGGCCCGGGGTATTCTCGCGCTGCCGGCCGGCCCTTGTCGCATGCCCCTTCAGGTGGCGGCTCGATGAACCGCGACCCTGTCCTGCCCGATGTCCTCGAGTGCGGGCTGACCACGGTCTTCTGCGGCTCGGCCGTCGGCCACACATCGGCCCGGCTGGGCGCCTACTATGCCCGCAGCGGCAACCGGTTCTGGGCGGTTCTGTGGGAGGCAGGATTTACCGACCGCCGACTTCTCCCTGCAGAGTATCGCGTGGTATCGCGCTACGGTCTGGGCCTCACCGACCTCGCGAAACACGAGTACGGCAACGACTCCGACCTTTCGGTTCGGGCATACGAGACGGATGCGCTACGGGAGAAAATCGAACGGTACCGTCCGTGCGTTCTCGCGTTCACGGCCAAGGCACCGGCACGCGCCTTTCTCCGTGAGCAGTTCGGATGCGAACTGGCTCCGGGACCCGAGGGATACGGGCCACAGCTTGCGCACATCGGCGATACCCGCTTGTGGGTCCTGCCATCCACTTCCGGCCGGGCACGGAGATTCTGGCGGCCCGACCCCTGGCACCGGCTGGCCCGCCTTCATCGTGCCCTTGGTCGACCCGCTCCCGCCCCGCCCCAACCTTGAGCAGGTCCGATTGACACCGGATGCGTCGTGAGACCAGTTGCTCCGTGGCACACCGAGGCTGGCGAGTTCGCCGACCCCCTCTACGCGACCTGGCAGCACACAGGTTTCAGCACCCGCGAACTGGATGATGCTATCTGGTTAAGCTCGACCGGATTGTATCGGCCCGGCCTTCGTGGTATGCCTTCGCCCTGATCCGATTGAGGCCCCGTCCGGTCAGCCGGATTATCGATCTGGACCAAGTCGCAATCACCGCCCTGTTGTCGGTACTCGGAGCTGGCACATTGAACGACCCAACGCATGATGAGCTGAGCGACCCAACGCGTGATGAACTATTGGAGATATATACGCTCCACGCAGAACTCGCCGATAAGGTAAGTCAGAGGCGCGAGGGAGCAAACCGTACCTATGTCAGCCTCCTTGTGGGGCTCGCTTTGTTCCTCGGTATATTCGTCGGGTTTGGCGTCAAAGATTTTCCCATGGCCATCGTGTTCTTGCCCGCTGGCATAATCGGCGCAGCGCTGTCCATATCCTGGTTTATCGTAATTCGCTCGTATCGCCAGCTCAACCATGGCAAATTTACTGCATTGCACGAACTTGAAGAAAAACTCGCTTACCCGTTCTTCAAACGAGAATGGGAAATATTGCAGGAGGGAAGGAAAGCAGGTCTTTACTGGAAACTCACAGTTGTCGAAACCGGACTTCCTATTATATTTCTCGCACTTTCTATGGCCCTTATTGGCATTTCACTCTCATACACGTGAGTGGGCATTGGGTCGGCACTTGGCCCCGGTCACAAACGCGATCCAAGCTGAACTTGCAAGCGTTCGGGTACGCAGTGATGGAGCGGGCTTCATGTCTCTCTGATGGTCCCTTCCAGCCGGTCTATAGAGACGCCGTGGTTGCGTCGTCACTCCACAACCGAACGCTCACCTTCAGAAATCACACCCGGCCCAGCCCGGGTTGTGCGGGGTCAGGCCGAAAGCGGCGGAACGGTTCGGGAGACCGCCCGCGCCCTTCACTCATGCCGGACGCTGCGGGCGGCGGGAATCCCCCGGCCGGTCGGGGTCAAGGTTGTCTGTTTCCGAACAGTCCTGTACGATGCCCGGGATGAGGCTCCGGCGGATCTGGCATGCCGTGCCAGGCCATCGTGGCAAGCGAGTTGCCCTTGGCCCGGACCATCATCATGACGGCTGATTTCGGTGCGGGTGCGCTATTCCCTCGGGTCAGCTTTCGGTCTCCCGCCCGTTACCAGCGAGTAGGGGTGAAACGCTTGCGCGCCCCTGCCGGTTCGCGACCGCCGGCACGCACATGCGAATCGGGCCCAGGCCGTCCGGTCTGCCTCGGCCGAACTTCCCCTGCTCCACGTCCCGTACTGTCATACACATCATGGATATCACCGTCGGCGTGAGCGAGCTCACCACCCAGGTTGTTCCCCCGTCCCGACCCGTTCCATCGTTGTCGGAAGACGTACGCGAGCTCCTGCTCGCATCACCGCGTTCGCTTCCCCCCAAATACCTCTACGACGAGACGGGCTCTGACCTGTTCGACCGGATCTGCCGGACCCCGGAGTACTACGTTACCCGCACCGAAAATGCGCTGCTAACGGAGGTGGCCGGCAGCGTGGCGGGAACCGTCCAGCCTGCCACCGTGTTCGAGTTCGGTAGCGGGATGTCGCGCAAGACGTCGCAGATCATCGACGCCTGCGACCGGGCCGGACCACTTGCCACCTATGCTGCGTTCGACATTTCTCCAGACGCCCTGCGCGCCGGCGGAAGATCCCTCCGGCAGGTTCATCCGGATATCGCGGTGCAGTTGTTTGTCGGAGATTACACCGCGGGTCTGGACGCGTTACCGGTGCCGCGGGGACCGCGACTTTTCCTGTTTCTGGGCGGCACCATTGGAAACTTCTCCGAGGCGGAGGGCGTTCGGTTCCTCCGTGATATTGCGGCGAAAATGGACCGGGGCGATTTTCTCCTGATGGGTGCTGACCGGATCAAGGACCGGGAGGTCCTGCATGACGCCTACAATGACTCGGAAGGGTTGACGGCCGCCTTCAACCGGAACGCGCTCCGCGTACTGAACGCGCGCCTGGATGCCGACTTCGACCCGGATGCCTTTCGCCACGATGCTACCTACTGCGAGAAGCGGACCCAGATCGAGATGCGGCTGGTGGCGACGCGACCGCAAACCGTGACGATTGGTCAGCTGGGTCTTACGGTGCGGTTTGCTCGAGACGAGTCGATCCTTACCGAAATCAGCCGCAAATTCAGCCGTGAATCACTGGAACGCATGATGACCGACGCCGGGTTTGTCCTGCACCGCCATTTCACGTCGAACAACGAATATTTTTCGCTCGTGCTGGCAGGAATCGCACCTCCCGAGACCTTGCCGTAACGTAACTGCCCCCTCCCGGGCGAGAATCTCACGGTATCAGGAAGCTGCTCGACAACCTCATCCCGACGACTGTCTCGCAGATCACGCCCCCACGACCAGCCGGCCACGCCGCCAGCCCGAATGCACGGAGAATGGAGAAATGACCGAAGAAACCGAACTGCTGGATCGCCTCACCGTGCGGGCGGATGTCTTCGGCGGCAAGCCGGTCATCCGCAGTATGCGCGTTGCAGTGGAACATGTCCCGGGCAAGCTGGCGGCGGAAGACAGCGCAGAAACCCTACTCGACGAATATCCCTCTTTCTCGAACCCGAGGACATCCGCGCCTGTCTGGTTTTCGCCCATCGTTCCCTGACCGGCGAACGTGTCCATGATCGAACCTCTCTGCGCGAGACTTCGTGAAATTTCTTACCCGATGTCTGCGTAGCGTCGCGCATCCTGCACCGGACCCCGATCGATCTCGGGCACGATGGGCTCTCCGCCCGCGCCGGATACGTGAACGCTGCAAACAAAGCGCTGCTCGCGCTCGCCTGCCGCGAAAACCGGGTACTCGGCACCGGGGACAAGGATCCGGCGGGCTTGTCTTGCTCGCAACCTGCCGCATCCGTGCATCGTGCGGCGGGTGTGATTTCTGTATGGCGAAATGTCAATTTTTTAATGCGTTGAAATCAAAAGGTATTTTCTGATTCGAGTTCGGGAGCCTGCGCGGATTCGGCCAATTTCGCGAAAATCAGCCGCTCCGGCCGTGATTTTTCCACGATCACCGTGCTCGCCGATGCTCCCGGCCTTGGCTTCTTGGGGGGTGTAGAGTGCTCCTCAATCTCAACAACGCCCCTGACGGGGCGACAAAAAGGAGCACTCCAATGACCAACGTACAGATTGACGCCTCGATTGCCAAGAACGCCGATGGAAGCGTGTCCGTCGAAGCGGCGCAGGAAGCCCTGATGGAGACGGGTGCCGCCCTGGTGAAAAAAGCCGCCGAGCTCGGCTTGGCGGGGGACGTGGCGGCGATGTACCGCCGTGATCCGCTGACGGCCGAGAGCCAGCTCCGGGACATGCTCTTCGGCGTGGCCCGCACCATCCTGACCGACGCGTTCACTGCGCTTGACGATCATGGCAAGACGGTCAAAGTTGAGGGGAAAACCTATCGCAAGGTCGCGCCCACGTCGGGCCGTGCGATGACGCTCTTCGGACCGGTCGACTTCCTGCGGTCTCGGTACCGTCCCGCGGGAGCGGGTGCGTCCCTGATCCCGACCGAAGCCCTCCTCCGCCTGATGCCCGGCGGGCTGACGCCGGCCGCGGCGGGCCTCTCGCTGTACCTGATGAGCAACCTGACAGCCCGCGAGAGCGAGGACATGTGGGAGAAACTGTGCGGTCAGGGGCCCTCGGTGGCGTCCCTGGTGCGATTGTCCGGGGATGCCGGAACCTGCATGGAGGCGTGTTCCGACGATGTCCTGAAAGGCCTCCGGGAGGAGGAAGAACTGCCGGAGGAGGCAGAGTCGATCCTGGTTTCCCTGGACGGTGTCATGATGCGCATGCATGCCGAAACGACCGAGGAACAAGCCACGGACGCGGGCTGGCGCGAGGCGTCGTGCGGCGTGGTGGCCTTGGTCGATGGCAGCGGTAACCTGCTGGAAAGCCGGTACTCCGGCCGTCTTCCCGAGACCGGCAAGACGAACCTGAAAGCACAGTTGACGGCGGAAGTACGCCACTGGCAGTCGGTCAATCCGAACCTGAAGCTGGTGGCGGTCGCTGACGGCGCGAAGGACAACTGGACGTTCCTGGAAGCGCTGGACCCCGAAGTCATGCTTCTAGACTTCTGGCATGCGACTCAACATCTTAAGGCTGCGGCCGACGCCGTCTTCGGTCCGAACACCGCCGCCGGGACGGCTTGGTTCGAGAAGTGGCGGCACCTTCTGCGCCACGACCCCAAGGGCGCCGGCAAGGCGGTCGACGCCTTGCGCTACCTGATGCGGAAAGGCAAGGGAGTCGACGTCATCCGGAGGGAACTGACTTTCTTCCGCAATCATCGTCACCGCATGCACTATGCGGACGCCGCCGCCGCCGGCTTCCCCATCGGTTCCGGTGCCGTGGAAGCCGCCAACAAGATGCTCGTGACGATCCGGATGAAACGCTCCGGGCAGCGCTGGGGCCGTGACGGCGGCCAGGGCGTCCTGAGCTTCCGGTCGCTTCTCAAGTCCGGACGTTTCGATCGGGCCTGGGCGGCATTGGTCCCACGCCTGGGCCGCGGTGGCGGCTGGAAACCGCCACCCTGCGCCAACGAGAACCGGCAGGTCGCGCAGGTTGCGCTCGCCGCATGATTTTTGGCTAGATCATTGTAAGAACAAAAAGTGTCCATATGAGAATCACACCCCGTGCGGCTCGATGACCTGACAGCTGCAGAGGAGACGCCAGCAATGCGGAATCTGATCGATCGCCAGAGCGCCAAGGTGCCATCATCGTGGTCAGCGGACGACGCGTACAGATACGGTCGGCGAACCCTATCAGGAGGCGCAATGACTGGCCCGCATTTTTGCACCAGCACCCGACCCGATGGCATGGAGCGGCGCTGATCACCGATTCAGCCGGCGTTCGGATCGGGAAGCGTGCGACGGAGACCTGGTCCGCCCCGGGGTCTCAATCGTGTCAGAAAACGCTCATGAGGCGCGCTGACCCTCACCCCAGTACATGAACACCCGGTCGGGCCGGGCCGAGCTCTAGCGTGGCTTTTTTCGCGGCTGGGTCTTCGTAACTGCACTTCGCGGACAAGGATTTTCCCTACCTTTCGCGGCGGTTTCTCGCTTTCGTTCACAGGTGCTCCCGGCGGATTTGGAGAGGGCTCCAGAACCGGGATACACTGGGTGCTGGAGACGGAAAGGAGAACGAATTTTTAGTGTTGGCCTAGACCACGCCAGCAAACTGTTCCGGGTGACCAGGTAGCGTACCCCTGTATGTACCCATCCTTTGCGGATGAGGACGAACGGCAAAATGTATGCACCGCGGTTAGCCGAATGGCCACCTTGAGTGCTTCCCCCGGTCACCCACTCCGTCTCCAGCCATCTCACTGGGAGACGACTTATGATTACCGATACCTTGCATGTTGTCCATTCGCGCGCTGCCGGAGTGGACGTGCACAAGCACCAGCTGACGGCCACCGTCCGCTTGGCCACGGGTGCTGGCGAACCGATGTGCGAGACGCAGACGTTCCGTGCTTTGGGGCCTGGTCTGGATGCCTTGGCCGAATGGTTGACTTCGCATGCCGTCACCGCGGCGGCCATGGAAGGAACGGGTGTGTACTGGCGGGCCCCGCTGGACCGGCTGGAGGCCGCCGGGATCGAAGTGCAGTTACTGCACGCCCATCACGTCAAGCAGCTGCGGGGGCGCAAGACCGACGTGGAGGACAGCCGCTGGCTGGCGCGCGTCTGTCAGTTCGGACTGTGCCGTCCGAGTCTGGTGCCGAATCAAGAATTCCATGGCCTGCGGCGGATGAGCCGCTATCGCCGCCAACTGGTGCAGAAACGTAGTCAGACACGGAACCGGATTCAGAAGGAGATCGACGATGCCGGGGTTCGGATCGGCGGCATCCTCTCGGATGTCTTCGGCAAGAACGGCCGGATCATTCTGGAGGGCCTGGCGCGAGGCGAGGACCGCGAGACGATCCTCTCGCGTCTGACTCCGCACGTGGCGGAGAAAATCAAGCTGCTCGGGGAGGCGCTCACCCTGAAGCTTAGCTGCTCGGGTCGTATGATTCTCAACCACCTGATGACGGACGAGCGCGCCGAACAGGCTCGCATCGCGGCCGTCGAAGCCGACCTGATCCGGGCGTTTCGGCCGTACGCTTCCCAGCTGATCCTCCTCCAGACCCTGCCCGGGATCGACCGGATCGGCGCCGCCGCGATCCTCGCCGAGATCGGCGGTCCCGACGTCACGCCGTTCGCGTCCGCCGAGGCGTTTACGGCCTGGGCCGGACTGGCACCAGGCAATCACGAGAGCGCCGGCAAACGCCGGAAAGCCACCACGCTCAAGGGCTCCCGCTACCTGCGCACCCTGCTGGTGGAGGCCGCCCACGGAGCCGCACGTACCAAGAACTGTCAATTCGCCAGCTACCGGAAGGTGTTGACCGCACGCCGTGGCTATAAGCGCGCCATCGTGGCCACCGCCCACAAGATGGCACGTGCTCTCTATGCCATGCTGCGGGACGATGTCCCGTATCGCGACCCCGACATCGATTACGAAGCCCTGCTGGTCGATCGCAATGCCCCCCGGTGGCTGCGACAACTCAAAGAGTGCGGCGTACTCAAGCCGGTGGGCGACCACACCTTCCGAATCGACTGGAGTGCCAGGACGGCCCGACCCAAACCGGCCTGAAACTTCCTCTGCGCACGATCCCGGACCACCGGCCCGTTGTCCAAAAAACAGGGGAAGACAACACCGCCAAGCCCCGAGATCCGGCGCAGATATCGACGACCCAAAGCGTGCGCTCTAGGCCGCCACGCTAGAGCTCGGCCCGGCCCGCCCGAGTGTTCACGGCAAAGATTGGAGCGGGCGATGAGATTCGAACTCACGACTTCTACCTTGGCAAGGTAGCGCTCTACCCCTGAGCTACGCCCGCTCGCTGCTCCGGCATCATAGCGCAAGCCCGTCGTCGCGCAACGGGCGGACGGGCGGTGGGAGCCGTAGCTGAGCGGCCTCCCGGTTCACACGAGACGGGAGGAAACGGCGTGATGACCGGTGAGCCGGGCGGTGGGGTGCAGCCGGCCGGCCGGAGCCGCCGATGCCCGGACGAACGTCGCGAGCCTGACACCGGACAATTCCGCCGCCCGGGACACGCGCTCCTTGCCGCTTGGCCGCACCCGCATGTCCATGTGGTCGGCCGCCTTCCCGGCCGAAGACGGCTTGACGTCCCGGAAGTTCAGCCTCGCACTCTCCTGTCCGCTTGCCCTGTCTTGGTAGGGGCGGACCGGGGCCGGGGCGGATCGGGCGGACGTCCATCGAACCGAAAGAAGGGATCCCGCCTCCCTATCTGCCGGACGCTCCGCAACCGTCAGTTGGCAATCCCGGCGATCCCGGCGATCCGGTTTCCGGCCGCCGGCCCGGTTCATCCAGGAATGGCCGGACGGGGATACCTGTCTTGACCGAAAGCGGGAAACATGCGACGATCTGCTCGCCTGGTCGGGGTGTTCCCGAAAGCACGGGATATTCCCCAAGCCATTGTACGCAGTAGCGATACCGGGCGATCAGACCCGTTGTCCGATTCCTCGGGCACGGCAGGCCTTCGTGCGACCGGAAGTTTCATGCAGGACTCGGATACCCTGATCGGCGGCGGTACCGCCACCCGCTCGGACTACATCTTCGACACCGATACCAACCGGTTCAGCGAGAATGTACTGTCGGCTTCGCGGTCCCGTCCCGTCATCGTGGACTTCTGGGCGGAATGGTGCGGACCGTGCAAGCAGCTCACCCCGCTGCTTGAAGCGGCCGTCAGTGCCGCCGGCGGCAAGGTGGCGCTGGCGCGTGTCAATGTCGATCAGAACCAGACGCTGGCGGCGCAGTTGCGGGTGCAGTCGTTGCCGATGGTGTACGCCTTCGTCGATGGTCAGCCGGTGGACGGCTTCGCCGGAGCTCTGCCGGCGGCCGAAGTCCGC
Organism: Alphaproteobacteria bacterium; assembly: GCA_965203385.1. Classification (GTDB taxonomy): domain Bacteria; phylum Pseudomonadota; class Alphaproteobacteria; order TMED109; family TMED109; genus VXPW01. The sequence continues at coordinate 1,246,514 of OZ241893.1, forward strand.
GCCTTCGTCGACCGCGTGGCCGAACAGTCGGTGAGCGCGGTACAGCAGCGAATCGAGCAGGCACTGGATGAGGCTGACGCCGCCCTTGCCACGGATGCCCGGAAGGCGGCCGAGCTCTACACCGCAGTCATGGAGCGCGCCGGCGCGAACGCGCGTGCGATCGCCGGGCTCGGAAAGGCGCTGCTCAAGTCCGGCCGCATGGCAGACGCGCGGGACATTCTTGAAAGCGTGTCGGAGGACCTCGCCCGGGATCCGGCCATCGAATCGCTTCGTTCGGCGATCTCGCTGGCTGCCGAAGCGAGCTCGGCGGGAGACCTGCCGACCTTGCGGGCCAAGGTGGAGCGCGACCCGAATGACCATCAGGCCCGCATCGACCTTGCCAACGCGCTGCTGGCCGCCGACGCCCGGGAAGAAGCCGTCGACCAGCTCCTCGAATGTGTCCGTCGCGACCGCAAGTGGAACGATGCCGCGGCGCGCAAGCGCCTGCTGAAACTGCTGGAGGTCTTTGGCGAAGGAGATCCCCTGACCGCACAGGCCCGCCGGCGGTTGTCGGCGATCGTGTTCGCCTGACCGCAGCCGATGCCGCCGCCGGAACCCGGGAAACTGCCGGAACACCTTCCCCTGTTTCCGCTTCCGGGTACCGTGATGTTTCCCCGCGACCGGATCGTGATCCAGGCGTTTGAACCCCGCTACGTGCGGCTGGTCGATGACGCGCTCGCCGAAGCCCGCCTCCTCGGCGTCATCCAGCCCAGCACTGGCGAAATCCCGCACCCGCTTCCCGACGACTGCCCGCTCTACACGGTGGGCGGGGCGGCGTACATCCAGGCCTTTCAGGAAACCGACGACGCGCGCTACCTGCTGCAGCTCACCGGTTTCTCACGCTTCCGGGTCCGGTCCGAAGCGGTGGTTCCGGGCGGCTATCGGCGCGCGGCCGTGGAGTGGCAGGCGTTCGCGGCCGACGTGAATCCCGCGGATTGCAGCAGCGTCAACCGCAAGGATCTGCTGGCGGCGCTTCTACGCCACACTCGCGCCCACGACCTGCCGATAGACTGGGACCGTCACAAACAAGATTCCACCGAGACCATCCTTCATTTTGGCATTCGTGTCTGCCAACTCGACAGCCGTGAGAAGCAGGGGATGCTGGAAGCCGAGGAAGCGGTCGAGCGAGCCCGCATGCTGATGGCGTCGCTGGCCATGAAGGAAGCGGAGCGTTCCGGCTCCGGATCAGGGAGCATCAATTGACCGACGCATCCCCGCAACCGGCCCTGGACCCCAAACTGCTCGAGATCCTGGTCTGCCCGGTAACCAAGGCCGAGCTCACGTATGACCGTGACCGCAACGAACTGATCAGTCACGCAGCGGGCCTTGCCTTCCCGGTCCGGGACGGGGTTCCCATCATGCTGGTGGACGAAGCCCGTCAACTGGAGGAAGACCCAGCCTGATGACCGCGGATTCACGGCCGGAAAGCATCCGGGTCCGGCGGGCGGAGGGCGTCGTCGACATCGCCTTTCGGGACGGTTCTCACTATCGGCTGCCGGTCGAACTGCTCCGGGTCGAAAGCCCCTCCGCCGAAGTCCGGGGGCATGGCGGACCCAAGCAGCTGGTATCGGGCAAGCGCCATGTTGGCGTGGCCGCCATCGAACCGGTGGGCCATTACGCGGTTCGGATCCGCTTCGACGACGGTCACGATACCGGGATCTATTCCTGGAGCTATCTGCGGGAACTGGGTGAACGCCGGACGCAACTCTGGGCCGAGTACCTTCAGGCGCTCGAGCAGGCCGGCGCCACCCGCGAACCGCCGGCTCCCTGACGGGCGCGGTGCCTGGCGGCACGGCGTCGGCTCCCGGAGACGGCGGGACGACCTCCGTCAGGTACGAACGATGGCGGGCTTGCCCACGGAGGTACCGCCCACGGCGCCCCGGTGCGGACGCGATGACCGGACCCGCCGCGGATCCGGGATCACCGGCAATCAGACCGGGTCGCCGCGAATCAGCCGCGGCAGAGGACCTGCCAGCCCCGGCGCGACCCCCATGGCCTGGCGCATGAGAGCGTGTTTCGCCGCAGGAAACGCATTCACCATTCCCAATCCCAACGCCCGCACGACGCCCAGCCCGGGCCACCGGTTCGAGAACAGCCGATTCACGCCGTCGGTCACGGCGGTCAGCGTGGCGGTGTCGACCCGCCGGCGACTGGCGTAGGACGCGAGCATCCGCGGGTCTCCGGGGTCGAGCCCCAGCCGCAGGCGGTCGGCTATCAGCTCCGCGAGCAGCGCCACGCCGCGCAATCCCAGATTGAACCCCTGGCCCGCGACGGGATGGAGGGCGTGGGCCGCATCTCCTACCAGGACCACGCGCCCCCGCACCTGGTGCCGGGCAAGGGTCAGCGTCAGGGGAAAGGCGGCGGGCGGCGTTTCCACGGCGGGGGTCCCGAACACGCCGTCGAACCGGGTCTCGAGTGCCGACTGAAACCGCGCCGGCGCCATCTGCAGGAACTGCTCGGCGGCAGCGCGGGACTCCGTCCAGACGATCGCGCTCCGGCAGCCGGGCAGCGGCAGCACGGCAAACGGTCCCGCAGGGAAGAAGCGTTCCACGGCCGTATCTTCATGCGCCCTGGTGTGCTGCACCGTGCATACCATTGCGGTCTGTCGATAGTCCCGGACGCACCGGCCGATTCCGGCCAGGCCGCGCACGACCGACCCGCGCCCGTCGGCTCCGACCAGAAGTCGGCTCTCGATGACCGCCCCGCCCCGCAACCGGGTCCGGACCCACCCCGGGCACTCCTCGAACGCCTCTACCGCCTCTGCATCGGCAATCACGCCCTGCTGATCGAGTACGACAGAGAGTGCACCCGCAAGGTCATCGTTCGGAACGATGTATCCGACCGGCCCCGCATCGATGGCATCGCAATCGAAGTGGAGAAACAGCGGCACGTCGTGCTCGGTCACGCGGATCCGGCGGATCGGCTGAGCCGGCGCCCGCAGCGCCGACCACACCCCCAGCGTCTCGTACAGGCGCCGGGAGCCGGCGGTCACTGCCGTGGTGCGGGCATCACGCCGCGGCCGGCTGGCCGCGGGGTCGACGATTCTGCAGTCGATGCCGGCCGATGCCAGGGCCGCGGCGAGCGTAAGCCCGGTAAGCCCGGCGCCCGCGACCAGCACCTCCGTGCGGATTGTCTCTCTTGCCATCACATCCACCTGCCGCCCCTGCTCTCTGCCCCGCACGGCCGCCGCGACGGGCCCCGCCTTCGTGCCGGTTTCAGCATACGCACAACCGCACGGGGCCGGGACCGGCTCGCACAACCCCTGTTAACCGCTATCCTTGCCAGCGCCATGTCCCATTCCGCAGTACAGCCTACGGCGCTTGCCCTGGGGCACGCGATCGAAACCGGGCAATGCAGCCCCGTCGACCTTGTCGAATCCTGCCTTGACCGCATCACCGGCGCCGGGCTCGAAGCGGCGGGTTTCGTCCGGCTGACCCCGGCGCGCGCCCGCGCCGAAGCCGAAGCTGCGGCCCGTCGGGCCGCCGCGGGCTTGCGGCGGAGCCCGCTCGATGGCGTACCGGTTTCCTGGAAAGACCTTGTCGATACCGCGGGCACCCTCACCGAAGGCGGCTCCCCGCAACTGGCCGGCCGCACCCCGGCCCGGGATGCGGAAGTGCTCCGCCGGGCCCGCGCGGCCGGACTCGTGTGCATCGGCAAGACCCTGACGGTCGAGTTCGCACTCGGCGGCATCGGCTCGAATCCGCACTTCGGTACCCCGCCCAACGCTGCCATGAAGGATGTCCCGCGCGTACCCGGCGGCTCCTCGGCCGGGGCCGCCGTCTCGGTCGCCGGTGGTCACGTCCCGATCGGCATCGGCAGCGATACGGGGGGATCGGTCCGAATTCCCGCCGCCTGGAATCGCCTGGTGGGATTCAAGACCGGGATCGGTGCGGTTCCCAGGGACGGCGTCCTGCCGCTTTCCCCCACGCTCGATACGGTCGGGCCGCTGTGCCGGACGGTGGCCGACGCCGCGTCGATGTTTGCCGTCCTGGCTGCCGACACGCCGGTTGACCTGTCACAGGTACAGGCGCAGGACCTGCGCCTGCTGGCGGCCACCAACCTGGTGCTCGACGACGCCGATGCGGACGTGGTCGAGGCGATGGCGGCGGCGGTCGAGACCCTGCAGGCAGCCGGGGCCACAGTGGTGGAAGCCGAGATTCCGGAATTCACCGACATGCATGACCTGTTGCAGCGGCACGGCGGCATCGTGACGGCCGAGGGCTACGTATCCTGCCGCCGCTGGATCGACGGACGGGAAGACCGGATCGACCCGGACGTGCTGGCGCGCATGCACGAGGGTCGGGCCATGTCGGCGGTCGATTACCTCACGGTACGGGACGCGTCGGAACGGCTGGCCGCGTCTCTCTCCCGGCGGCTTGCGGGATGGGATGCGCTCGTGCACACCACGCTGCCCATCCTGCCGCCCCCCGTCGCCCGGCTGGCCGGTGACCGTGCAGCCTACGCCCGTGCGAACGCCCTGGCCTTGCGAAACACCCGGCTGGGGAACGTACTCAAGCTGGCCGCCGTCACGCTCCCGGTCACCGATGCGCTGCCGGTGGGGATCACGGTTGCGCGCCCGGCCGCCGACAACCGCGCCCTGTTGCGTGTGGCCGCGGCAGTCGAAACCGCATTCGCAGGCGCGGCCTCGCCCAATCGGGAGTATTAATCAGATTTTCCAATTGTTACAATATGATATTGGTAACTGATCACCCTCTCCGTTGACGTAAGCGTTCGGTCGCAGGGTGGTGGCCGTCGATGCCAGAGGACAGGCACCGGCTGAAAAGCAATAGTTCTGCACCCTGATCCGGTGCCGCCCGGACCTGCCGTGTCGTGGGCCGCCGTCCAGGCAGTTCCGGCACGGCACTTCGATCCAGGCGCCCGGACGGTTTCTCTGGAACCGGCGGCACTCTTTCGGCGCCGGGTGATGGACAATCGCCCCGCCCCCTCCCATGATGCTCCCGCACCCCCCTCCCCAGGAATCCGGACAACCGGCGGCGCCATCGCACCGGCTGGCACCCGGACAGCGAGACTCGATGGCATTCCGCCACTCCCATGACGCGTTCTTTCGCACCCTGATCGGTGATCCCGTGCGGGCCGATGTGCTGATTCGGCGGTGCCTACCTCCGGAAACAGCGGCCCTTCTCTCCGACGAGCCCTTCAGCCCCCTCCCAGACACCCTCATCAGCGACACCCTCCGCACCCTGCGCACCGACAGCTTGTTCATGACAGGTCTCAAGGATGGGGGTATGGCCTACGCATTACTAGAACACAAGAGCACACCTGATACAAGGACACCGCTACAGATTAGCGAATACATCATCGGCATCCTGCGCAGCCATGACCGCCTGCAAGGCCGGGGCGACCCGCAACCGCGCCCGCTCGTCATCCCCATCGTCGTCTACCACGGCGCCGCGAAATGGACCGCGCCGCGGTCGGCAAGGGATCTGGCCGCCGAGACGGAAGACCTGTTCCGGTACCATCTCCTCGACCTCGGCCGCATACCCGATCCCGAGCTGTCGTCCGACACTTCCCTGCGCGGCGGCCTCGCGCTCCTGAAATACACCATGGACAAGGATCCTCCGAAAGAAGAACTGGTGGCGGCGTTGGGAGCGCTGCGCGACTTGAGGGTGCCGGCGATCGAATATATGGTTGAGAAGTACCAGTTGCCCCGCGAGGCTCTGGAGCAGATCATCCGCGAAGCGGATCCGGAACTATGGAGGACACTCATGCCGACGGTCGCAGAAGGGTGGAAAGAGGAAGGCAAGGCGGAAGGACGGGCGGAAGGACGGGTGGAAGGCAAGGCGGAAACGCTGCTCAGATTGCTTGAGCGCCGCTTCGGCACCGTATCCGAAGACGCAAGCACCCGTGTACTTGCCGCACCAGTCGAAGACCTTGATGTCTGGCTTGACGCCATCCTTTCCGCGCCCACGATCGACGATATCTTCAGGAACGGTGCCGTTCACTGAACCGGGTCGGAGCATGTGCGCCCCCTGTTGCGGGGCTACGAAACCCGGCCGTTTGGCCGTCCGTTCGACGAACCCGGTTCAGGGGGCTTGGCCTGATCGACGCTCAACTGACGACTTGCGTCAGTCTTGGCTTTGCCGGGCTTTGCCCTGGCGTCAGTCCGAACGTGAGCGTTCGGTTGTGGGGTGACGACGGAACCATGGCGTCTTTATAGGTCCGCCGGAAGGGACCATCAGAGAGGCGTGAAGCCGCTCCATCACTGCCCGCCCGAACGCTTTCCCGTTGACCGCACACCTGGTGTACTGGAAAGGAACAAGGACAGAGGAAGAAGACTTACCGGGAAGAACAAGACACCGGCCGTTGGCGATAATCCCCGAATACCGCCGCTTCCGCCCACCTGCGGGCGGCACGGCGCTTCCCGACCCCATCTGTATGCCATCCCACCAGGGGTGTGAGCAGATACCGCAAATATCGACTTGCCAACGGCGGTTGAAGGCCGAAACCCGGGAAACTCGGACTAGTGGCGGAAGTGCCGCACGCCCGTGAACACCATGGCGACACCGTGTTCGTCGGCCGCCTCGATGACTTCCCTGTCCCGGACCGACCCCCCGGGCTGAATGACGGCGGTGGCGCCCGCCTCCACCGCGACCAGCAATCCGTCGGGGAACGGGAAGAAAGCATCCGACGCCACGACCGAACGGTCCGCCAGGGACGTTTCGGGCCCGGCCGCCTGCGCCGCCTCGCGGGCCTTGCGGGCGCCGATCCGCGCCGCATCCACCCGACTCATCTGGCCCGCACCCACCCCCACGGTCGCGCCGTCCCGGGCATAGACGATCGCGTTCGAGCGCACGTGCTTGCAGACCTTGAAGGCGAAGCGCAGGTCGCGCATTTCGGCGGCGGTCGGCGGGCGTTTCGTCACCACCTGCAGATCGGCCTCGTCGACCTGCCGGCCGTCCCGGTCCTGCACCAGCAACCCGCCGGCGATGGTGCGGACATCCGGGGCCGGATCGGCGGGGTCAGGCAGGGCGCCGGTCTCGATCAGGCGCAGCTTCGTTCTTCCCGCCCCGGCCAGCGCCGTCCGGGCGGGGGCCGGGATCTCGGGGGCCGCGACGACCTCGAGAAAGAGCTCTCCGAGGGCCCGCGCCGTGTCGGTGTCGAGGCGCCGGTTGAACGCCACGACGCCGCCAAACGCGGACAGGGGATCACAGCGCAACGCCAGCCGGAAGGCGTCCGCCAGCGCGGGCGCCGTGGCCGCCCCCGCCGGATTGGCATGCTTGATGATCGCAACCGCGGGAGCGGAGAATTCGGCCACCAGCCGAACGGCGGCGTCGGTGTCGTTCAGGTTGTTGAACGACAGCTCCTTGCCCTGCAGTTGACGGGCCCGCGCCACCCCCGGCCCCGCCGCACCGGTTGCGAACAGGGCCGCCTGCTGGTGCGGATTCTCGCCGTAGCGCAGGGTGCGCTGGCGCGGCCCGCCGATGCTGTACCAGGGAAACGCTCCCGGCTCCGCACCGGCCTGCCGCACCAGCCAGTCCGCCACCATCGAATCGTACGCGGCGGTACGGGTGAACGCCTTGGCCGCGAGCCGGCGGCGGGTTGGGGCCGATACTCCCCCCCGGGCGGCAATGCCGGTCGCCACCTCGCGGTAGTCAGCGGGGTCCACCACGACGGTTACGGCGTCATGATTCTTTGCCGCCGCCCGAATCATGGCGGGGCCGCCCACATCGATATTCTCGATGCATTCCGCTGCCGGAGCGCCGGATTGCACGGTCGCCTCGAACGGGTAGAGGCTGACCACCAGCAGGTCGATCGGCTGGATCCGGTGGACGGCCAGCGCTTCGGCGTGCTCCGGCCGGTCGCGGCGGGCCAGCAGCCCGCCGTGGACAGCGGGGTGGAGAGTCTTGACCCGGCCGTCGAGAATTTCGGGAAACCCGGTACCGTCAGAAACGTCGGTCACGGATATCCCGGCCGCGCGGAGGGCCGCTGCGGTGCCGCCGGTCGAGACGATTTCAACCCCGGCTTCGGCCAGCGCCTGACCCAGTGCGGTCAACCCGGTCTTGTCGGACACCGAGAGCAGCGCCCGGCGGACTCGCACCACGGTCCCGGTGTCAGCGCTCATGCCGCGGGATCTCCTGCCTCGACGGGGTGGAGAAAACGACGCCAGCCGGGGGATCCCTCAACCAGGAACGCCGGGTTTTCCCCGGCCGGCTTTCCGTACCGAAACCGGCCGCCCTCGAGCCTTGACACCGCCCCGCCGGCGGCCACGACAATGGCATGGCCCGCCGCCGTGTCCCATTCCATGGTACGGCCCGGCCGAGGATACACGTCAGCCGTACCCTCGGCCACGCGGCAGAACTTGAGCGCGCTGCTGAGGGATTCGCGCCGGCCGCCCTCGAGGCGTCCGATGATCCGCTCGAACGCGGCCTCATGCCACCGGCTCACGAGGACCGTCGGCCCCTCGGCGGGCGTGGGCCTGACCCGCAGCGCGGCGCGGCGGCCCTCCCGGTCGGAGACCGTCGCCGTGACCCCCTCTCCGCCCCAGTAGAACCGCTGGCCGACGGGATCCAGCATGCCGCCGAACACCGGTTCACCATCGATCACGAGACCGACGTTGACGGAGAAGTCCTCTCCCCCCTTGAGGAAGCTCCGGGTGCCATCGAGCGGGTCGATCAACCAGCGGGGGGCGTCAGCGTCCAGCCCGGCCGGAGGCGGCCGCTCTTCACTGACGATCGGGGTTTCGGAATCCAGGTTCTCCATCGCCCGCACCAGAATGGCATCGGCCTGGCGGTCGGCCGCGGTCACGGGCGACCCGTCGGGCTTGGTCTCGACGTCGAGGGTGCCGGTCGCCCGCACGGCCAGAATGGCGCGGCCGGCCGCCCGCATCGCCCGTTCGATCGCGGCGATGCGGCCGGCCTGCAGAACGTTCAGCATCCCGGCGCTGCCGCGGACAACCGTGCACCGGCTTTTGACGGAAGCGCGGGCACCCGATAGGTTGGGCGGGAATGAGGCCGCGCGCGGACGTCACCTTGCAGATTGCAGAGATCGAGTACCGGCTGGGTTCCCGGACCGAGACCCTTGAAGAGCTCGGCACGCTCAACCCCCACTGGCGCATTGACCGGTTGTACGCGAAGACCGGGGTCGGCACCCGGCGCGTGGCGGCGCCGGAAGAAACGGCCACCGGACTGGCCGAGGACGCGGCCCGCCAGTTGCTCGAACGGGTCGATGCCGCGTCCCTCGATGGACTGATTCACGTCACGCAATCGCCGGAATCGACACTCCCGACCACGGCCTGCGTGCTGCAGGAACGGCTCGGCCTGCCCGCCTCGCTGCTCGCCTTCGACCTGATTCAGGGCTGTTCTGGCTTTGTGTACGGGCTGTCGGTGGCCGCCTCGCTGATTGCCCATGCCCACCCGTCCCGCATCCTGCTGATCTGCACGGACCACTACACGCGCTACATCTCGCGCCATGACCGGACCTCGAGACCGGTCTTCGGCGACGGCGCGGCGGCCTGCATCGTCGAGCGCGGCGGGACCGGCGCGATCGGCCCCTTCGTGTTCGGCACCGAGGGGGCCGGGGCGCCGTACCTCACCCTCACACCCAACCAGGGAACCGCCGACGTCGGCGGCCCGGTGCTGTTCATGGACGGCCCGAAAGTGCTCGCCTTCACGCTGCGCGTGGTTCCCGGTGCGGTGCAGGAACTGCTGGAACGGGCGGCGCTGCGCCGCGACGACATCGATCTGTTCGTGTTTCATCAGGCCAGTGCCGTGGTCCTCGACCGTCTCCGCAAACAGATCGGCGTGGCGCCGGAGAAATGGTTTCAGAATCTCGACGGCATCGGCAATACGGTATCCGCCACCATCCCCATCGCCCTGCGGCAGGCCCGGGAGGCCGGCCGGCTCCGGGCGGGCATGACCGTGCTGCTCATGGGATTCGGCGTCGGCCTGTCGCTGGCGGGCTGCATCCTCCGCACCTGACCCGGGCCGGTTCAAGGCCGGCTCACCCGTCGGCCGTGCGGACCAGCCGCCACACCACCTCGCTGACCGGCCGCCGGAAATGACCGGCCAGCACCAGTTGCCAGGTGTCGACGACTGCGCCGCCGTCGTCCACGTAGACTGACGGTTGCAGCGAGAGTTCGACGTCCCCTTCGTACTGGAATTCCCACACCCGGCCGGCGCGGCCGAGCCGAACCATGCGTGCATGCTCCCCACCGGTCGGCCGGACCTTCGGGTACAGGTGAAACCGGATCACGAACGGCCGCTCCCGGCGCCCGGTCAGCGTATCGGTGCCCTTCAGGGTCCGGCCGCCGTGGGTCAGCGCCAGCCGGCGCACATGAACCAGACCAAAGCGGGCTTCATACCCCCGATGCAGGCCGGCCACCTCCTCCCCGTCTTCCCGGGGGCACCGTTCCGCCGTGACCGCCGAATGGCGCGGGTGGCGCCGCAGCTGTGCCTCGCAGCCGTCAACCGACAGCATCGAATGCACGGCATGCGCCTCCGGCGCCGCCCCGCGTGCGCCGGCCACCGCGGCCGCCGGGCCGCAATTGACGATCAGGCGCTGGTCCGCATCGCTCATCTCGAAACAGAGCGGTGCCTGACTCCCCTGCGGCGGGGGCAGGCCGAAGTCCGCCACCACCGTCGTGCCGCCGACGGACATTCTCCGGTAGCCGGCCACGGTGTCGCCGGCGGCATCGGTGCCCGGGATTTCCCGGGCGGCGTTCAGCAGCATGCGGAGTTGCCCGGCTTCCCCGGCCACCCCGCCATGGAACCGGGCGAGCCGGTAATCGCCCAGCAGGCAGCCCCCCAGGCAGGACGCGGTCTCCCGCACCGCCGGCGTGATCGCCGCGGCCTCCTCGCCGCAAGCCACCAGCACCCCGCGCAGCGTGAGCAGCTGCTCGAGCAGGCCGACACAATCCGAGGGACGGGGAGAGACCGACGGACCCCGGCCGGGGACTGCCTTCAGGGCGTACGCGAGGAGGGTCCGGGCCTGGCGCAGGCGTTTCCGGCCCCGGCTCAGCAGCAGGCCCGAAAGGTACAGCCCGCGTACGGCCGACAGGGGCCGAACTCCCAGGCGCCCCGGCCGGGAAACATGGGCAAGGTGACGTACCTGCGCGGTCAGGGAAGAAGAAAAACGCTGGCGAAAGGCATCGTCGGCCCGCTTCAGCAGGAAACCGGAATGCAGCAGCCACGCCGACACCCGGTTGCCCAGAATGTCGATCCGCCAGAAGTCGGGATGCCAGTCCGCGTAGGCATCGAGCCACGATTCGATCAGTTTGCGGGCATGCAGCGACGCCAGTTCGTCGCCGGCGGACCGGAGGTCGCGGATCCACAGGAAGCCGTGCAGGTCCTCCAGCCACGCAGCGGTGCGGCCTTCGGGCTCCCAGACCGGCTGCGTGCGGGAAATCAGGGTCTCGCCCTGAAACGAATATCTTCCGGTGAACAGCGCATCACCCTGACGGGTATCTCCGGGTACCGGATCGTCCACCTCGCGCACGACCGTTTCGGCCCGGCCCCGGCCCAGCCATCTCCGCCACGCGGCCGAGCGGTACAGTGCCCGGTGCCATGCCGGCTCGGATCGGTTTCGTTCGTCCGCGGCCACGTACCGGTTCACGCCTGGCTCGCGGCGCGGCGCAATCCGGCCAGGTTCTCGCGATAACGGGCGGGGCCGCCACGAAAGGCGGCGGACCCCGCAACCAGCAGGTCGGCCCCGGCCGCGACCGCCTGCGGTGCCGTCTCCGGGTTCACCCCTCCATCCACACTCAGGATCACGGGGAGCGACCGCGCATCGATACTGTCGCGCAGCGTCCTGATCTTGCGGGTCTGGTGGGTGAGAAACGACTGACCGCCGAAGCCGGGATTCACCGTCATCACCAGGATCAGGTCACAGATTTCCAGCACCGGCTCCAGCAAGCTCGCAGCGGTACCCGGATTGAGGGCGACACCCGCCTGTTTCCCCAGTTCCCGGATCCGCCCCAGCGTGCGGTCGAGATGCGGACAGGCTTCGACATGGACGGAAATCAGATCGGCTCCGGCGGCCGCGAAGTCCTCGACGGCGCGGTCAGCCGGCTCCACCATCAGGTGGACGTCGAGCGGCAGGTTCGTGCACGGCCGGAGCGCCTGCACGATCGCCGGCCCGAACGTCAGGTTCGGCACGAAGTGCCCGTCCATCACGTCGACGTGAAGCAGGTCCGCTCCGGCGGCCTCCATGGCCTTCACCTCGTTTCCGAGCGAGGCGAAATCCGCTGCCAGCAGGGAAGGAGCAAGGCGTAGTCGTCGAGGCACGGTTCACCTTCGCGGACCCGGCACCAGCGTCGGCTCACCGCCGCCAACCGACCAGACTGCACGGGCATCCCGAGGAACCCGGTCCGCACTGGCAGGCTTGCGCCGTGCGCACCGAACATGCGACGCGGCCGGTCGCGCAGACTACCATACCGGGGCGGGCAACCGGGCGGGGCGTCGCCCCCGGATTCCGGTCGAACGGCGCAGCACGAACGGCGCTCCATCACCGACGACCGGGGCGACCCGCTCTTCATCGGGCTCTCCCGCCGGGTACGGGATCCGGGTGCCGACGGCTTGTGCCTCGCCGCCGCCGTCCGCATCGGAACACGATCAGCCATCGCCGGAATTGCCGTCTTCTTCACCGGTCGCAGCCACGAAGCCGCAGCCCGGGGCCGTCCGTATACCGGTGTCCCACCCGCCCGAACCCGGGCCGCACAGCCCCGCGCGGGCCGCCGTGATGGATGCGCATGACCCATCCCGCCGGACGATCGCCCAGGCGCGCCCTGCCGGTTTCCGGCAAGCACCCCTGCCGTTTCTGCCGCCCGTGTGGGCAGGCACCGAGGATCCGCGCGCATCATGAGCGTTTGCCCGGATGATCGGGGCCGGACTTTTCTCCGCTCGGGACCTGCCCTCGCTGCGAACCGGTCAGGATGTCGCACCCGGGAAACAAAGGTTCGCGCGAACAGATTCACGGGGTCGGGGGAGCCACGGAGGGCACCTCCAGCAGGGGCACCCCCGCCGCCGACAGCACGCCTTCCTGCACCGTGACCGGCAACGTGACCGCCGCTGCAGCGGGATTCCCGGCGGCCAGCGCCACCTCGACCGCGCGGGCCGCGGCCGGCGGCGCCCATCCCTGTCCCTCAAGAAACCGAAGCATTCCGGGAAGATCCCCCGTCCGCATCGTCAGGGCCCCCAGCGGCCGCCCGGAAGGGTCAAGGGTCACGGTTCCCTCGAGGTCTCCTTCCGCCGGGCCCCAGGCGAAGGCGAAGCGCGAAATCTCGAGAAGACCCCCGTTGCGGGCCAGGGCGGCCGGGTGAACCAGGGCCGAAAGGCCGGGCCCCGGCGTCAGAACCCCCTCGATCAGCGCGTATGCCATGACAGGCACTTCGGCGCGGCCTCCCGGAAAACGGCCGTTGGTCAGCCGGCCCGCTATCTCCATCCCGTCGGCGGTGCGGCGGCCGTGCAGTTCCGCCCGCTCCAGCGACCAGTGCGCCGCGGCGAGGCCGGCGGCCTCGACCGAGATCCGTCGCAGGGCCCCTCCCCGGTCATGGACCAGACTGGCGCGCACGACGTCGGTCGTCAGAGAGGTGGATCCGGGCGGGCGGCCCCATTCGTGCGCGGTTCCTGCCACCACGACCAGATGCCGAAGGTTCCAGGGCTGGGCGTAGATGCGGAATTCGCTCGACTCCCATCTCCAGTTCCGGGCGGCGGCGGACGCACCGGTCAGCACGATTTCCACGCGGTACGGGAAACCGCGGATGCTGACCGTTCCCGGAGCGACCTTGATTCCGGCGGCCGCGACGGACGCCACGACCTGCGGGATCCGGCCCTCCACCCGCTCGGCCACGGTGTGCCACCACCACGTGTAGCCGCCCGTCGCGGCCATCAGGCCGGCCGCCGGCAACAGGATCCGCAGCCCGGCGATCAACTCCCGCCCGCGGTGCGGACGCATTCAGGTGTCAACGTAGTCCCGAATGTACGTCCGGATGATCTCGTCCAGGCTGACTTCTTTCGGCAGGCCCAGTTCCAGGGATCGCCGGTTGTCCGTATCCCGAGGCCATCCGGCCGTGATCCCGGCGACCCGCGGGTCGGCCTCGACCCTGACCTTGCCGAGCGGGCGTTCCCCGGCGACCCGGTGCAGGGCTTCCAGCATCTCGGTCACGCTCACCGAAAACCCGGGCACGTTGACGGTCCGGTCGGGCCCGATCCGGTCCCCGTCGAGTTCCGCCATGGTGATCAGGCACTCGACGCACGTCCGGTACCCGATCATCGGCATGCTGGTCTCGGCCGGGACCGGACACACGTAATCCCTGCCGGCAAGGGGCTCCCGGATGACCGCACTCGCATAGCTGGAAAGCGCCAGGTTGGGCTGGCCCGCCCGGACAATCACGGTGGCGAGCCGGGCGCCGCGGGCGTCGACATAGCCCTTTCGCGCGTAGTCGTTGACGAGCAGTTCGCCGATGGACTTGCTCACGCCGTAGGTGGTCTCGGGACTCTGCTTGGTAAAGTCGCCGACGGCGCTCCGGACATAGTGTCCGCCGAAGGCGCCCATCGTTGAGGTGAAGACCAGCCGGGGGGCCGACCCGACCGCGCGCGCCGCCTCCAGCACGTTGCGGGTTCCCTCAACGTTGACCTGCCAGGCGCCGTCGAAGTCCTCCTCGCAGCCGCCGCTGACCATGGCGCCCAGATGAAAGACGGCGATATCGGGCTGATCGATCACCCCCGCGATCGCTTCCGGGTCGCTCACGTCGCCGCGCACGATGGTCGCGCCGGGAGCCTCGGACACCCGTGCATCCGGGACCGCCTGGTCGAAGAGGACGATGTCGTCAATGGTCCGCGCCCGACCACCGGGGCCGGCCAGCTGTCCGCGGGCCGCGAGCGTGGTTGCGAGGCGGCGGCCGAGAAAGCCGGTGCCGCCCGTGATCACGACCTTCATGCATGACCTCCTGCAGGTGCTGGCGTGTCCTTCCGCACTATACCCGCGCCGCCGCCCGGACCGGCGATCAACGGCGGGTTCCGGGCGAAACTGCGGACGCGGCCGGCGCCGGACACCGGGATCCGGCCGGGAAACGACGCCCGGGCGAAGCGGCGCACGATCCGGGCCGCCGCCAGGCAGCCCGCAGTGGTCACACCGCCCTTCCCCGCCGTCTGCGCGAGGCGGCACCGGTTGCCTACACTCGGGTCCACCGGCATCCAGGAAATGGCGGCGGCCCTGCCCTCAGTTGCGGTTTCGGAGTTTACCCCGTGCGCTATCTTGTACTCGCCTGGGACGGAAACGACCCGGATGCGCCCGCGCGCCGGCAGAAGGCGCGCAGTGCCCATCTCGCGTTTGCCTCCCGCCTTCAGGCCGAAGGTCATCTGCTCATCGGCGGCGCCCTGCTTGACGACGCGGGCAACATGATCGGCACCGCGGCCGTCGCGGATTTCGCAAGCCGCGAAGAGCTGGACCGGTGGATTGCCGCCGATCCGTACACGACCGAGGGGGTCTGGGAGCGGGTTTCGGTGACGCCGTACCGGGTGGCCGAGCACTACACGCACCTCTTCCAGCCCGACTGACGGCGCGGCCGGCGGAACGCCTGGCAGGTGGAGACACCGGTGGCAAGCAATCTCGACCAACCCCGGCTCCGGGTCGTGCTCGGGCCTACCAATACCGGCAAGACGCATCTGGCGGTCGAGCGCATGCTGGGGCATGCGAGCGGTCTGATCGGTTGCCCGCTGCGGCTGCTGGCCCGCGAGATCTACGACCGGATCGTCCGCCTGCGCGGCCGGCAGGCGGCCGCCCTGATCACGGGCGAGGAGCGGATCGTTCCGCGGGGGGCGCGATACTACGCCGCTACCACGGAAGCGATTCCCCGCGATCTCGACGTCGCGTTCCTGGCCGTCGACGAGGTGCAACTGGCGGCCGACCCGGAGCGGGGGCACGTATTCACGGACCGGCTGCTGCATGCGCGGGGGCGTGCAGAAACCATGTTCCTGGGCGCCTCGACGATCCGCCCCCTCCTGCGGAAAGTCCTGCCCGGCGCCGAGTTCGAGGAGCGCCCCCGCTTTTCCGTTTTGCGCTGGAGCGGTGAACGGAAGCTCGGACGCCTCCCCCGTCGTACTGCCGTCGTGGCCTTTTCAGCCCGCGACGTCTACGAACTGGCGGAGCACATGCGCCGCCGGCACGGTGGGTCGGCCGTGGTTCTCGGCGCTCTCAGCCCCCGTACCCGCAATGCCCAGGTGGCGCTGTACGCGGCCGGGGAGGTCGATCATCTGGTGGCCACGGACGCCATCGGGATGGGTCTGAACATGGACATTGCGCACGTGGCTTTCGCCGGGCGCCGGAAGTTCGACGGCCGGGAGCACCGCGAGCTGATGCCGCACGAACTCGGTCAGATTGCCGGGCGGGCCGGCCGCCACACCCAGGACGGCACCTTCGGCACCACCGCCGGATGTCCGCCGTTCGCGCCGGCCCTGGTCGAGGCGCTGGAAGAGCACCGGTTTGACCCGGTCCGGCGGCTCGTGTGGCGCAGCCGGGATCTGGACTACTCCTCGATTCGGGCCTTCCAGCGGAGTCTGGAAGCCCCGCCGCCCGGACCGCTGTTCAGACGCGTCCGCGAAGCCGACGACGAGCGCTCGTTCAACGCCCTGGCGCGGGTCGCGACCGTCCGGGCGCGCGCCGCCAGTGCCGAGCGGATCCGGATCCTCTGGGACGTTGCCTCGATCCCCGATTATCGCAAGAACCTTGACGACAGCCACACCGATCTGCTGACCGGCATCTATCTTCGATTGACGGACGGGAACGGCACGCTGCCATCGCACTGGACCCGTCCGAAGGTGGCGGACCTTGACCGGGTGGACGGCAGCCTCGATCTGCTCGTGGCCCGCCTCGACCATGTCCGGGTCTGGCGCTACGTAGCCCACCGGGAGCACTGGGCCGAAGACGCTGCCGGACTCCGCCGCTATACCCGCGACGTCGAGGACCGGCTGTCAGACGCACTGCACGCGGCGCTCACCCAGCGGTTCGTGGACCGCCGGATGGCCACGCTGATGCGCCGGATGCAGGATGCCGGAGAACTGGTGGGGGCGGTGCGCACGGACGGCGACGTCGTGGTCGAAGGGCAACCCGTCGGCCGGCTCGCGGGATTCCGGTTCGCACCCGATGCGGACCGGGAAACCTGGGAGGCGCAACCGGTCCGGACCGCGGCGCGACGGGCCGTCGCCGAGGAAGTCCAGCGCCGCGCCAGGCGATTGGCGACCGCAGCGGACGACGCCTTCCGGCTGGCGGACGACGGGAACGTCTGCTGGGAAGAAGCGCCCGTTGCGCAACTCCGGCGCGGGCGGTCCTGGTGGCGGCCGGAACTGAAGTTGGCCGCCGATGACCTGCTCGACGGCGCGATGCGGCGGAAGGTGGAGAAACGGCTCCGGACGCATCTCTGGGGCTACATCGACCGGACGTTCCCGCCGCTCGCGGCACTCGCTGACAATGCGCTTTCGCCGCCGGTCCGCGGACTGGCGTGGCGGCTCCGGGAGGCGGCCGGATTGCTGGCCCGTTCCGACGTGCTGGCGGTGCTGGCGACCCTGTCGCCGGCGGACCGCGCCAGCCTCCGCCGCCTCGGTGTCCGGACGGGGCGGGAATGCCTGGATCTGCCCGTTTTCCGGCACGGCCACGGCGCCGCGCTCGTCTGGATGCTCAAGTCACTGGCTGCCGGCCATGCCGGCCGGCAGCCCGTGGCGCCGTGGTGCGACGCGGCCGCCTGTCCTCCGGAACTGTGGCCGGCGGCCGGCTATGTGGTGCTCGGACCCGCTGCCGGCCGCGCGGAAACGCTTGAGAAACTCTCGAGCCGTCTCGCGCGACGCGCCCGGGGCGGGGCGTTCGCCTTCGAGCCGGCCGCCGACACCGGCCTCGCCCCGGCCCTGGCCGCCAGGCTGATGGCCGAACTGGGCTATCAGCGATCAGGGGTCCAGGAAGGGCAGACCCTCTGGATGCGGCAGCTGGGCCGGCGCAACGGCCGCCGGAGCCGGAAAGGGCAGAACCGCACACCCGCCGCCGGACAGCCCTTTGCCGCCCTGGTCGAGCTCAAGCTTCCGGCGCGGCGCGACCGGTAGCCGCCCGGCACCCCGGGGAACGACCTGGCATTCGACCGGCCTTGCCGGGCGGCAGTCCAGATTCGTGGGTACACGTGTTGGCGACAACGCAAAACCGCGGGTCCTCGGCGGTTTGGACGGCCGGCACCGTTTTCCGGCATGCGGCTCTGATCCCGCCGTCCGGGCGGCGGACCGGCTCCCGGTTCAGCCTGACGTCCGGCCTCGGGCGCATGCGCCCGGCGCGGTCGTTTTTCCTGTTGTCCCGTCTTCCCGCCGTCCGCGGGGGGGGGCTTTGCCGCCGCTCCGGCGAAGAACAAAGCCCGCCGGATCGCCCCGGCGGACTCCGTTCCTGCAATGTCATGCCGATGTCAGGCGAACAGGAAATCTTCACCCGTCAGCGTCGAGGCCTCCACGCCCAGCAGCACGACCATGTCGCCGTCGCCGTAACGGATCTCGGCTCCCTTGGAACCCTGGCTGATGTCCAGCGCCTCGAACCCGCCGTCCAGGCCCAGGAACTTGATGCGGTCGCCATCCTCGAAGTCGTCGATCCGGTCGAAGCTTCCGTGTCCGGTCGCAAACACGAAGGTGTCGTTGCCGTCCAGGCCCTGAAGACAGTCGTCGCCCTGGCCGCCGTACAGCGTGTCGTCGCCCTGGCCGCCGTAGAGACAGTCGTCACCCGCTCCGCCGTACAGCGTATCGTTGCCTTGACCGCCTTCGATATGGTCGACGCCGAAACCGCCCTTCAGAATATCGTTGCCGTTATCGCCATACAGCGTGTCATCGCCCCGGCCGCCGTACAGCGTGTCGTCGCCCTTGCCGCCGTCCATCCAGTCGTCGCCCCGGCCGCCATACAGCGTGTCGTTGTCCGAAACGCCGGGGGTCATCTCGAACGCCTCCAGGTCGGCGACGGCACTGTCGGTTCCGCCATACAGCCGGTCGTTGCCGGCGCCGCCGCGCAACTCATCGTCACCCATGCCGCCGATCAGCGTGTCGTCGCCCTTGCCGCCGTGGAACACATCGTCCCCATCGCCGCCGGTCAGCGTGTCACCGCCCTTCGAACCCTTCGTCGTCTCGGCGACCTTCTGCCCGGCGGATTCCTGCTCCCGCTCGGAGCGGACGATCTGCAAACTGTCGCCGCCGTCGCCATCGCCGTCACTGTCGCCGCCATCGTCGTCATAAACGAACCTGAAGTCGCTCTCGTCGATGTCCGCAATATCCACGTCACACAGCGCGATCACGTCGCCGTCGCCATAGTGGATGTCAACCCCGTGGCCGTCGGCCCTGACCCTGATGTCCAGCGCCGCAAACCCGCCATCCAGGCCGCGGAACTCGATGATGTCGCCGTCTTCAAAATCGGAAATCTGGTCGTAGCTTCCGTCCCCGGGCGCAAACACGAAGGTGTCCTTGCCCAGACCGCCGATCAGCGTGTCATTGCCCCGGCCGCCCGTGAGCCGGTCGTCGCCCCGGCCGCCTCGAACGCCGTCATTGCCGTCGCCGCCGGTCAGCGTGTCGTTGCCGTCATCACCGTAAATCATGTGGTCGCCAAGGCCCGCCGTCAGCGTGTCGTCGCCTTTGCCGCCTTGCAGGGTTTTCGGGATCATCGTACCGCCTCGTCAAGCAGTTCATCTTCCATACGGCGTATGGAATCGCTCCGTTATACTAATGCGTTCTGCGCGCCCGTGCCGGTAACGCGCCGCAGTCAGAATTCGATTGCCGGGCCGAACGCCGGGACGGTTGCGCAAGGTGCGCCGCCGCAACGGCTGCCGAAACCCGCACACTCGGCCGTGGTGGTCTTTTCCGGGGCGGCGAAGCGGCAGGCTCTCCCCCAACCCGGTTCGCACGGGTCTGAGGGAACCCGATCAGGGGGCCGCCGTGACGGCGCCGGAACCCGGGTCGGCGCAGCGTATCCGTC
Source organism: Alphaproteobacteria bacterium (assembly GCA_965203385.1). Taxonomy (GTDB): domain Bacteria; phylum Pseudomonadota; class Alphaproteobacteria; order TMED109; family TMED109; genus VXPW01. Next base: position 1,266,491 of record OZ241893.1, read on the forward strand.
GGCCCGCCGGCGACCGCAGACGCCCGTCCAACCCTGCCCCGGGCCTGGTGGCGGCGCTGGAGCCGGCGGCGGACAGATGCCAGCCGGTGCGCGCCGGGCTGCGCGCCATCTTCGTCACGGAACCCGCGGCCGGCCCGGGCACGCCGACGACCAGCACCCGCGCGGTGGTGCCGGTCATCTGCCGTCATGCTTCGCGTTCCAGCCGGCCGTCACGCCCCGGCCTGGACACTCCTTCGGAACACGTCGAGTGCCCGGCTGCGCGCCATCGCGTGGTCCACGATGGGTGCGGGCCAGGTGCTGCCGAGCCGCACCCCGGCGTGTGCGAGGACCTGGTCCGGGGCCTCCCAGGGGGCGTGAATCCAGGGGTCAGGCAAGCGCCGCAATTCGGGCAGCCACCGGCGAAGGTACGTGCCTTGCGGGTCGAAGCGCCGGGACTGTGCGACCGGGTTGTAGATGCGAACATAGGGGGCGCTGTCGGTACCGCTGCCGGCGACCCATTGCCATCCGGCGCTGTTGTTGGCGAGGTCGGCGTCGACCAGCGTGTCAAGAAACCAGCCGGCTCCCAGCCGCCAGTCGATCAGCAGGTGCTTGGTGAGAAAGGATGCCGCGACCATCCGTACCCGATTGTGCATCCAGCCCGTTTCCCAGAGTTCACGCATGCCCGCATCCACGAGCGGATAGCCCGTCCGGCCTCGTTGCCAGGCTTCCAGGCCCTCGGCGTCGTCGCGCCAGGGCATCCGGTCGAACGCCGCCCGGAGATTGGCCGAATCCATGCCGGGATGGTGGTACAGCAGGTGGTAGCTGAATTCGCGCCAGCCGAGTTGACGGAGAAAGGCCTCGCCCCCGACCGCGTCTGGAACGGGTCCAATGGCGGCGGTGATCTGGCGCGGCCCGATTTCGCCGAAGTGCAGGTGCGGCGACAGCCTGCTGGTTCCCTGCCCGGCCGGGAACTCGCGGCCTTCGGCGTAGTTCGCGACTCCATCCTTCCGGAAGCGTTCGAGCCGGGTGCAGGCACCCTCCTCTCCCGGTTTCCAGGTCGCGCGCAGGCCGGCGGCCCAGTCGGGTGCGGTCGGGCGCAGGCGCCAGTCGGACAGGGCATCGCCGGCCGGCCATGCGTCCGGTGCGGTGAGCTGCCGAACCGTACCCTGCATCGGCGCCAGGCCCTGGTGCAGGCAGCGCCGCCAGAACGGCGCAAACACCCGGTAAGGTCCTCCGCCCTGGGTCCGGACGGTCCAAGGCTCGAACAACAGCGCCGCATTCCACGAGTGGGGTGCGAGGCCGGCCTCCCGGCACCGGGCCTTGATCGCCGTGTCCCGCTCCACGAGCGCCGGTTCATGGAGCCGGTTCCAGGTGATATCGGCGGCGCCGGATTCCCGCGCGAGCGCGGCAATCGTTTCTCCGGCGGTACCGCGACGGAGCACCAAGCGGCTGCCGATCCGCGTGATCGCACCGCCCAGTGCCTGCAGGCTGCCATGCAGCCACCAGCGCGAGGCTGCACCGCGCCGGCGTTCCTCGTCATCCAGCACGTAGAAGGGAATTACCGGGCGGCCGGTGTTCGCAGCCCACAACAGCGCGGGATTGTCGGTCAGCCGGAGGTCGCGCCGGAACCACAGGAGAATCGGCCCCGGCCGGGTGCCGTTCGGCGCTTTCGACGTTTGGTTCACGGCCGGTCGCCGGCTCGCGTCTGCGCGCCGGTGCGCAGTTCACTGCAGTTCCGGAAGCCGGCCGGACACGGGAATGACCGGCGCCGAAAGGGTCCCGGGATGCGCCCCGGACGGCCGTTCCCGCCCGCGCCCCGCCGGTTGGGCCGGAACCCCGGGCTCGGTTTCGCAGGGAAGGCCGGGGCCGGTGTTCCGGTCGGGCCGCCCGGGAACGTACCCCGCCGGGCCCGGCGGCCGGGGTCAGGCCTTCCGCTGCAGGGTGGTCTGTATGACATTCGTGGTGCCGGCCGCAAAACCGGCGGCGCTCGCTGCAAGGTAGAAGTTCCAGAGACGCCCGAAGCGCTGGTCGAAGCCCAGTGCGGCGATCCGGTCCCAGCGGGCGTTGAAGCGGCGGCGCCACGTGCGCAGCGTACGCGAGTAGCTTGCGCCGAACGTTTCGGTGGCGGTCACGGCGAGACCGGCGGCCGTGGCCTGGCGGTGCAGTACAGCCCGGCTCGGCAGCAAGCCGCCGGGAAACACGTGCTTCTGGATGAAGTCCGTGCCCTTGCGGTACCGTGGAAACAGGTGGTCGGCGATGGTGATTGCCTGAAGGCCGGCCGCCCCGCCGGGCCGAAGCCGGTCGCGAAGCACCGAAAAGTAGGCCGGCCAGTAGGACTCACCGACCGCCTCGATCATCTCGATCGAGACAATGCGGTCGTAGATGCCGCGGTCGTCACGGTAGTCGCGGAGCTGGATATCGGCCTGTTCCGCGAGGCCCGCCTCGAACAGCCGGCGCCGGGCATAGTCGTGCTGGGCGCGCGAGAGAGTCAGGCCGGTCACCTGCGCGCCGCGTTCGCGAACGGCGTATTCGGCGAACCCGCCCCAGCCGCAGCCAATCTCGAGAACGCGGTCTCCGGGCGCCAGGGCGAGCCGGTCGCAGATCGCTGCGTACTTGCGCCGCTGCGCCTCGCCCAGGGTCTCGTTGCCGCTGCGGAAGAGAGCCGACGAATAGGTCATCGTCTCGTCCAGCCACAACTCGTAGAAGGCATTGCCGAGATCGTAATGGTGCCCGATGTTGCGCGGGGATCCCCTGCGGCTGTTGGCGTGCCGGCGGCGGCGCAACCGCTGCCAGAAGCGGAACGCCCTGGCGCCGGGAAAGGCCCGCGCCACGTTCTCGTTGTTGAGCAGGACGACGTCGAGGAGAGCCTGGAGATCGGGTGTCGTCCACCAGCCGTCCACGAACATTTCGCCAAATCCGAGGTCGCCTTCGTGCAGCAGCCGCCGGAAGAACCGCGGATGGATGACGGTGAGTCGGCCGTCCGGCCCCGGTTCGCCGCCCGCCGACCGGTACTGCCGCCCGTCGGTCAGTTCGACCGCCAGGGTTCCCCGTTCGATTCGGCCGAGAACCGACAGAAAGAACCGCAGCGACAGGGGCGACGGGTCGCCCTTCTGCGGGTGGCCGAAAGCGTTCACGATGCGCCGCCGGGCTTGCCGCCGACCAGCGCCAGCAAGGCAAAGTAGACCGGCCGGGGGAGGGCTGCGAGAATCTTGAAGGCGGCGGTCATCGCGAAGGGAAAGGCGATTTCGAACCGGCCTTGCGCCATACCGCGGGCAATTCGCCCGGCGGCCGCTTCCGGGGTCATGAGGAAGGGCATCCGGAAGTCGTTCTTCGCGGTCAGGCGGGTGGCCACGAAGCCCGGATTGCAGATCTGCACCACGATGCCGGACCCGCGCAGGTCGCAGCGCAGACTCTCGGCGATGTGGATCAGGCCGCTCTTGGTCGCGCCGTAGCCCCACGCGTCGGGCAAGCCGCGGTACCCGGACAGGGAGCCGGTCAGCACGACATGGCCGGTGCCGCGACGGCAGAATGCCGGCACACACGCGGCCAGCACCCGCAGGGCGCCGGTGAGATTGACATCGACGATCCTCTCCAGCGCGTCGACGTCGGGCGCCCGCGCGGACATCGGCTCGTAGGCGCCGGCGCAGTAGATCACACCGTCGATCTCGCCCGCCCGGGCAAACGCCTCCCGGGTGCTGGCGGTGGCGGCGACATCGACGGGTACCGCCTCGTGGCCGCCGCTGCGGCCGGGGGCCGGCGGCAACTCGTTCACCAGCCCGGCAAGGGCGTCTTCGTCGCGGGCCGAGACGACCAGGGCCACTCCCTCGCCGGCCAGGCGCACGGCCAGCGCCCGGCCGATGCCGGCGCTGGCGCCGATCAGCCAGTAACGCTTGCCGGAGAGGGTGCTCATCGCGAACGGTCGTGGCGACGGAAGGTCGCGACGAGTTCGCCGACCTTCAGCCCGTACTTCGACATCCGGGCCCGGTTGATGAGCGTGCCGTCGTCGACGAGGTAGAACCAGTCGCTCATGCCGACGACGATGTCGGATCCGGACCTTGGCACCCGCAGAGCGTAGCGCAGCACCGCCGCGTTTCCGCATTGGGCGCCCGTCGCCCGCCCCTCGACGTCGGGCGCGCTGGCCGCAAAATGCCGGTCATCGGCGAATTCCAGATTCCAGACCCGTTCACTCGTCGTGCCGTCTTCATAGCGGTAATGCTCTTCGAGTGTTCCGCGGTTGCCGGACCATTGTCCGGCCATGTCGATGGTGAACCGCCGCACCACCCGGCCCGAAATCCCGAACAGCACCCCGGCGGCAGCCAGCCCGCCGGACAGGTAGGTGCGCAGATCCAGGACCGGTGTTTCGCCGGCATACGAATCGAGACGCCGCCCGCCGTACGCGGACAGCCTGCCCGAACCCGGAATCGGCCGGGTTCTCACGTGCGGCCTCCGGTGTCGCTCACGAATCGCCAGAGCACGGCCAGGGCGATGAGTTTCAGGGCGCAGGGCACCAGGGCGTAGGCCGCCGCCAGCGCCCCGGATCCGACCGCCCCGGGTTCGTATCCGGCCAGTGCGAGCGCCGGCAACGTCGTGCCGGCGGCGACCGCCAGGGCGGACTTCTGCAGAAACGTCCACAGGGCGAATACCCGCCCGCCGGATTCCCGGATCCGCGCCGCCAGCATGGCCGGCGCCAGCGTCAGATCGGCACCGAGCGCCGCGCCGGAGCCGGCGGCGATGACGTAGAACGCGGCGACGTCGCCGGGTCCCAGCGCATAGGCCCACACGAACACCGGAATCGAAAGCACCATGCCCGTGGCGAGCGCGGCCTTGCGCCCGGTCCGGTCGGCCAGTCGCGCCCAGGCCGGCGTGGCCGCCGCCGCGGCGGCGAAGAACACGAGCAGCAGGGGGCCGGCGTGAGCCGCGGTGCGCAGGATGTCGGTGACGAAGAACAGGAACAGGGTCGAGGTCACCGCGGTCGGCAGGGCGTTGACGAAGCCGAAGGCGAGCAGCGGGGTAACGCCGCCGACGCGCAGGGCCGACACGAAGCCGGCCGCCGGCCGGGCACCCCGGGATGCCAGCCAGTGTCCGTGCATGCGCCAGAGGGCGAACCCGGCGAATACGGCAAACACACCGGTGTACCCGGCATAGGCCGCCGAGGCGCCGAACATCCCGGCCAGCGCGGACGGCGATGCGACCGCGAGGCAGATGCCGGCCAGGGCGCCGGCCTCGCGCCACAGGGCGATGCGGGTGTAGCCGCCGCCGGCGGCCTCCGCCTGGGCCAGGCCGTGATCGTAGAGCGCGATCTGCAGTGCGCTGAAACCGGTGAAGGCCGCCAGCAAACCGGCCGCCAGACGCGGCAGGGGCGCACCCCACCCGGCTGGCCCGAACAGCAGGACCAGCCCGGCCGCGAGCAGCAGTCCCGCGGTCAGCGCCCAAGCTTCCCGGCGGTGCGGCCACCGGTCGGCCAGGCGACCGATGACGGGATCCTGGATGCTGTCCACGGCCCGCGCCAACAACAGAACGCCGCCCAGGACGGCGAGCCCGACCCCCATCTCCTCGGCATAGTAGCGGGGCACGTGGATGTAGAGCGGGAGACCGGCGAAGGCGAGCACGGCCGCGATTCCGCCGGGCGGGAGGAGGTTGCGCGGTGCGAGCCCGGCCCCGCGCCGATCAGTCATCGCAGCGTCCGGACAGGAGCGCGTCCCGGCCCCCCGGGTCACGGCTCGAGGGTCCGAGCCAGATCGCCAGGAAAAGGTCGGCGTCGTGGGTGAGAGCGCCCGTCCGGGTGCCGTTGCGGAAGAATTCGACCTGACCGGGGCCGCTGCGCCAGGCCGTGTAGCGGTCGCCTTTCCGTACCGCGCGGAACGCCTGCTCGAGTTGCGCCCGCGCGGCGGCGAACGCGGCGGGCGGGCGGCCGGACATGCGCACCATTTCGGAGATCGAGGAGGAGACCAGTTCCTCGTGCTCGAAACTGCTCAAGTAGGTCAGGGACAGGCCGAAGTTCCGGCCGGGGAGATCATCGGCATCCGTCCACAGTTCCGCCCGGTAGAACGAGAAGAACAGCCATCCGTAGTCGGCGCAACCCGCCGGCTGCCGGGCCGACACCCGCATCGACAGTTCCGGAGGCGGGGCGGCGACGGTCGGGACTGCAAACAGCACTGCCAACCCGGCGAGAAACCAGAACCTCATGTGACGCTTGGCTCCCGTGGTTCGGGGCGGCGGCGGTAGCGGATACCCTTGCGCCACAGCCGAACCGCCTGCCAGTGGATCAGCGCCGTGGCCCGGGCGGCGCCGAACGGACGGCGCAGGAGCGAGCGGGCCAGCTCCCGGTCGGTAAACGGAAGGCGGGTGCCGACCAGGGCCGTGTGCAGACCCCCGCCGCCCCCGTCTTCATACACGATGCGCACCGCGATGCGGGTCTCGTCCAGCCGGAACCGGAACCGGTAGGTTCCGGTGAGGCCGAAGAAGGGCGAGACATGCAGCCGCTTGCCGGCTTTAACCCAGGTATCCGGGCGAAGATCGGCGCCGTCCCCGGCTGCGCACAGATAGCCGTGGCGGTCGCCGAACGTATTGTGGACTTCGGCCAGCACGGCCCGGAGATTTCCGCCCGCACCGACCAGGAACCAGAAGCTGACCGGATTGAACGTGTACCCCCAGTAGCGCGGGTGGGTGAGCAGCAGCACGTGCCCGGTGTCATCGATGCCCGCCTCCCGGGTCAGCCGCCGGAACCCGTCCACGCCGCGGCAGCCCGCGATTCCGTGGTCGGCCGGCCACAGCGAGACGAGGTTGGGCCGGCCGAACGAGAACAGCCTCGGCCGCGGGGCTCCGGCCAGGGCGGCTTCGTCGAGCAACACGTAATCGATGCCGTAGACGAAGCGGTTGGGCGTCGGCACCTGCCGGACGTGGCTCACCCGGGCGCGGACGACGGACGCGGCGGTCACGCCCATGGCGGCGTCACCCCCAGCCGGTGCGCCACGCGGACGGCGCTCGCCAGCCCGTCCTCGTGAAACCCGTTTCCGGTCCAGGCGCCGCAGTACCAGGCGCCGGCCCGGCCCTGGATCGACGGCAGGGCCGCCTGGGCGGCGATCGCGTCGTGATCGTACTGGGGGTGTTCGAACGCATGCTCGTCGAGCACGGCCCGGTCGTCGAGTGATGCGGGCGGGTTGAGCGTCGCGAACAGCATCGTCTCGCGCGGGAGGCCCTGGAGTGAATTCATCCAGTAGGTGACCGAGGCACGGTCTTCGTCGGGCCGGGCGCTCGCGAGATAGACCCAGCTTGACCAGCAGGCCCGGCGCCGCGGCATCAGCCGGGCGTCGGTGTGAAGGACGATCCGGTTGCGTCGAAACGCGATCCGGCCGAGTACGCGGCGTTCCTCTGCCCCGGCGTCCTGCAGGATCGCGAGCGCGGTATCCGCATGACATGCGAACACAACCCGGTCGAAGATCTCGACCGCTGATCCGGCCGCCTTGAGGCGGACTCCCTCCGGGGTACGGGTCACGGCCTCTACCGGCGTGCGGAGACGCAGTTCCGCCCGCTGTGCGGCCAGGGCGCCGGTCAGCTTCACGACATAGTTCCTCGAACCTCCCTCCACGGTCCGCCAGCGATGCTGGCCGGAGAACGACAGCAGCCCGTGGTTGGCGAAGAACCGGGCCAGCACGCCCGCGGGGAAATCCCGCATGCCGGTGCGGGGGGTCGACCAGATGGCGCCGCTCATTGGCAGCAGGTAGTAGCGCTCGAACCAGGGACCGAACCGCCGGCGGCGGATCAGCTCGCCCAGGGTCAGGGCCGGATCGTCGAGTGAATCAGCGAGCACCGTGCGGTTGAACACCGCGATATCGCGGAACATGCGCCAGAAATCCGGCCGGATGACGTTGGCCGGCTGCGCCAGCGCCGCCGCGATATTGCGGCAGCCGTATTCGACCGCCCCGTCGTCCACGGAAACGGCAAAGGACATGTCGCTCTGGCGGGTGGGAACCTTGAGGTGGTTGAACAGCCGGCAGAGATACGGGTAGTTGACCCGGTTGAAGACGATGAAGCCGGTATCAACCGGCACCTCCCGGCCGCCGGGCCGGGTGGTGACCGTGCGGGCATGCCCGCCGGGCCGGTCCGAGGCCTCGAACAGCACGACCTGATGGGTCTGCGACAACAGCCACGCGGCGCCGAGGCCGGCAATCCCGGCGCCGATGACGGCGACCCGGCAAGATCGACCCCGATCCGGCGCACCCGGGCGGTCTGCTGTCACCCCGCCCGCCTGGACCCGGCGCCCGGGCGGGGGGCGGCCGGCAAGGATGGCCCCACGGTTATCAGGTGGACCGGCGCAGGCATCGTGACCGGAAGGCTCCGAGTGTGTCGCAGGGGCCGGAAGGGTGGAACCCGAGCGAAGGCGTCAGAGGCTCCGCACCGCGGTGCGACAGCGCCGAGGGAGACGGAGGCGGGCATAGCCGGTTCGCCCCGGGGCGGAAACCTCTCGCCGGACGGCTCGGGGTGCCGGCTATATAGGGCATGGCGGTCGCGGGCTCCACCGTGCGGCGGACGAGGGGCAGGCCGGTTCGGTCGTTGGACCAGGCCGGGTCGTCGCATGGGCCGGGGCCGCGGTCCCGCCCCGGCGAATCCGATGCTCCTGACGGCGTCAGCTTCGGGTTTGTGACCCGGGAATTTCCGGCCCGGGTGGGGAACTTCGTACAGGAGGGTAGCTGCCCACTCTTCTGATATGACTGCATGCAGATGGGGTCGGGAAGTGCCGTGCCGCCCGCAGGTGAGCGCAAGTAGTGGTATCCGAGAGTGATCGCCCACTGCCGGTGCCTGGTTCTTCCCGGCAAGTCCCCTTCCTCTGTGTGCGCCGCGAAAAGGCGCCATTTCCTGACGGGTGCAAATCCCGCCCGGCAACGGTCGCTCCGGCCGGTGGCAGGGGTTCGGCGAGCGGGAGTGAGAAAAAAAGACTCTTCGGGCCCCGCGCCTCCTGCCGACTCAGCCCTCGTCCACTACACCGGGCGGACGGTTTCCCCGACCCGGCTTTCCGACGAGATTGCGGACCCTTCACCCGTGGAAGATTTTGGGTCGTCCGCGCCAGGCGCAGAAGATCCCTGTCCCCAAGGCGTCACATCGGGGCAACACGGCGGTTTTCCGGCTGCCGCCCGGCGCTTCCGGCTCCGCCACTGTCGCGGGCCGGTGAGTCGTGTACCGGTCTCCGGACCGGCAGGTCGGGGCCGCCCCCAGGGCGTGGTGGTTGCCCCGACCGTGTAACGTGCGGTTCCGGCACTGGCTTCGCCCCTTGACGTCGTCTCCTGCATTCCACCACTTGGTGGTTGGCTGATCTTCCGGCAGATGTCCTGAACGCTCGCCCCGGCCAGACGGATGCCGACACCTCGATCCCCTCAGGCCCCCCATTGGGGTTCTGATACGCTCAAGGTGGATGAAGTTTCCAGTGGCGATAGTGGTCGGGCGCTTCCGGGCCAGAAACGCCTCAGCGGGAAGCCCGTCCCGGATAGGGCATTTCATTTCACACGGACAGGAATTCCGGGTGCCGAAACGGCGGCTATCCGCGCCGGTCCGCCCGACGGTACCTTTCTGGATCCAGGCCATGCAGGACTTTCACGACAGTTCGTACAAGCTGTTTTTCGACCACACGCGAATGGTCGGCGATCTGCTGCGCTGCTTCCTGCCCGACGATCTGCTGAAAACGCTCGACTTCGACCGACTGGAACGCATGCCGGATCAATATGTCGACGATCGACTCACCCAGAGTCGGGGTGACACGGCGTGGCGGATACGGTTCCGCGATCAGGATGCGGAAGCCGACCGCTGGCTCTACCTGCTGGTGTTGCTGGAATTCCAGTCGACGGTGGATTCCTTCATGGCGGCGCGCATTTCGGCCTATACGGGGCAGATGTACCTCAAGCTGATTCGCAGCGGCGAGCTCGCGAAGGGCGGCCGGCTGCCGCCGGTGCTGCCGGTTGTCCTGTACAATGGCAAGTCCCGATGGTCGGCCCCGGAGGAAACCGGCCACCTGATCGCCCCGGTCGGTGCGCACCTCGCACCGTTCCAGTTGCATCAGCGCTATCTTCTGGTGGATGAACATGCCCTTCGTGTCACGGATCTTCCGAAGGACAATCTCGTGGCGGCGCAGATCGCACTGGAACAAGGCTCGCTCAGGAGCATGTCGCGGCACCTGCGAAGATTGGCCGTACTGCTGCAGGGCCCGGGCAACGAGAGTCTGAGGCGCGTCTTCATCGAATGGGCCCGCGGGCTGGCCGTGCGAAGCGACCTGGCAGCGGCCGACCCGGGCCTGGCCGGTGAACTGCGTCGTCTCGGGGACACAGGAGGATTGGAAGAAATGGCAACGATATTCGCGGAAAAGGTTGAGGCGTTTGCGAAACGACATCTTGCACGGGGTCTGGAACAGGGCTTGGAACAGGGCTTGGAACAGGGCCTGGAACAGGGTCTCGAGCGGGAACGGGCGCTGCTGGTGCGTCAGGCCGAGCGCAAGTTCGGCGCGGCCACGGCGCAGCATCTCGCCGTGCTGCTCGGTGAGGTTGACGACCCGGTGCGTCTCGATGAGGTGGGGATTGCGATCGTTGACTGCGCGGATGCCGATTCACTGCTGGCCCTTGCCAAGCCTGCCGCCAACGGTACATCCGCTGCCTCCAGCTGACGCCAGCCGGTCCGCCCGGCGACGAAGGCAGGGCATTCCCGATTGTGCCCCGGATTCAGTGACGGAGGCCGAGTTGGCGTTCGAAAGTCCGGAATCGTGATGCTGTCAGCCTCTGTTTCCGGCCGGCGCCAGAACCGAACCGGATGGCATACGGCGACCGGAAGCGTTCTTCCGTTAACGCGTGGACTCCGTGTGCCGAAGGCTGGTGTTGCGGCCTTCGCACGCCGGCTTGCTCCGGTTGAGCAGCGCGGGTTTTAGCTGTGGCGCCTCGATGAAGCGGCCTCATCGCGCTGCCCCTGCCGACAGGCTTGCCGGGCGCCAGATCCGCGCCCGCTCACTGCCCTCGTTCCACGTAGCTGCCGGCCCCTTGAGGTGAGAGCAGCCCATCGTACAGTCCCATGGAAGGTACCTGAGACGTGCAGGCAATGGGTTTGCGAAGCACACCTGCCTTGACGCCTAAACGCTGCAAGCCAGCACCATCAACGGTCAACGGAGGAGATGATCCGTTACACAACCTCAACGACACTATCCAGAATTCAACACCGAAGATGCCCTGAACGTCCAGCGCAACCACGAGTCCATTGCCGCCGAAACCTCCCTTGACGGCATCTACGTGATCCGGACCTCCCTGTCGGACCACGACCTGACCACCGCGGACTGTGTCCGGTCATACAAATTCCTGACCCGGGTGGAACGGGCTTTCCGAACCCCGAAGACCGCCGACCTGCATGTGCGCCCCATCCATTACCGGCTTGAACGCCGGGTCCGGACACACACCTTGCACCTGCTGGCCTATATCGTCGAATGCCATGCGCAAGGCGTGGGTGTCGCTGCTGTTGTTCTCCGGCCCGGCACTCGAGGCGTCACGGAAACCCGCGATCCGGTACTGCCGGCCAAGCGGTCAAATCTCGAAAGAGTGCCCCCGGCGCTGCATTTGCCGACGCCGGAAACAGGCCTCCGAGATATTTCGCTTTCATCGCCGCGCAGGGGCGCTTCAAGTCAAGAGCACGGGGCCCAATCGGTTCAGATCCACACCCGCCGTTTCCCGAATCGCGTCATCGTCCCCTGGCAGCGCCCTTGCCGTTACGAAACGGCCGTCCAACAGCAGTTCCTTGCACGGCCGCTGACTGCAGTGCTTCCGAAGTTCTGCATGGTCGAGATCCCGTTGGGACGGGTGCGGAAAGTGCCGGTTCCGGGTTCCGCACGGCACCGCGCCCGGAGGTGATTGGTCTCCCTTCCCGGGGCGCGGGCACTTGACTGTCGTACCCGCGGCATTACATTCTGATAGACCCCTACCCCCGTAGGGTATATTCGATACACCCGCGACGGGACAAAGCCATGCGACCGAAAGCCAAGGAAGAAACCCGCAATCGGCTGGCCCGGGTGGAAGGCCAGGTGCGCGGGATCGCGCGGATGGTTGAAGACGACCGATACTGCATCGATGTGGTGCGCCAGATCCAGGCCGCCAGGGCGGCCCTCGGTGCGCTCGAAGGGATCGTCATGGACGACCATCTTCAGACCTGTGTGGAGCACGCCCTGACCTCAGACGACCTCGACGACCGCCGCGCGAAGGTCGAGGAACTGGTCACGGTTCTCGGCGAACGTCGGCGGTGAGCATGCGGGCGATCGATCCGCACCCGGCCCGCAGCACGGCAACCGCCGTGCGGCACGTCGTTCTCCTCTCCCTGGTGCTGGGATCGGTGCCCGGCGCCCCGGCCAGCCTTGCCCAGAGCTTCGACGAACTGGAGGCGCGCCTCGGCATGCATCCGGAGCTGGAAGCCTTGCGCCATCAGTCGGCGGGCCTTCGCGAGCGGGCCACGGCGGCTGAGGCCCTCCCCGACCCGGTCGTGTCGTTCGGCGTTCACAACTTCCCCCTCTTGGATCCCTCGTTTTCGCGGTACCCGGCCACCAACAAGGCGGTCGGAGTGCAGCAGATGTTCCCGCATCGAGCCGTCCGCGACGCCCGGGCAGCCCGGGCCAGCCGGAGCGCCGTGCACAACGACGCAATGATCGATCAACGTTTCGCTGAACTTCGTGCGGACCTCATCGTCGCGCTCGTCGACCAAGCCCGAGTCACCGCGCTGCGGACGCTGCTCGGAGAACGGGATTCCAAGTACGACGAACTCGCGCAGATTGTCGAGACGGAGATCAACGCCGGGCGGCCGGTACTGTTCCGGCTTGCCGAAATCGACGTCGAGCGCGCTGATGTCGCCCGGACCCTGGCCGGTCTCGATGCCGAGGCCGGCCAGATCCACGCCCGTCTGACCAACCTCGTCGGAGAAGCCGTGGCGGGCCCTCCCCCGCCGGTATCGCTCCGCGCCTGGTCCGGCGAGGCTGAAGCGTTTCATGCCGTCCGGGTGGAGCGGGCCGGCGTGGCCCTGGCCGAGGCCCGAATCGCCCAGGCGGAAGCGGCCTGGAAGCCCAACTGGGGCGTCCGGCTCGCGTATCAGCAGCGAGACGCGCCGGGCGACGACTGGGTCAGCGCCACTGCAACCGTCACTGTTCCGTTCTGGGCGGACCGCTCGCAGGCCCCCGCCCTGCGCGAGGCCGAAGCCAATCGCGAAGCCGCGCGGAGTCGGCTCGCGGCCGTCGCCCGCGGGGCGATGGCCCGATACCTGGAACTGAAAGCGACCCGCGAGGCCGCCGAAGCCGGCGCCGCCATCCTGGAGCAGAAGATTGACGCGATCCGCGACCAGATCGCTGCCCGGCTTACCACGTACGAGAGCGGCGTCGGCGACTATTCGCCCATTCTGGACGGCGAAATCGCCGTGCTGCGGCTCGAAGGCCAGATCGTGAACGAGCAGGCCCGGCGCGACCGCGCCGCCGTCCGCATGAACGCCCTCCTGGTCGGACCGTGAAACAGGCGGCATTCCTCGGCGGACTGGGGCTGCTCCTCACCGTGGCCGTGCTCGGCTATCTGGTTTACGACCGGGGCCATGTTCCGGACCGCGTCCTGGCCTTGATCCAGGCCGGCCACACGGTTGAGGAGCACCCGCCCGCCGCCGCCGGGCCGCAGCTCTTCACCTGCCCCATGCACCCGCACTACATTGCGACCGATCCGGACGGCACGTGCCCGATCTGCGGCATGGATCTTGTGCCGGTCCGGGACGAGAGTGCCGGCGCCCGGCGGGACGGCACGATCTCCGTGGCGCCGGAAATGGTCCAGACCATGGGGGTTCGGACCGCACCGGCCGAACACGCCCCGTTCGTGCGGTCGGTGCGCGCCTTCGGCAACGTCAGCACCGACGAGCGCCTGGAATCCGTGTCGGCCTCGCGGCTTGAGGGGTGGATCGAGGACCTGTCCGTGCGCGCCGAGGGAGATGCGGTCCGCGCCGGTACGCTTCTCTACCGCGTCTACAGCCCGGAACTGATCGCGGCCCAGAAGGACTATTTGGCCGCACTGCAGATCGGCAACGAAAACCGCGTCGCGGCAGTTCGCCAGCGGCTTCGCTCGGTGGGCATGCAGCCGGCCGCCATCGAGCGCCTGACCGAGACGCGCGAGGTTGTCGAACGCGTGCCCGTGTACGCCGAGACCACGGGAACGGTCAGCCGGCTCGATGTCCGCGAAGGCGACTACGTAAAACCGGGGACGCCGATCCTGCGCCTGCAGTCCTACACGAACGTCTGGGTCATTGCCTCGATCCCGGAGGCCGAACTGTCGCTGATCGCAGAAGGACTGGCGGTCTCCCTCAGTTTCCCGAGCGCGCCTCAGGCGCCGGCCGAAGGTCATGTCGACTACATCTACCCGACCATTGATCCCCGTACCCGCACCGCCGACGTACGCATCGTGGTGGCCAACCCGTCCGGCCATCTGCGTCCCGGAGCCTACGCCGACATCCGCTTCCGGCTCGGCGCCGATGATCCCCGCCTGTCCGTCCCGAGCGAGGCGATCCTGCGCGACAGCCGGGGCACCCATGTCATTGTTTCGCTCGGCCGCGGCCGGTTCGCCGGCCGGGCCGTTGAGACCGGCCAGTCCGCCAACGGCCGGACGGCAATCCTCGCCGGCCTCGCCGAGGGAGAGGAAATCGTCACCAGCGGTCAGTTCATGCTCGATTCCGAGGTCAGCCTCAGGGGCGGCCTCGCGCGCCTGGAGGCCCCGCCCGCCCTGCTCGCCGGACCCGATACGCCGCTGTTCGAACTCCCGGTCGACGCTGCCGCGCTCGCTGAAATCGACCACCTCGTCGACATGGCGCTGTATTTCCACGAGGCCCTGGTCGATGACTACCGGATCGACCCGTATTTCGTCGATCCCGCCCTCCAGATCGGCGATTCTCTCAGGGCGCGTTTCGGCCACACGCGCCTGGAACCGATCATCGAGAACGCCCAAGCCTCCCTGCATTCAGCCAAGGATTCGATCGCCGGACAGGCACTTGCCGGTGATCTCGCTGCACTCATGGCCGCGCTCGAGCGTTGGCTCCTCGACGGGGCGCCGGCGCACTACCGCACACTTGGGCTCGACCTCTACCGGGAAGACGAAACGGGCCGCATGTGGCTGCAGCTGGGCGGCCCTCTCACCAATCCATACGGCGCCAATCCGGCGACCGTCGTGGCCTGGCCCGAACCGATGGCCGGCAGGGAAGACGTCGCGGCGAACCCCGAGCGGGCGCCCATCCATCCGCATGCCGGTCACGGGCACTAGCCGGTACGATCGTGGAGGGCCCCGACCATCTGACCGGACGTGATCCGTCCCGTTCGGCCGTGGCCCGGCTGATCGCCTGGTCGATCGAGAACCCCGTCATCGTGCTGATGCTGGCGGGCGCGCTTGGGGCCGCCGGGTGGCTGGCCATGGAGCGAACCCCACTTGATGCGATTCCCGACCTCACGGACACCCAGGTCATCATCCGCACCGACTTCCCGGGGCAGTCGCCGCAGATCGTCGAAGATCTGGTGACGTATCCGTTGTCCACCAACCTGCTCGGCCTGCCGCGCACCAGGGACGTGCGCGGCTCTTCCATGTTCGGCACAAGCTTCGTGTATGTCATCTTCGAAGACGATGTGGACCCATACTGGGGGCGGGCCCGGGTGGTCGAAGCCCTCTCGCGGCTGGGGTCGGAATTGCCTCCCGGAGCCACGCCACAGATCGGACCGGATGCCACCGGCGTCGGGTGGATCTTCCAGTACGCGCTGGTCGACCGGAGCGGACGAACCGATCTCGCGGAGCTGCGGTCGCTCCAGGACTGGTTCCTGAAGCTCGAACTTGCGGGCGTCGAGGGGGTTGCGGAGGTCGCATCGGTCGGCGGGTTCGTGCGCGAGTACCAGGTGCTGATCGATCCCAACCAGCTGCGGGCGCACGACATTCCGATCCGCCGGATCGTCGCGGCGGTCCGGGCCGCTTCCAGCGAGGTTGGCGGGCGGGTGCTCGAACAGGGAGAAAGCGAGTTCGTCATTCGATCCTCTGGCTACGTCGAGGACCGCTTCGATCTGGAACAGGTCGTGATCCACGCAGAAGACGGCACGCCCGTGACGCTCGCCGACATTGCCCGAATCGTGGAGGGTCCGGCGCTCCGCCGCGGCATCGCCGAACTGAACGGAGAAGGGGAGACGGTCGCCGGAATCGTGATCATGCGGGACGGCGAAAACGCTCTCCGGGTCATTCAGCGCGTCAAGGCGAAACTCGCCGAACTCCAGCGCGGCCTGCCGGAGGGCATCGAGATCGTGACCGTCTATGACCGCGCGCCGCTGATCGCCGGCGCGGTTGCCTACCTGCAGCGCAAACTGCTCGAGGAAGGCCTCGCGGTCGCCATCGTCATCGTGATCTTCCTCCTGCACCTTCGGGCGGCCCTGGTGGTCGTGATCACGCTGCCGCTCGGCGTGCTCGGCGCGTTCCTCATCATGTCCGCCCAAGGCGTGACCGCCAACATCATGTCGCTCGGCGGGATCGCCATCGCCATCGGCGCGATGGTCGATGCCTCCATCGTGATGGTGGAAAACTGCAGCCGGCGCGTGGAAAAACTGGGGCCGCGTCCGGATCCGGAACGGCGTCGTCAGGTCGTCCTCCGCGCGGCACAGGAAGTCGGCCCTGCCCTGTTCTTCTCGCTGCTGATCATCACGGTGTCGTTCCTGCCGGTCTTCGCACTTACCGGCGAGAGTCACCGCCTGTTCTCGCCGCTGGCTTACACCAAGACCTATGCGATGGCGTTCGCGGCCGTATTGTCGGTCACGCTGGTCCCCGTGCTGATCGACCGGCTGTGCCGCGGACGGATGCCGCCCGCGCAGCGGAATCCCCTCAACCGGCTCCTGGTCTGGGGTTACGGGCCCTTTCTCCATGCCGCCCTCAGGTTGCGGTGGCTGACCGTGACCGCGGCCGTGATCGCGACGGCCAGTATCACGGTGCCGCTCGGCAAGCTCGGTTCCGAGTTCATGCCGGCCCTCTACGAGGGGGAACTCCTGTACATGCCGACGACCCTTCCCGGCGTGTCGGCCACCAAGATGCGGGAAATCCTCGGACAGACGAACCGCGTGATCGCCACGGTGCCCGAAGTGGCAGGCGTGTTCGGCAAGGCGGGACGGGCTGACACCGCCACCGACCCGGCACCGCTCACCATGATCGAAACCTGGATCCGCCTGAAACCGGACGCCGAATGGCGGCCCGGCATGACGGTCGAGGGAATCATCGACGACCTCAACACCCGTCTCCGGATGCCAGGACTCGTCAACTCCTGGGGTTACCCCATCAAGATCCGCATGGACATGGTGTCCACCGGTGTGCGCACGCCGGTGGGCGTCAAGATCACCGGCGACGATCTGAAAACCATCGAGCGCATTGCCCGGGAGGTCGAGGGCATCGTGGCAACCGTGCCCGGCACGCGCTCGGCATTCGCCGACCGCGTTCTCGGCGGCAAGTATCTCGAGATCGCCCCCGACCGTTCAGAGCTCGCACGCCGGAACATCGACATGGGCGTCTTCCAGTCGGTGATCCAGACGGCCCTGGGCGGCATGAAGCTCGCCGAGAGCGTGGAAGGGCGTGAACGCTACGACATCATGCTGCGCTACGACCGGGCGTTCCGGGAAACCAGCGGGGATCTGGAGAACATCCTCGTGCCGACCACCTCCGGCGCACACATTCCGCTGGGTGAACTCGCGGTGGTGACCTTCACGGAAGGCCCACCGATGATCCGATCCGAAAACGCCCGGCTCACCGGATGGGTGTTCGTCGACATCTCGGGGCGCGATCTGGGCGGCTACGTCGCCGAGGCCCGGCTCGCGGTCGCGAATGCCGTCGATCTCCCGCCCGGCTATACGATTGCCTGGTCGGGCCAGTACGAGCAGCTCGAGGCCGCGAACGCCCGGTTGAACATCGCCATTCCGGCTGCCGTGGCCCTCATCTTCCTGCTGCTCATGCTGCACTTCGGCCGCCTTGACCGCATTCTCATCGTCATGCTGTCGCTGCCGTTCGCGCTGATCGGCAGCCTCTGGGCAGTGTGGCTGGCCGACTACAACCTCTCGGTGGCCGTCGCGGTCGGCTTGATCGCGATGGGCGGCATCGCGGTCGAAACCGCCGTCGTTATGCTCCTGTACATCGATCAGCACGTGCGCGCCAACCAGCCGGCCACGAGGGAGGAACTGTTGCTTGCGATCCGCCTCGGCGCCACGCTGCGTGTGCGCCCCCTCCTGATGACCGTCATTACGGTGCTGGTCGGGCTCGCGCCGATCTTCCTCACGGAAGGCCTCGGCTCCGATGTGATGCGGCGGATCGCGCTGCCCATGATCGGCGGTACGGTCTCGACCACCGTGCTGACCCTGTTCGTGATCCCGGCGATCTACTGCCTGTGGGTCGAACGATCCTTGCCGGCACGCCCGCAGACCGCGGCCGTGCAGCCCTTCGACGCTCTTTCCCCCACACCCCATGGAGGCACCGGATGACCCGCTCGGTCGCAATACTCGCACTCGTTACCTTCGCGGCATGGGGGGCGATGCCCGCCCTTGCCGCCGGTCTTCTGGACCCCGGGGCACAGACCCGCCACCTGTCGCGCGGAGCGCCGCTCCTGCTGGCGGACAACCATGAAGGAACGCATGCCGGCCACGTGGCCGACGGTGCGACCGCCCGCACCGGCGAAGGGACCGGGGTCATCCGATCGGTGGACGCCGAGAGACGATCACTCACCATTGATCACGGACCGATCGACGAAGTTGGTATGGGGGCCATGATGATGGGCTTCGGCGTGACCGGCGCTGTCGATCTGTCCGGCCTTGCCGAGGGTGACACGGTTGCGTTCCGGCTCAAGCGCGGCCGGGACAATTCCTATCGCGTCACGGCGATCTGCAATACCGGTACCGACGGGACCGACTGCCTCGACGACGACGCGGGACACTGATGAACCCGCCGGAAGCTGCGGGCCGGACGGACCGGCCGCGTCCCGCCGCCCGGCGCCCGACCCGCCGCCGGCGCTCGATCATGCGGAGCGGTTCCTGCCGCTACGGACGGCGGGAATCCGATCGCCTGACGACGGAACCGGGATCCGGCGACGCCAAACCGCACGGGGGCGTTGACCGGAACCACGCGTTCATACCTGACCCTTCGACCACCCGCAGGTTCTTGACCGGTGGGGGCCGTCTGATGCCGTTCATCCCGCTTCTTGCCATGGCAACGCTCGTGGCCCTGCCGGCCTTCGCGCAATCCCTCGTGGAATTCAGCAACATTGAGCCGGGTGACGTGCTCGATACGGTGCCGCCATCTTTCGAGATCCGCTTCACCCGCGCCGTCACCCTGGAGCAGTTGCAGTTGACGACCGATTCGGGCGAAGTGACGGACCTCCTGGCTTCCGGGATCCCGCCGCGGCAGGCATCCTTCGCAATTTCCCTTCCAGAACTTCGCAACGGGGACTACGTGCTCTTGTGGCGGATCTCCGGCGGCAGGGACGACGCGGCCAGCGAGGAAATCGACTTCATCGTCGTGGGATTCCATGACCACTCCGAACACGATCACTCGGAACATCCGTATTGACGACGTAAACACTTCGCGGCCGTGCGTTTCGGATGCACGGATCGGCCGGGCTTGGCGTCGTCAGCTCCAGTGCGGAACGGCACCTCCTGTGTTGCGGGTCGGCAACATCGCACTCCAGCAGACGCTCTTGCAAAGAGAGCTTGTGACTGCTCACCCCTCCGTTGACCGTTGATTGTGCGGGCTTACGACATTGAGGCGTTGCGGCGGGGTTCGTAAGCGGTCGGGCCGGATGTGCGGCCTCCGGTGGGTGAGAGCCTCTCCGGTGTTGTGTTGCCGATCGGTATTTCCATCCCGTGGCGGGGCCCTGCGGCAGGGTGGCCGAGGGCCTGGCCACCCGGGTGGAGCGGTCGATTCGCTGTGTAAATTCCCGGGCAGCGGGAAGAGCGGCTCCGTTGGCTGAACCCTGCCGGCTCCAGCCTTGAGAAACGTGACGCGTCGGCGGCGCTCCGGGCTGCTTGGGGCCGCCCCCGCTGTCGGCCCCGCCCTTGCCGAGGGGCCGGCCCGCCCGACACGCTCCACAGACCCCTCAACCGGGCGATCTCCACCGGCAGTTTCAGCCCGTAATCGTGGTAGAGGCGCAGGCCGCCGCCGGCCAGCAGCGGACCGTCCCGCGTCATCAGGACCTGCACGCGCACCCGGCCTGCTCGATCTTCACGATCAGGCTCCCGTCCAGAAGCCGCAGCCCGTCTACCCGCGCGCCGGCGCCCGCCAGCAGCGTCACCAGCGGCGGCGAACCCTCCGCCTCCAGCATCGCCTCGCCGGCCAGGAAGGGCGAGGCCGGGCCGTCCCGCGCAAACGGGTTCTCCCACGCCTCGATCCGCCAGGGCGTACGCGCCGCAAGGTCCGCCTCCGACGGGACGCGCCCCGGAAAGGCGATCCCCTTCTCGAACGCCGGAACCGCAGCCGGCGTCTCCCAGGCCGCCCGGTAGGTCCCGAGACCGCGCAGCAGCAGCCAGGTCCGCGTCCCGCTCTCCGGCATGCCCGCGCCCCGCCGACGCCTACCGCCGGCCCGGACGCCGGTGCGCCGGGGACGGAACCCGGCGCCGGTCATCGCCGCCGCGTCCCGGGCCGCGTCTCCGCGGTCTTGCGCACACCATGCAACGCCGCCAGGCTTTCGGCGGCGATGTCGGGAATGGACGAGCTGCGGAGGGACTCCCGCCGATATCGACGCGGTCGCGCCGCTCCGGAGTGGCTACCGTGCCGACACCGGGTAGCCATGCCGGACGGGAATCGCCGGCCGAAGCGGCGGAAACCGGTCCGCATGGACTCCGGAACCTGCCCGCCCGTGCGCCGTCCCGCCGCCGCTCACGGCGTGCGCCTGGCGCCGAAGGCGCCGAGCCAGCGTGTGCGGTATCGAACACGCCGTATGCCTCCTCGTGGGCCGGGCCGTGGAAGCGGCCTTCGAGCCGGTCGGTCCCGGCCGTCCCGGCGGCGAACCGCCCCTCGGCGAGCGTCATGCCTGTCCAGCGCAGCGGCGCCCCGGCGCCGTCGAGGGCGATGCCGACATCGACCCGGGGCTGCGACAGGTCCTCGATCGTGACGGTCACGGTGCCCGCGACCCGCTTGAACGTCCCCGTCGGGCTCGCCTCGGCGATGCCGGTCCAGGTCGCGCGCCCGGTTCCCGTCGGATTGCCGCCGGCGGCCGTACCCGCCGCCCAGGCCCGCGCCAGCGAGAACGTGCCGCTCATCGTCGTCCCGTCGATCTCCACCGACAGCGGCCCCGTGCCGATCGTCAGCGCCGCGAAGCCGTGCGCGCCCCAGAACCCCCAGGTTGTCGCCCGCGGCGACACGGTCACCGTCAGGTCGGGCAGGGTCTCCGCGACCGCAAAACCGCCGGCGGCCCTCACCGTGTCGAACCCGTCCCGCGCGCCGGCCTCCGCCGTGCCCGGATCGATGCCGTCGCCGGAGAGGTCGAGCAGGTTCCGCGCCGTCAGCGCCGTGCCGTCCGCCGCCGTGCAGCGCCCGCCCGAACAGGTCACGCCGCCGACGAACGCGTCGTCGATGTCGTCCTCCCCCTCGGCAGAGAGCGACCAGCGCGCGTGCAGCCCGGTCATCGTCAGCGTGTCGGCGCGTTCGCGCAGCGCCCCGAGCCGGTCCAGGGGTGTCTCCGTCACCGGCGTCCCGGAGCTGCCCCCGCCGCCGCAGGCGGCAAGCACGAGCGCGACCGCGCACGCCGCGGTCCGCAAGGGTGCGCCGTTCAATGCGAACACGATTCGGTTCTTCGTCATGGTCCGCACCCCCTGCTCAGTACCGCAGCCTGAGGTCGAGCCGGATCGTCTGCTCGGGCCCGGCCGCGCCGCCCTCGCGGTGCTCGCCCGCAAGCTCCACCGCCATGTCGGCGTGATGGGTATCGAACCGGGTCCCGAGCCGGAGCCGTTGGCCGCTGTCCCCCGCCAGCCCGGTCTCCGCGAACGGCGTCAGCAGGCCGTACGGCATCAGGCCCAGGCCGTAGCCGATGCGGGCGTCGAGCGCGGCGGCACTGTCCGCCGCCGATGCCGCCGGCAGCGCGTCGCGCCACAGCGCCTCCGCGCCGCCCGCCTCCGCGCCCCAGCGCGGGCTCAGCATCAGCGACAGGCCGCGCCCCTGCGCTCCCGGCCCGACCCGCGCCGTCACGCTCACGCCTTTCTCCTCGGCGCCGTCCTCGGTGTGCGCCGCCAGCCACCGGCCCCGCGCCTCGACCTGGACCCGCGGCGCCTCCCAGCGCACTCCGCCGGCGATCTCCAGACCGGTCCCGGTCAGCCCGTCGCCGCCGTCCCGGCGTGCCGCCGCCTCCACGAACGGGGTCAGAGCCGCGGCATCGTCGAGGGCGAAGCGCCGCGACGCCTCGACCCCGGCCCGCAGCCGCCAGCTGTCCGCCGTCAGGCCGTGGACAGGGTCCGGGCCCTCGTCGGTCTCCATCCGCGCCACGCTGGCATCCGCCTGCGCCGCAAGGTCGATGCCGTCAAGCGGCGGCAGGTCGTGGCGCAGGCCCAGCGACGCCATCCGCATCGTCAGGTCGCCGGCCTCCGCCGCTCCGTCCTCCAGCCGATGGCGCGCCTCGCCCCACCCGGCGCCGAGCACGCCGCGCAGTTCCAGCCCCTCCGACACCGTCCACCGCCCGTAGGGCCAGACCGCCGTCAGTTCGGTCTCCAGGCGGCCCGTCTCGCCGCCGTCGAGGCCGTAGTCCGCCGCGCCCGTGCCGTGGCTCACCGCCAGCCCCGCCACCCAGGCACCGGCCCGGGCGTCGACCCCCAGCCAGCCGGTGCGCATCTCGCCGTCGTAATGCATCCCGTCGGGACGCCCGGCGAAGGTCCCGTAGTCGCCCCGGCCCCACACCGCCCAGCGCGGCGCATGCGGGTCGAAGCCCGGCTCGCCCTCGGCCGCGCCCAGACCCAGCGAGAAGGCGCTGGCGTTCAGCAGTTCGTCCGATTCCACGCTCCGGCTCTCAAGGCCGCCGCAGTTCGCGCTTCCGGCCCCGAGGCCGATCCCGGGACCGGGCCCGCCGAGGCCGCGCCGCCACCGGTCGCCGGCGGTGCAGGCCTGGCCCGCCGTCGGACCCGTCCCGGCGCCTGCGCCGGACAGGCTCAACGGCACCGTCTCGCCGGCCAGGGTCAGGCCGCCCATCGGCGCCTCCGCCGCCAGACGCGCCCCGATGTTGTCCAGCGCCCCGGTCAGCGCCCGGCGCGCCACCGCCGCCAGCGTGCGCCGCACCGTCTGCTTCACCAGCGCCGTGCGCGCATCCTCCACTCTCACCTCGAAGGTCAGGATCGCCGCGTCCGCCTCCGACCGGTTCGAATCCGCGTCGTCCGCCCGCCAGGTGAACGTCCACCGGCCGCCCTCCGGGGGCGTGCCCGAAAGACGCCGCGTCGCCGGGTCGAACGCGAGACCCGCCAGGCCCGTCGGCGCCGAGGTCAGGGTGTAGGTCAAGGCCCCGTTGCCGCCGGTCGCCTCGGGCAGGGTCACCGCCGTCATCGCCGCGTCTTCGGCCAGCGCCAGCGCCGCCACCGACGCGTCGCCGAAGGTGGGCGCCTCGTCGCGCACCGTCACCGTGAAGGTCAGGATCGCCGCGTCCGCCTCCGCTCGGTTGCCGTCGGCATCGTCCGCCCGCCAGGTGAACGTCCACCGGCCGCCCTCCGGGGGCGTACCCGAGAGACGCCGCGTCGCCGGGTCGAACGCGAGACCCGCCAGGCCCGTCGGCGCCGAGGTCAGGGTGTAGGTCAGGGCCCCGTTGCCGCCGGTCGCCTCGGGCAGGGTCACCGCCGTCATCGCCGCGTCTTCGGCCAGCGCCAGCGCCGCCACCGACGCGTCGCCGAAGGTGGGCGCCTCGTCGCGCACCGTCACCGTGAAGGTCAGGATCGCCGCATCCGTCTTCGCCCGGTTGCCGTCGGCATCGTCCGCCCGGTACGTGAACGTCCAGCTGCCGCTCTCCGCCGGGGGCGTGCCCGAAAGCTGCCGCGTCGCCGGATCGAACGCGAGGCCGGCCAGGCCCGTCGGCGTCGAGGTCAGGGTGTAGGTCAGGGCCCCGTTGCCGCCGGTCGCCTCGGGCAGGGTCACCGCCGCCATCGCCGCCCCCTCGGCCAGCTCCAGCGCCGCCACCGTTGCATCGCCGAAGGTGGGCGCCTCGTCGCGCACCGTCACCGTGAAGGTCAGGATCGCCGCATCCGTCTTCGTCCGGTTCCGGTCCGCATCGTCCGCCCGGTACGTGAACGTCCAGCTGCCGCTCTCCGCCGGGGGCGTGCCCGAAAGCTGCCGCGTCGCCGGATCGAACGCGAGGCCGGCCAGGCCCGTCGGCGTCGAGGTCAGGGTGTAGGTCAGGGCCCCGTTGCCGCCGGTCGCCTCGGGCAGGGTCACCGCCGCCATCGCCGCCCCCTCGGCCAGCTCCAGCGCCGCCACCGTTGCATCGCCGAAGGTGGGCGCCTCGTCGCGCACCGTCACCGTGAAGGTCAGGATCGCCGCATCCGTCTTCGTCCGGTTCCGGTCCGCATCGTCCGCCCGGTACGTGAACGTGTATCGGACCTTCCCCGAGGGCGTGCCCGAAAGCTGCCGCGTCGCCGGGTCGAAGGCGAGGCCGGCCAGGCCCCCCGGCGCCGAGGTCAGGGTGTAGGTCAGGGCCCCGTTGCCGCCGTTCGCCTCGGGCAGGATCACCGCCGCCATCGCCGCCCCCTCGGCCAGCTCCAGCGCCGCCACCGTTGCGTCGCCGAACACCGGCGCCGCATCGCCCACCTGTACCCACACCGAGGCCGTGTCGGTCTTCCCCTCCGGGTCCGTCACCGTGAGGCGGAAGACCAGGATGTCCGGCCCGGCCGGCGCCGTGAATGTCGGCCGCGCCGTATCCGTGTCCTCGAGATCCACCGCCGTGTTGTAGATACCGCTCCACCCCAGCACCTGTCTCCAGGAATACCTCAGTTCGCCCCCGTCCGGGTCCGTACTCCCCGAACCGTCCAGCCTCACCCGCGCCCCCGGCGCGGCCTCGATATCCGCCCCGGCCTTCGCCCGCGGCGTGCCCGGGGGCTTTCAAAGTCCCATACTTGTATGGTTGATCTCATTCCAGCTTCTTCTTGGCAAGAGCGTCGCGCACCTGCACGGCCCAGCTGAGTCTTTCGAGACCCTGCCAGACTTTTTTGGTTCCCGGAAGCTTCTGCCGTTTCGAAGGGTGCGCTCCGACGAGGCGCCCGAGATCGATCACGAAACTTCGGATATCCGGTTCCGGGGCGGCGGCCGGAGGGCCGCCGGCCTGGTTGTCGGGCGCAGGCGGCCGGTCGTCCGCCTCCGGTGGATCAGCAGCACCGGACGGAGCCGGCGACTCCTCGTCGGCGTTGGCATCGGACGTTCCGGTTTCATCCTTTGCAGCCGCCGCCTCCGGCAGTCCGTCGGCGTCATCGGGTTCGGTTCCGCCGCGCTCATGCACCGCGTCCGGCGGCTCCGCGACGGCTGTGCCTTCCGGCGCCGGGTCCGCCGCCTCAGCCTGAGCCCCGGCCTCGGACGGCGTACGCTCCGGCGGCTCCGCTCCGCTGGACGGTTCTCCGTCCCGCTCGCCGGAAGGCGTCGGCACGATTTTGTGTCCCTGCGCCCGGAGCATCGTATGCAGCAGATCGATGTCTTCCGGCGGGACGACCGTGGCGGCCGGCGTGTCCGGGCGCTCGCGAGCGAGCTGCGTCAGGTCGGCAACCCGGCACGCGGTCACCGCGTCGAACGCGAGGCATTTGCGCAGATCGTCGGCTGCATCGAAGCGCCGGCTCTTGATCCGGGTGCCAGTCTTAAGAGTCCGAAACCAGGTCTCGATCGACCAGCGACATTTGTAGATAT
This sequence comes from Alphaproteobacteria bacterium, assembly GCA_965203385.1. Taxonomy (GTDB): domain Bacteria; phylum Pseudomonadota; class Alphaproteobacteria; order TMED109; family TMED109; genus VXPW01. Next base: position 1,292,347 of record OZ241893.1, read on the forward strand.
CGAGTATGCCGGCGGCGAACACGGCTTCGGCCTCGCCGGCGGCCGGCCGTTCGGTGGTCAGCAGCAGCCAGTGCAGGGGCTCGTCCTCCTCCCCGCACCCGGTCTCTGTCGCCGACAATGCGCACAGGGACAGCGGCTTCGCGTCCGGTTTCGTCCGCGGCGGCCGCAGCGAAACCTCGGCGACGCGGATTTCCAGCCGCGCCGTGCGCTTCTCCCGCGCCCGCGGGCCGCCGGCGGACGGGATCTCCAGATCGGTCACCGAGACCGGAGCGCGGCCGGCGACCTGCTCCCACAGGCACGCATCCTCACCGCCGGGCTTCAGCACACGCTGACGCGCGGAACGACTCGCGCGCACGACCAGGGCGTCCCCGAAAGAAACGGCGTGTTCGAGCAGCTGCCAGAAATCGCCTTCACGGTCGCAGACGGAGACCACCCGCGTGTGCGGACAGGCTGCCGCCAACTCCCGCGCCCGGTCCAGGCCTTCGATCCAGCGGCGGCTTTCCTTCTCCGCCACCGCGTCCGGCCCGGCCTCCGCCGCACGGTCCTTTCCGGACGTCTTCTCCCCCGCCGGTTTCCGCTCCCCGCCCTCCTGCTCCAGCGGCTGGCGGAAATCCGCGTCCATCGAAAACAGACCGAGCGGACGGCCCTCTTTCGTCACGGCCAGACCGGCATGGGCGAGAAGCCCGGCGCTGCCCTTGCCGCCACCGCCGAGAGCACTCAGACCCGTCGTCTCCTCCAGGCCGCTGTAATTCAGAGCTGTCGTGTCCTGAATCGCCAGCACGACAGACTCGCCGCGGCAGCGGTCTGCCGTCGCCTCGAAATGTGGCTCCAGAACATGCTTCATGTTCACTCTCGAGCTCGACAACAGCCGGAAAGCGGCCTTCTGGCCGGCCTTCTCGGGAAAGATTACCGGCAGATCCTCGCCCATGTTCTGATTCCATGCCCGGCCCATGCAGACAATGCGTTCCCTCACCCGCCCGTCGGTATGACGCGAGCGACCGTATTCGCGCTCCGCCCAGTCGAGATCCGCCCGCCCGTCATACCATCCGGCGAGCGCACCGACCGGATGACGTTCCTCCCGGCCAAGGGTCTCCCGCCATCCGTCCTCCAGACCCAGAATCCAGACCGAGCCGGCCGCGTTCCGCCGCCCGCTGCCCGGTCCGGCCAGAACCCAGCCCGCCCGGCGGTAACTGCAGCCGTCATGCTCCGGCCCGACATGGGTGTAGGCGGCGGCGGGGCGCACCGCGTACCGGGCTTCCCAGTCGTCCGCCGCCCGCTCCGCCGCCATGCGCAGCACCCGCGACGCCAGTCCCTTGACCCGCACCCCGGCCAGCACGAGAAACCGGTGATTGCAGATCACGCGCCCGATATTCGCCGCCCGGGCATCGGGCGACCAGCCGAAATTCTCATCGCGGGCCCGCAACTTCCAGGTCGCCGAGCCAAAGCCGATGCCGCCGAGTACGCCGTGCCGCTCCGAGCGTATCCAGTAGCGCAGCTGCCCGCCGGGAGAACGCGCCCATCCCAGCGGATGACGCGCGCGCATCATCGCCTCCCACCGCCGACGCTCCGCCTCGCCCTCCGTCAGCTCCAGCGTCACCGGGCCGAGAGCGGCCAGTGCACAGGAAACCTCGGTGTCGGGTATCTCTTCCGCCGGAAACTGGGGAACAGCGGAACGGTCGGGAACCTTGCGGGCCTCGGGCAGCTCGAGACCGAGATGCTCGGCGAGCTTCGGCAGAACCTTCGCCGCCGCCGACAGGCACAGACCGCCACGGGCGTTGCGCCAGTCCAGACGCTCGCACAGCCCCCGCGCCAGAGCGTGACGGGTGCAACCGCCGGTACGCAGAGCACCGGCGAGCCACTCGAGCGTGTGCGAATCAAAATGACGAAGTCCGATCTGCATGCCACAGGCATACAGGAAAAGAATCACCTATACAAGTCCGGACCCTTGAAAGGCCCGGGGGCGGGCCGGGGGGCGGGGTGTAGATGGGGGTGGTGGGCGTGGTGGAGACGCTCCCCGTCGTCGTGCCGGCGGCGGTGGCGAAGGCGCTGGCGGGACAGTTGGCGCCCTGGACGCCGACCGTGGCCTGAAGCCGCACCTGATAGGCCGTGCCGGCCTCCAGTCCGCTGATCGTGTAGCTGGTCGCGCCGGCGCTCGAGACCGTGACCGCGGTCCAGCTTCCCCCCGTCTTGCGGTATTGCAGCTGCCAGCCGTTCCGCTCGGCCTGGGTCGGGGCGGTCCAGGTCAGGGACAGTCGGTCGGAACCCGGCGTGACCGACAGAGCCGTCGGCGGCTGTGCCGTCGGGCAGGTGACCCCGCCGGTCGGCGTCGCCGTCACCCAGGTCGTGGCCGTCCCGTCGCCGGCGCTGTTCACCGCCCGCACCCGGAAGCTGTACTCGGCGTCGTTTTCGAGGTTCCTCACCGTGTAGGTCAGAGTGCGGATGCCGGAACCGGGGATCGGGGCCCAGCTCGCGCTGCCCCTGTCACCCGTCTTGGCGTAGACCAGCTTGTAGCCGGTGATGGTCGCGTCGTTCGGGTCGTTCCAGTTCAGCGTCACCTGGCCGTTGCCCGCCGAAGCCCTGAAGCCGGGCGGAGCAGCGGGGCTGGTGACCCCGTCGTCGTCGACGATGGTCAGCGTGAGGGTGGCATCCCCGGTCCAGCCCGGCTCCTCGGAGGAAACATGCAGGATGATGGTCTCGTCGTTTTCGTCCCGGGTATCGCCGAGAATCCGGATCTTGACGGTTTCCTCGGTCTCGCCCTCGGCAATGGCGACGGCGGCACTGTCCAACAGAAAGCACCAATCCGTATCCGCCGGTTGCAGCGGCGGCTCGCAGGCGTCCTGCGATTTCGTGGGTTCCGTCGCCGTGCCCGGATCGCCAGCACCGGAGATCAGGGCCGTGAAGTCCTCGGGCGCGGGCTCGCCGAGCGTGATGGTGACGGTGACGTCCGTGTGGCCGGAATTCCCCTCGGTGATCCGGGTCGAAGTCGCCGACAGCGTGAAGGTCTTCGTGCTCGGGGCTTCGACGACCGTGAACGTGGTCGAGGTCGTCCCCTTCGGGGCGGTGCCGTCGGGGCCGTTCCATTCCCAGGTGACGGTGTGTGTGCCGACCCCGAGGTTGGCGCAGGGACTGAGGTTGACGTTGCGCCCGGTGGTGATGCCCGTCGGCGCGACCGTGATCTCGACGCCGTTGGTGGCATCGCTGAGTGAACTGTGCGCCGGCACGGCGGTCCGGCCTTCGCGCGTTTCCAGATAGGTCGTGCCGTCATACGAGACCGCCTGGAGGTTGTAGCACACCTGCACCGTGCCACCGCTCACCGCCGTCACGCGCCTGTCAGGGTCGGAGATGAGAACCGGAACGACCGGCGCCATCGGGGTGGCGGTGACTTCGTTGGAAGTACCCGAGACAGCACCGCCGCCCGGCCCTGTATAGGAAGCCCGCACCCTGAATGTGTAGGCGGTGCCGTTTGTCAGCCCTGTTACCGTGTGGGTCCGGGTTGCCCTGTTGGTGCTCATGCCCAACCAGCTGCCGAAGTTGCCGCTGCCCGACTTCTGCTGATAATGCCATCTCTCAAAAGTGGTGCCTACGGTAGGCGGAAAATTATTGTTACTGTCGGGCGTCCAGGTCAGCGTTACCTGCCCATTGCCTGCCGTGACGCTCAAAACCGGTGTCACAGGCGTCTGCGCCTGTGCGTCTGATGGCGCGAGGGCGGCGGCGAGTGTCAGCAGCAGAAAGGCAGCGAGCGCCGCGCTCAGGCGGCAGGCAGGTCTCCCGGGGGCGCCCACCGGATCAGCCCCGCGCCCGGAGGCTGAATCCTCGGGGGGGGGTACGAAGGTCGCACGTGCGTGAGGCGGTCACGTCCTCACCCCGCCCGGACAGCCGCCGCAGGAGGCCGCGCATCGCAATGACGCTTGCGGTGTTCGTCATGACCTCGACCTCCCCGCGCCGGACCTGATTGCGACCGCACAATGGCGGCAGCAAGCCTTTCGGCCTCCTTGAGTTTAGGAAAAAACAGCGGCCCGCTCAAACAGGAATTCGTTGCCACGCTTCCACGCCATGCGAATCCGCACGGCAATGGCGCATGCCCTACCGCATCAACTCTGCAAGCCGCCGCCGAAAACGGCAAGGCGGCGGCCGCGCGCCCGGCCGCCTGCCTCGCGTCTTCTGCCGCGGCGTCGCGCTCAGGCGTTGAGCAGGACCGGACGGAAGCACGACCGGTGACCTCTTGGGCGAGGGCGCCGAGGCCCGCGCGGGCGAAGGCGCCGGAAAGAACCAGAACCAACGGAGGCGTCCGAGTGCGCCGACGGGCGGGGTCGGTGGGGGAGCGATCCTCCCATGGGGACGGTCCCGGAATTTTCTGCGCCCGCACGGTTGCCAGAAATCTCCCGAAAGATAGCCGGGAAAGAGATGGCCGAGTCCCTCGCGCAAGGTCTATCAGGCCGTGCTGTTGGCGCAGCATCCGGAATCAGCGGGGCGCGTTGCGCATAACCCCGGCAAGTGGAGCGCTGCGGGACGTTCGTCAGCTCTGGCCCAAGCCGGTGTCGAGGGCGGCGGATTGCGCTGCGAAGTCGTCGGGACGGCGCTTGCGGAAGATTTCGAGATTAGCGAGCTTCCAGCGCAGTGCCGGCAGTTGAGCGGCGTGCCGGCACCGCACCAGCGATCAGTCCGGTTCTGCGCGCGCCAGCCCGCTCAGAAACTGCCTGTGCGCGGTGCTCAGTCGCTGTGGCAGCTCGCGCCGCAGCCTGGCGCGAGCGTCGAGCAGTGTCTCCAGGGAGCAGTCCACTTCGGTCATGCCGACGAAGGCCCGCTCGTACTCGCCGGCGATGTCCTTGTCGTTGCCGAACAGCACTTCGTGGGGCGGCCGGTTGTGCCCCGCCAGATAGATCACGAGGCACTCGACCATGCCGTCGCTGATGTCGCCCGATTCGTAGAGCTGCCACACGTCGAACAGGTCGCGGGGGTGCTGCCGATCCAGCGCGGCCACCAGCTTGCTGGCGTACAGCTCGTCCGGTGCCAGAACCGGCAGATCGAACTCGACGCCGAACAGATCGCTGGTCCTGGCGCTCAGCGGCGGCCGCTCGACGGGCAGCACGCTGCCTCGGAATACGACATTGACCTCAATCTTCACCTGGTTGGCGTCGTTCTCGACGATCAGCTTGGTGTCCCCCAGGTCCTTGGCGCGAACCAGGCGTGTCTGCACGCCCAGGGGTGCAACGCGCGTGGCGATGGCGGCCAGTTCCTGATTGATGGCTTGCAGCGCCTCGTCGCGCGGCGTCTGCCGCGGGAGGTACACCACGTCGATGTCCGCCGACAGGCGCGGCATGTCCCGCACGAAGAGGTTGATGGCCGTGCCGCCCTTCATGGCGAAGATGTCGTTGGCGAACACGTCGGGCGCGACGGTCAGCAGCAGGCGAACGGTGTCCGCGTAGGTCTTATCCATGAGGTCTCAGGCTCAGCAAGGTGCCGTCGTCGAGCCGGCTCATCCAGCGCGTGTTGCTGCCGGTGCGAACCGGGTACTGCGCCAGCAGGGCATCGACATCCACGAGGCTGGTCTCGCGCGCCCAGGTGAGGAACAGGCGCACGGCCTTCACGCTGGCGCAGCAGGACAGCAGTTGCCCGAGCAAGTCCTTGCGGGGGGAACGCAGTCCATCGAAGAGGTTGCGGGCCTCTTCGAGACTCTGCTTGACGCCGGCTTCGTACAGCAGCTCCAGAACGGCACGCTCGGGGGCTGCCACCCGCAGATCCTCGGGCAGGCCAGGCGGCGTGGTCAGGGTCTTGCTGGCCAGCGCCGTGTTCGGCCAGTCGAACAGGCGGGCGTGGACGTAGCGGGCCGGAAAGCGCGAGGCGAACCAGGCCGGCAACGCGAAACGACCGTCGCCCCACAGCACCAGCGTCTCCCGGCTGCCCAGGTTGTGCCGCACGCCCTGCAGGACCAGGGCGCTCTTGCCGCCGACGTGCAGGCCGGGCACGCGCCGTTGCAGGAACTTCAGCGCACCGTAGACCCCGAATTCATCGTTCGGGAAGGCATAGACGCCGTGGGCCAGGCGCACGAGCCACCCGCCGTCGGCATAGTGGGCGGCGAGCTGGGGCGACACCCCGAACTGGCTCAGGGTGGCAAGGTCGAACGGCGCCCCGCGAGGGAGTCCCGCCTGCAGCCGCTTGATTACCTGGTGCTTAGAATTTCCATTCATGCTATAAAAATAGCACGGAATCCAATCAGTCTGAGGGCCGGGGAAGCCTGGTTCCCTACCGCGATAAGTCAGGTGCCCGCGGCAGCCGGCCCGGTTTCAGTCCCTGACCGCAGCCGCTGCGGGACTGCCGGCCGCAGGCTCCGGCACTACGCGCTGCCGGCGACCCCGCACGAGCGGCGGACACACGTGTTGATCGTGATAGATCGCCTGACAGTCGAGGCAGTAGAAGCACTCGTCCATGCGAATCGCTCCGTCGGGCTTGATGGCATTGATCGGGCACCGCCGGGCGCAAAGCTGGCAGGGCGAGCCGCATTCGTCGCGCCGCCGCAACGGATTCCGGACCCGCAGTTTGCCGCCGATGGCCAGGGCGGCCCCGAGAGGACAGAGAAACCGGCAGAAGAAGCGCTCGATGAACACGCCAGCCAGCAGCAATCCGCCGGCATACAGGACAAACGGCCAGGCCCGGTCAAACCGCAGGGAAATGGCGGTCTTGAACGGTTCGACCTCCGAGGCGGTGCCGGCGAGGTCCATGTCATGGAACGACAATGCGACGAGAATGGCGAGCACCACGTACTTCACCGGCCACAGCCACCGATGGACTCGATAGCTCAGCGTGATCTGTCGGATTCGAAGTGCCTGCGCCGCCTTTCCGATCAGTTCCTGCAAGGCGCCGAAGGGGCACAGCCATCCACAGTAGATTCCGCGCCCGAACAAGAAAAACGTAACCAAGACGAACAACGCGAGAATGACGATGAGGGGGTCCGACAGCAGCACCGCAAGACCACTGAGGGACACTGCCGATTGCAGCCATGTCAGGATGTTCAGAATGGTGACCTGAGCGCCCGCGTACCATCCCATCCAGACCAGCACGAAACCCAGAAACCCGAGTCGGACCCACTGCAGGAAGACAGGTCTCATCGAGAGATAATCCATCCGGACGAGAAGTCCGCCGAGCACGACCAGCGAGGCCACCAGTACCCCGATATTGATCCGCTGGGCCTGCCACGCCGCCATCCAGACCGGGGGGTTGTAGTCGGCGGCCAGCACCGCAGTGTTGGTGGGAAGGAGCACGAACTGCTCATCGAGCGCGTATTCCAACTCGAACCAGGTTCCGCGCGTTCCGTCCCGGTTCTCCACGAGCACTTCCAGCGTCCAGGGTTTGACCGGGTCGATCCCGGATTCCGCCGGGATCCAGAACAGGCCGATCTCACCGAAGTCCGGCTTGTCCGTTCCGTGCAGGAACCCGAGATACCGGTAGTGACCCTTGTCGAGCGGGTAGCTCTGGCCTTCCTGCTGCAGGCGCAGCCGGCGAAACGGTCCACTCGAAAGGTGTTTCTCGCCATCGATGGAGTAGGGCCCGATCGTCATGATGCACAACAGGAGATCATTCGGGTTGCGCCCGCTCACGAACAAGTCGTGCCACGTGTTTCCGAGCAGGTTCCGGCCGATGGTCGGCGTCATGGCCGGACCTGCGTAGAGGTCCAGCAGCAGGTCTGCATCGAACGGCGAGCTCGCTGCCCGGTCAGCGCGCTCGTTCGCATAGACGTAAAGGTCAGCCGCACCCATCCCCGGCGCGGAGAGATCCGGGTCCGTGATACCGGCAGCGGCAGCGTCGTCCTTGGAAATCCGTAGTCGCCCGATCGTACCTTCCTGAACGAGTTCGTCGAAACGATTGGGATGAAAGGTCACGATGTCCAGTACGGGCTGGTCGTGCAGGCGGATGCCCCTGGACCGCGCCACGATGCGGGCCGCCCGGAGAATGGCCTCATTGAACAGAACGGCACTGATGGTGGCCGACGAAATCCCGTCGATGGAGCCCGGTTCACTGGATTGGGTCAGCTGGACCCGAAGCGGTGCCCGGATATCGACCCCGCTGTACTGGCGGGCAAACCGAGGCACGAGATCCTGCAGCATGATGAGGTCGATGATCGGTTCACGATGTGCGACCACCCGGGCTCCGGCAAGGGTCCCGTCAAGCCGCAGCCCGACGGCGACCAGGAACTCGAGCGAGGAAAACCCGAGCGATTCGGTAATGTCCCGGGTGACGAATACGTATCCCTGCAGAACTCCACCGGCGTACACCGGGGCCACAGGGGGATCGCCTTCCATCGGCTGGACCGTGTCAGCGTTCGGGAACAGTTCCTGGACGAGTTCAAATGACAGCCAATCTGCTCCGAGTCCCGGACTGGTCCAGGTGGCTAGCGGCACGGGATAGGCTTCCCCTTCTGCATACCCCTGGCGCTCCGCCTGCACGGGCTCGTCGGCGTACACCGACGTGAGGAACACGGACGGGGCCAGTATCGCGGCGGCGACGGCACAGGTGAGGCGGGTTGTCCGCATCGGTCGGTTCCCCCCTGTAGTCACGGGCGCCGGTCAGAAACCGGCAATGGCCCCGCCGGCACCGGGCCGGCCAACTGCCAGGGAACGGCCGGTATCGCCGTTGGCTCCCGGGACGAGAAGAGGCCAACGGTGACGGATTGCTGCCCCACCGCTCCGCCCGCCAATCTGCCCGCGTCTGGCGGGCAGACCCGCACACTGGCTATTCCACACAGGTCTTGCCCCGAAACCATAGCTGGTAGAGCCCGCTGGCCGGACCCATCTCCAGCAAGCGTTCGTAGGCCTGGGTCATTGTGTCCAGCTGGGTGTAGCCCCGCCAGATGAACGTGGAGCCGGGCGGCGGGTCACTGCGGCGGTCGAGGTGACCTCCCAGAATGGCCATGGTCCGGACGGCATTACCGAGGTTGTCCGGCCGGAAGTCGAGCTGGCGGTCCACGGCGAAGTCCTGAAGCGCCAGAAGCGCCGTTTCGCTGAACAGCACCTCGGCCGGCAACTCGGGCGTTTCGCGCCCCCGCATGACCATGGCTAACAGGCGCCAGGCGATGACCGCATTGGTGGTGACCGCCCGTTCGACCTGCTCCCCCTCGTGATGATTCAGGAATTCCGCCTTGCAGCCGCCCTTGAGGACACGGTGCCAGTCCTTGATCCGCCCCCGCAGGCGATAGAGGTCGAGGATTCGCTCGGCCTCTTTCTTCGTCGTCACCGACAGGCTGGTGAGCAGGATCCACTGCAGGGGTTTCACCCCGGCCGGCGGGTCGTCCTCGGTCACACTGACGGCGGTCATCGGAATCGACGCTTCGGTGCAGCCGGGATCCGGAAGGTCGAAACGCCGGAACCGCAGCGAGCCCGCCGCCTCCCGGGCGGAATGGCGCGCGAACGGGCGGGCCGCAGGAATCTTCAAGAACCCCGCGACGGGCTCGGCGGCCAACTGCCCGAACAGCTTCGCTTCGTCCTTGCCCAGAGACCGGTGGACCTTGGCCCGCACCAGGAGGTCGACGGAGCCCAGCTTCCGGCGCTCGGCAAAGAGGGCAAAGAAATCGGCTTCCCGATCCAGTACGGCGACCGCGTGCACCCCCTTCGGCACCACCGCCGCGGTGTCCCGCAACCCCCGCAGCCAGCGCGCCGACTTGCGTTCCTCGAGGAGCTTGCCCTTCTCGGCCCGGTCGTCGGGCGCGTCATACTCGATGCCGGTCACCCCCAGGGGGATGCCGGTGTCCGCATCGACCGCCAGGGTCGAGTGCATGTGCAGGCCCAGGGTGCCCGACGACTTCGCGTTGCGGCTGATCAGGCCGAGATTGCCGCCGCACTTCGGGTGGGGGGCGAAATTGAGATCGGAGCCGTCCTGGATCATCAACACCGTTCGGCAGGACACCATGCGCCGGCGGGTCCGTTCCCGGTGCGGGGCCAGAATCGCCGCCGGCGTCACCGCCGAAGCGGCCGGCTGATCGATCATCCGATCGGGCCCGGCCACCAGCGACCGCTGGCCCTGGGCCGCCGCCTGGCAGGATTCGCCGGGTTGATCCGCCATCACCGTCGACTTGTGTGCACACGGCAAGGCGGGGTCGGGGACCAGCACCCGGCACAGTACGTCGCGGGCGGGATCCCCAGCGTCTCCGCGGGGAACGACGGGCGGTTTGGCTGCATTCTGGCTCGCGGGCGGAATGTCTTGAGCTCAAGGGAGTTTATAGCAACAAGGGTAACTGCTCACCCCTCCGTTGATCGTTGATTGCGCGGGCTTGCGGCGTTGCGGCGGCGGGGCAGGGTTCGCAAGCGCCCGGCGGGCGGGTCTGGATGCCCGGTATCCAGTGTTGGAACCGTTGCTCGCATGGTGGGTGGTGTTTCAGTTCCTGTGGCAGCGGCCCGGCGGCGGGGTGTGGACGGCCGTTCGGTGCACTCACGGCAGGGGGGCAGCCGTTACCCTCGCACCATCCTGACGGGCACCCGAACCCCGCAACGATGTCCGTCATGGTGCGATCCGGGCCCGCGTCACGGCGCCGGCTTGATCATGCGGCCGAGCGGTTCTCCGCCAAAGATATGCACGTGGAAGTGCGGCACTTCCTGACGAGCGTGCCGGCCATGGTTCGAAAGCAGCCGGTACCCGTCCGCCTCGATTCCGGCCTCGCGCGCAACTTGGCCGATGGCGCGGACCAGGGATTCGATTTCGGGACCCGTGGCGCGCGCCGAAAAGTCGGCCATGGACACGTAGCGTCCCTTCGGGATCACGAGAAGGTGCACTCGGCTCTGCGGCTGGATGTCCCGAAACGCCAGCGTGTGCCGGTCCTCGAACACCTTGTCGCAGGGGAGCTCCCCGCGCACGATCCGTGCAAAGACGTTGGTATCGTCGTACGCCTGTTCAGCGGTGTCCATCAGACTTCTTCTCCGATTCAGGGCGCGGGTCTCCGCCGGGGTGAACCGCCGAGGGCCGTCGCGCGCGCTGTTCCAGTTCGGCCGCCACCGCTTCCGGCTCCACGCCGGTCGCCCGCCAGAGCACCAGCAGGTGGTACAGGAGATCGGCGCTCTCGGTCACGATCGCGGGCCGGTCTTCGCGGACACCCGCGATGACGGTCTCGGTGGCCTCCTCGCCAACCTTCTGCGCCACGCGGTCGATGCCGCCCGCCAGCAGGCGGGCAGTGTAGGAGGACCGGGGCTCGGCCGTCCGCGCCCGCGCACCGATGGTGCGCCACAGGGCTTCCAGGGAAGCGGCCAGCGTCACCGGCGGGTCAGCCACCGGTTTCGTCGTTCGCCGCCGCCCGAACGACCTCCACCGAGCCGTGCCGACCGGCCCGGAAGAAACAGGACCGGGGGCCCAGATGGCAGGCCGGGCCGGTCTGGTCGACCAGCGCGAGCAGGGCATCCCCATCGCAGTCCACCCGGAGCTCCAGCAGGCGCTGGACATGGCCCGAAGTCTCTCCCTTGACCCACAGCTTCTGCCGGCTTCGCGAGAAATACGTCACGCGTCCGGTGGACAGGGTGGCGTGAAGCGCCGCGCGGTTCATCCAGGCCAGCATCAGCACTTCACCGGAATCGTGCTGCTGGGCCACCACCGGGACGAGCCCGTCGGCGCTGAAACGTACCGTGTCTTCCAGGCTCATGCCCGGTCCTCCTCGCCATGCGGCTCCGGCCGAACCGGAATGCCGTCCTCCCGGAGCGCACACCGCACGTCGGCCAGGGCGGTATCCCCGTAGTGGAAGATCGAGGCGGCAAGGACGGCACTCGCGCCCCCTTTCCGCACGGCCTCCGCCAGATGCGCCGCGGAACCCGCCCCTCCGGAAGCGATGACCGGGACGTCGACCGCGCTGCTGACCGCCCGGGTCAGCCCGATGTCATAGCCGTCCCTGGTGCCGTCGCGGTCCATGGACGTGAGCAGGATCTCGCCCGCCCCCATGGCCGTCACGCGCTCCACCCACTGGACGGCATCAATGCCGGCCGGACAGCGCCCCCCGTGGGTGAAAATTTCGAATCCGCCGCCCCGCCGCTTGGCGTCGACCGCCACCACGATGCACTGTGATCCGAACTTTTCGGCGGCCCGGGCCACCAGCTCGGGCTCCCGGATGGCCGCGGTGTTGATCGACACCTTGTCGGCGCCGGCGAGCAGGAGGCGGCGGATGTCTTCCAGCGTCCGGACGCCGCCGCCCACGGTCAGCGGCACGAAACACTGCTCGGCGGTGCGGCGGACCACATCCGGCAGAATGCCGCGGTTCTCGTGCGACGCCGTAATGTCGAGAAAGCACAGTTCGTCGGCCCCCTGGGCGTTGTAGATCTGCGCCTGTTCGACCGGGTCTCCGGCATCCTGCAGATTCACGAAGTTGGTGCCCTTGACGACCCGTCCGTTCTTCACGTCGAGACAGGGAATGATCCGGATCTTCAGCACGCTTCAGGGGCCAGCAGCCGGACCGCCTGCCGCACGTCGAGGCGCCCCTCGTAGATGGCACGGCCGACGATGACGCCGTCGATACCGGCCTCCCGGAGTTCCCCGATCTGGATCAGGTCGTCCATGCCGGCAACACCGCCCGAGGCCACGACCGGAAGCGGGCTGCAGTCGGCAACCCGCCGGAGGCCGGCCGCGTCGATACCCGTCATCACGCCGTCGCGCGCAATGTCGGTGTAGATCACGACGGCGGCTCCGTAGTCGGCGGCGGTGCCGAGAAGCGTCGTGAGCCCGATATCTGTTGAACGGGCCCACCCCTCGACCGCGATCTGGCCGGCGCGGGCATCCGCGGCAATCGCGACCCGACCGGGGTGCGTCCGACAGATCGTGCGGGCGGTGTCGGGATCGGATACGGCAACCGTTCCGAGCACCACCCGCCTCACTCCGGCGTCGAGCCACGCCGCCGCCGCCGCGACGGATCGGATGCCGCCTCCCAGCTGCACCCGCATCGACGTCGATTCCAGGACGGCCGAAATCGCGTCCGCATTGGGTGAGCCGCCCGCGAATGCCCCGTCGAGATCGACCACATGGAGCCACGTGCAGCCGGCGTCCTCGAACCGGCGGGCCTGTTCGGCCGGGTTGTCGCCGAATACGGTCGCGCGCCCGGGGTCGCCACGCTCCAGGCGTACGCACCGCCCCTGCCTGAGATCGATGGCGGGATAGAGATTCACGCGATCCTCTTCCGGTAGAAATGGCCGGCGATCATGCTTCCGGCTACCAGATGGTAGTCCGGGAGCGTCCCCCAGCGTTCGTAGCCATTGCCCTCGTACAACCGGATGGCGCGATCCTGGGTCACCCTGACATCGAGGCAGATCTGCGTGAATCCGGCCGCCGCCGCATGCCGCTCGGCATGCTCGAGCAGCGCTCCGGCCAGGCCGTGGCCCCGCGCCCACGGAGCCACGAAATGGGTATCGATCGAGGCCGAGAAGGCCCGCGCCTCGTCGCGGGTCACCGGCCGCACGACCTGTACCGAACCCGCAATGGTGCCCCGGTACCGACCGACAATCAGGGTCCGGTGGGGAACCACGAGGACGCCTTTCCAGTAGGCCTCGAGCCGCTCGTCAGAGGGCAACGCGACCCAGCCGAAACCGATTCCGTCATCGAGCGCCTTGCGGGTCGCGTCGCACAACTCGTCCAGTTCGCCCGGGCCGAAGCGGGTCACAAGGTCCGTGGTCGTCTCGGTCACGGCGCCCACCGGACAAAGTTGGCGAGCACGCGCAATCCGGCAGTCTGGCTCTTTTCCGGATGAAACTGGGTCCCGACCATGTTGTCCCGTGCGAGCGCCGCCGCCACCGGCTCGCCGTGGCAGGTCTGTGCGACGACATGGTCCGGCCGGTCGGCGCGGACGGCGTAGCTGTGCACGAAGTACACGTGGGCGCTCGGCCCGAGACCCGCGAGCACGGGGTGCGGCACCACATCGAACAGCTCGTTCCAGCCCATGTGGGGAATCCGGCATTCCGCGGTCGGCAGCAGGCGGACGACGCTCGCCGGAAGCCAGCCGAGGCCCGGATGCTGCCCGTGCTCCTCGCTGTCCCGGGCCATCATCTGCATACCGACACAAATGCCGAGAAACGGGGTGCCTGCCCCCATCACCCGTTCGTGCAGGATGTCGACCATGCCGGGAATCCGGCGGAGGCCCGCCATGCAGTCGGCGAAGGCGCCAACGCCCGGCAGGACGATTCGGTCGGCGCGGCGGACGATGTCCGGATCCCCGGTCACCGCGACGGCCGCACCGCAACCGCCGGCCGGCGTCACGTGTTCGAACGCCTTGGCGACCGAGCGCAGGTTGCCGGATCCGTAGTCGACAATGGCCGTGGTCACGAACGTGCCTCCGTCCCCGCCCGCCGCCTAATCGACATCTCTCTGCGCATCGTTCCGAAGGACGCCCTTGGTGGACGGCACCAGCCCGCCCGCCGCCGGATCGATCCGGACGGCGTCGCGCAGGCAGTACGCGAGCCCCTTGAAGCACGATTCGATCACGTGATGGTTGTTGACCCCGTAGAGATTCTCGACGTGCAGGTTGCAACCGGCCGCCTGGGTGAAGGCCTGGAACCACTCCCGAAACAACTCGGTATCCATCCCGCCCAACCGGTTCTGCGTGAAGGCGACCTTCCAGACGAGATACGGGCGCCCCGACAGGTCCACCACCACCCGGGAAAGGGTCTCGTCCATCGGGATCAGCGCGTGGGCGAACCGGCGGATCCCGCGCCGGTCGCCCAGCGCCCGCGCCACCGCCTGCCCGACGGCGTAGCCGGTATCCTCGGTCGTGTGATGGCCGTCGATGTGCAGGTCGCCGTCGGCCGCGACGTCCAGATCGATCAGGCTGTGTTTGGCCAGCTGGTCCAGCATGTGGTCGAGAAACCCGATGCCGGTGGCGATCGTGCGCGTTCCGTTCCCGTCCAGGGACGCGGTCACCCGCACCGAGGTCTCAGCGGTCGATCGTTCGACGATGGCAGTGCGCATGCGGAATCTCGCAAACCGGCACAGGTTCGCGTGCCGTCATCCGCGCCCCCTGTGACGGGCGGTCCGGTCGGTAGCCGACAATCAGAACCGCAGGGTGGTCCGGCCGGCCGGCACCCCGTTCACGAGGCACTCGTCCCGGGTCAGATCGATCCGGTCCGAATCTCTCTGGACCTCGCAGGTGAGCGTGCCTTCGGGAAACTGGACGTAGACCGTGACGGGGAAGGATTCCGGGTGAAACACCACGCTTTCGCCCGCCTGGACCCAACGAATCCAGTAATCAATGGACACCTTCGCCCGCAATTGCGGGTCCGTGTTGGTGACCGTGAAGGCGCTGGCCGTCGCGGTCATGGTCATGGTGCCGAGAACCGCAATCAGCAGGGCCCGGCGCAGCATCCGCGAGAGATCGCCCATGGCGCGCATGCGCATCGCTCCTCAAACCTGAAGGAGAACCATGGCCGGCGGACCGCCGGCCATGGATCCCGCGAACGATCAGACGCGCCGGAGCGCGTCGATCACGACTACCAGATGGCGACGGGCGAGCCGATCGAGCCGGTTGCACCCTTCACCGGTACCGGGCTGTAGAAGTAGGCGAACTGGTAGACCCCCTGATCCGCCATGACGGACAGCTTGAGGTTCTCCTGGTTCACGATCCCGTGCCGGGTCTGCAGGTAGGTGTGCACACAGAAGGCGCACGCCGGGTCCGGGTTGGGAACCGCATCCCCCGGCCAGGTGTCGAAACCGGTGACGCCGGCCTGGACGGTCTCCGCGATCCAGCGGGCCACTTCCATGCCGATACCCGGACAACCGTCATTGAAGGCGGCCGGGTTTTCCCAGTGCCGTTCCCATCCGGTCCGGATCAGGATGGCGTCGCCGGGCATGGGTTCGTAGTCCTCCATCCCCTGCGCCTTCAGCGCCGCATTCACGTCGGCCATCGTCACGACATCACCCTTCTCCATCGGCGCATCGCGCACGGCCGCGATGTCGAGCAGGATGCCGCGGGCGATGATCGGGTTGAGCTTCTCGCTGCCGAGGAAGTTCAGCCCGTACGGGTTGCCCATCTGCTGGGCGGTAAACCCGTTGTACCAGCGCATTTCGGTCTTGTCGCCATCGGCGCCGACCTGGACACCGATATGGCCGAGGCCGTCGAACTGGGTGCCCACCTGGCCGATTTCCGTGGAAAGGAACTCGTCGTTCCACATGATCCTGTTCGCGCCGAAGGCCCCGCCGGTCGGCGTGCCGGGGATGCGAAGCGAGAACTTCCGTTCGCCGAACAGGGGCATGCCGCTGACGTAGTCGTGACCGATCTTCGCCGCCTTGCCCTGCTTGATCAGCGCCAGGGCGCGCATGACGACCTCGGGCTTCGCGTACCAGTTGGTGGAGCCGGCTTCGTCACCTTCGCCCCACAGCGGGTGCGGCCACCACTTCGCGCCCAGCGGGGTTTCCATCATGTCGCCGTCAACCCAAGGCTTCCCGACGCAATCGCCCCATGAACCGGGTGCACACTCCGCGCTTGCGGAAGCGGCCCAGCCAGCGACGGCCAGCGCCGCTGTCAATGCGACCAGCTTTTTCATTGTTTGTGTCTCCCTCACAAAGCTGCCCTGTGCAGGGCAGGTGCCGAACGAGGCGAAGGGTCACTGCCGACCGCCGCCCGCACAGGCACATCGGTCAAGCCTACCACGTCGCCGCCGGCGCGAACAGCGACGGCGCCGGCGGCGGCCGGGTCCGCCCCGATCGGCAGCAGCGAGGTGTCGCCGGCGCAGATCGCCCGTTCGAAAAAGAGGCCGCGGGCCGGGGCGGTGGGGCCCGTGGCCCGCCGGCGGCGCACGGCCAGCGCACGGGCGGGGCCGTTTACCCCGAGCCGCCCGAGGCCGACTTCGACCAGTGTGCCCACCAGAATCCGGACCTGCCGGTACAGAAAAGAGGGGGCGCGAACGCGAAAGAGCACCTCCTCCCCGCTTCGTGCCACCGTCAGTTCCGTCAGCGTACGCAGCGGCGACGCCGCCTGACAACCGGACGCGCGGTAGCTCGAGAAGTCATGCCGTCCCACCAGGGGTCGCGCGGCCGCGGCCATGGCTTCCGTGTTCAGGGCCCGGGGCATCCACCACGCGTGATTCCGTCCGAACACCGGCGGCGAGGGCCGGGACAGGATCCGGTACAGGTAACTCCGTTCGACCGTCGAGAACCTGGCATGGAAATCCGGTGCCGCCGCGGTGCAGGCAACGACCACAATCGCCCCGCCGGTCGACCGGGCCAGATGGAAGTTGAGCCCCATCCGAACCGATTCCGGGGAACGCGGCGCCCCGAGGTCGAAATGGGCCACCTGGCCCAGCGCGTGCACTCCCGAATCGGTACGCCCGCTCGCACACACGGTGGCGGCCTCCCCCGCGTAGCAGGCGACCGCCGCTTCGAGGGCGGCCTGCACGGTGGGTCCTGCCGCCTGCCGCTGCCAGCCCCGGAATCCGGAGCCGTCGTATTCCAGGGTAAGCCGGTAGCGCATCGCCGATCGGGCCGGGGCCCGCTCAGAGTGCCCGCGCCCGTTCGCGCAAGACGAACTTCTGAATCTTGCCGGTCGAGGTCTTCGGCAACGCCCCGAACACCACCGTCTTCGGTACCTTGAAATGTGCCAGTTCGTTCCGGCAGAAGGCGATCAGTTCGGCTTCGGTGACCGTGCGGGCGTGGTCGCGAAGCTCGATGAACGCACACGGCGTTTCGCCCCACCGTTGGTCGGGCCGCGCGACCACCGCCGCCGCCGCCACCGCCGGGTGCCGGTAGAGCGCGTTCTCGATCTCGATCGACGAGATATTCTCGCCACCGGAGATGATGATGTCTTTCGACCGGTCCTTGAGTTCGATGTAGCCGTCCGGGTGCGCCACCGCGAGGTCGCCGGTGTGGAACCAGTCGCCGGCAAACGCACCGGCCGTGGCCTCGGGGTTGCGCAGGTACCCCTTCATGACGAGATTGCCGCGCATCATCACTTCGCCGAGCGTGACGCCGTCGGGAGGTACGGCCTCCATGCGTTCGGGGTCCATGACCCGCAAGCCCTCGAGCGACGGGTACCGCACTCCCTGCCGGGACTTGAGACGGGCCTGCTCGGCAGCGGGCAGGGAATCCCATTCCTCCTGCCACGCAGATACCACGGCCGGACCGTAGGTTTCGGTCAGGCCGTACACGTGCGTCACGTGGAAGCCCCTGGCCTGCATGGCCGCGATCACCGCCGCTGGCGGCGGCGCCGCCGCCGTCATGACCCGAACCGTTCTCGGCAGCGGTTCGGACAGCCCGGCGGCGGCTTCGATGACGATGCCGAGAACGACGGGGGCGCCGCAGAAATGCGTCACCCCGCCGGTCCGGACGGCCTCGAGAATGGCGCCGCCATCCACCCGGCGCAGACAGACGTGGGTGCCGCCCAGGGCCGTAATGGTCCAGGGAAAGCACCACCCGTTGCAATGGAACATCGGCAACGTCCACAGATACACCGGATAGTGGCCGAGGTCCCAGACCAACTGGTTGTTCAGGGCCGTGAGGTAGGCGCCGCGATGGTGGTACACCACGCCCTTGGGATCGCCGGTGGTGCCCGAGGTATAGTTGAGGCTGATCGCTTCCCATTCATCCTCGGGCAGGCGTCCACCCCGGCCCGGCGTGGCGCCCCCGGCAATGTCTTCGTAGTCGCGGCCAAGGGGCTTCGGAGCGGGGCCCTCGGAATCCGCCGACCACAGCACCTTCGGACGATGGTCTGGCGGGATGGTTCCGAGGGCGGTCTCCAGGCATTCGCGGTATTCGGTATCGGCAAGGATCAGCCGGGCTCCGCCGTGCTGCAGGATGTACGCGATCGCGGCCGCATCCAGGCGGGTATTGATCGTGTTCAGCACGGCGCCGGCCAAGGGGACCGAATAGTGGCTCTCGAGCATGGCCGGCGTGTTGGGCAGCAGCGCGGCCACCGTGTCGCCGGGCCGGACCGACGCCTCCTGCAGCCAGGAGGCGACGCGTCGGCACCGCACCAGCATCTCCCGATACGTTGCCGAGCGGCGGCCGTGCAACCAGGCCTGCCGGTGCGGAAAAACGTCCGCGCTGCGGAACAGAAACGAGAGCGGCGTGAGCGGGAGGTGATTCACGGGTCGGCGCGGCAGGCCGTCCACGGCCAGGGAATGCGGGGCCGCGGGGGTCATGGCTGCTCCCCTTCCTGGCGGAACTGGCCGCTGCCCGTGTCGCCGGCTCCCAGCGCACAGGCGTAGCCACTGGGCTCGACCCGGAGCAGGGTCCAGGAACCGGTGTCCGGAGATCCGTGCAGTTCCACGATCGCCGTGCCGTCATCCAGGACGCCCCACCACCACTTGCTCTCCCCGTGCAACCGGGCGAGCGCCGCCGTGAATTCGTCGTGGTCGCGGCAGTAGGTGGTGCGCTGGAGGGTCCGCCATTCGGCTGTACCGGCAACCGGTGCCGCCACCGCCGTGAACAGCAGGGTCGCCGCCATCCAGCTACGGGTTCGGCCCGGGCGGGCCGCTGGTCGGGCAGGCATGTGATGATCCGCAGGAAGGAACGGGGCCGGATAAAGATAGCCGCAAGCTCCCGGAAGCGGCCACCGGGAGGGCCGATTACCGGGCCCGGATGGCCCCGGTACCCGGCCACGGCGCGGCCCCGCCCGACCGGCGGCATCGACCGTGCAGGGCGGCCGGTTGCCGGTAGCGCAAGGTGCACCGGGCGGTGATCGCGGCGACCGGTCAACCGCCACGGAAAGAGCCCTCACGCCCGGCGCCCACGGCAGCGGGCCGTCACACCGGCCGGTGTCGCCCGCTGCCTTCGCGCTTGCCCGACCCGACATCGACTGCCCCGGGAGGACCCGCCGGTCCCCGGTGTCAGGCCGACATGAGCACGCGGACATGCTCCGTGACGCTCGCCGCGAGGGCCCCGAGGTCGTAGCCCCCTTCAAGCGTCGCGGCCAGCCGGCCGCCGCAGACCTCGTCAGCTACCTCACAGAGCCTCTCCGTCACCCACGCGTAATCGTCTTCCACCAGCCGGAGCGTCGCGAGCGGATCCCGCACGTGGCCGTCGAAGCCCGCGGAAACCAGGACCAGGTCAGGTTCGAACGCCCGCAGCCTCGGCAACACGGCCCCTTCCATTCCCGCCCGGAACTCGGCCGAACCCGACCCCGGCTCGAGCGGAACATTGACGATGTTGCCCACGCCCCGCTCGTCGGCCTGTCCCGTCCCGGGATAAAGGGGGAACTCATGCGTGGACGCGAAGAACAGCGAGGGGTCGGATTCGAACATGGCCTGGGTCCCGTTGCCATGGTGGACGTCAAAGTCGACCACAGCCACCCGCTCCGCCCCGAGCACCCGGCGTGCATGCAGCGCCCCCACCGCAACGTTGTTGAACAGGCAGAATCCCATGCTGCGCCCGGGCTCCGCGTGGTGCCCCGGCGGACGGACCGCGCAGAAGGCGTTGGCCGCCTCGCCCGCCATCACCGCCGTCACCGCCGCCACCATCGCTCCCGCCGCGCGGAGCGCCGCTTCACCCGAAGCCGGCGACAACACGGTATCGGCATCCACCCGCACGAGCCCCGTCTCGGGCACGGCCTCCAGCAACGCCTCGACGTAGCCCGAGGAGTGCGCCCGCGCGACCTGCTCGCGTTCGGCCTCGGGGGCCTCCCGCCGCACGAGGTTTGCAAACGCGTCCCCGGACAGGGCCTCCATCACCGCGTGAAAGCGTGCCGGGCGCTCGGGATGGCCAGGGCCGGTGTCGTGCCTGGCCGAGCTTTCGTGGTGAAACAGCAACGTGGTCATCGCGGTCTCCTTGCTCACCGGCGACGGAATGCCTGCCGGGGCATCGCCGAAAGCCCCCGACAGTCTCCCACATCACCCGGCAGAACGCCCCTCACCGGCCGGCCCCGGCCGCGCTGCTTCACCACCCCCGCCGCCATCGCCGCGCCCGGCCGGTCCGCCCGGCCGCAACCACCGAAACTGCCGGAGCCGGGGTGTGCTTCTCGAGTGGCGTGGTCATGTCACCACGAATACGAGTGGAATCCCTCGCGCCAATCACCCGGCAAACGCATGCCGCGCACCGCCCGCCCGGCGAAAACCGGCCCACCGCAAGCCGGCTGTCGGAGATGCAGACGCTGAAGTGATCACGGGAACCGGCGAGAGGGCACACCTGACGGACCTGCAGAAGCCGTGGCGGCGGGGCTGGAGGATGTGCGCCTTCGCGACCTCAGGCACACGTTCGCATCGGAGGCAGTAATGGGTGGAGGGAGCCTGCCGATGGTAGGGCGCATCCTCGGCCGCACCCAGGCCCGGACCACCACCACCCGCTACGCCCATCTCGCCGGCGACTCGCCGCGCAAGACATCCGAACGCATCGCCTCGTCGTTCAAGGAAACCATGGAGAGCTGAAGGGTCCCCGGCAGCCCGAATACGTCCCTGAAACGGTGTTCCTGTCGATGAACCGCCCTTCACGGCGATCGCGGCGATTGATGCTGAATGCTACTTCGGCTCAGCGGGCCTCGACGATCTTCAGGTGCGGGTTCGGCCGGTCGCTTCGGGGGAGGATGCGGCTTATACGGCGGTCCAACGTGGCCAAGCACCCGGAGTTTGCCCTGGCAAGGGACAACAGGTAGGCGTCGGTCACCTGACGATGTCCGACGATCCGGATACCGGTGGAAAAGCCGGCTGACACGCTATCGACGTCATCGGACCAGAATTCGTGGCCATCCATGGCGGTGATGTCCCGCAGCAGGGAAAGCGCCTCGAGCGGCGGAACCGCGTCCGAAGTGAACGCCGGGTTGGAAGACAGGCGGACAAACCCAAGCTGTGTCAGCGGGCAGGTTGCCCAGCCGGTCGAGGCTTCCCGCTTGAACCATGCGTGTGCGGGCTCGTGATGGATGTGCGACGGCCACGCCAGGGCAAGCAGCAGATTGAGATCGAGCAGGAAGGTCAAGGCTGGTCTTCGTACCGCTTGACGCGATCAAGGGTCAGGACGGTGCCGTCACGAGAGATGTCGAACACCGGGAATCCCTTGCGCTGGCGCGACCCTGCACCTGCCGGTTGCAATCCGCGCCGCGCCAAGTCGGACAGCACCGCCCCTACCGAGAGGTTTCGTTCTCCCGCAATCGACCGGGCCGCCTCAAGAATCTCATCGTCAATGTTCAGAGTTGTTCTCATGGTAGTACCCCTACCATGTTGATGTCTTGATGTCAAGATGCGAAGATGCGCGAAAGGAGCGACGATCCTGGAACCGGTAGGGCATTCAGCGGGTGCGGCATCATGCAGTCCTGCTACTCGCCGGTTTCATCCCGGTTAGTGCGCAGGCAGGCGTAGGTTGCCTTGATCCAGTCTCCGGATTCCTATGCAACTAACAAGTAAAGCATTGATTCCAAAGGATTTAGAGAATCCGGAGGTTTCCCGCTGAAACCGGCTTCCACGCGGCTCGTGGCAGGTCAAAATCCCCCCGATTGGCCGCGGCGGCGCCCTCGAGTTACTCGCGGTCAACGCGACCGGCGACGGTGGTGGGAACTCTTTCGGTTCGATGGGCGTCTGCCCGATCCGCCCCTACAATGAGGGGGCAGACGGACAGGAGAGTGCGATGCTGAACTTCAGGGGCGTCAAGCGGTCCTCGAACGAGAAGGCGACCGACCACATTGAAATGCGGGTTCGGCCCAGCGACAAGGAGCGCATGTCCCGGGCCGCCGAATTGTCCGGTGTCAGGCTCGCAACGTTCGTCCGGGCGGCGGCCGCCCGGGAAGCCGAGCGCGTCCTGTACGAATATCGGACCACGGTGCTTTCGGAGCACGACAGTCAAGCGCTGCTGAAGGCGCTCGACGATTCGCCGGTGCCGACACCGGCGGCTCGGGACGCGGTTCGCGCCTACCGCTCCCGGGTTGTCAATGCCGGGTGACCGCGACCGCGTACTCGACCCCGGCATCGTCATCGATCCGTTCGACCCCAGCCGGCATGACCGGTCCCATTTCGATTGCGGAACGGACCGTCTCGACAATTTTCTTCGGTTCAGTGCCAGAAAGCGGCAGAAGGACGATTTTACGCGGGTCTTCGTTGCGGTCGCCGAAGGATCGCCGCGGATCCTCGGTTACTACGCGCTGAATGCGCACGCGGTCGCGACCGGCGACCTCGGACCGGACCGTCCCCGGCGCGCGCCCGGCGGCGGCATTCCGGCACTGTATCTTTCCATGATTGCCGTGGACCGAAGCTGGCAGGGCAAGGGCCTGGGATCGGATCTTGCAGTCGATGCGCTCGGTCGCGCGCGGAATGTCGCCGCCGACGTCGGCCTCAAGCTGGTGGTGCTGGACGTCATCGACGACGGCGGCGCGGGAGCGTTCGGGCGGCGGATGGCGTTCTATCGCCGTCTCGGGTTCCAGAGTTTCCGGGACCGTCCGGAACGGATGTTCATCGCCAGGGACACCATCCGTGCCATGTTCAGCGAGTGATGGGCGGGATGGACGGACGTTCCCGCGGCCGACCCGTAGGGCGGGCGAACCGCAGGACGCAGCAGCCGAATTCTCTCGTCTACAACGCACCTAACCGCTCACTCCCCGTGGTAAGCGTTCGGACGGGCGGTGAGGGAAGTCGATTCTCGGGCCGTTTCATCGGCTCAAAACAGGGGAAGACAACACCACCAAGCCCCGAGATCCGGCGCAGATATCGACGGCCCAAAGCATGCGCTCTAGAGCAACCGCTCACCTCTTCTCTCTGCAGTGCCGGGTGTGCAGGGGGAGCCCGATTGATGCTGTCAGGTCGCGGGCGCGGCGCGACAGCCCGGCGCGGGTCTTCCATCACTCCCCGATGAAGCCGACGGCCGTTGCCTGCGCCAGGCAACGGATCTCTCCGAAGCTTTCGTCCGGATCGATGGGCGGCCGGTCTCCCAGCCGTTGATCAAGGTCACGTCCACCTTCGTCCGGTTGCAGGAGGCCCGCCACGATGCGCACCACAACCGCGCGCTTCGTTTCACCCGGCGCGAGACACTCGACCTGGTCGCCCTGACGGACCCGGCGTTCCGGGACGACGTGCGGGGCAACCTGCACGCGGACATGTTGCTGACCGGGCTTCTTGCCTGCAGACACAGACAAGGCAGATTCTGCCATGTCACGGTCAGGGGGTCCGAACTCGAAGGGCCGGCCGCACGATGAACGGAGTCACCGCCGACTGGAACGCCAGCCGCCCCCGTCCCGCCGTCCGGCCTCGGTTCCCGGCGACAAAAACGCGAAACCCTCCTACTCGGCGTTCGCGGAAGCGGACTTGACCAGTGACTGCAACCGAAGCGGGTCCAGGTCGTCGTCTGCGGCCCGGGAGCGTTCCTCGTCCTCCTTGCGGGCGCGCTCCCGCTCGATCCATCGTTTCGACTGGCGCCCCTTCTCGACCGCCGCCACCAGCTCGGCGCGGCTGCAGAGACCCAGCATGACCGGATCCCGCGGGGTGATGTTCGGGGAGTTCCAGTGCTCGCGGTTCCGGACCTTGTCGATCGTCTCCTTGGACATGCCCACCAGCCGGTGGATCTGCGCCTCACTCAGTTCGGGATGGTTCCGAAGCAGCCATGCGACCGCATCCGGACGATCCTGCCGGCGGGCGACGGGAATGTAGCGCGGGCCGGTGGGACGGGTCTCGGCTTCGGTATTGAGGCGGGGATTGAACTGCAGTTCGGCGGCCGGATCACGCTGGCAGCGGTCGATTTCCGCCTGCTCCACCTCACCGCTGACCACCGGATTCCGGGCGGCCACTCCGGAAGCGACATCGCCGTCGGCAATGCCCTGGATTTCCAGCACGTGCAATTGACAGAACTGGGCGATCTGGGCAAACGTCAGGGTCGTATGATCGATCAGCCAGAGGGCCGTCGCCTTGGGCATCAATGGGCCGGGCATCGGAGAATCCTGAGAGTGGGCAGGGCGGGCGGCGAATGCGCTCGGGGACGTGCGCTTCCCGGCGATTCCTGCCACACTACGTCCGCGACGGCAATTTTTGGGCCCGATCAGCATCGGAGGGGTGTCCTGCGGCTGGTCTGCGGGCGGTAGCCGGGGGAGCGGCGCGCGTGTCCAACAGTCCTGCCATCTGGGTGACCGTCATGCTCTTCGGCACCCGGGTCGGGGTCGACGAGTTCGGGAACCGGTATTTCCGGGAACGCCGCGCCCGGCGCGGCAGGGAACGGCGCTGGGTCCTCTACCGCGGTCCGGCCGAGGGTTCCGCCGTGCCTCCGCTCTGGCAGGCGTGGCTGACCCACACGACCGATCAGCTGCCGGGCGAGGACGCGCCCCATCCCTGGCAACGACCGCACCGCCCGAACCGGTCCGGAACGGCGGATGCCCACCGTCCGCCAGGCTCGCTGCTGGATACCGCGGCACCGCCCCGTCCGTACCAGCCGTGGACTCCTGCCCTTGACGAGGAGACGGAAACTGTCCCGAAACGTTCTTGAGACCCTCCTCGGTGCCGCGGTGCTGGCGGCGGCCGCCTTCTTCCTCGTGTATGCCGGCGAACGGACCGCGCTGCAGACGGGCGGGGGCTACGAACTCTCGGCGAGGTTCTCCTCGGTCGGGGGGCTCAACGTCGGCGCTCCCGTTCGCGTCAGCGGCATTTCGGTCGGCACCGTCGTGGATCAGTCCATCGATCCCGCCACCTACGAGGCAGTGGTCACGCTGGTGCTGGAGCCCGAGGTTCGGCTGCCGGTTGATTCGTATGTTTCGGTGGTCAGCGACGGCCTGATGGGCGGTTCCCATTTGCGCGTCACTCCCGGCGCCGACGACGCCATGCTGACGCCGGGCGACACGATCGAGAACACCGAATCCGCGGTCGATCTGCTCCGGGCGATCTCGAAACTCTTCGGCAATGACTGACCGGTCGGCCCCGCCGCCGCCCGTCCCTTCGGAGTTTCTCCCCGCGCAATGGCTGACCCCCGACCAGACGCCGCTCTCGTGCACGGAAAAGATCAAGGTGCTCAACGAGAATCTCCGCGAGATCCGCGAACTCGCGGTGGATGCGCTGGAGGACGGCGTGCTGATGGGGGCCGATCCCGAGCAGGTCCGGGCGGTCCTGGCGCGCTGTGTGCAGGGCTTGCCGGAGCCGTTTTCGGACTGACCCCGGCGGCAGCGGAACCGGTTGCCGTTCTGCGGGCCCTGGAAAAGGGGCCGGCGCGGGCGTACGTGATCGAGGCGCCGCTGCACGCGATCACCCGGCTGGGCCCGCTGGACATCATCCCCACCCGCTGCTGGGAACCGCCGCCCGAGGAGGTGCCCGAGAGCGCCGCATTTCTGCTGATCAGGGAGCGCGACCCGAGTGGGCGGACCCCTCCCGTCGAGTTGTTCCGGGGATGGATGTTTGCCTCGAGTCCCGGCCTGTCGGCTCTCGAGTACCCCACCCATGACGTGTGGATGCTGGACTGCCGGGTGCGGCCGGCCGAACCGGAAGCAGAAGCCCTGCCCCGAGCGCCGGAGGCGGGGGAGGAGCGCTGACCTTCCCCGGACCGCCGGGTGGTGCCGTTCGGGTCAGCGGCCCCGAGGCGGACCGCCGCGGAGCGCGCCACGGGGCTGCGGGCGGGCGGGTGTTCGCCCCGAAGCTGCGCTGTCGACGTGGCGGCTCCGGGCGGGAGCCCGTCCGCGCCGCATGTCTTCAACGAGGCGGCCCGGCGGGGGGCATGGTGCCGGCCCCGCCGGGCTCCGCAGCCGGCTTCCGGTTCTCGGCCGGGTGCTCCGATCGTCAGCCTGTGGAGGAGCGGGCACAACGTCTCCGAGGCCGGTCGCCCCGAAATCGGGCGGGGGCCGGCGGATCGCATCCGGATACCGGTCGCAGGGGAGCGCCCCCGCGCTGGCGATGCGGAAGAAATCCGCTTCGCGATCCAGGGCGGCTTCGAGCAGCCGGCGAAATACCGGGCGCGCGAGGCGCTCCTGTCCGAACTGGTCGAGATGATCGTTGACGAACTGTGCATCCAGCAGCGTGAAGCCGCCCGCACGGAGCCGGTCGACCAGATGCACCAGGGCGACCTTGCTGGCGTCGCGCAGCAGGGAGAACATGCTTTCGCCGAAGAACGCTCCGTTGATGGCGATTCCGTAGAGGCCGCCCGCGAGTTCTCCGTCCCGCCAGCACTCGACCGAGTGGGCGTGGCCTTCCTGGTGCAGTTCCAGGAATACCGCCCGGATCGCCGGATTGATCCAGGTGTCGAAGCGCCCCCGGACAGGATCGGAGCGAGCGCAGCCAGCGATGACAGCCGGAAACGCCTGATCCACCGTGAGGCGATATGGACGCCGCCGCAGGGTGCGCATGAGGCGGCGCGGGACGTGAAAGCGGGACAGCGGCAGGATCCCGCGAACTTCCGGATTGACCCAGTAAACGCCCTGGTCGCGGCGGCTTTGCGCCATCGGAAACCACCCGAGCCGGTACGCTGAGAGGACGGCAGTGGTGAGCGGGGCCAGCGGCGGGGTCATGGACCCGGCCGGCTCATCAGTTCCCGTTCCAGCCAATGCACGTCGTACTCTCCCCGGACAAAGTCGGGATGCGCGGCGATCCGCTGGTGGAGCGGAATGGTGTTGGCCAGTCCGTCGATGGCGTACTCGCGCAGCGCCCGCCGCAGCCGGCGGAGAGCCTCGTCACGGTCGCAGCCGTGGACGATCAGCTTGGCGATCAGACTGTCGTAGTGGGGCGATACCTCGCTTCCGCTGAACATCGCCGAATCGACGCGCACCCCCGGGCCGGACGGCGCATGGTAGGCCTCGGCCCGGCCCGGCTGCGGCACGAGCGTGTCCGGATCCTCGGCCGTGATCCGGCATTCGATGGCATGCCCCGAGATGGAGCACGCCGCGGCCGCGGCACTCAGGGGTTCGCCGGCCGCAATCCGGAGCTGTTCGCAGACGAGGTCGATGCCGGTGACCATTTCGGTCACCGGATGCTCCACCTGCAGCCGGGTGTTCATCTCGATGAAATAGAATTCACCCTCGTCATAGAGCATTTCCACGGTGCCCAGACCGAGGTACCCGATTTCCCGAATCGCATCGAGAATGATCCCGCTGATCCGCTGCCGCGCCCCGGAACCAAGTACCGGTGACGGAGCTTCTTCCACCATCTTCTGGTGGCGCCGCTGCACCGAGCAGTCCCGTTCTCCCAGTTGCAGGACGTTGCCACGGGTGTCGGCCACGATCTGGAACTCGATGTGCCGCGGCGTCTGGAGGTACCGCTCGGCGTAGACGGTGTCATCACCGAATCCCGCCCGGGCCTCCGAACGGGCCAGCTGCCAGGCCGGCTCGAGTTCCTGCTCCCCCTCGACCACCTTCATGCCCCGGCCGCCGCCGCCGGCGGCGGCCTTGACGATCAGGGGAAAACCTATGTCCCGGGCCAGGGCCCGGAGATCCTCCAGGGACGACAGGGGGCCGTCACCACCGGGAACCACCGGCACCCCCAGGGCACGCATGCGGCGGCGCGCCTCGACCTTGTCGCCCATCATCGAAATGTGCTCCGGTCTGGGGCCGATGAAGGTGATGTCGTGCAGCGCGACGATCTGGGCAAATTCGGCGTTCTCGGAAAGAAAGCCGTAGCCTGGATGGAGCGCATCCACACCGCTTACATGGGCTGCCGTGATGATGGCGGGAACATTGAGATAGCTGGACTTCACGTCCGGCGGGCCGATGCACACCGATTCGTCGGCGAGCCGCACGTGCATGGCGTCGGCATCGGCGGTCGAGTGCACGGCAACGGTCCGGATTTCCAGGTCGTGACAGGCGCGCAGAATGCGAAGCGCCGCCTCGCCGCGATTGGCGATGAGCACTTTCCGGAACACCGAACGGCTACTCGATGACGGCCAGCAGGGCGCCGAACTCGACGGGGGCAGCGTTCTCGACACAGATTCGGGCCACGGTCCCGCTCCGGTGCGCGAGTACCGCGTTCATCGTCTTCATGGCTTCGATGATGAACAACTGGTCGCCCTCGCTCACCCGGTCGCCGACCCTGATGAAGGGTTCGGCCCCCTCGGCCGAGGCCACGTAGAGCGTTCCCACCATCGGGGCCGTGATGGCGCCCGCGTGGCCCGCGAAATTCTCGGTATGCACCGGACCGGACGCCGCCGGGGCCGGCTCGCGGGCAGCCGGGACGGGCGGTTGAGCGGGGGCCGGCGCAGCGGGCGGACTCCCCCGCGCCAAACGGATGGACCGGCGCCCGTCAACCAATTCGAGTTGGACCAGGTCGGCCTCGTTCATGAGCGCCGCCAGCCGGTGGAGAAGTGCTTCGTCTATCGAGAAATTGGGCATGCCGGACCGGCCGTTCCTGGTTTCACGTCCGGCTTCCCGCGCCTGCCGCCGGAGGTTTCAGCAGGGAGGCAAGGGCCTCCAGCGCGAGGGCATAGCCGGCAATCCCCAACCCGCACAACACCCCGTCGGCCCGGGCCGACAAATAGGAGTGGCGGCGAAAAGGTTCCCGGGAGTACACGTTGGAAATGTGCACCTCGATCACCGTTCCGTCATACGCCTTGAGCGCATCGAACAGTGCCACGGAGGTGTGTGTGTAGGCGGCGGCATTGAGGACGATTCCGCCCGCCCGAACCGTTGCCTCCTGCACCCAGTCCACCAGGACACCTTCGTGGTTGGTCTGCCGGAAGTCGACCTGCAGCCGCAGCCGGTCCGCGGTCGCCCGACAAAGCGACTCTACGTCGGCCAGGGTTGCGGGTCCATAGATTTGAGGTTCGCGGGTACCGAGCAGATTGAGGTTCGGTCCATTCAGCACGAACACGGTGGTAGCCTGTGCCATGATGCGAATCTACAGTAACGGTACGGCAGGGCCCCGAGCATCCGGCCGACGACAGGCACGAGGTGGAGAGTTTTGGAGATTACGGTCAACGGTGCGCCGCGGACAGTCTCTTCTGGCGGGCGGCTCGACGATCTGCTCCGGGAACTGGGGATCAATCCCAGAAAGATCGCCGTCGAGCGGAATCGAGAGATCGTCCCCCGGGGCGACTTCGGGACGATCCGGGTCGAGGACGGCGACTCGATCGAAATCGTGCATCTGGTGGGCGGCGGAGGCGACGAAGACGAGCGCTGGGAGGTTGCCGGGCGGCGTTTTCGCTCCCGGCTGATCGTCGGCACGGGGAAATACGCCACCTACCGGCAGAACCTTGCGGCGCTCGAGGCGTCCGGCGCCGAAATCATCACGGTAGCCGTACGTCGGGTCAACCTCGATGACCCCGACACGGAACGGCTGACGGACGTCATCGATCCCAAGTCGTACACCTTCCTGCCCAACACCGCCGGCTGCTACACGGCCGACGACGTTCTGCGCACCCTTCGGCTCGCGCGGGAAGTGGGCGGCTGGACGCTCGTGAAGCTCGAGCTGCTGGGCGACCCGGACACCCTGTATCCGGACATGCCGGAGACGCTGCGGACCACCGAGATGCTGGTGCGGGAGGGGTTCGAGGTGATGGTGTACTGCACCGACGATCCGTTGCTCGCCCAGCGGCTCGAGGATCTCGGAGCGGCCGCCGTGATGCCGTTGGGCGCCCCGATCGGCTCCGGTCTGGGAATCCGGAATCCGCTCAACATTCGCTTCATCGTCGAACGCCTGCAGATTCCGGTCATCATCGACGCCGGGGTGGGAACGGCGTCGGATGCTGCAGTGGCCATGGAGCTCGGATGCGACGCCGTCCTGATGAATACCGCGATCGCAGGGGCCGGCGACCCGATCCGCATGGCCCGGGCCATGCGGCAGGCGGTGTGTGCCGGGCGCAATGCGTACCTCGCCGGCCGCATTCCCCGCAAGTATGCCGGGGATCCGTCGTCGCCGGTCGGCGGATTGATCGGGTAGCGCCGATTCCGGTACCCTTTCACTCTTCCGTTCACCCGTCCATCAGGGGCTCGTCCCATGTCTGTCAATCGCCGAATCGTGCTTGCCTCCCGTCCCGTGGGCATGCCCACAGCCGACAATTTCCGACTCGAGGAGATCCCGGTTCCGGAACTCCGGCACGGCGAGATTCTCGTGCGCTCGCTGTGGCTGTCGCTCGATCCGTACGTGCGCGGACGGATCAGTGCCGGCAAGTCCTATGCCGCACCGACCCCGGTAGGTGAAGTCATGACCGGCAATGTCTGCGGACGGGTGGAAAAGAGCCTGGATCCCGATTTCCGGGTGGGGGACATCGTCCAGGGGTTCGCACTCGGATGGCAGGACTACGCGATCGCGACCGCCGGCCAGGTCCGTCGGGTCGACCCTGACCTGGCCCCCGTATCGACATCCGTGGGCATTCTCGGGATGCCCGGCATGACGGCCTATTTCGGGCTGCTTGAGGTCGGCCGTCCGGTACCTGGCGATACGGTTCTGGTCTCCGCGGCATCCGGCGCCGTCGGGGCGGCGGTCGGCCAGATCGCCAAGATCGGAGGCTGCCGGGTGGTCGGCACCGCCGGGTCCGACGAGAAGGTTCACTACATCACCCAGGAACTCGGGTTTGACGCCGGCATCAACTACCGGACCGCCGACGACCTTCCGACGGCCGTACGGCAGGCCTGCCCGGACGGCGTTGACGTCTACTTCGACAACGTCGGGGGACCGGTAACCGATGCCGCCTTTGCCAATCTGGCGCCCTGGGGGAGGGTTGCGATCTGCGGCCAGATCTCGCAGTACAACAACACCAAGGAAGGAATCGGGCCACGATCGCTGCGGCACGTGCTGATCAACCAGGCCAGCATCGAGGGCTTTCTGGTATTTCGGTTCACCCAGAAATACCCGGTTGCCGTCCGCCGCATGGCGGGCTGGATCAAGGAAGGCCGGCTCCGGTACCGGGAAGATGTCGTCGAGGGCCTCGAGCGCGCTCCGGAAGCGTTCATCGGGATGCTGCAGGGCAAAAACTTCGGCAAGCTGGTCGTGAAGGTGGCGGACGAATAGCCGCCGGCCGGATTCGCTGCGACCGTCATCCCGGATCCGGCCGCGGTCCCGAGCGGGGCTCGCGGGCGGAGCGGTGTGAGCCTGATCCCCGGACCGGCTGCCCGTCGCTGTTGACCGGGATGCACTCCGGAGGCGAACGATGCGGCCGGGGTGCAGGCGGCCCGTGACCTCCGCAGGTACCTGCGTGAAACCGCCTCCGCTGGAACCCGGTACCCCGGACACCTGCAGGGTGTCCCGAACGAACGGCCTGACCGGGTCCGGTCTACTGCTCACAGAAGGCAATACATGAACGACGCACAACGACACAAGGCCGAAATGCAGAAGCTCCAGGCCGAGCAGAGACGCAAGACGGCCCAGGCGAAGCGCCTTGACCGCGGCTTGGTACTGGTCCACACGGGAGACGGAAAGGGCAAGTCGACGTCGGCCTTCGGGATGATCGTCCGCGCCCTCGGATGGGGCCACCAGGTGGCGGTGGTCCAGTTCATCAAGGGCAACTGGACCACCGGCGAACGAAAATTCTTCGACACGCTGCAGGCGGTTGACTGGCATACGATGGGCGAGGGATTCACGTGGGACACCCAGGACCGGGCGCGCGACACCGCCGCCGCCGAAGCCGCCCTGGCCTGCGCCCGCAGGCTGCTGGAAAGCGGCGAGTACGACCTCGTCGTGCTGGACGAGATCAATATCGCCTTGCAGTACGAATACCTCGCAATCGAAAGCGTGATCGCGGCGCTGAAGGCGCGTTCGAATCGGACCAGCGTGGTCGTTACCGGACGCGGCGCCCTGCCCGAACTGTGCGAGTACGCCGATCTGGTGAGTGAAATGCGCGAGATCAAGCACCCGTTCCAGGCGGGTATCAAGGCCCGTCGCGGGCTCGACTTCTGATCTGAACTTCAAGCGTTCGGGCGGGCCGTGATGGAGCGGATTCACGCCTCTCTGATGGCCCCTTCTGGCGGATCCATCGATGCGCCATGGTTGCGTCGTCACTCTATGTACCTTCATACATCGGGTAGATGTTCCCGGTTCTGGCACCGGCGGCGCGGAGGAGCTCTTCAACTCGCTGGACCTGGTCGCACACGTCGACGCCGGGGCGCTGGTCCGGTACACGCGCGTACTTGGCCACGCCACGGCTGCCGGCGCGCTGGGTTCCTGACTGGAAAGCGAACAGAAACGGTTGGGGGTGCCGGACACTGCGTTCGCTGCGTTCCGCACGCTGGCACGGTTCCAGGCGCGATATGCGACAAGCGATATTCTCGTCCTTAACCTTCACGAGATCGTCGCCGGCAAGCTCGTCGCACTCGTCGACCGGCGTGCCGCACGCGATCTGTTCGATGCGCGCCGTATTCTCTCGATCGACGGGCTCGACGGGAGCCGGGTCAAAACCGCCGTCCTCGAAATCGGCGCCTGCGGTCGGCGCGATTGGCGGACCTTGTCGGTAGACGCCATCAAAGGCGACCCGCGCGAATTTCGTCAGCAGCTTGCGATCTGCCTGTCGCGCGACCGCTTCACCGGCAAGGGTGATGTCGACGCGTGGATCGGGGAGACCGTGACGCTTTGCCGGAAAAATTCGCCTTCCTGTTCAATCTGACAGCGAACGAGCAGGAGTTTCTCGACGGCGTTCTAAACGCGGCGAGGTCCACGCTGATTTGTTGGACGGGGTGCCAGAGATACGTGCGCTCATTGGAGCCATGCCGACGCTCGCGTGGAAATGTCGGCACGTTCGGAAACATCGAGGAATAGGAGATCCCGTCCCCCGGGGATGGGGTTTCCCGCTTCATCCCCGAATGGCCGGGTGCGGAATCCTCCTGTCGGGTCCTGTCGCCCCGGCGAGGCGGTCCGGTCGAACCCTCCGCTGTCCCTTCGACAATTGTCCGGTCCGGCAACGGCGCATGTCCGGAATGAGGTGTGCCGCACGATCTCATACTGCGCCGGAAACATCGAGGGCTCCGCCAACCTGCCAGTGACCGCGGATGGGTCCCGGGACCGGCTGCGACTGGACCAACGAGTGATCGACGGGTTGACGCCCACGCCCGCCGGTGCGAGCCTGGTGCAATGGCGAGCCATTTCTGGACTGACGAGGAAAACGACTGGATTGTCGCGGACTATTTCGCGATGCTGATCGACGAACCAAGATAATCCCACGCTCTGGCAGGCACCGGATTCCGGCATGAGAAGCGGAATTTTCCTGCTGGGGCTGGTATTTTGGCTCGGGGCGTTGTATGACTACCTGCATGGTGTCGCTGTCCCCTTCCGTTCTGTTGCCTCCGGCGTCGACCGCGGGCTTTTCGCTCGCTGACGTCACGGTGCGTCTGTGCCGCCCCGATGAGCGTTCCCAGTGGGACGCGACGATGAATCAGCACCATCCTCTGGGCTTCCGTCGCTTTGCCGGCCGAGGGCTTCGGTATGTGGCGGAATGGCGCGGGCAATGGGTGGCGCTGTCGGGCTGGGGGACGGCGGCCTGGAAGAGCCGTCACCGGAACCAGCTGATCGGCTGGCAAGGGAACCAGAAATGGACTCGCCTGCATCTGATCTCGAACAACACTCGTTATGTGATTCTGGGTGAGCGGGGGCAGTTTCCGCGTCTGGGCTCGTATGTGCTGGGGCAGATCACCCGCCGGCTGAGCGACGACTGGCAGCGAGTTCACGGCCACCCGATTCTGATGGTGGAGACGTTCGTCGATCCGAAATCGTTCAAGGGGACGGTCTACGCGGCGGCCAACTGGAAGGAGCTCGGCGAGACGCACGGCAGTGCCCGGCATCAGGGCAGTTACACTCAGCCCCGGACGAAGGCGAATCCGGCCGCCGGGGAAGAGTCGAAGGAAACAGCGGAGCCGGGGAAGAAACGCTATTGGGTCCGCCGGTTGCGGCGGGACGCGTGGCGGCGGCTGCGGGCTCCGGGCGAGCTTCCGGAGGAGCTGCAGAAGAACCGGGGCGGGGCGCGTACGACCACCGAGCTCAAGTCCTTGTACGAGATCTTTTGCGAAGTCGACGATGCCCGCCGGGCCCAGGGACGCAAGCACCATGTGGGCACGGTGCTGTCGATCATCATCGCGGCGAAGCTCGCGGATCATCATGGTCCAGTCGCCATGGCGGAGTTTGCGAAGATGATGACTCAGGATCAGCTGCGGAGTATTGGCGCCTGGCAGCGTCCGGAGACTGGTCGGTACGAGCCGCCTTCGAAATCGACCATCCACCGGGTGCTGCTCATGCTCGATCCGGATCAGCTGGAAGAAGCCGTCCAGGAATATAGCCAGGGTCGGCAGGCGGCGATTGAGGAACTATCGGTCGATGGCAAGCGCATCCGCGGCGCCAACCGCAACAGCGACGAGCACTACGAGACCGTCACCCTGGTGGACCATGAGACCGGCGAACCGGTCGCTCTGCACAGCTACCGGGAGGAAGGCGGAGAAATCGCGGCCACGCGCACTCTGTTGTCGGAGGTCGAGGTCGACGGCAAGGTGGTGACCCTGGATGCCTTGCATACCACGCACGAAACGGCGGAAGTGCTCCGCTCTGCCGGCGCGGACTACGTGCTCATCGTCAAGGGCAACGCTCCCGACACGCACCGGACCCTCGACGCCATCGATTGGGAGAGCGAGGCACCGGGCTTCGAGGAATCAAAGCCCAAACCGAACCACGGCCGCCTCGACGAACGTTCCATCCACACGCACGAAACGAGCCCGGAAACCCTCGCTTGGCCCGGGGTCCGGCAGGCCTTCCGGATCACACGGCACCGCACCGATGTCCGCTCCCGCAGCACCCGGCGGGGCGAACGCACCACCACCGAATCCTACGGGATCACGTCACTGTCCCCGAACGACGCAGCCCCCGAACGACTGCTGAAACTGGTCAGGCGGCACTGGGCGGTAGAGGTACAACACCATGTCAGAGACGTGAGCCTGATGGAGGACGCCTCGCGCCTGCGCACCGGACACGGGCCCCACAACAACGCGCTGTGCAATGCCCTCGCGCTCGCTCTGATCGTCCGGAAGAACAACGGCATGAAAAAACTGGCCAGCACCTTGCGCGCCTACAGCGGCAACCGGGACAGCATCTTCCAGGCGATCCTGCAGCCCTGAACGGGACTCGCTCCCACACTCCCTTACATTCCCGGCTTTGACTCCCGCAGCGGAGGCGAAGCACGGGCCCCGATCCTCAGGTTCGAGCCCTGTCAGCTCCGAAACCGGCCGACGGGGCCGACACGGTCCTGCTCGGCCTTGCCCGGGATCCGACCGCCGGCCCCAGACCCGGCCACCCCCTCCAGCGTGGGATTATCCTGTCGACGAACTGGCAGGACGCCACTACAGCAAGGCCGCCCACAACCGGACACTCCAGAGCAAGATCCCACGAACCCGCGGCTCGATCGAGTACAAGCACCAGAACATCAGCGCCGTATTGCAATGTCTCGGGCAACCCCGGATCTTTCAAGGGTCCGGACTTGTATAGGTGATTCTTTTCCTGTATGCCTGTGGCATGCAGATCGGACTTCGTCATTTTGATTCGCACACGCTCGAGTGGCTCGCCGGTGCTCTGCGTACCGGCGGTTGCACCCGTCACGCTCTGGCGCGGGGGCTGTGCGAGCGTCTGGACTGGCGCAACGCCCGTGGCGGTCTGTGCCTGTCGGCGGCGGCGAAGGTTCTGCCGAAGCTCGCCGAGCATCTCGGTCTCGAGCTGCCCGAGGCCCGCAAGGTTCCCGACCGTTCCGCTGTTCCCCAGTTTCCGGCGGAAGAGATACCCGACACCGAGGTTTCCTGTGCACTGGCCGCTCTCGGCCCGGTGACGCTGGAGCTGACGGAGGGCGAGGCGGAGCGTCGGCGGTGGGAGGCGATGATGCGCGCGCGTCATCCGCTGGGATGGGCGCGTTCTCCCGGCGGGCAGCTGCGCTACTGGATACGCTCGGAGCGGCACGGCGTACTCGGCGGCATCGGCTTTGGCTCGGCGACCTGGAAGTTGCGGGCCCGCGATGAGAATTTCGGCTGGTCGCCCGATGCCCGGGCGGCGAATATCGGGCGCGTGATCTGCAATCACCGGTTTCTCGTGCTGGCCGGGGTGCGGGTCAAGGGGCTGGCGTCGCGGGTGCTGCGCATGGCGGCGGAGCGGGCGGCGGACGACTGGGAAGCCCGGTACGCGGTGCGCCCCGCCGCCGCCTACACCCATGTCGGGCCGGAGCATGACGGCTGCAGTTACCGCCGGGCGGGCTGGGTTCTGGCCGGACCGGGCAGCGGGCGGCGGAACGCGGCCGGCTCGGTCTGGATTCTGGGTCTGGAGGACGGATGGCGGGAGACCCTTGGCCGGGAGGAACGTCATCCGGTCGGTGCGCTCGCCGGATGGTATGACGGGCGGGCGGATCTCGACTGGGCGGAGCGCGAATACGGTCGCTCGCGTCATACCGACGGGCGGGTGAGGGAACGCATTGTCTGCATGGGCCGGGCATGGAATCAGAACATGGGCGAGGATCTGCCGGTAATCTTTCCCGAGAAGGCCGGCCAGAAGGCCGCTTTCCGGCTGTTGTCGAGCTCGAGAGTGAACATGAAGCATGTTCTGGAGCCACATTTCGAGGCGACGGCAGACCGCTGCCGCGGCGAGTCTGTCGTGCTGGCGATTCAGGACACGACAGCTCTGAATTACAGCGGCCTGGAGGAGACGACGGGTCTGAGTGCTCTCGGCGGTGGCGGCAAGGGCAGCGCCGGGCTTCTCGCCCATGCCGGTCTGGCCGTGACGAAAGAGGGCCGTCCGCTCGGTCTGTTTTCGATGGACGCGGATTTCCGCCAGCCGCTGGAGCAGGAGGGCGGGGAGCGGAAACCGGCGGGGGAGAAGACGTCCGGAAAGGACCGTGCGGAGGCGGCGGAGGCCGGGCCGGACGCGGTGGCGGAGAAGGAAAGCCGCCGCTGGATCGAAGGCCTGGACCGGGCGCGGGAGTTGGCGGCGGCCTGCCCGCACACGCGGGTGATCTCCGTCTGCGACCGTGAAGGCGATTTCTGGCAGCTGCTCGAACACGCCGTTTCTTTCGGGGACGCCCTGGTCGTGCGCGCGAGTCGTTCCGCGCGTCAGCGTGTGCTGAAGCCCGGCGGTGAGGATGCGTGCCTGTGGGAGCAGGTCGCCGGCCGCGCTCCGGTCTCGGTGACCGATCTGGAGATCCCGTCCGCCGGCGGCCCGCGGGCGCGGGAGAAGCGCACGGCGCGGCTGGAAATCCGCGTCGCCGAGGTTTCGCTGCGGCCGCCGCGGACGAAACCGGACGCGAAGCCGCTGTCCCTGTGCGCATTGTCGGCGACAGAGACCGGGTGCGGGGAGGAGGACGAGCCCCTGCACTGGCTGCTGCTGACCACCGAACGGCCGGCCGCCGGCGAGGCCGAAGCCGTGTTCGCCGCCGGCATACTCGATATCTACAAATGTCGCTGGTCGATCGAGACCTGGTTTCGGACTCTTAAGACTGGCACCCGGATCAAGAGCCGGCGCTTCGATGCAGCCGACGATCTGCGCAAATGCCTCGCGTTCGACGCGGTGACCGCGTGCCGGGTTGCCGACCTGACGCAGCTCGCTCGCGAGCGCCCGGACACGCCGGCCGCCACGGTCGTCCCGCCGGAAGACATCGATCTGCTGCATACGATGCTCCGGGCGCAGGGACACAAAATCGTGCCGACGCCTTCCGGCGAGCGGGACGGAGAACCGTCCAGCGGAGCGGAGCCGCCGGAGCGTACGCCGTCCGAGGCCGGGGCTCAGGCTGAGGCGGCGGACCCGGCGCCGGAAGGCACAGCCGTCGCGGAGCCGCCGGACGCGGTGCATGAGCGCGGCGGAACCGAACCCGATGACGCCGACGGACTGCCGGAGGCGGCGGCTGCAAAGGATGAAACCGGAACGTCCGATGCCAACGCCGACGAGGAGTCGCCGGCTCCGTCCGGTGCTGCTGATCCACCGGAGGCGGACGACCGGCCGCCTGCGCCCGACAACCAGGCCGGCGGCCCTCCTCCGGCCGCCGCCCCGGAACCGGATATCCGAAGTTTCGTGATCGATCTCGGGCGCCTCGTCGGAGCGCACCCTTCGAAACGGCAGAAGCTTCCGGGAACCAAAAAAGTCTGGCAGGGTCTCGAAAGACTCAGCTGGGCCGTGCAGGTGCGCGACGCTCTTGCCAAGAAGAAGCTGGAATGAGATCAACCATACAAGTATGGGACTTTGAAAGACCCCGGATTGCCGGTTATACGCCGGCCCTGAACTTTCAGGGTTCGCTGGCCGAGGCGGTCGTGCGCTGGCTCGACCGCTGCCCGGACTACTTGCCCCGCATACAGCGTAACCCCGAGCTACTTGGGGAACTGGCTGTGGGACCGCCCCCGACTTTCAGCAACAGGCCTCGACCAACCGGTCTGCGTGAGATGCAAGAGATCGCGCGAAAATTCGATGCAGCGGGGCGGGATGAACGCAACCGCGCCCTGGGGCGCGCTGGCGAAGAACGCGTGTTGGCCCATGAAAAAGCAACCCTGATCGCGAACGGCCGCCCGGACCTGGCAAATTGCGTCAAGTGGGTATCGCAGGAAGAAGGCGACGGGGCCGGGTACGACATCGCGAGTTTTTCTCCACAGGGCCACATGTTGGCGGCGAAATAAAACGGCGGGATTCTGGCGGTAAGCCGCGCTTTTCCGAAGGTCGTTTCTTTCCCTATTGTACGACTGCCGGAGCTCCTGCCGCCGGGTGGCAGGAAGGCGCGTTCGGCGCCGAACGGATCGCGGGTGGCTCAGCGGCCTCCTTGAGCCGGCCGGCCGCTGCCTTCGTTGGTTCCGGCCCGTCCGGCCGCTGCGTTACGTAACGGTGCTACAGCGGGTACCTGCATCACCCGTCGCGACCGAACCCGCGGGGCAGTTCCTGTTCTGCCAGGGCTTCGAGGTCGAGGTCGTCAAGGGCCTCGACCGCCTGGTCCAGGAGTTCCGCGGTCGCCGTCGTCTCCAGCGCCTCTGGCAGGGCGTTCCGCCAGTCACGGTATTCCTCCCGGATCGCGATGATGGCGTCGATGGCGTCGTGCAGCCGCTGCCGGCGCGAGCGCCGGTCCGGCGGCGGGCGCCGCGCCGCCGGTGGCTGACCCTCGCGCCGGCGCTGGCGGAAGCGCCGTTGCCGTTCGGCGTTGGACAGTGCCATCGGGTTGCCTTTCTTGATCCCTTGCGCCCCGTTACGTAACGGGGTCCGGAGACCGGGACTTCCGGCCGCCGCGCAGGCTTCGGCTGGCCGTCGGCACAGGGGTGCGCCGTGACCCCGCCGGCCCGGGCGTTCCGGCGGCGTCAGCCTGTCGCGGCGGCGCAGATGACGTCGTTCCAGTCGGCGTGTTCGGGCGGACGCCGTCGCTGGAACGCGACCTGCGAGGGGACCTCGAGTTGAAGGCGCAAGGCTTCGGCCTGGCGCTCTCCGGCCTCGTCGTGGTCCTGTGCGAGGACGACGGTGCGGACGTTGGGTAGGGTGCGGGCGGCGAGTCCGATCTGCTCGCGTTGTCGGCGCGAGGGGGCGCCGGCGGTGGAGAGGAAGGCCTGGCTGGGGTGGCACTGCTCAATCTGGGCCAGGCTGAGGGCGTCGACGGCGCCTTCGGTGATGACGAGGGTTTTCAGGTCGGCGGCGTGTCCGGCGCGGACGGCGAACAGGCTGCGGGAGCCGCCGGTGGCGAAGCGTCTCGCGCCGTCGGGCGGGCCGATCTCGAAGCCGGTGAGGCGGCGGTGGCGGTCGCGGTGGGCGAAGAGGACGCGGCCGTGGCGGTCGCGGCGGATCAGCGGGCGGGCGGCGGCCAGCGTCTCCGGGCGGATGCCGCGGCCGACC
Organism: Alphaproteobacteria bacterium; assembly: GCA_965203385.1. GTDB lineage: Bacteria > Pseudomonadota > Alphaproteobacteria > TMED109 > TMED109 > VXPW01. Next base: position 1,332,891 of record OZ241893.1, read on the forward strand.
AGCCAGGCCGGCGCCGGATCCGGCAGGGCCGCGTGCCAGTGGCGGCGGAAGTCGCGCGCGGTGCCCGCGGGCTGGCCGTAGCGGGTGCGGATCTCGGCGAAGGAGAGGCCGCGACGGAGCAGGAAGTCGATCGCGGTACCGTGGTCATCGCTATCGAGGGTACTGAAGTAGACCCAGTGTCCGTTGGGGCACAGCTTCGTGACGAGTTTCGCCTGGCCCGGCGCGCGGAGCACGGGGTTCGCGCGGGTCGAGGCCTGGGGATCGCGGACGTATCCCCAGTCCGCCGCGATGCCCTCGAGCGGCCGGCGCTTGAGCGCGTCGAAGTCGACGTAGGTCATCCGGCTTCGCGCCGGGTGCGCCACGAATCACCGTCGATGGTGATGAGGGCGGCGTCGTGCATCAGCCGGTCGACGGTGCCGGCGATGCCGGCGGCGCTGGGGAAGACGCGGTCCCACTGGGCGAAGGCCAGCGTGGTGGTGACCAGGGTGGAGCGGCGCTGGTAGCGCCGCGAGACGAGGGCGTAGAGGAGGTCGGCCGCGGGGCTCTTGAGGGTCACGTATCCGATCTCGTCGAGGACCAGCAGGCGGGGCCGGGCGAGGATTCCGAGGCGGCGGCGCAGTTCGCTTCTCGAGGAGATCTCGACGAGTTTGTCGAGCAACTCCGGCGTTTTCTCGAAGCGGACGGTGTGGCCGTGCAGGAGCGCCTGGTGCGCGACGTTGGCGGCGATCATGGTCTTGCCGGTGCCCTGTCCGCCGACGAGCACGGCGTTGTCGGCCCGCTCGATGAAGGCGAGGCTCATCAGGGCCTCGACGCGGTCGCGGCTCAGGTCGCGCGGCCAGGTCCAGTCGAAGTCCGCCAGCGGCTTGAAGGCCGGCAGCCGCGCCCCGGCGCGGCGGCGGTCGTAGCTGCGGGTGTGGCGCACCCGTTCCTCGCTGGCGATCAGTTCCTCGACCCAGCCGGCGCTGCCGACCTCCTCCCAGCGTTCGAGCAGTCCGCGGAGGCCGAGGGCGGCGGCCCGTTTCCTGAGGTCGCTCATGACGCGTCCGGGTCGGCCGCGGCGGGCCGGTCGTAGGCGTCGAGGCCGGTCGCCCGGGGAGTCGTGCCGCGGCCGTCGCGGTCGTCGTCGGCGAGGCTGACGGGAGGCAGGCCCTGCCGGCGGCGGCGCTCCTCGAGGATGGCGCGCACCGTTTCGGGGTGATATGACCCGCGATCGTGCGCCATGGCGATCGCCCGGTCGACCTCGTCGGCGCCGTGCGTGTCGAGCAGCTTGGTCAGGATCCGGGCGCAGTACGTGACGTTCCGGCCCCGATGCCCGGCGTGCGCGAGCATCTCCTCCGCCCGCGGCACGGCGCGCAGCAGCCGGTCGCGCAGGCTCATGGCCCGGCCGTGCCGCTTGCGCGCCGCCAGCGCCCGGGCATGCTCCGGGTCGCTGACGGCCTGCTGCCGGTCGTAGCAGCGCCGGTGGCGCGCGACCTCGCGGGTACCGTCGAGGAGGCGGACGGTGCTGCGGTCGGCGGCGAGGGTCAGCGTCGCTCCGGCGAAGTCGGGCGGAACGCTGTAATCGTTCGTATCGAACCGCGCGTAACAGGTCCGGTCGATGCGCGCCGGGCGAATCTCGTGGCACGAGAAGGGTGCGTCCGGCAGCGGCACCAGCATCGGCTTTTCCCGCTCGTAGGCGTCCCGGACGAGCTGGCGGTCGTCGTCCGGCCAGGGCCGCTCGGCGGCGATGCCGGCGCACCACGCCCGGGCCGCGGCGTTGAGTTCGTCGAGCGGGGCCGAGAGGTCGCGACCGGCGAAGAAGCTGGTGCGCACGAAGCGGACGCGGCGTTCCACGCGCCCCTTCTCCTGCGGCCGCCGGGGCCAGGCGGCGCTCGGCTCGAAGGCGTAGTGGGCGGCCAGCGCGAGCAGGGTCGAATGGAAGGTGACGGCCTTGCCCCGGCGCGTGATCACGGCGCTCTTGAGGTTGTCGAACAGGAGCCTTCTGGGCACACCGCCGAACGCTGCGAAGGCCTCGACATGGCCCTGCAGGAAGCTCGGCATCCGCGCGTCGTAAAACAGGCTGAGAGAGGTCTGGCGCGAATAGCTGAGGGTTACCAGCAGCCCCATCAGCGGGCGCCGCGCCTGGCCGATGTCGACCTTCCCGAACTCGGCCCAGTCGACCTGCGCCTGCTCCGCCGGCAGGAAGCGGAGCCGCATCGACGGCTCGGGCCGCCGGGCGGGCCGGAGGTCGAGGGCGCGCAGGCTGTGGCGAAAGTGATCCTCCCCGCCCTGATAGCCCCGCGCCTTGACCTGCCGCCAGAGCGTGCCGGCCGGCAGCCGCGGCTCCTCTTCGAGCTGCTTCCGGATGAAGGGCACGAAGGTGTCGATGAACTTCGCCCGCGGCCGCCGCTCCGCGCCGGCCGCCCGCAGCGCCCGCGTCACCGTACCGTGGTGTACGCCGAGATGCCGTGCGATGGTCCCGACCGGCCAGCCCTCGGCCCGCGACAGCCGCACGATCGTCGACCGCATCTCCTCGTCGATGGCCATGAAATCGCCTCCCGTTGTGTCTCCATGACGCGATCAGGGGTCCGCCAGCACCAGGTGCGAGCACACCCGACCGCAGATGACGCATCGAGGCACGGATTCGCGCCGCGATCGCGCCGGAAACACCCGACATAGGGGCTCGCGCCGGGGTCCGGAAGAGTGGTCCGTAACGGTTGGGCGGAAAGCGGCGCCAGCCGGGGCCGAAGGAGCGGCGCGGAACGGGCCCGCGGCCGCCGCCCGGGCGGCCAGGCGCGCCCGGAGCGCCTGACGCCTCCGGTAGCGCTGCTGACGGATCCGGCCCGTCTCGCGCCCCCGCTCGGTGCGGCGGTAGCGCCTCCGCGCCGCCCGGCGGTTCTCGACCCGGGACCGCTCGCTGCAGGCCCGGGAGCAGTACATCTGGCCGCGGTCGCAGGACCGGCAGATCACGACCTGCCGACGGCACCGCTGGCACGGGAACAGGCGTCCGGTCCGGCACATCGCTCCGCCCGAGAGCGAGGTAGACCCAAACGCCGAAATGCCGGATACTCCACGGGAGTTCGGTCCCCGTGACCGGCTCGTTCAGGTGCGGCGCCGGGATTCTGGGTGAATCTGTGCCGGCGCCGCATCACTCTCTTCTTCCCTGCTGCGATACCACGCGGACACGGCCGTGGCAAAGCCGGCCCGACCGAACCGGCGACAAGAACGCATTCGATCTATCCCGAATGGTGCCGTGCGCCCGACCCCTGCCTCAGGCGCGAATCTCACTCCGACACAGTACGGAAATCCGGCCGCCGGCCGGCGCACACGATCGATACCCCACGGTACGACTCGACCAATAGGACCGTACAATGGGAAAAGGAACGATCCTGGCCAAAACGCGGCTTACCGCCAGAATCCCGCGCTTTTTCGCAGCCATCAACACCACACTCGTCTTGTCGAGGTGAAGACCACCAACGGCTGGGAATACACACCGTTCCAGATCACGCGGAACGAACTCAAGGTTGCCCGCGCGCGGCAAGATGAATGGCGCCTGATGCGTTTGTGGAACTTCGTACAGGAACCCCGGGCTTTCGAACTGGATCCACCGCTCGATGCGCATGTAACCTTGATCGCGACGGATTACGAAGCCAGGTTTGACCACCACGATCGATGGTAACTGCCCTCCTGCTGTGAATGCATCGAACTGCCGTCACCGCCATGCCACAGGGCCGCCGCCGCAGGATCGCAACCCCCTCCACCACGCGAGAAAGGGTCTCACCCACTGGATACCGGGCATCCATACCCGCCCGCCGGCCGCCGGCGAAACCGGCCTCAACGCCGCAAGCCAGCACCATCGGCGGTCAACGGAGGAGGTGAGCAGTTACCGGCCTGGGTTGGACGCCCCCGGCGAGGGCATGATCAGTTCGTAGGCCGACCAGCTCAAGGCGGAGCTCCCCGCCGAAAGGGCGCTTGCGCACCGTCAGCAACCGGATTTGTCTTCAATTGGCCGAGACATAATCTTGCAATCAGCCGCACCCTGCGCTTACATTTGGCCGATGTCGAATTCGGTCTTCTATCCCCGGTCCATCGAGCGCCGACTTGTCGAGGCTCTTGAGGATTCACCGGTTGTGCTGATACACGGCCCCCGTCAGTGCGGCAAGACCACGCTCGCTCAGACCACCTGCGCGCCCAATCATCCGGTCCGGAGCGGCCATGGACCCGCAGAGGAGTACTCTCAACGAGATCGAAACTACGGGTATTTCAGCTTCGACGATCCGGTCACAAGAGACGGCGCTCGGGTAGACCCGACGGGTTTCGTTGCCGACTTGCCGGAGCGCGTCATCCTTGACGAAGTTCAGCGTGTTCCCGAGCTATTTGAGGCGATCAAGATATCCGTGGACCGCCAACGGTCTCCGGGACGTTTCCTGCTTACGGGCTCCACCAACGTCTTTCTTGTCCCGCAGCTGTCGGATTCGCTGGCGGGACGCATACAAATCGTCCCTTTGCATCCCTTGACGCAATTCGAGCTTACGGGTCATTCCAACCCGACTCGTCCCGATGCGAACTTCCTGAACGCCTTGTTCGGCGACGGCTTCCCGATGTTCCGATGCCAGCGTCTCGGAAACCGGCTTGTCGAAAGGGTCGTCGCCGGCGGCTATCCTGCAGCATTGGCGCGTCCGACCCCGAGACGCTTGGCGAGTTGGTATCGGGACTATGTGGAAGCGCTCGTCCAGCGAGACGTGCGAGACATCACCCGGATCCGCTCGCTCGACGTGCTGCCCAGACTCCTGCGCGCTGCGGCCGCACACACGGCCCGCCTCTTCAACCTCAGCACTCTGGCGTCCCCATTCGAGCTCAGTCGACCGTCCGTCGGAGACTATGTCACGCTCCTCGAGCGGCTCTTCCTGCTGGAACGGCTCCCTGCCTGGTACGGCAACCGACTGAAGCGGCTGGTCAAGAGTCCGAAGTTGCATCTAACCGATACCGGCCTCGCCGCAGCCTTGCTCGGCACCGACGCCAAGGCGCTGGCGGGAGACAGAACCCTGCTGGGACAATTCCTCGAAACATTTGTGTTTCAGGAATTGCGAAGACAGGCCGGCTGGCAGGACACACCCACCGAATTCTTCCATTTCCGAGACAAGGACGGCGCCGAAACGGATATCGTGATGGAGCAGGCGTCCGGCGGCGTCGCCGGCCTGGAAATCAAGGCGGCCGCGTCCGTGAGTTCGAGAGACTTTCGGGGACTGCGCAAACTCGAAAGAGCGGCCGGCAACCGCTTCGTGCGGGGCATCGTGCTCTATGACGGAGAAGTCAGCATCCCCTTTGGCGACCGCTTCCACGCGATTCCAATATCCCGTTTGTGGACAATGCCGTAAGCATCTCTGCCCGCGGTTGCCAAGGCGCGTCGGGAAATGTCAGGGCTGCGTGCCGCTGTCTGCAGCGATGCGGACCTGCAGCAGGGTTTCCACACAGGTTTGTCCCACCTTCACCACCGGGTAACTGCGCACCCCTCCGTTGACCGCTCATCGGTCCGGCTGGCGGCGTTGGGGCGTCAAGGCAGGGTTCGCAAGCGGCGGGCGGTCTGGATGCCCGGTGTATCCGGTTGGTGAGGCGGTGTTGGCGGCCGTTTCTCGTGTAGCGGAGCGGTGCTTCGATCCTGCGGCAGAGGCCCGGCGGCGTGGTGTTGACGACGGTGTTCGATACACTCACAGCAGGGAGGCAGTTACGATCAATGCCCGTAACTGCTCACCCCTTCCTGGGTGCCGGGCGGGATTTCGCCCGCTGGGAAATAGCGCCTTTTCACGGTGCACGCGTGGCGCGCCCTGCACAACCTTGCCGCCCATCCGCTGCGCGGCCTTTGACTTGCGTTGGCAATCGTGGCAAAGGAGCGCTCTCGCTGTCCACATTCCCACAAGGGGCGTTTATCGTGCCGGAGATCGACCTGGGAGAGAAGCGTGCATGCAGCCATTGCGGTGCTCTCTTCTTCACCCTCAACCAGCCGATACCGAAATGCCCGAAATGCGGGCACGAAGCACGGGCGCCCCAGCACCGGCCGACATCCTCCCTGCAGAAGGCCGATGTCGCCGGAGTCGATGTCGTCGACGAGGCCGCTGACGATACGAAGCAGGAGGAAGAGTTTGACGAGGACACGGACACCGTGGCGCTCGGGACGACGACTCCCAAGCCCGCGATCCAGGACGAGCCACCGGAAGACGAATAATCTTGACGGGTTGCGCGGTGACGGGGGTTGCCCCACAATCGGCCCGTCACAATGACGCGTCCGGGGCCGTAGCTCAGTTGGGAGAGCGCGTGAATGGCATTCACGAGGTCAGGGGTTCGACCCCCCTCGGCTCCACCACCCACCACGACAGCAGCAGACGGTCCAGACGGTCTCCAGACAATACCGGACCCGGCGCACCGGTTCCTTGCAGAGGCACAGACAACCCGGTTCGGCTGATCACATCTCGCAGCAGATACGCTGCTTCAGCGACGCCTGATTGCCGCTTTCTCGCCCGGAGCGGTGGCCGCTACCCCTCATCCAGCGGTTGCGTGATCGTGAACCCGCCCCTGAGATCTCCGGGGGCGTAACCGCGAGCCTGATCCCCGGGATACAAGTCATCAAGCTGCGCCCGGACATCGGGTGCAAGATCTGATCCGTGGCACACGATGCAGGGTTTGCCCGTGACGATGGCCTTCATGTAGCGGAAGGAGCGGCGACCGTCACGGACCACGACTTCGGCGTGATCAAGCATCGCCGGGTCCGCCCCCTGCCCCTTGCGGGCCTCGAACATGCGGAGAACGGAACGTTCCCACGCGTCAGGGGAGTTGTCGGGATTCCGGACCTTGAGACTGGTGCGTCCGATCTTCCAGCCGTGATCGGACGATACGGCTTCGGTCAGGGCCGGAGCTGTCAGATTGCAAACCTGGATGGCCGCCGCTGCGCCGCTCTCGGCAAACGCCGCGGACAGTTGCTCCCGCAACGCCCCGGCGAGCGACTGGATGGCCGCACGACTCAGGGCCGTGCGGGACGCCAAGTCTGCATCCGCATAGGCAACAGGTACGGGAGCCAGAAGGCACACCGCCCCGAGCACGGCTGCAACCCGGTGTCTGCAACCGGTCCGCATACTGTTCATGGGCACAGTCTACCGGATGGGTGCGCCATCCGGCACCCCGATGCACTCCGGAGCCGGCAGCACCGCACATACGTTGCGAGGATTGCATCTCGGCGCAACGCGTACCGTGGTCGACATGCCTCACCGGGTGGATAGCGCCGGGCCACAGAGGCGCTTGGCGCGGTCCTCACTCCGCCCGACCCATGATCCACTCTGGCTGACCGAGCGAGAGCCGCGCCGCACGCGCCGGCGGGCGACAGAACCCCACGGTGTCCGGACACCCGAAAATCCGATTCGGACAGCTATGGGGGGCCATTCCGGGGCGCCGGAACCGGTGCGCGAACGGCGACCCGGCCGCCGCCATGCCCGCTCCCGGTCATGTCGCCCCCCGGATTCGAAAACAAAATGGTCCTGCGGTTACGCTCAGCGGAAACCCGAGCGCCCACACCACGTTTGGGGGGACACAACCCCCATACTCACGCCTTGCGAGGACGAACTGCGCGGAAACACGGCAAGGCCCCAGCTCCTGCACGAACTCGCCAAGGTATATTTCGGTGGATACCTCAACGTTCGGGGCCGTTCACCGAAAGACCGGCTGAACGCTCTTCTTGCCGGTGACAAAGGCCTGGTCGACGTCGTGCTGTCCGCGTTTCGCAAGACCATCGACCGGGATGACTTGCCTTCGGCCACCAAGGTCATGCGCCTCGGAAGCACGAACCAGACGCACCCTCTCGCACTGCCATTCATGGCGGGCCTGGAGGAAATTGCGAAAACCGCGCCCTCCGGCGAGATCGGTCTGGACCATGAGCGTTTGCGGCTGGCCTTGGCAATTCACTACACCGTGCCCGTGCGGCATCCTGCGCGCCGGCCGCCGCCCTGGTTTGCCTGGGCGCTTTCCCGCCGCCCCGAGATCGTCGCCGATGTGCTCGCAGGGTCGGTTCTCTCGAAACTGCGCAATGGCGCGGAAACGCCTGCAGGCGTCCATGAACTGGCGCATTCTTCGGACCATGCCCGTGTGGCCCGGCTTGCCGCCATGCCTCTCCTCAGGCAGTTCCCCGTGCGTTGCGCATCCGGGCAATTGTCGAGCCTGAACCACCTGCTGCTGGCCGCCAGGCGCCATTGTGACGTTGCCCCGCTTCTGGAACTGATCGACGAGAAGCATGCTGATCGCCGAATGAACGTGGCGCAGTGCGTACACTGGATGGTCGCCGGCTTATGCATCGCTCCTGATTCTTACGTCGGACGGTTGGAATCCTATGTCACGGCAAGAGAACGCCGCATTGGCTTCCTGATCAAAGCGGTGACCGGGCAATTCGACATTTCACCCGATCTGACGTACCGGAAGAGTGCGCCGGCGCTTCGGCTTCTGATCCGGCTCATCGGCGCCTCCGTCCGGCCCCGGTCTCCTCGTGCGGGCTCCGGTGGATTCGCCCGGGTGACGCCGGAGACGGAAACGGCCGATCGGGTCCGGAACGGCATCGAACAACTGGCGGGCAGCACCACGCAAGACGCCTCACGGGCTCTTGAATCGTTGTCGTCAGACCACGAATTGCTCCCCTGGCGGTCTCTTCTCCTGAACGCGGCAAACCGGCAACGGGCGGCTCGCCGTGAAGCCGAATTCGCCTATAGCGATACGGCTCGGGTGCTGGCGACTCTCGCCGGCGGCGCACCGGCAAACGTGGCCGACCTCGAGGCGCTGATCCTGGAACACCTCAACGAGATCGCGCGCACCATTCGCGACGGAAATACGGCCGGCTGGAAGCAATACTGGCATGTCGATCGTCACCACCGCCCCCGGAACCCCCGCCCGGAAGACGCGTGCCGAGACGCGCTGTTGTCGGATCTGCGGAGCCGGCTGACGCACTTCGGTGTCGAAGTTCGGCCGGAAGGGAGCTGCACCAGCGACCCACGGGCATACATTCGTGTCTCGTGTGGAAGTTTCCATGTTCCTGTCTGAATCAAGAGAAGTTGCCGCCGTGATCTCTGGAGCGCAGTACGAACTCCGTTGCTTGCCCGTTACACCGTCGATCCGGGAACGGAAGGGCATGGCATCTATCTTGTATTCTGGTTCGGAGACACGGAAGGTTGCCGACCCGCACCGCCGGAGACGGGATCCCCGACCGCGAGTGCACCCGAACTGGAAGACCGCCTGGCGTCCACCCTGTCTGACGACGAAAGGCGCAAAATTCGCATTCGCGTCATCGATGTCTCTGCCGCCCAGGCAAACGAAACTGCAGACGCAGCATGAGGGCCGCCGCGGCTTTCACTGAGTCACTGTTGACTTCCGACATTGCCTGGCGTATGTATTCCGCCATGCAGATCGGCACGCGCATGATTTCCGCGGACACCGCGGCGTGGTTCCAGAGGACGGCGGCCTCTGGCGAGACCAGTCGCCACGGACTGGCCCGCGGCCTGTGTGAACGCGAGGACTGGCGCAATGCACGGGGTGCCCTGTGCGTGGCGTCAGCCAAGCGAGCGCTGCCGAAGCTGGCCCGGGAGCTGCACGTGGCGCTGCCGGCGAAGCGGGCCTGCCGCTTGGTGTCGAACGCCCGCCCGGAGATCGCCCGGTCGGAGTCGGCGGTCACGCTGTCCTGCTCGTTGCGGGAGCTGGGCGAAGTCCGTCTTGAACCGGTCGGCGCGGCGGAGGTCGGTCGCTGGCGGGCGATGATGGAGCGCTGGCATCCGCAGGGTTGCCCGAAAGCACCGGGCGCGGTCCTGAACTACTGGATCGTGTCCGCGCGCCACGGTCGCCTCGGCGGTCTCGGTTTCCGGGCCGCCAGTTGGCACGTGAAGGCCCGTGACCGGCACATCGGCTGGTCGAACGAGGCGAAGCGCCATCACCTCAACCGGTTGCTCAACCACTACCGTTTTCTCCTCATGCCCGGCGTCGCCGTGCCGCATTTGGCGTCACATGTTCTGGGTCTGGCGCGGCGGCAGATCGGGGACGACTGGGAGCAGCAGCACGGCGTGCGCCCGCAGATGGCCTACACCTACGTCAACGAGACCCGGCCGGGGACGTGCTACCGTGCGGCCAACTGGTCGTGCGTCGGCTGGACGGCCGCGCAGGATCGGGCCGGCGTGGCGAAGGCGCCGTGCCGGATTTTCATGGTGCCGCTCCAGCGGGGCTGGAAACGGCGGATGCGCACCGTGCCGCGGCGGCCGATCGGCACCCGGGTGGATGCCCATGTGAAGGATCCGGGCCCGAACGGCGACTCCGAGTTTGCCTATGTGGATCATCATGATGGGCGGTTGGGAGACCGGATCCGGCGGATTGGCGACATCTGGGGCCGTCAGGCTGCCGCCACGATTCCCGAGATGTTTCCGGAGTCCGCGGAACGGCAGGCGGTGTACCGCCTGTTGTCGAACCGGGAAGTCACCATGAAGCATGTGCTCGGCTCCCATGTCGAGGCCACGGTGAAGCGCTGCCGCGCCCACCGCCGGATCCTCGCGGTGCAGGACACGACGATGCTCAATTACAGCGGCCGTTCGGCGGTCACCACCGGCCTGGCGCCGCTCGGCGGCGGCGGTCAGGGGTCGACGGGACTGGCGGCGCACATGATGCTGGCGTTCGTACCCGGCGGGCGTCCGCTGGGCGTACTGTCGGCCGATGCCGACTTTCGCCGTGCGGGGAAGAAAGAGACGGAAAGCCGCCGCTGGGAGGACGGGGTGCGGGTGAGCGCCGAACTGGCGGCGGCCTGCAAGGACACGGAAGTCATCTGCGTCGGCGACCGCGAGATGGACATCTGGGCCGTCCATCGTCTGGCGGCGCAGACGGAGGTCCGCGTCGTGGTCCGCGCCTGCCGCTCGAAACAGCGCCGGGTGGTGACGGCCGACGGTTCGCCGCAAGACCTGTTCTCCTTTATCGACACGCAGCCCGAACTGGGGCGGAAGACCCTCGTGCTTGATGCCGCCGGCGGCCCGCGCCGCCGGCCGTCCCGCACGGTCAAACTGTTGCTGCGGGCGGCGCGGGTGACGGTCCTGCCGCCGGGAGACGCCCGGACGGACGCGCCGCTGGAGATGCTGGCCGTGCAGGTCCGTGAGGTGACCCCGGCCGATCCGGCCAAGCCCCTGAACTGGGTCATCCTGTCCAGCACCGGCGAGGCGACGCTAGAAACCGCGCTCGAGGTGATCGAGATCTACGAAGACCGCTGGGCCATCGAACGGTACTTCGACACCCTCAAGAACGGCACCCGCATCTGTGACCGCCGGCTGGACGACGCCGAAGACCTGCGCAAGTGCCTGGCTTTCGATGCCGTCGCCGCCTGGCGCATTCACGAACTGTCGCGTCTGGCCCGCGAGGCACCCGATACGCCCGCCACCGAGATCGTACGACCGGTGGAGGTCGCGGCGCTCAACCGCATTCTGACGGCCTATCGCATGCCGACCCTCAGCGAGGCCGATCATCGCGGTCGTCGCTCCCCGAACACAGGCCGTGGAGCCAGGGAGGCGTCCGCCGCTGCCAGGGCGCCACCCACCGTTCGCGACTATGTCCTCGGCATGGGCCGCATCGTCGGCTTCGAGTCCTCCAAGAGACAACCCCTGCCCGGCCCGCTCAAATGCTTCCGGGGTGACGAAAAAATCCAACTCATCGTCCACGTCATCGAAAACACGGAGTTAACAATGATAGAGTGAAAGCCGCCGCGGCGCGCGGTCCTGGGGGAGGGTTGATTGAAGACCGGACGACCGGGCGGTTGAGTCCACGCGGAGACGCTCCTCCCGCCGGTCGCCGCACCACAACAGCGGCCCTCTCCACGGCTGCGAAGCGTCGAAGCCGGAGATGGGCACGGGCTGAATCGCGCCGGCCGGTACCGAAATCGCCGGCACCGGCGGCAACGTGGAGGCCCGGGCGAACAGTCGGATGGAAGCGGCTTGCCGGGCGGGCGGCCGAACCGCATGAGAATCGCGCAGAAGGTTCCGGAAAACCCTCTGACCGGGCGAAGCTTGTCACCGTCGCCTACCTCGATTCGGACCGTGCCTGTCATGCAAGAAACGCATGGCTGCCTTGACTTCGGGCGGACAGAGCCTATGCCGACCATCGACGGCCTGTGTCTGCGGATCCCGAATCCGGACAGGGCCGTGAATGGAACCGATCCGTGAAATCGAGCTCGATAGCGTCATTACTGCTGGTTGCTGCCGCCGTGGCAGGGTTGGGCATCTGGGGAGCCGCGTGGTGGCAGGAACGCCGTCACTTCGAGGTCACCGACAATGCCTATGTGCGCGGCAGCATCACCATGATTGCCTCACGCGTCAGCGGCTACGTCACTGAAGTTCCGCCGCCGACGCATACCCACGTACAACCGGGCGACCTGTTGGCGGTGTTCGAGACCGAACCTCTCGAAGCCGTGGTGGCCGAGAAACGGGCGCGCGTGGAGTCCGCGGCGGCGGAGCTGGCGGCCACCCGCGCCGAAATCGAGGCGGCGGCGGCGGCCGGAGCCGCAGTCGCCGGCCATCGAGCCACGACCGAAGCCCGCAAGGTCGCCAAGCAGGTTGAAGTCCGGAGCGCGGAAGCCCGCGCGGCCTCGCTGGAAGCTGCGCGCGACCACGCCGCGATGGATGCGGAACGCGCCACGACGCTGTACGAGGCACGTTCGATCAGCCGCAGCGGTCTCGACGACGCCACCACCCGACTGGAGCGGGCCGAGCATGATTTTCAGGCCGCCATTGCCGACACCGCCAAGTTGCGAAGCGACCTCTTCGTTCTGGATGCCGAAATCGCGGAGCTCGATGCCGAAGAATCCGAGCGGGTCGCGAACCTGAGCCGCGCCGACGCCCGGCACCGGAGTGCCGCGGCGGCGCTCGAGAGCGCAAGGGCCAAGCTGGAGGCGGCGGAACTGGATCTGGCATCGACCGAGGTGCGGGCGCCCATCGAGGGCTTCATCGCCAACCAGACCGTCGAGCCGGGGTTCTACATCGAGGAAGGCTGGCCGATGATGGCGGTCGTGCCGCTGGACAGCATCTGGGTCACGGCCAATTTCAAGGAAACGCAACTGGAACGGCTGCGCATCGGACAGGAAGTGAGAATCGAGGTCGATGCCTTCCCGGACCATCCGATCCTCGGCCACATCCTGAGCTTTGCACCGGCCAGTGCCGCCTCCTTCTCGCTGCTCCCGCCACAGAATGCTTCGGGCAATTTCGTGAAGGTGGTGCAGCGGGTGCCGGTGAAGATCCGGTTCGAGACTCCGCAAGTGCTGGCGAACCGCATTGTGCCGGGCATGTCCGTCGTGGTGGCGGTCGATACCCGTACGGCCCCGCAGGGAGCCGCTCTGGCGGAGCACACGCCGTAGGCGCTTCTTCGGTTTTCCCGCCGGCCATCGACGTTGGCGGACTGACCCGGTCGGGTCGCCTCGCCTTCTGGGCGATGACCGGCGGCATGTTCCTGAACCTGATGGGGGTTCAGAACCTGGCCTCCGCGTTTCGGCACATCCAGTCCGGTCTGGAAGCCGGTCCGGACGAAGTCAGCTGGATCATTACCTCGTTCCTGATCGCCGAGGTCGTGATGCTGGCGGTCTCGGGCTGGCTGCTGCGGGTTTTATCTGTCCGCTGGATGTTCACGATGTGCGCGGGCGGATTCACGGCCGGGTCGGCTCTCTGCGCCCTTGCCTGGGACATCAATTCAGCGGTTGCCTTTCGCGCCGTGCAGGGTTTGTTTGGCGGCGGCATCATGCCGTGCGTCTTCTCGGTGCTGTTCACCCACTACCGGCCCGAGGCGCGCGACCGGGTGAGCATGATGGTCGGCCTCTTCGCCACGGCCGCGAGCGCCCTCGGCCCCGTTCTCGGCGGATACATCGCCGAAACGCTTTCCTGGCGCTGGATCTTTCTCTCCAACGTGCCCATCGGTATTGCCGTAACCCTGCTCGGGGCCACCCTGGGCCGCTACGATTCCCCCGAGACCGGCCTCTGGAAGAAAGCCGACCTGCCCGGAATCGTGCTCGCCATGCTGGTTCTGGGGCCCGGGTTGATCGTTCTGGAAGAAGGGCGTCGAGCCGACTGGTTCGCGTCCGGCCTCATCACCTCCCTGACGGCGGTATCGGCCGTGGCGCTGATGCTGTTCCTGGTCCGCGAACTCACGTGCAAGCATCCGGTCACGGACCTTTCGGTGTTCAAGATACGAAATTTCGCACTCGGCAGCCTCGTCGTGTTTTGCTGGGGCATCGTCCTCTTTGCCCCGGGTTACCTGCTTCCCGTCTTCCTGGCGCGGGTGCGGCTGCTCGACAGCATGGCCATCGGCCAGATGGTAGTCGTGCTGGGTGCGGGACAATTCCTGTCCGGGTTTCTGACGCTCGCGCTCTTTCGAATCTGGCCGCGCCGGATCGTGGCGCTGGGCGGAATCTTGATGATGGGCACCGGCACCCTGATGCAGGGCTTCATGTTCGCCGGACCCGGATTCTGGGACGTTTTTTCGGCGCAGGCCGTCCGCGGTCTGGCGGCCCAGCTGACCTTCCTGCCCGTACTGAACCTCGCCCTCGGTTATCTCGGACCCGACCGCATCAAGAACGCGTCGGGGTTGTTCAACCTGATCATGCGGCTGGGGGCTGCGGTGGGAATCGGAGCGGCAAACTCCATTCTGGAAGCGCGGATTCACCACCATTACACGCAACTCTCCGACGTCGCGAGAAATTCCGCGGCCGTGGCCCATGACTGGATGCGGGTGCTCTATTACGGTCTGGAGCCGTCGGTTTCGGATTCGTTTGCCGCCGTCCGGGGAACCGCTGCGTACATCTACCGGATCGCGGAACGGGAAGCGATGGTGCTGGCGTTCAACGAAGCCATGCTCGGTCTTGGCATCCTGATGCTGTTGCTGGCTCCATCCGTCCTGTTTCTCAAGAGCATTGCCAACCTCCGCCCGCCACCCCCCGCCGCCCGGGCACCGGGCCCGCGCCGGGCCCCGGCCCGGCGGTCGAAATCCTCGAGCGCCGCGTGACCGAAACGCCGGCGGGGGGTGGCATGAAGTGCCCGGCCGGCATGCGGTCCGCCCCGCGCCTCGAAACCGGCGCACCGGCACCGACGGGCCGAGGGTCGGCGGCCCGCCGTCCCCCGGACGCCCGGCGGCGGCTACCCGGGAGGGAGGGGTGCGGCCGGGCGGTCAGTGCGGCTCGCCAAACCCTTCGTCCACCAGGCGCCCCAGGGCCGCGACGGCGGCCTCCGCCTCCGTCCCCGAAGCCCGGATCACGATCGTGGTGCCGATCGAGGCCGAGAGGGCCATCAGACCCAGAATCGACCTGCCGTCGGCGGCCTGGCCGTCCTTGCAGACCTCAACCTCGGCCCGGAACCGGTCGGCGCGCTTCACGAACCGCGCGGCGGCGCGGGCATGCAGGCCCCGGAGATTGCGGATCGTGGCCGTGCGGCTGGCCAGGGGGTTCTCCGGCTTCACCCGGCCGCCTTTCGGGTCCCGCGCAGCGCCTCCCCGAGCTCGAGCATGTTCCTGCGTCCGGCCGACTGCACGAGAGCCAGCAGTTCGGGCAGCGGCAGGTCGCGCGCGCGCACCTCGGCCAGCTTGTACATCACCGCCAGGTTGGGGTTGGCCAGCATCATGGCCTGCCCCTCCGGTTTCGTATCCTGCACGACCGACCGGGTGAGATTGGCGGGAGTGCTTCCGAACACGTCGGCGATGTAGATGACCCCGCGCCCGGAATTGACCGCCTCCCCTGCTTCGCGGATGGCCTGGCGGCGCTCCTCGATGTCATCGGTCGGGCCGACTTCCAGTACCCGTACCGCCGGCATCGGCCCGACCGCGTGCTCGGTTGCCGCCACGAGCTCGGCGCCGAGGCGGCCATGAGTGACGACGACGATTCCCACACCGTCAAACGCTTCGGCCGCAGGGTTGGCCGCTTCGCTCACGCTGCACCCCCCATCACTCCCGCCACCGATTCCGGCGCACCGAGGGCCAGCCGCACCCGCGCCGCCGCCGACGCCCCCTGCGCCGTCAACCGGATGACGGGCAGGGCGTGCCCCTGGATCGTCGCGGTGCCGGGCGCCGGGAGCCGCGCCGGCGGCGGGTCGACCAGATCGACGACCAGCGCGACCGGGACCGAGCGCCGGTACGGCAGGCGCACGACGCCGATTCCCCTGACTTCCAGCAGTCCGCGGATGGCCGGCGGCGCACTCGCGATCACGGTGCCGGCGCCCGGCTCAAGCTCGATGCGGTCATCGGCCACCAGTTCGGCGCCCCCGTCGATCAGCCGCAGGGCCAAATCGGATTTGCCCGACCCGCTCGGTCCGCGGAGGAGCACGCCGCGCCCCCCGATCGCCACACACGTCCCGGATCGGGTCATGCCGCCTCGGGACGACCGGACGCCGGTTCCGTCAACAGGGCATGCATGGCGTCCGGCTCGCTGGCGCCCCGGAGCACCCGGCGCAGTCCGGCGCGGCCGAGCCGGCGCGAGATCCCGGCCAGCGCCGCGAGATGCCGGGCGTCATCCTGCTCCGGGCTCAGCAGGCCGAACACCAGTTCCACCGGCCGGCCATCGGGGGCATCAAAATCAATGGCGGGTACCAGACGGACGAAGATCCCTGTCGGGCGCCGCAGGCCGTGCAGCCGCGCGTGGGGCACCGCAACCCCGTGGCCAAGGGCGGTCGAGCCCTGCTGTTCCCGCGCCAGCAGGGCCTGGAAGATCGGACGCTCCCGGAGCCCCGTCTCGCGGGCCCCGGCCCGGGCCAGCGACTGCAGCAGCTGCCGCTTGCTGTTGACGCTCAGCCTCGGGATGATGGCGGACGGGGCAAGAATGCTTTCAGGTTGCATGCGAACGGATCCGGTCCGGGGGCGCAGCACCACCGCCGCTCCGGGACCGCTCAACCGCGGCCCGGCACCATGGCAGCACCCTGTTGCGAACGCACAAGTTGGGTGGATCCGGGCGCCGTGTCAAGGCGGCCCCATGGGCCGTCCCGCCGTTGCGTCCGGCGTCTGCTGCCGGGCCTCCCGGATCTGCGCCAGACGCTTGGCAGAAGCGGGGATCCGCATCATTTTCCGGTATTTGGAAACGGTTCGCCGGGCGATCCGGATACCCGATTCGGCCAGCACGGCGACAATCTCCTGGTCCGACCGGGGCGGGCAGTCCGGCCCCTCCGCCTCGATGAGTGACTGAATCCGGGCCCGTACCGCACTGGTGGCGTGCGCCGGGCGCGCGCGGGTGCCGCCCAGCCCGCGGTCGAAAAACGAACGGAGCGGCAGCGTGCCGCGCGGCACGGCCATGGTCTTGTTGGCGACCACCCGGCTCACCGTGCTTTCGTGGAGGTCGACCAGTTCGGCGACCGCCCGGAGCGACAGGGGCCGGCGGCGGCTGGCACCGTGGCGCACGTAGGCGTCCTGCAGGCGGACCAGTACGCTCGCCACCCGGTAGATGGACTGTGCGCGCTGCCGCAGCGCCCGAACCAGCCAGGTCGCCTCCTGCCACTGCCGGGCAATGACGCCGTCCCCGGTTCCGGCCGGCGCACAGGCACGGGCGGCGCGGTAGCCGGCCTGGTCGGCATAGACCCGCGGAAAGCACACGGGGTTGAGCAGGATCTGCCAGCCCCTGCCCGCCGGCGTGGCCACCACGTCCGGGGCGCCCGGCCATTCCGGCTCATGCGCAAATGCCTGGCCGGGTTTCGGATTCAGGGACCGGAGGTCGGCGAGGAGCGCCTGCAGCCGGTCGACGGACACGTCGAGGACGATGCGCAGCTGGTCGAGGTCGCCGCTGCCCACCAGTTCCAGATGATCGACGAGGAGCAGCATCTTCCGAGAAACCCGGTCGCGGGCATGCAGCTGGAGCCTGAGACATTCGGACAGGGACCGGGCACAGACGCCGGGTGGATCGCAGGCCTGCAGCCGCGCCAGGACGCGCAGGACGTCGGCCACCGTCGTTCGGGCGAGTTCGGCGACCTCCACGGCGTCGAATTCGGCGAGATATCCGTTGGCGTCCACCAGGTCGATCAGCTGTTCCGCGGTCCCGTGATCGGCCGGCGGCAGGTCGATGTGCGCCTGCCCGGTGAGGTGCTCGCGCAGATCCGGCGGCCGGGACGCCAGGTCCTCGGTGAGGGCTTCGCCGCCCGGCGGTGGCCGGGCCCAGGGAACGCCGGCATCCGACCACGAATCGAGCGGTGGCGCCGGCTGGCCGTGGTGCTCTGGCGCGGTGCGGTCGAGCAGGGGGTTCGAGGCCAGCTGCTGGTCCACGTAGCGGTTCAGGTCGGCGCCGGCGTGCGTCAGGAGGCGCATGGCCTCCAGCATCTGTGGCGTCAGGGTGAGCCGCTGCCTGAGACCGGGCTGCAGGCCGGGGGCGGTGCGCACGGCCGTGCTACATGCGGAACCGGTCGCCAAGGTAGACCCGGCGAACGTCATCATCGGCCACGACGTCGTCGGGGCGGCCGTGGGACAGGACCCGGCCATCGTGGAGAACATAGGCGCGGTCGACGATGTCGAGTGCCTCGCGGACGTTGTGGTCGGTGATGAGAACGCCGATGCCCCGGTTCCGGACCTGCAGGATCAGGGCGCGCATTTCCGCCACGAAGATGGGGTCGATGCCGGCCAGCGGTTCGTCCAGCAGGAGATAGCTCGGCCGGCAGGCCAGGGCCCTGGCAATCTCCACCCGTCGCCGCTCGCCGCCCGAGAGCACGAGGGCGGAGGCCGTGCGGATGTGCAGCAGCGAGAAGTCGGTAAGCAGTTCCTCCAGCACCTGTTCGCGGCGCGACGCCAGGGGTTCCACGGTCTCGATCGCCGCGCGCAGGTTGCCCGCGACCGACATGTTGCGGAAGATCGAAGGTTGCTGGGCGAGATACCCGATGCCGTGACGGGCGCGGCGGTAGAGCGGCCAGTGGGTGATGGTGTGGCCATCGAGGCGGATGGAGCCGGAATGGACGGGCCGCAGCCCCGCCAGCAGGTGAAAGGTCGTGGTCTTGCCGGCGCCGTTCGGACCCAGCAGCGCGACCGCCTCGCCGCGCGCCAGTTCCAGGGAAACGTTGTTGACGATCAGCCGCTTCCGGATCCGGTGGGTCAGGTTTTCCGCCACCAGGCCGGGGCCTCCCTGGATGACCCGCAGGGGTGCGGACGCGGTCACGGGGCGTCCTCTTCGACCGCGGCATCGCCGAATTCCAGCTGCGGCTGCTCGCGGCCGGCGCCGGTCATCTGGCTGGTACCGCTGACGAGGTCGATCGTGAGCATCGCTCCGCGCAGCCGGTTGCCGTCGCGCTGCAGTTCCACCGAACCGCTCAGCGTGATCCGTCCGCCCTCGATGTCATAGTGACCGGTGTCGCCGCGGGCGATTTCGTTCCCGGTCTCGTAGACCACACCCCCGCTGGCCTCGATCCGTCCGATCCGGATCACCGATCCGCTGGCGTCCCGGATCGCATGGGCGACAAAGCGTTCGGCCCGGAGGATCCGGCCACCCTGCCGGGCCACGGCGTTGCCGACCGCAGTGGCCACGGCGGCCTCCTCGTTCCACTCCAGCGAATCGGCCGTGATCGTGGTCGGCCCGAACGGGGACTCGTCGTCCGCGGGCACCTCTCCCGCGCCGAGCGCGAGACCGACGGCCGCGGCGGCCGCTGCCGCCAGGCCCCGCCGTCCGGACGGCACGGCTAGCCCTGCCCGGCCGGTGCGAACCGGAGTACCGGCCGCCCGGTGAACGACAGCGTCCCCGACACGGTGTCGTAGCGGTAGCCGCGGGCCTCGACGGTGCCCCACGACCCGTCGACCCGGACCGGATCCACGCCCTCGAGGAGACCCCGTTCCGGGAAGTACGCGGACGATTCGGTTTCCAGCACGGTCCCGTCCTGCGTCTTCATGCGCATCCCGCCGGATACCGACATCCGGCGCTCGGAGAGGTGATAGCGTCCGGCGCCGGCCATCAGGGATACCTCCCTTGTACCAGAGAAGAACCGGACGTGGAGCGTGTCCAGCCGCACCGCCGGCACGGTACCGGTTTCCTCGAACACCTCGGCGGCGCGGATCCGGTACCGCCGCCCCTCGCGGTCGGTGCCGACCAGGACGGCTCCGGACATCACGTGCCCGGGGGGACCCGCAGCGTCCGCGGGTCCGGCCGCCAGCCGCGGCGGCCGGTCCGTGTCCCACGACACGACCACCGCAACGGAGGCGATGCCGCCGGCCAGCAGCAGCGCCTTGATGGCCTGCAGGATGCGCGGGCGCAACCGGGCGGGCGGGCGGTGGCGGCGCTCCCATCCATGCCGGAAGACCGGTCGGGAAAGGCGGTCGGGCATCAGGCGATGCCGGCCCGCACGCAGTCGTGCATGTGGATCACGCCCCGCGGGACCCGGTCGGCGGTGACGAACAGGCTGGTGATGCCGCGTTCGTTCATGGTGGCCAGCGCCTCGCCGCCGAGAGCTTCCGCGGCAATGGTAGCCGGGTTCGCGGTCATGATGTCACGGGTCTCGCGCTCCAGGAGATCCGGGGCCATGTGGCGCCGCAGATCTCCGTCGGTCACCGCCCCGGTCAGCCGCCCGCCGGCGTCGGTGGCGCCGGCGCACCCGAGACCCTTGGCGGTCATCACGAGAATCGTGTCCCGAACCGGCGCCGCCTCGTCGACCAGCGGCAGCGCCGGACCGGTGTGCATGAGGTCCGCCACCCGGAGCAGGCGGGCACCGAGACGGCCCCCGGGATGCAGGCCGCGAAAATCCTCGGCCGTGAACCCCCGCCGCTCGAGCAGCACCGCAGCGAGTGCGTCGCCGGCGGCCACGGCCAGCGTCGTGGAGACGGTGGGGGCCAGCCCGATGGGACACGCCTCGGGAACGGCGGGGAGGACGACGGCGGCATCCGCCGTCGTCGCCAGGGTGCTGGCGGCGGCGGCCGTGACCGCCACCAGCGGAATCCGGAACCGGCGCACGTAGGCGAGCAGCGGCGAGAGTTCGAACGTTTCGCCCGAGTTGGAAATGGCGAGCACCGTGTCGTCCGGCGCGATCATGCCGAGGTCGCCGTGGCTGGCTTCGGCGGCGTGTACAAAATGCGCCGGCGTCCCCGTCGACGCCAGCGTCGAGGCGATCTTGCGGGCAATGTGACCGGACTTGCCCATGCCGGTCACGATCACCCGCCCGCGGGTGGCGGCCAGGATCTCGGCGGCGGCCTGGAACGCCGGTCCGATCGCATCCGCCAGTACCGACAGCCCCTCGGCTTCCGCCCGCACGACCCGGCGGGCGAGCGCGAGGTCGGCCGGAGTGCGCGCCGGCGCCCCGGCCGCGGTGCGGTGCAGGACAGCGGTCATGTCACGGCCGCTGACGGTACATGGTGTGCGCGAACAGGTCGCCATCGCCCCAGCCGCCGAGGTCCAGGGCGACGCGGGCCGGCAGGAATTCGAAGCACCGGGAGGCAAGGTCCCGGCGGCCTTCCCGCACCAGCATGCGGTCGAGGATCTCGTGCAGGCGGTGCAGGTGCAGCACGTCGGTGGCGGCATAGCGTTGCTGCTGCGGGGTCAGGGTCTCCGCCCCCCAGTCGGTCTGCTGCTGCTGCTTGGAGATGTCGACCCCGAGCAGTTCCTTGCACAGATCCTTGAGTCCGTGGCGGTCGGTGTACGTCCGCGCCAGCCGGGAGGCGATCTTGGTGCAGAAATTGGGCGCCGAGCGGGCGCCGAGATGATGCTGGAGGGTGGCCATGTCGGCCCGGGCGAAGTGGTACAGCTTCAGCGTACCGGGGTCTTCCAGCAGGGCCCTGAGCCGCGGCGCATGGAAGGCGCCGGGCGGAAAGCGGACGAGGTGCACGGTGGCGTCGCCAGCCGAGACCTGGGCGAGGCACAGCCGGTCCCGGCCCACGGCGAGCCCCATCGATTCGGTATCGACCGCCGCCCCGGCGGGAAACTGCAGACCGGGCGGGAGGTCGCCTTCGTGGAAGCGAATGTCCATGGCGCGGGAAATCCGGTGAAGGGCTGCGGGGCAGGGCGGCAGCCGGGACCGGCCGCCGCCCCGGAATCAACGTCTAGGCGGCGGCCGCCGGAAGGCCGGCCAGCGCCATCGCGAGTTCCTTCTCGTCGTAGGCATGGTCGGTCAGGCGGCCGGCGAAATAGTCGCTGTACGCCTGCATGTCGAAATGCCCGTGACCGCACAGGTTGAACAGGATCGTGCGCCCGGTGCCGGCCGCGCGGCATTTCAGGGCCTCGTCGACGGCGGCCTTGACCGCGTGGGTCGCTTCCGGTGCCGGCACGATGCCCTCGGTGCGGGCGAACTGGACGCCGGCGGCAAAACACTCCTTCTGGTCATAGGCGCGGGCCTCGATCAGTCCGAGCTGGTGGAGGTGGCTGACCAGCGGGGCCATCCCGTGATAGCGCAGGCCGCCCGCATGGAAGCCCGGCGGCACGAACGTTGACCCCAGGGTGTGCATCTTCACCAGCGGCGTGAGATGGGCGGCGTCGCCGAAGTCGTAGGCGAACGTGCCGCGGGTCAGCGACGGGCAGGCCGCCGGCTCGACGGCGATGACCCGGACCTTGGGGCCGCCCCGCAGCTGCTGGCCGAGAAACGGATTGACCATGCCGGCAAAGTTGCTGCCGCCGCCGGTGCAGCCGATCAGGATGTCGGGATAGTTCCCGGCCATCTGCATCTGCTCGATCGCTTCCTGCCCGATCACGGTCTGATGGAGCAGGACGTGGTTCAGGACGCTCCCGAGCGCGTAGCGGGTGTCGTCGTGCTGGGCGGCCATCTCCACCGCTTCCGAAATCGCGATCCCGAGGCTGCCGGTGGAATCGGGGTGCTCCTCGAGCACCGTGCGGCCGGCCTGGGTTTCGGTCGAGGGGCTGGCCACGCAGCGGGCCCCGTAGGTCTCCATCATGGCCTTCCGGTAGGGCTTCTGCTCGAAGCTGACCCGCACCATGTAGACGTCGACCTCCACGCCGAACAGGCGGCCCGCATAGGCCAGCGAAGACCCCCACTGGCCGGCGCCGGTTTCGGTCGTCATGCGCCGGGTCCCGGCGTCGTGGTTGTAGAACGCCTGCGCCACCGCCGTGTTCGGCTTGTGGCTGCCGACGGGGCTTCCCCCCTCGTACTTGTAGTAGATCTTGGCCGGCGTATCGAGGGCCGCCTCCAGGCGGCGGGCCCGGAACAGCGGGCTCGGACGCCACAGGCGGTAGATCCGGCGCACCGGCTCCGGGATCTCGATTTCCCGCTCGGTGGACACCTCCTGGCCGATCAGGGCCATCGGAAACAGCGGCGCGAGGTCATCCGGCCCGACCGGCTGCCGGGTTCCCGGATGCAGGACCGGCGACAGGGGCTCGGGCAGATCCGCCTGAAGGTTGTACCAGAAGCGCGGAATCCGATTCTCCGCCAGGACGTACTTGACGATGTCGCTCATGGTGACCCCATCTTCCCAGGAAACTCCGAGCCGCCGCCGGTCGGCAGTCCGGCGGCCGGGCAGCCGGCCGGATTCCATCCTTCGGTCCTGCCCGCCCGGACCGGCCACCCGGCGGCGCGGGGCCGGCTTACGGATCCTCCGCGCGCAGCACTGCGAGCATAGCGGATTGCGGAATTTCGACGTTCCCGATCTGGCGCATGCGCTTCTTCCCCGCCTTCTGCTTGTCCAGGAGCTTGCGCTTGCGCGTGATATCGCCGCCGTAACACTTGGCGGTGACGTCCTTGCGCAGCGCCTGGAGCGTCTCGCGGGCGATGATCTTGCCGCCGATCGCCGCCTGCAGCGACACCTTGTAGAGCTGGCGGGGGATCAGTTCCTTGAGCTTGGTGCAGAGGGCCCGTCCGCGGCCTTCGGCGCGGCTGCGGTGGGCAATGAAGGACAGGCTGTCGACCGCTTGCCCGTCGACCAGGATGGCGACCCGCACGAGGTCGCCGCCGCGGTAGTCGCCCAGTTCGTAGTCGAAGGAAGCGTAGCCGCTGGTGGCCGACTTGAGCCGGTCGTAGAAATCGAACACGACCTCGTTCAGCGGCAGCGCATAGACCGCCATGGCCCGCGCCCCGACATACGTGAGCTCCTCCTGCTCGCCCCGTTTCTCCGTGCACAGTTTCAGCACGTTTCCGAGATACTGGTCCGGCACCATGACCGTCGCGCGGATCCAGGGCTCCTCGACCGAGCGGATGCGGCTCGGGTCCGGCCAGTCGACGGGGTTGTGCAGATCGATGGTGCGGCCGTCGGTCAGGCCCAGCCGGTAGACCACGCTCGGCGCCGTGGTCACCAGGTCCAGGCCGAACTCGCGCTCGAGGCGTTCCTGCACGATCTCGAGATGGAGCAGGCCCAGGCACCCGCACCGGAAGCCGAGGCCGAGGGCCGCACTCGATTCGGGTTCGTAGTGGAGCGAGGCATCGTTCAGACGCAGCTTGGCGAGCGAATCCCGGAGATGGCGGTACTCGCTGGCGTCCGCCGGATAGAGGCCGCAGAACACGACCGGTACCGATTCCCGAAAGCCGGGAAGCGGAGCCGCGGCCGGGCGGCGGGCGTCGGTGACGGTGTCGCCCACCTGCGTGTCGGCCACGCGGCGAATCGACGCGGTGAAGAACCCCACCTCGCCGGCCGTGAGAACGTCGGCCAGCCGGGGCCGGGGCTCGAACACACCGACACGGTCCACCTGGTAGTCGGCGCCGCTCGCCATCATGCGAATCTTCTGGCCCGGCGCGAGATCGCCGTCGACCACGCGCACCAGCACCATCACGCCGAGGTAGACGTCATACCAGCTGTCGACCAGCAGCGCCGCCAGCGGCGCACCCGGGGCGGTCGCCGGCGCCGGAATGCGGTCCACGATCGCGTCGAGCAGGGCGTCGATCCCGGCGCCGGTCTTGGCCGAGACACTGAGCGCCGAGGCGCCGTCGAGCCCGATCGTGTCGGCGATCTGGACGCGGACCCGGTCCTCGTCGGCGGCCGCGAGGTCGATCTTGTTGAGCACCGGGAGGATGGTGTGGTCATGTTCGACCGCGAGATAGGCGTTGGCGATGGTCTGCGCCTCGACCCCCTGGGTGGCGTCCACCACGAGCAGCGAACCCTCGCTGGCGGCCAGGCTGCGGCTCACTTCGTAACTGAAGTCGACGTGGCCGGGCGTGTCGATCAGGTTGATCTGGTAGCGCCTGCCCGCCCGCTCGTGGGCGAGGCGGACCGTCTGCGCCTTGATCGTGATCCCGCGCTCCCGTTCGAGGTCCATCGAATCGAGAACCTGCTCGCGCATGGCCCGGGCTTCGAGCGTTCCCGCCCGTTCGATCAGGCGGTCCGCGAGCGTGGATTTTCCGTGGTCGATGTGCGCCACCACGGACACGTTGCGAATCCGGGCAACCGGGTGGGTCCGCCCGTATTCAGGCATCGGTTCCCCGGAGCCGTCCGCCGGGATCCCGCGCCACCGCCGCCACGATGGCATCGGCCGCCTGCTGGATCCGGGCGTCGGTGAGCGGCGCCTCGCGGGGCTGGAGCGTGACCGCGACCGCGACCGACTTCATGCCCGGCGGCAGGTCGCCGCCTTCCCAGACATCGAAGACCTCCACCCGGCGGACCAGTTTCGGCACCGCCCGCTCCGCCGCCCGCAGTACCGCCGCCGCCGGCGTGTCCGCGGCGACCAGAAATGCGAAATCGCGGGTGAGCGGCAGCAGGTTGTGGCGCTCCAGGGCACCGCGGTTTCCCGGCCGCGGGCGGCGTGCGGGCACGGCGTCAAGGAAGATCTCGGCGGCGGCCGCCGGCAGGTCGAGACCGTTGCCGTGCAGGATCCGCGGATGCAGGACACCGAAAGCGGCCAGCACCTTCGGGCCCAGCGCCAGCACGCCCGCCTGCCCCGGATGGAACCACGCCGGCGCCTCCCGGCGCACCTGCAGCCGGGCCACCGGCACCCCCGCCGCCGCCAGTGCCGTTTCGGCGTCGGCCTTGGCGTCGAACAGGTCGACCGCACGGGTGGCGCGCGCCCAGTGACGCGGGGCGGCGTCACCGAAGCGCAGGCAGCCGGCGACCCGGCACTGGCCTTCGGGCGAGGCATCACGGTAGACGGCGCCGATCTCGAACAGGCCCGTGTCGCGCACCCCGCGCGCGGCGTTGGCCGCCGCCGCCGACACGAGGGACGGCAGGATCGACGGCCGCATCGTGTCGAGTTCCGGCGAGATCGGATTGGCGAGCCGGAGCGTCTCGGCGCCGCCGCCGAACGCACAGGCGCGCGCGTGGCTCACGAACGAAAACGTGACGGTTTCGTAGAGGCCCTGCGCCGCCAGGGCCGCCCGCACGCGGGCCGCCGGCACCGCCTCCGGTCCGGCCGGGTGCACCGGCACCGCGCCCGTCGGCGCAACGGGAACCTCCGGAATCGCATCCAGACCCCGGATCCGCAGGATCTCTTCGACGAGGTCGGCTTCGCCGTCAATGTCCGGGCGCCAGGAGGGAGGGGTCACCTGCCACACTGCCGGTGCGGAATCGACGGCGAAGCCGAGCCCGGCCAGGATCTCCTCCTGGCGCGACGCGGCGACCTCCAGGCCCCCCAGTCCCGCCACCCGTTCGGGCCGGAAGGGGACCGGAGCCGGCGGCGGCGGCGGGGCGCCCGCCCGGACGACGGTACCGGCCTCGCCGCCGCACAACGCCAGGATCAGGCGGGTGGCCTCGTCGATGCCCCAGTCGACCGATGCCGGATCCACGCCGCGCTCGAAGCGGTAGCGGGCGTCCGAGCGGATGCCGAGCCGGCGGCCCGAGCGCGCGGTCCGAACCGGGTCGAACAGGGCCGATTCCAGAAAGACGTTGGTGGTGGCCGGGGTACAGCCCGTGGCTTCACCGCCGATGATCCCGCCGATGGCGCACACACCGTCATCGTCGGCGATCACGGTGACCTCGGGGTCCAGCGCGTAGGTTTTCCCGTCGAGGGCGGCCAGCGACTCGCCGGCGCGGGCCATGCGCATCACGAGGTTTCCACGCACCCGGTCGGCGTCGAACGCGTGCAGCGGGCGGCCGCGGTCGAGCGTGAGGTAGTTGGTGATGTCGACGATCGCCGAAATCGGACGGAGCCCGGCGGCGCGGAGCCGGTGCTGCATCCAGTCCGGACTGGCCCCGTTCTGCACGTTGCGGAAGTAGCGGCCGGCTACCAGCGGACAGGCCTCTCCATGCGCGCCGAGTTCCCGCCGCCACGTCATCGGGCTTGCGGCGGTGCCGGCGGCCGGCGGCGGCGGGGGTGCAAGGAGGGTGCCGAGCCCCGCCGCGGCGAGGTCGCGGGCGATGCCCCGGACGCCGGCGCAGTCGCCCCGGTTGGGGGTGAGCGCGACCTCGAGAACGGGATCGTCGACGCCCGCCCACGCCGCGTACGCCGCACCGACCGGCGCCGTATCGGGCAGCTCGATGATGCCGTCGCGGTCGTCGCCGAGGTCCAGCTCGAAGGCGGAGCAGAGCATGCCCTGTCCGGTCACGCCGCGGATGTCCTTCTCGGACAGCGTGATGCCGCTGCCGGGGATGTGCGCACCGATCGGCGCGAAGACCGCCTTCTGGCCGGCGCGGACATTCGGGGCGCCGCAAACGACCGGCAGGGGCCCGCCGCCGGCCTCGACGGTGCACACCCTGAGCCGGTCGGCGCCGGGGTGCGCCGCCACATCCACCACGTGCGCGATCCGGAACGGCGCCAGCGCCTCCCGCCGGTCTTCCACCGCCTCGACCTCGAGACCGATGGCGGTCAGGCGTTCCGCGACGGCGGTGAGAGCGGCCTCGGTTTCGAGGTGGTCCCGGAGCCACGACCACGTGAACTTCATGGCACCGGACCAGCCGGCGGGCCGGGTCGCGCGAGCAGGTCGAACCCGTAGTGCTTCAGCCAGGCAAGGTCGGATTCGAAGAACGAGCGAAGGTCGGGAATGCCGTACTTGAGCATGGCGAACCGCTCGACGCCGAGCCCCCAGGCAAAACCCTGCCACTGGTGGCGGTCCACGCCGCAGTTGTCGAGCACGCGCGGATGGACCATGCCGCAGCCCATCACCTCGAGCCAGTCGTCGCCGTCGCCGACCTCGAGGCCGCCGCGGTCGGTGCGGCGGTAGCTGATGTCGACCTCGGCGGAGGGTTCGGTGAACGGGAAGTACGAGGGCCGGAACCGGATCCGGACATCGTCGCGGGCGAAGAATGCGCGGATGAACGCGGTGATGGTGCCCTTGAGGTGCCCCATCGTCAGGTGGCGGTCGATGGCCAGGCCCTCGATCTGGTGAAACACGGGGGCGTGGGTGGCGTCCCGGTCGCAGCGGAAGGTGCGGCCCGGGACAATGATGCGGACC
The DNA here is from genome assembly GCA_965203385.1 of Alphaproteobacteria bacterium. GTDB lineage: Bacteria > Pseudomonadota > Alphaproteobacteria > TMED109 > TMED109 > VXPW01. The sequence goes on from OZ241893.1 coordinate 1,361,093, forward strand.
GGCGGATTGCCGGACCGCAGGGACCGGATCTGGACCGGCGACGTGTGGGTCCGCAGTACCTTCCGCTCGCCGCCGCCCGAACGGAGATAGAAGGTGTCGACATCCTGGCGGGCGGGGTGCTCCGGCGGGATGTTGAGCGCGGTGAAGTTGTGAAAGTCGTCCTCGATGTGCGGGCCTCTCGCCACCTGGAAGCCGAGCCGCTCGAGAATGGCCGTCAGTTCCCCGAGCGTGTGCGGAATCGGGTGTCCGAGGCCCGGCGGCCGGCGGCGGGAGGGAAGCGTGATGTCCGCCTGTTCGGCGGCCAGGCGGGTTTCCAGCGCTGCGTCTTCCAGCGCTGACTGGCGCTCGCGCAGGGCTTCGGCCAGGCGCCCCTTGACCGCGTTCAGGTACTGACCGGCCGCCCGCCGTTCGTTTCCCGGCAGCGTCGACACCGAACGCAGCATGCCGTTGAGCTCGCTCTTGCGCCCGAGGGCCCGGATGCGGACCTGTTCGAGCGCGTCCGGGTCGGGTGCCGACTCCACCGCCGCCAGCAGTTCGGTTTCGAGAGCGGCGGCCCGGGTTTCCAGCGCCTTCATCGGGCCTCCCGGGAGCCGGCTCCAGGGGCGGCGACGGAGTCGGTCAGCGCGCCTCCAGCGCGGCCTGGGCCTGCTGGACCACCACCCCGAAGGCGTCCGGATCGCGCACCGCGAGGTCGGCGAGCACTTTCCGGTCCAGTGCGACTCCGGCGCGGCCCAAGCCGTTGATCAGCTCGCCGTAGCGCAGCCCGTGCGCCCGGGCGGCGGCGTTGATGCGCTGAATCCACAGGCTCCGGAAATCCCGCTTGCGGGTTCGACGGTCGCGGTACGCATACTGCAGGTTCTTCTCAACCCGCTGGACGGCAGCCCGGTAGGTGTTCTTTTGACGCCCCCGGGCACCCTTGGCAGCCTTGATGATCCGGCGGTGGCGTCGGCGTGTCGTGACGCCGCTGGTAACGCGTGTCATGGATGAAAACCCGGGTCAAGAGTTCCGAAGCAGGTGGCGCTTGATGTAGCGCGCGTCAGACGGCGACGCGAGGGTGGTGCCCCGGGCCGTCCGGATGAACTTGTTGGTGCGCTTGATCATGCCGTGTCGCTTGCCGGCGAAATTGCGGCGCACCTTGCCGGTGCCGGTCAACCGGAACCGCTTCATGGCCGAACGCTTGCTCTTGATCTTGGGCACGCTATGCAACCTCGCAGGGGCCCGCCGACCCGGCCGCCCCCGGCACCGTTCCTGAAGTGAAGGAGGCGGCACGGTACAAGCGTCGGAAGCCTTCTGCAACCGGGCGCCGCGGCACCGGGTCCGGTATGCTCTCCGCAAGTCCGGCCGTTTCCCGGGTCACGATCGCATGGAAAAGCCCCCCTGTCCGACGATCTTGCCAGCGGGTGCTCGGCCCGCGGCCGGATCCCCCTGTCGATCCGGCGCCGGCGGGCGGCGGAGCGGTTCGCAGTCACGCGCCCGATCGGGAGGAAGGGGGCCGCAAGGGGCGGTCCTGCGGACCGGAACGGCCCGCCGCCGCGTTCCCTCCGGTCCCCGCGACCGCTGATGGCGCTCAGGGCAACGATCGCCGCCTTCGTCGCGGCGGCGGTGTGGACCACACCGCCGGCCGGCGCCGATCAGACGGCACCGGAACTCACCGGCCTGTTTGCCGCCCTCAGGGCGAGTGCCGACCCGCGCGAGGCCGTTCAGGTCGAACACCAGATCTGGACCTTCTGGATGGAGCACACCGACCCCCGCGCACACGATTCCATGCAGGCCGGGATCCGCGCCCTGGCAGAGCGCGACTACCCGCAGGCGCTGGCGGTGTTCGATCAGCTGGTATCCGAATATCCCGGATTCGCGGAAGCCTGGAACAAGCGCGCGACCGTCCACTATCTTCTCGGTAACGACGAGGCGTCGGTGGCCGACATCGTCGAGACCCTTGAGCTCGAACCCCGGCATTTTGGCGCGCTGTCCGGTCTGGCCCTGATCTACGGGCGCCATGATCAGCCGGCCGCGGCGGCGAGCGCCCTGCGCCGGGCCCTGGCCGTGCATCCGCAGATGGAAGGCGGGGAGCGCCGGCTCCAGTTGCTCGAGGAAGCGGCCGGACCGTCGATCTAGCGTTCCCCGCGGCGGCCCGTCCCAAAGGCGCATGCCGGCCGGTATCGCGCCCGCGCCGTAGCCGCGCGGGACCCGCCAGGGCAGGAGAATGCAACGCCGGCCCGGATGCGGATCGTGCGTCATCACCGCGTTCATCGGGGCCCGGGCGGCACGTCGCGGCCGGAGGGGCCGGCCAGTCGCCACCGTCGGACGCGGACCGGAGGCGATGCGACCGCCGACCGGAAGGGCACGGCTTGCGGAGTACCGACCGGGCGGCATGGCGGGCTTCCCCGGCCATGCCCGGAGCGTGCCCCTACGGCCTGGTCCGTGCGGGATCCGGCACCAGGAAAGCCCTGAAGTCATTGACGTTGGTCCGGGTTGGCCCGGTGACCACCAGGTCTCCGAGCGACTCGAAAAAGCCGCCGGAATCGTGGATATCGAGGAGGTGGCGGGCATTGATGCCGGCCGCCGCGGCACGGGTCAGGGTACCGGGGTCGATATGCGCCCCCGCATGGCTTCCCTTGCCGTCGATGCCATCCGTGTCGCAGGCCAGTCCGTGGACATTGATGCCGTCGAGTGCCAGTGCCGCAGCGAGGAGGAATTCCGTGTTTCGCCCCCCGCCGCCGTTGCCCCGGAGGGTGACGGTGGTTTCTCCCCCCGAAATCAGGGCCACCGGCGGGCGGGCGGGCCGCCCCGCCTCCAGCGCATGCCGCGCGATGGCTGCGTGCATCATGCCGATGTCCCGCGCCTCGCCCTCGATCCGGTCAGACAGCACCAGGGGACGATAGCCCGCCGTCCGGGCGGTCCGGGCCGCGGCGCGAAGGGCGTCTCGCGGCCGCACCAGGACCCGATGGGTCGCCTCTGCCAGCCCGGGATGCGTGGCGTCGGGCGTCTCCCGAGCCGGATCATCCAGGACCGCCCGGACCGGCGGCGGCCGGTCGATCCCGTACCGCTCCAGAATGGTCCGTGCGTCGGCCTGGGTGGTCGCGTCACCGAAAGTCGGGCCCGACCCGACCACGGACGGGTCATCGCCCGGAACATCGGAAATCAGCAGGGTCGCGATTCGCGCAGGGGCGGCGCGGAGCGCCAGCCAGCCGCCCTTCACCGCGGAAAGGTGTTTCCGCACACAGTTCATTTCATGGATCGTCGCGCCGGAACGAAGCAGCGCGGTCGTAATCTTGCGCTTGTGGTCGAGGGTGATGCCGGGCGCCGGTGCGGCCAACAGGGCGCTGGCCCCGCCGGACATCAGGCACAGCAGGAGGTCATCGGCACCGAGCACCTGCGCTGCCTCGAGGAACCGGGCGGTGGCCCGTTGCCCGGCCTCGTCGGGAACCGGATGTGAGGCTTCGATGACGCGCACCCTCGGACAATCCACCCCGTGACCGTACGGGGTTACCGCAATCCCGCTCAACGGCGCGTCCCACGCCTGGTCTGCCGCCCTTGCCATGACCGCTGCCGCCTTGCCGGCGGCGAGCACGAGCGTCCGTCCGCGCGGGCGGCGGGGCAGATGCCGAAGGACCAGGCGCTCAGGATTCGCGGCATCGATCGCCGCATCGAACATGGCGCGCAGTACGCTGCGGTGCATCACGGGAACAGTCTCATCCGGCGGACCCTGTGCCCCAGGTGTCGAGCGCGTTCGTTCGGTCCTCGTTCCCGCACGGAACCCCTGCGGCATCAGCAAGGAAGCCGCAACCGAACACCCGGCGGCACACTATCAGAAAATCCTTGTGCGTCCGCTCCGGCAACGGCCGCGGGCACGCGCTCCTGACGGTGCCCGCGGATCATTGTCGGGGTCGCTCCGGAGGATGACGAACGGGGCGCCCGTCCTGCCTGGACGGCACTCCGGCGCCGGTGATCCGTTCCGCCGCGCACGGGCTGCATCGCGCCGGCTTCGGATGAGCCGGGGATCATCGTGGCGCGAGCAAATCCGTGCACGCCGCACCGCCCGCGACACCGATACGGAGCCCTGCCGGGCCCGGCTCTTCCGCGGCCCCGAGGGGTTCTCCGCCGGCTTGATGCCGGCCTGTATCCGGGTGCGGCCGTGTAGACTGTTCGCGGCTTCGGTCGACCGCGGAGGAAACCCGCTTATGCATGTTGTCGTATTTGAGGTCGAGCCCGTTGCTGGCGGCCGGGCCGAATATCTGGAGATCGCCGCCCGTCTTCGCCAGGAACTCCAGAACGTCGACGGGTTCATTTCGATCGAGCGGTTCGAGAGCCTGACGCAGACGGGGAAAATCCTGTCCCTTTCCACCTGGAGAGACGAAGCTGCCATTACCCGGTGGCGGGAACACGCAGGCCATCAGGGCGCGCAGGAACTTGGCCGGTCCAAGCTGTTCAAGCAGTACCGGATCCGCGTGGCGGAAGTGGTTCGCGACTATGAACACGGTACGTCGCCATGGCATGGCGAAAAGATCTTGTAGCGGCACCCTTCGAAGGCGTCAGACTCGCCCAAACCGGCCTTGACTGCAGGCTCCTGCTGGGTTCGGCCATCTCTGCCCCAGGCGGTCCATCGAATAGATCACCTCTGTTCCGGGCAGCCCGTCCGAAACCCGCATCGCTCCAGCAACTCGCCCGAAGCGTCGAACCGACAATTTTCCGGGTACTTCCCGCCATCGTCGCCGGCGGCGTGTGAGCGACTCGGGGGCAGCGCCGATGCCAACCGGGTGGACCGCGACCCGCCGCGGGCGGCGTGGAGGTCGGTTGGTCAGGGGTGGCTCGTTTGGGCTGCCCGCAGAGTAGACACGTCAACACCGCCTTCGCCAGGAACGCCCGGAGGTCGGCGATCTTTTCTGGACCGACCCGGCTGCACCAACACGCCCGGAAGCACGGACTCCAGCACCCTCAGGGAAGTACTGACCCTGCATCGGCGGGGGAAGCGGATTCCCATCCAGCGCCCGGAACAGCCCGTCTTGCAACACCGCTCAATACCTTGATAGATTCGCCTGCACGAAATGGTCGCACTACCTTACTCACCCGAGGTGGTTCGAGACCTTGGTTACGAGAAGATGGCGGCCGGTCCCGCTGAATGCCGTCTCGAGTTTTTCCGGTTGCAATTCCGTCTGTTCCGACTTTTTCCGGATCGTTCCTGGACGCCAGGTCCGATCTGGAGAAGGCCCGGGCGATGCGTCGGAACGAACTATGGAAGTCGGAGCAGAACATGACTCTTTTTCCCGGCACGATGGCCGTCGCCGTAGCTCTCAGGGCGGTGACTGAAGAAGCCGTTTTCCCGTCACGTGCTTGCAAGGATGCCGGTGCTTCCAGGCCGGTTCGGAGGCTTGGCCCGACAACCCGGGGGAGAGTCTTGTGTGCACTTGCGGCACTCATCTGTCTGACCCTTGCGCTTCCGGCCCCGGGAGCGGGCGCGGAAGAGGATGTGGCGTCTGCGGGGATTTCCGCTGCGGACCTTGAAGCGCAGGCGGATGCCCTGATGGCGGCCGGACGTTTCGCCGACGCAGCGGCTCTGCTGCGGCCCGCGGTGGAGCAGGAGGGGGCGTCGCTCACCCTGGTGTTCCTCTACGGTCTGGCGTCGGTCGAGGCCTCGCAACAGCTCGGAGTCTCCGGAGAGGAACACGCTTCGCTACTGAAGGAGGCTGTTGCAGCGTTCCATTCCATGCTGGTCCAGCACCCGGAACTGGTGCGGGTGCGTCTGGAGTTGGCGCGAGCGTTTTTTCTGCAGGGTGAGGACAGCCTTGCGCGGCGACATTTCGAGCAGGTTCTGGCCGGCGAGCCGCCAGAGGCCGTGGTTGCGAATGTTCAGGCTTTCCTGGGGCAGATCCGGGCGAGACGGCGCTGGGATGCGTATTTCGGCTTTGCTGCGGCCCCGGACAGCAACCTGAACGCGACCTCTGCCGAACGTACAATCCTGCTGGACACGCCGTTCGGACGTTTGCCGTTCACGCTTGACCGGCCAGTGGCCCGCGAATCCGGGATCGGGTTCTCGGTCTGGGGCGGCGGGGAATATCAGTATCCGCTCGCCGAACGGCGGAGACTGCGGGCTGGGGGCGGGGCGTCGGTGCGCGAATACACGGGCAGCTACTTCGACGAGCACTTCGCCTACGGCCACGTCGGTCCGCGTTGGCTGATCGGTCGCGGCACCGATGTGAGCCTGCTGGCGGTGGTGCAGCGGCACTGGTCGGCCGGCATTCCGGACACAGACGAATACGGCCTGCGCCTGGAGGGCGATCACTGGTTCGGCCGACGACTGGCGATAGACGGGCAAATCGGCCTGCGCCGCCGCAGTGTCCGCAACCGCGACTGGCTGGACGGACCGACAGCCGATGTGAGGGCGGGCTTTGTTTGGGCGGCGCTGCCCGTGCTTCGGGTCGATGCCCGCGCCGGGTACAACTGGAGCCGCGCCCACAGCGAGGACTGGCGCACACGCGGGCCGAATGTCTCCTTGGGTGCCTCGCTGGCGCTGCCGGCCGGCTTCACCTTGGGGGCACAAGCATACATGCGCTGGACGAACTATCAGGATCAGGGCAGCGGTGCCCCCCACCACACAATTGACCGCAAACCGCGTAAGGACAAGACGCGGATCGTCTCGCTCTCGGTTCACAACCGCGCAATTACGCTGCTCGGCTTCAGCCCCCGTGTGTCCGTGACGAATGAGCGGCGCGACACCAACGCCCAGACGCTCGATTACGATCGCAACCGCGCCGAACTCAGTTTCGTGCGCCAGTTCTGATCCGACAGGCGCAGGCAGCGGGCGGCGATGATGAGCAACTCGATGCTCGGGGGTCAGGTCAATGATGCGCGGCGCACACGGCCGTTTGACGGGGCGCGTCGCATTTGAAATTTACAGCGCTGCAGTTGCATGTCGTTCTCAGAGGTCGTCGAATCGATTGCTCTCGACATCGCATCGCAGGGCAATGATGTCGTTGGTACTGTTGGCGGTCCAGCCCATTCCGCCCTGTTTGGACAGGGCGTCATCGACCATGGTCCTCCTTATGGCATCCTCGTCTTGCACAAAGTTGGCGACAACGGCATTGACGGGCGGATTGATATTGTTTCCAACGCCTGGTTGCCACAGCCGAATTTTGGCCGCTTGATCTGGTGCTGCCGAAGCCTTCTTCGCAAAGATCGACAGGGCGCGGGTTTATCCATTGCGCCTGTATTGATGAGAACAGCGAGCGGTAGCAGGCAGACAATGCCACCGCCATACAAATGAAACGTCTATCGGAGAGTCAACGAATATGGAACATACGGCATTCGACGCGGGAGGCAAAGCGTAAGTTCAGGCGCAAGAGAAACAAGTGGCGGCGTGTCAGGGGTGTGGGTTCCCATGAACAAGTGTCGCTGGCTGTGCCCGAAAAGTTTGATCTCATCGATAATGTGAACGACAGTCTCGACTTCTTTGACAGACTTCGACAATCGATTCTGGTGGACCGCAAGCGCGGGAAGATCGATTTCCGATCCTGCAATAGTATTTCCGCCGGCGCCGGTTTCGTTTTGGCGGCTGAAATGGACCGATGCCGCCGGCTTCGATACCGAGATGGACGGCCTGCCTTGACTGGCACCTATCCGGACGACGAAGGAATGGGCCGGTTCCTAGACGATCTCGGTTTCTTCAGGTTCCTAAAAATACGCAGCCCCGAATACGGCCGAGACACCTTGTCGCAAGCTAGATTTATCGCCATGCGGTCGGGCTGTCGTGATCGGGGCAAAGAAATACACTATGTCACTGAGGTGCTGGGCACCGGCGCGGTCCAACTCAATAAAGAATCGAGGGAGGTGTTATACGAGGGGCTTCTGGAGGCCATGAACAACGTCACTGCTCACGCATACCCACTGAAGGATCGAAGTGCGTCCCTTCCGGTTCTGCAAGGCCAATGGTGGGCGGCCGGTTACTGGGACAGTCAGCGCAAGGAAGTCGGTGTGCTGATATATGATCAGGGAGTTGGTATCCCGGCAACATTAACGAACAGTCATCACAGCGCCTTGCTCCCCGGAATTCGACGCCGGCTGGGCTTGGGAAACAGCGACCCCGATTGTATCCGTGCAGCGATGGAGATCGGCAAGTCGAGTTCCCGGAAAGATTACCGGGGCCGTGGGATGGCGTCGCTTCGCCATGCCGTCGACCGGGTCGATGACGGCCATCTCTTGATTTTGAGTGGTGCGGGCGCATATCTTCATACGGCGGACGAACAGGAGAAAACCTTCGCTTTGCGCACCACGCTAGGCGGGACGTTCATAGAATGGCGCATCCGCGACGAAAAACTGATTACACTGGGACTATGACTGAAAACGTGACAATCGATGTCGCTAGGGATTTCGGCCGCTTTCCGGCCGGGCGATTCCGCACGGACGGACGTTATTCCGGCGAGCGTTTTCGCAAGGAACTCTTGGTCCCGGCCCTAAAGAAAATGGGCACGGTCACGGTCGAGATGGACGGGGCGGCTGGATACGGTCCCTCCTTCATCGAGGAAGCATTTGGCGGGCTGGTCCGCAAGGAAGGGTTTGACAAAGAGGCCCTGAATTACCGGCTGAGAATCGTTACCATGCGAAGAAACCGCGAGAAAATGATACGCGATGACATCGCTACTGCGGTTCCGGAAGCGAGGGCCGCGAAATAATTGACTGGATATGGGAATTACGGGCCTTAGCTCGACTTTGTTCATTTATGCGGCATAGCATAACGCCTCGAACACGCGTTTGACTCTGTTCAGGGGTACCAGGGTCAGGTCGTTTTCGTCTGCCAGGCCGCAAACGCGGCTGCTGGCGGTTCCGGGCGGTGGTATTTCTTTGCGCTCCGGGTCTGGCGGGGAGCGTGGAGAAATGCCGGCGAGCCAGATCTCGGTTCGAACGGCGGCGATGGCGTCGGAGAAGGTGAAGCGTGTCTTGTGGTACCAGGCGGCCAGAAAGGGGTGGGAGCTGCGGGCGAGGATGTTGCCGGCCCACAGGCAGACGAGGCTGTAGAGGCCGAGCAGGGCGGGTGTGGTTCTTTCGATGGCGAGGTCGGACCATTGCCGCTGGGTTTCGATGCCGAGATGGGCGCGCGCTTCCTGGTATGTGACCTCGACCTGCCAGCGACGCACGAAGAGGGCGATGATGGTTTCCGGCTCGAGGTCGGGGTCGGTGCTGAAGAAGGCCTGCGGCTCGCGCTGGCCGTCGGGGTCTCGGACCAGCACCCAGCGGATGGTTTTGGGCGGTGTGCCGGGACGGTGCCAGAGCGCGGTTTCGGAGAGGATCTCGAGGGCCTTGTCCTTCTTGCCGCCGTACCAGTTCCCGACCGTGATCGGGGTCCAGACGGCGTGGGGGTCGTCAAGGTGGGTGCGGAGTTTGGGCAACGGCTTTCCCTTGATCGGCGGTCGTCCCCGTTGGCCGGCGGTGCGCGGCGGTGGCGGCGCGAACAGGCTGGCATCGAGCCGCAGCCGGCTGATCAGCGTGGCCTTCCCGCTGACGGCGTGGGCGAGTTCATGGGTGCCGAAACTGCTGTCGCCGACGAAGATGACGGAGCGGTTCGACAGCCATCTGAGGATCATCAGCATGACCTGGCGCGCCCGTTCGGGCAGCGTCTTGTGGCGCCGTCCCTGGCCTTGCGCCCACCGCTCCGACGGCGCCAGCAGCGTCAGGAACGGCAGGGCCTTGATGCCGGGCAGCCAGGGCAGCGACGTCAGCAGCATGAAGCTGAGCCAGCGCAGGCCGCTGGCCTTGACGAAGTGGCCGTGGCTGGAGCGGACGGGATCGCGGTAGATACCGCGGGCGCGGATGCGCGGGCCCCAGCGCCGCTCGATGGTGTCGTCGAGTCCGATGACGACCGGCTCGTTCGGGTCGAGCAGTTGCCCGATCAGGAGCAGGAGCAGCTGCCGGGAAATCTTGCGCGGGTTCCAGCGCGCCCGGTTGAGGACCTTGTGATAGCAGGCGAAGTTGGCGGCCATGGCCCGTCCGGTGATGCGCAGGCAGGACGTCACCGTCCGCTTGCCCGGGGCCAGCAGGGCGCCCATGACCAGGGTCACGGCGTACGTCCAGGTCGGAGCGGTGAAGAACTCCCGGAACGGCTCGAGCCAGAGCTGCAGGACGGCCGGCGCCGGATCGCCGCCGTCCGCCGGTCCGAGGCCGCTCATGGCCGGTCCGCCTCGGCGGCCATGACGGCGGCGAGCACGGCCAGCCGCTCGCCGGGCGGCATCGCCTGGTACCTCCGGGCCCAGCGGGCGGCCTTGCGCTTGATGCGCTGGCGGTCGGTGAAGTTCCGCCCGGCGCAGCTGGCCCAGTGCACCCGGTCCGGCGTGAAGTTGAACCAGATGACCTCGGTGCGGACGATGCCGTGCGTCATCACCTGCAGCTCCAGCCGCCGCCAGCCGGACAGCGCCTCGTTGTAGAGCGCCGAGGGATGCCCCGACACCATCACCCGGCAGGGCAGCGCCGGCAGCTGGTCCAGAAAGGCCGCATGGTCGGCCTCGGACCAGTCGCAGCGGTAGCGCCGCTGCGAGCGGCGGGTGGCGCGCAGGTAGGGCGGATCGCAGTAGACCAGTTCCGATCCCCGGAACGGAAACTCCGCCAGGAAGCGCCGTGCGCATCCCTGATGCAGCTCGACCGGGTAGCCGCAGCGGAACGACGCGATGGCGGCGGGGTCGAGATCGATGCCGATCGACCGCTCGGCCGGAGGCTTGCGCTGCATGATGGCGCCCCCACCCAGAAACGGCTCCAGATACACGTCGTGAGGAGGCATCAGGCTGATGATCGCCTGGCACAGGCCGGGCACAGCCTTCGATCCGAAATATCCCATGATCCGCTCCCGTCGTCAGGGAGCGCCATCGATAGCCCCGGCCGGCTACAAAGTCAAGCACCGGGCTTGCGCGCCAGACCGCGCCGTGCGACAACACCGGCCATGACCGATCCGGACCCCGTTCTGGCCCGCATACAGGCCTTCGACCAGAAGGCCGGTGGTGGCGTGACCGCGCACCGGAGCCGGGGTGGCTACACGCTCATCCTGACCGCCACCGACGCCCCGATCGCACGGCTCAAGCCGGAAGGACCGAACGGCAAGTTTCGCATCCAGTACTGGTCGTATCAGAACCGCTGGAAGGACGTCGGCGACATGGGCGGCCTCGTGCTGCCGCTCGACGAAGCCCTCGAAACCATCGCCGAAACCGAGATCTTCTGGACTTGGGCCTGATCAGATTTTGAACAAAGTCGAGCTGAGACCGATCGCCTCGACACCTTCCGCTTTCGGGTAGCGGTCCTCGCCGGAATAGACGATGAAGGAGCGCTCGGGTTTCAGGTCCTCGCGCGCATGATGAAAGCCCTTATCGAGCTTCGGGGCGAGGCCGCGCTTGATCTCGACGGCCCACAGCCTCCCGCCAGGCATGTCCAGCACAAGGTCGATTTCCGCCCCGGCAGCGGTGCGATAGAAGCCCGCCCTCACCCGCTCCGGCGCCGCGCCGAGCAGGTTTTCGATGACGAACCCTTCCCAGCTTCCGCCGGCCACCGGATGACCCAGCACCGCATCCCGGTCATCGAGCCCGAGCAGCGCATGGACGATGCCGCTGTCGCGCACATAGACCTTTGGCGATTTCACGAGCCGCTTGCCGACATTGGCGTGCAGGGGCGGCAGGCGGCGCACGACCAGCAGATCGACCAGCAGGTCGAGATACCGCGCCACCGTCTTGCCATCCACGCCGAGGCCGCGCGCGAGCTGTGCCGCGTTCAGCGTACTGCCCTGGACATGGGCGAGCATCGTCCAGAAGCGCCGCAGCGTTTCCGCCGGAACCCGCGGGCCGAGCTGCGGGATGTCGCGCTCCAGATAGGTACGGATGAAATGCTCGCGCCAGATCGTGCTGGCCGCATCACCCCCGGCGAGAAAACTGTCCGGGAAGCCGCCCCTGTTGATGGCTGCGAAAAAGCGCGGGATTCTGGCGGTAAGCCGCGTTTTGGCCAGGATCGTTCCTTTTCCCATTGTACGGTCCTATTGGTCGAGTCGTACCGTGGGGTATCGATCGTGTGCGCCGGCCGGCGGCCGGATTTCCGTACTGTGTCGGAGTGAGATTCGCGCCTGAGGCAGGGGTCGGGCGCACGGCACCATTCGGGATAGATCGAGTGCGTTCTTGTCGCCGGTTCGGTCGGGCCGGCTTTGCCACGGCCGTGTCCGCGTGGTATCGCAGCAGGGAAGAAGAGAGTGATGCGGCGCCGGCACAGATTCACCCAGAATCCCGGCGCCGCACCTGAACGAGCCGGTCACGGGGACCGAACTCCCGTGGAGTATCCGGCATTCCGGCGTTTGGGTCTACCTCGCTCTCGGGCGGAGCGATGTGCCGGACCGGACGCCTGTTCCCGTGCCAGCGGTGCCGTCGGCAGGTCGTGATCTGCCGGTCCTGCGACCGCGGCCAGATGTACTGCTCCCGGGCCTGCAGCGAGCGGTCCCGGGTCGAGAACCGCCGGGCGGCGCGGAGGCGCTACCGCCGCACCGAGCGGGGGCGCGAGACGGGCCGGATCCGTCAGCAGCGCTACCGGAGGCGTCAGGCGCTCCGGGCGCGCCTGGCCGCCCGGGCGGCGGCTGCGGGCCCGTTCCGCGCCGCTCCTTCGGCCCCGGCTGGCGCCGCTTTCCGCCCAACCGTTACGGACCACTCTTCCGGACCCCGGCGCGAGCCCCTATGTCGGGTGTTTCCGGCGCGATCGAGGCGCGAATCCGTGCCTCGATGCGTCATCTGCGGTCGGGTGTGCTCGCATCTGGTGCTGGCGGACCCCTGATCGCGTCATGGAGACACAACGGGAGGCGATTTCATGGCTATCGACGAGGAGATGCGGTCGACGATCGTGCGGCTGTCGCGGGCCGAGGGCTGGCCGGTCGGGACCATCGCGCGGCATCTCGGCGTACACCACGGTACGGTGACGCGGGCGCTGCGGGCGGCCGGCGCGGAGCGGCGGCCGCGGGCGAAGTTCATCGACACCTTCGTGCCCTTCATCCGGAAGCAGCTCGAAGAGGAGCCGCGGCTGCCGGCCGGCACGCTCTGGCGGCAGGTCAAGGCGCGGGGCTACCAGGGCGGGGAGGATCACTTTCGCCACAGCCTGCGCGCCCTCGACCTCCGGCCCGCCCGGCGGCCCGAGCCGTCGCTGCGGCTCCGCTTCCTGCCGGCGGAGCAGGCGCAGGTCGACTGGGCCGAGTTCGGGAAGGTCGATATCGGCCAGGCGCGGCGCCCGCTGATGGGGCTGCTGGTGACCCTCAGCTATTCGCGCCAGACCTCTCTCAGCCTGTTTTACGACGCGCGGATGCCGAGCTTCCTGCAGGGCCATGTCGAGGCCTTCGCAGCGTTCGGCGGTGTGCCCAGAAGGCTCCTGTTCGACAACCTCAAGAGCGCCGTGATCACGCGCCGGGGCAAGGCCGTCACCTTCCATTCGACCCTGCTCGCGCTGGCCGCCCACTACGCCTTCGAGCCGAGCGCCGCCTGGCCCCGGCGGCCGCAGGAGAAGGGGCGCGTGGAACGCCGCGTCCGCTTCGTGCGCACCAGCTTCTTCGCCGGTCGCGACCTCTCGGCCCCGCTCGACGAACTCAACGCCGCGGCCCGGGCGTGGTGCGCCGGCATCGCCGCCGAGCGGCCCTGGCCGGACGACGACCGCCAGCTCGTCCGGGACGCCTACGAGCGGGAAAAGCCGATGCTGGTGCCGCTGCCGGACGCACCCTTCTCGTGCCACGAGATCCGCCCGGCGCGCATCGACCGGACCTGTTACGCACGGTTCGATACGAACGACTACAGCGTCCCGCCCGACTTCGCCGGAGCGACGCTGACCCTCGCCGCCGACCGCAGCACCGTCCGCCTCCTCGACGGTACCCGCGAGGTCGCGCGCCACCGGCGCTGCTACGACCGGCAGCAGGCCGTCAGCGACCCGGAGCATGCCCGGGCGCTGGCGGCGCGCAAGCGGCAGGGCCGGGCCATGAGCCTGCGCGACCGGCTGCTGCGCGCCGTGCCGCGGGCGGAGGAGATGCTCGCGCACGCCGGGCATCGGGGCCGGAACGTCACGTACTGCGCCCGGATCCTGACCAAGCTGCTCGACACGCACGGCGCCGACGAGGTCGACCGGGGGATCGCCATGGCGCACGATCGCGGGTCATATCACCCCGAAACGGTGCGCGCCATCCTCGAGGAGCGCCGCCGCCAGCGGGGCCTGCCGCCTGTCAGCCTCACCGACGACGACCGCGACGGCCGCGGCACGACTCCCCGGGCGACCGGCCTCGACGCCTACGACCGGCCCGCCGCGGCCGACCGGGACGCGTCATGAGCGACCTCAGGAAACGGGCCGCCGCCCTCGGCCTCCGCGGACTGCTCGAACGCTGGGAGGAGGTCGGCAGCGCCGGCTGGGTCGAGGAACTGATCGCCAGCGAGGAACGGGTGCGCCACACCCGCAGCTACGACCGCCGCCGCGCCGGGGCGCGGCTGCCGGCCTTCAAGCCGCTGGCGGACTTCGACTGGACCTGGCCGCGCGACCTGAGCCGCGACCGCGTCGAGGCCCTGATGAGCCTCGCCTTCATCGAGCGGGCCGACAACGCCGTGCTCGTCGGCGGACAGGGCACCGGCAAGACCATGATCGCCGCCAACGTCGCGCACCAGGCGCTCCTGCACGGCCACACCGTCCGCTTCGAGAAAGCGCCGGAGTTGCTCGACAAACTCGTCGAGATCTCCTCGAGAAGCGAACTGCGCCGCCGCCTCGGAATCCTCGCCCGGCCCCGCCTGCTGGTCCTCGACGAGATCGGATATGTGACCCTCAAGAGCCCCGCGGCCGACCTCCTCTACGCCCTCGTCTCGCGGCGCTACCAGCGCCGCTCCACCCTGGTCACCACCACGCTGGCCTTCGCCCAGTGGGACCGCGTCTTCCCCAGCGCCGCCGGCATCGCCGGCACCGTCGACCGACTGATGCACGACGCCGCCCTCATCACCATCGACGGTGATTCGTGGCGCACCCGGCGCGAAGCCGGATGACCTACGTCGACTTCGACGCGCTCAAGCGCCGGCCGCTCGAGGGCATCGCGGCGGACTGGGGATACGTCCGCGATCCCCAGGCCTCGACCCGCGCGAACCCCGTGCTCCGCGCGCCGGGCCAGGCGAAACTCGTCACGAAGCTGTGCCCCAACGGACACTGGGTCTACTTCAGTACCCTCGATAGCGATGACCACGGTACCGCGATCGACTTCCTGCTCCGTCGCGGCCTCTCCTTCGCCGAGATCCGCACCCGCTACGGCAAACCCGCGGGCACCGCGCGCGACTTCCGCCGCCACTGGCACGCGGCCGTACCGGACCCGGCGCCGGCCTGGCTGGTCGGCCGCGGCATCCGCCCGGAGACGCTCGCCGCCGCCCGCCCGCTGATCCGCCGCGACCGCCACGGCCACGTCCTCTTCGCCCACCGCGACCGCCACCGCCGCCTCACCGGCTTCGAGATCGGCCCGCCCGACGGCGCGAGACGCTTCGCCACCGGCGGCTCCCGCAGCCTGTTCGCCGTCCGCGCCGGACACGCCGCCGACCTGAAAACCCTCGTCATCACCGAAGGCGCCGTCGACGCCCTCAGCCTGGCCCAGATTGAGCAGTGCCACCCCAGCCAGGCCTTCCTCTCCACCGCCGGCGCCCCCTCGCGCCGACAACGCGAGCAGATCGGACTCGCCGCCCGCACCCTACCCAACGTCCGCACCGTCGTCCTCGCACAGGACCACGACGAGGCCGGAGAGCGCCAGGCCGAAGCCTTGCGCCGTCAACTCGAGGTCCCCTCGCAGGTCGCGTTCCAGCGACGGCGTCCGCCCGAACACGCCGACTGGAACGACGTCATCTGCGCCGCCGCGACAGGCTGACGCCGCCGGAACGCCCGGGCCGGCGGGGTCACGGCGCACCCCTGTGCCGACGGCCAGCCGAAGCCTGCGCGGCGGCCGGAAGTCCCGGTCTCCGGACCCCGTTACGTAACGGGGCGCAAGGGATCAAGAAAGGCAACCCGATGGCACTGTCCAACGCCGAACGGCAACGGCGCTTTCGTCAGCGCCGGCGCGAGGGTCAGTCACCGGCGGCGCGGCGCCCGCCGCCGGACCGGCGCTCGCGCCGGCAGCGGCTGCACGACGCCATCGACGCCATCATCGCGATCCGGGAGGAATACCGTGACTGGCGGAACGCCCTGCCAGAGGCGCTGGAGACGACGGCGACCGCAGAACTCCTGGACCAGGCGATCGAAGCCCTTGACGACCTCGACCTCGAAGCCCTGGCAGAACAGGAACTGCCCCGCGGGTTCGGTCGCGACGGGTGATGCGGGTACCCGCTGTAGCACCGTTACGTAACGCAGCGGCCAGACGGGCCGGAACCAACGAAGGCAGCGGCCGGCCGGCTCAAGGAGGCCGCTGAGCCACCCGTGATCCGTTCGGCGCCGAACGCGCCTTCCTGCCACCCGGCGGCAGGAGCTCCGGCAGTCGTACAATAGGGAAAGAAACGACCTTCGGAAAAGCGCGGCTTACCGCCGGAATCCCGCCGTTTTATTTCGCCGCCAACAGCCCCTGGTCCACAGTTTTTCGCGCGCATCGCCTTCGATTTCGAGCACGTTGAACGGACCCAGCTCGACATAGGCGATCCGGCCCGCCAGGGATTCGCCGGTTTGCTTGAGCAGGTCGACCGACGCCGGGCCCAGCAGCAGAAACCGGCCGGCCCGGAGATGGCGGGCGCGCCCCTTGTCGATGAGCCCACGCAGCGCCTGGAACAGTTCCGGCATGCGCTGGACCTCATCGAGAATCACCAGCCGGTCTTCGTGGCCGGAGAGATACAGCGCCACGTCGGCCAGCTTTTCGCGGTCAGCGGGGTCTTCGAGATCAAGGTAAAGGCTCGGCCGCTTTTCAGCGATGTGCCCGGCCAGCGTGGTTTTCCCGGCCTGGCGCGGCCCGAGAAGAGCCACGGCCGGAAACTGGCCAAGGCGGTCGAGAACATCCCGGGTTTTCTGGCGCGGTATCATCCTTGTAATTACGGCACGATATACCAAAAATGCAAGGATAAATCAGCGTACGCCTGTGTTTTCCTCGCAAAGTCACCACCCTGTACCAGATTTGCAAGGATTCCAGGCCGTTCGGCCCCGTGGCTGCCCCTGAAGATGGAATCCCTTATGGGTTCTTTGACCTGAACCACGAAAATCTGGTGGGGTGTCAGCAACCGGGCTACCCGCCCTTGTTCGCTCATGATGAGGGAGTTGCTCCCGATGAGCCGCCGCCGGCCGGTCGTGTCATCGGCAGCATGGTGCATCTCGGCCGCACGGTCCTGCCGGCTCCGCGTGCCGCGATCCGGCAGGCCGGTCGGCTCTTCCGGCTCTGACGGCGGCGGCACTGACCCGGTACTGCCATCAGTACTGCCGGTAGCGCCGGCGGTCTCCGGGAAGTCCGCGTGATCGGCACCACAACCTGTCGATCCCTGAGCATCGTGCGTTTCGTTGCCGCAGTGGTGCGGCCGGGGCCCGGTGATTCCCCCTCGCTGCGGGGGAATGTGGCAGGCGAGGTCCGTTGTATGCGTTCGGTCGGGGGGTGGCGGCAGCCGATCATGCCGCCTCTGCAGCTCCGCCGGAAGGGATAATCCGAGAGGCGAAAATCCGCTCAGTCACGCCCGAACTCTTGCGGTCCGTTCAGGGCCGCAGGATCTCTTCGAAGGCGCTGTCCCAGTTGGCGCCGTAGGCGCGCACGGCACTGGCCAGCTCCTTCATGGTTCCGGTCTTGCGGATGACCAGGGCGAGAGCGTTGCATGGGGCGTTGTTGGGGGGCGAGTGTCCGGTTCGCAGGCGCGAGAAGTCCTCCAGCCGGCTCACGTCCCGAAGGTTGTGCTGCACCTTGACGGCCCCATGCCGCCGGACCAGGGTCAGCAGTCGTTCGGGAGTGGCGGCGGCCGGAGACAGGGACGTGATCCCGTAGGATTCAGTGGTGGTGCGTTCATCCCGCCGGGCACTGCGGGAGCGGGCATCGGTGCGGTGCCGCGTGACCCGAAAAACCTGCCGGACCCCGGGCCAGGTGAAGGTTCCCGCGCTCGGCTCCTGCGTGTGGATGGAACGCTCGTCGAGGCGGCCGCGGTTCGGTTTGGGCTTCGAACCCTTGCAGCTTGGCGCGTCGGTCTCCCAGTCGATGGCGGCCAGGGCCCGGACCATGTCGGGAGCGTTGCCCCTGACGATGAGCACGTAGTCCGCGCCGGCGGAGCGGAGTGCTTCCGCCGTTTCGCACGTGGCAGGCAAGGCATCCAGAGTGATCACCGTGCCGTTGATCTCGACCTGCGACAGGAGCGTGCGTGTGGCCGCGATTTCTCCGCCGCCGTCCCGGTCGCTGTGCAGGGCGACCGGTTCACCGGTCTCATGGCCCGCCAGGATGACGGCCACGTCGTGCCCGCCACGGTTACAACTGGCGCCGGGAATGCGCTTGGCGTCGACCGACAGTTCCCGGATCGCGGCCTGCCGATCCTGGCGGTAAGCCTGAACGACCTCTTCCGTCTGACCCGGATCGATTGTGGGCATCAACCGGTGGATGGTGGATTTTGCAGGCGGCTCATACCGGCCGGTCCCCGGACGTTGCCAGGCACCGACGGCCCGCAGCTGGTCCTGCGTCATCATCTTCGCAAATTTCGCCGCCGCGATCGGGCCGTGATGATCCGCGAGCTTCGCCGCGATAATGGTCGACAACACAGTGGCCGGATGGTGTTTGCGCCCCTGGGCCCGGCGGGCATCTTCGACCTCGTGAAAGAGTGCGTACAGGGACTTGAGATCGGTGATCGTGCACGCCCCGCCCCGATTCTTCTGCAGCGCATCCGGGAGCTCGCCCGGGGCCCGCAGCCGACGCCACGCGTCCCGCCGCAACCGGCGCACCCAGTAGCGCTTCTTCGCCGGTTTCGCCGGTTCCGCCGCCGCTTCCTCCGACTCCTTCCCGGCGGCCGATGTCACCTTCGGCCGGGCACGGATGTAACTGCCATGATGCCGGACATAACCGCGGGTCTCGCCGAGATCCTTCCAGTTGGCCGCCGCGTAGATCGTCCCGTCGAACGATTTCGGATCGACGAACGTCTCCACCATCAGGATCGGATGGCCGTAGACCCGCTGCCAGTCGTCGCTCAGACGGCGGGTAATCCGCCCCAGCACATGCGATCCCAGACGCGGAAACTGCCCCCGCCCGCCCAGAATCACATAACGGATGTTGTTCGAGATCAGGTGCAGACGGGTCCACTTCTGATCCCCTTGCCAACCGATCAGGGCGTCGCGGTGACGGCTCTTCCAGGCCGCCTCCCCCCAGCCCGACAGCGCCACCCAGTGCCCCCGCCATTCCACCACATACCGAAGCCCGTGGCCGACAAAACGACGGAAGCCCAGGGGATGGTGCCGGTTCATCATCGCGTCCCAGGCGGGACGCTCAGGGAAACCGCACAGGCGCACCGTGACGTCAGCGAGCGAAAAGCCCGCGGTCGACCCCGGCGGCACCAGGACGGGCAGGGACAGCGACACCATGCAGGTAGCCATACAACGCCCGGAACGAATCTGCCAGCCCCGGCCGTGTTTCTCATGCCAGAAATGGGTGCCATCCAGAACGTGGAGTTGCCCTGATCCGGGACCATCGCTGACGCCGGCAAGCGAGCGGCCACGGAAGGGAAGATTCAGCCGGCAAATGGCGCCCCGCCCCACCTCCGCAGGCAAGGGAGAACCGCACCGCGGGCCCGGCAGGTGCGCGGCCGCTCCAGCCACTGGGTCAAGCGCGTTCCGTTCCTGCCGTTGAGCCAGCTCCGGACGCGCCATCATCTGCCCGGCGCACACCGCTATGCTTGGGGCATGCACGATTCTTCCGCCGTGACCGCCCTGCTGGCCAAGGGGCGCGATTCCGCTCCGGCCCTCGTCGAACCGGGCCGCGCCCCCCTCACGTACGGGGACCTGCGGCAGCTAGTCGCTGCGGCCCGGGCGGCCCTGCACGGGTACGGGGTCGGGCGGCGGATGCCCATCGCGATCCAGCTTCCCAACGGACCGGTCATGGCCACCTCGTTCCTGGCGGCGAGCGCCACCGGAACCGCCGCTCCGCTCAACCCGGCGCTTCGCCGGGAGGAATGCGAATTCCACCTTGCCGACACCAGGGCGGCGGTCCTGCTCACGGAGGCGGATTCGGACGGACCGGCCGTCGCGGCGGCCGCAGCGCTCGGAATCCCGGTGATCCGCGTCCGGGCCGACCCGGCCGCGGCCGGCGCCTTCCGCCTGGAGGGCCAGCCCGGAGCCGTGCCGCCGGACCGCTCCCCCGCCGCGGTCGACGACGTCGCCCTGCTCCTGCACACCTCGGGCACGACCTCCCGTCCGAAACTGGTGCCGCTCACCCACGCCAACCTGCAAGTATCGGCCCGCAACATCGCGTCTGCCCTTGAGCTGACACCGTCCGACCGCTGCCTGAACGTGATGCCGCTCTTTCACATTCACGGCCTCGTGGCCTGCCTTGCGGCGCCCCTGGCCGGGCCGTGCCGCCGGGGTTTGACGCGTTCTCGTTCTTTCGCTGGCTCACCGCCATGAACCCGACGTGGTACTCCGCCGTTCCGACCATGCATCAGGCGATTCTGGCGCGGGCGGCACGGAACCCGGACGCCGTCCGCCATCACGCCCTTCGATTCATCCGGTCGAGCAGCGCCTCGCTGCCCCCGGTGGTCATGGCCGAGATGGAAAGCACGTTTGGCGTTCCGGTCGTCGAAAGCTACGGCATGACTGAAGCCGCACACCAGATGGCGTCCAACCCGTTGCCTCCCGGAGTGCGGAAACCGGGGTCGGTCGGTCTCGCTGCCGGACCGGAAATCGCCCTCCTCGGACCGGAGGGAGATCAGCTGACACCGAACACCGTCGGTGAAGTGGTCATCCGCGGCCCCAACGTCACGAGCGGCTATCTGGAACGGCCGGACGCCAATGCCGAAGCCTTTGCCGACGGCTGGTTCCGAACCGGTGATCTCGGGTACCTTGACGACGACGGTTATCTTTTTCTTGTCGGGCGGATCAAGGAGATCGTGAACCGGGGCGGGGAGAAGATCAGCCCGAGGGAGGTCGACGAAGCCCTGCTGGCCCATCCCGACGTGGTCCAGGCCGTGGCCTTTGCCGTGCCGCACCCCCGTCTCGGCGAAGACCTGGCGGCGGCCGTGGTGGCCGCCGAAGGCGCGACGCCCGCGCCCGAAGAGCTGCGGCGGTTCGTCGCCGAACGCGTCGCTGCGTTCAAGGTGCCGCGAACGGTGCTGGTGGTCGACGAGATCCCGAAGGGTCCGACCGGAAAGCTCCAGCGGATCGGTCTGGCCCAGCAGCTCGGGCTGACCTCGTGAAGGTCTGCGTGTTCGGCGCCGGGGCCATCGGCGGCCTGGTCGGGGCCCGGCTGGCGCGGACCGGCGTCGACGTATCGCTGATCGCCCGCGGTCCGCATCTCGCGGCCTTGCGCGACAGCGGGCTGCGCTGCACCGGGATTGATCCCGGCGACGATTTCACCGTGCGGCTGCCGGCTACCGACGACCCGGCGGAACTTGGCGGCCAGGATGTGGTGATCGTGGGCCTGAAGGCGCATTCGGCGGCCCGGACCGCGGCGTCGATGGCCCCGCTCCTCGGGCCGGATACGGTGGTGGTGCCGGCCGTCAACGGTTTTCCCTGGTGGTATTTCCACCGGTTCGGCCCCCCGTACGACGGGCACCAGATCCACGCCGTCGACCCCGATGGTGCCCAGTGGCGCAACATCGGCCCCGAGCGGGTGGTGGGCTGCGTGGTGTATCCGGCAGCCGACCTGCCGGGGCCCGGACACGTTCGGCACATCGAAGGCAACCGCATGCTGGTCGGCGAGCCGGACGGCTCGGCGAGCAACCGCGCCCGCGCCGTCGGACGGCTGCTGAGCGACGCCGGGTTCAGGGCGCCGGTGCGCCGCAACCTTCGCTCCGACGTCTGGATGAAACTCTGGGGAAACCTGGCCTTCAACCCGGTCAGCGCCCTGACCGGCGGCACCCTGGCAGAACTGGCCGCGGACCCCGGCGTGCGGGGAGTCATCCACACGATGATGCAGGAAGGCGAACAGGTGGCAAACGCGCTTGGCATCCGATTCGCACTCGACATCGACACCCGGATCGACGGTGCGGGCGCGGTCGGCGCCCACAAGCCGTCCACGCTGCAGGATCTGGAGAGGGGCCGGCCGCTGGAGATTGACGCGCTCACGCTCGCCGTAGCCGAGGTGGGCCGGATGGTCGGAGTCAAGACGCCGACGATCGACCTCGTCTACGCCCTGGTCCGACAGCGGGCCGTCACGCTCGGGTGCATGCCGGCGTGAACGGCCACGGCGGGCCTGCGGCCCCGTCGTCCGGCGTCCCGAAACTCTTCGACCGCCGTGCGGTGCGGGGGCGTCTCGCGCACGCCGCCCGGCGGGAACCCCCCGTGCTGCTCGCCGAACTGGTCGACGCACTTCTCGAACGGCTGCAGGAGTTTCAGCAGCCCGCACAAGCCTGTCTGCTGCTGGGCGCCCGGCGCGGTTCCGTGATCCGGGCGGTGCAGCAGCACCCGGGTATCGGGCTCCTGACGGTGCTGAGTCCCGACCCCGCGTGTTTGACCGGTGCTGCCGCTACCGCAGTGGTCGCCGACGACGAGCTGCTGCCTTTCCGCCCGGCGACCTTCGACACCGTGCTGGCGCCCCTGACCCTCCATGCCGTGAACGATCTTCCCGGGGCCCTGATCCAGATCCGCCGGATCCTCCGGCCCGGCGGGCTGTTCCTCGCATCCCTGCCCGCCGAAGAGACGCTCAGCGAACTGCGCGAAGTGCTGCTGGAAGCGGAAGCGCTGACTTCCGACGGTGCCACTCTCCGGGTACCGCCCTTTGCGGACGTGCAGACACTGGGCAACCTGCTGCCGCGCGCCGGGTTTTGCATGCCGGTAGCGGACATCGACCGGCGCCGGCTCGTATTCGAGGACACCGGCGCCCTGCTCCGGATGCTCAGGCGGGCGGGCGAACGGGGCGGCCTGATGCAGGCGTCCCGACACCGCCTGTCGAAACCCGCCTTCGTCCGGGCGCTGAACCTCTACACGGCGCGCTACCGGCATCCGGACGGCGGCATCACGGCCGCATTTGATCTGGTGACGCTTGCCGGACGTGTGCCGCCGGAATCCGGGAAAACGGCCCCGCCCGGATGAGGGGCGGCGCGCCGGCCGGCCGCGGGCATGCAAGACCGACCGAGGGGCCGGGCGAGGAGGTCCTGCCCGTGCGCCCGATGCCGGCGGTGCCGGCAAGGCCGCGGGGGTCGGTTTCCGGACTGCTCGCCGAAACCCGCCTTCTCCGCCGGTGGGTGCCTGTACCGGTCTCGGCACCCATAACCCGCCGGGCCGCTGGATGCGCCGGTCCGGTTGCCTTTCACCGCAACATCCGGTGTTCAGGACCGACCGTCATCGGCGCCGCCTGATCGGGGGAAACCCGGGTGGCCAAGGGGCAGATCCAGACGTCCGGATGTTGTCCGAACAGTACTGATCCGGGGCCAGGCAGCGAAACACCTTGCTGTCTGAGCCCGCAACCGGCCTCTTGCGGCGCGGGCGACGGCGGGCGGGACGCGCAGTTCGGGTTCAGGCCGTCCGGACCAGGGCGCGCCGAAGCGCCTCCTGCTCGGGTGCAGCGACATCCGGAGCCCCCAACAGGTCCGTCGGCCTGGCGAACTCCAGGGAAAGGAACTCCGGTGGTTGCGGAACCGGTGTGCCGCTGCCCTCCACCGTGTAGTACAGCGGTGTGTACGGAGCATCCGTCCACGGCGAGATCAGTGTGCCTGGCGCATGCAGCAGCCTCACGATCCGCACCGCAAGACCGGTTTCTTCCCGGTACTCCCGTACCAGGGCCGTTCCCGGTGTCTCGCCGGCCTCCACTCCGCCCCCGGGAAACTTCCGGGCCCGCACACCGCCCACGGTCTCGCGGGCGATCAGAACCCGAACACCGCGAATCAGCAGGCCGTAGGCGCGAACATTGGGCGGTCCTCGCATGCACGACTAGCCATGCGGGCCGCCGGCCGCCCGCACGGCCGCCCGTACGCCATCCAGGACCGACGGGTCCTCGATGGTCGGCGGGACCTTCGGCTCCCGCCCGTCGGCGATGGCGGCAATGACGTTTCGCAGAATCTTGCCAGAACGGGTCTTGGGGAGCTGCCGCACGACGACTGTACGGCGGAACGAAGCCACGGCTCCGATCGCTTCACGGATCATCGCCGCCGCTTCGGCGGCAATGTCCTCCACCGGCCGGGTCACGCCGGCGTTGAGGACCAGCAACCCCATCGGGACCTGACCCTTGAGGCGGTCGCTCACGCCGACGACGGCGCACTCGGCCACGTCTGCGTGCCGGGTCAGCACCTCTTCCATGGCACCGGTCGAAAGCCGGTGCCCGGCGCAGTTGATGATGTCGTCGGTGCGCGCCATCACCCAGACGTACCCGTCGGCATCCACCATCCCGGCATCGGCCGTGACGTAATGGCCGGGGTACGCGTCCAGATAGGTTGCGCGAAAGCGCTCCCGGTTCCCCCACAGGGTGGGAGTGAAGCCCGGCGGCATCGGCAACTTCACGACGAGCGCCCCGATCTCCCCCGGCGGGACCGGCCGTCCCTGATCATCCAGCACGTTCAGGGCATAGCCCGGCGCCGGTTTGCCCGCCGACCCGGGCCGGACCGGAAACCCCTCGGTACCGGCGAAGTAGCCGGTGATCGACCATCCCGTTTCGGTTTGCCACCAGTGGTCGAGCACCGGAACACCCAGCACCCGTTCGGCCCAGCGGACGGTATCGGGATCAGCCCGTTCTCCGGCCAGAAACAGGGCACGAAATCCTTCAAGGTTGTATGGCTGCAGGAGTTCCGCCTCCGGGTCGGCCTGCCGGATGGCCCGGAACGCCGTCGGGGCAGTGAACAGCGCGGCCACGTTGTGCTCGGCAATGACCCGCCAGAAGGCGCCGGCATCGGGGGTGCCCACCGGCTTTCCCTCGTACAACACGGTGGTGCAGCCCCGCAGGAGAGGCGCATACACGATGTAGGAATGCCCGACGACCCAGCCGACATCGGATGCGGCCCAGAAAACCTCGCCGGGCTCCAGACCGTAGGTCATGGCCATGCTGTTGGCCAATGCCACCGCATGGCCACCCTGGTCCCGGACGATCCCTTTCGGGTCGCCTGTGGTGCCTGAGGTGTAGAGAATGTACAGCGGATCGACGGCAGACACCGTTACGCACTCGGCCGTACCGGCGCTCTCGACGGCCTCGTCCCAATCCCGGTCGCGACCGTCCATCATCTCGGCCCGAGCCGCCTCCCGTTGCTTGATCAGGCAGTGTGCCGGAGCATGGTCGGCCAGTTCCAGCGCCTGATCCAGCATCGGCTTGTAGGCCACCACGCGGTTCGGCTCGATACCGCAGCTGCCCGCCACCACAAGCTTGGGCGCCGCGTCGTCGATCCGTGACGCCAGCTCGGGTGCGGCAAATCCCCCGAACACTACCGAGTGCACCGCACCCAGGCGGGCGCAGGCCAGCATCGCGATGACCGCTTCCGGAATCATCGGCATGTAGATCAGCACACGATCGCCGCGCTGGACCCCCAGCGCCCGAAATGCTCCCGCCGCCCGGGCGGTCAGGTCCAGAAGCTCGCGATAGGTGAAGGTCCGTTGGGTTCCGGTGACCGGACTGTCATAAATCAACGCCGGTTGGGGGCCTCTGCCGGCTTCAACATGCCGGTCCAGGCAATTGAAGCAGGTATTCAATTCGCCGTCCGGAAACCAGCGATAGAACGGCGGGTCATCACGATCCAGAATCCGTTTCGGTACCCGGCTCCAGTCCAGCAACCGAACCCGCTCCGCCCAGAACGCCTCCATGTCGGCGGCCCAAGACTGGTACAGCGTCTCATACGATGAACCGGACATTGCCTCTCCTCGGTTCAGCAGGGCTTCCTGCTTATCGTGAAAGCAGCGATAGTTCTGGAGCCAAATGCGCTTCATGGCGAAGACTCCGAACGATTCCGGCTGTCACCGTAACAGGCAGGGGCCCTGTCCTGCATTGTTCAGAGCGGGGCGACGATGTAGCGACGAACATGGCGTAAGCCGTTGGGATCGGGTGGAGACGCGTAAGCAGTTTGCCCGGGCCTCGGAGGCCGGCCTGCATCGCCCATCATGGTACAGGATGCGCCGCTCTCCGGCGTGGAGCTCAGCGTTCCGTTTCTGGTCCGCCTCGCCCACGAGATCAGGGAGGTGGCGTACTTCAAGATCGAGATGGCCCAGGCGGCGGCGAAACTTCGTGCGCTGATCCCGACGCGGGCGAGAACGGAGCGCGCACGGGGCCTGGACCAGTCTGATGGAGCTCGCCGCACCGCTCGATTCAGTGGCACTCCGCCGGGGCCGATGAAGTTCGTTCCGCGGGCCACCGATTGCGCGGGGTCGCGACGGGTAGACTGGACCGCTGATACGGAATCATGAGCGAGCAGCGTTCCTGCGGGAACCGCGGCCGTCGCTGATAACGAAGTACATCTCTGGAGAGGGTTACCATGCTTAGAATTGTACTCGCCGGGTGTCTGCTGTTGGCAGGATGTGGGGGCGAAATCCATCTAGATCGTGCCGGGAAGGTCTGGATTGAGAAACCTCCTGACAATTGGGAATACGCTTTTGGCGGCATTTCCGTTGAGATCAAGGAGAAGAATGGGCGCTGGCAAGCCACCCTCAGTTCGAGATTCCGGAAAGTCACGCCCGTGGAGGTAACCGGAGCGGCAACGTGGATCGGAATGGCGGTTGGCAGGGCCCGTGCCGGGCAGCGCTTGCGCGGAGACATGCGGCTGAATATGGACTTGCAGTCTCAGCAGGGAACCCTTGACCTGACCGACTTCAGGGGGCGGCATACCGAAACTTGCGCTATGACATCCGTTGGCAAGAAGGCCGGTTTGTCCGGACGGGCGGAGAGCAGGGAACAGTCGACGGACATTTCAGGGGACACCAGGGGCAATATGTAGCCGGTACAGTACATCTCCCCGACGCGGCTATCGCCTGGGCAGGAGACAACCGCTAACCGAATTCCTGAGCAAATTCCCGCCCGGCCTCGAGACGCGGACATGCGGCCCAGGGTCGGCGACCCCCCACCCCGGACGATTCTGCCTGGCAACCCTGACGAGACCGCACGTGAAACCGACACCGCTCCAGGCCACGGCCTGCCGGTTCCCGGGTATCCGGATTCCCTGGTGCCAGACCATGCCCGCCCCACACCGTGAAGCCTGATTCCGAGACGAAGTTCTTGCCCTGGATTCAGACAGGTGCCGCTGGCTTCCGTCAGGGCAATCCGCCGCAAGGGTCGACGCGGAACCTCTCACGAACCCTGGCGACGGCGAGAAACCGCCAACCGGGGCGTTCCGGGTTGCCGGGTACCGACGAAGCCGGTCAAACCAGTCCCATCAGCGTTCAAGGTCAGGAATCCGGGACGGGTCGCGGGAACCGTCCCGGCGCCTCGGACAAACCGGTCATGGCACCCCGTGGCGCTTCCCCTGCGGGCTCGCGACGGGAAGGGTGGCCGGCTTGACCGCCAAACCCGCCTTCGTTCGGCCCGCCGGTCGACTCCACACGCCGCCACCGGCGAGGGTCGTGATCAAACCACCTATATTCTTGTCGTGCGCAACCGGACGGCGCATGCGAGAGACCGGCTGGAGGCTGAATTCGTGATCATCCGCGTGGTTGCCGTCATGACTGCCACCGTAACCTTGGCCGTCGGCGGCTTGACGGCTGCGGCGGCCGGTTCCCCGGATGCCCTGCCGGTTTCGGGTTCGCCGTTCGGCGCGTACCTTGCCGCGCATCACGCGGTGCAGGCCGGAGACTACGCCAGCGCTTCCACCTATTTCCGCTCCCTGATCGGCGAAGCGGGGGATCCCGCCGTGGCCGTCGACGCCATCAAGGCGTTTGTGCTGAACGGAGAAGTGGCGGCGGCCATCCAGCTGGTTGTCGACCTCGATCTCGACGACACCACCCCGTGGGAGCTGCAGGTGTTCCTTCAGCTTGCCGGCGAGATCCAGCGCCACGACCTGGCCGCCGCCGAAACCACGCTCGGGCAAATCGGATCCGGCGGACTTTCCGGCCATCTGGCGCCGGTGCTGCGGGCCTGGATTTCGAGTTCCCGGGGTCGGCCGGACGCGGCGCTGGAAGAGATCGACCGCCACCTTGAGCGCGGGGCCCTGAGCGTGTTTTTCCACTACCACGCAGCCCGCATCCTCGATCACTGGGGGGAAACGGAGGCCGCCGGCCGGCATTACCGGGCCGCAGTGCAGCCGGCCCGCACCCAGGATCGGGTCGCGCTGTCGGCACTGGCCCACTTCCGGGCATCCGGCCAGACCGAAGAGGCCGCGCAGATTCAGACCACGCTCCACGACCGCCGGCCGGCTGGCGGAGCGGTACTGGCGCTTCAGGAAGGGGCGGAACTCCCGGTTCCGGGCGGCCTCGCGAGCTTTGCCCCGGCGACCGCCCCGGTTGCCGGACGCGACCCCCGATCAGAGGCCGGGACCGAGCGCCTGGACAACCGGGACATCGCCCTCGGGGTCGCCGAGACCCTGCTCGACGGGGCCCGCATGCTGTTTGCCGAGCAGCTCTTTCGCCCCGCTCTCGCGTATCTGCAGATCGCGCTGTTCCTTGAACCGGAACTGTTCACGGCAAGGGTGTTCGCCGGCCAGGTACAGGAGAGACTCAACGCGACCGAGGCTGCGCTGGTCTCCTACCGCAGCATTCCCTCCGACGTACCCGAAGCCTGGGACGCCGGGTTGGCGATGGGCACCCTGCTCGGCCGGCTGGACCGGGTCGAGGAGGCGCGCACGAAACTGCATCGGCTGGCGGACCGGCATCCGAATCGGCCGGGGGCCTTCAGCACCCTGGGACAGTTGCTGTCCTCGCTTGAACGGTACGATGAAGCCGTCGGCGCATTTTCTCAGGCGCTCGAACGGGTCGAACAACTTGAACCACATCACTGGCCGCTGCTGTACGGCCGCGGCGCCGCCTTCGAGCGGTCGGGGCAATGGGAACCGGCAGAACGGGATCTGCAGCGCGCCCTGGAACTCGTCCCTGATCAGCCGTTCGTCCTGAATTACCTCGCGTACAGCTGGATCGAACAGGACCGGCGGCTGGAAGAGGCGCTGGCGATGGTCACGCGGGCCGTGGAGCTCCGGCCCAACAACGGATTCATCATTGACAGTCTCGGGTGGGCGCAGTTTCGGATGGGCGACTTCGACCTGGCGGTGAAGACGCTGGAGCGGGCAATGGAGGCCGAGCCCGGCGATCCGGTCATCACCAGCCATTACGGAGACGCCTTGTGGCGGACCGGCCGCAGGCTCGAGGCCCGCCGGCAGTGGCGCAACGCACTGATGGAGGAACCCGACCCGGCGCTCGCCGACGAGATCCGGCACAAGCTGGAACACGGTCTCGACGGGGTCCTTCCGGACAGGGAGGAGATCGGGATCTGAACACGGCCCGGGCCGGACCCGTCGTCGAGTGCGCCCCGGCCAAGATCAACCTGCATCTGCATGTGCTTGGACGAACCGACTCCGGGCTCCACCGGATCGATTCGGCGCTGGCCTTCGTGGACGCCTGTGACGTCGTGGCCGCTGCCGCCGCGCCGGACCTGTCGCTGTCGGTCTCCGGCCCGATGGCCCGGCGCGTGCGGTCGCTCGGAGCCGGGAACCTCGTGCTGCGGGCGGCCTCCGAGTTGCGCCGCCGCGCCGGCATCCGGACCGGGGCAGCCCTGCAGCTGGACAAGCATCTTCCCCCGGGCGCGGGTTTGGGCGGGGGTACCGCTGACGGCGCGGCCGCTCTCCGGGCCCTGCAGCAGCTCTGGGGCCTGGGGCACGACCACCCCGCGGTGCCGGCCGCCGCCCTGGCGCTGGGGGCCGATGGTCCGGCCTGCTTCCGGGGCCAGGCCTGCTGGGCAGGCGGAACCGGCACCGAACTGGCTCCGATGCCGCCCCCGTCCGGTCACGTGGTGATCGCCTGGCCGGGCGTCGAGCTCGCCACGTCAAGGGTCTACGCCGGCTGGCGGGGGGCCGGAAGCGGTCAGGCACGGCGCCGGCGCAGTCCGTTGCGGGTCCACCTGGCGCGCACCGCCAATGACCTCGAGGCACCGGCGATGCGGCTGGCGCCGGTCATCCGGACGGTGCAGCGGGCCCTGGCCGGGGCGCGACGGGTGGAGGCCGTGAGAATGACCGGAAGCGGCACCGCCGTGTTCGCCTTGTTCCCCCATCGTCAGGACGCCGTCGCCGCCGTCGGCCGACTGCGGCGACGGCACCCCGGGTGGTGGTTGCGGGCCGCGTCGTTCCTGACCCGGGAAGCGGCGGGCGGGCGGATCAGGTGCGGAGGAGGCAGATCCGGGTCGTACCGTAGTAGCGTTCGTCGATAAGGCGGCAGCCGGCGGGAATCGAAAACGCCTCCCGGCGGCCGAGTTCGATGGCCGCCACTCCGTCCGCGGCCACCCATCCCGAATCGTGCGCGGCCTGCAGGCCCGCCGCCGCCAGCCCCGCACCGTACGGAGCGTCCACGAACACGAACTCGGCGGCCCGGATCGACACCGGCAGGCACCGCACGTCCGCGTGCAGGATGCGCGCCCGGTGCTGTTCGCCCAGGGCAGCGAGATTGCGCCCCAGCGCCGCCACGGCGGCGGCCCGGTGTTCGACGAACGTCGCCGAGGCTGCGCCGCGCGACAACGCTTCGATTCCCAGTGCTCCCGTGCCGGCAAACAGGTCGAGAATCGAGGCGCCGGCGAGGGGTCGGCCCAGGCGCGGCGAATGCTCGAGGATGTCGAACAGGGACTTGCGGACCCGGACCAGGGTCGGTCGGACCTCCGCACCGGTTGGCACTTCGAGAGTCCGGCCGCGGTGGCGCCCGGCCAGCACGGTGACGCGGCTCACGCGGCCCTGCCAAAGTGCCGTCGCAGCCAGGCCGCCGGGATCTCGTCCAGGCCGCCGCGCGGAAGCGCGCCGAGGCGAACCGGCCCGTAGGCCGTGCGAATCAGGCGGTTCACCTCCAGTCCGACATGCCCGAGCACCCGCCGCACTTCCCGGTTCTTGCCTTCGTACACGGTCACTTCCAGCCATGCGTTGCTCCTGCCGGTGCGGATTTCCGCAACGGCGACCGGGCCGTAGTCCACGCCGGCGATGCGGGTGCCGCCGGCGAGGGCGGCCAGGCGTCCGGGGTCCACGCGGCCGTGCACGCGAACCCGGTAGCACCGCGGCAGACCGGTCTGGGGCAGTTCCAGCCATCGTTTCAGCGCACCGTCCGTCGTCAGCAGCAGGAGGCCTTCCGAAGCCAGATCGAGCCGGCCGACCGGATGGAGATACGGGAGGCCGTCCGGCAGCAGATCGAACACGGTTGACCGCCGTTCCGGGTCCGCCCGCGCCGTGAGCACCCCCGGCGGCTTGTGGAAACGGAACAGCCGTGCGGGTGCAGGGGTCGGCAGCAGCGCCCCGTCCACCTCCACCTGGTCACCGGGGGTCACGTTGCGGGCGGGCCCGCCCACGCGCTCTCCGTTCACCCGGACCCGGCCGGCGGCAATCCATTTTTCGGCCGTGCGCCGGGAACAGAGCCCCGCTCTCGCGATCCGCCGCCCGATGCGCTCTCCCCTCACGCGCGGGCGGCCTCCACGAACGCCCGCCCCAGTCGCCGGTCACCGTCCTGAAGGACGAACTCGGGGTGCCACTGCACACCGATGCAGAACCGGTACGCCGGATGCTCGATACCCTCGATCACGCCGTCCGGGGCCACGGCATTGACCACCACACCGTCGCCCGGGTCGGCCACCGCCTGGTGATGGGCGCTGTTCACCTCCAGGGAGGTGCAGCCGACGATCGCCGCGAGCCGGGTACCGGCCACGACCGTGACGGCGTGTCCGGGCTCGTCACGCGGATTGGCCTGTTCATGTGCCAGCGCGTCGGGCACGGCACCGGGAATATGCTGCAGCAGCGAGCCGCCCAGCACCACGTTGAGCAGCTGCTCGCCGCCGCACACGCCGAGAACCGGAAGGTCCCGTGCGAGGGCCCGCCGCGTGATGGCGGCCTCGAACGCCGTACGTCGGTCTTTCGTCGTCACGCTCGCATGGCGTTCCCCCGCACCGAACAGGGCGGGATCCACGTCGAACGCACCGCCGGTCACCACCAGGCCGTCGAGGCGCTGCACCAGCTCTTCCACGAGAGCGGTCTCGTGCGGAAGCGCGACCGGAACCGCTCCGGCTCCGGCCATCCAGTCGACGTAGTTCTGCCGCAGTGCGTACCAGGGAAATCGCGAGTAGGTCTCGGTGGTTTCGTGGTCAAGGGTCAGACCGATCAGCGGGCGGGTGGTCAGCATCGAACGATCCGGGGTTCCGGCCGGGAGTCACGCAGCTCCCGATACGTCGCCAGGGAGGCGGGCCGGGACAAGGGTGCGTGACGGCAACTCCGGGGGTCAAGCCCCGGCCGCCCGGCCTTCCGCGCGAACACCTGTAACCCTTGACAAATCGGGGCATCCTTGTTGAAATCAACTTGTACACTCGGGCCACCCTTCAGCGGCAGAACGATCAGCTTCGGACCGCTGATCTACCGTGGGCAGCAACCATATGAGAGCGCATACCATGCCGGTCCCGGTCCAAAACCACCTTGATAGGATGCCGCGCACTATTGCCTCAGAGGCGCCGGCGTTTTCCAGTACCGCCGGGGAACGTCGACATGCCACATCCGAAGTATCTCTCAGTTTGATCCCCGATAACGCCCTTGCCTACATCCGACAAGAAATTTACGAGGAATACGCAGAGCCTCACGGCAAGCCCTGGATCATCGGGTTTTCCGGCGGCAAGGACAGCACACTCGTGGCCCACTTGGTTTTCGAGCACTTGGTTTCCTTGCCACGCAGCGAGAGAACGCGGGCCATCCACATAGTGGCAAACGATACCCTCGTCGAGAGTCCACTGGTCATGGAACATGTCCGAATCAGCCTCGCTGAAATTGAGAAGGCGGCGCAGGCATTCGACTTGCCCGTGGTTGTCGCCACGACCGCACCCAAACCGAACCAGACGTTTTGGGTCAATCTCATCGGCCGCGGTTATCCCTCGCCCAACCGCAGCTTCCGTTGGTGTACTGACCGAATGAAGATTCAACCGACTAGCAACTATATTCGAAAACAAGCGAGTGTTTCGGGCGAAGTGATACTTCTCCTTGGCGTACGTAGAAATGAGAGCATCGCACGAGCCGGGGTGGCGGCCCGCTATGATAACGGTGCGCGACTGAACCGGCACAATGATCTTCCAGGGTGCTTGGTCTTTCGGCCCATTCTGGAGCTGGACACCGATGATGTCTGGGATTTCCTCGCAGAAAACAAGCCCCCTTGGGGAGGCAACCACGATCGGTTGATCCAGCTTTATCGGGACGCAGGTGGTGGTGAATGCCCGGTCGTGACGTCGCCGACCGACGCACCTTCGTGTGGCACAACATCTTCTCGTTTCGGATGCTGGACATGCACAGTTGTCGAAAAGGACAAGAGCCTAGCGGGATTCGTCGAATCCGGGTTCAATCAATTCATACCGCTGCTCGAGTTTCGCGACTGGCTCGTGAAGATTCGCAATGATCCGACACGCCGCCTTGCCCGACGCCGCAATGGACGCGTCACGATCACCCCCAAGGGAGTATTCGTGCCTGGTCCGTTCAACATGGCTACCCGGCACGAAATCCTCAATCGGCTGTTGGCGCTTCAAGCACAGTCCAAAATGATCTTGATTGCTCAATCGGAAGTCGAGTGCATACGGGAGCTTTGGGTGAAAGACGTAATCGTCAGCGCGGAACGAAATGCGGAAACACAGCGCACTGTAGCCACCGGAGGCGCGTGATGCCGAACGGCCATGTCGCAATCCTTCGCAGTGAAGCGGGCCGAAAGTTGGTTCGCGCGAAGTGCAAGGAAGCAGATCTCGACCCAACTGTTCTTGAACAGCTTATCGTCGTGGAGCTCGATCAGCAAGGAAAGCTCCGAAAACGTGGAATAACAGAGGCGTTTAGCGAGATTTTAGACAATATTAATACTGAAACGGACGATTAATGCACTTTCGTTCTATAGAACTAATCAACTGGCGCTCATACAGGCACGCTCGCTTCGAATTTCCGCCCCCATTTAGCCACCGGAATGTCATTCTTATAAAAGCACCCAACGAGTACGGAAAAACTTCTTTCTTCGAGGCCCTCGCGCTGGGATTGTTTGGACGGGGGGGGCTGGCTCTCGTGCCCCGCGCCCGAGCAGCCACCCATGGCAATACCGTTGATCCCTTCAAGGCCAGCTACAGCCAGTTCCTTAGCGGCGCCCTTCACAAGCGAGCAACGGAAACCGGCCCGGCAAAATGCTCTGTATCGATCGAAGTCGAGGACGACAACAGAGAACCTATAGAGCTTACGCGGATTTGGCATTTCCGACAGAATCGCCAACACAAACCGGGCGATGATGAACTCACGATTTTCCAAGGACTGGCCAGGGAACCCGTCAATCCTCCATCCAGAATCGAAAATCGTGACGAATGGTTTCGTGACTGGATAGCGCAGCACTTCCTGCATACCAGCCTCGCTGAATTCTTTCTCTTCGACGGTGAACAGGTGCAGCGCTATGCTAATCGTGAAATGGGCGAACAGGTCCGTAAAGGGATTGAGGGGCTACTGGGTCTCCCGATCTTGCGTAGCCTGCATTCGTCTCTCGCAATGTATGCGCAAAGAATGCGCTCCTCAGTGGTGGCGCCGACCGATAGCACCGTTAAGAGGGTAGAGGCTGACATTGCCGCCATTTTGGAAACCATAAGCAGGGAACAGAAGCGCTTCGACGAAGCGGAGGCGACGCTGCCAAGCCTTGAGGCAGAAATCGACGACTTGACCCAAATCATTGGCGGTCGTGGTGAAGGCACGACCGCAATGGTCGGAAGACTCATGCAAGCCGAACAACGCCATCGGGATGAGGCGCAACGCGCCATGGAAGCATTGCTGGCGCTTATCCAAGAAGATGTCGCATTGGCTGTCGCGGGTTCCGAGCTCCGGAACCGGACACGCGAAAGACTTGAGTCGGAAGCAAAGCGCGAGCGCTGGGAGGCTGGCCGTAACGAAGGCTTTCAGCATCTCGACCGCTTTGCCCTTGAACTGGAGCGCCGTGTCTCCGCGCTCGACCCGCCGCTTGATGACAGTCATCGGCTAGCTGTTGTCGAAGCCGGCAAAGCGGCTTGGGATGCACTGTGGCATCCGGCCCCCGAAGACTGCCCCAAGAACTATCGCCATCTGTCCCTCAAAGGAACGACACGTGACCGAGCGATTGAACGCCTGCTGGCGCTGGATAATCACACCGAAGGAGAAGTCGCCGGCCATGAAGAACGATTTCGTATCGCCGTCGAACGCGCCGACGATGCAAGACGGGAATGGCAGGAAATGGAAGCGACGGCGCCGGAAGTAGAACGTCTCACCACGCAATTAAGCAAGGTCTCCGAGCAGACGGGACACTACAAATCCCAGAGAGATGAGGCTGATCGCATCATCCAAAGCAAGAATGCGGAACTTGCGCAGATGCGAGCGGAGCTTGGGCGCCACATGTCAAGCCAAGAAAGAAGCGCTCCCGCATTGCGGCGGGCGGCCTACGCCGACCGTTACGCAAACCTCATCCAGAGCCTCCTCAAAGAGGCGTTGCCGAGTGAGGTTGGCGAGGTTTCCGAAGAAATGACACGAGCATGGAAGGCTATGGCTCACCTGTCGGGTCGCGTGGACCGTATTGAGATCACCGCAGACTGCAAAGTGAAAATGCTGACCAAAACCGGGGAGGATCTGCACGGGATCGACAAGTCTGCGGGCGCCAGTCAAGTGTTCACACAGGCTCTCATTACGGCGATCACGAAAGTCAGCGGCCGGACATTTCCCTTCATCATCGATACACCGTTGGCACGGCTGAGCCTGGAACAAAGAATAGGCGTCCTGAAGACATTCACGGACCGTTCAGGCCAAGTGATTCTCTTGTCCACTGATCAAGAAGTCGTCGATGACAAGCTTGATGCTATCAGAGAGCGCCTGTCGGCTGCCTTTGAACTGAAAATTCGCACCGACAAGGGAGTCCCCGTAACGAGCATCAAAAAACTTGATTTGGAGAAAATCTAGAGATGGTTGTCGAAATTCCGGACCTTGCGAACTCCACGTTTCGGACGACCCAAACCGCGGATAACATTTGCGCGGACCTTACTGCGAAACTAGGCTGGAGGTACCGATATGTCGCTGCCCGGCTGGCTGTCGGCAGATCCTTGTCTCTCCCAGCGCAACCGCCTGAATTGAATGATAAAGACAGCGAAGACATGGCGACCCCCTTGCGAGGTATGCAATTGTTCGGCGAGGACGCTTACGCCGCCGCTTGGCTAGCACTCATCACGCAGCATAGTGATCACGTTGAAATGACGAAAAAGGTCCTACAAGGATTGGTTGCGCGCCATTGGCACAGGGGCGCTTTTCTTCTCAGACAGGACTGGGACGACGGTGGCCAGCAGATGGAGGGTCTCGTCGCGCGTCTGGCAGAACTTGCAAGCTTTTCTGGGGACGGTGACCGGACCGGCGACCCCTCACCAACTGCGCCCGCGCCCACCCACGCCGGAGAAATCCGGTTGCCTGTAGGCGAAATCGCTCGGGATCTCAAATCGGACGAACACGTCATGTTTTCGGTGAACGGAGCGGGTGGAAGTCCCCACATGGCCATCATGGGCGGCGTGGGTTCTGGCAAGACCAGAACCGCGGTTCACATGCTCCGCACCTTGCGCCAGCACTGCGATCTACCGTTCCTAGCGTTCGACTTTAAGGGCGACCTTACCGACAATTTTACTCGAAGTTTCGGAGCCACATCGATCACTCCTCCAGAAACGGCAATCCCCCTAGATGTGCTGCACGTTACTTCCCGTGACGACACATCGATCAAGAAAGCCGCCGCCCGCATTCGAGATTCGATCGCCGCAGTAAAGACACGCACACCCAGCGGCGTCCAGTCAGAAGCGCTTAGGGAAGCTGTCTCATCCGTGCTGTGTCACAGTTCGCCGGATGCGTCGGCGAACCTGCCGGACGTTGCGTCGGCGCTGGAATCGGAGTACGAGGATCGTGGACGCAAGCCCGACGAGTTGACAGCGACCTTGAACGAACTCACTCAGTTCACCCTTTTCAAACCTGATCTCTCGCCATCTGCATTCTTTGCGAGAAGCTGGATAATCCAGCTTCCACAAGACGGGTCGGCGGAAATGCGGCGACTGATCATCAACCTAACCCTTGATGCCCTAGACCGCTGGATCAACTCTCAACCGGATGCACCGACCGACGAACGGGGCACACGCGATCTTCGTCATTTGACCATGCTTGACGAAGCCCACGTGATCCTGTCGACAAAACTTCCTGCTCTTGGCAACCTTGTCAGAATGAGCCGATCAAAAGGCGGATCCCTCATGTTGATATCGCAATCGCCCGATGATTTTGAAAGTACAGAGGATGACTATCTCGACAATATGGGGATGACGCTCGCCTTCAATACTCAGGCCAAACTTGGCCCAACGAAGCGAGTCTTCGGCAGCACTAACTCTCTGACCAACCTGCAGGTGGGTGAAGCGCTTTGTCGCATTCGATCTGAAGCGAGAACCCAAAAAATTCTCTGCTGGAGCCCCAATACTGAAACTCTTGATTCCGCATGAAAGAAATGTAATACGCATTCGGTCGCGCAATGATGGGCGGATTTCACATTTCTAGAGGATCTTGCAAAAAGATCGGAATAAGCGGAATTACGGCCGGAATCAGGCGAAATTCCGCGGGACCGGCCGCCATCTTCTGGTATCCTGAGAATTCAACACACTCCGGATCAGAAGGGAGAGCGACCATGTCCCTGAAGGTGACTCTATCGCAGCATCACGCCGTGTTGCAAGGCGAGTTGTTTCCCCTGCTGGAATCGAAGTTGAGCCCGCTGCCGCCGCGCTACCAGCGCTTCGTGGAGTTGATGGAGTTTGTGTTCGTGGACCTGTCGGTGTTCCGGGTCCGTCGTCAGGTCCGGGTCGGCCGCTGGAGGACCGTTGGGCGCGGGCGTTTCTGGCCAAGGCGGTGTTCGATGTGCCGACGACGCGGGCCCTGATTGAGCGGCTGCAGGAAGACGGGAAGCTGCGGCGCCTGCGCGGCTGGATTCGCGCGGGGGAAGTGCCGAGCGAGTCGACGTTCTCGCGGGCGTGCGCGGAGTTCGCGGCGTCGGCACTGCCGGAACGATTGCACGCGGGGTTGGTGGCGAAGACCTTGGGGCGGCGTCTGGTCGGGCCTATTTCCCGGGATTCGACGGCGATTCCGGCGCGGGAGAAGGCGACGCCGAAGCCCCCGCCGCCGAAGCGCCGCCGCGGCCGTCCGCGTCGCGGCGAGAAGCGGCCACCGCGGCGGCGCTTGGAGCGTCAGCAGACGATGACGTTGCCAGAGATGTTGTCGGACCTGTCGCAGGCGTGTGATGTGGGCACGAAACGCAATGCGAAGGGGCACTAGGGCGGCGGACGGCGGGGTGCCGGTGAGTGGCATTCTGACTTCGGCGTCGGTGCCCGACAGCCAGGTGGCGCTGCCGCTGGCGCATCTGTCGGCCCGACGGGCGACCGGCCTGTATGACCTAATGACAGCGCCTGCGACGCAGCCGAGATCCGGGCCTGCAGCGAACGGCTCGGACAGGTCCCGATCATCGACCCCAACCCGCGCACCCGTGAGCGCAAGCAGGCGATCCAGACCGAGGCCCGGGCTCGCCGGGCCGCCCGCCGGGTCCCGGCCGAGCGCCGGCGTCTGCGAGAATGCTCGAACGTCGAGCGGGTCAACGGGCGCCTCAAGGACGAATTCGGCGGGCGCCGGATCTGCGTCCGTGGCCCCGCCAAGGTCATGACCCATCTCATGTTCGGAATCTGCGCCCTCAGCGTGGACCAGCTATTCCGCCTGCTGAACTGAGCCCGGCTCTCCCGCCCTTCCAGACATCTGCCCGAAACCGGGCCACGGGACCGCTGTGCTCCACGTCCGAAACACGACCCTCAGCGAGAAAAAATCGGGCGGATCGGCGGTCCGTTGGCCGGTCCGGATGCCGATTCTGCTGCTGCCCGGGCAGTGATTCCGGCGCTTCGTCGCCGAATTTGATGCCGCCAGGAATTTTGCAAGAGCATCTCTAGACTATCCCTTTTGGGGCGACTGCTCACCTCCGGCGTTGCCTCCCTGCCGTCCGGTCGGGCAGCCTCCCTCGACCCCGCCCGCCCGAACGGTCCGGACCCGGGCGTCCGGATGGACCCGAATCCCCGAACGGCGCCGCGGGACTTTCAACCCGACACTGTCGACTCGATGGCGAAACAGTCGCGCAGAACACGGTAATTTTCGACAAAAAGCGACAAGATCAGGTATCCCTCCCAGAGCTTGTAGGTTCCCGGCAGCGGTTGCCGTTTCGAGGGGATAAAGCCAGCGAGGCGTGCGGTGTTGACGGCAAAGTCCACGATGGACTGATCCGGGTCAGGCGGGCCGCGTTGCCGGCGATGGTTCGGCTTCGCCATATGCTTGGCGAGGACATAGATCTCGTCACGGTGGACGACCGTCCGCGCCGGCGTCTCCGGCGCACTCCGTGCGAGGCGCTCGACCGACATGACGGTGCAGGCGGTAATGGCGTCGAAGGCGAGGCAGCGGCGCAGGTCATCGGCGGCGTTGAGCCGGCGATCCTTGATCCTCGTCCCAGTTTTCAGCGCACGAAAGTACTCCTCGATCAGCCACCGCTTCTCGTACCACCCGGCGATGCGCAGCGCGTTCTCGGCAGTGGGTCCGCCTTCGGTCGTCAGCAGCAGCCAGTCCAGCGGCTCCTTCCCGGCCGGCGGCTCGAGTTCCCGCACCCGTACGGCGAGCAGGCGCAGGGGCGGCGTGTCCGCCGGCAGATCGGCGGGCGGGACAAGATCGACGAAACCGGCCCGCAGTTCAAGCTTCACACCCTCGCGCCCCTGGCGCTGACGGGGCCGCCGCAGGCTTCGATGTCGATCGTCTTCTCCGCGACGACGTCCAGCCCGGCCGTGCGCACGAACAGGTCCTCGACCTCGCCCTCCGTCGTGAAGGCCCGCCGGCGGCTCGAGCGACTGGCACGGACCAGCAGGCCGGCCCCGTCGGGCATGTCAGCAGAGGCGCAGCCGTCCGCCAACAGCGACCACAGGTCGCCTTCCCGGTCGCAGAGGTTCACCACGCGGGTCTGCGGACAGGCCGCCGCCAGTTCGACGGACTTGGCGAAACCATCCCGCCAGCGTCCGCTTTCCTCGCCTTCCACCGCGGTCTTTTTGTCGACGGCGCGGAAGTCCGCGTCGAGATGAAACACCCCCAGGGCACAGCCGCCTTCGCTGAACGCGACGCCGACATGGGCCGCCAACCCCTTGCTGCCGGAGCCGCCACCGCCAATGTCGACCAGGCCTTCGGTCCCCTCCAACCCGTTGTAATTCAGCATCGTCGTGTCTTGTACGGCCAGCACGACGGGTTGGCTGCGGCAACGATCAACCATCGCCTCCTGGTGCGGCTCGAGGATGGTCTGCACATCAACCCTCAAGTTGGACAGAAACCGATATGCCGCCCGCTGCTCCGCCTCGCCGGAAAAGATCACCGGCAACGATGCTCCCGGACGGGCGCACCAGGCCTCGCCCATCTTCACCAGACGGGCACGGATCCGCCCGTCGCTGTGCGTGCTCCGCCCGTACTCCATCTCCGCCCATGTCCGCTCGTCCCCTCCGGCCGCCGCCGATGACCCGCTCCGGTTCGCGGCACAATGCTTCCTGCCAGCCGGCCGACAGCGGTTTTACGTACACCCGGAGCCTCGGCCCCGGGCTCGGCTCGCGGCAGCAGGTCCAATCCGCAGCACGGTAGCTGTGGCCCGTCTGCTCCGGACCCACGTAACTGTACGCCAGTTCCGGGCGCACGCCGTAGCGCTCTTCCCAGTCGTGGGCCACGCGGTCATGGAGCTGGCAGAGCGCGTGTGAGGCCAGTCCCGGAACCCGTACCGAGGGAAGAATCAGAAAACGGTCGTTGTTCACCACACGCCCGAGATGGGCGGCCCGCGCCGCCTGCGACCAGCCGATATGCGTGTCCCGCACCTTGTGGTGCCAGGAGGCGGCACCCACGGTGAACCCGCCGAGAATGCCGTACTCGGACGAGCGGATCCAGTACCGGAGGCGCCCGCCAGGACAGGCCGCATCGCCCTTGGGATGGTGCGACGCCATCATCGAACGGGCCAGACCTTTCTCCGCGTCGGCCACCGGAACCACGACGACCTCGCCCAGTTCGCCCAGCGTGCACGACAGTTGCCGGTCGGGATAATCCGGCGATGGAATCCGCGATTCTGCACGGATGCCTCCCATCGGCCGGGCCGCCGGCAACGGCAGCTTGAGAGCCGCAGCCAGCTTCGGCAGGACCGCCCGGGCCGAGGCCAGGCACGGCTCCCCCTTCGCGTTCCGCCAGTCCTCGCGCTCGCACAGCTCGCGCGCCAGCGAGGTCCGGGTGCAATCCCCGGCCGCCAGCGTCGCCTTGAGCCAGTCGACCGTCTCGGGGGTGTATTGTCGGAGACCGATTCTCATGGAACCAGAGATACGACATCAGCGGTGACGAGTCAAGCGTGTCCGCTTGAAAGGCCGCGGGAAGGGCGCGGCCGTCAGCGGTGTCCGACCGGCGGTCTGTGCTAGACTTCCGTGCCGGCATCGGCGGTGCCGGGGTTGTGCAGACTTCGCGGGCCCAGGACGGAGAGGACGATGCCACTCAACAAGAACAACCCGGCAGTCCGGGCGGCGGCCGGCCGCGAGCGCCGCGAGAAGACCTACGAGGGAAAACCGGTAAAGCCCGTGCTCTACGTCGGCAAATGGGTCGGGCACGGCCGCTACGTTGCCGCTCAGGACGAGGGCGGATCCCTCATCCGCGACGCCCGGGGCCGGCCGGTGCCGTTTGCCTCCCTGTAGCCAGCTGGACGGAACTTGAGTGGCCAGCGTGCAGCCGACGTCGCGCTGCTTCGGTGGTACGTCGAGATGGGAGTCGATGAAGCGCTGTCCGCCACGCCGGTAAACCGGTTCCAGGGCGGCCCGCCGCCGGAACCGGCGGCCGCAGCCGGCGGCCCTCGGGTACCGGCGGCAACCCTCGACGAGCTTCGGGCGGCAGTCGAAAGCTTCGAGGGGTGCGCCCTGCGGCAGGGGGCCAACCGCACCGTGTTTGCCGACGGCAACCCCGAATCGAAACTGATGCTGATCGGGGAGGCCCCGGGGTTCGACGAGGACCGGGAAGGGCGGCCGTTCGTCGGGCGGGCCGGAAAGCTGCTCGACCAGATGCTGGCCGCGATCGGCCGGGACCGGACCAGCGTCTACATCACGAACAGCGTCTTCTGGCGCCCGCCCAACAACCGCACCCCGACGGACGAGGAGCTCGCAGTCTGCCTGCCGTTCGTCCATACCCATATTGCCCTGGTGCGCCCGCAGGTGATTCTGCTGCTCGGCGCCACCCCGGCCCGCATCCTCCTGGCCAGCGACCTCGCGATCAGCATGATCCGGGGACAGTGGTTCGAGCTCCAGATCGACGACGAGCCGCCGATACCGACCCTGCCGACCTTTCATCCCGCCTATTTGCTGCGCCAGCCCGCCCGCAAGGCAGATGTGTGGAAGGATCTTCGCAACGTGCAGCGCCGCCTGGAAGCGGCGTGACCGGGCCGTGCCTGTCCTGCGTCCCGACACCTCCGGTTCACCGGAAACCGCCCCGCCGCCGGGCAACGGACCGGCGATCGAACTGGCCGGCGCGAGCGTCGGCTACGGCGGCCGGCCGGTCCTGGCCTCCCTGAACTGGCGCGTGCTCCGCGGCGAGCACTGGTTGGTGCTCGGCCCCAGCGGATCCGGAAAATCCACGCTTCTCCACACGCTGGCCGGCTTCCTGATGCCGGCAGAGGGATCGGCGAAGGTGCAGGGCGTGGATCTCGCGTCCCTGACCCCGTCGGCCCGGGACCGCTTCCGCGGGAGATCGATGGCCATCGTCTTCCAGCGCCAGCATCTGGTGCAGGCACTGGATGTTGTCCAGAACCTGGGCCTCGCGCGCGCGCTGGCCGGGCTGCCGCCGTCACCGGAACACGTGCAGGCCACGCTCCACCGTCTGGGGGTGGATGCGCTGGCCCGGGCGCGGCCGGCGGGGCTGAGCGTCGGCGAAGCCCAGCGGGTGGCGCTGGCCCGGGCATTGGTCGTCGAACCGAAGCTGCTGCTGGCCGATGAGCCGACCGCGAGTCTGGACGACCGCAATGCCGGGATCGTGGCGGAACTGCTCGCAACGGAGGCGAAGCGTCTCGGTTCCACGCTGGTGATCACGACCCATGATGCCCGCGTTCGCGAACGCTTTTCCCGCCATCTGAACCTCGGCGAAAGGGTGTGTCCGTGAGTACCTGGGGACTCGCCTGGGCCTGGATTCGTCACCGCCCGCTCGGCGCGGCCCTCAACGTTGCGCTGCTGGGACTCGGAACCGCGACCATTGCCCTTCTGATGATCGCGTCGCAGCAATTCGAGCAGCGACTGAGCCGCGATGCGGACGCCGTCGACATGGTGGTGGGGGCGAAGGGGAGCCCGATGCAACTGGTCCTGTCGTCGGTATTCCATGCCGATGCGCCCGTTGGCAACATCCGGGTGGAAGATGCCGAATTCCTGCGCGGGCACGCGCTGATCGAATACCTCCTTCCGCTGGCGCTGGGCGACGCCTTCCGGGGGTTCCGGATCGTGGGAACGGAGACCCGCTATC
Organism: Alphaproteobacteria bacterium; assembly: GCA_965203385.1. Classification (GTDB taxonomy): domain Bacteria; phylum Pseudomonadota; class Alphaproteobacteria; order TMED109; family TMED109; genus VXPW01. The sequence goes on from OZ241893.1 coordinate 1,404,862, forward strand.
TCTCCCTGTACGACGCGGAACCCGCCCATGGACGGGTGTGGGAGAAACCGCTGGAGGCCGTGCTCGGAGCGGCAACGTCAGCGCGAACGGGCCTGCAGGTGGGAGACCGGTTCGCGGGAGAGCACGGCATCGGCGGCGCAGTTCACGGCGATTTCCCCTATGACGTCGTGGGCATACTCGCACCGACCGGTGCCGTGATCGACCGGCTGGTCCTGACATCGGTGGAAACCGTGCAGTTGGTGCACGGGATGGAAACCGGCTCCCCTGATCACGACCACGATCACGGGCCTGATCACGACCACGGGGAGGATGCTCACGAGCCCGCCGATTCTCCCGAGCCGGGACCGGGCGAATCTCCTTCTCAACCGGATCCTGCAGACCTTCGACCTCCCGAAATCACGGCCTTTCTCGTCGGCTTCGCGTCGCCGATGGGCGCGGTGACGCTGCCTCGCGAGATCAATCAGTCGACGGTGATGCAGGCCGCCCGTCCGGCCCAGGAAATCCGGCGCCTGTTCCGGTTGGTAGGATTCGGTACCGACGTCGTGCAGGCGTTCGCGCTGATTCTGGTTGCGGGGGCGGTGCTCGGCCAGTTTACCGCGCTCTTCCAGGCGCTTGAGGAGCGGCGGGCCGATCTGGCCGTGATGCGGGTACTGGGCGCCACCCGGTGGCGCCTGTTCTGGCAGATCGTCGCCGAAAGCCTTATATTGACCCTCGCCGGTATCGTTCTGGGGCTGGCCCTTGCACACGGTCTGGCCTGGGGTGCGGGCCTGTGGCTGTGGCAGAACAACCAGGTTCTGGTCACCTTCGGCTGGGCCAGCGGAGAGGCCGTTCTGGTTGCTGCCGTCCTGGCGCTGGGCGTGCTCGCCGCCCTGCCGGCGGCCGTCCGGGCCGCCCGAATCGATATCCCCCGGGTATTGTCCGGTGGTTGAGAAAGCTGCACGGAGTTCTGGCATGCGCCGTTCGCAAGGTTGGACACTGTTCGCGATGGCGGCCGTGCTCCTGGGGACGACGGCCCCGGCGACGGCCCAGGACTACGACCGGGAGTACACAGCCCCGGCGGCGGCCGGTTCCGATGCCGCCCCCGAGCCCGAACCGCATGAGCGCGTGGAGTACCGAGAAGCGCTGGAACTGGGCATCACGCCCGCACTCCCGGAAGTCGAGGGGGTGGTGTCCTGGGACCTGCTGACCACCAGCACCCTCGGCTACGATGCTCGCTTCGACGAACTGCGGCCGGTGTTCCCGCCCGCCGTACAGGAACTTGCGGGAACCCGCGTCAAGATCGTCGGGTTCAACATCCCGCTTGACAGTTCCGGCCGCAGGATCCTGCTCAGCCTGATTTCCCCCTCGTGCCCGTTCTGCCTGCCGGGCGGACCGGAAACCATGGTCGAGGTCGAAGCGCTGGAGACCATTGACGCAGTCCTTGAACCCATCGTCCTGGAAGGAACCTTTGAACTGATCGGTGACGGGGTCTGGACCGGGCGGTATTTCTACCGCCTGACCGGCGCCCGTCGGGTTTCGTGACCGGCCCTGATCCCGCCCGTGCCTGCCCCCGCCCACCCGTCTGGACGCGGAAGCGTCGGGCTGTTCGTGACGTGCCTGGCCGACCTGTTCAGGCCGGCCGTGGGGTGGGCTTCGGTGCGGCTGCTGGAACAGGCCGGATACAAGGTCGAGGTGCCCCTCCGGCAGACCTGCTGCGGCCAGCCGGCCTATAACGCGGGCGACCTGCCGGCGGCACGGCGTCTTGCCGGCGGGATTCTGGATGCTTTTGAGGGGTTCGACCATGTCGTGGTGCCTTCCGGCAGTTGCGCCGGGATGCTGCGCGTCCACCTCGGCCGACTGTTCGAGGCAGATCCCGTGGCGGCTGACCGCGCGGGACGTCTGGCCGAACGCACCCATGAACTGACCGGATTCCTTGTCGACGTCGCCGGCTGGACCGACGTCGACGCCCGTTTTCCGCAGCGCGTGACCTATCACGATTCGTGCTCGTCGCTCCGGGAGATGACCGTCCGGGATCAGCCCCGCAGGTTGCTCGGGCAGGTGGCGGGACTGGACCTCGTCGAACTCCCCGACGGCGAAACGTGCTGTGGGTTCGGCGGTACATTCTGTGTCAAGTACCCCGATATTTCCGCGAAAATGGTATCCGACAAGACCGCGGCCATTGCCGCCACCGGCGCGGAAACCGTGCTCGCCGGGGATCTCGGCTGCCTCCTGAACATCGCCGGGAGGTTGGCCCGTGAAGGACAGCCCGTGGCCTGCCGGCACGTGGCCGAAGTGCTGGCCGGCGACACCGGCACCGATCCCATCATTCCCTCCTGATCATGCTCGACGGATCCGCCATCGCGCAGTTTCCCGCCGCCAGCGCCCGGGCACTGGAGGACGAGGAGCTGCAGGCGGCGCTGCACCTGCTCGGGGAAGGGTTTCAGGCCCGCCGCACCCAGGCTGTGGAGCGTTTCTCCGGGTTCGAGGCCGCGCGCGATGCCGCCGTGGCGGCCAAGACCCGCACCTTGCGGCATCTCGACCGCCACCTGGAAACGTTCGAGGCGCAGTGCCGGGCCCGGGGCGGCGTCGTGCATTGGGCCGAAACCCCCGGCGAGGCCCGTCAGATCGTCCTCGACCTGCTGACCGCGCGCGGGGTGCGGACCCTGAGCAAGGGCAAGACCATGGTGGCCGAGGAAATCGGCCTCAATCAGTTCCTCGAAACCAACGGCATCGAGGTGATCGAAACCGACCTCGGTGAATACATCATCCAGCTTGCCGGCGAAGCGCCCAGCCACATCATCGTGCCTGCGATCCACAAGACGAGGTCGCAGGTGGCCGAACTGTTTCGGCAGAATCACACTTCCACCCCGGACGAGTCGTTCCCCCGCCGCACGCCCGCCGACCTGGTGGCCGAGGCCCGGTCGGTGCTCCGCCAGCGCTTTCTGGAGGCCGACGCCGGCCTGACCGGCGCCAACTTCCTGGTCGCCGAAACCGGGAGTTCGGTGATCGTGACGAACGAGGGGAACGGCGATCTCACGCAGACGTTGCCACGGCTGCACATCGTGCTGGCCACCATCGAGAAGGTCGTGCCGACGCTCGCCGACGGCGCGGCCATTCTCAGGGTTCTGGCCCGTTCCGCGACCGGCCAGGACATGTCCGCCTACACCACCTTCTCGACCGGCCCCCGGCGTTCCTCCGATCTCGACGGGCCGGAGGAATACCACGTGGTGCTGCTCGACAACGGCCGCTCGCAACTGCTGGGCACACCGGCTGAGGACGTGCTGCGATGCATCCGCTGCGGTGCCTGCATGAATCACTGCCCGGTGTACGGTGCCGTGGGCGGCCACGCGTACGGCTGGGTGTACCCCGGCCCGATCGGTGCCGCCCTGACGCCCGCCTTGCTGGGAATCGAAGCGGCCCGCGAGCTGCCGAACGCCTCCAGCCTGTGCGGCCGCTGCGAAGAGGTGTGCCCCATGCGGATTCCGCTTCCGAAGATCTTCCGGTACTGGCGGGAGCAGGAACATGCCTCGCGGCTGAATGCGTCCCGAACCCGCCTGGCGCTGGCGGCCTGGGGCTGGCTCGCCGCCCGGCCCCGCCTCTACCGGCTCGCCACCGGCATCATGATGCGGGCGCTGGCGGGGTTCGCGGGCCGGGCGCGGCGCTACCGGAAGCTGCCGCTGGCCGGCGGATGGACCGGAGCGCGGGACTTTCCCGCACCGGCCGGCAGGACCTTTCTCAACAGCTGGAAGGCACGGTCGTGAAGCCCGCCCGCGCCCGGATCCTCGCCCGGCTGCGGGCGCGGCAGCGGAAGGGGCCCGAGGAGGCCGCACCCGACCGCCGGCCGCCGGGACCCGGCGATGTGGCGACCTTCTGCCGGCGTCTGGAAGCCGCCGGAGCCACCGTCGAGCGGATTCCCGACGACACCGTGCCGCAAGCCGTCGCGCGCTACCTCAAGCAGCACAACCTGGCGGCCGGCATCAAGGTGTCGCCGGCGCTGGCGGAACTGCGCTGGGAAACCGCACCGCTGCTGGAGACCGCGTTCGGCGTGACCGGCCTGAACGACCGGGTGGCCGTCGTGCAGGGAATGCTGGGGGTCGCCGAAACCGGCAGCATTCTCCATGCGTCGGGTTCCGGCCATCCGACGACCAACCACTTCCTGACCGACCATGCAATTGCCGTGGTCGCAGAGGAGACCGTCTGCGCCGACCTTGAATCCGCCTTGGCGAATGCTGCCGGTGCCACGATTCCGCGCACCCTCTGCCTGATTACCGGGCCGTCCCGAACCGGCGACATCGAACAACGGATCGAACTCGGCGCACACGGCCCCCAGTCGCTACACGTGCTGGTAACCCGGCGCGGCGACGGCGAAACTCCGGAATCCGGGCCGTGACCGCGGCCAGACGTCGCAGCCGTTTCCCCACCGTGGCGGAAGTCGACCTGTTCACTGCCAGCCTGGAGGCGTCCGGCCCGGTCCCGGCCGACGACAGCACCCGCGAGCCCGCCGCTTCCGCCGGCCGCCCGGCCCGCCGGACGGCAAGCCCGAAACCTCTCCCGCCGTTGAGCCCGCACAACGGCGTGGACGGCCGCACCCTGACGAAGCTCAGGCGCGGGTTGATTCGGCCCGGGCGCACGCTCGACCTCCACGGCTACCGCGTGGCTGCCGCCCGCGACGCAGTCGAGAATTTCGTGCTGGATGCCAGGGCGCAGGGCCACCGCTGTGTGCGGATCATCACCGGACGCAAACTGGGGGAGGCGGGTCCGACCGGCGCACTGCGGGCGCAGTTGCCACACATGGTCCGCTCCCCGGACCTCAGGGCGGTCGTGCTGGCCTGCGAACCGGCGCCGAGGCGCGACGGCGGCGACGGAGCTTTCTACCTGCTGCTTCGAAACAACCGGCCGAAGTGAGCCGCGCAGCAGAGGCGGGTGCCGGGCGCGTGGTCGCGGTCGCCAACCAGAAGGGGGGCGTCGGCAAGACCACCACCGCGGTGAATCTCGCCACCGCGTTTGCCGCAGCCGGCAGGCAGGTCCTCCTGATCGACATGGATCCGCAAGGCAACGCGTCGACCAGCCTTGGAGTGGGGCTGGCTGACCGGACACCCGGCGCATGGGAGTTGTTGGAGGGGCGAACCGCTCCTGCCGGCGCGATTCGCAAGACGCTGGTGGAGGATCTCGGTCTCGTTCCGGCAACTTCGGGGCTCGCCCGGCTTGATGACCCCCACCACCGCGTCGACGCCCGGCACCTGAGTGCGGCCGTGGCCGTCTTTCGTGCCACGCACACGAACATATTCTTCGACTGCCCCCCGTCGCTCGGCTGGCTCACGCTGGCCGCGCTCGCCGTGGCCGACGGTGTGATCGTCCCCCTGCAGTGCGAGTTTCTGCCGCTGGAGGGCCTGGCGCAGGTGCTGGACACCATCGAGCTGGTACGCACCGGCCCCAACCGCCGTCTCGCGCTGGATGGCGTGCTGCTGACCATGGTCGACGGACGCACCAACCTCGCGCGCGACGTGGAACGGGACGTGCGGGAGCATCTCCGTGACAAGGTGTTCAGGACCGGAATTCCCCGGAACGTGCGGGTGGCCGAAGCCCCTTCGGCCGGCGAACCGGTTCTGCTGTACGATCGAAATTCGCCGGCGTCGCGCGCCTACATCGCGTTTGCCCGAGAACTGCTGACCCAGGAAACCTACCGGCTGCCCACGTGATCAGGAAACCCGGAACGTCACGTACCCGCAGCGGCCTTTCGCGCGGACTTGAATCCCTCGTCGCGGAGCGGGCCGCCACCGGCAGCCCGTCCGAAACCGCCGAAGCCCCCGTGCCGGTACCGGGCGGCCCCGAAGACACACTCGCGATTACCGAACTCACGCCCAACCCGTTCCAGCCGCGCACGAATTTCGATCCCGAAGACCTGGCCGGGCTCGCCCGCTCGATCCGGCAATCGGGTCTGCTGCAGCCGATCCTGGTCCGCCCCGACCCCGGCCGGTCCGGGCGCTACCAGATTCTTGCCGGCGAACGGCGGTGGAGGGCCGCCCAGACGGCCGGGCTGCACCGAATTCCGGTACGCATCCGGACCGCCAGCGACCGGGAAGCGGCCGGACTGGCGCTAATCGAGAACATGGAACGCACGGACCTGAACGCGATGGAGGAGGCGCATGGCCTGCGCCGCCTCATCGACGAATTCGGGTTCACGCAGGCCCAGGCGGCCGACACCGTGAGCCGGAGCCGGAGTTACGTCGCGAATTCGGTGCGGCTTCTGTCGCTTCCCGAAGCGGTACAGCAACTGGTTCGCTCGGGTGCCCTGAGTCCGGGTTGCGCCCGGCCGCTCGTGGGATCTCCCGATGCCCTGAAACTCGCCCAGGTCATCGTGCGGCGAGGCCTCAACGCACGGGCGGCGGAACAGCTGGTGCGCCGCAGCCGCCGAGCCCAGACCCCAACCTCGCGAGATCCGAACCTCGAGGAACTCGAGCGCGAACTCCAGGAAACACTGGGCATGGAAGTGGCGGTTCGACCCCGGGGCGAGCGGGGCGAGGTCCGGATTCGCTATCAGCGCAGCACCCAGCTGGACGAACTCCTGAGACGCCTGCGGAACTGACGGAGAACAGCCGCTCAACCTGGCCCGAGCCGGCGGCGGCGTTGTCAGGCGGCATGCGAGTTCCACGGGCGTGACCCACGGACCGGCCCCGAACCTTGTCCCTGCAAGAGAAGAGGGCCTACGGGGGAGATTAAGGCACCGGCAGTTGGCGAAAGCCGCCGGAAACAGCTACTTCCTCCCACCACCTACGGGCACCGCGCCTCCTCCCGACTCTACACAGTGATGGAGAGCGGCTTCACGCCTCTCTGATGGTCCCTTTCCAGCGGATCTATAAAGACGCTGGGGTTACGTCCGTTTGGCCTGACACCGGGGCAAAGCCGGGGCTGGCGCAAGGCGTCAGTAGAGCGTCGATCAGGTCAGGATACCTGAACCGATTCGTCGAACGGCACGGCCAGACGGTCGGATTCGTCGCGCCGGCCGGGTTTCGTAGACCGGCAACAGGGGCGCACATGCCCCGACCCGGTTCAGTGAACGGCACCGTTCCTGAAGATATCGTCGAGCGTGGGCGCGGAAAGGATGGCGTCAAGCCAGACATCGAGGTCTTCGACTGGTGCGGCCAGCACACGGGTGCTGGCGTCTTCGGATACGGTGCCGAAGCGGCGCTCAAGCAATTTCAGACGTCCTGACATCGAAGCGATTTCCACGAAATGTCATGCCACCGTGTTGCCGTGTTTTGCGGGTTCCTGAGGTAGTTCGTAGACCAGTTGCAAATCGGTTCCGGGGAAGACCGTACGGGTCTGGTTGAGTTCCTTGAGCAGGCCGGCGACCGCGGCATCGCCGGCCTGGCTGGCGGTGCCGAGAATGCGTACTCGCAAGACTCCCTTGTCGGGTTCGGGAATGATGTCGGCTGCTGACTGAAACAGGTCGGCGAGCTGGCGTCGTGGACGCTGTTTCTTTCCCTGTGCCAATCCGACCGCCGGCATCATCCGGGTTTCGGCGCGGTACGCGATCATGCGGATCACGTCGAGCAAGAGTTTTTCTCCGGCCGGCAGGGCATCCAGCGCCTGCTCCGGGGTGAGTTCGGAAGTCTTGACCCGCTTCGGGAGGCTGGCACGCTCCTGCTGGCGCTCTTCCCGTTCGGCCTCGAGGGCCGCCAGGTCGCCCTGCAACGTGTTGGCGGTCGCACGGGCGGTGGGGGAAGGAGAGCCTTGGAGCAGCTTGGCGATCCGATTGCGGAGGGTTCCCATCCGGTTGCGAAGCCGCCGAATGGCCTTGTCGCATGCGCGCCAGGCCGGATTGATCACGAGCACTTCGGGATCGAGTTTGGCCATGCCGTGAACCGCGAGTGCATCCAGGTTGAAGGATTGGCGCATGTGCTTGAAGAAGTTTTCCTGGGACCAGCGGGAAAACAGCGCACCGGCGGCCTGTGCCAGCGGCATCCGGAAGTCGGTGGTGATCAGCGGCACCTGGCGGCCGTTGTCCAGCAACCGCCGGATCTGGCGCACCCGCGGACCGTTCTTGAGCTGGATACGCTTTTCGGCCAGGAGCACCTTGGTGGTCCGAACGGAGGCCGGGCCGTGGACCGGAACCTCGACGGGTCGAAAATCGGTCTCCGGCCACGCTTCTCCCTTGAAGTTCTTGTGCCAGGTGATCACGGCAATGCCGCGTCGGGCCAGACGTTTGAACAGGGCCGGACTCCAGCCCTCCCGGTCAAACACCACGGTCAGGGCCGGCGGCGCATCCTGCCCCGTGGTCAGGTCCGGAGCCTCCGGACCCAGCAGACCGATCGTTTCCAGCGCCGGCAACAGATCCTGCTCCAGCGTTCGGCCCAGTCCCGGATCCAGTTCCTTGTTCAAGCAGAGCAGCGGCCGTCCGCCCAGCGCATTGACCCAGTAGCTGGTGGTGGCTGGCAGACACAGTTTCTGACGCGACACGAAATGCTTCGCCAGACGTGCCTTGCGTCCGGTGTAGACCTTGACATGACCATCCACCGACAACGTCGCGCAGGTCTCCGGGTCGACCGCCGCCCAGTCGGCCGCCAACGCTCCTTGCCAGGCCTCGACGGGCCGGACGTCCTGACCGAGATCCCGGATCTTGCGGCGCAGCGTCTTGACCTCCGGACAGCGGTCGAGACCGAGAAGAGCGCCCCATTCTCCGGGCGCCTGATAGCGCAGGGCTTCCGGGTTGCGTACCCGGGCCATGAACAAGAAGGCCAGCAACAGGAGCACGCTGGTCATCCCGTAGTACCCCTTCGACAGGGACAGGAAGGTGCCGGTACGCTTCAGCAGACCTTCGCGCAGCAACATCGGCAGGGCGGTCAGGACACCGCCGCAGGCCACCGCTGACAGAGAAGTTTCGAACCGGGGCAGGACCTCGCTCATGGCACCGATCGAGGCCGCCAGCCGGCCGGTCGTGTCATGGGCAGCACGGCCCATCGCGGCCTCACGGTCCTGCTGGTCCCGGGTGCTGCGATCCAGCAGATCGATCGGCTCTTCCGGCTCGGACGGCGACCGCATCGACCCGGTACGGCCATCCGTGCTGCCGGTTTCGCCGACGGTCTCCGGGAGGTCTGCGGGATCGATACCACGCCCCGTCTGCCCCTCGGAATCGTGCGCTTCGGGGCCCGCAGAACGAGCCGCCGACTCTTTCGGTTTCGAGGCCGCCGGCCGGGGCATGACAAGGGCTCCCTTCCGGCAGGCGTCGTAGAGGGTCGAAGGGGAAAGGCCAAGGTGCCGCGCCACCGCACTCCGCTTCATCCCCGAGGCCAGCAGCCGCTCGACTTCCTGCTTGCACGCACCGACCAGCACGCTGGGGCCGCGCTCCCTGCGCGGCTCATAGAAGCTGGCCTCACCCTGCTCGCGCAACTGGTTGATCGCCCGCTGCACCGTGGAGCGGTTGATCTGGAACGCCTCCTCCAGATCGCGGCGCCGGACCCCGCTTTCGTCCGCCAGCTTGGCCACTCGCAGCATCATCGCCTTGCGATTGCCTACAGCGTGAGAATCAAAGGGCTCCAAATTGGAGAAATAGATCTGCCGGTCATGGCTGATGGCAAAGGAAAAACAGGAGGTGCCGATCGGGGTGGCCTCATGGGGTTGCAGCGGGAGTGTGCGCATGGGTCCGAACCTTCAAATTGGGTGCAAACCAAAACGTAATCGTATTTCCCGTAATGTCAAGCGGAAACTTGCGAAATTTGGCTACATTGCTGGAGATTTCGGACACCCACCTGCCGAGAGTCAGCCTTCGATGTCAGGACGTCTGAATTTGAGCAGCGTTTCCGCCTTGCCTTCCGCCCGGCCTTCCACCCGGCCTTCCGCCCGGCCTTCCACCCGGCCTTCCGCCCGGCCTTCCACCTTGCCTTCCTCTTTCCACCCTTCTGCGACCGTCGGCATGAGGGTCCTCCATAGTTCCGGATCCGCTTCGCGGATGATCTGCTCCAGAGCCTCGCGGGGCAACTGGTACTTCTCAACCATATATTCGATCGCCGGCACCCTCAAGTCGCGCAGCGCTCCCAACGCCGCCACCAGCTCCTCCTTCGGAGGATCCTGGTCCATGGTGTATTTCAGGAGCGCGAGGCCGCCGCGCAGGGAAGTGTCGGACGACAGCTCGGGATCGGGTATGCGGCCGAGGTCGAGGAGATGGTACCGGAACAGGTCTTCCGTCTCGGCCGCCAGATCCCTTGCCGACCGCGGCGCGGTCCATTTCGCGGCGCCGTGGTAGACGACGATGGGGATGACGAGCGGGCGCGGTTGCGGGTCGCCCCGGCCTTGCAGGCGGTCATGGCTGCGCAGGATGCCGATGATGTATTCGCTAATCTGTAGCGGTGTCCTTGTATCAGGTATGCTCTTGTGTTCTAGTAATGCGTAGGCCATACCCCCGTCCTTGAGATCTGTCATGAACAAGCTGTCGGTGCGCAGGGTGCGGAGGGTATCGCTGATGAGGGTGTCTGGGAGGGGGCTGAAGGGATTGTCGGAGAGAAGGGCCGCCGTTTCCGGAGGTAGGCACCGCCGAATCAGCACATCGGCCCGCACGGGATCACCGATCAGGGCGCGAAAGAACGCGTCATGGGAGTGGCGGAATGCCATCGAGCCTCGCTGTCCGGGTGCCAGCCGGTGCGATGGCGCCGCCGGTTGTCCGGATTCCCGGGGAGGGGGGTGCGGGAGCATCATGGGAGGGGGCGGGGCGATTGTCCATCACCCGGCGCCGAAGGAATGCCGCCGGTTCCAGAGCAAAGAGCAACCGTCCGGGCGCCTGGATCGAAGTGCCGTGCCGGAACTGCCTGGACGGCGGCCCACGACACGGCCGGTCCGGGCGGCACCGGATCAGGGTGCAGAACTATTGCCTTTCAGCCGGTGCCTGTCCTCTGGCATCGACGGCCACCACCCTGCGACCGAACACTAAGGGCTCAGGCCTAAATTGTATTTCCATTTTTTGTGTTGTTGTGTTATATTGGTCGTATGAGACGTGATGTTGAGCTTGAAGCGACGATTGTCGAGAAGTACGCGGCGATTAAGGCGTTTCTCGACGAGCGTGGGCGTCGGATCTGGGCGGCGACGGAGTCGCGCGCCATCGGGTATGGAGGAGACGCGCTGGTGTCGGATGCGACCGGATTGTCGCGGCCGACGATTCGGGCGGGGCGCCGGGAACTGGAAGCGGGCGGCGCGGCGCGTGGTCGGATCCGTCGCCCGGGCGCGGGGCGCCCGGGCATCGAGCAGGTGCAACCGGGCATCAAGGCGGCGCTGGAGGAACTGGTTGACCCGTTGACGCGCGGTGACCCGGAGTCTCCGCTGAGATGGACCTGCAAGAGCCGGGCGAAGCTGACAGCAGCGCTGTCGAAGGCGGGGTGGAAGGTGAGTTCGACGACGGTCGGCAGGTTGCTTCATGAGCTTGGCTACAGTCTGCAATCGGTGCGCAAGAGCCGAGAGGGGGCGTCGCACCCGGACCGCAACGCGCAGTTCGAGCACATCAACGCGCAGGCCGACGAGTTTCTGCAACGCGCTCAGCCGGTGGTCTCGGTGGACACGAAGAAGAAGGAGCTGGTTGGAGATTTCAGCAACCGCGGGCGGGAGTGGCAACCGAAGGGGCGCCCTGAGCAGGCGCTGGTCCACGACTTTCCCAAGGATTCGACGGGCAAAGCGATTCCCTACGGCATCTATGACATGGCGCACAACGAAGCGTGGGGGAACGTCGGACGTGACCACGACACCCCTGCGTTTGCCGTGGCTTCGCTGCGGCGGTGGTGGAGCGCGTTGGGCAAGAAGCGTTATCCCGAGGCGCGCGAGTTGTTGATCACCGCCGATGCGGGCGGCAGCAACGGCTATCGCTCGCGCGCCTGGAAGCACCATCTGCAGCAGTTCGCTGACGAGACGCGTCTGCGCATCCAGGTCAGCCACTTCCCGCCAGGCACCAGCAAGTGGAACAAGATCGAGCACCGGTTGTTCTGCCACATCACTCAGAACTGGCGAGGCAAGCCGCTACGGAGCTTCGAGACCATTGTCGACCTGATAGGCCATACACGCACCGACGCCGGTCTTCGGGTCAAAGCCAAACTCGACAAGAGAAAATACCCGACCGGCGAGAAAATCACCCAGGCACAGATGGACGCCCTATCACTCCATCGAAACCAGTTCTGCGGTGACTGGAACTACGAATTACGCCCACGATAAAGTTAGAAATTTAATTTTGGTCAGATTCCTAACCCGACAATCGCACGCTTACGTTCGGCCATCATATCCTTGCTTCTTTTGCGAATCACTCTCGAAGCAGGATCCTCTCCCTTCATCGGCGCTAGCCGGCTTCTCCGGTATGACAGACCCTTCCGCAACCCTGCCGGCCCAGCCTGCCCTCGCGGGGTTCCGGTTGAACGCCGGTGCGGCAGACAGCTGCCGGTTACGGACCCACAACCGACGAGGGGTTCCGAAGGCTGGTCCGAACAGCGCGCCGGGAGCCGGCCTCCCTGTCTGCAGTTGCGACGCTGCGGAGCATCCGCCCGGGCGCTCCATCATCGGGTTGCGGCCAGCAGGATCCGGAGGAGGGTTTCCTGCAGCACCTGCTCTCCGGGGATGCCGGTGCGCATGCACATCTGCTCGGCGCGCACGAGCAGACGCAAAACGTGTTCGATTCGTCGAACCGACCATTTCCCGGCCTGCCTCCTGACCGCCGGTTTGCGCTTCCAGAAGATCGGCGGCTGAGAACTCTCGACCGCTTCAAGAGGGTTCGGAGCCGCGGCCATCACATGCAGGCTCTGAAAGTGCCGGAGGAGCCGCCGAAGGATCGCGATTTCGCTCAGGCCGTCTTCGAGCAGCCGCTGCAGGGATCGGAAAGCCTCGCCGGCCTGGCCCAACCCGGCCGCGTCGGCCAGTGTGTCGGCGCCGAGTTGCGCACTGTCGCCGACCAGCACGGCCGCCGCTTCGTAGTCGAGAATTCCGCCTTCTCCCGCAAACAAGGCAATCTTCTCGAGTTCGCTGCGGGTCACCGTGCGGTCGCGTCCCAGCCGTTCCACCAGATACCCGACAACGTCGGCCTCGATCCGGATACCGTGCGACTGCTGCATGACAGTCAGCAGTTGCTTGACGTCGCGGCCGTCGTCCAGATAGCAGGGAGCCGCCACGGCGAACTCCGAGGTTTCGCACAGCTTGCGAAGAGAGGATCGCGTTCCGAGGTTGCCGCCCTGCACCAGAACCACCGCCACGTCGGCTTCCGACGCGAGAAACTCGGTAAGGGCCTCGGTCATCCAGTCGCCGGCGTCACGGACCCTGATGACCCGGCGCGTACTGTCGAGCGGGATCTGCAAGGCCTCGTCCAGAAAGCCGGCCATGTCCCAGCCGGCCTGCTGCCCGTCCATGCTGACGACCTGAAACGGGTCATCCGGATCGGGAGCCAGCACCCCGGAAAGCTGCTCGGTCCGTTCGAAAACGAGACCCTGATCCGGACCGTACAACAGGACGGCCCGCGTTTTCGCCGGCGGGTTCGCACAGAACCCGTCGATCTGGGCAGGTGACAGTTTCATCTTCGCTCTTCCGCCGCAAGCAGCAGTGCGGCATCGGTCGCGATGACGTTCACGAGCACGTTCACCGCCCGCTGCAGGGCGGACTTGGAACTCACGAGCGTGCCGTAGATCTCGTTGGGAATGACGCCGTGACTGGCACGGGACTCCCGTTCCGCACGGCCGACCTCCCGCCCGGTCGCCACCTCGATCAACTGGTAGCGGGCCCGCAAGTGAATGTCGTACCGACGGACAAATGTCGACTGGTCGATGATCAGGGGGGAATTCTTCAACTGGAGGGTGATGTCCAGCCGATAGCTCGGCCTCCCCGCCGGCCGTCCCACAGGATGAAACCGGTCGATCAGCGCCTGATGAAGCAAGGTGCCGGGCCCGCCGGGAATGGGAGATACGTCCAGATTTCTGAAGGCTGCGGTGACCGCAGCCCCATGCAGGGGTTCAAAGCCGCACGCCGCAACCGTTGATGTGAGCACGGCGCCCGCCGCCAGGATCCTGGCGAACCTACCGGGCAACGACGTTGACCACCTTGTCCGGCACGACAATGATCTTGCGCACTTCGGCGCCCTCGATGGCCCGCATCACGTTGGGCAACCGCAGCGCCGCCTCCCGGGTCGTCGCTTCATCAGCCCCCCGGGCGGCCTCGAGGGTTCCCCGCAGCTTGCCGTTGACCTGCACGGCGATGACCGCAAGCTCGGCGTCGGTCAGACCCGGGTCCGCTTCCGGCCAGGAACTCTGGCAGACAAACCCCTGGCACCCCAGGCGCTGCCAGAGTTCCTCGGCAAGATGCGGGATCAGGGGGGCGGACAGCTGCACGAAGGTTTCCAGCGCCTCGCGCAGCGCCCATGCGCCGCCCGTCCCGGCAGCCTTCGCATCGAATCGAAGAAACGCGTTCGAAAGCGTGCGAAGGTGGGCGACCGCCCGGTTGTGACGAAACGCTCCGATGTCCGCTTCGACGGCCTGGATCGTGCGATGGGTGGTCTGCCGAAGCGCTCGTGCGGCGGCGGAAAACTGCCCGGGCTTGACCGCACCGGCCGGGGCCGGCGCCAACTCTTCGAACGCCCGCCAGATGCGCTGCAGGTAGCGGGCCGCACCTTCCACGCCCGCCGTGGTCCATTCCAGATCACGCTCGGGCGGGCTGTCCGACAGCATGAAGAGGCGGGCGACATCCGCGCCGTAGGCGGCAATGATGTCCACGGGATCGACCACGTTGCGCCGCGACTTCGACATTTTCTCGATCCGGCCCGCGACGACCGGCGCGCCGTCCGCACGGCGCCGGAAGCCGCCCCCGGGGGCAGCCTCGACCTCGTCCGGATACAGCCAGGCGCCGTCCGCCGGTTCGCGAAAGGTGCGGTGACACACCATTCCCTGGCAATAGAGACCGTCAAAGGGCTCGTCGAAGGGAAGTTCGCCGATGTCGCGCAGCGCACGCGTGAAGAACCGTGCGTACAGGAGATGTAGAATGGCATGCTCGATGCCGCCCACGTACTGGAAGGTCGGGCACCATCGGGTCACCGCCCCGCGCTCGAGCGGGCGCTCAGCCCGAGCCGAGGTGTAGCGGTAGTAGTACCAGGCAGAATCCACGAAGGTATCAAGCGTCTGGGTTTCGCGTTCGGCGTCCGCACCGCAGGCCGGACAGCGCACGGCCTTCCACCCGGTGTGCCGTTCCAGCGGGTTGCCCGGCTGATCGAAGCGAACGTCCTCGGGCAGCGTCACGGGCAGGTCGGCTTCCGGCACCGGTACGGCGCCGCAGGCACGGCAGAAGATCACCGGTACCGGGCAGCCCCAGTAGCGCTGTCTCGACGCGCACCAGTCATGCAGCCGGTACTGTACGCTGGGTTCCCCGTGTTCGCCCAACCGTTCGATCACTGCCTGCTGGGCGGCGGCCACGTCCAGGCCGTCGAGAAAGCGGGAGTTCACGAGCGTGCCGTCACCGGCGTACGCCTCGCCGGGGCCGGGCGCCTCCGTGCCGGCCGGCGGTTCGATGACCCGGACCACGTCCAACTGATGGGCGCGGGCAAAGTCGAGGTCGCGCTGGTCGTGCGCCGGGACCGCAAAGATCGCCCCGGTGCCGTAGTCCATCAGCACGTAGTCGGCAACGTATACCGGCAGCAACCGGTCGAGAAACGGGTGCTTCACCCGCAGACCGGTATCGACGCCCGACTTGTCGGAATCCCCGACCCCGTCCCGGTTCCGGCGGCCGGGATCGCGTGTGCATTCCCGGATATAGGCAGCGACCGCCGGGTTGGTGCCGGCGCACTCCCGGCTGAGCGGATGATCCGGAGAGAGCGCCAGAAACGTGGCCCCGAAGATCGTGTCCGGACGGGTCGTGAAGACCCGGACCGCCGCCTCGCTGCCGGCGAGCGAAAACCGCATCAGGGCACCTTCCGAGCGTCCGATCCAGTTCCGCTGCATGACCTTGACGCGTTCGGGCCAGCGCGGCAGGTGATCAAGTGCATCGAGCAGTTCCCCCGCATACCGGGTGATGCGGAAAAACCACTGCGGGAGCAGGCGCCGCTCAACCAGCACCCCCGACCGCCAGCCGCGGCCGTCAATGACCTGCTCGTTGGCGAGCACCGTATGCTCCACCGGATCCCAGTTGGCCCAGGCCTCGGCCCGGTAGATGAGGTCGGCGTCCAGCATCCTCAGAAACAGGCGTTGCTGCTCGCGCATGTATTCCGGGCTGCAGGTGGCAACTTCGCAGTCCCAGTCGTAACTCAGGCCCATGGACTTGAGCTGGGAGCGCATCGTGTCGATGTTGGACCAGGTCCACTCGGCCGGGTGGATCCCGTGCTCCATGGCGGCGTTTTCGGCCGGCAGCCCGAAGCCGTCCCAACCCATCGGGTGGAGCACGCTGCAGCCGCGCGCCCGCAGATACCGGGCGAGGACATCGCCCAGCGTGTAGACCCGGACATGACCCATGTGAATGCGTCCCGACGGATACGGGAGCATTTCCAGAATGTAGCGATCGGGGGCATCGGACGGGGGCGGCGTGCGGTTGACCCCGGCCGCGTCCCAGGCCTGTTGCCATCTGGCTTCGAGTTCAGCGGGATCGTAACCGGACATAGGTGGGGGACCGTGGGACGGCGGGCTGGATCCGCAACCGCCGGGAAGGCGGTGCATACCATACACGCAGGCTCGCGCACTCTCCGGGCCGGGCCTGACCGGCAAACAGGCCGCTGCCGGCGACCGCGTCCACCCCCAGACCGGCCAGGCGGCGGACGGTGACGGGAGTCACGCCGCCGAGCGCCGCGACCCGACCCGGCAGCTTGCGGGCCAGCAGCCCCAACCGGACCACCCCCAGAGACAGGGCACCGGGATGGGCGCGGGTGGGAAAGACCGGCGCCACGATGCACAGGTGCGCCCGGCTCGCCAGCACCCGGCGCACGTCGCTGGCGCGGTGCACCGACACCGTGACCGGTCCTCCGGTGCGCCGGGGACAGCGGCTCCAGCGCGGGAGGTGCACCCCGGCTCCGCCCGGCAGGCGCACGCCGCCGGTAAGCAGCAGCAGTCCCCGTTGCCGGCACCGCCGGGCAAGGTCGCGCGCCCGGCGCGTGCGTTCAGGGTTGCGGTAGTCCCGATAGATCACACCGGCGCCACGAGGAAGGGCCGGCACGATGGTGCGGGCGTCAATGCCGCGTTCCTCGGCGCTGAGAAACCACAGCCGGGGTAGCGGGTGCCGTCTGGTAGACTGTATCGCCATTGCCGCCGAATCTAGGCCATGCCAGCCCGAACCGACGACAATCAGGACGATCAGATGGTTCTCGCGCGCTGGCGCACGGTGCGCGCCGCCCTGCGGGCCGCCGAGCGCGAAGCCGGCCGCGACCCCGGTTGCGTGTCGCTGGTGGCCGTGTCCAAGGGCGTGTCCGCCCGCCGAATCGAACGGCTGCTGGCCGAAGGTCAGCGAAGCTTTGCGGAAAACCGCGTCCAGGAAATGGCCGCGAAATGGCCGCCGCTTCTTGCTCGCCACCCGGCGACCGAGCTCCGGTTCGTCGGCCGGTTGCAATCGAACAAGGTCGACGACGCGGCGCGCCTTGCGGATGTCATCGAAAGCGTGGACCGGGAATCGGTGGCCCGGGCCCTGGCCCGCTGCGACAAGGTGCGCAACCGAACCCTCCGGTTGCTGGTGCAGGTCAACATCGGCGAGGAACCCCAGAAGGGCGGTTGTCCGCCGGCGGAAGCCGACGGGTTCATCACCTGGTGCCGGACGGAACTCGACCTCCGGATCACGGGAGTCATGGGGATCCCGCCCGTCGATGCCGACCCGGTTCTGTACTTCGGTCTGCTGCGGTCGCTCCGGGACCGCCAGGGCCTCAGCGAGCTGAGCATGGGAATGAGCGCCGATTTCGAGGCCGCAGTGGGCATGGGTGCGACGCATGTCCGGATCGGGACCGCAATTTTCGGCCCCCGTCTGCGGAGCCAGCCGTCGGTCTGACCGCCGACTCCTCCCCCGCAGCACCGGGGCGTTCCGGACCCTCGGCTCATCCCGGCCCGGCAGATCGGCCCTTCGCCGGGCGGCCGGAATTCCTGTCCTGATCCCGCCGCTCCTTCGCGCTTTCACGCAGCTTGACGATTCCGCATCAGGCGGTTAGCGTCCGGTCGCCCGTTTCCGCGGGTGCTCATGCGGGAAGCTGCAACTCGTGGCGGACGACACGCCGGACAGACCTGACCTCCCGGCGGATCTTTCCCGCCTCGCGGACCGGCTGGCCGACGGCGTGCCGCCTGCACCCGGCAGCGGCCGGCCCCGGCAGCGCACATCCGGCCGGGCCTTCGGCGGGGCCCTGAAGGTGTCTTCCGAAATGATTGCCGGCATCGCCGTGGGGGCCGGGTTCGGATGGCTGTTCGATACATGGCTGGACACGTCGCCCACGTGGCTGATCATCTGCACGGGACTGGGTTTTGCCGGCGGCCTGCGGAACGTGTTCCGCACCGCCCAGAATTACGGCCGGCGGCCGGCTGATCCGTCCAACCGTTCCTCTTCCTCCTGATCCGTCTGCTGGAAACTGACGCCTGATGGCAACCGAAGACACCGGAACTGGCGGCCAGGCCCACGGGCCGCTCGAGCAGTTCGAGATCGTCACCATCGAGCCCATTCAGATCGGAGGTCTCGACCTCTCGTTCACGAACTCGTCGCTCTGGATGCTCATCGCCGTCGTCGTCATCTCGGCGATCTTTGGCGGCGGCATGCGGCGGCGCGCCATCGTTCCGGGGCGCTGGCAGGCAGCAGTCGAACTGACCTACCGCTTCGTCGCCAACATGCTGCAGGACAACGTCGGGCCGCAGGGCGCCCGTTACTTCCCGTTCATCTTCACGCTGTTCCTGTTCATCCTGTTCGGCAACTTGCTGGGAATGGTTCCCTACAGCTTCACGTACACCAGCCATATCGCCGTCACGTTTGCCATGGCCGCCGTCGTGTTCGTGGGAGTTACCGTGATCGGCGTGGTGCGGCACGGTGCACGGTTTCTTTCGATCTTCGTCCCGTCCGGTGTCCCGGTCATGCTCATCCCGCTGATGGTGCCGATCGAGATCATCAGCTACTTCGTGCGGCCGGTCAGCCTTTCTCTCCGGCTGTTTGCCAACATGATGGCTGGCCATACGATGCTCAAGGTCTTCGGGAGTTTCGTTGGCCTGCTGCTGTCCGCCGGCCTCGGCCTGCTGGCTCCGGTGTCGGTCATCCTGATCGTGGCCCTGACCGGTTTCGAACTCCTGATTGCCGCCATTCAGGCCTATGTCTTTGCGGTTCTGAGCTGTCTGTATCTGAGTGACGCTCTGGACCTGCACCACTGATCCCCTTCCACCCCGCTCCCGAAAGGAATTTCCCGTGGAAACTGAAGCAGCCAAGCTGATCGGCGCCGGCCTCGCGACCATTGCACTGGCCGGAGCCGGAATCGGCATCGGCAACATCTTCGGAAACTATGTCTCCGCAGCCATTCGGAACCCGTCGGCGGCGCCCAAGGTGTTCGGCAACGTGCTGCTGGGTTTCGCCCTGACGGAAGCCATCGCGCTGTTCGCTCTCCTGATCGCATTCCTGATCCTGTTCGCGGTCTGACCCGAACTGCAGCACATGGCCCGTTATCTCGCCTTTCCCGGCCTGACGTGGGTCGCCGCCTCGCTCCCGTCAGTTGCCTGCGCAGAAGGCAACATGCCGCAACTCCGTGTGGAAACGTTCGCTTCCCAGATTTTCTGGCTGGTGATCATGTTCGCGGCGCTCTACGCCGTGATCAGCCGGATCGTGCTGCCGCAGGTGCGGACGACCCTGCGGGCCCGGGAAATGCGCATCGGCGCGGACCGGGAACAGGCAGACGAGCTTCGCAAGGAAGCCGAAGCCGCCCACCGACGGGGCCGTGAAGCACTCGCCGCCGCGCGCACCGACAGCGAACGCCTGCTCGAAGACGCCCATGGCCGGGCGGCAGCGGCCTTGCGGGATCAGACGGAACAATTGCGGGAAACCCTGGAACGCGAGAGGCGCGAGGCAGAGGCCCGGCTGGCCGCGGCCAAGACTTCGGCGTTTCAGGACGCCGGGACCGCGGCAGCGGACCTGGTGCGGGCCCTGACGAACCGGTTGTCACCCGTACCCCTTGAGGATGCCGAACTTTCCGGCCTTGTGGCGCAGGCGCTGCGGGAACGGACCCCATGACGTGGTCCGCACTGGCCCAGGACCCATCCTTCTGGGTGGCTGTTTCGTTTGTCCTGTTCGTGGTCATCTTCGGACGCATACTGTTCCGACGGCTCGCAGGCATGCTGGACGCACACCGGGACGGCGTCCGCGCCGAACTGGAAAGTGCGGCGGCGCTGCACGGCGAAGCCCAATCGCTGCGCGACCGGTACACGGACGAAGCCGCCCGCGCCGAGACGACCGCCAGCGAGATCCGGGCCCGCGCCGAGGAAAGCGCCCGACAGATCGGCGCCGACGCCGATCACCGGCTGCAGACCCACCTCGTCCGGATGCGCAACCGGTCCGCTGAAGAGATCGCCCGGCTCGAGGAAACCGCGCGGCAGCAGTACCGGGAACACCTGACCGATCTGGTCATGGAAGCAGCGGCCCGCCTCCTGCGCCACCGTATCGACGACCAGACGCATCGTGCACTAGTTCAGATGACCGTGGGCCAACTCGAACAGTCGTTGGAACGCGTCCGGCAGGGACCCGTGCCGGGATCCGGGACATAGCCGCTCGGCCAGCTACCGCAGCTGCCGTGACAGGATCATCGAATATGCAACCCGAGTGGCATGGAACGACAGTGCTGTCCGTCCGTCAGGACGGGGCGGTGGTGATCGCCGGCGACGGGCAGGTCACGCAAGGCAGCACGGTCATCAAGGCGAATGCCCGCAAGGTGCGACGGCTCGCGAAAGGGTCGGTGCTGGCAGGTTTTGCGGGGGCCACGGCCGACGCCTTCACCCTGTTCGACCGGCTCGACGCCAAGCTTGAGCGTCACCCCGGCCAGTTGATGCGGGCCTGCGTGGAATTGGCCCGAGACTGGCGAACCGACCGGTATCTCCGTCGTCTGGAAGCCGTGATGGCCGTCGCGGACCGCAGCGTGTCCCTCCTGGTGTCCGGCGTGGGCGACGTGGTCGAACCGGCGGACGGCCTGATCGGCATCGGCTCGGGCGGAGGCTTTGCCCTGGCCGCGGCCCGGGCCCTTACCCAGATCGGCGGGTTGAGCGCCGAAGACATAGCCCGCAGATCGCTGGCCGTAGCCTCCGAGCTTTGCATCTACACGAATGACGAGATTTCCGTCGAAGTTATCCGCTTATGACTGCCTTTACCCCCCGCGAAATCGTCGCCGAACTGGACCGCTTCATCATCGGCCAGCGGGCCGCCAAGCGTTCCGTCGCCATTGCCCTCCGCAACCGCTGGCGGCGCCAGCAGCTCGAACCGCCGCTGCGGGATGAAATTCTTCCCAAGAACATCCTGATGATGGGGCCCACGGGCGTGGGCAAGACGGAGATCGCGCGCCGGCTTGCAACGCTTGCGCAGGCACCGTTCATCAAGGTCGAGGCGACCAAGTTCACGGAAGTGGGGTACGTCGGCCGCGACGTCGAATCGATCATCCGCGACCTGCTGGAAAGCGCGATCATGATTACGCGAACGCGGTTGCAGAACGAGGTGGCGACACGCGCCGAAGCCGCCGCCGAAAAGCGCGTGATCGACGTGCTCGCCGGACCTTCCGCCTCCCGCGAAACCCAGCAGAAGATGCGCGACCGGCTGCGGTCCGGCCAGCTTGATGAGCAGGAAATCGAAATCGAGGTGAACGAAAGCCCGGGCGGCTTTCCGTCGTTCGAACTGCCCGGAGTGCCCGGTGCGCATGTGGGGATGGTGAACATCGGAGAGCTGTTCGGGAAATCGTTCGGCAATGTCACGCAGAAACGCCGGATGACCGTGGCGGAGAGCCATCAGGTGCTTGTCGAGGAAGAGAGCAACCGGCTGATCGACGACGACGAACTGCACCGCACCGCCATTGAAGCCGTGGAACAGAACGGCATCGTATTCCTCGACGAGATCGACAAGATCACCCGCGCCGAAGACCGCGCCGGGGCCGATGTCAGCCGGGAGGGTGTGCAGCGCGACCTCCTGCCGCTGATCGAGGGGACCGTGGTCTCCACGAAGCACGGCCAGGTGCGCACGGGACACATCCTGTTCATCGCATCCGGTGCCTTCCACCTGGCGAAACCGTCCGACCTGCTGCCCGAGCTGCAGGGCCGCCTCCCCATCCGGGTGAACCTCGACGCCTTGTCCGAAGCCGACCTGGTTCGCATCCTGACCGAACCCGAGAACAGCCTGACCCGGCAATATGCAGCCTTGCTGGCAACGGACGGGGTCAAGCTGGAATTCCGCGAGGAAGGCATCAAGGCGCTCGCGCGCCTGGCCGCCGAAGCCAACCACGCAGTGGAAAATATCGGCGCCCGACGCCTCCACACGATTTGCGAGCGCCTGCTTGAAGACGTGAGTTTCTCGGCTACCGATCAGTCAGGCGAAGTGGTGGTCATTGATGAACCCTTCGTGCTGAAGACCCTGGGGGACGATATCGACAAGATTGACCTGAACCGTTTCATACTGTGAACTGCGCACCCCTCAAGGCGGGGGCACCCAACCGCCGCGGCCGACATTCGATCGCAATTCCGGTCTGATCTTACCAACCTGTTGATCCGAAGAAAGAAATCGCGTTGCAATCCTGCTGCGGGCATCAACGACAATTGTCTGACGCGCGCCGCAGAAGGGACTGCGCAGCATCCTCCGGCCGTCGCTCACGGCGCGCGCTTCGCGCCGAAGGCGCCGAGCCATCCGTCGGTGTCGAACCCGTCGGCATCGCCCTCGACGGCGTTGACAAGCCGCTGCGCTGGACCGGCATCGCGCTCGCCGACAGGCACTTCGCCGCCGGGCCGGCCGGGGCCGGCCGGCTCAAAGGCCGTTTCCACGGCCCGGCCGACGAGGAGGCCCGGGGCGTGTTCGACAACTGGTGGCGGCAGGGCCGCATTCGGAGAGCCAAGGCCATCACGGGGACGCCCGATATTGAAACGCCGGCTGATGCTCAGTATAAAATGTGCAGGTCTCGCCTCGGCACAGATGATGCGCAGCCCAGCCGACGAGGAGCGGGAGCGGAACGGTTCGATGGGCACGGTTCTTGAAGACGTCACAAGCGAAACCCTTGGCGCGGAGCCCGTACGCCGGCGTGTCAATGACCGGGAACAGCGCCTTGGCTCTTTGCCGCGGTCCGCAGCTGGCTACCGGACGGATGGGAAGCCCGCCAGGGCGCCCCGGTCATCATGGAGGAGCCATTGATGCGCAGGTTCGGCGTCACTGCGAAACCGATGCCGACACTCTGTGGAACCTGACCGGAAACCGGAACCGCACGGCCGGCCCCGCGAGGCAACATGAGTCACCCCCCGACGCCTGAACTCTCCACAGCCAGCTCGGCGGCCCGCCAGGTCTACATCCGCACCTACGGCTGCCAGATGAACGTCTACGACTCGGAGCGCATGGCCGACCTGCTCATGCCGCTGGGCTACACGCGAACGGACAGCCCGGAAGGGGCCGACCTGATTGTCCTGAATACCTGCCACATCCGCGAGAAGGCAGCCGAAAAGGTCTATTCGGAGCTCGGCCGGCTGGTCCCGCTGCAACAGACCGCGCGCCGCGCGGGCCGCAACGTGCGGCTCGTGGTCGCCGGCTGCGTGGCTCAGGCCGAAGGGTCGGAAATCCGCCGGCGTCGGCCCGAAGTGGACCTGGTGGTCGGACCGCAGAGCTATCACCGCCTGCCGGAATGGCTCGCCCGCTCGGACCGGGCCGGCCGGGAAGCGGCGGTGTACACCGATTTCCCGGCCATCCGGAAGTTCGACGAGCTTCCCGCCCGCTCCCGGCAGGGCCCCGCCGCGTTTCTCTCGGTGCAGGAAGGGTGTGACCGGTTCTGCACGTTCTGCGTGGTCCCGTACACACGGGGAGCGGAGTACTCGCGCCCGGTGGCCGACGTGGTCGCAGAGGCCGAATCGCTCGTGCGCCAGGGCGCGCGGGAACTGTGCCTGCTCGGGCAGAACGTCAATGCGTACCACGGCCTCAATGCCGCCGGCCGGGAAGTGTCGCTGGCCGGCCTGCTCCGGGAGCTGGACGGCCTGGACGGCGTCGTGCGGCTGCGCTACACCACGTCGCATCCCGCCAACATGTCGGACGACCTGATCCGCGCCCACGGCGAGATCGAATCCCTGATGCCCTACCTGCATCTTCCGGTTCAATCCGGGTCCGACCGGATTCTCAAGGCCATGAACCGCGCCCATGGCGCCGAGTCCTTCAAGGCAACCGTCCGCGCCTTGCGCGCCGTGCGGCCGGACATCGCCCTCTCGTCCGATTTCATCGTGGGATTTCCCGGAGAAACGGAACGCGACTTCGAAGCCACCCTCCGGCTGGTGGAGGATGTATCGTTTGCGGCCGCCTACTCGTTCCGCTACAGCCGCCGGCCCGGGACCCCGGCGGCGGTGCTCCCGCACCAGGTGCCGGAAGCCGAACAGGCGCGGCGCCTGTCCGTCCTCCAGGCGCTGCTCGCCGAGCAGCAGCATTGCTTCAACCGGCAGTTCGAGCATGCCACTGTGCCGGTCCTGTTTGATCGCCCGGGCCGGCACGACGGGCAGCTCGCGGGACGCAGCCCCTGGATGCACGCAGTCCATGCGGAGGCCGACGCCGCCCTCCTGGGCAGCGTCCAGCCGGTTCACATCAGCCGCGCCGGACCGCATGGTCTGGCCGGGGTCCTTTCCACCGCTTCCGTGAACCCCGCCGCATGACCCGAACCGGCGACACCGTTCAGGTCTCGTTTCAGGACAACGCACTGCTCACCGAGCTCTTTGGGGAACGCGACGACAACCTCCGCCAGGTGGAGCGCATGCTCGACGTGACCGTTTCGAGCCGGGGCAACACCGTGTCGATTGCCGGACCCGAGGCGGGCCGCGCCCGGGACATGCTCACGGACCTCTACCGGCTGCTGAAAACCGGGCAGTCGGTCGGGCGGCCCGAAATCGAGGCCGCCTTCCGGATGGCGGGCCAGCCGTTCCGCCCGGACGACGTCATCAAGACCGCCAAGCGCAGCGTGTTTCCCCGCACGGAGCACCAGACCGCGTACATCCGGGCGCTGCGGACCAAGTCGCTGACCTTCGGCGTCGGAGCAGCGGGCACCGGAAAGACCTACCTCGCGGTGGCGGTGGCGGCCGCCGAACTCCGCACCGGTTCGATCGAGCGGATCATCCTGTCGCGTCCCGCCGTCGAGGCCGGAGAGCGCCTCGGTTTTCTGCCGGGTGACCTGCGCGAGAAAATCGACCCCTACCTCCGGCCGCTGCACGACGCCCTCGGCGACATGCTGCACCGCGACTGGCTGGCCCGGCGCATGGAGAAGGGAGTCATCGAAATCGCCCCGCTCGGTTTCATGCGCGGCCGTACCCTCTCGAACGCCTTCATCATCCTTGACGAAGCCCAGAACGCCACGACCATCCAGATGAAGATGTTCCTCACGCGACTGGGTGAAGGAGCGAGAATGGCGGTGACCGGCGATCTTTCCCAGATCGACCTTCCACCCGGCAGCCGGTCGGGTCTGGACCAGGCCCTCCAGATCACGGCGGGCCTCGACGAAGTGGCCCAGGTGCGCTTCGGTGATCGGGACGTGATCCGCCCGGCGCTGGTTTCCCGTATCGTGCGGGCATACGAACGCGCGGCCCGGCCCGGCGCATGAACCGGATCACGCTGCAGGTGGCGGATCCGCGCTGGCACGATTCGGGGCTCGAATCGCTGGCGCGCGCATGTGCGGCCCGGGCCGTTCGCGGCTACGGATCGGAGCGCGCCAACCTTCGTCTGACCAGTGATGACGAGATGCGCACCCTGAACCTTCGCTGGCGGTACCGTGACCAGCCCACGAACGTCCTGTCCTTTCCGCAGGAAGACACCGTCTCACCGGCCGCCGCCGAACCCGAGCTTGGCGACGTCGCCATCGGTTTCGAAACGACGGCACGGGAGGCGCGGGAACACGGCATCGCGCTGGCTCATCACCTTGCGCATCTCACCGTCCATGGCATGCTGCACTTGGTAGGGTTTCGACACGATACGGATCCGTCCGCCAGGCGCATGGAAGCGCACGAGCGAACTGTTCTGGCCGCCTTCGGAATCGCTGACCCGTATCGCCTTCGGAGTGTCCGGACACCGTGACAGGATTCTCCCTGACCGGCATCAGGAAATTTCTGGCCGAGCGCTACTGGAAGATGCTCCGGCGGCCGACCGGCCGGGCCGGGCGCATCCGGCATACCGTGAAGACGGTCGGCGAGTTTCATGACCTGACCCCCAAGCAGGCGGGGATCCTCCGGCAGTTGCTGCACCTGGACGCCATCAACGTCGAAAAGGTCATGGTCACCCGCAGCGAAATCGTGGCCGTGCCGGCCACGGCCTCGATCCAGCAGCTGATCGATACCGGAAGCCGGGCCGGCCATTCCCGCCTGCCGGTCTTCGGTCGGGATCTCGACGACATCATCGGCATGATCCACATGAAGGATCTGTTGTCCTGGTGGGAAAAGAGCGACGGCTTCCGGGTCTCCGAAATCATGCGGCCGATTCTCATGGCCGCACCCTCAACTCCGGTCACGGACCTCCTCGGCCAGATGCAGAATGAGCGCTGCCACATCGCGATCGTGGCCGACGAACACGGCGGTACCGACGGACTGGTCACGATCGAGAACCTTCTGGAAGAAATCGTCGGCGACATCGAGGACGAACATGACCAGACGCCGCCGCCGGACTTCGCGGAAACCGGAAACGGAGCCTACGAAGTTGACGGGCGGTATCCGCTCGAGGCGCTGGAAGAGCAACTGGGCGTCCACCTGCGGTCGGGGCGGTTTCAGGACATCGAAAGCCTGGGCGGGCTGGTACTGGCGGTGGCCGGCGAATTTCCCGAAGAAGGGCAGCTGCTGGAGCATAACGGACTGGAATTGATCCCCCTCGACGTAAGCGACCGGGCGGTACTCAGGGTGCAGCTTTCTGCCAAGGGCCACCGGGGCTCCGCTCTGCGTACCGGCGGAACCGAAAACTAGCCGGACGAGGCGCGGACCGTCATCTGCGCCCGCGGCACCAGGATCCAGATACGCCCCGGTGCCTGCATTCTCCCTGCCTGCTCCCGCGCCTCGAATCCGTGGCCGAAGAACAGGTCCCCGCGAACGGGACCGCGAATGGCGGAGCCGGTGTCCTGGGCCACCATGAGACGCGCAACGGCGGCCTCTCCCCCTCCGGGTACCGGTATGCGGGTCGCCACCCAGACCGGCAGATGGAAGGGGATGTAGGCCGGATCCACCGCGATCGAACGGCGGGGAGTGAGCGGTACGCCGGCCGCGCCGAGCGGCGCCGCGGGCGGACGCTCCTCGAAAAACACGAACGACGGGTTCTCCGCCGTCAGCGCCTGCATCTCTTCCGGGTGCGCCCGCAGCCAGTCGGCTATGGACTGCATCGACAGATCCTCCGGCGCGATCGCACCGCGCCGGAGCAACGTTCGCCCGATCGCGTAGTACGGGTGGCCGTTGGATCCCGCGTAACCCACGTGCATGACGGAGCCATCGTCGAAACGGACGCGGCCCGATCCCTGAATATGCAGGAAAAACGCTTCTACCGGGTCGAGAATCCAGACCAGTTCCAGATTCCGGCCGGCGAGTGCGCCGGCCTGGATCGCGGCGCGGTCGGGCATGGGAACCAGCTGCCCGTCCACGGCCCTCCCCGCCAGCCTTGCGTCGCCGAGTTCGGGCCGGAATGCCCCCAGCTCCACTTCCACCAGTTCGGGCGGCCGCCGGTACAGGGCCTCCCCGCCGACAACCGGTGTGCGTCGACCTGCAACCTCCGGTTCGAAGTACCCGGTGAACAATCCCTCTTCCGGAAACCGCGGCGACAGGGAAACCGGGACAAACCACTCTTCGAAGAACTCGCGGGCTTCTTCCGCTCGCGTGGGCGAAGATTCTTCCAGCCGGTTGCAGATCTCCTGCATGTGCCGGGCGGGTCCGGCCAGTTCACTGTCCCCGATTACGTAATCGGGCGGGAGCGCCGCCAGCTTGCGGCAACTGCCGGCAAGCGCCGGCAGTGCCTCGGCATGGCGGTCAGCCAACCACCCGGAAAGATCCGCGAAAGCAACCGTCACCGCCGACAGGGCCGCTTCCCGCCCCGGTTCCGGGGTGCATCCGGCAGCGAGCAGCATCCCGGCCAGCCACCACCGCCCGGCCGGTCCCGATCGAAGCCGCGCCCCGATCGCGCACTTCATTCGCCCGTGCGGACGAGAGCCCAGTTCGGATCGGACGAATCCGGGTCCCGGACAAACGTCCAGAGATCGTTGGCACGAGCAGGAATGTCCGGGTCTCCGTCCACGACCGTTCCGGCAGAATCACGAGTTACCTCGATCTTCTCGCTCTCGAACTCGACCTGGACCCGGGCGCGTCTGCCGAGATCGGGGTCCGTCGTGATCGTGGCATCCGCGATCGACGCGTGCGTCACCCTGATATTCCGTACCTCTATCTTGCGCCCGTCCCGCTCCCGTTCCGTCATCGACGCATCGAAGCTCCGGTAGACAACGTCGGAAACCAGGCCGCGCAAGAGTTCCCGGTTGCCCCCGGCAAATGCTTCCACGATCATCGAGAACGCCTGCTTGGCGCCTTCAAGGAACCGATCGGGATCGAAGGTCGGGTCAGCCCGGCAAAACGCCGCGATCCGCGCCGCCGCTGATCCCTCTTCCTTGCGTTCCGCCGCCGGCCTCTCGACGCTCTCCGCCTCTCGCCCCGGATCGGCGGGCGGGGCCGGTTCCGCGTGCGCCTGCGCATCGGAACTGGCGGCAGCTTCAGGGGGCGGATTTTCGTGCCCCGTGCGCCGGCCCAGCACGCGATGCAGGCGCACGAGCAGGAAGCCCGCGATCACCGCAAAGAGGAGGATGTCGAAATACTGCATCTGTGTGCGGCAGTCCCTCAGCCGGACCCTGCTGCGCAGGGCCCGCCAAGTACTGTAACACATGGCTCAGGGTGCGTACGAACCGGCAGGAGGTTCCGCAGCGGCAAGGGCCGCCAGGTGCACAGATTCGGCCATTGACCAGCGGTTTCACGCGGACCGTCACACCGCGCATGGCAGAACGAACGGCCGTCGGTCACGACACCGGTCTTCCGAACTGACTCACGGGCCGTCGAGAGATCCCGCGCGGTACTGCTTCCAGATCGGGTTCGACAGGCCTTCAAGCATCCGCTCGTGCGCACGGACTTCGCCTTGACTGGGTTGGTACCGCCGTTCCGGCCAGATCACGTTGCCCGGGGACGACACCTGCGGCTGACCCGGTTCCGGTGCCGGACCGAGTTCGAACGAGGACTGCCGGCCGCCCGTCATCTCGACGTAGACCTCGGCCAGCAGCTGGGCATCGATCAGCGCACCATGACGCTCGCGCCGCACCGCCAGGTCCACGCCGTATCGCCGGCAAAGGTTGTCAAGGGTGACAAATCCGCCGGCCATTACCATCGTATCGAGGACTTCCCGGTCAGCCGAGATTCCGGCGTACCCGATCCGCGACAGTTCCGCGTCGAAAAACCCGAGATCAAACCGGGCGTTGTGAAAAAGCAGCGGCGAATCCCCCACGAATTCCACGAAACGGTCCGCGATCTCCAGGAACGTCGGCTTGTCGATCAGAAAATCCTCCGACAGGCCGTGCACCTGCCGGGCCTTGTCCGGAATCGAGCGTTCCGGATTGATGAACGTATGCCAGGTCCGCCCGCTCGGTACGCTGTTGCGCAACTCGACGCATCCGATCTCGACGATGCGGTGCCCTTCGTCCGGGCGCAGGCCGGTGGTCTCGGTATCAACTGCCAGCAGTCGGGTGGTCAATCCAGCAGCTCCCGAACGAGATTGCGCGCCAATCGCGGCGGCGGCCGGAACCGGCTGTCGGTCCGTAACCCGTACCGTCGGAGCACCCGACGAAGTGCCTGCAGCGTAACACGGATTCCCTGGCCGGTGGGAATGACCGCATCCGCTCGCCGCCGTTGCTCGGCGGGCGGCATCTGGCGGGCCAGAATTCCGCGCAGTCTGCTCTCGTCCATGGCCGGCCGCTGCAGAACCCGCTGACGCTGCAGGAAAGCCGGTGCCGAAACCACCAGGACGGCATCGCAGCGTACGTCTCCGCCGGTCTCGAACAACAGTGGTACGTCCAGCACGACGCCGGGAGTTCGCGCGAGGGCCTGGCGGCGCAGCCAGGCATCCCGGGCGGCGGCCACCAGCGGATGCACGATCGCCTCAAGCCGGGCGAGGGCCGCACGATCGGCAAAAACCCGTTGCGCCAGGGCCGCACGATCGAGAGTGCGCCCGGCGGCGGCCTCGGGAAAGGCCGCGAGCACAGCGGCGGCGGCCGGACCGTTCGGGGCCGTGAGGCGGCGGGCAACGGCATCCGAATCGAACACCGGCAGGCCGAGACGGGTGCACAGTCGCCCGGTCGTGCTCTTGCCCATGGCGATGGTGCCGGTCAGACCCAGCACCACCATCATTCGTGCCGGGCGCGGAGCACGTGCTGGCGAAGCTCTTCGTCGACACCCGGCGTTACGCCGAACCATCCTTCAAATCCGCGAACCGCCTGGTGCAGCAGCATTCCGAGACCATCGACCGTCGCGAGCCCGCGTTTCGCCGCCCGTCGCAGCAGTGCGGTCCGGAGCGGGGCGTACACGATGTCGGCCACGACCGCATCGTCAGGCAGCCCGGAGAGATCGGGGTCGAGGGCCGGGCCGTCGCCCATGCCCAGGGTCGACGCATTGACCAGCAACCCGGACCCGCCCAGTTCGGATTCCAGCGTATCGAGAGAGACCGGACGGACGTCCTTGTACTGCCGCGCGATCTCCTCGGCCCGGACCGGGGTTCGGTTCGCGATCACGATCTCGCCGGCCAGTGCGGCCCGGAGGCCGGCCACCACCGCCCGGGCGGCACCGCCCGCTCCGACCACCACTGCGCGGCCCTCCGACCGGTGCCATCCCGGAGCCTGTTCGTGCAAACTCTCGACGAATCCATCGACATCGGTGTTGTCTCCCACCAGGCGGCCGTTCTTCACGAACACCGTGTTCACGGCCCCGACCTTGCGCACCAGTTCGGTTTCCTCGTCGACGATCCCGCGCGCCTCCACCTTGTGTGGAACGGTCACGTTGCAGCCCCGAATTCCCAGGGCGGGCAGGGCCCGAAGCGCCGTCCGGAGATTTTCCGGCCGAACCGCCAGCGGAACGTAGACGGCGTTCAGCCGGTGCCGGCGAATCCAGTACGAATGGATCACCGGTGACAGGGAATGCTGCACCGGCCAGCCGACAATTCCTGCCAGGCGAGTGGTTCCGGTTTTGATCCGGGCCGGACGTTCGGTGTTCATCAACCGCCTCGTCGCTTGCGCAGCAATTCCAGGACCGAAGCCGAAGTCTCTTCGATCGAACGTCCGGTGATATCGATCACCGGCCAGCCCATGCGCGCGTACATCCGGTTCGCCGCGATCACCTCGTGGCGGATATGCACACGGTCGGTGTACCCGTTGTCTTTCTCGACGCCAATTGTCTCGAGCCGGGTCCGGCGAAGGACCGAGAGACGGTCCGGCGAAGTGGTAAGCGCAATCACGAGGGCACTTCCGGTACCTTCCAGAATCCAGCGGGGAAGCTCGATCTCGGGGACCAACGGTACATTGGCCACCCGGATACCGCGATTGGCCAGATACATCGATGTCGGCGTCTTCGAGGTGCGGGAGACGCCCACCAGCACGACATCGGCGTCTTCTGCCTGTGATGCGAGCTGACCGTCGTCGTGCTTGAGCGCGAATTCCATCGCCTGGATCCGGCGGAAATAGTCTCGATCGATCTTGTGCTGGGCTCCGGGCCGGCCGGCGGCCGGCTCGGAGCCGAGAACCGAGGAAAGCGCGGCAATCACCGGATCAAGAATCGCAAGTGTCGGTACTCGCAGACGCCGGCACTCGGTTTCGAAGATCGTGCGCAGCCCCGAGTCTCTCAACGTGTAGAAGGCAATGCCACGGTGCTCTTCAATGTGCCGAAGCACGCGGTTCATCTGGGACCGGGTCCGCACCAGGACGGCATTGTGTTCGACGGTTTCGGCATCGGGAAAATACGCAATGGCGGCGCGAATGACCGTGCTGACGGTCTCGCCGGTGGAATCGGATACGAGATGAATGTGGAAAGATTCGCTGGAAACCGGGTGATCCATCTGTGGAAAACTTTCAATCGGGATCGATCGGGAACCCGCCCGCGGGTACTGATCGGAAAACTTCCGGTTTCCTCACAGGTTATACGAAATCCCCGACAATGCCGTTGGTCAAGCGGAAAAACCCGATCACGAACGATAATCCCCAGAAAATCCACATCGGTGAACCGGAGGCAACCCGGCTCCATAAACAGTGGCCTGCAGGATTTCTCCCTGCGGTGATAGCGATTTTTTCCCGCTCCGGCTGACGTCCCGGATCGGTTGATTTCCTGTGCATGGCCGCTACAATCCGGAAGATTCACACCTCCACTACTGCATTCAGATACTAGAATATTTTTTCTGGATTTGGATGAGCAGGAATAACCCGCCCGGCTTTGCCCCTGGATTCTGAACCGGACCGTTTCCCGACTGGACCCGGTGCCGCCGCGCCCGGTTGACTTGCACCGATGTCTTGGTAGTGTGGATACCTGTTCGGCTGGGTCCCGCAGCACGGACCAGGCCAGTCCAGCAGTTCCGTGCCCGCGCAGCGAATGCCGACGATGTCGGCGCGCGTCCGATGTTCGGACCGCCCGCCCGGTTCTCCTTGCCCATGGCTGTTGCCGGTTGCCGGGAGATGCCGCTTTCTTCGGCTGAAATTCCCCCGATCGATCATGGATCCTGCTTATGCACCTTCAGGAACTGAAACGTAAATCTCCGGCTGATCTTCTGGCCTTTGCCAAGACCGAAGGTATCGAGAATGCCGGGAACCTGCGCAAACAGGACATCATGTATGCCATCTTGCGCGCCCGGGCCGACCGCGAGGAACCCATCTACGGAGAGGGTGTGATCGAGGTGATGCAGGACGGTTTCGGGTACCTGCGCTCACCGGAATCGAATTATCTGTCGGGGTCGGATGACATTTACGTCTCACCCATACAGATCAAGCGTCTTGGCCTCCGTACAGGAGACACCGTAGAAGGAGAGATCAGCCAGCCGGGGGAGGGAGAACGGTACTTCTCGCTGCTGAAGGCAACCAAGATCAACTTTCGCCCGCCGGAGGATGTCCGCAGCCGGGTGAATTTCGACAACCTCACGCCGTTGTACCCCGACAGCGCCATCAAGCTGGAGGTCGAGGCCGGTGGTTCGGCGAACGACAGCACCTGCCGGGTGATCGAACTCGTCGCCCCCCTCGGCAAGGGTCAGCGAGGGTTGATTGTCGCCCCTCCGAGGACGGGAAAGACGGTGGTCCTGCAAAACATTGCACACGCCATCGAGGAAAATCACCCGGAAGTCTACTTGATCGTGCTGCTGATCGATGAGCGCCCGGAAGAGGTTACCGACATGCGGCGTTCCGTTCGGGGAGAAGTTGTCAGTTCGACGTTCGACGAGCCGGCGACCCGGCACGTGCAGGTGACCGAGATGGTCAACCGCAAGGCCAAGCGTCTGGTCGAGAACGGTTACGATGTGGTCATTCTTCTGGATTCCATCACCCGGCTCGCCCGCGCCTACAACACCGTGGTTCCCAGTTCCGGCAAGGTGTTGACCGGAGGCGTCGATTCGAATGCCCTTCAGCGTCCGAAGCGGTTTTTTGGTGCCGCCCGCAACATTGAGGCGGGAGGTTCGCTGACCATCATCGCGACGGCCCTGATCGAGACGGGGTCGCGGATGGACGAGGTGATCTTCGAGGAATTCAAGGGCACCGGAAATTCCGAAATCGTGCTCGATCGCAAACTGGCGGACAAGCGGGTATTTCCGGCTATTGACATTGCCAAGTCGGGAACGCGCAAGGAAGAACTTCTGGTTGACGGTGAAGATCTGACGAAAATGTGGCTCTTGCGAAAAATTCTCTCGCCCATGGGAACAACCGACGCGATGGAATTCCTGCTTGATCGCCTCCGGCAGACCAAGAACAATGCCGAATTCTTCGATACCATGAATCAGTGATCGATCAAGGTGTGCGTGGCGCCGGAGCGGAAACCGTCCCGCCCGGCACCACGGCTTCACCTATGGGATCAGCAGGGTGGAACCCGTCGTCTTTCGCGCCTCGAGATCGCGGTGCGCCTGCTGAGCTTCGGCCAGCGCATACCGCTGGTTGATCTCGATTCGCACCTGTCCGCTGCCGACGACATCGAACAGGGACGCGGCACTGGCTTCCAGATCTTCGCGCCGATTCGTGTACGTCATCAGGGTGGGACGGGTCAGGAAGTACGATCCGGCCGCCAGGATGGCCGGATCGACGGGGTCCACGGTCCCTGACGACTGTCCGAACAGCACCACCATGCCGTGTGGGGCGAGGCACTCCATCGATTTGGTGAACGTGGTCTTGCCGACGCTGTCATAGACGACCGGGACTCCCCGGCCGTCGGTGACCTCCTTGACTTTCTCCGCCCAGTCTTCCTGATCCAGGAGGATCGGGTAGTCGCATCCGTGGGCGCGCGCAAGCTCCGCTTTCGCTTCGGTTCCGACGGTTCCGATCACGGTCGCACCCAGCGCCTTCAACCACTGGCAGGCGATCAGGCCCACCCCGCCGGCTGCCGAGTGGAACAGCACCGTCATGCCGGATTCCACCCGGAACGTCCGCCGAAGCAGATACTCGGCGGTCATTCCCTTCAGCATCATGGCCGCTCCCTGTTCGTCGGTCACGGCCTCCGGGATCTTGACCACCCGGTCATGCGGCATGCGCCGCACCTGGCTGTAGGCGCCGGGAGGCGGGGAAGCGTAGGCAACCCGGTCCCCGACCCGCAGCCCCGAGACACCGGGGCCGAGCTCCTCGACCACTCCGGCCGCCTCCAGTCCGATGGGGCGTGGCAGGTTCGGGACCCGGTACGTTCCCGAACGCATGTAGGTATCGATGAAATTGAGGCCGACCGCCGTGTGCCGGATGCGGACATCGCCGTCTTTCAGGTCCCCGACCGGATATTCCTCCCATCGCAGGACTTCGGGTCCTCCGTGCTGGTGCATACAGACAGCCATGTTGGTCATGCAGGGTGCTCCTCGGTGTGAAAGATGCGGGGGGCCGGACGAAGATGGGTGTTCAGGTGATGGAGGGTCCGTTCGTCGGCGATGACGGCCGCTTCCCGGTTGAAATACTTGCCGCCCGGGCGGGCGAACGCATGGTTGCAGCCGGGGTACTGCTCGATGGTGATCTTCGGATGGTTGTCGAGCGCGTCATGAATCTGCTGTTGGGCTGCGGGCGGACAATACTCGTCCTCGGTGGCCACGTGGAGCAGCAGCCGGCCGCGAATCATCCGTGCCCGGTCGAGTGCGGTTTCGATGCCGACCCCGTAGTAGCCGACCGCCGCCTCGACATCCAGCCCGCACGCCGCCAGATAGGAAAGCTTGCCGCCAAGGCAGAAACCCAGGGTCGCTGACGTGCCCGTGCATTCGTCCTGGTGCCGAAGCCACCGAAGGGTCATGGCGACATCCTCGAATCCCTTGGTTTCGTCGAATCCCTTGTAGAGTTCGAAGGCCCGGGCCCATTCCTCGTCGCTCTGGTCGGTGATCTCGATGCCGGGCTCCTGGCGCCAGAAGAGGTCGGGCACGGCCACGGCGAACCCGAGTGCGGCGTAGTGCTCGGCCACGGCACGCATGACCGGATTGACACCGAAGATTTCCTGAATGACAACGATCCCCGGCGAGACCTTCCCGGGGGGAGCGGTGAAGTAGGCGGTGAACGTCTCTCCTTCACGGGAGGGAATGCGCACGTATCGGGAAGGCATGAACGGGTTCCAGATCGAAAATCCAGCGGAGACCGCAACCTACTCCAGTTTCGACACTTCCGCACCCTCTCCGGTCGAGGCAGCGGCCGTTGCCGGTTGCGAAGGACCGTCGGCCGGAAGCTGTTTGAGCAGCTCTGCGAGCGCGGCGGCGCTGTCGACGGACGGCGAGCAGGTGTTCCGGGAACAGGCGTACGCGAGGGTCCGGTCGCTGCCGTCCGCGACCACCGTGAGCCCGGCGTGCTCTTCAGGGAGGTCGGTGCGCCGGGTGATGACACGGACGGTTCGCGCGGGTTGCGGTGCTTGCCAGGCGGCGGTCCGGAACGCTTCCAGCGACGGCGCGCCAGGGTCCGGGGTCGCGATGACGATGTCGACGTTGCGGGCCAGCGTGTCGATGGCAGTGAGCAGCGACGGGTAACCGGCCGGCGCCTTCACGGCCGCTCCCGCCATCGACCGGACGATCTGCTCGGCCGAGCTCCGCCAGCGGTCGTCAGCCGTCAGATGCCACAGGCGGGCCATGACATCAGCGGCCACGCCGGCGCCGGAAGGGGTGGCGTCGTCGGGTCCTGCGCGGGGACGGGTGATCAGCTGCTCGCTGTCATCGGCCGTGATCCAGAGCCCCCCGTCTTCCGCCCGAAAACGGGTTCGGACCGTGTGCATCAAGGCCTCGGCCCGAAGCCGCCACCGAGGGTCGCCATCTGCCGTCCACAGGGCCAGCGCCGCGTCAGCAAGAAACGCGTAGTCATCAAGCATGGCAGGGTGGTGCGCGGTGCCCGTGCGCCAGCTGTGCAGGATCCGTCCGTCCGGCGCGGTCATCTCGCGTTCGATGAAGGCGAAGGCATCACGGGCCGCAGCAACCCAGTCCCTTCTGCCGAACACCGCCCCGGCTTCGGCAAGTGCGGCAATCGCGAGACCGTTCCAGTCGGCGAGAACCTTGTCGTCGCGAACCGGAGGAACGCGACGGGTGCGTTGCCGCAACAACGCTGCGCGAAG
Source organism: Alphaproteobacteria bacterium (assembly GCA_965203385.1). Classification (GTDB taxonomy): domain Bacteria; phylum Pseudomonadota; class Alphaproteobacteria; order TMED109; family TMED109; genus VXPW01. The sequence continues at coordinate 1,441,752 of OZ241893.1, forward strand.
CGGAGCCAGGTCAGTTTCGTCGCCCGCCGGCTCGGAATCCAGGCGGTGAAGGATGTTCTTCCCCTCCCAGTTTCCCTCTTCGCTCACGCCGTAGGCGGCCTGAAACCGGGGCGCGTCAGATCCCAGAACCTCGTCGATTTCCGCTGCGGACCAGACATAGTACCGGCCTTCCTCGCCTTCACTGTCCGCATCCATTGAACTGGCAAACCCCCCGCCCTGGACGCGCATCTCGTCGAGCATCCAGCCGACGGTTTCCTGCACCCTGCGGGCAAAGACCGGATTCCGGGTCGGCCTCCAGACGGTGGTCAGGAGACGCACGTAGCCGGCGTTGTCGTAGAGCATCTTCTCGAAGTGGGGCACCAGCCAGCGGTCGTCGACGGAGTACCGGGCCAGGCCTCCCGCCAGATGGTCGTAGATGCCCCCGGCCGACATCCGCTCCAGTGTCGTGAGGACCCGTTGACCGGGAAGGCCGGCCGGCCCGGCCCGGCGCCAGATGAATTCCAGAAGGGAAAAACTGGGAAACTTGGGCGCACCGGCCAATCCGCCGAGAACCGGGTCGATGAGGTCAGCCATCCCTTGCGCTGCGGCATCCAGTGCCGGTGGCGACGGCAGGGATCCGGGTTGTGCGACCGTCAGCCGCTCCAGACTCGAACGGAGGGTTCGCGTGTGGGCTGCCACCTGGTCAGGGTCGCGCGAATAGGCGTCGGCAACCGCAGTCAGAAGAGCGGGAAATCCGGGAAGTCCGTGCCTTGGAACCGGAGGGAAATAGGTTCCGCCCCAGAACGGCAGGCGTTCGGGCGTCAGGAACAGGGTCAGCGGCCAGCCCCCCCGTTGCCCCATGGCATGCAGTGCCGACATGTAGATGCGGTCGATGTCCGGCCGTTCTTCCCGGTCCACCTTGATGTTGACGAACCGGTCGTTCATGACCGATGCGATTTCGGAATCCTCGAATGATTCGTGCGCCATCACGTGACACCAGTGACAGGCGGCGTATCCGATCGACAGCAGCACCGGCCTCGATGAAGCGCGGGCCTCGTCGAATGCCGCATCGCACCATGGCCACCAGTGGACCGGGTTGTCCCGGTGCTGGAGAAGGTACGGGCTGGTTTGACCGCCGAGACGATTCATGTCGAGGCTCTTCCTTCGGTCCGCGCCGGGATCGGCGACAGTATGAACCAGTTTCGGCCGGGCTCCGCGGTGGACTGGGGTTTCGCGCGGCCGTGGCTGGATGTCTCCAGGCGGTCCGAAGGGGGGAGCGAACAACGCGACCGGTTCCCGTGCTTGGGGGAGCCGCGCGCCCGCCCGGGTGCGGCCCCGCCGGGCCCGACATCCACCAGGCAGATCCGGACCGCGGCGGCACGGGGTGAGGGTTTCGGCTAACCTGACCAGAGGCTGGCGACAGTTGCCGGCGGGAGGGTCGACATGACCGAGCAGGATCGTCCAGACCCGTTGTACTACCGATCACACGTATTTTGTTGCACGAACGTGCGCGCCCCGGGGCACGTGAAGGGCTGCTGTCATGACCGCGGCGGCACCGACCTCCGGGGCTATATGAAGACCCGGGTCCGTGCATTGAAGCTCGACCGGGTACGGGTGAATGCAGCCGGTTGCCTGGATCGATGCGAGCATGGGCCGGTGCTGGTGATCTACCCGGAAGGCGTCTGGTACTCCTGCAAGACGCACGGCGATGTGGACGAGATTATCGAGACCCATCTCCGGAGCGGGAAAGAGGTGCAGCGCCTCAAGTTGCCGTTGACGGATCCTCCCGGCTAGTACGGGACGCCCGTACCGTTGGCGGGAGATACGATTTGGCGGGAGATACGATTGTTGCTCCGGCGAGCGGACCGCCGCCGTGCGCCATTTGCATCATTCGCCTTTCCGGCCCGGCCACGCGGAGGATCCTGCGGAGTTTGTGCGGGAGGGATCTCGAGCCGCGCCGTCTCACCCGGGTCACGCTTCGCGAAAGCCGAGGGGGTGACCCTCTCGACGAGGGACTGGCGGTGTTGTTCCCCGGCCCCGGCAGCTTTACCGGTGAGGATGCGGGTGAACTCCACGTCCATGGGGGCCGGGCCGTCGTTGACGGCGTGCTCGACGAGCTCTGCCGGCACCCCGGGGTGCGGCCGGCCGATGCGGGCGAGTTCAGCCGGCGCGCCTTTGCGAACGGCCAGCTGGACTTGGTCCAGGCCGAGGGGATGGCCGATCTGGTGGCCGCGGAAACCCGTCTCCAACGGGTGCAGGCAATCCGCCAACTGCAGGGCCGTGCCAGCGAACTCTACGATTCCTGGCGGTCCCGCGCGATTCAATGTCTGGCCGAGGCCGAGGCGTCGCTGGACTTCATCGATGAAGCCGATGTCGGCGCGGCCGCGGTGGACCCGGAAAGGTTGCGCTCGCTCGCTCGCGAAATTGTCGCGCACCTCGACGATGGTCGGCGTGGGGAGCGGTTGCGGGAGGGTTTTCGCATCGCCGTGGTGGGGCCGCCCAATTCAGGAAAATCGAGCCTGGTGAACTTGCTGGCGCGACGAGAGGCCGCAATTGTTTCCGAAACCGCCGGTACAACCCGGGACATCATTGAGGTTCACATGAATCTTGGCGGGTGGCCGGTCACGCTTGCCGATACCGCCGGGCTTCGGGAGGCGGGTGATTCGATCGAGCGGGAAGGTATGCGCCGGGCATTGCGTTGGGCCAAGCAGGCGGATCTGGTGCTGGCCGTTCGTGACCTTGCCTCCAGCGTTTGCTTCGACGCTTCGGTTCCATCCACACCGTCCCTGCTTGTCTGGAACAAGGCCGACCTCCGGGCACCGGAACGGCACCCGGGGTTCAATTGCGGGGATCTTGCGATTTCCTGCCGGTCCGGCGCCGGTATCGACGGGCTTCTCGAATCCGTGACCGCCCGGGTCGCGGCCCTCGGCGGGCATCCGGAAGCCGGGCTGGCCCTGACCCGGGCGCGGCACCGGCAGTCGCTGACTCGTGCGGCAGATGCGCTCGGGAATGCGGTCAGCATCGATTCGGCCGAACTGGTCGCAGAAGAATTGCGCGCGGCTGTCCATGCGCTTGGCCGGATCACGGGGCGGGTGGACGTGGAAGATGTGCTTGACCGGGTGTTTTCGAGCTTCTGCATCGGGAAATGACCGATCGGGGCGATGACGCCTTCCCGGTCACCGAGGTTCGAAATCCGGCCCCCGGTGAAGGGTGCGCCGGGACGGTCGCAAGGAGCATCGTTTCCGGTACTGGGCGAGCAGTTACGGTCGGTTTTGACTGCTTGAAGGCGGCGTCGAGTTGTGGTTTGCTTGTACGCAGCGGAAACAGTGTGGAGTGAGGAGCATGTTGCAGTGGGTTCGTGGAATCGGAATCGTGGCGGCGGTCGTGCTCGTGACGTTTTCCGTGCGGGCGGCCGATACGGTCAAGCTCGGGCTGATCGAGCCGTTTTCCGGCCCGATCGCCGCCGTCGGGCGGGATGCACTGGAGATTTTCGAGTTTTTCGCTGCCGACGTGAACCGTCGTGGCGGCGTGCTCGGCGGACGAGAACTGGAAATCGTTCCGCTCGACAACGCCATGAACGCAGAGAAGACCACCCAGCAATTGCGCAAGGTCATCGATGACGGCATTCGCTTCGTAAGCCAGGGCGTGGGTTCGAATCATGCTCTCAACATCATCAAGTTTCTGGAGCGTCACAATCGGCGCAATCCGGATCAATCCATTCTCTATCTCAACCATTCGGCGGTGACGACATCGTTCACGAACGAGCTTTGTTCCTTCTGGCATTTCCGCTTTGACGCGAACGTTGACATGAAGGTTGCAGCGCTGGTCACGCAGATTGCCCGCGATCCGTCGGTTCGAAAGCTCTACCTGCTGAACCAGAACTATGCCTACGGACAGGCTTTCCAGACCGCAGCCGGACGGCTGTTGGCCGGGCGTGCTCCTGAGGTAGAGATCGTGGGCGACGAACTGATCGTGCCGTTCGGCAAGGTTCTCGACTTCACACCCTACGTCGCGAAGATCAAGGCGGCTGGTGCCGACACCGTCCTGACCGGCAACTGGGGCCCGGATCTCGTGCGGTTTGTCAAGGCGGCAGCTGAAGCCAACCTTGATGCCTCATTCTACACGATCTATGCCGGGATCCCGAGTTCGGTCGCAGGTATCGGCGCAAAGGACGGGGTGGCGACCCGCCTGAAGCAGGTCACGGAAATGCACGAGAATGATGCATTGTATGACCAGCAACCGCCCGACCTCCTGGCAACCTACGAAAGGTGGCGCCAACAGACCGGCAAGAGTGTGTACTCCGAGCGGATGCGCTGGACCATAGAGTTTTTTGCGGCGGCTCTCGACAAGGCCGGGAGCGATGATCCGGTGCTGGTGGCCAGAGCGATGGAAGACATGACCATGGCCGGCCCTGCCGGGCCGCTGGCCATGCGCGCCGCCGACCACCAGATCATCTTTCCGATGGTCGTCAGCACGATGACCGAAGCCGTAGACCGGCCGTTCATCTATGCGGGCGAGAACTACGGGGTTGCGTTTGCGACGGATGGCTGGGTTGCGGCTGAGGACCTTGAGCTTCCGACCACCTGCGACATGAAACGTCCGTGATGTCGATCGGCAGTCCTCCGTAGACTGTCGGACTGAGCGATCGCACGGTTCGGGCGGAACCGGCTTGGAAAGCCTCGTATTTGCGCTGTTCAATGGCGTGCTGTACGGCATGCTGCTGTTTTTGCTCGCGAGCGGACTCACCCTGATTTTCAGCATGATGGGGGTGCTGAATTTCGCTCATGCGAGTTTCTTCATGTTGGGCGCGTACTTCGCCTACCAGATCAGCGAGGGGTTGAATTTCTGGGTAGCGTTGGTCGTGGCACCCGTGATCGTCGGCCTGGTGGGTGCGGCCGTTGAGCGCTGGGGGCTGCGACCGGTCCATCGATACGGCCACGTGGCCGAATTGTTGTTCACGTTCGGCGTTGCCTATGTGATTGAAGAGCTGGTGCAGATGATCTGGGGCCGGGTGCCGGTTCCCTACGAGATTCCGGATTCGATGGCGGGACCGCTGTTCACGTGGATGGGCTTCGACTACTCGATCTATCGGGTGTTCATGCTGGTCGTGTCGGTCGTCATTTTCGTTGCCCTGTTCGCCCTGCTGACCTACACCCGCATTGGCCTGATCATCCGGGCGGCCGTGTCGGACCCGGTTCACGTGGCCACCCTCGGGCACGATGTCCCTCGAATCTTCATGTGGACCTTCGGTTTCGGTTGTGCTCTGGCGGGAGTGGCCGGGGTGGTGGGCGGCAATGTCCTCGGGACCGAGCCGGCGATGGCGATTCAGCTTGGGCCCATCGTCTTCGTGGTCATCGTCATCGGCGGTCTGGGGTCGCTGGGTGGCGCACTCGCGGCTGCACTGATCATCGGGGTCGTGACCCGGTTGGCCATCTTCTACGATTACGGGATGGGTACCTTTTTCCTTGCGCTCGGATGGGATATCGACACGGCCGGATTGCTGCGTGACTTCACGCGGATCACTACCGCCCAGATCGCTCCGGTACTCCCCTACCTGATGCTGGTTCTGATGCTTGTCTTGAGGCCGCGCGGCCTGTTCGGTACCCGTGACGTATGAATCCGTTCGCGATCAGGGGGGCACCATGGATCAGCGGAGCAGTGCTGCTGATCGTTCTGCCGCACGTGTTTTCCTCCGGCTTTGCGCTCACTCTGATGAGCCAGATCGGACTGCTCATCGTATTTGCTTTGGCCTACAACATGTTGTTGGGGCAGGGAGGGATGTTGTCGTTCGGTCATGCCGTGTATTTCGGGTTGGCCGGCTACTTCACCATCCATTACCTGAACTTCGTTTTCGAGGAACGGGTTCCCTACATCCCGGTGACGCTCATCCCGCTGCTCGGTGGCCTGGTCGGTCTGCTGTTCGGGATTCTCATCGGTTACGTGTCAACCCGCCGCGCCGGAACCACGTTTGCGATGATCTCGCTTGGTTTCGGGGAGATGGTTACCGCCCTCACCCTGGTACTGGTGGCCATCTTTAACGGCGAAGACGGGATTCAGACCGACCGCGTGATCGGAGAGGAACTGTTCGGGATTACCTACGGACCCAACATTGAAGTCTACTACCTGATCGCCGGGTGGTGCCTCCTCTGCACACTCGCCATGTACCTGCTCACCCGGACGCCGTTCGGACGCATGTCGAATGCTGTTCGCGACAATGCGGAACGCGTGGAGTTCATCGGGTACTCCAGCCAGCGCATCCGTTGGCTCGCGTTCTCCCTGTCATCGTTCTTCGCTGGCATTGCGGGCGCTCTTCATGCGATCAATATTGAGCATGTGGGGTTCGAGCAGGTGAGCGTGATCCAGTCAGGTCTGGTGCTGTTCATGGTGTACATCGGCGGCACCGCCAGTTTCGTGGGTCCGATCATTGGCGCGATCCTGTTGTATTTCCTTCAGAGTACGCTGACCGGCGTCACCGAAGCGTGGGTTCTGTATCTCGGGATCCTGTTCGTGGCCGTGATCATGTTCTTTCCGGGAGGGCTGGCCGGGCTCATTGCGATGCACCGACCCATCTGGCGGGCGCAACTGCGGCTGTTGCTGCCGCTGTTCATTCCCTACACCCGGTTTCTTGCGGCGTTGAGCGTCGGGGTGCTGGGCTGCATCGGACTGATCGAAATGCTGTACTTCCGCAGTTCTCGTCTGAGTACGGATGCGGAATTGACCATCTTTGGCTTTGCCAGTGATCCGTTTTCTGTCGCGCCCTGGCTCATCTACGCAGCTGCAGCTGTTGCTGGTGCGGTCGCCGTCCGCCGGGCCTATCCGGGCGCGGCGTCGGCCTGGGACACCGCGATAGCTGCTGCTCGGCGACCGGGGTCCGGAGCATGAACAACGCCTTGACGATCACCGGACTCCGCAAGAGCTTCGGTGCGGCCGAGATCATTCGCGGAGTCGATCTCGAGATCCAGGATGGAGAACGGCATGCGATCATCGGGCCGAACGGCGCCGGCAAATCGACGCTCTACAACCTGATCAGTGGTCGCTTCCCCCCGTCCAGCGGCCGCATTCACCTGCACGATGTCGAAATCACGAACAAAAGTCCCTTTCAAATCAATCGTATGGGACTGACTCGATCTTTTCAGGTCACAAACATCTTCGCGCGCATGAGTGTGCTCGACAACATTCGGTGCGGATGCCTGTTTGCGCTGGGCTACCGCTACGCCTGGTGGAAACTGGTGGACCGCCTTCATGATCTGAACGCACGCACCGCCGGCATCCTCAGGGATATCAACCTCTGGGAGAAACGAGATCTTCCGGCCGGGCTCCTTTCGTACGCGGACCAGCGGGCGCTCGAGCTCGGGATAGCGGTGGCCGGCGGTGCCGAAACCATTCTTCTGGACGAACCAACAGCGGGGATGAGCCGTTCGGAGATCGGGACGGCGGTGTCGCTGATCCGCCGGATTTCGGAAGGAAAGACGCTCCTGATTGTCGAGCACGACATGGGGGTGGTTTTCGATCTGGCCGACCGAATCTCGGTGCTGGTGTACGGCGAGATCATCGCCACCGGCACACCGGGTGAGATTCGGTCTTCCGCAGCGGTGCAGGAAGCCTATCTGGGCACGGGGTCGGGCCAGTGCTGAACGTCAGAGACTTGCACGCCTACTACAACAAAAGTCATATCTTGCAGGGGGTGAGTTTTGACGTCGGTGCGGGTGAGATTGTCAGTTTGCTGGGACGCAACGGCGTGGGGAGATCGACGACCCTCAAGGCGATTACCGGAGAGGTGGAACCGGTAGGTTCGATCAGGTTCAAGGGACAATCGATTGCGGGTCGCAAAATGCACGAAATCGCCCGGCTCGGGATCGGGTACGTGCCCGAGAACCGGAATATTTTTCCGACACTGACAGTCCGGCAGAATCTCCTTCTCGGGGTCAAGAACGTAGGGGAACAAGGGCGCTGGTCGATCGATGACATGTTCGAGATGTTTCCCAATCTGGGTGATCGGGCGGATGCATTGGGATCCGTGATTTCGGGTGGTGAACAGCAGATGTTGACGATTTGCCGGACCCTCATGGGGAATCCTGATCTCATCATGATTGATGAACCGACCGAAGGACTGGCGCCGAAACTGGTCGAGCAGATTTCTGGTCTGCTTTCGGAAATTTCGAAACGGGGAGTCGCGATCTTGCTGGTCGAGCAGAAACTCGATATTGCGCTCGATATCTCGCACCGGGTGCACGTAATGGGGCACGGCAGGATTGTATTTGAAGGCACGGTAAGCGAATTTCGGGCGAACGATCAGGTTCGCAGGGAATGGCTTGAGGTTTGAGAACTCCAGTTTGTCCGTGTATCCCGCGCCCCGTATACTTTTCCCGTGATCGCCGTGCCGGGTGATCACTGATCAGCCATGCAGTTCGTTGTGCGGGAGGGCCGGATGAACGCGATGCGGGCCGGTTACGCCACGGCGCACAAACGCCTCCAAACGGCGGAAAAAGCTTGATGGGGTACGAAGATGGCGCGGCGAAGAAAGCTTGGCTGAAAGATCATATTGTGCGCTGCGATGTTCGCCGTGATCCTGCCGGGATTTTTGATCCGCCGCCCTTCTGTGGCAGGGTGGACGGCTTCTTCCGCCGAGGTTCGGATTGCGGGCCACTTGTGCCTCGACCGATCGGCGCGAAACCGGTCCACGGCGGGACGCCCCCCTGCAGTTCCAGATCCTGTTTGGCAGGGGCGGTTCCCCTTCTGGTAGGCATCGGTGGGCCCGGACGGGAGTCCGACGACCCCATCGGCGAACGAACGTTTCCCGCCCCTTTCCCAGGCCCAACTCCCGGCGCTTCGGAGTGGAAACGGGTCGAAATGTTTCACGTGAAACATTTCCGGCATTTTCCTCCCGTGGTTGATGCAACCGGGCAGCGGATTGGCGGATAATGGTGCAGAAGCACGCGATGAGGACTGGAAGATACGACGTACTGGTTGTGGGTGGCGGCCATGCCGGCTGTGAAGCGGCAGCGGCAGCAGCGCGCATGGGGGCTCGTACGGTTTTGGTCACGCACGCCTTTTCGACCGTAGGTGCCATGTCGTGCAATCCGGCGTTCGGCGGTGTCGGTAAAGGGCACCTGTTGCGGGAAGTGGATGCCCTGGATGGGTTGATCGCGCGGGCAGCCGACAGGGCCGGAATGCAGTTCCGGGTCCTCAACCGCAGTCGTGGGCCAGCCGTGCAAGGACCAAGGTGTCAGGCAGACAGGAAGCTCTATCGCACTGCCATGCAAGACTTGTTGCGCGAACAGTCGAATCTGGTCGTGGTGGAAGGGGTGGTGGAAGATCTGGTGCTGGAAGGGGAACGATGCGTGACCGGGATTGTGCTGGGCGACGGTCGCGTACTCCGGGCTGACGCTGTGGTGATCGCCACGGGGACTTTCCTCAGGGGAGTGATTCACGTGGGCGAAGCGGAGACGCCGGCGGGCCGCGCAGGCGAAGCTCCGGCCACGCGACTCGCGCAACGCCTGGCCGCAATCGGGTTCCGCATGGGGCGGTTGAAGACCGGAACCCCGCCCCGGCTTGACGGTGCGACCATCGAGTGGAGTGAGCTTGAAGTTCAGGAGGGAGATGCGGTGCCGGAACCCCTGTCGTTGATGACGGAACAGATCAATCGACCGCAGGTTCCCTGCCACATCACCTGGACAAACCATGAGATGCACGAACTGGTTCGGAAGAATTTGCATCGTACTCCGATGCATGCAGGTCGAATCGAGGGACGGGGGCCGCGGTATTGTCCGTCGATCGAGGACAAGGTGGTCCGGTTTGCTTCGCGCTCCCGACACCAGATCTTTCTGGAGCCCGAGGGCTACGACGTTTCCGTGGTGTATCCCAACGGAATTTCAACGTCACTTCCGGTCGAAGTTCAGAAAAAGATGCTGACCATGATCAAGGGGCTCAAGCACGTTCGAATGGTCCGTCCCGGCTATGCCATTGAATACGATTATGTTGATCCTCGCGAACTGCTCCCAACGCTCGAAACCAAACGGCTTTCCGGTCTTTTTCTTGCCGGTCAGATCAATGGCACCACAGGTTACGAGGAAGCCGCTGCGCAGGGTGTGGTGGCGGGAATCGGTGCTGCCGTGCGGATATCCGGAAAGCCGCCGTTTTCGTTGGACCGGACCGAAGCCTATATCGGCGTATTGATCGACGATCTCACGACCCGGGGAGCGCCTGAGCCGTACCGGATGCTGACCTCTCGTTCCGAATATCGTCTCCATTTGCGAGCCGACAATGCTGATGAGCGTTTGACCCGGAAAGGGCAGAAAATCGGGGTTGTGGGTCCTGTCCGATCACGGTCCTTCGCCGATAAGCTGGCCGGACTGAATGCTGCACGTGGCTTGCTTCGGGAAGCCCTGATCAGCCCGTCCGATGCCCGTCGGCACGGTATTGCCGTTTCCGATGACGGACGGAAGCGGTGCGCCATGCAACTACTCGGCCACACGGGTGTCACGTTGCGGCAGCTGGCAAGAGCCTGTCCAAACTTGCAGGATATCGATTCTTCCCTACATGGTATCTTGAAGGCGGATGCGCTGTACGCTCCCTACCGGGCGCGGCAGGATGAGGATATTCAAGCTTATCGCCGAGATGCAGGGATCTTGTTGCCGGATGCCCTGGACTACGGTTCGGTCGGAGGGTTGTCCGCGGAGGCGGTTGAGGCGCTGGAAGCGGGACGTCCGCCGAATTTGGCTTCTGCGGCACGGCTGCCGGGTGTAACCCCGGCGGCTTTGGCGGTGGTGGTGGCGCACCTGAAGAAACGATCAGTCCATGCGTAGGTTCGGAATGCGATCAGGTGTGGCTTGTCTCGCTGCAGGTGCGCCGGGTCAGGGCTTTGGCGCGCAGCGCACCGTCACCGTGCTGACCGGAATGGCGGCGGTGCCAGCACCAGAGTGGGCACGAGGGTTCGCTGAACCCGAATGTTTCACGTGAAACATTTCGTCCAGGCAACCCGCAATCCACGTCGACCGTCAGCGGTGCTGCAAGGGCCGGGCCGGGGCCCCTGACCTTGCGAACGTTTCGATGGATACGGTTTCGGTCGGATGACCGGGGCTTGCCCGCGCTGCAGGTACGCCGGGTCAGGGCTTCGGTGCGCAGCGCTCCGTCACCGAACTGACAGGCGGAACGGCAGCGGTGCCAGCACCAGGATGGGTACGCGGGTGTGCTGAACCCGAATGTTTCACGTGAAACATTTCGTCCAGGCAACCCGCAATCCACGTCGATCGTCAGCGGTGCTGCGTGGCCGGGTCGGGGCCTCTGGCCTTGCGAACGTTTCAATGGATACGGTTTCGGTCGGATGACCGGGGCTTGTCCGCGCTGCAGGCACGCCGGGTCAGGGCTTCGGTGTGCAGCACCCCTTCATCGGACTGACGGGCGGAACAGCAGCGGTGCCAGCACCAGGGTTCGCTGAACCCGAATGTTTCACGTGAAACATTTTGTCCGGGCAACCCGCAATCCACGTCGACCGTCAGCGGTGCTGCCGGGCTGGGTCGGGGCCTCTGGCCTTGCGAACGTTTCAATGGATACGGTTTCGGTCGAATGACCGGGGCTTCTCCGGGATACCGATGTCCGGGATGGTCGCTGGAGCAAGAAATTGATTCGCTTCAGGAAACCGGAAGAGGTCGACTTCGGCGGGGCGCCGATGCGATGACGGGAAGCCGTGACCGAGACGGGATGCGGATCATTCAGCGCCAGACGCAGGGGCAGGGGCGCTGCCATTGCGGCGGCCTGGAATTGCCTTCACGCACCCTGCAGCAAGCGATCGGCCGCGACCGCCGCCGAGGTTCGGTTTTCCACCCCCATCTTCTGGTAGATCTGGTCAAGATGCTTGTTGATGGTTCGCGGGCTCCTTTTCAGAATCAGTGCGATATCCCGGTTCGTCTTCCCGCGGGTCAGCCAGAAAAGGACGTCGGCCTCGCGACGGGTAAGGCCGAAGGCTTGGCGCAGACGGTTCTCGTTGTGGGATGCGAGTCGTGAACCGATCTTCACCAGAAGTTGCCTGGATGAACTTATTCCAACCACCCTCAGTTCGCAATCCCCGAAACAGAACGGTTGAATCTCGGAAAGCGGGTTCCGGAACGCCTGTCTGGCCCAGCCGGCGAGTTCGCTGTTGCCCTTCTGCTCAGGTACCGTAGCTTCATCCGCATTCGGAAGCATATCGACCGCACCGGGCGATCCCCAGGAAAAACAACCGGATTCGTCAAATGCGAGGAGCGCAGATCCGGAAAGATCGATCGCGTCAAGGGCCCCGCGGAGCAGTTTCGAATTCATGACGTGGACCGTCAGCCGGGCCACCAGTTCCTCAAGATCCAGCGGTTTGGTCAGGTAGTCAACCGCGCCGCACTGCAGGCCCCGGACGATGTTCTCCGGTTCGCTTCGTCCCGTCACGAAAATGACGGGCGTTGCCGCCAGGGCCGGCATGGCCTTGAGTTGTTGACAGGTCTCGAAGCCGTTGGGGCGCGGCATGGTCACGTCGAGCAGAATGACGTCGGGCCGGATTCGGCTCGCGATGCCGAGCGCTGACGCGCCATCCCGCGCAACGAGCACGGTGATCCCGCTTTCTTCCAGGGCCGTGACGACGATCTGGAGAGCGTCGCGGTCGTCGTCAACGACGAGGGCGATATGGCTCGATTGTATGTCAGGAACCATCGCGCAGGGTACCCTCAAGGAACTTGACGATGCCGGGCATGTCGAGGCCAGCGTACAGTCTGCGCAGTGAAGCAATGAGCGCCTGCGCATCCGGATGTGCGCGTTCCATGGCATCAATCCGGGTCTCGAGCTGACGCGCGTGACCGATTGATGCCAGCGCAATCAGCTCCTCGATGGCCTCTCTTGGCAAGGTACCCGACCGGTCAGGCTCGGATTCCGGCGGGGTCAGTCGTCCCGGTCCGGAACGCCGCCGCAGTTTCAGCAACCCGGCAATTCGGGTCAGCAGATCGTCGAGAGTGTAGGGTTTCGCAAGAAACGCATCGCACAGATCGCGTCCCGAACCGGAAACCCGGTCATCGGAGGCGTGACTGGAGATCATGATGATCGGGGCTTTCGCAGGTGCGTCCGCCCGGACGCGGCGCGCCAGTTCCCAGCCGTCAAGCGCCGGCAAATCGATGTCGAAGACGAAGAGGTCAGGGTTGAGACCGGAAAGCCGCGCGAGTGCCTGCTCGGCGGTGGAAGCCGTGTGCACCACGAAACCGATCGGTTCCAGGAAGCTTGCGAGCAGGGCCAGGTGATCCGGGTCATCGTCGACCAGCAAGATCGTGCGCTCTTCGGCCGCATATTCGACAGGTCGCTCGGCGGCCGGGTTCGCGTCGCCTGACCGGTCGTCTGGTCCAGGGTGCGGGACCGACGGCAGCAGCAAACGCACCCGGAACACGCTGCCCTTGCCGACTTCGCTCTGCAGACCGATCTCGCCCCCGAGGACCTCCACCAGCAGCTTGGTAATGGTCAGTCCCAGGCCCGAACCCGGCTGGCGCAGGCCGCGGCCGCGCCGGAAGGGCTGCCAGATCGAATCGAGTTCGTCGGGCTGGATGCCGATGCCGGTATCCCGGACTTCGATGACGGCGACCTCGCTTCGGTAGTGGAACAGGAAATCCACCTGCCCGGAATCGGTGTAGCGAACCGCGTTTGACAGGAGGTTGATCATGATCTGTCTAAGGCGCTTCTCGTCGCCGGTAATCTGCTTCGGGAGTTTCCCGAAGGTTTCCATGTGGAACGCGATTCCCTTCTGGCGTGCGTTCGCTTCAAAGATCGATGCGATCTGGTTGAGGAAGGCGCTCAGATCGATCCGATCGCGCTGGATCTCGATCCGCCCGGATTCGATTCGGGAGACGTCCAGGAGCCCCTCGATCAGTCCGGCGAGATGTTCGCTGCTTCTCCGAATGGTGGTGATCGCGTTCTGACGTCCGGCCGGAATGTCCGGCGATTTTTCGAGAATCTGTGCGAATCCGTAGATCGCGTTGAGCGGGGTGCGAAGCTCGTGACTGAGGCCGGTCATGTACCGGGTCTTCGCCTGGTTGGCGGCTTCGGCCTTGTCCTTCGCCGACCGCAGTTCATCTTCCGTGCGCCGCTGCGAGCGCTGGTTCCGAAGCAGGCGCCGGATCTGCAGCTTGGCGTCCAGGAGGGCGGCCCGCTGCTGCCTGAGGGTTCGGACGGCTCCCAGGACCGTGATGCCGAGGGCGACAAGCGTCGACACATATCCGACGGCCAACCCCGCGTCGAACCCCGCCGCCTGATGCGCACGAATGACCATGATACTGCTGCCGAGGCCCGCGGCGAGCAAGACAAAGCCGGCCAGCCAGCGGACCGGACGGGTCCTTCGGGGGTGCCGCGAAGCGTCGCCGTTCACGGCCCGCCCGATGCGCCCCGACAGAAGGCCTTGGCCGAACTTCCCCGGCCCGCACCGGCCTTCCCTGTCTTTCAACGTGCGGATTCCCCGGCCAAACCTCGCCATCATCCGTCTTGGAAAGGCCATGTGAAGGCGCGGAATTATTGCACTTCTCGCGACATCAACAGGCTCCACGTCCGTCCACCGCTCGTCCCCGCGGGCCGCTGGATTTCACGCGGTGCGCGCCAGCGACCCCTGTCCTTGAACCGAGCATCACGGTACCCCGTCAAATGCTCCCTCGATATGGGCCGAATGACGTATTCCGGTTCAGCCACCGGTATTCCAACCTTATCGGCAGGACGGGCCGTCAGAATGGGCCCTCGGATTTCAAGGGAGGCGACATGCCGCAGCGGAAAGACTTCAGACGTACGCCCGGCGTGAGCCGCCGATCGGTGCTGGCCGGCGGAGCCGCGCTGACATCATCATTGTTCGTGCCCCGGTACCTGCGGGCCCAGGACTACCCCACCTCTATGGTGAACACGACCGGGCTCGCCGTGACCGACGACACGGCGACGGTCGGCATCCTGCACTCGGTCACCGGCACCATGGCGATTTCGGAGACCGGATCGGTGCAGGCCGAGAAGCTCGCGATTGCGCAGATCAACGAGCAGGGCGGGGTACTCGGAAGGAAGCTTGATTTCATTCAGGAGGACGGTGCGTCCGACTGGCCCACGTTCGCCGAAAAGGCCAAGAAGCTTCTCGTCAATGACCGCGTGCCATCGGTCATGGGCTGCTGGACCTCGGCCAGCCGCAAGGCGGTGCTCCCGGTTTTCGAGCAGTACAACGGCTTCCTCTACTACCCCACGTTCTACGAGGGGCTAGAGCAGAGCCCCAATGTGATCTACACCGGGCAGGAGGCCACCCAGCAGATCATCGCCGGGCTTGACTGGGTGGCCAATACGAAGGGTGCCGAAACCTACTACCTGCTGGGTTCGGATTACATCTGGCCGCGCACGTCCAACAAGATCGCCCGCAAGCACATCGAGAACTTCCTCGGCCAGAAGGTGGTTGGTGAAGAGTACTACCCGCTCGGCCACACCCAGTTCAATTCCGTGATCAACAAGATCCGCCTGCGGAAGCCCGACGTCATCTACGCGATCGTGGTCGGCGGTTCAAACGTCGCCTTCTACAAGCAGCTCAAGGCTGCCGGCATCGACATGACCGCCGAAGCCCCCATTCTGCTGACGATCTCGGTGACCGAGGACGAGATCCGCGGCATCGGCGGCGAGAACATCGAGGGCGCCTACGCGTGCATGAAGTACTTCCAGTCGCTCGACAACGAGAACAACCTCGCGTTCGTCAAGGCGTTCAAGGCCATGTGGGGCGATGACATGGTCATCGGTGATGTCACCCAGGCAGCCTACCTTGGCCCCTGGCTGTGGAAGGCTGCGGTCGAAAAGGCGGGCTCGTTCGATGTTGACAAGGTGCGGGCGGCAAGTCCCGGGATCGAGCTGACCACTGCTCCCGAGGGTTACGTGAAGATTCACGAAAATCACCACCTTTGGTCCAAGACGCGCGTCGGGCGCGCCCGTTCCGACGGCCAGTACGACGTGGTCTTCGAGACCGCCGAACTCGTCGAGCCCGATCCCTTTCCCGCCGGCTACCAGTAGGACCGGCAATCCCTGACAAGCGACGCGTCGGACCGGGCAACGCCAGCGTGAGCGTCCGCGTGTCGCCTCGAGTTCCGGTCTGCCGCCGGAACGCCGTCGGCCAGGTATCCCGATCATTCCTCCATCAAGGGTGCCTGGCCGGCGGACACGGTTCTGGCCGTCACCGCACCAGTACACCGGCGTCCCTGGTACCGGCCGGTCGTTGATCCTGAAGCACGGAGTACTGCCATCGTGTTTTCGTATTCGCTGAGCGAACTCGGAGCGATCCTGGCCATGCAGGGATTTGCAGGGCTGATCCTGTTTTCCGTCTTCGTGCTGATGGCGCTCGGGCTGGCGATCATTTTCGGACAGATGGGGGTCATCAACATGGCCCACGGCGAGTTCATGATCCTGGGTGCGTACGTGACCTATCTGACGTCGAACCTGTTCGGCGGCTTCCTGCCGTCCCTGTTCGGCACGTACTTCTTCGTTGCGATCGTCCTCGCGTTCTTCGCCTCCGGAACGCTCGGCCTGTTCGTGGAATGGGCGCTGATCCGGCATCTCTACCGACGCCCCCTCGACACCCTGCTTGCTACCTGGGCCTTGAGCCTCATTCTCCAGCAGCTCTACCGCTCGGTCTTCGGGGCGCGCGAGGTGGGCGTGACCATTCCTGGCTGGATGATGGGCTCGTTCCCGATCACGGACATGATCGAGGTTCCCATCAACGGCATGTTCGTGATGGCGCTGGCACTCTCGGTGTCGCTCGGCGTGTGGCTCATGCTGTTCCGCTCCAACTGGGGCAAGCAGGTGCGGGCCATCAAGCAAAACCGGGTGATGGCCTCCGCCGTTGGCATCAATACCGAGTGGACCGACCGGCTGACGTTCGGCATCGGGTGCGGGGTCGCGGGAATGGCCGGCGCGGCGTTCACGATGATCGGCTCGACCGGCCCGACCGCCGGACAGCTGTACATCGTCGACACGTTCCTCGTGGTCGTCTTCGGCGGTGCGGCCAGTCTGCTCGGCACGGTCGCGAGCGCCTTCTCGATCAGCCAGGCGCAGTCGATCATGGAGTTCTTCCTGTCCGGTTCCATGGCCAAGGTGCTCACGCTCCTGATGGTGGTGACCATTCTCATGCTGCGCCCGCAGGGCCTGTTTACCTTGCGGCTCCGCAAATAGGCGGGAGGGGAGCGTGTTTGCACTTCGGATCCCGGGGACACGATGGTCCGGTTCGGAGATCGTCGGCTTCCTGGTCCTCGGCGCCCTCGTCTTCCTGGTGCTGCCGCTGGCACTCGATACGTTTCGCCTCAACCTTGCGGGCAAGTACCTCACCTACGCGTTCGTGGCGGTCGGGCTGGTCCTGTGCTGGGGGGCCGGAGGGATTCTCAGCCTGGGCCAGGGGGTGTTCTTCGGCCTTGGCGGGTACTGTATGGCCATGTTCCTGAAGCTGGAGGCGTCGACCCCGGAAGCCACCAGTATCCAGTCGACGCCGGGCATCCCGGATTTCATGGACTGGAACCAGCTGACGGCCTTGCCGTGGTGGTGGGAGCCGTTCCACAGCTTGGCGTTCAGCCTGGTGGCGGTGGTCGCGGTGCCGGTCGCGCTGGCGGCAGTCATCGGCGTCGCGATGTTCCGGCGCCGGGTCGGGGGCGTGTACTTCGCGATCATCACGCAGTCCCTGGCGGCCATTCTCACGATCCTGATCATCGGGCAGCAGGGCGTCACGGGCGGCGTGAACGGCATCACGGATCTGCGCACGCTGCTCGGTTGGGATATCCGGACCGACGCTGCCAAGGAAACCCTGTATTTCGTGAACGGTGCCCTCCTGTTCGCGTGTCTCCTGCTCGCACGGTTGATCCTGAAATCGAAGCTCGGGCGTGTCCTGGTCGCGATGCGCGACCAGGAGGACCGGGTGCGGTTCTCGGGTTACGACGTCGCTCAGTTCAAGATTTTCGTCTTTTGCGCCGGGGCTGCGTTCGCCGGGGTCGGCGGCGCCATGTTCACGCTTCAGGTCGGCTTCATGTCACCGACCCTGGTCGGAATCGTGCCGTCCATCGAAATGGTGATCTTCTGCGCCGTGGGCGGGCGGCTGTCCATTCTGGGAGCGGTCTACGGGGCCCTGCTCGTGAACTGGGCCAAGACGACGTTTTCGGAGAGTTTTCCGGAGTTCTGGCTGTTCGGCCTCGGCGCGCTCTTCATCGGTGTCGTGATGGCGTTCCCGAACGGGCTGGCCGGACTGTACGCCGAGCACGCGGAACCCCGGATCAAGGGCCTGCTGGCCTACCTCGCCGAACGCCGTCTCCTGCGCACGCCGCTGGCAGGGAAACTGGCCGGCGCGGGGGCGGCGGCCGGTTCCGCACCGGACAGGCCGCCGGTGCGCGAACCCCGGCCGGGGCGCGGTGATCCCCCTCTGGGGCCAGACGCATGACGGTCCGAAACCCGAACTTCCTGCTGATGGTCGAAGGGCTCACCGTCTCCTTTGACGGCTTCCGGGCCGTGGATGACCTCAGCTTCTATGTCGAGCCCCGCGAGTGCCGGGTCATCATCGGTCCCAACGGCGCCGGCAAGACCACGGTGCTGGATCTCATCTGCGGCCGCACGCGGGCCACCGCGGGGTCGGTGAATTTCAAGGGGCAGGAACTGCTCACGATGCGCGAAGACCAGATCGTGCATGCCGGTGTCGGGCGGAAGTTCCAGACGCCCAGCGTCTACGAGGACCTCACGGTGTTCGAGAATCTCGAGATCTCCTACCCACGCGGCCGCAGCGTCTGGGGGGCGCTGCTGTTTCGCCGCGACCGGATGGTCAGCCAGCGCGTGGCCGAGATTGCCGAAATGATCTTTCTCGAGGACCGGCTGAACGACAAGGCCGGACACCTGAGTCACGGCCAGAAGCAGTGGCTCGAGACCGGGATGCTGCTGATCCAGGATCCCGAACTCCTGATGCTCGATGAGCCGGTCGCCGGCATGTCGATCGCCGAGCGCAAGAAGACCGCGGAACTGCTGCACCGGATCATCGAGGACCGCTCGGTCATCGTGATCGAACACGACATGGGGTTCGTGGAAGACATCGCGAGCCGGGTGACCGTGCTGCACCAGGGCAAGATCCTGTCGGAAGGCCCGATGGACCGGATCAAGGGCGACCCGAAGGTCGTCGAGGTCTACCTCGGCCAGTGACGGGGACGGCGATGCTCGAGGTCCGGGAACTGCGCTCGGCCTACGGCGAGAGCGAGATCCTGCACGGGCTCGACCTGACGGTCGCCCCCGGCGAGATCGTCGCGGTGCTCGGGCGCAACGGGATGGGCAAGTCGACCCTCATGAAGACGCTCATGGGGATCGTCCCCGAGACGTCCGGAGAGATCGTCCTCGCCGGGGCGTCGGTCACCGGCACCAGAACCCACCGCCGGGTGGCGAACGGCTTCGGCTACGTGCCCCAGGGGCGCATGATCTTCGGGGCCATGACGGTGCAGGAAAACATCGAGGCCGGACTCATCGTCACCGGCCAGCGCACCGTGCCCGACAACATCTACAAGCTGTTTCCGGTGCTGCTGGAGATGAAGGACCGCAAGGGAGGCAACCTGTCCGGCGGCCAGCAACAGCAACTGGCCATCGCCCGGGCCCTTGCCTCGAACCCCAAGGTACTGCTGCTCGACGAACCCACGGAAGGCATCCAGCCCTCCATCATTCGCGAGATGGCCCGCACGCTGCGCCGGATTCGGGACGACCGCGAGCTCTCGATCGTGGTGTCGGAACAGGTCTTGAGCTTTGCACTTGACGTGGCCGACCGGGTGATCGTGATCGAGAACGGCGCCTTCGTGCACGACCAGCCGCGACCGGACGTCGATACCGACCGGGTCGCGCAATACCTCTCCGTCTAACCCCGTTTCTGACAGCCAACAGAAAGGCACGACCATGGTCGATACTCTGATTCCGGTGAATCTGGGCGAAAGCCCCACCACGAACGAACGCGTGCACAACCGGTGGCATCCCGACATTCCCATTGTCGTGTGGGTCGATTCGGGCGATGAGTTCAGGATCGAGACGTACGACTGGACCGGCGGCCAGATCAGGAACAATGACGATGCCGCTGACGTTCGCGACGTCGAGCTCGAGCAGGTGCACTACCTCTCCGGACCGATCGGTGTGCGCGGGGCCGAACCGGGCGACCTGCTGGTGGTGGACATTCTCGACATCGGGGCGAAGGAAGAGAGCCTCTGGGGCTTCAACGGCTTCTTTTCCCGGCAAAACGGGGGCGGGTTTCTGACCGACCACTTCCCGGAAGCGCAGAAGTCCATATGGGATTTTCACGGGATGTTCACGACCTCGCGCCACATCCCGGGCGTGCGCTACGCCGGACTCATTCACCCCGGACTGATCGGCTGTCTGCCGGACCGGCCGATGCTGGACGAGTGGAACGCACGCGAAAAGGCGTTGTTCGACACCCATCCGGATCGCGTACCGCCGCTGGCCGCGTTGCCCACGACTCAGGCGGCGCACATGGGCACCATGACCGGCGACGCCCGCCTCGCCGCGGCGGCCGAAGCGGCCCGGACCGTTCCCCCGAGGGAGCATGGCGGCAACTGCGACATCAAGGATCTCTCGCGCGGATCAAAGATCTATTTTCCGGTCTACGTGGATGGTGCCGGGCTCTCGATGGGGGATCTGCACTTCAGCCAGGGTGACGGCGAAATCACGTTCTGCGGCGCGATCGAAATGGCGGGCTGGTTGCACCTCAAAGTCGGCCTGATCAAGGACGGCGTCGCGAAATACGGGATTCGGAACCCGGTGTTCCGGCCGTCGCCGATCACGCCAACCTATAACGACTACCTGATTTTCGAGGGAATCTCGGTCGATGAACACGGTACGCAGCACTACCTCGACGTGCACGTTGCCTACCGCCAGGCGTGCCTGAACGCGATCGAGTACCTCAAGAAATTCGGGTATTCGGGGGCGCAGGCCTACGGCATTCTCGGCACGGCGCCCGTCCAGGGGCATATCTCCGGCGTGGTCGACATACCCAACGCCTGCGCCACGCTGTGGCTTCCCAACGAGATCTTCGACTGGGACCTGATGCCGGCCGCCGGCGGTCCCGTGGTGCACCTGGACGGTTCGGTTGACGTGCCGCTCGCGCCCGATCGATGAGCTGAACCTCTTCGGGCGCCGGCCGGTGCGGGCGCCCGATTCTTCCTGACCCCGGGGACCTCTGCCCATGCCAATCTACGAGTACCAGTGCGACCACTGCGGGCCCTTCGAGGCGCGGGTGCCGATGGCGGACTATGCGCGTCCGGCCGACTGCCCCGATTGCGCGGCCCCGGCCCGCCGTGTCCTGCTTACCCCTCCCCGGATCGCCGGGATGACCGCCGCCACCCGCAGGGCCCACGAGATCAACGAGCGGAGTGCGGACAGCCCCCGACGGGGCGCGCCCGCCCGGCCCGCTCATGCCCATGCCCATCCCCATCGCCAGGTGTCCCAGGCCGGCCCCGGCTCATGCACGACCGGCCGGCGCGGCGCGAAAGGGTTCCCGGGGCGTCGCCCCTGGATGATCTCGCACTGAGCCTGCGCAGGAGGTGTCGGGCGGCCCTGATTCCTGGCTCTTGTGCTGGGTGGCGGAAATCGCGGGGTTTGCCGGGTACATTCCGCCCAACAGGAGGGGACCACCGATGACGGGTCAGGTTGCGGTCATTGGTTCGATTTTTCGCGGTTGCATTGCCTGCAGAGCATTTGGCAGTTCTCGTCGATCGTCTTCCCGCCCTCCGACCACGGTTTGATGTGGTCCGCTTCCATGTCCCCTATGGGGAATTTCTTTTTGCAACGCGAACAGATCCCGTCCTGACGCTCAAAGGCGGTTTCGCGCTGGGAATCCGTGAATTTACGGATGTTCAGATGTTTCTCCTTGCCTCCGAGCAGGTAGGCGTAGATGCCTGCCTTCTTGGTCACATCGTCGTCCTTGTGGAGACGAGCTGTCTTGGCCTCGAGGTCTTTCGGGTCGAGATCACGGCGGGCGCCGTGTTCCTTGTAGAGGGTTCCCCAGTCGACACCCTTCATGCTCGGACGCTTCTTCGGAAACGTCGCTTTGACCCAGCTGATGACCGATTGGAAGTGGCTCCACAACTCGACGGCCGTCGGGTCGTGTTGGCACTTTGACATGTAGTCCTCGATCCGGTCCTCGCTGATCCATTTGATCGCGGTCTTCAGGTATTCTTGGCGGATCGGTCTACCGGTGAGGTAGTCCTTGCCGAGCCCGTAGGCAGGCCCGCCCGGCCGGCTGAAAAAACGGCGAGCGTCCGCCAGCCAGGGGCCGGCATAGACAGCATTGAGAAGCTCTTGCTCGGTCAGTACCTCTCCGGCGATGTTGATAGTCTTATACCAATCTAATTTCTCGGTGTTTGTCCCGTTGCAGGAATAAACCGTCAGTTCATAGTTCAGGATGCGGTCTTTCTGGTCTTCCTGCAGGTTGTGATAGGCAAGGCGATTACCTCCGATATCGACCGAGAAATCCCCCCTGCAGTACTGGCAGATTGAAATGGTCCGTTGCTGTCCGTCGATGATTTCGTGCATGCCGTCTTCGCGTTCCGCCCAGTACATGGCGTTGAGGGGAAATTTTTTGTTCACGGAACTGATCACGGCCTCCCGCTGCTTGTCCTTGTAGACGAATTCCCGTTGATAAGGCGGACGGATGTCAAGCAAACCTCCAAAACCACGGACACCGCCTTCACCGTCGTCTGAATAATCCTCGACGAGCTCGCGCACGGTGATTGAGAGAGGTTCGATTTTCATTTTTGCGGTTTCCGATTGCGGATGAATATCCTCTTGTATTTCCCTCTGCCATCTACCACCGGGGCGTCATAGCGTGCGTGGGGCCGCTTGATGTTCTCGAGCATTCCATCTCCGCCTCTGTCCGTGGTTCCAACAATCTCGAACTGCTCAGGATTATGTTTATCGAGAAAGGTAATTGGCACTCCCATCACCCCCTCATAATCCATCGGGATATCTTTTATCCTGGTTATCTCGATGGCGTCGTAGTTGTCGTATTTCGGATAGTCCTCGGGCGTGTAGCTCTGGTAGAGAATCAGATCATCGTGCCGCTTCCGGTGGTCGAGGTTGGTGAACCAAGTAACATTTCTGAACTTCACAAGTCCAGTACTTTCGTCATAAACTCCCGCTGCGTATCCGCGCATATCTGGTGGCAAGCCGAAGTACGCATTTCCTGCATTGAACCCATAGCCGAGCCACACTCTATTGTCTTGGATAAGCGGAAAAATTTCTTTGTAGGTTACGGCGTTCCATGGACCGATTACGATAAATTTCCTCTTGTACTCAATTAGCTGGGCAATATATTCCCGGAATAAGGAGAATGGCGGGTTGGTCACGACGATGTCAGCCCGCTTCAGTATCTCGACGCATTCAACACTTCGGAAATCGCCGTCTCCTTCGAGCATTTGGACGCCAATGTCAGCCAGCTTGGGGACGACCTCGCCATCGCGGAAGCCGTCGTACTCCAGCTTGATCGCTTGCTCAATGTCGTGCTGTGAGAACAGATCCCGGTTCCGGTTTTTGTAGCAGGTGGTGATCAGCCTTTTAAGGCCGAGATGCACGAAGTGGTGCGAGAAGTAGTGGAAGAAATTGCTGACGGTAGGATCGTCGCAGTTACAGTAAACCGTCTTGTCTGCGAAATGACTCTTGTAATGCCGCAGCTCATTCTCGATGTCTCCGAGCTGGGTGTAGAACTCGTCCTGCCTCGCCCGCCGTGCGGAGTGAAGACTGCTGTTCAGGGCCATCTTGCGCCTCTTCGTCGGTCGCGTCCGAATCGCGCCAATGATCTTAACGCATTCGGGATCGAGCACAGGAGTTTGCCTCCCGAAACTCTCTGAAGGATCTCCAGACCCGGTTGGCTTGGGAGTCTCGGCGGTTCACGCTTCGCGGCCGGGCCGGCTCCCATCCCCCGCCGGGCCGCCGGTTTACGGGCGGCGAGGCAGCCGCTTCGGAGTCCCGGCGCTTCGCCCCCGGCCGGCCAGCGACTGCGCCAGACCGTCCGCGACGCTCCGTTCTGCCAGCCGGGCGAGCTGTTTGCGGTCGGCCGTTTCGGGCAGGGGGGGATGAAAGTTGACCGTGACCTCGAGGTGCCCGAGGCCGAGCAGCCGCCAGACATGGGGCAGCAGGTCCATGCCGCCGTACCAGGTGACCAGCGGGCGGTTGCGGCGGTCCATCGGCAGGCCGTTGAGGCCGCTGTAGCAGATCGACACCGGCTGCACGGTCAGGCGTTTCATGGTTTCGGTTTCCGCGAACCCGAAAAGAGCCGAGCGAAAGCGCAGCACCCGGTTGCCGTCGCCGCTGGTCCCTTCGGGAAACAGGACGATGTTGTCGCGAGACTCCAGCCGACGGCTCAGTTCCGCTCCGTGCGCCGCCGCCCGGCTGCGGCGGCGGTCGATGAAGATGCTCCGCTGCAGCTTGGCGAGCCATCCGAAGAAGAACCAGCCGGCGATCTCGGACTTGGCCACGAACGAGACGGGGGCCAGGGAGGAGAGCACGACGATGTCCAGCCAGGACGAGTGGTTGCTGGCGAACAGGGTAGGGGCATGCTGGCTGGGACGGCCGATGCGGCGGACCCGGATCCCGAACAGGTACAGGAGGCCGCGGTGAAACACGACCGGAATCGTCCGGGCCATCCGGGAACGGCCGGCGAGCGCCGCCAGGTGTACCGGCACGAGCAGCACGAACCAGGCCAGGAACACGAGACTCCGCAGGGTGGCGCGCGCATGCGCGGCCGCGATGTCGTTCGTCATGCCCAGCTGTTCCCGCCAACCCCGGCTTCCCGTTCGTAGTGCTGGCGGTACCGTTTGCTCACCAGCTCGGTCTTCACCACCATGCAGACATCGACGGTGCCAAACTGCCAGTCGATGACGGCCCCGTCGCCCACGAATCCGCCCAGCCGGAGGTACCCCTTGACAAGCCCCGGCAGCGCCTTGAGTCCCTCGCGAAAGGAATAGTCGTGCGGTGCGAGGCGGTCCATGGGCACCCTGAGATTGTCAAGGGCGCGCGGCCGCAGCTCCGGCGGCGCCAGATGCGCGTGATAGAGGTAGCTCAGCGGCAGCGCGAGTTTGTCCGGATCGGTACCGTTCAGGCTGGCGCACCCGAACATCAGCTGCACATCGTGATGGAACACGTAGTGGGCGATGCCCCGCCAGAGCAGCTGCGCGGTCGCACCGTTCCGGTAGTCGGGATGGATGCACATCCGTCCGAGTTCGACGAGTACGCCGGTCTGTTCCAGAATGGGCGCCACGTCGTACTCGGTGTTGGTGTACAGTTCGCTGGAGGGGGTGCCGGTGCCGCACCGATGCAGGCGGTACGTTCCGATCACCGAGCCGCCCAGGCCGTGGTCAAGCACGAGCAGGTGTTCCCAGAGGGCGTCATAGCGGTCGAAATCGCGCCGGTGCTTCTGCATTTCGGGTGACGGCTTGGCCGACATTTCCTCGTAGAAGATCCGGTAGCGCAGGGCCTGGGCCTCATCCACCTCGCGGGCTTCGGTGGCCAGCCGCACTTCAAGGTTCCCGGCCCGCGCCACCGGCACCGCGCTGTGTCGGGGTGCGGAAGCGAGCATCGGTCAGTCCTGCTCCGGTTTCCGGATCCGGGTGCCGTAGAGTTCGTGCCGGTGTCCGGTCAGCCGGTACCCGAGCTTGCGGGCGACGGCCTCCTGCAACTCCTCGATCTCCTCATCGACAAACTCGATGACCTCGCCGGTGTCAACGTCGATCAAATGATCGTGATGCGTATGCCGCAGTTCTTCGTAACGGGCGCGCCCGCCGCCGAAATCATGTTTTTCCAGGATGTTGGCTTCCTCGAGCAGGCGAATGGTCCGGTACACGGTCGCGAGGCTGATGCGGTTGTCGATTCGCGACGCCCGACGGTACACGTCCTCGGCCGAAGGATGATCGTCCGAATCCACGATCACCTGCATGATCGTCCGGCGCTGCCAGGTCATCTTGAGACCTTTTTCGGCGCACAGCTTCTCCAGGTTCGACGTGCTCGAGGCCAACTTCCGTGATACCCTCGTATGTGTCCCGGAAACTCAGTATAGATGGGTTGGTCTCCGGGCAGAAAATCGTGCCGGCTCACGGAATGGCCTGCCTGTGTCCTCCTCGTCCGTCCCGCCGCTGACGACCGTCACGCTCGACATTACCGGGGACGTGTGTCCCATGACGTTCGTGCGCACGCGAATCGCCCTCGACCGGTTGCCGGCCGGCGCCGTGCTCCACGTGCTTCTGTCGGAGGGTGAGCCGCTCGACAACGTGCCGCGTTCGGCGGCGGAACTGGGATACCGGGTGGAGCCGCCGCAGCCGCATCCGGCGGGTTCCGGAGTCTGGGAGGTCACCATCCGTCACCGTGAACCGGCGGCGCCGGGAGGCTGACGCCAGTCGACGGGAGGGGTGGCGTCGGCGGGTCGGAGGTACAGCGGCGACGGGCCGCCGGCATAGCCCGCACCTTCCAGCCGCGCGAGATCCCGGCAGAGGGCGGCAGCCAGCGCCCCCGGAGTGGGGGCAGCGACGGCGGGGTGCGGTATCCCGCACGCCAGGACGTCCCGCAGGATCGCGGCGCCGCTCCCGACCAGGTGCCGGGCACCTTCCGGGCAGAGCGGCCCGGCGGCGGGTGCCGCCGTGCGCAACGGCGGACCGACCGGGGTGGCGTCGGGCCGGAAGTGGCGAAGATAGAGTTCGTTTCGGCGGGCATCGATCACGGCGGTGATCGGGAGCTCGACCGGTCCGTCCTGCAGGGCCGTCCGGGCCAGCGCGTCCAGGGTGGTCACCCCGACCGCCGGCAGGTCGGCCGCGAGGCCGATGGCGCGCGCGGCCGCGACCCCGGTACGGATGCCGGTGAACGTGCCGGGTCCGCGGGTGCAGCCCACCCCCTGGAGGTCGGCGAACGTCATCCCGGCGGCGGCCATGAGATCCCGCAGCAGCGGGGCCAGTCGATCAGCGTGACCGCGGGAGCAGGGTTCGCTGTGTTCCGTCAGAACCCGGCCGTCCTCGGCGAGGCCGGCGGTCAGCCGGTCGAGTGCCGTATCGAAGAAGAGGAAGCGCACGGGCGCGCCTCAGGCGACTTCCCGGACCTCCTGCACGGCCGGAATGTAGTGGCGCAGCATGTTCTCAACGCCCATCTTCAGGGTTGTCATCGAGCTCGGACAGCCGGAGCAGGCACCGTGCATTTCCAGCATCACGACCCCGTCGCGGTAGCCGTGAAAGACGATGTCGCCGCCGTGGCCCGCCACTGCCGGCCGCACACGCGTGTCGATGAGGTCGCGGATCTCCGCGACCACGTCGGCGTCTTCCGGCCGGACTTCGGTTGGGGTTTCGGCTTCGGCCGGTGCGGCGACCGCCGGTTCGCCGGATGCGTAGTGCTGCATGATGGCCGCGAGCAGCAGCGGCTTGAGCGGCTGCCATTCGCTCTCGGGGGCGCGGGTGATCGTGATGAAGTCGCGCGCGAGGAAGACGCCGGCTACGCCTTCGACGGCAAAGATCCGGGTGGCGAGCGGCGACCGGGCGGCCGCTTCCGGGTTGCTGAACGACGCCGTGCCGCTTTCCAGGACGGCCTGGTCGGGCAGAAACTTGAGGGTCTCCGGATTCGGCGTGGGTTCGGTCTGGATGAACATGATGGCGGTCTCCTGGCGCGGGTCGGCGGGCAGGCATCCTGGCACCCTGCCATGGGGGACAGGGTCCGGTGTGCCTGTACAGCATAGGGTGCGATTTTCCTATGGGGAAAATCTCTTCTTTTTGTTTTATTCCTGTGCTTTAATTGTATCAATTATGTTTCTTCGTGTCTTCTGGGCCGTGTGAATTTTGCCAAATGAGTCACGATTCCGACACTTCAGGTCGTCTCGCGAACCTCCCGAAAGGACCGGTTTCTCGTATGACCAAGCGATGGGTTCTGATGGCCCCGGCGCGCTTGCCGAGAGCCATCTTGTTGCCTTGCGCGAGGGACTCGGCCATCTCCTTTCCCGGCCACCTTTCGGAAGCTTCCCGGCAATCGTGCGGGCGCAGAAAATTCCGGGACCGTCCCCATGGGAGGATCGCCCCCACAGCATACGCCGTTGCGCCGGTCGGGGGCGCCGCCGAACCGGTTGCGGGCGGCGGACGTGATCGCCGGACGAGGGCCGGCGGAGGGTCAGCGGTCAGCGGACATTGGCCGTAGTATGGCGGCAACGGGCCCGGATGGGCGGGACCGAAGGATCCTTGACTGACGCTCTGCCGGGTATGCCCATGCGCGATCTTCACCTTCCTGGCCGCTCTCCGGTGTACGGAACCTCTGCCGCCGCCGCGACCTCGCATCCGCTCGCGACGGCCGCGGCTCTCGATGCGCTCCGCGACGGGGGCAACGCGATGGACGCCGCGGTCTCGGCGGCGGCGGTACTGGCTGTGGTCGAACCCCACTCCACCGGAATCGGGGGCGACGTGTTCTGCCTGTATGCACCGGGCGGCGGCGGTGAAATCATCGCCCTGAACGGTTCGGGCCGGGCGCCGGCCGCGGTTTCGGCGGAAGCGCTGCGCGGGGCCGGGATGGAGACCATCCCGTTTTCCAGCCCGCACGCCGTGACCGTTCCGGGAGCGGTGCGGGCCTGGGAACGCCTGATCGCGGATCACGGACGGCTGGACCTGGCGCGGGCGCTGGCCCCGGCCATCGGCTACGCAACCGGGGGATATCCGGTCGCCGACGTGGTCGCCGATGCGTGGTGCCGGGAACGCGACAAGCTGCAGGCGGACCCGGACGCGGCGCAGTGCTTCCTGCCGCAAGGGTTTCCGCCCCGAGCCGGTCAGCTGCATCGCCAGCCGCGCCTCGGCGAGACCCTGCAGGCGATCGCGAGCCACGGATCCGCGGCCTTCTACGAGGGTCCCGTGGCGCGCGACATCGTCGCCAAGCTGCGCAAGCTGAACGGCGTGCACACGGCCGACGATTTCGCGGCCGCGTCGGTGGACTACGTCAAGCCCGTCTGCACGCGGTACCGGGGCGTGGACGTATACGAGTGCCCGCCCAACGGACAAGGCATCATCGCCCTCCTGATGCTGAACGTGCTGGCCGGGTTCGATGTCTCGGACTGGGATCCGCTGGGACCGGAGCGGCTCCATCTCGAGGCCGAGGTTTCCCGCCTGGCGTACCGTGAACGCGACGCCCGGCTCGCGGACCCCGAGCACGCCGACGTGCCGGTGGAGGAACTGCTGAGCGGCGCCCACGCCGCCGCGCTGCAAGCCAGAATCGACCTGCGCCGGGCGACTCCGGGACTCGCGCCTCCGGAACTGCCCGCCCACCGGGATACGGTGTATCTCACCGTGGTGGATTCCGAACGCAACGCGGTGTCCTTCATCAATTCGCTGTTTCATTCCTTCGGCAGCGGGATCCTCGCCCCGGCCTCCGGCGTGATGCTGCACAACCGCGGGGCCGGCTTCTCCCTGGCGCCCGGGCACCCCAACGAGTTGCGTCCCGGCCAGCGGCCGATGCACACGATCATCCCGGCCCTGGCCGTCCGCAACGGCCGGGCCTGGATGCCGTTCGGCGTGATGGGCGGGCACTATCAGCCGGTCGGGCAGGTGCATGTCCTGACCAACATGCTGGATTTCGGGATGGACGTGCAGACGGCCCTGGACTGTCCGCGGGCCTTTCATTTCGACGGCGTGCTGGGGTGCGAGCGGGGGGTGCCCCGTTCCTCGCGCGAGGCGCTCCAGCGCCTCGGGCACACCGTGGAGGTGGCCGACCTGCCGATCGGCGGCGGCCAGGCCATCGTGATCGATCCCGACAGCGGGGTTCTGGCGGCCGGGTCGGATCCGCGCAAGGACGGCGCGGCGGCCGCCCGTTAGCCTGCAGCCATGGCGGCCCGTCCCGAGGTCATGGTCTACACGCAGATGCTCTGCGGTTTCTGCCACCGGGCGAAGCGGCTGCTCGATCAGCGCGGGGTCCGGTACCGGGAAATCGACGTGACCGGGAAACCCGAACTTCGCCGGGAGATGCTGGCCGCTGCGGGCGGCGCCCGGACGGTTCCCCAGATCTTCGTCAACGGGGTGCATGTGGGAGGGTTCGACGACCTGGCCGCGGCCGCGGCCTCGGGCGAGCTCGACCGGCTGCTCGAACATGCCTGATCCCGGCCGCCGGCTCCGACTGGCCTGCGCCCAGCTCACCAGCACGCCGGATCTGGATGCGAACCTCGCTGCAATCGCCGAGCAGGTCCGCGCCGCCCGCACGGGTGGCGCGGACCTCGTGGCCTTCCCGGAAAACGCGCCGTTGCTGGCGCCGGGCCGCGGCATGCGGGCCGCCGCCGCCCCGGAGGCCTCCCATCCGGCCGTCCGGGCCGTGAGCGCGGCTGCGCGCGAAGCGGACATCTGGGTGCTGCTGGGTTCGCTCGCCGTCGATCCCCGTGAACCGGACGGCAGACTGGCCAACCGGTCCCTGCTGATCGACGCCGCCGGTACGGTGGTGCGGCGGTACGACAAGATCCACATGTTCGACGCCGACCCGGGCGCGGGCGAGCGCTATCGTGAGTCGGAGCAGTACCGTGCGGGCACCCAGGCGGTCTGCGCTCCGACCCCCTGGGGCCTGCTCGGCATGACGGTCTGCTACGACCTCCGCTTCCCCGGTCTCTACCGTGCCCTGGCCAGGGCCGGCGCCTGGTTTCTCTCCATCCCGTCGGCCTTCACGCGCCCCACGGGCCGGGCGCACTGGGACACGCTCGTCCGGGCCCGGGCGATCGAGACCGGGTGCTGGGTCTTCGCGCCGGCGCAATGCGGCCTTCACTACGGACGGCGGCGGACGTGGGGGCATGCCATGATCGTGGACCCCTGGGGGCGGGTCGTGGCGGCGGCCGGAGAAGAGCCGGAACTGATCTTTGCGGAACTGGTTCCGGGCGCCGTGGTCGAAGCCCGCCGGATGATCCCGTGTCTGGCATCGCAACCGCCCTGGTCGGGACCGGCCGCCCCGGACCGGAAACCGGGAGCCGATCAGGCCGGGCCGGGCTGATCCCGGATGGCAGCGATGCGCTGGATGCGGGCCGGCCGGGGGGTCTCCACGTCCTCGAAGGCGAGTACGCGCAAGGTGTTTCCGACCGCGGCCAGCAGTTCGCCGCGGTGCAGCAGGAACCGGGGGTTGCGGGGCCGGCCGAACCGGTCGTGACCTGCGGCAAAGGTCTCGTAGAGCAGGCGGCCGGAAGGGGCGACGGCCGCGACGATGCGAGGGAGCAGCGGACGGTGGAGATAGCGGGTCACGACGACCGCATCGAACCGGCGCGCTGCGAGCGGCCAGGGCCGGTCGCCTTCCAGGTCGTGCACGATCCGCTCGAACCGGCCGCCGTCGATACCGGCCGCCGCTCCGGGATCCCGGTCCACCCCCGTGACCCGGCACCCCCGGGCGAGGAAGTGGCGCACGTGCCGCCCGCTGCCGCAGGCGACGTCCAGCACACTCGAGCCGGGGCCGATCCCGCGCGCATGGCGGACGATCCACGCCGAGGGGGCGGCGTCCCGGTCGTGGGCAGGTGGATCCGGCTGCATGGTCTCCGCTCCGCCAGTTGGGCTAGAATGCCTTCGTCTGACCCTAGGGTGAACGCTTCCCGTGATCCTATTCGACCTCGAGTGCGAAAACGGCCATGTCTTCGAAGGCTGGTTTCCCAGCGGCGAAGATTTCGACCAGCAGTCGGCCGGCGGTCGGATTTGCTGTCCGGTGTGTGATGCGGTGAAGGTGAAGAAGGCGCCCATGGCGCCGCGGACGGCCCGCGCGTCCTCCGACCGGACGCACCGCAAGCGCGAGCAGGCGGCGATGCTGCGGGCCCTGCGCCAGTTGCGGCGGTCGGTGGAAAAACACAGCACCTACGTCGGCAAACGGTTCCCGGTCGAGGCACTGGAGATGCATGCAGGGGAACGGGAAGAGCGCAGCATCTACGGCGAGGCCACCAGCGAGGAAGCGCGGGAATTGCTGGAGGAAGGGGTGCCGGTGTGTCCGCTGCCGTGGATTGACCGGCCCGAACACTGATCGCCGGCCCGGCCCCGCTGCCGTCCCCCACTATGCTCGTTCCTGATCCGGGATCCACGCGACACCAGCCATGACCGATCCGTTTCCGATTCCCGACCTGTCCGAATGGGCGGAACGCGCGCGCCGGGAATACGGCGGCGACCCGGCCGGTCGGGTGCAGGAGATGCCGGAAGGTTTTGGCATCAAGCCGCTGTACACGGAAGCGGATGTCGGCCATCCGGAACGGAGGAGAGGCCTGCCCGGCTTTGCGCCGTTCCTGCGGGGGCCGCGGGCCACCATGTACACCGGCCGCCCCTGGACCATTCGCCAGTATGCCGGCTTCTCGACGGCCGAAGAGTCCAACGCCTTCTATCGGCGCAACCTGGCGGCCGGCCAGAAGGGCCTCTCGGTCGCGTTCGATCTGGCGACGCACCGCGGCTACGACTCGGATCACCCGCGGGTGGCGGGCGATGTCGGCAAGGCGGGCGTGGCGATCGATTCGGTCGAGGACATGAAGATCCTGTTCGACGGCATCCCGCTCGACCAGATGAGCGTTTCCATGACGATGAATGGCGCGGTGCTTCCGGTGATGGCGACCTACATCGTCGCGGCCGAAGAACAGGGCGTGGCGCCCGCCGCCCTCACCGGCACGATCCAGAACGACATCCTCAAGGAATTCATGGTCCGGAACACCTACATCTACCCCCCGGCCCCCTCGATGCGGATCGTCGCGGACATCATCGCCTACACCGCTGCCCACATGCCGCGGTTCAATTCCATCTCCATCTCGGGCTACCACATGCACGAGGCCGGCGCCACCGCGGTGCAGGAACTGGCCTTCACCCTGGCAGACGGACTGGAATACGTGCGCGCCGCGGTGCGGCGGGGACTGACGGTCGACCGGTTTGCGCCGCGCCTGTCGTTCTTCTTCGGCATCGGCATGAACTTCTTCATGGAGGTTGCCAAGCTGCGGGCCGCGCGGGTGCTGTGGGCCGAGCGCATGGCGAAGATGTTCGAGCCCGGGGATCCGCGGTCGCTGATGCTGCGCACCCACTGCCAGACGTCGGGCGTGTCGCTGGCCGAGCAGGATCCCCTCAACAACGTGGTGCGCACGACCGTCGAGGCCATGGCGGCCGTCCTCGGCGGCACCCAGTCCCTGCACACGAACGCCTTCGACGAGGCCATTGCGCTGCCCACCGACACCTCGGCCAGGATCGCGCGCAACACCCAGCTCATCCTCCAGGCCGAGGCCGGCATGACCCAGACGGTCGACCCGCTGGCCGGGTCCTATTTCGTGGAGCATCTGACCGATCAGCTGATCCGGTCGGCGGGCGCGTTGATCGACGAGGTCGAGGAGCTGGGCGGCATGACCCGGGCGGTCGAGAGCGGCATGCCGAAGCTTCGGATCGAAACGGCGGCCGCCGCCCGCCAGGCGCGCCTGGATGAAGGCCGGGACGTGCTCGTGGGCGTGAACCGGTACCGCATCGACCATGAAGACGGGGTGGAGGTGCGATCGATCGATTCGGAAGCCGTGCGGCAGGGGCAGGTGGCGCGGCTGCAGGCGGTGCGCGAGACCCGCGATGCCGACGCCTGCCGGCAGGCGCTCGAGGCACTGCGCGCGGCCGCCGCCACCGAGGATGGCGAGCTCCTGGCCCGCAGCGTGGAGGCGGCCCGGGCCCGGGCTACCGTGGGAGAGATCTCGCTGGCGCTCGAGCGGGTCTTCGGGCGGCACACCGCCCGGGTGCAGGTGGCGGACGGGGCCTATTCCCGGGCCCGGACCAGCGGCGACCAGCTCGCGGAACTGCGCCGCCGCACGTCCGAATTCGCCGTGCGCCACGGCCGGCGGCCGCGCATTCTGGTGGCCAAGCTCGGGCAGGACGGCCATGATCGGGGAGCCAAGATCATCGCGACGTCATTCGCGGATGTCGGCTTCGATGTGGACATCGGGGGGCTGTTCGGAACCCCGGCCGAAGTTGCCCGGCAGGCGGTCGAGAACGACGTGCACGTGGTCGGGGTGTCGACCCTGGCCGCCGGGCACCTGACGCTGGTGCCGCAACTGATCGACGCCCTGAAGCAGGAACAGGCTCCAGACATTCACGTGATTTGCGGCGGCGTGATTCCGGCCGCCGATCACGAAGCGCTCAGGGGCGCCGGCGTGGGCGCCATCTTCGGTCCCGGAACGCCGGTCCCGGAAGCGGCGGCGCGGGTGCTGGCGTTGATCGAGACCGGGACCGGGTGCTGAGAGGCGGACGGGCGGACGGAGTGGACCAGGATCTGTACCTCGTCACGGCATTGGTCATCTTGCTGCTGGCGTGCGCGGTCGTCGTGTTCATCCATGCCGGCCGGACAGACGCGAAGGAGGTCGATCCCGACCCGGCGGCGGGCGCCCCCGGCGGTCCGTCGGCGTCCGGCCACCGGACTCCGGATCCCGGTTCCCGGACCGGGCCGGCTGCGGCCCCCTCCCCTCCCCCCCGTGACTCCGCCGTCCGCCCGCCCGCGCCGGAGACCCTGACGGCCGAGATCCTTCGCGGTCAACGGAGGTCGTTGTCGCGCGGGATCACCCTGGTCGAATCCCGAAACCGGGAGGATCGCCGGGCCGCGGCCGAACTCGTGCAGGCGGTCTACGCCCGGGCCGGAGGCGCTCTGCGGGTGGGCATTTCCGGGCCGCCAGGAGTGGGGAAGTCGACCTTTTCGGAAGCGCTGGGACTCCATGCGATTGCCCGGGGCAAACGCGTTGCCGTGCTGGCCGTGGATCCGTCCAGCACGATTTCCGGCGGCTCGATTCTGGGTGACAAGACGCGCATGGAAGAACTGGCGCGATCGGACCGCGCCTACATTCGCCCCAGTCCGTCGGGCGGGCTCCACGGGGGGATTGCGCACGGCGTGCGCGAGTCGGTCACGCTGTGCGAGGCGGCCGGCTTTGATGTCATCCTGATCGAAACCATGGGCGTCGGCCAGGCGGAACTTGCCGTACGCGAGGTCGTCGACCTAGTTGCCTTGTTGGTGCAGCCGGGGGCCGGAGACAACCTGCAGGGGATCAAGCGGGGCATCGTGGAGATCGCGGACTTCATCCTGATCAACAAGGCCGACGGGGACCTGAAACGGCCGGCGGCGCTGACGGCGGGCGAGTACAAGCGGGCGCTGCGGCTGATGTCGCCGCCTTCGGAGAACTGGAAGCCCGAGGTGTTCACGTGTTCGGCGGTCGAGCGGACCGGGGTCGACCGGGTCTGGGAGCGCATGGAAGCGTTCGCGGCCGCCACGGCCGGCGACGGCAGCCGTGCCCGGACCCGCGCCCGCCAGTCCGCCGACGCGGTATGGGCCTACGTGAACCTGGCCTTGCGGGAATCCGTCGATGTGGTGCGGGCCGGTTCCGAATCTTCCATGGCGGATCTGGAGGCCGATGTCCGGGCGGGCCGCGTGGCGCCTGTCGCCGCCGCCGCCGCGCTGCTGGACATGGTCAGGGGCGGGCAGCGCGACCGGGTGCCGGCGGCCGGAAACCGGGCCTGATGCAGATCCTCCCGCCCGCATCCGGCTCCCCCGGCCGGCCGGCACCGCAGCAGGTGCGTCGCCGCAACCGGCCGCCCGGACGGGTTCAGGGCCGGTTGCGGAGCGGTCAGGCAGCCGGGCCGTCGACGGGCGGCGGGCCGGTCGCGGCCGCTCCTCCGCGCCGTTGCGGGCAGGCACCGAACCCGCACCCCGGCCGCCGCCGGGCGGCCGGGGTGGTGATCGCGGCCGCAGTCGCGGTGGCCAGCGGTTCGAGTGCCCTTGCGCAACACCTGCCGCTGGTGCGGGACGCCGAGATCGAATTTCATCTCCGCGCCTGGTCCGACCCCGTCTTCGCGGCGGCCGGCCTGGATGCGGATTCGGTGGAGATGTATCTGGTGAACGCACCGACCGTCAACGCGTTCGTGGCAGGCGGCCAGAAGATCTTCATCCATACCGGCCTGATTGTCCGGGCGGGCGCACCGGACGCCCTGATCGGCGTGGTTGCCCACGAGACCGGACACATCGCGGCCGGACATCTCGTGCGCCACCGCGAAGCGGCGGAAAGGGCTTCGATCGTCGGGTTGGCCACTTCCCTGATCGCGGTCGGCGTGGGCGCGCTTGGCGGGGGAGACGATACCCTTTCCCTGGGAGCAGCCGGCATGTCCCTGGGCGGCAACGTGGCCGAGCGCCTGTACCTGCAGCACTCGCGGTCCGCCGAGCATGCGGCCGACCTGGCGGCCCTCCAGTATCTTCAGGCAGTGGGGCGTTCGGCGCGGCCCCTGGCCGAACTCCTGCTGCAATTGCAGGCCAGGGAACAGACCCTGGAGAACCTGGACCCGTACACCCGTACCCACCCGCTGACCCAGGACCGCATCCAGCAGATCCTGGACTGGACGCGTGACGAGCCGGTACCGGAATCCGTGACACGCTCGGCGGACCGGGCCATCTACCGTCGTCTGGTTGCGAAGATCGTGGCGTTTACCGACCCGCCGGAAGCGACGCTTCGACGCTACAGCGGAGACCACAGTGTCGCCGGCCGCTACGCGCACGCGATCGCCTTCTACCGGAAGTCGGACCTGTCAGCAGCGCTGGCGTGGATCGACGGCCTGCTGGCGGATCACGCCGACGACCCCTACTTTCACGAGTTGCGCGGCCAGATGCTGCTGGAGAACGGCCGTGTGGCGGAAGCTTCCGAAAGCTACTGGCGGGCAGCGGAACTCGCACCGAAAGCGCCGACGATTCTCGTCGGCTTCGCCCAGGCGGAACTGGAAACCGGCAATCCGTCCAGCCTCGCGGAGGTGACCGCCGTGCTTGAGCGGGTGCTGGAACTCGAACCCGTGAACGCGAAGGCCTGGCGCCTGCTGGCGGTAGCGCATGGCCGCGCCGGGAACGAGGGGCTGGCCCTGCTGGCCACCGCCGAGCGCACACTGGTTGGAGGCCGGCCCGAAGACGCCCAACGGTTTGCCGCCCGGGCGCTCGAGAAGCTGCCGCCCGGTTCGCCGGCGTTTCAGCGGGCCGAGGACATCGGCTTGCTCCTGCAATGATCGCTCCGTCCGCTCCTCGCAAGGGTGCCGGGGACCGGGCGGACGGCGTGCGATCTGGAGTGCCGGGGCTCTCCGGAGGGTGCAGGTTTCCGGCGATGTCGGCGGTGGGAGCGAACCGCGGGCGTCCATACCGCCCGAGCTCGTGCTGGCGGTCCGTCGCGCCGCCTGCGCTGCGCCGGTGGTTGGCGGCTTCCGGCCCGGGGGACACTGTCACGCCCCGGGTTCAGGCGCTATCTTGCGTACGAACGATCGCTTCGGCGTCCGTAGCGGGCGCGTGGTCACGAAACCGTTTGGAGATTCCCGTCATGGTGCGATTGGTTGCGGTGCCCGGCGCATTGTTCATGATGGCGCTTTTTGCCGGCAGTTCGCCCGCAGCGGCCGAGCTTGAACGTTCGGATGTGGAAGCCATCGTTCGGGAATATCTGAACGAGAATCCCCACGTCATCTACGAAGCCGTCGAGCGCCACCAGCAGCAACTGCAAGAAGAATCAAGGAAACAGCAGGAAGCGGCGGTGGCGGCCAATTTCGATGCGATTGTGGCCGCGGCGCCGGCGGTCGGGGCGACCGGTGCCGACGCCGTCACGGTGGTGGAGTTCCTCGACTACAACTGCGGGTACTGCAAGCGTTCGATGGACGCGGTGCTCGAGGTGATGGAAAGCGAGTCCGACGTGCGGTTCGTCTTCGTCGAGTTTCCGATCCTTGCTCCGAGCTCCCGGACCGCCGCCCTGGCGGCTCTGGCCGCCGAACGGCAGGGAGCCTATTTCAGGCTTCACCGGGCGTTGATGGAACATCGCGGGGCATTGACGGACACGGGCGTCTTCGAGATTGCCGAGAGCCTCGGCCTTGACGTGGCGCGGCTGGAACAGGACATGGACGATCCGGAGATCGTGGCGGCACTCGAGCGCAACGCCGCCATGGGCGAGAGCATTGGCGTGCAGGGGACCCCGTTCTTTCTGATCAACCGGAAGGCTTATCCCGGCTGGCTGGACGTGGAAACGATGCAGAGCGCCATCGCGGCGGCCCGGGCCGGCTGACCAGCTGGCCCGATTGCGGGTCCGTTTCCTGCAGGTCCGGCTGGCGGTACCGGCGTACGCCGGTTGGGCATCGCGCGGCTGTTCGCGGCTTGAGGGGTGGATCGGATTGGCGGCCGGCGCCGGAACCGCCTCACCCCGCCGTGAGCAGGATCTTTCCGACCGGGGCCCCCGTTTCCAGCTCCCGGTGCGCCGATGCGGCCTGGGCCAGCGGAAAGGTGCCGGCTGTCACCGGCCTGATGCGGCGGGTGGCAAACAGGGGCCATACGTGTTCGAGCAAGGCATCCCGGATGCGGCCCTTTTCGGCAACGCTTCGGGGGCGGAGCGTGGAGGCGGTGACGGTGAGGCGCTTCTGCAGCAGGGGGAGCAGGCTCGTTTCCACCTTGAACCCGCCGAGAAACGCGATGATGGCCAGCCGTCCCTCAACCTTGAGGGCGGCCAGGTTGCGGTCGAAGTAACGGGCACCGACCATGTCGAGGATCAGATCCACGCCGTGGTTGTCGGTCGCTCCGCGCACGACGGACACGAAGTCCTCCGTTCGATAGTTGATCCCGCGTTCCGCTCCGAGTTCCTCGCAGGCCTGCCCGCGGGTGTCGCTGCCGGCGGTGGCAAACACGCGGCAGCCTCGGGCGGCGGCGAGCTGGATGGCCGTGGTCCCGATGCCGGAGGCGCCGCCGTGCACCAGGAACGCTTCGCCGGCGCGCAGGCGGCCGCGGTCGAAGACGTTGGTCCATACCGTACAGTACGTCTCGGGCAGGCCGGCGGCGTCCACGACGGAAACGCCTTCCGGAATCGGCAGCACCTGTTCATCGGGAGCCACGCAGTACTCGGCGTAGCCGCCCCCGGCGACAAGCGCCGTGACCGCCTGCCCTTCGGTGAAGCGGTCGACCCCGGACCCGCTCTTCACGATTTCCCCGGACACCTCGAGGCCGGGCAGGTCGCTGGCGCCGGGGGGCGGCGGATAGAGACCCTGGCGCTGCATGATGTCCGGGCGGTTGACGCCGGCCGCCCGGACCTGAATCAGGACTTCGTCCGGGCCGGGTTGCGGGACGGGACGCCGGCATGGTACCAGTACTTCCGGTCCGCCGGGTGCAGCAATCTCGATCGCCTGCATGTGATCGGGTAGCGACATCGCACTGGTCCGGATCGGCCCATGGTGCGTACAGTATGCCAGACCGTTCGGACGGGCCGCAGGTGTTTCGACGGCGGGCGTTGACGGCAGGCGGGGTGATCACATGGCACTCATCGAAGATGGATGGATTCCGAAACCCGTGGCCAGCTTTCCGCGAAACCTGGAACCACTTTCGGTCGACGTCCTGCAGCACTACCTGGTGGAACTCGACGAGGAACGGGCGCGCACGCAGCAGGAGCTTGCGCGCAAGCAGCGTGCGGCTGACGCGGCGGCCCGCGTGTTTCGGTCCTGAGCGCCCGGTTGGGCCTGTCCCGCTTGATGTGAACGAACGATGACCCGAACCGGTGATTTCCGCCTGGACACGCTCGCCGTGCATGCCGGCCAGCGACCGGACCCGCAGCACGGCGCCCGGGCGCAACCGATCTATCAGACGACCAGTTACGTGTTCGATGATGCCGATCACGCCGCGTCGCTGTTCAACCTCGAACGCACGGGACACATTTACAGCCGGATATCCAATCCGACCGTGGCAGCACTGGAAGAGCGCCTGGCCGCCCTGGAGGGAGGCGTGGCCGGAATTTGCACGGCGAGCGGCCAGGCGGCCCTGCATCTCGCGGTCGCGACCTTGCTGTCGGCCGGCGATCACATCGTTTCATCCGGTGCCCTGTACGGCGGCAGCCGCAACCTGCTGGATCTGACGCTTCCGCGCTTCGGCATCTCGACAACCTTCGTCGATCCGCGCGACCACCGCGCCATGCGCCTGGCGATCCGTCCGGAAACCCGCCTCCTGTTTGCAGAGACGATCGGCAATCCCGGGCTTGAGGTGCTGGACCTGGAGGCGGTCGCCGAAATCGCGCATGCCGCGGAAGTGCCGCTCCTGGTCGACAACACGTTCGCGACCCCGCACCTGCTGCGCCCGCTTGAGCACGGGGCGGATCTCGTCATGTACTCAGCCACCAAGTTTCTCGGCGGCCACGGAGTGGCCATAGGCGGGGCCCTGATCGATGGCGGCGGCTTCGATTGGGTGGCAAGCGGGCGGTTTCCCACCCTGACCGAACCTTATGCCGGGTACCACGGCGTCCGGTTCGCGGACGAATTCGGTCCGGGGGCATTCGCTGCCCGCGCCCGGGCTGAGGGGCTGCGCGACTTTGGTGCCTGCATGAGTCCCCAGCATGCGTTTTACCTCATGCTGGGGGTTGAAACGCTGGGTCCGCGTATGGACCGCCACGTTGCCAATGCCCGTGCGGTCGCGGCGATGCTGGAGGCGCACAAGGACGTGCCCCGGGTCATGTGGCCGGGGCTGGTTTCTCATCCCGACCATGCGCTGGCCGAACGGCTGCTGCCGCGCGGGGCCGGGGCTATCGTGTCGTTCGAGGCTCCGGGCGGGCGCGCCGGCGGAGAGGCCCTGATCGCGGGCCTGTCCGTGTTTTCCCACCTAGCGAATGTCGGCGACGCGAAGTCACTGGTCATCCACCCGGCCAGCACCACGCATGCCCAGTTGGATGCGGCCGGGCTGCGCGCGGCCGGCGTGAGCGAGGGTCTGGTGCGGCTGTCGGTGGGACTGGAACACATCGATGACCTCCTGGCCGATCTCGATCGCGGTCTGGCGGCCGCCATGCGCGCATGAACATCCGGGTCGCGGGAAAGTCGGTGAACTGGGCCGCCGGCGGGCGCCCGTTTGACCGCGCCCGGCCGGCGGTGCTCCTGCTGCACGGTGCGGGCATGGATCACAGTGTGTGGAGTCTCCCGGCGCGATGGTTTGCCCGTCACGGCCATGCGGTGTGTGCGCCGGATGTGCCGGGGCACGGTCGAAGCCAGGGCCCGCTGCCGGAGACGGTGGCGGATCTGGCCGACTGGGTTACGGCCCTGCTGGACGAACTCCGGGTGGAAGCCGCCTGTGTGGCCGGGCACAGCATGGGAGCCCTGGCCGCCCTCGAATGCGCCCGCCGGTCACCGCAGCGGGTGCGGGCGCTGGCCCTGCTGGGCGCGGCGCCGAAGATGCCCGTGCATCCGGGGCTCCTGCGGGCGGCGGCTGAAGAACCGGTCACGGCGGCGGTGATGATCACGGAATGGGGCCATGGCGCGGCGACCCGTCTGGGCGGCGGCCGGGGCAGTCCGGGAGCGCGGGTGACCGGCGGCGCACGCTGCCTGCTGGAGCAGGCTCCGGCCGGCACGTTGCACGCGGCGCTGGCGCTCTGCGACGCCTACCAGGACGGGGTCGAGGCGGCCGCCGCGGTCTCGGTACCCGTTCGGGTGATCAGCGGAGCGGACGATCGCATGACGCCCGCACGGTACGGGCGGAAATTGAGCCAGGTCATTCCGGGGGCGGTGTTCGAGGAGATTCCGGACTGTGGCCACATGATGATGGCGGAAGCCCCCGAGCACACGCTCCGGGCGCTGCGGACAGCGTTCGCAGGCCCGGCGTCAGCATGACGGGGGCGGATCCCGCGACCCGTCGGGCGCACTATCCCTACTGGCGACGACTCCAGACCCGCTGGGGTGACAACGACATCTACGGGCACATGAACAACGTGGTGCACTATCAGCTCTTCGATACGGTCATCAACCGCTTGTACTGGGAGGATGCGGGTTGGGATCCCGCGACTTCACCCGTGATCGGCATTACGCCGGAGACGAGGTGCCGGTACTTCAAGCAGCTTCGCTATCCCGAGCACGTCGAGGCCGGCGTGCGCGCCGCGCACATCGGCCGCACGAGCTTGCAGTTCGATATCGGGTTGTTTCGCCCGGAAGACCCCGAACCGGCGGCCATCGGCCATTTTGTCCATGTCTTCGTGCATCGTGTGCACCAGGACCGGACGGTGCCGGTGCCCGCCGCCATCCTTGCCGTGATACAGCGGATCATGACCGGAGCGGCGGATACGGAACTGCCTCGGCCGGAACACCCCGCCTCCGGGGATGGCGGGTGAACCATCTGGCGGTGGCGGGCCGGATTTCCGCGGTGTCTTCCGTTCTGGCCGATGGAGGGGCCAGAAGGCGGGGATCCTCCCCGCAGTCTTGCCGGACGCGCTCGATGACATGACACCGACGGGCACACGATGTCTGGAACCGGGTATCCGGCATGCCGCCGTTTGGGTCCACTCGCTGCTCCCCGGATGGACGCAACCAGCATCAGCGGGTCACGTGACAGTGCGGACCGGAATTACGGTGGGACCGCAAGGGGTTCTGCATGGACCGGGGCTGGGGGTCCATGGGCCGAAGAGGCGCGATCTATTGCGGTTTCCGATCACATCCGGGCCGGAACGACCGCTACTATTGTCACGAATTCGAGTGGGCAAGGGATAGACCGCTACCCCGGCATCAATCCCGTGTACGCAGAGGGAACAAGGGACCGTTTACGGGATAGATCAGGGTTAGTGCGACGAGAACTGAAAAAATGAACTCGGTGAGCTCTCCTCGTCTGGGAGTGTCGGTAACGGCCTGCAGCAGTCCCTCCACCACAAAGATGGCGATCAAGTAGCCGAAGTACTGGTACCGCTTTGGAATGGGCACGCCCCAGTTCTTGCAAAATTGACGAACAGGATGAATTTTATGGTACAGGGGCGTAATCAGGCCCAAGTAAACCAGAAATAGCACCAGCGCACCTCCTATGTAACTAACCCGTAAGGCACTGATTCCGAAAGATTCCGTGGCTCTCGGTTTCCCGCGAGAAGCCGCTGTTTCAGGCGGGGACTTCACCGGTTTCGACGCGGTGCAGACTGAGACCCAGAGCCGCCGCACGGCGCTTCAGGTGTTGGATCTGGCGATGCTTGCGCTCGGCTTCGAAGGCCTCGATGCCACGCTCGACGTAGGGTTGGCCCATCGTCAACATCATCCAGACCAGCCGCGCCAGTTCGTGAGCGGTGGCCTTGATCGCCTTCGCCTTGTCGAGACGAGCCAGACGGGCTCGATGCTTGGCACCGATGTAGCTGTGGCTGCGTCGGGCCGACATCGCAGCCATTTTCAGCGCTTGACCGACCCGGTTGATCGGCATGCGCCCCTTGATCGGCAGCTTGCGGTCACCGCTGATCCGGGTGCCGGGGGCCAGCCCCAGCCACGAGCAGAAATGCTGACAACTGGGAAACCGGGACAGGTCGGAACCCACTTCCGAAACAATCAGCAGCGCCGTCTCGGTCCCGATCGTCGGAATCGCGGTCAGGTCCACTCCCAGGACACGGTCGAGAGATTGCCGCAGCACCTCCGTCTGGCTGACCGGGCCGTCACGCGCCGCGGCGTGATCGGTCGACGGGGGATCGTCCAACACGGTCGCCTCGTCACTGTCCGGGTTCGACGAGTCCGAACCCAGATGATCCAGCTCGGCCCTGATCGCCCGGTCGCAGGCCTCGATCTGCCCGGTCAGAAAATCGTAGCGCTGCAAACCCTGCTCCAGCGCGAACAGATGCTCGTGACGCCAGGTGCCTTCAAGACTGGCGACAAGCAACGACTCCGGTGCCTTGATACGCGGATCCCGCAGCGCTGCCAGAACCACGGGATCCCGTTCACCGGCCACAATCGCTCGCAGGATCTGTTGGCCGGTCTTGCCCATGATGTCGCTGATCACCGAATCGATTCGGACATTCATTTGCGTCAACGCCTTCTGCATCTGCAACACACAGCGGGACTGATCCTCGGTCAGACGCTTGCGCTGGCGCACCAGAGACCGGATTGCGCCGTGCGCGTCCGGAGGGCGAAAACAGCCCCGGAGCAGGCCGTGAGCATGCAACTGCCAAATCCACTGACAATCCAGCACATCACTTTTGCGGCCGCTGATCTGACGGGTCAACTTCGGCGGCACCAGAATGACCGAGAACCCGGCACGGTCCAGATATTCGAACGCCGGGATCCAGTACACCCCGGTCGACTCCATCG
The DNA here is from genome assembly GCA_965203385.1 of Alphaproteobacteria bacterium. Classification (GTDB taxonomy): domain Bacteria; phylum Pseudomonadota; class Alphaproteobacteria; order TMED109; family TMED109; genus VXPW01. The sequence goes on from OZ241893.1 coordinate 1,485,758, forward strand.
CCACCTTGATCACACCATGCTTCTTCAGGAACGCGGCCAACTCCTTCAGGTCCCGGGTCAACGTGCCAAATTGTCGCACCGACTCCGAACACCGCTCCGGGTTGATGGCGACGTAATGCGTATCCTTGCCGATATCAATCCCGGCGCAGTTCGGATGGACCACACTGAGGGATCGAAGTTGGCCGGCCTTGCGGCGGTGCTTTCGTGGCATTGATTTTCTCCATCAGAGTCAGTGCCTACGAACAGGGGACCGTAGCGAAAAAGCTGATTCTCCTATACGAGGTCCGGAGGCCGAAGCCACCGCCCATCACTGACAACGCCCATGCACGGTCCGGGTCAAACTTTTGTACGGGCAACCCAAACGGGTGCACCATTGACAGACCGACCTCCGCGCTGCTCGTGGCAGCCCCAGTCTACCCGGTGGGCCTCGGCGCCGCCCGCGAGTTACTTGCGGGCAACGCGACCGGCAACGGTGGTTGAAACTTTTGAGAACAAATCCTTGTTGACCGACAGGTTTGCCGTAGCAAGGTTGTGCAAGTTAATCTCTTTTTGCCTGTTGTGTTTCAGAAAAAATTCCGAACTCTCGAATCCGAAAAGTCTCTGTCCCCACGATATTTCTTCACCGGCACCAAATACGGTCAGAATCACCAGCACCGTCAGAACGGATCGATGCCTCCAGCTCAGAAGCCTTCCGTGTTGGCGGAGATGGTTTCCCAGAACTACGGCCACAGTGATCAGGGCCAGTACTGTCAGCCATTCCAACAAGCCATCTTCGGCTGAATAGACGTGATGAAAATATTCGCGGTTCACACATGCCAGAAGCACCCCCAGAACAAAAATGGCGGTTGAGACAGTCAGGACAAATTTTTCGTTCTGGTCAGTGGGCATGAGAGACAATCTCCCTCTTTGTCCAATGACACGACCCCGGATCATCGGCAGGCCGGAGCATGGAACTGTTGGCTCCGGGTGCCATCCGAATCGTTTGGTGCGTGGAAGTCCACGGCGGCAGGCGTTTCCTGAGGGGACGGGTCGGGTGGTCAGGCGAAGCCAGCGAAATTTCAATAGTGTCCGGCAAACCGGCATCTCCTCTGAATCATGGACGTTGACAGGTCCGCAACCTCGAAACACGCTCCGCCACCAACCAGAGTGAACAGGAAAAGGCAATGGGGTCGATCAGATAGTCCCACACGTTGTCGCTTTCCCCGACTCCGTAACTGTGCGCCAGCAACGCGGGTGCGACCCAGACCCCCACGATTCGCGTTGCGAAAAACAAGCAGACCAGCAGGGACGCGAGCAACAAAACCACGGTTGCGTACGGGTGGTAGCCCACCGCGTACAGGTCGACCGGGCCGAATCCCAACGCTGACGGGTACAGGATGATGCCCAACAGCAAATAGCAAAGGCAGAGCCGGTAGATCGATTCCTGCGTGATGCTGTACGGCCAAATCGCCCTAGTCGCACAAATGGCGACGATCAACAACAGCGCGAAACTGGGTTCGCTCTGAAGCGCGATAACGAAACCCGCGAGCGAAACGTCTCCAAACGAAATTCCGAAAGCCGCGAACACAACGGCCGCGACAATTCCCAACCTCAGTGGCCAACTGCTTGTCAGACGGACCGCGCAACGGATTCCCAGGCAGGTCAGCACGATTCCCCAACCAAGGTAACCGAATACACTCATTGGATTTCTGCGTGATCAGGCCGGATCCGTGCAAGCCAGATGTCGTGGAATCTGACGTGCTTGATGTATTGGCGATTGTACGTGTAAAGGACATCTGTCCATCCGCCCGCTCCGCGGGAAATGGAGGGGTAAGAAAAACGACTGCCCGAAATTGCTTCAGAATGTTCAAAATTCCAGATGTTTGTCCACTTTCCTGACTGTCCATCAGAAATCGCCAACGACAAGACGTTCCGGCCGGTTTCGGAGTTATTGTACACCATCAAGATTTCATGGTGTTTCGGTAAATTGACAGCCGCAACAGCGCTGTCCCGGTTGGGCAAGTTCGTGGGGGCTGGAGAAGTAAAATTCAGGCCCGCATCATGCGTGCGGACGTAGTGAACCTTGGGCGTACCCCCCCCCCTCACCCGCATTTCGCAGAAATACGTCTGCCGCTTGTGCATTGGAGGGAATCAATACCGGCTGAATATGTGTCCGTCCGAGGGTTAACCGCTTTTTTCGCAGTACTTTTCCTTCTGCGCTTACGTGCAGGATCTCGGCGAACTTACCCAGAAACTCGTGGTATACGGGAAGCGAAATACTTCCGTCCCGCATAAGCACCGGAGAACCCCGTACCAAGGTGCTTACGTTGAATAGCGGACTCGTGACCAGCCGCTTTATCGAAGCGAATGTTTGCCCGTCGTCGTACGACACCATCGAATTGATTGCGCTGCCAGACCACCCGCCGAAGGAGACACTGACGAAAAATACCCACACCCGTCCCGCGGCATCTCGAAATCCGACGGGATTGCCCAACTTCTTGATGTGTCTCCCCAGGGCATGGGAAAGGATCGTCTTGTTCATGATTTCACGCGGCGGGCCCCATTCACCTGGGCCAGCCCGAAAACGCGCCATCAATATGCTCACGTCACCGGCCCCCTCTCTGCTGCCACCGTACCAGAAAGCCAGAATGCCTCCATCGGGCATCTGAACGTGGGTGGCGCTGTGGGCCATGGCGCGCCCGCCGGCTTCGATTGCATACTCGGAATAGGCTGCATCCGTCGGTGAATTGCCGACAAATCTGGCTGCATCTGCCGGGACATGGGTTGATTGCAATTCTTCTTGGTCAGGTACCGCATATCCCGATTGAGGGTCGTAAAATTGCACAGATCGGTAAACGGATGGGGCCACTACAGCCGCCAGCACCAAATGAAACGCAAGTGTTTGCGCACGAAGATTTCTGCGAAACAGGGGGTCAACCACGCGAAGGCGGTACCATGATGAACGATGCATGCCTGTACGTTTTCTGATGTGAGTGCAGCCAATTGCACACCCCATGAGAAACCCGTGTCACGGAAAATTCAGGGACGTGCAGGATAAACCGGTGTCACGGTCGGGGCTCGTGCGATTGAAGATCAGGGTGCCGGGAAGCAGCGAAAACAGGACTTGCCCGGGTTTTCCGAGGTGAGCAATTACTGCGAGACGAGAACTTCGTCGATACTTTCACGATCTCGTGCCGGACAGCCGGCGCGTCCCACCAGCGTGATCTCCGCGCAAAACTGAAGTCTGCCGCTCACAAGTCATCAAGTGCCGATGCTTCTGAAAGGGACTAGATTTTCAGATTGGAAAATCGGCGCTTGAACCGTGCGACCTGTCCCCCGGATTCCCTTAGGTGTACGGGCCCCCCGGTCCACGCCGGGTGGGTGAGGGGATCGATATCAAGCTTCAGGGTTTCCCCGGGTTTGCCCCATGTTGAACGGGTCGAGAACTGGGTTCCGTCGGTCATTTCAACGGTGATGTCATGGTAGTCGGGGTGGAGATCTTTTTTCATTTTTCTTGATCATCGTGGCTGCCAGGGAACACGGGGAGGAATACATACCGGATCATCACTGGCCGGGCAACCTCGGTACCTGGCCGGATGGGCGACGGTAAGTGCAGATGTCCTGACGCGGCCCAACTTTAGGCGGCGATGTTTCCGGCTATCCCTCCGGGCTCTACGACGAGCACCTGTCTGACTGGCGTTCTATCGAAGTTCAGGTCAACAACCAGGCGTACATCGTCACCGAGAAGGTGTGGTTCAACTTCGCGCCCGACCGGGTGCACTGGCATACGAGTGCGGGCAAGAACTCACGGACCGCCAGCGCATCAAGCGTAAAGCCGAGGGTTGGGCGCGACGTTACCAGTCGATGCCGCCGGGCGAGCGGTTCGCGGTGCTGGCGGTAGAGGCCAGATGATGGCGACGATGAACCCGGCCTCGCCGTGCCGGCAGTTCGACGAAGCCAGGACCCGCATCGCCACGCCCCGAAAGGGCAGCAAGGTAAAGATCGGCAAGGTATCGCCGGAAGCCGAAGCGATATTCAGAATCTGATCCGGTGGCTGCACACCCTGATCGCCGTCCTGCCGGAAGGGATTCCCCGCAAGACCGCCGTCAAGCCCCTTGAGATTTTCATCGGCGGCCTTGTCGGCGTTGGCCCCTGTCAGCCGGCCGCGCCGCATTTCGGGCGATCTCATGCCCGATGTCGTCGGGCATCGTGTGGAAGCCGAGGTCAAGCATGTCCGAACTGCGGAGCCGGAACCGAGAACCGGTTTCCTGAACCTGCCTGATGAAGGTACGGCTGCGTAAGGCCTTCCACAGGCTCAACCAATCGGAGCAAGCCCCTGCCAAAACCGAGTGGCGGGGTATCCGCATCCAGCGCGGAGGGAACAGCTGCCGCTACCACCCTGCCCGTCCGGAAAGTGACGCGGACGCGTCTCGAACCCTGATGTCCCCTTACCTATAGAGTGTCTCGCCAAGTCTGCCATGTACACGAAGAAGGGTCTGGACAACGGGTTTCGTCCATGCTATTCGACCAGCATGGCACAGTCACAGATCATCCGCACCTTGCGGAACGAGGCGGCAGTTTCGCGGGTATCCGCGATCCTGTCACGAGAACGGTTCAGGAGCCGGAGCGCCCTGGGCCGGCGCATCTGCGAGGAGTTCTCGTTCGTCGACGCCCGCGGTCGCCCGCAGCTGGCCGGCTGCATGAAGGCGCTCGCGACGTTGGCCGCGAGCGTTCCGGAAATCGTGCTGCCACCGCCGCAAGGGCCGGCGGTGGACCGTCGGCCCCGTCTCATCGAGGCCGGTGTGCCTGCGCCCGAGGCCGTACCGGCGCATCCGGCCCGGATCCGGGACCTCCGGATCGAGCTGGTCGTGACGCGCGAGGCCCGGGCCGTGTGGAACACGCTGATCGCGCACGAGCATCCGCACGGGATGACGACGTTTGCGGGCCGCCAGGCCCGGTACCTCGTCGGCTCGGCGCATGGCTGGCTCGGCGCGGCGGGGTTTGCTGCGGCCGCACTGCGGGTGGCGGCGCGGGATCGCTGGATCGCCTGGAGCGACGAGGGGCGCCGGGCGCATCTGGACCGCGTCGTCTGCCTGAGCCGCTTCCTGATCCGCCCGTCGGTGCGCTGCCCGCATCTGGCCAGTCACGTCCTCGGCCGCATCCTGCGCCGCCTGCCACACGATTTCGAGGAGCGCTACGGCTTCCGTCCCGATCTGGTTGAGAGCTTCGCGGACGAAGGGTATGACGGTACCTGTCTCCGGGCGGCCAACTTCCTGCGAATCGGCCGAACCGAAGGCCGCGGCCGGCAGGACCGGGGGCACCGGCGGGCCAAGACCGTGAAGACGCTGTTCGTACGCGAGCTGAACCGCTCCTGGCGGCGCCGGCTCGGTGTCCCGTATGTTGACCACGCACCCGCGCTGGCGCCCGGCGAGGGACTGCACGCGAAGGACTGGGCGGAGCACGAGTTTGGAGGAGCACCCTTGGGCGACCGAAGGCTTTCCGCACGTCTGGTGAAGAGCGCCGGCCTGCTGGCGGCGTATCCCGGACAGAAGATCAACGCCTCGAGTGACAGTGGCGGGAATGAGATCGCCGGCTTCTACCGCCTGATCGAGGCGCCGGCGGAATCGGAAGTGACGACCGTGAACATCCTTGCTCCGCACCGCGAGCGGACCGTCCGGCGGATCCGCAGCCAGTCGACGGTGCTGGCGATCCAGGACGGCAGCGACCTGAACTTCGCGCGGCGGCCCGGCGGCGACGGTCTGCAGCTGATCGGCAAGAACCAGACCGGGGCGTCGAGCTTGGGCCTGCACCTGCATGCGACGCTGGCGACGACAGACACGGGCCTGCCGCTGGGTGTGCTCTCGATGGGCTTCGACCCGGTGCGGAAGCGGTCGGGGAAGGCGGAGCAGCGCCGGAAGACGGAGCGATGGCTCGAAGCCTTCGCCGATACCGCCGACACCGTGCGCGAGGTCGGTGGCAAGACGCGGGTGATCACGGTCTGTGATCGGGGAGCTGACATCTTCGAACTGTTCGACGCGCAGCGCCGCCGTCCGCGTCTCGAACTGCTGGTGCGGGCGCACCCCGACCGGGGCCCGAAAGAGAAACCGAAGCTGTTCGAGGAGATGGCCGGCGGCACGGCCGACGGCCAGATCGAGATCGAGATCGAGGACCTGACGGCGCAGCCAAAGTCGAGCCAGAAGAAGGTCGGCACCGTGTGGAAGAAGCGGCGGGCGGACTGCGAGCTGCGGTTCCGTCGCGTCACGTTGCCATCGACGATCGGCCCCGACACCGAACCGGTCATCCTGTCGGCGGTCCATATCCGGGAAACCAGTCCGCCCGAGGGCGAAGATCCGGTGCAGTGGTTCCTGCTGACCACGGTCGAGGTCCGGAGCGCAGAGACGGCCGCGGAGGTCGTCGGATATTATCTGCAGAGAGGGCGCATCGAGGACTTTTTCCGCGTCCTGAAATCCGGTTGCCGCGTCGAGTTTCTGCTGTTCCGCACGGCCGAGCGGCTGCAGCGGGCGATCGCGATCAACGCGGTCATCGCCTGGCGCATCATGGTCATGACCCTGCTCGGGCGGCAGGTGCCCGCGTGTGAACCGCAGCTGATGTTCACCGATCAGGAACTGGCCTTCCTGCGCGACTATGCGGGCCAGTACGGCCTGAGCGCGCCGGACCGGCTCGGCGACGCGGTGAGCCTGGTGGCGCATCTTGGCGGTTACCAGAACCGCAAGCACGATCCGGATCCCGGTCACCAGATCATGTGGCATGGGCAGACCCGGTTGACCAGTGCCGCGCTGGGCCACGCAATCGGCCTTGAAGCCGGGTTTCGGGAAGGCCGGAGACGGGCGCTGAAACCGTAAGGTGTTAATTTTCATGTCATATTTGTGTATACTTGATAGGGGTTTCCCGGTGTCGAACGGGCCCTGAACCTGATTCCGTCGACGATCAGATCCACGGTGATGGACAGGTGGCCGGGGCAGGGGTCCTGTTTCGTCGTCAAGGTCATCTGGGCCGCAGGGAACACGATGAGGGATCGGTTCCGGACCGTCCCCGGTCCGACAACCCGGTTGCCACCGACGGCAATCGAGATCCTGTGCCACCGTGGATTTGGAGTAAGGTGCGGCCATGGGCAGCAGCCACCACCAGCAGATGGATCTCTCCGTCGGCGAGGGACACACTTTGCACGTGCGGACGTACGGCAATCCGCAGGGTGTCCCGGCGGTGTACCTGCATGGCGGTCCCGGCAGTGGATGCCAGGCGGCTCACGCACAGCTCTTCGATGCGGACCGTTTCCGAATCGTGCTGTTCGATCAGCGAGGGGCCGGGCGTTCGCGCCCGAAGCGCGGCCTCTCCGCCAACACTACACCGCATCTGGTGGCCGACCTGGAACACATCCGTGCACGTCTCGACATCAACCGGTGGCTCGTGGTTGGGGGGTCCTGGGGCAGTACCTTGGCGCTTGCCTATGCGCAGGCATTTCCCGAGCGCGTACTAGGAATCGTTCTGAGGGCCGTGTTCTTGGGGACTCGTGGGGAAAGTCAGTGGGCGTTCCGCGGCGCGGCGGAGACCTTCTGGCCTGAATTGTGGGCCATGTTTCGTGATCTGCTGCCGCCGTCCGAGCGCGAGGATCCGATTCGCGCCTACGGCCGTCGGCTCGAGAACCCCGACTCCCGGATCCACCGACCGGCTGCTGAGGCTTGGGCGGCGTATGAAGGCACTCTTTCGACGCTGGCTCCGCCGACTCCAACGCTGCCGGCCCGGCTCGACGACGGCCCTTGGCGCGATGACGGTACAGGACCCAATACGCCGTACATGGAATGGCACTACATGAAGCATGATTTCTTTCTGGAACCGGACCAGCTGGTTCGGGACGCTGCCCGGATCCGCGGCATACCCGGGCGGATCGTGCAGGGCAGGTACGATCTGCTGTGCCCTCCTGCCGGTGCAGCAGCCCTCGCTCGGGCCTGGCCCAAGGCCGAGCTTACGATCGTGCCGGGCACCGGCCACGCCGGCACGGAGCCGGCCATTCGGAATGCCTTGGCGGCGGCCATCAGGGAAATCGAAACGGAAGCTGCAACATGAACGGTCAGACCGCAGGGACGCATGCCTGGACCTGCCACGATGTCCGTCTGGGTGACGTCACCCTGCACTTTCTGCGCGGCCATCGCCGTCAGGGCCCGCCGGTCATGCTATTGCATGGCTGGCCCGAGTTCAGCCGAACGTGGCGGAAGAACCTGCCGGTGCTGGCGGAGCACCATGACGTCGTGGCGCCGGACCTGAGGGGCTTCGGCCGAAGTTCGAAGCCCGATGAGGTGTGTACTCCGCAGACATACGCCGACGACCTGATCGCGCTCGCGGATCATCTGGGCCAGACCCCAAACGGCGCTGCCTGGAAGGGCGCGTTCACCATGGTGGCACACGATGTCGGGGCGTTCGTGGCGCAGATCCTTGCACGCTCCCGTCCTGACCGTGTCCACGGACTCTTCTTCTTCAATTGTCCGTACGACGGTATCGGCAGTCGCTGGGTACAGCAGGGACATTTTCGCGAAATCTGGTATCAGACTTTTCACCAGATGAAATGGGCCGCGGAACTCGTCGGCTCCAGCCGCGATACCTGCAGGATCTACCTGTCCCATTTCCTGCAGCACTGGAGCCGGGATCCGCACATCTTTGATGACGACCTCGAGGCGTGGGTCGACAACTTCATGCAGCCGGGCGCGCTGCAGGGCGGCTTCAACTGGTATCGATCGATCGCCGAGGCACGGCGCCGATCGATCGTGGGCGAAGTTCCGGCGCCGCAGGTGATCACGGCGCCGACTTCGGTGCTCTGGGGGCGGCATGACCCGGTCCTTCGGTACGAGTGGAGCGAGGGACTCGACCAGTATTTTTCGGACCTGAAGGTCGAGATTGCCGCGGCCGCCGGACATTTCGTGCATTACGAGCAGCCTGATCTCGCGAATGATCGGCTGCTGACCTTTCTGGAACGTCTCAACCCGCCAGCCGGGCCCTGAGCGGCACCGGTCAGCCGCGAAGCCAATAGAGGAATCTGGGCGATGGTTCGCTGGATGTCGATTGAGGGGGTCAGGGCGTGGGTGGATACCTTTCGGCCAACCACTTCTCGGTAGCGGCCGGGTCCGGGGTGAGCGGAGATGTGACCCCCCTTTGCCCAAACCCCGGATGAGAGGCCGGCGGGCAGGAGCGCCGAGCGGCGGGCGCCGACACGGTCCGCACCGGTGACCTTGCTTCAAAATCCGATTTTCGGGCCGAATCAACGCGCCATCATCAAAGTGATTCTTGTCCGCAGAGAACCCTCGTCGCCCTGTGCGCATTGGCGACGCGGCGGTCGCTCGGGAACGGTGCGGCTGATACGCAACTGTAGGGGGAACGAAAGGACGATCTGCGCCCGGGTTGCGCACCCGTGGACACAATGGTGCCCGGCGCTGACGGGGACGCTGCCAAGGTCAGCGGTCTCACGGAAGAAATCTTTCGCAACACTGCCGAAGCACGCCGCCGGCTTTTCAGTGCACGGGACGAGATGGCTGACATCCGTCAATCCTGAGGCGAAAATTCCGTTCCGCGAAGCCGGGGCGGAAAGGGGGCCGCCGATCCTGACGAATCTTCCGGTGCAAGACCTGACCACCCAGATCAATTTCCCTCAATTCGCGTCAACGTGATTTCGTCGGCACGCGGCATACCCGCGTTATTTTCAGGAAAACCGGGAGATTGGGGCGCACCAAACGGGCTCGGGCGAACCGGACGTCCCGTTGACATGTTGCTATCGTATGCGCATGATCCGCTTGGCCTTGGGGCGGCACCGATTCTGACCTGAACCGGTCGACCGCCCGGCGTTGTTCCCTTCAGTCCCGGTCCCGCATGCGCATCCAGGTTCTCCTGACTGCTGTTGTCGTTTCCGCGTTCCTGCTGGCCCCCGGCAGCCCGTTCGCGCGCGAGCCGCTCACACGGGTGGAAGGCGTCAACGTGCACGCCGATGCGCTGGCTCCAGGCGAGACGTTGTCGCGTCTGTTCGCACGCGAGGGAATTTCGCGGGTGGAAGGCGAGCAGTTCGTCCAAACCTTGCGCCGGCATCTCAATCTGCGGCGCTTGCCTTCCGGTCAGGCCGTTTTCCTGTACCGGTCCGCAGCGCCGGCCAGCGGTCCTGCACTGCGGGCGGTCGCGATTCCGCTGCGCCGGGGCCGTTCCGTGGTTGCGGTGCGAGAGAGCGACCGCAACCGGATTCGGGGCGGTGTGTACGCGGATGAGGAAGCGGCTGACTGGATCGAGGTGGCGGGTGACGCCCGGATGGCGGCACCGCGGGCGGGGGCCAGAACGCTCCGCTTGCGGAGCGGCGACAACCTGATCAAGGTGCTGTTGCGGGCGGGCGCCAGTCGTGATGACGCCCATCGGGCTGCTGCGGGGTTGCTGAAACACGTCAATTTACGACGACTCGCGGTCGGTGAGCCGGTTGACGTGGAGTTTTCCCTGACAGCGGACAAGGCCGTGCTGGAAGCGGTGGCCCTGCCGGACCGCGGACGACGGGCCAACATGCGGCGCGATGCATTCGGCGTGTTCCGACCCGTGAGCGAGGTAGCTGCAGGGGAGACAGCGCAGCCTCCTGACGCACCGCCGCCCGACGCGGCGGCGGCAGTCGTCGACGACTTCGGCGGGGTCAGCACGCGACTCACGCCGCGGAGGCCGGGTTCCCGCTTTGATGTCACCTTCGGGCGCGGCGATACCCTGGGGCATTGGTTGCAGCGGGCCGGCATGTCGCGGTCCGAGATCACGGGCGCGGTCCGCGTGTTTGCCGAAGAAATGCGGCCGACGGCCATAGTTGCCGGGCAGCGTTTTGCCTACGGCGTCGATGGTGGTTCCGTCTCGTACTTTGCTGTATCCGATCCTCGGCGGAAGGCCGTACTGGTGGCCCGAACTGCTACCGGCGAATGGACCGCGCAGCGCATCGACTGGCCGGACCTCGAGGCTGCAGCCGAGCGGCTTGCGGGGCGGGCCTGGCCGCGCAGTCTCGAGAACCCGCAGGCCGCCGTGCGGGCCGAGCAACTGCAGAACGCACTGGACCATACCCGGCTCAGGTCAGGCGACGTGCTGTTGTCCGTACTGACCGGCATGGGGGAGCGACGGAGCCACGCGCATGCCGCCGCCGCCGCGTTCGAAACCGTTGCGCGGGCGGACCGGCTTCGGCCGGGACAAAGGCTGGTATTTCCGCGCACAGCGCCCGGGGCGCCGCTCGCCGGCTTCTTTCTTGAGACACTTGCCGGCAAGCAGCGCGGTGTTCTGGTCCTGAAAAATCAGAGCGGCCGCTATACCGCCAAATGGACGGGGACCGCCCGGGCCGAATCGCAACTCGCGGCGCTTACCTTCCCGTCGCAGCCGGAGCTTGCAGCCGATCCGGTCATCACGGGGCCGCCGGAAACGGATGTAATCCGGTCCGAATCGCAGCTGCCCGTCGGCCCGCGCGTGAGCCGGTTACGGGTTGAAACCCGATCCGGTGATACGCTTGCCGGAATTCTGGCCAGGGCAGGTGCGAATCCGGTCGAAGCCGACCGCGCGGTGCGGGCGATCAGTCGCGAGTTCGATCCGCGCACCCTGGACGTAGGACAGGTGATCCGCATCGCGACCCGTGCCGGTGACGACGAAACCCGGCGGCTGGAAGGGGTGTCCGTCGGACTCGATCCGTTGCGGAGTGTCGAAGCAGTCCTCGAAAACGATGCCTTCGTGACCCATCGGGTGGAGCGCATCTACCGGGTGGTACTGAACCGAACAGTGGGCACGATCGACAGCAGTCTCTATCTGGCGGCCACGCGGGTGGGGCTGCCGATTTCGGTCCTGGAGCAACTGGTACGCATCTTCAGTTTCGACATCGACTTCCAGCGCGACGTGCAACCCGGTGACGAATTCGAGGTCATGTACGAGGGTCAGGTGCTCGACGGAGAAATGATTGATCATGGGCGGATCGTATATGCGGGTCTGGTGGTCAATGGCGAGCGACGGTCGTTGTACTATCATGATCCGGCAGGGCTGACGGCAGGCTATTTTGACGGCGAGGGCCGGGCCGCTGCCCGGGCGCTCATGCGCACGCCCATCGACGGGGCCCGGGTGTCCTCCCGATTCGGCATGCGGCGCCACCCGGTTCTGGGCTTCAACCGGATGCACCTCGGCATGGACTTCGCGGCGCCGACCGGTACCCCCGTCTATGCCGCCGGCGATGGGGAAATTGAGCGGATCGGACGTTACGGTGCCTACGGGAAGTACATCCGCATTCGGCACAACAGCGAATACAAGACGGCGTACGCACACCTGTCCCGCTATGCCGACGGGCTTCGGCAGGGCACCCGGGTAACCCAGGGACAGGTCATCGGGCGGGTGGGATCGACCGGCCGGTCCACCGGACCGCACCTGCATTACGAGGTGTTGTACCGAAACAAGCAGGTCAACCCCCAGGAAATTGATCTGCCGAGCCCGGTGCACCTCGAGGGGAACAACCTGGCCGTGTTCTTGCGCGAACGCAACCGGATCGACCAGGCCTGGAGTGCGTTCGGCCCGGCGATGGCCCGCTTGTCGGGCGACGACCCCGCGCTCAACTGACGCGGTCCGGGTGCGGCTCCGGGGCATCGGCCGGCTTCCCGGACGGCACTTGCAGCCGCAGGGTCTTTCCCTGGCAGGAAACGTGCACCGTTGAACCCTCGGGAACGCCGCCCGCAAGCACCAGTTCTGCGAGCGGATTCTCCACTTCGCGCTGGATGACCCGCTTGAGCGGGCGCGCCCCGTACTCCGGATCGTAGCCGCGCTTGGCCAGCCAGGCCCGCGCGTCCCTGGTCACGTCGACGGCCAGGTCCCGCCGGGCAGCGCGCTGGATGAGACGGTCCAGCTGGATGTCGACGATCCGGTCCATGTGCCCCTGCGTCAGGCTGTGGAACAGGATGATTTCGTCGAGACGGTTGAGGAATTCCGGCCGGAACTGCGCCCGCACCGCCTCCATCACGGCCTGGCGCCTGGACTCCGGTTCCGGCGCCGGGCGGGCGAGGAGCTCGCTGCCGAGGTTGGACGTCAGGATCACGAGCGTGTTGCGGAAGTTTACCACGTGGCCCTGACTGTCGGTCAGACAGCCGTCATCCAGTACCTGGAGCAGCACGTTGAAGATGTCCGGATGCGCCTTCTCGATTTCGTCGAACAGGATCACCTGATAGGGGCGGCGGCGCACGGCTTCCGTCAGCGTCCCGCCTTCCTCGTAGCCGACATAACCCGGCGGCGCACCCAACATCCGGGCCACGGAGTGCTTTTCCATGTATTCCGACATGTCGAACCGGAGCAGGGCTCGCGAGCCGCTGAACAGGAATTCAGCGAGCGCCTTGGCCAGTTCGGTCTTGCCGACTCCGGTCGGGCCGAGGAACAGAAACGATCCCAGCGGCCGGTCAGGATCCTGCAGGCCGGCCTTGGCCCGGCGCACGGCGTTGGCCACCGCCTGCAGGGCGTCATCCTGTCCCACGACACGAGATTCCAGCACCGTTTCGAGACGGACCAGCCGTTCTGCCTCGCTGGCAAGCAAGTTTTCCACGGGAATCCCGGTCCACCGGGCGACGATTGCGGCGACGTCCGAATCCCGTACTGCAGTTCCGGCCCCGCGCCCCGCGCCCTGCTGATCCGCCCCCGCGAGCCTGGCCTCCAGGGTCGGAATCGTGCCGTGCGCCAGTTCGCCGGCCCGGGCCAGGTTGCCGTCCCGCTGGGCCAGATGGAGGTCGGACCGGGCCTGGTCGAGCTGCTCCTTCAACTGGTGATGGGCGGCCATGGCTTCCTTGGCAGCCAGCCACTCCGCCTTGCGCGCCGATGCCTGCTCCTCGATCTGCGCGAGCTCCTCCTCCAGTTTCCCGAGGCGGCCTTGCGCCGGTGCGTCGGTTTCCTTGCGGAGCGCCTCCCGCTCGATCTTCAACTGGACAATCCGGCGATCAAGTTCGTCAAGGGCTTCGGGCTTGCTGTCCAGTTCCATGCGCTTGCGCGAGGCGGCTTCGTCGATCAGGTCGATGGCCTTGTCCGGAAGGAACCGGTCACTGATATAGCGGTCCGACAGGGTGGCGGCGGCTACCAGGGCCGCGTCGGAGATGGTCACCCCATGGTGGAGATCGTACTTTTCCTTGATGCCGCGGAGGATGGAAACGGTGTCGTCCACGGAGGGGGCGGCGACGTAGACGGCCTGGAACCGGCGCGCCAGTGCCGCGTCCTTTTCGACGTGTTTGCGGTATTCGTCGAGCGTGGTGGCGCCGACGCAATGCAGGATCCCGCGGGCGAGCGCCGGCTTCAGGAGGTTGGAAGCATCTGTCGACCCGGATGGTGCACCGGCCCCGATCAGGGTGTGCATTTCGTCGATAAACAGGACAATGCCGGTTTCGTGTTCGACTTCGTTCAGGACGGCCTTGATCCGCTCCTCGAATTCCCCCTTGTACTTCGCACCGGCGACCAGGGCCCCGATATCGAGCGAGAAGATGCGGGCGTCCCGCAGGGATTCGGGGACATCGCCATCGACCACCCGCATGGCGAGCCCCTCCACGATGGCGGTTTTGCCTACCCCCGGCTCGCCGATCAGCACCGGGTTGTTCTTGGTGCGCCGCGAGAGTATCTGCATCACCCGCCGGATTTCCTCGTCGCGTCCGATGACGGCATCCACGCGACCTTCCCGGGCCGCGCTGGTCAGGTCGCGGGTATAGCGACGGAGGGCGTCGTAGCCGCTTTCGGCCTGCGCGCTGTCCGCCGTCCTGCCCTTGCGAAGCCGGGCAATCGCGGTGTCCAGCCCGGCGGGTTCCAGCCCGGCGGTGCGCAGGATCGCGGCGGCCGACGAGTCCTTCTGTGCGAAAACCGCCGCCAGCAGGCGTTCGGCCGTGACGAAACGGTCTCCGACCGCTTCAGCACCCTTCTTGGCCAGTTCAAACAGGCGCAGCGTTTCCGGATGCAGCGAGAGATGCCCGGCCCCGGGGCCGTCCACGACCGGCAGCGCCGCGAGTTTCTCTTCGCAGGCAGTCAGGGCTTGTTCCGGCGAGGCGCCGGCGCTGCGCATGAGATTGCCAGCCAGCCCGTCCGGGTCGGACAACAGTTCGCGCAGCACGTGTTCCGGAATCAACGACGGGTGACCGGCGGTTCGGGCCCGGGTCAGCGCCGAGTTCACAAGCCCCTGACAACGCTCGCTAAGTGACTGAAGATCCATGATGCCCTCCCGGCCCTGTCTTTCGATTCCAGCGGTAACCCGACACGGTCCGCGTCATGCTTCATATGGGAGGTTTCGACAGGTTCGCAATTGTTGATGGCTGAGCTCGACTTTGTTCAAAATTTGGTCAGGCCCAAGTCCAGAAGATCTCGGTTTCGGCGATGGTTTCGAGGGCTTCGTCGAGCGGCAGCACGAGGCCGCCCATGTCGCCGACGTCCTTCCAGCGGTTCTGATACGACCAGTACTGGATGCGAAACTTGCCGTTCGGTCCTTCCGGCTTGAGCCGTGCGACCGGGGCGTCGGTGGCGGTCAGGATGAGCGTGTAGCCACCCCGGCTCCGGTGCGCGGTCACGCCACCACCGGCCTTCTGGTCGAAGGCCTGTATGCGGGCCAGAACGGGGTCCGGATCGGTCATGGCCGGTGTTGTCGCACGGCGCGGTCTGGCGCGCAAGCCCGGTGCTTGACTTTGTAGCCGGCCGGGGCTATCGATGGCGCTCCCTGACGACGGGAGCGGACCATGGGATATTTCGGATCGAAGGCTGTGCCCGGCCTGTGCCAGGCGATCATCAGCCTGATGCCTCCTCACGACGTGTATCTGGAGCCGTTTCTGGGTGGGGGCGCCATCATGCAGCGCAAGCCTCCGGCCGAGCGGTCGATCGGCATCGATCTCGACCCCGCCGCCATCGCGTCGTTCCGCTGCGGCTACCCGGTCGAGCTGCATCAGGGATGCGCACGGCGCTTCCTGGCGGAGTTTCCGTTCCGGGGATCGGAATTGGTCTACTGCGATCCGCCCTACCTGCGCGCTACCCGCCGCTCGCAGCGGCGCTACCGCTGCGACTGGTCCGAGGCCGACCATGCGGCCTTTCTGGACCAGCTGCCGGCGCTGCCCTGCCGGGTGATGGTGTCGGGGCATCCCTCGGCGCTCTACAACGAGGCGCTGTCCGGCTGGCGGCGGCTGGAGCTGCAGGTGATGACGCACGGCATCGTCCGCACCGAGGTCATCTGGTTCAACTTCACGCCGGACCGGGTGCACTGGGCCAGCTGCGCCGGGCGGAACTTCACCGACCGCCAGCGCATCAAGCGCAAGGCCGCCCGTTGGGCCCGGAGGTACCAGGCGATGCCGCCCGGCGAGCGGCTGGCCGTGCTCGCCGCCGTCATGACCGCCGAGGCGGACCGGCCATGAGCGGCCTCGGACCGGCGGACGGCGGCGATCCGGCGCCGGCCGTCCTGCAGCTCTGGCTCGAGCCGTTCCGGGAGTTCTTCACCGCTCCGACCTGGACGTACGCCGTGACCCTGGTCATGGGCGCCCTGCTGGCCCCGGGCAAGCGGACGGTGACGTCCTGCCTGCGCATCACCGGACGGGCCATGGCCGCCAACTTCGCCTGCTATCACAAGGTCCTCAACCGGGCGCGCTGGAACCCGCGCAAGATTTCCCGGCAGCTGCTCCTGCTCCTGATCGGGCAACTGCTCGACCCGAACGAGCCGGTCGTCATCGGACTCGACGACACCATCGAGCGGCGCTGGGGCCCGCGCATCCGCGCCCGCGGTATCTACCGCGATCCCGTCCGCTCCAGCCACGGCCACTTCGTCAAGGCCAGCGGCCTGCGCTGGCTCAGCTTCATGCTGCTGACGTCGCTGCCCTGGCTGCCCGGCATCAAGGCCCTGCCGTTCCTGACGCTGCTGGCGCCGTCGGAGCGGTGGGCGCAAGGCCAGGGACGGCGCCACAAGACGCTGCCCGAACGGGCGCGCCAGGTCATGCTGATGATCCTCAGATGGCTGTCGAACCGCTCCGTCATCTTCGTCGGCGACAGCAGTTTCGGCACCCATGAACTCGCCCACGCCGTCAGCGGGAAGGCCACGCTGATCAGCCGGCTGCGGCTCGATGCCAGCCTGTTCGCGCCGCCACCGCCGCGCACCGCCGGCCAACGGGGACGACCGCCGATCAAGGGAAAGCCGTTGCCCAAACTCCGCACCCACCTTGACGACCCCCACGCCGTCTGGACCCCGATCACGGTCGGGAACTGGTACGGCGGCAAGAAGGACAAGGCCCTCGAGATCCTCTCCGAAACCGCGCTCTGGCACCGTCCCGGCACACCGCCCAAAACCATCCGCTGGGTGCTGGTCCGAGACCCCGACGGCCAGCGCGAGCCGCAGGCCTTCTTCAGCACCGACCCCGACCTCGAGCCGGAAACCATCATCGCCCTCTTCGTGCGTCGCTGGCAGGTCGAGGTCACATACCAGGAAGCGCGCGCCCATCTCGGCATCGAAACCCAGCGGCAATGGTCCGACCTCGCCATCGAAAGAACCACACCCGCCCTGCTCGGCCTCTACAGCCTCGTCTGCCTGTGGGCCGGCAACATCCTCGCCCGCAGCTCCCACCCCTTCCTGGCCGCCTGGTACCACAAGACACGCTTCACCTTCTCCGACGCCATCGCCGCCGTTCGAACCGAGATCTGGTTCGCCGGCATTTCTCCACGCTCCCCGCCAGACCCGGAGCGCAAAGAAATACCACCGCCCGGAACCGCCAGCAGCCGCGTTTGCGGCCTGGCAGACGAAAACGACCTGACCCTGGTACCCCTGAACAGAGTCAAACGCGTGTTCGAGGCGTTATGCTATGCCGCATAAATGAACAAAGTCGAGCTGAGAAAAAGCGCGGAATTCTGGCGGTAAGCCGCGTTTTTACCGTGACCGTTCCTTTTCCCCTTGTCCGGTCCTGTTGGGCGAGTCGTACCGCGGGGTATCGGTCGTGCGCGCCGGCCGGCGGCCGGGTTTCCGTGCGGTGTCGGAGCGAGGTTCGCGCCTGAGGCAGGGGTTGGGCGCACGGGGCCATTCGGGATAGATCGCATTCGCTCTTGTCGCCGGTCCGGGCGGGCCGGCTTTGCCGCGGCCGTGTGGTATCGCAGCAGGGAAGAAGAGAGCGGTACGGCGCCGGCACAGATTCAGCAGGAATCCCGGCGCCGCACCTGAACAAGCCGGTCACGGGGACCGAACTCCCGTGGAATATCCGGCATGTCGGCGTTTGGGCCTCCCTCGCTCTCGGGCGGAGCGATGTGCCAGACCGGACGCCTGTTCCCGCGCCAGCGGTGCCGTCGGCAGGTCGTGATCTGCCGGTCCTGCGACCGCGGCCAGATGTACTGCTCCCGGGCCTGCAGCGAGCGGTCCCGGGTCGAGAACCGCCGTGCGGCGCGGGGGCGCGAGACGGGCCGGATCCGCCAGTGGCGCTACCGGAGGTGTCAGGCGCTCGCACAACCCAGCGGCGGCCCGCCTGTCCTATGCCGCATCTTCGATCGCTGTCGCGTAGGCAGCGAGATCCGATGCGCTCATCCGGAGTTGTCGCGCAATCCGTTGCCATCCGTCCAATGCGGCCGCGACCTCATCGATGATGGCATTGGCCCGGACCGGGTTCAGGGCGAAATAGGGTGCAGCGGCGCGGGCCAGATCCAGGTCGGCGTCCGGCCCTTCTTCCGATATCCAGGTCGTCAGCTCCCGCGCCGTTTCGGTCAGCGGCACCGGGTTCAGGTCATAGGCCGGCGAAAGGCGCCACTTGTTGTCGTGATCGTACAGAAAGCCATGGTTGCGGAGGTGATCGTCGAGATTGCCGACCATCACATTGAAGACGATCCGCCGCCACAGTTCATGCAGGTCTTCGGTGGGCGCGCTCGAGTACATCCTGATGACTTCTGCGATATCCGTGTAGGCCGCTTCGTCGCCGTCGCCGAGCCCGAGCAGGGTCATGGCGGAAATGAACGGAATCCTTCGGTCTTCATCGCGGTCAAACCGGGTGATCAGGGACACCGGCCGACCGGCCACGTCCAGCAGTGTTGCCCGGGCAACATTGATGCCCGCGGCGGCAGCGAGTGTCATCGCGAGAACTTCGCCATGCGGGATGCTGCGATCGTCGTCGTTCTTCGGAAACTTGGCGATCGCCAGGCGACCGTCATTGTCGATCACGGCCGACTTGGGGCGGGCGCCGCCGAGCGGTGAACCCTCGTTGAGCATAAGTCTCAGGTCTTCGGCGGTTTCGGTGTTGGACAGTACCGCGTCGGCGGCGTCGAGAAGCGCCGGTAGCCGGATCAGGGGCGGCACACGGTAGCGGCCGCTGTCGTGGTCGAAGGTCTCTTCGCCTTCCCGGCGATACCGGAGCGCGCCAATTCTCGTCTGATCGTTGATGGCGAGGAGATAGTCGATCTCGGACAGGGCGCGCTGCTCGCCGGCCTTGCGAAAGGCGCGTCGTATCAGCTGTCGGCCCCAGCGGTCAGGGGCGGTGTCGCGCAGCGCACCGGGCAATGCGGACTTGCCGGAGGAGGTGTATATCTGCCGGCGTTCCAGCGGCAGGTTCGCCGGATCCAGGGCGAAAGCATCGGCCCGGTCGTGCCACGCATCGACGTAATCGAAGACCGAGCTTTGGCCGTGCCGCTTGGCGATGTAATGGCATCGGCCGACGAAATGTGTCTTTTCGCCATCGTCGACAAAGACCTCGACGGTGTCGGTCATGACGGTGACCGGGAACGGCGCCGTGGTTGCACCTTCCTGGGCAGTCGCTCCTCGTCGATATCGAGTCCGAGGGAATCGTCGCGGCGGTCGGCCGCCTGGGCGAGACGGTCGGCAAGCCCAAGGATGGCCAGGACCGTTGCATAGATGCCGATCGAGACCGACGGGTCACCGCGTTCGACCTTGTAGAGGGTGCCACGACTGACGAATGCGCGTTCAGCCATCGAAACGGTCGAGATGCGGCGCTTCTTGCGGGCGACGGCGATGTCACCGCCCAGTTTAGCGAGGGCCTGTTTGGCCGCTCTGGGTAACGCATGTGTCGCTCGCGTCTTCATGGCCTGTCTCATCTAAACATCAATAAAGGCATAATTTGTTTATTTTATAATACAAATTGGAGTTTGGCCAACATCAATCAAGTCAGTTAAAGTTTCGAGACGCTTGAGCCTCATGTTTGAAACTCGGGGCCGTGGACAGGCAGCGGGCCGGCAATGAGAGCGGGGTTGTACCCGTGCCCGTATGCGCGTTTGCGGCCGGCGTGCGCGCGACGGTCCTGACGCGACAGATGCGCAACGGGTCTTCGGTCGAGACGGCCCTGTGCGGGTCGGACGAGCAGCGGGTGTAGAACGCACAGGGTTCCGGTCGGGGGTCGTGTCTCCGGCGTGAACCGTGTCTTGGCAACGCACCTCGCGCGGCCGGCGTGCCGCAGCCGCCCCCGTGACGGCGGGCCGGGCGCCGAGGGGGCTTCATCCGGACGACGAGAAGCCGAACGCACCGCCTTGGTCCGGGGCCCGGAGCACGGCACTGCCGCCGGGCGGCTGCACCCCGAGGCGGTATCGCGTCCGGAACCAAAAATTGCCGGCGGGAGGTTCAGGGGCTGTGCGGCGGCCCTGTCACCGGCGTCGACGGAAACTTTTCGGCCGGATTATCGGAACGGGCCGTCGGGTGCCGGGGACGGGTCGCGGCCATGCCGGTCATTCTCGTCATACCGGCGGTCGCCGCTGCCGTTGGGGCGCATCGGACTGGTTGACGCGGGCGCGTTCAACGTGTCCTGAATCCGCTGATAGTGCTCGGCATGCTGGAGAAAGTGTTCGGCGGCAATGCGGTCACCGACAGCAATGGCGTCGCGCGCGAGACTCTGGTAGCGGACGGCAACCTGACGGGCGGTGCCCCGTACCTTGATGCCGGAGCCGCCATTGCTTTCGAAGGTCTGGTTGGGCCCGCTGCCGCGCCGCGGCGGCGGTCGGCCGCGATGCCGGCGGGGACCGGGGGGTGGTTTCGATCGCTCATACATGTGGGGTAGATGGTCTCCAGTGAGGCCTTGCAGGCAGAGCCCGGGCGCAGGGGCCGGAGGCGAAGCTTATCGCTTCGGTGCCAACTGCTCGTCCGCAACCAGCAAGCTGGCGCGGGAAGCCGTCAACGGGTGCCGATGGGCACCGGTTCCCGCATCATAACACACGGGCGCGGTCGGGCGGCAGCTGCGAGTTTGTTCCGGCGGGCGCGTTTCCCTGCCTTGGGAACGAAGCGAACAGACCCCGGCGCCGGCCGGTCAGGTCCGGTACCGGAGCGATGTTCCGCCCGCCGGCCCGGTCAACCACGGCGGCCAGATCCTCCCACCGCCGGGGATCGGTCTCCCACACCGCCCGGGCATCCGGCGCCAGCACCGCCACCAGGCCCGGCAGCAGCGCCCGCACGGGGTCGAGGCCGTCGCGGCCGCCGTCAAGCGCGAGGTGCGGTTCGTGGTCGCGGACCTCGGGGGCCAGCGACGGCAGTTCCCGGCTCGCAACATAGGGTGGATTGCAGACCACCAGATCAAAGGTCGGCGCCGGCCGGAGGGCCCGGGTCCAGTCGGACGCCACCAGCGCCGCCCGCGCGGTGAGGCCCAGCGCCGCCGCATTGCGCCGGGCGACCGCCAGGGCGGCCGGGGAGCGGTCCACCCCCACTCCCCGGGCGTTCCGCCACCGGCTGAGGAGGGCCAGCAGCATGGCCCCGGAACCGATGCCGAGATCGAGGATACGGCGCGCGGGCCGGTCCTCCAGCAGGAATTCGATCAGACATTCGGTTTCCGGTCGGGGCACCAGCGTGGCGCGGGAGACCAGGAACGGCAGCCCCATGAACTCCCGCTCTCCGGCCAGAAACGCGTAAGGCTCGCGCGCCGCGCGCCGCCGGACCAGGGCTGCGAGCCGCTCTGCGGCCGCGGGCGGAACGCCGGCCTCGTCGCGCATCGACGGACCGGACCCCGTGGCCAGCGCCGTCAGCAAGCGGGCCTCGCGCCGCGGCTCGTCCACACCGGCGTCCCGAAGCACGGCCTGGGCCTGGCGCAGCGCGGCTCCGACGGTGAGCGGCAGGGGCCTTCAGTTCCCGCCGGCCAGCCGCCGGCGCTTCTCTTCCGCGATCAGCGCCTCGACCAGCGTGTCCAGGGTTTCCCCGCTCAGCACCTGCTCGATGCGGTGCAGGGTGAGGCCGATCCGGTGGTCGGTCACCCGATCCTGGGAGAAGTTGTAGGTCCGCACCCGTTCGGACCGGTCCCCGGAGCCGACCTGGGTCCGCCGTGCGTCGGCCTGCTGCCGTTCCTGCGCCCGGCGCTCCCGTTCATAGAGGCGGGCCCTCAGGACCTGCATCGCCTTTTCGCGGTTGCGGTGCTGCGATTTCTCGTCCTGGCAGACCACCACGGTATTGGAGGGAAGGTGCGTGATCCGCACCGCGCTGTCGGTCTTGTTGACATGCTGACCACCGGCCCCCTGGGCGCGGAAGGTGTCGATCCGGAGGTCGCCGGGGGTGATCACCACGTCAACCTCCTCGGCTTTCGGCAGGACCGCGACGGTGGCGGCCGACGTGTGGATGCGGCCCGCCGCTTCCGTCGCGGGTACCCGCTGGACGCGATGCACCCCCGATTCGTGCCGGAGCCGGCCGTAGGCTCCGCCCCCCATGACTTCGGCCATCGCCTCGCGCGTACCCCCCAGGGCATTCTCGCTGAGCGACAGCACCCGAAACCTCCATTTGTGGATGCCCGCGTACCGCTCGTACATGCGGAAGAGGTCACGCGCAAACAGCGCCGCCTCGTCGCCGCCGGTACCGGCGCGAACTTCGAGAATCACGTCGCGCTGGTTGGCCTCGTCGCTTGGCAGCAGAAGTTCGCGGATCTCCTGTTCGCAGGTTGCAAGCCGCTGCCGGACGCGCTCGTGATCTTCTTCGGCCAGCGTCCGCAGCATGGCATCCAGGTCCGGTTCGGCCAGGATCTCGTCAATTCCGGCCCGTTCCTCGGCGAGACCGGAATATTCGGCGATGCGTTCAGCCAGCGGCTGGAGTTCGGCGTGTTCCCTGGCCGTCCGTGCCCGGCGCACGGGGTCGAGGTCCGGATCCCCGAGCACCGCCTCGAGATCCCGCCGCCGCTGCAGGATGTCTTCGAAGGCCGCTTCCAGCGGGGGCTCAGCCATGTCCGGTCAGCCCCAGGAGGTGATCGGCCAGCTCCGCATACGGGATCTCGGACTGTGCACCCGAATCCAGATCCCGCACCATCGCCACCCCCGCTTCCAGTTCGCGGTCCCCCAGGAGGACAGCGCTCCGGGCCCCGATGCGGTTGGCATGCCGCAGCTGCCGCTTGAGGCTCCCCGGCGGCGCGAGCTCGACCGCAAGTCCGGCATCCCGCAGGGTTTCGGCACAGAGGAGCGCCCGCTCCGTCGCGGTTGCCGAAATGCAGGCCATGAGCGCCGGGCGCGCCGCCGCCGGCACCGGGCCCGCGAGCAGCACCAGCCGTTCGATTCCGGCGGCCCAGCCGGTGCCGGCCACGGCCGGGCCGCCCATCCGCTCGGTCAGACCGTCGTACCGCCCGCCGGCCAGGACGGCGCCTTGCGCCCCCAGCCGGTCGGTGACGAATTCGAAGGTGGTGTGCACGTAGTAGTCGAGCCCGCGCACGAGCAGCGGATCAATCTCGTAGCCGATGCCCAGGGTGTCGAGATGGCGCTGCACCTCGGAAAAGAACGCGGCCGATTCCGGGTCCAGATAGTCGAGCAGGCGGGGGGCCTGCGCCGCAATCTCGCGGTCCGCGGGGTTCTTCGAGTCCAGAACGCGCAGCGGGTTGTGCTGCAGGCGCCGCCGGGAATCTTCGGAAAGGTGGCGACGACGGGCGTCGAGGTAGTCCACCAGCGCGCCCCGGTAGCGGTCGCGGCTGGCCCGGTTGCCCAAAGTGTGGAGGTGGAGGACGACCGAGTCCCGGAGACCCAGGTCCGTCAGCAGGCGGGCGCCGGCGGCGATGACCTCGACGTCCCCGACCGGCGCGGGTTCGCCGACCAGTTCGATGCCGACCTGGTGGAACTGGCGCATCCGGCCCTTCTGGGGCCGCTCCCGCCGAAACATCGGTCCGTCGTAGAACACCCGCACGGGCAGGATCTGGAGTCGGCCGCCCGACACCAGGGCGCGGGCCACCGGCGCCGTTCCTTCCGGCCGCAGTGTCAACTCTTCGCCCGAACCGGACGCGAACGTGTACATCTCCTTGGTGACGATGTCGGAGGTCGCGCCGAGGGTGCGGCGGAAGACGTCGCTGAACTCGAAGGCCGGCGTGGCCATCGGCGCATAGCCATAGGCGGCGGCCGCGGTCCGGGCGACGGTTACGACATGGTCGAACCGGCGCTTGTCCTCCCCGAACAGGTCATGGGTTCCGCGCACCGGGCGCAAGGTCGTTGCCACGCCACGCGCTCAGCCGCGGGCGTCATGAGCGTCAAGCTCGCGGACGCGATCCTCTACGAGTCCGGCGACCTGCTCGACAAAGTCGTCCCCCTGGTGCCGGGCGTACGGAACGCCGTCCACGTAGATCTGGTGGACGCCGCGGCCGCCCCCGGTCACCCCGATATCGGCCGTTCGGGCTTCGCCCGGGCCGTTGACCACGCAACCGATGATGGACACCGTGACCGGCTGGGTGATGTGCTGCAGGCGTTGCTCGACGCGGCGGACCGTGTCAATCACCGGAAACTGCTGGCGGGCGCAGCTGGGACAGGCGATCACGGTCACCCCCCGGCGCCGCAGCCCCAGCGACTTGAGAATCTCGTTGCCGACCCGGACCTCCTCCACCGGGTCGGCCGACAGCGACACGCGGATCGTGTCCCCGATGCCCTCGGCCAGCAGCATGCCCAGTCCGACTGCGGACCGCACCGTCCCGGTGTCGCGTCCGCCGGCCTCGGTAATTCCGAGGTGCAGCGGCGCGTCGGTGGCTTCCGCGAGCGCCCGGTAGGCGGCCACCGCCAGCAGCACGTCCGAGGCCTTGGCGCTGATCTTGTAGTTCCGGAAGTCGAGCTCGTCCAGCAGGGAGGCGTGCCGCATGGCGCTTGCCACCATGGCCGGGGCCGTCGGTTCCTGGTTCCGCTCCAGCGAGCCGGCGTTCACGCCGATGCGGATCGAGCAGCCGTGGTCGCGGGCGGCGGCCACCACCTCGGCGACGCGTGCGCGGCTTCCGATGTTGCCCGGGTTCACGCGGAGACACGCGGCGCCGGCGGCGGCGGCCTCGATCGCGCGGCGGTAGTGGAAGTGAATGTCGGCGACGATGGGAACGGGGGAGCCGCGGACAATCGTGTGCAGCGCCTCGGTCGAAGCTTCGTCGGGGCAGGAAACCCGCACGATGTCGGCCCCGGCGTCCGCCAGTTCCCGTACCTGCGCGAGGGTGGCGGGCGCATCTGCCGTGGGCGTGTTGGTCATCGACTGCACGGTGATCGGCGCGCCGCCGCCCACGGTCACCGGACCCACCGAAACGGCCCGCGCCGCGCGCCGCGGCCGGCCGGGGCCGCTCCCGGCGGCGGTCGTCACGGGCGGTCGTCCCGCCGTCCCGACCAGATCTGCCGAAACGAGTTGGGAGGCGCGGCGGCCAGTGAACCGCGGGCGGGCGCCTCGGTCCCGTCGACCGGCAGATAGGCCTGCACGGTCGACAGGCGGTCCCAGGCCATGATCAGGAGCACCAGGATGATCATCGACATCCCCATCATCACGTACGCCAGGGGATTGCGCCGCGGCGGCGGCGGGTACAGGGGTTCGGGGTTCGCCGCGGCATCCCCGGCAGACTGTTGGTGCACGGCGTCCATGATCGGCTGGAGATCAAGGTCCAGGTACCGCACATACGCCCGGATGTGGCCGTCACGCAGTGCGGGTACGCTGGAAATCTGCCCGAACCGTCCGGATTCCATGTGGGCGATCTGGGTGCGGGAAATCCGCAGGGCGTGATTCACGTCGGCCCGGGACAGGCCCATCCGTTCACGGGTTGTGCGCAGGAGCCGGCCCGTTTCGGCGGCCGTGTCCTCGGCGGCGGTCAAGCGCGGGCGCGCCAGCCACAGATGGAGCTGGTGTGCCGCTGCGGCGGGGTGCTTTACCGGCATACGTACCGATCCGCGGCGCGCCCGGCCACCGGCAACACGTGACTCTCGCACGGACATGTGCGGTCACGACGGGACAGGTCGGCGAGCTCTGGCCTGTATCCAGTCCGCAGCATACAACAGCGGTTCAGCGAACGCGAACGCCGTGGTCGCGCACGTAATTCCGGAACCGGGCGGCGAGAGCGCCGGGCGCGGTTTCGAGCAGTTGTTCCAGATAGGACCCCGCGTCTTCCATGCGAAAACTCCGGATGGCCGACTTGACGGCTCCGACCGCGGACGGATGCATCGACAGGGTGCGTACGCCGATCGCTACCAGCGCCAGCGCCGCGAGCGGCTGCCCCGCTGCTTCGCCGCACACCGACAGCTCGACCTGGCGGCGGCGGGCGCTTCGGATCAGGCCCCGCAGGGCGTTGAGCGGCGGCCCCGACAGGAACGGGTAGCGGCGGGTGAGTTCGGGGTCGCCACGGTCACGGGCATACAGGAAAGCCGTGAAGTCGTTGGTTCCGACCGAAACGAAGTCGACTTCTCCCAGCAGGGCATCGGCTTCCCAGAGCAGCGCCGGCACCTCGACCATGACCCCCACCTCAAGGGGGGCCGGAAGGCGGCCTCCGTGCGCTTCGTGGGTGGCGAGCGTACGCCGCAGCACGGCCCGTGCGCGGGCGAGGTCGGCGCGGTTGGCCACCATCGGAAACATGACCCGCATGGGTCGGCCGGCATGGGCGCGGAGCAGCGCCTTCAGCTGCTCGCCGAGCAGTTGCGGATGGTTGAAGGCCGTTCGGATTCCGCGCCAGCCGAGTTCCGGGTTGTGCGTCGGCGGAGGAAAGCTGTCGGCGGCATCCATGCGCTTGTCGCCGCCGAGATCCAGTGTGCGGAAGGTGACCGGGCGGCCGTCGGCCCGTTCCAGCACTTCGCGGTAGAGCGCTTCCTGGCGGCCGGCGTCGAGCTGCTTCTGGTCCAGCAAGGGGGCCAGTTCGGTACGGTACAGCCCGATGCCTTCGGCCCCGGTGGCGGTGATCTGGTCGGCGTCTCCGGCGAAGCCGGCGTTGATGAGGAGCGACACCGGCACGCCCTCCAGGGTGGTGGACGGGAAGCGCCGGATCTGCTCGTGCCACTCGGCGTTCCGGGAATCGGTGCGGAGCAGGTCCCGGAACTGTTCGAGGACGTCTTCCGGAGGGTCGACGAACACCTCGCCGGTTTCCCCGTTCAGGGCGAGGAGGGTGGCCTCCTCGACATGGAGGACGGCCTCGCGCACCTGTCCGACGACCGGTACGCCGAGGCTGCGGGCGAGGATGGCGACGTGCGTGGACGGTGCGCCGCCTTCGAGCACCAGTCCCCGGATGCGCTCGATGCCGTATTCGAGCAGGGCCGCCGGCCCGATGTCGCGGGCGATCAGCACCACGTCGTCCGGGTAGCTGCCGCGTCGGCTCCCGCTCGCCAGCAGGGAACGCAGGCGGTTGGCCAGGTCATCAAAATCCGCCAGCCGTTCGCGCAGATAGGTGTCCGGAACGTGCAGCAGCCGGGCCCGCGTTTCCTCCTGCACCTGGATGACCGCGCCCTCGGCCGTCAGCCCCGCTTCGATGTGTTCGTACATCCGCCGAATCCAGCCGGAACTGGCGACGAACAGCCGGAACGTGTCGAGGATTTCGCGTTCGGCCGGGCCCCCGCTGGATTCGACGGTCGCGGCCATGTGGTCGAGGTCGGTGGTCAGCACCGCGATCGCGCCCTGCAGGCGCACGCGTTCGACTTCGGGGTCGTCGGCGACCGGATTCCGGACGACGGCTGGCGGGCCATGGTGGACCACTTCCCCGATCCCGATCCCGCCGGCCAGCGGCCGGCCGCGGAACCGGCGCGGCAGCGTGACGTTGCCGCTCGCTTCGGCCAGTTCCGCCGGGTCGACCAGACGCTCGCCGGCCACCAGCTCGGCCAGCACGGTCGCGACGGTCTGCAGCGTATCGATGTCGGCGTCCGTATGGGTGCGCGCCGTTGCGCTCTGGATGACGAGCACCCCGATCGAGCGTCCGCCCCGCAGCAGCGGCACCCCGAGAAACGCACGGAAGGGCTCCTCCCCGGTTTGGGGTCGGTGCGCGAAGCGTGAATCCGCGGGCGCGTCCGACACGGCCAGCGGTCCGCCGCCGGCCGCGACGGTGCCGACCAGGCCCTCTCCCAGGCGCAGGTGGGTGCGGTGCACCGCCTGGTGCCTGAGGCCGTGGGTCGCGAACAGCTCCAGCAGGTTCCCGGCCCGCCGCAGGTAGCAGGAGCACACGTCCGACCCCGTCCCGGCGGCGATCTCCCGCACCACCTGGCGGAGACGAACGTCGGCCGGCCGGCGGCCGGCCATGAGTTTCTGGATCCGCACGAGGAGCCCGCGGGTGGCGGGCGGCTGGGGCAGGACAGGGCGTTCCGGCGGGGCGGAACGCTTAGGGCCGGTCACGGCCGGCGTCCCGGGCTGCGGTGAAGCCGCCGGCCGGGTGCCGACCGGCGCCGGTTACGCCGAATCGAGCCCGTAGGCGGCGTGGAGGGCACGGACGGCCTCTTCGGTGGCGGTTTCGTCGATGAGCACGCTGACCTTCAGTTCCGAGGTCGAAATGACCTGCAGGTTGATATGGCGTTCGGCCAGGGTCGCGAACATCGTCTGCGCCACGCCGGGGCGGGTGCGCATGCCCAGGCCGACGATCGATACCTTGGCCACGTTGGCGTCCGCAACGATCGCTTCGAACCCGATCGCTTCCCGGGCGGCGCGGATGGCGCGGACGGCGCGCTCCATGTCCCGCTCGACCACGGTGAAGGTGTAGTTGATCGTCTCTCCGGCGTGGGAGCCGGACTGCACGATCATGTCGACGTTGACGCCTTCGGCCGCGAGCGGGCCGAAGATGGCGGCCGACACGCCCGGCTTGTCATGGACTCCGGTCAGCGTGAGCTTGGCCTCGTCGCGGCTGTAGGTCACGCCGGTGACGGCATCCTGTTCCATGATCTCGTCCTCGTCCACCAGCAGCGTGCCGGGTGCGTGGCTGAAACTTGAACGCACCTCGACGCTCACGCCGTGGTGCATGGCCAATTCGACGGCCCGGGTTTCCAGGACGCGCGCACCGAGCGCCGCGAGCTCGACCATCTCCTCGTAGGCGATGCGCTCGATTCTCCGGGCGTCCGGGACCAGCCGGGGGTCGGCAGTAAAGACCCCCTCCACGTCCGTGTAAATCTCGCAGCGGTCGGCGCGGAGTGCGGCCGCGATGGCCACGGCGGACGTATCCGAGCCGCCGCGGCCGAGAGTCGTGATCCGTCCGGTCGGTGCAATTCCCTGAAACCCGGCCAGGACCGGAACTTCCCGCCGGGCGAGACGCTCCTCGATGGCCGTCGGGTGGATGCGGCGGATCCGCGCCCGGGCATGCGCGTCGTCGGTTTCGATCGGCAGCTGCCAACCGAGCCAGGAGCGGGCGGTCAGGCCTTTCGCCTGGAGGGCGAGAGCCATCAGGCCGGCGGTGATCTGTTCGCCCGCCGCGACGACCGTGTCGTACTCGCGGGCGTCTACCAGGGTGCCGATTTCGCGCGTCCATTCGTCCAGCCGGTTGGTCGTTCCCGCCATCGCCGACACCACGACGGCGATCTCGTCACCCGCCCGAAACGCTCTGGCGGCCCGGTCGGCGGCGCGCTGTACGTGCGCCACGTCCGAGACCGACGTACCGCCGAACTTCAGCACCGTGCGCGCCATGTCTGCAGACTCCGCCGCTTCCCGCCCCGGCCGCGGTCCGGTCCACGGTGATCAGGAAAGGGCCGGGCCCGCTGGCCGCCCCGGCTCCGCGTCGACGCGCCGCACCGCGCCCTCTCCGGAATGCGGGCAGAGGATCAGGACGGCGGGAGCTTTCACTCCGGCACGCAGGTACGCGGTTCCGGAAACAAGGGGTTCCCTTGACACCGGAGCGTAATCCGGCCTTCCGGGCAGCGCAAGGACGGCGCCGGGCAAAAGGTGGAACCTCGACCGCTCACCCGTTTTTGCCGAGGCCGATGTCGGCCGGCTCAAGGTCGAGGCCGCACGGGATTTCCTGGTGGATGCGGGGCAAACAAACATCCGCACCGAAAGCTGCCCGCTTCACGAGGCCGAAACCTAGTCGGCGCGCGTGCCGGGCAGCCCTGACATTCTCATTGCCGCGGCGAACGAACAGAACGTGCGATACCATGTCGAGGCGCAATGCCCACCGCTTCAGCTATACGGCACGACGGGCCGTAACTGGCAGACCTCGCTCATCAGGCATATCCCGCTGATCGAGGCCTGTTCCTGTTGTCTGTTCCCAGATGTCACGCCGCGCGCCCGCATGGCCTGCGGGCACACCCGCCGAAACCGAAGCGGCCGAAACCGAACAGGTCGATGCGGCGCTGCCGTTCCTCTCGTTCGGCGCCGGCTTGATGACCGCGGCGGAAATCCTGAAGGCCGCGCTGGCGGGACACTCTTTCAATGCAAACCGGGTGACCCTGACGACCCGGCCCTGCCCGCGCTTCACCGTATCGCGAATTCCGCACCGCGCCGGCTGCATCTGCGGAGAACGGCGGCAACCGGTGCATCGGACGATGCTGGAAGGCGGAAAATACACACATCTGTCATGGGATACGGGGGGCGCCGCCGCTTTGCAGACCGCTCGTATCATTAGCGCGATCAAAAACGAAGGGAATATCCTGATATCATGGAAAAGATCGGGGGCTCCATCCGGCTGAGTGCCGGCGACCTTGTCGGTTACCTGAACTGCCGTCATCTGTCCGGTCTCGACCGGGCCGTCGCCGAAGGCAACCTCGCCAAACCGAAGGTCTGGGACCCGCTGCTCGAAATTCTCTGGGAGCGCGGCGCGATCCACGAGCAAAAGTATGTCGATCATCTGAGCAATGCCGGCCGGAACGTCGTCAGGATTGAAGGCGTCGATGTCACGGACGCCGCGCTCGTAGAAACGATGGCCGCCATGAAGGACGGGGCCGATGTCATCGCCCAGGGCGCGCTCGCCCATGACGGCTGGGCCGGCCGCGCCGACATATTGCGCCGCGTTGAAACCCCGAGCGGGCTTGGCGCATGGTCGTATGAGGCGCTCGATACCAAGCTCGCGCGTGAAACCGGGGCGGGCGCGGTGCTTCAGCTCTGCCTGTATTCGGACCTGCTGGGTCAGGCGCAGGGAGTAGTGCCGGAGTGGATGTACGTTGTCGTGCCGTGGTCTGATTTTGAGCCGCAGCGATACCGTTTCGCCGATTACGGCGCCTATTTCCGGCAGGTGAAGCATGGCCTGCTGACCAGCCTCGCCGGGCCGTCCGCGGGCAGCACCTATCCCGATCCGGTCGCGCATTGCGATATCTGCCGGTGGCGCAAAGCTTGCAATAAACGCCGCCACGACGACGATCATCTTTGCCTCGTGGCGGGCATCTCAAAGCTCCAGATCAATGAGCTCAAAGCCCGCGGGATCGAGGCCATGCAGGACCTGGCGGGCATGACACTGCCGCTAACCTGGAAGCCGGACCGGGGCTCAGCGGAAGCCATAGTCCGCGTGCGCGAACAGGCGCGAATTCAGTATGAAGCGCGCGAGGCGGGAGAGCGTAAATTCGAAATCCTGCCGGCCCAGCCCGGTTTCGGATTGACGCGCCTGCCCGAGCCTTCGGCGGGGGACATCTTTCTCGACCTTGAAGGCGACCCGTTCGTGGGCGAGCACGGCCTGGAATATCTGTTCGGCTACCTCCTCACCGAGGAAAACGGGCAGACCGCCTACAAGGGCGAGTGGGCCTTCAGCCGCGCCGATGAAAAACAGGCATTCGAGCGCTTTGTCGATTTCGTCATGGCCCGCTGGGCAGCGTTTCCCGACCTGCACATCTACCATTACGCCCCGTACGAGCCGGGCGCGCTCAAGCGGTTGATGGGGCGGTATGCGAGCCGGGAAGACGAGATCGACCGGATGCTAAGGGCGGGGCTGTTCGTCGATCTCTATCAGATCGTCCGGCACGCCGTGCGCGCGAGCGTGGAAAGCTACTCCATTAAGCACCTGGAACCGTTCTACGGGTTTGAGCGTGACACGCCGCTTGCCGATGCGAACGCGGCGCTGGCGGCGCTTCAGGCGGGTCTCGAACTCGATGACGCGGCCTCGATCGATGAAGGCACCAAAGCCGTGGTGCTCGCCTACAACCGCGATGACTGCCGGGCGGCTTTGGGCCTTCGCGACTGGCTGGAATCCCTGCGCGGCCGTGTTGTCGCCGGCGGCGCCGTGATCCCCCGCCCGGAGCCGGGCGACGGTTCGCCCAACGAAAATGTCAGCGACTGGCTGGCGCTGATCGAACCGCTTTATGAAAAACTCACTGCCGATGTTCCGGCGGACCCGGGAGAGCGGGATGAGGAGCAGCAGGCGCGCTGGATTCTGGCCAACCTGCTCGATTACCACCGGCGCGAAGAAAAATCGGTGTGGTGGGACTTCTTCCGGCTCTCGGACCTGTCTGCCGAGGACCTGCTCGATGAGCGGGCCGGCCTGTCGGGCCTGAGCTTTATCGGGAAAGCCGGGGGGACGGCGAAGGCCCCGATCCACCGCTACCGCTATCCGCCGCAGGAGACTGAGCTGCGCGGCGGTGAAGACCTCCGCAACCTCGGCGGGGCCAGGCTCGGCAAGATCGAAACCATGTCGCTGGAAGAGCACACGGTGAATATCAAAAAGCGGATGAACCACGCGGACATTCACCCGCAGGCCGTCTTCGCGCACAAATTCGTTCCCAAGAAAGCCGTCAAGCACGCCCTGGTGCGGGTCGGGCAGTATGTCGCGGATCACGGTCTGGAGGGTGACGGGCCGTATCAGGCCGCGCGCGATCTATTACGAAGAGTGCCGCCGCGGGCCGGAGGACAGGCGCTGCACCGCGACGGTGAAACGGCCGTCGATGCGGCCATGCGCCTGTGTGCGCATCTGGCCGGAGGCGTTCTTCCGATTCAGGGACCGCCGGGCGCGGGCAAGACGTTTACCGGCGCCCATATGATCTGCGAGCTGGTCCGGCAGGGCCGGACGGTCGGCATTACCGCGAACAGCCACAAGGTCATCCGCAATCTGATCGACAAGGTCATTGAGGTCGCTGACGAGAATGGCGTTGATCTGCATTGCTGCCAGAAGCCGGACGAAATTGAAGACCCGCAACCGCGCCTGAGCTTTGCGAAACGAAGCGAGGACCTCGATGCTGCGCTGGGAGGGACCGCGCAGGTTGGCGGCGGGACGGCGTGGCACTGGGCGCGCGAAGACGCGTACAGGACGGTGGATGTGCTCTTTGTGGACGAGGCCGCGCAGATGTGCCTGGCGGATGTATTGGCGGTCTCGCAGGCCGCCAATACGGTGGTCCTGATCGGCGATCCGCAGCAGCTCGATCAGCCGCGGCAGGGCTCTCACCCGGACGGCACGGATGTCTCGGCGCTCGATCATATCCTCGCCGGGCAGCAGACGATCCCGGCGGATAAGGGACTGTTCTTAGAGCAAACCTGGCGGCTGCACCCGGATATCTGCGCCTACACCTCCGAGCTGTTCTACGAAGGCAAGCTCGGCTCAAGGACCGGCCTTGACAAACAGGTGATCAGCGGGACGGGATCGCCGGTCAGCGGCGCGGGGCTGCGGTTTCTGCCGGTCACGCATAGCGGCAACCAGAACAGCGCTCCCGAAGAGGCGGCCGCGCTCGCCGCGCTCGTCAGCGGTATCCTCGATAGCAAGGCAAGCTGGATTGACGGCGACGGGGAGGAAAGGCCGGTGACGCTGGAGGATATCGTCATCATCACTCCCTACAACGCACAGGTGTTCGAAATTCAGAAGCGGCTGCCGGGCGCCCGCGTCGGCACGGTGGACAAGTTCCAGGGCCAGCAGGCGCCGGTCGCGATCTACTCGACCGCGACCTCAAGCCATGCCGATGCGCCGCGCGGTATGGAATTCCTATACAGCCTGAACCGGCTCAATGTGGCGACATCGCGCGCGAAATGCGTTTCGATCATTGTCGGCTCCCCGGCGATATTCGAGGCTGAATGCCGCACCCCGCGGCAGATACAGCTCGCAAACGCGTTCTGCCGCTACCTGGAAATGGCAGAAACCATCGCGGCCGCGTCTGTGAGGGACGGGTAGTCATCCTCGCAAATCCGAAGCGCCGCACCTGAAAACTGAAGTAGTTCTTGCTCGCCTGAACTAGTTTCAGCCGTGGCGCTGTTAGGACCGCGGCAGGCCGGGAAACCACGCTGGCCGAGCATATCGACGGGCAGCGGCCGAGCGTCTATCTCGATCTCGAAGACGCAGGTGCAAGGCAGAGTTCCTGAACCATCACGAGGGGAACGGATCGAACGGGCGGTCACCATCAAGGCGGTCATCGCCTGGCGACTGTTTGCCGCCATGGTCATGCTGGGGCGTGAAACCCCCGAGTTGCCGGCCGAGGTGCTGTTCAGCGAAGCCGAGATCCTGGCGCTTCAGGACTTCGCCGCAGACCGCCAGCTCGACGTCCGGCCAGACAATCTTGGCAATGCCGTGCGGACCATGGCCATCCTGGGGGGCTACCTTGACCGTCGCAGTGACCCGCCGCCTGGTCCCACGTTCATCTGGCGGGGCTACACCCAGTTGGCCACACTGACCCAATCCTACGAACGCTTGCTGGAGATGGGTCCGACCAGCGATCTCTACCAGCAATTGCGTCCAGACAAAACTTGTGTGTAATAGGCCGCCCGCGCCTGGCCGATACTCGACATCCGGCGCCGTCGGCAGGGGTTGCTGGCCCGGCGGATTCTTCGTGGCCGGGTGGAATGGCGGCCGGAACATGGCATAGTCCGAAGGTGGTTGCGCCCCCGTCGGCCGGCAGGGTGCGGCCGGAGGGTTCCGTGATGGCTCGCGCCCGCTCCACGTTGTCCGCGGTTGATTCGGGTGAAATCGCCCGGTTCGACCGGCTTGCCGCCGAATGGTGGGACCCGCGGGGGCCGATGGCGCCGCTCCATGCGATGAATCCGGTTCGGCTGGCCTTCATCCGCGACCAGGTTTCCGCGCGGCGCGGGCCGGCCTTGGCCCGGCGCCCGCTGGACGGGGTTCGGGTGCTCGACATCGGCTGCGGCGCCGGACTGGCGGCAGAACCGCTGGCCAGGATGGGTGCGCAGGTCACCGCGATCGATGCGGCCGCCGCCCAGCTCGAGGCGGCGCGCCGCCACGCGGAGGCCGCGGGGCTGGCAATCGATTACCAGGCGGCGCCGCTCTCCGCTTTTGCGGACCGCGGCGGCGACTTCGACCTGGTGACGGTGCTTGAGGTCGTGGAGCACGTCCCCGACCCGGCCGCGTTCCTGCGCCTGGCGGCCGCGTGCGTCGCCCCCGGCGGCCTTCTGGTCGGCTCCACGCTGAACCGGACGGCCGCGGCCCTGGTCAAGGCCATCATCGGCGCCGAGTACCTGCTGGGGCTGCTGCCGCGCGGAACGCATCGGTTCTCGCGCTTCGTCCGGCCGTCCGAGTTTGCCGCTCCCCTGGCCGCCGCCGGGCTCGGGGTTACGGCCCTGCGGGGGCTGAACTACCGGGTGGCGGAGCGGAGGTGGGAGCTCGGGGACGACGTGTCGGTGAACTACATACTGGCCGCGACCCGTCCGTGACAGTGCTTGTACTTGCGGCCTGATCCGCACGGACACGGGTCGTTCCGGCCGACCCGCCGGTCGCTCCGGGCCGGGCCGCCGGGGGATGCGGGTACCGGGCGCGGCGGCGGGGCGGCCGCCCGCACCTGCAGCTTCTCCACCGGAATGGACAGGAGGTGCCGGGTCACGTTGTGGCGCATCGCGTGCAGCATCTGGTCGAACAGCTCGAACGCCTCGCGCTTGTACTCGTTCAGCGGGTCCCGCTGGCCGTAGGCGCGCAGGCCGATGCCCTGGCGCAGGCGCTCCAGGGATTGCAGGTGTTCCTTCCACAGGCCGTCGAGCACCTGCAGCAGGATCTGTTTTTCGATCCCGCGCAGGAAATCGGTACCGACAGCGGCTTCCATCGAGGCCACGTGAGTATCCAGGGCCTGGTTGATCCGGAGCCGGAGGGTGTCCTCGTCGGCTCCCTCGGCTGCCGCCCAGTCGGCGACCGGCAACGTGAGGCCCGAGAGGACCCGCACGGCCTGGGCCAGCGGCTCGATCTCCCACTGTTCGGCGTACGCTTTCGGCGGCACGAACCGGCCCAGCAGTTCGTCCACGATGTCGCGGCGCATGTCGGTGATCGTGTCGGAGACGTCGCCGTCCTCCATGAGTTCCAGCCGCTGCTCGTAGATCACCTTCCGCTGCTCGTTCATCACGTCGTCGAATTTCAGCAGGTTCTTGCGGACCTCGAAATTGCGCTGCTCGACCTTGACCTGGGCCTTCTCGATCGCCCGGTTCACCCAGGGGTGAATGATCGCCTCGTTCTCCTCCAGACCGAGGCGCGACAGTACGGCATCCAACCGCTCGCCGCCAAAGATCCGCATCAGGTCGTCTTCCAGCGACAGGAAGAACTTGGACGTGCCGGGGTCGCCCTGGCGGCCGGACCGGCCCCGGAGCTGGTTGTCGATGCGCCGGCTTTCGTGGCGTTCGGTGCCGAGCACGTAGAGGCCGCCGGCCGCGAGCGCCTGCTGCCGGGCCGTCTCGATCTCGGCGGCAAGGGCGGTCATCTGCGCCTCGTCCACCTGGCCGTCCTTGCCGGCCGCCGCGGCGCGGCGCATGTCCAGGTTGCCGCCCAGCTGGATGTCGGTACCGCGGCCGGCCATGTTGGTGGCAATGGTGACCGCGCCCGGAACGCCGGCCTGGGCGATGATGGCGGCTTCCCGTTCGTGGTAGCGGGCGTTCAGGACCTGGTGCGGGATCTGGGCCTTTTTCAGCCGCCGGGACAGGTCCTCGGACTTCTCGATGCTGGTGGTTCCGACCAGCACCGGCTGCCGGCGGGAGCGGGCGGTGCGAATCTCTTCGGTGATGGCCTTCCATTTTTCGTCGGCAGTGCGGTACACCTCGTCGTCGCAATCGTCGCGAACCATCGCGCGGTGGGTCGGGATCTCGACAACATCCACGCCGTAGATCATGCCGAACTCGCTGGCCTCGGTGACCGCCGTGCCGGTCATGCCGGAGAGTTTCGGATACAGCCGGAAGTAGTTCTGGAACGTGACCGACGCGAGGGTCTGGTTCTCGCGCTTGACCTCGACGCCTTCCTTGGCCTCCAGCGCCTGGTGGAGGCCGTCCGAGTAGCGCCGCCCCGCCATCATCCGGCCGGTGAACTCGTCGATGATCACGACGTTGCCGTCGCGGACGATGTAGTCCCGGTCGCGCTGGAACAGGAGATGGGCCCGCAGCGCCTGATGGAGGTGGTGGAGGACGCTCACGTTGTCGAAATCGTAGAGGCCCCCGTTCGGCAGCAGCCCGGCGGTCTGGGCCAGTTCCTCGACGTGCTCGCTGCCGGCCTCGGTGAACGAGGCGGCCCGCGATTTCTCGTCGATGTCGTAGTCTTCCGGCCGGAGCCGCGGGATGATGCGGTTGGCGCTGCGGTAGAGATCCGATGTGTCTTCGGCCGGGCCGGAAATGATGAGGGGCGTGCGGGCCTCGTCAATGAGGATGCTGTCGACCTCGTCGACGATGGCAAACCGGAACGGCCGCT
Organism: Alphaproteobacteria bacterium; assembly: GCA_965203385.1. GTDB lineage: Bacteria > Pseudomonadota > Alphaproteobacteria > TMED109 > TMED109 > VXPW01. The sequence goes on from OZ241893.1 coordinate 1,523,377, forward strand.
GCACCCGGTCGGCAAGCCGGTGCTTCATGTTGTCGCGGAGATAGTCGAACCCGAATTCGTTGTTGGTGCCGTAGGTGATGTCGGCGCGGTAGGCGGCCCGTCGTTCCTCGTCGTCGAGGCCCGGGACGATACAGCCGACACTGAGGCCGAGGAACCGGTAGACCGACCCCATCCAGTCGGCGTCCCGGCGGGCGAGGTAATCGTTGACGGTCACGATGTGTACGCTGCCGGCCAGGGCGTTGAGATACGCCGGCAGCGTGGCGACGAGCGTTTTTCCTTCGCCGGTCTTCATTTCCGCGATGCTGCCCTGATGGAGCACGCTGGCGCCGATAAGCTGCACATTGAAGGGGCGCTGGCCGAGGGACCGCAGGGCGGCCTCGCGCACGGTGGCGAAGGCCTCGGGCAGGAGGTTGTCCAGTGATTCTCCGCCAGCCAGGCGGTCGCGGAACTGACCGGTCCGGGCGCGGAGCTCATCGTGCGTGCAGGCTCGCGCCTCCGTCTCGAGCCCGTTGATCTGCTCGACGGTCTGGCGGTACTTGCGAAGGGTGCGCTCGTTCGGGGTTCCGAAGATGCGCTGGGCAACTGCACCTAGCATGGCGGCCTTTCCGGGAGATTCCGGGGGAGCGCGAGCCCCAGCAACAGCGTTCGAAGGGGCCCGGGTGCCGTAGCGGCCCGGCCTCGGGCGGGCGCTCCGCCCCCGGGAAGGCGCCCGCGTTCTTCCACGGCGTCGGGAAACGCGAGGTTCTGTTCTGGGCCGCCCGGGAGCAGTCGGTATCGAACCCGTTGCCGAGCGAGGCGAGCATAGCATGCTTTCTGACGTATCCGTACAACCTCCCTACAATGACCGCCCGAGTGGTCGCAGGCCCCGGCGTCCGGGAGTTCCGGCGGGGCTCGGCCGCTCGCCCGGTGTCAATCCGGCCTTCGCACTGCCTCTGCCTGCCGGGCTGTCCTGATGTCCAACCCCGCCCCCCTGGCCCCGCCCCGTTTTCCGGACCTGCCGGACATTCCGGGCGTCGGCCTCCTGTCCGGTCATTGCGGCATCCGTCCGTCCGGACGCCGCGACCTGCTGATCGTGACGTTGCCGGAGGGGGCAGCGGGCGCGGCCCGGCTCACGCGGTCGCGCACGGCCTCGGCGGCCGTGCGCTGGTGCCGGCGGATCCGCCGGCACGGACGGGCGCGGGCCCTCGTGGTGAACTCGGGCAATGCCAACGCCTTTACCGGCCAGCCGGGACGTGCCGCCGTGCGGGCCACGGCCGCGGCGGTCGCGGGCACTGTCGGCTGCCGGGCGGAGGAGGTGTACGTGGCGTCGACCGGGGTCATCGGCGAGCCGCTGCCGCTGCCGAACCTGTTGACTGCCGTGCCCGTGATCGCGGGCGGTGCCGGTGACACCGGGTGGGAGGCGGCGGCCGAAGCCATCATGACCACGGACACGTTTCCCAAGGGGGCGGTGGCCGAGACGCGGATCGACGGCCGGACGGTCCGCATCGGCGGCATCGCGAAGGGGTCCGGAATGATCGCCCCGGACATGGGAACGATGCTCGCCTTCCTGTTCACCGACGCGGATCTTCCGGCCAGCGTGCTCGACCGGTTGCTGGCCCCGGCGACCGATCGCACGTTCAATTCGATCACGGTCGACAGCGATACTTCCACCAGCGACACCTGCATTCTGTTCGCGACCCGGTCGACGCCGGTTGCGCGGCCGGTCTCGGCGGCCGACGATCCGCGGCTCGACGCGTTCCGCCAGGCTCTTGAAGACGTGATGACGGATCTCGCGCGGCAGATCGTCCGGGATGGCGAAGGCGCCACGAAGCTGGTTACGGTGACGGTACGGGCCGCCGCCCGCCCGGCCCACGCCCGGGCGGTGGCGCTGGCCATCGCCAACTCGCCGCTGGTCAAGACGGCCATTGCCGGCGAGGACGCGAATTGGGGGCGCATTGTGATGGCGGTGGGCAAGGCCGGGGTTCCGGTCAGGGCCGAGCTCGTCGGAATCAGCATCGGCGGGATCCCCGTCGCCCGGGGCGGCAGTGTCGTCCCCGGCTACGACGAAGCACCGGTTGCACGCCACATGCAGGGGTCCGAAATCTCCCTCGACGTATCGCTGGGTGCGGGAACGGCCGAGGCCACCGTCTGGACCTGCGACCTCACGCATGGCTACATCGCGATCAATGCCGATTACCGGAGTTGACCGACCGCTGGTGCTGGTGGTCGCGGGGGCGCTGATTAACGCCGAGGGGCGGCTGCTCCTGACCCGGCGTCCGCCGGGGCGGCCGCTGGCCGGGCTCTGGGAGTTGCCGGGCGGAAAGGTTGAAGACGGGGAGACGCCGGAGGCTGCGCTGGTCCGGGAACTGGACGAGGAACTCGGCCTGACGGCGGACCCGGTCGATCTTGAGCCGTGGACATTCGCCAGTCACGGCTACGCTGCCCTGCACCTCCTGATGCCGGTATTCGTCCTGCGCTGCTGGGATGGGAAGCCGTGCCCGCGCGAACAGCAGGAACTGGTCTGGGCGCCGGCGGCCGCGCTCGATTCCCTGGCCATGCCCCCGGCGGACACGCCGCTCGTGCCGGGCCTGAAGGGCCTGCTTGCGGCCTGACGTGCAAGGACGGCCGGTGCGTTCGGACCGGTAACACCGAAGCGTCCGCCACGCCGGCCGCAGTGCGGGCAGGGCCCTGATCGCGGGGTTATGGGAACCTTAACTCGACGTTGATCGTCTTGCCATGATCGTCAAGCGCAGTGAACGCGTCGGTCAGGACGGTGCGGGCCAGACCGAAGAGCATGTCCCGGAACTGGTTTTCGGCTGTCAGCGGATCATGGCGGTACAGCGTCGCCACGTTTCCCGCCAGGTTGAGTTCGGCGGCCTTTTTCACCAGCGCGGCATCCACCTCCACCAAGGCTTCCTGCGTCGCTTCGACGGATACGCTTCCATCGGCGTTCTTGGCAATCGAGGCGTCAATCTGTACGTTATCGCGGTAGGGAACCGGGTTCCCCGGCCCCCTACCGCGATGATTTGGTCATTGGAGTGCTTCTCTTTGTCGCCCCGCCCAGGGGCGGTTTTTGGGTTTTGAGGAGAAGCGTACGATGACACGGCTGATGACTAGGCACGACGGAGGCCAGCCATGCGCATGATGCTGACCGTGGCGGCTGTGCTGGTAGCGATGCCAAGCGCGGCGGAGGAGGTGACGGATTTTGATCGGTTTCGGTTGTGGAACGAATGCCGGCCGATCTATTTAGCGGCGGGGTCATTCCAGATGGACCGTGAAACTCTCGGTCTGAACAACGAGGAATTCACTGCGCTTGCGAGAATGCGCTTCGAGGCTAGCGATGCCGCCCATCTCTTACGTCCCGACGATGAGGAACGTGACTGGCAGGCACCAGCAGTTGAGTTTTGGGGCCTACAAGGAGAAGATAAGCCACTCTACGTCACTGCGACATTTTACAAGCCGGTGATGGATATCGCTTCGGGGGTGACTGTAAGGCGTGAAACCTGGAAAAATTGGGGGGATCGTTACAACGGAGAAAAACACCCTGTGGAAAAGCTGGTCGATCAAGTCGACACCTTCATCGACGAATACCTGCGGGTCAACGCGGAGGCGTGTGGCGGGCCCGGCGGTACGGAAAGTGATTGAGGGCCGAAACAGAAACTCAGATGTCCTGAACTGATCAGATGACGCTGCTGACCGGTGGTGCTTTCCACTGGATAATTTTCAATGACTTGGTTCCGTTCTTGCGGTCGGAAACGCCTGACAGGAAGCTATATTTCGTTTATTGAATAGATGAGCCACGATTTGAAGGTCAGAGATGCTTTCTTTTCCGATTTCTCCCGCTGATGCCACGTCTATCATCAGAAAATGGGCCGGCTAAAGTCGGGTCGCGTCAGGACATCTGGTGCGCCAGGCTAACTGGTGTTGGTGTTGCGGGTGAAAGTCCCGCGGGAAGAGAGGTTAACCGCCACTTCCGCGTGCGCCGTGGAAAGGCGCCCTTTCCTAGCGGGTGCAAATCCCGCCCGGTATCTGTCGTTCCAACGTGCGCCGTGAGAAGGCGCCCTTTCCTAGCGGGTGCAAATCCCGCCCGGTATCTGTCGTTCCAACCGGTAGCAATTGGAGCGGGTAGTGGAGGCAACGACACTGGCTGAAGCACTCCAAGCAAAAGGCCCCCTTGGGGGGCCAGCGACCATGCGGGCCGCAACGCGAAGTGAACGCTGAGCAGGCCTCGAAAACGGTTACTGCGGAAGCCGACCCGGCGTGGGAGCGGGGAAGGCTGCCATCGGCGGGGAAGCGAGCGACATGTGCACCCGCCGGTTCCGCCGGGGTAGTGGCGGCGGCACGCATGGAAGAGGGAAAGGGTGGCAACACGGGAAGCCCTGTCGGTGGTGTGGCACGCGCCAACCGGAACCCCGCGAGGGGCAGGCCGGGCCGGCAGGGTGGCGGAGAGGCCCGTAGTATCGGAGAAGCCGGGTAATGCCGGTGGAGAGAAGGGGCCTCAGGTAGGGAGCGATGTCATACGGAAGAAAGCCCGCGGGATTGGCGATGCCTGTAAACCCGCATGTTCGGCAGAGATTCCGGAAGCATCACATGCCTAAGCGAAGGAGGTGAACCTGGTTTGCTGGCCGTCGAGGCGAGAACCGGCTCGGCGACCCGCTGGCACACCGGACTTACAGGTCTGGCCGCCGTGTCGCGGCCATACAACACCCGGAGGGGCAACCTCACCGGAACCTGTGAGTCCGTTCTTGGGCCGGTGATCCGTGTGCGAGAAGCATGATCCCACTGGAGAGCCCGGTGCCGGAAATCGGCACGCCGGGTTCGGAGAGCGGGAGTGAGGAAAGAGGGCCCTTGCGGGCACCGCGCCTCCTCCCGACTCTACCGGTAGCAATTGGAGCGGGTAGTGGAGGCAACGACACTGGCTGAAGCACTCCAAGCAAAAGGCCCCCCTTGGGGGGCCAGCGACCATGCGGGCCGCAACGCGAAGTGAACGCTGAGCAGGCCTCGAAAACGGTTACTGCGGAAGCCGACCCGGCGTGGGAGCGGGGAAGGCTGCCATCGGCGGGGAAGCGAGCGACATGTGCACCCGCCGGTTCCGCCGGGGTAGTGGCGGCGGCACGCATGGAAGAGGGAAAGGGTGGCAACACGGGAAGCCCTGTCGGTGGTGTGGCACGCGCCAACCGGAACCCCGCGAGGGGCAGGCCGGGCCGGCAGGGTGGCGGAGAGGCCCGTAGTATCGGAGAAGCCGGGTAATGCCGGTGGAGAGAAGGGGCCTCAGGTAGGGAGCGATGTCATACGGAAGAAAGCCCGCGGGATTGGCGATGCCTGTAAACCCGCATGTTCGGCAGAGATTCCGGAAGCATCACATGCCTAAGCGAAGGAGGTGAACCTGGTTTGCTGGCCGTCGAGGCGAGAACCGGCTCGGCGACCCGCTGGCACACCGGACTTACAGGTCTGGCCGCCGTGTCGCGGCCATACAACACCCGGAGGGGCAACCTCACCGGAACCTGTGAGTCCGTTCTTGGGCCGGTGATCCGTGTGCGAGAAGCATGATCCCACTGGAGAGCCCGGTGCCGGAAATCGGCACGCCGGGTTCGGAGAGCGGGAGTGAGGAAAGAGGGCCCTTGCGGGCACCGCGCCTCCTCCCGACTCTACCGGTAGCAATTGGAGCGGGTAGTGGAGGCAACGACACTGGCTGAAGCACTCCAAGCAAAAGGCCCCCCTTGGGGGGCCAGCGACCATGCGGGCCGCAACGCGAAGTGAACGCTGAGCAGGCCTCGAAAACGGTTACTGCGGAAGCCGACCCGGCGTGGGAGCGGGGAAGGCTGCCATCGGCGGGGAAGCGAGCGACATGTGCACCCGCCGGTTCCGCCGGGGTAGTGGCGGCGGCACGCATGGAAGAGGGAAAGGGTGGCAACACGGGAAGCCCTGTCGGTGGTGTGGCACGCGCCAACCGGAACCCCGCGAGGGGCAGGCCGGGCCGGCAGGGTGGCGGAGAGGCCCGTAGTATCGGAGAAGCCGGGTAATGCCGGTGGAGAGAAGGGGCCTCAGGTAGGGAGCGATGTCATACGGAAGAAAGCCCGCGGGATTGGCGATGCCTGTAAACCCGCATGTTCGGCAGAGATTCCGGAAGCATCACATGCCTAAGCGAAGGAGGTGAACCTGGTTTGCTGGCCGTCGAGGCGAGAACCGGCTCGGCGACCCGCTGGCACACCGGACTTACAGGTCTGGCCGCCGTGTCGCGGCCATACAACACCCGGAGGGGCAACCTCACCGGAACCTGTGAGTCCGTTCTTGGGCCGGTGATCCGTGTGCGAGAAGCATGATCCCACTGGAGAGCCCGGTGCCGGAAATCGGCACGCCGGGTTCGGAGAGCGGGAGTGAGGAAAGAGGGCCCTTGCGGGCACCGCGCCTCCTCCCGACTCTACCGGTAGCAATTGGAGCGGGTGATGGAGGTAACGACATTGCTCGAAGCACTCCAAGTAGAAGGCCCTCCTTGGGGGGGCAGCGGCCATGCGGGCCGCAACGCGAAGTGAACGCTGAGCAGGCCTCGAAAAAGGTGATGCGGAAGCCGACCCGGCGCGGATGCGGGGAAGGCTGCCACTGGCGGGGAAGCGAGCGACGCTGGCACCCGCTGGTTCCGCCGGGGTAGTGGCGGCGGTACGCATGGAAGAGGGAAATGGTGGCAACCAAGATAATCCCACGCTCTGGCAGGCACCGGATTCCGGCATGAGAAGCGGAATTTTCCTGCTGGGGCTGGTATTTTGGCTCGGGGCGTTGTATGACTACCTGCATGGTGTCGCTGTCCCCTTCCGTTCTGTTGCCTCCGGCGTCGACCGCGGGCTTTTCGCTCGCTGACGTCACGGTGCGTCTGTGCCGCCCCGATGAGCGTTCCCAGTGGGACGCGACGATGAATCAGCACCATCCTCTGGGCTTCCGTCGCTTTGCCGGCCGAGGGCTTCGGTATGTGGCGGAATGGCGCGGGCAATGGGTGGCGCTGTCGGGCTGGGGGACGGCGGCCTGGAAGAGCCGTCACCGGAACCAGCTGATCGGCTGGCAAGGGAACCAGAAATGGACTCGCCTGCATCTGATCTCGAACAACACTCGTTATGTGATTCTGGGTGAGCGGGGGCAGTTTCCGCGTCTGGGCTCGTATGTGCTGGGGCAGATCACCCGCCGGCTGAGCGACGACTGGCAGCGAGTTCACGGCCACCCGATTCTGATGGTGGAGACGTTCGTCGATCCGAAATCGTTCAAGGGGACGGTCTACGCGGCGGCCAACTGGAAGGAGCTCGGCGAGACGCACGGCAGTGCCCGGCATCAGGGCAGTTACACTCAGCCCCGGACGAAGGCGAATCCGGCCGCCGGGGAAGAGTCGAAGGAAACAGCGGAGCCGGGGAAGAAACGCTATTGGGTCCGCCGGTTGCGGCGGGACGCGTGGCGGCGGCTGCGGGCTCCGGGCGAGCTTCCGGAGGAGCTGCAGAAGAACCGGGGCGGGGCGCGTACGACCACCGAGCTCAAGTCCTTGTACGAGATCTTTTGCGAAGTCGACGATGCCCGCCGGGCCCAGGGACGCAAGCACCATGTGGGCACGGTGCTGTCGATCATCATCGCGGCGAAGCTCGCGGATCATCATGGTCCAGTCGCCATGGCGGAGTTTGCGAAGATGATGACTCAGGATCAGCTGCGGAGTATTGGCGCCTGGCAGCGTCCGGAGACTGGTCGGTACGAGCCGCCTTCGAAATCGACCATCCACCGGGTGCTGCTCATGCTCGATCCGGATCAGCTGGAAGAAGCCGTCCAGGAATATAGCCAGGGTCGGCAGGCGGCGATTGAGGAACTATCGGTCGATGGCAAGCGCATCCGCGGCGCCAACCGCAACAGCGACGAGCACTACGAGACCGTCACCCTGGTGGACCATGAGACCGGCGAACCGGTCGCTCTGCACAGCTACCGGGAGGAAGGCGGAGAAATCGCGGCCACGCGCACTCTGTTGTCGGAGGTCGAGGTCGACGGCAAGGTGGTGACCCTGGATGCCTTGCATACCACGCACGAAACGGCGGAAGTGCTCCGCTCTGCCGGCGCGGACTACGTGCTCATCGTCAAGGGCAACGCTCCCGACACGCACCGGACCCTCGACGCCATCGATTGGGAGAGCGAGGCACCGGGCTTCGAGGAATCAAAGCCCAAACCGAACCACGGCCGCCTCGACGAACGTTCCATCCACACGCACGAAACGAGCCCGGAAACCCTCGCTTGGCCCGGGGTCCGGCAGGCCTTCCGGATCACACGGCACCGCACCGATGTCCGCTCCCGCAGCACCCGGCGGGGCGAACGCACCACCACCGAATCCTACGGGATCACGTCACTGTCCCCGAACGACGCAGCCCCCGAACGACTGCTGAAACTGGTCAGGCGGCACTGGGCGGTAGAGGTACAACACCATGTCAGAGACGTGAGCCTGATGGAGGACGCCTCGCGCCTGCGCACCGGACACGGGCCCCACAACAACGCGCTGTGCAATGCCCTCGCGCTCGCTCTGATCGTCCGGAAGAACAACGGCATGAAAAAACTGGCCAGCACCTTGCGCGCCTACAGCGGCAACCGGGACAGCATCTTCCAGGCGATCCTGCAGCCCTGAACGGGACTCGCTCCCACACTCCCTTACATTCCCGGCTTTGACTCCCGCAGCGGAGGCGAAGCACGGGCCCCGATCCTCAGGTTCGAGCCCTGTCAGCTCCGAAACCGGCCGACGGGGCCGACACGGTCCTGCTCGGCCTTGCCCGGGATCCGACCGCCGGCCCCAGACCCGGCCACCCCCTCCAGCGTGGGATTATCCTGGGTGGCAACACGGGAAACCCTGTCGGTGGCGTGGCACGCGCCAACCGGAATCCCGCGAGGGGCAGGCCGGGCCGGCAGGGTGGCGGAGAGGCCCGTAGTATCGGAGAAGCCGGGTAATGCCGGTGGAGAGAAGGGGCCTCAGGTGTGGAACGATGTCATACGGAAGAAAGCCCGCGGGATTGGCGATGCCTGTAAACCCGCATGGTCGGCAGAGATTCCGGAAGCATCACATGCATAAGCGAAGGAGGTGAACCTGGTTTGCTGGCCGTCGAGGCGAGAACCGGCTCGGCGACCCGCTGGCACACCGGACTTACAGGTCTGGCCGCCGTGTCGCGACCATACAACACTCGGAGGGGCAACCTCACCGGAACCTGTGAGTTCGTTCTTGGGCTAGTGGTCCGTGTGCGAGAAGCATGATCCCACTGGAGAGCCCGGTGCTGGAAATCGGCACGCCGGGTTCGGAGAGCGGGAGTGAGGAAAGAGGGCCCTTGCGGGCACCGCGCCTCCTCCCGACTCTACCCCGAGCCGTGCGTGCGGTGCCGTGAGGCACCGGGCGAAGCGTCGGCAGGGGTGTGCGTGGGCAGGGCTATGGAGCGCCGAAAGTGACGATGAACGGAGTGCCGAGGCTTTCATACGGGCCGAAGGCCACACCGTCGTCACCGTCATGGGTGAGGGGACGACGGGCTCCGCGGCGTCGAAGACCCCAGGCACGCGCATACGCACAGCATCGGGACCTGGGAGGCCTTGGAACCGCCCTGACACAGAGCAGGGCCGCTTCGGGAAGGAAGCCATCCGTAGCCGAAGATGCACGGTTCCAAAGAGTCAGATGCGGTCATAGTAGTGAGGAAACCGGCGAACAAAGAACCCTTGGGTTCGGCGGAGCTGGTGGAGCGAAGGACCGCAACCGAGAGGAACTCGCGAGGCCAAAGCACGGGCCGCACACAGGAGCGGGTAACCGTGTCCCAGGCGGCCGAGCGAGTACGGCAAATCGCTGTGAAGCGACGAGCCGTTAAACTCAAGGTAGGAGCCGTATGCCTTAGCGGGCACGTACGGATCTGGTGCGCCAGGCTAACTGGCAGAAGGCAGGGGGTGCAAGTCCCCTGGAACGAAGGAGTAACCAAACCACGTTCCTCCGCGAGCCGTGCGTGCGGTGCCGTGAGGCACCGGGCGAAGCGTCGGTAGCGGTACGGATGGGCAGGGCTAGGGAGCACCGAAATTACGATGGTCCGGGGTGCCGAGGCTTTCAGATCGGTCGAAGGCAACATCGCAGGCATCGTCTTGGTGAGATGTCAGCGAGCCCCGCGGTGTCGGAGAACCCATGCACGTTCGCACGTCTTCTGTCGGGACCTGGGAGGTCTTGGAATCGCCCTGACTCAGGGCAGGGCCGCTTTGGGAAGGAAGCTATCCGTAGCCGAAGATGCACGATTCCAAGGAGTCAGATGCGGTCATAGTAGTGAGGAAACCGGCGAACAAAGAACCCTCTGGTTCGGCGGAGTTGGTGGAGCGAAGGACCGCAACCAAGAGGAGCGAGCAAGGCCAAAGCACGGGCCGCGCACAGAAGCGGATAACCGTGTCCCAGGCGGCCGAGCGAGCACGGTAATTCGCCGTGAGGCGATAAGCCGTCATCTACTCGAGGTAGGAGCCGTATGCCTTAGCGGGCATGTACGGATCTGTGCGGGGGGATCGGGGTAACCCGGCTCTCTACCGCGATCGCGGGGGGACCGGGGAAACCCGGTTCCCTACCGCGATGTCCGGGGCGAGACGGCGCTCAGCGTCGATACCGCGATGCGCCTGGCGAAGTTCTTCGGCACCACCGCGGAGTTCTGGATCAACCTGCAACGGGCCCACGATCTCGCCCGCGCCCGGAACACCATTGATCTCTCGGCCATCACGCCCCTGCCCGCCGTCTGACCACAGGCTGGCGGCACCTCATGATCGGTTCGGGCCGCATTCGGGCGTTTTCACGACAAACGTTCATGGTGCGCGTCAAGTAAGCGGCGGAGTGACGGAGCGGTTTCGCTCCTCGGATGATCCTTTCCGGCGGAGCTACAGAGACGGAAGGATCGACTGCTGCCCCCCAAGACTAAGCGCCGACACCGAACCTTTACGATATGGTCTGGCAAGCAAAATACAGAAATATAGATTTTCTTGTTGACAATCCTAGGTTTTTCATGTATTGCTGACAAATCGTGGCGACGGTTGCCCGTTCGCATCACCAAGCTTGAGATAAAGGCCACCGTCCGCACCAAGTATCATTGACATGGAGAGTCCAATGGCCGTCGTGATTCAGAGGTTTCGCGCTGCACTATGCGCTGCAATAATGCTTCCGTTCATGATTGCCGCCGCCCAGGGAGCCACGCTGGACGATATCCAGGCCGCGGGGCAGCTGAAATGCGGGATCAATACCGGCCTGGCCGGATTTGCCAGTACTGATGATGCAGGGAACTGGGTGGGGTTTGATGTCGATTATTGCAAGGCGCTGGCGGCGGCCGTGCTGGGCAGTCCGGACCGGGTCCAGTATGTGAGCCTGACCGGAAAGAACCGTTTTCCGGCACTGCAGGCAGGGGAAATCGAGGTTCTGTCCCGGAACACCACGTGGACCTTTTCCCGTGACGTTGACCTGGGTTTGACGTTCGTCGGGGTCAACTACTACGACGGACAGGGTTTCATCGGTCCCAGGAGCCTGGGCATCTCCAGTGCGCTGGAGCTTGACGGCGCTTCCGTGTGCATCCAGACCGGAACCACGACCGAGTTGAATCTTGCGGATTTCTTCCGAAACCACGGCATGACCTATGAGCCGATTCCCATCGAGACCAATGCCGATGCCCGCGCCGCCTACGAAGCTGAGCGGTGCGACGTGTACACTTCCGATGTGTCCGGGCTCGCCGCTACCCGCTCCACGTTCGCCAATCCTGATGATCACATGATCTTTCCGGAAATTATCTCGAAAGAACCGCTGGGGCCCCTGGTGCGTCACGGGGATGATCAGTGGGCAGACATCGCGCGTTGGGTGTTGAATGCCCTGATCACGGCGGAGGAATTGGGCATTACCCAGGCCAATGTCGATTCACTGGCCCAAGCCGACAGCGGATCGGACCATCCGGAAGTGCGGCGCCTGCTGGGCAGCGACGGCGGCGAGGGAAGCATGGGCGCGATGCTGGGACTCGATGCCGATTGGGCCGTCAATGCCATCCGGGCCGTGGGAAATTACGGTGAGGTGTTTGACCGCCACCTGGGACCGGACACGCGACTGGGCCTTGATCGGGGGCTGAATGCCCAGTACACCGACGGCGGAATTCTCTACTCTCCTCCGTTTCGTTGAATCGCGTTCACGGGCCAGACCCTGACGGGGCCGCCGGGACCGTGCGCGGTTTTCGGCGGGGGAGATGCCATCGGTGATTGCCCGCCTGCCCCGTCTTCCGGTTCAGCGACTGAGCTATCTCTGGACCGACGAACGGCTGAGAGGGATTGCCTTTCAGTTGCTGGTGGTTGCGGGGCTCGCGCTTTTCGCCGGGTTCATCATCTGGAACGCGGCGGCCAATCTTCAACGGGCCGGTCTGGCCTCCGGGTACGGTTTTCTTCAGGACACGGCATCATTTGACATCAATCAACGGCTGATCGACTACGATTCCACCTCAAGCTACGGGCGCGCCTTTCTGGTCGGAGGGCTCAACACCGTTCTGGTGGCAGTACTCGGTATCGTCGCCGCCACCATCATCGGCCTGATCGTCGGCCTCTTGCGACTTTCCGGCAATTTTCTGGTCAGCCGCATGGCCACGGTGTATGTCGAACTCGTCCGTAATGTTCCCCTGTTGCTGCAGATCATCTTCTGGTGGGTGATCATTCTCGCCCTGCCCAGGGTGCGCGACAGTCTTTCCGTCGCTGACATCATCTTTCTCAACAATCGCGGCATCCGCATGCCGGAACCGGTGTTTCAGGACGCTGCCATCTGGATGTTGTGGCTTGCTGTCGCTGGCGGCGTCGGTGCGCTCTGCCTGGCCCGGTGGGCCCGAAAACGGCACGAGCTGACCGGCCGGACCTTTCCGGTGGGCTGGAGTGCGGTCGGTTTGGTTTTCGGACCCCCCGCCCTGTTCATGCTGTTCGCGGGGCTGCCCGTCGACTTTGACGTGCCGCTGAGGGGAAGGTTCAATTTTGAAGGCGGGTTCAACGTGACCCCGGAATTCATGGCGCTGTGGGCGGCGCTGTCCCTGTATACCGGAGCATTCATTTCCGAAGTCGTGCGCTCGGGCATCCTTGCCGTGCACACGGGACAGATCGAAGCGGCGCGGGCCATCGGGCTGCCATCCGGTTTGCGAACCCGCAAGATCATTCTTCCGCAAGCGCTGCGCGTGATCATCCCGCCACTCACCAACCAGTACCTGAACCTGACGAAGAATTCCTCGTTGGCGGTGGTCATCGGCTATCAGGACATCGTCTCCATCGGGGAAACCGTACTGAATCAGAGCGGGCAGGCATTGGAGGTCATTTCCATTTACATGGCGTTCTATCTGACGCTCAGTCTTTTGACGTCGGTTCTCATGAATTGGTACAACAAACGCACGGCCCTGGTGCGCGAGCGCTGAGAAACCGGATGTTTTTTCGAGATCGGGACCAGATGCTTCCGGCCCGCGAGGCGCCGGTTACCGAGGTCGGAATGATCGGCTGGATGCGGGTCAACCTGTTCGCCACCCCTGCCAGCACCGCGCTGACTGCGGTCGCGGCCACGCTGCTGCTGGTTGCGGTCCCGCCCTTCGTTGACTGGGTGCTGTTCGAAGCGCAGTTCGCAGGTGACAGCGGCGAGGCCTGCTCCGGTGCGGGCGCTTGCTGGGCATGGGTTGATCAGCGTCTGGCCCAGTTTCTCTACGGATTTTACCCGGAGGAAGAGCGCTGGCGTGTCAACGTGACCGCCCTGCTGCTGGTACCGGCAATCCTGTACGTGCTGGTGGACAATCTGCCGGGGGCCCGCTTCGGGCGCTGGTTTTCCTGGGTCTACCCGCTGCTGGCGGCCTATCTTCTGGTGGGCGGCTTTGGTCTGGAGGCGATTTCGAGCGACAAGTTCGGTGGTTTCATGCTGAACATGGTGGTCGGCCTGACCGGAATCGTCCTTTCTCTGCCCATCGGGATCCTGCTGGCCCTGGGCCGTCAGTCGCGCCTGCCGGCGATTCGCATCCTCTCGATTGCCTTCATTGAGACCGTGCGCGGCGTCCCGCTGATCACGCTGCTGTTCGTGGCGATCGTGCTCCTGCAGCTGTTTCTGCCGCCGGAAGTGTCTCTTGACCAGTTGCTGCGGGTGATCATCATGGTCACGCTGTTCGCCTCGGCCTACATGGCAGAAGTTGTGCGGGGCGGCCTGCAGGCCGTTCCGAAAGGGCAAATCGAGGGGGCTCAGGCGGTTGGACTCGGCTACTGGCGCACCATGGGGCTGGTGGTGCTGCCGCAGGCTCTGCGGATCTCCATTCCGGGGATTGTCAACACGTTCATCGGGCTGTTCAAGGACACGACGCTGGTGATCATCATCGGCCTGTTTGATCTCCTGGGCCATGCCCGCCTGCTGCAGACCAACCCGGACTGGATCGGAAGTGTCGATCACGAAACCTATCTCTTTTCGGCGGCGGTGTTCTTCGTGGCGTGTTTCCTGATGTCGCGCTACTCGGTATCGCTGGAAAAGCAGTTGAGCAAGGGCCGTCACTGATTGGAACCCGCCATGTCGAAGCCCCCTCCGGATGCTTCCGGTGCACCCATTATCGAGGTGTCGAACCTGAACAAGTGGTTCGGTACGTTCCACGTGCTGCGCGACATCAATCTCTCGGTTGCGGCGCAGGAGCGCATCGTGATCTGCGGGCCGTCGGGTTCCGGCAAGTCGACCCTGATTCGGTGCATCAACCGGCTGGAAGGCCACCAGGAAGGCACCATCGTGGTGGATGGCACGAAACTGACCCGAAATCTCAAGAACATCGACCAGGTCCGGCGGGACATCGGCATGGTGTTCCAGCAGTTCAACCTTTTCCCGCACCTGACGATCCTGGAGAACTGTACGCTGGGTCCGGTCTGGGTGCGGAAGATGTCGCGGAGCGCGGCCGAGGCGGTAGCAAGGAAATTCCTGGAACGGGTGCAGATTCTTGATCAGGCCGCGAAGTACCCCGGCCAGTTGTCGGGAGGCCAGCAACAGCGTGCCGCCATTGCCAGGGCGCTCTGCATGGAACCGCGGGTGATGTTGTTCGACGAGCCCACGTCGGCACTGGACCCCGAAATGATCAAGGAAGTCCTCGATGTCATGACGAGTCTGGCGGAAAGCGGGATGACGATGATCATCGTGTCGCACGAAATGGGGTTTGCGGCGAAGGTGGCCGACCGCATGATCTTCATGGACGAAGGGCAGATCGTGGAAGAAAACACGCCGGAGGCGTTCTTCGAGAATCCGCAGTCCGACCGGACCAAGCTGTTCCTCAGCCAGATTCTCCGACACTAGGACAGGCGGAGGGCCTGATCAAAGGATGGGCCGCAAGGCGTCCCTGCGCGCTACCGCACCCCGCGAGGGTTGACGGGGCGGGCCTGGCGGCCTTCCCAGGGGCCGCGCCAGATGTCGCCCCGGTCAATCATGTCGTTCGACAGGCGGAACATGTCCCGTTCGGTGAAGGCGGCGGGCTCGATTTCTTCCAGAAGCACGATGGTCGAGCGTTGCTGCACATCCAGCAGTTTCCAGCCGACAAGACCGAACGGTTCGGGTTGAAACACCAGTTCGATCCAGCCCGGAATTCGCACACCGTCCTGATCCAGGGCGGCAATCCGGATCGCAAGGTAGTCATTGCGCTCGGCCACCAGCAGGACTTCCAGGTTGTCGTCCGGGGCCGGACGCCTCCCCTCGAACAGCACCCGCAGGGGCAACTTGTCAAGCGACAGATGAATCGTCTGTCCCGCATCGGGGTTGTGATAGACCAGGAAGGTTCCGTCGGCCACCAGAACCGTGCTGGTGGGCGGCTCGTACTCGATTCGGGCCTTCCTGGGCGGGGCGACCGCCATCCACCCCTTTTGCAGGGTTCCGTCCGGATCCTGCTGGATGAACCGCGCCGTCAGGGGCGGCAATGTTTCAAGGAAGGACCATACCTGTTCGAGACGCGGGTCGTCGTCCGCAGCGGCAGAACCGCTGCCGATCAGGCCGCACAGCAGCACCGCACCGGCGAGCCGCTTCACGCCCTTGCCGCCGTCATCCGATCACCTCGCGTTTCCCCGTGTGATCGGCAGGGCTGACGATGCCGTCGTGTTCGAGCTGGTCGATCATGCGCGCCGCCCGGTTGTACCCGATCTGGAAGTGGCGTTGAAGAAAGCTCGTCGAGGCCTTGCCCCTTTGCCGCAGCAGGGCCACCGCATCATCATATAGCGCATCGCGGCCGTTGTTCTCGCTGGACGACGACGGCTCCGTCGGGTCGCTGACCTCTTCGGTCACGGCGAGGTTGTAGTCCGTCTCGAAGCCCAGGCTCCGCAGATAGTTCGCGACCCGCTCCACTTCCTCGTCACTGACGAACGGGCCGTGCACCCGCTGTACTTTCCCGCCGCCGCGCAGGTACAGCATGTCGCCCCGGCCGAGCAGTTGTTCGGCGCCCTGATCGCCGAGGACCGTTCGGCTGTCGGTGGCAGACGACACCTGAAAGCTGATTCGGCAGGGGAGATTAGCCTTGATCGTTCCGGTCACCACGTCCACCGACGGCCGCTGCGTCGCGACGATCAGATGAATGCCGGCGGCGCGGGCTTTCTGTGCCAGCGCCTGAATCGCAAGTTCGAAATCCTTCCCGGCGCTCAGAATCAGG
The DNA here is from genome assembly GCA_965203385.1 of Alphaproteobacteria bacterium. Taxonomy (GTDB): domain Bacteria; phylum Pseudomonadota; class Alphaproteobacteria; order TMED109; family TMED109; genus VXPW01. The sequence goes on from OZ241893.1 coordinate 1,539,999, forward strand.
TCGGCCATTTCGTCGACGACAATGACGAGATAGGGAAAGGGTTCGGGTTCGATGGTCTGGGTTTCGTAGACCGGATTCCCGGTTTCCGGATCGAATCCCGTCTGGATTTCCCGCGACAGCTTCTGCCCCAGCGCGAGGGCGTCTTCGACCCTGCGGTTGTAGGCCCCCACGTTGCGTACCTGCAGCAACGACATGGTCTGGTAGCGCGCGTTCATTTCCCGCACCGCCCAGCGCAGCGCGGCCACCGCCTTCTTCGGGTCGGTCACGACCGGATGGAGAAGGTGCGGGATGCCCTCGTAGACCGAGAATTCCAGCATTTTCGGATCGATCATGATCAACCGGAGACGATCCGGCGGCAGCCGGTACAGCAGGGACAGCACCATCCCGTTCAACCCGACCGATTTTCCTGACCCGGTGGTCCCTGCGATCAGCAGATGCGGCATGCCCGACAGGTCCGCGGTAACCGGTCCGCCATTGATGTCCTTGCCGAGGACCATGATCAGGTCGCCGCGTTGATGCTCGAATACCTCCGACCCCAGTACCTCGCGCAGGTACACGACCTCGCGCGTCGCGTTCGGAAGTTCGATGCCGATCGCGTTGCGATCCGTTACCACCGAGATCCGGGCCGCCTGTACCGACATCGACCGGGCGATGTCGGGCGCCAGCGAGATCACCCGGCGGGAGCGGATTCCCGGTTCCGGCTCAAAGTCGTAACGGGTAACCACCGGACCGGACAGGATGCGGTCGATGACGCCGGCAATCCCGAATTCGGCCAGTACCGTCTCCAGCATGCGGGCGTTCGCCTCCTGCCCCTCGACACTGCCCGCCACCGGTTTCGGCGGCTTGCGCAGCAAGCTGAGCGGCGGCAGCTTGAAGCCATCGCTGCCCATGTTCAGCGTGGCCTGCCGTTCATCCTCCTCGCGCTGGCCCGCCTGTGGCAGACCGGCCGTCTGCACCCGGCGGCGTTTCGGCCCCGCACTTCGCCGCCGGGGCCTCTCCCCCACCGACCCGAGCGTCGGTGCGACCCGGTCCGCCGGTTCTTTCGTCCGGGCTCGCGACAGGCTCGCGGCCAGCCGCCAGCCGGCAGCGCATCCGCTGGCGAGCCTGTGGCCCAGATCCGCCCAGTCGGAACCCCGCATGGCTGAAGCGTACAGCCAGGCGGCGGCGGTCAGCATGGCGCAGAGCGTGACCATGATCGCCCGAAACCAGGGCTGGTGTGCCAGTTCGGGGCCGATCAGTCCGGAATACTCGCTCACGATCTTTGCCGCGACCCACCCGGCCCCGCTCGATCCTCCTTCGGTGTCGAACCATGCGGCGGTCAGGGCTGCGAGCGCGAGCGCGGCCGCCAGCGCCGCCAGCCGCCACCGAAACCTGAGAAGCGCCTCGGAACCGGTGAGGCGCCAGCCCCAGAACCCCAAGGTCAGCACGGCCACGATCGCCGCCGGCATGCCGATCCAGTTGCCGAGGTCGGCACTGATCCACGCGCCCGGCTCGCCCAGCCAGTTGGCGGCCGGCCGGTCGGCATGAACCAGCCGCGAAGGGTCGCCGGAATTCGACGAGATCAGCGCGATCAGGAGCAGCGCGGCCACGATCAGCAGACCGAAGCCGAGGGCGCGGCGGGCCAGCCCCCACGCCGTTGTACGCCAGTCGAGACGCAACACGACCGGATTCCGGCGCTTCATCACGCAACCGGACTGCCGGAAGACGGGACAAGGTTGACCGAACGGCCCGGCGGCGAGAGTTCGGACCGGCCAGGGGTCCGGGGGGGTCCGCCCGGTGCCATGGCTGGTTCCGGACTCCGGGTTGCGGTCATCGCACGGCTCCGTCGCGCCGGTTGCTGCGGCCGCGGTCGCCGCGCGGCCGGAGGGTGGACTCGGGCAGGATCTCCGCCATCCGTTCCAGTCCGGTCCGCACGGCATCGACCGGTGGTACCAGCGCCACCCGGATGTGGCGGTCGGCTTCTCCCCGGGTACTGGCGAGAAAGCCGCCGGGCATGACCTTCACGCCGGCCGTGCGCCAGAGAGTCCGGGTGGCGGTCTCGCCGTCGCCGACATCGAGCCAGAGAAAGAACCCGCCTTCCGGCCGGAAAAACCCGAACCGGCCGCCCAGGATCTCCTCCGCCACCTGGAACTTGCTGCGGTAGAGTTCGCGGTTGTCCTCGGCATGCCGGTCGTCGTCCCAGAGCGCGGTTGCGGCAGCCTGCACGGGAAGCGGCTGCTGGCCGCCACCATACGTGCGCATGCGCAGGAAGGCATCGAGAAATCCGGCGTCCCCCGCGACGAATCCCGACCGCAGCCCGGGCACGTTGGAGCGCTTCGACAACGAGTGGAAACTCAACACGTTCGCGAGGTCACCCCCGAGCTGCCGAACCACCTCCAGAACGCCGGTCGGGGGGCGGTCGCAGTAGATCTCCGCGTAACACTCGTCCATCACCAGAAGCGCATCGGCGGCGCGCGTGCGGGAGAGCAGGCGCCGCAGGTATTCCGGGCCGGCGACCGCACCCTGCGGGTTGGCCGGTGAGCACAGGTACACGAGCGCCGTCCGCTCCCACACTTCGTCCGGAATCGCATCAAGGTCGGGCAGGAAGCCGTTGGCCCGGGAACAGGGCAGGAATACGGGTTCGGCGCCCGCCACCACTGCCGCCCCCCGGTACACCTGATAGAACGGATCCGGCATCAGCACCAGCGGCGCCGGCCCGGTCCGGGTTTCGGGCATGGCGGCGAGAGCCACGGCAAACAGGCCTTCCCGGGTTCCGGAGACCGGCAGCACGTGCCGGTCCGGATCGATCATGCCGACCGGCAGCCGATAGCGGCGCGTGAGCCAGTTCGCGCAGGCTGCACGAAGCGCGTCGGTGCCGCGGGTCGGGGGGTACCGGCCCCATTCGTTCGCATGGCGCTGCAGCGCCTCGACGAGGATCTGCGGGGGCGGATGCCGGGGCTCGCCGATCGACATCACGACCGGAGGGAGGTCCGCCGCCGGCCCGTCCAGCAACCGGTCCAGCCGTCGGAACGGATAGTCATCCAGTCGCGAAAGACGCGGGTTGACTGGCACTGCCATCAGCGGTCCGATTCACGGGTTTCGACGGTCTGATCCCGCGGCCACGACAGGACCCACGCCGGCCGGGCTGGCCCGGCCGGCGCAGGGGCACGATGGCGGTCCCGGACGCCGGCGATCCGGCCTTATCCGGCCTCGCCCTTCACGTCGCACGGCCGGGGACGAACTCGGGGTACGACACGAGCCCGATCTCCACGGCATCGGAACCGTTCAGCTCCTCTTCCTCATCGAGCCGGATTCCCATGATCATCTTCACCCCGTACCAAGCGAGCGAACTGACCAGGAAGGCGAACAGGCCGACCGCGATGATTCCCGTCAACTGCGCGCCGAGGCTGGCGTCGGGGTTGGTGAGGCAGACCGCCAGGGTTCCCCAGATGCCGCAGAACAGGTGCACCGGGATGGCGCCGACCACATCGTCCAGCTTGAGGCGGTCCAGAAACGGCACCCCGACGGCGACAATCACCCCGCCGACTCCGCCGATCAGGATGGCCTCGATGAAGGTCGGCGTGAGCGGTTCGGCCGTGATGCTCACCAGCCCCCCGAGCGCCCCGTTCAGGATGAGCGTCACGTCAAGCCGCCGGTAGAACGTGAAGTACAGGGCGGTGGCGGCCAGGGCGCCGCCGCAACCGGCCAGGTAGGTATTCGCGTAGACACGCGACATGGCGCTCGCATCCTCGACCGACGCCAGCGCCAGTTGTGATCCGCCGTTGAAACCGAGCCAGCCGAGCCAGAGCACGAAGGTGCCGAGCGCCACCAGCGGCACCGCCGACGCCTGCATCGGATTGACGCTGCCGTCGGCGGCGTACTTGCCGCGCCGCGCACCAAGGAGAATCACCCCGGCCAGCGCACACCAGCCGCCCACCGAATGCACGATGGTGGAGCCCGCGAAGTCGCTGAAGCCGAGTTCGGCCAGCCAGCCGCCGCCCCAGGACCACGAGCCCTGTACGGGATAGATCACGGCGACGATGACGAAGGCAACCCAGAGAAATGCGGTAACGCGGACGCGCTCGGCGACGGCTCCCGACACGATGGAGGCCACGGTACCGACGAACACCATCTGGAAGAACCAGTCCGAGACGCTGGAATAGGACGCGCTTTCTGCGGTTTCCCCGGCCGGGTCCGCGACCTCGAACAGGCTCAGGGAACCGATGTACCCGCCGTCGACACCATCGTACATCAGGTTGTAGCCGAACAGCGCGTAGGTGACGGCGGCCAGCGAATACAGCCCGATCTTCTTCATGCAGATCGCACCGGCGGACTTGGTCCGCACCATGCCGACTTCCAGCATGCAGAAACCGATGGCCATTGCGCAGACCAGCGCCCCGTTCAGGAGAAACGAGACCGTGTTGAAGATGAAAGCGGTCTCTTCTGGCGATGATGCGGCATGGGCGGTGGCGGGCCCCAAGAGCAGGGCAACGGCGGCAAGTACCGGCACACGAAGTGAATTCACGCGATACTCCATGGGATAAGGGTTGTTCGAAAACTGGAACATCAGGCCGGTGCACAACCGCGGTTGCGTTACTGGGCCAAGCAGAACGAAGGGTCAGTTTATCCTGACTGTAGTCGGAAATATCCTTCCTTGTCCACTTGCGACGGCGCCCGTACGCGACCGCCATGGGGGTGACGGGTGCGGCTGGTCTGGGAATCTCGCGGGCCTTCCGGGATGGAAGGTCCGGACCGTTGGCAGTACGCCGGACACCGCTTCCGGCACGAAACCGTTGCGGAGAGGCGGGCGCCGGCGGGCGTGATCGTGCCTCAGGCCGGGAGCGCGGCTTGCGGACCCGGACCGTGGAGTCGACAGGTTCTGATGGCGGAATCCGCGATGGAGACAACCGTTCGGCGAATGGCCGTCGCTGGCAGCTTCCTGTTGGGCTTCTGGCCGGAGCTTCCCGGGTTGGCAGGGTGCACAGGCAGCCCTGCCGGGTTGACCGCAGTACTGCCGAGGCCAACCTGGGCGGCCATGTACGCTCGTTCGGGCAAGCCGGGGAAACAGGCGCCAGGCAGCCTGCATGGGGGGGGGTGTCGAGCCCGCTTCGTCCGGGCGTGTCTGCCGCACCGCCGAAAACCACCCCGGCGCGATACAATGCGCCGGACCCCCTGCGGGACTCTGCCGGTCAGGCCCGCTTCCTGCGGCCACATCGGCTGCAGCGTGACGACGACCTTCCGGGGTCAGGCCTGCAGCAGCCGGGCGCGGGCCAGCGGGCTGCACCCTTGGGGCCTCCGGGGAATTCTGTCGCCGTAGATGAAGCCAGGGACTCCACTCCATGCGCGAACTTGTTCAAATGAGCGCCCGCGAGGTCGTCGCGGCGCTCAAGGACGGTCAGGTAAGTCCGACCGAGGCAATCGACGCGGCACTCGAGCGGATCGCGGAAACCGATCCGGTGATCAATGCCGTGCCCACAGTGTGCGAGGAGCGTGCCCGCGCCCGCGCCCGGCAACTGCCGCCCGTCGGGCCCGACGACGCGGGGTACCTGCATGGCTTGCCGGTCCTGATCAAGGATCTCACCGACGTCGAGGGAGTGCGCACCACGTACGGAACGCCGCTGTTCGCCGACCATGTCCCGGATCGTTCCGATATCGTGGTGGAACGAATCGAACGCATGGGCGGGATCGTCCTGGGCAAGACGAACACGCCCGAATTCGGTGCAGGGTCGCAGACCTTCAACGAGGTGTTCGGAACCACCCGCAATCCCTGGGATCCGGCCAGAACGGTCGGGGGGTCGTCAGGCGGAGCGGCGGCGGCGCTGGCCGCCGGCGCTGCCTGGCTGGCAACCGGTTCCGATCTCGGCGGCAGTCTCCGCAATCCGGCTTCGTTCTGTTCGGTGACAGGAGTGCGCTGCAGTTCGGGCACGGTCCCGCACGGTCCGCGGGAAATGGCCTGGGATTCCCTGATGATCGACGGGCCGATGGCGCGCGATATCGCCGATCTCGCGCTGTTTCTCGACACCATGTCGGGTTTCGATTCCCGCGATCCGCTGTCGCGGCCCCGGGCGCCGGACCCGGTCGGCGGGCCGGCGACCTACGTCGAAGCCCTTCACCCGGACAGCTGGCCGGCCCCGCCGCGTCTCAGGCGGGTCGGATGGACGACCGGGTACGGTTTCCTTCCGTGCGAGACCGAGGTGGCCGCCATCGTCGAACGGGCGGCCGGCCGGTTCAGCGAGCTTGGGGCCGAGGTCGTGCCGGCAGAGCTCGATCTGGGTCAGGCCGAGGACATTTTCCAGACGCTGCGGGCGGACCTGCTGGCTACCGACAAGGGTGCGTTGTACGCGGCCCACGGGGCCGAGCTGAAGGCCGATCTCCGCTGGAACATCGAACACGGGCTGGCGCTGGAGCGCAGCGCCGTCGGACGGGCCCGGCTGGCGCGGGGCAGGATGCTGGCGGACGTGCAGGCCTTTTTCCGTGACCACGATCTCCTGCTCGCGCCGGTTTCCATGGTGGCCCCGTTTTCGGCGGATGTGGCCTGGCCGCGCGTGGTCGAGGGAGTCGAGTTCGAGAACTACGTGGGTTGGCTGATGACCGCCGCGACGATTTCGCTCACGGATTGTCCCGCGCTCTCGGTGCCGTGCGGATTCACGGCCGCCGGGCTGCCTGTCGGCCTCCAGGTCATCGCGCCGGCCCGTCACGAGGGACGCCTTCTCTACTGGGCGAAGCGGTTCGAGGAGCTTGCGGGCATTGCCGGACGGGTACCGCGGAATCCCGCCGCCCGGTGACGTTCGGCGGCGCCGTGGTGGCGGCGGTCCGGGATCTTGCCCGCCGGTCGGTACTGACCTGGGTGCTGGTCAACGCTCTGGTTGCAGCCGCGGCGGTGGTGGCGTTCTGGTCGGCCCTGGCCTACTGGCTGCTGCCGGTGTCCACGGGAATCACCTGGCTGGACGACTGGCTGACGGACTACCTGCTGTTCGGGGTCGGCGCCTCCCTGGCGCTGCCGGTGACGGTGCTGCTGTTTCCGGCGCTCGTGACCCTGTTGGCCGGTCTCTTCAGCGATCGCATCGCCGGGGCAGTCGAGCAGGCCCATTATCCGCACGTGAAGGCGCGCGACCTGGGTGTGCTGTCCGGAATCGGATCGGGTCTGCGCCTCGTCGGGATCACGGCCATGGTCGGCCTCCTGGTGATGGCCCCGTTGTGGCTGATTTTTGCCGGAACCCCGGTCTGGTTCGTGCTCTGGATGGGTGTTCTTGGTTACCTGCTGGGGCGCGAATACTTTGATGCGGTCGCCGGTCGCCGCTGTTCGCTTGACCTGGCGGCGGTCCTGCGGCGCGTCAGGTTTCTTGAGGTGTGGGTCGCAGGGCTGCTGATCGCGGGCGCGTTCATGGTACCGTTTTTCACGCTGCTTGCGCCGAGTTTCGGGACGGCCCTGATGGTGCATGTTGTGGATCGCGGATTGTCGCGGGCGGACCCTCCCAGGTAACTAACCCGTAAGACGTTGATTTTACGAGAGTCCGGGAATCCTGAGGTTTCCCGCTGAAACCGAGACCTCCGCGCTGCTCGCGGCAGCTCAAAGTTCTCTTGGTTGGCATCGCCGCCGTTGCCGAGTGACTCACTGTCAACGCGACCGGCGACGGACTGGCGATGTCTGAAGGATGATCGAAAATTCGCGATCATGGCGTGGGCGCGTAATCAGCCAGCATTACAACCAATTCGCCGTGCCCGGTCGGCGCCACGGCATTCGCGAATCGGCGTCCGCCGTCACCACCGTCGCGCCGATGCGGTGCGCAAGCGCGAGATTCTGGCGGTAAGCCGCGCTTTTCCGAGATCGTCCCTTGAGCCGGGGCCGGTCCGGCGAAACTTGGCGCTGCAGAGGGCCTTGACCGCTAGACTGCTGCCGCCGGAGGAAGACGGATCAAGAATCCCAAAATGGCCGTAGCGATACCAATCACGCCGACAGTTGCAATGAAAAGTGTGGCATGCCACCGCGAGTTATCCTTGTCGCGCTTGGCCATGTCTTCCGCGAGCCGGGCAATATCCGTCCAGTATTCAGCCTGCATAGTCTTCATGCGCTCCTCCAGTACGGCGAGCAGCCGGGCGAATTCATGATTTTCCAGCGCCCTGTTCATGAGAAAAATATAGAATCGGAGCCGGGCGGCTGCAGGAGACGGTTGCGAACCGCCCGGTCGCGATGCGCTTCCCCGCAAGGCAAGGTCATGCGAAGTGACGCGGCGGGCGGCTCACGTGTCGACGGTATTTCAGCAGGGGGTTGTTCGGCTGAAAACCGAGCGTATTGACGTCATGTCAGCCTGCTCGCATCGCGAACGGTCAACTCGTCCGGCCGGCCCGGGCGACAGGCACCTCACGGCACGATTATCCTATGTAACCAACCTATAAGATGTTGACTTCACGAGATTCCAGGAATCCGAGTGTTTCTCGCTGAAACCGATTTTCACGCTGCCCGTGGCAGGTCAAAGTCTATCCGGTGGGCATCGCCGCCGCCGAGTTACTCACTGTCAACGCGGCCGGCAACGGTGGTGGAAACTCTCATCAGGACCGTACGACGGGAGGGAACGGGCCGGGCAACAGTGCGGCAAACGCCAGGACTCCGCCCGGTTGAAAGTTCATCGACACCGAGGTCGTTCGTCAATCCGGACGGGTGACCGGGTCGATTTGACGGTGCCGGGGGCGGGCCGCGTCTTCCGGTCCTGGAAGGCTGACCGGAGGTGGTGTGCGGGTGATCAGGGAACGGTCGTCAGGGCCGGTAGTGCGGCACGACGTAGGGTCCTTCCGGGACAAATGCCACCCGCGGATCTCCGCTCGCAGTGACGCTTCGTTCGATGGCGTCCTCCACCGAATCGATCATCGCTACCCCCGTCAGACCGCGTTCTTCATCGTTCAGTCCAGTGGTATAGAGCGAGACGGTTCCGGCGCGCATGGGCGCAAGCTGCTTTTCGGTTTGCCACTCGTCGATATCGGCGCGGCGCTTGTCGAGCAGGGATTTCAGGAACCGGTCCGGACCCAGCGCAACCAGACGCCGCTGGGCGTCCACGTAGTCCGCCGACCCCATGCCTTCCGAGCAGGCCGAGACGACGATGAGGTTTCCGTTCGGGGCCAGGATATCGAGCGGGCCCACCATTCCCTTGACCGTCTGGTAGTAGGTCTTGTCGAGCGGATAACCCGCGCTGGACGTCACGACGGTGGGAAACCGCTCGGACACCGGAAGTTCCGTGTAGGAGCGCGTGAACGCCACCGCCTGCAGATGGCTTGCGACGATCTCTCCGTAGTTGACGAAGGCCAGCCGCCGCCGGTCGTCGAGCACCGCGTTGATCGCCTGGGCGCCGTTGACCATCCCGACCACCTCAAGCTGGTCCTCGTGCAGGGGATTGCCGTCAAGGATGCAATTGGCAGCGTTCGGATCCTCCATGTAGCGCGCGCTGTGAAACGTGGTGATCGTGTCCGCATGGGCGATTCCGGGCGCGATGATCTTGCGCCCGCCGGAGTAGCCCGCCATGAAGTGCGGCTCCACCAGACCGATCGCCACGCGCAGGTCCGCTGCGACGAATCGCCGGTCCAGCTTGATGACGTTGCCGCGCCGGGTGGTTCCCACTTCCACGTGATCGCCGTCACGGCGGGCGAAATGGTTTTCGACGCGGACCGTATCGAGCACCCAGGCGTCGCCCACCAGTTCGAGCAGCTCCCGGCCTTCGTTCGGCCGATGCAGTCCGGTGGCCACCAGGACGGTGATGGCATCGGCCGGCAGACCGCCTGCGAGCAGGGTTCGAACGACCACCGGCAGGATGTCGCCGTTCGGGACCGGACGGGTGATGTCGCAGATCAGAACGCATGCGGAGCGGGCTGCTGCCGCCGCATCCCGGAGCGGCGGCGCGCCCGCCGGGGCGGCCAGCGCATCGGCTACCGCGCGTACCGGGTCCGGCAGGACCGGCATCGCCGGCTTGCGGAGTACGGTCGCCCGCCACCCATCCGCTACATCGACCGCGAGGGTGGTGCGGTGGTAGTTCATGTCAACGCGCACGGGCGCCTCCCGCCGGTTGGATCCGGTTCATGCGGGCATGGCCGACCGCGCGCAGGGCGGCGCAGGCGGCCCCGAAGCCGTTATCGATGTTGACCACGACGACGCCCGGGCTGCAACTGGCGAGTGAACCATGCAATGCGGTTTCACCGCCCCGGACGGCGCCGTAGCCGGTCGAGACCGGCACGGCGATGACCAGGCCGGGCACCAGGCCGCCGATGACGCTGACCATGGCCGCATCCATGCCGGCCACCGCGATGACAACCTCCATCTCGGCGAGCCGGTCCGCCTGGTCGAGGAGGCGCCAGAGGCCCGCGACGCCGACATCGCAAACCAGTTCGCTGGCGGCACCGGCATAGGCCAGGGTTCGAACCGCCTCGTAGGCGACCGGCGCATCGGACGATCCCGCCGTCACGACCGCGATCCGGGCCGGTGCCGGCGCGGGCCGGTGCGGGCCGAGGACGGCGGTTCGGGACAGGAGGTGGTAGTCGAGGGCGGCGGCCTGGTCCTTGCGCAGCGCCCGAAAGGCGGGTTCCGGCAGGCGGGTCAGGAGCAGTCGTCTCTCTTGGCTCGCGGCTTCGTCGAGGATGTGCGAAATCTGGGCCGGAGACTTGGATTCGCACAGGATCGCTTCATCGAGGCCGATGCGGGCCTGGCGGCCGAAGTCAAGACAGACTTCCCGGCGGACATCAGTCATCGGGCGCGCCTTCGGATGACGGCGCTTCCCCGGCGGTACGGCGCGAGGCCCACGGTCGGGGGGCATCCGGTCCGATCAAAAAGGGTGCGGACGCGGGCCGCCAGCTCGCTCTGGCGGTGCGGATCAAGACCGGCGAGGGTTGCGGCATCAAGCTCGATGACGACACCGGTGGCCCGTACCCGGCACCGGACCGTGACCGGCCCGAGCGCATCCCGGATGATGCGTTCGGCTGCATCGATGGCTTGCAGGTCCCGGCCGTCAATCGGAATTCCGGTCTCCATGCGGCTCGACAGGCAGGGTGAGGCCGGCAGGTCGGCGAACGCGTGAAGGCCCAGCATCGACGCGATCCGGCGGATGCCTGCCTTGCCGATCCCCGCTTCGATCCATGGATGGCGTACGGCGTGGTCGGCGGCCGCACGGAGGCCGGGGCGAACGTCGTCGAGGTCATCCGTGTTGGCCCCGGAGACCAGCGTGGAATCGGTGTGCCGCCGGATCGTCCGGTAGAGGTTGTGCTTGCAGTAGAAACAGCGGTTGACCGGATTGCGAAGGTAATTCGGGTCGCCGAACTCTCCCGCATCGATGAGGCTGAGGGGCCAGCCGGCCGGTTCGGCGAGGGCCCGCAGCCGTTCGGTTGCCGCTGCGGGAACGGCGGGGGAGACGGCATGAAACAGGCGGGTTTCGGCCGGATTCCGCTCCAGCGCGAGCGCGGCGAGGGTGGTGCTGTCCACTCCTCCGCTCACGGCCACCGCTACCGGGCCCAGCGTGTCCAGAACGCCACGCAGCGCCGCGAGCGGATCAGGCGTCGTCGTGCTCATGCTCCGGTCCGGTGGGGGGTGTGCCGGCCGCGTCGAGCGCCTGCCGTTCGACCCGGGTGCGGAGTTCGGCGCGGCCGTCTCGTCCGGTCGCGGCTGCCCGGATGTCGGCCAGTTCCGCCTTTGCCGACCGCCGCCCGTCGGGACGCTCCGCGACCTTGACGCGAACGGGCTGCGCCGATCCCTTGACGGCCACCTCGGTGCGCGGCAGGACCAGGCGGTTCATGAGCGTCCAGCGCAGCCCGAGAGTCGTGGTCTCCCGGAAGCACTCGGCCGATACCGCGCTGATCCGGTCGGGACGCGTCAGCACCTGGACCAGGACCGCGATGCGATGGTGCTTGCTCGTGACAGCTTGCTGGGTGACGCTGAGCACACCGTCGCAGTTCCGTACGCGCTCAATGCCAACTGCCAGATCTTCCGGTGACTGGTCGTCCACTTCGAAGTTCAGCACCGCGATCCGGTCGCTCAGCGGAGTCTTGTCGGGCGAATCGTACAGCTGGGCGCGGAGGACGTTGCTGATTCCCTTGAAGGTGCTGGTTCCGAAGCCGTGTCCGGTCGCACACAGCCGGCGCGGCAGGAAATCGCCGGTCTGCGCCGGCGCGAGGTGACGCAGGATGGCGCCGCCGGTCGGCGTAATGCGCTCTCCCTCGATCCCGTCGTCCACCAGCGTCATCCCTTCGAGCAGCCAGGCGGACGCCGGGGCCGGAAGGGGAAGGATCCCGTGTTCGGTCCGGATCCGTCCCCGGCCCCGGGGCAGCGGGCCGCAGGACCAGCTCGCCGCCCCGGACACTTCGATCAGTGCTGCGGCTGCCACCAGATCCACCGGAGTGTCGAGCCCGCCGAGCTCGTGAAACAGGACCGCGTCCGCCGGGATGCCGTGCACCTGAGCCTCCGCCTCGGTCAGCAAGGCGAGAATGTCCAGTGCACGAGCCCGGACGCCCCGGTCCAGCGAAGCGCGGGTGATCCATTCGCGGACGGTTTCTGCCGGGGTCGCAGGCGGGGCGGCGGGGCTGGATACCAGGAAACGGGTGCCGCGCAGCATGCCGTCACGGTGCGGCGTGAAACGGGCGGCAACCCGGTTACCGAGACCGAGGGCCCGGACCGCCGCGTCCACGGCTTCCGCCCAGTCGGGGCGGGCATCGACCAGGGCGGCCGCGAACATGTCACCGGCCGCCCCTCCCAATGCGTCGAGATGAACGTGCATCCGGGACTCTCGGAGGATGGGGACGCAAGGCCGCCGGGAACGATCCGGGTTGCGGCCGCGTCCGGGCGGCGTCCGGTACGCAGGAACGGCCGACCCCCTGCGATTCGCCCGCATGATAGTGTCTCGGTCCGCCGGTCGGGCCGGTGACCTGCAGGCTCTACCCCGGGAGTTGGTCCATGACTTCGCAGGAACCCTGGTGAGATGGAACCGGTCTGTCTCGTGATCGGCGCCGGCGCCGGCATCGGCGGCACGGTAGCCGCCCGCTTTGCCCGGAGCGGGTACCACGCCGTTCTGTGCCGCCGGACCGACGAGGGCGGGTTGCAGGCATCGGTGGCGAGCATCAAGCGCGCCGGCGGAAAGGCGTCGGGATTTCTTCTGGATGCCGTCGCTCCCGGGAGTATCGAGGACCGGGTGGCGGCCGTGGAAGGCGGCATCGGTCCGATTGCGGTCGTGGTCTACAACCTTGGCGCCCAGATCGGCGACCGAACGCTTGCGGATACCAGCTGCAAGGCATTCGAGCGCGGCTGGCGCATGGCCACGTTCGGCCTCTTCCGGACGGCGCGGAGCGTCTGCCCGCTGATGGCGGAGCGGGGCAAGGGAACGATTCTCGTGACGTCCGCCACGGCGGCCGTGCGCGGAAACCGGATGCAGCATTCCCATGCGGCCGCGATGGGCGGCCGGCGGATGCTGTGCCAGTCGCTCAATGCGGAATTCAGCGCCAGGGGCATTCATGTCGTGCATGTCCTCATCGATGGCGCCGTGGATGCCCCCGACACGCTGGGCAAGATGCTTGGGCCGGAAGCCTTCCAGCGCCTCCGCGAAGAACGGGGCCTGGAACACGACGGGCTGGTGCTTCCGGCCGAGATCGCCGAGACGTACTTCCACCTGGCGCACCAGCACCGCTCGGCCTGGACGCACGAACTGGACCTCAGGGCGTTCTCCGACCTTCCGTGGTGGAACCACTGACGGCAGCGGCACGGAAGCCGGCCCGCCGGCCCTCCCCGGATTTGCCGGAACCCGCAAGCTGACGGCCGCCGTGCAGGCGGGCGGCGAGGCCGGACGTTCTCGTCCGCATCCAGCTCCGCTCCCCGGCCACGAGGTTCTGGCGGGTCACGGTGTTCCCCCACGCGGGCTGCCGCCGTTGTCCTCCGCGGCCGCGATCGCGGCCAGGAAGGGGCGGGCGAACGCCTTGAGCTTGGCCGCTCCCACGCCGTTGACCTCTGCGAACTCCGCCTCCGTGCGCGGCCGGCGGCGCACCATGTCGAGCAGCGTACGGTCCGGGAACACGACATAGGCCGGCACCCCGCGCTCCCGTGCGAGCTTCAGGCGCAGCGCCTTGAGCACGTCCAGCAGCGCCGTGCCGCTGCCGTCAGGGGGCCGTGCCGGCTTGCTGGCTGCTTCGCCGGGAGGCGCCGCCGCTTCCTGCGCGGCCGCGATCGCGGCCAGGAAGGGGCGGGCGAACGCCTTGAGCTTGGCCGCTCCCACGCCGTTGACCTCTGCGAACTCCGCCTCCGTGCGCGGCCGGCGGCGCACCATGTCGAGCAGCGTACGGTCCGGGAACACGACATAGGCCGGCACCCCGCGCTCCCGTGCGAGCTTCAGGCGCAGCGCCTTGAGCACGTCCAGCAGCGCCGTGCCGCTGCCGTCAGGGGGCCGTGCCGGCTTGCTGGCTGCTTCGCCGGGAGGCGTGTCGGGTTCCCGCGCAGGTGCAGATGCAGACGCGGGCGGGTGCGCGCTGATCGTGTCCGGGCGGTACCGGAACGCGCCCTCGCCGCGCAGCAGGCCCAGGCCCTTCTCCGTGATTCCGATCCCCCCGTAGCCGCCGATATCGATTCGCAGGAACCCTGTCGCCACCATTTGCCGGATCAGCGAGCGCCACTCGTTCTTGCCTCGGTCCGCCCCCACCCCGAAGGTCGGCAGCCGGTCATGGCCGAAGCTTGCGGTCTTGACCGTCCCGGTCCCCCGCAGGACGTCAATCAGGTGCGCGGCACCAAAGCGCTGGCCCGTCCGGTGGGCCGCTGACAGGATCTTGCGCGCCTCCGCGGTTCCGTCGATCCGCTCTGACGGGTTGAGGCAGACGTCGCAGTTGCCGCAGGTCTCGGTCCGCTCCCCGAAATACTCCAGCAGCGCCACCCGCCGGCATGCCGGTGCCTCGCAGTAGCCGAGCAGGGCGTCAAGGCGCTGGTGTTCCCGGCGCTTGCGTTCCGGTCCCGTCTCCTCGTCCTCGATGAACTGCCGGCGGAGCCCGATGTCCTGGAGACCGTACAGCATGTGCGCCTCGGCCGGTGCGCCGTCACGGCCGGCGCGCCCGATTTCCTGGTAGTACGCCTCGACGTTGCCGGGAAGGTCGGCATGGAAGACGTAGCGGACATCCGCCTTGTCGATCCCCATGCCAAAGGCGATGGTGGCGACGATCACCACGCCCGGCTCGGTCATGAACACGTTCTGGTACGCCTCCCGCTCCTCCTTCTCCATGCCCGCGTGATAGGGCAGTGCACGCACCCCCTCGGCCGCCAGCATGGCGGCAGTCTCCTCCGTCTTCCGGCGCGACAGGCAGTAGACGATCCCGCTCTCGCCTTCGTGCTGGGCGATGAAGTTCCTCAACTGGCGTTTCCAGTTGCGCTTCATCTCTACCGCGAGCCTGATGTTGGGGCGGTCGAAGCCGAGGACGAACTGTTCGGCCCGTCCGCCGAACAGCTGGTTCACGATGTCGTTTCGCGTGACTTCGTCGGCGGTTGCCGTCAGCGCCGCGATGGGGATGCCGGGGAAGAGATCGCGCAGCTGGCAGAGGTTCTCGTATTCCGGGCGAAAGGCCGGCCCCCATTGCGAGACGCAGTGGGCTTCGTCGATGGCAAAGAGCCTGACCGGAAGGCGGCGCAGCGCCGCGATCATGCGCTCGGTCATGAGCCGCTCGGGCGCCATGTAAAGAAGCCGTGTCTCGCCCGTCGCGGCGCGGCGCCACGCCGCGATGTTGGCGCTCCGGTCGTTCGCCGAGTTGATGCAGTCGGCCGCAATGCCCGCCATTCCGAGCGCGGACACCTGGTCCTGCATCAACGCGATCAGCGGCGACACCACCACCGTGAGACCGTCCATCACCAGGGCAGGGATCTGGAAGCAGAGCGACTTCCCCGATCCCGTGGGCATCACCGTGAGCGCATGGCTGCCTGCCAGCAGCGTTTCGATGACAGCCTCCTGGCCCGGACGGAACGTTTCGAAACCGAAAACCTCCCGCAGCTTGCGCCGGGCCGCGCTCAGCCGCCCCTCTTCGGCGCCGGAGGCCCGGCTATGCACCGGATCGGGGAGGCGGCGCACGGTTCGGGGCGCGGCCGGGCGGGGAACCGGTCCAAGGATGAATCGTCGCCTCCGGCAAGATCCCTGTCGTGCGCCGGGTCGGGTAACTGGAGGCAGCCGGACGTCGCACTCGCAGCGGGGCCGGATCCAGCGCGGTGGTTGCGGACAGTTTACCGCGATCTCCGGATGTTCTGACGTCCGGGTCTGATTCCCGGCGGCCGGATGAAGTGCGGGGGCCGCCGCAGGATGATCGAGGCCCCGGGTCTGCGGGCGAGAGCTGCACGCTGTCCTTCGGGTGTCCGGTCGCGGCGGCGTCTCCGGGGTGGTCGCGAAACCCGGTTACCGGCCCCGCGGCAGGGTCACACCGACCAGGCTGTCCCGGGTCACCAGGCCGGCCAGTTCCTCCTCGTTCAGGTCCATCGTGTGCGGCGGCCGCATCGGCAGGACCATGTAGCGCATGTCCGCGGTACTGTCGTGCACGCGAATGTCGACGTCCGCTGCGAGCTCGGTCCCGAATTCCGCCAGCACCTTGCGCGGTTCCCGCACGGCGCGGCTTCGATAGTTTCGCGACTTGTACCAGTCGGGGGGCGGGCCCAGCAGGAACTTCGGGTAGCACGAGCACAGGGTGCAGACGATCAGGTTGTGGACCGAACGCGTGTTTTCCATCACGAGGATGGGGATCGGCCCGGTGTCGATGGCGAGTTCTGCGGCCGCGGCACGCGAATCGGCCAGCAGGCGCCGACGAAACGGGTCATCCACCCACGCCCGGGCCACCAGGCGGGCGCCGCGGGTCGCGTCGAGGCTGTCCATCCGGTCGATCTGGCCCCGCAGATCCTCGGCGCTGAAGACCGCCTTTTCGAGGAGCAGCGACGTGACCGCCATCTGCAGCAGCTGGTGGTAGGAAGGCGGACGGTCTTCCGCATCCGGTTGCGGGGGATGGCCGTGGGCGGGGTCCACGGCATGGTGGTGGTGTCCGTGCGCCTGGGCGCCGGCAGGGTCGCTCATGCCGCGTCTCCCGGAACGGGTTCCAGCCAGTGCTCGTAGAGTTCGATTTCCACGCGGTCGCGATCGCTTCCCTGGTAGTCGGACCACAGGGAGCGGCTGGTGAATGCGACCCGGTACAGCGGCACGCGGGCGGCGCTGCGGTCGCCGTAGGCAAGCTGTTCGGGATTGGGAAATCGTCCGCACACGCGTTCGACCGCACCGGTCTTCCCGCGACAGTACCAGGGGGTCCGCACGTGCCCCGGAGGATACCGCTCGCACACGCGAACCCTTGCACCGTGCGCAAATTTCGGCGGCGGCGCGCTCACGGGACCGTCACCCCCTGACCGGATTCGAGTTCGGCCATGCGGCGACCGAGTTCCTCGACCCCGATGATCCTCTTCTCGAGCAGGATGTTCGCGATGGACGCCATCCAGCGTTCGTAGTAGCTGTATCGGGTGTAGGCGTCGGCACCGAGCTCCTCGATCCCTCGACGGAGCTCGTCCACGGACAGAAGCTGCCGCTGGCCGAGCAGCACCATGAGGGCGTCGACACGTTTCTCCCAGGGCGCATGATCGTGCTCGCTTCGATCGACGGGGCCGGCCTCCAGGCCGCCCATGTCGTGGTGGCGGCGGGGCCGGTGGCTAACTGTGCGATCTACGATGTCCGGCATCCGTGTGCTCCCGCCTTCCTTGACTGCACGGCATACCGGGAACCGGCGGCCGCGCCGGTGACCGCCCGTGCGTCTGATCCGAAGGGTAACGGATCGGGACCGCGCCTGAACAGCCCTCCGGCGGCACCCGGAAGGCCGAATTCCCGGCCACGATCCGGCCCACGAACGCGGTCAGACGGTCTCCTCCGTGCCCAGGACGAGGGTCACCTGACTGGAGAACACGCCGCCGTTGCCGTGCACGAGCGCGACCTTCGGGTCCGGCTGCTGGCGTGCGCCGGCGGTGCCGCGCAACTGGCGCACGGCCTCGATCATCGGGAACATGCCGTACATGCCGGGGTGGCAGCACGAGAGACCGCCGCCGTTGGTGTTCACGGCCAGCCTGCCTCCGGGGGCGATGGCGCCGTTCTCCACGAACGCACCGCCCTCGCCCTTGTCGCAGAAGCCGAGATCCTCGAGGAACACGATCGTGTTGAGGGTGAACGCATCGTACACTTCGGCCACGTCGATATCGGCCACCGATACGCCCGCCATCGCGTACGCCCGCGGCCCCGATTCGCTGGCGGCCGTTACCGTGAGATCCGGCATGTTGGTGATCGCGCGGTGCCAGTGGGCCATGGCCCCGCCCAGGACCGGCACCGGCGGCGACCGCAGGTCGCGGGCCCGTTCCGGGGTCGTCAGGATCACCGCGCCGCCGCCGTCGGTGACCAGACAGCAGTCGCGTACCGTGAACGGGTCGCTGATCGGACGCGCCGCCAGGACTTCTTCGATCGAAAGCGGCTGGCGCAGGAAGGCTTCGGGATTCAGGGTGGCCCAGGCGCGGGCCGCCGTTGCCACCGCTGCCAGCTGTTCACGGGTGGTGCCGTACTCGAACATGTGCCGCGAGGCGGCCAGCGCGTAAGAGGTGATCGGCTGGCGCGGTTCGTACGGACTTTCGAACGGGTCGGGCCGGGACGTGGAGACCAGCCGTCCCGACGCCGAACGCTGGTTGCTGCCGTAGGCGATCAGGACGGTTTCGCACTGCCCGGTGGCGATGGCCATCACGGCCGTCAGCAGGTGGGCCAGGTTCGAAGATCCGCCGATCATCGATGAATCCGAGAACTTCGGCGCGATACCGAGGTATTCGCAGAGTGTGAGCGAACCCATGTTGTACGTCATCGAGGCGCAGAAGACGCCGTCGATGTCCGCCAGTGCGAGCCCGGCATCGTCCAGGGCCGCCCGGACCGCCCCCGCCGTGATCTCGAGTTCGCTGAGCCCCGGTGCTTCCCCGAGGCCGAAGGTGCCGGCCCCGGCGACCGCGGCGGCGCCCCGGAGCCCGCTCACCGGTTCGTCCGGACCGGATGGAACACGACCACCGGACCCCGGTCCGTGCGCTCAATCACGGCCGTGACCGCCATGCCGATCCGCACCTCCTCGGGGGCGATCGTCTCGACGCGGCTCATCATGCGCGGCCCTTCCGCCAGATCGATCAAGGCAACGTTGTAGGACGGTCCCTGCTCGGGCCGCCGGTGGACCACGCTGGTGGCGTGGACGGTCCCCCGGCCGGAGGCTTCCCGCCAGTCCAGGCCGCCCGCCCCGCAGTGCGGGCAAAGCGTCCGCGGATAGAACACGCTCCGGTCGCAGGCGCTGCAATGCTGCAGCAGCATCCGTCCGTCCTTCAGGGCGTCGAAATAGGCCTGTTCCGGGCCCGGTTCACGGGTATCGGCTGGCATGCGGGGGGCTTTCGGGGTCCTTGACAGGCAGCGGCGGCCGGCGGGCGTCAAGGATAGAGCGTTCAGCCCGGTTCGTCGTCGGCGTGGGGCAGGGCCGCGAACCGCCCGCCCTGGTAGCGGATCAGGGGGTCGTCGGGGGCGACCGGCGCGAAGGCGGCCTCGACGTCCTCCCGGAACGCCTCGGCGTTGTCCCGGGGGCGAAAGCCGAGCGCGGCGGCGCTTCGGTTGTCCCAGAACGATTCGTGGTTGGCCGAGACGCCGAAGACCACGGTGTGGCCGACCGCGCCGGCGATCAGGGCGCGTTCAACGAGATGCACGAGATCCGGGTACGACAGCCAGGTCGCCAGCATGCGCCGGTCCGCCGGTTGCGGAAAGCAGGAGCCGATCCGGAGCGATACCGCCTCGATCCCGTACTTGTCGTGATAGTACTGTGCGAGATTCTCGCCGAACGCCTTGGTCAGCCCGTAGTTCGTGTCCGGCCGCAGCGGGGCCTCGGCGTCGATCGTCCGCGTGCGCGGATAGAATCCGGTGGCATGGTTGGAACTGGCCCAGACCACCCGCCGCACGCCGTTCTTCCGGCAGCCCTCGAACAGGTGGTACATCCCGAGGATGTTGCCGCGGTGGAGGTCGGCGAACGGCGCCTCGCCGGACACCCCGCCCATGTGCACGACGGCCTCCACGTTCCGGGTGAGGCCGAGCATCGCCCCGGCGTCGCCGAGGTCGCATCGGGTCACCTCCTCGCGTGCACGCGCCGCGCCCAGCGGCCTGCGATCCGAGACCCGAAGCACATCGGCGAGGGCGGGAAGATGGCCGCGGAGTACCGTTCCGAGTGCGCCGGCCGCACCGGTCAGGAGCAGCCGCCGGAACCGCCGGGGAGATGAAGCGTTCATCGGCTGATGCCGGAAGGCGGCCATGCCGCCGCGCACCTCCCCGGCCCGGACCTCGACCGAAAGCGGGGTGCGGACGGCGGGGGAGCGGGGATTCGGGCCGAACGGGCCGGGAGGGTCGGCGGCCGGGTGCAGCGGCGGCTTGCGGCTGGCCGCTCCAGAATTCCGCGGTCAGCCCGTGCGGGCAGGATCATGGAGAATCACCCCGTGCGGCCGTCGCGTGCATCCCTTGCGACCCGCGGTCAATGACGTGGATCCCGAGTGTAGCGAGCCTCCGCTCAGAAACCTCGTCCTTCGGGACGGCACGGGTCGGATGCTGCCCGCAGGCGCCCGTCCGGGGCGGGTTCCGGTGGGTCGGTGCGGATATGGTACCGTGCGGTCAGGGAGGATCTGTCATGCCGGTCATCAATCGTATCGCAGGCGAGAGCGACGCCATGGTGGCGTGGCGCCGGGACTTTCACCGTCATCCGGAACTCGCCTACCAGGAACACCGGACGGCGAAGCGGGTAGCCGAACTGCTCCGGTCGTTCGGTGTCGACGAGGTCGTCGAGGGGGTCGGCGGAACCGGGGTGGTGGGACGGATCCGGAACGGGTCCGGCCACGCGGTCGGGCTGCGGGCCGACATGGACGCCCTCCCGATCCAGGAACAGAACGCGTGCGACCACGCCTCCACCACCAACGGCGTCATGCATGCCTGCGGCCACGACGGCCACACCGCCATGCTGCTCGGCGCGGCCCGCTACCTGTCCGAGACCCGCAATTTCCAGGGTGACGTGGTGCTCGTGTTCCAGCCGGCCGAAGAAGGGTTTGCCGGCGCCCGGGCCATGCTCGACGACGGACTGTTCGAGCGTTTTCCGGTACGCAACATCTTCGGCATGCACAACATGCCGGGACTGGAACAGGGGAAGCTGCGCCTGGCGCCCGGTCCGATCATGGCCGCGGCCGACAATTTCACGGTCACCGTCCAGGGCCGGGGGGCGCACGGCGCCATGCCGCACCAGTCGATCGACCCGATCGTCGCCGGCGCCGCGATCGTGCAGTCGGTGCAAACCCTGGTATCGCGAACCCTCGATCCCCAGGACACGCTGGTCATTTCGATCACCCAGTTCCATGCCGGCGACGCCGACAACGTGATCCCCGACCGCGCCGAACTCAGCGGCACCATCCGCTACTTCTCGCCCGCGGTCGGCGAGCTGGTCCGGACCCGGTTCCCCGAGATCTGCGCCGTCACCGCCCGGGGCTTCGGCGCCACGGTCGAGGTGGACTATCGGCAGGGGTATCCGCCGACGGTCAACGACGCGGCGTCGGCGGCCTTTGCCGGACAGGTCGCGGCCGAGATCACGGGCGAGGCCGACACCACGGACCAGATGCAGGTGATGGGGTCGGAAGACTTCTCGTACTTCCTGCAGGAGTGTCCGGGCGCCTACGCATGGATCGGCAACGGCTCCTCGGCCTCCCTTCACAATCCGGCCTATGACTTCAACGACAACAATCTGGCGGTCGGCGCCAGTTTCCTGGCCCGGGTGGCCGAGGATGCGCTGCGTGCGGCGGACTAGCGCCGCACTGGCGGTAGCGACCGGCGTCGCGCTGGCCCTGCCGGCCGCCGCCGAGAGCGTGCTGCGGGCCGTCGTGCACGCGGATCTCAGGAACATCGACCCGATCTGGACCACCGCCTACATCACCAGGAACCACGGGTACATGGTGTACGACACCCTGTTTGCCGTCGATTCCGCCTTCAACGTACAGCCGCAGATGGTCGATACCTGGGACGTGTCGGATGACCGGCTGACCTGGACCTTCCGGCTGCGGGAGGGGCTGGCATGGCATGACGGAGCGCCGGTGACGGCGGCCGATTGCGTGGCGTCGATCCGCCGTTGGGGGGCCCGCGACGGCATGGGCCAGAAGCTCATGGACGCGACGGCCGCGCTGCAGGCGGTCGACGAGACCACGTTCCGCCTGACCCTCCGGCAACCCTACGGGCTGGTCCTCGAATCCCTGTCCAAGGCCAGTTCCAACGTACTCTTCATCATGCCCGAACGGCATGCGCTGACCGACCCGTTCGAACAGGTTCCCGAGGTGGTGGGGTCGGGGCCGTTCGTGTTCGTGGCCGAGGAGTGGGTTCCGGGGGCGAAGGTGGTGTACGAGCGGAACGAGGCGTACGTCCCGCGCCCCGAACCCCCGAGCTGGGGAGCGGGCGGGAAGGTGCCGAGGGTCGACCGGGTGGAGTGGCTCTACCTCCCGGATGCGGCGACCGCCATGAATGCGCTTCTTGCGGGGGAAGTCGACTACGTCGAACTGCCGCCGCACGACCTCCTGCCGATCATGGAAGCGGCGCCGGACGTGGCCGTGAAGCGTCTGGACCCGGTCGGGGTGCAGGGGCACATCCGCCTGAACCACCTGCACCCGCCGTTCGATCATCCGAAGGCGCGCGAGGCGATGCTGTGGCTGATGGAGCAGCCGCGGTTCCTCCGCGCCGTGGTGGGGGACGAGGCGCACTGGCGCACCTGCCCCGCCTATTTCGGCTGCAGCAGTCCCTACGGGTCGGCGGTCGGCGCCGAAGCCCTGACGACCTCCGACCCGGAGCGGGCGCGGCAGCTGTTCGAGGCGGCGGGCTACGACGGGCGGCCGGTGGTCCTGATGCAGCCGACCGACATCGCCATCCTGAGCGGTGCGGCACTGGTGCTGGCCGGCATGCTGAGGGAAGTCGGAGTGAACGTCGAGCTCCAGGCGATGGACTGGAGCACGCTCACCAGCCGCCGCGCCATCGACGCTCCGCCCGAGGAAAATGGCTGGAACATTTTCCCGACGTGGTTCATCGGCATGGACGTGGTTCATCCCCTCGCGAGCGTGGTGACGAGCGGCGGTTGCCGGGAGCGTGCCTGGTTCGGCTGGCCGTGCGATCCGGCGATGGAGGAACTGCGCTCGGCCTTTGCGCTCGAGCGGGACGAGCAGCAGCGCTTCGCCCGGGCGGAGGCGGTACAGCGGCAGGCGTTCGCGCTGGTGCCCTACGTGAACTTCGGGGAGTGGTTCAATCCGGTGGCCTTCCGCCAGGAACTCGAGGGGGTTCTCGAATCACCCATTCCGCTCTTCTGGAACATCGCGAAACCTTGATCCGGCGGACCTCGCGGTGACCGGCTTCCTGCTGCAGCGAATGCTGGCCACCATTCCGGTGATGGCGTGTGTGGCCGTCGTCGTCTTCCTGCTGCTGCACCTCGGCCCGGGCGACCCGGCGGCCGTGATCGCCGGCGACTACGCCACGTCCGAAGACATCGAGCGCATCCGGGACCGCCTGGGTCTCAACGATCCGCTGCACGTGCAGTTCCTGACCTGGACGGGCCGGATCCTTTCCGGCGATCTCGGGGTCTCGATCTTCTCGAACCTGCCGGTGGGGCAGCTGATCGTGCAGCGGCTCGAGCCGACCCTGGCGCTGGCAATCGGTACGCTGCTGGTCGCGGTGGCCGTCGCGGTACCGCTCGGAATCGCGGCCGCCTGGCGGGCGGGGGCCTGGCTCGACCGCTGCCTCATGGGCGGAGCGGCGCTTGCCTTCGCGGTGCCGGTCTTCGTGGTCGCCTATATCCTGATCTACGTCTTTGCGATCCGGCTCGCGTGGCTTCCGGTGCAGGGGTACAGCCCGCTGGCCGAGGGAGCCGGCGCCTTCGTTCGCCACCTGATCCTGCCCGTCGCCGCCCTCTCGCTGGTGTTCATTGCCCTGATCGCCCGGGTCACGCGGGCGAGTGTGCTCGAGGTGCTGGGCGAGGACTACATCCGCACCGCCCGCGCCAAGGGGGTGACCACCTTTCGCCTGCTCCAGCGGCACGCCCTGCGGCCGGCACTGGTGCCGGTGGTCACGGTGATCGGGATCGCGTTCGCCCTGCTGGTCGGCGGGGTGGTGGTGACGGAGAGCGTCTTCAACATTCCGGGGCTCGGCCGGCTCACGGTGGATTCGGTGCTGCGCCGAGACTATCCCGTGATCCAGGGCCTGATCCTCGTCTTCAGCGCCGCCTACGTGTTCACCAACCTCATCGTGGATCTCCTGTACAGCGTGCTCGATCCGAGGATCCGCGGATGACCCGGGCATGGCGAAACCGGTCGGTCCGGACCGGAGTGGTACTGCTGATCCTGGTCGCGGCGGCGGCGCTGCTGGGCCCGCCGCTGGCCGGGATGGATCCGCTCCGCATGGTGCCCGAGGACCGGCTCAGCGGACCGGCTGCCGTGCATCCGTTCGGCACGGACATGTTCGGACGGGACGTGCTGGCGCGCACCCTCCACGGAGGCCGGGTCTCTCTCAGTGTCGGACTGGCCGTGGCGGCGGCCGCGCTGGCGGCCGGATTGGGGATCGGACTGGTGGCCGGGTACGTCCGGGTGGTGGACCGGATCGTCATGCGGATCATGGACGGTGTCATGGCGATCCCCGGCATCCTGCTGGCCATTGCGCTGATCGCACTGTCGGGGGCGGCGCTTACCACGGTGGTGGTCGCGATCGCGGTGCCCGAGGTTCCGCGGGTGGTGCGCCTGGTGCGGAGTGTCGTGCTCGCGGTGCGCGAGGAACCGTATGTGGAAGCGGCCGTCGCCGCCGGCGTCCGCCTTCCCCGCCTGCTGCTCCGGCATGTGCTCCCCAACACGCTCGCCCCGCTGATCGTGCAGGGGAGCTATGTCTGCGCCTCGGCCATGATCGTCGAATCGATCCTCGGCTTCCTCGGCGCCGGCATGCCGCCCGAGGTGCCAAGCTGGGGGAATGTCATGGCAGAAGGCCGAACGTTCTTCCAGATCGCGCCCTGGATCCTGTTCTTTCCCGGGGCGTTCCTGGCCGTCACCGTGCTTTCGGTCAACCTCCTGGGCGACGGCCTGCGGGACACGCTCGACCCGCGCCTGCGGGAGCGCTTCCAGTGACGTCTCCGCCGCCGCCGCCGGTCCTCTCGGTTCGCGGCCTCACGGTGCAACTCCCGGCCCGGGCCGAGCGCGCCCATGCGGTGGAGGACGTGTCATTCGACGTGCCGGCCGGCGAGGTCGTCTGCCTGGTCGGTGAATCGGGATCGGGGAAATCAGTGACGGCACAGGCCGTGATGGGACTCCTGCCGCCGGGCCAGCTGCGGGTGACGGAGGGCACCCTGGCACTCCGGGGCGAGAACCTGCGCACCGCCTCGCCCGCCCGCCTGCGGTCCCTGCGCGGGCGGACCATGGCCATGATCTTCCAGGAACCGATGACCGCCCTCAACCCGGTGCTCACGGTGGGCCAGCAGGTGCGCGAGGTGTTCGAGACGCACCGCCGGTACACGCCTTCGGTACGCCGTCAGCGGGTGATCGAGCTGTTCCGGTCGGTCCGGCTGCCGGACCCCGAGCGCCTGGTGCACGCGTTTCCGCACCAGCTGTCGGGCGGACAGCGCCAGCGCGTGATGATCGCGATGGCATTTGCCCTGGAGCCGGCGCTGCTGGTCGCCGACGAGCCCACGACCGCCCTCGACGTGACCACCCAGGCGCGCATTCTCGACATCATGCGGACCCTGCAGCGGGCCCGCGAAAGCGCCGTGCTGTTCATCACGCACGACTTCGGGGTGGTGGCCGACATCGCCGATCACGTCGTGGTCATGCGGGCCGGAAAGATCGTGGAGCAGGGGCCGCGGGCGGCGATTCTCGGCAACCCGGCGCATGCCTACACACGCATGCTGCTGGCGGCCGTGCCCGGTCTCGAACCGGCCGGGGGTCGCGGCGGCGAGGTGCGCGCGCCGGCCCTGGAGATGCGGAACCTGTCGAAGACGTTCGCCGGTGGCGGCTGGCTGCGCCGCCGCCGGAGGGTCGAGGCGGTGCGGGACGTCTCGCTGGTGGTGCGGAAGGGCGAGACCCTGGCGGTCGTCGGGGAATCAGGATCCGGAAAGTCGACGCTGGCCCGCTGCGCCGTGCGGCTGACGCGGGCCGACCGGGGCGAAGTGCGGCTGGGGGGAGAGGATATTGCGGGGCTGGGGCCGCGCGCGCTTCGCCCCTACCGCCGGCGCATCCAGATGGTGTTCCAGGACCCGTTCCGCTCGCTCAATCCGCGGCGCACCGTGGCCGCCGCGCTGGTCGAGGGCCCGGTCAACTACGGCGTTTCGAAGACGGCCGCCCTGGAACGCGCCCGGCGGCTTCTGGATCTCGTGGGGCTGGGCGACGATGCGCTCGGGCGTTACCCGCATCAGTTTTCCGGCGGTCAGCGCCAGCGGATCTGCATCGCCCGGGCGCTGGCGCTGGAGCCCGATGTCCTGATCGCGGACGAACCGGTATCGGCGCTCGATGTCTCGGTGCAGGCGCAGGTGCTGGGCCTGCTCGAGAGTATCCGGGAACGGTTCCAGCTCGCCATGCTGTTCATCACCCATGATCTTCGGGTCGCGGCGCAGGTGGCTGACCGGGTCGCGGTGATGTCGAAGGGGGAGATCGTCGAAACGGGGCCGGTGCAGGAGGTGTTCGGGAACCCGCAGCACCCCTATTCCAGGTCGCTGCTGGCTGCCGCGCCGGGGCGGGGGCGGCTCTGACGGTGGTGGAGGCACTCTCCGCGGCCGCGGGGCGTCTCTATGCGTGGGTGCTCCGGCTGGCCGGGCACCGTCAGGCGGAGCCGGCGCTGGCGGCCGTGGCGTTCACCGAGAGCTCGTTCTTTCCCGTGCCGCCCGACGCAATGATCGTGCCGATGGTGCTGGCCTGCCGCCGGCGGTGGGCCCGGATCGCGCTGATCGCACTTCTGGGATCGGTGGCCGGCGGGTTTCTCGGGTACGCGATCGGGCGCTTGCTCTGGGACGTGCTCGGCGAGACGATCCTCGCGTTCTACGGTATCGGCGGGGCATTTGCCGAGTTTCAGCAGTGGTACGCCGCTGATGGGGCCCTGGTGGTGTTTGTGGCCGCCTTCACGCCGCTCCCCTACAAGGCCGTGACCCTTGCCAGCGGGGTCGCGGGCATGGATCTCGTGGCCTTCGGGCTGGCTTCGGCCGCCGGGCGCGGGATCCGGTTCTTCACGGTCGCCGGGCTGCCGGCGCTGTTCGGTGCGCAGGCGGAGCGGCTGGTCCGCCGCCATGCCCGCCTCGTCACCTGGGCGGGAATCGCGCTGGTCGCACTCGCCGCGCTGGTCGCGTTGCTGCTGTAGGAGCGGGGGCGGCTGCTCGCCCCAGAACGTGACTTCCCGGTTCCGTGATGGTCGTCTGGATCCGGCCTGGCCTGCAACGGGACAGCGTCGGGTCGCCGGACCGTGGCGGAACGAAGGAGACCCTGAACCGGTGAACCGATCGTGGTGCTGACCAGGTCCTGAGGGTAGTGAGCGCCGTCAGGTATGCGTCTGCCGTCGGCGGCCAGCGCACACACCAGGGCGATCTTCGAGCCGCCGCTGCCGAGGATCCGGCGGCCCTTCCAGAGCGGCCCCCCGGGGCTGACGGCGAAGAGCTTGCGGTGCAGGCGCCGGAAGGCAGCGGCGGCAAGCTTCTCGCGGGCCGTGCAGGCCGTCTTGCCACGGCGCATCTGGAGCTTCGGTTAGCGATCGGGCACTGGCAATGGCGATAGGCCAAGTTCCTTGAGAAACGCATTGTGCTTCGCCGTCGACTCCTGAATCTGCCGGTCGATCTCAACCAACTCACGATGCGTGGCTGCCAGATCGATTTCGATTTCCGGTTCCGCTGTGCTGACGTAGCGGGAGATGTTCAGGTTGAAATCGTTGGCCTTGATTTCGTCCATCGCCACACGTCTGGCATACCGTTCAAGGCTTTTCGGGCACCGGAAACGCGGCATTAGTGTTCTAATGCCGCAAAAGACGACCGAAAGTCCCAGTGACGTGCCGAGACCGCCAATCCTGAAGAACAGATCAGTCGACGCCGGAACCGGCAGCGGCGATCGAACATCAAACGGCACCGCTGTCACCCCTGCATGCTGTGAAAAGGAGAGCCGTGCGACCCTTTCGCCGGTGATTCAGAATCATGACTCCGGCCCGGGAAAGTCCTGGTCGCGATTACAGTCGCCTTGTGCCACACTTTGGGATCTGTTACTTGAAGAAACGGAGCCTGCTTCCGGTTGCCCCTCTGCGATGGAGCCGATTCCATTGACCATCGGATGTCGCTTGCACCAACAGGAGAATGTTCATGATTGAAGAAAAGGGCGTTACCCTTCGTGGTGATGAGCATGCCAATACCCTCACGGGCGGTAACGGCGACGACCAACTCCATGGTGGTGCCGGCGACGACACGCTCGACGGCTGGTCCGGCAATGACGTCGTTTATGGAGATGGCGGCAACGATACCTTGTATGGCGGTGACGGAAACGACACGCTCAACGGTGGTGAAGGCATCGACACACTGTGGGGCGGGCGTGGAGACGACATCCTGAATGGCGGTCGAGGAAGCGACTGGATGAATGGCGGCCTCGGTGCCGACACTTTCGCATTCGCGGTCGGGGACGGGCACGACACCGTTGCCGACTTCGGCGACGGCGACATCATCGAGATCGCCGGCGTGTCAGCCGGGTTCGCAGGCCTGGTCATCGAACAGGACGGTACCGCTGCCGTCATCCGATATGGCGACGGCGACAGTATCCGGCTGTCGAACGTGTCGGCGGCGTCGCTGACACAAGACCGCTTCCGGTTTCCTGCCGCCGAGGGTGCCCCGCAGAGCGGTGACGAGAACGGCGATAGCGGCAACGATGGAGAAGGCCCTGTTCTGGAACATGTGTCCCGGACGGAAGGCAACGGATCCGGACCTGCCGCGCAGAAGGCCGCTGGAGTGACGCGCAAGGGCGGGAAGGGTGCCGATACACTTGATGGTGGGGATGGTGACGATACCCTGAGAGGCTTCGGGGGCAACGACACGCTGAACGGCGGCAGGGGTGACGATACCCTGAAGGGAGGCAATGGCGACGACACCCTGAACGGTGGTCGGGGAGCCGATACGCTGAGGGGTGGTCGGGGCACTGACATCTTCATGTTCAACGTCGGGGACGGCCAGGATACCATAGGCGATTTCAGGGACGGCGATACGATCCGCATCCACGGGGTGACCGGCGGGTTCGCGGCACTGGTCATTGAGCAGAACGGCGACGATGCTGTTGTTCACTACGGTAAACAGGGCGACACCATTCGGCTCAAGGGCGTTTCGGCGGACTCCCTTGACGAAGACGACTTCGCGCTTCCGGCCAGCTCTGGCGACAAGGTCGAGGATGGGCTCAGCCAGCGAGACAAGATCCCGACCGAGCCGACCGGCGAACAGGCACAGAGATCTGGCACCGGCAGTACCGGGAACGTGCCGGAACCCAAAGGCGTCACCCTGACCGGCGACGGCTACCTCAGCGGCGGCGATGGCGACGACCAGATCACCGGCGGCGACGGCGACGACATCATCTACGGCGTCGCAGGAAACGACACCCTGGACGGCGGCGCAGGAAACGACACGATCCGAGGCGGCGCAGGAAACGACACGATCCGAGGCGGCGATGGCGACGACACCATCTACGGCGGCAGATGGCAGGGTGTCAGCGGTGACGGCAACGACACGATCGACGGCGGCGCCGGAAACGACACGATCGACGGTGGTGCAGGAAACGACACGATCCGCGGCGGCGATGGCGACGACCGCATCTTCGGCGGCATCTGGGGTGGTTTCAGAGATGACGGCAACGACACGCTCTACGGCGGCGCAGGCGACGACACCCTCGTCGGCGGCAACTGGGCCCTCCGCGTTCAACACCGCATCGCGCTCCGTGAAGGTGACGACGGCGACGACACGCTCTACGGCGGCGAAGGCGACGACACCCTCATAGGCGGCAACTTGGGGGGCGATGCTGGCGTCCATGGCATCAACGATGACGGTGACGACACCCTCTACGGCGGCGCCGGCGACGACACTCTCATCGGCGGCAACCTCGACAATTTAGGTAAAGGCCACCTCAAAGGCGAAGATGGCGACGATACTCTCTACGGCGGCGATGGCGATGACACCCTCATCGGCGGCCACTCGGGCTTCGACAGGTACTGGGAGTTGTGGCGGATCAACGGCGATGAGAGGATCCTCGAACAATCCGGAATTTGGCGATGGAATGGCGATGTCGGCAACGGCGCTGACACCCTCGTCGGCGGCAAGGGCAATGACGACCTGTGGGGCGGCGGCGGCGCCGATCGGTTCGTGTTCGACCGGGAATCCAACACCGACACTATCCACGACTTTGAGGATGGGGTGGATACCCTCGTCATCCGGGGCGGCATGAAGTTCACCGATCTTGACATCAAGCAAGATGGCGATCACGCCCTGATCAACGGTCCCGCCGACGCCTTCTCGATCGTGATCAAGGACTTCGATGCGTCACTGCTAACCACGGACGATTTCGAATTTGTCGCCTGACCGGCAGATGTCCTGTTCCGTTCTTCTTCCCGTAAGGCCGGCAGTTTGCTCTGCTCACATGGGGGTGAGCAATTGCTGGGCAGTTACGGCATAGGAACACACACATCCGGCCGCTTGTCTACCCGCCCTGCGGTCCTCATCGGCTCCGCCCTGCTGCCGCCCTGCCGGTGGTGTGCGGGTCGCCCGCTCAGGCTTCGCGGCGGCGGCGCTCCGCCTGGTCCCAGGCACTCAGAGGCTGATAGTCCGGAACGATGCTCAGACCCTTGGTTGCGTCGGACGAGACGACTTCCTGCGACGTCACCACGTCGATCACTGCCGGTGCGTTTTCGAACCCGCGCCGAAGGGCCGCGGCCAGATTTGCCGGGTCCTCGACCCGTTCGCCGTGGGCTCCCAGCGCCCGGGCCAAGGCGGCGTAGTCGGAGTGCGCGAGGGTCGTGCCCACCACCCGACCACCGTAGTTGACCTCCTGGTCGTAGCGCTCGATGTTCCAGGCGGCATTGTTCGACACGATGAACACCGCCCGCGCCGCGTGCCGCACGGCCGTGTCGATCTCCATTGCGTTGATCCCGAAGGCACCGTCACCGGTGACACACACCACCTGCCGGCCGGGGCAGGCCAGGGCTGCGGCCACGGCAAACGGAACCCCCACCCCGAGGCAGCCGAAGACCCCGGCGTCGAGGTACGTCGTCGAATCGAGTCCGACCCGCGCGAAACTCAGCAGGTCGCCCCCATCGGCAATCCCGATGTGGTCCGTCTCGGTCACCTCCGCGAGAGCGTGGAAGATCGCCATGGGATGGATCTTGCCGTCCGGTCCGGAGCGGGGCGGCGGCCGGTTGCGCCCGCGCGCCGCCCGGGCCTGGTGCTTCGCCCGCAGTTCTTCGGCCCAGCCCGCGTCAAGCGAGCCGGGATCCCGGCGCAGTTCCTTCGCGAGCGCAGACAGGGCCGGTCCGACCGAGGCCAGTACCTCGGGGTCGCCGCGGCGGTTGTCGTGCAGGTCTTCGGCGGCCTCTCCGATGCGAAGGAACCGGGCATCCGGAAACACGGCGGGCGAGCCGTACGCGAGCTGGTAATCGAGCCTCCGGCCCAGCGTGATGACGAGGTCGGCCTGGGCCATGGCCGCGGCCCGGGCGGCACCGACCACGGACCGGTGCGAAGCCGGCACCAGCCCGCGGCTCTCCTGCGTATCGAGATACAGCGCTCCGGTCGCATCGAGAAAGTCGACGAGTTCTTTTCCGGCCGCTCGTGCTCCGCGGCCGGAAATGACCAGCGGCCGGCGGGCGGATCGAACCGCGGCGGCGGCCCGGCGGATCACGGCGGAATCAGGTGGCAGGACGTGGGGCGGGCGGGGTGCCAGCCATTCGTCGAGCACGAGCTCCGGCGGCACCGTCTGGCGGAGTACGTCCGTCGGGATTTCCAGAAACGCGGGTCCCGGAACGTTGCCGGTTGCGGCGGCGAGGGCGGCGTCCAGCTCGCGCAGGACCTGATCGGCCACGCGGGCGGTCCGGGCAAGGCGGGTGACCGGTGCGAGCAGTGCGACATGGGGAATGTCCTGGAGCGGGCCCATGTTCGCCTGCATCCGCGTTGTGCAGCCGCCGATCAGCAGCACGGGCACCCGGGCCAGGTCGGCGTTGGCCATGCCGGTCACGCAATTGGTCACGCCGGGCCCGGCCGTCGCCAGGCAGATGCCGGGTTCGCCGGTCAGTTCGGCATGGGCATGGGCCATGTGCACCGCGGCTCCCTCGTCGCGCACATCCACGATCGGAATGCCCAAGCGGGCGACGTGGTCCCAGATCGGCTGGATGTGGCCGCCCTGGAGACCGAAGACCCGGGTTACGCCGCGCCGCTGGAGGCAGCGCGCCACCCAGGCGGCCACGCTGTGGGGATCCGAGTTGAGATCGATCGGGTTCACGGGAGGATTCCTCAAGATTCGGGCTGCTGCCGGCGGCGCCGGTCCGCCAGCATCGCCCGCAGCTGGCGGTGCAGGATTTTGCCGGTCGCATTGCGCGGCATCTGTTCGGGGGTCAGGAAGACGATGTCGCGCGGACGCTTGTAGCCGGCCAGGTGTTCCCGCGACCATTCCAGCAGGCTCGAAACCTCCGGCGTCTGACCGGGCCGCAGGACGACCGCGGCGACGACGCGCTCGCTCCACTTCGCGTCCGGCATGCCCACCACCGCCGCCTCGCGCACGCCCGGATGCCGGCAGAGGACCTGTTCGACTTCGCTGGGGTAGATGTTCTCGCCGCCCGAGACGATCATGTTCTTCTTGCGGTCGAGGAGCCGGATGTAGCCGCCGTCGTCGCGCAGCGCGATGTCGCCGACGCTGAGATAGTTGCCGCGAAACGCTTCGGCGGTTTGCTGCGGGCGGTTCCAGTAGCCTTGAAACTGGTACGGACTCGACGAGTACAGTTCTCCGGGGCTGCCGTCCGGAACCTCGCGACCGTCATCGTCGAGGATCCGGATCGGAGCGGATCCCACCACTTCGCGGCCGACTGTGCCCAGGTGGTCGAACTGTTCGCCCGGATGCAGCACCGTGACCCACCCGGCCTCGGTCGAACCGTAGAGTTCGTAGAGTCCGGAGTTCGGAAACATCTCCATGATCGCCTGCTTGGTCTCGGCAAAGGCTGTGGCCGAGGAGACGAGCAGCTTCTCGACGGATTCACCCGCGCGCCGGTCCGGCGCCACATCCTGCAGCAGGGTGTAATGGGTGGGGACGAGCGATGTGAAGGTGATTCCGCGGGCCAGAACCGAACCGCACAGTTTCGGGTCGAACGACCGGCGCGAAAAGATGGTGATAGCGGCGCCCACGTGCAGGAACGCCGTGAAGAAATTGAGCGAGTTCGCATGGCACATCGGCATGACCAGCAACGCGTGGTCCTGCCGGTGAATCCGGAACTCGATCGCGGTCATGAGGGCGAGCATCGCCATGTCCGCATGGCTGCGGATGGCCCCCTTCGGGTGCCCCGTGGTGCCGGAGGTGTACATCAGGCACCACGGGTCGTCGGGCGCAACCGTGATGCCGGGATCCGTGACCGCTGCGGCTTCGATGAGATCCTCGTACGAGCGGTAGCCGGCCGGCGGTGTGCCGCCCAGTTGAATGTAGCGGTCGGGGGGCAGGTCGAGATCGGGCCGGATCGCCTCGATGACGGGCCGGAGCGGGTCCTCGATCACCACTGCGGCGGCAGTGCAGTCGTCAATGATGCGCCTGGCTTCCGCCGCCGTCAGACGGAAATTGATCGGGACGGCCACCAGCCCGGCCTTGGCGGCGGCCACGTAGATCTCGGCCCATTCCAGCCGGTTGTAGGCCAGTACTGCGACCCGGTCGCCGGGCGTGAGGCCGATCCCGAGCAGTGCGTTTCCGAGCCGGCAGGAGCGGGTGTTCCAGGCCGCAAACGTCAGGGTGTGTTCAAGATCGCTTGCGCCGGTTCCGGAGGGCCGGATCCGTGCGTGGGCGTCAAGGATCTCACCGGCATGCAGCAGGACCGGCATGGGATCTGTCTCCTGCGATGTGGCAGTACCGGAGCCGTCCGGAACCCGTCGGGGCGCGGCCCGTGACCGGAAGCCGGCAAGCAGTCAGGCCGGGTCCGTCGTTCCGTGATGTTCGAGTTCGGGCTTCTCGACGTAGTTCTGATCAAACGGATCGATGATCGTGTCGGGCCGATAGTCGGGCCGCAGCCGCCGCAAGTCCCACTCGTTGATGGCCGCCCGAACCTTGTAGCGCATGCGGCCCTGGAGGCCGGCTCCTCCGGCGGTGGTGTGGTGTACCGGCGGGTTCCAGTCGTAGGCCCGTCGGTACAGGTTCCGCAGTTTGTCCATGGTCGAGTAAATGTCGTTCTCTTCGGGCGGGTCCAGCGCGACGCAATGGTGCTCCAGCAGGTTCATTCCGGTTTCGGCAGGTCCCCCGAGCGCGGCGTACCTGGCGCTTTGCTCGAGTCTTGGGCGCACGTTGGCCCGGTCTTTTTTCCCTTTCTCGTACGACGGATCGATGACGGCGAGGGCGAAGTCTTCCGTGACCGTACCTACACTGATCAGCCCGGGATCATCCCTTCTCTTCGTGTGTCCCAGCCAGTGCGCGACTTCGGCATAGGAGCGCCCGCGCTGCAGGATCGGGTACTCACCGATCAACTCGATCTCGTCCAGCAGCACCACCCATCCGCGGTAGCCCATGGCCTTGATCAGTTCAAGGGCAAAGCGCAGGCGCTGGGCCGGCAGATCCGCCGCCTTGGGCGCCCGAAACCGGTGGTTCTGCGCTTCTCCGATCTCCCGGAGTCCCTCGCGCAGCTTGGGAAGCTGGATTTTGTCGCCCGCCCAGAAGGATTCGATGGCGTCCAGGAGCTCGTAGTCGTCCGAGCGTTCGT
The DNA here is from genome assembly GCA_965203385.1 of Alphaproteobacteria bacterium. GTDB lineage: Bacteria > Pseudomonadota > Alphaproteobacteria > TMED109 > TMED109 > VXPW01. The sequence goes on from OZ241893.1 coordinate 1,574,954, forward strand.
ACACGCGCAGACTGGCCGGGAACATCGGACTGATCAGGTCCCCGGCGGCAGCCTTGCGGGCCCACTCTGCAAACGCTTCCAGTTTCTCGGGATGCTCGCGGATCCGGAAGGACAGGTCTTCCACGAACCGGCCGCCGCGATCCGGCGTGCGGCCGTTGTCCATCGCCGCCGAGAACACCTTCCCCAGATCGTAGAGGGGTGTTTCCTTGCTGATCGTCACCCGGCTGCAAACGAAATTGCGGGAGAGCGCGAGGTGTTCCAGATGTTCCAGGAGATGGGACTTGCCGTTCCCGAACTCGGCGGACACCAGCAGGCCGCGTCGGGCGGGCCCGACTTCCTGGACGTGACCGTGGTCTTCTGCCTCTTCCAGCATGCGGACGAAACGCTGCTCGATTCGTGACTGGCTGCAGCCGAGCTCGCGCACGGCTGCTCGGTTCGGAACACCGTTGCGCAGCGCTTCTACCGCTTGGCGTGCGGCGAGATATTCTGGCGGGCTGGTGGCCATGTAAGGATGCCTCCTACGGCAGCCGCACGAGGGCGGCCACGGGATTCACGAGGTGCCGATCCCGAACGTCATCCATCACCCGGGTCTGTAGTGCTTGATAGATGCCCCAGCCTCGCGACTTTTTGTCTTGGGGGTCGTCGTGGGTGAATTTCTCATCTGTGATGACGATCAGCAGCAAACCCGGCAACCTGTCCGCGTCGTCGATGAGTTCCCGCAGCACTTCGTAGTGATCCATCGTCATTGCACGGGTGAAATAGCGCTGCCCGTCGCGCGGGTTGCGCTGGATGGTGACGCGGGCGTTGTCGAGCATGATCAGTGTGCCCGCATGGCCGGCGTGGCGCACCCAGTAGAGCGTTGATTCGATAAAATAGCGGGCCGTCGTGCGGTTGATCGGCGTGTGAATCTGAAAGTGACGAACACTGCCGATGCGCGGATTGACTCCCGTCAGCCAGTCGAGCAGTGGCTGCCCGGCATAGGTGCGCTGATCGGGCGGGCCTCTCTCCAGCCGGCACAGGTGCAACATCGCGAGGCGAAACGCCCGCATCATGTTGGGGTTCTTGAAGACCTCGTTCTGCAGCAGCAGGCGCAATTCGGGAAGGATGAACTGGGGATCCAGATCGTTGGCTTGCGCAACCGCACCCAGTATGTCGAAAGTGTTTTCCGGATCGATCCCCTCGACATAGTAGTCCTTCTCTTCCAGCAGACGCAGGATCAGCCGCCGCGCCAGCAGCCGCCAGTCCAGTTGGGATGCCATCGCATAAAAGATGTCCTGCGGCATGTGAACCCGGCACTGTTCTGCATGCAGCACCACGGTCGCATAGTCGAGATTCTCGGAGCGGAGCCTCAGTTTCTCCCGCAGCGCCGACCGCTGGGCTTCGGGCGTGACCGCGAACTTGACGGCGGATCCACCGTCCTTAATGAAGGTCGAGAGATACTCGCGATCGATAACGTCGAGCCAATCCTCGACCCCGAGCGTGAGATTCTCGCCCCCGGCTGTGGGGTTCATGGCTGGTTCTCGATGAAGCGGATCCCGTGGTATTCGACCGCCTGTCCGTCCGGGTCAATGAACGAGAAACGGTCGCTGGCCCGGTGCCGGGTGCCGGTGGAGGAGGGGAACGCTACCTTCGCCCCGTTCTTGGTCTCTTTTGGTCCGTCGGAATCGATCCTGAACAGGTCGCGCGCGAAGTCACTGCGGTCATATTCCCGGGCACCTCCGGGCAGTGCGGTCACCAGCCGGTAGATCCGGATCAAGGGGATGACCCGGCCGCTCTCGGACAGGGCCAGCTTGCTGGTGCTCTCCTTCAGGAGTTCGCCGTAGACGCTGTAGAGGGATTCGAGAAACCTGGTCGAATAGCTGTCGCCGCCCTTGCGCGCCTCGAATCGGCGCTGGTTCTGGAGCAGGAGTTCAACCAGAAAGGTCGGTCTCACCGTGGACACCTTCTTGCGGTCGACCCTCACGGCCAGGTCGCCGTGGAGAATCCGCACGATCGACGGATACGACAACAGGCGGTCATCCTGCTGGCTGATCGTGACGCCCTGTTGTTCGGCGGTGCGCATCAGAATGTCGGCATAGTCCTCCCTGAAGATGCGGTCGACTTCCTCATCTGCCAACGACCAGCTGGAGCCGGCATTTTCGACCTCTCGCTGCAGGTCCGATACTGCGGTCTCCAGATTTTCCTGGCAGCGCTTGATGCCCTTCAGGTTGCCGGTCCTGGCGGCTTTCTCCAGTGCTCGGGCCCGCGATACCACGACGGCCGCTGACCGGCGTGCAGTTTCGGCGGCGGCTTCCGTTGTCGCGAATGCTTGTTCAAGGCTGGTGTTGGTCACGATCGGGTTTCCTTGGTGGTTCCGGCCGGGTGGCACTACCGGTCTGGAGCGGTCCGGGAGGAAAGCGCCCGAGTCGGCATCGTGCCGGCCACCGTGTGCCGGGAACGCTTCAGGTTACGGGGAATCCGGCCGGAATGCAGCCCTGCCATGTTTCCCTGGCGTCAGTACCCGGTACAGGCGCATGCCAGGCGGGCCCGGGGTCAATGCCGATGCGTATCGCCGGCCGCCGGAATGGCCTCCTTCGGGAATTCCGCACCGGCCGGGTCCTCAGGCATCGGTTGGCCGGCGAGGGCCGCCTGGACCCCCGGATGCATCGGTACCGGGAGTCCGCCCGGCGCCGAAACCCCCGGGAATTCCGCGAAGGCGTGGGAGAGCAGCCATGCATGCGTCACGGGAAAGGAGCTCCGGACACACAACACGTGGCTCCCGAACCGGCCGAGGACGGCGAGATCCGGAATCGGGGCGGCAAAGGGCGCCTCTCCCCGCATCAGTGCGGCGGCATCCTCCAGCGCCAGCAGGATCACCTTCAGCTGATCGGTGGCCAGCAGGTCCGCGAGCCGCTGCCGGGTCCGAGCCCGCGCCACCCGCGCACTGGCTTCCGGGAGCTGCCGTTCGAGAAACGCCTGAAGGGCCTTGGCCCGGGGGTAGCTGTCCGCATCCTCCCGGGAGGCACCGATCACCAGGTGGCGCTGGCGATAGACCTTCCATTGCCGGTACGGCGTATGGGCCCGGGCCGGGGCGGGCCCCACGAGGCCGACGAACAAGGCGCCGAGGAGCGCCCGCCGCGTGGCGGGCGCTCCCCGGACGCCGCGTGACTCAGTTCCGGAACTTGTCGAACACGTCAAGATTCAGAACCGCGGTGACCACGTAATTCGGCACGTCCACCACCTGGCCCACCCGGAGGTCGACGGCAACGCTCGCCAGGATGTAGGCCTGCTCGCGCGTCAGCCCGTGTTCGGCATGGATGTAGTCGATCATCTGGATCAGGGCGTGACGGGCGGCGAGGGTGAGATCCTCGCTCAGGTTCTCGAGCGCGCCGATCTTCTGCGAGTCGAGATAGGTCACGTAGATCGGCACTTCGCCCGCTGCCTTGAGCGGTAATCCGACCGTCTGGTGGAAGCGGGTCGGCTCGATGTCGCGGATCTCGTCGTTGCCGGACACGTGCGGTGCGACCATACCGGCGCCGCCGCCCTTGATGATGCTGGTCCGCACCGTCACGACCGCTCCGATTTCGATCGCCGTGCCCGAGACCTCGCCGTCGCCCTGGGCGTAGTGCACGTCACCCGCGAACAGGCCGCAGCCGTCCACGAAGCAGGGGAAGGTGATGGTCGTCCCCACCTGCATCTGCTGGACATCCATGTTCCCGCCGTTTTCGCGGGGCGGGATCGTCCGCAGACAATCCGCGCTGTGGCTGCCTTCCGGTCCGCACACGGCGGCCGGAAGCGCCCCCGTCGGCTGCGGCGCCAGTGCGATTCCGCCGGCTTCGGCCAGGGCGGTCTCGCGGGCCTTCCACGCCTGGACCTCCGGCTCGCCCGGCAGCACGCCGATCGACCCGGGAAAGGCCTCGTAGGGCACGGTCACGCCCGGCATCTGATCGGATACCGCTCCCCGCGGCGTGAGCTTCCAGTTCACGACGTAGGGTTCGGTGTACAGGTCCCGAAGGAAGCCGAAGCCGGGAACGATCAGCGTGTAGCCGTACTGGTCGGGGGCAATCGCGAGCAACTCCACCGCCAGCGCGTCGCCGCGTTCGGCGCCGTTGATGTGGATGGGTCCGGTCATCGGATGCACGAGATTCAGGTCGACCGCCGCCAGGTCGTCGGCGACCGAATCCACGGTCAGATCGGAATCGAGGGCATCCCGCGTTTCGATCGTGATGAGATCGCCCGGATTGGCCCGGGCAACGGGCGGAATCGCCGGATGGAAGCGATTCATGCAGTTGGGGTCGTCGACGCAGTGATCACCGGTCTTCGCGACCATGACCTCGGTCGCCCAGCGTGAATCGGTGGTGTCGGCGCGCGCCGTGAACGCGCCTGCAAGCACGGCGGTCAGGATCAGCGGCAGCAGGGTTCGCATGTACATGGGCAGGTCAGGCTCCTCGCCGCCAGGCCGGCGGCGCTTTGGGGTACTCAATGCGCACGAAGGACGGCCGCCCAGACCCCGGGCTCCCGGACAGGAGCGGTCTCCGGCCTCACTCCGTGTGTCGTGTCGACGCACCATACCACAGCCCGGACTCGAATAGTTGACCGAAATGGTCTATATTGTTATCCGTTGTTCGTTCGACCGCCGGAGGGGAGGAGGATCCCATGCTCCGTGTCAGTCGGCTCGCGGACTACGCCGTCCTGTTGGCAGGGCGCATGTCCCGCGAGCCTGCCCGCACATTCACCGCCGCCGCGCTGGCCCGGGAGACCCGGCTGCCGGTACCGACCGTGGCCAAGGTGCTCGCCGCCCTGACCCGGGCGGATCTCGTCGTGTCGCAGCGGGGCCCGGGCGGCGGTTATCGCAGTACGCGGACCGCGGCCGGCATTTCGGTGGGCGACGTGATTGCGGCCATCGACGGGCCGGTTGCGCTGACCGTCTGCGCGGAAGGGGGCGATGCCTGCGACCTGATGGAGATCTGTCCGTCGGCGGCCAACTGGCAGCGCATCAATGATGCGGTTCGTTCGACCCTCGCCGGCATCTCGCTTGAGGAACTGCACGGCGTCGGCAGCTTGCCGGCGCTTGCCCCGCGCGCGACCGGGGTTTCGGAGCTTGCGGCATGAGCCCGCTTCGCGAAACGGTCGAAACGGTCGAACGCGTCGCCGGCGAATACCGCTACGGCTTCACTACCGACATCGAGACCGAGCGCGCCCCCGCGGGACTTAACGAGGGCATCGTCCGGTTCATTTCAGCCAAGAAGGAGGAGCCGGACTGGCTGCTCGAGTGGCGCCTCAAGGCCTTCCGGACGTGGCTCGGACTCGAGCACCGCGAACCCCGCTGGGCCAACGTCCACTTTCCGAAGATCGACTTCCAGGACGCCTGCTACTACGCCGCTCCCAAGCGCGAGGACGACGGCCCGGCCAGTCTCGACGAGGTGGACCCCGAATTGCTTCGCACCTACGAAAAGCTCGGCATTCCGCTTCGTGAGCAGGAGATCCTGGCCGGGGTGGCGGGGGCCGGAAACGTGGCGGTCGACGCGGTGTTCGACAGCGTCTCGGTGGCGACCACCTTCCAGGACAAGCTTGCCGAGATGGGGGTCATCTTCTGCCCGATCTCGGAGGCGGTCCGGACGCATCCCGACCTGGTCAGGAAGTATCTGGGCAGCGTGGTGCCGCAGGCCGACAATTTCTATGCGGCGCTGAATTCGGCAGTGTTCAGCGACGGCTCGTTCGTTTACGTGCCGAAGGGTGTGCACTGCCCGATGGAACTCAGCACGTATTTTCGGATCAATGCCCGCGGCACCGGTCAGTTCGAACGTACGCTCATCGTCGCCGATGAAGGGAGTCGGGTCTCGTATCTCGAAGGGTGCACGGCCCCGCAGCGCGACGAGAACCAATTGCATGCTGCCGTGGTCGAACTGGTTGCCCTGGAGGGTGCCGAAATCAAGTACTCCACGGTCCAGAACTGGTACCCGGGCGATGCCGAGGGCAGGGGCGGCATCTACAACTTCGTCACCAAGCGCGGTGCCTGCAGGGGGGCAGATTCGAAGATTTCCTGGACCCAGGTCGAAACCGGGTCGGCCATCACCTGGAAGTATCCGAGCGTGCTCCTGCAGGGAGACCGGTCCGTCGGCGAATTCTACTCGGTCGCCATTTCGAACCTGTGCCAGCAGGCGGATACCGGCACCAAGATGATCCACTTCGGCCGGGACACGCGCAGCACGATCATCTCGAAGGGGATCTCGGCGGCGCGCGGACAGCAGACCTACCGCGGCCTGGTGCGGGTGCAGCCGAAGGCCGCCGGCGCCCGCAACTTCACCCAGTGCGACTCGCTGTTGATCGGTGACGCCTGCGGGGGGCATACCGTCCCCTACATCGACGTGCGGCATCCCGGCGCCGAGGTGGCGCACGAGGCCACGACCTCCCGCATCAGCGACGCCCAGCTCTTCTATTGCCGTCAGCGCGGGCTGGATGCCGAGGAGGCGGTCTCCCTGATCGTGAACGGTTTCTGCCGCGAGGTGCTGCAGCAGCTGCCCATGGAGTTCGCGGTCGAGGCGCAGAAACTGCTGGGCATCAGCCTGGAAGGTGCGGTCGGATGACGGAACCCCTGCTCACGATCCGCGGGCTGCGGGCCAGCGTCGGCGGCAAGGAAGTGCTCAAGGGCCTTGATCTGTCGGTCGCCGCCGGCGAGGTCGCGGCCATCATGGGGCCCAACGGTTCGGGCAAGTCGACGCTCTCCAACGTGCTGGCCGGCCGGGACGGCTACGAGGTGACGGATGGAGAGGTGCGCTATGACGGGCAGAACCTCCTCGGTCTCGCTCCCGAGGAGCGCGCCGCCGCCGGCGTCTTCATGGCCTTCCAGTATCCGGTCGAGATCCCCGGCGTCGTCAATGCCACGTTTGCCCGCACGGCGCTCAATGCCCAGCGGAAGGCGCGCGGCGAGGCGCCGGTGGACGCGATCGACTTCCTGCAGCGCGCCCGCGAGACGCTCGCCCGGCTCGAGATGGACGAGGCCTTCCTCCGGCGCGATGTCAACGCCGGTTTCTCGGGCGGCGAAAAGAAGCGGAACGAAATTTTCCAGATGGCCATGCTGAATCCCCGCCTGGCCATTCTGGACGAAACCGATTCCGGCCTCGACATCGACGCCATGCGGGTCGTGGCGGACGGCGTGAATGCGATGCGGGGCGGTGACCGGGCCCTGGTCCTGATCACCCACTACCAGCGGCTGCTCGAGTACGTGGTGCCGGATTCGGTCCATGTTCTCGCCGACGGGCGGATCGCCCGAACCGGCGACCGCGGCCTGGCGGCGGAACTCGAAGAGACCGGCTATGCAGCCTTCCAGGCGGCCTGATGCCGTGAGCGATACCTGGCTTGACGGCCAGCGGGCCGCGTTCGCTGCGCACCGCGGCGGGTTGCCGGGGGCCGGCACCCCCTGGGTCGATGCGCTCCGGATGAGGGCGTTCGGCCAGTTCGAGGAAGACGGTCCGCCCGTTCCGGCGATCGAGGAATGGCGGTCGGGGCCGACCGCCGCCCTCACCCGCCAGGTGTTCACGCCGGTGAGGCCGGACGCGGATGTGCGGTCCGAGGATCCCCCTTCGCTGTTTTCCGGGATGCGGCACCGGCTGGTGTTCGTGGACGGCCGGTTCTGTCCGGAGCAATCCGAGGCCGGCGACCTGCCGGCTGGCGTTCGGCTGACCACGCTGGGTGCGGTGCTGGCGGCGGATCCTGCCGCCGTAAGGACGCTCATCGGCGATCCCGAAGCGTTTGCCGAAGAGCGGTTGTCACGGGTCACCGATCGCCGGCCGCAGGCGCTGGTCGCGCTCAACACGGCGTTCGCCACCGACGGTGCGGTGCTGCTGATCGAAGACGGGGTTGCGCTCGCAGATCCGGTCGAGGTCGTCCACGTCGCCCGCCGGGCCGAAGAGCCGTGTGCGCATCACCTGCGCACCCTCATCGCGCTGGGCGCCGGGGCCCGTGCCCACGTGGTCGAGCACCACGGCGGCGGCGGGCCGAACGTCTGGACCAATCAGGTCACCGAGATTGCGGCCGGGCCCGAAGCCCGCCTCGATCATGTCCGGGCGGGCGGGGTCACGGCCGGTGCCGTTCACGTCGAGGTTGCGCATGCCCGCCTCCAGGCCGGCGCCGCCTACGCCGGTTTCGTGTTGACCGGTCCGGATCCTGCCATCCGGACCGAGACCAGGCTGGTATTCGAGGGGACGGGGGCGGACGGCGAGCTCAACGGACTGTGCTGTGCCCGCGCTTCGGCCCACGTCGATGCGCTCACCCGCATCGATCACCGCACCCCGGCAGGAACCAGCCGCCAGCACTGGCGAGGGATCTTCAGCGACACCGCCCGCGGGGCTTTCCAGGGACGCATCCGGGTGCTTCCGGGCGCTTCGGGCACCCGCGCCACCCTTGACAACCGCCACCTGCTGCTGAGCACCGGTGCGCGGGCGGAAAGCAAGCCGGAACTCGAAATCCTCAACGATGACGTGGCGTGCAGCCATGCATCGGCCACCGGGCAGCTCGATGCCGACGCGCTCTTCTATCTGCGTTCCCGCGGGTTGCCCGAAGCCGCGGCGAGAACGGTGCTGATGGAAGCCTTTACCGGAGCGGTGGCCGACCGCGTGGCCCACGCAGAAATCCGGGCCGGATTGAGGTGCCGGGTGGACAGTTGGTTGCAGGCGCTGGGGCGCATGGCAGCGTGAACGCGACCCCCGGCCAGATCCCCGGAATCCTCGCGGCGCGGGCCGACTTCCCCCTCCTCGCGCGCCCCATGAACGGCCGGCCGCTCGCCTTCCTCGACAGCGCCGCCAGCGCCCAGAAGCCTCGCGTCGTCCTGGATTCCCTGCGGGACTTCTACGAGTCCGAATATGCCAACGTGCATCGGGGGGTCTACCTGCTTTCGGCGCAGGCGACGGACCGCTACGAAGCCGCCCGGGAGGTCGTGCGACGCTTCCTCAATGCGCGCTGCACCGAGGAGATCGTGTTTGCCCGGGGCGCGACCGAGGCCATCAACCTGGTGGCGGGAAGCCTGGGCCGGAGCGGACGGCTGGCACCGGACGACGAAATCGTGCTCACGGTGCTCGAGCACCATTCCAACATCGTTCCCTGGCAGTTGATGCGCGACTCGACGGGGGTCCGCGTCCGCGCCGCGGCGGCCGACGCTGCCGGCAACATCGACGTCGACGCCGTGTTTCGGGAAGTGGGTGACCGGACCCGGCTGATCGCGTTTTCACACGTTTCCAACACGACCGGCACCGTGCTGCCGGCCCGGGAAATCTGTCATCGGGCCCGTGCGCGCGGCATCCTGACCCTGGTGGACGGCTGCCAGGCGGTCCCGCATGCACCGGTCGACGTGCAGGAGCTGGCTTGCGACTTCTACACGTTTTCCGGCCACAAGCTCTACGGCCCTTCGGGCATCGGGGCGCTCTACGGCCGGCATGATCTGCTGACCGCGCTCCCGCCCTGGCAGGGCGGCGGCTCCATGATCGAGGAAGTGACGTTCGAGCGCACGACGTACGCACCGCCGCCGGCGCGCTACGAGGCCGGTACGCCGAACATTGCCGGCGCCGTGGGGCTGGCCGCCGCCATCGGCTACGTGCAGTCACTGGGAATCGATGCCATCCGGCGCCACGAGGACCGGATCCTGCAGTACGGGGTCGACCGCCTGCAGGCTGCGGATGGTGTCCGCCTGATCGGTACCCCCCGCCAGCGGGCGGGTTCGATCTCGTTCGTGTTCGACGGCGTGCATCCGCACGACGTGGGCACCGTGCTCGACCAGGAAGGGGTGGCGGTGCGGGTCGGACATCACTGCGCACAACCCGCCATGCGGCATTTCGGTGTGCCCGCAACGATCCGCGCCTCCCTCGGCGTCTACACCCATGGTGCCGACCTAGACGCTCTCGTGGCGGGTCTCGGCCGGGCAAAGGAGCTGTTTCTTCCGTGAATGATCTCCGCGACCTTTACCAGGAAGTGATTCTCGATCACAGCCGGAATCCCCGCAATGCCGGCCGCCTGGCCGCGCCCAGCGGCACCGCCAAGGGGCACAACCCCCTCTGTGGCGACATGATCACGCTGGACGTGCTGGTCGAAGACGGGTGCATTCGCGACCTGTCGTTCGACGCCAAGGGCTGTGCGATCACGATGGCCGCCGCCTCGATCCTGTCGGAGATGCTGAAAGGCAGGACGGTGGCCGAGATGGAGAACCTCTTCCGCGGATTTCAGGACATGCTGACCGGTCCGGGGGAAACGGCCGGGGATCTCGGCAAGCTCGAGGTGCTGGCCGGCGTGCGCGAGTTCCCGATGCGGATCAAGTGCGCCACCCTTCCGTTCCATACCCTGCGGGCGGCGCTCGACAACCGTCCGGAAACGGTTCGGACCGAAGACGATGGCTAACCCGCCGCCCCCGCCCGGGGTCCGTACGCCGGAGGAACGAGCCGAGGCGCTTCGCCCCGAGGTGGTGGCCGCCATAAATACGGTCTACGACCCCGAGATTCCGGTCAGCATCTGGGAACTCGGGCTGGTGTACGACGTGGCCATCCGGAACGGCTGCGACGTGGACGTGACCATGACACTGACCACGCCGCACTGCCCGGAAGCCCAGTACATCCCGGGCCGCGTCGAGGCGGCGGTGCGCGAAGTCTCGGGCGTTGGCGAGGTTCAGGTCGAGATCGTCTGGGAGCCGCCCTGGACGCCCGACCGGATGAGCGAGGCTGCCCGTCTCGAGCTGGGATACTTCTAGGGGAATGCGATGACCGACGCGCCGAAGCTCCTGACTCTCACCGATGCCGCGGCCGAGCGGGCCCGGGCGATGATCGCCGCTCGCGGGGACGGTACGGCCGGGTTGCGGATTGCGCTCAAGACCGGCGGTTGTTCGGGCATGGCGTACGATGTCGAGTACGCCGACGACATCCGTTCGACCGACGAGGTGGTGGAGGACCAGGGGGTCCGGCTGTTCGTCGACCCGGCGGCGGTGCTGTTTCTCGCCGGCAGCCGGATCGGTTGGGAGGAAACCATCCTGCAGTCCCGGTTCACCTTCCAGAATCCGAACGAGACCGCCCGGTGCGGGTGCGGCGAATCCGTGTCGTTCGGCGGTACCGGATCCGGCGGCGGCCGCTGAGGCGGCGATCTCCGGCCCTGGCGCCGGCATCTCCCGGGGCGGTCCACCGCCGCCCGGCCGGGCGGCGGTTGTACGGGTACCGAAATTGACCTGGCCAGTTTGCCGAATCCTGCTGATGGGCCTGGTCGGCGGCGTCGTTCTTCTGGCGCCCGGCCCGGGGTCGGGAGGCGAGCCCGGACGCTCAGACCTTTGGCGCGATGATCCCGTACCGGCACCGTTCTTGTCGCCCGGTGAAGTCGTCCGCATCCAGCTGGAGGCCCTGCGGCGCCGTGATGGGCGGGGTTTCGACGTCGCCTTTCGGTTCGCATCTCCCGCCAACCGTGCACAGACCGGCCCCCTGCCGCGTTTCACCGGCATGATCCGAAACGGCCCGTACGCACTCATGATCGACTACCTGGCAGCGGAATACGGTCCGGTCGAGACCCGCGGCACGGAGGCGCGCCAACGAGTGGTCCTGACCAATCTGACGACGAGCATGGCGTACTGGTTTCATCTGTCGCTGCAGTCCGAAGCGCCGTTCGAGGACTGCTGGATGACCGATGCCGTGTACGTCGAACCGGTCGCCGGACGGTCCACGTGACCAGGTGAGCGCGCCTGGCGATAACCCGGACAAGGGGCAACTGTTCAGACCGCGGTAACTGTTACCGGGCGCCGGGCCCTGGCGGATGAGAGGGTGACGGCGAGGGGTAGTTGACCGAATAGCCCGGAGGCCAGGAATGGTTTCCGGGAACGGCGAGGACGGCGGAAGGGAGGCTTCGATTCAAGGCCGCCACCGGGCTGTATCAGGTGCTCCTCGGCCTGTTTCCTTCGCACCCCAACCCGCCGTTACGGATCACGCTTCTGGAGCCCCGCAGGTAGTCCCGGTCTTTCACTGGGTCGCTGTTGACTTCCGATATTGCCTAGCGTATGTATTCCGCCATGCAGATCGGCACGCGCATGATTTCCGCGGACACCGCGGCGTGGTTCCGGAGGACGGCGGCCGCCGGCGAGACCAGTCGCCACGGACTGGCCCGCGGCCTGTGTGAACACGAGGACTGGCGCAATGCACGGGGTGCCCTGTGCGTGGCGTCAGCCAAGCGAGCGCTGCCGCAGCTGGCCCGGGAACTGCACGTGGCGCTGCCGGCGAAGCGGGCCTGCCGCCTGGTGCCGAACGCCCGCCCGGAGGTCGCCCGGTCGGAGTCGGCGGTCACGTTTTCCGGCTCGTTGCGGGAGCTGGGCGAAGTCCGTCTTGAACCGGTCGGCGCGGCGGCGGTCGGTAGCTGGCGGGCGATGATGGAGCGCTGGCATCCGCAGGGCTGCCCGAAAGCACCGGGCGCGGTCCTGAACTACTGGATCGTGTCCGCGCGACACGGTCGCCTCGGCGGTCTCGGTTTCCGGGTCGCCAGTTGGCACGTGAAGGCCCGTGACCAGCACATCGGCTGGTCGAACGAGGCGAAGCGCCATCACCTCAACCGGTTGCTCAACCACTACCGTTTTCTCCTCATGCCCGGCGTCGCCGTGCCGCATTTGGCGTCGCATGTCCTGGGTCTGGCGCGGCGGCAGATCGGGGACGACTGGGAGCAGCAGCACGGCGTGCGCCCGCAGATGGCCTACACCTACGTCAACGAGACCCGGCCGGGGACGTGCTACCGTGCGGCCAACTGGTCGTGCGTCGGCTGGACGGCAGCGCAGGATCGGGCCGGCGTGGCGAAGGCGCCGTGCCGGATTTTCATGGTGCCGCTCCAGCGGGGCTGGAAACGGCGGATGCGCACCGTGCCACGGCGGCCGATCGGCACCCGGGTGGATGCCCATGTGAAGGATCCGGGCCCGAACGGCGACTCCGAGTTTGCCTATGTGGATCATCATGATGGGCGGTTGGGAGACCGGATCCGGCGGATCGGCGACATCTGGGGCCGTCAGGCTGCCGCCACGATTCCCGAGATGTTTCCGGAGTCCGCGGACCGGCAGGCGGTGTACCGCCTGTTGTCGAACCGGGAAGTCACCATGAAGCATGTGCTCGGCTCCCACGTCGAGGCCACGGTGAAGCGCTGCCGCGCCCACCGCCGGATCCTCGCGGTGCAGGACACGACGATGCTCAATTACAGCGGCCGTTCGGCGGTCACCACCGGCCTGGCGCCGCTCGGCGGCGGCCAGGGGGCGACGGGACTGGCGGCGCACATGATGCTGGCGTTCGTACCCGGCGGGCGTCCGCTGGGTGTACTGTCGGCCGATGCCGACTTTCGCCGTGCGGGGAAGAAAGAGACGGAAAGCCGCCGCTGGGAGGACGGGGTGCGGGTGAGCGCCGAACTGGCGGCGGCCTGCAAGGACACGGAAGTCATTTGCGTCGGCGACCGCGAGATGGACATCTGGGCCGTCCATCGTCTGGCGGCGCAGACGGAGGTCCGCGTCGTGGTCCGCGCCTGCCGCTCGAAACAGCGCCGGGTGGTGACGGCCGACGGTTCGCCGCAAGACCTGTTCTCCTTCATCGAAACGCAGCCCGAACTGGGGCGGAAGACCCTCGTGCTTGATGCCGCCGGCGGCCCGCGCCGCCGGCCGTCCCGCACGGTCAAACTGTTGCTGCGGGCGGCGCGGGTGACGGTCCTGCCGCCGGGAGACGCCCGGACGGACGCGCCGCTGGAGATGCTGGCCGTGCAGGTCCGTGAGGTGACCCCGGCCGGTTCGGCCAGGCCCTTGCACTGGGTCATCCTGTCCAGCACCGGCGAGGCGACGCTAGAAACCGCGCTCGAGGTGATCGGGATCGACGAAGACCGCTGGGCGATCGAACGGTACTTCGACACCCTCAAAAACGGCACCCGCATCTGTGACCGCCGGCTGGACGACGCCGAAGACCTGCGCAAGTGCCTGGCTTTCGATGCCGTCGCCGCCTGGCGCATTCACGAACTGTCGCGTCTGGCCCGCGAGGCACCCGATACGCCCGCTGCAGGCCCGGGAGCAGTACATCCGGCCGCGGTCGCAGGACCGGCAGATCACGACCTGCCGCCGGCACCGCCGGCACGGGAACAGGCGTCCGGTCTGGCACACCGCTCCGCCCGAGAGCGGGGTAGACCCAAACGCCGGAATGCCGGATACTCCACGGGAGTTCGGTCCCCGTGACCGGCTCGTTCAGGTGCGGCGCCGGGATTCTTGGGTGAATCTGTGCCGGCGCCGCATCGCTCTCTTCTTCCCTGCTGCGATACCACGCGGGCACGGCCGTGGCAAAGCCGGCCTGCCGGCGACAAGAGCGAATTCGATCCATCCCGAATGGCGCCGTGCGCCTGCGTCCGACTCCTGCCTCAGGTGCGGACCTCACTCCGACCCGGCACGGAAACCCGGCCGCCGGCCGGCGCACACGACCGATACCCCACGGTACGACTCGCCCATAGGAGTTCCGTACAACGGGAAAAGGAACGATCACGGTAAACCGCGGATTACCGCCAGAATCCCGCGCTTTTTCTCAGCCATCAACAGTTGGCCCGTGCGAGGTCTGGGTCATGGAGCACGTCGAGAATCGGCTTGTCGTATTCGGCAAGCACGGTGATCGTGGAAAAATCGGGGTTCGCCATACAGAAATCACACTCTGACAGAGACCGGGTTGCAGGGTCCCTGGATCCTGCAACTCCGGGGACCTTGACAGTGGTCGACCAAGGCGGCCGCGCCGGTCGGGGTGCGGGTTCTGTCACTCGGCCAGCCTGTCCGGCATCCTGAGTCGCCTGCCCTCTTCCTCGGCAACCGAGGCGTCGAGAAAAGCATGGCAGGCGGCAAGTTGCCGCCGGGTATTCTCCACGGAGCGCCAGTCCACAGCTGCCGTCCACTTCTGCGCATAGTCGAGCATGCGGATCATGGGTTCCGGCCGGCCAGTCCGGGACAGCGCCCTGAGTGCGGACAGATAGTTGGCACGGTACACGGTGGGAATGACAATGCGTTCTTCGCCCGCTGCTGCCAACTCGGCGTTCATCATGATTCGCGCGGTCCGTCCGTTGCCGTCGGCAAAGGGATGGATTTCGGTAATGAGAAACATCATGAATGCCGCACGCTGGAACGGTGTCTCTAGGCTTCGGCAGAGCTCGATCCCTTGGGACAGCGTGCCCGCCACCAGTTCCGGTGCCACGAAGACGGTAGTCCCGGCCCGGTTTTCGGCCTGCTTGAAGGCTCCGGGTCGCCCGTCACGGCGGCTTTCCATAATCGTCGCATGGCGAGATTTGAGGAGCGCTTCGAGCGAGGCGGCATTTTTTGGCCTGCGACGCATTTCCTGATCATCGGAGACGATTCGCCATGTGCCGAGCACGTCGTGTGCGTCTTGTGGCCGCTCGCTGGGGATGAAGCCCCGAAAGATGATGTCGGCGGCCACCTCAACATCGAATTCCGTTCCCTCGATGAAATTCGAGAAATAAGCCTCGAAGAAAGCGAGCGTCGCAGTGCCTTCAGGAGTGCGGTTGGGAGCGGTGCGTGACAGCGGGGGATAATCGTGCAGGGCCGCGTGCAAGGTCCGGAACAGCGCGAGCCGATCAGGATCGAAGGGGCGGCCCCGGCGCCGCGCCTCGGCGGCGGGCGCGGTCAATGCCACTTGCCGGGTGCCGAGCAGCGAGCCGATCAGGTCGTCGAGCGCTGTCGCTTCCGCTTCAAGGCCAAGCCTCGGTGCCGTGGTGCGGATGTCGTCACGGAGGCGGTTGGCGGCATCTTCACCCGAACGGCGGATGAGGGCGTCGAGCCGTTCCTCGATTCCGACCCGTCCGAGGGTGCGTGCGACCAGCCCTCCGCGTGCGCGCGAAGGGCGCAGGTTTTCCAGGTAGGCGCGGGCTGTCGCGCTCAGGAACAGGCCCGTCAGAAACGGGCGGTCCGAAGGAAGCGGCTCCGTGCCCCGCCGCGGCCGGAGGACGTGACCGGGCAGGCGGATGTCTCTTCCGTGGTCGGTCACCAGGCAGACCGAACCGTCGCTCGCGGGAGCGTTTTCCAGCGCCGTGCGGTCCGCGACCAGCGCGCCGGGAAAGAAACCGGCGACGATATGCCACAGGTTGCGGGCAACCACTGCGTCGGGCCGGTCGGTCAGGTTGCGGGTATACAGTCGCGAGGCCAACTTGCGCAGCTGGCCGGCCTTGACCGCCCGTGACACTGCCCGCGTGATCGTCTTGTCCGACACGAACGCCTCGGGCATCTGATGCAGCAGCCTGGCGATCGACATTTCCGGCATCAAGGATCCCTCGCTCCCGAGAATAGGGATTTTTGACAAGATAAGGAAGCAAAAATGAGATTTTTGTCGATTTAGTCCGGCCCTTCATCCTCGGTAGGTATTCGGTCATTCAGTCGCCGGGCCAAGCGGTATCCCGGATGTGCCCCTGTTGCGCGCCCCGCCAGTCCCTCGCCGCATCCAGTTCGTCGACGTCCGCGTCGGCCACGCCGAACGCCTCGGGCAGGGTGGTCGTATGCCACCAGCGGGTGATCGCCGGCCTGGTCTGTGGCCGCAGGATCCGGGCGGCGATCATGGATGGCGCAAACCAGGTCGCGGCGCCGTGAATGCCGGGGCGCGATCAGCTTCACCCGGCCGAGCTGGCCGAAGGCCTCGGGCACCGCCGCGACACCGCCCTGCAGCCGGGACCGGCGGCTCGAAGACCGCCTTCATTTCCCTTCAGGGTCCCGCGCAACCACTCGATGACCCGGTCGGGTGGCTTCGTTCAGGCTGGCCCGGTCTGTTTCCCGGAGCGTCCCTTTGAATGCATTCACATACAATACGGTATCTCAGAACTGGGCGAGAACCTGCCCAGAACTTCTGGATAGAATGGTAGGCTGACCGGCAAATGTTGTCGGCATATCGGCGGCTCTTCCGGAGATACCGCAGTGGAGATTCGCATCCAGACCATCGGAGCCATAGAGATCATCCGTATCCGTCATGTCGGACCCTATTCCGAGATTGGCAAGTGTTTCGAGCGCCTGTTCGCATGGGCCGCGCAGATCGGAATCGAGCCAGGTCGGGTCATAAGTCTCTCTCACGGTGACCCCGCCACCGTTGCTCCCGAGCACTTGCGATCCGATGCCTGCCTGGAGTTCCACACCGATGCAACGCCACCGCCCGGAATATTCTCCGGAAGGCTCCAAGGCGGCCGTTACGCCGTCCTTACCCATCACGGTCCCTACGAGGCCATCCCTGGTGCCTACCGTCATCTGTTCACGGCATGGCTTCCGCAAAGCGGGGAAGATCCCGATGGGCGACCCTGCATGGAGATCTACCGCAACTCACCGGTTGATACCCCGCCTTCCGGCCTGATAACTGACCTGTGCCTTCCGTTGCGGACGGACGACCCTGCTTGATACGGTCTGACCGCACAGTCCTTCTCCGCGTGGCCGCCCACAACTGGGAGGGGACACACGAATTACAACCAACCGGGCTGCTTCTGACCGAGACGGTACGCCGCTCAACGTTTGCCCGGCGAAAACCCCTGGAATTTGACCTGAGCTGGCCACCGAGCGGGGCTCGGGTTGGGTAAAGATGGCATCTGCAGTCCAGAACCGGGAGTTTCTGGCAAGCACGAACTACCGGGCCGCACGAAGCTTGCTCGTCAATTCCTTCGCCGCATCGGCGATGCGATCAAAGCGCGGGTCGTGAAGCGGCAGCGCGGCGCGATCCAGCGACTCCCCGTCGTCGTCGAGAATCGCCTTCGAGAAGTCATTGATTTCAGAATCGAAGCTGGGGATCAGACGTTTCTTGCCGAGTTCGGAAATACGCCGTTCCAGATGATCGATCTTCAGAATCATCCGGCGCCGTTGAAAGTTCTGCTGGTCCCGGTCAGCGCCGGGGAACTGCCAAAACCGCAGAGCCGATTCCTCGATTTTTTCGACTCTGGCGACTGCGTCATCGACCTGTGATGAGAGCCTGTTCGTCCGGTCGCGCGCACGCGCCAGTTGGTCAAACACGATCCAGCCCGCGATCAATACGGCCCATGTCACGAAATCTAAGCTCGACTTTGTTCAAAATCTGATCAGGCCCAAGTCCAGAAGATCTCGGTTTCGGCGATGGTTTCGAGGGCTTCGTCGAGCGGCAGCACGAGGCCGCCCATGTCGCCGACGTCCTTCCAGCGGTTCTGATACGACCAGTACTGGATGCGAAACTTGCCGTTCGGTCCTTCCGGCTTGAGCCGTGCGATCGGGGCGTCGGTGGCGGTCAGGATGAGCGTGTAGCCACCCCGGCTCCGGTGCGCGGTCACGCCACCACCGGCCTTCTGGTCGAAGGCCTGTATGCGGGCCAGAACGGGGTCCGGATCGGTCATGGCCGGTGTTGTCGCACGGCGCGGTCTGGCGCGCAAGCCCGGTGCTTGACTTTGTAGCCGGCCGGGGCTATCGATGGCGCTCCCTGACGACGGGAGCGGACCATGGGATATTTCGGATCGAAGGCTGTGCCCGGCCTGTGCCAGGCGATCATCAGCCTGATGCCTCCTCACGACGTGTATCTGGAGCCGTTTCTGGGTGGGGGCGCCATCATGCAGCGCAAGCCTCCGGCCGAGCGGTCGATCGGCATCGATCTCGACCCCGCCGCCATCGCGTCGTTCCGCTGCGGCTACCCGGTCGAGCTGCATCAGGGATGCGCACGGCGCTTCCTGGCGGAGTTTCCGTTCCGGGGATCGGAACTGGTCTACTGCGATCCGCCCTACCTGCGCGCCACCCGCCGCTCGCAGCGGCGCTACCGCTGCGACTGGTCCGAGGCCGACCATGCGGCCTTTCTGGACCAGCTGCCGGCGCTGCCCTGCCGGGTGATGGTGTCGGGGCATCCCTCGGCGCTCTACAACGAGGCGCTGTCCGGCTGGCGGCGGCTGGAGCTGCAGGTGATGACGCACGGCATCGTCCGCACCGAGGTCATCTGGTTCAACTTCACGCCGGACCGGGTGCACTGGGCCAGCTGCGCCGGGCGGAACTTCACCGACCGCCAGCGCATCAAGCGCAAGGCCGCCCGCTGGGCCCGGAGGTACCAGGCGATGCCGCCCGGCGAGCGGCTGGCCGTGCTCGCCGCCGTCATGGCTGCCGAGGCGGACCGGCCATGAGCGGCCTCGGACCGGCGGACGGCGGCGATCCGGCGCCGGCCGTCCTGCAGCTCTGGCTCGAGCCGTTCCGGGAGTTCTTCACCGCTCCGACCTGGACGCACGCCGTGACCCTGGTCATGGGCGCCCTGCTGGCCCCGGGCAAGCGGACGGTGACGTCCTGCCTGCGCATCACCGGACGGGCCATGGCCGCCAACTTCGCCTGCTATCACAAGGTCCTCAACCGGGCGCGCTGGAACCCGCGCAAGATTTCCCGGCAGCTGCTCCTGCTCCTGATCGGGCAACTGCTCGACCCGAACGAGCCGGTCGTCATCGGACTCGACGACACCATCGAGCGGCGCTGGGGCCCGCGCATCCGCGCCCGCGGTATCTACCGCGATCCCGTCCGCTCCAGCCACGGCCACTTCGTCAAGGCCAGCGGCCTGCGCTGGCTCAGCTTCATGCTGCTGACGTCGCTGCCCTGGCTGCCCGGCATCAAGGCCCTGCCGTTCCTGACGCTGCTGGCGCCATCGGAGCGGTGGGCGCAAGGCCAGGGACGGCGCCACAAGACGCTGCCCGAACGGGCGCGCCAGGTCATGCTGATGATCCTCAGATGGCTGTCGAACCGCTCCGTCATCTTCGTCGGCGACAGCAGTTTCGGCACCCATGAACTCGCCCACGCCGTCAGCGGGAAGGCCACGCTGATCAGCCGGCTGCGGCTCGATGCCAGCCTGTTCGCGCCGCCACCGCCGCGCACCGCCGGCCAACGGGGACGGCCGCCGATCAAGGGAAAGCCGTTGCCCAAACTCCGCACCCACCTTGACGACCCCCACGCCGTCTGGACCCCGATCACGGTCGGGAACTGGTACGGCGGCAAGAAGGACAAGGCCCTCGAGATCCTCTCCGAAACCGCGATCTGGCACCGTCCCGGTACGCCGCCCAAAACCATCCGCTGGGTGCTGGTCCGAGACCCCGACGGCCAGCGCGAGCCGCAGGCCTTCTTCAGCACCGACCCCGACCTCGAGCCGGACACCATCATCGCCCTCTTCGTGCGTCGCTGGCAGGTCGAGGTCACATACCAGGAAGCGCGCGCCCATCTCGGCGTCGAAACCCAGCGGCAATGGTCCGACCTCGCCATCGAAAGAACCACACCCGCCCTGCTCGGCCTCTACAGCCTCGTCTGCCTGTGGGCCGGCAACATCCTCGCCCGCAGCTCCCACCCCTTTCTGGCCGCCTGGTATCACAAGACACGCTTCACCTTCTCCGACGCCATCGCCGCCGTTCGAACCGAGATCTGGCTCGCCGGCATTTCTCCACGCTCCCCGCCAGACCCGGAGCGCAAAGAAATACCGCCGCCCGGAACCGCCAGCAGCCGCGTTTGCGGCCTGGCAGACGAAAACGACCTGACCCTGGTGCCCCTGAACAGAGTCAAACGCGTGTTCGAGGCGTTATGCTATGCCGCATAAATGAACAAAGTCGAGCTCAGGGAACTGGTCGCGGTGTTGGCAGGGGATGAAGCCGAAGTTCAGACCCGGGTGTGAAGCTCGAACGGCGGGCCGGCTTTGTCGATCTTGTCCCGCCCGCCGATCTGCCGGCGGACACGCCGCCTCTGCTCGCCGTACGGGTTCGGGACCCCGCCGGTGGCACGGTGCTACGGTGATATCCTGTCCCGTCTGGCCCGCTGCACACCCGCGGCGAGGAAGTCCGGAAGGCAGGCGCCCCCTGCGAGAGGTCTCATGAATATCATCACCAAACCGGCACCGTCGGCAGCCGCACCCGCTGTCTCCGAAGCAGGAATTCCGAACGACCTTGCGGCGTTCTGGCTGCCCTTTACGGCCAACCGGCAGTTCAAGCGCGCGCCCCGGTTGTTGCAGTCCGCGGACGGCATGTACTACCGGACCACGGACGGCCGGCGGGTGCTCGACGGTTCGGCCGGCCTGTGGGCGGTAAACGCCGGCCACTGCCGCCGCCCGATCGTGGAAGCGGTTCAGCGCCAGGTCGCCGAGCTGGATTATGCGACCGCGTTTCAGATGAGCCACCCGAAGACGTTCCTGTTGGCGAGCCGTTTGCGGGAGTTGCTGCCCGGAGACCTGGATCACGTGTTCTTCACGAACTCCGGGTCCGAAGCGGTCGACACCGCCCTCAAGATCGCGCTGGCGTACCACCAGGCGCGCGGAGACACGGAACGCACCATCCTGGTCGGCCGCCATCGGGGCTACCACGGCGTCGGCTTCGGCGGGTTGTCGGTGGGCGGCATTGCGGTCAATCAGCGGCAGTTTCCGAACCTGCTGACGAAGGTCGATCATCTGCCCGATACCCATCTCCCCGACCGAAACGCCTTCAGCCGCGGCCAGCCTCCGCACGGCGCCGAGCTGGCCGATGCGCTGCTGGAAATCGTGGCGCGTCATGGCGCGGACCGCATTGCTGCCGTGATCGTGGAGCCGGTAGCCGGCTCGACCGGGGTACTGGTCCCGCCGGTCGGGTACCTGGAACGTCTCCGCGCCCACTGTGACGCGCACGGAATCCTGCTGATTTTCGATGAGGTGATTTGTGGTTTCGGGCGCCTTGGCGCACCGTTCGCAGCCACGCGGTTCGGCGTCGAGCCCGATCTCGTGACCATGGCCAAGGGGCTGACCAACGCCACCGTTCCCATGGGGGCGGTGGGATTGCGCAAGTCTATCCACGACGCGCTGATGACGGGTCCGGAACAGATCATCGAACTGTTCCACGGGTACACGTATTCGGGGCACCCGCTGGCCTGTGCAGCGGCGCTGGCGACGCTGGACCTGTACCGCGACGAACAGATCTTCGAGGGTGCCGCCGCGAAGTCCCCCGTGTTCGAAACCGCGGCGCACGCACTCGCTTCGCTCGAGCCGGTTGTCGACGTCCGGAACCTCGGTTTCATGGCCGGGATCGAGCTGCAGCCCCGGGAAGGGGCGCCCGGGGAACGGGCCCGGGAGGTGTTCCTCCGCTGTTACGAGGCAGGTGTGCTGGTGCGCTATACCAACGACGTGCTGGCCGTTTCGCCGCCGCTGATCATCTCCAGTGCGGAAATCGAGCACCTCTTCTCGACCCTGCGGTCGGCCATTGAGGCCACCGCCTGAGTTCCGGCCCAGCTGCGAGCACCGTCATCATGGCCACCGTCCCGCTGATCGAGTACGAAGAGGCGTCCGCCGAAGTGCGGGCGATCTTCGACGACATCCTGAAAACCCGCAATCTCCGCCAGGTGAACAATTTCTGGAAGGCGCTGGCCCACCACCCACCCACCCTGAAACGGACCTGGGAGTCACTCAAGGAGGTCATGGGTGACGGCGCCCTTGATCCGCTGGTCAAGGAGCTCGTGTATCTCGCGGTCAGTGCGACCAACGGCTGTGAGTACTGCGTCTACTCGCATACCGCTGCCGCCCGCAAGCTCGGGGCGAGCGAGGCCATGATCGGCGAACTGCTGGCTGTGACCGCCATGGCCAACGAGACCAATGCACTCGCCAACGGCTACCGGGTACCGGTGGACGCGGGGTTCAAGGTCGTTCGCTAGGCGTCCGGCAGGCGGCCGTGGCGGTGCCCTTCTACCGGACGCCGGGGGGAGCCAGGGCGGACGGTCTCCTGGCTGCGGCAGTCGAGACCGCGTGGGGGGATTGCGGCGGCCTCCGGGTCGCGGTACTGGGGACGGCGGGACCCGCACTCGGTGCGGTTGCCGGAAAGGCCGGATGGGGCGTGGGGCTGCGGTCCGGAACGCAGGAGCCGGGCCCGAATTCGCCGCGGTGCCAGGTCGTCGTGGAGACCGATTCCCTGCCGGTCGCCGACAGCGTGTTCGACCGGGTGCTGTTGCTGCACCCGCTGGAAAGTGAAGCGCAAGGCGCCGCTGTCCTGCGTGAAGTCTGGCGCATGATGGCGCCGGAGGGCCGGGTTCTGGTCGTGGTTCCGAATGTCTTCGGTTCCTGGGCCTGGTGCGGCCGGCATCCGTTTCGTCGCGCCCGGCCGGTGACCGCCATGAGGCTGCGCCGGTGGCTGTCGGTAGCGGCGTTCAAACCGCAGAAGGTGTGGGGCGTGCTGCGCGCACCGCCGCTGCCATCCACCCTGTATGTTCGCGTGGCCGCGGCGTGGGAGCGGGTCCCCGTTCCCTTCCCCGGCGT
Organism: Alphaproteobacteria bacterium; assembly: GCA_965203385.1. Taxonomy (GTDB): domain Bacteria; phylum Pseudomonadota; class Alphaproteobacteria; order TMED109; family TMED109; genus VXPW01. The sequence continues at coordinate 1,598,158 of OZ241893.1, forward strand.
CTGGCTGGCGGATGGCCGGAAACGGTTGCACCTGCCGGTTCCGTCCCGGCCCGCTCCACGGCGTATCCGGCCGCTCCTGGCTGTCCGTTAGCCCGCCTTTCTCACCAGCGCCCGACCCGATGGCATGGAGCGGCGCTGACCACCGGTACAGCCGGCGGCCGCGGGTCGGGAAGCGCGCGACGGAGGCCTTGCCGCCCGCTCCCGGAGGTCGGCAAGGGGTCTCACAGTCCCGGTTCGGCGGCTGGCACGGATGTGGGCCGGCCGGGAGCGGGGCCGGCGCCGCTCAGCGGAAGCGGCCGCCGCGCACGGTCTTCCGGCACCGGATCGGGCTTCAGGCCGGCGCCGGCGTTCGGCTGAGCACGTATACGGCCTGATGCGTCTGGAGCGTATTCCAGGTGGTGGCTCGGCCCAACCGCCGCAACGATCCGTCCATCCTGACGGCGTGCCCTTCCTCCACGACGATGCCGAGGGCCGTGCACATCAGCAGGAAGTCGCGAATGGTGCAGAGGTGGATGTTGGACGTGTCGTACCAGGACCGCGGCCGCCCGTTGGATTCCACCGTCGGCATCCGTCCGTGCCAGAGCAGGGTGATTCGGGACCGCCAGTGCCCCAGGTTCGGAAAGGACACGATGGCGCGGCGGCCGATCCGGAGCAGCTGATCGAGTACTTCCCGCGGTCGATGCATGTTCTGGAGCGCCTGGCTGAGAATGACGTAGTCGAAAGAGTTGTCAGGGAAGTCGGGAAGGTCGGTGTCGGCGTCGCCCTGGATGACGGACAGCCCCTTCCGCATGCACGCTTCGACCCGCTGGTTCCGGATTTCGATACCGCGTCCGTCGACCTGCTTCTCGGCTTCCAGGGTCTCGAGGAGCGCCCCGTCTCCGCAGCCGACGTCAAGCACGCGCCCGCCGGGCGGCACGAGTTTCACGATCAGCCGGAGGTCCGCGCGGTTCGGAAGCGGCCGGGTCACGGGCGCAACCCCCGGCGGCGGGCCGTTCCGTCCAGAAACCCCTCGAGGACGTCGTGGAAGTCTGTTGCCCCTTCGATCAGGAAGCTGTCGTGCCCGTAGTCGGCCGGGATCTCGATAAAGCTCACGTCGGCCGCGTTGGCGTTGAGCGCCCGCACGACGGTGCGGGCTTCGGGAGTCGGGAACAGCCAGTCGCTGGTGAACGAGACGATGAGGTACCGGGTTCTGACGCCCCGGAAGACCGCGGCCAGATTGCCGCCGTGCCGCGCCGCCAGGTCGAAGTAATCCATGGCGCGGGTCAGGTACATGTAGCTTGCGGCATCGAATCGGTTGACGAAGGTCTTTCCCTGGTGATCCAGGTACCGCTCGACTTCGAATTCCGGGTCGAGGACGAACGAGAGCTGGCTGTCGCGCGGCAGGTCGCGCCCGAACTTTTCCTGGAAGGCCCCTTCCGAGAGGTACGTGATGTGCGCCACCATGCGGGCGGCAGCCAGGCCCTTTTCCGGCTTGACGCCGCAGTCCCGGTAGGCGCCGTCGCGCCAGTTCGCGTCGGCGGCGATGGCGCGCCGTCCGACTTCGTGAAAGGCGATGTTCTGGGCGGTGTGGCGCCAGGAGGTGGCGATCGGAATCGATGCGAACACGCGTTCCGAATGGCGGGTTCCCCATTCGAGCGCCATCATGCCGCCCATCGATGCCCCGATCACGGCGAACAGCTGATCGATCCCGAGCGCGTCGATCAGGTGGACCTGCAGGTCCACCATGTCCGATACCGTGAAGACCGGGAAATCCATGTTCCACGAACGTCCGGTTTCCGGGTTGGTCGCGGACGGGCCCGTGGTGCCGAGGCATCCGCCCAGGACGTTGGCGCAGATCACGAAATACCGGTCGGTGTCGAGCACCTGTCCGGGTCCGACTACATGGTGCCACCAGCCGGCCCGCCCCGTGAGCGGGTTGGTGCCGGCCACGTACTGGTCCCCGGTCAGCCCGTGGCAGACCATGATGGCATTGGACCGGTCGGCATTCAGCGCCCCGTACGTCTGGTAGGCGCACTGGACCCCGGGCAGCTCGACCTGCGATTCGAGCTGCAGCTTCCGGTCGAGCGCAAGAACGGGAGCAAAATCGATGTCTGCCGTCTCGATTTCCATGACACCCCGTTCCCGGCGCCGTGCTGCCGAACCCGTGACCTGAAGGCGGATGCGGCTTGCGGTGCTTACCCGGTCAGCCCAAACATACCGTGATCGGGAGGCGCATGGGATGCGGACCGGGGCCGGGGACAGGATTCCTGGCGGGGCCGGCCGGGCCGGCATCCTCCAGTACGCCCCTCCGCGGCGCCGCCCCCGGTGGCCGGGTCCGGCCGTCACGCCGGTTGCCGCCCGGCCGGGCCTGTGGCACGTTTCTGTCGTAACCGCTACGCCCCGGGGCAGAAATGTCAGTGTTCGAACACGACGTGGCCCGGCGCACGGATCACTACTTCAAGCTCACGCGCGGGATCGTCCAGGAATACGGCGACCAGCCCGTGACGTACGCGGTATTCATGCGTCGGCCGGTCCTCTTTTGTCCTCGCCTCGCCGTCGCCTGGCTCGAAGAGGCCGCGTCCCATCGTGGGGTCCGGTTCGGCATCGAGCTGTGCCATGAGGAAGGCGCCTGGGTGGGGGCCGGCGAGCCGCTGCTCTATCTCGACGGACCGTTTTCGGCACTGGTGGACCTGGAAACCATCTATCTCCAGAAACTGGGCCCTCCCTCGGTCGCCGCCTACAACGCGTACAGCATGTGCAGCGACCTGCCGGATACGGGGTTTCTGGCGATGGATGCGCGGCATTGCGCCGGGGCCGAGATGCAGGAACTGATGGCCTACGGTGCATGGGTCGGTTCCGAACGGGCCAGGCGTGAAGCCGGCGCCGTCGGGTTCATCGGTACGGCAAACGACGCCACGGCCCCGTTGCTGTCCACGCCCCGCGGGATCGGTACCATGCCCCACGCCCTGATCGGGTACGCCGGTTCGACGGTGCGGGCGGCGAAGATGTTTGCCGCGAAGTACCCGGCGGAGCCCCTTACGGTCCTGGTGGACTATTTCGGCCAGGAAGTCACGGACGGCCTGGCGGTCTGCGAGGCCTTTCCCGAGCAGGCCCGGGCCGGAGAACTCTCGCTCCGGCTCGACACCCACGGCGGCCGCTTCGTCGAGGGGCTCGATACCGCCCGCTCGTACGCGATCCTGGACCGCTGGGCGCCGGCGGCCATTCGTACCTACCGGACCGAACAGGAGTTGCGGTGGCTGGTGGGCACCGGTGTCAGTGCGGCCGCCATCTGGTATTTCCGGCACGCGCTTGACGAGGCCGGATGGAAGCAGGTGCGCATCGTGGCCAGTTCGGGCTTCAGCGCCACCAAGTGCAAGGTGATGGCGAGTGCATCGGTTCCGGTCAACCTGATCGGCACCGGCTCCTATCTCCCGGAGGACTGGTCCGAGACCTACGCCACCGCGGACATCGTCCGGTACGGGACCCAGGAACGGGTCAAGGTCGGCCGCGAATTCCTGCTGCGCAAGGCAGTGTCGCGCACCTGAAGCGGCATCGGTGGCAACCCTCACGCTCGCGCTCGCCCAGGTCAATCCGGTCGTGGGTGATTTCGCGCACAATTCGAGGCTGATCCTGGACGCCTGGCGGTCGGGACGCACGGCCGGGGCCGACGTCCTGGTGCTGCCGGAACTGGTCGTGACCGGGTACCCGCCCGAGGACCTTGTGACCCGGCCGGCGTTCGTCGAAGGCGCTGCCCGGGCGGTTCAGGCGGTTGCCGACCGGATCGACGGGACCGGCCCGGCGGTCATCCTGGGCGCACCGGTCGCACTTCCGGACGGCGGTGTCGGCAATGCCGCCCTCCTGCTGCACAATGGCGAGGTCCGGAGCCGGCGGCTCAAGCACCACCTGCCCAATTACGGGGTCTTTGACGAGGCGCGGGTGTTTCGTCCGGGGCCGCCGGCGGGTCCGGTGGCCTTTCGCGGGGTTCGCCTCGGGCTCATGATCTGCGAGGACATGTGGTTTCCCGACATCGCGGAAACGCTCGAGGAATCGGGCGCCGAACTGCTGGTGGCGATCAACAGCTCGCCCTTCGATGCCCGGAAGGGGGACCAGCGGCTGGGCCACGCCGTGGCCCGCGTGACGGAAACCGGGCTGCCGCTGGCCTATGTCAACCAGGTCGGCGGGCAGGACGAGCTGGTGTTCGACGGCGCCTCGTTCGTGCTGGCGCAAGATGCGCGTCTGATGGCCCAGGCACCCGCCTGGCGAACCGACCTGATGGTCACCCGCTGGCGGTCGGACGGGAACGGCTGGGCGCCGGAGGCGGGAATCGTGCATCCGGTTCCGGAGGAACTGGAAGCGGTCTGGCTAGCGCTGGTCACGGGATTGCGCAGTTACGTCGACAAGAACGGGTTCCCGGGCGTGGTTCTCGGATTGTCGGGCGGGATCGATTCCGCCCTGTCCGCCGCCGTGGCGGTGGACGCGCTCGGGGCGGGCCGGGTGATCGGCGTGCGCCTGCCGTCCGCCTATTCCTCGTCCGGCAGCCTGGAAGATGCGGCCGCCAGTGCGGACCTGCTGGGGATTCGGCTGGAAACGGTCCCGATTGCCGCGGCGGTGGAGATGCTGGGCGCCCTGCTCGCGGGGCCGTTCGCGGGGCGGGAGCCCGACGTCACGGAGGAGAACCTGCAGGCGCGGCTCCGCGGCACGATCCTGATGGCGTTCTCCAACAAGTTCGGCCACCTGCTGCTGACCACCGGGAACAAGAGCGAGATGTCGGTTGGCTACGCCACCCTGTACGGGGACATGAACGGCGGCTTTTCGGTGCTGAAGGACGTCTACAAGACCACGGCCTACGACCTCGCGAGATGGCGAAACCGCCATCGGCCGCCGGCGCTGCTGGGTCCGGAGGGGCCGGCGGTGCCGGCGAACAGCATCGCGAAACCGCCGTCGGCCGAGCTCCGACCCGGTCAGACCGACCAGGATTCGCTGCCCTCCTATGACCTCCTCGACGCGCTGCTCCGACAGCTGGTCGAGGACGGGAAATCGGTGGCCGACATCGCAGCGTCCGGGTTCGATCCGGAGCTGGTCCGGCGGATTCAGGGCATGGTGCTGCGGGCCGAGTACAAGCGGCGCCAGTCGCCGCCCGGGGTCCGGATCACGACCCGGGCGTTCGGCCGGGACCGCCGCTACCCGATTACCAACCGGTTCTTCGACTAGTCGCGTGCCCGTATGCCGCTGACCGTCTACAACACGCTCTCCCGCCGGCGCGAGCGCTTCGTTCCGCGCGATCCGCGGCACGTGCGGGTCTACGTCTGCGGGCCGACCGTCTACGACGACGCGCATATCGGGAACGCACGGCCGGTGGTGGTGTTCGATCTGCTCGTGCGGCTGCTGCGGAGGCTGTACCCGCGCGTGACGTACGTCCGGAACGTGACCGACGTGGACGACAAGATCAACGCCCGGGCGGCGGCCGAGCAGGTCACGATCCAGGCCCTGGCGACGCGCATCCTGGTGCGCTACCGCGAAGACATGTCGGCCCTGAATGCCCGCCCGCCCGATGTCGAGCCCCGCGCCACCGAACACATTCCGCAGATGGTCCGGATGATCCGGGAACTGCTGGAGCGCGGACATGCGTACGAGGCTTCCGGGCACGTGCTGTTTCACGTTCCGTCGCGGCCCGAGTACGGGCGGCTGGCGGGTGGAGAACATCGGGCCGGGGCGCGGGTGGAGGTCGAGTCGTACAAGCGCGATCCGGCGGATTTCGTCCTGTGGAAGCCGTCCGCGGCGGACCTGCCCGGCTGGGAAAGCCCCTGGGGGCGGGGGCGGCCCGGGTGGCACATCGAATGCTCGGCCATGAGCCGGGAGTATCTGGGCCCGGAGTTCGACATTCACGGCGGCGGGATCGACCTCGCGTTCCCGCACCACGAGAACGAGATCGCGCAGTCGTGCGCGGCCGACCCCGGAACCGGGTTCGCCCGCTACTGGATGCACAACGGCTACCTGTTGTCCGAGGGCGAGAAGATGGCGAAGTCGCTCGGCAATTTCCACACGGTGCGCGATCTGCTCGGCCGACATCCGGGCGAAGCGCTGCGCCTGCTCCTGCTCGGCACGCACTACCGGCAGCCGATCGACTTTACCGAGGGCGGAATCCGCCGGGCCCGGCGGCAACTGGACCACTGGCGGCGCAGCGTGGCCGGGAAACCGCCGGCCGACGCTCCGCCGGCACCGGTGCTGGACGCCCTTTGCGACGACCTCAACACCCCGCGCGCGATCGCGGCCCTGCATGACCGCCGGGGGGCCGAACTGCATGCCGGACTGCGCCTGCTGGGATTGCTGGAAGTCCCCGATCACGAGTGGTTTCAGGGGACGGCCGGCGGCGGCCCGGCGGATTCGGAGATCGAGCATCAGATCGCGGCCCGCAACGCGGCGCGGGAGCGGCGAGACTTCGCCGCGGCTGACCGGATCCGGGCCCGGCTCGCGGAAGCCGGGGTGATTCTCGAAGACACCCCTTCAGGGACGGCGTGGCGGCGCCGATGAAGAACGGGTGTCCGCCAGTGGTGGTGCTCGTGCGGTCGCAGTTGCCGGAGAACGTTGGGATGGCGCTTCGCGCCATGGCCAATTTCGGTCTCACGGAACTGCGCCTCGCTTCCCCGCGGCACGACTGGCCGGATGCGGCCGGTACGGCGGCGGCCTCGGGGGCGCTGGAACGGGCTGTCCTCAGGACCGTGGTGTGCGCCGACCTGGCGACGGCCACGGCCGATCTGCACACCGTGCAGGCGCTGACCGCCCGGCCCCGCGCCCTGCCGCACGAGTTGCTGGATCCGGCCGCTGCCGCTGGGCGCCTGCGAGAAGCGGCGGCCCGCGGCGAACGCACCGGACTCGTCTTCGGGCCGGAGAACGCCGGACTGACCAACCGCGAACTGGGGGTGGCGGACACGGTCGTATCGATTCCGGCGACCGGTTTCCGCTCGCTGAACCTCGCGATGTCGGTGCTGCTCATGGCCTACGAATGGCATCGGCAGGGACCGGCCGTTCACGTCCCGGCCGCCCCGCCCCCGCCCGCCGCCCGGAACGACCTCGAGTTCTTTCTTGGGCGGCTGCTCGCGATGCTGGAGGAAACCGGCTTCCTGTACCCGCCGGAGAAAGCGCCGCGCATGGCGGCGAGCATCCGCGCCATCTTTGTCCGGAACCGGCTGAGCGATCAGGAACTGCGCACCCTCCACGGCATGTTGAGCGCCCTCCGGCGCGTGAATCCCGGGGCGGATTGACAGGGCCGGTCCAGGGCGTATGGTGCGGCCTGCGTACGACTTGGGTCGGAACGCGTCCTCCACCCTGATTGACGGATTCCGGGCGGGCACCGCCCAGACAAGCATGAGCAAGCGCAAACACCCGCACCACAAGATCGACCGCCGGCTGCGCTGCAACCTGTGGGGGCGCCCGAAGAGCCCGGTCAACAAGCGGGACTACGGGCCTGGCGAGCACGGCCGCCGCCGCAAGAGCAAGCCCTCGAACTTTGCCGAACAGCTGATGGCCAAGCAGCAGCTCAAGGGCTACTACGGCAACATTTCCGAGCGGCAGTTCCGCCGCTACTACCAGAAGGCGGCGCGCATGCGCGGCGACACCGGCGAGCAGTTGATCGGCTTGCTGGAAAGCCGTCTGGACGCAATCGTGTACCGGCTCAATTTCGTTCCGACCGTCTTCGCCGCACGTCAGGTGATCAACCACGGGCACATCGCCGTGAACGGCAAGCGGGTGACGATACCGAGCTACACCTGCCGGGAAGGGGACGTGGTGTCGGTCCGCGAAGGCTCGCGCCAGCACCCGTTGATCCTGGAGGCGGTGCAGGATCAGGAACGGGACCTGCCCGATTACGTGGGTTTCGATGAGACGGCGCTGAACGGGACCTACGTGCGCGTGCCCAAATTCGACGACGTCCCGTATCCGGTGCGCATGAACCCGCAACTGGTCATCGAGTACTACTCGCGCTGAGACGGCCGGCTCCGGCCGCCCTTCGCCACCCTTCGCTCACGTCCTTGCCGGCAACCCCGCCGGGGTTGCGGGTCCTGCCGGAGGGCCGGTTCCGGCCGCGGCAGGTTGGCTGATCATCCGGAACGGAACAGGGCCTGAACGTCCTCTTCCGTCAGCGACAGCGGGCCTTGCCCCGACCCTTCGAAGAGGGCGTCGGCCAATGCCTGCTTCCGCGCCTGCATCTTCTGGATGGCCGCTTCGACCGTATGTTCCGCGATCAGGCGGTGCACGAATACGGGCTTGTCCTGGCCGATCCGGTGCGCCCGGTCCATCGCCTGGCGTTCCGTGGCCGGGTTCCACCAGGGGTCATAGAGAATGACCGTGTCGGCGGCCGTCAGGTTGAGGCCGGTGCCGCCGGCCTTCAGGCTGACCAGAAACACCGGCAGGTCCCCGGACTGGAAGGCGGCCACCTGGGAGTCGCGGTCCCTCGTCGAACCGTGCAGCATGGAGTAGCCCCAGCCCCGGTCGGCGACGTCCCGTTCGATCAGTTTCAGCATCTTGACGAACTGTGAAAAGACCAGGACCTTGCGGCCCTCGGCCACCAGTTCTTCCAGGAGTTCGAGCAGGCGCGCGCGCTTGGCGCTGTCACTGACCTTGCGGGCAGCTTCGAGCTTGACCAGACCGGGGTCGCAGCAGACCTGACGCAATTTCAGGAGTGCATCGAGCACCGTGATGCGTGACGCGGCGAGCCCGCGCCGCGCAATGGCGTCCCGAACCCGCACGTCCATTGCCGTTCGGATGCTCTCGTAGAGTCCCGCCTGGGCGCCCGACAGGGGGATCAATTCGTCGATGATGGTTTTCTCTGGCAGTTCCTTGGCCACGTGTTCCTTGGTGCGCCGCATCAGGAAGGGTTTCACCCGGGTGGACAGTTCGTGCTGCTTCTGGCGGTTGTCCTGTTTCTCGATCGGGGTCCGGTAGGACTTCGTGAAGGCCTTGCGGTTGCCCAGCATCCCGGGGATCAGCCAGTCGTAGAGCGACCACAACTCCTGAAGGTTGTTCTCGAGCGGGGTGCCGGTCAGGGCCAGTCGGTGGCGGGCGCGGATATCCCGGATGTGTTTCGAGACAGCGGCCGTCGGATTCTTCACGGCCTGCGCTTCATCCAGCACGGCCGTGTCATATTCGTGGGCAAACAGCGTCTCGTGATCCCGTCGCAGGAGCGGGTAGGTCGTGATGATCAGGTGGTGACGGGAAATCTCCGAGAACTGCCCGTGGCGGTGGGGGCCGTGCAGCACCAGGAGCTTCAGGTCCGGGGTGAATCGTGCGGCCTCCCGCTTCCAGTTCCCGACCAGGCTGGTGGGCACCACGAGCAGGCTCGGGTGCCCGGTTTTTTCCACCAGATGCCGGTGGGCCAGCAAGGCAAGCGTCTGGACGGTCTTGCCAAGGCCCATGTCGTCGGCCAGCACCCCTCCGAGACCGCTGTCGGAAAGCGCCTTCAGCCAGCCATAGCCGGCACACTGATACGGCCGCAACTCGCCGTGCAATTGGGCCGGAGGCGGGACCTCGGGAGCGGACGACAGGACCTGGAGCCGCTTGCCCAGCTCCAGCAGCTCCCGGCCGCCTTTCCAGGGGGCACCGCACCCCTCCAGGGCCTCGGCCAGCTGGAACAGCCGGCCCGCTTCGGCCCGGTGAAAGCCAAGGAGGCCCTGGGCTTCCAGAAAGGCTTCGGCAAATTCGGCAAAATACGTACCGTCCACGGAAGTCCAGGAGCCGTCTTTCAGCGGGACCCTGAACTGGAAGCCGGACATATCGATGGCTTCGCGAAACCCCTCCTCCAGTTGCCCCGTTTCATCGACCGGCAGGGTCTTGATGAGTTGGCCAAGGAAGTTCGAAATGTCGAGGCTCATGCCATCGATTTCGAGCGACAGACCGACGGAGAACCAGTCCGTGTCCGAAGTGTTCAGTGTGGTGGAGAATGTGACCGGCCCATCGCGTACCACCACCGGCCAGGAACTGTCGATCTCGATTTTCCAGCCTTCCTCTTCGAATTCTGGCACCTCTTCCATCATGAATTCGACAGCGGCCTCAGAGGACCAGTCACGCCGGTATGACCATGGGAAGACGACGTCGGCAGGGTCGCCCAGATGCTGCCCCGACAAGTCCTTAATCGCGAGATCCGAAAGCGATAAATTGATGTATTCACTGGCCCGGTCCCTGAGCGATCTCAGGAAATTCGCTTCCTTCGTCCGGTCACGCTGAATGATCGCGAGGCCGCGATCGCTGGAGGCGATGATGTTCTCGTCGGAATCGGGGTGGACTCGGGCATCCGGGCTGCCGTATGTCACTTCCATGCGTACGCATGGATACACTTGGTCCATGTCCTGAAGGTTGTGATCCCCGCTTCGCGTCGTGGTCGAGTATGGGAAAGCCGTGGCCTCGCCGTATAACATCAGTACCGGCGTCGGCTGAACATCCTTCTTCAGCGTGATGCTGGAAGGTCTCGGCACTCGTGCCTGGCGGTCGATCCGGGATAGCTGGTGTTCCACGGCTTTGATCTTTTGCGGCGGAATCGGGGGTGCGGCGGCGAGCCACGATGTCAGGCGCGAGCCCAGTTCCGTTTCGGCCACGCCCGCTTCGCCCGTTTTCGGATCAAGGAACAGCGGTGTGGGAAACGGCAGGATCGTTACCGCCGAGCCGTTTTCGTCTTGCGCCTTCGGTTGCTGGCTGCCGTCCGTGCCCATGGACCAGGCGAAGCCGCATTTCCGGGGTTGGGCCCAGGCCAGCACGGGTCCCCGAATGTCGCCTGCCCGACCCCGGCCGGTGGCGGCAATATCCCGGACGAGAGCAATTGGATCTTCGCCGCCCGGCGGCGCCTGGGGGTCCCGGTGCAGCGAATCCCGGAAGTAGTTCAGCTTCGCGATGATCGCCGCGTCTTCCATGTTCAGGTACTTGTATCGCCAATCGCCTTGTATATTGAAATTCCTGATATTGCTTCCCAAAGTCCCGTCTTTCTTGATGTAGGCCTTGTGCACCTTGATCTCGGCCTGGCGCTGACCGTCAATGCCGACGACATAGAAGAGGTGCGCGCGTGATCGGACCAGCACATCGCCGTGAGCCGGAGGAACGGGTTCCTCCGCATCGGTTTCGCTCGGCCAGCGGTCCAGCCACTGGGTAATCTTCCTTGAAGTCGGGTCCCTTGAAGGTAGTTGCGAACCTCCATGATCCACCGAATCCTGCAACGCCTTCAGGAGCAGGGCAACGACGTGCTGGCAGTCACCGCCCTGTGAGCAGGTGCAGTCGCCGTCGATCCAGGCCACGCCTTCGCTGTGGAGAATCTCGACGTCAACGGAGTAGATGTTTCCCCGACGCCCGGTTACTTGTCCGGAGAACCGGTCCGGCCCGGCTTTTTCGACGGACAGGACCCCGCCGCCGCGGACACAGTCCTCCCCCAGCTGATAGGCACGGGAGCTGAAAGTGCGGTTCAGGTGGGCGAGAAGTTCAGGTGCTGATAGTGAGGATCGCAAGTTGGTGGGGCTCCGGCCGGGAAAGCTGGGATACATACGGAAGCTTGGCCATCCGCGTTGCAGCCTGTCGCGCAGGTCGTCAGGCCGGTCCCCGGAGCGGCATTTCCGGGTCCCGCTGAGCGGTTGGGGGCCTGTCTGCCAATAGTGGCAGAGGATTCAGCATACCACAACATCTAGCGTGGAAATGCCGATACCCGCCCTCAGGAACGAGAGACTCAACCGTAAAAAATCAACCCCTCGGGAGAGAAGTTCTGCGGGCTGGCACCTAGCCCGTCAGGGCGATTCCCTTGCTCGTTACGTGATCCGCGAGTTCATTGCTTTCGTACATTTCGCGGACAATGTCGCAACCCCCCAGGAACTCGCCCTTGACGTAGAGTTGCGGGATGGTGGGCCAGTTCGCGAAATCCTTGATGCCCTGGCGCAGGTCCGAGTCGGCCAGCACGTCGATTCCCTTGAACGGGACGCCGACATGATTCAGAATCTGCACGACCATTGAAGAAAAGCCGCATTGCGGAAATACGGGTGTCCCCTTCATGAAGAGGACAACGTCGTTGGCGTCGATTTCCGCCCGGATCTTTTCCTGTACCGGGCTGCTGGCAGCGTTTTCCATTAGATGCATGCTCCTGGAATGGGTGAGGTCAGGTTTCGTCGGCCGGCGGAGCGGTCTGCAATGCCAAGGCGTGCAGCACACCTCCCATCCGGCCCCGCAGCGCACCATAGACCATCTGGTGCTGTTCGACCCGGGACTTGCCGCGAAACGCCGCCGAGACCACGTGTGCGGCGTAGTGGTCGCCGTCGCCGCGCAGGTCCTCGATCGTGATGCTGGCGTCCGGAAACGCGGTCCGGATCAAGGATTCGATTTCTTGGGCGGTCATGGCCATGAGCCGGTTCCCCTGCTGGTGCCGTTTCTGTCCATATAGGACGGAAACCATCCTGTGTGCCGTTCTCGGAGCGTGTCAACCGCCACCTGGCCCAGCGGGGTCAGGTGCAGCGTTGTCCCGCCGAACCGGCCGAGTGTCCGGGCCGCGATCCCGGCGTCGGCGGCGGCCTGCAGGAGCGGGCCGGCCGCATCCGGACGCACGGCGAGCAGATAGCGGGCCTGATCCTCGCCGAAATAGAAGGCGGTGGCGGAACGGACGCCGTCCGGTACCGCCACCGACGCTCCGATGCCGGCCGCCGTGCACATCTCGGCCAGGGCAACGGCCAGGCCGCCGTCCGACACGTCGTGGCAGGCTGCGATGCGGCCGTCGGCGATCCGGGCCCGGACCCATTCCCCATGCCGTCGTTCGCTCTCCAGGTCGACCGGGGGCGGGGCGCCGCCGGTCAATCCGTGCACCTCGCGGGCGTACAACGAACAGGAAAGGTGCCCCCGGGTATGACCGATCACGAGTACCATGGTATCCGGTGCCGGCGCCATCTTGCCCGTCCGCCCGATCTGCGGAATCAGCCCCACGGCCCCGACCTGGGGGGTCGGCGGAATGGGGCGACCGTCGGTCTCGTTGTAGAACGAGACATTGCCGGACACGACCGGAAGGTGCAGGGCGCGGGAGGCTTCCCGGAGCCCCAGCACCGCCGCCTTGAACGTGCCCATGACCGCGGGATCCTCCGGACTCCCGAAATTCAGGCAATCGGTGATCGCGAGGGGGCGGGCACCGGCGGCGGACAGGTTGCGGTACGATTCGGCGACGGCCTGGACGGCCCCGAGACGGGGGTCGGCCTGGCAGTACCTCGGGGTGCAGTCGGCGGTCAGGGCCAGGGCCCGGTCGGTGCCGTGGATGCGGACGACGGCGGCGTCCGAGCCGGGTGGTGTGACGGTATCTCCCATGACGCCATGGTCGTACTGCTCCCAGATCCATGCACGCGACGCCAGATCGGGCGATCCGATCAGGGTGAGGAGGGCGTCGATACCGGCTTCGCGGCGGGGAACGGATACCGGCTTCGGCGGCGGCGGATCGGTGACCGGCCGGTCATGCACGATTCCTTCGGCCAGTGGCCGGACCGGCAGGTCGGCGACCGTCGCACCGTCCACGGTCAGTTCCAATCGGCCCGTGTCGGTGACCGTGCCGATCACCACGGCCTCAAGACCCCACTTCCGGAACACGGCCCGGGCCGTCTCCTCGGCCCCCGGCCGCAAGGTCATCAGCATGCGTTCCTGGCTTTCGGACAACATCAGTTCGAGCGGCGTCATGCCGGCGTCGCGTACGGGCACCCGGTCGAGCTCGAGACGAATTCCGGCCCCGGCCCGCGCCGCCATTTCGACGGATGACGAGGTCAGTCCGGCGGCTCCCATGTCCTGGATTCCGACCACCGCGTCGGTTGCCATCAGTTCCAGGCAGGCCTCAAGCAGCAGCTTTTCCAGGAACGGGTTGCCGATCTGGACGGTCGGCCGCCGGGTTTCCGCCTCTTCCGAGAATCCGGCCGAGGCCATGCTGGCGCCGTGAATGCCATCGCGCCCGGTACGGGCGCCGACATAGAGCACGGGATTGGCGGCGCGGCCGGCATCCGCGAGAAAGATCCGGTCCCGTCGGACCAGCCCCACGGCCATCGCGTTCACGAGAATGTTGTCGTTGTAGCCGGCGTCGAAGGTGCATTCGCCGCCGACGGTCGGAATGCCCGTGCAGTTTCCGTAGCCGCCGATGCCGGCCACCACGCCGGCCGCCAGGTACCGGGTCCTCGCATGCTCCGCGGCGCCGAACCGCAAGCAGTTGAGGATGGCGACGGGCCGTGCGCCCATCGTGAAGACATCGCGCAGGATCCCGCCGACCCCGGTTGCGGCCCCCTGGCAGGGCTCGATGAACGATGGATGGTTGTGGCTTTCCATCTTGAACACCACCGCCCAGCCGTCGCCGACGTCGACCACCCCCGCGTTCTCGCCCGGCCCGTGGATCACGTGATCGCCCGATTGTGGCAACTGCCGGAGCCACGTTCGGGACGACTTGTACGAGCAGTGCTCGTTCCACATGGCCGAGAACACGCCGAGCTCGATCGGGTTGGGGCGGCGCCCCAACTGTTGCACGATCTGCCGGAACTCATCGGCCGAGAGGCCCAGGCGGACGGCATCGGCGGCGGTCGTGGCGGCGACGGTCATGCCAGCAGGGATGCCGGGAGGGCGGCAAAGAACCTCCGGCCGTCGGTTCCGCCGAGTTCGTCGCCGGTTACGCGCTCCGGGTGCGGCATGAGGCCAAGCACCCGGCGGTTGGCGCTGGTGACGGCGGCGATGCCGGCGGTCGACCCGTTGGGATTTGCGGCCGCGGTCGCGTCTCCGGTTCGACCGTCGACATACCGCAGGACGACCCGTCCTTCGCCCTCCAGTTCCGCCAGTGTGTCCGCGTCTGCCCGGTAGTTTCCCTCCATGTGGGCGACCGGAAAACGAAGGGACTCACCGGGCGTGAAAGCGCTCAGGAAGGGGCAGGCGCCTTCGACGCGGAGGCTGACCGATCGGCAGACGAACCGGAGGCCAGCGTTGCGGACCAGCGCTCCGGGCAGCAGCCCGGTTTCGGTGAGAATCTGGAAGCCGTTGCAGATGCCGAGGACCGCGCACCCGCTGCCGGCGGCTTCGCGGACTGCGCGCATGATGGGCGAGTGGGCCGCGATCGCGCCGGCCCGCAGATAGTCGCCGTACGAGAATCCCCCCGGCAGGACGATGAGGTCGCAGGGAGGCAGGCCGGTGGAGCCGTGCCACACGAGTTCGGGAGTCCGTCCGGTGCAGCGGGCCAGCGCGACGGCAACGTCCCGGTCGCAATTCGAACCGGGAAACACGACGATCACCACCTTCATGCGTCAGGAAGCGTGATGCGGTAGTCCTCGATCACGGGGTTGGCAAGGAGATCCCGCCCCATTCGGTCGAGACGGGCGCGCGCGTCATCGCGGCTTCCCGACAGTGTGATCTCGAAGTACTTGCCCTGCCGGACGGATTCGACCTCGTCGAACCCGAGTGTCCGGAGTGCGGCCCCGACCGCTTCCCCCTGGGGGTCGAGCACGTCCGGTTTCAGGAGAACATGAACGATGGCCTTCATGCCGGAATCTGCTGCGCGGCGTCGCCGCGATCGGATTTGGGCAGCACGCCGAGACGCCGGGCGACCTCCTGATAGGCCTCCTCGATTCTTCCGAGGTCGCGGCGAAAGCGGTCCTTGTCGAGCTTGTCGTCGGTCTCCAGGTCCCACAGGCGGGAGGTGTCAGGGCTGATTTCGTCGGCGAGCAGGATGCCCACGCCTTCGTCGCTGTACAGGCGTCCGAATTCGAACTTGGTGTCGACGAGACGGATGTTGACAGCGTGGAACAGGCCGCTCAGGTAATCGTTGATTCGCAGTGCATAGCCGAACATTTCATCGAGTTCGTCTTCGGCCGCCCAGCCAAACGCCAGAATGTGCTCGTCCAGCACGAGCGGGTCGTCGAGCTTGTCGTTCTTGAAGTACCACTCGACCAGGGGCCGGGGCAGCCGGGTACCCTCCTTGATGTCGAGTCGCTTGCTCAGGCTTCCGGCGGCGGTGTTCCGGACGACCACCTCGATCGGGATGATTTCGACTTCGCGCACCAGTTGTTCGCGCATGTTGAGCGGACGCATAAAGTGGGTCGGGATGTCGATCTCGCCGAGTCGGGTCATCAGGTGCGCCGAGATCCGGTTGTTGATGACGCCCTTGCCGCTGATGGTGCCGCGCTTCTGGTTGTTGAAGGCCGTGGCGTCGTCCTTGAAATGCTGGACGAGCGTGCCGGGCTCGGGGCCCTCGAACAGTGCCTTGGCCTTGCCCTCGTAGACCAGACGACGGCGTTGTCTGGACATGGATCAGGGCTCCCGGGACGGGCGGTTCCGGCCCGCGCTCCATCTGCAGGTGTCTATAGCCCGCCGTTCGCAACAGGGCAAGCACCGGTGGTTCAGAGGCGCGTACCGGCCCGCCGGGTTCGGCGATGCTCACGCCGGCCGCCGGCCACCTGCCGGTGGGCGCAGAGGGGGAGCGGCGGGGTGGTATGGTGCCGGCGAGCACGGAATCGAGATTCCCGGATGAACGGCAGGCGCGGTCTCGGCGTGAGGTCGCCGGGCAGGGAAGCCAGGGTCTTCGGGACCCTGATCGGGCAGCTGCTCCGGATCGTTCCGGGCCCCGATCCCGCATCGGGTGGGGTGCCGGGCCCCGCCGGCGGCGTACCGGTGCGCCGGATCGGCGCGGCCGGAAGGCCGGCCCGCGGACGTTCCGGCAAGCGTCGGCGAGACGGGGCCGGCGTGACCGATGCGGCCGCCCCTGGCGCCGGGGCGGAGGGATGCGGGTACGCGGTGGACGGGTTGCCGTCAGTGTCCGGAGACCGGCGGCTGGCCCGCGTACTGCGGTCGCCAGCATGAGCGGGCAGGCGCTCCTGGTCGTGGCCGCGGTCGGCGCCCTGTGTCTGGCGGCCGGCCTGCTCCTGCGGCCCGGAAGGCGGGACGCTGAACTGGCCTCGCTTCGGGATTCGGTGCGCCGTACCGAAGGCCGGATCCAGTCCTTCGCCGACCTGCTGGAACGCCGTTGGCAGGCGACGGACGAAGCCGCGGACCGGCAGACCAGCGAGATGAACCGGACTCTTGCCGGGATCCGTGAGCGGATCGGCGAAATCCGGGAAGCGCACCGGGGGATCGAGAAACTGGACACGCATATCGTCGATCTCCAGAAGCTGCTTGCCAACAAGCAGGCAGCGGGTGCCTTCGGCGAGGTGCAGCTCGAGAACCTTGTGCGCCAGGCGTTGCCCCCCAGGGCCTACGCATTCCAGCGCACGCTCTCCAACCGGAACCGGGTCGATTGCCTGGTGCTGCTGCCGCATCCACCCGGACCCATCGCCATCGATTCGAAGTTTCCGGTCGCCAGTTTCCGGGCCTTCCTGGAGGCCCGCGGCGGGGACCGCGAGCGGGCGGCGCGCAGGAATCTCGAAACGGCCGTCAAGAAACATGTTTCCGACATTCGCGACCGCTACATCGTGCCCGGTGAGACCTCTGACTGGGCGGTGATGTTCCTTCCCAGCGAATCCCTGTTTGCGGAGTTGCACGCAAGCTTCCCCGAAGTCATCGAATATGCCTTTGGCGCCCGGATCGGGATTGCGTCGCCGTCTACCGCCATGGCCCTGCTCAATACCATTCGGAGCGTGCTCCGGGACGCGGATTTCCAAACCCACGCCGGGTGGATTCAGGTCGAGCTCGGCCACCTGATGCAGGATCTCGGTCGCCTGGACGACCGCATGAACGGCCTCCAGAGACACTTTGCCCAGATCGTGGACGATGTTCGCGCGGTCGAGATCTCCACCCGGAAAATCCTGAGCCGGGCCGGCCGGATCCGGGACGTGGAGATCGGCGGTGAAACACCAGGGTCCCGGGGCGAAGCGCCGCCGCCCGAGGCTGGTGCATCCCGCGAGGCCTGGGGAAGCCGGCCGCCCGCAGGGAGCGCACCGGATGCCGGCCACACCCGCGGCCCCCGGATGGACCGCGCCGACGGACCGAGCCGGAAACGTCCGGGTTGATGGTTGGCGCCGCGTCCGCGAAGACCGGCTGAGGCGGGCCTCGACCGATCCGCCGTATTTCCGGCGGGTAACGGGCGGCCGGTTGGCGCTGTCTGATTCGCAGGGCGCAAGCGCCTTCTTCGATGCGAGCGGGTCTCTCAACCGGTGCCGGTATCCGCAACGGCCCGCCGGGCGGCCAGCGCAGCGCCGAGTGTGCCCTCGTCCAGGTAGTCGAGCTCTCCACCCACCGGAACCCCCTGGGCCAGGCGGGTCACGCGGACGTCCGCCTCTCGCAACCGCTCGCCGATGTAGTGGGCGGTCACCTGGCCGTCCACCGTTGACGACAGGGCCAGGATGACCTCCTGCACCTCCTGCTCGCCCGAGCGCTGCATCAGCGCTTCCACCATCAGGTCTTCAGGGCCCACCCCGTCGAGCGCGTTGAGGGTGCCGCCCAGCACATGGTACCGGCCGGAAAACGCCCTGGCCCGCTCAAGCGCCCACACGCCGGCGACATCCTCCACCACACACAGGATGCTCGGGTCGCGTTGCGGGTCCCGGCAGATTCCGCATGGATCCCGCGCGTCGAGACTCCCGCAGATGCGGCACGGGCTGACGGCCTCCGCGGCCGTCTGCATCGCATCGATCAACTGTTGCATGGTGGAGCTGCGGCGCTTGAGAAGGTGCAGCGTCACCCGGCGCGCTGACCGCGGACCCAGGCCCGGCAAGCGGGCCAGGCGGTCCACCAGCGTCTGGATGGGCTCGGTCTGACTGGACATCCGGTACGGCTGGTGCCCCTAGCGCAGTTCGGACGGAAGCGGTCCTTCGAGGGGAAATTCGTCCTGAAAGATTTCCTGAAGCATTTTGTGTCGGTTCACCCTCGCGTGGTTATGGGCGGCCACGAAAAGGTCTTCCAGCATCGGCAAGTCCGAGGCCAGCGACGGGTCGATTTCGACACGTACACAATCGCCAGATCCGGCCAGCGTGACGCGGACCAGGCCCGCCCCGCTTTCTCCCGTGATCTTGAGGCTGTGTGCGCGTTTTCGGAAGGATGACATCTGTCCGGCCATCTTGGTCGCAGACTTCAAGTAATTGGCAAGATTCATGCTCGGTTATCTCCAGCAGCGGAACGGACCCGCACGTCGATCACGGTGGGTACGCTCTTTCGCAGGTTGTCAGGCAGCTTGCGGGAACCTTGCAGCGCCGCCGCGAACAGCGGATGGGCGCGGGCCATGCGAAGCCGGTCTTCTCGCTGCTTCCCCCGCTGTTCGCGAAGGGTTTCCTGGCCGCCCGACTGGACCAGCGCCAACAGCCAGCGACAACCGGTCGTGCGCTCCAGGTCCTTGGCCAGGGATTCGACGAATCCCTGCGGAGCGTTGGCGGCGGCCCGGTATTCCATCTGCTGTTGCTGGGGGTCGTAACGAACGAGGTGGACATAATTTTCGAGATTGTAGGCCAGACGCGCGTACCTGCGGTCGCGAAGTTGCTGGACGAGTTCCGCGAACGTGCCCGCGGCCGGGCCGGGTACCGGAGCTCGGGCGGCCGGCGGGGCGGCCGGCGCGATTGCGGCACCGGCTGCCGCGGCCCTGACCCCGGCCGGCGGCGGGGCCGCGGCCGGGCTTGCCGAAGACGGTTCCTGATGCGGCTTGTCGCCATCGCCGCCCAGTCGTTGCACCAGCGTCCCGGGGTCCGGCAGATCGGCCACGAAGCATAGCCGAATCACGGCCATGTCCACCACGCTCCGCGAATCCGGTGCGGCCTGGGTTTCCTGCAGGGCACGCAAGGTCATCTGCCAGGCCCGTCCCAGGATAGATACGGAAAGCCGCGACGCCAGTTCCCGGCCGCGGGTCCGTTCGTATTCCGGAACTTCCGGCGCCGCTGCACTGTCGGGGTGGATGGATATCCGGGACAGCCAGTGGATGAGGCCCAGCAGGTCCTCGAGCACGGCGCCGGGCTCAGCTCCTTCGGCATACAGTCGGGCCAGCTGATCCAGCGCGGCAGCTGCGTCGCCGGCCATGACCTGTTCGAACAGGTCGAGGATCAGGGTGCGGTCTGCGAATCCCAGCATCTCCCGGGTCGCTGCCGCTTCAATGGCACCGCCCTGATGGCTGATCGCCTGATCAAGAATGGACAGCCCGTCCCGAACCGAACCGTCAGCGGTGCGGGCAATCAGGCGCAGGGCTTCGTCGTCGATTTGCGCCCCTTCGAGTTGCACGATTCGGCGAAAATGATTGACCAGGAGTTCCTGCGGAACCCGCAGGAGGTCAAATCGCTGGCAGCGCGATAGGACCGTGACCGGAACCTTGCGCACATCGGTGGTGCAGAAGATGAAGATGGCGTGCGCCGGCGGCTCCTCCAGGGTCTTGAGGAGGGCGTTGAACGCACTGGTCGACAGCATGTGTACCTCGTCCATGATGTACACTTTGTACCGTGCGGTTGCCGGCCGGTATTGCACGGAACTGGTCAGTTCCCGCATGTGATCCACGCCCGTGTGACTCGCCGCGTCGATCTCGATGATGTCCAGGTGCCGTTCGGCCCGGGCCTCGGTGCAGGATGTGCACGCGCCACAGGGACGGGCCGTGGGCCGCGGCCCGCGCGTACAGTTCAGTCCCTGGGCGATGATGCGCGCGGTGGTGGTCTTGCCGACGCCCCGGATCCCCACGAACAGGAACGCGTGCGCGATGCGCCCCTTGGCGAAGGCGTTGGTCAGCGTCCGAATCAGCACGTCCTGACCCAGCAGGTCCTCGAACACCAGGGGGCGGTACTTCCGGGCCAGAACCAGGTACGGAGCCGGACCGGATTCCGTCAGGGTTGACGGGTTTTCCTTCGGTGCTTCTCTGGGTTCCGAGCTGTCTTTCGGATCAAGGTCCAGTAAACCGCCGCTTTGTGTCACGCCATGCCCCGCGCCCCGGCCCGCATCAGGCCATCAGGACTATACCGAAGCCGGCCGCCCCAGAAGCTCTTCTGGTATCTTTCCCGGCAGCCCGACCCGGTCCGGGTTCCCGTCGGAGTTCGGTATGCCGCCACCCGCCCGCCGGCCCCTGTCGCCGCACCTCTCGGTCTACCGGCCGGAGATCACGTCTGTACTGTCGATCCTGCACCGCCTCTCCGGGCTGTTTCTCGGCCTTGGAATGGTGGTGCTGGCCGCCTTCCTCTGGGCGGCGGCCGCCGGGCCGGAATCGTTCGCGGTCGCGGCTTCGGCCCTCGGCAGCCTGCTCGGGTATGCGTTCCTGGTGGCCGTTTCGGTGGCGTTCTTCTTTCACCTCGCCAATGGCATCCGGCATCTCTTCTGGGATGCCGGCCTGGGCTTCGAGATGCCTGCCGTCCGCCGGTCCGGCTGGTTCGTGGTCGCGCTCACGGCCGGGCTGACCGCGTTGTTCTGGGCCGGAGCGGCAGCGTGACCAGTCTCCGGAACCCGCTCGCCCGGGCCCGCGGCCACGGGTCGGCGCACGAAGGCGCCCACCACTGGTGGATGCAGCGGGTGACGGCAACGGCGCTGGCGCTGCTCGGGGTCTGGTTTGCGGCGTCGCTGGTCGGTCTCGCCGGCGCCGACCACAGTGCGTTCCTGGCCTGGATGGCGCGCCCGGTCAACTCCGTGCTGCTCGCCTTGCTGGTGATCACCGGCTTCCACCATGGCTGGCTTGGAGTCAAGGTCGTGGTGGAGGACTACGTGCAGACGCCGGCCGTGCGGATGGCCACGCTGGCCGCCTGCGCCGCCGCCGCCTGGCTGGCCGCCGCCGGTGCCGTCTGGGCCATCGTGCGGGCCGGGACCGGGGGAGCCTGATGGCCGCCAGCTACGAAATCGTCGATCACGCCTATGACGTCGTGGTGGTGGGTGCCGGCGGGGCCGGGCTCCGCGCGACCCTGGGTCTTGCCGAGCGCGGCTTCCGGACCGCCTGCCTCACCAAGGTGTTCCCGACCCGGAGTCATACCGTGGCGGCGCAGGGGGGGATCAGCGCGGCGCTCGGCAACATGGGGCCCGACGACTGGCGCTGGCATATGTACGACACCGTCAAGGGATCGGACTGGCTCGGCGATCAGGATGCGATCGCGTACATGTGCCGCGAGGCGGCGAGCGCCGTCATCGAGCTCGAGCACTACGGCGTGCCGTTCTCGCGCATTCCCGACGGGCGGATCTACCAGCGGGCCTTCGGCGGCATGACGACCGAATTCGGCGAGGGGCCGCCCGCGCAGCGCACCTGTGCGGCGGCCGACCGGACCGGGCACGCGATCCTGCATACCCTGTATCAGCAGTCGCTCCGGCATGCGGCCGAATTCTTCATCGAATATTTCGTTCTTGACCTCCTGATGGACGCCGACGGCACCTGCCGCGGGGTTCTCGCCTGGAAGCTTGACGACGGTACGCTGCACCGGTTTCGCGCGCACACCGTCATCCTGGCCACCGGCGGTTACGGGCGCGTCTACTTCTCCTGTACTTCGGCGCACATCTGCACCGGTGACGGCAACGCCATGGTGTTGCGGGCCGGGCTGCCGCTGCAGGACATGGAATTCGTGCAGTTCCACCCCACGGGCATCTACGGCGCCGGCTGCCTCATCAGCGAAGGTGTGCGGGGCGAAGGCGGTTACCTGACCAACTCGGAAGGCGAGCGCTTCATGGAACGTTACGCCCCGAACGCACGGGATCTCGCGTCCCGCGACGTGGTCAGCCGCTCGATCACCCTGGAGTTGCGGGCGGGGCGCGGCGTGGGCGAGCATCAGGATCATGTCCACCTGCATCTGGAGCATCTCGAGGCGGATGTCATTGCCGAGCGGCTGCCGGGGATCGCGGAATCCGCCCGGATCTTCGGCGGCGTCGACGTCACCCGCGAACCGATTCCCGTGCTCCCGACCTGTCACTACAACATGGGCGGCATCCCCGTGCTGCACACCGGGGAAGCCGTCAAAGGTCCGGCCGACGGCGCGGCAGTTCCCGGACTGATGAGCGCCGGCGAGGCGGCGTGCGTCTCGGTGCACGGCGCCAACCGGCTCGGGTCGAACTCGCTCCTGGACCTGGTCATCTTCGGCCGGTCCTGCGCCAGCCGGATCGCCGCCACGCAGCAGCCGGGCGCCCGGCACCGGGAACCCCTCAGGGAAGCCGAAGATGCGGTGCTCTCCCGGTTCGACGGCTTTCGCCACGCGGCCGGAGAGGTACCCACGGCCGAGTTGCGGCTGCAGATGCAGCGTACCATGCAGGATCATTGCGCCGTGTTCCGAACCGGTGACAGCCTCGCCGCCGGAGCCGACCGGATCGCCGCCGCGTGGCGCCAGCTCTCGGAGGTCCGGGTCACCGATCGCTCCCTGATCTGGAACACCGACCTGGTCGAGACCCTGGAGCTGGAAAACCTGCTCCAGCAGGCGGCGGTGACGATCGGCTCGGCGCTGCACCGCACCGAGAGCCGGGGGGCCCATGCCCGCGAGGACCACCCGGAGCGCGACGACGACAACTGGCTGACCCACACGCTGGCGTGGTTCCGCGACGGCCGCGCCGAATGCGCCGCCCGTCCGGTGCAGCTCCGCACCGACTCGCCGGACATCGACACGATTCCCCCGAAGCCGCGCGTTTACTGACGAGGAAGGGCCAGCCATGGTGGCGTTCAGACTTCCCAAGGGTTCCGAAGTCCGTCCGGGCCGGCGGTGGCCGGCCCCGGACGGCGTGCGCAAGGTGCGCGAGTTCCGGGTGTACCGCTATGCCCCCGACCGCGACGATCCGCCCCGGGTGGATACGTTCCAGGTCGATCTTGACCAGTGCGGTCCGATGGTTCTGGATGCCCTCATCGAGATCAAGAACGCCCACGATTCGACCCTCGCCTTCCGCCGTTCCTGCCGGGAAGGGGTGTGCGGTTCCTGTGCGATGAACATCGACGGAACCAATACGCTGGCCTGCACCAGGGCCATCGATGATGTGCGGGGTCCGGTGAAGATCTATCCGCTGCCGCACCTGCCGGTCATCAAGGACCTGGTCCCCGACCTGACCGCGGCCTACGCGCAGTACGCGCTGGTCGAACCCTGGCTCAAGACCGCCTCCCCGCCGCCGGCCCGTGAGCGTCTGCAGTCGGAGGAAGACCGCCGCAAGCTGGACGGGCTCTATGAATGCATCCTGTGTTTCTGCTGCAGCACCAGTTGTCCCAGCTACTGGTGGAACGGCGACCGGTACCTTGGTCCGGCGACCCTCCTGCAGGCAGCCCGATGGCTTCAGGACAGCCGCGACGAGGCGGCCGGCGAACGGCTCGACGCGCTGGAGGATCCGTTCCGGCTGTACCGCTGCCACACGATCATGAACTGCACGAAGACCTGCCCCAAGGGCCTCAATCCGGCCCGCGCGATCAGCGACATCAAACGCCGCATCCAGCACCGGCGCTGACGCGCCGGTGCTGCTGCTGAATCTGGGGGCCGCGGCCGTCGGCATCGGCCTGCTGATCGGCGGCGGCGAGCTGCTGGTTCGTGCATCCGTGGCCGCCGCCACCCGGCTTCGCGTCTCCCCGTTCGTGATCGGTGCGAGCGTGGTCGCGTTCGGCACCTCGTTCCCCGAACTGGTCGTGGCCGTGCGGGCCTCGCTCGGCCATCACGCCGGCTTCATTCTGGGGAACGTTGCCGGCTCCAACATCGCCAACGTGCTCCTGGCCGTGGGCCTCGCTGCGGCCTGCCGGCCGCTCGCCGCGGCGCCCGGCCTGCGCCCCGATGCGCTGGTCATGCTGGCCGCCACCGCGGGTTTTGCCGCCATGACCCTCTGGCTCGAGACCCTGCCCCGGCCGGGCGGGCTCGCCCTGGTCGTCGCCCTCGCGGCGGCGACGGCCTGGTCCCTCCGCCGTACCGGCGCCACGGTTGCGGAGGCCGGCGGCAACCCGGCCCCGCGGCCGCTCGCCGCGAGCGCTGCGGTGCTGGCGGCAAGCCTCGCGATGGTCGCGGGCGGGGCGGAAGCGCTGGTATTCGGCGCGAGCGGCCTGGCCCGCACCCTCGGCGTGACGGAAGCCGTCATCGGCTTGTCGGTCGTTGCGGTGGGTACTTCCCTGCCCGAGGTGACGGTCACCGCCCTCGCCGCGCTCCGCCGGCAGGGCGGCCTGGCGCTCGGCGGCATTCTTGGCAGCAACCTGTTCAACCTGCTGGGGGTGACGGGGGCAGCTGCCCTCGCCCATCCGTTGTCGATGCGCGGCGTCCTCGGCCCGCTGGATCTGGCCGTGCTCCTCCTCACGGCCCTGTTCCTGGCTGCCTTCCTGGTGCTGCGCCGCCCCCTCGGCCGGATCGCCGGCGGCGCACTGGCGGGCCTGCAGATCCTGTACCTCGGTGCCCTGTACGCCGGCTCCACCTGATACACTCGGATGCTGCGCCGCGCAGCGGGAGTACCGCAAGGGAGCGCGATATGGATCGAGGAAAACTGGCCGTTCTGGTCGTCCTGATCGTGGGAATCGTCATTGGACTGGCGGTCCGGCCGGCCCTGTTCGGTGAATCAGAGATGACTGCCGGCACCCCCGCGCCGACACCGGATGCGCCCGTCGCATCCCCGGTGCGCTGGAAACTGGCGAGTGCCTACGCCGGGACGACCCCGATCATCGGACCGTCCCTGAAGGAGATGCTGGACCGCGTCCGGACGGCCTCGGACGGAACCGTCGACATCCGTTTCTTCGAGCCCGGCGCCCTGGTGCCCCCGCTCGAGATCTTCGACGCCGTCGCCTCCGGCGGGGTGGACGCCGGCTGGGCCACGCCGGGTTTCTGGGCCGGAAAGGTCCCCGCGCTCCAGCTCTTCGCGTCGATTCCGTTCGGCCCGGCGGCGCCGGAGTACATGGCCTGGATGTACTTCGGCGGCGGTCAGGAACTGCTGGATGAGCTGTATCTCAAGCACAACATCAAGAGCACGCTGTGCATGATCCTCCCGCCCGAGGCCTCCGGCTGGTTCCGTCAGGAGATCCGGACGCTCGACGACCTTCGCGGCCTGAAGATGCGGTTCTTCGCGCTGGGGGCGAAGGTCATGGAGAAGATGGACGTCTCGACCCAGCTGCTGGCGGGCGGCGACATCTATCCGGCGCTCGAGCTCGGAACCATCGACGCCACCGAATTCTCCAGTCCGGCCATCGACCGCAACTTCGGCTTCGAGCAGATTGCCAAGTTCTACTATTTCCCCGGCTGGCACCAGCAATCGACCTGGGCGGACGTGATCTACAATCTCGACGGATGGAACGAACTGTCGCTGGGGCAGCAGACCCTGTTGACGATGGCGTGCGGCGAACTGGTGCAGCGGGGTCTCGCCGAGGGGGAGGCGCTGCAGGTGCCGGCGCTCGAGTACTTCAAGGGTGAGGGGGTCCAGCTGAAGCGCTGGAACGACGAATTCCTGCAGGCCTACGAGGACGCATGGGAGCAGGTGGCGCGCGAGGAATCGGAGAAGGACGCCGATTTCGCCCGGGCGCTCGCGTCTTTGACCGAGTTCCGTGAACGGTTCGCGGTCTGGCGCGATCTCGGATACCTCGACTGATCATGCAGGTCCTCGATCACCACATCGGCGGCCGGCGCGTCGCCGGGGGTTCGGAACGCGTCGGGCCGGTCTTCAACCCGTCGACCGGCGAACCCGAGCGTCAGGTCCGCCTCGGCACCGCCGCCGACGTGCAGGCCGCGGTGCAGGCGGCCGCGGCGGCGCTGCCCGCCTGGCAGGCCACGCCGCCCGCGGCGCGCGCCCGCATCCTGTTCCGCTACCGGGCGCTGCTGGAAACGCACGCGGACGAGATCGCCGAGCTGATCTCGCGGGAACACGGAAAGATCCTCGACGACGCCCTCGGATCCCTGGTCCGGGGGCGGGAGGTGGTGGAGTTCGCGTGCGGCATCCCCCACCTCCTGAAGGGCGAGCACAGCCGCGACGTGGGCGCCGGCATCGACACCTGGTCCCTGCTCCAGCCGCTCGGTGTGTGCGCCGGAATCACCCCCTTCAACTTTCCGGCGATGATCCCGCTCTGGATGTTTCCGCTGGCCGTGGCGTGCGGCAACACCTTCGTGCTGAAACCCTCGGAACGGGATCCGTCCTGTCCGCTGCGGCTGGTCGAACTGTTCGAGGAAGCCGGCGGGCCGCCGGGCGTCGTCAACGTGGTCAACGGCGACCGGGAGGCGGTGGAGGCGATTCTCGCCCACCCCGGGATCCAGGCCGTCAGCTTCGTCGGCTCCACTCCGGTCGCGAAGGCCGTGTACGCGGGCGCTGCGGCGCACGGCAAGCGCGTACAGGCCCTGGGCGGGGCCAAGAACCACCTGGTCGTGATGCCGGATGCCGACCTCGACAAGGCCGCCGATGCGCTCATCGGCGCCGCCTACGGTTCGGCCGGCGAACGCTGCATGGCGGTGTCCGTCGCCGTGCCGGTGGGCGACGTCGCCGACCCGCTGGTCGCGCGCCTGGCCGAGCGGGTGCGGGGGCTCAAGGTCGGACCCTACAACGACCCCGGCGCCGAGATGGGGCCGGTGGTTACCCGCGAGGCCCGGGACCGGATCACCGGCCTGATCGCGCAGGGGGTGGCGGAAGGGGCCGCGCTCGTCGTCGACGGACGCGGGCTGCAGCTTCAGGGGTACGAAGGAGGCTTTTACCTGGGCGGCTCCCTGTTCGACCGGGTGACCGCTGACATGGCCATCTACCGGGAGGAGATCTTCGGCCCCGTGCTGTCCACCGTGCGCGCCGCCACGTACGCCGAGGCGCTGCAGCTGGTGCGGGACAACCCCTACGGCAACGGGGTCTCCGTCTTTACCCGGGACGGGGCGGCGGCCAGGGACTTCGCCGAGCGCTGCAATATCGGCATGGTCGGCATCAACGTCCCGATTCCGGTGCCGGTGGCCTACCATTCCTTCGGCGGGTGGAAACATTCCTTCTTCGGTGCCTCCAACACGCACGGGATGGAGGGGGTGCGGTTCTATACCCGGGTCAAGACGGTCACGGCACGCTGGCCGGTCGGCGGAGAGAGCCGCCCCGAATTCGTGATCCCGACGCATCACTGAAGCCCGGCGACTGCTCACTCCTGCCGTGCGCACATCGAATGTCGCAGTCTCATGACGAATGCCTGCCATGCAAACGGAGTGCTTGCGGGAAGCATCTGGTTTCGCCCTCACTTGCAGTTGAAAATCAGGGCGCTGGACAGATGACAGGTTGATCTTCCCGATGTACCGGGTGAGCAGTTACCTGTCAGGCACTTTCCATGGGACTGTACGATGCGTTGCATTTACCTCCTGCTGTGAGTGCATCGAACTGCCGTCAACACCACGCCACAGGGCCGTTGCCGCAGGATCGAAATACCCTTCTACCACGCGAAAAACAGTCTCGCCAACTGGATACCGAGCATCCAGACCCGCCGGCCGGCCGCTTGCGCCCCCCGGGGGTCGGCGCAGCGTATCCGTCGACCCGGCGGTGGCCGCAGACACCTGCTCGACCATGACCCGGACCTGGTGGCGGCACGGGAATTGCACCTTGACCCGGTGACGCGCGGAGAACCGGAGAGCCCGCTGCGCCAGACGTTGTTGAGCGCAAGAATAATCAAGTTACTTTAGCTGTAACTCTTGTTCGTGCGAATCCCGGCATTCGAGGTTCCGGTTATGGCTGCTTCAGCCCAAGGCCCCTGAGCCAGGCGTCTACCTGCCCGAATGCATCTTGCTGCCACTGGTCTGCCGTGCGATCGCCAAGCAGGTGGGAACCTTCGACGAACCTTCTTACGCTCATCGGCCCGAAATCCTCGGCATGCCGGAACTTGTCGGAGATTGAGCGGTACCCCCGGAGGGCAGACCCCACATCAAGCAGCGGTCGGGTTGCTTTGACGAGAGCGTCGATCCCGTCCGGGAAATTCCTCACGGCGTAATAGATATCGTAGGCATCCTTGCGTTTCAGACGATTGGCGATGGCGTAACCCTTCATGGCCAATAGTTCCAACCACCGTCGCCGGTCGCGTTGACCGCGAGTAACTCGAGGGCGGCGCCGCGGCCAATCGGGGGAATTTTGACCTGCCGCGAGCCGCGTGGAAGCCGGTTTCAGCGGGAAACCTACGGGTTAGTTACATAGGAATAGTTCCAACCACCGTCGCCGGTCGCGTTGCCCGCAAGCAACTCGAGGGCGGCGCCGCGGCCAATCGGGGGAATTTTGACCTGCCGCGAGCCGCGTGGAAGCCGGTTTCAGCGGGAAACCTACGGGTTAGTTACATAGGAGTTTCAACGCCCGTTGCCGGTCGCGTTGCCCGCAAGTAACTCGCGGGGCGGCACCGAGGCCCACCGGGTAGACTGGGGCTGCCACGAGCAGCGCGGAGGTCGGTCTCTCAATGGTGCACCCGTTTGGGTTGCCCGCATATAGGAGTTTGATCCGGACCGTGCATGGGCGTTGTCAGTGATGGGCGGTGGCTTCGGTCTCCGGACCTCGTATAGGAGAATCAGCTTTTTCGCTACGGTCCCCTGTTCGTAGGCACTGACTCTGATGGAGAAAATCAATGCCACGAAAGCACCGCCGCAAGGCCGGCCAACTTCGATCCCTCAGCGTGGTCCATCCGAACTGCGCCGGAATTGATATCGGCAAGAAAACGCATTACGTCGCCATCAACCCGGAGCGGTGTTCGGAGTCGGTGCGACAATTTGGCACGTTGACCCGGGACCTGAGGGAGTTGGCGGCGTTCCTGAAGAAGCATGGCGTGATCGAGGTGGCGATGGAGTCGACCGGGGTGTACTGGATCCCGGCGTTCGAATATCTGGACCGTGCGGGGTTTTCGGTCATTCTGGTGCCGCCGAAGCTGACCCGTCAGATCAGCGGCCGCAAGAGCGATGTGCTGGATTGTCAGTGGATTTGGCAGTTGCATGCTCACGGCCTGCTCCGCGGCTGTTTTCGCCCTCCGGACGCGCACGGCGCAATCCGGTCTCTGGTGCGCCAGCGCAAGCGTCTGACCGAGGATCAATCCCGCTGTGTGTTGCAGATGCAGAAGGCGTTGACGCAAATGAATGTCCGCATCGATTCGGTGATCAGCGACATCATGGGCAAGACCGGCCAACAGATCCTGCGGGCGATTGTGGCCGGCGAACGGGATCCCGCGGTCCTGGCGGCGCTGCGGGATCCGCGTGTCAAGGCACCGGAGTCGTTAATCGCCGCCAGTCTTGAAGGCACCTGGCGTCACGAGCATCTGTTCGCGCTGGAGCAGAGTTTGCTGCGCTACGATTTTCTGACCGGGCAGATCGAGGCCTACGACCGGGCGATCAGGGCCGAGCTGGATCATCTGGGTTCGGACTCGTCGAACCCGGACGGTGATGAGGCGACCGTGTTGGACGACCCCCCGTCGACCGATCACGCCGCGGCGCGTGACGGCCCGGTCAGTCAGACGGAGGTGCTGCGGCAATCTCTCGACCGTGTCCTGGGAGTGGACCTGACCGCGATTCCGACGATCGGGACCGAGACGGCGCTGCTGATTGTTTCGGAAGTGGGTCCCGACCTGTCCCGGTTTCCCAGTTGTCAGCATTTCTGCTCGTGGCTGGGGCTGGCTCCCGGCACCCGGATCAGCGGTGACCGCAAGCTGCCGATCAAGGGGCGCATGCCGATCAACCGGGTCGGTCAAGCGCTGAAAATGGCTGCGATGTCGGCCCGACGCAGCCACAGCTACATCGGTGCCAAGCATCGATCACGCCTGGCTCGTCTCGACAAGGCGAAGGCGATCAAGGCTACCGCTCACGAACTGGCGCGGCTGGTCTGGATGATGTTGACGATGGGCCAGCCCTACGTCGAGCGTGGCATCGAGGCCTTCGAAGCCGAGCGCAAGCATCGCCAGATCCAACACCTGAAGCGCCGTGCGGCGGCCCTGGGTCTCAGTCTGCACCGCGTCGAAACGGGTGAAGTCCCCGCCTGAAACGGCGGCTTCTCGCGGGAAACCGAGAGTCCCGGAATCTTTCGGAATCAGTGCCTTACGGTTAGTTACATAGGAGTTTCAACGCCCGTTGCCGGTCGCGTTGCCCGCAAGTAACTCGCGGGGCGGCACCGAGGCCCACCGGGTAGACTGGGGCTGCCACGAGCAGCGCGGAGGTCGGTCTCTCAATGGTGCACCCGTTTGGGTTGCCCGCATATAGGAGTTTGATCCGGACCGTGCATGGGCGTTGTCAGTGATGGGCGGTGGCTTCGGTCTCCGGACCTCGTATAGGAGAATCAGCTTTTTCGCTACGGTCCCCTGTTCGTAGGCACTGACTCTGATGGAGAAAATCAATGCCACGAAAGCACCGCCGCAAGGCCGGCCAACTTCGATCCCTCAGCGTGGTCCATCCGAACTGCGCCGGAATTGATATCGGCAAGAAAACGCATTACGTCGCCATCAACCCGGAGCGGTGTTCGGAGTCGGTGCGACAATTTGGCACGTTGACCCGGGACCTGAGGGAGTTGGCGGCGTTCCTGAAGAAGCATGGCGTGATCGAGGTGGCGATGGAGTCGACCGGGGTGTACTGGATCCCGGCGTTCGAATATCTGGACCGTGCGGGGTTTTCGGTCATTCTGGTGCCGCCGAAGCTGACCCGTCAGATCAGCGGCCGCAAGAGCGATGTGCTGGATTGTCAGTGGATTTGGCAGTTGCATGCTCACGGCCTGCTCCGCGGCTGTTTTCGCCCTCCGGACGCGCACGGCGCAATCCGGTCTCTGGTGCGCCAGCGCAAGCGTCTGACCGAGGATCAATCCCGCTGTGTGTTGCAGATGCAGAAGGCGTTGACGCAAATGAATGTCCGCATCGATTCGGTGATCAGCGACATCATGGGCAAGACCGGCCAACAGATCCTGCGGGCGATTGTGGCCGGCGAACGGGATCCCGCGGTCCTGGCGGCGCTGCGGGATCCGCGTGTCAAGGCACCGGAGTCGTTAATCGCCGCCAGTCTTGAAGGCACCTGGCGTCACGAGCATCTGTTCGCGCTGGAGCAGAGTTTGCTGCGCTACGATTTTCTGACCGGGCAGATCGAGGCCTACGACCGGGCGATCAGGGCCGAGCTGGATCATCTGGGTTCGGACTCGTCGAACCCGGACGGTGATGAGGCGACCGTGTTGGACGACCCCCCGTCGACCGATCACGCCGCGGCGCGTGACGGCCCGGTCAGTCAGACGGAGGTGCTGCGGCAATCTCTCGACCGTGTCCTGGGAGTGGACCTGACCGCGATTCCGACGATCGGGACCGAGACGGCGCTGCTGATTGTTTCGGAAGTGGGTCCCGACCTGTCCCGGTTTCCCAGTTGTCAGCATTTCTGCTCGTGGCTGGGGCTGGCTCCCGGCACCCGGATCAGCGGTGACCGCAAGCTGCCGATCAAGGGGCGCATGCCGATCAACCGGGTCGGTCAAGCGCTGAAAATGGCTGCGATGTCGGCCCGACGCAGCCACAGCTACATCGGTGCCAAGCATCGATCACGCCTGGCTCGTCTCGACAAGGCGAAGGCGATCAAGGCTACCGCTCACGAACTGGCGCGGCTGGTCTGGATGATGTTGACGATGGGCCAGCCCTACGTCGAGCGTGGCATCGAGGCCTTCGAAGCCGAGCGCAAGCATCGCCAGATCCAACACCTGAAGCGCCGTGCGGCGGCCCTGGGTCTCAGTCTGCACCGCGTCGAAACGGGTGAAGTCCCCGCCTGAAACGGCGGCTTCTCGCGGGAAACCGAGAGTCCCGGAATCTTTCGGAATCAGTGCCTTACGGTTAGTTACATAGGAGTTTCAACCCCCGTGGCCGGCCGCGTTGCCCGCAAGTAACTCGAGGGGCGGCACCGAGGCCCGCCGGGGGGATTTCGACCTGCCGCGAGCCGCGTGGAAGCCGGTTTCAGCGGGAAACCTCCGGATTCCCGGAATCTCATGGAGTCAACCCCTACGTCGAGCGTGGCATCGAGGCCTTCGAAGCCGAGCGCAAGCATCGCCAGATCCAGCACCTGAAGCGCCGTGCGGCGGCCCTGGGTCTCAGTCTGCACCGCGTCGAAACCGGTGAAGTTCCCGCCTGAAACGGCGGCTTCTCGCGGGAAACCTCCGGATTCCCGGAATCTTTCGGAATCAGTGCCTTACGGGTTAGTTACATAGGAGTTTCAACGCCCGTTGCCGGTCGCGTTGCCCGCAAGCAACTCGAGGGCGGCGCCGCGGCCAATCGGGGGAATTTTGACCTGCCGCGAGCCGCGTGGAAGCCGGTTTCAGCGGGAAACCTACGGGTTAGTTAGTGCCCGCCAGAAAACCCCCCGGTTCTGGGCTACGGATGTCATTTTGACCCGATTCGAGCCCCGTTCAGCGGCCAGTTCAGGTCAAATCCCGGATGTTTTCGCTGGACCGCCGTCTCGCGGCGTGCCGTTTCTGTCAGAATCAGCCCGGTTGGCTGTTATCCGCGCATAGGTGTCCCTCCTGGTTCCGTTTGACCAGGTGGAAATCGATGACTTGAGGTGGAGCCGTCAGGCGGTTCGTCGTCGTCGTGCCTTGCGGCGCAGCAGCAGACCGATGCGATGGACGTTCAAGGCGAGCACGGAAAGACCGACCACCTGCGCAAAACCGTCGGCTCCATAAGCCAGGACACGGTCAAGGCCGCGTTGCTCAAGGTTGTTGATCGCGGATTCCACCGCCGGATGCTTGCGACGCATCTCGGCAAACTCTTTTTCCTGCTCGCGGGCCCGCTCGGCCTTGCTGAGAAAACCTTTCTTGGGCAACACATTGTCATCCAGCAGATCGTCGAGACGGCGGCGGTTTTCCGGGCTGTGAAAACCGCGATCAAAACTGACCGCACGAAGCTCCGGAAACCGTGCTTGCGCGGCCTGCACGATCGGCACCGCGTAGTCGACATCGCTCCCTTTCCACATGATCTCATGGTGCAACACGAAACCGTGATGATCCTCGACAATGCATACCGGAACCCCGAGTTCCACCGGTACGCCGGCCTTGCCCTTCGAAATCCAGCGCGTGTGCGGCTCGAAAATGGAAAACACCTTCTCGTTTTGCGGGATGGTCTCGTGCTTGAGAAGACGGCGATCGACCTGGTCCATTTGCCGCCGTGCATGGGAGAGAAACCCGTCGATGGCGACCAGCGTCAAGCCAGAGGCACCCCGGGCGAGCAACAGCGGCAGGGCTTGTTCGGCACGCTGCACCAGTTCCTGACAACGGGTGAGATACGCCTCGATCTGCTCCGGACGGGCCCGACGGGTAATGCGAACTCGATGGAACAGCGTCCGCAGCGAGTTTGACAGGTGCTTCCACTGGCGCCAGCCCGGAACCCCTTTCCTGGTGGCCGCTTTACCCGTCGTACGAATCAGGCACCGCATCGCATCCCACAGCAGATTGACATCCGTGGGATAGTGCACGTCGGTCTCGACGACAAAGGAATCACAGCGTCCGCGCAGGGGGTTGGGAGGCTTCTTTCGGGACTTCTTTCGGGCAACCGAATGGCCGTTTTCCACGACCATCTGGCTGACCTCGGCCAACAATTCCGGACTCAGGAGAGACACGTTGTCGACGATCGTCTGATACTCGTACCGTTTCTTTTCCCAGAGATCGGTATGACCGAGAAACTCGCGAATCGTGCTGTAGTGATTCACCAGTTGATGAAGCCGGTCGAAGTCACAACCCAGACCCTGCTTCAAGATGCCCATCACCAGAATATTCCACATCTCCATGCCCGGGCGTCCCACAGTCCGGTCGGTGTCTGGAAGAATGTGCTGTTCCAGGAGGGCAAACAGCCGAGACCGAAGCTGCTCGTCGCGGTAGAGATGCTGGAGGCCCAGCAACAGTGTCGGAATGTCATCCCGGCTTTTGACGTCGATCTCGATGTCCTCGATGCGAACTTCACCGAGTTCGCGGTCCGGATTGCGGGCGTATCTCATGCTGTACTCGCGAAGAATCGCTGGAATCGTCCGGATCGGGGGGCAAACCGGCCGGAAACGGCCTTTTCGTCCCAATCTTCGATCAGACATTATCAGTATTTTTGCTTAGAGTCAAACCTTTGGTAATTTTCTGGCGGGCACTAGATACTGAGCGAAACGTTCAAGAAAACTATGTAGCAGCATAAGGAAAATATTATGTCAGTACAAAAACAAAACATTGTCCTAATGCAAAGTGACGAGGGTCGATGCTTGGTTCGCGAGAGGTGTTCCGCTGCGGGACTGAGTATTAATGTACTCAGCCAACTAATCGATGTTGAAATTAAACAAAAAGGCAAACAACGAAAACATGTCCGAGAAGAATTTGATATTATATTCGACAATCAAATCGAAGACAATAAATAAAGGAAGATTTTAATGCATTTACGCTCTGTACAAATGATTAACTGGCGTTCCTACAAAAATGTCAGGTTTAATTTTCCCATACCCACAGACAATCAAAATATAACAATTGTGATGGCCCCGAATGAATACGGGAAGACGTCGTTTTTTGAAGCCATTGCCCTTGGTTTATTCGGACCTGAAGGTGTGGAGCTGGTCATGCGTGCCCGTCACCACAATGAAGAAGGACGGATTAGTTATCGTAAACTCATGCAAAACATTCTTCATTCCAGAACTGTGGAAACAGGTCAAGCGTCTTGTGCAGTCAATCTTGAATGGGAAGATGACAATAATGAGCCGGTAGAAATTAGGAGGGTTTGGTACTTCAAAGCCAATGGAGAACACAAACCAGGAGACGATGAACTTATTATTTATGATGGATCAAGTCATCTTCCTGTTGACTGTCCGCCTACAGTATTAGATAAAAATATTTGGTATCAGAATTGGATAAAGCAGCGGTTTCTGGAACCAAGTTTAGCGAGATTCTTTTTATTCGATGGAGAAGAAGTTCAACGTCTGGCAGATCGAAAGGCTGAAGATCAAATACGAATTGGAATCCGAGGACTGCTTGGCCTGCCAATTCTGGAAAACCTGAAAGAATCTTTATCAAATTACGCTCAGCGATATGATCGCGATGCGAGAACGTATTTGCCGGCTCAAAATGTAACAATCGAATCTTTGGAAAAGGAAATAAGGGATCTGCAGAATCAGATCGATGTAAATCACAGAGAACAAGACCAATTAGTTAATAAAATAAGTGATTTAGATTCTGAATTAGTTGAACTGGACCGCCATCTTGCCGGGCGGCCTGAACCCACTGTAGATAGATTGAAAAAACTGTTGGAGGATGCGAAATTATATGAAGACAATGCAAAACAAGCACTGGAAGAGTTGGAGAAATTGCTTGCGAGAGATGTTGCGCTAGGTATTGCAGGGTCGAACATTCGAGAGGAAACAATTAATCGATTATGCTCGGAAGAGAGGCTGGAGAGTTGGCAAGCAGGAAAGGACAAAGTTCTTCATGATATTGATCGATTTGCTGGAGATTTATCTGACAGGTTAAATAATTTGAAGCCGCCCATTTTAGGCTCCAGGAATAGCGAAGTGGTCAGTGCGGCGAAACAAGCCCTGGAAGCACTGTGGTATCCGATGTCTGATGACTGTGCTAATGATTATCTTCATCCTGCATTGAAAGGTCCAGTGCGGGCACAGGCCTTGCAGCGATTGCAGGAGATTGGAAATAAGACAGAGGTTGATGTATTTCGGCAGCTTGAGAGCTTTAATCAGTGTAGTGAGCAGGCAATTCAGAAGAAACAGGAGTATCAAGAGCTCGAACCCATAGCCCCGGAATTGCAAAGTTTGGCTGAACGGTATCGGAAATCAGCAGAGCAGAAAGGGCAGAATCAAGAAAAAGTCGAAACCTTGCAAAGGGAAATCAGGGCGGATAAAAGTAGGCTGGAGCAGATGAAAACCAATTTAATGAGAATGCTAACCGGAAGGGAAGATGCTCGGCCGTTGACTGCGAAGGCCAACATTGCCAGAAAGTATGGGAAATTAGTTGATAGTCTTTTAGAGGATGCTCAAAAATTAGAGGTGGATGTTTTAGGTCGAGAGATGACAGCGATATGGAAGACCATGGCTCAACACTCGGATCGGGTTGATCGCATTGATATTTCCCCGGAATTTGAGATTCGTATGTTGGCTGAGGATGGAACAAATCTGCACCTTATAGATCGATCAGCGGGGGCAAGTCAGATATTCACCCAATCACTTATCGCAGCAGTAACTCGGATAAGCGGTCGAATATTTCCGTTTGTGATCGATACACCGCTGGCTAGATTGAGTAAGGATCATCGATTTGGAGTCTTGAAGGTGTTAGGGCAGCAGCCGGGGCAGGTGATTTTGCTATCCACAGACGAGGAGGTAGTGGACGATAAATATCAGGCAGTGAAGAACAAGATTGCTGCGTATTTTCAACTTGAAGTAAATCATGACCCGGGAGGGATAGCAAGCACCAACGTTCGTGTTATCGAGTTGGCAAAGTAGAGGGGAGTGAGGTTATGCTGGAGATTGATGACCTGCATGCGGCGAGCTTTCGGCCGACCAAGGCGGCGGATGAGGCATGCGAGAGATTACGACGAGCGCTGGGAGAGGGCCCGCGGTATGTGGTAGCGCGTTTAGCGATTGCTCGGTCATTAGGCCTTCCTGATGTGCCGTTAACACTGACCAGCAAAGAAGCGGATGGCAGGGTAAGGCCGATTCCAGGTAGGAATTTGTTCACCGACAGCCGCGACCGGATGGCGTGGCTCTCGTTGTTTGTTCAAAGAACCGGGCGCCCGGACATGTCACGAGTGGAATTTCAGGCGTTATTGAACGCGCATTGGATTCGAGGGGCAAAGCTTCTGGAAAATGATTGGGAACAGTCGGGCCGTGATTTGGGGAAATTTGTAAAACGGTTGGCTGAGCTTGCGAATCTATCCGACAGCACAACAAAGACAGTATCGGGATACCCCCTTTCAAAACCCAGAATGACCGATCAGATATATCTCCCCGTTGGTGAAATCGGGAAGGACATCAGAACGAGCGAAAATGTTACCTTTGCACTGAACGGCGCAGGTGGCAGCCCCCACATGGCCATCATGGGCGGGGCGGGGTCCGGGAAAACCAGAACCGCAGTCCACATGCTCAAGGAATTGCGCCGCTTCGGCGAAACGCCGTTGCTCGCTTTCGATTTCAAGGGCGACTTAGCAGAGAAATTAGCCGTAACTTATGATGCGGACGTTCTGCGACCTCCCGACACGCCTGTGCCGCTTGATGTTCTGTATTTGTCCTCAGACGACCAAAACGCCATCAAGCAAGCGGCGTCCCGTATCCGCGATTCATTCGTTTCAGTGAAGACAAGCAGAATGGGCGGCGTGCAGTCGGGGGTACTTTGGGAAGCGGTTGCGGCCACCCTACAGACACGCATTGAGGGCAGAGTTGCGACCCTGAACGACGTTACCGATGCGCTGTCCGTCGTATATGAAGACCAAGGCCGCAGGCCAGATGAGTTGACTGCCCTGCTGGATGAGTTGACGCGAGTGGACTTGTTTACGCCGAAGAAGGCCCCCTCCGATTTTTTCTCCCGAAGCTGGATCGTCCAATTACCCCAAGACGGTTCGGAAGAAACTCGGCGACTCATCGTCAACCTGACCCTGAACGTTCTCGACAGATGGCTGAACGGGTTGCCAGACGCTCCTGTGGATGCCGAAGGCCGACGTGAGGTGCGTCATGTCACTTTGCTTGATGAGGCGCATGTCATTTTCAGAACCAGACTGCCAGCCTTGGCGAATCTGGTTCGCATGAGCCGATCCAAGGGCGGTGTTCTGCTGCTGGCCTCGCAGTCGCCCGACGACTTTGAGGGGGCCGAGGACGCCTATCTAGACAATATGGGCCTGACTCTGGCGTTCAACACGCAGGCCAAGCCGGGACCTACGAAGAGGATTTTCGGCGACAGCCATTCGCTGACCGATCTGAAGGTTGGCGAAGTGCTGTGCCGCATCAGGGCCGAGGCGAAAACGCGAAGGGTGACGGCTTGGACCTAACCTCGACTTTGTTCAAAATTTGATCAGGCCCAAGTTCAGAAGATCTCGGTTTCGGCGATGGTTTCGAGGGCTTCGTCGAGCGGCAGCACGAGGCCGCCCATGTCGCCGACATCCTTCCATCGGTTCTGATACGACCAGTACTGGATGCGAAACTTACCGTTCGGTCCTTCCGGCTTGAGCCGCGCGATCGGGGCGTCGGTGGCGGTCAGGGTGAGCGTGTGGCCACCCCGGCTCCGGTGCGCGGTCACGCCACCACCGGCCTTCTGGTCGCGGGCCAGAACGGGATTCGGTTCTGGATGGGGGCGCCATCATGCAGCGCAAGCCTCCGTCCGAGCGGTCGATCGGCATCGATCTCGATCCCGCCGCCGCCGGGCCGTTCCGCTGCGGCTACCCGGTCGAGCTGCATCATGGCTGTGCGCTGCGCTTCCTGGCGGAGTTTCCGTTCCGGGGATCGGAACTGGTCTACTGCGATCCGCCCTACCTGCGCCCCACCCGCCGCTCGCAGCGGCGCTACCGCTGCGACTGGTCCGAGGCCGACCATGCGGCATTTCTGGACCAGCTCCGGCGCTGCCCTGCCGGGCGATGGTGTCGGGGCATCCCTCGGCGCTCTACGACGAGGCGCTGTCCGGCTGGCGGCGGCTGGAGCTGCAGGTGATGACGCACGGCGTCGTCCGCACCGAGGTCATCTGGTTCAACTTCACGCCGGACCGGGTGCACTGGGCCAGCTGCGCTGGGCGGAACTTCACCGACCGCCAGCGCATCAAGCGCAAGGCCGCCCGTTGGGCCCCCGGAGGTACCAGGCGATGCCGCCCGGCGAGTGGCTGGCCGTGCTCGCCGCCGTCATGGCCGCCGAGGCGGACCGGCCATGAGCCGTTCCGGCATCGGGAGATTCGACGATGACCGACCAGAGAGAGAAGTTTCGGAACAATGTCGCGCTGTTTCGCTACGGGCTGGTATCCGAACTGTTGCGCTGTGCGCCGGCCAGCAGTTGCACCATGCGGTCCCGCATCACGAATTTCTGCGGCTTCCCCGTGACCGTGACGGGGATGGCGTCGACCACGCGAACATGCGCCGGGATCTTGTAGTGGGCGATCTGGCCGCGGCAACTGCGGCGAACGTCGTCTGCGGTGAGCGACACCCCGGGTTTCGGTACCACCCAGGCGCACACGGCTTCGCCGAACGTGTCGTCGGGAATGCCGAAGACCTGCGCCTCGGATATGTCCGGGTGCCGGAACAGGAACTCCTCGATTTCCCGCGGCGAGATGTTCTCGCCGCCCCGGATGATCATGTCCTTCACCCGCCCGACGATGGAGCAGTAGCCGTCCGCATCGATCGTCGCGAGGTCCCCGGTATGCATCCATCCGTCGACGATGCTCTCGCGGGTCTGCTCGTCGTCGTCCCAGTAGCCCTTCATGACGGCGTAGCCGCGGGTACAGAGCTCGCCCCGCACGCCGACCGGCACAACCGTTCCTCCGGCATCCACGATCTTGACCTCAAGATGGGGGTGAATGCGGCCCACCGTGGTACAGCGCTTGTCGATCGGATCGTCAACCCGGCTCTGGAAGGAGACCGGTGACGTCTCGGTCATGCCGTAGCAGATGGTGATTTCGTGCAGGTTCATCTCGGCGTGCACCCGTTCCATCACGTTCACGGGGCAGGGAGCCCCGGCCATGATCCCGGTGCGCAGCGAACCGAGGTCGACGCGCTCCTTCTCCAGTTCCCGCAGCATGGCCACGAACATCGTCGGCACGCCGTACACGGCCGTGCAGCGCTCGCCCGACAACGCACCCAAGGCCGCCACCGGATCGAACGCCCGGCCGGGGAGGACCATGGCCGCGCCCTTGCTCACCGCCCCCAGTACGCCCATTACCATGCCGAAACAGTGGTAGAGCGGCACGGGAATGCACAGGCGGTCAGCCTGCGTGAGCCGGATGCGATCGGTCACGAAACGGGCATTGTTGACAATGTTGTAGTGCGAGAGCGTGGCTCCCTTGGGCGCACCCGTGGTGCCGGAGGTGAACTGGATGTTGACGGCGTCGTCGGGGTCGAGCTGTGCGTCGATCGCGGACAGGCGCAGCCGCTGCGCCGGGCCGCCGAGCCTCAGGACGTCGCCAAACGAAAAGGCGCCGGCGCCCGGGTCATCGTCCAGGACGATCACGTGGCGCAGCATCGGCACCCGCTCGGCCCGCAGCCGTCCGGGCGCACAGCGTTCCAGTTCCGGAGCGAGCTGGCGGATCATCGTCAGGTACTCGGAGGTCCGGAACGACTTCTCGAGCACGAGTGCCCTGCACCCGACCTTGTTGAGCGAGAATTCCAGTTCCGCCAGCCGGTACGCAGGGTTGATGGTCACCAGGACCAGCCCGACCCGGGCGGTGGCGAACTGGGTCAGGATCCATTCGTAGCGATTGGGAGCCCAGATGCCGACGCGGTCACCCTTTTCGAGGCCCATGGCAAGAAAGCCGGCGGCCAGTTCGTCGACCTCGCGGTCGAGTTCGCCGTAGTTCCGCCGCGTGCCCGATTCTGTGCAAATCACGGCGTCCCGCGGTCCGTGCCGCGCCACCGCGCTCCGCAGCAGTTGCGGAATGGTGAGGTACTGGAGGTCGGCCAGGGTCTCGCCCCTGACGTAGGCGCGCCCGTCGACCGGGGTACCGTCCGGCGGCGGCCCGGTGGGCGGCGGGGCCGGAGCTCCCACCCGCCCGATCCGATCGGCCAGACTCTCGTTCAGGATCGACACGGCCCATCCCTCACATCGTGCGCCAGTCACTTCCCTGCTCGAAGGCATGCGCCGCCTGGTACAGCTTCCGTTCACCGTAGAAGGGGCCAACCAGCTGCATGCCGACCGGCAACCCTTCACTCAGGCCGCACGGCACGGTCATCGCCGGCAGCCCGCCATTGAACGGCGCCGTGTTGGCAATCATTTCGAAGGCCCGCTGCACATACAGGGTGATCGAACAGTCGGGCGGGGGGAGGGGCTGGGGCTTGTGCGGGAGAGTGGGCATGAGCAGCAGGTCGTACTGCTTCAGGGCCGCCAGATAGCGTTCGTTGCAGCGTCGCATGATGTTCTGTCCCTTGCCGTAGAAGCGGCCCCGGTAGTGAGTCTGGAAATACTCTCCCACGAACATGACGGCCTTGAGCGAATGGCTCAGCTCGTCGGCCCGGTGTCGCCACTGCGCCATGTGATCGGTCATGGAGGACAGGAACAGGCCGCGGTGATTGCTGCCGCCAGAGTTGCCCCACATCATCCCGTCCTGAAGCCCTTCATGGGTGATGGCCGCCCAGGCGTCAAGCGCGACATGGTGTTCGGGAATCGACACTTCTTCCAGGTGTGCGCCCAGCTCCCGCAGGCGTTCGGCGGCGGCCCGGACCTTGTCGCTCACGTCCGGTTCGCTGTTGGCATGCGCGAACCCTTCCTGCAGCAGGCCGATGCGCATGCCCTGCGCGCCCTGCCCCAGGGCTTCGGTGTACCGGTAGGTCACGGGCTTGTACTGGCGGGGATCCAGCCCGTCCTCGCCGGCCAGGACCTCGAGCAGGAGGGCGTTGTCCTCCACGCTGTTCGTGATCGGGCCGAGATGATCGATGGTCAGCTCGATGGGCATGGCACCGGTGTAGGGAACCAGACCATGGGTCGCCTTCATCCCGACGGTCCCGCAACAGGACGCCGGCAAGCGGATGGACCCTCCCTGGTCACCGGCGATGGCCATGTCGACTTCCCCGGCAGCGACCAGCGCCGCCGACCCGCTGGAGGAACCGCCGGCCGTGAACCCCCGTTTCCACGGATTGTGGACCGGGCCCTTGGCATTGGTATGGGAACCGCCCGAGAGGCAGAAGCTCTCGCAGTGCGACTTTCCGGCAATGACCGCTCCCGCATCCAGCATGCGGGTGACAATGGTGGCGTCGATCTCGGGTGTATAGCCTTCCATGACGGATGATCCGTTCATCATCGGCACACCGGCCAGACAGATGGTGTCCTTCAGCGCCACGCGCTTGCCCCGCAAGGGCCCATCCGGCGCTCCCCGGATATCCGTTTTCACGTACCATGCGTTGAGCGGATTCTCGGAGGCTTCGGGGAAGTATCCCGGGCTTCGGGGGTAGCGGACTTCCGGCAGGTGGTCCGGCATGGCGTCGAGGCGGTCGTAGCCCTGCAGGGTCGGTTCGATGATCTCCAGGAATTCCCCGAGTTCTTCATCGGACAGGCTCATCCCGAAGCGGGCCGCCATATCGTGCATCTGGGACAGGGTGGGGCGCCTGATGGTCATGGATGGCATCCTGGATCGCTGAGGTACTGCTGGGGGTGCCGCCACCTTCGGCGGAGGTGGATCCCGAAATGTCGGGTGGCGACGGTTCCGGTCCGCACCGTCGGCGCGGCGGGCCGCCGCAAGCGGCACCGCCGGTGAAGGGGCCGTGCGGGCCGGGGGCTGCCG
The DNA here is from genome assembly GCA_965203385.1 of Alphaproteobacteria bacterium. Lineage (GTDB taxonomy): Bacteria > Pseudomonadota > Alphaproteobacteria > TMED109 > TMED109 > VXPW01. Next base: position 1,641,301 of record OZ241893.1, read on the forward strand.
CGCCGTCTGCACGGGGCCGAGGCCAAGGAACGCGCCCACCTTGCCGGGATCATGCAACTCGCCTCCCGAGAGCTCGCCGGCCAGCCGGCCGCGCTCCAGGACCAGAGCCCGATCGGCCACACCGGAAACGAAGTCGACATTTTGCTCAACCAGCAGGATGGCCGTTCCGCACTGCTCGCGCAACGCCAGCAGTCGCTCGGCGACATCCTCGATGATCGAGGGCTGAATGCCTTCGGTCGGCTCGTCCAGCAGCAGCAATTCCGGTTGGCCGATGAGGCAACGCGCCAGCGCCAACAACTGCTGTTCGCCGCCCGACAGGGCGCCGCCCTCGCGGTCCAGGAGCGGGGCAAGCTGCGGAAATCCCTCGAGCATTTCATCGACTGCTTCTGCTTCGGTTCCGCCGGCGTAGTCGTGCCAGGCAAACCGCAGGTTCTCCCTGACCGTAAGCCGGGGAAAGATGCCCCGGCCCTGGGGCACATAGCCCAGGCCGGCGCCGGCGCGCGCGGCCGGGGACAGGGGGGTGAGGTTGGCGGCGCGGAAGCGCACGGTGCCGGAGCTCGCCGGCACGAAGCCCATCAGGGTCTTGAGCAGCGTGCTCTTGCCCGTGCCGTTGTGGCCCAGGATACCGACTACCTCCTGTTCCCCAATCGTGAACTCGATGCCGTGCAGGACCGGTACCTTGCCGTGGCCGCTGGACAGGCCGCGGACCTCGAACACCGGTTCCCGACCGGCCGCGCTCAACGGTCTCTTCCCAGATAGACGGCCCGAACCGTCGGGTCGGACAGGACCCGGTCAACGTGGTCCTCCATCAGCACGGCCCCCTGATGAAAGACGGTTACGGTCGAGGCGAACGACCGGATGAACTGCATGTCGTGTTCGACAATCACGATCGCCGCCGTCCGGTTCATCGCCAGCAGGATCTCCGACATGCGCTCGATGTCTTCCGCCGACATTCCCGCCGCGGGTTCATCAAGCAGCATCAGCCAGGGGTCACCCACGGCCACCATCCCGAGCTCGACCCGCTGGCGTTCTCCGTGCGCAAGATGCCCGAGCTTGGTTCGGGCCTGCACCCCGAGTCCCAGCCGGTCAATCATGTCGGCCGCGCGGTCTGCAGCCTCGGCCGTCGAATGGAACCGGCGGGCCGCCATCCAGATGTTTTCCAGAGTGCTCAGTCCGTCCATCACACTGGGTACCTGGGTCTTGATCCCGACGCCCAGGGCAGCGATCTCGTGCGGGTGCCATCCCGTGGTTTCCTCGCCCTGCATGAACACCTGGCCCTCGGTCGGCCGGCACAAGCCGGTGACACACCGGAAGAAGGTCGATTTGCCGGCGCCGTTGGGTCCGATCAGGCAGCGCAGCTCCCGGCTGTGCAGGGTGAAGTCGACATGGTCCGAGGCCGTCACTCCACCGAACCGCATGGTCAGCCCGACGGTCTCGAGCACCGTCTCAGGCACGGGTCGCGCTGGGGTGAGGGCGGCGCGGCACCCGGCGGTGCGGGCGGCGGCGGGCGGTGCGGTTCCTGGTCAGCGCGGTCCAGGCGGCGGCGGCCGCAGGTACCATTCCCTTCGGCAGAAACAGTACAAACACCACGAGAATGGCACCCATGACCACGGAGTTGTCGATCAGTGTCTGCTGGCCCAGCAGGATTTTCAGATAGCTGAGACCCAGCGCTCCGACCACCGGTCCGAGACGGGTGCCGAGACCGCCGGCGATACACCAGATGATGATCTCGGCCGACAGGCCAAGGCTGAACAATCGGGGAGTGACAATCTCGCTCCAGTTGGCGAACAGGCCCCCGGCAAGCCCGGCAATGGCCGCCCCGATCGCGAACAGTGCGGTCTTCCGGGCCCGCGCGTCATAGCCCATCAGCGCGACCCGGGTCTCGTTCTCCCGGATCCCGACGGCGATGCGGCCGAACGGCGTCCGCAACAGCCAGGTGACAAACAGGACGGCAAGGAGCAGCGTGAATGCGCAGACGTAGTACAGCGCGTCTCCCCAGATCAGCCGGTCCGGCTGCCCCGGCACGTTCAGCGTGGGAAATCCCGGAATGCCGTTGAATCCGCCGAGTCGCGCCGTGCCGATGACATATTGCGGGCCGGCGGTGGAGTTGATGAACTTGAACAGGATCAGGGTGACGACCAGCGTGATCACGCCGAGATACACGTCGGTCAGCCGCCCGAAAAACATCACCGCGCCCAGCGCGGCGGCGAAGAGGGCCGGGACCATGATGGCGAGGAGCAGGGGGACGGTACTTTCACCCAGGTTGATCGCGGCGATCGCGTAGGTATAAGCGCCGAGGCCGAAGAAGGCCGTCTGGCCGAAACAGAGAATGCCGCCAAAGCCCCAGACGAGACCCAGGCTCAGGGCCAGCATCCCGTAGACCAGCAGGACGGTCAGGGTGTAGGTGCTGATGACCTGGGGCAGCAGCCACACGCCGCCCAGCGCCACGGTCAGCAGGACGAGATCCTGCCGGTTCCAGGATCCGGCCGTCACATCTTGCCCCGGAAGTACCGGGCGGTCACGCCCCGGGGAAACAGCCGCAGCAGGATGATGGCCGCCAGCAGAAGCGCCACTTCCCCGATGACGGGGGAGACCGCAAAGGTAAAGGCCTGGTTGACCAGACCGAACAGCGACGAGCTGCTCACGAGGCCCATGATCAGTGACGGACCCCCGGCGATGACCGTGATGAACGCCTTGGCGATGTACGCGCCGCCCGAAGACGGAACCAGCCCCACCAGCGGGGCGAGCACCGCCCCCGCCAGCCCGGACAGGGCCGAACCGCAGAAGAACGTGGCCATGTAGATGCGGTTGGGGCTGTGGCCCAGTGCCGCCGCCATGTCCGACCGCTGAATCGTCCCGCGCACGACCAGACCGAACCGGGTCGTCTTCAGCACCACATAGATCGAGGCCAGCAGGACCGCGGCCACCAGGATGACAAAGAAATTGTAGCCGTTGACCTGGTAGTCACCCACGGAGAATCCGCTGATCGGAGTCGTAATGCCGGTGGTGGTGTTGCCAAAGATCATCGTTACCGTGCCGATGAAGAACAGGCTCAACCCCCAGGTGGCGAGCATCGTGTCGACCAGCCGGCCGTAGAGATGGCGAATGATGATCCGTTCGACCGCCAGGCCGATCATGCCGACGATCAAGGGAGCGATGACCAGCATGGAGACGAAGACGTTGACCCCCAGACCGACGGCCGTGATGGTGGCATAGCCTCCGAGAATCATGAATTCGCCGTGGGCGAGGTTGATCACCCTCATCATGCCGAACACGATCGCGAGACCGGTGCTGATGAGGGCGAGCGACGCGATCGCGTAGAGAATCTCGACCAGAATGACGAAAGCCAGGTCCATGCGGTCGCTCCGCGTCAAGCCGGTCCGGCTGATTCCCGGGGGCGCGGGGCCGGCTTCGGGTGCGGCATCCACGCCGCACCCGGTTGGGTCCGGTCGGAGATCAGAGGGTGATCTCGTATTGCGTGTTGTCGTCCGGATTGGCCTCCAGATCGCAGACCGCCTGCGTGTCGATGGGCTGACGCTGCGGCAGCGTCTCGATCACCGTCATCCGCTGGTCCTGCATTTCCATGAGATGCACGTCGAGTACTGCGTGATGGGTTTTGGGGTCGACCGTCACCGTGCCGCCCGGACCGTCGATGGAAATGCCGGTTTCGAGCGCGGCAATGACGGCATCCCGTTCCAGGGAAGCGGCCTTCCTGACGCCGGCGGCCCAGGTCATGACGCCCTGATAGTGGGAAACCGCGATTTCGTGCATGCTCTGGTCGCCGTCGTACGCGTCAGACCACGCCGCCTTGAAGGCGTTGTTCGCCGGAGAATCGAGCTCCTGACTGTAGTTGTAGGCTACCATGATGCCGTTGCCTTCTTCCGGTGTCAGCACCTTGTGCTCGTTGCCGACGCCCAGGGTGGTCGAGGCCAGCGGAATGCGGTCCTTCATGCCGGCGGCCGCCCATTGCCGGAAGAACGACAGGTGCGCACCGCCGACCAGAGGCGCCATCACCAGGTCGGGGCCTACGGTCTGGATCCGGGCGATGGTCGAGCCGAAATCGGATACGTCCAACGGGAAAAAATCGGCGCCCACGGTCTCGCCCCCGTTGTCGGCGACGTATTTCTGGATCCACTTTGCGGTGATCTGGCCATAGTTGTAGTCGGCCGCCAGGATGTACACCCGGCGGCCGGCCTGCCCTATCGCGTAGGGCACCAGCGCTTCGACCTGCTGAGCAGGCGTGACGCCGTTGATGAAGATGTTCCGGTCGCAGACGCCGCCCTCGTAAAGAACGTTGTAGAAATAGAGTGTGCCGGTTTTCCGCATGGTCTGGCGAATCGCTTCGCGCGATGCCGACAGGATTCCCCCGTGCACGACATCGACCTTGTCCTGACGGGTCAGTTGCTGGCCGAACTGGGTATAGAGCGCCATGTCGGACTGTGTGTCGTAGGCGATGACCTCGACCTCCCGGTCGAGCAGGCCGCCGGCCGCATTGATCTGGTCGACCGCCAGCCGCATGGCCATGTCCATGGGCTTGCCGTAGGCGTCGAAGATGCCCGAGGTGTCGAGCACGGATCCCAGCTTGATCGTGTCCGCTGCAACGGACACGCGGGGCAGCAGCAGGGCTCCGCCGAACGCGGCGCCGGTAGCCAGGAAGCTGCGTCTGTCAATGGTCATGGTGGTCCTCCACTGGCGGGCTTCCGGCCGCTGCCGCGGATCCGGGCGCGCCCTTTTTCTTCGCCTTGAGGCGATTGGCGTAATCGGCCGTACGGCCGGCAAGGGCGGCATCGAAACCGATGCCGATGTCTTCTCCCATCTGCTTCATGGCCGGCAGACGCACGGCCATGCTCAGGATCTGTTCCAGGGCTGCCCCGAAGGCTCCTTCGGCGTGTCCTTCGCCGGCGGCCGGCGGATGGGTTCCCGGGCCTCCGACCTGGCAGATCCGGATCGAGTCGATCTTCTCGACCGGCTTCATCATCTGCGTCATGATTTCCGGCATGCGGTCCAGGCGGCGTTCCTCCAGACGCATGGCGACAAGGCCCGGATTCATCGCGTTGTCGGCGGCAATCATGGCCGCCCGGCCCCTGGCTTCCGCTTCGGCTCGGGTTAGTTCCGCCGCGGCCAGTATTCGCTTGGACTCGGCTTCGGCGCCGGTTCGAATGGCAAGCGTCTCGGCTTCGTTCCTGGCCTTCAGGTCACCGAGTTCGATTTCCTTCCGGAGCTGCAAGTGTGCGGTGGCGTGCTCGCGCTGGGCAACGGCCTGCTCTTTCTTCGCCTGCACGTCCTCGGCGGCGAGCACCACCTGCGCCCGGGCAGCTTCCTCGGCGGCCTGGGTCTCGAACTCCGCTGTCCGCAACCGGGCCAGGTGCGCCTCCTGCTCGATCTTTCGTTCCTCAAGGGCGAGAATGGCTGCCATTTCAGCCCGGCGAAGTTCCTCGTCATTGGCAACCTGCGCGGCCTTGATCTGCCGCTCGGCGGTGATGCGGGACCGCTCGGCCTCCAGACGGGCCGCGGATTTGGCCTGTTCGGTCTCGGCGCGTGCCTCGGCCTCGAGACGGTCCATCTCCTTCTGGTTGGCGATCGATGCGGCCCGTTCGGTTCGTTCGATTTCCAGTTGGCGACGATGTTTCGCCAGCCCGCTTTCGCGCACGGCGATCTCGGTCTCGGATTCGATGCGCACCCGTTCTCGGCGCTGTTCCGACACGAGTTCTGCATGTCGGCGCATGCCCCGGGCATCGAACGTGTTGCGCTCGTCGAACTGCGACAGGTCGCTTTGATCGATGCGCAGGAGCGAGGCGGAAATCAGGGCAAGTCCGAACTGCTCGACCTGCGGTGTCACGGCGGCCCGGATCGCTTCCGTCAGGGCCGTGCGGGCGCCATGCAGCCCGGCCAGGGACTGGCCGGCTGCCGCGTTCTGCATGGCGGCGATCAACGGTCCGCAAATGACGTCGGCGATCGTGTCTCCGCTGCGTTCGATTTTCCTGCCGAACGACTGGGCGGCGGCAGCCACCCCCTCTTCTGTGGGGAGAACCCGGAACTCGAACTCCATCTCGATGTCGGCGCGCAGCTGATCTTCGGTCAGCAGGGCTTCGCGACCGGCCCGCACGACCTTGATCGCGACAGCCCCCATGTTGACGCGCTGCAGCTGATGCAGGATGGGGAGGGACACGCAACCGCCATTGAGGACCACCCGCCGTCCTCCCAGACCGGTTCGGACCAGTGCCGAATTCAGCGTCGCCTTGGCAAAGAACCTCTGCAGGAACCAGATGCCAGCGAGCACCAGGGCGGCTCCCCCGACGACCCACGCTACCCAGGTCAAGGCGCCTCTCCTTCTGCACGACGACCGCCCGAGGTCCACGCGATGGTTCCGGGCAATACCGGAACCGGTTCAGCGTACAGTAAGGTATTTTCCGTTTCAATTAAATTGCTGCGTGAACGGAAAGATTCAAATCAACCAATGGTTTATGTAACTGCTCGACCCCTCCGTTGACCGTAACCGTTGTTGCTGGCTGAGAAAAAGCACGGGATTCTGGCGGTAATCCGCGTTTTTGCCGTGATCGTTCTCCTTCCCATTGTACGGTCCTGTTGGGCGAGTCGTACCGTGGGGTATTGGTCGTGTGCGCCGGCCGGCGGCCGGGTTTCCGGTACTGTGCCGGCGTGAGGTTCGCGCCTGGGGCAGGGGTCGGGCGCACGGCACCATTCGGGATGGATCAGGCTTGTTCTTGGTGCAGGCGGCGGCACCGTCGAAGACGTTTTCACGGCGGCCTGCGGGGACCAGGTCGCGATTCGGGGGTACTACAGGATGATCGGGAAAGCGGCCCGCGGGCATGTCGGCCTGACGCCGAAGGGCATCCTGGCGGGTCACCGGGAGCGGACGGCGTGGCGCATGCGCGGCGCCGGGACGGTGCTGCTGATCCAGGACGGCACGGATCTGAGCTTCGCAATGCACGGGGGCTGCTCCGGCCTCGGTGTGATCTCCCGCAACCAGGGGGGTGTGATTTCTGTATGGCGAAATGTCAATTTTTTAATGCGTTGAAATCAAAAGGTATTTTCTGATTCGAGTTCGGGAGCCTGCGCGGATTCGGCCAATTTCGCGAAAATCAGCCGCTCCGGCCGTGATTTTTCCACGATCACCGTGCTCGCCGATGCTCCCGGCCTTGGCTTCTTGGGGGGTGTAGAGTGCTCCTCAATCTCAACAACGCCCCTGACGGGGCGACAAAAAGGAGCACTCCAATGACCAACGTACAGATTGACGCCTCGATTGCCAAGAACGCCGATGGAAGCGTGTCCGTCGAAGCGGCGCAGGAAGCCCTGATGGAGACGGGTGCCGCCCTGGTGAAAAAAGCCGCCGAGCTCGGCTTGGCGGGGGACGTGGCGGCGATGTACCGCCGTGATCCGCTGACGGCCGAGAGCCAGCTCCGGGACATGCTCTTCGGCGTGGCCCGCACCATCCTGACCGACGCGTTCACTGCGCTTGACGATCATGGCAAGACGGTCAAAGTTGAGGGGAAAACCTATCGCAAGGCCGCGCCCACGTCGGGCCGTGCGATGACGCTCTTCGGACCGGTCGACTTCCTGCGGTCTCGGTACCGTCCCGCGGGAGCGGGTGCGTCCCTGATCCCGACCGAAGCCCTCCTCCGCCTGATGCCCGGCGGGCTGACGCCGGCCGCGGCGGGCCTCTCGCTGTACCTGATGAGCAACCTGACAGCCCGCGAGAGCGAGGACATGTGGGAGAAACTGTGCGGTCAGGGGCCCTCGGTGGCGTCCCTGGTGCGATTGTCCGGGGATGCCGGAACCTGCATGGAGGCGTGTTCCGACGATGTCCTGAAAGGCCTCCGGGAGGAGGAAGAACTGCCGGAGGAGGCAGAATCGATCCTGGTTTCCCTGGACGGTGTCATGATGCGCATGCATGCCGAAACGACCGAGGAACAAGCCACGGACGCGGGCTGGCGCGAGGCGTCGTGCGGCGTGGTGGCCTTGGTCGATGGCAGCGGCAACCTGCTGGAAAGCCGGTACTGCGGCCGTCTTCCCGAGACCGGCAAGACGAACCTGAAAGCACAGTTGACGGCGGAAGTACGCCACTGGCAGTCGGTCAATCCGAACCTGAAGCTGGTGGCGGTCGCTGACGGCGCGAAGGACAACTGGACGTTCCTGGAAGCGCTGGACCCCGAAGTCATGCTTCTAGACTTCTGGCATGCGACTCAACATCTTAAGGCTGCGGCCGACGCCGCCTTCGGTCCGAACACCGCCGCCGGGACGGCTTGGTTCGAGAAGTGGCGGCACCTTCTGCGCCACGACCCCAAGGGCGCCGGCAAGGCGATCGACGCCTTGCGCTACCTGATGCGGAAAGGCAAGGGAGTAGACGTCATCCGGAGGGAACTGACTTTCTTCCGCAATCATCGTCACCGCATGCACTATGCGGACGCCGCCGCCGCCGGCTTCCCCGTCGGTTCCGGTGCCGTGGAAGCCGCCAACAAGATGCTTGTAACAATCCGGATGAAACGCTCCGGGCAGCGCTGGGGCCGTGACGGCGGCCAGGGCGTCCTGAGCTTCCGGTCGCTTCTCAAGTCCGGACGTTTCGATCGGGCCTGGGCGGCATTGGTCCCACGCCTGGGCCGCGGTGGCGGCTGGAAACCGCCACCCTGCGCCAACGAGAACCGGCAGGTCGCGCAGGTTGCGCTCGCCGCATGATTTTTGGCTAGATCATTGTAAGAACAAAAAGTGTCCATATGAGAATCACACCCTTCTGTACGGTTCTGTGCCCCGGGCAAACTGAAACCGGCTTCCGTATTTGCCCGCCCAAAGCCAAGGGGTTTACCGGCTTCGGAGTTGCGGTTTCGGCAAGGCGCGAAGGTTCCACCGGAGTCCGCGATACTCCACTTGCCGGTTTCCGGCACCAACGTGCGGTCGCCCCTTGAGCATTGTCCTGACGCTGATCGCCCGGCGGATGCCGGGGATCGTGCCGCATATAAAGACGCACGATCACGGCCAGCGGGCACGGACAATGTGCGGCCGCTGGCAAAGGGATGTACGGATTTCACCGGGGAGCTGCGACGCCGGGCGCGGGGCCGGGAGCAGGCGCCGGCGGGGCCGGGCACGCTGATCCGGCCGACCACCCCGGATTTCGAACCGGTGACGGGCCGGGTTTCCTCACAGTTCCGGCATGATCCGCTTCATGAAGTCGTCGAAGAGCGGTACGGTGAAGGCCGTGTCGCCGTGAGCGGGGCTGTAGAGCATGCCCTTGGCGATCAGCACGTTGCGCGTGGGTGCGACCGCGGTGACCTGCCGATTCAGAATTTGGGCGATGTCGCCAGACCGGTGGGGTCCGGGCCCAAGCTCAGCCATGGCGCGCATGTAGTGCCTTTGGGTCGGCGTCAGTCGATCGAAGCGTACGCGAAAAAAACTACCGTCGAGTTCAGCGAGGGCCTCACTGGTTGCACGTAACGCATCGCCGAGCTTGATCGGGGATGCGTCGGCGACGTCCCAGCTGTGCTTGCCCCACTCCTGGAGGAAATAGGGATAGCCGCTGGTCTGGCGCAGAATCTCGGAAACCGCACCGGGTTCGAAGGTGACACCCTCGTTGCAAGCAGGTACGACGAGGGCATCGCGGGCATCGTCATCACCCAGGCGATCGACCGACACGAATTCGAAAAGTCGCTCCGCGTAGGACTTGGCATCGCCCGTCCGCCCGACCAGCTGGGGCAGCCCGGCCGCGACCATGGTGATCGGCAACTGCTCTTGGCTGGCGCTATGGAGCGCAGCCACCAGGGAGGCGAGTTGATCTTCCGGCAGGTATTGCAATTCGTCGACGAAGAGCACGATTGCGGTGGTGCGCTCTCTGGCGGCACGGCCGAGGGTCAGCAAGAGATCCGTGAGATCTGTGTCGAGGTCGCTGCTGTCAGCCAGTCCGGTTTCAGGATCGACATCGATGCTGAATTCGATGTCCTGATATTTGACCTTGAGGGCCCTGGTGAAACCCGCCAACGCCCTCATGCCTTTCAGCAAACTGCCCTAGAACCCCTGACCGCGGCTTAGGCGCAGAAGGGTGGTTCGCAGGGCCGGAATCAGCAGGGCCGGCAGAGATCGATCTTCGGGAGCCTCCATCTTGACACTGGCGATGCCGCGTGCCTCGGCATCCAGACGGATGCGGTTGAGCAGGACGGTCTTGCCGACCCCGCGCAACCCATAGAGGATGAAGCTTCGAGCCGATTTCTCCGCGCGAATGCGGTCCAGCGCAACGGCGATACGCTCAATCAACTCGTCTCGCCCTGCAAGTTCGGGCGGAGGGGTGCCGGCTCCAGGCGCGTAGGGGTTCTGTCTGGGATCCATTTTGAAGCAGTTTACCCGAGTTTATCTCTCCGGGATAATACGGTATAAGGTCGACAAGAAGCAATGACAGGCCCGCCCGCAGATCTCGTTCTTGTCGTCAACTACCGCACAAGCGTGAGCGGCCCGGGGTGTCCAGCAAGCACGTGAGCGCCGGACGCTACAACCGCGTCGCCCCGAACAGCACGGTGCCGGGCGCCGGAACTGCCGGCTCGGATTTCTCTTCCATGCAGATATCCTGGCGCGACCCAACTGTAGTCGGTCCATTTTCTGATGATGGACGTGGCTTCAGCGGGAGAAATCGGAAAAGAAAGCATGTTTGACCTTCGAATCGTGGCTCACCTATTCAATAAAGAAATATAACTTCCTGTCAGATGTTTTCGACCGCAAGAACAGAACCAAGTAATTGGAAATTATCCGCTGGGAAGCATCACCGGTCAGCAGCGCCGTCTGATCTGGTCAGGACGTCTGCAATGGGGTACACGTGGGGCTGAAAACGTATTATAGACATGCAAGTCAAAAGCTTGCCGAACGCCGCATAGCACCCTCATGCAGCCAGAGTGTACTCCAAAAAGTTGTGTTCCGGAGGCCCTTCGGCCGCTGTCGGGTAGAAGATCGTTTCGAGGTCTGCCGGCCGGGGGTTCCAGCGTCCCGGTGTATCCGAGGCCCGAGGTACCGATGCCGACCGTTGCATTGCCGGCCCCCCGCGGGCATCCCTTCTGCCGGCGGGACGGTTTCGAGCAATAGCGGTTCATACGGCCCGGACTCGAGCCCCGGGAGCCATCGGGGAAGGCGGTTCGGAACGGGATTCCCGACAAGCATCTGTCCACCCGGGCGGAGTAATCGGGCGAACCGGCCTTGTCGCGTCCTAAGGCAAGGATTCGATGCGCCAGACCGTGGCGGCAGTGGCAACGGCCCTGAACCCGCCCTTCTGCCCGTAACCACGGATGCAGAACCCGCTTTCCCCCATGCTGTCTTCGCCGAAGATCAGTTCGCCCGCGACATCGGTCAGACCGGTGGCACACCCGTCCTCATGAATTTCGAAAACCCCGCCGCCGGGAATGCTGCAGCGCTGGCCGGCATCCAGCGTCTGCCCGACCCTGCACACCAGGGCCGGTGCACGTCGCGTGATCACGATCGCGTAGGTGTTGGAGGCCAGGCCGTCAGTCGTCGCCAGCCTCACGATGATCTCGGCCAATCCTCGTGTGGCCATCCGGGAGAACGCATGCCGGTATGACCCCAAGGTAATCCCACGCTCTGGCAGGCACCGGATTCCGGCATGAGAAGCGGAATTTTCCTGCTGGGGCTGGTATTTTGGCTCGGGGCGTTGTATGACTACCTGCATGGTGTCGCTGTCCCCTTCCGTTCTGTTGCCTCCGGCGTCGACCGCGGGCTTTTCGCTCGCTGACGTCACGGTGCGTCTGTGCCGCCCCGATGAGCGTTCCCAGTGGGACGCGACGATGAATCAGCACCATCCTCTGGGCTTCCGTCGCTTTGCCGGCCGAGGGCTTCGGTATGTGGCGGAATGGCGCGGGCAATGGGTGGCGCTGTCGGGCTGGGGGACGGCGGCCTGGAAGAGCCGTCACCGGAACCAGCTGATCGGCTGGCAAGGGAACCAGAAATGGACTCGCCTGCATCTGATCTCGAACAACACTCGTTATGTGATTCTGGGTGAGCGGGGGCAGTTTCCGCGTCTGGGCTCGTATGTGCTGGGGCAGATCACCCGCCGGCTGAGCGACGACTGGCAGCGAGTTCACGGCCACCCGATTCTGATGGTGGAGACGTTCGTCGATCCGAAATCGTTCAAGGGGACGGTCTACGCGGCGGCCAACTGGAAGGAGCTCGGCGAGACGCACGGCAGTGCCCGGCATCAGGGCAGTTACACCCAGCCCCGGACGAAGGCGAATCCGGCCGCCGGGGAAGAGTCGAAGGAAACAGCGGAGCCGGGGAAGAAACGCTATTGGGTCCGCCGGTTGCGGCGGGACGCGTGGCGTCGGCTGCGGGCTCCGGGCGAGCTTCCGGAGGAGCTGCAGAAGAACCGGGGCGGGGCGCGTACGACCACCGAGCTCAAGTCCTTGTACGAGATCTTTTGCGAAGTCGACGATGCCCGCCGGGCCCAGGGACGCAAGCACCATTTGGGCACGGTGCTGTCGATCATCATCGCGGCGAAGCTCGCGGATCATCATGGTCCAGTCGCCATGGCGGAGTTTGCGAAGATGATGACTCAGGATCAGCTGCGGAGTATTGGCGCCTGGCAGCGTCCGGAGACCGGTCGGTACGAGCCGCCTTCGAAATCGACCATCCACCGGGTGCTGCTCATGCTCGATCCGGATCAGCTGGAAGAAGCCGTCCAGGAATATAGCCAGGGTCGGCAGGCGGCGATTGAGGAACTATCGGTCGATGGCAAGCGCATCCGCGGCGCCAACCGCAACAGCGACGAGCACTACGAGACCGTCACCCTGGTGGACCATGAGACCGGCGAACCGGTCGCTCTGCACAGCTACCGGGAGGAAAGCGGAGAAATCGCGGCCACGCGCACTCTGTTGTCGGAGGTCGAGGTCGACGGCAAGGTGGTGACCCTGGATGCCTTGCATACCACGCACGAAACGGCGGAAGTGCTCCGCTCTGCCGGCGCGGACTACGTGCTCATCGTCAAGGGCAACGCTCCCGACACGCACCGGGCCCTCGACGCCATCGATTGGGAGAGCGAGGCACCGGGCTTCGAGGAATCAAAGCCCAAACCGAACCACGGCCGCCTCGACGAACGTTCCATCCACACGCACGAAACGAGCCCGGAAACCCTCGCTTGGCCCGGGGTCCGGCAAGCCTTCCGGATCACACGGCACCGCACCGATGTCCGCTCCCGCAGCACCCGGCGGGGCGAACGCACCACCACCGAATCCTACGGGATCACGTCACTGTCCCCGAACGACGCAGCCCCCGAACGACTGCTGAAACTGGTCAGGCGGCACTGGGCGGTAGAGGTACAACACCATGTCAGAGACGTGAGCCTGATGGAGGACGCCTCGCGCCTGCGCACCGGACACGGGCCCCACAACAACGCGCTGTGCAATGCCCTCGCGCTCGCTCTGATCGTCCGGAAGAACAACGGCATGAAAAAACTGGCCAGCACCTTGCGCGCCTACAGCGGCAACCGGGACAGCATCTTCCAGGCGATCCTGCAGCCCTGAACGGGACTCGCTCCCACACTCCCTTACATTCCCGGCTTTGGCTCCCGCAGCGGAGGCGAAGCACGGGCCCCGATCCTCAGGTTCGAGCCCTGTCAGCTCCGAAACCGGCCGACGGGGCCGACACGGTCCTGCTCGGCCTTGCCCGGGATCCGACCGCCGGCCCCAGACCCGGCCACCCCCTCCAGCGTGGGATTATCCTGGTATGACCCTGACGAGCCGCGGTTCTCATCCGCCTTCGTAAGGCCCACATAGAGCGACAAACAGTTCACGGGTGAGAGAACGGGCGCGTTGATACCCGGCAATCTGTGTTTGGGTCTTCTCGACCGCCTCCACGGGAATGGCCCGGTGCTGCGTCTTGCCCTCGACGGTCCAGGTCAACGGCCAGCTGGGCTTGCACCCTGGGTGACCTTCTTTCGCACAATGGCAGTTGGGGTTGCCGCACTTGCGGTACCGCCGAATCAAGGACCCCGACCGCAGATCACCGGCTGTTGCTGGCAAGTTCGTGCTGGATTTTTCGGCTCCCACGATTCTGACGTGCACACCAAAGCGGCAGAGGACTTGCAACGGGCCGCGGTTTCGCCTAAAACAAGGCTGAAAGACTTGCGGTCGCCACTGTGCGGCCGCACTCAGGTCCGTACGGGGGAGGTTGAGGTCATGACGAACACCGCAAGTGTCGTTGCGATGCGCGGCCTCCTGCGGTTGCTGTCCGGTCGGGACGTGACCGCCTCAAACGCGCGTACGACCTTCGTACCCCCCCCCGCAAGGTAATCGGGCAGGCTTCACTCGCCCGTCCTTTGAGCGGCATTCTGCTGGACGCCTCCCAACGAAAGTTGTCCGAACGCCGCCCTTCCCGGGTCACACGACATTGATACTGATGCGCCTTGCGGGACGGGACCGGTTTCGGCCCCCGCCCGTGACACCGGCGTTCGCAGTGCCGTTGGCGTCGCCGTGGGTTCACTGAGGGGAGTAGACCATGACAGTTGAAAGAACCAGGCTTCGCCTGAACTGAGGAGACGACACCATGACGCAGAGCATTTCTCGCACCGGTGGCAAACGTAATGACACCCTGCAAGGCGGCAATGGCCACGACATCCTGAGGGGCCTCGGGGGTGCCGATATTTTGAACGGCCGTGACGGCAACGACGTCCTGAAGGGCGGCAACGGCGACGACACCCTGAACGGCGGTCTGGGCACCGACAAGCTGAACGGCGGGCGGGGCGCCGACACCTTCGTGTTCAAGACCGGCGACGGGAACGACACCATTGTCGATTTCGGGAATGGCGACACCATCCGCATCGACGGGGTGGCCGGCGGGTTCGCAGCGCTCGACATCGAACAGGACGGCAACGACACGGTCGTCCGCTACGGAGACGGCGACGACACCATCCGTCTGAAGCGCGTGTCGGCGGACACGCTCGGCGCGGATGACTTCGCGCTGCCTGCCGGCGTCACCCTGGAAGGCGGGGACGGCGACGACACCCTCTACGGCGGTGGCGGCAACGACTTCATCGACGGCAAGGGCGGCAATGACCGCCTCTACGGCGGCAATGTCGACGGCCACGGCGACGACGGCGACGACATCCTCTACGGCGGCGACGGCAACGACGCCCTCTACGGCGGCAATTGGGGCGGCGGCGAAGGCAGAGCCAACGGCGACGACGGAAATGACACGCTCTACGGTGGGGACGGCGACGACGCCCTCTACGGCGGCAACCTGGGCAAGGGCGAAGACGGCAACGACACGCTTTACGGCGGCGACGGCCACGACCACCTCGTCGGCGGCAACACGGGCTCCGATGACGACGACGGCGGCGACGGCGACGACACGCTTTACGGCGGCGACGGCAACGACTACCTCAACGGTGGCAACTGGGGCAGCCAAGGCGACGACGGCAACGACACCCTCTACGGCGGCGCCGGCAACGACGAGCTCAGTGGTGGCAACGCCGTGCTGGCCCACGGCGACGACGGTGACGACACGCTTTACGGCGGCGACGGCAACGACACCATCTACGGCGGCAACTTGTTTGGTCACGGCGACGACGGCAACGACACGCTTTACGGCGACGACGGCGACGATACCCTCTACGGCGGCAACTGGGGCGACGGCGACGACGGCAACGACACGCTCCACGGCGGCGACGGCAACGACACGCTTTACGGCGGCAACCGGTACTACCGCAACGATCTCTACGGCACCTGGGGCCAGGGCGACGACGGCGGCGACACCCTCTACGGCGGTGACGGCGACGACACCCTCTACGGCGGCAGCTGGGGCGGCGGCGATGACGGAAATGACACGCTCCACGGCGGCGCCGGCGACGACCGCCTCCATGGTGGCAATAGGGGCGGCGACGGTGCCGACGGCGACGACACCCTTGAAGGCGGCAAGGGCAACGACGACCTCTGGGGCGGCACCGGAGCCGACCGCTTCGTGTTCGACCGCGAGTCCGAGACCGACACCATTCACGACTTTGAGGACGGGAAGGACACCCTCGTCATCAAGGGCGGTATGAAGTTCTCCGACCTCGACATCAAGCAGGACGGCGACGACGCCGTGATCAGCGGGCCTTCCGACAGTTTCTCGATCGTGATCGAGGACTTCGATGCCTCGCTGCTGACCGCCGCCGATTTCGACTTCATCGCCTGACCGGAAGAAGGGCATGGCCCGACGGGATGATCGCGCAATGCCGGCAGGAAACAGGCCCGCGATCTGGCCTCTTGCCGTTCATTTCTCGCGGAATGCGTGGCGGATGTAGTCGGTGAAGGGAACGAGCAGGAAGGCGAGTGGCGGGCGGGCGCGGGTACGGACAGCTCTGCGCCCTGGACGGTTGTCCGGTAGCGGTCGGGGGTTTCCGGAGAGCACGTCCGACCCCGCCACGGTGGCCCGCCAGGTGGGCAAGGTGCGAAAGCGCTTCGGCATCGACCGCCTGGCGTGGGTGGGTGACCGGGGCATTCTCACCACGGCGAGGATCCGGGAGGATCTCAAACCGGCGGGCCTTGATTGGGTCTCGGCCCTGAAGACGGGGCACACGACAAGCCGGCTCCGCTGAACCCCGAGACGCTGGTTCCCGACGCCGTGGTGAAGGTCACGGGTCCGGACTTTCCCGGAAAACGTCTGACTGGTATGCCTGAACCCGAGGCTGCGGACGGAACGCCGCCGGAAACGGGAGGATCTGTTGCCGGCCACGGAGAGGGTGCTGGCGAAGATCACGGTCTCGGTGCGTTCCGGGTCGGCTGAAGGGCCGGACGGACATCGGCCCCCGGGTGGGCCGGGGCGTGAACCGTCGCAAGGTCGCGAAACATTTCGAGATCACCGTCACCGACGACGGCTTCTCCTGGAAACGGCGAGAGGAACGGATCGCCGCCGAAGTACGGCTCGACGGCGTCTACGTGATCCGCACGAGTCTCGACGCCGATACCTTGGGCGCGGAGGAAGCGGTGGAGGCGTACAAGAGACTCGCGAGCGGGGAGCGGGGGTTTCGCAACACGAAGAGCGACCTCCGGACTCGCCCGGTGTACGTCTACTCCGCCGATCATGTCCGGGCGCACGTGTTCCGGTGCATGCTGGCCCTGCACGTGGGATGGCACATGCGCCGGCATCTCGCACCGACCCTGTTCGAAGACGACGACCGGGCCGCCGCGATGGCCAGCGCGACCGCGGTCGAGAAGGCGCCGCTGTCGCCCTCCGCCCAGCGGAAAGCCGCGACCCAGACCACTGCCGACGGCCTGCCTGCTCACAGGTTTCGTACGTTGCTCGACGACCTCTCGGGCCTGGCGCTGAATCAGATGCGCCGGCCGGGCCATGGCGACAGCCTGCTGACGGTCCTCACCACGCCCACCCGGGTCCAGCAACGCGCTTTTGAACTGCTCGGCGTAAAACCCCGCCAGGGTGTTTCGATAAAAATGCCAGTTTGATCCGTCCTGTTTTGGGAAAACAAATTTTAATACTCAGAAGCTTCAACGGGAGAAACTGCCTCAATACCCCGTGAAGTTCAGCCTAGGGCAAGGATTCGATGCGCCAGACCGCGGCGGCAGTGGCAACGGCCCTGAACCCGCCCTTCTGCACGTAACCACGGATGCAGAACCCGCTTTCCCCCATGCTGTCTTCGCCGAAGATCAGTTCGCCCGCGACATCGGTCAGACCGGTGGCACACCCGTCCTCATGAATTTCGAAAACCCCGCCGCCGGGAATGCTGCAGCGCTGGCCGGCATCCAGCGTCTGCCCGACCCTGCACACCAGGGCCGGTGCGCGTCGCGTGATCACGACCGCATAGGTGTTGGAGGCCAGGCCGTCAGTCGTCGCCAGCCTCACGATGATCTCGGTCAATCCTCGTGTGGCCATCCGGGAGAACGCATGCCGGTATGACACTGTCGAGCCGCGGTCCTCACCCGCCTTCGTAAGGTCCACATAGCGCGACATGGTCATGCCGCCCTGCACGATCTGAAACGCGAGTCCCACCCCGGTACCCGGACCGGAACTCATCTCCAGGGAGACGGCGCCCGTGTCTTCGTCAAGCACCGCCGCGTAGGACGTCGTGGCCGGATCGAACGCCGGGCGGATCGCGACCGCATGGCCGCCTTCGTCCACGAGCTCCAACGATTGGAGGTAGACAACATTGCCCGAAAGCTCACCCGTCTCCACGCCCCGATCGTCACCTGTAGCCGGACCTCCTGACGGCTCGCCGCCGCCCGTTGCGATCTGGGGTGCCGACCCCAAAAACACGACTGCAAGGATGATCCCGATACCCCGGCGCATGTTGTTGGCCTCCTCGAGGACGGTCCGGCGAAACGGAGCTTACCGGCCCGGCGGGCCGCATGCCGGCGAGACCGCCGCGCCGTTTTCCGGTGCCGCTGCAAGCATCCCTGTCCCCGAGAAACCGTTGAGGGGCGCAGCCAAAAGGGTGTCGATGGAAGAGCCACGCCGTTTTCCGGCCGGTGATTCTTCCAGGGCAGATCCGAGAATGCCCAAAAGTGCAGTTCGTGCGGCTGGACCGAGCGTTGCCGGTGCGCAAGCGGGAAGACGGGCGGGCTCGACGGCCTTCAGCCGGCACCCGGGCGCCTTCCCGCCGGCGACCTGGATGTCTGCGATCCGGCTCTTCAGACCTTTCTGGACGATCCGACGGAACAACACCGCATGAGGGCCATCACCGGCAAAACTCCGTCCGGCGTAACCGGCGCTTCCGGCGGCGAACCGGGTACCGGCGGCGGCGGCGGTGCCGGGCTGAACGGGCGGTGGAGGATGCCCGTGGCGGCGGCTATGCGTTCCCGGACCGGGAAAGACGTTTTGCGGCCCTTGCTCCCGGATGGGGTGTGTCCCGGTGCCCGGGCGGGCTGCGGATGCACCCGCTCGCGGTTGAAAGAAAGGGCGTCACGCTATGCTTTCGACAGGGGCCCCGTAGCTCAGTCGGATAGAGCAACGGATTCCTAATCCGTAGGTCGCAGGTTCGAATCCTGCCGGGGTCGCCAGCCCCCAGGCGCCGTCATTCACGGGGCACGGCTCCGACTCCCGGCCCGGGTGGGTCCGTGGTTGCCGCCCAGCTTGACCGGCGGCCGCGTGAATTCCATCTGAAGGCCCAACCCCGCGCTGACGGGAATCTGCCGGATCGGCCCGACCGCCTGCCGAACTGCGCGCCGAAGACCCGCCCGCTTCCCGCCGCCCTTGATCAGGCCGGACCCCGGGGGCCGGCGGCGGGCCGGATCCGGACCCTCCTCCGGGCCCGGTTCAGGCGCGTTCCAGCAGTACCGCGATTCCCTGGCCCACGCCGATGCACATCGTGCAAACCGCATACCGGCCGCCCCGCCCGGCCAGTTCCCGGGCCGCGGTCATGGCCAGCCGTGCCCCGGACATGCCGAGCGGATGGCCGTAGGCAATGGCACCCCCGTTGGGGTTGACGTGCTCCGCATCGTCCGGCAAGCCCAGCTGGCGGAGGCAGGCGAGTGCCTGGCTGGCAAATGCTTCGTTCAGCTCGATCACGTCGATCTCGCCCAGTCCGACCCGAACCCGATCGAGCAGTTTCGGCACCGCCGCGGCCGGTCCCATCCCCATGACGCGCGGAGCAACACCGGTGACCGCAGCCCCGGCCACCCGGGCCAACGGGTCCAGACCGTAGGCCTCGACCGCCGCTTCGGAAGCGAGCACGAGTGCGCAGGCCCCGTCATTGACACCGGCGGCGTTGCCGGCCGTGACCGTGCCCCCGGCCCGGAACGGCGCCGGAAGCCCGGCCAGCCCGGCCAAGCTCGTGTCCGGACGCGGATGTTCGTCCCGGTCAACGGTAACCGGTGCTCCCCGGCGCCGGGGAACCTCGACCGGAGCGATCTCGGTCGCCATGCGCCCGGCGGCCACCGCCTTCGCCGCCCGCTGCTGCGACCGGAAGGCGAACCGGTCCTGATCGGTCCGGCTGACCTGATACTCCGCAGCCACGGTTTCTGCGGTCTCGGCCATGGAATCGGTTCCGCAGAGCCGTTCCATGCGCGGGTTCACGAGCCGCCACCCGAGGGTGGTGTCGGCCATCGTCGCCGACCGTGAAAACGCCTGCTCGGCCTTGGGTACGACGAAGGGCGCGCGCGACATGCTTTCGACGCCGCCGGCCAGCGCGAACCGGTGTTCGCCGGTTCGAATCGACCGGGCCGCCTGCACGACCGCATCCAGACCGGAACCACAGAGCCGGTTGACCGTGGCGCCCGGCACCGATTCGGGCAGTTCCGCCAGCAGCACCGCCATCCGGGCCACGTTGCGGTTGTCTTCTCCCGCCTGGTTGGCGCAGCCCAGCACGACATCGTCGAGCGCTTCCCAGTCGACCTTCGGATGCCGTTGCCGCAGGACCCGAAGCACATGAGCCGCGAGATCATCGGGACGGACGCCCGACAAGGCACCTCCGAAACGGCCGATGGGCGTACGGACGGTATCGCAGATGAAGGCCTCGGGCATGGCACACTCCGCCGAACGATCCGAACCGGAGTCGATCCTACCGGAAGCGGAGGACCGCCGGCCGGATCCGTACCTGCCGGGCAACCACCGGTTGCAGGGGCCGGGACCGTGTGCTACCAACAGCGCTGGCCGAAGGCTGTCCGTATCCGCCGCGCTCGCCGCGCCCGCTCCGGACGCCCGCAGTTTCAATCCACCCATGCGTCCGGACCCGGTCTTGGCTGTATCCTCCGAGGGGCTGGCAGGCGTTGCCGCACCCTATGCATCTGCGCTGTTCGCCATCGCGGCGGCCCGCGATGTGGTCGCACAGACCGAACGGCACCTGAAGGCGCTGCTGGCCGCTATCGCCGAGAGCAGCGACCTGCGCCGCCTGATCGAGAATCCGGTCGTCGCCCGGGTGGATCAGGAACGGGTGCTGGGGGCCGTGCTGGCAGCACTGAATTCCGACCAGCTGGTACGGAACTTCGCAGGAGTTCTGGCCCGAAACCGACGGTTGGGTGCGATCGGGGCCGTAGTCCGCCGCTTCCGGGCGCTGGCCGCCGAGCAGCGCGGAGAAATCGAGGCGGTGGCGGAAACGGCGGTCGCCCTCGATGCGGCGGACCGCGATCAACTCCGCTCGGCGCTGGCCGCCGGTCTGGGGCGCGAAGTGGTGCTCTCCACCGCGGTTGACCCGGATCTCCTCGGCGGCCTGGTCGTCCGGGTGGGATCCGTCCGCATCGACGGCTCGCTCCGCACCCAGCTCCAGTCTCTTGCTCATGCCATGAAGGGAACCGCGTAGATGGATCTTCGCGCATCCGAGATTTCGTCGATCCTCCAGCAGCAGATCGAGAATTTCGAGACCGGCGCCGAAGTCGCCGAGGTCGGAGAAGTGATCGCGGTCGGGGACGGAATCGCCCGCGTCTACGGACTCGATCAGGTGATGGCCGGAGAACTGGTCGCGTTTCCCGACAACGTCGTGGGGATGGCGCTCAACCTCGAAGCGGACAACGTCGGCATCGTCATCTTCGGCGATGACCGTTCGATCCGCGAAGGCGACACGGTCAAGCGCACCGGACGCATCGTGGATGCCCCGGTCGGACCCAAACTGCTCGGCCGGGTCGTGGACGCCCTCGGGCACCCGATCGACGGCGGCCCGGACATCGAAGGGGCGGAGCGGCGCCCGGTGGACGTCCGGGCACCGGGCATCATTGCGCGGCAGTCGGTCTTCGAACCCATGCAGACCGGCCTGAAGGCGATCGATTCGCTGGTCCCGATCGGCCGCGGCCAGCGCGAACTGATCATCGGCGACCGCCAGACCGGCAAGACGGCGCTGGCGGTCGACGCCATCATCAACCAGAAAACCATCAACGCCCACGGTCCGGCCGACAAGCACCTCCGCTGCATCTACGTCGCGATCGGCCAGAAGCGCTCGACCGTGGCGCAGGTCGTACGCACCCTGCAGGATGCGGGGGCCATGGACTACACGTGCGTCGTGGCCGCCACCGCCTCCGAGCCGGCGCCGCTGCAATACCTCGCTCCCTATACCGGCTGTACCATCGGCGAGTGGTTCCGCGACAACGGCCAGCACGCACTGATCATCTACGACGACCTGTCCAAGCAAGCGGTGGCCTACCGCCAGATGTCGCTGCTGTTGCGCCGGCCACCGGGCCGCGAAGCCTATCCGGGCGATGTCTTCTACCTGCACTCGCGGCTGCTTGAACGCGCCGCCAAGCTGTCGGATGCGGAAGGCGGCGGCTCGCTCACCGCGCTTCCGATCGTCGAGACGCAGGCGAACGATGTTTCCGCCTACATTCCCACCAACGTGATTTCGATTACCGACGGGCAGATCTTTCTCGAGACCGATCTCTTCTATCAGGGCATCCGGCCCGCCATCAACGTCGGCATTTCGGTCAGCCGGGTCGGCTCCGCCGCCCAGGTCAAGGCCATGAAGAAGGTGGCCGGATCGATCAAGCTGGAACTGGCCCAGTACCGCGAGATGGCGGCGTTTGCCCAGTTCGGCTCCGATCTCGACGCCTCCACCCAGCGCCTGCTCAAGCGGGGCGCACGACTGACCGAGCTGCTGAAACAGGCCCAGTACGCGCCCCTGCCCGTGGAAGAGCAGGTGTGCGTGATCTTCGCGGGCGTAAACGGTTACTGCGACGCGATCGAGATCGACCGGATCCAGAGTTTCGAGGAAGGGCTTCTGGCCCGGCTGCGCGCCGAGCACGAGGATCTCCTCGCATCGATCCGCGATACGGGAGAGCTCTCGGAAGAGACGGAAGCCGGTCTGCGCGGCGCACTCGACGCCCACGTCGCAAGCTTCGGCTAGCCTCCGGAACCACGGCCGCCATGTCCAGCCTCAAGGAACTCCGGACCCGGATCAGCAGCGTTCGGTCGACGCGCAAGATCACGCAGGCCATGAAGATGGTGGCCGCGTCGAAACTGCGCCGGGCCCAGGAACGCGCCGAGCGCGCCCGGCCCTACGCGGCCGGCATGGAGGCCATGCTGACCGGACTGACCGCGAACGTGGCGCCCGACGATGCCCCGTCGCTGCTGTCGGGCACCGGCCGCAATGCTGTACAGCTGCTGCTGGTCATCACCGCCGACCGCGGTCTCTGCGGCGCGTTCAATACCAGCATTGTCCGGGCGGTCCGGCGGCGGCTGGCGGCACTGGCCGACGAATCCGTCGACGCCAGGATCTACTGCGTGGGGCGCAAGGGCCACGACCTGCTGCGCCGCACCCACGGCCAGCGAATCGTGGGCAACCGAACCCTGCCGCCGGGCCGTGACCTGCCGTTTGCGGAAGCGGCCGCCGTTGCCGAGGAGATCCTCGGCCTGTTCGCGGACGACGGGTTCGATACCTGCACCATGCATTACAACCGGTTCCGCTCCGCCATGTCGCAAGTGGTGACCGAAACCCCCCTCATCCCGCGGCCGGCCCCGCCGTCGGAAGCAGCGGCCCCCGCCGCCGGCCCCGGCGCCGTGCACGAATTCGAACCCGGGGAAGAGGAGTTGCTCGCCGAACTGCTGCCGCGCAATCTCGCGGTCCAGATTCACGGAGCCCTCCTCGAGAGCGCGGCCGGCGAACACGGAGCGCGCATGACGGCGATGGAGAACGCCACCCGGAACGCCGGAGACATGATCGGCCGCCTGGAACTCGCGTACAACCGCCAGCGCCAGGCCGCCATTACCAAAGAGCTCATCGAGATCATCTCGGGCTCGGAAGCATTGTAGGAGCCGGTCGGGCTCCGGGAGATCCAGCGCATGGCGACAGAGAGCGTCGGTCACGTCACCCAGGTGGTAGGACCGGTTGTCGATGTTCAGTTTCCGGGCGAACTGCCCGCCATCATGAACGCCCTTGAGGTGGAGCGCGACGGCGCGGCGCTGGTGCTTGAGGTCGCGCAGCACCTGGGCGAGCACGCCGTGCGCACCGTGGCCATGGGCGCCACGGAGGGCCTGGTGCGCGGAGCGTCGGTGCGGGATTCGGGCGCACCGATCCAGGTGCCGGTCGGACTCGAAACCCTCGGCCGGATCGTGAACGTGGTGGGGGAGCCGGTGGACGAAGGCAAGCCGCTCGTTACCGGGAAGACCTATCCCATCCACCGCCCGGCGCCGGACTTTATCGAGCAGGCCACCGAAACCGAGATCATGGAGACCGGCATCAAGGTGGTGGATCTCCTCGCTCCCTACGCCAAGGGCGGGAAGGTCGGCCTGTTCGGCGGCGCCGGCGTCGGCAAGACGGTCATCATCATGGAGCTCATCAACAACGTCGCCAAGGGCCACGGCGGCTATTCGGTCTTTGCCGGTGTCGGCGAGCGGACGCGCGAAGGGAACGATCTCTATCACGAGATGCTGGAATCGGGCGTGATCACGCCCGAGGGCCCGGGTTCCAAGGTCGCCCTGGTCTACGGGCAGATGAACGAACCGCCCGGCGCCCGCGCCCGGGTCGGCCTCACCGGCCTCACCATGGCCGAGTACTTCCGTGACGACGAGGGGCAGGACGTCCTGTTCTTCGTCGACAACATCTTCCGCTTCACCCAGGCCGGGTCGGAAGTTTCCGCCCTGCTCGGCCGGATTCCCAGTGCGGTGGGCTACCAGCCCACCCTGGCCACCGACATGGGCAGTCTGCAGGAGCGCATCACGTCCACCCGCAAGGGCTCGATCACCAGCGTCCAGGCGATCTACGTACCGGCCGACGATCTCACCGATCCGGCTCCGGCGACCTCGTTCAGCCATCTCGACGCCACCACGGTCCTGTCCCGGCAGATCGCGGAACAGGGCATCTACCCGGCCGTGGACCCGCTGGATTCCACCTCACGCATCCTGGACCCCCGGATCCTGGGCGACGAGCACTATGACGTCGCCCGCCAGGTCCAGGCGACTCTTCAGAAGTACAAGTCCCTGCTCGACATCATCGCCATTCTCGGCATGGACGAGCTGTCGGAAGAGGACCGGCTGGTGGTCGAGCGGGCCCGCAAGATCCAGCGCTTCCTCTCGCAGCCGTTCCATGTAGCCGAGGTCTTCACCGGGACCCCCGGCACGTTCGTGGAGCTGGCCGATACGATCAAGGGCTTCAAGGGCCTCGTGAACGGCGAGTACGATCACCTCCCGGAGGCGGCGTTCTACATGGTCGGCACGATGGAAGAGGCCGTAGAGAAGGCCAAGCGCATGGCCGCGGAGGCGGCCTGAGGTGGCGCCGGCGCCGCACATCGAGCTCCAGCTGATCACCCCCGAGGCCACCGTGCTGACCGCGGAGCCGGAGATGGTGGTGGTACCCGGCACGGAAGGCGAATTCGGGGTTCTCCGGGATCACGCGCCGGTTCTGTCCGCGCTGCGGCCCGGACTGGTCCAGGTGCACGCGACGTTTGAAGCCGAACCCGACTGCTACTTCGTGTCCGGGGGCTTCGTCGAGGCGGGAGCCGGTCATTGCGTGATCCTTGCCGACGAGGCGGAGCCGGTCTCGGCCATCGACGCCGACGCCGCCCGGCAGGCAGTGGCGGATGCGCAGGGGGCGCTGCGTGCGGTCACCGACGGAGACGACGCGACGGCGCAACAACGGGCCGAGCAGGCGCTGGCGGTGGCCGAGGCGCGCCGCGACGCCGTCCGCGGCTAGAACGGCTTCGTCTCTCGGACCCGGTCCGCATCGACGCGGCTTGACCCGCTCTGGTTCGCCCCCCTGTCATCGCGTCCGGGAACCAGGTTTCCCCAGCCCCGGTTGACGTCGGGAAGAAGCGGCGCGTGTTGCGACCTCACCGCCCGAACAGGGCCGGTCGTCCTCCGCATCAAGCGACCGCGGCGAAGCGAGGTCCACACCGGAGCGAACCCGCGCCTTGCGCACCGTCACCAGGTGAAACGGAGGCGTGGTGCCCGCACGCAGCCCGGACAGGGGATCGTGCCGGGGACAGGATGCTTTTTCTTGCCGGCGTTTCCCTGGCGCCGTCGGCAAGCGGCGCCCGGTCAGTCAAGCCGATACCTGATGCCGAACATCAGCGACCACTGGCGAATGCCGCTGATGACTGCCGTGCTGGTGAGGCCGGGCACCTTGTGGAACGCATATGCGTCCTGGTCCTCGGCGTCTCCGAAGATGCTGTAGGACAGCTTCAGATCCACGAGGAACCGGTTGCCGATGGCCATGTCCGCACCGGCATGGAGATGTCCCGACGGGACGACGTCGGAAACGTCGATGTCCTGCCGGCTATTGTACTGCCCGGGATCCTCGCAAGCGGCACCTGCCTTGCACCGGTATCGCCCTTCGTAGTACAGCCCGGAGAGTTCCACGACGGACAGGCCCAGACCGGCGCCGATGTACGGCGTGACCGGGCTTTCCGGGAACGCGACAGCGCGATAGACATTCAGTGACACCGTGCGCGTCGTGAGATCGTCGACCGAGCGCGCGGAACTCGACTCGTAGTCGCTGGCAGCGGCCGGGACCAGCATCGAGCCGTCAAGGTAGGTGATGCCGGTGAACGTCTGTTCGATTGGGCTCCGCCGCTGGGTGAACGCCACCTCAAGCCGCAGGGCCCCGAAGGGTCGACCGACGGCGATTTCGGCCGCCGCGCCCCGGTCCGCCCGGAGGTCGGTGAACCACCGGTAGCCTGCGGGCGCCCCTCCGGTCAGGTGCCCGCAGTCGTCGTTGGGATAGCAGGTCGTGTCGCGATTCCGGCCGACCTGCTCCATGCCGGCAGCGTTCGTCACCCCCGCTCCGACCGCCAGGTACCAGCCCGAAGACGGTGGCTCACCGGCCCCGGACTGATCTGCCGCGAACAGGAATCCGGCGCCCAGTCCCAGGGCGGTCAGCATCACGCGGGGCGTGACCGGCAATGATCGCACGCGGTTTCTCCCGGATAACTGCGCCGCCTCCGCACCCTGCCCACCCCCGACCGTGGTTCCGGCAGGGTCGTGAACCGCCGCGCCCGGTTCGTCTCGGGGGGCCATGGTACCGGATCGGTCACGATACCCCACCCGCATCCCGGGGACACGGGGCCCGCCGGCGAGACGGGCCCGGGCCGTTCTGCTATGACCTCGACACGGGCTTCCGCCGGTGCGGCGGCAGCGGCGGGCAGGATGGCCTGCGCGGCTGCCAGCCTTGACACACACACGGTGGGCGATGACCGGTCCGCCCGCTCGGGCATGCCGGCCGTGCCCGGCCCATGAACGTGTTGAGAACCGATGCATGACCGAACCTCCGGAACCCTTCACCCTGTGCGTGCCGGAAACGGCCATCGATGATCTCCGCGCACGGCTCGCGAACACGCGGTTTCCCGACCAGACGCCAGGCGCGCCCTGGGCGTACGGCACCGACGTCAACTGGCTGAAAGAACTGGTGCGCTACTGGCAAACCGCGTTCGACTGGCGCGCGGCGGAGGCGCGCCTCAACGCGTTTCCGCAATTCAAGGCGCCGGTAGCGGGCAGCGACGTGCATTTCCTGCACGTGCCGGGTCAGGGTCCCGACCCGCTTCCTCTCCTCCTCTCTCACGGCTGGCCCGGGTCGGTGTTCGAGTTTCTGCAATTGATCCCGCGTCTCACGGATCCCGGGCGTTTTGGCGGCGATGCGGCCGACGCGTTGACCGTGGTGGTGCCGTCGCTGCCCGGATACGGCCTGTCGTTCCGGCCGGGACAGAAACGTTTTGCCGCAGAAGAGATGGCCGCTTGCTTCGCGACCCTGATGACAGAGGTTCTGGGCTACGGCCGTTATGCCGTGCAGGGAGGTGACTGGGGGGCTTTCGTCTCGTCCTGCATCGCCCTGGAATTTCCGCAGCGCGTCGTCGGGCTCCATCTCAACATGCTGCCGCTCCGCCGCGAACCGGAGTCACTCGATGACGCGAACCCCGAACACCGAATCTGGCGCGAGGAACTGGAGGAGTTTCTCCGGGAAGAAACCGGTTACCAATGGATTCAGGGGACCCGTCCGCAGACCCTGGCGTACGGACTTACCGATTCGCCGGCCGGCCTCGCTGCGTGGATCAGCGAGAAATTTCACCGCTGGACGGATTCGGACGGCGAGGTCCTGTCGGTGATTGCGCGGGATGATCTGCTCGCGAACATCAGCCTGTACTGGTTCACCGGCGCCATCGGCTCTTCCTTCTGGCCGTACTACGCGCGCCGGCACAGCCCGTGGCCGATTCCGCGCGGCCGAACGATCGACGTTCCCACCGGCTACGCGGCATTCCCGAGGGAGATTCTGCGGCCGCCGCAGTCGCTGGCCGCCGGAACCTACACGAATATCCGACAGTGGACGGTCATGGAGAGGGGCGGTCATTTTGCCGCCATGGAGCAACCGGAGGCGCTGGCGGGCGATGTGCTGCGTTTCCTGCGCCCCTTGCGCAGCGACGACTGATCGCCCGGTTCACCGCGCTGTCGTGAAGCGGTACGCCGGCCAGCGGTGACCGACCGGGCGCACCCACGGCGGAGCGGACACGACGGGCCGTCGTGACCGGAGGTCAGGATTTCGGTGCCGCGATGTCCCGCCGCCAGACAGCTTCGGGCCAGTCGATAGCCGCCACGCCGGCGTAGGCCGCACGCCGGGCCGCCGCCGTATCCGGCCCGATGGCAGTCACGCCCAGTACCCGCCCGCCGGATGCCACCAGCCGGCCGTTCCGGCTTGCGGTGGACGCCTGGAAAACCTGCACTCCCAACCGTTCGGCCGCCTCGAGGCCGTGAATCTCGCTGCCCGTGACGGGGGCCCCGGGATAGCCCGGTGCCGCCATCACCACGCACACCGATGCCTCGGAACGAAACCGGAGAGTGAAGTTCTGCAGTTCCCCCTCTACCGCCGCGGTCAGCGCCGGCAGCAGATCCGAGTGGAGGCGGACCAGCAGCGCCTGGCATTCAGGATCACCGAAGCGGACATTGAATTCGACCAGCTTCGGCCCGTCGGCGGTGAGCATCAGCCCCGCGTAGAGGACCCCGCGGTACGGGGTGCCGCGCCGCGCCATCGCCGCCACCGCCGGACGGACAATCCGTTCCATCGCCTCCTCTCGCAGCGCTTCGGTCATGGCCGGTGCCGGCGACACCGCGCCCATGCCGCCGGTATTTCCCCCCTGGTCGCCGTCGCCGATCCGCTTGTAGTCCTGCGCATCACCCAGCATCTGGACGTTGACCCCGTCCGTGATGGCAAACAGGCTGGCCTCCGTACCCTCCATGCGGTCCTCGACCACGACCCGCCGCCCGGCCGCCCCGAACTGCCCCCCGAAGGCCGCCCGGGCGGCCTCCCCTGCCTCTTCGAACGTGCGGGCAACGGTCACGCCCTTGCCCGCAGCCAGCCCGTCGGCCTTGATCACGGGCGGTCGGGGCCGCGAACGGATGTAGGCAGCTGCGGCGTTGACGTCGGCAAACGACCGGCCCGGCGCACACGGGATTCCGGCGGCGGCAGCAATCTCGCGCGTGAAGGATTTCGACCCCTCCAGCCGGGCGGCGGCGGCGGTGGGACCGAACGCCCGCACCCCGGCCGCCTCCAGACGGTCGACGAGACCCGCCACCAGTGGTCCTTCCGGGCCCGGGACCACCAGGTCGACGGCCGCTTCCTGCGCAAACGTCACGATGGATTCGAGGTCGTTCGGATCACATGCCGCCGCCTCGCCCAGTTCCAGGATTCCCGGATTGCCGGGGGCACACGACAACCGCTCCACCAGCGGCGAATCCGCCAGCGCCCAGGCAAGGGCGTGTTCCCGGCCCCCGCCGCCGATCAGCAAAACATGCATCCCGGTCCTCCCGCCGCACCCGTTGCTAGTATCCGGCGCATGAACCTGCGCCCCGGCTCCAACCTACCCGAGTACTCGGTCAGCCAGCTTGCCGACCGGATCAAGGGTACGCTTGAGGAAGCGTTCAGTCGCGCCCGTGTGCGCGGTGAGATCTCCGGTTTCTTCCAGTCCGCAGCCGGGCACCTGTACTGGACGCTGAAGGACCGCCAGAACGGAATCAAGTGCGCCTGCTTCCGCTCGGCCGCCCAGCGTCTCGCCGTCCGGCCCGAAGACGGCCTCGAGGTGGTGGTCACCGGGCGGGTCAGTACGTACGGGCAGCGATCCGAGTACCAGTTGCTGGTCGAGGCCGTCGAGGTGGCCGGCGAAGGCGCACTCCTGAAGATGATCAACGATCGCCGGCAGCGGCTGGCGGCCGAAGGTCTGTTCGATCAGGATCGAAAGCGTCCGATCCCCTATCTGCCGTCGGTCATCGGGGTGGTGACCTCCGAACGGGGCGCGGTCATTCACGATATCCTGCACCGCCTTCGCGAACGGTTTCCGCGAGAAGTGATTCTCTGGCCGGCGCAGGTTCAGGGCGACGGCGCCGCCGAACAGGTTGCCGAAGGGATCGCGTTCTTCAACCGCCTCCGGCCGCGGGGCCCCGTTCCCCGCCCGGACGTCCTGATCGTGGGCCGCGGCGGCGGCAGTGTCGAGGATCTCATGGCCTTCAACGAAGAGGCGGTCGCGCGGGCGATTGCGGCATCCGCCATTCCGGTGATCTCGGCCGTGGGCCACGAAACCGACACCACGATTGCCGATTTCGCCGCTGATCTCCGCGCGCCCACCCCGACCGCGGCGGCCGAGATGGCCGTGCCCGTCCGGTCGGAGCTCCGAACCCGCATCACGGCGGCGGCGGCCCGCCTCGCGGACGGCCTGCGGCGCAGCAGCAGCACCCGGCTGGCCCGGCTCGACGCCGCCCGCCAGCTTCTCGAACGGCCCTCCACGCGCATCGAGCGGCTGGCCCAGCGGGTTGATCACGCTTCGAGTCAGGCCGCGGCGAGTGCCGGTCGCCGGGTGATCCGGCTCCGCGCTGCATTTGCTGAAACCTCCGCCCGACTGCCGACACCCCGCGAACAGCTACGCATCCAGCGCACCCGCACCGCCGCCGCGTTGTCCCTCGCGCGCCGCAGTATCGCCACCCGTACCGTTCGTGCGAGGCTGCACCTGGATCTGTCCGCCGACGAGACCCGGCTCCGGGCGCTCGTGGAGCAGCGGTTCACCGAAAAGCACCGCCGATGGAGCGCACAGGACCGGATCAAGTCGCTCATGGAACGGCGGTACAGCGAAAAGCGCCGCCGGTGGACGGCGCAGGCGCGGTTGCTGGAAGCATCCAGCCACAAGCGGGTTCTCGAACGGGGGTATGCAATCGTCCGGTCCGAATCCGATGCCCTGGTCCGCCGGGCCCGGGAGCTCGCGGCCGGACAGGCAGTCACGCTGCTGTTTCAGGATTCACCGCCCGGCGCACCCACACCCGCCCGCATCGTCGAACCCTCCGTCCCGGAACCCGGCCGGCCGCCGGGAGAAGCTGTTCCGTCATGAATCCGGACCGCGCTGCCATCGTGCTGCTGGCGATCACCCTGTTCGCCTGCCCGGCTCATCCGGCGACCGTGACCGGACAGCCCATCGAAGGGGGACTCCTGTTCGGACAGGGCTTGCCGGGTACCGCCGTCACGCTTGACGGCCGTGCGGTACCGGTGGCGGAAGACGGTTCGTTCCTGATCGGATTCCACCGCGATTCACCCCGGGTAGCCGTGCTCCTGGTCCAGGAACCGGGAATGGAGGTGCAGCGCCTGGAGCTCGACGTGGTTCAGCGGGAGTACGGCGAACAACACATCGACGGGCTGCCATCGGGCCAGGTCACCCCTCCCACCGAAACTCTTGCGCGAATCCGGGAGGAGGCCAGGAAGGTCCGCGAAGCCCGGGCCTCGCCGGTTCTGGAACCGCATCATGCCAGCGGGTTCGAGTGGCCGGCGGAAGGGTGCATCAGCGGGGTGTACGGCACCCGGAGGGTGCTCAATGGCGAGCCCCGCCAGCCGCACTACGGGGTGGACCTGGCGGCACCGTCCGGCACGCCGGTCCGGGCGGCGGGCGACGGCGTCGTGGTCCTGGCCGAACCGGACCTGTACTTCAGCGGCGGCACGCTGATCATCGCCCACGGACAGGGGCTGACGTCCTCGTACCTGCATCTGTCCGAGATATCGGTCGCCCGCGGCGACCGGGTGCGGAAGGGGGATCTGGTTGCCGCCGTCGGATCGACCGGCCGCAGTACCGGCCCGCACCTCGACTGGCGGTTCAACTGGCAGAACACGCGGCTCGATCCGGAACTGGTGATCCCGGCCGGCCCGAAGCAACGGCAGTGCGGCTGATTACCGACTGTCAAGCAAGACCGCCACCTACCGGGGGCACGACCCCGGCAACAGCGAGGCCGACGTCGTGCCCTGCCTCCCGTCCGACTCTCCCCCGGTGCGGGACCGGGGCATGATTCATATTCGCAGCGGCCCGCACCCGGGGCATCGCGACGCCTCAGGAAGAGCGGATTCTGAACGAGCGGCGGCGCTACGGAGACCGTCCGTTCGACATTTCGCCGGTGCCGCGTACGGGGGTGGACGATCTCAATCGCCGCCGGTTCGAGAACGCCTGTTCCGTGCTCGGCGGCATCCACCAGCAAACAGCGCACGGCGTCGAACTGGTGATAACGGGGCCAGACCTGCTCCCGTTTCCTGCGGCCGGTTGTCTTGTCCCGGACCTCCACAATCTGGGCGTAGTTTTCGAGGATGTCGGTCAGGCTCTCGCGGGTCAGTACCTCGCGCCACAGGTAATCGGTCTTCAGCCCGTTGGGGTTGGGCGGATTGCCGGCGCCGTCATTCCAGCCCCGGTTGAACGGCAGGAACCACGAGTCCTTGCCCCTCAGATGGGTGCAGAAGCGCGCCTCAGCCTCGTCCACCGCAAAGTGCGCGATGCAACGGCCGAGTTCGAACAGCTTCTCGCGCGGGCCGCGATCCCTCCGGTATTGCTCGACGGCGTCGTCCACCGTCTGTTTGGTGAGATTGTTCTTCAGCTTTCCGCAATTTCAGGCTGGGTAGCGTGCAGGAAGGCGGCCAGATGGACAATGTCGACACAATACTCACGGTCGTAATCGAGCCAGTTGTTGCTGCCGTACCAGCCCGTGCCGCCGAACCCGGCCACCTCTTCGCCGACGGCATCCGCAGCGGTCGGCTCGCAGGGGTGGCTGGCGAGCGCCGTGCAGATCAAGCGCTCGAGACCCTTCTCGCTGGTGTCGGTGGTCATTGCCGGGCGGCCAACCCGGCGTAGTCGATCCAGCCTTTCTTGGCCAACACATCGGCGGCCAACCCGATCTGACGTGGCGAGAAGCTCTTCTTGCGTTCGTTCCAGGCGTAGGTCAACGCGATGAGGTCATTCCGCGACTTGGGCGCGTCGTGTTCAAGAACCCAGTGCACCGTCGAGAGTAGTTCAAGACCGAAGGCCGATTCAAAGCCATCGACGAGGTCGGTCACCCTGTCGAAACGCTCCCGTACTCTGGGGGAGCGGCGCAGGACCTTGGCAGCATTCTCGACAGCGCCGGGGACGATCTCCAGCAGCTTGTCGGGCCTGTTGCCGCCGTCGGCGTAGCCGGAAATGAAGTGGCCCTCCACTGCGTTCAGGACATGGCGCAGGTTCTCGGCATACGGCCCGTAGATGCCCTTGACGTAGCGGAGCTTCAGCGGCTCGCCAGCGACCTGCATGAAGTACAACAGCTTGTGGACTTCCAGCAGGCCGATGAAGGGATCGAGCAGGCCTCTCAGATACAAGTCCATCAGCCCGACCAGCGCGGCTCGGCCCGGCGTCATCGCCGGCGCTTCGCGGCTGTGCACCATCCTCTCGGCGTTCGGTGTGCCGCCAGGCTCAAATACAACGATATCCAGATCGTTGAAACCGCGCAGGGCCTTCTCGATGCGCGGCCGCACTTCAATCCATTCTATAGTCCGCCCAAACCACTGCCGAGCGGTGGCACCGCGACTGAGCGTATACCGTGCGTACGAATCGCCCTCGCGAGATCGACCAGACCGGCATCGATATCCTCGATCCGGCTATTGCCGCGCCAATGCCGCTTGGTCGGGAAGTTGACGATGAAGCGGGGATTGGTAAGCGCGCCCGTCTCGAACACGAACATGCGCCCGGGCAGTACCTCGCCACGCTCGCAGGCCGCGGTGTAAGCGCGAAAGTTCTCCGGGAACACTTTCTTGAACTGAAGCGCGACCCCACGACCCATGATGCCGACGCAGTTGACCGTGTTGACCAAGGCCTCGGCGTCTTCAGCGAAGATGTCGCCGGTCTTGAAGCGAATCATCGGTGCTGCCTCCGCCTCGTCAATAGTGCCACCCCTGCTGAGTTGTGACAGCAGGCTGGTGATCAGCAGGCTGGTGATCAGCCGTCCGTATTGCTTCAGTAGCCCTACTCTGGATTTCCGCGTTGCGTACACCGACACGGCGAATCAGAGACCACGGGAGCGCTCTCTCGACGAGGGACTCTGCCTGCTTGCCTTCCTTGCAGGCGCGCCAATCCCTCGCCTGAACGGCATTCCAATCGATCTCATCCAACTGCGCCAGATCGCATCTGTCCTTGAAATAACCGGAGCCCGCATTGGAGAGGGTGAACGCCCATCGCCGCCCGTTCTGGTCGGCCCGGTCCACCGTCTCTTGGAGATCGGCTTCCAGATGCACGATGGGATCTTGGCCGCCGCGGTAGTCGAGTTCGACATGATTGGCCATGTGGATCAGGTAGAGCATGACCGAGCGCGGACAAAAGTAGAACGGCACACCGCCGCCTACGTTAAGGCCGGGTTGGCACTTTACCGGATTGGTCAGCCGCCGCCGCTTGATCGCGCTCATGCCGATCGTCGTTCCCGCCCGTGGCCGCTCCTGCAGAGCAGCATCGGACAAGATGGCCCCGTCCGCGATGATCGAGGCCAGTCGATCCACATGGGCGATATGGTAGATCTTGGGTTCAGCGGGCGGCGCCATGTTTAGCCTGGATTTCTCACCAGCAAGACTGTACATGGGACCGTAACTGTGGTATAAACCAATGAATCAACATCTTGCCGGTGTACCATGGAGCGCTTCCATGCAACCAGAGTGTACCCCGAAGCAGTTGTGTTGCTGTGTAAAATTCCTGCCCAGTCATCAACACCCCCGACGGAGGCCTCAGAATTTACATGCCCAAGCGGGGTGAGCGGCCCGGCCCGCTCATGAGCGTTTGAAAGAGGAGAACAGCCGATGACCGACTGGACGACATGCCCGGCGGTGGAACGAAAGCCCGGAAGGGTCAGCGGTGCATGGGTTTTCGCCGGCACGCGAATTCCGCTGTTCGCGCTTTACGAGAACCTGGCTGGTGGCGCCACGGTCGATGAGTTCGTCGAGTGGTTCCCGGGCGTCGAGGAGAAGCAGGTTTGCGCAGTACTCGAACACGAAGCTCGCGCGCTCCGAGCGGCTCTGACGCAGTGAAACTGCTTTTCGACCAAGGAACGCCCGCCCCTCTGCGGCACCGTCTGCCGGCCCATTCCGTGGATACGCTGGCGGAGATGGGATGGTCGGAAAAGGATAACGGCGAGTTGCTCGATCTGGCCGAGCGCGAAGGATACGAGGTCTTCGTGACGACCGATCAAGGCATGCGGCATCAGCAGAACATGGCAGGCCGACGAATCGGCATTGTCGTCCTGCTTTCGGCGAACTGGCCCCTGGTTCGCCTTCGCACAGCGGACATCGACCGGGCATTTTCGGCGATCCGGCCCGGCGAGATTGTCGAGGTGCCCATTCGGGCCGGCTGACATGGCAGTGGCTGCCCTGCCCGAGGTCGGCCCTCTCGCAGCCTACGACGAGGTGGCCGCTCTCGACGACGCGGAAGCACTGGAAGGGGTTCCAAGCTCACGCGCATTTCTCACCAGCGTCCGACACGACGACACTGAGCGACACTGAACACCGATTCAGCCGGCGTTCGGGTCGGGAATCGCACCACGGAAGTCTTGCAACCCGCTCTCGGAGGTCGGTGAGGGGTCTCATGAGGCCGATTCGGCGGCTGGCACGGGGACAGGGCCGGACGCAGGGCAGACTCCGCCGTCGGCGCTCCGGAACAGCGTGTCAAAACCTGCAGTGAACGCGGTAAACAGCCTGTGGGTAGGCGGTCAGGCGGGGCCGCCGGCGCACGCAGGGCCGCGAGCACGTGGGCGAACAGCGACTGGAGTGGATAGACCGACGCGAACGCGATGCGGATCCGGCGCCGACTGACAGTGATGCGGGCGCCGATCTTGAGGAGCCGAGTGCGGATCGTGTCGGCCGTGGCGCTGACCAGCTCGGTGCCTGACAGGCCAAACCGGCGCAGCAAGGTCAGCAGCATTCCGGCGAAGGTCGAGAAGTACAGTCGCAACTGGTTGGAGCGCATCTTGGCGGTCGAGGTCCGGTCGGCAAAGAGCCAGAGCTGGTGTCCTTGATGCGGTTCTCCATGTCCCCGCGGGCGCAGTACACCTGTTCGTACAGCAGCTGGGCGCCGACCTTGTCCGCCGGCAGGTTGGTGACGACGAAGCGCGGGTTCGCGCCTCTCAGTCCCGGCAGCCACTCGGCTTTGCCGACCACCCGGCGGGTGCGGCTCCGGGGCTTCCGGGTCCGATAACGCCGGTCCCGGAACCGGCGGGACGCCTGCCCCGTGGCGGCGCAGCGGCGCCGGGACTTGTGCAGCGCCTTCGCCAGCCACTTTTCCAGACGGTTATTGCCGGCCAGACCGAACACGTAGTCGAGGCCAGCCGCTTCACACCAGGTCAGGAGGTTATCGCGGCAGAAGCCGGCGTCGCCGCGCACCAGGATCGAGGTCTGCGGCCAGACGGCGCGGATCTGGGCCACGATCCGCTTCAGTTCCTCCACCGATCCTTTCGCGGGGTCGACGTCGGTCGGACGCACAGGACGAAGTCGCCGCAAGTGATGTACAACGGGAGGTAGCAGTATTCATCGTAATAGCCGTGGTAGAACCGCCCCTTCTGGTTCCCGTACAGCGGATCGTTGGTCGCATCCAGATCGAGCACGATCTCCCCGGGCGGTTCGTCATGAGCCTCGAGGAACCATTGCACCAGCAGCGAGTCCATCGCCGCCGGGTCGGCCGCGATTTTCTTGTACCGGTCTCCGGCCGCCGTGTCCGGCTCGCTGAGCTTGAGCCGGTTCAGGGTGCTTGAACCCGCCAGCGCCTGCCCCCGGTCCCGCTCCCGGCGGCGCTGTTCTCCGGTGAGATCCTGGCACCCGCTCGCCAGCGCCAGCAGGCTGTCCGTGCGCAGACGGTCGTGATCGTTCAGATCCTCATACCCTGCCGCCAGCCCCAGTACCCGCTGGGCGACCAGCGTCTCCAGACGATGCTCAATGCGCGTTTTCGCGCGATGATCCTGAAAGCAGTCGGCCAGACACGCCGTCACGCGGAGCCGCTGGTCGACCTCCCGCAGGAGCAGTACGCCACCGTCCGTCGTCAGCCGACCACCGTCGAAACACCCCTCCACCCGACGGCGGCCCAGGCCTTCAAACGTGTTGATTTACAAATAATTCATGTGAATCCGCAGCTTGCCGGACGTCGCCCTGTTCCAGCAGCAGATGTAACTGCTCACCCCCTGATTGAGGCTTGGCGGCCCATGAACCCGCGTACTGGTGATGACGTTATCTTCACCAGCAGGCGCATCTTCTGTCAGGCTTGTGACCACGCAACCCGGTCGGCCACAAATTGCGCGAACGGTCCGATATCGTGATCGATGCTGGCGCTTTCAAGCGCAGCCAGGTAGGCATCACGATCTTCGACCCGGATGACGGTCCACGGATAGCCGCCGGATGCCAGCATCGCGTTCATGACAAAGCGCGCCACGCGCCCGTTGCCGTCCGGATAAGGATGGACATAGCCGAACAGCCAGTGCCCGAGCACGGCGCGAACGGAAGGTTCGGTTTCGGTTTCCAGCAGATCGAATAAGGCCGGCATGGCATCGCGCACCGCCTCCCAGCGCGGCGGCACATGCCGAGATCCCTGCAGAAACACGGCATCGTTGCGGTAACCCGCCAGAGCGGAAGCCGCGATCAGGCCGGCGGCCACGCAAGGCTGAAACAGCTCGCGATACCAGTCGCGGTGGGCCTTGTGGACCAGGGCGCCAGCTTCACCGCCGCCAATGATCTCACTGACCGCCGCCCGCACAAGCTGGAACGTCTGCCAGTAACCGCGCGCGGCCAGCGCATCGCGGCTCTGCCGGTCGGCGTCAAGACTGTCCGGATCCCCGTTGCCCGCGCGCACCCGGTCGATCAGCTCCGGTGTGACGCGGTAGCCCTCGATCGACAGCGAGTGATAGGCATCGTTCCGATAGATATCGTCAACGAGGGACAAATAGGCCGCGGGATCGTCGGGCAGGCCGGGCGCCTCGGGGAATGCTGCGATCACGGGCTCGCGCATCGTCTCCCACAGCGAACGCAGGCGGCCGACTATCGGCGCCTGGACCCGGCTCAGAGCACCGAAGGCCCGTTCCGGCTCGAACGGATCGGTTTCGCGGACATCGTAGTCGGCACGTTTCATGACGCTCAGAATCTCATCGGCCACGTCACCCCTGCCGATCCGGCGGAAGGCGCCGGCCAGCCGCCCGGCAATCACCGAACGGCCGCCATCAAGCAGCCGCCCAAGCACATCGGCCGCATCACGGATACCCGAGACGACGACCTGCGCCTCGATCGGGTGCCGGACGAAGAACGCCGCCGGTACGCGAACCAGCGCCGCCTCGGGCACAAACAGCCGCAGCCCGTCCCGGTCTGTGAGGTCGGCTTCCGGCGGCATGTTCCTTTCTCTGAAATCGAACAATGACGTGCCGAACAACAGTTCGACGGTGTTGTTGGTGCCCTTGGGCGTATAGATGACGACCTGCTGCGGGATGACGGTGTATTCAGCGTGGAGCAGCAAGGACTGTGCCGGGGAGAGGTGCCAGTCCGACCCGAACCGGACTGTACAATAGGCCGCGCAGAACCCCCGGAAGGAAGCGAACCAGGGCGTCGTATCGCCCGGATCGGTATCCGGGTTGCAGGAGATCAGCCAGCCCTTCATCACCTCGCGCAAAAAACCGTTCCTGACCAGCCGCTCGCGGTGAACACGCGTCAGCTCGCCGGAGCGGAAGACCCGCCGCCCTCGGCCCTGGAGCTTCTGGAGTTGCGCCAGCGACGCAGCGAGTTTCTCATTCGGTGTGACCATGCCGGACTATCCGCGTGCTTTTGCAAGTTTAACGGGCCGTATCAATTCAAGTATATAGTGCCCGCCAGCCCCCCGGTTCTGGACTACAGATGTCATTTTGACCCGATTCGAGCCCCGTTGGGCGGCCAGTTCAGGTCAAACCCCGGGTGTTTTCGCCGGGCCGACATCGCGCGGCATGCCGTTTCCGTCAGAATCAGCCCGGTTGGCTGTCATCCGCGCATAGGTGTCCCCGTGGCTGTCCGGCGCTTCGCTCATGAATCCAACATATAAAACCGGCACGGACGCGACGGAAGGGGTAGGGCTGCCATGTAGCCGAAGAAGGGGCTGAACAATGGATTTCGCCCATGCTATTCCACCGGCATGGCACACAGTCACGGCTCCGCACCTTGCGGAACGAGGCGGCAGGTTCGTGTGCGGCCGGAGCGCCCTGGGCCGACGCATCTGCGAGGAGTTCTCATCCGTCGACGCCCGCAGCTGGCCGGCTGCATGAAGGCGCTCGCGACCCTGGCCGCGAGCATTCCGGAGACCGAAACCCGGGAAGCCAGTTTGCGACCGGTCGGTTCCCGGCAAACGGATACGTCGCTCGATCCGGTTACGGGGAAGGGGTCCGGACGCGCCACAGTATCGCTTCAGTCCGGCGGGGCTCGGTCCGCCGAAGCGGCCTTCTGCTCCCGGAGGATGAGCGGCATCTGGAGCGTGGCAAACAGCAGCGTGAGCGGGAGGATTCCGAAGACCTTGTAGCTCACCCAGATATCGGTCGAGAACGACCGCCACACCACCTCGTTCAGACCGGCCAGCAGGACGAAGAACGCGATCCAGCGCCAGGTCAGAACCCGCCACGCGGACTCCCCGAGCCGGATCCCGGCGGCATCCAGCAGGTAGCGGATGAACAGTTTTCCGCGGACCAGTCCGCCCGCCAGCACGCCGGCGAACAGCAGGGACACGACGGTCGGCTTGACCTTGATGAAGACCGCGTCGTCGAATACCAGCGTCAGCACCCCGAACACCCCCACCAGGACCGCGGTCGCGACCGGAATCGGCGGGATGCGGCGTTCCGCCAGCCACAGCAGCAGGGTGGCAAGCACGGTCGCTCCGACCAGCACCGCGGTCGCGGGCAGGATCCCCCAGGCGTAGTTGGCGGCAAAAAACACCAGGAGCGGAACGAAATCGACGGCCGTCCGCACCGACCCCGGCAGCGGGCGGCGGGTTGCCCGGGCCGTCATGCGGCGTACAACCGGCGGCCGGCCGCCTCAACCTGCCGCCTCACGATCACCCCGGGAGAAGCTCCCCGAACGGCAGCCGGCAAGTAATCCTCGGTGCGGCCGCCGCCCGCTTCGTCCTCCACCAGGATGGCTGCCACCGTGCCGCTCCGGGCGCGGAGCCGGGTCCGCAGCATCCGCTCGCCGGCCGCACGCAGGGCGCGGCCGCGGGCGCGGCGCACGGCGGCGGCGACCTGCGGCATCCGCGCCGCCGGGGTACCGGGCCGGGCCGAGTAGGGAAAGACGTGAAGGTGCACGAACCCGAGCTGCTCCACCGCGGCCAGCGTGTTCGCGAACATGGCGTCGGACTCGGTAGGAAACCCCGCGATCAGGTCCGCCCCGAATGCGGTTTCGGGCCGCGCCGCCCGGACCCGCTCGACCAGCCGCTCGGCCTGGTCCGGCGTGTGCCGCCGCCGCATCCGCTTGAGGATCAGGGGATCGTGCGACTGCAGGCTGAGGTGCAGGTGGGGCATCAGGCGCTCCTCCTCGGCGAAGCACGCGACCAGCGCGTCGTCGAGCTCGGCCGCATCGATCGACGACAACCGGAGACGGGGAAGTTCGGGAACTTCACGGAGCAGGCGGCGGACGAGTGCACCGAGCGCCACGGGACGGGACAGGCCGGTACCGTAATCGGTGAGATCGACGCCGGTGAGGACGACTTCGAGTACGCCGCGGCGCACCGCCTCGCGGGTTTCGGCGATGACGGCTTCCGGCGGGACGCTGCGGCTGGGACCGCGGCCGAACGGAATGAGACAGAACGTGCACCGATGGTCGCATCCGTTCTGGACGGGAACAAAGGTACGGGTACGGCCCTGAAGCACCCCCACGCTGCCGGCGACCGCTTCCATGGCTGCCGCCGGGGTCACCGTGGAACGCCCGAGTGCCGCCCCGGTCCAGTTCGCAGGCCGCAGTTTCTCGTCGTTCCCGATCACCGTGTCGACCTCGGGCATCGCCCGGAACGAATCGGGATCGATCTGGGCGGCGCAACCGGTCACCACGATCCGGGCAGACGGCCTCTCGCGGCCGGCCCGGCGCACCGCGCGACGGGAGTCACGCACGGCATTCTCCGTCACGGCGCAGGTGTTGACGATGACGGTATCGCGAAGCCCGGCCGCCGCCGCATGGCGGGCGATGACCTCGGATTCGTGGCGGTTCAGCCGACATCCGAAAGTGACCACCTGCGGGCCCGTCACGCCCGCCGCTCCCCGGGAATCTCCCCGCGAAAGCTGAAGGCCGCCTCGCCGGTCATGCAGATGCGCCCGTCGGATTCCTTCCACGTGATGTCGAGCTCGCCCCCGTCGAGAAACTGCACCGTCGCCGACCGGCGGCTGAGCCCGAGACGATGCGCCGCCACCAGCGCCGCACAGGCCCCGGTTCCGCAGGCCCGGGTCAGACCGGCCCCGCGTTCCCAGACGCGCATCAGCAACCGGTCGCGGTTCGGGGCGCGACCGGTGCCGTCCTCGTCCTTGCGGATGATCTCGACATTCGTGCGCTCGGGAAACAACGGATCCCGCTCCAGTTGCGGGCCCAGTACCGCGAGGTCGATCTCCCGGAGGCGATCCGTCACGAAGACCACGTGGGGATTGCCCACATTGACCGCCGTTCCTCCCCGCAGGGGACCCGCAGCCAGGCCGAGGTCAAGGGTATCGCGGGGAGCGGCGAGCGGGATCTGCTGCCAGTCCAGTGCCGGCGGACCCAGTTCCACGTCCAC
Organism: Alphaproteobacteria bacterium; assembly: GCA_965203385.1. Lineage (GTDB taxonomy): Bacteria > Pseudomonadota > Alphaproteobacteria > TMED109 > TMED109 > VXPW01. The sequence goes on from OZ241893.1 coordinate 1,683,177, forward strand.
CCGTCCGTCGGCCCGGGCCCGCGCCGTGACCACGCCGGCCTCCGTTCCGATGCGCACGGGCGCCGGTTCCGGGCGCTCGCGTGCGAGCAGGAGGCCGACACAGCGGGCCGCATTGCCGCAGGCTTCGGCGGTGCTCCCGTCGCGGTTGAAGATTCGCATCGCAACGTCCGCCGGGCCCGGGTCGGGCTCCAGCAGGATCAGCTGGTCGAATCCGATCCCCGTGCGGCGGTCAGCCAGCTGCCGGATCCGGTCGGGCGCGGGCGTCCACGAACGCTGGCGCGCGTCCACGATGACGAAATCGTTGCCGAGCCCGTGCATCTTGACGAAGGGGACGGTCATGATCGCGGCGTCGGGAAGCGGCGGGGCGGGCGTCCTCGCATCAGGGTCTCCCCGGCATGATCAGACGGGCTTCCCGCGAGGTGGTCCGGCCGTGGACCCGAGGGCGCACCGGCCACGGCCGGCAGACCCCGTCCGGCGCGCAGCCGCTCGCGGGCCCGGTGCCGGCCCGGCGTTCCGTCCGCAGTGATCAGGCGGCCGCCAACACGTGTACGGCGCGTTCGGCGATCAGATCCCGGGTGTGGGCCGCATACTCGCGCATGTGCGGCGATGCGGCATGGGCCTTGAGGGCATCCAGACTGGACCACTTCTCGACCACGACGAAGGAATCCTCTCCGAACCGGGTCTGGAGCGGTCCGACGCCCTCGGCATCCACGGTCGCGATGTACTCGATGCAGCCGTCCTCTGCCCGGACAGCCGGTACGTTGGCCGCAAACGCCCGGAGCACTTCGGCCCGCCGGCCGGCCTTGGCCGTAATCACCGCCACGACATGAATCACAGCCATCGACGTTTCCAGTTCGGTTGAAATCCGGGAAACCGGAAGCTACTCGCCGGCAGAAGAGGCTGCAAGCCTCTAGCCCGACGCGGCCCGACGGGGTAGAATTGGGATCTCACGCATACCTATTCGGAGAGGCCGGGTCACCGTCCGCGCCTGCAAGCATTGACCATGACCGCGACACGCCTGACCCGCACGGGTCTCCCTCTTGGCGCCGGTGTTCTCGCAGCGCTCCTCGTGCTGTTCGTGGGGACCTGTGCACCCCACCAGCAAAGCCGTGCCGGCACTCCCAACAACGAGGCCTATCGCCAACTGGACCTGTTCGGGCAGGTGTTTCAGCGGATCCGGGAAGACTATGTCGAAACGGTTGACGACCAGACCCTGATTCACGCCGCACTCAACGGCATGCTGCAGGCCCTCGATCCGCATTCCAGCTACCTGAGCGCGGAACAGTTCGACGAGATGCAGGTCCAGACCAGCGGCCGGTTCGGCGGACTGGGAATCGAAGTCACCATGGAAAACGGCTTCGTCAAGGTGGTATCGCCGATCGATGACACGCCGGCCTTCCGCGCCGGCGTGATGGCCGGCGACCTCATCACCCATATCGACGGAGAAGCCGTGCTGGGGCTGACCCTGTCGGATGCGGTCGACCGGATGCGCGGCGAGCCCGAGACGTCGATCGTGATCCGGGTCAGCCGGCCCGGCGTGGAACCGTTCGACATCACGATTGTCCGGGAAATCATTCACATCCGCTCGGTACGCTCGCAGGCCGAGGGCGATGTCGGCTATATCCGCATCAGTTCCTTTACCGAACAGACCACGTCGGGGGTCAGGCAGAACTTCGAAGACCTGCGCGCCGAAATCGGACCGGACAACCTGCAGGGCATCGTGCTGGATCTGCGGAACAACCCGGGCGGACTGCTGGAGCAGGCCGTCGCGGTGGCGGATTCGTTCCTGGAAGGCGGGGTGATCGTGTCGACTCGCGGCCGTACCAAGGCGCAGCAGCGATACAGCGCAACCGCCGGAGATATCACCGACGGCCTGCCAATCGTGGTCCTGGTGAACGGCGGTTCGGCCAGTGCTTCGGAAATCGTGTCGGGAGCCCTGCAGGATCACGGTCGGGCGATCCTCATGGGGACGAAGACGTTCGGGAAGGGATCCGTCCAGACCGTACTGCCGATCGGCGACCACGGCGCCATGCGCCTGACGACAGCGCGCTACTACACGCCCAGCGGACGGTCGATCCAGACCACCGGCGTGACGCCCGACATCGAGGTTCCGCTCGCCCGCATCGAGTTTCTCGATACCGAATCGGACCGCAGCGAAGCCACGCTTCGGAACGCCCTCGAAAACGACAGCCCGGAACCCCTCGAGGAGGCGGCCCCGGACCCGGCGAATGCGCCGGAAGCAGAGGCGGAGACGGAAGACGCCGACCCCGCCATGGACGACTACCAGCTGCAGCGGGCGCTCGACCTGCTCCGGAGTCTCAACTTCTTCCGGGCGCGGCCGGCCTGACTTCGGCCGCCGGCATGATCGAAGGGTTCTATCGTCCGGCGGTAGGAATCCTGCTGCTCAATCCGGACCGCATGGCGTTTGTCGGCCAACGCCTGGACACGACCCGCGCCTGGCAACTGCCGCAGGGCGGGATCGATGCCGGAGAGACACCGGAAGACGCGGCGTTTCGGGAACTCCGGGAGGAAACCGGGGTCCGGAAGGCGGAAGTCCTCGCCCGATCGCGCGACTGGCTCCGCTACGACCTCCCTGGCGAGATTGCCGGCAAGCTGTGGAAGGGACGCTACCGGGGACAGCAGCAGATGTGGTTCGCCATGCGCCACACCGGACCGGAATCGGAAATCGATATCGCTCCGGGCGGGGAATTCTCGGCGTGGCGCTGGGTTCCCCCGCAGGAACTCCCGCACCTGATCGTGCCCTTCAAGCGAGCCATCTACAAGGAACTACTCGCGGAATTCGCGAACGTCATCGATCCGCCGATGCACGGGTGATCGCCGGAATAACCGACTCCCCGGCAAACGGACACCTTCCCCGCGCCCGGTACTGACGGTCAGCAGCGCCGGCGCGTCGCCGGAAACGCCCGGGCGATGCGCCTGGCGGCGCGCGCACGGCGAACCCCCGGACCGGCACAAGCCCTGCCGTCTTCCTCCATTCGTGGGGTCAGGCGAAAGGCGGACGCCCCGCCGGCGGCGCAGCACATGGGGGTGCTTGACCCGGTGAGCCGCGGCCAGGCGGTGCAAAGCGTGCCCATGACGGCCAGCCTCTGATCAGGGTAGTCCGGGCGGAGGCCCGCGGTTCGGAAACCCGTGGTGACCAGCCTTGCCGGCTTCAATCGCTTGCAGGAACTATAGCGAATACGCTATACATCAAAACCCGGTTGGACGGTCAAAACCGTGTCGGCGTCGATGCCGAAACCGCGGCCTTGCCGGGGGCATTGCGCACCCGACTGCTACGTTTGCTGCAGGCGGCGGAGAATGTCGGGCGGGAGGCTCTGCGCACGCCGCATGCCAAGCATCTCGACGGGAAGCTGTGGAAACTTCGGGTGCGGGCAGACAGCGGCATCGCACGGGGGTCCACGTGACGGCAACGGGCTGGCAGGGGGCATGTCTTCGCGAAGCAGTCGCGCAAGACGCCGCGCCGTGCACACGCAACCGCCAGGGAACGGATAAGGCAGGTGATGACATGACCAAGCTGAAGGACCTGAAGGCGCGCTTCATGGAAGATCCGGAGTTCCGGAAGGAATACGCGCGCGTCGACGAGGAGTATGAGCTCGTTGAGGCGCTGGTCCGCGCCCGGACGGCGGCGAAACTGACGCAAGCAGAACTCGCTCAGCGGCTCGGCACGACCCAGTCGGCGGTGGCACGCCTGGAAGGCGGCCGAGTATCGCCATCGTTCTCTACCCTGCGCCGCTACGCCGAAGCAACCGGCTCGCGGCTTACCGTGGGCCTTGTGCCGACGAACCGTTGAGGCAAATCGGTTGAACTGGATCACCTGCCGATCCCGACTGTGCTCCACCATGTCCGCATGGGCGGCGCCCGGCTGGCCTGACCCTGAAAATCCATCCGACATGGAGCACTTGATCCAGCTTCTTATCGGGCGCGGGCGAAGACACCATGACCAAAAAACCGGCGATCGTGATCAACGGCTGGGCCGAAATATTGGCCGACATTGCAGAGACAGGCTTCTTCCGGAAAGATCAGTTGAATCCCCAAACAGTGCCGCAGATTCTGATCAACCTCATCAGGCGCTACACTACCGTTATCGCCTACGAGGCGGAGGGCACGCTGGCACCGATCGGTTCCGGAACATTTGTGCGACGGGTAGACGGACAGCACGGCATTTTGACGGCCGGCCACGTAATCGGTGCCATCAGGACTAAAGAGAACGTCCTTGTACTGTCGGACCAAGATCGCGAAGAGGTCACCTGGACCAGGATTGAGGGGGAGGCTATGCACGGCTCGGGAAAGGCAAACGAAGGGCCAAAGGGGCCGGATATCGGCTGGATTCCAGTGTCTGGAGAGGAAGTAGCGAGGATGAAGTCGCTGGGTGCCGTCTTCCATAACAGGGCAAGAAAGTGCGAGGCTATCTCGGGCAGAGTATGCCGAATCAACGTGATTTTCGGATATGTCGAGGCCGCGAGCAGTATGAACGACAAAATGGTTGTCTCCCATGGGATGCTTGTAGGCAAGACAGCGGAGCAGTCCGCCGACGAGGCGGGCTGGGACTACGGCGAGTACGCCATCACAAACGACGATCCCTGGATACCCCGAACCCATGGCGGGGTAAGCGGCAGTGCGGTCTGGAGGATCGACTTGCCAATGGACGGCAGCGGAAGAAAAGCCGTGACGCTTGAAGGCGTCGTGTTTGCGGAAGGACCCGAAGAGGACAGAAAGCTCATCGCCCACGGCGAAAGCAGCGTACGGGTTGTCCTTGATGAGACGTGACCGGCTGCCGGGTGCCCCGGCGCATAGCTGGGCGGCCCAACCGATCCAGCGCGCTTCAGGTTAACGGATAGAAGGGTGCGCAGGTGGTCGCTCAGCACGAAGCAGCAGCCCCTTCCCGTTCACACGCAAGGCCGTGAAGGAGGTCCGCCACAGAAGGGCCGACCTTCCCGGGATCGAAATCTCGGGCCCTTTGGCCGTTTCGCGAGCGTCGCAGTCCCACGGGCCGAAGCAGGATACCGCGACCCTGCGCCCTGCCGGCGAGACCTCCCGGTGCGTGCAGGAATGGCGCCGGAAAGACCGCCCGGGCCGCACCGGGCGGTGTGGGCCCCGGCCGGCCGCGGACCGGGCTCAGCCGAGCCGGGCCCCGGCGAGCTTCGTGCCCTCGATCCGCGCACGGATCTTGGCGAACGCGGTCGCGCGCGCGGTCGAGATGTCGTCGCCGAACGGCGAGAAGCCGCAGTCGTCCGTGCTTCCGAGCCCGGCCCCGCCGAGATGCTCGGCCGCTTCCAGGATACGATCGCATACCTCCCCGGCGCTCTCGATGCGCGGGTCGATAGGATCGGTCACGCCGACATAGACGATCTGATCGGGCCGCCGCTCGTGCGCAATGATGTCGAGCGCCCGGGGCCGGTCCGCCTCGCTCGCCATCTGCACGAAGAAGCGTCCGGCGTTTATCGCGAACAGGTCGGGCAGCAACTCGGCGTAGTCGACATCTGCCGAATGCGTCGAATCCTGGTCCCCGCCCGGGCAGGTATGCACCCCGATGCGCGCGCGTTCGGCGTCGGAGAAGCGCGAGAGCACCCGGTTGTTGAGGCCCACGAAATCCCGCAGCAGCCCGCGCGACGGATCGAGCTTGCAGCACAGTCGGCCCTCGGTGAAGTCGATCTGGACGCTGTCGGCCCCGGCGTCGAAGGCCGACCGGATATCCTTCTCGCATTCGTTCACGAGATCGGCGCGGAACGCCTCGAGCGGATAGCCCTTGATCCCGTCCCGGGGATAGATCAGCGAGAGCGCCGACGGCGCGATCACGGCCTGCTTGACCGGCAGGTCGGTAAGGGCCCTGGCCGCCGCGACATAAGCCCCGGAATAGGTCGCGTAGCGGAACGGCCCGGCGGTCAGCACCGGAAGCTGGCGGGTGTGGCCGTCCTCGAACGGGATCACCACTCCATCCGGCGCGAGCGTCTTCATCCCGGCGAGCGGATAGGTCGCGAAGCTCGGCTTGGACTGCTCGCCGTCGGTAACCACCGGAGATCCCGTCGCCTCCATTTCGGCGACGGTCTCGGCAACGGCGCGCTCCATGGCGCGGCCGAGGCCCGCGTGGTCGAGGGCGCCGACCGCATGCGCACTCATGGCCTCGATCAGATAACCGGGACGCGGAACGCTGCCGATCGGTTCGGTCGGAATGGTTCGGGGCATCGCCTGTCTGCTCAACGAACCTGCGGATCAATGCCGCGGAGCGTAGGGCCGGTCATCGGGCACCGTCAACAAACCCGGTGACACGGCCGCGCCCGTCGAACGCCCGGGCCGCCGCGGCGGCGCGGAACCCCGGAGAGAACCGCGCCGCGAAACCCGTCCGGTCCGCTCGTCGACACCGGCTGACGGCGGGGTGAACCGGCCCGCAAATCCGTCCCCGCCCCGACGGGGGTCGCCGGCCGGCGGGCGCGGATCCGGCGACCCCGGACGGCCGATCCGGGCATTCTGTTCTCTGCCCGGATCCGGCGTTACCCTTCCGCTGCCCGTTTCCCGACCAGGAGTGCCGCCCGGTGGCCACTTCGCCCGATACCTGCGTCCCCCCGGCGGCCGCGCCGCAGACGCTGCTCGAATCGATGGCGGTGCCCGTGTTCCTGCTGTCCGAAACCGGCCGCATCCAGTACGTCAACCCGGCCGGCGAGCAGCTGCTCGGAACCGGCGCCCGCAGCCTCCTGCAGCGTCCGATCGCGAAGGTGCTCGCGGACGACAGCCCGGTGCTGGCCATGCTGGAACGGGTCAGCCGACGCGGGAGCAGCGCGGTCGAGTACGGCATTCGCCTGAGCGGGCCGACCCTGCCGCCGCGCGTCGTCGATGCCCGGGCCTCCCCCTGCCTCGATGCGCCCGGGGTGGTCCTCACCCTGCACGCCCGTTCGGTGGCCCAGTCGATTGGCGGACATCGCCTCGGTCAGCTCAGCGCCGCCCGCTCGGCGACCGGTTTTGCCGAAACCCTGACCCACGAGATCCGCAACCCGCTCTCCGGCATCCGCGGGGCCGCCCAGCTGCTGGAGGAATCCGTCGAGCCGTCGGACCGCGAACTGACCCAGCTCATCCGCGACGAGACGGACCGGATCGGCAAGCTGCTGGCCCGCTTCGATTCGTTCGTGGACGGCGCCGCGGTACCGACCCAGCCGGTCAACGTGCACGTCGTGCTGGACCGCGTGATCATGCTCGCCCGGAACGGGTTCGCGAACCAGGTCACCTTCACGCGCGAGTACGACCCCTCCATCCCGACGGTCCCGGGCGACCGGGACCGGCTCGTGCAGGCGTTCCTCAACCTCGTCAAGAATGCCGCCGAGGCCGACGCGAAGGGGGCCATCCGCCTGGTGACCGGCATCCGGCACGGCTTGCGCGTCCAGTCCGGCACGGCGGCCGAACGGGGCCTGCCGGTGTACGTGGCGATCGAGGACGCCGGACCGGGGATTCCCGAAGACCTGCGCCAGCACCTGTTCGAACCGTTCGTCACCACCAAGTCGGGCGGGCGCGGCCTCGGCCTGTCGCTGGTGGCCCGGGTGGTGGAGGACCACGGCGGGGTGGTGGAGGTGACGGACGCGGCGGCCGGACCGGGCACCCGCTTCACCGTGTACCTCCCGGCCGTCGAGTCGGCCGCGGGCCCGACGGCGGAGACGGTCCCCTGACCGCGCCGTCCCCCCGGAATCCCGCCGTCCTGGTGGGGGATGACGATGCCGCGGTGCGGACGGTGATCCGCCGCGCACTGCACCGGCACGGATTCACGGTCCGGGACACCGGCGACATGGGGCAGCTCTGGTCCTGGATCCGCGCCGGTGCCGGAGACCTCGTCATCACCGACGTCGCCATGCCGTCCGGCAGCGGGCTCGACCTGCTGCCGCGGGTCCGGGAGACCCGGCCCGACCTGCCGGTGATCGTGATCAGCGCCCGCTCCACCATGCTGACGGCCTTGCGGGCGGGCGAACGCGGCGCGTTCGAGTACTTCCCGAAACCGTTCGATCTCGACGAACTCGTCGCCACCGTCCGCCGCGCCCTGGCCCGGGACCCCGCGTCGTCAGGCCGGCCGGCCGGTTCGTCGCCCGACGACCTGCCCATGGTCGGCCGCTCGCCGGCGATGCAGCGCGTGTACCGGGTGGTGGCCCGGGTCGTGAACACCACCCTCACGGTGCTCGTCCTCGGGGAATCGGGAACCGGGAAGGAACTGGTCGCCCGGGCCCTGCACGATTTCAGCCCCCGCCGGCAACGGCCCTTCGTCGCGCTCAACATGGCCGCCATTCCCCGCGACCTGATCGAGAGCGAACTGTTCGGGCACGAGCGCGGCGCCTTCACCGGCGCCCACCGCGCATCGGCCGGCCGGTTCCGGCAGGCCGAGGGCGGCACCCTGTTCCTCGACGAGATCGGGGACATGCCGGCGGATGCCCAGACGCGCCTGCTGCGGGTCCTGCAGGAGGGGGAGTTCAATCCGGTGGGGGCGATGGCGGCGGTGCAGACCGACGTCCGGATCGTCGCCGCCACCCACCGGGATCTCGGCACCCTGGTCCGCGAGGGGCTGTTCCGCGAGGATTTGTACTACCGGCTGAACGTGGTGCCGATCCGCATGCCGCCGCTGCGCGAGCGGCCGGAAGACCTGCCGCTGCTGGCCCGGCACCTGCTGGCCCGGGCGGAAGCCGACGGCATGGCGCCCAAGCAGATCAGCGAAGAGGCCCTCTCGCGGCTGACCGGGCACACGTGGCCGGGCAACGTCCGGGAACTGGAAAATCTCCTCCGCCGACTCGTGGTCCTCACGGCCGGCGACGTGATCGGCGCCGATGCGGTGGACGAGGAACTGCGCGGTGCCGACCAGACGCCGGCCCGTCCGGAGCCGGGGGAATCCACGCTCGGCGCCAGCATCGAACGCCACCTGCAGCGGTATTTCGACGCGCACGGGGACAGCCTGCCGCCGCCCGGGCTCTACAGGCGGCTGCTGCAGGAGGTGGAGCGCCCGCTGCTGCGGCGGACCCTCCGCGCCACGGACGGCAACCAGATCCGCGCGGCCGGGTTGCTGGGCATCAACCGCAATACGCTCCGCAAGAAGATCCGCGAGCTCGACCTCCAGGCCGGCCCGCCGCGCGCCCGGTCCGCCCCGTGACGGCGGCCGTGCTGGTCCCGCTGCGGGCGCGCCTCGTCCGGCTGACCGCCCACAAGCGGGTGAGGCTGTGGCTGGCCTGGGCGCTCGCCCTCACCGGCGCGGCGCTCGGCATCGTCACCTACGTGGTGCTGACACCCAGCGCCGACGCCGACCCCGATCTGATCCTTGCGCTCCTGTACGCCGATCTGCTGGTGCTCTTGCTGCTGACCCTGATTCTCGCGCGGCGGGTGGCCCTGCTCTGGGTGCGCCGCCGCCGGGCGCAGCCCGGCGCCCGCATCCACGTGCAGCTGGTGGCCGCCTTCAGCCTCCTCGCCGCCACCCCGGCCGTCATCGTGGCCGCCGGCGCGGCCGGGTTCTTCACGATCGGCATCCAGGGGTGGTTTTCGGAGCGGGTCTCGTCGGCCCTCACCCATTCGCTCGCGGTCGCCGACGCCTACTACGAGGACCACCGCAAGCTCGTGCTGGCCGACGTGCTGTGGATTGCCAACGGCCTCGCCCGGGCCCCGCTCGAACACCGTCTCGAAACCGCCACCCTCGACCGGCTGGTGGCCGAGCGGGGGATTGCGGAAGCCCTCGTACTCCGGGCGGACGGACAGATCCTGGCCCGCAGTTCCCTCAGCCTGCTCCTGACGTTCGACCAGTTGCCGGCCGGAGCCCTGCAGCAGGCGCTGCGCGGCGACACCGTCGTGTTCCAGGTCCGCGACGGCGACCGGGTCCGGGCCCTGGCCCCGCTGTCGGGGTTCGCCGATCAGCTGGTGTACGTGGGCCGCTACATCGAAACCGGGGTGCTGCGCAACATCGGCGCCATCCGCACGGCGGTGGGCGATTACCACCAGGCCGAACGCGAACGGGCCAGCCTGCACATCACCTTCACGATGGTCTTCATCGCCGTGTCGGTACTCCTGGTGGTCGTCGCCGCCTGGATCGGGTTCCAGGTTGCCAACCGGTTCGCCGGACCGGTTTCCGAACTGGTTCAGGCCGCCAACCGGGTGCGCGCCGGTGACCTGAGCGCCCGGGTGCGGGAAACGGGCCCGGGCGGCGAACTGCTGCTGCTGCTGCGGGCGTTCAACCGGATGACGGGCCAGATCGAGGACCAGCGCCGCGAGCTCGTCGAGACCAACCATGAACTGGATACCCGGCGGCGGTTCACGGAAGCGGTCCTGGCGGGCGTGAGCGCCGGCGTGGTGGCGGTGGACCCCCGGGGGATGATTTTCCTGTCCAACCGGTCGGCCTCCGACCTGCTCGGGGTCGCCGACGACGCGCTGGCCGGGCAGCCGTTCGCCCGCGCCGTGCCGGCCATGGCCGAGCTGTTCCGGCAAGCGGCCGCCGCCCCGAACCGGGTCAACCAGGACCAGGTGGTCATAACCCGAAACGGCCAGCAGCGGATCCTGCTCGTCCGCGTGAACGCCGCCGCCCGCGACACCCGGGGGCAGGGGTACGTCGTGACCTTCGACGACATGACCGAACGCGTCCTCGCCCAGCGCGCCGCGGCGTGGCGCGGCGTGGCCCGTCGCATCGCCCACGAGGTACGCAATCCCCTGACCCCGATCCGCCTCGCGGCCGAGCGCCTCAAGCGCCGCTACGCGGGCGAGGTGCAGACCGACCCGGAAATCTTCGAGAAGTGCATCGACACCATCGTCCGCCAGGTCCTCGAAATGACCCGCATGGTGGACGAGTTTTCCGAGTTTGCGCGGCTGCCGCCGCCGGTGCTGCGGCGAGTCGATATGGGGGCGCTGATCAGCAGCGTCCAGACCATTCACGACACGGCGCACGCCACCGTCCGCATCGAGGCGCACGTGCCCGGTCATCCGGTTCACGTACTGTGCGACGCCAGCCAGATCGACCGCGCACTCGGCAACCTGGTGCAGAATGCGGTCCAGGCCATCCGTGACCGCAACAGCAGCGGCGGCGGCCGGGTCGACATCGGGCTGGAGGAGACCGCTGAGGGAGATGCCTACCAGATCACGGTGGAGGACGACGGCGGCGGCTTCCCCGAGGATTTCCTGGATCGGGCGACCGAGCCCTACGTCACGACCCGCAAGGGCGGCACCGGCCTGGGGCTGGCCATCGTCCGTCGAATCGTCGAGGATCAGGGTGGCAGGATCAGCCTCGCCAACACGAAGCGGGGGGCGCGTGTGGTCCTGACCCTTCCCCGTGCACCGGCCGCTCCGTCCCACCCGGCCGCGGGGGCCTGAGGACCGTGGCGACGGCACCCCGGAACCGGCCCGCCAACGGCTGGACGGGCGAGATCCTGATCGTCGACGACGAACCCGGGATCTGCACGGCGGTCCAGGACCTGCTCGAGGACGAGGGCTACCGGACCCGCACCGCCGGCGATACCGGGAGCGCCCTCGCGGCCCTCGCCGAACGGGTACCGTCCCTGGTCCTGCTCGACATCTGGCTGCGCAACAGCGAACGGGAAGGGATCGACCTGCTCAAGACCATCGCTGCCCGGTTTTCCGGACTGCCGGTCGTGATGATCAGCGGCCACGGCTCCATCCGTACCGCGGTCGACGCCATGAACCTCGGCGCCGTCGACTTTCTCGAGAAGCCCTTCGACAGCGACCTGCTGCTGCACGTGGTCAAGCGAAGCCTCGAGACCCAGCGCCTGCGGCGCGAGAATGCGGCGCTCGCCGACCGCACGGCCGTCACCGACGCCATCACCGGGAATTCTCCGGCCGTGCGGGCCCTGAAGACCGCGATCGACCGGGTCGCCCCCACCAACAGCCGGGTGCTGATCACCGGCGCGGCCGGGGCCGGCAAGGAAACCGCCGCCCGGGCCATCCACGCCCGGTCGCACCGCAGCGGTGCACCGTTCGTCGTCCTGCAGGCGCCGCGCACGGCATCCGACCGCTTTGCCGAAGAGCTGTTCGGCCGCGAAGATGACAGCGGGCGGGTCCTGCACGTGGGCCGGCTGGAACAGGCGCACGGTGGAACCCTGTTCGTCGATGAAGTCGCCGAAATGCCGAAAGATGCGCAAAGGTGCCTGCTGCGGGCCCTGCAGAACCCCAGTTTCCTGCGGGTGGGAGGGCAAACACCGGTCAAGGTCGACGTCCGGGTCATCTCCTCCACCAGCGTGGACCCGAAAACCTACATGGACCAGAACCGGCTGTCGGCCAGCCTGTACTACCGCATCAACGTCGTGCCGATCCATGTACCGTCCCTGGCCGACCGCCGCGAGGACATTCCGGAACTGGCCCGCCACTGCATGCTCCAGTGCGCCCGGTCCCTCGGCCGGCCGCCCCGGCCGATCGACGTGGAAGCCGAAGCCCGACTGCAGACGTTCGACTGGCCCGGCAACGTCCGCCAGCTTCGCAACGTGATCGAGCGCATCCTGATCCTCGCACCGGATTCCGAAACCGACCGGGTGACGGCCTCCATGCTCCCCGACGACGTGCTCGGAGGCCACGGCGCGGGCCGTGCCGGCTGGGGCGCCGAAGCGATCATGAGCCACCCGCTGAAGGAGGCCCGCGAACGGTTCGAACGCCACTACCTTTCTTCCCAGCTCACCCGGTTTGGCGGCAACATCACGCGCACCGCTGCCTTCGTCGGTCTCGAACGAACCTCGCTGCACCGGAAACTCCGGCAGCTGGGCATCGTCGAGGGGGCCGGTCTCAAGCCGGAGGCCCCGTGAACGAGGACGCCCGGTTCCGCGCGATCGTCTGCGGCGCCGGCGAGGTCGGGCGTAACATTGCCCGGCACCTGTCCGAGGAAGAAGCGGCCGACGTGACGCTGGTGGCGCTGGAGGCCGGGCATCTGGAGCGGGCCCGCCGGGAAATCCCCAACCTCGAAACCCTCCACGGGCACCCCTCCCACCCGCCGGTATTGCGGGATGCCGGCGCCGAGCACGCCAATCTCCTGATTGCCGTCACCCGGAGCGACGAGATCAACATGGTCGCCTGCCAGGTGGCGCACAGCGTGTTCGAGATCCGGACCCGGATCGCGCGGGTCAGCAACCCGGCCTATCAGGAGGAAGACTGGCCGCAGCTGTACGGCCGCAACGATCTGCCGGCAGAGATCATCTTGCCCGAGCGCGAGGTAGCCATCGCCCTGGCCCGGCTGGTGGCGCTGCCCGGGGCCAGCGACACGGTCGGGTTCGTGGGCGGCCGGGTGCAGCTCATCGGGATGAAGCTGGGGCAGGACTCGCCGGTCCTGTCCCGCCCGCTCCGCGAACTGACCGAACTGTTCCCCGAACTCCGGGCCAGGGTCGCCTACATCGTGCGCGACGGGGCCGGCATCGTGCCCCGGAAGGACGACGCGGTGGCCGCCGGTGACGAGGTCTTCGTCATCACCGAAGCCAGCCACGTGAATCGCGTACTCCGTTCGTTCGGCCGGGAAATCGACGTGCCCCGGCGCATCCTGATCGTGGGCGGCGGCAACCTCGGCCGGCTGGTGGCGCAACGAATCGCGAAACAGGATTCGGCCGACGGGGTGACGGTTCTGGAAGCCGACCCCGACATCGCGAACCAGGCCGAGGAAATCCTTGCGGACACGAGAGTGCTGCAGGGAGACCCCCGCGACGACGGGGTGCTGGAAGAGGCCGGCGTGCGGGATGCCGCCATGCTGCTCGCGGTGACCGAGAACGACGAGGTCAACACGCTGGTCTCGGCGCTTGCCAAGCGAAAGGGCTGCCCCTACGTCGCCACCGTCACGCACGACAACAAGTACGGATCCCTGCTGAGCCAGCTCGGGATCGACCAGGCCATCGTCCCGCGGTCGGCGACCGTGTCGAAGATCCTGCGCTGGGTGCGGCGGGGCCGGGTCCAGGCCGTGCACACGCTTCACGACGGCCGCGCCGAAGTGATGGACTACGAAGCGCTGGAGACGTCGAACATCGCGGGCACCTCGCTGCGCGACCTGAAACTCGATTCGGATATCGTCATCGGGGCGGTGGTCCGGGACGGCAAGGTCATCCTGCCCGTCGGCGACACCGTGATTCTGCCCCGGGACCGGGTCATCGTCCTGGTTACCCACGAAAAGGTGCAGGCGCTCGAAGCAGCGTTCGGAACCGTGAAGCTCTAGGTGGCCGCGGCCTCGATCTCCCGCACGGTCGCCCTCGCGCTCGGGGCCGAGGGGCTGCTTGCCGGCGGGGTCGGATGCTGGGCCTGGTGGACGAACCTGGCCCCGGCGAGCAGCTTCCTGCTGCTGGCCGCCGGTGCCGCGTTTGTCAGCGGCGGAGTCCTCCTCGCCGTCCGTCGGAACCCCTCGCGGCCGGCGCGCCCGGCGCTGCTGCTCGGCGCCGTCGGCGGCTGGACCGCCCTGGCGCTCGGCGGACTCGTGCCGTTCTGGGCCGCCGGCGCGGCCCCCCACGCCGCGCTGTTCGATTCCGTCTCGGCTGTGACCACCACCGGCCACTGGTCCACGCCCGCCGCGATCACCGATCCCGCCCTGGTGCTGTGGCGGGCCCTGCTGCAGTGGCTCGGAGGACTTGCCACCCTGCTGCTGGCCGCCACCGTGTTCCTGCCGGCCGGACTGGGCGGCGCCGCTCCCGCCGCCCCCGGCTCCGGCAGCAGCCCGGCCGCACGCGCCGCGCTGGGGGAAATCACGGCCGCCTACGCCGCGCTCACGGTGCTGTGCGTACTGCTGTTGCGGGCGACCGGCACCGGAGCGTTCGACAGCGTTGTCTACGGCGCCTCGGCGATCGCGACCGGCGGAGATCCGAAAGGGTACCCGTCATCGTTTGCGAATGGCAGCGCTCCCGTGATTCTGGGCCTGTTCATGCTCGCCGGCGCCCTGTGGTTTCCCGGCCGCCGCGATCGGGTTCGACCGGCTCCGATCGCGCTGCTCAAGAGCGAAGAGACATCGCTGCTGGCGGTACTGCTGGCCGTCGGCATCGCGTTCACGTGGCTGGCGGTGCCCGACACCGGGCTGCTCGACAGCCTTTTTCTCACCGCTTCCCTGATCAGTACCTCGGGCATCGTCACCGAAACCCGGGACGCGGCCATCACGCCGCTGCTGGCACTGGCCGTCATCGGCGGATCGGTCGCGGGCGCCGCCGGCGGTCTCGGTCTCCGCCGCGTGTGGCTGCTGGGCGCCATTCTCTGGAACGAGGTGAACCGGGGAGTGCAGCCCCACGAGGTCCGGACCCTGCGCTACGGCGGGCAGACCGCCGAACCCGGACTGGTCCCGGCGTTGTTCGCGTTCGCGGTGCTCTGGTTCAGCGTGTGCGCGGGACTGGCAACCCTGCTGTCGATCACCGGTCTGACCGCTGACGACGCCATTCTCGGTGCGGTCGCCGCGCTGACCAACACGGGCCCCGGCATGTCGGCCCTGGTCGGCGCGGAAGCCGGTGCCGATGATCCCCTCGGCCGCGCCGTCCTGATGGCCGGGATGCTGCTCGGGCGGCTGGAAGTCATGGTCCTCGTCGCCGTCGCAACTCCGTCTTTCTGGAGCCGGTAGCCGGCCGGGGACGGCCACGACCGGCAGGGGGCCCACTTCTCCTTCGCCCGGAGCCGGGCCGCCCGGCTTCGCCCTGCGGTGTTTCGAATGGGCGCCTGCCGGAAAACCGGACCCTTGGGCATGGCTTGTGCCCGCCAGAACCGGGGGCTGGCGGGCACGAGTTCGTTGTTGCTCAGCCCCGGGCCCTGCTGGGCGTGCCCCCGGCCGGCGGAATCGGTCCACAGCCGACCGGACGGGCCGGGTGTTGGCGGCGAAATAAAACGGCGGGATTCTGGCGGTAAGCCGCGCTTTTCCGAAGGTCGTTTCTTTCCCTATTGTGCGGCTGCCGGAGCTCCTGCCGCCGGGTGGCAGGAAGGCGCGTTCGGCGCCGAACGGATCGCGGGTGGCTCAGCGGCCTCCTTGAGCCGGCCGGCCGCTGCCTTCGTTGGTTCCGGCCCGTCTGGCCGCTGCGTTACGTAACGGTGCTACAGCGGGTACCCGCATCACCCGTCGCGACCGAACCCGCGGGGCAGTTCCTGTTCTGCCAAAGCTTCGAGGTCGAGGTCGTCAAGGGTCTCGATCGCCTGGTCCAGGAGTTCTGCGGTTGCCGTCGTCTCCAGCGCCTCTGGCAGGGCGTTCCGCCAGTCGCGGTATTCCTCCCGGATCGCGATGATGGCGTCGATGGCGTCGTGCAGCCGCTGCCGGCGCGAGCGCCGGTCCGGCGGCGGGTGCCGCGTCGCCGGTGGCTGACCCTCGCGCCGGCGCTGACGAAAGCGCCGTTGCCGTTCGGCGTTGGACAGTGCCATCGGGTTGCCTTTCTTGATCCCTTGCGCCCCGTTACGTAACGGGGTCCGGAGACCGGGACTTCCGGCCGCCGCGCAGGCTTCGGCTGGCCGTCGGCACAGGCGTGCGCCGTGACCCCGCCGGCCCGGGCGTTCCGGCGGCGTCAGCCTGTCGCGGCGGCGCAGATGACGTCGTTCCAGTCGGCGTGTTCGGGCGGACGGCGTCGCTGGAACGCGACCTGCGAGGGGACTTCGAGTTGGCGGCGCAAGGTATCGGCCTGGCGCTCTCCGGCCTCGTCGTGGTCCTGTGCGAGGACGACGGTGCGGACGTTGGGTAGGGTGCGGGCGGCGAGTCCGATCTGCTCGCGTTGTCGGCGCGAGGGGGCGCCGGCGGTGGAGAGGAAGGCCTGGCTGGGGTGGCATTGCTCAATCTGGGCCAGGCTGAGGGCGTCGACGGCGCCTTCGGTGATGACGAGGGTTTCCAGGTCGGCGGCGTGTCCGGCGCGGACGGCGAACAGGCTGCGGGAGCCGCCGGTGGCGAAGCGTCTCGCGCCGTCGGGCGGGCCGATCTCGAAGCCGGTGAGTCGGCGGTGGCGGTCGCGGTGGGCGAAGAGGACGCGGCCGTGGCGGTCGCGGCGGATCAGCGGCCGGGCGGCGGCGAGCGTCTCCGGGCGGATGCCGCGGCCGACCAGCCAGGCCGGCGCCGGGTCCGGTACGGCCGCGTGCCAGTGGCGGCGGAAGTCGCGCGCGGTGCCCGCGGGCTGGCCGTAGCGGGCGCGGATCTCGGCAAAGGAGAGGCCGCGACGGAGCAGGAAGTCGATCGCGGTACCGTGGTCATCGCTATCGAGGGTACTGAAGTAGACCCAGTGTCCGTTGGGGCACAGCTTCGTGACGAGTTTCGCCTGGCCCGGCGCGCGGAGCACGGGGTTCGCGCGGGTCGAGGCCTGGGGATCGCGGACGTATCCCCAGTCCGCCGCGATGCCCTCGAGCGGCCGGCGCTTGAGCGCGTCGAAGTCGACGTAGGTCATCCGGCTTCGCGCCGGGTGCGCCACGAATCACCGTCGATGGTGATGAGGGCGGCGTCGTGCATCAGCCGGTCGACGGTGCCGGCGATGCCGGCGGCGCTGGGGAAGACGCGGTCCCACTGGGCGAAGGCCAGCGTGGTGGTGACCAGGGTGGAGCGGCGCTGGTAGCGCCGCGAGACGAGGGCGTAGAGGATGTCGGCAGCGGGGCTCTTGAGGGTCACGTATCCGATCTCGTCGAGGACCAGCAGGCGGGGCCGGGCGAGGATTCCGAGGCGGCGGCGCAGTTCGCTTCTCGAGGAGATCTCGACGAGTTTGTCGAGCAACTCCGGCGTTTTCTCGAAGCGGACGGTGTGGCCGTGCAGGAGCGCCTGGTGCGCGACGTTGGCGGCGATCATGGTCTTGCCGGTGCCCTGTCCGCCGACGAGCACGGCGTTGTCGGCCCGCTCGATGAAGGCGAGGCTCATCAGGGCCTCGACGCGGTCGCGGCTCAGGTCGCGCGGCCAGGTCCAGTCGAAGTCCGCCAGCGGCTTGAAGGCCGGCAGCCGCGCCCCGGCGCGGCGGCGGTCGTAGCTGCGGGTGTGGCGCACCCGTTCCTCGCTGGCGATCAGTTCCTCGACCCAGCCGGCGCTGCCGACCTCCTCCCAGCGTTCGAGCAGTCCGCGGAGGCCGAGGGCGGCGGCCCGTTTCCTGAGGTCGCTCATGACGCGTCCCGGTCGGCCGCGGCGGGCCGGTCGTAGGCGTCGAGGCCGGTCGCCCGGGGAGTCGTGCCGCGGCCGTCGCGGTCGTCGTCGGCGAGGCTGACAGGCGGCAGGCCCCGCTGGCGGCGGCGCTCCTCGAGGATGGCGCGCACCGTTTCGGGGTGATATGACCCGCGATCGTGCGCCATGGCGATCCCCCGGTCGACCTCGTCGGCGCCGTGCGTGTCGAGCAGCTTGGTCAGGATCCGGGCGCAGTACGTGACGTTCCGGCCCCGATGCCCGGCGTGCGCGAGCATCTCCTCCGCCCGCGGCACGGCGCGCAGCAGCCGGTCGCGCAGGCTCATGGCCCGGCCGTGCCGCTTGCGCGCCGCCAGCGCCCGGGCATGCTCTGGGTCGCTCACGGCCTGCTGCCGGTCGTAGCAGCGCCGGTGGCGCGCGACCTCGCGGGTACCGTCGAGGAGGCGGACGGTGCTGCGGTCGGCGGCGAGGGTCAGCGTTGCTCCGGCGAAGTCGGGCGGAACGCTGTAATCGTTCGTATCGAACCGCGCGTAACAGGTCCGGTCGATGCGCGCCGGGCGGATCTCGTGGCACGAGAAGGGTGCGTCCGGCAGCGGCACCAGCATCGGCTTTTCCCGCTCGTAGGCGTCCCGGACGAGCTGGCGGTCGTCGTCCGGCCAGGGCCGCTCGGCGGCGATGCCGGCGCACCACGCCCGGGCCGCGGCGTTGAGTTCGTCGAGCGGGGCCGAGAGGTCGCGGCCGGCGAAGAAGCTGGTGCGCACGAAGCGGACGCGGCGTTCCACGCGCCCCTTCTCCTGCGGCCGCCGGGGCCAGGCGGCGCTCGGCTCGAAGGCGTAGTGGGCGGCCAGCGCGAGCAGGGTCGAATGGAAGGTGACGGCCTTGCCCCGGCGCGTGATCACGGCGCTCTTGAGGTTGTCGAACAGGAGCCTTCTGGGCACACCGCCGAACGCCTCGAAGGCCTCGACATGGCCCTGCAGGAAGCTCGGCATCCGCGCGTCGTAAAACAGGCTGAGAGAGGTCTGGCGCGAATAGCTGAGGGTCACCAGCAGCCCCATCAGCGGGCGCCGCGCCTGGCCGATATCGACCTTCCCGAACTCGGCCCAGTCGACCTGCGCCTGCTCCGCCGGCAGGAAGCGGAGCCGCAGCGACGGCTCGGGCCGCCGGGCGGGCCGGAGGGCGAGGGCGCGCAGGCTGTGGCGAAAGTGATCCTCCCCGCCCTGGTAGCCCCGCGCCTTGACCTGCCGCCAGAGCGTGCCGGCCGGCAGCCGCGGCTCCTCTTCGAGCTGCTTCCGGATGAAGGGCACGAAGGTGTCGATGAACTTCGCCCGCGGCCGCCGCTCCGCGCCGGCCGCCCGCAGCGCCCGCGTCACCGTACCGTGGTGTACGCCGAGATGCCGCGCGATGGTCCCGACCGGCCAGCCCTCGGCCCGCGACAGCCGCACGATCGTCGACCGCATCTCCTCGTCGATGGCCATGAAATCGCCTCCCGTTGTGTCTCCATGACGCGATCAGGGGTCCGCCAGCACCAGGTGCGAGCACACCCGACCGCAGATGACGCATCGAGGCACGGATTCGCGCCGCGATCGCGCCGGAAACACCCGACATAGGGGCTCGCGCCGGGGTCCGGAAGAGTGGTCCGTAACGGTTGGGCGGAAAGCGGCGCCAGCCGGGGCCGAAGGAGCGGCGCGGAACGGGCCCGCGGCCGCCGCCCGGGCGGCCAGGCGCGCCCGGAGCGCCTGACGCCTCCGGTAGCGCTGCTGACGGATCCGGCCCGTCTCGCGCCCCCGCTCGGTGCGGCGGTAGCGCCTCCGCGCCGCCCGGCGGTTCTCGACCCGGGACCGCTCGCTGCAGGCCCGGGAGCAGTACATCTGGCCGCGGTCGCAGGACCGGCAGATCACGACCTGCCGACGGCACCGCTGGCACGGGAACAGGCGTCCGGTCTGGCACATCGCTCCGCCCGAGAGCGAGGTAGACCCAAACGCCGGAATGCCGGATACTCCACGGGAGTTCGGTCCCCGTGACCAGCTCGTTCAGGTGCGGCGCCGGGATTCTTGCTGAATCTGTGCCGGCGCCGCATCGCTCTCTTCTTCCCTGCTGCGATACCACGCGGACACGGCCGTGGCAAAGCCGGCCGGCCGGCGACAAGAGCGAATTCGATCCATCCGGAATGGCGCCGTGCGCCTGCGTCCGACGCCTGCCTCAGACGCGGATCTCACTCCGACCCGGTACGGAAACCCGGCCGCCGGCCGGGGCGCACGACCGATACCCCACGGTACGACTCGACCAATAGAACCGTACAATGGGAAAAGGAACGATCACGGAAACCCGGCCGCCGGCCGGCGCACATCACCGATATCCCACGGTACGACTCGCCCAATCGGACCGTACAATGGGAAAAGGAACGATCACGGTAAAACGCGGTTTACCGCCAGAATCCCGCGCTTTTTCGCAGCCGCCAACACCGGGTACTCCTGCATCGTTCGGCCGCCGTGCGATGGCGCGCGGGCTCGTGCGTCGGGCGAACGCCCGGAAGACGCGCCGGACGGTCTCCGCTTCGGACCGGGTGTGCTTTCCGGTACGCGTTCGGTTGTACAGTGATGAAGCGTTTTTCGCTCCTCGGATTACGCCTTCTGACGGATCTGCAGAGGCGCCGGGATCGACTGCCGTCACCTGAAGACCGACGCCCACGCACGGCATGCCGTGCGTGGAGCCTGATCGAAAAATCTGTCGCAGCCCGCCGATCATGCCGGCCGATACCGCCGCACGTCGATGTCGTCGGCCCGCGCGCGCATCTGCACGGCATCGTGCCATGCCTGCATCCTGAGCAGCAGGTCCATGCTGAGGCCGAACGCCTTCTCGATCCGCATCGCCATCTCCGGCGACAGCGAAGCGTTACCGTTCACCAGATCCGAAAGCGTCGCACGGCGCACGCCGAGAAGCCGCGCCGCCGCCGCAACGCTCAACCCCAGTTCTTCAAGGGCCTCGATCCGGATGAAGGTTCCGGGATGCGGGGGAGTCATCCCCATCTTGATGCCGCCGTCACTCATCAGTGGTAATCCTCGAGGTTCACGTGCTCGACACCGCCGTTCCGCTCCTTGAACGTGATCCGCCAGTTGCCCGACACCGACACGCTCCATTCGTTGCGGCGTGTGCCGGACAGCCGGTGGGCCCGCCATCCGGGCGCCGCCTCACGGATGAAACCCTCCATGGTTTCCGTCATGGCGAGCGCCGCCAGGATGCTGCGCACACGATCCGCAAGATCCGGTTGCAGAAGTCGGGACGAGTCGGTCTCGAAGAGCAGGCGCAGACCCCGGTGGCGAAACGAGCGGACGATCATGCCGTGCATGTACACGGCAGCGCCGTACGTAATGCAAGCATCTCCTAGCCTGAACGCTTACCATGACATCTTATCCTTCCAGTGCGTCACGAACAAGCGATTTAAGAAGGTGTTGGCGACTCGTATTGACAATCGTGAGGTTATTTTCAAGCTCATCACAGAGTGCCATCATCTCATCGATCTTGGCGACGATACGGCGTTGCTCGGCGAGGGGTGGAAGGGGAAATGGAAGAAGTGCAAAATCAGCATCATTAATTGCCGGGTATGCTTGGCCACGCTGCTTCTGCTCAACTTGTGCAATCATGAAGGCGCTACGGAGCACAGTCCAGATATATCGCGGGGCGACAAGATTGTGACCATTCAGGACGGCAAATGCTGTGCTAGCGACAGGCGGCGGATCAAAATCAACATCGACGACAGCACAATTCAAGAGATACGGGCGAACGCAAGAATAAATCACATCACCTCGTTTAACGATCTTGCGGGCGCGGCTTGGAATTTTCTTCACACGGTTTAGCACTTTGGGGTTAACAATTATGCCATTTGTTTTGTCAATTGCAGTTACGTCAATGTAAGTGAAGTCCGTGTCAGGAATTTTCTGCCCTCGATCGCTTGTAATCTGACGCATTCGCCTCCAGCACCAGTTGTCAGGAATATCGAATGGCGTTTGCTCGACAGGGAGAAGAATTTTCTGTTTATTGATTTTTCTCTCTTTTTCCAGCCGCTTTTTTGCCGCGATCCGTTCCGAGAGTTCCGACGCCGGTTCGTCCGTTGGATCCTGTTCGACCAGTTTGCCTCGCACGGAGAGGTCAAAGATGAGGCGGCGTAAGCGGGGAATGGCGTCGGGCGCATCGGCTACGCGGTCGTAGAGATCAAGCAGGCGTTCGGGGTTCATGCCTTTGGTGGTCCCAGTTCGCTGAGCAGGGCCTTCACGACAGCGCGCAGAACCGGCAGATCGTTCCGAGAATAGTCCCAGACATCTTCGGGCGCGATGATGTCGTATCCGTGGGCCAGGATGTTTCGGAAGCCGATGATCCTCGACAGATCCGGAATTCGCGCCGCGTATTCGGGATGGCTTTTGTCCAGTCGGTTCAGCGCCTCGCCGATGATCTCAAACTTTCGCTCGACCGCCGCCTGGGTCCGCCGATCCCGGAGCCAGTCACCATGCCCCATGCCTTTGGTAAAGCCCTCAATATCGGCACCCGCCCGTTCGATATCCCACAACAAGGCGCAAAGGTCATGCTGCATAGACAACCTCGCGTGACTTATCAATGGCCGCGCGCAGATAGGGATTTTCAACCACACGAATTTCAAGCAGATCGACCGGACGGCCGAGCACGTCTTGCAGCGCTTCGGCAAGATCGAAATACCGATGAAATGGCCGCAAGTTGCTGTCAGGGTCGAACTCAACCAGGAAGTCGGCGTCGCTTGAATCCGGATCGAAATCCATACCACGCGCTGCCGACCCGAAAACCTCAAGTCGGACGACATCGTAGCGTCGGCAAAGCGCCGCCAGTTCTTCCCGCTTGTTGGCAATGGCGTCGTGCATGGTCACACCGCCCGCTGCGCCGACAAGCGCCGTGTGCCACCGGTCGTCATCGCAACAGCGCCCCTGCGAGCATGTCCTTCAATTGCCCGCGAACGGACACGACCTTCGCCTCGGCGGCGTCCAGCTCTGCGAGCAGCGTCTCCGGGTCGCCTAAGTCGCTGGTCTCGGCGTGGGGATTTCTGATGTCGAGATTGTACCCGCGCGCCTTGATCTCGTCGGCGCCCATCTTCCAGGCACGGCCGCCTTCGGTGCGGTCTTTGCGTTCCTGACCGCCCCACCAGGCGGCGCAATCGTCCAGATGCTCCAGCCGAATGGGCCGCGTCATCGAATAGGCTCTCTGACCTTCGGGCACAAGATGTTGCCAAAACCAGACCTCCCGGGTCGGTTCGCCCTTTTCGAAGAACAGCAGGTTCGTCCCGATCGAGGCATAGGGGCGAAAGACCGAGTTCGGCAGCCGAACGATGGTGTGCAGATTGCATTCCTTCATCAGGTGCTCCTTGAGCTTCGTCTTGATGCCTTCGCCGAACAGCGAGCCGTCGGGGAGAACCACGGCAGCCCGGCCGCCGGGCTTGAGAAGCCGGATGATCAGCGCGAGGAACAGATCGGCGGTTTCCCGCGTCCGGAAGCGTGTCGGAAAATTCGATTCAATGCCGGGCTCTTCCTTCCCGCCAAACGGAGGATTGGTCAGCACGACATCCACGCGGTCGTCTCCTCCCCAGGAAACAAAGGGGCGGGCGAGCGTGTTGTCGTGGTGAAGAAAGGACGGATCCTCGATGTTGTGCAGGAGCATGTTGGTGATGGCGAGCATGTGCGGAAGGGGTTTCTTCTCCACTGCTCGAAGCGACGCCTGCATCCTAGTCTCGTCCTCGGGCCGCTTCACGTAACGCTCGCGCATATGCCGGATGGCGCATGTGAGGAAGCCGCCAGTGCCGCAGGCGGGATCAAATAACGTCTCTCCCGGCTTCGGATCGGTCATCCGCGCCATAAAGGCGGTAACGGCGCGCGGCGTATAGTATTCGCCCGCATTGCCCGCCGATTGCAGGTCGTTGAGGATTTGCTCGTAAATGTCGCCGAAGTGCTGGCGTTCGGCTAGATTATTGAAGTCGATACCATTAATCTTGTTGATGACCTGCCGGATCAGCTGGCCGGATTTCATGTAGTTGTAAGCGTCTCCGAAAACACCTCGCACGACCCTCGCACGCGGGTCGTTTGCGGTTGGAAGCTCCTTCAGGCCCGGAAAGAGATCCTCGTCAATGAAGGTCGCCAGCCGCTCGCCGGTGATCCCTTCCGGGTCGCTCGCCCAGTTTCGCCATTGCAGTCGGCCAGGGATCGGGGACCGGTAACCACCCTTCAGGAGTTCGAGTTCCTGATCCTGATCGTCGATGATCTTGAGGAAGAACATCCAGCACAATTGGCCGATGCGCTGCGCATCGCCATCAACGCCCACGTCCTGGCGCATGATGTCCTGAATGGATTTCACAAGTGCGTTAACGGACATGTCTCAGGCAGCATCCGAGTACAGTGAAGATTGAAGATCGTGCACAGCCTGCTGAAAAGCGGGCTTGTCGCCGAAGATGCGAATCAACTCAATCGGTGTCCCGAGTTTGTCGAACGGCGAGATGCGGAGCACATTGGCATCATCAAGGTTGAGCAGGCCTTCATCGGCATATTTGTCGAGCAGCGCACCGAGCACGGCACGTGCTCGATCGCCGAATTTCGTGAATACGTCGCGCTTCTTCACGTTCTCGGCTCGTTCGCGGCGGGTCAGTGGTCTGGCGTCGAAAGCGACATGGCAGACAAGATCAAAGGGATCAAGACCCTTGCCTAGTTCTTCGGCGATCACGCTTAACGGAAGGCCTTCGGCTTCCATCTCGTCAAGGATCGCCTGCCTGCGTTCGACGGTGCTCCAGCGTCTCAGGAAATCGTCAAGACTTGCGAAGCGCTTGCGAAGCGCCTTTCTGGTGAAGTCGTGCAGGGACTCGGTGACCAGCTTGCCATCCTCGTTGAGGTACTCCACGCGCTCTGCCACCACCGTCGCGCGGATGCCGTCGACATAAACTTTCGTTTGGGGCTTGCTCTTGGGCGGCCATAGAATATCCGGATCGAAGATCGGAGTCCCGCCAGCGTCGTCATCAATCGGGAACGGACTGCCGTCGTCCTCAGCGTCCGGCGCATCGGGCGGATCAATAGGGTCGCCATTTCTTGGCTCATATATCTGGACCGGATCGCCATCGAAGGCCGGATCGGCGAAATGGCTTGTCGCCCCCCGGAAATCGAGAAGGGTGAAATAGAATTTACCTGTGTCTTCATGCACACGAGTGCCGCGGCCGACAATCTGCTTGAATTCGGTCATTGATCCGACATTGCGGTCAAGCACGATTAGCCGGCAGGTGCGCACGTCAACGCCGGTAGAAAGCAGCCGCGAGGTGGTGACGAGAACGGGGTACTTCGATTCCGGATCGATGAAGCTGTCGAGCTCGGCTAACCCTGCGGCGTCGCCGCCCGTGATACGCATGACGTAGTGAGGGTTTCTGTCCACCAGATCTTTGTTTTCGTTGATCAAAGCTTGGCGCATGCGGGCGGCGTGTTCCTGATCGACGCAAAAGACGATGGCCTTCTGAAATCGGTCGTCGCTTTCCTTCAGGAATTGCGTGACCTTCTGCGCCACCAAGCGCGTACGCCCGTCGATGACCAGCGTGCGGTCGAAATCCGTGGTGTTGTAGATGCGGTCCTCGACCGGATTCCCGTCGCGGTCGAGCTGACCTTTTTCCGGGCGGTAGCCCTCCACATCACGGTCGATATGGACCTTGACCACCTTGTAGGGAGCGAGGAAGCCGTCGTGAATGCCCTGTTTCAGCGAGTAGGAGAATACCGGATCACCGAACCAGGTGATATTGGAAGCGTATCTCGTTTCTTTCGGCGTGGCCGTGAGGCCGATCTGGGTTGCGGAAGAGAAATACTCAAGGATCTCGCGCCACGCGGAGTCTTCGGCGGCGCTGCCGCGATGGCATTCGTCGACGACAATCAGGTCGAAGAAACCGGGAGAGAATTCGCGGAATACCTTTTGGTCTTCCTCCGGGCCAGTGAGCGTCTGATAGAGACCGAGATAGATCTCGTAGGCCGTATCGATGCGCAAAGTGCCGCCGGCGTCGCGCCGGATGGTTTTGGCCTGCGTGGAGAGCTTGGCCATCGCGCCGTGGAAGGGGCGAAAGTCATTTACCATCGTCTGGTCAACCAGCACATTGCGGTCGGCGAGAAACAGGATGCGCTTCCTGCGCCCCGCCTTCCAAAGCCGCCAGATGATCTGGAAGGCGGTGTACGTCTTGCCCGTGCCGGTGGCCATGACGAGCAGGATGCGATTTTTCCCCTTCGCGATGGCCTCGATGGCGGCGTTGACGGCGTTGGTCTGATAGTAGTGCGGAACCTTGCCGCTGCCGTCGTCATGATAGTCCTGAAGAACCATGTCCTCGGCGTCGGCGGGCAGGCCCTTCCATGCCCGGTAGCGAGCCCAGAGTTCGGTCGGCGATGGAAACTGGCCCAGGGCGAGATTCGTCTCGCGCGACGGGGTCGTGCCGGTGCGGTCGTGAAACACGAATCCGTCGCCGTTGGATGAGAAAGCGAAGGGGACATTCAGTGTTTCGGCGTAGTCGAGCGCCTGCTGCATGCCGTCGCCAACGCTGTGGGTATTGTCCTTGGCTTCGATGACCGCAACGGGGATGTTGGGCTTGTAGTAGAGGACATAGTCGGCGCGCTTCGTCTGCCCGCGCATAACCAGCTTGCCGCGCACGATGATGCGACCCTTGGTGAAGCTCACCTCCTCGCGAACCTGGAGCATGTCGTCCCACCCCGTCTGGCGCAGGGCAGGCGTGATGAACTTGGAACAGATATCGCGTTCAGAGAGGCTACGCTTGTCCCTGTCAGTCAGCATCTCGTAGATCCGATGCTTCTCATCGTTGCTTCTCTCTCGCGAGGGATGCCTCGACCGAATCCAGTGACTTCAAGCGCTCGTATTCCTCAACGGAAAGCAAGATAACGACCGGACAGCCATGCTTGGCCACGGTAACGGGTTCGGCGCGGGCAAGATCGATCAACCGGCCGAAACCATACTTCGCTTCCTTGGTGCTCAGGGTTTGCATGGGCATCTCCGATAGTCTTGGCCAATTTGGCCGGAAATGCAAGGTCAATCCGGGAATCGTCCAAGGGTGACCTTCTTCGCACGATCCGACATGGCCGCCTGCCGGAGCGGAACAAGCGCCACCTGAAGCGGCTGTTGATCGACGAGATCGGCGCAACCCTCGTGAAGCGCCCGAACCTTCGTCGCGCCGACGATCGTCAACGGGGCCCAGTGGCAACTGACGGCTTCTTGAGCATGCGTTCCCACAGGCTGACCATATCCTCGACTATCATGCGGTGTTCAAAGTCTCAAGAAAGCCATCGGCCTCACCTATGGCAAGAACAGCTAGCGCGGATTGCAGCGCTGGCGCCAGCTTCGCCGAATCTTGCTCAAGGACCCCGGCGGCGTCGACCGGGTGAGCGCCTCTCTGCGCTACCTGGCCTGACAGCACCCGCAATCTCCAAAGAAGTCATCGGCTATTTCATCAACCATCGCCAGCGCACGGACTACGCGACCTACAGGGCCGAAAACCTGATGGTCGGAAACGGTATCGTCGAGGTGACGAACAAGCTTCTCGTTACCCAGCGGCTCCAACGCTCGGACATGACATGAGGCCCGTCAGGGGGACAAGCCATCCCGTCGTTGCCGACATTGGTGATGTCAGACCGGTTCGATGCAGCATGGAAAATTCCGGGCCCATACTGGCAAAATCACACAGGCGCAGAAAATTCCGAAGTCGTCCCCATAGGAGAATCGCTCCCGGTGTGAAGCCAGACGGACCGTGGCCGGCTCGGGCTCGCCGGAAACGAATCGGGGCCGCACCAAGGCTGTGCCGCCACCGTCGGAACCCGCGTTCGGTTGGCGTCGGCGCCGGGCTTGCCGCCGAATTGCGATATCCTCCGGGTCCGCCGGCCCCGCTCGAAAAATGCGAACCCCGGAGTACAGCGGACCTGAACCTGCATCAAGAACCCGCAACCTGGTGAGATCCCCATGAACGACACGCTCTTCCCGGTACCGGATTCCGTTGCGGAAGCCGCCCACGTGAATGCAGGCCAGTACGAGGCGATGTACCGCGCATCGATCGCCGACCCGGATTCGTTCTGGGCCGAACACGGCCGGACCCTCGACTGGATTCGTCCCTTTACGCAGGTCCGGGACGTGAGCTACGCGCCCGATGACGTGCACATCCGGTGGTTCCACGACGGCACCCTGAACGTGTCCGCCAACTGCATCGACCGGCACCTCGCCGATCGGGCCGGCCAGGCGGCCATCGTGTGGGAAGGCGACCGCCCGGGCGATACCCGGACGATCACCTACCGGGAACTCCACGAGGAAGTCGGCCGGATGGCGAACGTCCTCCTTGAACGCGGGGTCGGGAAAGGGGACCGCGTCACGATCTACATGCCGATGATCCCGGAGGCCGCATTCGCGCTGCTCGCGTGCGCCCGCATCGGCGCCATCCACTCGGTCGTCTTCGGCGGCTTCTCACCGGATTCGCTGGCCGAGCGGATCCTCGATTGCGAATCGACCTGCGTGATCACGGCCGACGAGGGGCCGCGGGCCGGCAAGCTGGTTCCGCTGAAGGCCAACGCGGACGAGGCCCTCCGGCGCTGCCCCGGCGTGCACACGGTGCTGGTCGTGGAGCGAACCGGCAGTGACGTGGCCATGCAGGACGGCCGCGACGTGTTCTGGTCGGCGATGCGAACCGCCGTCGAACCGGACTGTCCGCCGGCGGAGATGGCCGCCGAGGACCCGCTCTTCATTCTCTACACGTCCGGGTCCACCGGCCGGCCCAAGGGCGTCCTGCACACCTCCGGAGGGTATCTGGTCTACGCCTCCATGACCCACCGTTACGTGTTCGACTACCGCGACGGCGAGGTGTACTGGTGCACAGCGGACGTCGGATGGGTGACCGGCCACAGCTATATCGTCTACGGACCTCTCGCCAACGGGGCCACGACCCTGATGTTCGAAGGCGTGCCGAATTGGCCGGATACCTCCCGCGTGTGGCAGATCTGCGACCGGCATCAGGTCAACGTCTTCTACACCGCTCCCACGGCCATCCGGGCCCTGATGCGCGACGGTGCCGATCCCGTCCGCCGGACCAGCCGCGCCTCCCTGCGCGTTCTGGGCTCGGTCGGCGAACCCATCAATCCCGAGGCCTGGCTCTGGTACTACCGGGTCGTCGGCGACGGCCGCTGCCGGCTGGTGGACACGTGGTGGCAGACGGAAACCGGCGGCATCATGATCGCACCCCTTCCCGGCGCCACCCCCCTGAAGCCCGGCTCGGCCACCCGGCCCTTCTTCGGCGTGCATCCCGGCATCGTCGACGACAGCGGCAACCTTCTGGAAGGGCCGGCGTCGGGCAAGCTGGTCCTGCGGGACAGCTGGCCGGGCCAGATGCGGACGGTCTACGGCGACCACCAGCGGTTCGTGGATACGTACTTCCGGATGTTTCCGGGCATGTACTTCACCGGCGACGGCGCCCGGCGCGACGAAGACGGCTACTACTGGATCACCGGCCGGGTCGACGACGTCATCAACGTATCGGGGCACCGGCTGGGGACCGCGGAAATCGAGAGCGCGCTGGTCGCCCATGCAGCGGTGGCGGAGGCCGCCGTGGTCGGGTATCCGCACGACCTCAAGGGCCAGGGGATCTACGCCTACGTGACCCTGATCGCCGGCGAACCGGCCACGGACGAACTGCGGGCCGCGCTCGGGGCGTGGGTGGGGCGCGAGATCGGGCCGATTGCCCGGCCGGATCTCCTGCAGTGGGCACCGGCGCTTCCGAAGACCCGGTCGGGAAAGATCATGCGCCGCATCCTTCGCAAGATTTCCGCCAACGAACACGACGAGCTCGGGGACATCTCGACGCTGGCCGACCCCGCCGCCGTCGAGGACCTCGTGCGGAATCGGCTCAACCGATGATGCGCGGGTTGGCCGGCGTGCTGGCCGGCGTCGCCCTGTGGCTCCCGGGCGGGGCGGCCGCCGGGGCGATGTGCGTCACCAACACCTTCGAAGTCGCCTGGGTGCATCCCGGCATCTATTTCTATGCGAATCCGGACGGGTACCGCTGCGAGGGACCGTCGGTCCGGGTCAAGCAGGGAGAGACCGGGTGCTTTCCCGTCGAACAGGTGCCCGCGGGCAGCCGGTATTTTCTCGCGGGCGAGCACGCGGTATCCGGCACGTGCGTGGCCATCTGCGAGACCGCGCGGGAGCGGACCACCGTCGTCTTTGACCTCTCGAACACCTACGCGTGCGCCGAGTGACCTGCCGGCGCGCATCGGCGCCGGCAGCCCGCGCGGCCGTGGCGGGTGCGCCGGACGCGGAACCGCGGCCTGCACACCCGGGGACGGACCGGTAGACTGGAGCCGGCCCTGACCGGAGCGCCGCGACGGCGGCCGGCCGCGTCCGGGCCAGCCCCCGCTCTGCAGTTGCGCCTGCCGGACCGGCGGGACGCGCATCGCCGGACTTGACGACGCCATGGCGACAGCCACGACCACCTCGCAGATTCGCACCGCGTTCCTGGACTATTTTCGGGAGCACGGCCACGAGGTCGTGCCGTCCGCGCCGCTCGTGCCCCGGAACGACCCGACCCTGCTGTTCACCAGCGCCGGCATGGTGCAGTTCAAGAACCTCTTCACCGGGCAGGAAACCCGCAGCTACACCCGCGCCGTCACTTCGCAGAAATGCCTCCGGGCCGGCGGCAAGCACAACGACCTGGAAAACGTCGGCCGCACCGCCCGTCACCACACCTTTTTCGAGATGCTCGGGAACTTCAGCTTCGGCGACTACTTCAAGGAACAGGCGATCGTGCACGCCTGGACGCTGATCACGCAGGACTTCGGCATCGACCCCGACCGGCTGCTGGCGACGGTCTACGCGGAGGACGAGGAGGCGTTCGAATTGTGGCGCAAGGTGTCGGGGCTGCCGGAAGCGCGGATCCTGCGCATCGCGACCGCCGACAACTTCTGGGCGATGGGAGACACGGGTCCGTGCGGGCCCTGTTCGGAACTCTTCTTCGACCACGGGGAGCAGGTGCCCGGCGGGCCGCCGGGCACCGCCGGCGAAGACGGAGACCGCTTCATCGAGATCTGGAATCTCGTCTTCATGCAGTACGAGCAGGAAGGACCCGATGCCCGGGTGCCGCTCCCGCGGCCCTCCATCGACACCGGCATGGGACTCGAGCGCATGGCCGCGGTCATGCAGGGTTGTACGGACAACTACGAGACCGACCTGTTCCGGCTCCTGATCGAGGCCTCGAAGGACGCCACCGCCGCCGACGAGGCCGACGGCCGGGCGGTATCCCACCGGGTGATCGCGGACCATGTCCGCGCCGCCGCCTTCGCGATTGCGGAAGGGCTGCTACCGTCGAACGAGGGCCGGGGATACGTATTGCGCCGCATCGCCCGGCGGGCCATGCGGCACGCGCACCTGCTGGGAGCCCGCGAACCCGTGCTGTGGCGGGTCGCGGAACGCGTCGTGACCGAAATGGGCGACGCCTTTCCGGAACTCGTCCGGGCGCGGGCGCTGATCGCCGCGACCCTGAAGAACGAGGAATCGCGTTTCGGCGAAACCCTCGAGCGCGGCATGCGCCTCCTTGCCCGGGAGACGGCGAAGCTCGGGGACCGGGCCGCGCTGCCCGGCAGGACGGCCTTCCAGCTCTACGATACGTACGGCTTCCCGGTCGACCTGACCGCCGACATCCTGCGCAGCGAAGGCCGGTCCCTGGACCGGGCCGGGTTCGACGCGGCCATGGCCGAACAGCGCCAGAGGGCCCGCGCCGCGTGGGCCGGAACCGGGGACGCCGCGGCGGAACGCGTCTGGTTCGAGGTCCGCGAAGAAACCGGTCCGACCGAGTTTCTGGGCTACGCCGGAACCCGTGCGGAAGCCGTCGTGGCGGCGATCGTGGCCGACGGCCGCCAGGTCCGGCGCGCCGATGCCGGCAGCGGCGTCATCGGCGTGGTCTGCAACCAGACCCCCTACTACGCCGAAGGCGGCGGGCAGGTCGGTGACGCCGGGACCCTTCGCTGGCCCGGGGGCGTGATGCGGGTGTCGGACACCCGGGTGGGCGCCGACGTGCTGCATGTCCACCACGGGACCATCGAGGACGGTGCGCTGGAGGTCGGCGCGGCGGTCGAACTGGCCGTGGACGAGGACCGGCGGGCCGGATTGCGGGTACATCACTCGGCCACCCACCTCCTGCACGCGGCCCTGCGCCAGCACCTGGGCGGGCATGTCACCCAGAAGGGCTCGCTGGTGGCGCCGGACCGGCTCCGGTTCGACATCAGTCACCCGCAGGCGGTGACCCCCGCCGAACTCGACGAAGTCGAGCGGACGGTCAACGGATGGGTACAGGCCGACGGGGCGGTCGAAACCCGGGTGCTGCCGCCCGACACCGCCATGCGCGACGGCGCCCTCGGCCTGTTCGGCGAGAAATACGGCGACGAGGTACGGGTGGTGCGCATGGGCCCGCCCGCGGACGCCCCGTTCTCGCGGGAAATCTGCGGCGGCACGCACGTGGCCCGGACGGGAGAGATCGGCCTGTTCAAGCTGACCTCCGAATCAGCGCTCGCCGCCGGCGTCCGGCGGGTGGAAGCGGTCGGCGGCCACGCCGCCCTGGCCCTGTTCCGACAGCAAGCCCGGTTGCTGGAGCGCGCGGCCGCGAGCCTCGGGGTGCGCACGGACGACCTGCCGGAACGGATCGAGCGGCTGCTGGAAGAGCGCCGGGAGCTGGAACGGACGATCGACGATCTGCGCCGGAAACTCGCCCGCGGCGGCGGCGGGAGCGACGCACCGGCCGAGATCGCCGGCGTGCGGGTCGCGGGCAGGGTGCTCGATGGTGTGCCGCCGAAGGTTCTCCGCGGCCAGGTCGAGGAGCTCCGGAACACCCTCGGCAGCGGCCTGGCCGTCGTGGTCACGTCCTTCGAGGGCAAGGGCTCGCTGGCGATTGCCGTCAGCGAGGACCTCACGACGCGGTTCGACGCCGTGGAACTGGTCCGCGCCGGTGTCGCCGCACTCGGCGGTCGCGGCGGAGGGGGCCGACGCGACATGGCCCAGGGCGGCGGCCCCGACGGAGCGGCGGCCGCGGCAGCGCTCCGCGCCGTGCAGGAGGCCATCCGCCACTCGGGATAACGGGAAACCGGGCGGCTTCAGCGGGCCCGTTCGAGGTTGGCGGCAATCGCGTCGAGGAACGGCTCGGTCTCGAGCCACTCCTGCCCGCCTCCCACAAGCAGCGCCAGATCCTTCGTCATCTTCCCCGACTCGACCGTCTCCCGGCAGACGCGCTCCAGCGTTTCCGCAAACGCCTGTACGTCGGGCGTGTTGTCGAACCTCCCCCGGTGCCACAGGCCGCGGGTCCAGGCGAAGATCGACGCAATCGGATTGGTCGAGGTCGCCTCTCCCCGCCGGTACGCCCGGTAGTGGCGGGTGACGGTACCGTGGGCGGCTTCCGCCTCGATGGTCTGTCCGTCGGGGGTCATCAGCACCGAGGTCATGAGGCCCAGCGAGCCGAACCCCTGCGCCACGAGGTCGGACTGCACGTCCCCGTCGTAGTTCTTGCAGGCCCAGAGAAAGCCCCCGTCCCACTTGACGGCGCTGGCCACCAGATCATCGATGAGCCGGTGGTCGTATTCCAGGCCGGCGGCCTCGAACTCCGCCGCGAATTCGGCGTCGAACACTTCCCTGAAGATATCCCGGAACCGGCCGTCGTACTGCTTCAGGATCGTGTTCTTCGTGGACAGATAGACGGGCATCTTGAGGCTGAGGCCGTACCGCAGGCACGCCCGTGCAAAGCCGCGGATCGACTCGTCGAGATTGTACATGCCCAGGGCGACCCCCGGTTCCTGAAAGCGGAACACTTCGGTTTCGGTCGCGGGTTCCCGGCCCTCGGGTTCGAACCGCATCACCAGCCGGCCCGGGCCCGGCACGTCGAGCTCGGTCGCCCGGTACTGGTCCCCGAAGGCATGGCGGCCGATCACGATCGGCCGGGTCCAGCCCGGCACGTACCGCGGGATGTTGCCGAACATGATCGGTTCACGAAACACCGTGCCGCCGAGAATGTTGCGGATGGTGCCGTTCGGTGAGCGCCACATCTTCTTCAGGCCGAACTCCGCCACCCGGTCTTCATCGGGCGTGATGGTGGCGCACTTGATCCCGACCCCGTGCTTGCGAATCGCATGCGCCGCATCGACCGTCACCTGGTCGTCCGTGTAGTCGCGGTGCTTGATGTGGAGGTCGTAGGCCAGGAGGTTCACCTTCAGGTGCGGGCGGATCAGGCGTTCCCGGATCATCTCCCAGATGATGCGGGTCATTTCGTCCCCTTCCAGTTCCACCAGGGTCGATGCGACTTTGATCTTGCTCACGAAATGCGTACTCCAGACAGGTTGGCGAAAGGCGGGGCCGCGCCGGGCGGGCTCAGTTGCCGGAGGCCGCCGCGGCCGGCGGGCGGAACCGGGTGCGCACGGCCTCGACCGCCGCCTCGGCGGAGCCCACCCTGACCACGATCGATCGAAGAATGTCGGGCAGGAAACCCCGTTCGACCATGCGTTCCAGCATCGCGAACATGGGATCCCAGTAGCGGTCGACATCGACCACCACCAACGGTATCCGGCGCTGCCCGAGCTCGCACAATACCAGGGTTTCCGTGATCTCATCCATGGTTCCGATGGCGCCCGGCAGCGCCACGCAGACATCGGAAAGCTCGTACATCCTGGTCTTGCGTTCAGCCAGCGAGTCCACGACGATGACCTGTTCGAGATCCGGATGACTTTCCTGCACGGCGGCCAGCTGGACGGGCACCACGCCGGTGGTCAGCCCTCCGGATTCCCGGGCGGCGTCGGTCACCGCCCCCATCAGGCCGTGACGCGAACCGCCGGTCACGATGCGGCAGCCGGCAGCAGCGAGACCCCGGCCCAGCCGGCGGGCCTCCTCGGCGTATCTCGGGTCCCGGCCGGGCCGCGAACCGCCAAACACCAGCACCCGAGGCGGAGCGGCGGCGCCCGAGGCGGCTATATGAAGTCCAGCTCGAGGGCCGGATGGAGCTTCTTCAGGTTCGGAAGCGACTTGGATTGCCACGGAATGCGTGTCGA
Organism: Alphaproteobacteria bacterium; assembly: GCA_965203385.1. Lineage (GTDB taxonomy): Bacteria > Pseudomonadota > Alphaproteobacteria > TMED109 > TMED109 > VXPW01. The sequence goes on from OZ241893.1 coordinate 1,718,301, forward strand.
TCCCTTGACGGAAATGCCGACCTGTTGCTGCTTGCGCACCTCGATCGTAAACCGCGCAAGCAGATTGATGCCCGAACTGTTCAGGAATTCCAGCCCCACCAGGTTGAGGGTGATCTCCTCAGGCTGTGCCGCCAGCACCTCATTCATCAGTGCGAGCACCGGCTGGTAGGCGTCTGTCCCCGAAAGGCGCATCGTCCCTTCGTAGTGAATGACCGCGTCCTCAACCCAGACGCGGTACTGTTCGGTCTTGATTTCCATGTAACCCGATCACCCGGAGGGATTCATGCGGAAGGGTACGTACCGGCGATTGCGCGTCCCCATCATACCGAACCCGGGGCCAGCGGCAAAACCGCATAGGTGGCCAGTTGCACGAGTCGGCGGTCCGGGGCGTCGGACTCCCGGAAGTCCCAGCCGAGCTGTACGCCGTAATCGCCCATCAGCGTAAGCAGGCCGAGACCCGAGCCGGAGGCCGTCGGGTCAGCCGCGTTCTGCTCGATCCGCTCGATCAGGAGTTCCGAGGGGTCGCGCCCCGCGGACCGGTTCAGGAGGTCCTGAAATCGAAGTGCGCGCTCCTCGCTGACCGCATTGGCCACGCACGCCCGGAACCGGTCGCTCTCGAGCTGCGTATCGATGACGATGTCCCCGATCTCCCGGAACTTCACGGCATTCTCCAGCAGCTCGTTGACCAGGTAGCTCACGTTGTGCCGGACTTCCTTGACAGCGGCCGTGGGGATGCGAACCGCATAGAAGTCGGCAAGGAAGTCGGAGGTCCTCGCACAGTGCTTCCAGGCGATGTCGAGCGGACCGTCGAACAGCCGGATCCGCATCGCATCCTGCCCGAACGCCTCGATCGCACCGGCATTCCCGCATTGCCTGAGCATCGGCTCCGAGCCCGCTTATCGATGCTTCATGGCGACGAGCGTGATGTCGTCGTGGATCTTCTGGCTGCCGATGTGCAGCTTCAGGTCCTTGACGATCCCGGCGACGGCCTCGGCGGCCGTGCCCCGACAGTGGTCCTTGACGCTGGCACACAGGCGATCCATCCCGAACAGGACGCCTTCGTCATTTTCGGCCTCGGTCACGCCGTCGGTATGCAGGATGAGCATATCACCGCTCGTGAAACCGATCTTCCGGGTATGGATGAAGGGGGCGATGTCGAATTCCAGACCGATCGGAAATCCGAGTTCCATCGTGTTGATGCATTCCAGATCACGGCCCGGCCGCGCCAGCAGGACCTCCTCGTGCTGGCCGGAAAGCTCCACTGCCTGATCCTCGTAATCGACAAAGGCCAGCGACAGGTGCTTGTCGGACTGGGTGCGCTCGATGTTCTTGAAGATCGCGCGGTTGAGGGTTTCCAGGAACCGCTTGCTGTCCCGGTCGCCCTTCTCGTGCAGCGCCCGCGCCACCGATTGCACCATCAGCATCAGCACCCCGCTCTCGAGACCGTGGCCGGTCACGTCGCCGATGCCGACCTTGATGCGTGAACCGTCCTGCAGGACATCGTAGTAATCCCCGCCCACTTCATCAGCGGGTTCCATGTAGCCGGCGATCTCCAGCTTCGGAATCTGCTCCAGTTCGCTGTCCCGCGGCAGGACCATCTTCTGGATCCGGTGGGCGATTTCGAGTTCCGCACCCAGACGTAGGTTCTCGCTCTTGAGCTGCTCGTTGAGCGAGACGATTTCCCGGTTCGCCACTTCCAGATTATGGGTGCGCTCTTCGACCAGGCCCTCCAGGTTTTCGGTATGGTCCCGGATTTCCTGCACCATGCGGTTGAACGCCACCCCCACCTTTCCGACCTCGTCTCGCGTGGGAATGCGGACCCGGACCGAGTAGTCCTTGTTCTCCAGCCGCCGCGCTGCATCCGCCAGCGCACTCAAGCCGGCCGTGATGCGGCCGGAGATGGCATAGACCGCGACAAACACGATGATCAGGCTGACCATCAACACGGTCACCTGCAGGTTGTAGATTCTCGCCGTCGCGGCAGAAATTCCGTCCTCGACGGCGGTCAGCAGTTGATACACCTCCTCCTCGGACACCATGAAGCCCACGGTCATGTGCTCGCTCCGGATGCCGCCTTCGGTCCAGAGGTTGGTCGCTCGAAGCTGCTGTTTCAGGACCAGGTACGGCGTCTCCGCGCCCTGCTCTTCCAGCGAGAGGTGCTGAATGGCGACTGCGTTGTCGGTCGGGAGCGGCATGTCCGCAATCGCCGGGTGGGTGCTGTTGCGGATGGAGCGGTCGATACCGGTGACCCCCTGACCGTCTACATCGCTGGCTACCAGTCCGATGGTCTGTTCACCGGTTTCGTTGATGGCGATCACATTGCCGGTGGACATCACCAGAAACCCGAACCCGGTATCCCCCAGCGTGATGCTCTCGACCAGCGAGGTCAACTGGTCGAGCGTGATGTCGACCGCCACCATGCCCGCCACCTCCTTGCGGTCCGCCGTCCACAGCGGATGGAAGAAGCTGATGATCAGGAGCCCGGTGATCGCGTCGACGTAGGGTTCGGTCATCACGATATCGGAATCGACCGGACGCGCAGCGGGGTCGGCCAGCCACGACTCCCAACCCTCGTAGACGCCCGGAAAGAAGAAATCCCAGAAGTTGGGGCCGTCGTTGTGCCCCGGGTACAGCTTGTCGAACGTCTGGGCCTGCTCCGAATACGGGGAGGCCCTCAGGATCGAGGCCTGCTTGGGCCCGACGTAATAGACCTGCAGCTTGGCCGCTCCGGTCTTCATGATCGCCGGGCCCATCAGATCGAGAAACTTGCTGTCGCGGATTTCCCTCGCGGTATCCGGCAGCGGCTGGAGACGGTCGTCGAGCAGGTACCCCCAGACACTGACGGCGGAAGCCGACCCCGACTGGTTCTGCGCCCATCCGCCCTCCTCTTCGCCCTCCTCGTTGTAGACCCGCTCGTTGTAGACCAGCGGGCGGGTGAGCGACGGGTCGGCCAGCATCGCATCCCCGAGTGCCCCCTTCACGTCGGGATGGTCGATCAGGAACTGCATCCCGTTGGCCAGCATCGTGACTTCCGAATGCACCCGTTCCAGCAACAGGTCGGCCTGCGAGGTCGTCATTTCGATGGAGGTCTGCAGGAACTGCTCGGTGGACTGCGTGAGGCCGGCGCTGATCTCGTGGCGGGCGTCCCTCGACAACCGCTGCATGTTCCAGATCGAGACGCCGCCGGCCAGCACCAGGTCGAAGACCACGGCCGCCCCCACCACCAGCACGAACTTGGCCCGGAAACTGCGGATCGAGAACCGTCCCAGCGACACCCGGCCGCCGTTCTCGTTCCCGGGGCCTGACGCCGGCGGAGTCATTGCGGTCGCCGCCCCGACGCCACCCAGATCGGCCACCCGGCATACCCCTTCGGATGCAGGGCGGCAAAGATATGGTCGTCGAATCCTTTCTTGAACCTGCTGATGAACGCCTCGTCGTCGCCCCGCTCCCTGGCCATGCTGCCGGCAAACATTCGCTTCCACGTCCGGATCACGTCAGCAAACTCCTCCGGGTCTCCGTCGAGGTTGGTCACCATGAAGGACTCCATGCGGATATCCTCGAAACCGGCATCGATCATGAGACGGCGGGATTTCGGTCCGATTTCGATGTCCATGTTGAAGTGTTTCCATAGTTTGGCGACCTCGTTGTACGTCCACTGGATGGATTCCGAGCGGGGCTCGCCGAGACAGTGGGAGTTCTTCTCGTTGGTCACGTACACCCGCCCGCCCGGTTTGCAGATTCGGAGCAGTTCGGACAGGATCTTTTCCGGACGGTCGAACACCTGCAGGGAGTGACGACAGGTCACGAAATCGAACTCGTCGTTGGGCAAGAGCATCTCGGCGGCATCGCCGTAGACATACTCGACGCCGACGATGTCAAATTCCTTCGCCACTTTTCGCGCATACGCCAGGCTCGACTTGGCATGGTCCAGCGCCACCACGTGGGCCGGCTTGAATTCCTTCTTCACGAGAATCGCGAAATCGCCGATTCCGCAGCAGATGTCGGCAATCTTCATGCCCTCGGCGATGCCGTGGCGGGCAAGGATATGTTTCTCATGACGCCAGGCCATCGTGGTCTGCTTCCGCAAGACCGCCACGAACGAGCGGTCCTCGACGAATGCCTGGCCGGGATAGAAGTCCTTGTCGTATTCCACCACGTCAATGCGCGGCACCTTGCGGCGCAGCGCACTGAACTTTCGGGGAGTCCACCCCACCACGCTCGACAACGTGATCGTGACCTTGAGTTCCGGCCGTTCCCCGCAAACCTCTGCCAGCACTCCGGCCACGCCGTTGAAGGCAATGTTGTTCGATTGCAACAACCGGCGCACGTTGACGTAGAAGGTCCCGGTTGCCCGCCTTGCACAGTCCCTGAGCGCCTCCAGGCACGTCGCGATCTCGCCGATTCGTCGCGGCCGCATCGAACCGGACAGCGTGAACACCTGATCGTTCTCGTCGTACGAAAACTCGAAGGATGATGCGACGGGACGCGACATCAGGCCGTCTCTTGCTCGAGCACCAGGTCCACCGTCAGCTGGAGAAACTTGCCTTCCGGGGTTTCGGTGGAAAACCGCGCGCCATACGAAACTGCCAGTTCGAACAACCCCACACTCCGGTCCAGTGTTCCGTTGGAAAACAGCATGTTCAGGTACCGCTTCTCGGCGTCGGATGCGCTGAGTTCCCGCACGACCGCTTCGTAGAATTTCTGCTCGTCGTGACCGCAGGGCACCCGCAGGGAAATCCGGTCAATCGAACCACTCCGGAGAATCCGGCAATGGAACTGACCCGCCTCCTTCCGGGTTCGGTACACCGCCTCCAGCAGTTCGTTCAGCGTCGCCGAAAGCAGGTTCGAAAACATGAAGGGATCGGCCCGATTGTGACTCACGATGCTCGCAACATAGGAGGAAAGGTAATCGCAATAGACCCATTGCGAATCGAAGGTATCGGCAGGCAGATTGAACTCCAGCAGCGGCCGAAAACCTTCATCGGACGGCGTCCTGGCCGGGGTGGCCGTCATGTTACCGAGGGCCCGGGCGACCGGAGGCCGGGGCGTCGGGCCGGCCACCCCGAATGCAGGTGGCGCACCCGTCGGTGTTGGACTGGCCCAGACCGGACGGCATCGGGCTCCCCAGCATCTCGAGACACTCTAGGCTCGGTACTTCTGTCCAGCCGGCAAGGCGATCGCCCTCCAGTTACACCAGTGACACGCAACTGTCGGAACTCGCCCGCCGGCAACCGGCGAGATATACCACAAAGTGCCTGTTCATGCATAGGGTACCTGCAGGCGGGCAGGCATCAGGCCGCACCGATCAGACCGCGCGTTTTTCCAGCCTCTGGTCGGGTGGCCGGCACCACCGAAGGCTTTCCTTGCCAGCATGCGGCATGCCGGCCACCGATCACCATCCTGCGCCAGGGCGTTCTCTTCATCCGCAACAATCCACCGCGCCCGGTTACCCTTCAGTCCACGCCCGCCGCCAGGCGGATGACCGGTACGGACGGTCCGGCTGGACGGATACATGCCGCCGCCGTCACGAACTGCCGCGGGAGCCATGCGCCTGCAACCGGTCAACGTTTCGGGGTCACAGGTCCGGCACCCGTGCTGCGGCACTCGTGAAGCCGAACTCCGGGGGCAAGCTGCGCAGCGTCACGCGCGGACCGCGCCGGAAGCCCGGTACCGTGCCGCCACACCGGAACAGGCTCGTTGGTGTAACCTTGGCCGCCATCCGGCACCTGACATCATCCACCTGCCGAGGACAAATCAGGCAAATGTCCGAGAGGGATACCGACAGCTTGACCGGCAAGGAGCTTGAGGAAGCGCGACTCGCGCCGACCTTGGCCCGCTCGCTCGCCGATATCCGCCGCGAACTTTCCGATCTGCAGGCCGAACACGATGACCTTCAGCTGCTCTATGAGGCAACCATCGCGCACGGCGAGGCCGTGGAAGACCAGCTTGCCGAAAGCAATATCCTGCTGCAGCGCACCCAGGACCGGTTGGAAGAAGAACTCAACGAAGCCTCCCACTACGCGAGATCCATCCTACCTGCACCACGGGCGGAGTGGCCGGGTACCGAATGGTATTTCGAGCCGTCAACAGAATTGGGAGGGGACGCTTTCGGCTATCACCATATCGACACCGATCACTTCGCGGTCTACCTGATCGACGTGTGCGGACACGGAATCGGCGCCGCACTGCTGGCGGCGACGGTCATCAATGTCCTGCGAACCCAGGCCATGTCCAGCGCCGATTTTCGCGACCCCAGCTCGGTTCTTTCCGCCCTGAATGAATCCTTCCAGATGGAACAGCAGAACAACATGTTCTTCACGATCTGGTACGGGGTGCATGACCGGCGCACCGGAAAACTCCGCTATTCCTCTGGCGGCCACCCGCCCGCCATCTTGCTCAGCCCGGGATCGGACGATCCCGGGAAGGCGGAATCCGTGCCTCCCGAATTGTTGGTGAGCAAGGGCAACGTCGCGATCGGAACCTTTCCCGGCCTGCAGTTTCCTGCACTGACGACGACCGTGCGGCCGGGTGACCAGCTGCTGGTCTACAGCGACGGCGCCTACGAGATCCCGGTTGGCGACGATCAGATGCTGTCGCAGCAGGATCTGGTGGATTTTGCCAGCGGGGATGGCGGGCGCGCCCCCGAGGACATCTATCGGTGGGTGCAGTCGCACAATGGCGAAGGGGCGCTTCCGGATGATTTTTCGGTCGTGAAGGTACGTTTCTAGCCCGCATCGCTCACCAGCGCCGGGCCAGATGGTACCGAACAGGGCTGCATACTGATTCCGCCGACGGTCGGATCGGGAAACGCGCCACGGAGGCCTTGCATCCCACTGTCTGCAGCCGGTGAGGGGTCTACCGGACCCGATTCGGCGGCGGGCACGGGCGGCAAGCCGAACCCCGGGCAGATTCCACCGGCGGCGCCCTTGGTTAGCGCGTCGGATCCTGTCATGGGTGGGCGGTCAGGCGGGACCGGCGCGGGCAGGTGGCACGCGCAGGGCCGCGAGCGGTGGTGAAGGTCTTGGGCCGGCGACCGACGAAGTGCGCTTCGCCGCCGCAGGCGCAGGTCAGGTGCGGTCCCTCGTGGTCGGAATGATCGGCATGGAGACGGTGGGCCACAGCCTGCCCCATGATCTGTAACGCCATACGCCGCGCTTCAATCTCGATGGCCTGGAAGTCGTCGAGCACGCCACCGCCGAGCAGCCGCTCGGTTTCGGCGACGATCTCGTGACCGATGTCCGTCTCTACCGCCGCGCCGGAACAATCTTTTTTTGGCGGACTTGAGTTGCGCATCGACTCGACTTTGTTCATTTATTCGGCATAGCATAACGCTTCGAACGCGCGTTTGACCCTGTTCAGGGGCACCAGGGGCAGGTCGTTTTCGTCTGCCAAGCCGCAAACGCGGCTGCTGGCGTTTCCGGGTGGCGGTATTTCTTTGCGCTCCGGGTCTGGCGGGGAGCGTGGAGAAATGCCGGCGAGCCAGATCTCGGTTCGAACGGCGGCGATGGCGTCGGAGAAGGTGAAGAGTGTCTTGTGGTACCAGGCGGCCAGGAAGGGGTGGGAGCTTCGGGCGAGGATGTTGCCGGCCCACAGGCAGACGAGGCTGTAGAGGCCGAGCAAGGCGGGGGTGGTTCTTTTCAGGCCTTGTTTGCACTCTTGCGGCTCTTGCTCAGGAAATCGTCGATGAGTGCCATGAGTTCATGGATCGTCGCTGATCCGCCGGCGATCAGTCCGGCTGTCACGATGATATCGGTCAACTGGAATAGCGCTTGCTGGAACAACCTCGCATTCTCCGCATCGAACTCGAAAATCGGACCGAGAAGCCGGATAACGGACAGCGACACCAGGAATCCCAGCGTCAGTCCGACAAGAAGAGCTCGCCTCTGTGTACCGGCCTTGTATTTCTCCAATGCCCTTTCAGCTTTCGCCTTGCTCTCCCCTTCCGCTGATCGCGCATTCTCCACGAGGCAAGACTTTCCACCTTGGCGCCACGCCTTGATGAGAACTTCGAGCGAACGTTCGACAAAGAGGGCCACGATGTAGAGAATGCCCAACTGGGTGAGCGCAGTAAGAAACGCTGCTTCTCCCTTCTTTGCCCTGATCAGCTTCAGGGAGTCGCTCATCAAGAAGACGGCGACGACCAGCGCCACGGCCAGCAAAGCCAGCCAGATTCGGCCGATATATTTTTCCATGGCTGTCCTCCTTGGACAGGCGGACCGTCCGACAGCCGCTCAAGCGCTGTTCCGACTCTGGACTGCCGCGGTGGTATCTTCATGAACTATGACTGGCCTCAGCCAATGGATAATACGGAACCCGACTGGTACACATACGCATCCCGGCAATCTCGACCATACCCCGAAAATTTCGCCAACTCCGCCTCGGTGCCGAAATCCCTGTCCACGTTCGAAACCACCAGACGCACCACCGTCCGGCAACCGATGGTAAGGTGAGTCGGCAGGATCCTGGTTCAAGTGCATAGAGCGGATTTCGCGCGGCCGAACCTCATCCGGAGGTGCCGGTAGCGATGCCTCATGCGGGTAGCCCAGTTGTCTTGCGGTTCATCGTTGAACGGGTAACTGGGCCGTCCGCCTTTGCCGAGTCCCAGTCGCCGGTGGGAGAACTCGCAGGTGGCTGCACAGCGGCCCGGGTGTTCGAACGGTTCCGTCTCGGCCTCGACGAAGCGGTGTTCGAATGACCACCGTCCGGCGGTACAGGTTCCATCGTGCCACCAGTCCTCGCCGATGATGTAGCGCACGAGCATGCGCATCTGTTCAGCCGCAACCACGTTGCAGAATGCGATGGTGTTCTGACCCGGTTCGGGGTCGTCGGGGGCATCGTCGTCGATGTAGCGCCCGTGACGCCGGATGCCCATCCGTTCATTGCGCGCATCGTCGCTGGTGTACTGACCGCGGCAACGTAGGCATTGCATGTCGGGGCCGACCAGGTGGACGCGCCATTTCGCAGAGAGCAGACGGTCTTGAGACTCCACGAGGACCCCACCGTCAATCAAGGGAAGGCAGTTTGCGTAAGAGAGGTGATTGAGAACCTCGCGCGCCTCGGCATTGTCGACACAGCACACGATGAGGTCTGCGTCAGCTGCGAGCCGGTAAGCGTACGCCGTACCAATAGACAAGGGCACGGAGCGAACGACCGGACGGCGCGCGGCGGCAATCCTGCGAAGGTGAGCGACTGCCACGTCCGCCTTGGGCAGTCCGCGGCAGTGGCGGTCAGCATAGATCAGGCGATCGAGGTTTCTGTCCTCGACCAGGTCGGAGTCGATCACGGTGATCTGCTCGAAACCGGTGCGCGCGAGACATTCCAGGACGATCGAACCGACACTGCCCGCTCCGACGACGCAGACATGGGTGCGAGCGAGACGTGCCTGTGCGTCGATGCCCCAACTGTCGACGGTGCGTACGAGGCTTGGACGGCGAGTGTAGGGCGGGTGCGCACCCGGAGCGCAATCCGCTCGAGTGCGGCGCGGCCCAATCCGTCGAACGTCCGTACAGTGAGCGGGCGCGATTTGGCCAAGGCCGGTTTCCTGCCAGAAGCGAGCGCTCCAGACGCCGTCCGAGCCCATGGTCAGGCCGAGCAGCGGCAAGCCGGTCTCTCGAACGAAGGGTGAGACGATGTTGCGCTCGGTGTCGTCATCCATGCCGCTCAGGGCCTGCCAGCCGGGGCCAGGATGACTGTGAAGGACGGCAACGCCAGCCTGCACCTTGAGTGCGCGATCGAGGACGCGGTTGAGGTATCCGCCGTGCACGGTGACGTTGCCGTGCAGATCCCGGTCGCCGTCTTCCGGCAAGACGATGTCCGCGAGAATCCCGGTATAGTGGTTGAAGCCGTCGCCGCGGCGCCAGAGCGCGAGGCAAGCCTCTTCCTGCAGGCCACCGCGGCGCAGCCCGCTCAGGAGGTGGTCCGCGAGTTGACGGTGGAGCGCCTCGCGCAGCACAACGCGATGATTCAACGTGGGCCCCAGATCCTGCGAATGTGCCTGTTCAGGTAGGTTTCCATGTTCTTGCCGTTCGGGGTGTCGATCTGATCCCAGAAGTCGCTCGGCGGGGCGCTGATCGCCATCCAGTCGAGGCCGTGAGCGCACTGGAAGGTCTGGATGGCGCCCGGAGAGCGGGATCCCTTTACCAACTCCGCCAGCACGAGGTCGGGAGGCGAGAGGTAAAGCCAGTGGGGCGCAACTTCGGGCCACTCACCCTCGTCCTGGTGCATCGCAAGGGCCAGGGTCACGATCTCCCCCGTGCGGCTGCCGTCCTCGATACAGTACGGGAAGCGGACGCCGTCGGCGCCACCCTGCTGTTCTGGCGCTGCGAACGGACTCGTGCGATAGCCCAGGGCGACGAGTTCGGCGGCGAAGCGCTCGGAGTTGCTGCTCATGCGAACGGCGCCCCCTCGTCCGGCGCGGCCCGAAACACGTTGTACTTGTCGAGGCCGACCATTTGCCCGGAAACAAAGGTGACATCGGAGTCCTGTACTCTCAGCACATACCCGTTCTTGTCTGGGTCCTTGCCGATGGCCTTGCCAGCGAAGGCGGTCCGCAACAGGACGGCAGCATCGACGGCCTGCTGGTCGGCGAAAAAGGTTTCGCCGTTCACCTTGAACTCGAACTCGTCCATCTCAGTGTCCTCTGATCTGTGGGTTCTCCGGCACCATTGCGCGGCTCATGCCCAAGGCGATTGACTCCAGCAGCAGATGCCAACCAAGGGTTTATATTACCACAAAATATGTATATCATGTCAACCATGGATCAACGAGAGAGGAGGAGCGGATGTTCGGACAACGACTCCGGCTCGCGCGGAAGCGAGCAGGTCTATCGATGCGGGAGCTCGCGAACGCGATGAGCCCGAAGGTGACCGCTCAGGCGATCAGCAAGTATGAGGCGGGCAAGATGCTGCCCTCCTCGGCCGTGCTGGTCCGTCTCGGGAAGGCTCTCGACGTCTCACTGGACTTCCTGATGAGTGCGCAGGTTGAGGCGCTTGAAGCGGTTGAGTTCCGGAAGCACTCCCGTGCTTCGGCCCGCGATCGCGCAAAGGCCGAGGCGGTCGTAATTGACATCCTGGAACGGTATCTGGCGATCGAGCACATCCTCGACATCGGGACCAGCGTCGACTGGATGGAGGGGCGACGCTACGACAGCGTGGCGAGCGAACCCCAGGTCGACGAGAGGGCCGATGAACTCCGTGGCGCCTGGGATCTCGGCCTCGCCCCCATCCCCAGCTTGTGCGAGCTGCTCGAAGACAAGGGAATCAAGGTGGTGGAAGCCGATTTCCCGGAGAGCATCAACGGGCTCTCGTGCCACGTTCTCCGGGGCGGCGAGATCGTCGCCGAGGCTGTCGTCGTGTCCAGCCGGATCAATTTAGAGCGCAAGCGCTTCACTCTGGCTCACGAGCTCGCGCACAGGATCATCCGCTCAACCGGGAATCCGGCGATCGACCTCGAACGGGCGATGAACCGCTTCGCCGGTGCGTTCCTGGTTCCCGGCCAATGCCTTCGGGAGGAAGTTGGCGCCAATCGGCACAGGATCACCTACTACGAGATCGTCCGCCTGAAACAAATCTACGGTGTGCCGGCCGCGGCCCTGCTGATGCGTCTCGGGCAGGTGGGCGTTCTGTCAGAGGGTGCCGTGCAGCACGCCTTCGCGACCTTCGCCAGGTCCTGGCGCAGGTCGGAACCGGACCCGATTCAACCCGACCATGGATTCGCGGCCTTCGAGAAGCCTCGTCGCTTCAAGCGGCTCGTCTCGCGAGCAGTAGGCGAGGGGCTGATCTCGCCTGTGCGCGCGGCCGCGCTTCTCAACCAGTCGCTCGAATCGGTCGAGCGAGAGATCAGCGGTCCGGCCATCCAGTGACCTGCGCTATCGTCAACGACGCTTCGTGCCTGATCGACCTCCGCAAGGGATGTCTGCTGGACGTCGTTTGCGATCTGCCCTACCGACTCGTGATCCCGTTACCCGTGCGGGCCTCCGAAGTACTCGACCTTTCGGAGGCTGAGTGGAAGGCCCTCAACGAGGCCGGCATGATCACGCACGACCTGACGGGGGAGGAAGTCGGTCAGGCGCTCGTGGTGAAGGGGCGTCATCCGGGTCTCTCCACGAACGACTGCTTCTGCCTGGTTACCGCAACGGTCTATTTCGGCATCTTGCTCACGGGCGACGCCTTGCTGCGCAGGGTTGCTGCGGGAAGCGGAATGCGGGTGCATGGCGTGCTCTGGGTGGTCGACGAGCTTGAGGCCGCAGAGGCTTGCAGCAGATCGCTTCTCAGTCGGGCGCTCAAGGCGTGGCAGTCGGATGAGGCAGTGTTCCTGCCTTCTCACGAAATCAGCAAGCGGCTTGAGTATCTCGCGGAAGCCGGACCACGGCGGGGGAGGCGAGGATGAACGGGCTTCTCGGTCCCGCTCAAGTCGATGCTGACTTCGCAAGGCAGCGTCTTCAAGTGCGGCCAGAGGCAAGCGATGGCTCGACGCGCTGGGCAAACATCCAACCGTAGCGAAAGCCCGCTGAGGTGGGCGAGGAGATTTTGCAAAGGCCTCGGAAAAAGAAGACCTCGCATCACCTGTCTGCCGGACGCGCCGCGGCCGTCAGCTCGCGACTTCGGCGATCCGGCTGGCGATGCGGTTGGCGGCGGACTTGACCGGGTCGTTGGCCAGATGGGTGTAGCGGGCGGTGGTCTGGACCTGGGTATGGCCGAGGAACTTGCCGATCATCGGCAGGCCTTCGCCGACCAACAGGCCGCCGCTGGCGAAGCTGTGGCGTATATGATGTTAATTTCTCTGGTGCCAGCAGAGGCATTTTCGCAGGCTGGACAATCACCGCCATGCGCCGACACATGCCGTCAATTCGAGACAGATAAACGATAAATTGATGTATATCATGGTATTATCCCGGACACAGTTCCAGACCAGAAATAGCAAGCGTTCGGTTGTGGGGTGACGACGTAACCATGGCGTCTTTATAGGTCTGCCAGAAGGGACCATCAGAGAGGCGTGAAGCCGCTCCATCACTGCCCGCCCGAACGCTTACCAACCACCGAGACCGACATTTGATCGAGGTTCCGGTTTGATCCGCCGCAACCTGTTGACCTGGAACAACAAATCGGATTGCAATCCCGCTGCGGGCATCAACGGCAACTGGCTGACGCGCACCGCGGAAGGGGCCGTGCAGCGTCCCCCCGCCGCCGCTCACGGCGCGCGCTTCGCGCCGAAGGCGCCGAGCCGGCGGCCGGTGTCGAACACGTCGGCATCGCCCTCGACGGCGTTGACAAGCCGCTGCGCTGGACCGGCATCGCACTCGCCGACAAGCGCTTCGCCGCCGGGACCGACCGGATCGAAAGCTGTTTCCACAGCCCGGACCACGAGGAGGCCAGGGGGGTGTTCGACAACTGGTGGCAACAGGACCGCATTCGGGGTTCCAAGGTAATCACGGGGACGCCCGATATTGAAACGCGGCTGATGTTCAGTAAAAATGTGCAGGCCTCGCCTTGGTACAGATGATTCACAGCCCAACCGACGAGGAGCAGGAGCGGAACGGTTCGATGGGCACGGTTCTCGAAGACGTCACAAGCGAAACCATCGACGCGGAGCACATAATCGACGCGGAGCACATACGCCGGCGTGTCGATGACTGGGAACAGCGCATCGGCGAGTTCTTTGCCGCGGTCAGCGGTTGGCTACCGGATGGATGGGAAGCCCGCCGGGGCGCTCCGGTCGTCATGGAGGAGCCATTGATGCGCAAGTTCGGCGTCACTGCGAAACCGATGCCGACACTCGAGCTCCAGGATCGCGCGGGCCATGTTGTCAAACTCGTTCCGCGCGGACTGTGGATTATCGGCAGCAACGGCCGCGTTGACCTGAAGCGGAACGGGCGTCGCTACCTGATCGTCGACATGGCCGAGAACTTCGAAGCGCCCGACTGGCAGGCCGCTTCCGCCGAAGGATGGTGCGCCCGCGAGACGGTGAACGAAGACTGGCTGAAACGCATCCTGCAGTGAGCGATCTCGACGCCATTGCCATTCTGTTTCAGCGGGTCGACAAATCACTGGAAGACGTGCGCGAGCAGCACGATGCGGCCGGCGAAGCCGATGAGCGCGACCGCGTCGCGCGACAGCAGACGCTCAACGAGCAGGCGTATTTCGTGCTGGCCTGAGGACAGTTGGAAGCGGACATCGACGACGCTTGCCGAGATGCGATCCGTCTCGGGAAATCGCACGAGGACTGGCGACGGCGCCGGGCGTGGAGCGTATACGACGAGGAAAACCCCAGGCTGAGCTTCAGGAACCGTCTGACGCTCGTTCTCGACCGCAGCAGTGACGAGTGGAAGAGGGCCCTGGAGCTTTACCAGGTGCGCAACCAGATTGCCCATGGCGATCTGCGTCACGCGGGCATCAACCTTCCAACGGTGATCGAGGACTTCGATCGCATCCGGTCGTCGCTGGTGCGAGATTGAACGGCGGCTTCGGATAAAGACCGTGCCGTGCACCTCAGACATGCGGGCCAGCATCGGCATTGTGGCCGAGCGCGCGTTGATGCTGCCGCGCTCGCTGCAGCCGGCTGCGGCTCGATGCCAGCCTGTTCGCGCCGCCACCGCCGCGCACCGCCGGCCAACGGGGACGGCCGCCGATCAAGGGAAAGCCGTTGCCCAAACTCCGCACCCACCTCGACGACCCCCACGCCGTCTGGACCCCGACCACGGTCGGGAACTGGTACGGCGGCAAGAAGGACAAGGTCCTGTTGATGGCTGCGAAAAAGCGCGGGATTCTGGCGGTAAGCCGCGTTTTGGCCAGGATCGTTCCTTTTCCCATTGTACGGTCCTATTGGTCGAGTCGTACCGTGGGGTATCGATCGTGTGCGCCGGCCGGCGGCCGGATTTCCGTACTGTGTCGGAGTGAGATTCGCGCCTGAGGCAGGGGTCGGGCGCACGGCACCATTCGGGATAGATCGAATGCGTTCTTGTCGCCGGTTCGGTCGGGCCGGCTTTGCCACGGCCGTGTCCGCGTGGTATCGCAGCAGGGAAGAAGAGAGTGATGCGGCGCCGGCACAGATTCACCCAGAATCCCGGCGCCGCACCTGAACGAGCCGGTCACGGGGACCGAACTCCCGTGGAGTATCCGGCATTTCGGCGTTTGGGTCTACCTCGCTCTCGGGCGGAGCGATGTGCCGGACCGGACGCCTGTTCCCGTGCCAGCGGTGCCGTCGGCAGGTCGTGATCTGCCGGTCCTGCGACCGCGGCCAGATGTACTGCTCCCGGGCCTGCAGCGAGCGGTCCCGGGTCGAGAACCGCCGGGCGGCGCGGAGGCGCTACCGCCGCACCGAGCGGGGGCGCGAGACGGGCCGGATCCGTCAGCAGCGCTACCGGAGGCGTCAGGCGCTCCGGGCGCGCCTGGCCGCCCGGGCGGCGGCCGCGGGCCCGTTCCGCGCCGCTCCTTCGGCCCCGGCTGGCGCCGCTTTCCGCCCAACCGTTACGGACCACTCTTCCGGACCCCGGCGCGAGCCCCTATGTCGGGTGTTTCCGGCGCGATCGCGGCGCGAATCCGTGCCTCGATGCGTCATCTGCGGTCGGGTGTGCTCGCACCTGGTGCTGGCGGACCCCTGATCGCGTCATGGAGACACAACGGGAGGCGATTTCATGGCCATCGACGAGGAGATGCGGTCGACGATCGTGCGGCTGTCGCGGGCCGAGGGCTGGCCGGTCGGGACCATCGCACGGCATCTCGGCGTACACCACGGTACGGTGACGCGGGCGCTGCGGGCGGCCGGCGCGGAGCGGCGGCCGCGGGCGAAGTTCATCGACACCTTCGTGCCCTTCATCCGGAAGCAGCTCGAAGAGGAGCCGCGGCTGCCGGCCGGCACGCTCTGGCGGCAGGTCAAGGCGCGGGGCTATCAGGGCGGGGAGGATCACTTTCGCCACAGCCTGCGCGCCCTCGACCTCCGGCCCGCCCGGCGGCCCGAGCCGTCGATGCGGCTCCGCTTCCTGCCGGCGGAGCAGGCGCAGGTCGACTGGGCCGAGTTCGGGAAGGTCGACATCGGCCAGGCGCGGCGCCCGCTGATGGGGCTGCTGGTAACCCTCAGCTATTCGCGCCAGACCTCTCTCAGCCTGTTTTACGACGCGCGGATGCCGAGCTTCCTGCAGGGCCATGTCGAGGCCTTCGCAGCGTTCGGCGGTGTGCCCAGAAGGCTCCTGTTCGACAACCTCAAGAGCGCCGTGATCACGCGCCGGGGCAAGGCCGTCACCTTCCATTCGACCCTGCTCGCGCTGGCCGCCCACTACGCCTTCGAGCCGAGCGCCGCCTGGCCCCGGCGGCCGCAGGAGAAGGGGCGCGTGGAACGCCGCGTCCGCTTCGTGCGCACCAGCTTCTTCGCCGGTCGCGACCTCTCGGCCCCGCTCGACGAACTCAACGCCGCGGCCCGGGCGTGGTGCGCCGGCATCGCCGCCGAGCGGCCCTGGCCGGACGACGACCGCCAGCTCGTCCGGGACGCCTACGAGCGGGAAAAGCCGATGCTGGTGCCGCTGCCGGACGCACCCTTCTCGTGCCACGAGATTCGCCCGGCGCGCATCGACCGGACCTGTTACGCGCGGTTCGATACGAACGATTACAGCGTTCCGCCCGACTTCGCCGGAGCGACGCTGACCCTCGCCGCCGACCGCAGCACCGTCCGCCTCCTCGACGGTACCCGCGAGGTCGCGCGCCACCGGCGCTGCTACGACCGGCAGCAGGCCGTCAGCGACCCGGAGCATGCCCGGGCGCTGGCGGCGCGCAAGCGGCACGGCCGGGCCATGAGCCTGCGCGACCGGCTGCTGCGCGCCGTGCCGCGGGCGGAGGAGATGCTCGCGCACGCCGGGCATCGGGGCCGGAACGTCACGTACTGCGCCCGGATCCTGACCAAGCTGCTCGACACGCACGGCGCCGACGAGGTCGACCGGGCGATCGCCATGGCGCACGATCGCGGGTCATATCACCCCGAAACGGTGCGCGCCATCCTCGAGGAGCGCCGCCGCCGGCAGGGCCTGCCTCCCGTCAGCCTCGCCGACGACGACCGCGACGGCCGCGGCACGACTCCCCGGGCGACCGGCCTCGACGCCTACGACCGGCCCGCCGCGGCCGACCCGGACGCGTCATGAGCGACCTCAGGAAACGGGCCGCCGCCCTCGGCCTCCGCGGACTGCTCGAACGCTGGGAGGAGGTCGGCAGCGCCGGCTGGGTCGAGGAACTGATCGCCAGCGAGGAACGGGTGCGCCACACCCGCAGCTACGACCGCCGCCGCGCCGGGGCGCGGCTGCCGGCCTTCAAGCCGCTGGCGGACTTCGACTGGACCTGGCCGCGCGACCTGAGCCGCGACCGCGTCGAGGCCCTGATGAGCCTCGCCTTCATCGAGCGGGCCGACAACGCCGTGCTCGTCGGCGGACAGGGCACCGGCAAGACCATGATCGCCGCCAACGTCGCGCACCAGGCGCTCCTGCACGGCCACACCGTCCGCTTCGAGAAAACGCCGGAGTTGCTCGACAAACTCGTCGAGATCTCCTCGAGAAGCGAACTGCGCCGCCGCCTCGGAATCCTCGCCCGGCCCCGCCTGCTGGTCCTCGACGAGATCGGATACGTGACCCTCAAGAGCCCCGCGGCCGACCTCCTCTACGCCCTCGTCTCGCGGCGCTACCAGCGCCGCTCCACCCTGGTCACCACCACGCTGGCCTTCGCCCAGTGGGACCGCGTCTTCCCCAGCGCCGCCGGCATCGCCGGCACCGTCGACCGGCTGATGCACGACGCCGCCCTCATCACCATCGACGGTGATTCGTGGCGCACCCGGCGCGAAGCCGGATGACCTACGTCGACTTCGACGCGCTCAAGCGCCGGCCGCTCGAGGGCATCGCGGCGGACTGGGGATACGTCCGCGATCCCCAGGCCTCGACCCGCGCGAACCCCGTGCTCCGCGCGCCGGGCCAGGCGAAACTCGTCACGAAGCTGTGCCCCAACGGACACTGGGTCTACTTCAGTACCCTCGATAGCGATGACCACGGTACCGCGATCGACTTCCTGCTCCGTCGCGGCCTCTCCTTCGCCGAGATCCGCACCCGCTACGGCCAGCCCGCGGGCACCGCGCGCGACTTCCGCCGCCACTGGCACGCGGCCCTGCCGGATCCGGCGCCGGCCTGGCTGGTCGGCCGCGGCATCCGCCCGGAGACGCTGGCCGCCGCCCGCCCGCTGATCCGCCGCGACCGCCACGGCCGCGTCCTCTTCGCCCACCGCGACCGCCACCGCCGCCTCACCGGCTTCGAGATCGGCCCGCCCGACGGCGCGAGACGCTTCGCCACCGGCGGCTCCCGCAGCCTGTTCGCCGTCCGCGCCGGACACGCCGCCGACCTGAAAACCCTCGTCATCACCGAAGGCGCCGTCGACGCCCTCAGCCTGGCCCAGATTGAGCAGTGCCACCCCAGCCAGGCCTTCCTCTCCACCGCCGGCGCCCCCTCGCGCCGACAACGCGAGCAGATCGGACTCGCCGCCCGCACCCTACCCAACGTCCGCACCGTCGTCCTCGCACAGGACCACGACGAGGCCGGAGAGCGCCAGGCCGAAGCCTTGCGCCTTCAACTCGAGGTCCCCTCGCAGGTCGCGTTCCAGCGACGGCGTCCGCCCGAACACGCCGACTGGAACGACGTCATCTGCGCCGCCGCGACAGGCTGACGCCGCCGGAACGCCCGGGCCGGCGGGGTCACGGCGCACCCCTGTGCCGACGGCCAGCCGAAGCCTGCGCGGCGGCCGGAAGTCCCGGTCTCCGGACCCCGTTACGTAACGGGGCGCAAGGGATCAAGAAAGGCAACCCGATGGCACTGTCCAACGCCGAACGGCAACGGCGCTTCCGCCAGCGCCGGCGCGAGGGTCAGCCACCGGCGGCGCGGCGCCCGCCGCCGGACCGGCGCTCGCGCCGGCAGCGGCTGCACGACGCCATCGACGCCATCATCGCGATCCGGGAGGAATACCGTGACTGGCGGAACGCCCTGCCAGAGGCGCTGGAGACGACGGCGACCGCGGAACTCCTGGACCAGGCGGTCGAGGCCCTTGACGACCTCGACCTCGAAGCCCTGGCAGAACAGGAACTGCCCCGCGGGTTCGGTCGCGACGGGTGATGCAGGTACCCGCTGTAGCACCGTTACGTAACGCAGCGGCCGGACGGGCCGGAACCAACGAAGGCAGCGGCCGGCCGGCTCAAGGAGGCCGCTGAGCCACCCGCGATCCGTTCGGCGCCGAACGCGCCTTCCTGCCACCCGGCGGCAGGAGCTCCGGCAGTCGTACAATAGGGAAAGAAACGACCTTCGGAAAAGCGCGGCTTACCGCCAGAATCCCGCCGTTTTATTTCGCCGCCAACAGGTCCTCGAGATCCTCTCCGAAACCGCGATCTGGCACCGTCCCGGTACGCCGCCCAAAGCCATCCGCTGGGTGCTGGTCAGAGACCCCGACGGCCAGCGCGAGCCGCAGCCTTCTTCAGCACCGACCCCGACCTCGAGCCGGACACCATCATCGCCATCTTCGTGCGCCGCTGGCAGGTCGAGGTCGCCCCAGGAAACCCGCGCCCATCTCGGCATCGAAACCCAGCGGCAATGGTCCGACCTCGTCATCGAAAGAACGACACCCGCCCTGCTCGGCCTCTACAGCCTCGTCTGCCTGTGGGCCGGCAACATCCTCGCCCGAAGCTTCCACCCCTTCCTGGCCGCCTGGTACCACAAGACCCGCTTCACCTTCTCCGACGCCATCGCCGCCGTTCGAACCGAGATCTGGCTCGCCGGCATTTCTCCACGTTCCCCGCCAGACCCGGAGGCTCGGCGACAGCAGCAGCATCTGGTCCGGGTCATACGAGCGGAACGTCGGCGGCATCACACCATCCCCGGCCATCGCAAGGTCCCGAGAGGATCGCATCTTCATTCTTGCGGCGCAGGCTCCCAGAGCAGGAATATTATAGTCACGTGATGGTCTTGATTGGCGAAGGTCATCGCGGCATCCCGGCGAGAGAGAAACCCGGACCGAGGGCGGCCTGTCATGGAACTTCCCATCCGCGACGCGAAAGCGCGCCTCTCCGAACTGGTCGCCGCCGCGCGCAGGGGCGAGCGCGTGATTATCACAAGGCACGGCCAGCCGACGGCCGAGCTGGTGCGCTGCGACCGGCGCGGCGGCATCGACTTCGACAAGCTGGAGGCCGCCCGCCGGCGTCTCGGGATCGAGGGCGACGGGGAAGGCTGGCCGGAGGAATTCAACGATCCCGCCTTCAGCCGCAAGGTGCTCGGGCTCGACGAAGAGTAGCCAGGCCAACCATGCGCGTTCTGCCCGATACGTCCTACCTGTTCGACTTCATGGACCGGCCGGGCATGTTCCTGGACTCTGAACGCCGTGTGTTAACGGCGCGGGGCACGGACTTCTACGTCAGCGCGGTTTCGATCTGGGAAATGCGCCTGAAGCACAATGCCCGCCACCGCTCGGGCGCACGCAAGAGTCGCTTCTCTCCGGCGGATGTCGTCGCCGCGCTGCAAGACCAGGAGATGACGTTCCTGCCGACGACCATGCGCCACGCGGCCAGCGAACTTGAAATACCGCTGGATCACAAGGACCCGTTCGACGAGCTGCTGATGGTCCAGGCGCAGGAGCAAGGTCTCCGGCTGCTGACCGTGGACAGGCGCCTTGTCGGTCATCCGCTTGCGGTCGCCGTTCATGAGCTTGAGTAGCGAATTTTTCATCGCAGCCAAGCGCGGCCAGCCGACCAGGGCCAGCCAGGTCTCGCTGCAGCGCGACATGGCGCAGGCCCTTGCCGACGGTCCCACGGAACCACAGATAGTGGTGCTCTGCGACCAGACGGTCCCAGCGCCGGTGCTCGCCCTCCCCATGGGTCGGGCGCACCATGACCGTGTGCAGGTCAAGGGCCGCATCAAGGGTCGGGCAAATCACCATGGCCGGCACGTTGCCACATCGGGGATGAAATAGCCGGCCCCGACATCCATGCGTGCCGGTTATCCGACCGAGGCTCTCGCAAAGTTCTTCGCGGCCGGCGGCAGAATCTTATATTTGGTGGAAATCAGGGTGTCGATACACCACATGTAGAATAAAAATAGCCGTGACGGTCCTGCCAATTACATGGGAGGATCGGAAGCCCGCTACTGGCAGGCCAGACACTCCTCGTAGTCCACCCGTTCCGGTTGCGCTTCTGCCACAGCTTCGGGCAGGGCCTGCTGGTCCGAGCGCTGAAGCGACATCGAGCGCAGGTAGTAGAGGCTCTTCACGCCGCGTTTCCACGCCTGAAAATGCAGATGGTGGAGATCCCGCTTGTGGACGTTCGCGGGGAGAAACAGGTTCAGCGACTGGGACTGGCAGATGTAGGGGGCCCGGTCGGCCGCCAGTTCCACCACCCAACGCTGATCGATCTCGAACGCCGTCCGGAATACCGCCTTCTCGTCGGCGTCGAGAAAGTCCAGGTGCTGGACCGAGCCCTGACGGGTGGTAATTGACGACCACACCTCATCGGTATTGCGCCCCTTGCTCTCCAGAAGTTTCCGGAAATAGACGTTGCGGACCGGGAACGCCCCCGAGAGAGTCTTGTGCAGGAAGGCGTTGGCGGCCACCGGCTCAATGCCGGGCGACGTGCCGCCGCAGATAATGGAGATCGACGCGGTCGGCGCGATCGCGAGCTTGTTCGAAAACCGCTCCATCGCGCCGCCATCGCGAGCGTCGGGACAGGCCCCCTTCTCCTCGGCGAGAATGCGGGAAGCAGCATCGGCGCGGGCCCGAAGATCCTTGAAGATCTTCAGGTTCCAGGCCTTGGCCGGAGCGGATTCGAACGGCAGCCCGCGGGCCTGCAGGAACGAATGGAAACCCATGACGCCGAGCCCGACGCTGCGCTCCCGTTCCGACGCATACCGCGCATTGGCCATGGACGGGGGTGCGTGCCGGATAAAGCCTTCAAGCACGTTGTCGAGGAACCGCAGAACATCCTCAATGAAGAGAGGGTCGTCCTTCCAGTCGTCATACCGTTCAAGGTTGACAGACGACAGGCAGCACGTCGCAGTCCGTTCCCGGCCATGATGATCGGGACCGGTCGGCAGCGTGATTTCCGAGCACAAGTTCGAGGTTCGAACATTGAGCCCCAGGAACCGGTGGTGCTCCGGCACTGCCTCGTTCACGCGGTCAATGAACAGCAGGTACGGTTCACCGGTCTCCACCCGTGCGGTCAGAATCCGGATCCACAGCGCGCGGGCAGACACCGCCCGGCGCGCCTGCCGGTCCCGCGGGCTGATCAACGTCCATTCCCCGTCGCTTTCCACGGCCCGCATGAAGGCGTCGGGAATCACGATTCCATGATGCAGGTTGGGCGCCTTGCGATGCGGGTCGCCGCCGGTCGGGCGTCGAATCTCGATGAATTCCTCGATTTCCGGGTGGCTGACCGGCAGATAGACCGCCGCACTGCCACGGCGCAGGCTCCCCTGGCTGATCGCCAGAGTCAGGGAATCCATGACCCGGATGAACGGAATGATGCCCGAGGTCTGCCCGTTCTGGCCGACCTGTTCCCCGATGGAGCGCAGGTTGCCCCAGTAACTGCCGATGCCGCCGCCGCGGGCGGCCAGCCAGACGTTCTCGTTCCATAGGTCGACGATTCCCTCGAGGCTGTCGCTCGCCTCGTTCAGAAAGCACGAAATGGGCAGGCCGCGCGAGGTGCCGCCGTTGGAGAGTACCGGGGTCGACGGCATGAACCAGAGGTTGGACATGTAGTCGTACAGGCGCTGCGCATGCGCATCGTCATCCGCGAACGTGCTGGCGACCCGGGCGAACATGGTCTGAATTGATTCGGAAGGAAGTGTGTAGCGGTCCCGGAGAACCGATTTTCCGAATTCCGTGAGATGGGCATCGCGGTCATCGCAGGGAGCAACCCGCCGCCCGCCCGGTACCTGAACGGCCTCCTGGTCCCGGTCAAACAGCCTGTGGGGAAGCACCGGCGAGGGGGCAACACTCTCTCCAATCATTCCATCCATGTTGCTTCTTTACCCCACAGTACCGGTTAACCTGAGGAATGTCATCCAGATGGGCGGCAATCAACATGTTGATCGCCGACTGGCAACAGGTGCAACATACAGACATTGAGACGGCATGCAAACCGGCCCGGCGCGACACTGTGGCTTCCGCCGCCATCCGCCGGTTTCGGCAGGTCGACCGCGCAAGGGACATCCGGTCCGGCACCAGTGCGCGGGCTGTCCGGTTCGGGAACCGAAAGACCCGTTCCGTCTCCGGGAGAGTACGGCCGGGTCCGCCAACCGGGCGGTGAAGCGGGGCGCGGACCCCGGGTGGCACGTCCGCTTGCAAATCGGCGGGGCTCGGCTACAAACACCCTCGGCCTGCACGAATCCCTACGGCCCAGGATCTCCATCTCTTCCCGCATGACCAATCGAGCTGCCCCCGCAGCGGCTTCGAGCCGCCGCAACTTCCTCAATCTTGCATCCGGCGCGTTCGGCGCCGTGGCCGCCGGAGGCGCCGCCTGGCCGCTGATCGACCAGATGAATCCGTCAGCGGATGTCCAGGCGCTGGCGACGGTCGACATCGACCTCAAGGGGCTGGAGCCGGGCAACAGCCGCACCGTGCTGTGGCGCGGAGCGCCGGTATTCGTGCGCCACCGAACCCCCGAAGAAATCGAGCAGGCCGTGACGGACGATACCGCCGAACTGCCCGATCCGGCGACCGACTCCAGCCGGACCCAGAATCCCCGCTACCTGGTCCTGGTGGGGGTCTGCACGCATCTGGGCTGCATTCCTCTCGGCGGAGGCCAGGGCGAGTACCGGGGCTGGTTCTGCCCGTGCCACGGCTCGCACTACGACACGTCGGGCCGGATCCGGAAAGGTCCGGCTCCGCGGAATCTGCCGGTCCCGCCGTACCGGTTCGTTGACGACACCACGATCCGGGTGGGCTAGACACGGTGCAGGATCGAAATTTCGCCGTGCGGGTGGTGCGCTGGATCGACTATCGCCTGCCCCTGTTTTCGGCGGCGCGTCATGCGCTGATCGAATACCGCACGCCGCGCAACCTGAACGTGTTCTGGAACTTCGGTTCGCTGGCCGGCTTCTTCCTCGTCCTCCAGATCGTGACCGGCGTCGTGCTGGCCATGCACTACACCCCGCATGTCGACCACGCCTTCGACAGCGTGCAGCACATCATGCGGGACGTGAACTACGGCTGGCTGATCCGGTCGGCCCATGCCAACGGCGCCTCGTTCTTCTTTATCTGCGTCTATATCCACCTGTTCCGGGGGCTCTACTACGGCTCGTACAAGGAACCGCGGGAACTGCTGTGGTGGCTGGGAATCATCATCCTGATCGTGATGATGATGACCGCGTTCATGGGGTACGTGCTGCCCTGGGGGCAGATGAGCTTCTGGGGCGCCACGGTCATCACCAACCTGTTCTCGGCCATTCCGGGCGTCGGGCCGGCGGTCGTCGAATGGCTGTGGGGCGGCTTCTCGGTCGACAACCCGACTCTCAACCGCTTCTTCGCGCTGCACTACCTTCTGCCCTTCGTGATTGTCGCGCTGGTGTTCCTCCACATCGTTGCGCTGCACCGGCACGGCTCGAGCAACCCGCTCGGGATCAACCCCGGCGCACCCCGCGACACGATTCCCTTCCACCCGTACTACACGGTGAAGGATCTCGTGGGTCTGGGCATGGCACTCGTCTTCTTTGCCGGTGTGGTGTTCTACGCTCCGGACAGCCTCGGTCATCCCGACAACTACATCCCGGCCGACCCCCTCCGGACTCCGCCGCACATCGTGCCGGAATGGTACTTCCTGCCGTTCTACGCCATCCTGCGCGCCATTCCGCACAAGCTGGGCGGCGTGATCGCGATGTTCGGCGCCATCTTCGTCCTCTTCGCACTGCCGTGGCTCGACAGCTCGAAAGTCAGAAGCGCCGCTTTCCGACCGGTCTACCGGTGGGTGTTCTGGCTGTTTGCAGCCAATACCGTGCTGCTCGGCTGGATCGGTGCGAAGCCGGCAGAAGGCGTGTACATCACGCTCGGCCGGATCGCGACCGCCTACTATTTCGTGCATTTTCTGGTGTGGATGCCGCTGATCGGCCGGGTCGAGCGCACCCGCAAGCTTCCCGGGAGCATCTACGGCCACGAACACGGGAACCCGGGTCCGTGAGGCGGCAGCAGGCCTGGCGCGCGGCCGGAATCCTGGCGGCCTTGTGGGCGGCAGCGCCCGCCGCCCACGCAGCCACCGACGGCCTCGCACCGCCGGAGGTTGAATTTTCGTTCGACGGGGTGTTCGGACGGCTGGACCGGGCAGCTGCCGTTCGCGGATTCGAGGTGTACCGGAACATTTGCGCGACCTGCCACGGGCTCCGGTACCTGGCCTGGCGCAACCTGGCGGAGCTGGGCTTTGCCGAGGAGGACATTCGCCGCATGGCGGCGGAGACCCGGGTCGAGGACGGGCCCGATGATCTGGGCGAGATGTTCGACCGGCCGGGACGCCCGTCCGATCCGCTGATCCGCGAACCGTTCCCGAACCCCCAGGCGGCCGCCGCTGTCAACAACGGCGTCGCCCCGCCCGACTTGTCGCTCAAGGTGCTGGAACGCGGTGCGCCGTACGTCTACGGCATCCTGATCGGCTACGAGGATCCTCCCGCCGGGGTTGATCCCGGAGCCTCCTACTACAACCCGTATTTCCCGGGTGGGGTGATCGCGATGCCGCCGCCGCTCTGGGGCGACGATGTCACGTACGCCGACGGCACCGAGGCGACGATTGCCCAGGAAGCCCACGACGTAACCACCTTCCTGGCCTGGGCCGCCGATCCCGGCGCAGACGAGCGCAAGCGCACGGGATTGCGGGTGCTGATCTTTCTCGTGGTCATGACCGGTGTGTTCTACGCCACGTACAAGCGCACCTGGACGCCCGTGAAACGCGGTGACGACCGGCTCTGAGGAATCTTCTCCGGCCGGTACCTGCCCACCCCCTTGAGGTGAGCGCAATGCACCTTGAAGTCCCGTTGAGACGGGCATCGAGCAGCTGCGGCAAGAGACGCCAGCCGGCATCGAGCGGCGGCTGCGGCCGGAGACGAAGACCGATATCACCAAGGTCGAGATGCGCGTGGAAGCGATCAAATCCGATCTGTAACTGCTCACCCCAGACCTATCAGGATGATCAACCTGTTGCCGGCCTGGCACCCTGATCTTCAGCCGCACGAGACCCAACCGCCAACCCGAGCGTGCTACCGCGAATCCTTCCCTTGCGCATAACAGGCATTTCCCGTGGGGCTGCACGGGCCGGCATTCAAGTTGAACGGGTGAGCAGTTACTCCGATCTGATGAAATGCCTGATCGGTGCCATGATCGCGCATGTGCGGGGCGGCGGCCAGCCTGATCAAGCTGCTGTACTGCCGGGGGATGCTGTCGACGCCGTCAGTTGGGCCGAGGAGTCTTCGGGGCGAACTCGGAACTGCGGCCGAACTGCATGCGGTTGCAGCAGCCCAGAGTTCTGGAGCAGCGGCATCATCATCTGCCCTGTCGTTCAGGGGTAAGCGGTTACTCCGGCCGGTTGTCAGTCCCGCAGCATGCGTCCGGCCACGGCATCCAGCTGGGCGGTGCGCCCGGCGTCGCGCGCGTCCGGCGCCGTGATGACCGCCGCCTCGAGTGCGCGATAGGCCGGATCCGAATCATCCCAGTCCGTCCCGGAGACCTTCCCGGCGAAGATATCGACCAGGGTCCTGGCGCGGGCAGCGTTATCCATCAGCACACCGATGACCTGATCGACCGACACGGCGTCATGGTCCGGATGCCAGCAGTCATAGTCCGTCATCATCGCGACGCTGGCGTACGCCATCTCGGCTTCGCGCGCGAGCTTCGCTTCCGGCATGTTGGTCATCCCGATCACGTCGCAACCCCAGGTCCGGTAGAGCTCGGACTCGGCGCGGGTCGAGAATTGCGGACCCTCCATCGCCAGGTAGGTGCCGCCGTTTACCACGCGGATGCCGGCCGCCCGGGCAGCATCGGCAAGCAGGCGGCGAAGGCGGATCGAAGTCGGCTCGGCCATCGAAACGTGCGCCACCAGGCCCGGCCCGAAAAAGCTCTTGATCCGCCCCACCGTGCGGTCGATGAACTGGTCGACCAGCACGAATGTGCCCGGCGCCAGATCCTCCTTCAGGCTGCCGGCGGCCGAAAGTGAAACGAGGTCGGTCACCCCCGTCCGCTTCAGCGCATCGATGTTTGCCCGATAGTTGACGCTGCCGGGCGGCAGGCGGTGGCCGCGGCCGTGCCGGGGCAGGAAACGGAACTCCAGCCCGTGCAACCGGCCGTGCAGGATCTCGTCGGACGGGGCGCCGAAAGGGGAAGCGACTGCTTTCCAGTCGGGCGCTTCCAGCGATTCGAGTTCATAGATGCCGCTCCCGCCCAGGATCCCGACCACCGGCGCGTTCATGCCGAACTGCCGGCCCTGGCCTGCCCCTTTCCCTCCCTGACCGGCGACGCATCGGCCTGGCGGGAGAGCGTTTCGATGCGAAGGTCGGACCGGAAACCGGCGGAAACCGGCGGCCAGGGCCTCGTCGGTATCGCCCCCGCCGCGACGGCGAACCCGTTCACGATGCTGCTTCCCGCGCGACATGCCGGGCGAGGAAGGCGAGGGTGAGATCGTGGGCCGCCGCGGCCGAATCCGGGTGAAACCCGGCGCGCTCGGTGCAGGCGAAGCCGTGTTCGCCGTCATGCACGTGGAGGTCGACCTCCGGTGCGAAAGTGCGGATCCGGCCGATGTCGTCCGCCGGTATGGACGTGTCACGGTCCCCGAAGTGCATCTGCACCGGCACCTTGGGAGACCGGTCGAGAAATGCGGCGATCTGGCCGCCATAGTAGCAGACTACCGCTTCCATCCCGTATCCCCGGCAGGCGCTGAGCCAGGCCAGCGAGCCGCCGTAGCAGAACCCGATCACCCCGACTCGGTGGTCGATCAGCAAGGTCGAGACGCAGGTCTGGATATCCATGACCGCGTGATCCCAGCCCGCCTGTTCCTTGAGTTCGCGCGCCCGCGCGACCTCTTCCGGCCCGTAGCCGAGCTCGATACCGGGCTCGATCCGGTGGTACAGATCCGGGGCGTAGCAGACGTAACCGGCCTCGGCAAACCGGTCGGCAACCCCCCGCACGTAGGAGTTGACACCGAAAATCTCCTGGATGACCACCAGGGAGCCCCGGCGAACGCCGGCCGGCTCGGCGAGATAGACCGGCAGGCTGACGTCGTCGGCGGTGCGCACCGAGATCATGGACCCCATGAAGGCTGCTCCAAACAGGGCGAACGACTGAAGGAAGTCCCGAGAAAACGGGCCCGCACCTTACCACCCGGCCCGGCATCGGGCAGACCGGTTCCCGGGCCGCCCCCCGGCGGACGGCCGGACCCGAATCCCCGGCGTCCGGATCCTTCGCGGAGTACGAATTTCACCCGCGTAATGAGAGGATCAGACTGCTGATCCCTCCGTCCGCGGTCGCGGTGCTACCGGCTCCGGAGACTTACGCCCAGGTCGAGCTCCGCGCCGTTCACAGTTTATCCGGCCCGGCCCGGAGGCTTTACGTCGCTCTCGCCGATCTGCGGCATCTCGAAAACCCAAAAGCGGCATCACCGCGACGAACCCGGCTTCGTCCCGTAAGACGATCTCCCCGGCGATGACTGAAATCCGCTCACGAACCCCTATGCGCCGGGCGCCGACACACAGAAGAGAGATCAGAGATTACGATAAGGTACGCCCGATCTCAGCCCGGCGCCATCTCGGCGCACCGCGAGAGACGGGCTGACGAACAATGGCCGTGCCGTCAGGTTCGGCGGCACGGCAAACGGGCAACTTCCACGAACATAATAGCACCGACCCGGACACGGACACCGGACAATGGCCTGCACCGTAAGTGATCCCTTCGTATATGCCACGGTCGCAGGGCGTCAGGCCGGCGCCGACAGACAGATCAGGATCCGGGCACAGCCGACAGGACAGGCCAGCGGAGAATGACGCCGATGATGACCACAGCGGCGACCCAAAGTCCGATCTGCCAGCGAAGATTGTCCTTGTCGCGCTTGGCCATGTCCTCCGCAAGACGGGCGATATCGGTCCGATATTCGGCCTGCATCGTTTTCATGCGTTCCTCCAAGACGGCGATCCGTTCGGTTTGATCTGTCATTCGAAGATAATAGGAGCCTCCGCGTCTCAGATCAATTGACCTGCGATCGGAACTCCGCCCCGCACCTTCAAAGCGCGCTCTCGCGAGGCAGGCGAAATGTGACGCCCCCGGCGCACCTTACGAAGGGTTTTCCGGCCCAACCGAGTGGGATTTCAGCCTCGACGACCTACGCCGCATCTGGGGCGTTCCGCCCGGCAGCTATCCGGTCTAGCACGATCCGCGACGGTGGAAACTCTGCCGGCGGTCGATGAGATCAACGATCACACGACGGTCCGCATCAAAGTCAAGCCGATCAAGGACGGCCGCCTCATTACCGGCGTGAAAAACCAAGTGGCGGTGGAAGGCGCTGGACGAGATCAATAAAACGAAGACGGAGCACGACGACGCTGCGGGCTTTCAGAAGAACCCGCGGATGACGGACAATATCGGCCCGCCTCTTGATCCGGACACCAGAGAATCGCGGCTCGATGAGGAGTGGAGGTTCCGGCATTCCACGGCCGCAGGGCGTCAGGCCGGCGCCGGCAGACAGATCAGGATCCGGGCACAGCCGACAGGGCAGGCCAGCGGAGCATGACCCCGATGATGACCACAGCGGCGACCCAAAGTCCGATCTGCCAGCGAAGATTGTCCTTGTCGCGCTTGGCCGCTTCCACATCACGCTTGGCCGCTTCCACATCACGCTTGGCCATGTCCTCCGCAAGACGGGCGATATCGGTCCGATATTCGGCCTGCATCGTTTTCATGCGCTCCTCCAAGACGGCGATCCGTTCGGTTTGATCTGTCATTTGACGATAATAGGAGCCTCCGCATCTCAGATCAATTGACCTGCGATCGGAACTCCGCCCCGCACCTTCAAGGCGCGCTCCGGCGAGGCAGGCGAAATGTGACGCCCCCGGCGCGCCTTACGGAGGGTTTCCGGCCCAACCGAGTGGGATTTCAGCCTCGACGACCTCCGCCACAGCTTTGCGAGCCGGGCACTGGCGCTGGGCGAAGGGCTGCCGGTGATCGGCAAGCTGCTCGGTCACACGCAGGTGCAGACCACCGCCCGCTACGCGCATCTCGCGCGCGATACCGTCAAGGCCTCCGCCGCCCGCATCGGCGACAGCATCGATAGCGATCTCGATGCCACCGAAGCAAGTCCGCCGGCCGAATGAAAGGCCGCGGCGATCCTGCCTGCTTCGACCGCATCACTGCCTCTCCTGTTCGAAGATTGCAGCGCATTTTCGACAAAGATTGAAGCGTCGGCAATATGTGTCATATTTCGGATATGGCAGTCCTGACGCAAGATACCGGTTTGCGTTCCCGCCTCCTCGCACGGACGGCGGCCGATCCGGATGAGGTCTGGGTTCCCGGCGACTTTGCGGATCTTGGCAATCGCGCCGCTGTCGACAAGACCCTCCAGCGCCTGGTGGCGACGGGCGACCTGCGCCGCATCGACCGGGGCCTTTACGACCTTTCAAAGTCCCATACTTGTATGGTTGATCTCATTCCAGCTTCTTCTTGGCAAGAGCGTCGCGCACCTGCACGGCCCAGCTGAGTCTTTCGAGACCCTGCCAGACTTTTTTGGTTCCCGGAAGCTTCTGCCGTTTCGAAGGGTGCGCTCCGACGAGGCGCCCGAGATCGATCACGAAACTTCGGATATCCGGTTCCGGGGCGGCGGCCGGAGGGCCGCCGGCCTGGTTGTCGGGCGCAGGCGGCCGGTCGTCCGCCTCCGGTGGATCAGCAGCACCGGACGGAGCCGGCGACTCCTCGTCGGCGTTGGCATCGGACGTTCCGGTTTCATCCTTTGCAGCCGCCGCCTCCGGCAGTCCGTCGGCGTCATCGGGTTCGGTTCCGCCGCGCTCATGCACCGCGTCCGGCGGCTCCGCGACGGCTGTGCCTTCCGGCGCCGGGTCCGCCGCCTCAGCCTGAGCCCCGGCCTCGGACGGCGTACGCTCCGGCGGCTCCGCTCCGCTGGACGGTTCTCCGTCCCGCTCGCCGGAAGGCGTCGGCACGATTTTGTGTCCCTGCGCCCGGAGCATCGTATGCAGCAGATCGATGTCTTCCGGCGGGACGACCGTGGCGGCCGGCGTGTCCGGGCGCTCGCGAGCGAGCTGCGTCAGGTCGGCAACCCGGCACGCGGTCACCGCGTCGAACGCGAGGCATTTGCGCAGATCGTCGGCTGCATCGAAGCGCCGGCTCTTGATCCGGGTGCCAGTCTTAAGAGTCCGAAACCAGGTCTCGATCGACCAGCGACATTTGTAGATATCGAGTATGCCGGCGGCGAACACGGCTTCGGCCTCGCCGGCGGCCGGCCGTTCGGTGGTCAGCAGCAGCCAGTGCAGGGGCTCGTCCTCCTCCCCGCACCCGGTCTCTGTCGCCGACAATGCGCACAGGGACAGCGGCTTCGCGTCCGGTTTCGTCCGCGGCGGCCGCAGCGAAACCTCGGCGACGCGGATTTCCAGCCGCGCCGTGCGCTTCTCCCGCGCCCGCGGGCCGCCGGCGGACGGGATCTCCAGATCGGTCACCGAGACCGGAGCGCGGCCGGCGACCTGCTCCCACAGGCACGCATCCTCACCGCCGGGCTTCAGCACACGCTGACGCGCGGAACGACTCGCGCGCACGACCAGGGCGTCCCCGAAAGAAACGGCGTGTTCGAGCAGCTGCCAGAAATCGCCTTCACGGTCGCAGACGGAGACCACCCGCGTGTGCGGACAGGCTGCCGCCAACTCCCGCGCCCGGTCCAGGCCTTCGATCCAGCGGCGGCTTTCCTTCTCCGCCACCGCGTCCGGCCCGGCCTCCGCCGCACGGTCCTTTCCGGACGTCTTCTCCCCCGCCGGTTTCCGCTCCCCGCCCTCCTGCTCCAGCGGCTGGCGGAAATCCGCGTCCATCGAAAACAGACCGAGCGGACGGCCCTCTTTCGTCACGGCCAGACCGGCATGGGCGAGAAGCCCGGCGCTGCCCTTGCCGCCACCGCCGAGAGCACTCAGACCCGTCGTCTCCTCCAGGCCGCTGTAATTCAGAGCTGTCGTGTCCTGAATCGCCAGCACGACAGACTCGCCGCGGCAGCGGTCTGCCGTCGCCTCGAAATGTGGCTCCAGAACATGCTTCATGTTCACTCTCGAGCTCGACAACAGCCGGAAAGCGGCCTTCTGGCCGGCCTTCTCGGGAAAGATTACCGGCAGATCCTCGCCCATGTTCTGATTCCATGCCCGGCCCATGCAGACAATGCGTTCCCTCACCCGCCCGTCGGTATGACGCGAGCGACCGTATTCGCGCTCCGCCCAGTCGAGATCCGCCCGCCCGTCATACCATCCGGCGAGCGCACCGACCGGATGACGTTCCTCCCGGCCAAGGGTCTCCCGCCATCCGTCCTCCAGACCCAGAATCCAGACCGAGCCGGCCGCGTTCCGCCGCCCGCTGCCCGGTCCGGCCAGAACCCAGCCCGCCCGGCGGTAACTGCAGCCGTCATGCTCCGGCCCGACATGGGTGTAGGCGGCGGCGGGGCGCACCGCGTACCGGGCTTCCCAGTCGTCCGCCGCCCGCTCCGCCGCCATGCGCAGCACCCGCGACGCCAGTCCCTTGACCCGCACCCCGGCCAGCACGAGAAACCGGTGATTGCAGATCACGCGCCCGATATTCGCCGCCCGGGCATCGGGCGACCAGCCGAAATTCTCATCGCGGGCCCGCAACTTCCAGGTCGCCGAGCCAAAGCCGATGCCGCCGAGTACGCCGTGCCGCTCCGAGCGTATCCAGTAGCGCAGCTGCCCGCCGGGAGAACGCGCCCATCCCAGCGGATGACGCGCGCGCATCATCGCCTCCCACCGCCGACGCTCCGCCTCGCCCTCCGTCAGCTCCAGCGTCACCGGGCCGAGAGCGGCCAGTGCACAGGAAACCTCGGTGTCGGGTATCTCTTCCGCCGGAAACTGGGGAACAGCGGAACGGTCGGGAACCTTGCGGGCCTCGGGCAGCTCGAGACCGAGATGCTCGGCGAGCTTCGGCAGAACCTTCGCCGCCGCCGACAGGCACAGACCGCCACGGGCGTTGCGCCAGTCCAGACGCTCGCACAGCCCCCGCGCCAGAGCGTGACGGGTGCAACCGCCGGTACGCAGAGCACCGGCGAGCCACTCGAGCGTGTGCGAATCAAAATGACGAAGTCCGATCTGCATGCCACAGGCATACAGGAAAAGAATCACCTATACAAGTCCGGACCCTTGAAAGCTTTACGACCGCCCGCGCACCAACGGGCTGACCGGGCGCCCGGCCGTACCTGACTATCGCGCCGTCATCCGCGCCGTCACCCGCCGGGACCAGGCCCGTGCCGTCATTGACGGCATGACCGCCGCCAACGAGCTTGGCCTCACCACCGCCGTACCGGCGCACATTGAGGTTCTGGTCGATGCGCGGTTGAAGCCCATCAAGCTGGGCCGTCAGGAAATCCGTTTCCGATACGCCGCGCCCAGCCGCCTCTATTGGGCCGACCGGCCGGCCATGCGGGTCGTGCAGGCGCTGTACTGGATGCGGGACATGCTGTCCCGGGACGACGAACGGCAACGCATGCGGGCTGCATTGCGCCGCATTCTCGCGACCCCCCGGCATGGACCAGCAATCCGCGCCGATCTGGAGGCGGGCTTTTCGGCACTGCCGATCTGGATGCAGGAATTCCTACGTGACCTGCTGGGAACCTCCGACTCAAACCCCCATGACCCATGACTGCTGCTGCCTACAGACAGATCGGGACCGAGCCCGCGCGCAATCGGCTCGACCTCTTTCTCGCGGCTGCCAGCCGGCTCGGCGCGCCGGTCAACCATGTCGAGAAGGACTTCTGGGTCTGCTGAACGTTGAACGCGCTCTATCGCGGCCCGCCGGCGGCCCCGTCTCCTCTTCAATGGCGGCACGTCCCTGTCCAAGGCCTACGGCCTGATCCAGCGCTTCTCCGAGGATATCGACATCACCGTGTTGCGCGACGACCTCGATGAACCGGCGTCGATCGAGAAACTGGAGGCCCTTGTCGGGAAAGAAGCGCCGGGCCCGGCTCGGCGCGATCCGGAATGCGTGCCGCGCCTACGTCACCGGGCCGCTCCGGGCATTCCTGGACGAACAGATTGCAGACGCGACCGGCGGCGCCGGACGCATCGAGATCGACAGCGCCGATCCCGACGGGCAGACCTTGCTCGTCCGGTATCCCGAGATCGAGCCGCGCGACGAAACCTATGTGCGACCGGCCGTGCGGATCGAATCCGGTGCGAAGTCCGCTCTCGACCCTCACAGGCCGGTCACGATCCGGCCCTATATCGCCAAGGATGCAACGGGTTTCGATCTGGCAATCGACGGCGTGACCACCATCGACGCCGCCCGCACCTTCTGGGACAAGGCGGTGATCGCGCATGGCCTGCGTCGCTGGCACGAACGGCGCGGTGTTCTTCGCCAGGCAGGACAACGCGTGTCACGGCACTACTACGACCTCCATTGCCTCCTTCACTCGGAGGTCGGCAAACCGGCCCCGGCGGACCGGGCTCTTGGGGCTGATTGCGTACGGCATGCCCGCATGTTCTTCGACCGGCCCGACCATGATCTTGCTTCGGCAGCGCCAGGGACGTTCGCAATCACGCCGACCGGGGCGATGATTGACGCCCTCTCCCGCGGCTATGCCAACACAACACCCATGATTTTCGGCGACACCCCTGCCTTTGAAGAGATCCTGGCATCTGCCGACCGGATCGGTCACGCGCCCAACAACCTGGATGGCACCAGTTGAGATACCCGGAAATCCCCCGAACGAGACCGGCGCCGGCAGACGGATCAGGATCCGGGCACAGCCGGCAGGACAGGCCAGCGGAGCATGACCCCGATGATGACCACAGCGGCGACCCAAAGCCCGATCTGCCAGCGAAGATTGTCCTTGTCGCGCTTGGCCGCTTCCACCTCACGCTTGGCCGCTTCCACCTCACGCTTGGCCGCTTCCACCTCACGCTTGGCCATGTCCTCCGCAAGACGGGCGATATCGGTCCGATATTCGGCCTGCATCGTTTTCCTGCGCTCCTTCAAGACGGCGATCCGTTCGGTTTGATCTGTCATTCGACGATAATAGGAGCCTCCGCGTCTCAGACCAATTGACCTGCGGTCGGAACTCCGCCCCGCACCTTCAGGGCGTGCGCCCGCGAGGCAGGCGAAATGTGACGCCCCCGGCGCACCTTACGGAGGATTTCCGGCCCGAAGTGACGCGATCGGTGCGGAGTCAAACCGGATGTGACACTGTGATGGACAGAATCGGGTACGCGAGGGTCAGCTCGCCGGACCAGGATCCCGGCATCCGGATCGAGCGGCTGGAAGCCGCCGGATGCGCGGTCATGCGCCCGGAGACCGCGTCCGGCGCTGCCCGCGAGGGGCGGGGCGAGCTGGAGACGGTCATCGAATTCCTGCGCGAAGGGGACGAGCTGGTCGTCTGCCGCCTCAGAAGCACGGGCGGGCTTCCGGAAGATGCCCGCCGACGCGCACCGGGTCGGCGCGCACCGCCAGGCCGGTACCGGCCGCCGTCTCCACGCAGACTCCGGCCAGCGACCCCTCGCCCGCCGCCGCCCGAATCCGGCCGGTGCGCATCTTGGTCCGGAACCGGGCGACCCACGGCTCGGCCTGGTAGCCGATCACCGACTGGTAATCGCCGCACATGCCGGCGTCCGCCTGGAACGCGGTACCGCCCGGAAGAATCCGGGTATCCGCGGTGGGCACGTGCGTGTGGGTGCCGACGATCAGACTGGCGCGGCCGTCGAAGGCGTGGGCAAACGCCATCTTCTCCGACGTCGTCTCGCCGTGAAGGTCGATCAGCACGGCATCGGAGGTCTCGCCCAGACGGTGCGTCTCCAGCACGACCTCGGCGACGGCAAACGGATCATCGAGCGGCTCCATGAAGGTCCGGGCCATGAGGTTGATCACACAGATCCGCCCCCCGGCTGCCGCCGGATAGACTCCCACCCCGGTGCCCGGCACGGCCTCGGGATAGTTGTGCGGCCGCAGCAGCCGCGGCTCGCGCGCGGCGAACGGGATGATCCGGGCGTGATCCCAGATGTGGTTGCCCGAGGTCAGCACGTCCACGCCGGCGGCAAACAGCTGCTCGCACGTATCCGGCGACGGGCCGTAGCCGTCGCGCGCGTTCTCGCCGTTGGCCACCACGAAGTCGAGCTGGAGATCCCGTTTCAACCCCGGCAGGTGGCGGCCGAGAGCCTGGATGCCGGGCGCCCCCACCACGTCGCCGCAAAAGAGGAACCGCACGGCTACCCGGCCGTATCCCGGCAGCAGTACACGCGGCGCTCGGTCACCACCAGATCGAGAGACCGGTCGTGGGCGGCCGCCGGCACCCGGTCGACCCGCTGCTGCTCCCAGCCCAGACCCGCTACCCGCACCGCCGGGTCGAATCCCGCCAGTGCCCGATCCATGTACCCGCCGCCCCGCCCCAGCCGGCGGCCGGCGGCGTCGAAGGCCACCAGCGGGCAGAGCACGAGATCGGGATCGGTACGCGGGGCCGTGGCCGCAGGCGCCGGCAGGCCCAACCGGTCGGGCGGGAGCGGTTCGCCGGGGCGCCAGCGGCGGTAGACGGGGGCCGCCCCTCGTGCGACCACGGCGGGCAGCGCCAGCGTGACCCCGCGCTCGGCCCACGCCGCCAGGAGCGGGCGGTCGTCGATTTCTCCGTCATCCGGCCAGTAGCCGGCCACCACCCGGCCCGGAGCCACCGGCAACACGAGCAGGGCCCGCCGGGCCAGCGCATACGCAGCATCGGGCCGGTTCGCCTGCCACTGCCGCCGCCACGGGCGCAACTTCCGCCGCAAGGCCTGCTTGCTCGCAGCCACTGCATCCCCGGGGGTCACTGGCCCGCCCGGGTCACGGGAGGTACCGCACCGACCGTTCGCAACGGAAACCACTGTGGCGCACCATGCTCAGGTGGGCGCCGTATATCCGGACCACGGTCCGGACAGGGACAGCTCCCCAGTGGAATTTAGGCCCAAGGGTTGTTCGTGCAGCGCGAATCGGGCAGCCACCATCCCGGGCGCAATCTAGCAGAGCCGGCCTCGTGCCGGCACCCTCCCTGCCCGGATACCGGCCCGCATCACGGGAGGACCTTGGCCTGCAGGTCTGCAACCCGCTGCTCCACGGTCGCCAGGCGCGCTGCCGCCGTCTCCGCGGCGGCGCGGGCATCATCCAGCACGGTGAGCGCCGCCATCAGGATGAGCTGGCTCTGCCCGGCCGTGGGGTTCTCTCGCTGGAGCCGGGCCAGCTGACGGTCGATCTCGCCGGCCAGCGCCCGAACCCGGTCCATGTCCTCTTGGGCACACGAAATCTGGTAGGGACGGTTCCCGACCGAGATTTCAAGCCGCGCCATCGGTTCCACCCAGCAGCTCGTTCAACTGCCGAAGCGCGGCATCCAGCCGCACGAGGCCCCGCTCCCGCCGGGCCGCGGCGGCGCGGGCCCGGGCCAAGCCGGCCTCGATCACGTCGAGACCCGCCTCGATGCGCTCCGAAAGACGGTCAATGTCGGCGGCCGGCGGCGGTAACCCGGGCCCGCCGGGAGAGCCGGTCATGTCCCACCGACTGCCGCCGCGCCGCTACGGCAGGTAGCCCCGGTCGCCCCACGTCTTGTACTTCTCGCGAAACTCCGTGAGCGAGGCCCAGACCCGTCTGAAGCCCTCGTCCTTGCTCGCTTCTTCCTCGACGACCTCGTTCCAGGCGTTCTCGAACACCGCAAGAAATGCCGGGTCCCACTGGTGCACCTCGACCCCGCGTGCCTCCAGTTTCGTCAGTGCATCCGGCTGCAGCGATTCGGAGAGCCCGTAGGAATTCACGATGCTTTCCGCACAGGTCGCCTCGACCTGCGCCTGCTGCGTCGGACTGAGGGCCTGCCAGCGTTCACCGTTCACGATGAATTCGGAAAAGCTGGTCGGCTGGTGCCAGCCCGGCAGGTAGTAGTGCTTGGCGACCTGGTAGAAACCGAGGTCGAAGTCGATGACCGGCTGGGCGAACTCGGTGGCGTCGATCGTCCCGAGATCCAGCGCCGGATAGATATCGCCGCCCGCGAGCAGCTGGGTCGAGACGCCCACCTTCTCCATGACCTTGGCGCCCAGCCCGAAGAAGCGCATCTTCAGGCCCTCGAGGTCTTCCACGGTCTCGATCGGGTTGCGGAACCAGCCGGAAGCTTCCGGCGAGATCATCATGCAGTGGACCGGATGGATGTTGTGCGCGGCATAGAGTTCGGCAAACAGCTCGTTGCCGCCGCCGTGGTGCAGCCAGGCGATCGCCTCGCCCGGCAGCGGCCCGAACGGAATCGCCGTGAAGAACTGGAGGGCCGGCACCTTGCCGGCCCAGTATCCGGGCGTGGACCAGCCGGCATCGACGGCGCCCGTGGATACCGCATCGAAGATCTCGAGGGCGGGAACCAGCGCCCCCGGCTCGAAGAACTGGATCTGGATGGTTCCGCCCGAGACCTCGCCGATCCGCTCGACGAACTTCTTGCCGCTGGTGCCGAGGATGGCGAGATTGCCCGGGAACGTGCTGGGCATCTTCCAGCGCACCTTGGTGCTGGCGGCCGTACCATCTGAATCCGCTGAATCCGCCGGGCCCGTCGAATCGACGGCCACCTGCTGAGCCTCCGGAGCAAGGAGTCTGGCGCCCACGAACCCGGCCACCAGGCCGACGATGAGCACGACCGCGATCAGTATCTTGTTCATTGCGTGAAGTTCCCTGGTCCCGGGTCAACCGCGGAGAGTTCGCGGCCGGTTGCCGGGCAGGATACTGCCCGATGGGAGGGAACGGCGCAAACCTCGCGGTCGCCCTGCGCGGGCCGGCCGCCGGTCCCGGGTGGGCGGGTCTCTTTCCCCGCCCCCTGAGCGCTGAGGCCGCCGGGGACCGGTCAAGTCCCGGCCGCACCCGCCCCCGAACGGTCTCCGCAACGGGCCCGGCCGGCCGCGAGCTTGCACCCCGGCGAGATAACCTGACAATCGGCTTCCGGGCTGCGCCCGGCCCGGGCGGACAGCCCCGCGGCCCGGCCCTGACGCGCGGATACCCGCACCCGGAGGCGGATTCCGGCGGGAGAGAGCGGGTGGAACAGGCGACCGACATCGTGGTGATCGGCGGCGGTATCGCCGGCGCGTCGGCGGCCGCACGCCTGGCCCCGATGCAGCGGGTGATCGTGCTGGAGCGCGAACCGGTTCTGGGGTATCACACAACCGGGCGCTCGGCGGCCTTCTTTACCGAAACCTACGGCAACGCCGTGATCCGGGCCCTCACCCGGGCCAGCCGGAGTTTCTTCGAGCAACCGGAAGCGCATTTCGAGGCACCGCTGCTGACCGGGGAAGGCGGCTCCCTGTTCCTTGCCCGGGCCGATCAGACCGCGTCCTTTGCGCGCGAGTTCCGCACCGCCCGGGCGCTCGACCCGTCGATCGTCGAGCTCTCGCCGGAAGAAGCCGTCCGGCGGGTTCCGGTCCTCCGGCCCGGGTACGTGGCCCGCGCCTTCCTGGAACCTGCCGGGCGCGAAATGGACGTGGACCGCATTCACCAGGGCTGGCTGCGGGCCCTGCGCGCCCACGGCGGCCAGCTGGTGTGCAATGCCGGGGTGCGGGCGATCCGGCGGCGCGGCGGACAGTGGGAAGTGGACACGCCACGGGGCGTCTTCCGGGCTCCCGTGCTGGTCAACGCCGCCGGGGCCTGGTGCGACGTGATCGGACGGCTGGCCGGCTGCCGGCCGATCGGCCTGGTGCCCAAACGGCGCACCGCGATCGTGTTCTCGGCGCCGGCCGCGATCAACCCCGACGGCTGGCCGGTCACGCTCGATATCGACGAGGAGTTCTACTTTCGGCCCGACGCCGGGCGGATCCTTGCCAGTCCGGCCGACGAAACCGATTCGCCGCCCTGCGATGCGCAGCCCGAGGAACTGGACATCGCCATCACGGCCGAGCGGATCCAGCGGGCCACCACCCTGACGATCGGGCGGATCGAGAGCCGGTGGGCCGGGCTGCGGAGTTTCGTCGCCGACCGCACCCTCGTCATTGGTGCGGATCCCGGGCAACCGGGGTTCTTCTGGCTGGCGGGACAGGGCGGCTACGGCATCATGACCTCTCCGGCGGCCGCCGCTGCCTGCGCGGCGCTGGTCACCGGCGGCGCCTGGCCGCCGGAACTCGCGGCCGAGGGACTGGAACCCGGGGCCCTGGCCGTGACCCGGGGGCTTGCGGTCCCGCCGGATTGACCGGGTTTCCCCCGGTGGCGCGGTCCGGCGCGGCGGCCGCCCGGTCCCGGGGCGGGCGGTCCTCCTGATCGGCCCGGTTCCGGACCCGCGCTGACGCGGGCCGGGATCCGGCGGCGCGCTCGAGACGGGTTTCGACGCGACCGACGCCGGGGGCGGGAGGGGCCGGGGTCACGGAGGCGCCCCAGAGGTAGGCCGGAAGCAGGAAAACCCCGGTTCAGGCACCGGACCGGGCTGCGTTGCACCGCGCCCAGCCCCCGCTACACTCCCGCCTTCAGTCCATGCTGGGGCAGGCCGGACAGGCCGAAGGGGATTGCGGATGCGCATAGGCAGACTTGCGGGGGCAGTACTGGCCCTCGGCTTCGCCGCCACCGGTACGGCGGCGGCCGAACTCGAAGTGGTGGGCCAGCCGGTCGACTGGGGGCTCAACCTGCAGGCCGCCGGTTCGGACCTGATGAGCGAGATCATCGGCTTCCACGACGGGCTGCTGTGGCTGATCTTCGTCATTTCCCTGCTGGTGCTGGGACTGCTCGTATGGGTCATGGTGTACTACAACGAATCCGCCAATCCGACGCCCGCCACCCGCACCCACAACACGCTGCTGGAAGTCCTGTGGACGGTCATCCCGGCGATCATCCTGGTGGTCATCGCCGTCCCGTCGTTCAGGATCCTGTACGCCGCCGACACGGTGCCGCCGGCGGACATGACGATCAAGGCCACGGGCTACCAGTGGTACTGGGGCTACGAGTACCCCGACCACGACAATTTCTATTTCGATGCCTTCGTGGTCGACAGCGCCGAGGACTTTGACGAGCCCCGCCCCTTCACCCGGCTGCTTTCCACCGACCTGCCGGTCGTGGTTCCGGTCGACACGACCGTTCGGGTCCAGGTCACGGCCGCCGATGTCCTGCACAGCTGGACGATCCCGGCGCTGGGCGTCAAGGTGGATGCGGTGCCCGGCCGTCTCAACGAGACCTGGTTCCGGGCCAATCGGGAAGGCATCTACTATGGTCAGTGTTCGGAGCTCTGCGGAGATTTCCACGGCCGCATGCCGATCGAGCTGCACGTCGTCTCGCAGGCCGACTTTGAAGCCTGGGTCGCCGACGCCCGAGCCCGGTTCGCACGGGATGCCGGGCCGGACGCACCCGTGCTCCTGACCCAGCACACCCGCTAGACGCGCAAACCCGCTCGGGAGACACATCCCCATGACGATGGCTGCAGAGGCTCACGCCCATAGCGACCCGACCGGCTGGCGCCGGTGGCTCTACTCCACCAACCACAAGGACATCGGGACCATGTACCTGGTGTTCGCCATCATCGCCGGCGTGATCGGCGGCGTGATGTCGATGCTGATGCGCAGCGAGCTGGGAGCCCCCGGCGACGGGATTCTGAACGGCGACTACAAGCTCTACAACGTTCTGACCACGGCGCACGGCCTGATCATGATCTTCTTCATGATCATGCCGGCCATGATCGGCGGCTTCGGAAACTGGTTCGTCCCGATCATGATCGGGGCGCCCGACATGGCGTTCCCCCGCATGAACAACATCAGTTTCTGGCTGCTGGTTCCCGCCTTCATCCTGCTGATGGCCAGCCCGTTCGTGGGCGGCGGAGCCGGCACCGGATGGACGATCTACCCGCCGCTGTCGGGCAACCCCGCCCATGCCGGCCCGGCCGTCGACATGGCGATCCTCGCACTCCACCTCGCCGGCGCCTCGTCCATCCTGGGCGCCATCAATTTCATCACCACCATCTTCAACATGCGCGCGCCGGGCATGACGCTGCACCGCATGCCGCTCTTTGTCTGGTCGATCCTGGTCACGACCTTCCTGCTGGTCCTGGCCCTGCCGGTACTGGCGGGCGCGATCACGATGCTGCTCACCGACCGGAATTTCGGCACCGCGTTCTTCACGCCGGACACCGGCGGCGACCCGATCCTCTTCCAGCACCTGTTCTGGTTCTTCGGCCACCCGGAGGTCTACATCCTGATCCTGCCGGGCTTCGGCATCATCAGCCAGGTCGTGGCGACCTTCTCGCGGAAGCCGGTCTTCGGCTACCTCGGCATGGCCTACGCGATGGTGGCCATCGGCTTCATCGGGTTCCTCGTGTGGGCGCACCACATGTACACGGTCGGACTCGACGTCAACACCAAGGCCTACTTCACGGCGGCCACCATGGTGATCGCCGTGCCGACCGGGATCAAGATCTTCAGCTGGATCGCGACCATGTGGGGCGGCTCGATCGAATTCCGGACCCCGATGCTGTTCGCGGTCGGATTCATCTTCCTGTTCACGGTCGGCGGCGTGACCGGCGTGGTGCTCGCCAACGCGGGCGTCGACACCGTGCTGCACGACACCTATTACGTGGTGGGGCACTTCCACTACGTACTGTCGCTCGGAGCGGTCTTCGCGCTGTTTGCCGGCTTCTACTACTGGATCGGCAAGATGTCGGGCCGCCAGTATCCGGAATGGATGGGCAAGGTGCACTTCTGGCTCCTGTTCATCGGCGTCAACCTGACCTTCTTCCCGATGCACTTCCTCGGCCTGCAGGGCATGCCGCGGCGAATCGCCGACTACCCGGACGCCTTCGCCGGCTGGAACATGGTGGCGACGGTCGGCGCGTGGATCTCGGCGCTGTCGATCGTCTGGTTCCTCGCGACCATCGCCCGCACCTTCCGCACCGGGCAGGAATGTCCCGAGAATCCGTGGGGCGAGGGGGCCACCACGCTGGAATGGAAGACCGTCTCGCCGCCCCCGTTCCATACCTACGAAACCCTGCCAACCGTCCGCTAGGGGTACGTTCGTTGTCCGGCATGTCCCGGGACCTGTCCGTTCCGGCCGGCGATCTCGGCGACTTTTTCGCCCTGGCCAAACCGCGGGTGATGGCCCTCGTGGTGTTCACGGGAATCGTCGGCATGGCCCTGGCCCCGGTGGCGCTGCACCCGGTCCTCACCGGCTCGGCGCTGCTGGCGCTCGCCCTTGGCGCCGGCGGCGCCGGCGCCATCAACATGTGGCTGGACCGCGACATCGACGCGGTCATGGAACGCACCCGGACCCGGCCGGTACCCGCCGGCCGGGTGGCGGCGGCGGAGGCGCTGGCATTCGGCGTCACGCTGTCGATCTTCGGAGTGCTGCTGATGGGGCTGGCGGCCAACTGGACCGCCGCGGCCCTGCTGCTCGCCAGTACGCTCTTCTACGTCTTCGTCTACACCTGCTGGCTCAAGCGCTGGACCGCCCAGAACATCGTGATCGGCGGGGCGGCGGGCGCCCTGCCGCCGGTGATCGGATGGGTCGCCGCCACCGGCGAACTGGCGGCCCTGCCCTGCATCCTGTTCGGCATCATCTTCCTCTGGACCCCGGCTCACTTCTGGTCCCTCGCCATCGTGCGGGCCGAGGACTACGCCCGCGTCGCGGTGCCCATGCTGCCCGTGACCCGCGGCGACGCCGCGGCCCGGCGGGGGATTCTGGTCTACAGCGCGGCCACGGCGGCGATGACGATGCTCCCGTTCCTGACCGGGGACTTCGGCACCCTTTACGCGGCCGGGGCCGGCCTGCTCGGGGCCGGCCTGTTGTACCGCGCCTACCGGGTCCGCCGCCGCGACGACGGCAGCGAGATGCGGATGTTCTGGTATTCGATCGTCTACCTGTTCCTGCTGTTTCTGCTGATGCCGCTCGACGGCCTGCTGGCAGGGTCGTGACGTGGCCCGCCCGGACCCCAAGACCCGCCGCAAGAACCTGGCGCTGGCCGGCCTGATCGTGGCCCTGATCGCGGTGTTCTACGCCGTCTCGCTGATCCGCATGGGCGCCGGCACGTGACCCGGAACCAGGCGGTCGGCGGACTGGTGGCGGCGGCCGTGGTCGTCATGACGGGACTGAGCTTCGCCGCCGTTCCGCTGTACGACCTGTTCTGCCGCGTCACCGGCTTTGCCGGCACCCCGGGCGTGGCCGCCCAGGCCCCGGGCGGCGCCGGATACCCGGTGACGGTCCGGTTCAACGCCGATGTCTCGCCGGGGCTGCCCTGGCGGTT
Source organism: Alphaproteobacteria bacterium (assembly GCA_965203385.1). Taxonomy (GTDB): domain Bacteria; phylum Pseudomonadota; class Alphaproteobacteria; order TMED109; family TMED109; genus VXPW01. Next base: position 1,762,704 of record OZ241893.1, read on the forward strand.
CGCGCCGGTCGAGCAGACGGTGCGCGTGGAAGCGGGCCGTTCGGTCCTGGCCTTCTATCGGGTGACCAACGACGGCCCCGAACCCGTGACCGGCACCGCGACGTTCAACGTCACGCCGCTGAAGGTCGGCCAGTACGTGCAGAAGATCGACTGTTTCTGCTTCGAGGAGCAACGTCTCGAACCCGGCCAGACCGTCGACATGCCGCTCACGTTCTACGTCGATCCGGAGATCGCCGTAGACCCTGCCACCCAGGAGGTGACGACCGTCACCCTCTCCTATACGTTCTTCCGTGCAGGCGCGCCGTACCGGGATGCATCGGTCGCATCGGCGCCGGCAGCTGCACCCGTCAGACCCAACTAGGAACCCTCCGCGGGAGCCGCCCCATGAGCCAGCACGCCCATCCGTATCACCTTGTCTCCCCCAGTCCGTGGCCGGTGCTGGGCGCCCTCAGCGCACTCACGCTCGCCGTCGGCGCCATCATGTACATGCACGAGTTGCCGTACGGCGGTTCCGTCCTCGCGGTCGGCACCCTGCTGGTCGCCTTCACGATGTTCGTGTGGTGGCGCGACGTGGTGCGCGAAGCCGAGCACGAAGGCCACCACACACCGACCGTGCAACTCGGCCTGCGGTACGGGATGGTGCTGTTCATCGCCTCCGAAGTGATGTTCTTTGTCGCCTGGTTCTGGGCCTTCTTCGACGCCAGCCTGTTCGCCGACGAGGCCCGGCAGGTGGCCCGCGTCGCGTTTACCGGCGGCACCTGGCCGCCCGTCGGGGTCGAGGTCTTTGACCCCTTCCACCTGCCGCTCCTGAACACCCTCATCCTGCTCACGTCGGGCGCCACGGTGACCTGGGCGCACCATGCGCTGCGCGAGGGCAAGCGGTCGGGCCTCATCCAGGGACTCGCCGTGACCGTCGCGCTCGGCGTCGCCTTCACGGCGGTGCAGGCCTACGAATACGCCCACGCCCCGTTCGCCTTCACCGACGGCATCTACAGTTCCACGTTCTTCATGGCCACGGGCTTCCACGGCGCCCACGTCCTGATCGGCTCGATCTTCCTGATCGTCTGTCTGCTCCGCTCCATTGCCGGGCACTTCAAGCCCGAGCAGCATTTCGGCTTCGAGGCCGCCGCCTGGTACTGGCACTTCGTCGACGTCGTGTGGCTGTTCCTCTTCTTCTCCATCTACTGGTGGGGCGGGGCCGGGGGAGTCATCCACTAGCCCCGGGAGCCGCTGCCCGAACCCGGGCCGGACACCGGTGCCGTCCGCGGCACTCCGCCGGGGGCCGCCCGCGCCGGTCCCGGAGCGGCCCGGCTGATCGGCGCCGCCGGAGCGGCCCGGGTCGCGGTACCGGGGCGGCGCCCTCCGCGCCGGTGCCCGTCTGCCCGGGCGGCCGGTTCGGCTTCCTCTTCTCGCGACTTGCCTGGCCACGCCCGGAAACCTGATGCCGAATGAGCCGGTCCGCCCGCGCGACCGCCGGATCGTGCAAGGCGCGGCCGCGGCCTGCGCCTTCGTGTTCCTGCTCGGGCTGGGCACCTGGCAGATGGAGCGGCTCCGCTGGAAGGAGGCACTCCTCGCGGACATCGACGCCCGCGCCGCCGCGCCGCCGCTCGCCGCCCCGGCCGCCGCCCCCGACCTTCCCGAATACACGCCGATCCGCGCCGAAGGCGTCTTCCGCCATGACCTGGAACTGCTGCTGGTCCCCCGGACCCGCGCCGGCACCGCCGGCGCCCACGTGCTGACGCCGCTCGTGCGGTCCGGTGCCCCGGCCCTCCTGGTCAACCGGGGTTTCGTGCCGGTCGCGCTGGAGGCGGCAGCTGCCCGACCTGCCGGGAATCCCCCCGGCCCGGTGCGGATCGAGGGCGTACTGCGGCTGGAACACACCCCCGGACCCTTCGTGCCGGACAACCGCCCCGCCAGCGGCGAGTGGTATGCCATCGACCTCGGGGCCATGGCCGAGGCAACCGGACTGGCACTGGCGCCCTATGTCCTCCAGGCGGGAGACGCACCCAATCCGGGCGGATGGCCGGCCGGGGTGCCGGCCGGTATCACGATCCGCAATCCGCACCTCGGGTACGCGCTGACCTGGTACGGCCTGGCGGCCGTCCTCGCCGTCTGCGTCTGTGTACTCGCCCGCCGGTCCGGGGGCCCGCGGCCCGGCACCGGCCCTGACCGCTGATGACGCTGGCCGCGGGCGCACGCGCCGGGGCGCAGTCCGCGGCCGTCCCGCCGCTGCCGGAGTCTCGACCCATGCGATTGGCCGGCCCCCTTGCCATGCTGTTCGTCCTGCTCCAGATCGCGCTCGGCGGTGCGGTGCGGCTGACCGGTTCGGGCCTCAGCTGCCCCGACTGGCCGTTGTGCCACGGTTTCTGGCTGCCGACCCCGGCCGCGCTGGCCACGGTTCCGGATCTCGCCTACGCGTACTGGCAGGTCTGGCTGGAATGGATCCACCGGGTCAATGCGGCGATCCTGGTCGCGCCGCTGGTCTTCCTCGTACTGCTGACCGCGCCCACGCGCGAGCAACGCGTCCTGGGAACCGCCGCCGCCGCGCTCGTCGGGGTGCAGGCGGTCCTCGGAGCCTTCACGGTTCTCGACCGGAACAGTCCGTGGTCGGTCACGGTCCACCTGGCCGCCGCGCTGGTCCTGCTGGTCCTGCTGGCGGGCGCGTCCACCCGGCCCCGGGCGGCGGCGCGCGCCCGGGCCCGAACGCTTCCGGCCGCCCCCTGGGTAGCGTGGACCGGGGTCGCGCTGGCCATCGCGGCGGCGGGCGCCGGGGCGTTCCTCGCCAAGTCCGGCCTGGCCCAGACCTGCCCCGACTGGCCGCTCTGCGGCGGCCCGTGGACTCCGGCGCACTACGCGAGTCCGGAGATCCTGCCCCATCTCGTGCACCGGCTGCTCGCCCTGGCGGCGGTGCTCCCGGCCCTGATCCTGGTCCGCCGGCTCACGTGGCGGCGCACACCGGCAGCCTTCACCTGGTCCGCCGCGGCCATCGTGCTGTTCGTACTCCAGGCGCTGCTGGGACTGGTGACGGCGGTGGCGGCGCCCGAAATCTGGCTGGCGCTGACCCATCAGGTCGCGGGCGCCGTCCTGGTCACCGCCTACGCCGCCGCCGCATGGTCCGTGGCCAGGGCGCGATGACCGGGGGTGGTCCGCCGCTCCGCTACGTCGGCACCCGCGGCGCCGGACCCGTGGATTTCCGGACGGCGACCCTGTCCGGACTGGCGCCGGACGGCGGGCTGTACCTGCCGGACCGCTGGCCGGATTGCCGGGCGCAGTTCCGGCGCCGGGCCGGCGTCCGGTACGCGGAGACCGCAGCACAGGTCCTGGCGGCGTTCGGAGGGGAGGCCTTGCCGTCCGCCGCCGCCGCCGCCCTCGTCGCCGATGCGTACCGACACTTCGGGCACCCGGACACCGCCCCGGTGCGCGAACTGCGGCCCGGACTGCATCTCCTTGAACTCTTTCACGGCCCCACGCTGGCGTTCAAGGATTTTGCCCTCCAGGTGCTCGCCCGCCTCTTCGACCGCTTCCTCGAGACCGACCGCCGCCGGGCGCTGGTCCTGTGTGCGACCTCGGGCGATACCGGCGCCGCCGCCATCGAAGCCTGCCGCGGCCGGCGCGCCCTCGGCATCGTCGTGCTGCACCCCGAAGGGAGAATCGCGCCGCTGCAACGGCGGCTCATGACGACGGTCGACGACCCGCTGATCTTCAATGTCGCCATCACGGGCACGTTCGATGCCTGCCAGTCGCTGGTGAAGCAGGCGTTCGCCGACGCCGCCCTCCGCCGCGAATGCGGGCTGATCGCGGTGAACTCGATCAACTGGAGCCGGATCGCCGTCCAGGCCGCCTACTTCGTCCATGCCGCCCACCGGATCGAGGGCCCCCCGCCGATCTTTGCGGTTCCGTCAGGCAACTTCGGCGACTGCTACGCCGGACATGCCGCCGCGTGCGCAGGACTCGACGTGCACCACCTGATCGTCGGCACGAACCGCAACGACATACTGGCCCGGTTCTTCGAAACCGGCAGCTACCGCCCCGGCCAGGTCCACCGCACCCTGTCGCCCGCCATGGACATCCAGGTCGCATCCAATTTCGAACGCCTGCTGTACGAGTACCGCGGCCGCGACGGTGCCGCCGTGCGGGACGACATGTCCGCCCTCGCGCACGGCGGGGCGGTTACGGTCGCCGCCGGCGCCTGCGCGGAGTCCGGCACCCGGTTCACGGGGAGCAGGGTGAGCGAAGAGCGGACCCTTGAGACCATGCGCACCATCCGCGAGATCAGCGGGGTCCAGATCGATCCCCATACGGCAGTCGGCATCGCCGCGGCCCGGCAGACCGGTGCCCTCGATCCGCAGTACTGCGCAACCGGGGCCCCGGTCGTCGCCCTGGCGACCGCCCACCCCGCAAAATTCCCTGACGCCGTCCGCCGCGCCTTGAAGGAGGAACCGGAAATGCCCGAAACGCTGGCCCGCTGCCTGGATGCCCCGGAACGATTGACGACGATCCCGCCCCGCTATGACGAGCTTGCCGCTTACCTGCGCCGCGCGGCGGCGGCCCTGCCGGCACCCATGCGATGAACTCCGACATCGGCCTTCCCGCAGCGGACGTCACCACCCTCCCGTCCGGCCTCAGGGTCGCGAGCCAGGCGGTACCCGGAACCCGCACCGCGGCCATCGGCGTCTGGGTGCACGCCGGCGCCCGCCACGAGCCCGAGGACCGCAACGGCATCTCGCACCTGCTGGAGCACATGGCCTTCAAGGGAACCACGCGCCGCACCGCCCGGCAGATCGCCGAAGAGGTGGAATCGGCCGGGGCCTACATGAATGCCTATACCGGCCGGGAGGAAACGGCCTACCACCTCCGGATCCTGCCGGGGACCTTTCCGCTCGCGGTCGACGTACTGTCCGATATCCTGCTGAATCCCACGTTCGCCGACGAGGAACTGAAGCGGGAGCGGGCCGTGATCATTCAGGAAATCGGCGAATCGCATGACAATCCCGGGGACGTCGTCTTCGACCGCTTCCAGACGTGCGCGTTTCCCGATCAGCCGCTGGGCCGGCCGATTCTCGGAACGCCGGACATCGTCTCCGACATCGAGCGCGACACGCTCCTCGCCTACATGCACGAGCATTACCTGAGCGACACCATGATCCTGGTCGCGGCCGGCGCCGTCGACCACGCGTCACTGGTCGAGCTGGCGGCCGCGGCGTTCGACCCCGTCGACCGCCCGCACGCGGTGGACCCGGCCCCCGCCCATTACCACGGCGGCGTCGCCGGCATATCCCGCGAACTGGAGCAGACGCATGTGGTGCTCGGGTTCGAAGGCGTGGCGTACGCCGACCCCGACTTCTACGCCATGAACATGCTCTCTGCCATCCTCGGCGGCGGCCTGTCCTCCAGGCTCTTCCAGGAGGTGCGCGAAAAACGGGGCCTCGTCTACGACATCCACAGTTTCAGCAGTTCCTTCCGCGACAGCGGCATCTTCGGCGTCTACGCCGGCACCTTCGAACAGGCGGTGGGCGAGGTCATTCGCCACACGGCCGAGGAGATCCACGGCATTGCCGGCAAGGTGCGCCCGGACGAGCTCGACCGGGCGATGGCCCAGGCGCGGAGCGGCCTGCTGATGGGGCTGGAAAGCTGCTCGGGACAGGCCGAGGCGCTGGCCCACCAGCTTCGCGTCTACGGGCGGCCGGTACCGGTGGACGAACACCTCAAGCAGCTCGCCGCCGTCGACCGTGCGGCCGTGAGCCGGGTCGCACGGCGCCTGCTCGCGAGCCGGCCGACCCTGGCTGCGGTCGGACCGCTCGGCGGGCTCCCGACCGAGGTCACACTCCGTTCGCTGTTCGGCACCCCCGCCGCCGGATCCGCGTGATCCGGCGACTCCTGACCGCCCTGCGGGCGATCGAACCCCCGCCCCTGCAGGGGCCGCGCGTCCACCTGCGGCCCCCCAGGCGGTCGGATGCGGGCGCCTGGGTCGAACTGCGGACGGCAAGCCATGCCTTCCTCCGGCCGTGGGAGCCGGCATGGCAACCGGAAACCTGCACCCGGTCGCTCTATCGTCGCCAGTACCGGAGCCAGCGCTTCGCCGCGCAGGAGGACCGGGGGTATGCCTTCCACATCTTTCGCAACGCCGACCGCCTTCTGCTCGGGGCCGTGACCGTCGCCAATGTCCAGCGCGGGAGCGCCGATTCGGCATCGATCGGCTACTGGATCGGCGCGCCCTACGCCCGCCGGGGGTACATGCGCGAAGCGATCGCGGTTCTCCTCCCGATGCTCTTCGGGGAACTTCGCCTCTATCGGCTGGAAGCGGCGGCGGTGACCGCCAACCGGCCGAGCCGGCGGCTGCTCGAAAGCCTGGGGTTTCACCATGAAGGCACGGCCCGGGAGTATCTCAGGATCGACGGACGCCGGCAGGACCACGCCCTCTACGCCCTGCTTGCGACCGATCCGCTGCCGGCGCCGGCCGCGAGCGGCCCCGACGACCACCCCCAGCCGTCATCATCGACCGGAGCTGCGCCATGAATCTCTCCCACCTTCTCGAAGCCCGCGCCGAGGCCGGCCGCCCCATCCGGGTCGGCCTGATCGGCGCCGGCAAGTTCGGCACCATGTTCCTCGCCCAGGCCCGCCGCACGCGCGGACTGCACGTCATCGGCGTCGCCGACCTCGACGTCGCGCAGGCGCGGGCGAACTGCCTGCGGTGCGGCTGGAGCGCCGAGCGCATCGGCGCACCGGATCTGGACCAGGCGGTCCGGACGAACGCCACGCGAATCGATGCCGATGCGGCGGCGCTGATTGCCCATCCCGAGCTCGAGGTCCTGATCGAGGCGACCGGCGACCCGAGGGCCGGGATCCGGCACTGCCTGGCGGCCATCGAGCACGGCAAGCACGTCGTGATGGTCAACGTCGAGGCGGATGTCCTCGCCGGTCCGCTGCTCGCCCGCCGCGCCCGTGCGGCCGGCACCGTGTACAGCCTCGCCTGGGGCGACCAGCCGGCGCTCATCTGCGAGCACGTGGACTGGGCGCGCGCCTGCGGTTTCCGCGTCGTCTGCGCCGGCAAGGGCACGCGCTACCACCCCGATTTCCATCGCTCGACCCCCGACACGGTCTGGGAGAATTTCCACTTCGGCCGGGAGACCGCCGAACGCGGCGGCATGAACCCGAAGATGTTCAATTCCTTCATCGACGGGACCAAGTCCGGGATCGAGATGACGGCGGTGTGCAACGCCACCGGCCTCACCCCGCAGTCCGGCGGCCTCACCTTCCCGCCGTGCTCGCGCTACGATCTCGCCGAGGTGCTCAAGCCGGCGAGCGCCGGCGGCAGTACCGAGCATGCCGGCACCACCGAAGTCGTGTCCTCGCTGCACCGGGACAGGTCGCCGGTCCGTGACGACCTCATGATGGGCACGTACGTGGTGATCGAGGGCGAGAACGACTACGTCCGGAACTGCTTCGAAGAGTACCGCATGCTGCCCGACAGCACCCGCCGCTACGCCGCCCTCTACCGCCCCACCCACCTGATCGGCCTCGAACTTGGTATCTCGGTCGCCTCCGCCGCGCTCCGCGGCGAGCCCACCGGCACCCCGACCGGCTTCCGCTCCGATGTCGTGGCCTGCGCGAAGCGGGCCCTCAGGAAGGGCGAGGTACTGGACGGGGAAGGCGGCTACATGGTGTGGGGGCGCCAGACCCCGGCCGCCGAATCAGTGGACCGCGGGGGCCTGCCCATCGGGCTCGCCGGCGGGGTGCCGCTGACCCGGGACATCGACGCCGGCGAGCTCCTGTGCTGGAGCGACGTCACGATCGACCCGGACGACCCGGCGGTTCGCCTGCGGCGGGAAATGGAGGCTGCGTTCAGGGCCGGTTGACCGGGCCTGATCCTGCCCGCGTGCCGTCGACCAAACGCCTGGAAATGTCCGAAGACCGCTCGGCCGCCTCGGGCCGGGCCACTTCAGTCAGAGAGCATTCGCGTTTGCACTCCGTTCGCTGCCTCGGAGGTATTTTTCCATTCCGCTGCCTTTCGCATCGCTTCCCTCCCCTGCAGTTCCGATCCAGTTCATCATGCCGCCAGCTCCCGTCAACAGACGGACCGCGATTTCTCCGGATCGTGGCGCCGGGAACGGTTTGCTCGTCCAGCCGAACGCTGCGTGGAGCGCGTCAGGACATCCGTCGCGACCCGAAAGACCTTCAAGCACCCTTCGGTTATCCTCCCTGCGCAGACGTTGCGGCAGGTGAACGCGCCTCGCACAGAACCGGGTTCCGTCATAGTCCGGGTCCAGCATCCACATTCGCACGTCCTCATTGGTGTATTGTAATTCGCGATACAGGTCGCTACAGGCCGACCAAGGAGAACCGCCATGGCCACGATCGCCGAACGCAAGGAATACCCGGTCTCGATGCGCCTGCCTGAGGCGGATGTCGCGATGATCGATCGCGCCGCCAGCCTGCGCGGACGCTCGCGCACCGATTTCGTGCGCGACGCCGCAGTGCGTGCGGCCGAGAAGGTCGTCATGGAGCAGGGCCTGTTCCGGATGAGCCCGGAAGGCTTCGCCCAGTTCATGGATGTGCTGGCGCGTCCGGCCACCCCGGTTCCGGAGATGGTGGAAGTCCTGAAGCGTCCCGCACCGTGGGAGCCCGGCTACGTGGCGAAACGGTAAGCCATTGCTCCTTTCGGGTCCCGAACCGCTTACCACCGCTCACGATGTCTCCGAGTTCACCTGTGGCAAGCCGACGCTTGACCACTGGCTGAAAACACGCGCCCTCTCCAACCAGCAGAAGGGCTTCACCGTCGTCCTCGTCGTGCATGAGGCTGGGCGCGTGGTCGGCTTCTACGGCCTCGCACCCACCGGTGTGGTGCCTTCGGTTCTGCCGCGTTCGATTCGGACAGGCCAGCCGCCCAACCCGGTCCCCTGTATGCTGCTCGGCCAGCTCGCGACCGACACTGGATGGGCAGGGCTGGGCATCGCTACCGGCCTTGTGAAGCATGCCCTCCAGCGCTGCGTTCAGGCCGCTTCGCTGATCGGCGGACGGGCCTTGCTGGTCAATGCCGTCGATGGCGAGGCCGCCGAATTCTGGAGGCGGCGGGGCTTCGAACCGTCCTGGGATGATCCCCTGGTTCTGCTCCGCTCGATCAGCGACATCGCAGCGTCGCTCGGGGAGGCCGGAAGTTGAAAGCCTGGCTGGCCCTGCCACGCCGTGCATGACAGCGCCGTTGAGCGCACGGGCGAAGCCATGCAGCATGGCGGCGGCGGGCTCCGGGGGCGCGACCCGAAAGGCCGTCCGAAACCGGACACTGAGCGAGGGAAGACGCCTTCATGGCGACGACAGGCGAGGAGGCAGGGGAGTACGGCGAGCCGATGCCCGGCGCGCGTCCGGACCGGGGGCTGGAGATGGAACGATGGTGCCGGGTGGTGACAGATTGCGCCCAGAAGGAGGGGCGGTTACTGTAAACGCGACCGGTGGCGTCAGCGGTGCGGTGACGGGTCTGGAATCAGGAACGTGGAGATCGGCCCGTGAACTGTGGGCACGGCGTCAAGGGTGGACGAAACAAGATCATCGTGATCGGGCCTGGGGCGCATGGAGGCCTGGTTGACCGGGTTTGCCTGAAGCCACGGCGGCTGCGGCAGGCTGTGGTTTGCTGTGTAAAATTCCTGCCCAGTCATCAACACCCCCGACGGAGGCCTCAGAATTTACATGCCCAAGCGGGGTGAGCGGCCCGGCCCGCTCATGAGCGTTTGATGACTGACTTATTGCTGTCGAACGATGAGCTCGACCGGCTTCGATCGGCCTTCAAACGGGTGAGGAATCCCGGCGCCCGTTGGCTGGAGAAGCCGGGACGTCACAAGCAGCGGAATTTCAATGCCGAAACGGATGACGGGACGGTCTACCGGATCTACCAGCGGCAGAATCTGGATGACGAACTGGACTTTTCGTGCGGCCTGGCGCTGACGCGGCGCGGCGGGAAGCCGCTGAGCCTGATTCGCTACAACGGGGCGAGTCATGTACACGGAGAGCTTCGCTACGCCTGTCACATTCATCGTGCCTCGGCCGAGGCGCTCGCGGCAGGGAGGAAAGTCGACAGCCATGCTGAAGGAACGGATCGCTACAGCACCGTGGAGGGAGCGCTCGCGTGCCTGATCGAGGACTGTGGCGTGGAGGGTCTTTCCGCGCATCATGACGAGCGGGATCTGTTCGATGGCACTTGATCAGGTGCAACTGGAAAGGCTGCTGTGCGAGCGCTTGTGCGCAGACGTCAGGATTCACCGGCGCGAGGACGATGTGCTGATGATGGAATCGCCATTCACGTTTCCGGATGGCGACCACTTCCCGATCTATTTGTCCGAAACGGCAAATGGAGGTGTGAAGCTCAGCGACCGCGGCCACACCCTGATGCACGTGAGTTACGAGCATGATGTGGAGTTGTTCTACGAAGGCGCGCGCGCGTCCCTGCGTGAGCAGATCGTGCGCGATAGCGGCATTGAGGAAGACAAGGGCGTCTTCTCCATCGAAGCCCCACCAGACCAGGTAGCGGGGGCGCTGTTCAGATTCGGGCAGGCGTTGACAAAGATCCACGACCTAACATTCCTGAGCCGCGAGAGGGTAGCCTCGACGTTCTACGAGGACCTGAGCGGGCTGGTCTTCACCATTCTGGACAAGGAAGTCGTCGAGACCGACTACATTCCGCTGGAAATCCCGGACGCAAGCCTCTATCCGGTCGACTACCGTTTTGAGGGAAAGGATGGAAGGTCGGTGTTCCTGTACGGAATTCCGGGCCGCGACAAGGCGCGGCTGACGACAATTATGCTGTCGCATTTTCTGCTTCACCATGTATCGTTCGAGTCGGTGATCGTGTTTGCCGATCAGCAGGAGATACCGAGACTCGATCTCGCGCGGCTGACCAATGTTGCCGGAACCGCAGTGTCCTCGCTCGAGGCGGAAGACGATCTGCGCCGAAAGATCGAACACCTTGCTGCGTGACCGCGTGCGGCAAGTGGGCACCTGCTGGTCGAGCGGGAAGCTTTGATCGGCTGGGCGACCTGCTCGCTGACCTGGTTCGGGTGTCCGGCTGTCTTCCAGTCCGGCGTTCACTTCGGATGCGGGTTCGCTGCCCGCACAGTTTTCCCTGCTGCGGGACATTCAGCCTTTCATGGCCTCTTTCAGCGACGAGGCGATACGCTCCGATGCCTTGCGCAGCGGGTCGTCGGCGAGATGGGCTAGCTGCCCCCGTCTATCCGCTGGACCAATTCCTCCAGCAAAGTCTGGTGAGTGTCCCTGTTCTTTCGTTCGGACCAGTTCAGCCAGAATCGCGCTCCAGATCGGCAATCCGAATCACTCCGCTTTCGGCCCGATCAGCAGGCGTTCGAAGAGTTTGTCGTCACGATGCTACGGGTCTTTTTCATCGCCAAACGATAGATGTCGAGTCCCCGGTCTGTCTCCTGCCAGTTGCTGTACACTTTCATGATCTCCCTGACACCCGGGCGAGCAAGCGCCGCTTCAAGCATCTCTGCGTGCTCCCGCTCTCGCTTGGACATTGAGAAACTGTCGATCTTTCGTTTTGTCATGTCGTGTCTCCTTGGGTTCGTTGCCATGCGGATACTCGATACTTGGATATCGCCGTGTCATGCAATTACGCCGTTCGTTTCCCTGACCCGGTTGAAGCTTCGCACCGCTCGGCGTTCCGATCAAGAATCGGAGGCCACTCTTTGACCTCGGTCTTGCGCGCCAGCACACCGGTGCCGTCGAGGCCAAGATAGAGAGTAGCGGCATCGAAGGGTTCGACCTCGATAACCCGGCATTCGTCGCCAGCGATCTCTCGCCCGAGCGCCTCGGCATGGCGTTCGACGCTCTCCGAACCCGGGGTCCGTTCGCTACTTCGGGGACATTTTCGCCGTTCGGCTGCTCGTCGCATCGGTTTCCTCCCCAACGGTTCCGATCCAACTCATCATGCCTCCGGCTGCCGTCACCAGACGAACCGCGACTTCTCCCGATCGCGGTGCCGGAAACGGTTTACTCGTCCAGCCGAACGCTGCGTGCAGCGCGTCAGGACATCCGTCACGACCCAAAAGCCCTTCAAGCACCTTTCGATTCTCCTCCTTGCGCAGACGTTGCGGCAAATGAATACGCCTCGCACAGAACTGGGTTCCGTCATAGTCCGTGTCCAGCATCCACATTCGCACGTCTTCCTGCTTGCGCCAGTGCGCAGCCCCGGTAACGGGATTGAATTCGTTCCATCCGAGAATGGTACAGGTCAACCTCCCATCGCTCCCGGCCTCCAGCTTCACGGCAGGCTCTGCGACCAGTAGCAATGGACTGGTCTCTGCACTGTCCTTCACACCTGCGAGGTGCATTTGCGGATCAACCTTGATGCGCATGACCTCCACGGCCCAACGATGCCCCCGGTTGCCCGCTTCAGTTCCCTCGGCGAATTCGGCACCTACGGTGATGAGAACCTCGCCCGCCGAACGTTTCACGACTTCCCGGACGTTGCGTTGCATCGCGGTGACATCGACTTTGGCGTCTTCCGGCCAAATCGCGACTACCGCCCGCTCTTTTTTGCCTGACTTCCGGTCAACAAGCGTTCCGGTGTGGGTCAACGTCCCCAAGGCAGTCCCGCTGGACTGCTCGTTGAGAATGCTCTGTAACCCTTCAAGGTTCCAGTGCTGCCCACTATCGCTTCGCACACCCGTCTCGTCCAGTTTCGCGACGATTCGCTCCCGCCACCCGATATCACGCCTTGCCTGGCTTGGGCTGACCAGTTCGTCCGGTCGCTGATACACCTCCATCAACTCGGTTTCCACGGTAAACCGGCTGCATACACGCCCCTTGTCCCGTCCTGCTGTGCGGTCGATCAGCCACGTAATGTCTCGTTTGGGGAGTTTGTCAGGGCGATTCTTGTAGGCGAGCGTTGCGGCGCTCACGTAGGGCATCCGATCGACCACGAATCCTGTGGCCGGATCGAGCTCTCCTTCGGGCCTCTCCGGAAGCGGCAACTGACCAGCAGTTTCGCGTCTGCGCTGCTCTTCCTGAAATCCCTTCTTCGAGCCGACGAGCAGGTGTTGGGGGTAATCGTGGACGAGTACTCGTTCACGGGTGACGGCGAGGCTTTCTCGGGAACTGTCGATGCTGATCCACCGGCGGCCCCACCGCTCGGCAACCACTGCCGTGGTTCCGCTTCCACCGGTCGGATCCAATACGAGATCCCCGGGTTTCGTGGTCATCAGGATGCACCGCTGGATCGCCAGGTCGCCGGTCTGTACCGGGTAGCGCTTGTCGGATGGTGCAATCGTCTCAGCCCAATGATTTGTGATTCGCTTGCCGGCCATGTCACTTCTGTACATCTTCAAGTGAAGCTGGTTTGCGCTGGCTTCTTTTTCTCCGGACTTGACGTTGGACCACAGGCGCCCGGTGCCGGCCAGATATTCCAGCCCTTCCTGGTCTACGCTCCATTGCCGGTTTTCCAACCCTTTCGGCCCGTATTGGACTCCCCTATAGATAAATGGCCTACCTTGCTCTCCTTGCGAAGGACCCTGACTCAGCAGAGGTCCCATCCGCCACAATACCGCTCCATCCGGCAGGTTCCGCTTTGGGTCGCGTCTTTCTTCCGGCTTGAGTGCCCGGCTGATCCCGTCAGGAAAGTCGCCCCCCCCCCCCGCAAAAGTCTGGGAGTCGCACCACGATTCGATATCCTGCTTTTCGTAGAGCATGTGAAACTGCATAGGGGCCGTCACTTCCTTCGCGTACCACAAAATAAAGTCCCCTGCCTTCGCGATGCTCTTGGTCGAACTCCCGCCGCCTCCTGTTGCATACATAATCGTGCTAACGCGGTTTTCAGGACCGAATACCTCGTCGAGCACCATCGCACAGCGGTGCACGTTTTTGTCGCCGATCTGCATGAAGAAGCTGCCGGTGTCCGAGAGCAGTTCCCTCGCCAGCAACGCCACGTCGCGAATACCGTCGAGATAGGTGTGGATCCCCTTCTCATAACTGTCGCGGAAGGCCGTCAGCTGCACAGTGTCGTCCATGTACCGCGCATCAAAATCCATGCCGTAAGGCGGGTCAAAATAGACGCACTGTACTTCGCCGGCCATCTGCTCGTGTTCAAGCAATGACGCCATGACCCGTTTCGATGCACCGTGGATCAACCGGTTCTGCCAGTTTCCCGTGTGTTCGTACCATTCCAGCTTAGCCTGTTCCGGGTTTTCGTATCGATCAAAGCTCGCGAACCAGTCGTATTGATCGTTCCTGCGCCGAAGTGTCTCGATCCATGCTGCCGGGTCGATTTTCTCGACCGTGCTCAGGAGCGGCGCGAGAGACGTTTTCATCTCGCGCTGTCGGTTCCAGTCGAGCGTGGGAATGCGGCTGTAATCCTTCTCCCGGACATCGATCCGGTGGCGTGCCGGAGTGCGCTTTTCTGGATGGCTGGTCGTCGCCATCTCGGCCGTCGGGTTATTCCGGCGCTTCGAGCCATGCTCGTAGGTTGTCTTGTTGCCCTTCATGAGCGTGTAGCCTCCTCAATAGCGGATTCGATGGCCGCCTCGACATCGCACTCTGCACTCAACTCTCGTCGAACCCACACTTGCTTGTACTTTTCCCCCGCAAGATTCGCACAAGGGATCCACCAGTGGTCAGTCCACCAACCCTTGCGCTCACTGCGTTCGTCGGGGCGTCCTTTCGCTTCAAGGACAATGTGCGGAACCTTGCCTTGCGCGGCTCGGCAACGGACAAAGAAATCGGGAACGTATTTGGCCCATCCCCCTTTGTACTTGTACGGGATCTCGATTCGTTCCGGTCCGTGATTCCGCACGAACGCATCAACATTTGGAGATGCATCAAGGACGCGGGCGATATTTCCTTCAAGCTTTGAGTGACACGCCGCGACATTCAACTCCGAACGTTTGACAGAAACGATTTCCTTCAGCCCGGTCACGAAGGGATTCCAGTCGCCCGCTGAGCGGAGTTCTTGCTGCGGGTTGTTCGGCACTCCGATCTTGCGCGCGGGTTTCCCCTCGATCGTCAGAGCATCGAGAATGGCGCTTTTTGCCAGATCACGCATACCTTCTCCACCGAGATCTGAGTCTTTCACAGTAACGTTCTCGTGCGCCAGCCAGCCGCGTACTGCACGCAGACATTCGCCGAACAGCAGTCCCCGACGAATCCGTCCTGTGCCCTCTTCTTCGCCCTGTGCTTCCATCTGCTCACCGAGAAGACGCACGAGTTCCGCTGCAAGCCGCCATATACCCGTTCCGGGCCGGAATTCTGTTGGTCGTTCGAGAATCTGTATCTTGCCGACCGGGCCTTGAGTTTTGACCCACTTGATTTCGCGCCCCTCCTGTCCATTCACCGGATAGGTCTCGACAACCCGAGCCGGATCCAGCTTGATGCCGAGTCCTGGCGCCGGCATGGCATAACCCTCGAAGTCCGGTACCCAGATCCGGCGTCGCTTCAACCGGCCAGGAACTGGTCGCACTATTGTCTTCGGTTGTGGTGGGGGTGGCGGCCTCGTGTTACCGCCTTGTACCGTCTGGCGCGCAAACGGGACACCAAATACTGTCGCGTATTCTGCAGGGAATCGTCTTTCGATTTCTCCGTTGTCGCGTCTTGCGACTTCCTCCTGATTCTCATAGTCCCGTCGGCGCAACGCCCGTCCCATCGTTTGCTCGCACAGCAACTGGCTGCCGAACTTGCGGTACCCGAGGATGTGGGTCACGCGCTGACAGTCCCAACCCTCGGTCAACATCCCCACACTCACCACACATCGCACGTCCGCACCGGGCTTGTCCGGTTGGGCAACTGACTGCAGGACTGCTCGAAGAGCATCCTCATCTTCGTTTCCGATTTCCCTGATTCCCAACGCACCGCCAGCAATTTCATCACCTTCGGCGCGCTCTGGATTGTTGGTTTTGCTGAGTACCAGGATTGTGTGCATCACACATTCTGACCTGTCGGCTCCCGTACGCGGAACATTCGAGAGCAGCTTGAAGTCACTTTGTTCGAGCACCCCATCGGGCCCTTCGCGCCCCCCAAGCATCTCGAAGATCGCGCGGGCGTTTTTCTTGTTGTTGGCAACCGCGATCATCACCGGTCGTCCGATGCGGGTATCGTCTACAGAGGCCCATTGCTCAAAGATTTCTGCGTAATCCTTGTAAAGGATCTCCGCCCCTTGACGCACAAGATTCATCGCCTCGGTAGTAACGAGACTTTGTCCGCCGTTTGCTTCGAATAGGTTACGCAATGCCGGTTCGTGACCGGTGTTGTCGGCGCGTGGCGGTTGCGGAATCTTCACGAGCCCCGCTTCCATCGACTCCATCAGCGCAAACTCACTGACGATCCACGGGACCACGCTGCTGTTCTGCTTCATGCCCGCACCAGCTGGCACTTTCGTCTTGGCCGGATTGACGAAAATCGGTGTGGCACTCAGATCAATTGCTTGAGCGAGTCGATACGTGCGGTGCTCGCGTAACGCATGCAGGGCCTCCATCCACACGCCCTTCTTTACCTCTCGGTCTTTGACCTCTCGGTCTTTGCGTTCCCAGCAGTGATGTCCTTCATCGTTCAGCACAACGACTCGTTCTGGTCGATTCGCCTTGGCCGGACCGAGCAGTCTTGCCCACATTTCTTCTCGCGACTCGGTCTCTCCGCTCGCAGTTTCGCCGCCGGCAAGCTGGATGACCTGTGTACGGTTGAGAGGGCTTCCCCTTTTTTCTCGCTTCCCTTTCGTTTCGATGTCTGCGTAGAACACTCCCTTTCTCGGTTGGAGCTTTTCCCAGTTGACGATTTCTACGGGGAATCCCCGCAATCGTCTGCGGAGTTTCGATGGCACCAGTCGCCATTCGTCGTATAGGTTGTGCTTCGCACGCGGATTAAGTACTGCAAGCCGGTCGCGGATTGTGCGCCCTGGACAGATCACTACCACACGATCCACATTTTTCGCCAAACCGCGATCATCACCGCGGTGCTCGTGCCTCCGATTCACTGCGTACCAAGCAACCAGGCACGCCATCACTGTTGTCTTTCCAGTTCCCGTCGCCATGCGCAGTGCAACGCGTAGCAACCCCCGGCTCCATCCCTCGGCGAGCTCCTTAAGCTGCTTTACCATCCAGTGTGAACTGCCGCAGTGTTCGGTAAGAAATACGATAGTTTCAATCGCTTCGCGCTGAGCAAAAAACAGGCTATAGATCGGACCTTCTCCGGGATCTCGGGACCAGTACTCCAATAGGTCTCGAGTGGCGTTGCTTGTCCCTGGCCAGCCCTCTTTTCGCCATTGGCGAACCTCAATTCGGAGCAGATCAATCGGTCCGTCGTCATCCTTCTCAAAAGAGATTTCGCTCTGCGTGGCAGACCCTGGTCCAATCGGCAGCGGCTTGTCGGCAGTCCTGCGACGGTCAACGATTTCGTTGACCGTCTCTTCTCCGACAGTCTTCCAGTGCCGGTTCGGTTCCCGGTAAGGGCGGGTCAGTACGGGCTGATGTTCCAAGTGTTCCTGCGGTGCTGCCACGGTCGCCTCGACTCCTTCTGACGGTGGTGGTCATGACCGGCCCTGACCGGCGCTTCCCGAGAATGGGTTACAACAGGAGCGTCGTTCGGCTCAAGGACAAATATAGACACATTCGTAGGCCTCACGCTCGCGCGTATTGATTTCGATCTTGAGTTTTATCGAGCCGGGCGAATTTCTGTCTTCGGCTTGACGACGTACTTGAGTTTGGGTGCAGCCGGGCTTTGATCGAAACGCGGCTTGCCCAGCCACGGATCGAGAACGTCATGCACCTGGTCCAGTATCGGTCGGATGGGTCCTGCCGTTGTCCGAACAAGATCGATGTCTTCCGAATAGCGCAGCGACGTGGGGAAGTGCAGCTTGTTGAGCGCCGTGCCGCCACGAAAGCGCAGTTCAGCCCGCAGGAACGGATCGGAGAAGATAGCGACAATCGCGCGACTGATAATGAGATCTTGCTCGACCTGCCGCTGGCTTGCCCACGGAACCACGCTGTTCCAGGCGGTGATGTAATCCTGCGGGATTATTCGTCGATCTCTGGCGGACGGCGGACGATCACGCGCCAGCGTTCATCGCGTTCGGATGGCGGCGGCGAGAGATCAGGATCGCCCGCCTGTTTGGGGTCGAGTTCGACCCACAGCAGCGCACGGTGCGCGGACAGCGCCGTGAACATCGTGTCCACCACATCCGCACGGCCGAGTCTCCTATGTAACTAACCCGTAAGGCACTGATTCCGAAAGATTCCGTGGCTCTCGGTTTCCCGCGAGAAGCCGCTGTTTCAGGCGGGGACTTCACCGGTTTCGACGCGGTGCAGACTGAGACCCAGGGCCGCCGCACGGCGCTTCAGGTGTTGGATCTGGCGATGCTTGCGCTCGGCTTCGAAGGCCTCGATGCCACGCTCGACGTAGGGTTGGCCCATCGTCAACATCATCCAGACCAGCCGCGCCAGTTCGTGAGCGGTGGCCTTGATCGCCTTCGCCTTGTCGAGACGAGCCAGACGGGCTCGATGCTTGGCACCGATGTAGCTTTGGCTGCGTCGGGCCGACATCGCAGCCACTTTCAGCGCTTGACCGACCCGGTTGATCGGCATGCGCCCCTTGATCGGCAGCTTGCGGTCACCGCTGATCCGGGTGCCGGGGGCCAGCCCCAGCCACGAGCAGAAATGCTGACAACTGGGAAACCGGGACAGGTCGGGACCCACTTCCGAAACAATCAGCAGCGCCGTCTCGGTCCCGATCGTCGGAATCGCGGTCAGGTCCACTCCCAGGACACGGTCGAGAGATTGCTGCAGCACCGACTTCTGGCTGGCCGGGCCGTCACGCGCCGCGGCGTGATCGGTCGACGGGGGGTCGTCCAACACGGTCGCCTCGTCACCGTCCGGGTTCGACGAGTCCGAACCCAGATGATCCAGCTCGGCCATAATCGCCCGATTGCAGGCCTCGATCTGTCCGGTCAGAAAATCGTAGCGCTGCAAACTCTGCTCCAGCGCAAACAGATGCTCGTGACGCCAGGTGCCTTCAAGACTGGCGGCAAGCAACGACTCCGGTGCCTTGACACGCGGATCCCGCAGCGCTGCCAGAACCGCGGGATCCCGTTCGCCGGCCACAATCGCTCGCAGGATCTGTTGGCCGGTCTTGCCCATGATGTCGCTGATCACCGAATCGATTCGGACATTCATTTGCGTCAACGCCTTCTGCATCTGCAACACACAGCGGGACTGATCCTCGGTCAGACGCTTGCGCTGGCGCACCAGAGACAGGGCTGATGTAAGCGTTCGGCCGAGCGGTGATGGAAGTCGATTCTCGGGCCGTTTCATCGGCAAAATAGGGGCTGGTAATTTTTTGCTCGGTGTGTTATTCCATCTCGCATGGAGATTCGCTTCGAGGATTCGGGGAAGCCGCCCGCTTCGAATTTCGACGACGGCCGTGTGTCGTCGGCGGGGTCATCGCCCGATCCGATCCATTGGAAGTTGCTGCTCGAGGAGGCGCGTACCCGTGCCGCCGAGGCGGAAGCGCGCTGCGAGGACCTGCGCTGTCGGGAGGTGGAGGCTCGCCGCCGCGCCAACAGCCTGAAGACGTTTCTGGAGCGGAGTCGATCAAAGCTGGAGGCGGCCCGCGCAGAGGTCAAGGAGGTCCGTCGCACGGCGAAGGGTGCCCTGAAACTGGAGCAGGAGGTGGCCCGACTGAGCCGGCTTCTTGCGGCGGACGGCGTCGACACGCGGAAACGTTCGACGATCCAGTCCCTGCGTCGGGAGAACGGGGCCTTGAAAGCCGAGGTCAAAGAACTGCGGGATCGGGTCGCAGCGTTGGAAGCGCAAGTTGAGGAACTTCGTTCAAGCCGATCCTCGATGTCCAAGTCGGCGTATGGCCGCAAGAGCGAGAAGGCGTCGCGTCCCTCCTCGAACCGCAAGCGCGGTCAGCAGCCCGGTACGCCCGGCCATGGCCGCACGTCGCGTCCGAAGCTCGAGGAGACGCAGGAGCGGCGGGACCCGCCGGAAGACGAGCGCACCTGTTCCAGCTGTGGCGCCCCCTACGTTGCCAACGGTTCGCGTCAATCGGAAGTCATCGAAATCAACGTCAAGGCGTACAAGCGGAAGATTGTTCGTCCGCGCTGGCGCCAGGCTTGTCAGTGTGCCGCTTCGCCGCCCGAAGTGACGGCACCGCCGCCGGCGCGGCTGTTCCCCGGTACGGCGTTCGGGGTCAGCGTGTGGGCCCTCGTTCTGCACGAACGTTTCGCGTGCATGCGGCCGATCCGCCGGGTGGCGGCCTGGTTGACCGATCAGGGCCTTGCGGTCTCGCCGGGCACACTGGCCGACGGCATGGGTCGGATGCTGTCCCTGTTCAAGCCGTTGGGGGAAGCCATTCTCGCACACCAGAACGCGGCCGGATTGCGCCAGGCTGACGAGACCGGTTGGCGCATTCAGGCGCTGCGGGAGGTCCGGAAGTCGCAGCGTGCGTGGCTCTGGACGTCCGTCAGCCGTGACGCGGTGTTCTTTCTGATTGACCGTACGCGAAGCGCCGAGGCCGCTGCGAAGCTGTTTGCCGGCACCACCGGCCCGATCTTCCTGGTCTGCGACCGCTACAGCGCCTACAAGAAGTTGGCGCGGTTGTGGCCGGCCATGATCATTTTCAGACGTCCTGACATCGAAGCGATTTTCACGAAATGTCATGCCGCCGTGTTGCCGTGTTTTGCGGGTTCCTGTGGCAGTTCGTAGACCAGTCGCAAATCGGTTCCGGGGAAGACCGTACGGGTCTGGTTGAGTTCCTTGAGCAGGCCGGCGATCGCGGCATCGCCGGCCTGGCTGGCGGTGCCGAGAATGCGCACTCGCAAGACTCCCTTGTCGGGTTCGGGAATGATGTCGGCTGCTGACTGAAACAGGTCGGCGAGCTGGCGTCGTGGCCGCTGTTTCTTTCCCTGTGCCAATCCGACCGCCGGCATCATCCGGGTTTCGGCGCGGTACGCGATCATGCGGATCACGTCGAGCAAGAGTTTTTCTCCGGCCGGCAGGGCATCCAGCGCCTGCTCCGGGGTGAGTTCGGAAGTCTTGACCCGCTTCGGGAGGCTGGCACGCTCCTGCTGGCGCTCTTCCCGTTCGGCCTCGAGGGCCGCCAGGTCGCCCTGCAACGTGTCGGCGGTCGCACGGGCGGTGGGGGAAGGGGAGCCTTGGAGCAGCTTGGCGATCCGATTGCGGAGGGTTCCCATCCGGTTGCGAAGCCGCCGAATGGCCTTGTCGCATGCGCGCCAGGCCGGATTGATCACGAGCACTTCGGGATCGAGTTCGGCCATGCCGTGAACCGCGAGTGCATCCAGGTTGAAGGATTGGCGCATGTGCTTGAAGAAGTTTTCCTGGGACCAGCGGGAAAACAGCGCACCGGCGGCCTGTGCCAGCGGCAGCCGGAAGTCGGTGGTGATCAGCGGCACCTGGCGGCCGTTGTCCAGCAACCGCCGGATCTGGCGCACCCGAGGACCGTTCTTGAGCTGGATACGCTTTTCGGCCAGGAGCACTTTGGTGGTCCGAACGGAGGCCGGGCCGTGGACCGGGACCTCGACGGGTCGAAAATCGGTCTCCGGCCACGCTTCTCCCTTGAAGTTCTTGTGCCAGGTGATCACGGCAATGCCGCGTCGGGCCAAACGTTTGAACAGGGCCGGACTCCAGCCCTCCCGGTCAAACACCACGGTCAGGGCCGGCGGCGCATCCTGCCCCGTGGTCAGGTCCGGAGCCTCCGGACCCAGCAGACCGATCGTTTCCAGCGCCGGCAACAGATCCTGCTCCAGCGCTCGGCCCAGTCCCGGATCCAGTTCCTTGTTCAAGCAGAGCAGCGGCCGTCCGCCCAGCGCATTGACCCAGTAGCTGGTGGTGGCTGGCAGACACAGTTTCTGACGCGACACGAAATGCTTCGCCAGACGTGCCTTGCGGCCGGTGTAGACCTTGACATGACCATCCACCGACAACGTCGCGCAGGTCTCCGGGTCGGCCGCCGCCCAGTCGGCCGCCAACGCTCCTTGCCAGGCCTCGACGGGCCGGACGTCCTGACCGAGATCCCGGATCTTGCGGCGCAGCGTCTTGACCTCCGGACAGCGGTCGAGACCGAGAAGAGCGCCCCATTCTCCGGGCGCCTGATAGCGCAGGGCTTCCGGGTTGCGCATCCGGGCCATGAACAAGAAGGCCAGCAACAGGAGGACGCTGGTCATCCCGTAATACCCCTTCGACAGGGACAGGAAGGTGCCGGTACGCTTCAGCAGACCTTCGCGCAGCAACATCGGCAGGGCGGTCAGGACACCGCCGCAGGCCACCGCTGACAGAGAAGTTTCGAACCGGGGCAGAACCTCGCTCATGGCACCGATCGAGGCCGCCAGCCGGCCGGTCGTGTCATGGGCAGCACGGCCCATCGCGGCCTCACGGTCCTGCTGGTCCCGGGTGCTGCGATCCAGCAGATCGATCGGCTCTTCCGGCTCGGACGGCGGCCGCATCGACCCGGTATGGTCATCCGTGCTGCCGGTTTCGCCGACGGTCTCCGGGAGGTCTGCGGGATCGATACCACGCCCCGTCTGCCCTTCGGAATCGTGCGCTTCGGGGCCCGCAGAACGAGCCGCCGACTCTTCCGGTTCCGGGGCCGCCGGCCGGGACATGACAATGGCCCCCTTCCGGCAGGCGTCGTAGAGGGTCGAAGGGGAAAGGCCAAGGTGCCGCGCCACCGCACTCCGCTTCATCCCCGAGGCCAGCAGCCGCTCGACTTCCTGCTTGCACGCACCGACCAGCACGCTGGGGCCGCGCTCCCTGCGCGGCTCATAGAAGCTGGCCTCACCCTGCTCGCGCAACTGGTTGATCGCCCGCTGCACCGTGGAGCGGTTGATCTGGAACGCCTCCTCCAGGTCGCGGCGCCGGACCCCGCTTTCGTCCGCCAGCTTGGCCACGCGCAGCATCATCGCCTTGCGATTGCCTACAGCGTGAGAATCAAAGGGCTCCAAATTGGAGAAATAGATCTGCCGGTCATGGCTGATGGCAAAGGAAAAACAGGAGGTGCCGATCGGGGTGGCCTCATGGGGTTGCAGCGGGAGTGTGCGCATGGGTCCGAACCTCTAAATCGGGTGCAAGCCAAAACGTAAACACGTTTCCTGTAATGTCAAGCGGAAACTTGCGAAATTTGGCTACATTGCTGGAGATTTCGGACACCCACCTGCCGAGAGTCAGCCTTCGATGTCAGGACGTCTGATTTTATGTTTCTGTTGGGCCCATTCCCGACGAGATTTTCTGAAATGCGCGGAGGGACGTCCACGGCTGACGGCATGGCGGGACGGATGGATCGATCGAATCGCGGAGATCTACCGCCTGAACGCGGCCCGACTCAGTTTCCTCGATCCGGACAGTGGCTCTCCAGCGGAGGGATTTGATGCGGCGCAGGCCGAACTGGAGGCCGGCGTCGACGCACTGTTTGCGGAAGCTGAACGACAGTTGGCGCAACTGCCGGACACGGCGCCGGAGGGTAAGCCGCTGAAGTCGCTGGTCAAGCACCGCGCAGGTTTGAGCGTGTTTGTTCAGAACCCAGAAATTCAAATGGATAACAATTTCAGTTATTCCGGATCCGGAATAACTGAAATTGTCCACCGACAGAGTCCGTATTCACACGGGCGGCATACCATGCTTCCCGATATGTCTTGGTACCGGTGCGGCCCGAGTATTTCGCAACCGTAGGATTCCCGTTACTGGCGAAATCTCTTGAAGCATTTAGAGCCGAGAACCCGCCCCACAACATTGAGGTCATCGGCGTTGTCATAAACAACGGATTTTACCACGGAGGCAATGATGGGGGACCTGAAAAACGCAGTGCAATGAAGGAGATACTTGAAGAGGCGAACAACAACGGATGGCACATATTCGAAAATCAGATACCCCATTCGCGAGGCTTCCCCAAGATTATGCGCGGAGACAGGAGCCACAGTGGTAACTCTTCACGGTTTAAACTGTTTGCAAAAGAGTTTTTTTGACTATATAGAATTGGAAAAAGACTAATGCCGCAACATGGCCTAACCGAAACCTTGCAAGGACTGGTACGTCGCCACGGAATAAGCTCCGTGTTGCATAGTCTTGCCGACATACAAGCTGTGCCAGATCAAGCTGTACCAGATCAAGGTTCTTCTCCGGCGCAGAAGCGCGCATGCAGTACTGGATACAATGTTGGAAACAAATCATCAGCTGTCAATTATGTAGACAAGATGACACTTCCGCAAAATAAATCCGAGGTTATGATGCGTGCTGCTAAGTATTTTGAGGGTGGTAAATTCCTTCCTAGTATTGCAGATATTAGAGAATTCTGTCAAATTTATAACGTCGATTTGAGTAAATCAGCTTCACGCATGAGTTCGATTCCTCGTGTGTTCTCGTTTCTGGCGACAATGGATACTGCCGAGCTAATAAAGCTTCTCAATGAAGGCGCATTTTCCGGTCCGGCCCGGCTAGCACCGCTCGCTGACGCAATTCGCAATCGCTCGGGCAGACATAAACCGTAGTCGTCGCGATAAGCTGTTCTTCGACCACACGCGAATGGTCAGCGACCTGCTGCGCTGCTTCCTCTCCGACGACCTGCTGAATACGCTCGACTTCGACCGACGGGAACGCATGCCGGATCAAGATGTCGACGATCGACTCACCCAGAGTCGGGGCGATACGGCGTGGCGGATACGGTTCCGCGGCCAGGATGCGGAAGCCGGCCGCTGGCTCTATCTGCTGGTGTTGCTGTGGAATTCCAGTCGACGGTGGATTCCTTCATGGCGGCGCGCATTTCGGCCTATACGTGCCAGATGTACCTCAAACTGATTCGCAGCGGCGAGCTCGCAAAGGGCGGCGCGGCCGGCTGCCGCCGGTGCTGCCGGTTGCCCTGTACAATGGCAAGTCCCGATGGTGGGCCCCGGAGGAAACCGGCCACCTGATCGCCCCGGTCGGTGCGGACCTCGCACCGTTCCAGTTGCATCAGCGCTATCTTCTGGTGGATGAACATGCCCTTCGTGTCACGGATCTTCCGAAGGACAATCTCGTGGCGGCGCAGATCGCACTGGAACAAGGCCCGCTCAGGAGCATGTCGCGGAACCTGCGAAGATTGGCCGTACTGCTGCAGGATCCGGGCCACGAGAGTCTGAGGCGCGCCTTCATGGAATGGGCCCGCGGGCTGGTCGTGCGAAGCGACCTGGCAGCGGCAGATCCGGGCCTGGCCGGTGAACTGCGTCGTCTCGGAGAAACAGGAGGATTGGAAGAAATGGCAACGATATTCGCGGAAAAGGTTGAGGCGTTTGCGAAGCGACATCTTGCACAGGGTCAGAAACAGGGTCTCGAACGGGGGCTGGAACAGGGTCTCGAACGGGAACGGGCGCTGCTGGTGCGTCAGGCCGAGCGCAAGTTCGGCGCGGCCACGGCGAAGCACCTCGCCGTGTTGCTCGGTGAGGTTGACGATCCGGTGCGTCTTGATGAGGTGGGGGTTGCGATCGTCGATTGCGCGGATGCCGCTTCACTGTTGGCCCTTGCCGAGCCGGCAGCCAGCGGTACATCTGCTGCCTCCCCTTGACGCGACACCCGGTCGGCCAGCGGCGATGGCCGGGCATGCCCGATGGTGCCCCGGATTCAGTGGCGGCGGCCGGCTTGGCGTGCAAAAGTTCGGAATCGTGATGCTGTCAGCCTCTGTTCCCGGCCGGCACCCGAACCGAACCGGATGGCACACGGTGAGCGGAAGTGTTCTTTCGCGTTCAACGCGTGGAATCCGTGTGCCGAAGGCTGGTGTGGCGGGGGCAGCGGGCGGTGGTCTGGACCCTTGAGCCGAACACCCCGCTTGCTACAACGGCGCTGACGGGAATGCCCGCAAGGCCGTTCAGCTTGCCGTGCCCGCAAACGGGGTGAGCAGTTGCACCGGAACCTCAGCTGGAAGGCGATCCGTTCGCCCCGCTTCCCTCCCGTCGCCCGGTGCGGGCGCTGGAGTGCTTGCTCTATCCGAGATGAGAGATTTGGACATTGCCCCAATGGTCGTTCAGATACTCCGCCACCAACCGCCGGTGACAGTGGTGGGGTTTCTCCTCGCTGCAGAGCAGGCATCCATCCGCGACGACTTCCGCGGGAACCGTTTGCTCGATTCGACGGTGGCGCAGGAGTTCCAGGAAGCGGGTCTCGTAGGTTTCCCAGTCGCTCCCACGCTTCTTGTACTCGTCCATCATTTCCCTGGTGGGTGCGAGTTCGGGAAGGTGGACGTATTCCATGCCGCAGATCTCGGCGAGAAAGAACGCCAGGTCGCCGCGCTTGGCGAAGCCGGCGAGCTGGGAGACGTTGTTGAGGCGAACGTCCACCACGCGCCTCGCGCCACACGCCCGCAACAGGCCGAAGAACTGGCCGGCCGGCTTTTTGGTAAACCCGATGGTGTACACCTTCACGGGGCTTGCTCCGCGTCCCGAACAGCTGGCCGGTCGTCCCCGTGCGCTGCTCGTCCCGACTGTCGTGCGACGGCGATGGCGATCAGCTCCTCGCGCGTGGCATAGAGATCCTTGCGGTGAAGCTTCTGCAAGTCGAGCAGGCGGTCCATGGCCTCGCTGTGCGGCTCCGCTCGACCATCGGCGTGAATATGCGCGACGTCGATGCCCTGTTCATCCAGAGCCCGTGACACGAGGAGCGTCCGGTGGCAGGCAAGCGGCTCCTTTTCCGAGCACATCAGCGCGATCCGGTACTTGGCGGCACCGCGAACGACCCGCACCAGTCCGCCCTTGAACGGTTCCGTCCCGGCGACAAGATCATAGCGGATTCTTCCGCCTTCGTAGCAGGAAGGGTCATCCGGTCGCCCCCCTAGCGCATGGCCCAGGTACACGTACCGGACGCCGTTTCGGCTCAGGGCGTCCGCCAGCGGCTCGCGATTGAATTGCGGGTTGAACCGGCTGTACGGTCTGGAGCGGACATCGGCGACTGCGGTCACGTCGTGCAGCTGCAACAGGGTCACGAACGTTTCCAGCGTGTGGGTCGAATGACCGATGGTAAGCACGCCGTGGCGGAACTGGTTCATCGGGGCGGCCGGCTTTGCCTGGCAATGATCGCGGCGATGAGCTTGTGGACGGCACCGCCGAACGGTTCCCCGAGGCTCACGGTGAGAAAGCATTCGCCAACGGCATACGTTCCATCCAGTTTCGCCAGATATTTCCGTTCGTAGGCGGGGTCGGTGACCCAAAGGCAGTACCGGCTCCCCCCGTGGCTGAAACGTCCCTGGACGCGCCGCTTGGTGTTGCCGAATGCTTCATCGGGTCGGAACACCGAGAGCTGGAGGGCGTCGACCTGCACCAGCTTCAGGGAATCGTGAACCGAATCCGCAATTTCCAGGGGAATCTTGTCGTTGCGCCCGTGGTGCGTGTCGTGGCCGTCGAGCCACAGCCGGGCGGCCGGGTCGGTGAGTTGCGGCAAGTCGAACGGCGACAGCCGGCCCGCCTTCTTCCAATAGTATTCGGGATCAAGCAGCCAGTTTTCGGACTGGAAGCTTCGCGGGCGCGGCCGCAGCACCGGGATGTCGATCACGTCGAGGACTTGCGGGTCGCTGCCGTCCTCGTACTGGCGCTCGTACTCCGATACTTCGCCGTGCTCGCGGTTGCTGACGGGGCGAATCCACCCGCCGGCCCGGCCGTTGCTCCACTCCCGGCCGGCGATGCACCGGCCCTGCAGCTTCCGGGCATTCGCGAGACAGACGATGCGCTTCAGGTCGTGCATGGAGGAGCCGCGCCTTCATGGGGCCGGAAGTGTGTTCGCCGCCCGCATCACGAGCCGCAATTCGCCGTCGTCGATCATGGCGTACTCGGGAAGGCGGCCAGAAAGCTTCTCGCATTCGTTCCTGATGATGGGCACCCCGTCTCCGCGACGGTCCATCAGGCGTGTGCGTCCGGTATGCGCCGGGGCCTGGCACTGCGCCAACAGGGACACGATGAGTTCGTTCCGGCTGGATTGCCGGAGATGCATCGAGTCGGGGGTGAGCGTGTTGGGAAGTGCGCCGGGCACGTACAGCTCGATCCGGTCACCGAACAGGTGCAATCGTACGCGTGCGCCCGCCAGGGAATAGTCCCGGTGCGCGACCGCGTTCACCAGCGCTTCGAACACGGCTCGTTCGCTGAACTGCGGGCGTTCGCTCCGCGCCGTTGATTTGGTCGCACCGACCAGCATGTTCCGGCGCACGAAATGCAACGCTTCCGCGACCTGTTCATCGAGCGGTCCGCCGATATCGCGCGCATCCGTCTGGTAGTCGATGTCGGTGCGCGCCCCGGCGTAGCTGACGGCCTGTATGTACGCATGCGGGAGCCACCGTTGAGGCTCGCGGGTGCACAGGAGAACGCCGGCCAGCGTCAGCCGTGAGACGCCCCGGTCGTCGTCTGCCACCAGGCGGAGCTTGCGGGCCAGCTCCGCGGTGACGCCCTGATCCGCGGGTTTTTCCCGCAGGAAGCGACGGGTCAGCGCGTAATCCAGATCGTCGGGTTCCGTGCCCGGCACCATCGTTTCATCGAAGCGAACGATCCGGCTTTGGCTGCGCTGTTCGAACAGGCGCGCGAGATACTCCGGGGCCAGTTCACGCTTCGAGCTGCCCAGCCGGCGAAAGTATCCACCCCGGCTTCGATGCACGAAGAGGCTGCGGGAAATCTCGATGCGAATCACGGGAAGCGCGCGTCCGGACGTGCTCGGCAGGTGCAGCTTGTAGATGTCGGCGTCCAGTACCGGCTTGACGGAATCATTGCAGATCTCGCGAACCCAGCCTTCCACTACGTCGAGGTCATCGAGCGGTATGCCCGTAACCTCCCGCGTCCGGTCATCCACCCCGAGGATGACCGTGCCGCCTTTCGAGTTGGCGAAGGCCGCTAGTTCATCCGCGAACTCGTCCCGGCCCGGGCTTCGGACCTTGCCTCCGACCACCTCGACGCTCTTGAGCTCCAGGGTCGAGTCCTCGCCCAGCCGGATACGCCCGGCCAGATCTTCCCCGCTACCTGATGGGGAAACGGCTGTTCGGCCGTTTTCTCGAATGCTGATGACGCCCTGGTCCACCAGCGCATGGAAATCGGCTTCGCTGAAGCCCCTGCGGCTGGTATCGAAATCCGTGATATACAATCGATACTTCTCGCGGAGAGTACGGCGCAGGTTCTTCTGGTCCGAACGATCGGCACGCCTGATCTTGCGGAGGATCATCCGGATAGCGTGTGCTTCCGTCGCGGAAAAGTCGCTCCTTCCCTGCATCTCAACCCCGTTCAACAGGCAGCGGCCTTCCGGTGCCCCGGACCGCTGATGCAAGGTCATGCCCGTCATCATGGCCGCCGGGATGGCCGCTGTGCCCTCTCCGGCCCGGCCCAGTGCCGGGAAGGCCGTCAGGCGGCCTCACCCGCGCACGACGCCCGGCCGTCGCAGCTCCCACGCGGTGCTGCAGGAAATTTCCGACTTGACCGGTTGTCAAGGGAGGAGTCTCCGCGCCTTCACCATGCCTGACAGAATGGCATCGTTGACTGTAGCGCATGAGTGACGCGTGGCCGGGCGCTTCTGCGGGACCGGCGTTCTCGCCGCGGCCGCGGTTCGGGACGAAGGAATTCGAATCCAGGGAGAGCCGCGGCCGCTGCCCGGTCGGGAACAGCCGCAGCGGTCCGCCTTGTCCGGTCCCCGAGAAGCGCTTCCTCCCGATGCGGCCGGTCGGGATTGATGTTGTCGCAGCGCCCGGCCAGATCCGCCGCCGCGTGCGCCGCCGGCAGATTGACGTGCGAGCACATGAGCCGCCCGGCGGCGGTTTCAGGCGCCGGAGACCGGTCCGCTGGGTGCGGGTGAGCGGGAAGGGGGGAGGGCCGACGTGCCGGGCTTCGCGCCCCCGCAGCTCGAACCGACCCACGACCGTATCGACAAGCCTTCCATCCGCACTCGGGATCCTTCGCCCGGCCCGGCGTCCGGCAGGCCTTCCGGGTCATGTGCCGCCGCACCGAGGTCCGTTCCCGCAGCACTTGGCGGGATGAACGCACTACCACCGAACCCTGCGGGAACCCGTCACGTTTCCCGGCTTGCACAGCGTCCGAACGACTGCCGGCCCCGGTCCGGCAACATTGGGCCGCGGCGGTGCAGCACCACCTTCGGGGCATGATCCGGCTGGAGGGCGGCCTGCGCCGACGGACCGGACCCGCCCGGCCCTACGAAGCCCTGTGCCCGCCCTCGTTCCCCCGGTCATCCGCAAGACCGGAGGCATGCGGAAACGGGCCGGCGCCCGGCGCACCTGCAGCGGTAACTGGGACAGCCCTTCGAATTGATCCACCGGCCTCCCACAGCCCCGTATTTTTCCGGCCGCGCCCCGGGAGCGGGGGGAGGTGAACCCTCGACCCCCGACCCTGCGGGCTCCGGTGTGGACCGACGGAGAGCGGCAGATGGGCGACCCGGCCCTGCCCGGGGGATGGACATCCGGCTCCGGAACCGTTACCGTTCTGGCATCAGGTATCCTCAGCGGGGGCGGATCAGCGGCTGCATGGCCCGCGACGCAGGTACGCCCCGCATACGGTGATGAACGGCGAGAGTCTGCACATGCTTGGATGCCTGCTCGGATACCGCCGCGGCGGCACGACCAATCGCTACGTCCATCTCGACGATGCGACCTTTGGCCAGGCCGTCGCACCGGTTTCGGTAACGGTTGAACAAGAGCTTTCAGGGGTTGTTGACCTTCCTCTTTGTACCGTTTACACTGACTCCCAACCGCACCCACCAGGGGTGGCTCGCGTCGCTCGCGCCGCCGGGCTGTCGGTACCTCGCCCCGCACTACGGGCCCACCTCGGGATCCTCTACGGGAACCCTGCTTTCACGAGGAGATCGGTTCATGAGAACCCACACACTTTGCGCGCTCGCTGCCACCGCCGCACTGCTCGCTCTCGCCGCCTGCGGCGGCAGCAATAGCGCGGTGGACAGCAAGGATCCGCCGGCGGGGCAAACCGAGACGGAGGCGCAGAAGGACCAAAAGAAGGCGCTGATGGACGCGCTCGCCCAGGTCGACACGTCCGATCTCTCGGACGCAGACAAGATCGCTGCGGCCAAGGCGGCCATCGCGGAGCTACAAGAAGCGTACGACGATGCGACCGACGTAAGTCCTGCCGACAAGGCGATGTATAAGACGAGTCTGGACAACGCCAATAAAGCCGTGCGCAAGCAAGAGCAGACGAACGCGCTGCTGAAGGCTTCCGAAGCGCTCGATACGGCTCTTACGGCGGTTACGGGCGTCACGCCTACAACAGATCAGCTCACCACCGCCGTCAACGCCATCAAGGACCTGAGGGCGAAGCTCAATGAGGCCAAGGACTTGACCGAAGAGGAAAAGGCCGAATATCAACAGGAGCTGACCAGAGCAGAGGGAAGAGATCTGGAAGACAAGCGAGCCGCCGCCATTGCCAAAGGCATCACGGACGGCGCCATCATGGATGCCGGGAACGCGGTCGGCATGGTCACGGACACGTCCGACCCCAGCACCGAGACCGACGCTCAGGAGAAGATCGCGGCGGCCGAGGCGGCGATCACGGCCGCGGACATCCCCGAAGCGGAAAAGGCAAAGCTTCGCACAGCGCTTGCCGTGCATAAGGGTGCGCTGGAAGGGAAGAAGGCCTCCCGCGAGACCGCCATGGCCGTCACGGGCATCAGGGACGGCGAGATCAAGGCGGCCATGACGGCGGTCGGCATGCTCGAGCGCGCTTCCTCCCGGGAGACCTGGGCGGACGCCGAAGCCAAGCTCGCGGCGGCCGGAAAGGCGATCGACGACGCGTCCATCTCGCCCGAGAAAAAGACGGAACTCCGCACGGAGCTGGCCCAGCACCAGACGACATTCAACACGGCCGCCATGGCCCGCAAGGCCTACGCCGAAGCGCAGTTTTCGGCGCTGGGCGGGCCGAACACCCCCGACCTCGGGGCGGGCCCCACCGGCACACAGAATGCGATGAATAATCTGGAAAACGCGGCCGAGTATACCTTCATCAAGAGTGCTACCGACAAGGTGGTCGGCCTCAAGTTGGATCCCCGGGCGGACGGGGGTTCGCTGCCCGACACCAGCAAAAGCGGCCCCAACTTTCCGGTGGTCCTGACGGAGGTCGAGGCCGCCGGGGAAGTGGGCGACTGGACGGTCACGAGGCGGTCCAATGGCCGCAGAAACACGACCGGCGAAAAGCCGAAGGACCTGAATGACAAGGAAACCTTGTTTGACCGGGCCCTGTTTTACAGGCTCGATCGGACCCCGACGGTGAAGGCCGCCGTGCACTTCGAATCGGATGACAAGCCGCTCTTCGCGGGGGACCACAAACCGGCCGAACGCGTGTTGACGCTGGGCACCGGGGTCGACCGTCACATCGCCGCACCCGGGTTCCCGAAGGCGGGCATCGCTAACGATCTCACACTGGACGATTCGGAGGTCTCCTCGGATGCCTCCTCGGAGATCCTTATTAGAGGCACCTACCAGGGCGCACCCACCTATCGCTGCACGTACGACTCCGCAGACGAAGAAGGCTGCCGTGTCTCGGTGGGGAACTACGGCCAGTACTTCCTGGCCGCGAACTGGAGTTTCAAATACGACGAGGACGCCGAGGTAGTCTTCGAAGGTCAGGACACAAGCTTCGCGTACTTCGGCTGGTGGGTGAGAGAGAACAAGGGCGACGGCATGCCCAGGGTGATCTCCAGCTTCGTCGGAACCCAAGGCGGTGGCATCGGTGCGTCCTCGGACGTCACCGGCATGAGCGGCACGGCGACCTACGAGGGCCCCGCGGCCGGGCAGTACGCCATCCACGACCCGCTCAACGGCGAAAGTGAGGCCGGCGAGTTCACGGCGACGGCCGCGCTGAACGCCAAGTTCGGAAATAGCAGCAACACGGTGGACGTGGGCCTGACCGGCACGATCGACCGGTTCCGGCTGAACGGCGGGTCCGGGGATCCGGACTGGAGCGTGGCGCTGAAGCGCACCGGATGGGCTACCGGCGGCCAAAAGATCATCGGCGCCGACGGCAGGACGACCTGGACGATCGACGGCGTCCCGGGCTCGGAGGTCAAAGGCTGGGAAGCCGAGCTGTTCGATACCACGCTCGCGGAGTCGCGCGGCGGCTCCGACGGCTCCGACATACCGGACCTGGTGCTCGGCAGATTCTATTCCGAGCACGGCCGCACCCACCGGCTGGTCGGCGCGTTCGGCGCGAGCGTCACCTCGAAGTAGCCGCCGCACGGGGGCGTGCAAGCGCCCCTGCGGCCCGGCGGGGGCGATCTCGACGAGAGCCGCCCCCGCCGGGCCGCCGGCAGTTCCCCCTGCATACGACCCACCAACCCTGCAGTCCCGGTACCACCACACACCCGGGGACTGCCTTTCAGAGGAGATCGGTTCATGAGAACTCACACACATTGGGCCGTCGCGGCTGCCGCGGTGGCCGGACTGGCCCTCGCAGCCTGCGGCGGCAGCAGCAAAACCGCGGGCGACCCGATGGGTCCGCCGGAGCCTACCGAGCCGGAGCCTACCGAGACGGAGGCGCAGAAGGCCCAAAAGAAGGCGCTGATGGACGCGGCCTTTGACCCGGCCGCCCTTGACCTGTCGACCGAGGCGATGATCAACGCGGCCAAGGCAAAAATCATGGCTCTCGAGGCGGCGCTGACCGCCGCGGTCGATGTCAGCGAGGCCGACAAGAAGACGTACCAGACGCAACGGGACAACGCCCAGAAAGCCGTGGACCGGAAAGAGCAGATGAACGCGCTGAGGAGTGCTTCCGAAGCGCTCCAGGCGGCTCTTACGGCGGTTACGGGCGTCACGCCTACGACAGACCAGCTCACCGCCGCCGTCACCGCCATCAAGGATCTGAGGGCGAAGCTCAATGAGACCGAGGACCTGACCCAAGAAGAAAAGGCCGAATATCAACAGGAGCTGACCCGCGCAGAAGGGAGAGGTCTGGAAGACAAGCGGGCCGCCGCCATTGCCAAGACCATCAAGGACGGCGCCATCATGGCCGCCGGGAACGCGGTCGGCATGGTCACGAACACGTCCGCCGAAAGCACCGTGACCGACGCTCAGAAGAAGATCGACGCGGCCAAGGCAGCGATCGAGGCCGCGGACATCCTCGAAGCGGAAAAAGAGAAGCTCCGTGCGGCGCTTGCCGTGCATGAGGGCGCGCTGGGAGGGAAGAAAACCTCCCGCACGAGAGCCATGGCCGTCAAGAGAATCCAGGACGGCCAGATCGCGGCGGCCATGAGCGCAGTCGGCATGGTCAAGCGCGATTCCTCCCGGGAGAGCGTGACGGACGCCGAAGCCAAGCTCGAGGCGGCCAAGACGGCGATCGACGACGCGGAAAACCTCTCTGCCGATCAAAAGACGGAGCTCCGCGCGGAGCTGACCCGGCAGCGGAGCGCCCTGACCACGGCCAAAGCCGGCCGCAAGGCCTTCGCCGAGGCGATGTTCAAGTCGCTGCAGGGTCCCGCCGACGACGGCAGCAAGGACGCGCAGGCCAACCTCGCCCTGGACGCCCTGTATAGGGGGCCGTGGGAGAATCCCAATAAGGTGTTGAGTGGTACCGGCAAGCCGTCCGGCCTGACGCTCGATATGGCACAAGGGGCGGGGACGTTGCTGGACAGCGACTACGAATCCGCGGTCACTTTCACGAAGGAAGAGGTCGTCAAGACGGTGGACGGGTGGCAGATCGCGGCGCTGGCCAAGTGGAAGGTCTCGGACTTGACCGAGTCTCGCGACGACAAGGGCGATCAACGCGACGGCCTGGACAAATTCCACGACCGGGTCCGGGTGTGGAACAACCGCCCGGAGAAGTATGACGCTTTGGCGGCCGATTACTTCGATAATGATCTTCTCAAGCCGGCGGTCGGGGGAACCCACACCAAGGCCGAGCGTCGGCTCTCCCTGACCACCGGGATTGACGCGGGCATCGCATCCCCCCACTTCCAGAGTGCGGGCAGCGAGGACATGAAGCCGTCCGACCCGTCGACCAAGGAGATCCGGCTGAGAGGCACCTTCCATGGCGCGCCCGGCTGGTATCGCTGCACCTACTCCACCGCCGCTTCCTGCCGGGTCTCGACGGCGAAGGGCGGCCACCACCTGGCCGATGCCTGGGAGTTCGTCTACGACGAGGACGCCAGGGTCAACCGCCCCGGTCTCCACTACGTGTACTTCGGCTGGTGGGTAAGAGAGGACGTGAGCGGCCGCATGCCCAGGATGGCCACCGTCTTTATCGGAAAGGAAGGCGATGGTATCGAGTCTCCCTCGGACGGCACCAGCCTGTCGGGCACGGCGACCTTCGAGGGTCCCGCGGGCGGCGTGTATGCCATCCACGACCCGCTCCGTGGCAAGGGCGAGGCCGGCGAGTTCGAGGCGGTGGCCAGGCTGGAGGCCCTGTTCGGAGACGTCAGCGCCAGCAACAACCCCGTTGACCGTGCGGGCATGACCGGCACGGTCAGCCAGTTCCGGCTGAACGGCGGGTCCGGGGATCCGGGCTGGACGTTGACGTTGGAGAAAAATAGCTGGGCTTCCGGGGCAAAGATCGACGACCGCACCGATTCGGTCGTCTGGTCGATCAACGGCGTCAAGGGGGCGGTGGCCGGCAAGTGGAGCGGCAGGATGTACGACACGACGGTCGGGGAATCGATCGGCGGCTCCGACGGCGACGGCCAGCCGGACGTGGTGATCGGCACCTTCTACTCCGAACACGGCACGACCCATCGGCTGGTCGGCGCGTTCGGCGCGAAGAACATCACGAAACAGTACGACAACTAGCCGCCCGCCCGGGGGCGTGCCTGCGCCCCCGTGTGGCCTGCCCTCCCCGGCCGTCCGTCCCCCGGACGGCCGGGGTTTTCTTTGGGCGGGGCGCTCGGGGCGGGTTGCCGCCTGAATGGGAATCCCGGCCCGTTCGGCTACTCCTGCATTACTGTCTTCAGGCTCCAGTGCCACGTACCGCCGCCGGCGAGACGGTTGCAACCGGGCACGGCAGGACAAGGTCGCAGTCCCCGGAACCTCTCTCCATGCCGTTCCGGGGGCCCATGCCGGCATCACCCCCGGCGGAGCAAGCCCGCCGGGGGTGATGCCGGGTCGTCAGATCCGGGCGGCAGACCTACTCCGTCGACGAAGACGACTGCTTGTTCGCGCCGAACGCACCGACCATCCTGCCGTCGTTGTGGTACTCGGAGTAGAAGTGTCCGACCGCCACAAACGGCAGACTGTTGTCGCTGCCATCCGATTCGTAGAGCTCCCCGTCCCATTCGCCGGAAACTGGCGCGGCAATGCCGTCCTTGGTCCAGATCGTACGGCTCGGAGCATCCTTGTTGACGATATTCGCGCTGAAATTCCCGGTAGAACCGATTGTCGTCTTCTGCAGCTTGACCGACCAGTTACGCTCCTGGCTGTTAGTGCCACCTTCGAGCTCCATGACCTTGAAGTTGTCGATGGTGCCGTCGATGGTGCCGTAGACAAGGTTATCCGTATCCCGGTCGCTAAAATCGGCCGTGAGCGTGACGTCGGCCGTGAACTGGCCGGAGTCGTTCTCTCCGCCGGTGGAACTGCTGAGAGCGTACAAACCGGTCGCCCCGCCCGTGTACGTCGCCTTTCCGCCGAGGGTAGTGACATTCTCGGACTGACTGTCCCCCCTGGGTCCGTAGAACGAACTTGCCTCCCAGGTCTTGCCGTCCCGGGACTTCTTGAGCCACCAGCCGTACGTCATGAAACCACCGTCTGCAGTTTCTATCAGCTTGGCATCCGGATCATCGGCCTTGAACATCCACTCCGCATTACCAGTACCTATAACCCAGTTGGTCCCATCCATCGCTGTCCCGCCCAGAGCGGTGTCGCCGGTAGTCGTCGTGCTCGTTGCACACTTCTTGTCAGCTTTGGGCGTGCAAACGTAGGTGCCGGGCACCCCCTCAAACGTGCCTTTGAGTTGACTCTTGGTACCTCCTGCCGATGCCGGGGGATGGAAAATTCCAGCCTTGTTGTCGGCTTCCGGAATCGAAACCTTGTCATCCGCCAGGTGGCTGCCGCCGAGCCATCCATCCGAATCGAGCTCGTCCTTCCACGCCTCCTTTAACGACCTGTACTCAGGTGTCTCGTTGTCGTAGACCCTCGCCACATAGGTCTCGCCCTTGTCGGTCGTCAGGGAGTACTTCGAACCATTCCAGTCATGGAGTGGATCGACTTCCATATCGTCTTTCGTCAGGGACACTTTAGCTGCGGCGCCAATGATTATCACATCCAACGTGGCCTTTTTGTTTATTGAAGTGCCTCCTGATGTTGATTTGTCTGAGAATTCCGCGTTCCGCAGGGGTGATCCACTCGGGATACGCTTTTTGATACCTTGATACAGCTTCAGCGCCGCCGCCGCCTGTTTCTTCTCGGCTTCCTCTTTGGCCCTTTTTGCCGCCGCGGCTTCCTCTGCGGCCTTTTGCTCGGCGGCCGCTGCCGCTGCCACCGCGGCCGTATAGCGGTCGGAGTCCGCCGCCGTCACCGTCCCGCCGGTGGAGGTGGCCGTCCCGTCGGCCTTGACCGTGACCGTGCAGCCGGTGTCACCCGCCGCGCAGCTGTAGGTGACGTCACCGAGCGTCTTCTTGGCACCAGCAGCGATCTCCAGCGTACCGGTGTCCTTCCGGGCGCCCGCGGACACCGAGGACATGTCCACCTTCTGCGCCAAGGTGACCCTGCCACCGGTTGCGGTCGCCGTCAGGTTCCCATCCGAGCCTTTCATGACTTTGAGTTCGCAGGCACTGCCGCCGGCAGCGCACGAAAGAATCGTCGTGCCGACCGTCAGGGACTTGCCCGCTGCAATCTCCCTCGTGCCGGCTTCCAGGTCCGTGCTGCCCATGAGGTCCACCTTCTGCGCCCAAGTGAGCTCGCCACCGGTCACAGTTGCCGTCCGCTCATTTGTCGCCGAGTCCTGCACGGTGGTGATTGTGCAGTCACTGCCACCGGCAGCGCACGAAAAAACCGTCGTGCCGGCCTCCAGGTTCTCGCCCGCCTTAATTATCGTCGGGCCTAGCATTAAGCCTCCGGTGTAATCGGTGTCTATTTTGGTGGTAGGGGGCGCGTCGCTACTGCCGCTGCTGCTGCCGCACGCCGCCAGCACGAGGGCGAGCGCGACCGTGGGACCGGCCACCGCCAGTTGCCTCATCTGTTTCGGTTCTGTTTGTTCAACCATCACGAACACCTTCCCGCTTTCTCTTCCATGGGGCCCCGGCAGACCCGCCCCCGGCGGGAACGCCGGGGGCGGGTCGTCACGAGGGTGCCGGGCGGGGGTTCCGCCCGATCCTCCTACTGCTCGTCCCGATCGGGGTCCAGCACGCCGAACGCGCCGACCATCCTGCCGTTCATGCCGTGTTCGGCGTAGAACGATCCGGTGGCGGCCTTCGGCCGGAGGCCCTTGCCACCCCTGCCGTAGAAAGCGCCCTCCCACTTGCCGGAGGCCGGTGCGGCGGTTCCGTCCACGGTCCACCGCGTGAGGCCGGTCGAACCCGAGCTGGTGTCAGGTTCCATCCCCCCGCCGTCGCCGACGGCTTGCTGGTGCAGTTCGACGGACCATCCCCGCGCCATGGCGTCACCGCCGCCCGTGAACCTCTCGGTCATGAAACCGTCGATGGTGCCCGTGACCTTGTTGTTGGTGAAGTCGGCGACGAGCTCGGCATCCGCGGTGAACGTGCCGGCCTCGGCGCTGAGGGCGTACACGCCCGCGGCTCCGCCCGTATACGTCGCCGTGCCTCCCAGATTGTCGTCGCCGTCGAGGCCGCTGAAGGATGGGAGTGCTCCCCTGTAGGCATGATGGAACGCGCTCACGTCCCACTTGCCGCTGGCCGACTTCTTGATCCAGTAGCCGTAAGAGATGAAGGCGACGTCTGGATCAGGGATCACCCTGTCGTTTACGTTGTCGGGCTTGAATGTCCAGCCGTTCGTGAAGGCGAACTGCAGGGACGCGTTCGAATCACCCAAACCAACTTCGGAGCCTTCTTCGGCCGATAGCCGCGCTGCGCAGGCCCTGCCGGCGGCGGGCTTGCAGAAGAATTCGCCGGGCACACCAGTAAAAGTACCCCTTACCTTGTACGTTTCATCCGCCGGTGCGAGCAGGTTGGGTCCGGCGGCCAACTCGACGTCAAGCATTATCCCTTCGGCCGCATTCACATTTGCTCCAGGGAGAATGCCGTCATCCGTTAACTCATCCTTCCACGCGACACGGAACGGACGCCCCGGTGCACTGTACCGGTTGTCGTAGACCATCGCCTCGTAGGTGGTGCCCTCGTCTGTCAGCGTGTACTTCGCGCCCGTCCAGCCTGCGGGAGCCGTGACCATGGCGCCCTTGTCCCGCTCCAGGTTCACGGTGTCCAGCTCGCCGACGGTAACGTTCAGAGTGGCGTCTGAAAGGTCTAGGTCTACTCCCTGGTCGCTGAATACCGCGTACCGCCTGGCCACATTGTCGGTCACATCCGAATAGGGGGCGATGCCGGTGTACACCGCCAGCGCTTCCGCCTTCATCCGGTCCGCCTCCGCCTTCATGGCGGCCATGCGATCTTCCTTCTTCTGCATGAGTCTGCCCTCAAGCTGAGTTAGCTGCCGCTTCTGAGCGTCGTCCGCATCTGCCGCCTCCTTGGCCTTCATCAGCGCCGTATTGGCTGCGGTGACCGTGTCGTTATCGGAGTCATTCATCACCGCCTTAACCGCGTCATTCGCCGCCTTGATCAGGGCGGTTACGCGCGCAGACTTCTTGCCAGCAAGCAATGTCTCAAGCCCCGTGAGTCGCGTTTTAAGGTCGGCGTGGTTGTCCGCCCCGGCCGCCGCCTCGACCTTCGTCTTGGCAGCCGCCAGCGCCGTGTTGGCGGCGGAGACCTTCGCCTCGTCGGAATCGTTCATCACGTTGTTGACAGCGTCTCTGGCGGCATCAAGGGCTGTGGTGGCTTCGGCCGCAAGCTGTGCCGGCGTCTTGTCCCCGCCGGCGGGCGTTCCGCTCGTGTTGCTGCCGCCGCAGGCGGCGAGAGCGAGCAGTGCGGCGGTGGCAGCGAGCGCGCAAAGTGTGTGGGTTCTCATGAACCGATCTCCTCGTGAAAGCAGGGTTCCCGTAGAGGATCCCGAGGTGGGCCCGTAGTGCGGGGCGAGGTACCGACAGCCCGGCGGCGCGAGCGACGCGAGCCACCCCTGGTGGGTGCGGTTGGGGCGGGGCGGGGTGGGGGTTGGGGGTGTCGCGCGGCGCGCCGGGTGCGGGCACCGGGTACGGGGGTCGGGTGCGGTCGGGTTGGGGTCTGCGTGCGGCTGCTCGGGTGTGGGCGCGTGTGTGCGGTCAGTTGGTGGTCGTGGTGTCTCGGTGTCGGTCGGTGTTTCGGGTGTCGGGTATCGCTGGGGCGTGGGCGTCGGGTTCGGGGTTTCTCAGTGGCCGGGGGTCGGTGCGGTGGGTGGGTCTCGGTCAGGGTGCCGGCCGCGGGTGTTGTGGCGCCGCCGTGCGCCTGCGCCCGACCCCTGCCTCAGGCGCGAATCTCACTTCGACACAGTACGGAAATCCGGCCGTCGGCCGCCGCGCACGACCGATACCACACGGTACGATTCATCCAGGATGCGATCCTGACATGGGGTAGTTTGTACGCTATTGGATCGTTATTTGATTCTTATTTGATTCTTATTTGATCGAATTTATCTGCAAATTTTGCTGTGTAAAATTCCTGCCCAGCCATCGACACCCCCGACGGAGGCCTCAGAATTTACATGCCCAAGCGGGGTGAACGGTCCGACCCGATCATGAGCGTTTGAAGCTAGGATCGCCTGAGAATATCCATGAATCTACTCTGGAGAAACTACCTGATTCTGTGCGGAGCCGACCGCCGGAAACATCCGGCGACAGGTTCATTTCATCGTTCCTGTCCTTGCCCCCCTGGGGGGAAGTACTTCTCCCCGATGGTGCGTCCTCCGTTGCCGTTGGTCCTCTCCAGATGTCCCGCCAATGCGTCATCGGCGATTGCGATGCACCCGCCGACCGTGGCGATGGCGCGAAACGCGATGAATTCCGCGAACGAACGCAAATTTCCTCTATCTGCGCTTTCCAGCCGCGCGATGTACTCCGGTTTCTCCTGCGCCGAGATGATCGGCGGGGGCAGACCGCGCTTGACGTAGCACCACGCCATGAGCAGGCGCGAGACGCGGCCGTTGCCGTCCTGGAACGGGTGCGTGCGCACGAAGCGGTGGTGGAGCCATGCGGCTTCGACCTCTACAGGGTAGCCTTCGCTGTGGGCTTTCTCGTGCAGGGTGAACAGCCGCTCCATTTCCCGGGCGACCTGCTCCGGCGGACAATACTCATGGATGACGCCGTCGGGACAACGCGGGTTGTTCGACTTGATCTTCCACTGCCCCTTGCGTTCGAAGGGCACCTCGATCTGTTGGCCGAACGGTGTGATCGCGGGAACGGTCTTCTGATGGCGCGTCAGTAGCTGGTGCCAGGAACGTATCGTGTATCCGGTCAGCGGTCGGGCGCTCTTCACGTCGTCGAAGACCATCTCGAGGGCATCGTGCTGGTCCTTCAGCAGACCGCGCAGTGTCTGGTCGTCCACGCCTTCGACGGAGTGCGATGCGCGTACGCCCTCGAATCCCTCGGTGATGAGCTGTTCCGTCACGCCACGCCGGAGTGTGTAGAGGTTCTCGATCTGGCCGTTCTCGATCGCGAAGGCGCGTCGGCGCTCCAGCAGCCAGCCATCAAGGTAGGCGCGGGCGTTCGAATGGTCGGTGAGCTTCTCCCTGAGCTCTCTCCACCTATGCTCAAGGCCTTCGTGCTGCCGGTTCCCCCAATAGGCCGCCGCCCGGGGTATTTCCGTGAGCGGGTGCCAGATGTGGGGTGACTCATGTTTCGGCCCGCCTTGGGCGGAGTCCCGGTTCATGTCCGGTTTCTCCCAGGGGGGATTGGGCTCGCAGGAGCATACCACCGGGTTACGGGGTGTTCCGTGCGACGATTCGGGCCGGCGGCGGGATATGGGGATCTGAACAATCACGACCATCTGCGCACGGACAGCGTGCTGGCGCTGGCGGGCTCGGGCACGCTGAACCGGCTCGTTCCGCAAGGTGCGAATGATCTGTGACTGTGCCATGCTGCTGGAATATCATGGACGGGATCCGTTGTTCGGCCCTTTTTCGTCTTCATGGTAGCCCAGGGTGATGAACGCCGTGTCCGCCGACTTCCGTTTCACATCCTGAAGGTATGTATTCGGGGCTTGTGAACCCGGTATGGGACGCGCCATGACCCGCCGCAAACTTCCGATCGGAATTCAGGATTTCCCGACGATGCGGGAGAATGACTACTACTACGTCGACAAAACCGCTCTCATCCGGCAACTTGCAGACAAGGGTCGGTTCTATTTCCTGTCGCGCCCGCGCCGCTTCGGCAAGAGCCTTCTGCTCGACACGCTGGGATCGCTCTTCGAGGGAAATGAATCCCTGTTCCGGGGACTCGACATTCACCGACATTGGGACTGGTCGACAGAGCATCCGGTAGTGCGGTTAAGCTTCGACGGGAAGTACAATGAGCCGGGAGATGTGGAACGCAGTGTGCTCAACCAACTGACAATCATTGAACGCAATGCCGGCCTGACATCGTCTCCGAACCCGGATACGGGTCCCGAGCGATTTCAGGATCTGCTGGACCGCCTTCATCATAAAACCGGCCGTCAGGTGGTGGTGCTGGTGGACGAGTACGACAAACCGATCCTCGACGTGATCGAGAATCCCGATCTCGCGGCTGCCAACCGGGACTACCTGCGCGGGTTTTACGGGATCATCAAGGGCAGCGCCAAGCTTGTCCGCTTCGTCTTCTTTACCGGTGTGAGCATGTTCTCGAAGGTCAGCCTGTTCTCGGGGCTCAACAACCTGAAGGACATCAGCCTCGATCCACGCTACGCAACGATCTGCGGCTATACCGACGAAGACATCGACCAGGTGTTCGGTCCGGAATTTGACGATCTGGACCGGGAGCAGATCCGGGTCTGGTACAACGGCTATAATTGGCGAGGCGCGGAGTCGGTCTACAACCCCTTTGATGTGCTGCTTCTGCTCGACAATCGAGAGTTCAGCTCCTGGTGGTTCGAAACCGGCTCTCCGAACTTCCTGTTCCGGATGCTGAAAGAGAAATCCGTCAGTCCGCTGGACCTGCAGAACCGGTGGGTGGACAAGGTGCTGGTTTCGAAATTCGATGTGAATGACATTGCGATCGAAGCACTTTTGTTTCAGACTGGCTACCTGACGATCGCGGAGGAAAAGAGGCAAGGATTCAGGACACGCTACCGGCTGGACTATCCTAATCTGGAAGTGCGGCTAAGCCTGAACGATCAACTCCTCGGCTATCTGGGCAAAACCGGGGCGGACAAAGAAGGCGAGGAACTCTGCTCACTCCTCGAAACCAACGAATTTGCGGCATTTGGCGAACGCCTCCGCGTATTTCTTGCGGGGATCCCGTATCAATGGCATGCGTCCGGTGATCTCGCACGCTACGAAGCCTGGTACGCGAGCCTTCTCTACATGTGTTTGCAGGCCACCGGTGTCCAGCTTCGTGTCGAGGACGCATCAAGTCATGGGCGTGCGGACATGGTGGTACTGACGGGCGGACAAGTCTTTGTGTTGGAGTTCAAGATGGCGGACGGGGATATTGGCACGAAGGCGGCACTGGATGTGGCCATCGCACAGATGCGGGAAAGAGGCTACGCAGAGAAATACCGCGGCCGCGGCGAACCCGTCCATCTGGTTGGCGTGGCCTGCGGACGTGTGGCACGGAACCTGTTGGAAGTCCGGGCCGAGCCGGCCTGGACCGGTTGAAGATCGAACTGTCCGGTCAGCCGGGCCGAAACGGGTGTGATTCTCGAGTGGCAGGGTCTGTTCCGACGCTTCTCGAATACCTCGGAAAATTGCCATAACCTCACGCCCGAAAGCCCGGATCTTCAGCAGGCACTTTCCTTGGCGGGGCGTTCGTCCGCCGCCATGCACTTCAGTGATTGGGAGACAGGTCCGGTGGTCGGGCCTCGGCCGCAAGGGCGGCGACACCATCGGCGAGCGCGACCACCGGCTGTGCGGATTCGCCGAGCCGGCGGAGGGCAACCTGGCGGTGTTCGGCTTCGCGCCGGCCGACCACCACCAGAACGGGCACCTTGGCGAGCGAGTGCTCGCGGACCTTGTATCCGATTTTCTCGTTGCGCAGGTCGAGTTTGGCACGAAGATCATGGGCGGCCAGCGCGGCGAACACCTCCCTGGCGTAGGGGTCGGCATCGCTGGTAATGGTGGCGACAACGATCTGGCAAGGTGCCAGCCACAAGGGGAGAGTTCCGGCGTAGTGCTCGATCAGGATACCGATGAAGCGCTCGAAAGATCCCAGAATGGCGCGGTGCAGCATGACCGGTCGCCGGCGTTCGCCATCGGCGTCCGTGTAAAGCGCGTCCAAGCGTTCGGGCAGGACGAAATCCACCTGCAGCGTGCCGCACTGCCAGCTGCGTCCGATCGCATCCGCCAGCACGAACTCGAGCTTCGGCCCGTAAAACGCTCCCTCACCGGGATTGAGTTCGACCGCGAGTCCGGTTTCTTCGACCGCACTTCGGAGAGCGGTCTC
Organism: Alphaproteobacteria bacterium; assembly: GCA_965203385.1. Taxonomy (GTDB): domain Bacteria; phylum Pseudomonadota; class Alphaproteobacteria; order TMED109; family TMED109; genus VXPW01. Next base: position 1,807,246 of record OZ241893.1, read on the forward strand.
CGCCCGGTCCCAAACCGCATCCGCGCCGGCGCGCACCTCGGGGCGGTCGGCGAATTTCACCAGCACGTCCTCGAAACCGAAATCGCTGTAGACCGAGCGGAGGAGACGAATGAAACGGCCGGTCTCGGACGTGATCTGGTCCTGTGTGCAGAACACGTGCGCATCGTCCTGGGTGAAGGCCCGGAGCCGCATCAGCCCATGCAGTGCCCCCGAAGGCTCATACCGGTGGCAGGATCCGAACTCGGCCATGCGCAGCGGCAGGTCGCGATAGCTCTTGAGTCCCTGCCTGAAAATCTGGACGTGTCCCGGGCAGTTCATGGGCTTGAGCGCAAGCGTACTTCCGCCCGCGTCGGCGGTTTCCGCCACGAACATGTGCTCGCGGAACTTCTCCCAGTGCCCGGACCGCTCCCAGAGCGCCCGGTCGACCAGTTCGGGCGTCTGCACTTCCTGGTAGCCGGCGGCCTCCAGGCGCCGCCGCATGTACGAGCGGACGGTGCGGTAGAGCGTGGCGCCGGCGGCGTGCCAGAAGACGGCGCCGGCCGCTTCTTCCTGGAAATGGAACAGAGCCATCTCCCGGCCCAGGCGCCGGTGGTCGCGGCGGGCCGCCTCTTCCAGTTTCTTGAGATGGGCAGCGAGCTCCTTCGGCGTTCGCCAAGCCGTGCCATAGACGCGTTGAAGCATCGCGTTCCGCGAATCTCCCCGCCAGTAGGCCCCGGCCAGTCGGGTAAGCTTGAAGGCCGTGCCGAGCTTGCCGGTGGAGGGAAGATGGGGGCCGCGGCAGAGGTCGACAAACGCACCCTGGCGATAGATCGTGATTTCCTCGCAAGGGGGGAGGTCGCGCACGATCTCCGACTTGTAGTGTTCGCCGATCGATTCGAAGAACCGGACCGCCTCGTCACGGTTCCAGACCTCTCTGAGAATCGGTTCGTCGCGCGCCACGATCTCGCGCATTCTGGCTTCCATGGCCTCAAGATCGGCCGGCGTGAAGGGCTCCTCGCGGGCGAAGTCGTAGTAGAAGCCGTCCTTGATTGCCGGCCCGATCGTGACCTGCACGTCGGGGTAGAGTTCCTTCGCGGCCTCGGCCAGCACGTGCGCGGCATCGTGGCGGAACAGTTCGAGAACTTCGGGGCTTGTGTCCTTCCGGGTCACGATCTCGACCGTTGCGTCTTCCGTGATGGGGCGCGTGAGGTCCCGGAGCACCCCATCCAGGCGAACCGCCAGCGCCGCCTTCGCGAGCGACGGCGAGATGGCGGCCGCGACATCGTGACCGGTAACCGGGCGAGGGAAAGTGCGCCGGGTATCGTCGGGAAACGCGAGCATCACGGAAGAAGGCTGGGGAGGCACGGGCAGGGCTCAGGCGGCAGGCAAGGGAGATGCACGGAAGATGAGGCGCCGGCGGCGCGGGGTCAACCGGTGGGCGCCAAGGATGGTTCGCCAAAGAACCGGGCCCGCCGCTTGCCGCCGGCGGTATCGGCTTCCGTTTGGAATCCCGCATCTGCGGGCCGGGCCGGGCCGAAACCACGGGCTGGGCATGGCTCCGATCAGGAACACTCCGGCAGTCCGCCCGCAATTTCCCGGTCTTGCTCGAGGATCTCTCGAACCTGGTGCGGAATCCGCACCGGTCGCCGGGCCACGGAGAAAAAGCCTGCTGCCCGTCGTCACTCGCGAGCCAGGCGTCGTCCATCTTCACCCCTCCGTCAAGTTACGTGTCGGCAGTTCGATGCACCCACAGCAGGGGTGAGCACAACTCATCGTACAGTCCCACGGGACGTGCCGGGCAGAGCAACAGCACATTCGGATTTACGGTTGGATCTCGTGCATTTGCAATTACGCATGCCCGGCCGGCGGTAAATTGATGTTCCTGACAAGTCCGGGGTGAGCAGTTACCCTCGGATGATCCTTATCTGGCGGAACTGCAGAGACGCCGGGATCAACTGTCTTCCCCCAAGACTGAACGCTTGCGATCCGGGGACGGTGATAGGTTCGGACCCTCGTCTCGGAACCCGGAATCTCACCTGACGATGGCCGATCTTCCCACTCCCCACGACACGCTCTTCCGGGCGCTGCTTGCCGACCCGGAACGCGTCCGCGACTTCCTCCGCGACCATCTCCCGAACAACATTTCGGGCCTTCTGGCCGACACCCCGCCAGAGATCGTCGAGGGCAGCTTCGTCGACGAGGCGCTGGCCGGCAGCCAGAGCGACCTGCTGTTCAGGGTCGGCCTCGTCTCCGGCGGAGACGCCTTTGTGTTCATACTGCTTGAGCACAAGAGCCGGCCCGACCCCGGCCTGCCCCTCCAGCTGGCCTCGTACATGGTCAGGATCTGGAAACGGTTCGCCGGCACGTCGGCGGCCCGGCTCCGGTCGCTGCCGCCGATCGTGCCGGTCGTCGTGTACCACGGAGCGGCCGGCTGGACCGTGCCCCGCTCCCTGCTCGACATGATCGCGACCGACGATACGGATCTGGCCTTTCTGCCGGGTTCGGGCTATATCCTGCGCAACCTGCGCGCCATGGACTTCGACGCGCTGTCGCGGAACGCCGCGCTGCGGGCCGGCTTCATCACGCTCCGGAGGGAGGCGCTGGTCTTCCTTGCGGTGATCGCGGAAAGCCTTCCGGAGGGCGACGACCTTAGGCGGCAGATCCTTGAATACATCCTTCGCGTCTATAACGTTGATCTGGATAATTTGAGGATCCTGCTGCGGAACCAGGGACATACAGAACTGGAGGCGACCATGGGAACGATTGCAGAGACGCTGCTCAAACAGGGGGAGGCGCTCGGGCGGAGCAAGGGGGAGGCACTCGGGCGGAGCAAGGGGGAGGCACTCGGGCGGAGCAAGGGTCGTCTGGAAGGGAAGGCAGAGACATTCCTGCGGCAGGCGCGAGTCCGGTTCGGGGCCGTTCCCACAGCACGATCCGACGAGGTGCGGGCCGCCGATGTGGCGACCCTCGACCGCTGGCTTGACGCGCTGGTCATCGCCGAAACGCTGGAGGAGGTTTTCGAACCCCGCAAACATCACTGATGCTGTCCCGGTCAGGTCACGCGGCATCCGGGGGCCGCTGCTCCGGTGCGGTGGACGGTGTCAGGTGAGGCCGAACTCGGCAAAGAAATCGTTCCCCTTGTCGTCGATCACCACGAACGCCGGGAAGTCCTCCACCTCGATGCGCCAGACGGCTTCCATGCCCAGTTCCGGATAGGCGAGACACTCCATTTTCCGGATGTTGCGGGCGGCGAGCTCTGCCCCGGGGCCACCGATCGATCCGAGATAGAAGCCGCCGTGAGCACGGCACGCATCGACCACCGCCCGCGACCGATTGCCCTTGGCCAGCATGACGAGGCTGCCGCCCGCTGCCTGGAACTGATCGACGTAACTGTCCATCCGGCCGGCCGTGGTCGGGCCGAACGAGCCGGTCGGGAAACCGGCCGGGGTCTTGGCGGGTCCAGCGTAGTAGACCGGATGGTTCCGGATGTATTCGGGCAGCGCTCCCTCTCGCTCAAGGTGCTCCTTGAGCAGGCCGTGCGCCAGGTCGCGGGCAACGACCATCGGGCCGGACAGCGACAGGCGGGTGCGCACCGGGAGCTTGGCCAGTTCGGACCGGATGTCCGGCATGGGTCGTCGGAGATCAATGGCGACCGCGTCGCCCTCGAGGAATTCTTCTCCGATCTCGGGAAGAAAGCGGGCCGGATTGCGCTCGAGTTCCTCCAGAAAGACGCCCTCGGCCGTAATCCGCGCCCGCGCCTGCCGGTCGGCCCCGCAGCTCACACCGATGGCGATGGGCAGGCTGGCTCCGTGCCGCGGGAGTCGCACCACCCGGACGTCGTGACAGAAATGACGCCCGCCGAACTGGGCACCGATACCGAAGGACCGGGTCATTTCCAGCACGGCGTGCTCCAGGTCCCGGTCACGGAAGGCCTGCCCGTCGTCGGTGCCGGTATCCGGCAGGCCGTCGAGTTCCCGACAGGTCGCGAGTTTCACGGTCTTCATGGCCATCTCCGCCGACAGCCCGCCGATGACGACGGCGAGATGGTACGGCGGGCAGGCAGCGGTACCGATCGAGCGGATCGGTTCCTCCAGGAACTCAAGGAGGCGCCGCGACCGAAGCACCGACGGCGTTGCCTGGTAGAAGAAGGACTTGTTGGCCGACCCTCCGCCCTTGGCGATGAACAGGAATTCGAACGTGTCGCCCGGGTCGGCGTAGAGATCGATCTGGGCGGGAAGGTTGGTCCGGGTATTCCTCTCCTTGTACATCGAGAGCGGGGCCAGCTGGCTGTAACGCAGGTTGCTCTCGGCATAGGCCCGGTAGATGCCGCGGGACAGCGCCTCCCGGTCGCGCCCCCCGGTCCAGACCTGCTCGCCCTTGTGGCCGATCACGATGGCGGTCCCGGTGTCCTGGCACATCGGCAGGACCCCGCCGGCCGCCGTGTTCGCATTCTTCAGGAGCGTCAGTGCGACGTAGCGGTCGTTTGATGATGCGGCGGGGTCGTCCAGGATCGCTCGCAGCTGGGCGAGGTGCGCCGGACGGAGATAGTGCGAGATGTCCTGAAACGCCGTCAGCGCCACCAGTTCGAGAGCCGCCGGTTCAACGGCGAGCAGCGATCGACCGCCGAGGGTCAACGTCTGCACGTGGTCAGCGGTCAGCTTGCGGTAGGCCGTCTCGTCGGGTTGATGCGGGAACAATTCCGCATAACGAAACCCGGTCACCCCGGTTTCCCGTCCGGAGGCGGGGGCGGGCGGCCCCGGCGGTTGCGAAAGGCCGCCAGCGACACGACCCCGTCGGCGCGGGCCGCGGCAGTTTCGGGGGCGTCATCCGCCGCTGCAGGCGCGGTGCGCGGGTCGGCCGGAGCGGGTGCGGGATCTGCCTCGAACCGTACCGCGAACTGCGCCGCGGGATCGATGAAGGTGGTCATGGCGGCAAACGGCACGGTCAGCGTCGCCGGAATGCCGCCGAAGGTGAGGCGTACCCGAAAGTGCCCGGGTTCGACCTCGAGACCGGAAAACTGGTGTTGAAGGACGATATTCATGCGTTCGGGGTACTTGGCCTGCAGAAACTCGGGGAGCGCGACTCCCTCGGCCGTGGTGTCGAACTCGATATAGAAGTGATGGTCGCCCGGCAGGCCGTCGACGGCGACCTGCTCCAGCGCACTCCGGACGACGCTGCGCAGCGCCTGCCTCGTGAGCGTCTCGTAGTCGATGAACCGGGAGATTTCCGGAGGATGGTCGGTCACGGGCGCACATACCACCATGCAGCAGCAGAGCCGGACGGCAGCCGCAATGGGGGGCTTCTGTTGCCGGGTGCCCCCCGACCCCGCCCTACCGTGTGAGGCGGAAGGGACTTGGAACTGTCGTTCCTCTCACCGGTTAGGCAGCGAGAGCAACCTCACGACTGTTGTCGTTGGCAGTTATGTGTGTGGTCCGTCACGGCGGTACCATGCCGGGTGAAAGACCTCGTCTTTCAGCGGTTGTCGATCCTGGATCGCCCCCAGAGCCAACCCCGGAACGGGATCGGGAAGTCTGGTGGAGGCGCCGGGCACTGCCCCCGGGTCCAACACGCCTATTGCACGGGCCGTTTATCGCCATAGCCGACCGAAGCCGGCTCCTTCAGGATAGGGGTGTACCGGCCTGCAGGCAATGTTCGTTCAGGAACCAGACGGGAGGGCCGGGCCGCCGTTCCCGTCGGGATGCGGACAGCCGGGCCTCGGCACCGCCATCCGTCGTGCAACCGGACCCGGGCCATTCGGTGTCCTCGCCATGCACTTGGACGGACCGAACCGCCAGCAGCGGCTGGATCCGAATCGGCCCGAACCGCTGCGGAAGCCCCGGCCAACACCGCGCCTCCCCGGCTGCACGCCGTCAGAACCCCCGGTCCTGTCACCTTCCGGGATGTTCCGGGCATGGAAGCCCCGGGAGCGATACCCGATCCTTGCGCTCTTTCTCCGGCCGCCGCCGGTCAGGTGCAGGGACACGGCGGCAGATTCGCGGTGTCTCATTGATCACAGGGCGCGCATCTGCCGACAGGCCTCACTGAAGAGGCGCGAATCGCCGCCCGCACCGGGGCCCGGCCACGATCCACCTGCCGGGCCCGCAAGACAGGCGCCGGCCCACCCCGGTTCCAACCGAGGTGCCGGCCATCCCCGCTTCCGCACCGGAACACCGGGCAGGGCGCGACGGGCGGGGTGGAGATCCTTGCATAAATTTCTTATGTTCTTTTTATGTTCTTTTCCATGAACAAATTTGCAAGGACAAATTTGCAAGGAGACGGGGATGGAAGCAGGTGTCACTACCGCCGCGGACGGCCGTTCACGAGTCGGTCCGGTCGGGTTCCTGCCGGGCCGGGCCGGCAGGAAGAAACCGCCGGTGCCCGTTACGTGTGCGCTCCAGTTCAGGACGGAGCAGTGCGCGGTAACGCTGCCCCTCGGGCGGCCGCTGGCCGGTCCGGTCGCGGGATGGTGCGGGTTTGGGCCCGGTGCGGTGTTTGCCCAGCTGGTCCGCGCGGCTTCGAACCGGGGCCGGGATGAATGGCGCCTGGCCCTGCTCCGGGCCGGCGGGCCGGGAGAACACCTGTCGCGGCTTTCCGGAATCCGGCCCGGCGCGGAAATCCTCTTCTGCCTGACCGGAAAGCGGCAAACCCAACGGGCCCTCCGGATCCTTGCTGCCGTGCGGCGTCTCGGAATCGACCCGGCGGACGTCTCCCCGGCCTGGATGGCCGGAGTCGGGTCCGCACTGGCGGCCGGTCTTGCGCCGCGGCCGTATTCGGCGGAGCAGCACGCCGCCTATCTGGCGGTGCGGCAGGTCGGCGGATGACCCGGCGGCGGGGCGCGGCGGTGCTCGGGGCTGCCGCCGGGATCGGGCTGCTGGTACCGGTATTCGGGGGCACTCCCTGGCTGGTTTACAACGCTTCCGGCAGCGCGCCCCTCGGGTTCTACGTGCGCTCGGTGCAACCGGCCGGGATGGGCGACTACGTTCTGGTCCGGGCGGACAGCGGACCGGCCATCGAGGCGGCCCGGCGAGGTCTGGTCCCGGCCGGCATGCCCCTCGTCAAGCGGCTGGCCGCCGGTCCGGGCGACCGGGTCTGCCGGACCGGAACGCGGGTTTCGGTCAACGGGCGGGTGATCGTGGAGGCGCTGCACCGGGACCGCTCCGGCCGGCGGCTGCCGGTCTGGTCCGGCTGCCGGCAGCTGGGTTCCGGGGACTCGTTCCTGCTCCAGGACCACCCGCTCTCGTTTGACGGCCGGTACTTCGGCATCACGCCGGCGTCAGCGGTCGGCGGCCGGCTCGTCCCGGTCGGAAGCGGCCGGTTCGGCCCGGAGTTCGCCCCCTGACCGCTCCTGGCCCCGCCCGGCTGCGGGGCGAGGGCCGAGAGCCGGACCCCTTCCTCCGCCGGGTGCGCACGCTCGGACAGCTGCGGGGTGCGGGCGGCTTCGCGGGCCGGGGCAGCCGGTCCTTTCAGGCATCCGGCCGGAGACGCTGCATCGTCAGGTTGAACGTGCTCGGCCCGACCGGAGCGGCCCACACCCGCGCACACCTGCGGTACCTCCGGCGCGACGGCGTCGAACCGGACGGCCGGCCAGGCGTCCTGTACGACCGGAGCGAAGCGGACCTCGACCCGGGCCGGTTCATCGAGCGGGCCCAGGGGGATTCCGGGCAGGTGCGGTTCGTGCTCTCGCCGGACGATGCCTCCGAACTGCCTGACCTGCGCGACGTGGTCCGGGCGGTCATGGCCGGCGTCGGCCGGGATCTGCAGCGTGAAGTGGACTGGGTGGCCGTCGACCATGCCAATACCGGCCGCCTGCATGCGCACGTCGTCCTCCGCGGGGACGATGCCTTGGCGCGAACGCTGGGCGCAAACCCGCGCAGGCTGCGCCAGCGGGTGCGCGAGCGGGCGATGGATGCACTGACCCGGGAACTCGGCCCGGATTCCGACCGGATCCTGCGCGAACGGCTACGGGTCGAGTCTCGCAGCCAGCAGCTGACCGGACTGGACCTGGGCCTGATCGAGCGGTCGCGCTCCGGCGCCGTCGACCTCCGCGACCGGCCGGCTGACCGGGACGCACACCTCGCGCGAGCCCGGCTGATCGATCGGGTGCGGACCCTCTCGCGCATGGGGCTCGCGGTCGAGGCCGCACCGCTGCGCTGGGTCCTGAGCCCCGACCTGGCGCCGACGCTCCGCGCCATGGGCGAGCGGCGCGAGACCCACCGCCTGCTGGAGCGGGCCCTCGTACAGAACGGAATCCGCCGGCCGCACCGCGACCGGGCCCTGGCGGGTGGACGGGAACTTTCGCACGGCATCATCGGGGCCCTGCTGGCCTGGGGGGACCGGTCTGGGGCCCGACCGACGCCGTACGCGGTCGTCGACGGTGTGGACGGGCGGGTCTGGTACGCCGACCTGGCGGTTCTGCCGGCCGGACTGGCGCGCGGAGCCGTCATCGAACTTCGGTCAGAGAGTCCGCATCTTTCCGGCCTCGACCGCCAGATCGAGGCCGAGGCCGGGGCGCCCGGCGGCCTCTGGGCGGCCGGACGCCCCGGCCGGGCGGCAGCGGACCGGCGCGTGCGCGCCCTGACCCGTGCGGGTCTTGCCGAGCCCGCCGGGCCCGGCCACTGGCGTGTGGCGGCCGGGTTCCGCCGCCGGTTGCGGGCGCTGGGTCTGGACCGCCAGTACCGCATCGCCTGCCTGCGCGTACTCGACTCCCGGTCGCTTGACCGGCAAGTCCGGGATCCGGAGTGGACCTGGCTCGACCGGCTGCCGGAAGCCGGTTTGTCCACCTTGACCGCCGGCCGCGGCTTCGGGGGCGCGGTGCGCCGGGCGTTCAGGGCGCGGCGGCGGCCCGACCGCGGCATCAGGGTTCGGCGGCCGGACCCGGCCGGACCGGACCGCGGGGGTACCGACGGAAGCCTGTCCAGGACCGCCGGGGCGGCACGGAACGGGTGGACGGAAACCGGCCGCCGGGATGCGCCGGGGCCGGGACCGGACCGCAGCCGGTGAGGTTTTCGGCCGCGGCGACGCCGGCTGCGCGCCGGGAACCGCCGCCGCCCGGGGCGCCGTCGACCTTCAGGCTTGCAAATCGTTTTTTGTTCTTGTAATGTTCTTTTTTCTGCGCCATACTGGCGGTCCGCTACCACAGGAAGAAGGTTTCCCTGATGACACAGAACGGTTTTCTGCGATGAAACCCGCACACCTGGCCTGGGTGCGCATGGCGGTGGTGATCGTCGTCGCGGGTGCGGTGTTGTGGGGGGCGACCCAGTGGACCGCGGCGCTGCTCGCCGGGCGGTATGCGCTGGGTCCGCCGTGGGTGGTGCTGTCGGGATGGGGCGTGTACCCGCCCTGGAAACTGTTCGAGTGGTGGTACGCCTACGACGCGGCCGCCCCCGGCGTGTTTGCCCGGACGGGCACGCTGGCAGCGTTCGCGAGCCTCACCGGCCTCCTCGCGGCCGTTTCCGTATCGCTCTGGCAGGCGCGCACCCGCGGACCGGCGACCTCCTACGGATCGGCCCGCTGGGCCGGGGTGGCCGAGATACGCAGGAGCGGACTGCTGGCCGACCGGGGGGTGATGCTCGGCCGCTTCCGCCGCCGCTACCTGCGGCACGATGGACCCGAACACGTCATGGCCTTCGCGCCGACCCGTTCCGGCAAGGGCGTCGGCCTGGTGGTTCCGACCCTGCTGGCGTGGACCGGATCGACCGTCGTGCACGACATCAAGGGGGAAAACTGGAGGCTGACCGCCGGCTGGCGCGCCCGTTTCTCCCGTTGCCTGTGCTTCAATCCGACCGACTTCCGGTCGGCCCGCTACAACCCGCTGCTCGAGGTCCGCCGGGGACCTTTCGAAGTTCGCGATGCCCAGAACATCGCCGACATCCTGGTCGATCCGGAAGGGGCGCTGGACCGCCGCACGCACTGGGAGAAGACCGGCCACGCCCTGCTGGTCGGCGTCATCCTGCACGTGTTGTACGCGGAGCGGGAAAAGACCCTGGCAAGGGCGGCGGTCGTCCTGTCGGATCCGTCCTCCACCTTCGAACAGACGCTCGTCCGCATGATGCACACGCCGCACCTGGGCGGCGATGCGCCCCATCCGGTGGTGGCGCAGGTGGCCCGCGAGCTCCTCAACAAGTCCGACAACGAGCGCTCGGGGGTCCTGTCAACCGCGATGAGCTTTCTGGCGCTCTACCGCGACCCGGCCGTCGCCCACGTCACCGGGGCCTGCGACTGGCGCATTTCCGACCTGATGCATGCCCGTTGCCCGGTTTCGCTGTACCTCGTGGTCCCGCCGTCGGACCTGTCCCGCACCAAACCCCTGATCCGGCTCCTGCTCAACCAGATCGGCCGCCGGCTGACCGAACGACTCGAGGGCGGAAACCGTCAGCATCCCCCGCACCGACTGCTCCTGATGCTTGACGAGTTTCCCGCCCTCGGTCGGCTGGATTTCTTCGAGAGCGCACTCGCCTACATGGCCGGCTACGGTGTCCGGGCCTACCTGATCACCCAGTCGCTCAACCAGCTGGCCAGGGCCTACGGCGAACACAACGCCATTCTCGACAACTGCCACGTGCGGATCGCCTTCGCGACGAACGACGACCGCACGGCGCGGCGGATCAGCGACACGGTGGGAACGGCCACGGCGGCGCGGTTCCAGCAGAACTACGGCGGACACCGGCTGGCGCCCTGGCTGGATCGGGTGACGGTGTCCCGGCACGAGAATCCCCGGCCGTTGCTGACACCGGGCGAGATCATGCAGCTGCAGGCCGACGAACAGCTGGTGCTGGTGGCCGGTTGTCCGCCCATTCGGGCGCGGAAGCTGCGCTACTTCGAAGACCGCGAGCTTCGCCGCCGCTGCCTGCCGCCGCCGGCGGTCAGCGAACCCGCCGCCGGTTCGCACCGGAACGATGACTGGAGTTCGCGGTCCCGCCGCCGCCGGTCGGCCCTTCCGACGGGGCGTCAGCGCCGCCGCCGGCGCGTTCGGAACAGCGTCTCTTCCTGGATGCCGGGACGATCCCGGTGCGCCGGGAACCGGTGCTGTGAACCCGGTGAAGACGATCCGGGTGCCGGCCGACCTCGGCGAGCAGGTGATGCGCGAATCCGCCCGGCGCGGCGTCACGCAGACCGCCCTTGCGGAAGCGGCGCTCCGGAGCTTTCTCTCGCCGGAAGGGGACGACCGCCGGGACGAAGTCCTGATCCGCCGTCTCGACCGCGTGACCCGTTCGCTCGGCCGCCTGTCCCGCGACCACGTGGTGATCTCGGAAACGCTGGCCCTCTTCGTCCGCTACTTCCTGGTGGTCACGCCGCCGGTCCCGATCGACGAACAGGACGCCGCCCGGGCGCTGGGGCTGGAACGCTTCGAGTACTTCGTCACGCAACTCGCCGAACGCATCGCCGGCGGCCGCACCCTGCTCAACGACGTCCTCGACGAGATCCGCCCCGCCGAGCGGGACTTCTTCACCACCGTCGATTTCGCACCGCCGGCGCCCGCGCGTCCGGCCGGAACGTCGGAGACGGCCAGCGATGCGTGAAGCCGACCGGATGCGCGGGTCCGAAATGCTGCGAACCGCCATGGGCGTCGACATCACCCAGGCGCTCACCAATCCGCATGTCCTCGAGATCACGGTCAATCCGGACGGCCGGCTGTGGCTGGATCACGCGGTCGGCGGGCGCGTGGATACCGGCGTGCATCTCGCCGCCGCTGCGGTCGAGCGAATCATTCGCCTGATCGCGAGCCAGGCGGGCCGGGCATCGGGGTCGGAGCATCCGATCGTGAGCGCCGAACTGCCGGGCAGCGGCGCCCGCTTCGAGGGCGTGCTGCCGCCCGTGGCCCGCGAACCGTGCTTCTCGATCCGCCGCCCGGCGGGCCGCGTCATCGATCTGGCCACCTACGTCGAGAACGGCGCGCTCGCCCGGGAGCACGAACAGCTGCTGCAGGAGGCGGTCCGGGCGCGGCGCAACATCGTGGTCGCCGGCGGGGCCTCGTCGGGCAAGACGACGCTGGCCAATGCGCTGCTGCACGAAATTCGCGATCTCGGCCACCGCATTCTGCTTCTGGAGGATACCCGGGAACTGGTGTGCGAGGCCGCAGAATGCGTGGCCCTTCGCACCCAGCCGGGCCTGGTCTCGCTCACGGACCTGCTGCGTTCAACCCTCCGGCTTCGCCCTGACCGGATTGTGGTCGGCGAGGTGCGGGGCGCCGAGGCCCTGGCCCTGATCAAGGCATGGAACACCGGTCATCCGGGCGGCCTTGCGACGCTGCACGCCAATTCGGCCGCCGCGGCACTCACCCGGCTCGAACTGCTGATCCAGGAAGCCACCGCCGCCGTCGACCGCCGGCTGGTGGCCGAGGCGGTGGACCTCGTGGTGTTTGTCGGCCGGACCGGCACCGCCCGCCGGGTCGAGACCCTGCTCGCCGTGAACGGCCTCAGGCCGGACGGCTCGTACGACACCCAACCGCTCGGTGCCGGTACCCGCACCGGCGCTCCATGCGAAAGGATCCCCTGAACATGAACCGGACTTCTTCCTCACGTTCGCCGGCACGGACCGCCGTGCTGGTTCCGCTGCTGGTGCTGGTGATGGCCGGGCCGGCGCTGGCCGCCGGGTCGGGTATGCCCTGGGAGGGTCCGCTCCAGAGCATCCTGAGTTCGGTCGAGGGACCGGTGGCGCGCATCGTGGCGGTCATCATCATCACGGTGACCGGCCTCATGCTCGCGTTCGGCGACACCTCCGGCGGGTTTCGGCGCATGATCCAGATCGTGTTCGGCCTGTCGATCGCCTTCGGCGCCGCGTCCTTCTTTCTCTCCTTCTTCTCCTTCGCCGGCGGGGTGCTCGTACCTTGACCCGGCCCGCCGTTCCGGAAGGGTTCGAGGTGCAGCTGCACCGTTCGCTTACCGAACCGATCATGCTGGCCGGCGTGCCGAGGTCGCTCGCCATTCTGAACGGCACCCTGGCCGCCGCCGTCGGGCTGGGACTCCAGCAATGGGTGGCGGGTCTGGTGATCTGGATCGCGGTCCAGGCGGCCGGCGTGTTCTGTGCGCGCCACGATGCGCAGATCGTGGAAGTGGTGGCCCGCCACCTCCGGCACCGGAGCTACCACGGATGCTGAACCTGGCGGAGTACCGGCGGCGATCGGCCGGCCTCAGCGACCTCCTGCCGTGGGGGTTCCTGGTGGCCCCGGGAATCATCCTCAACAAGGACGGTTCGTTCCAGCGGTCCGCCCGGTTCCGGGGGCCTGATCTGGAAAGTTCGACGGAGTCCGAGCTGGTGGCCGTCACGGCCCGGGTGAACAACGTTCTCCGGCGCTTCGGCTCGGGCTGGGCCCTGTACTTCGACGCCGAGCGAATCCCGGCCAGCACCTACCCCCGGAGCACCTTTCCCGACCGGCTGTCGCAGCTGGTCGACGACGAACGGCGGCGCGGCTTCGAGCGCCGGGGCCGGCATTTCGAATCCCGGTTCCGGCTGACGCTTGCCTGGCTGCCCCCGGCCGATTCCTGGTCCCGGGCCAGCCAGGCCTTGCTGGTCCGGTCCGGAACCCGCCCGAGCGGTTCCGCCGCCTGGCGGACCCATCTGGAGAACTTCCAGGCCCAGACCGACCGCGCCTTCCGGCTGCTGGCCGACGTCATGCCGCGCCTGGCGCCGCTGTCGGACGAGGAGACCCTCACCTACCTCCACCGGACGGTGTCCGCGGCCGGCGGGCGAATCACGGTTCCCGGCATCCCGGCGCAGCTCGACGCCGTCCTGGCCGACACGCCGCTGACCGGCGGGATCGACCCCATGCTGGGGCACCTCCATGTCCGCACGCTCACGGTCCTCGGATTCCCGAATCTCACGCGCCCGGGGCTGCTTGACGACCTCCACGATCTCCCCTTCGCCTACCGCTGGATGACACGGTTTCTCGTGTTGGGGAAGGACGAGGCCGAGCGGGAGCTCGGCCGCTGCCGGCGGCAATGGTTTGCCAAGCGGAAATCGGTGTTCGCGATGCTGAAGGAGGTCATCTTCAGCCAGGAAGCGGCCCTGCTCAATTCGGACGCCGAGCAGAAGGCCGCCGATGCCGACGCCGCGCTGCAGGAACTGGGCGAGGATCTGGTCGCGTTCGGGCACGTCACCACCAGCGTGACGGTCCGGCACCCGTCCCCGGCGGTCGCGGGCGAACAGCTCCTCGAGCTCGAGCGGGTCCTGCACGGCCGCGGTTTCGCCACGATCCGCGAACGCCTCAACGCGGTCGAGGCGTGGCTCGGCTCGCTGCCGGGACACGCCTACGCCAATGTCCGCCAGCCGGTGGTCCACACGCTGAACCTGGCCCACATGATGCCCCTGTCGGCGGTCTGGGCCGGACCCGAGCGGAACGATCACCTCGCCGGTCCGCCGCTGCTGCTGGCGCAGACGCGCGGCACGACCCCGTTCCGGCTGTCGCTCCACGTGGGCGACGTGGGCCACACGCTCGTGGTGGGGCCGACCGGCGCCGGCAAGTCGGTGCTGCTGGCGATGCTGGCCCTGCAGTTCCGGCGGTACCCCGGAGCGCAGGTGTACGTGTTCGACAAGGGGGCATCGTGCCGCGCGGTGATCCTCGGCATGGGCGGCAGGTTCCACGATCTCGGCGGCGGGGACGGCGGCCTGGCCTTTCAGCCCCTTCGGCACATCGACCGGGAATCCGAGTGCAGCTTCGCCTTCGAGTGGACGGCAGCGCTCCTCGCACGGGCCGGCGCCGCGATCGATCCGGGCGGGCGGAGCGAGCTGTGGAAGGCGCTCTGCAACCTCGCGGACGCCCCGCCGCGGGAACGGACGCTGACCGGTCTCGCGCTGCTGCTGGCGCGCCGGGAACTGGGAGACGCGCTGCAGCCGTGGACCCTTTCCGGCCCGCACGGGCGGGTGCTCGACGCCAGCGAGGACTCGCTCGACCTGACCGAGGTGCAGGGATTCGAGATGGAGGAACTGCTCGAGAACCGGGAACTGGCAGCGCCGGTGCTCGGGTACCTGTTCCACCGGCTGCGCGAGCGGTTCGACGGGCGGCCCACCCTGGTCGTGCTCGACGAGGCCTGGGTGTTTCTCGACGACCCCCTGTTCGCGGCCCAGATCCGCGAGTGGCTGAAGACCCTCCGCAAGCGCAACGTGGCGGTGGTCTTCGCCACCCAGTCGCCGAGCGACATCGTCGAGAGCCCGGTGGCGCCGGCCGTCCTCGAATCGTGCCTGTCGCGAATCTTCCTTCCCAACGAACGCGCCCAGGAGCCGGCCGCGCGCGAAGTCTACGCCCGGCTCGGCCTCAATGCCCGGCAAATCGAGTTGCTGGCCCGGGCGACGCCGAAGCGGCACTACTACTACCAGTCGCGCCGCGGGGCGCGGCTGTTCGAGCTCGAACTGGGCGAAGTCGCGCTCACGTTCGCCGGCGCCTCGAGCCAGGAAGCCCAGACCCGGATCGAGGCGGCGCTGGCGCGGGCCGGACCCGACCGGTTTCTCGAGGGCTTCTTGGCGGCGCAGCCCGAACGCCGGAGTGCCGGGACGTGAAGCGCCGGGCCGCCGTTCTGTTGCTGGCCGCGGGGCTCCTGGCCGATCCCCGGACCGCGCACGCCCTCGCCGTCTACGACGGGGCCAACCACGCCCAGAACCTCCTGACCGCGGTGCGCTCGCTCGCCGCGGTCCGGCACCTCTCGGACATGGTGGCGGGGCTGCAGCAGAACCTCCGTCAGCTCGGGTTCGACGGCAGCGCGGTGCTGGCCACGGGCGGAGCCTGGCTCCGGACGCTGTTTGCGAACGCGCCGGGCATTGCCTGGGGCCGGACTCCGGCGGCGGTGTCCGTCGGGAACCTGTTTCCCGATGCGTCGCCCCCGGCCGCGGCGCGGGCCGTGCGGGTCCGGGCGGTCCGGGGGCGGGCCGACGTCGTGCGCGAGGGCTGGCGGCACAGCCACGACGTGCAGACCGGGGTGGTCGAGGAAAGCCGTGCTTCGGAGACGCTGCTGGGCGGCCTGGTGGCCGCCTCCCGGGGAGCAGCCGGCGCCCTGTCCGCGGCCCAGGCCGGCAACCAGATCGCGGCCCTGCAGGTCCGGGAGCAACTGCGGACGCAGGCCCTGCTCGCAGCCCACCAGCGCACTCAGGCGGAAGAGCGTCTGCGGGTCGATGCGGCCGCGCGCACGGCCCGGTCCCGGTTCGGCGCCTCGATCGGCACCGGCAACCTCTACACGCGGCGGCCGTAGGCGCGCGCCATGGACGACCTCAACGTTGCCGACCGGTTCACCGAGACGTTTCTCGGGTTCATCGACAGCGGTTTCGGCCTGCTCGGGCCGGACGTCGGCTTCCTGATCCGGATCCTCGTCACCATCGACATCGTCCTGGCCGGTCTGGCCTGGGCGCTGGCCGCCGACGGCGACGTGTTCGCAAGCCTCCTGCGGAAGGTGCTGTACGTCGGGGCCTTCGCCCTGATCCTCAACAACTATGCGGCCCTGGCCGACATCGTGTTCGATTCGTTCGTCGACCTCGGACTCACCGCCGCGGCCGCACCCCTGCGCCCCGACGACCTGTTGCGGCCCGGGTTCGTGGCCAACGTCGGCATCGTGGCCGCTCACCCGATCCTCGTGGACATCGAGACGCTGATCGGGTTTCCCGAAATCTTCGTGAATGCGGTCGAAATCGCCATCCTGCTGCTCGCCTGGTTCGGGGTCCTGGCTGCGTTCTTCGTGCTCGCCGGGCAGATGTTCGTGACCCTGGTCGAGTTCAAGCTGACCGCCCTGGCGGGGTTCGTGCTGGTGCCGTTCGCGCTGTGGAACCGGACCACGTTCCTGGCCGAACGGGTGCTGGGCAGCGTGATGGCGGCCGGGGTGAAGGTCATGGTGCTGGCGGTGGTGATCGGCATCGGCAGCACGATCTTTGCCGATGTCGCGAGCGCCCTGCAGGGACAGGACGTGACGATCGCCCGGGCGCTGCCCCTGCTGCTGGCCTCCTTCCTGCTGCTGGCCATCGGCATTCACGGACCCGCCATCGCGAGCGGCCTGATCGCCGGCGGCCCGCGGCTCGATGCCGGATCCGGAAGCCATACCGCCCGCACCGTAAAGGCCGTGTGGGCCGGAACGGCCGGGATGCTGGCGGGCGGCGGCGGAAGCCGGCCGGGCGGCGGCCCCGGCGCCGCCCGGGCCGCCGCCCAGATGCCGGACCGGTCTTCGGGCCTGGCCGATGCGCCCGGTCGGAACGAGGCCGCCGGGGCGGCGGGGCGCACGAACCGGGGCGGCGGGCCGGTCGACGCCCGCCTTCCCGATCCCGAAACGAGAAAGGACCGCGCATGAGCCTGCCCAGGCGTTCAGAGATTTCCTACGGCCGCACCCCGGCCCCGGTCACGCCGTATCAGAAGGCCGCACAGGTGTGGGACGAACGGCTGGGCAGCGCCCGGGTGCAGGCCCGGAACTGGCGCCTGGCCTGTCTGGGTTCGCTCGCGATCGCCGGCGTGCTGGCCGTCGGTCTGTGGCACACGGCCCAGCGGAGCACCGTGATTCCGTACGTCGTCGAAGTGGATGCGCTGGGGGCGGCGCGGGCCGTGGGGCCGGTGCCGGGCGACCACCGTCCCGGCGACGGCCAGATCGCGTACCACCTCGCGGAGTTCGTGGAGAGCGTGCGGACCGTCCCCATCGATCCGGTGGTGCTGCGCAAGAACTGGATGCGCGCCTATGCGTACGTCGCCAGCCGGGCGGCCGCGCGCCTTACCGACTACGCCCGCACGGCGGATCCGTTCCGCAACGTCGGCGAGCGCACGGTCACGGTGGAGATGAGCAGTGCCGTGCGGTCATCCGAAACGAGCTTCGAGCTGCGCTGGCGCGAGGATGAATCGTTCCGGGGCGGCACCGCCGAAACCCGCTGGTTCACCGCCCTGGTCTCGTACGTGGTGCAGCCGCCCCGCGACGCGGAAGCCCTCCGGGCCAATCCACTCGGGATCTACATCACCGATTTCAACTGGTCGCGGGACCTTGTGACAGGAGACTCACCATGAACCGTCTGATCCTGCTGATGCTGGCGGCCGCTGCCGCCGGCTGCACGACCGGTCCGGGCGCCGGGCGCAGTGCCGCCGGCACCGCTCCGGCTGTCGCCGTGCCGGCCACGCGGATTATCGAACCGCCGGCGGAAGTCATCGCCGTGCCGACCCCGCTGCCGCTGCCGGGACAGCTCAAGCCGATCGCGCCGCCGGCTGACCGTGAGGCGCGGGCGGCAGTCGATGCGAATCCGGCGGCGCGGGTGCACGCCGCCAATGCCGCCGCCCGCCTGGAACCGGATTCGGACGGCTACGTGAACGCCATCCAGGTCTACCCCTGGACCGAAGGGGCCCTGTACCAGGTCTACACCGCACCGGGGCAGGTCACCGATCTGGCCCTGGCCCCGGGCGAGCAGCTGGTATCGCTCTCGGCCGGGGATACCGTCCGGTGGAAGGTGGACGACACCGAGAGCGGCAGCGGCCCGGCCCGGCGGGCCCACGTGCTGGTGAAGCCGATTGCCGCCGGGCTGGTCACCAACCTCATCGTTGCCACCGACCGGCGGGTGTACCACGCGGAACTCCGGTCGCTGCCGGGGGCCTACATGGCGTCGGTATCATGGACGTACCCGGAAGAAGCACTGGCGGTCCGGAAGGGGTCGGCCGGCCCCCCGGATTCGGGTCCGGCCGCCGCCGGCATCCACCCCGACCAGCTCGAGTTCGGTTACCGCATTCTCGGCGACCGCCCGGCCTGGCGGCCGGTGCGGGTCTTTGACGACGGGCGGCGGGCCTTCATCCAGCTGCCGCCGGGGGCCGCGGTCTCTCCGCCCCTGTTCCTGATCGGTGCCGAGGGCGAGGTGGAACTGGTGAATTACCGGGTCCGCGGGTCGTACTACGTGGTCGACCGGCTGTTCGACGTGGCGGAACTCCGGCTCGGGACCGACCCGCAGACGGTGGTCCGCATCGAGCGCGGTTCGTGAGGAGCCGCGGGCCGCAGCCGCGCACGCCTCCGGACCCGGAAGCGGGCGCGCACAACCCCCTCGGCCCCGCCGGGCCGGCAACCGGCACGGCGGGTTTCCCGGACGACCCCCGCCCGGGCGGCCCGCCCCCTCCCAAGGGTGATCCGGAGGATTTCGAGCTTCGGGTGCCGCCCCGGCCCGTCACGCGCGTCAATCGCCGGCTGCTGGCGGTGCTGGCGGGGGCCGCGGCGCTGGCCGCCGCCGGCCTCCTGTCGGTGGCGCTCGCGCCGTCGGCCGATCGGGCGGGACAGGTGCTCCCGGACGTCGTGATCCCGAACCAGCCGCACGTGGAAGCCATCGCCCGCCTCCCCGACACGTATGCCGAAGTCGCCTTCCGGCCCTTGCCGGTTGCCGACGACGGGAACGCGTCTCCGGCGCCGGATTCGGACGCCGCGGAAGCGGCGCGGCGAGCGGAGGAGAAGCGGGTGAGCGAGGCGCTGCAGTCGGATCTCTTTTTCCCGGTACGGGGCAGTCGCCCGGCCGGACATGCGCCGCCGCCGGACGCGGATCCCCGCGCTTCCGAAGCGGCGGCCGGGGCCGCCGGCGAACCGCACCGGCAGGTCCGGATGCAGGAGTTTCTCGACGCGGCGCCGGTGACGGAAGTGTACAACCCGCACCTCCTTGAAGATCCGTTGTCGCCGTGGCAGGTCATGGCCGGGAGCATCCTCCGCGCCGCGCTGATCACCGGACTGAACTCGGACCTGCCGGGCTTCGTGGTGGCGCAGTTGACGGAGGACGTGTTCGACTCCGTGACCGGAACCGTGGTGCTCCTGCCCCGCGGTACACGTCTGCTGGGCCGCTATGACAGCCAGGTGGCGTTCGGACAGGAACGGGCGCTGGTGGTCTGGCAGCGCCTGATCCTGCCGAACGGCGAGTCGGTGGTCGTCGAGAACCTGCCGGCAACCGACCGCGCCGGTTACGCCGGCCTCACCGATACGGTGGACGTCCACGGGTGGCGGATCGCGCGCGGAATCCTGCTTTCGTCGCTGCTCGGAGTCGGCACCGAACTCGCCTGGGAAAACGAGGGCGACGTCCGGCGCGCCTTGCGCGAATCCCTGCAGGACGGAACCGATCAGGCGGCCGGTGCCCTGCTCAAGCGCGAACTCGACGTGCAGCCGACCTTGCGGGTACGGCCCGGCTGGCCGCTGGCGGTGCTGGTGCACCGGGACCTCGTGCTGCGGCCCTGGCGGGCCCGGACCGCGCCGTAGGGGCGGGTCGCTTTCCGCCGGTCCGGGAAGGGCCGCTACCGGCTCCACCGGAAACGCAGGAATCCGGCCGCCGCCCGCGGGATCCCCCGGCGCCGGCGTGGAACCGGCAATCGGGCGGCGGCTTCGCCATCGTGTGCCGGTCGTTCCCCACCGGGTGCGGGCGGCGGCCCTGCGTCCGCACCGCGCTCAGAGGTCGGGCGGTCGGGACGATTCCGACATTCGAAGCCGCAGCCAGTTCAGCAGGCTGAT
Organism: Alphaproteobacteria bacterium; assembly: GCA_965203385.1. GTDB lineage: Bacteria > Pseudomonadota > Alphaproteobacteria > TMED109 > TMED109 > VXPW01. The sequence goes on from OZ241893.1 coordinate 1,827,636, forward strand.
CACTCCATATTCGCGAATGCGGCGGCGGTCCCCCGGCAGCCGCACGGACATCGTCTCCGGGTCGCCGCCGTCTGCGTACCCGAAAAACATCGTGCCGGGAGGGTGTCCTGCCGGTTCGTCCGGTGCCGCCACCCCGGTCACGGCGAGTCCGATGTCGGCGCCGAATCGTTCGCGGACTCCGGCCGCCATCGTCCGGGCGGCAGTGGCGGAGACAGGGGGACCGGGTGACTCTCCGGGCCGCCCCGAAACGCGGTCGCCGACGTATGAGACCAGACCGCCTCGGAAGACCTCGTGTGCCCCCGACACCGCGGTGAGCCGGGTGCTCACCAGCCCGCCGGTAACCGTTTCGGCGACCGCGAGAGAGGCACCGCGTGCGCGAATCCGGTCGAGGACCACCGACTCCATCGTTTCCTGGTCGGCGCCGAAGATCACGTCGCCGAGGATCGAGCGCACGTGGACTTCCTCCCGGACGATCAGGGTTTCCGCGGCCGCCCGATCCGCTGCCTTGGCGGTAATGCGGACCTTCAGGCCCTCGATGCCGCTGGCCTGGAACGCCAGCGTGGGATTGCCGGAGCGGTCGAGGTGCCTGATCCGTTCGGCCAGCAGTTCGGCCAGCCGGGCTTCGGTCTGCCCCCACGTCTTGAGCACCCGGCTCCTGATCACCGCGGCCGCGCCCGCCCGGCGGGCGAGGTCCGGCAGGATGGTACCCTGCATCATCGTGCGCATTTCGTGGGGTACGCCCGGGACCGCATAGATCACCTGCCTGCCCACCGGACACACCAGGCCCGGGGCCGTACCCGGCATTTCGGGAATGAACGAGGCGCCGGCCGGGCAGTCGGCCTGACGGAGGTTGTTCTCGGTAAATCGACGGCCGCGAGCCTCGAAGCCGCGGCGGATCTTCTCTCCCATCGCGGCGTCGCGCACCAGTTTTGCCCCCATCACGTCAGCGATCGCTTCACGCGTGATGTCATCCTGGGTCGGCCCCAGACCGCCGCATACGATGACGGCGTCGCTGCGGGCGAGCGCCTGGCGGAGGGTCGAGATGATTCGTGCCCGGTTGTCCCCGACCTTCACCTGATAATGCGAATCGATTCCGATTCGGGCCAGTTGCTCGCCCATCCACGACGAATTGGAATCGATGATCTGCCCGAGCAGCAATTCGGTTCCCACGGCAACGATTTCGCACTGCATGAACGGGAGTCCCCGTGAAGATCATCCAACCGACAGCGCCCCGCCGCCGGAGAGCCCGGAGGCGTGACCGTCTTCGGAGGCGTCGCCCGCCGGCATCCTCCGCCCGGGAAACTTCCTATACAATCTCCAGCCGGGCGCAACCCGGAGAACGATCATGGCGGTGGCGGCAGTGCGTGACGCGGCTGGGGATTCGCTGCGGGGACGAGTGAGTGCAGCGGAGTGGCGGGTCCGGGTCGACCTGGCCGCCGCCTACCGGCTGGCGCACCTCTACGGATTGGCGACGTCGCTGATCTACAACCACATTTCGGCCCGGATTCCGGAGACCCGCCATCATTTCCTGCTCAATCCGTACGGGTTGCGGTGGGATGAGGTGACGGCATCGAACCTGGTGAAGGTCGACCTGGACGGCAATACCCTCGACGCGACCCCGCACGAAATCAATCACGCGGGGTATACGATCCACAGTGCGATTCACGCCGCCCGCGAGGATGCGGTGTGCGTCATGCACACCCACACGGAAGCTGGCATGGCCGTATCGGCGCTGGCCGAGGGGCTCATGTTTGTCAACCAGGACGCACTGATGTTCTACGACCGGGTTGCCTACCATGACTTTGAGGGTATCGCTTTCGATCTCGATGAACGCGAACGGCTGGTGGCGGATCTGGGTGACAAGAAGGTCATGATCCTCCGCCACCATGGTCTGCTGACCACCGGCGTGTCGGTGGCGGAAGCCTGGGTGCAGATGTTCTATCTGGAGAAGGTGTGTTCCACCCAGCTGGCGTTGCAAGCGGCGACGGCGTCGGGCAGCAGGATTCGTGTTCCTTCCGAGGAGGTCTGCATCCGCACGGCCCGGCAGTACGGAAACGAGGTGTGCGGTGAGCGGGCATGGCCGGGGTTGCTGCGCCAGCTCGACCAGGCGGGCGTCGACTACGCACGGTAGGTGCCGACTCGGCGCCGCCGGCGTCGGGCGCGTACGATCGGGCGAGGGGTGTCAGAAAAGCCGGGAACGGCGTTGGCCGGGACCATCCGGTTTCGCACGGGGCCGACCGGCTCCGTCCTGAGGACCGGGCGATTCCGCATCCCTGCACCCCGGCCCGATCGAGCTCCGGAGGCAGGAACGGCAGCCGGGCGTTCTCCTGCCGGAACCTGCCGTCCCGGCGCGCCGCCGGGGGAAGACCCGAACAGGGGGGAATAACGAGCGCGACCAGGAGTTTCCGGCGCTCAATCCGGTCCGCGGAAGACGAGGGGGATGCCGTGGTTCAGGCCGCCGAAAAGGCGGGGCGGTCTCCGGACTCGTTCGTGTACAGGGACGCTGCGCGGTCTGCTGCCGACGACCGCTACCCCTGCGGCGGCCCGATGCCGAAGCCTGGCCGGGTTCATCAAGCGGGCCTTTCGAGCATGCAGGCGGCTTGGCCGGGGATCCGGAACTTGCTGCCCGAGAACCGCGAGAGCGGCCGCAGGGTCGTCGCCGATGCCGAAAGTGGCGCACTGATGGAGGCGGATACCGGCCTCCGAAGGCTGAGGCCCTGTACGTGAGCCTCGGTGAGCTCGGGACCGGACCAGGCGCTTGATCCATCCGCGGCCGGGCCAGCCCTTGCTCTTGGTGCGGGAGAAGTCGCCATCGTCCGGGCGGACACCCGGTGCGGATGGCGGAAGGAGCGGGGACACCATGATGCGGCTGGTGAAGATCGGGGAGGTCGAGACCCATCGGTCGGCGCGGCCGCCGAAGGTGTGCCGCGCATTTGCCTGACCGGGCGAGAGGGTGCATCCGCTCATGCGGGCTCGGCGCGGATGTCGAGGAGGTTGCGCACCTCGCGCCCGCAGGCCACGCCGACCAGGTGGACCGGTCCGTCATGGTCGGCGTACTGGTCCGCATAGCCCCGCCCGCGCATCTGCGCCAGCGCCGCCGCCAGCGCGGCCGCACCGCCGTCCTCGCCCTCGGCCATCTTGAACTCGATCACGAAGACCTGCCCGCCGCGCCGCAGCACCATGTCGGCCCGGCCGCGGGCGGAGGCCTCCTCCACCCGCAGGTCGGCGCCGACCGCGCGCAGACACATGTAGAGCAGGCTCGCATACCACGCCTCGTAGCGCGCGAGGTCGCCCGTCGCGTGCCACTGGTAGGGGATGCCCGCGAGCCAGGCCTGCAGCGTCGCACCGAAGCCCGCGAAGTCGTGCGCTTCCAGCAGCGCACAGAACTCCCGGCCCCGCTCCAGGGGCTCGGTCCCCTTCTTCCCCAGCCAGGCCAGCAGGCCCCGGTTCAGGCTGATCCGAACCTCACGATTGGGGTAGTCCAGACGGTAGAGGACGTCGAAGTCGTCCCGCTCCTCGCCCGTGATGGTGAGGTAGCCGGTCTGGAAGAGCAGGGCCTCGATGCCGATGTCGCCCACGTCGAACTTCGAGACCAGATCCATCCCGGTCAGCCGGCCCTCCAGCTCCAGTGGGCTCACCGACTGTTCCGTCAGCAGGCGGAACAGGAACTCCGGCGACCCGGTCTCGAACCACCAGGGGCGAAACTCGCGGTGCCGCAGCAGCAGCAGCACGTCGTAGGGATTGTAGACCGGCTCCTCGCCGCGCCAGCGGTAACCGTCGTACCAGGTGCGGATCTCGTCCCGGTCCAACCCGTCGAGTTCGGGCGCGAACACCCGGTCGAGGTCCTCGTCCCGGTAGCCGCAGATCGCGGCGTAGCGCGGGTCGAGGCTGATGTCCTCCAGATTGTTGAGGCCCGAGAACAGGCTGACCTTCGAGAACATGCTCACGCCGGTGACGAAGACGAAGCGGACATGTTCGGCGCTGTCCTTGATAATGCCGTAGAAGCCGCGCAGCCAGTCTCGGTTGGCCCGCGCAAGTTCCGGGTCGTGGAGCACGTCGAGGATCGGCTTGTCGTATTCGTCCACTAACACCACCACTTGCCGGCCAGTCTTCCTGTGCAGTCGATGGAGAAGGTCGAAAAGGCGCTCGGGTCCGGTCGTGGAGGAGGCGGGCAGCAGGCTGGCGTCGCGTTCGGTCGCCTCCAACTGCGTGAGGACGTTGCGTTCGACCTCGCCCGGTTCGTTGTATTTCCCGCCGAAGCTCAGCCGCACCACCGGGTGCGGCGCGGACCAGTCCCAGTGCGGGCGGATGTCCAGCCCTTCGAACAGGGACTTGTGGCCGGCGAACAGCGACCCCAGCGTGTCGAGCAGCAGGCTCTTGCCGAAGCGGCGCGGCCGCGACAGGAAGTAGTGATCCCCCTGCTCGACCAGCTGCCGGATCAGCGGGGTCTTGTCGACATAGTAGCTGCCGGTCTCCCGGAGGCGCCGGAAGTTCTGGATGCCGATGGGTAGACGCTGCCGGGACATGGCCCTCTCCCTGCGCAGCGCCGGGTTTGCGGCGCGTGCGTACGTTTCCCCTGCCGCCGTTCCGGCGTCCCGGTGCGCTGCACTCCCGGCCACGCTACCCCTTCGCCGGACCCCGGGCAAGCGCCATTGCCGCCCGGATTCGCAGGGTGCGGCGGCGCTCGTCCACGCCCCTTCCGCTCCCGCTCATGCGGGTTCGGCGCGGATGTCGAGGAGGTTGCGCACCTCGCGCCCGCAGGCCACGCTGACCAGATGGACCGGCCCGTCATGGTCGGCGTACTGGTCTGCATAGCCACGCTCGCGCATCTGTGCCAGCGCCGCATCGAGTGCAGCCTTGGCGCCATCCTCATCCTCGGCCATCTTGAACTCGAGCACGAAGACCTGCCGGCCGAGCTGCAGCACCATGTCGGCCCGGCCGCGGGCGGAGGCCTCCTCCACCCGCAGGTCGGCGCCGATTGCGCGCAGACACATGTAGAGCAGGCTCGCATACCACGCCTCGTAGCGCGCGAGGTCGCCCGTCGCGTGCCACTGGTAGGGGATGCCCGCGAGCCAGGCCCGCAGCGTCGCACCGAAGCCCGCGAAGTCGTGCGCTTCCAGCAGCGCACAGAACTCCCGGCCGCGTTCCAGGGGCTCGACCCCCTTCTGGCCCAGCCAGGCCAGCAGGCCGTCGTTCAGACTGAGCCGGACTTCACGATTGGGATAGTCCAGACGGTAGAGGGTCCGGTGGCCCTGCCGCTCCTCGCCCGTGATGGTGAGGTAGCCGGTCTGGAAAAGCAGCGCCTCGATGCCGATGTCGCCCACGTCGAACTTCGAGACCAGATCCATCCCGGCCAGCCGGCCCTCCAGCTCCAGCGGGCTCACCGACTGTTCCGTCAGCAGGCGGAACAGGAACTCCGGCGACCCGGTCTCGAACCACCAGGGACGGAACTCGCGGTGCCGCAACAGCAGCAGCACGTCGTAGGGATTGTAGACCGGCTCCTCGCCACGCCAGCGGTAACCGTCGTACCAGGTGCGGATCTCGTCCCGGTCCAGCCCGTCGAGTTCGGGCGCGAACACCCGGTCGAGGTCCTCGTCCCGGTAGCCGCAGATCGCGGCGTAGCGCGGGTCGAGGCTGATGTCCTCGAGGTTGTTGAGGCCCGAGAACAGGCTGACCTTGGAGAACATGCTGACCCCGGTGACGAAGACGAAGCGGACGTGTTCGGCGCTGTCCTTGATGATGCCGTAGAAGCCGCGCAGCCAGTCTCGGTTGGCCCGCGCAAGTTCCGGGTCGTGGAGCACGTCGAGGATCGGCTTGTCGTATTCGTCCACTAACACCACCACTTGCCGGCCAGTCTTCCTGTGCAGTCGATGGAGAAGGTCGAAAAGGCGCTCGGGTCCGGTCGTGGAGGAGGCGGGCAGCAGGCTGGCGTCGCGTTCGGTCGCCTCCAACTGCGTGAGGACGTTGCGTTCGACCTCGCCCGGTTCGTTGTATTTCCCGCCGAAGCTCAGCCGCACCACCGGGTGCGGCGCGGACCAGTCCCAGTGCGGGCGGATGTCCAGCCCTTCGAACAGGGACTTGTGGCCGGCGAACAGCGACCCCAGCGTGTCGAGCAGCAGGCTCTTGCCGAAGCGGCGCGGCCGCGACAGGAAGTAGTGATCCCCCTGCTCGACCAGCTGCCGGATCAGCGGGGTCTTGTCGACATAGTAGCTGCCGGTCTCCCGGAGGCGCCGGAAGTTCTGGATGCCGATGGGTAGACGCTGCCGGGACATGGCCCTCTCCCTGCGCAGCGCCGGGTTTGCGGCGCGTGCGTACGTTTCCCCTGCCGCCGTTCCGGCGTCCCGGTGCGCTGCACTCCCGGCCACGCTACCCCTTCGCCGGACCCCGGGCAAGCGCCATTGCCGCCCGGATTCGCAGGGTGCGGCGGCGCTCGTCCACGCCCCTTCCGCTCCCGCTCATGCGGGTTCGGCGCGGATGTCGAGGAGGTTGCGCACCTCGCGCCCGCAGGCCACGCTGACCAGATGGACCGGCCCGTCATGGTCGGCGTACTGGTCTGCATAGCCACGCTCGCGCATCTGTGCCAGCGCCGCATCGAGTGCAGCCTTGGCGCCATCCTCATCCTCGGCCATCTTGAACTCGAGCACGAAGACCTGCCGGCCGAGCTGCAGCACCATGTCGGCCCGGCCGCGGGCGGAGGCCTCCTCCACCCGCAGGTCGGCGCCGATTGCGCGCAGACACATGTAGAGCAGGCTCGCATACCACGCTTCGTAACGCGCGAGGTCGCCCGTCGCGTGCCACTGGTAGGGGATGCCCGCGAGCCAGGCTCGCAGCGTCGCACCGAAGCCCGCGAAGTCGTGCGCTTCCAGCAGCGCACAGAACTCCCGGCCGCGTTCCAGGGGCTCGACCCCCTTCTGGCCCAGCCAGGCCAGCAGGCCGTCGTTCAGACTGAGCCGGACTTCACGATTGGGATAGTCCAGACGGTAGAGGGTCCGGTGGCCCTGCCGCTCCTCGCCCGTGATGGTGAGGTAGCCGGTCTGGAAAAGCAGCGCCTCGATGCCGATGTCGCCCACGTCGAACTTCGAGACCAGATCCATCCCGGCCAGCCGGCCCTCCAGTTCCAGCGGGCTCACCGACTGCTCCGTCAGCAGGCGGAACAGGAACTCCGGCGACCCGGTCTCGAACCACCAGGGACGGAACTCGCGGTTCCGCAGCAGCAGCAGCACGTCGTAGGGATTGTAGACCGGCTCCTCGCCGCGCCAGCGGTAGCCGTCGTACCAGGCGCGGATCTCGTCCCGGTCCAGCCCGTCGAGTTCGGGCGCGAACACCCGGTCGAGGTCCTCGTCCCGGTAGCCGCAGATCGCGGCGTAGCGCGGGTCGAGGCTGATGTCCTCGAGGTTGTTGAGGCCCGAGAACAGGCTGACCTTGGAGAACATGCTGACCCCGGTGACGAAGACGAAGCGGACGTGTTCGGCGCTGCCCTTGATAATGCCGTAGAAGCCCCGCAGGTAGTCCCGGTTGGCCCGTGCGAGGTCCGGGTCATGGAGCACGTCGAGGATCGGCTTGTCGTATTCGTCCACCAGCACCACGGCCGGCCGGCCGGTAGTGTCGTGAAGACGGTCGAGAAGGTTGCGGAGACGTCTCGGGCCGGTATCGGAGGTCGGAGCCGGCGCAAGATCGCGCCCGCGTTCCACGGCCTCCAGCTGTTCGATGATGTCCCCTTCGATCTCGCCCGGCTCGTTGTACTTCCCATCGAAGCTCAGCCGCACCACCGGGTGCGGCGCGGACCAGTCCCAGTGCGGGCGGATGTCGAGCCCCTCGAACAGGGACTTGTGGCAGGCGAACAGCGACCCCAGCGTGTCGAGCAGCAGGCTCTTGCCGAAGCGGCGCGGCCGCGACAGGAAATAATGATCGCCCTGCTCGATCAGCTGCCGGATCAGCGGGGTCTTGTCGACATAGTAGCTGCCGGTCTCCCGGAGGCGCCGGAAATTCTGGATGCCGATGGGTAGACGCTGCCGGGTCATGGCCCTCTCCCTGCGCCGCGCCGGGCCTGCGGCGCACACAGGCGTTTCCCCTGCCGCCGTTCCGGCGTCCCGGTGCGCTGCACTCCCGGCGACGCTACCCCTTCGCCGAACCGCGGGCAAGCGCCGTTGCCGCGCGGATTCACAAGATGCGGCGGCGCTCGTCCGCGCCCTTCCGCTCCCACTCATGAAGTGTGATTCCTGAGCGGCGAGGTCATGTTTGAGGCACCACGAACAGGGAGGAATTGTCTCGCCCCGGTCACGTAGCAACAGGCATCTGGCTATTGGCTCTCGGAGGATCCTTCTCCATGGTGTATTTCAGGAGCGCGAGGCCGCCGCGCAGGGAAGTGTCGGACGACAGCTCGGGATAGGGTATGCGGCCGAGGTTGAGGAGGGCTCTGTCCACAGACACCGCGCCCCTCCCCACTTCTACATGCGGTTTCGCCGCCCTGCGCCGTCAGCGGGGCATTGCCCCGGCTTATTGCTTCGGGGTACCGCCGGGCCAGACAGGATTGTGGGCAAGATCCGGCCATCCGATCGGAGCACGGCAGCCCGCCGCCGCTGCATCCGGCGAGGTCGCCGCGTCCCAGTTGGCCGCTACGTAGCGGTTCCCCGTGATGTCGTTGCCGGCGTCCTCACAAAGCCACAATACGGGCGGAACCATGGCGGACGGCGCGATCAGTTCGCTGCGGTCGAAGCCGGATTCCTCGGGCACCATCGGGGTGTCGGCAGGCCCGCCCGGGACCACGACGTTGACCGTCACTCCGGTTCCGGAAAACTCCGCGGCATGGCCCGCTGACATGGCTTCCAGCCCTGCCTTGGCGGGGCCGTAGGGATGAAAACGGGGCCGGAGCATCGTGAAGAAGCTGGTCGTGATGTTGACGATCCGCCCCCAACCGGCCGCCAGCATCCCGTCAATCACCTCACGGGTCATGTACCAGGGTCCCGAAAAATTGGTAGCGGTGAAGCGCTGCCATGTCTCTGGCGTGATTTCCTGAATCCGAACCAGCCGCTTCATGTGATCGCAGCGGATCTCTCCCATCCCCACCGCGCCGTTGTTGATCAGGATCTGCGGACTCCCCAGGCGATCGCGAACGACGGACAGGGCTTCAGCACACGAGCGGGGGCACGAAATGTCGGCCCGGACGGTTTCGAGGCGACGGTTCGGACCGCGCTCGGTCCACTGATCGAACAGGGCGGAGAGTCGGTGCGCAGCAATATCAAGCGCGGCAACCGAAGCTCCTGCGTCGAGCAGCCCGAAGACCAGCTCACGGCCGATGCCGCCCGCCGCACCGGTAACCACCGCGGTCTTGCCTGCCAACCGGTTTCGTTCAGCAGAGGCCATGGATCGTTCCTCTCAGTGCAGGTTTTCTTCCCGTCGGACGCGGGCCAGGGTGGCGAGCGTAGCCAGCAGCAACTTGTCCCGTTCCGATTCGATGGACCGGGGTTCGCGACGGGCCATCGCTTCTGTTACCAGTGTCTTGAGACGGGTTCGCACGTCCGGGGTAAGGTCGACCGGCTTGAGGTCGTTCATCCAGTGTCGAAGCGCCTCCCCCAGATGATCGAGAAAATGTGCATACCCGCCACTCCCGCCGGCAAGATGACAGATTTCGTAAGGTCCCATCACCCCGAGCCGGAGGCCCGGACCGTATTTCACGGTAATGTCCACATCTTCGACGCTCGCAAGGCCGGAGAGCACCGCATCCGCACATTCGCGCAACAGTGCTGCCTGCAACCGGTTCACGAGGTGTCCGGGAACTTCGCGGTTGAGGCGAATCGCCTTCTTGCCCAGCGCGCGGTAAAAGTTGACGGCCCAGTCGACGACGCAGGCATCGGTGCCGGCACCGCCCAGAACTTCCACGAGCGGGATGAGATGCGGCGGGTTGAACGGGTGTCCAACCACGAAGCGCGCCGCCTGAGCCAATCCGGCCTGCAGATCCGACATGAGGAGACCCGAGGTCGAGCTCGCCAGCACGGCATGTTCGGGAAGCACCTGGTCAAGCTCGGCGTACAGGGCGCGTTTGCGGTCAAGATCCTCCGGCGCACTTTCCTGGACGAATTCGGTATCGACCACCGCTGACGCCAGCTGCGAATGGAAGCGGACGTGATCCGGATCGGCGCCGGGAACAACCAGGCCCAGCTTCCTGAGCACCGGCCAGGCACCGCTCACGAATGCACGAAGGTTCGCTTCGGCAGCCGGTGCCGGATCCCACGCATCGATCTCCATCCCGCGGGCGAGGAAATAGGCGGTCCATGAAGCACCGATCGTGCCGGTGCCGATGACCCCGATGCGGCGGACGGATGACGGTTCGGGCAATCGCATGTTCTCACCTCCTGTCGGATCGCCAACGCTGGCCTGCCGGACAGTCGCGCACTGCCTGATGCGGCCGACCTGATCGATCAACAGTCCCCCTGCGCAAGCGGCGCGGGATCAATCAGGTCCTTGGCTGTCAGGAACCGTATTGCGATTCCGACGCTGCAGCCATTTCATCGAGAGTTCGGGTCAGACGGTCGAGATCGTGGGGTGCAGACAGCCGGTGGTCGCCGTTTCGGACCAGTGTCACTTCCACGTCGCGGGTCTCGAGCAGTTCGGCGATCTGCAGGGAGATCTCGTACGGTACCGTCTCGTCGCTCATTCCGTGCAGCAGGCGGACAGGGCAGCGGACCGGAATCGGTCCTTCCAGCAGGAGATGCTGCTCGGCTTCGTCGAGCAGACCCCTCGTGATCACGTAGCCGTCCTCACTGTATGCGGACGGAACGGTAACCCGTCCGGTGCGCTTCAGGACAGCTTGCTGCGTGGAACTGAACTCGATCTCCACCATGCGGCGCGTGAAGTCGGGCGCCGCCGCAATTCCGAGTACGCCTGCTACTCGTTCAGGCCGGGCACAGGCGACCAGCAACGCGATCCAGGCGCCCATGCTCGATCCAACCAGGATCTGGGGGCCTTCGGTTGTCTGGTCGAGTACGGCAAGCGAATCCATTCGCCAGGTCCCAATCGTACCGTCCTCGAAGGCACCCTCCGAGAGACCGTGACCGCGGTAGTCGAACCGGACGAACGCACGCTGCCGGTGATGGGCCCAGGCCTCCAGTGCCGTGGCCTTGGTCCCGGCCATATCCGACATGAAGCCCCCCAGAAACACGACGCCGGGTGTCTGGCCAGCGGACCGCACACAGGCGATTCGCACACCGTCTTCCGAGAACAGATTGGAAGGACGTGCGGCCGGATGACGCGCCGCCGCCGGGGACATGGTTCCGTCAGGCCTCGGGCGGCGGCGGGAGGGCGGCGGCGGGGGTCTCGCTGCCAGGTGGCACCGGGAGAAATTCGCCGTCATCCGGTCCGGAGGGCTGGGCGGCCGGCGGTGTGGGCCGGGCCTCCAGGTCCTCCCGCGTCGGTGTATCGGGGCCAGAAGCATGCTTGCGGGCCGGAGACGGAGGGGCCGAATCTCGCGTCACGTGGCCAAGCCCCTGGATCGGGGCCACCACCATCACCATCTGGCGGCCGTCCATTGACGGCATTTGTTCGATTCGGACCCGGTCGGACAGTTCACCCTGGATGCGCTCAAGCACCTGTGCACCCAACTCCGGGTGCGCCAGTTCGCGCCCGCGAAAACGGAGGGTGACCTTGACCTTGTTGCCTTCGTCGAGAAACTTGGTGACCGATCGCATCTTCACGGCGTAGTCATGCCCGTCGATGTTCGGGCGGACCTTCACTTCTTTCACGTCGAAGGTACGCTGGCGCTTCTTGGCCTCGCGGGCCTTCCGCTGATCCCGGTAGCGGTATTTGCCGTAGTCGAGAATCTTGCAGACGGGTGGAGACGCGTTGGGAGATACCTCCACCAGATCAAGCCCGGCGTCCTCCGCCCGTGCGAGCCCCTCTTCAAGCGGAACGACACCGACCATGGTGCCATCGAAATCGACAAGACGAACCGGATCAATTCTGATTTCCTGATTGATCCGCGGTCCGCGACGCGTCGGGGCAACCGGTCGCGCTGGCCCCCTAGCGATTAGTTTGTCTCCGCAAGCGTATTTCCTCCTTGGCCCAATGCGTGGGCTTGGCCTAAGAGTACTGTGATGTCCGACCAGTGCAAGTACCAAGTCCGTTGCCAGCCCGGTAGCCGTGGAAGCCGTCACGAAGCCGGACATCCTGACCGCTGATCAGTCGCTCCGTTCCACATCGGGAGAACGATCGGATATGCGCATCTGTCGAGCCGGTGTCAGGTGCGGACTGAGGACGGAAGTGCTGAAGATCTTTGGTCCGGGATCGAAAAAGCCGAGCCGGTAGGGAGTCGGAGGATCGTGGTTCCGCCACGCGGTGGTCCCCAGTGGCGGCCCGGTTGAAGCTTCGCTGCCGGAGCGCCGGTCTGCGTGCGCCGAAGAAGAGCCGCGGTGCACCGCTGGACCTGATCGCGGCCCGGCAAAGGAGGAGAACTCGCCGGGTCGCTTCCACGCGGCTCGTGGCAGGTCAAAATCCCCCCGATGGGCCTCGGCGCCGCCCTCGAGTTACTCGCGGTCAACGCGACCGGCGACGGTGGTTGAAACTTTTGTGGATATGCGTGGCTCACAATCGAAAGCCTGGACAATTACGACCGGCCGCGCACGGATGGACAACATGCAAGGTATCGGTAATCATGTGTTGTCTCCCAGTGAGATGGCTGGTGGTGCTCTTCTCCGGCGTTGAACTTCAGCAGCATTCACGCCAGATTTCTGACAGACAGATTGAGTTGGAGACAAGACCATGCGCGGCCTTTCCCGTCGCATCATGGAGCATGCCGAAGCCCTGCCGGAGGCCACACCGCTGTGCCCGGTCGCCCTGCTGCACCTCGGCAAACGAGCGGCGGTCGACCAGGCGCTGTCGCGGCTTGCGCGTTCGGGCCGCCTCATGCGGATCTGCCAGGGCGTCTACATGCGCCCGGTCGAGACCCGTTTCGGCCGATGTGCACCCGAGGTCGGCAAGGCGATTGCCGCACTGTCCAGGATGTGGGGCGAAACGGTCGTGCCATGTGGCGGTTCTGCCGCCAACTGCCTGGGCCTGACGACGCAGAATCCGGTCCGCATGGTCTATCTCACCTCCGGTTCCAATCGTCGGCTGCATTTCGGCGCGGCCGTTGTGGAACTGCGTCACGCTCCGCGCTGGCAGTTGGCGGCCCCCTACCAGAAGGCAGGACAGGTCATTCGCGCCCTGGCGTGGCTCGGTCCTGCGGAGGTCGAGGATGGCCTCGATGCGGTCCTGCCGTCGCTCTCCGAGGAGGCCCGGGACGAACTTGCGGCCACGCGGGCCATCATGCCGATCTGGATGGCGGAACCGCTGAGCGCGCGCCTTGCGCATGACTGAGACGCCGTTCCATAGCCTCTCGGCCGATGACCGTCGCCATGCCCTGCGTGTCGCCCAGGAAAGGAGGAGACTCCAGGCACACCTGCTTGAGAAGGACATCTGGGTTGTCGCGACCCTTGGCATCCTGTTCGAGGCGCCGTTCGCCGAACATCTGGTCTTCAAGGGCGGCACGTCGCTGTCGAAGATGTGGCGCGCGATCCGCCGCTTCTCCGAAGACATCGACGTCACCTACGACATTCGCGCCTTTGCGCCGGACCTGGTTTCCGGCGCCGGCGACGAGGCGCTTGCGCCCACGCGCAGCCAGGAGAAGCGCTGGACGCGCGCCATCCGCGCCCGCCTGGCCGAATGGGTCCGGGATCAGGCCCGCCCCCTTGTTGAAGAACGCCTGTCCGATGCAGGATTCCGGGCAAGATACCGAGCGGAAGGGGAGCGTCTCCTTGTCGACTACGAGCCGCTGTTCGTTTCGGCCGGTTTCGTTCGCCCCGAAGTCATCGTCGAGTTCGGCGCCCGCTCGACGGGCGAACCGCATACGAACCGGCCCGTCCTGTGCGATGCCGCGGCGCATCTGCCCGACCTGGCGTTTCCCGAAGCGCGCACGACGGTCATGCTGCCGGAGCGGAAGTTCTGGGAGAAGGCCACCGCGATGCATGTCTTCTGCCGCCGACAATGCGGGCGCGGCGAGCGTCTGTCGAGGCACTGGCACGATCTCGCGCGTATGGACGAAGCCGGAATTGGGGCGAACGCCCTTGCCGATCATGCACTCGCCCTTTCCGTCGCCCGCCACAAGGCGGTGTTCTTCGTCGAGAACGACGCAAGCGGCGACCGGATCGACTATGAGGCAGCGGTTTCGGGACACCTTCAACTCGCTCCCTCCGGCGCCGCCCATGCGGTCCTTGCCGAGGACTACGCCAGGATGCTGGCCGACGGCATGCTGCTCGAAGAGAACGAGCCGTTCGATGGGCTGATGGAGCGATGCGCCGCGATCGAAGCGCGGGCCAACGGATCGGCGGGCGATGGCGGATAGGCACGTTGAACGGGTGTGCTCGCCACGGTGATCGCCCTGACTGCCCGGAGCACGATCCTGGAGCCGGTTGAGATGAAGATTACCAAGGTTGTGGATTTGTGATTCAAGCCCCTGACTGAGGAAACGAGCGATGGCCTGATGTGGACTGGCCTCGTCCCGCCGTTCAAGCAGGCGATCCTTGAACACTCGGAGGGTGCACGTCTCGATTGTGAGATTTACGCCGCCGCCGCCGCCCGTCGTTCCCGGAAATCGTCGAAACGATTGCTCTCGACGGCGCATCGCAGTGCAATGATGGCGTTCGCACCGTTGACAGTCCAGTGCATTCCGCCCTGCTTGAGGCGGTTGCCGACGATGTTCGTGCAGGCCCCCTCCACCACGCCGCTGGCGACGCACAGGCCCATCGCGCGGAATTTCGGATAGTCCATGCGCCGGCGGTTGCTGGAGAAGTACTCGATGTTCTTGCGGGCTTCCTCACAGGATTCAGCATGGCTGCGAAGAGCGGTGATCACGTCGTGGATGCGGCCTTCATCGAGTTCCTCGCGCCGCTTCCTGGCCCACTGCTGCCCGATCTCGCTGCCGGGTCCGTAGATGGCCCTGGCGACCTCGAATAGGTGGCCCTTCGCATGAAAGATGTCGACGATCTGGATGGCACGGGGAAAATGTTCGTCGGCAAAATTCCAGATCCACGCCGCACCGTCGCCGAGCACGACCTGACGCCCTGCCTGGTCGAAGCCGCGGCGTTTCGCCTCGCGCAGGACGCGCCGGGCGAAGGGCGCGGGCTCGGCGTCGGTATCACGGGTAGCGATGGTCTCGATGGCAGCGTTGTAGGTGCCGGAGTCCGGATCGCGCACGGGACGCCCATTCGGGTCGTGAGTCTCGGCCGACCACACGACGGCGATCTTGGCCTCGCGGGTCTTGGCACTGCCGTCGGGCTGCTTGCCTGCCCGCCCTTTGACCTCGGTCTTGCGCGCCGGCACACCGGTGCCATCGAGGCCAAGATAGAGAGTAGAGGCACCGGAGGGTTCGACCTCGATGACCCGGTATTCGTCGCCGGTGATCTCTCGCCCGAGCGCCTCGGCATGGCGTTCGACGGTCTTCGGCGCAACCGCCAGGCCCGCCAGTTCGCGCAACAGAGCGCTGGAACCCTCAAAGCTGGTACGGGCGGCAGCGATGCCAATCATGCGCAGCGCCGCCGGCGAGAGGAGGGTATGTTCCATGCCGAGGGTGCGGTCTCGCGGGCTGAAACCGTGGTGGCAGCGGTCGCGGTGATACCAGGCGCGCTCCAGTGTCAGAGGCCCGAGAGCGGTCGCGAACTCGTGGAAGAGATACTTGAAGACGGCCGTGAGGCATTCGAGATGCGCCGACGGAAGTATGGGTTCTGACCGATGAACAAGACGGAACTGCTCGAACTCATCACCAACCATGAGGGCTCGCGCGTCGAATTCAAGCGCGATGACTGTCGTCCGGAGGATCTTGCGAAGGAAATGTCCGCGCTCCTGAACCTTGAGGGTGGCGTCATTCTGCTGGGGATAGAAGATGATGAACAAGTGTCCGGGCTGACCAGAAGCCGTGAGGCTACCGAGGAGTGGGTGATGAACATCGCCCGCGAAAATGTCCAACCTGCCTTCACTCCCATTTGGACCTGTATCGAGATGGGGGGTGGGAAACAGGTGGGAGTCGTCGAACTTGCAGCCGACAGTCCCGGAAAACCTCACAAGGCAAGACGGGGCAAGGCTTGGGTCACCTTCACCCGCGTCGGCAGTACGTCTCGGGAGTCGACGCGTGAGGAGGAAGGCCGACTCTACCAGGCCGCCCGGCTAGTCCGGTACGAGATCAAGGCAGTGCCGGATACCGGACTCGAGAGTCTCAATATGGATCTCACAGAAAACTATTACCGAGATGTCTTGAAGCGGTCGGTGCCGGATCGGTCAGACTTGGAGGGCTGGCGGCAACTCTTGCTCAATTCGGACCTGCTCGTCGCGACGCGAGAGGAACTGAGCGCAACAGTATCCGGGCTTCTTCTGTTCGGCGAAAATCCGAATCGCCGTTTGCCGCAGGCCGGCGTCACAGCAGTAGCCTTTCCGGGATCTGAGAAGGAATACAACACGGTTGATGAAGAGCGGATTCGAGGTCCGCTGACCTCGCGGGTCTCGCAACGGGGCATGGCGGTGGAGAAGGGGGTGATCGACCGCACGGTCGATTTCGTGAAACGCAACATGGGAAGTGTCGCGTGGATAGATGGTGGTCGCCGGCGCCGCAAGGAGGCCTTCGCTCTTGACGCAGTGCGAGAGGCGGTTGTGAATGCCGTCGTACATCGTGATTACGCGATCGAAGGGACAGACATTGAGGTCTCGCTTTATGGCGACCGACTGGAAATTATCTCCCCTGGCCGGCTTCCAAACGGGGTGACGGTAGCAAAGATGAAGGAAGGCGTGGTTCGGGTCGCTCGTAACGAGTTGCTCAAGGAGATCCTTCGTGACTACGGCTACATCGAACACTACGGAATGGGGGTTCGCAATCGGATCATCGAATCGACCCGCCGCCATAGCGGGACAGAGCCTGATCTGCAGGAGGATGAGAGTCGTTTCCTCGTGCGCATTTGGAAGGCGCATCGGCAGACATGACCGCGAAGCAATCGAGGGAAACCGCGGCGGCGGCCGAATTGGGCGCGACTAGTGGCGGTCGTCGCGGGCAATGAGGGCAGCCGAAAGGGAGGCAAGCGGAACAGTAATCTCGAGCCGGTTAGCCAACAGATAGAGATCCTGCGCGTGTATGCCGAGTCGCCGGTGTTTCCACATGCGGCCTGCCCATTGATCATAACTGCGCAGCGTTCCGGGAAGCGCCTCCTCGAAGCGTTTCCAGGCTTGCCGGAAAGCCGTCAGATTGTGGTGCCGGACGGCATCTAGGAGGGAGAGATCGGAGAGGGCGGCATCGCCGGTCTAAATCATTGTAAGATCAAAAAGTGTCCATATAAGAATCACACCCGGCAAGTTTCGCACCCAGTACTGGTCGTATCAGAACCGCTGGAAGGATGTTGGCGGCATGGGCGGCCTCGTGCTGCCGCTCGACGAAGCCCTCGAAACCATCGCCGAAACCGAGATCTTCTGGACTTGGGCCTGATCAAATTTTGAACAAAGTCGAGCTCCCGGGTT
Organism: Alphaproteobacteria bacterium; assembly: GCA_965203385.1. Taxonomy (GTDB): domain Bacteria; phylum Pseudomonadota; class Alphaproteobacteria; order TMED109; family TMED109; genus VXPW01. Next base: position 1,845,162 of record OZ241893.1, read on the forward strand.
CGCACGCACTTGCGGCGTTCATTCCCTTCCGTTGGCGGCAGAGCGCGAGACGCCTGCGGGACAGCGGTCAACATTACCGGCCCATCTGTTTGCCACGGCGGATCAACATGTCGATATATTCTCTCTGCATCGACATGTGAGAGTGAAGTGTCGATGAGATCGACATGTTCGGAACACGTGTCGAGAGAAGCAGGATACATCGACATGGTGTTCGATCCCAACCGCCCTTTCAACGACCTCCCGGACCTGCCGCCGGCTTCGGAAACCGAGACCAAGGCCATTCTCCGGAGTTGCATCGCCGCGCGCGCGGCACTGGCGGAGCTCCGCGTCTCCGGGACTCTCATTCCGAACCAGGCGATGCTGATCAACTCGATCCCCCTGCTCGAAGCGCAGGCGAGTTCCGAGATCGAGAACATCGTCACGACGACGGACCGACTGTTCCGCTATGCCAACGACGCGGCGGGTCGAGCCGATCCTGCCACCAAAGAGGCACTGCGCTACCGCACTGCCTTGCACCGAGGTTTCGAGATGCTGAGGCGACGGCCGGTGTCGACCACCATGGCTGTCGAGGTCTGTCGAACGATCAAGGGGGTGGGACTCGACATTCGCACCACGCCGGGAACGGCGTTGGTGAACGATGCAACCGACGAGGTCGTATACACACCGCCGGAGGGAGAGGACATCCTCCGGGGAAAGCTGGCAAATTGGGAACGCTACATTCACGAGGCCGAGGAGATCGACCCGCTGATCCGCCTTGCGGTCATGCATTATCAGTTCGAGGCGATCCACCCGTTCGCCGACGGAAACGGACGGACCGGACGCGTGCTGAACCTGCTCTATCTCGTTGACAAGGGCCTGCTGGATATACCCGTGCTCTATCTCAGTCGGCACATCATCCGGAACAAGGCGCTGTACTACCGGCATCTGCTTGAGGTGACGACCCAGCAGGACTGGGAAGTATGGATACTGTTCATGCTGGAAGCTGTCAGAACGACGGCGGAATGGACCACAGCGAAAATCCGCGCGATCCGGGAGCTTCTCGACGAGACGGGCGCTGCAATTCGACAGAGGATGCCGAAGATCTACTCCCGGGAGCTGGCGGAACTGATCTTCGTGCATCCCTGCTGCCGGATCGCCGACGTGGTCAAAGCGGATATCGCCAAGCGCCAGACGGCCGCCGTCTATCTGAAGGCCCTCGCAGCCGAAGATCTTCTTGAGGAGATCAAGGCGGGGCGCGGGAACCTGTACATCAACCCGCCGCTCCTGACGCTTCTGACGGCGCACCAGTGACTATGTGCGAGATAGCCGAAGTATGGCGGCACCAAAATGCATTGGCTGTTTCGTCTAATCTGAAGTTCTTCTCCGAAATCCCCTAATCCGCTACCAGGCCATTGACTTCACGCCGCTTTTGCCTTGAGGCGGCTGGTTTTCGTGCCCATGTTAATGAGGTATTGACACCCGAATATATTTTATCTAACATGGATTTTGTCCAGATTTTTGGATCAGTGTGTGCCCATGTATGTGGATGTCGTTCCGAACCGAAACTCGCCGCCCGCCGTCCTCCTGCGCGAGTCTCGGCGCGAGGGCAAGAGGGTCATCAAGAAAACCCTTGCCAATCTTTCCCACTGGCCCAAGCGCCGCGTGACCGCGCTCAAGGCCGTGCTCAAAGACGAACCCCTCGTCAACCCGGATGACCTGTTCGCCTGCCGCCGCTCCCTGCCACACGGTCACGTCGAGGTCGTGCTCAAGATGGCCCACAAGATCGGCCTGCCCCGGATCATCGACCGCACGGCCTCACCAGCGCGCAGCCGGGTTCTCGCCCTGGTGGTCCAGCGACTTCTGGAGCCGGCCTCCAAGCTCGCATCGACGCGGTTGTGGCACGACACCACGCTGGCCGACGAACTCGCCGTTGCCGACAGCGACTGCGACGACCTCTACGCTGCCATGGACTGGCTCATCGTCCGTCAGGCGGCGATCGAACGCCGGCTCGCCCGGCGCCACCTGCAAGAAAACCGCCACGCACTGTACGACGTGTCCAGCAGCTACTACGAAGGACAGCACTGTCCATTGATGAGTTTCGGCTACAGCCGGGACGGCAAACGGGGCCGGCCGATTGTCGTGTATGGCCTGATGACCGACGACGCCGGATGTCCGGTCTCGATCGAGGCCTGGCCCGGCAACACGGCCGACCCCAGCACGGTGCCGGCACAAGTCGAGAAATTGCGGAATCGTTTCGGGCTCCGGCAGGTGGTGCTGGTCGGCGACCGCGGCATGCTGACCCACACCACCATTGAGACTCTGCGCCAATATCCCGGGCTGGGCTGGATCTCGGCTTTGGATTCCGACGGCGTACGCCGCCTCGACACGGTTCTCCAGCCGTCGCTGTTCGACGACCGCAATCTGGCGAAAATCCGCCATGATGCGTTCCCGGGCGAACGGTTGATCGTCTGTCACAATCCGCAGTTGGCGAAACGCCGTCGCCTCGAGCGCGAGGCGTTGATGACGGCCACCGAGAACCGGCTGGAGAAGCTCGTCGCCGAGGTCGGGCGCCGCACCAGGAAACCCCTGACGGCGGTTGAGATTGCCAAGAAGCTGGGACGGATCGAAAACCGTTTCAAGATGGCCAAGCATTTTGTCTATGAGATCAAGGACGATCATTTCAGCTACGAACGCCGCCCCGACAATCTGGCCAAAGAGGCCGCCTTCGACGGAATTTCTGTCATTCGCACCAACCAGACCGAACTGTCGGACGCCAATGTGGTGCGGTCATACAAGGCGCTGACCCTCGTCGAACGCGCCTTTCGCAGCATGAAGGCGATCGACTTGAAGATTCGTCCGATCCATCACCGTCTCGAAGAACGCGTGCGGGCCCACTTGCTGCTGTGCATGCTGGCCTACTACGTGGAATGGCATCTCCGCCAGGTACTGGAACCGCTGCTGTTTCACGATGAAGAGTTGCGTCCGGACCGACAGACCCGTGACCCGGTCCTGCCGGCCAAACCCTCGGCCTCGGCCACACGGAAAAAAGCCCGAAAAACCACGACCGACGGCCTGCCCGTCCACAGCTTCTCGACACTTATCCAGCACCTTGGCACCCGGTCACGGTTGTATTGCCACATGGCGGAGGACCCCGAACATACGTCCTTCGAACGCGTGACCGCTCCAACAACGGTTCAGGCGCGGGCTCTCGAACTCGTCGACATGTGCCCATTCACGTACCGTTGAGTTTTTAAAATTGTCATTCCAAATCAACTGGCTATATCGTCATTCGCCAAGAACTTCAGCCTAGAACGTCCTCAACACTCCCTTGTCCGATTTCTCATCCAGAGCCTTCCGGATGTCGGCCGCCACCTCCAGCACCTCCGCAGGCCCCCGAACGGGTTCTCCGGCGCGGGTGCTCAAGGCGGCGGCCAGCGGTGCAATGGACTGGGATTTTTTTCTGTCTTCCTTCAAGACCCCAGCAAGTTCTTCTTCACGCGCACCGACCGCGACCAGATTCAGTACCAGCCGGATCATCAGCCTTGTCATGACTTCATTGCCCGCTGGGAAACAGGCGAAGGCAGCCCGGAAGGCACTGGTGGCCGACGCGTTCCGCAGAACTGTCCACGCTACCGCACGCGCCGCGAGCCCGAGCCAGACCGGCAGCAGGTCCCAATCCTTGCCGGGCTGTCCGAATTCCCGCTCCAGGACATTGCTCGCCGCAAGAGCTTCTTCAGCGCGTCCGAGCTCGGCCAACCTCAACGCCTTGAACGCAAGTGCCACACTCGATACGAATGCCGGTTTTTCTTGCTGTCCTACGTAATCGATTACAGCGCCGTAATCGGCAATCTCGTCTTCGAATTTCTCCAGGCCGCCCAGCACGAAAGCCCGGTTCAACAGGGCATTGCCTAGCACCTTTCTGATCTCTGGGCTATCGCTCGCACCATGGCGAGCCATCAAGAGATCATATACCGCAAGGGCCTCACCCGGATCGTTCAGTTGATCTCGCACCAGTTCCGCCTTGTCGGCCAAAGCCTCTACCACGGGCAACTGCAATCTCGGTTCGTCACACGCTCCATATTTCTTCGCTATGTCGTCGTACTTCGTGACGGCGGCCTCAGTGTTGCCCAATTTGCCATGCGCTTTTGCGGCGATCTTTAGCACCAAGGCGACAATAGTCTGCCAATCCGATGTATCGTATCTGTCAAACCACTCGACCGTTCTTGCGGCGCAGCCGACTGCTTCCTGGTAGCTACCGGTTTCGTAGTATGCGGCCACCGTAGTGCTCAGGATCCGTGCCGAGCGATAGAGAATGAAGACATCCCGACTCTCCCGGAATCTGTCCAGAACGTCGATGCCAATCGGAATCACCTCTCCAAACTCACCCAATCCGAAATAGGCGTCGGCCCGCAGGTGCGCCAAGTACACCGCCGTGTGGTCTGCCTTGGTCCCAGCGCGCTTGTCCCATCCCTCCGCCGCATACCGGTCGACAATTTCCAGTACTTTTCCGTAAGACCTTTCCTCAAACGCCGTGACGATTGCTTCGTCGAGTTCCTTGTCGGCCGCTGCGCGCCGATTGTCCCACGACTTCGCAGAGGCCTCCTCAAGTCTGTCCCAGATCAATCTTGAGTACAGATCCTGGTCCACCGGCCTGCCTTGCAGGACACGGTCGATTCCCGAGGGCGGTGCCAGCGTATTTCTTGCCTCGGGCCAGAGCTGGTCGAAAGCCGCATACAACCCGAACCTGCCATAGAACGCCGACATGAACTGGATGAGACTCTCGACCACGACCGCCTTGTCCCGCTCGCGCCGGAGCTTGTAGTAAATGCAATAGAGTGGCTCTGTCGCGACGTAGTGGCGGCGCCGACTGCCCGTCCGCGGCCGTCTGACTACCGCCCCCCGGCGGACCAGACGCCCAAGCATGGTAGAGACCGTTCTCACATCCATTCGGGCCCTTGCCGCGATTTCGCCAGCGGATGACGCCTGCCAGAGGTCAAGCACCGCGACATATACGCGCCGCTCCGCCTTGGGCAGCACTTCCAGATGACCCCGGAAGTACTCTGTATGCTCGTCAACCAGACGAACCAGCTCCTCCATCAGCCGCCGAAGGGACCGGTGCTCCGAGAACCCGGCGACGATTGCAAGCAGCCGGCAATTTCCGCCTGTCAGGATTTCGAGAGGTCTGATGTTGCGGGCGCCCACCCGGTCCCCTGTCACCGCCTCCCAGAGGCAGCGGCACTCTTCGGTCGCCAGCGGCCCCAAGGATACGATCCGGAACAGCTCGAAGAAGGGTTCCCGTGGATCGTCCAACTCTTCGAACCGACTAGTGGCGGATGCGAGCAGGACAATTCGCGGTTCTGACTGAAACACGCCACGGAGTTGCCACCCGAAATCCTCCTCGACGTTCCCGCACAACGCCTGGAGGTTCTCGATCATCAGCACGAGCCTCCTGCCTGCCCGCTCGGCTGCGTCCAGAACCGCTGCTCGGGCGAGTTCTCCAATCGACGGATCTTTCCAGCGCGCCGACAGGTCTGCATGCGTACTTGCCAGCTCCCGCGCCATCTCCGGAAAGGCTTCCGCCGATTCCCGCACCAAATAAAACAAGGTTTCCAGCCAGAAATCGTTCATGTCGAGTATTTCGTGGCTTTCCTCCATGAACCGAACCGGCAGGAGCGATCGGGAGAGGCCGTCGTCCGTTCGCAGCTCAGCCGCCACCCGGGCGAGCAGCATCGTTTTCCCCCGGCCGCGCGGCGCGACCACGAGAAGATGCTGGCAGGAGGGGGAATCGATATTGCCCCGCAGAACGTCCAACACCAGCTTCAGTTCGCGCTTCCTGACCACGAACTGTCCGATCAGCTTGCGGTCCGGATGATGCGTTCCCGGGTTGAACTTCCGGACTTCGCTGAACGGTCGGTCGCCTTTGCCCTCGTCTCTCACGGCAAGGATCCTTTCGCTTCCCGGCGGGCGAAGCGCACCTCCAGTGGCACGTGATGGTCGCGAAACCGGGCTACCCACCAGTCCCGGAGCAGGCTCGAGGCGAAGCTGTAACCGTCGTCCGTCTGCTCGAGATAGCCGTCATGCACGAGCACATCGAGCGCATCAGAGATCCGTTCGGGGACGTTCGTCATCAGCTTCGAATACCCCGACGCCAGCCTCCTGCCGGCGCCCGGTGTAAACGCCCCCACGATCGCCACTTCCGCCAGGATTTCCATGGCGATCGAATGGCTCTCCTCGTCCAGAGCCTCCTTCAACCGTGTCTCATAGTGCACCAGGTCGTTCTGCCCCGACGGGCCGAGCAGGGCGGTGCGATAGATTTCGCCCACGTCTTCGACGCTGACACTCTCCCGGCCTTGCAGCGTCGCGAAATCCCTCAGCCGTGCGAAGAAGCACTGAATGTGATGCGGTATGCCGACACCGAGAGCGTCGCACACGGCTGCTGCGACGCCCTCTTCAATGCGAAGCCCATGGCTCGCTGCCAGACGGTTGAGGCAATCGATTCCCGTTTCCCGATCCCACGGCCCCAGACGCAGCGAGAAAAAGTGGTTGATTCGATCCGAAAGGCCGAGACGCCTCACCAGGGGATCCAGTCCGATGCTTCCGGAAAAAATCAGAACCGGCGACGCGTCGCCAAGGATCTGCACCGTGCCACGCAGCCAGCTCAGAAATTCGTCCACCCGCTCAGCATGGCCGTCGCGGCCATGCATACGCTTGAGGAAGATCGGCAGTTCGTCGATGACCAGTAGCACCGGTTTGCCCTGCGCTGCGCATTCGGTCAGCAGCCGTTCCCCGTGTCGCTGCCAGTTGCCGCCATCCAAGCCTCCTCGGATTTTCACGCTGAAATCGCCTGCACCGATTTCCTCGAAGTTCGCAGTAACGAACTCCTTCATGGACGCAGCAAACCGCAACGCGATCGGCCGCACCCGATGCACGGCCCTCGCCATTCCGGCGACCGCATCCTCGGGGCACAACGCACCCTCGACATCCACGAAGAAGAAGATCCAGCCTTCGTTCTCCAGCCGCCGTCCCATTTCCTGCAGGATGCTGGTCTTCCCCATGCGCCGCTGGCCGCTCAGCAGCACATGGTTTCTCTCGCGCACTTTCGTCGCGAGCATTGCCATTTCGGCTTCGCGATCGAAGAAGTCGTCACCGCTCACCCAGCGGCCGGTCGAAGATCTCATCGGAACCCTCACCTCGTCGAGTCATCACCGGAAAATCTTCACCAATATTGTTGTCAACATTTCTGTTGTCAACAACCTTGTCGAATATAGGGTGCCAAACCACGCCTGTCCGGACCTTTTCCGGAAGCGTGCCGCCCACCCTCAGATCGGCGTGCTGACCGCTGAGATGGACCTGCAAGAGCGCCGGGCGAAGCTGACAGCGGCGCTGTCGAAGGTGGGGTAGAAGGTGAGTTCGACGACGGTAGGCAGGTTGCTTCATGAGCTTGGCTACAGATCACCTCCGTCATACGTTTACCGCCCGCTTCCGGAACCGGCTCGGGGGCGGCGCTTGCCGGAGGTCATCGCGTTTCCTGTGATCAGTTCATGCCCGAGGCGATTGCATTCGACACCCACCGTTTCGTCAGGCGCCTGACCGACGGCGGCTTCACGGAGGAGCAGGCCGAAACGCTGGCTGAAGAGCATGTGGCCCTGCTCAATGCCAACCTCGCAACCAAGGCCGATATCGCGAGGATCAAAGCGGGCATGGACGCCCTGCGGCAGGAGACCAAGGCTGCCATCGAGACGTTGCGGCAGGAAGTGAAGGCCGATATCGCGAAGGTCGAGACGCGCATGGAGTCGATCAAATTCGATCTGATGAAATGGCTGATTGGTGCCATGATCGCCCAGGGCGGGCTGGTGGTCGGCCTGATCAAGTTGCTGTAATGCCGTGGGATGCTGTCGACATCGCCAGATGAGCCGAGACTTTGGCTGGAGTCACTCCGCCACAGCCGGAAACCGTCCCTCCCCCGGGATCGTCAACCTCTCTCGAATGAAGTGCCTGTTTGCGAACGTCCGCCTGTATCGGTGATTTCGTGCGCCTGTGTGCGCACCGCCAACTGTACCATCCGATGAGAAATGCCTGTCCGGCATAGGTGAAGGATCTCCGGGGCAGATTCGGAATCCGGGTCGGATTTGAGGCGGTTGCAGTGCAGGGTTCTGGAGCAGTGGTGGCATCATCATCTGCTCTGTCGTTGAGGGGTGAGCAGTTACGCGAATTCTCTCGTTCACCACGCACCTCGCCGCTCACTCCCCGTGAGCGAGGACTGAATACGGAAAAACTCCTGAATCTCGGCGGAAACGTCGATGCGTTCGGACAGGAGCGTGCCGTGAGCGATCCGGTTGCGAACGCTGTAGAACTGCATGGTCCGCCTCCATTCCCCGCTGCCCCTATCGAGGACCAGCGTCAGGCGATTCTGGAAACTCAGGCCCGAGAGCCGACGGTCGTCCGGATTGTACAGCAACCAGGCCCGGCGAATCCGCCAGTCGTCATGCGACTGTCCGTGCCGGATGGCATCCCGGCAGGCTTCGTCGATGTCTGTCTCCAACTGACCCCAAGCCAGAACGAAATACGCCTGATCGTTGATCTCCTGCTCGCGCGCGACGCGATCCCGCTCGTCGTCCTCGCCGGCTACATCGTGTTGTTCGCGCAGGTCTTCGAGAAAGCCGTCGATCCGTTCATACGACCCCGCTATAGCGCGAAGGTCGCTCACTGCAGGATTCGTCTCAGCCAGTCCGAGGTAACCGCCTCGCGATCGCACCGATGCTCCGCGGGCGCCGCCTGCCAGTCAGGTTCCTCGAAATTCTCCGCAGCATCGATGATGAGATAACGCCGGCCGTCACGCTTCACATCGACCCGGCCGTTGTTGCCGATGATCCACAGTGCATGCGGCTTGATCTTGACCACCTCGCCGGTGCGTCCGTGGAGTTCAAGCGTGGGCATTCGCCTCGCCGCGACGCCGAACTCGCGCATCATCTTCTCGTGCATGCTCACCGGTGCGCCCTGGCGGGCCTCCCAATCGTCCGGCAACCACTCGCCGATCGCCGTGTAGAGCCCGTCCAGACGTGACACCCAGTCCTGGACGCGGCGCTCCACGTGATTGGCGTCGATGGCGTCGCTGGTGACTTCGTCCAGAACCGTGTTCATTGGACCTTCTCCATTGCCACCCGGTCGGATCATCTGCTGAACATTCGCGCGACGACGGCTCTCGGGCGCCATTATAGTAAGCTCCACGGTGCGTTTCAACACGGCGATACATGGCGAACCGGCCCTCGTACCCCAAGCGCAGGTTCGGAAACCAACCCTCCACGCAATCAGATTAGAGACTGCTATAGCCCAAGATCGCGGTCGGAACCCTTCGGCAGGCAGGCTGTCCGACGAACCGAGGCCACCTCACAGAGAGCCTGATACATGACGCTGGAATCTATCGCTCCCGTGAGCGACAATGCAACCGTCAAGCTGCCCGCCGTGGCAGCCTGATCCTACTGGCCCTACCCGCCGGATATTGCGATGGGCGGTGCCAAGCTCACACCAACAAGTGGGGCCGATCTCCGTCCGCTCACCGTTTCCGGCAGACCCCAAATGGCCGCCCATGGTTGTCTGAACCGGGTTTTGGGCGTCCGGGCACAGCGGTTCCGTCGCGCCGCCGACGGCGCGTTCGGCGCAGTTCTCGTGCGGTCAGCCAGAGTGTTGGATCACGAGTCGGGCGGAGTCAGGACCGTGTCGATCGCCTCTTGAGGCGGGCCGCGTAAGGCTTGCCGGTAGTCTCTGGCGGGTAGCGGAAACGTCTATCGCCACGCACGATGACGATGGCGGCGTCCGTCAGACAGGACAGGTTGCGGGGCTGACAGCCGGTACAGGCTCGACCGCACTCTTCGTCACAGGTGAAACCCCAGGAACTTTCAACCCGACACTGTCGAATCGACGGCGAAATCCAACAAGACGCAGTAGTTGGCCTGACCACGTAACGTGGGCAAGGCAGGCCGCGTCACGATTCCAAACGCCAGAAACGGTCGCACACCGGCACCCACCTCTGAACTCGCAGGCACTGTCGGGAATGCCCTGCTATCGCTGCTGGCCGGGCGGGCTTCGCGTCAGCTGGAAGCAGCGGATGTACCATTGGCAGCGGGTCCGGCAACGATCAACAGCGAATCGGCATCCGCGCAATCGAAGATTGCGATCCCAATCTCATCGAGACGCACTGGATCGTCAATGTCACCGAGCAGTACAGCGAGGCGATGTGCCGTTGCTGCACCGAACTTGCGCTCGGCCAAGCGCACAAGCAGTGCCCGCTCTCGCTCCAGACCCTGTTCCAAGCCCTGTTCCAGGCCCTGTTCCAGGCCCTGTGCAAGATGGCGTTTCGCAAACGCATCAACGTTTTCAGCGAATATCGTTGCCATTTCGTCCAATCCTCCCGTTTTCCCGAGACGGCGCAGCTCACCGGACAAACCCGGCTCCGCCGATGTCAGGCCACTTCGCTCGAGCAGCTCTCGCGCCCATTCCACGAAGACCCGCCTCAGGCTCTCGTCGCCCGGACCCTGCAGCAGTCTGGACAACTTCCGCAGGTTGGGCTCCGTGTGCGCGATCGAACCCTGTTCCAGCGCGATCTGCACCGCCACGAGATTGTCCTCGGGAAGGTCCGCGACACGAAGTGCATGCTCATCGACCAGAAGATAGCGCTGATGCAACTGGAACGGTGCGAGGTGCGCACCGACCGGAGCGACCAGGCTGCCCATTTCCTCCGGAGCCGACCATCGGGAACGGCCATTGTACAGGACAATCGGCAGCACCGGCGGCAGCCGGTCTCCCTTCGCGATATCGCCGTTGCGAATCAGCTTGAGGTACATCTGTCCCGAATAGGCGGAAATGCGCGCCGCCATGAACGAATCCACCGTCGACTGGAATTCCAGCAATACCAGCAGGTAGAGCCAGCTGTCGGTTGCTGCATCCTTGCCGCGGAACCGTATCCGCCACGCCGTGTCGCCCCGACTCTGGGTGAGGCCATCGTCGACATATTGATCCGGCATGCGTTCCAGTCGGTCGAAGTCGAGCATCTCCAGCAGGTCGGCGGGCAGGAAACAATACAAGAGATCATTCACCATTCGCGTGTGGTCGAAGAACAGCTTGTACGAACTGTCGTGAAAATCCTGCATGGCCTGCATCCAGAAAGGTGCCGCCGGCACCGGGCGGACAGGCGCGGCCGCCAACTGTTTCGGCGTCCGAACTTCCTGCCCGTGTGAAAGGGAAATGCGCCCCATCCGGGGCGGGCTTCCCGATGAGCCGTTCCTGACCCGGAAGCGCCCGGCAACCACCGCCGCTGGAAACTGCATCCGCCCTTAGCCTAACCGAACCCAACTCGGGAAACCTGAGGGGAAGCGCCGATGGCGGCACCCGCCCGGCAAGGGCGGGCGTTCAGGGGCTCGGCCGGAAGACCGGCCAACCAGCGGACGATCGCATCAGGAGATGACGCCAGAGAAAAGGGTACAGAACACGCCCCGCCCGGCGGGCCGGCGGCCAGGGCCGCCCGGGCGGCCCGCATTCGCTCCGCACGCTGACCTTCAGCAGCGAATCCCGCGGCCGCCGCCGGGCCCCGCCGAATGAAGACACGGCGGCGCGAGGCCTGATACAGGGGCAACTACACCGCGGCCGGCACCCCGACCGAGATCCACCCACCGCACCGACCCCCGGCAACTGAGCAACCCCGAACCCGACGCCCACGCCCCAGCGATACCCGACACCCGATCACCGACCGACACCGAAACACCACGACCACCAACTGACCGCACACACGCGCCCACACCCGAGCAGCCGCACGCAGACCCCAACCCGACCGCACCGATCTCCGCACCCGACCCCCGCACCCGGCGCGCCGCGCCGCGCCGCACGACACCCCAACCCCACCCCGCCCCGCCCCAACCGCACCCACCAGGGGTGGCTCGCGTCGCTCGCGCCGCCGGGCTGTCGGTACCTCGCCCCGCACTACGGGCCCACCTCGGGATCCTCTACGGGAACCCTGCTTTCACGAGGAGATCGGTTCATGAGAACCCACACACTTTGCGCGCTCGCTGCCACCGCCGCACTGCTCGCTCTCGCCGCCTGCGGCGGCAGCAATACGGCCACCAGTAACAACGACGACGGCGGGATGTCGGCCTACGACACGGCGCTCAAGGCCATCAACGACGCCGGGACGGACGCCGCGATTACGCAGGCCCTTGAGGCCGCAAAGGCCAACGACAAGATTTCGGCATCGGATCGCACCAAGCTGGAGACGGCGGCTACCGCGCGCAGGACGGTGCTGGAGACGATGGCTCGCGAGATGGATCAGAAGAAGGAGCTGATGAATGCGCTCGCCGAGGTTGACACGTCCGACCTCTCGGACGCGGACAAACTTGCTGCGGCCGAGACGGCCATCGAGAAGCTTCGGGAAGCGTACGACGGTGCGGACGACGTGAGCGATGCCGACAAGGCGAGGTACCGGACGAGTCTGGACAACGCCGATAAAGCCGTGCGCCAGCAGAAGCAGAAGAACGCGCTTTCGGCTGCTTCCGGAAAGCTCGACATGGCTCTTGCGGAGTTTGCGGGCGTGACGCCCACGAAGGAGCAGCTCGACGCCGCCATGGCCGCCCTCAGGGAACTGAAAACGGCGCTCACGGACGCCAAGGATCTGACCGACGACGAAAAGGACCGGTATCAGGCTCAGGCGAACCGTGCGGACGCTGACGGCGGGCCGATCAAGACGGCGCAGGGCCATTACCACGCTCATGTTGTCAAGAACATCGAGGACACCCAGATCGCGGCGGCCATGACGGCGGTCGGGATGGTCACCGACACGTCCGACGAGAGCACCGTGACCGACGCCCAGGACAAGATCGACGCGGCCAAGGCGGAGATCGAGGGCGCAAACATCCCCGGTCCAGAAAAGGCGAAGCTTCGCTCGATGATTGCCACGCATCAGGGCGCGCTCGACCTGGTCAAAGCCCGCCGCGCGCATGCCATGAAGGTGAGGACCATCAAGGACGGCCCGATCAAGGTGGCCAAGGACAAGGTCGCCATGCTCAAGCGCGATTCCTCCCAGGAGGAATGGGCGGACGCCGAAGCCAAGCTCGCGGCGGCCAAGAAGGCAATCGACGATGAGGAGGGTCTCCCCGCCGATAAAATGGAAGAACTCCGCGAGGCGCTTAAAATGCAGCGGGACGCACTTGATACGGCAATCGCCGGCCGCAAGGCCTTCGCCAATGCGATGTTTGCGGCGCTGGGCGGGCACAACGAGAACACCGCCAGCTACCGTGACGCGCTGAACAACCTTGCGCGCGCCGCCGATTATAAATTCCCCCTGTCGGACTCCTCGAAGCCAACCGGTCTGTGGCTCGACCCGCACGATGAAGGGCCGGGGTCGTTGCCCAAGGATGAGACCAACGAATCCCCGATTGTCTTCACGGAGGTCAAGACCCGCGGGCAGGTGGGCGAGTGGAAAGTCACGGACCAAACCGGCGCTGTGGACGAAGACGGCAGCCGCGACGCCGGCCTGAAGAAGTTCCACGACAGGGCCCGGGTGTACAACAACCGGACAGCGCGGACGTATCCGGCTGCCACGTTCTTCCTCCCTGAGGGCAATGCCGGCAGGCCGTCGCATGTGAGTGATAGGCCGAACTTTGCGGGGACGTATGACGTGGCGAAGCGCAGCCTCACCTTGGCGGACAACGCAATCGACGGGGGCATCGCCTCCCCTGAGTTCCAGAGCTCGGGGACGAAGGACTTCAGACCGACGGGGGCCGGCAAGGAGGTTACGGTGAGGGGCACCTACCACGGCGCGCCCGGCACCTATCGCTGCACCTGGTCCGCCGCCGGCGACTGCAATGTCTCGGTGGGGCGCGGCGGCGTGAACGTGCACAGAAATTGGGAATTCGTCCACGACAAGGATGCCGAGGTGTCCTTCCCCAATTCCGACTTCGCGTATTTCGGCTGGTGGGTGAGGGAGAACGCCGGCGACCGCGTGCCCAGGATGGCCACCGCCTTCATCGGAGTCGAAGGCGGGGGCATAGATTCTTCCACGGACGGCGACAGCAACACCGTTCACGGCACGGCGACCTTCGAGGGTGATGCGGTCGGCCAGTACGCCATCATCAGGGAAGAGGGTGGCGAGTTCACGGCGAAGGCGAGGCTGGAGGCCCGGTTCGGAACCACCGACAACGTCCCCCAGACGGGCATGTCCGGCACCATCGACCAGTTCCGGCTGAACGGCGGTTCCGAGGACCCGGGGTGGACGGTGACGTTGCATAAAGGGGCTTGGGCGAGCGGAGGAAGGGTCGACAACAGCTCCGAGACGTCTTGGTCCATCAATGGCACTGTCGTCGCCGGGGAGAAGGGCAGCTGGGGCGCCTATATGTACGACACCACGGTCGCCTCCTCGGTCGGCGGCGACGACGGCAACAGCCAGCCGGACTTGGTGCTCGGCACTTTCTACACCGAGCACGGCCCCACCCATCGGATGGTCGGCGCGTTCGGCGCGAGAAACATCGCGAAACAGTAAGACGACGACTAAGCCGTCGCACGGGTTCGGGCTCCTGTTCATGCGGGAGCCCGTCCCGGCCTTCAGTGACGAGGGCGGCGCTCCGGCGCCGCCCTCCAGAGGTTCTGTTCTGATACCACCAGTACTGGATATAGAAACAATGACGACGATCTCAAATCGAACCCAGAATTTCAGATGTCCTGACGCGACCCAACTTTATTTGTACCAGCATGTGGCGGGAGCAATCGGCGTTGCTGTGCTTGCTCTTGGGCTGGTCGCATGCGGGGGGGCGCTAACTCTGGTCCCACTAACCCCGATCCCGTAACGCTAAACTTCGAGGATCTGAGCGCCAGCACAACGAAGATCCCGGCGGGCGAGTCGCGCACCATCGGCATGAACAAGGTTTCGTGCGCGGCCGGGGGCGAAGACTGCGTGCTCACGGTCAAGGTGGACACGGATAAACGGACGGCGACGGCGACCGGCGGCACGCTCACCGTGGTACCGATAAGCAAGGTGGACCTCATGGGCAGCGAGGATCTGAGCGCCGGCACCACGACGACGATTAAAGCTGGCAAGTCGGACACCACCGGCATGACGATCATTTCGTGCGCTGCCGACGGCCCTGACTGCGAACTCAACGTCATGGAAGACTCGGATGGGAACCTGACGGCGACCGCGACCGGTGGCAGGCTCACCGTGATTCGGAGGTTCCAGGTAGACCTGATGGGCAGCGAGGACCTGAACGCCGGCACGACGACGATCCCGGCGGGAGAGTCGGTCACGGTCGGCATGACCACCCTTGCGTGCGCCACCGGGGACAAAGCCTGCGAGCTCACGGTCAGGGTAGACCCAGTGACGGGCAAGCGGACGGGGACCAGGACTGGAGGCACACTCACCGTGCGTATCACGCCCGGGATCGTGCGCACGCCGGTGGACCTGATGGGCAGCGAGGATCTGAGCGCCGGCACGACGACGATTGCGGCGGGAGAGTCGGTCACCACCGGCATGACCACCCTTGCGTGCGCCACCGGGGGCAAAGCCTGCGAGCTCACGGTCAGGGTGGACCCAGTGACGGGCAAGCTGACGGGGACCGTGACCGGCGGCACACTCACCGTGACCGTGAGTATCACGCCCGAGATCGTGCGCGAGTCGGTGGACCTGAAGGGTAGCAAGGACCTGAGCGTCGGCACGACGACGATCCCGGCGGGCGAGTCGCGCACCACCGGCAGGACCACCCTTGCGTGCGCCACCGGAGACAAAGCCTGCGAGCTCACGGTCAGGGTGGACCCAGTGACGGGCGAGCGGACGGGGACCGGGACTGGCGGCACACTCACCGTGACGGTGGCGCCACCAGAACCTCCAGCACCTCCAACACCTCCGACACCTCTGACACCCGTGGCGATGGCGTTGTCTCTGCCGGCGGTGCATGACCTGAAGAAGGGGACGGTCATCGTTGCGGCGGGCCAGACCCACACCGCGGGCGGCACCGTCATTTCGTGTCCTGCGGGCGGCTCGGCGTGCACGGTCGCCATCTCGGACGGCCCGGGCGGGCTCGTCGGGACGACGACGGGCGGTACCGCAACGGTCGCCCTCGTGCCCTTTCCCACCTGGATCGGCGCCCGGGGCACCGCCGTCGACACGGCGATCAACACCCCTCCGGGAGCCAATCACACCCTCACCACCAACGCCTCAGGCAAGAATTCGGCCACCAAGTTAGACATCGATGAAATCCTTGTGAGCGAGCAGGGCGTACCGAGCATCGCCGCCGGTACGCGCCCGGAAGCCCAGCAGTTCACGGATGTCGGGGCGGCGCCGGCGCTCGCCGGCTGGACCGGCCGTGTGTTCGAACGCCCACAGGCGCAGGGTGCAACGCAGCGGGTGGTCGTGTACACGAACCGGGCGGCGTCCCCCAACGCCTACTACCGGATGGGCTGGTGGATGAACGAGCCGCAGGCGGTCGACGACACTCACACCACCTATAGATTCGTCACCCCTTCGTTGGGGTTCATAAATGGCAAGCAAGCGGGAATCACTGGAACCGCCACCTACGCCGGCTCCGCGGTCGGGCTCTACTCCTTGCGCCCCCGGACCGGAGACGCGATGCGGGCCGGGTCCTTTACCGCCACGGCAAGCCTGACGGCGAACTTCGGCACCGACACGGTCGAAGGGGCCATCACCAACTTCCGGGACGAGAAGGGCGCTGCCATCTCGGGCTGGGCGGTCAACCTGAATTCAACGAGCTTGGGCACAACAGTCACCTCGGGCAATACTAGCGGCGCTGGCGCCGGCGGCCTTGGCTGGACGGGCACGTTTCAACAGGTATTCGCCGACAAAGCTGGGGTGAATGACCGTCCACCCAACCATGCGTACGGCACCTTCAACGCGCGGATCGGTACCAGCGTCCCCGACACCGGCCCCTACAGTTCGGTGCGGGGCGCATACGCAACCGACAAGACAGAGTAGGAGAACCCGTCCGCCGGGGATGGAGCTTCCCGCTTCATCCCCGGCCGGGCGCGGATCCTCCTGTCGGACCCTGTCTCCCGGTGGGGCGGGCTGGTCGAACCCTCCGCCGTCGCTTCTTCGACAATTGTCCGACGCGGTAGAGAATGCGCATGGCTGCGCACCCCCCGCGCAGATCCGGACATGGCCTCTCGACCATCCGGCTCTTACCTCGAGTGTTGACGGTTCGTCACCTCACGGCGACGTGCCGTACCCGCCCGACCGCCTGTGGCACGGAAGTCCGCCTCTGAGTGCGGACCGTGCTTTGGTCTTGCAAGTTCCTCTCGGTTGCGGCCCTTCGCTCCACCGACTTCGCCGAGCCAGAAGGCTCTTTGTTCGCCGGTTTCGTCACTACTGTCGTCGGCCCGGCATTCCGGCCTTCAACTGATCGAGATCCAACCGCGATCCCCAGCGTATTTCGTAATTCCGTTACTTGCTCGTGCCAGACACTTTCCATGGAACTGCACGGCGGGCTGCCCTCAATTCAAGGGGTGAGCAGTCACGAACGGAGAAAGCAATAGACCGGACGCGGGTGCAGTCGGGAGGAGGCGCGGTGCCCGCAGGTAACAGGAAGTAGCGGCGGTTGCCGACGGTATCCTAAGGCATTACAGCAACTTGATCAGGCCGACCACCAGCCCACCCTGGGCGATCATGGCACCGATCAGCCATTTCATCAGATCGACTTTAACCGATTCTATGCGCGTCTCGACCTTCACGATATCGGCCTTGGTTGCGAGGTTGGCATTGAGCAGGGCCACATGCTCTTCAGCCAGCGTTTCGGCCTGCTCCTCCGTGAAGCCGCCGTCGGTCAGGCGCCTGACGAAACGGTGGGTGTCGAATGCAATCGCCTCGGGCATGAACTGATCATAGAAGACGCGACGACCTCCGGCAAGCGCCCGCCGCCCGAGGGTGATCGAAACGGCATGTTTCCGTGTCGTGTACCGGGATACGTGCCCATGCGCATCCGGGGTGAGCGACAACCATGGAGAACAGCTCAGCCCGGATCGATCAGGAAAACCAACTTGCTGCCGACCCGGTATCCTGATCTTCCATCAGACGAAGTCCAGCTGCGAAACCGAGCAACCGAGTAAGCCCATCGCGGTCGGGATCCGGTTTCACCGGCCCACCCGCGATTACGGCAGGAATGCGCATGGCTGCGCACCCCTGCGCCGGTCCGGACGTGACCTCTTCTCGACCATCCGGCTCCTACCTCGAATCAATGGCGGCTCGTCACCTCACGGCGGCGTACCGTTTCCCGACCGCCGCGGCGATATTCCCGGCGTTTCCGAAGGTGCCGGATGGCTGACCCGCTCGGGGCCGCCACGCCCGATGCCGGGAAGGTCGAATCCCACTGGCAGGGAATGCTTGATTCCGCACATCCGGAATTTGACGGCAGCGAAGGGACAGCGACCGAAACGGAACCGGAGAGGAAAGCAGGCCAGTTGGCGTGGATGCGACCGCGATACGGCTCCGATCCTGTCGGGAGGGGCGTATCCGGGTTCTCCGGGCAGCGCCCGCTCCTTCCGGAGAGGGGCGAGCCCCGGGGAGCGCCGTCGCGGGCGTCCGGTGGCTGAACCCCGCGCATCGGCGCTTCCGCGAAGGTCCGCCCCCCTTCGGCAGGCCCTCCTCCCACATCAGCCGTGCCGGCTCACGCCCGGCCGCGGCGGCGTCCCTGTCCGCCGCCGCTCTCTCCCGAAGCTTCGGGACCGCGACTACCGCGACTACCGGGACTGCGGCGGCGGCTTGTTCACACCGAACCCGCCGACCATCCGGCCGAGATTGTGGTACTCGGTGTAGAACGTTCCGACCGCGACGTCCGGC
Source organism: Alphaproteobacteria bacterium (assembly GCA_965203385.1). Lineage (GTDB taxonomy): Bacteria > Pseudomonadota > Alphaproteobacteria > TMED109 > TMED109 > VXPW01. Next base: position 1,863,964 of record OZ241893.1, read on the forward strand.
AGGCCGTCGGTCGTGTCGCCGCCTTCGGCGAACGTCCCCTCCCACGTGCCGGAGGCGTTCGCGGCGGTTCCGTCCATGGTCCACTTGGTGCCGCCCCCCGCGATGGGCTGGTCGAAACCCCCGTCAGCGACGAACGGCTTCTTCAGCAGTTCGACGGACCAGTTCCGCGAGGTGCCCGCCGTGGCGCTGTCAAGGGTACCCGTCCTGAACCCGCTGATCGTGCCCGTGACCATGTTGGCGCTGAAGTCGGCCTCGAGCGTGGCGTTGGCCTCGAACCAGCCGGAGTGGCTGTCCGCGGCGACGGTGCTGTTGATGGCGTAGTAGCCGCCAGCCCCGCCCGTGTACGTCGCCTTTCCCTGGAGCGAGTCCCTCGTCAGGTTGGTGATTTCGCGGACGACACCGCCGCCGGGATCCCTCACCGCATAGAACGCGCTCGCGGTCCAGGTCATGTCGTCCCTGGATTTGTGAATCCACCAGCCGTAGGTGCTGTAGCCCTCGTCCAGCCGGTCCGGGTTGGCCGTCGTCAGGGCGTCCGGATCGTCGGGCCTGAACTGCCACTTCGCCTTGTCCTGAGCGAACGACGCTCCCGCCTTCTCCGCCCCGCCGAGCATGACGCCCAGCTTGTCCGCCGAAAACTCGTCGCTGGTGAGCCGGGCCGCGCACACGTTTTCGCCGGAGGGCTTGCAGATGAACTCACCGGGCACCCCATCGAAGACGCCGTCGATCGTGACGGTGGTGTCTTTCCCCTGCAGGGGATACACCTTCACCCCGGCGGTGTTGGTGCCGGCGGCGAAGCCGAAGTTCGCCGACCGTGCGATCACGCCGGACTGGCCCTCCGTATTTTGCTCATTGAGCACCTTTTCAGTTTTGCCGTCGACCGGAGTTTCCGTGCCGAAGTAAGTGCCCCACTCGCCTGCATCCGAGAATTTCCCCGCCGGCTGGGGCGTGGGGTCCCCGATGTTCCCGTAGACGAACGCCGTGTAGGTGCTGCCGTCGCTGGGCGCCTCGGCCGCCGTGTACCGCTTCCGCGTCCAGCCATGTCGCTTCACGGAGGCCGCGCCGGTGTCCTCCTTCATGTCCACATCCGCTTCGCCCTTCTGCACCCTCAGGGTCAGGGGCTTCTCGGTCGTCCAGTACACGCTCCGATTGCCAGCGCCGCCGGCGGCGGAAAATCCGGAAATGCCGGTGTACAGCTTCAGCGCCGCCGCAGCCTGCTTCTTCTCGGCTTCGGCCTTTTTTGCCGCCTCGGCTTCGTCTGCGGCCTTTTTCCTGGCGGCCGCTGCCGCTGCCGCTGCCACCGTGTCCGTATAGCGGTCGGAGTCCGCCGCCGTCACCGTCCCGCCGGTGGAGGTGGCCGTCCCGTCGGCCTTGACCGTGACCGTGCAGCCGGTGTCACCCGCCGCGCAGCTGTAGGTGACGTCGCCAAACGTCCTACTTTCACCGGCGGGGATCTCCAGCGTACCGGTGTCCTTCCGGGCGTCCGCGGACACCCTGGACATGTCCACCTTCTGCGCCCAAGTGAGCTCGCCACCGGTCGCAGTTGCCGTCAGCTCATCTGTCGCCGAGTCCCGCACGGTGGTGATTGTGCAGTCACTGCCACCGGCAGCGCACGAAAAAATCGTCGTGTCGCCCTCCAGGTCCTCGCCCGCCTTAATTATCGTCGGGCCTAGCCCGGATTTCTCACCAACAAGACTGTACATGGGACCAAAACCGTGGTACAAACCGACGAATCAACACCTTATCGGTGTGCCACGGAGAGGTCCCATGCAACCAGAGTGTACCCCGAAGCAATTGTGTTTTGAAGGCCTGGGTCGCCGTCGGGTGGAGGGGTGTTTCGACGGCGGTCGGCTGACGACGGACGGCGGCGTACTGCTCCTGCGGGAGGTCGACCAGCGGTTCCGCGTGACGAAGCGTCTGGCTGGCTGCTTCCAGGATCATCGCGCAGAAACGCGCATTGAGCATCGTCTGGAGACGCTGGTTGCCCAGCGGGTACTGGGGCTGGCGGCGGGGTATGAGGATCTGAACGATCACGACCGTCTGCGCACGGACAGCCTGCTGGCGCTGGCGAGCGGATGCCAGGATCTCACTGGGGAACAGCGCCGCCGGGAGCGGGACCGGGGCCAGGCGCTGGCGGGTTCAAGCACCCTGAACCGGCTCGAGCTCAGCGAGCCGGTACAAGAAAATCGCGGCCGACCCGGCGGCGATGGACTCGCTGCTGGTGCAATTGTTCCTCGAGTCTCATGACGAACCGCCCGGGGAGATCGTGCTCGATCTGGATGCGACCAACGATCCGCTGTACGGGAATCAGGAGGGTCGGTTCTACCACGGCTATTACGACGAATACTGCTATCTCCCGTTGTACATCACTTGCGGCGACTTCGTCCTGTGCGCCCGGCTGCGTCCGGCCGATGTCGATCCGGCGAAAGGATCGGTGGAGGAACTGCAGCGGATCGTGGCCCAGATCCGCGCCGTCTGGCCGAACATTCCGATCCTGGTGCGCGGCGACGCCGGCTTCTGCCGCGATGGACTCTTGACCTGGTGTGAAGAGACTGGCCTCGACTACGTGTTCGGTCTGGCCCGCAATAACCGTCTGGAAAAGTGGCTGGCGAAGGCGCTGTACAAGTCCCGGCGCCGCTGCGCCGCCACGGGGCAGGCGTCCCGGCGGTTCCGGGACCGGCGTTATCGGACCCGGAAGTCCTGGAGCCGCACCCGCCGGGTGGTCGGCAAAGCCGAGTGGCTGCCGGGACTGAGAGGCGCGAATCCGCGTTTCGTCGTCACCAACCTGCCGGCGGATGCGGTCGGCGCACAGCCGCTGTACGAAAAGGTGTACTGCGCCCGCGGGGACATGGAGAACCGCATCAAGGAACACCAGCTCTGGCTCTTTGCCGATCGGACCTCGACCGCCAAGATGCGCTCCAACCAGTTGCGACTGTACTTCTCGACCTTCGCCGGGATGCTGATGACCCTGCTGCGCCGGTTTGGCCTGTCGGGCACCGCGCTGGCTCGGGCCACGGCCGACACGATCCGCACCCGGCTGTTCAAGATCAGTACCCGCATCACCGTCAGCCGGCGCCGGATCCGCATCGCGTTCGCGTCGGTCTATCCGCTCCAGTCGCTGTTCGCTCACGTGCTCGCGGCCCTGCGGGCGCCACCGGCCCGCGCCGGCCCCGCCTGACCGCCCACCCACAGACCGTTCACGGCAGGGATTCGACGCGCTGCTCTGGAGCGCCAACGGCGGAGTCTGTCCGGCGTCCGGTTATTTCCACGTGCCCGCCGCCGAATCGGCCTCATGAGACCCCTCACCGACCTCCGAGAGCGGGTTGCCAAGCCTCCGTAGTGCGATTCCCGACCCGAACGCCGGCTGAATCGGTGTGCAGTGCGCTCAGTGCCGTCGTGTCGGGCGCTGGTGAGAAATGCGCGCTAGCATTAAGCCTCCGGTGTAATCGGTGTCTATTTTGGTGGGTAGGGGGGTGGGCGTCGTGCTGCCGCTGCTGCCGCCGCACGCCGCCAGCACGAGGGCGAGCGCGACCGCGGGGCCGGCCACCGCCAGTTGACTCATCTGTTTCGGTTCTGCCTGCTCAACCATCACTGGGCTCCTTATCTAGCCTTTCCATTCTTCCATGAGGTCCGGAAAGGGCCCCCCGGCGGGAACGCCGGGGGTCGGGCTGTCACGCGGACGCCGGGTGGCCGCCCGGCGCCCGCGCTACTGAACCCTGCTACTCGCTTGGCTCCTTGCGCTTCGCGCCGAAGGCGCCGACCATCCGGTGGGTGCCGCCGTGTTCGGCGTGGAACTTTCCGAGCACCAGGGTCGGATCGCTGTTGCCGTCGCCGACCGGTTTGGTGATACCCGCGCTGGCAGTCGTGGGCAGGCCGGGCGTTTCGTCATACATCGTGGCAACCCAGCTGCCGGCCGCCTCCGCCTTGACGCCGCCGATCGACCAGACCGTCTTGGCGGAGACGGTCTTTCCGCCTCCGTTGGTATCCCATCCACCCTTGGTCCCGGAACCCCTGTTCAGCGTCACGCTCCAGTTCGGCTCGGACCCGTCTTCCAGGCGGAACCGGTCGACCGTGCCGGTCATGCCCGTGTCGGGCACATTGGTGGTGGCTCCGAACTTGGCCTTCAGCAGGGCCATCGCCGTGAACGCGCCGCCCTCGCCCTTATTGTTGAGCGGGTCATGGATGGCATACTGGCCGACCGCGGGACCCTCGAAGGTCGCCTCGCCGCCGAGCAGGTCGTAGCCGTTCGGGGAGGTCACGACTTCGCCTCCGATGGCGTAGAAGGGGGCGACCGCCGCGGGCATACCGTCGTCGTCCTCTCTCACCCACCAGCCGAAGTACGCAAAGTGATAATCGGGATGGGTCACCATGGCCCCCTCGTCGTGAACGAACGTCCAGTCGGCGTTGCCGGTGGTTTGCAGGAAGTAGCCGCCGGTCCCGACCCCGACATCGCAGGTGCCGGTGCCGGGGGTGCAGTAGTAGTAGCCGGGTGCGCCCCTGTAGGTGCCCCGGACCTTGATCTCCTCGGCCCCGTCTTTCGGGGGGAAGTTCAGGGTGCCCGTCTCCGGGAACTCGGGGGAGTCGATGCTGTGGTCGATCCCGGTGTTCAGGGATATCCTGCGTTCCTTCGCGTTGTAGTCTCCCGCGTTGGACGTGAAGTTGTTCTTGGCCTCCGCATCAGAGAACCATTTCGCGGCCGGAACGGAATGCGGCCCCGTCCGGTTGCTGTACACCTTGACCTTGTCGGTGAACTTCGCTTCGCCGGTGCCCTGGGTCCTCTCGTAGTCCGTGACCGTCCACACGCCGTCCACCTTCTCCTCGGCGTCTTTGGCCTCCTCCGTGCCGTGCCGGAAGCTCACCGCACCATGCAGATCCGATGTCGCTCGCGACCCCGCACCCGCCGCGGGATCGATCCGGAAGTCTCCCCGGGGCCGGTCCAGGTAGTTTTTCGCCCGGACGGCCTTGCGGGCACCGTCATCGTACGTCGCATCATCGACGAGGCGGTCGTTGTAGACAGGATCGCTCTCGAGGTTGTCCAGCACGGTCTTGTCGTCGCCGTCGGGCTTCGTCATCGCCGCAAACAGCGCCTTGCCCGTGGCGACCATGGCCTGCTTCATCTCCATGTCCGCCTTCTGCATGGCGGTCATGCGGTGATCAGACTTCTCCCTAAGTCTCCCCTGAAGCTCTCCGAGCCGCTGCTTGAGGTCGGCACGCTGCGCGGCAGGCACCTTCATGACGGCATCCTCGGCAGCCTTCACCTTCTTTTCGGCGTCGGTGACCTTCGCCTCCTCGGAGTCGTCCATCACCATGTTGACGGCGATCTTCGCGGCATCGAGTGCTTGAGTGGCATCATCGACGAGCTGCGCCGTCGTTTTGCTCCCGCCGCCCGCAGGTGCCTGGCTCGTGCTGCTCCCGCCGCAGCCCGCGAGTACCAGCATCGCGGCAGCGGTCGCCGCGAGGGCCCAAAGTTTGGTGGTTCTCATGAACCCATCTCCTTGAAATGCAGGAACCGGAAGTGGTTCCGATTGAAGCCCGGCGAGGGGCGATCTACCGACCCGGCCCGGCAGCGATGCAGCCACTGGAGCTGCTGGCGCTGGCCGGCGAGACGGCATCGTTGGCAAAGACGCATGCACGCCTTCGTTGGACGGCTATTCGTTGACGTTCTGTTTCGTGATGTTGCTCGCGCCGAACGCGCCGACCAGCCGGTGGGTGTTGTTGTATTCGGAGTAGAAGGTTCCGAGTACCTTGTCCGCCTCGTTGTCGCCGTCGCCGCCGTCCGCAACGATTCCGGGCGTGGTGTCAAACAACCTGGCTTCCCAGCTGTTGAGAACCTCCGGCCCCTTGACGTCGCCGATCGACATCACCGTCTTGGTACCCCTTTTGGTGACCTTTTTTCCGGCGGTCTCAAAGTTGCTCTTCACCAGCTCCACGCTCCAGCCCGGATCCTCGGACCCGCCGTTCAGCCGGAACTCGTCGATCACGCCGGACAGGCCCGCATCGCGCACATTGTTGGGGTTCCCGAACCGGGCCTTCAGCGTGGCCTTCGCCTCGAATGCGCCGCCCTCGCCCTTGCCGTTGAGCGGGTCGTGGATGGCGTACTGGCCGACCGCGGGGCCCTCGAAGGTCGCGGAGCCGTTGTAATCGCGGGCGGACGTAGTTTTGCTTTCCTCCAGATTTACACCCTCAAAGCCGAAAAAGGCGGTGGCCAGTCTGGGTACGTCGTCGCTGCTGTTCGATCTCACCCACCAGCCGAAATACAGGTATTCGGAATCAGGGAGGGACACCTGGGCGTCCGGATCGTGGACGAACCTCCAGCCGGCATACAGGCTGAGGCCGCCTCTTCTCACCTGGACTTGGCAGTCTTCCTTGCAGTAATAGTAGCCGGGCGCGCCCTGGTAGGTGCCCCGCACCTTGACCTCCGAGGCTCCGTCTTTCGGCTCGAAGGTCTTGCTTCCGGCTCCCTGCACCGGGAAGTCGGGGGACGCAATGTGCGGATCGACAGCGAAGTCCAGGGCCAGCTCGCGCTTCGCTGCGGTGTAGGTCCCTGCAGCAGTCGGCTTGTCCGAGGAGCCGAAGTGTGTCGCAGCATCCTTCTTCGTATTCTGCCCCCGGTCGTTGTACACCCGGGCCCGGTCGGTGAACTCGGGCACCAACTGGCCCTCGGTCCGGACACCGTCGGTCTGGTCCGAGACCATCCAGTCGCCCACCGTCTTGACGTGCGTGACGGTTGTGAAGACCACCGGGGATTCGTTGGGGACGTCGACGTCGTTGACTGTGACGGAGACCGGCAAGTCCCCGCCGCCGTCCGCAGGGTCGACCTTGATGCCGGTCGGCTCTCCGGAATTCGACAGGCTCGTCTGAACGTCGGACGCATCCGCCAGGTTGTCCAGCGCGTTCTTGACGACAGCGGCGCTGTCACTTGCGGGCGCCGGCCCGCCCAGCGCCGCAAACAGCGCCTTGCCGGTGGCGGCCATGGCCTGCTGCTCGGCGGCCGCCTTCATCCTCATGGCGGCCGTGCGGGACGCCTTCTTGGTGGTAAGAGTGCCCTTGAGCGTCCCGAGCCGCTCGCTCAGGGCGGCATGGTTGTCCGCGCCGGACGCTGCCTCGACCGCCGCTTCGGCCGCCGTCACCTTCGCATCGGCGTCGGTGACCTTCGTCTCGTCGGAGTCATCCATCACCATGTCGACGGCGGTCTTCGCGGCCGTGAGAGCCGTGTCCGCCGCGGTGGCGAGTTGTGCCGCCGTCATTTCACCGCCGTTCTCAGTCCCGCCGTTGGGGCCTCCTCCTGCATTCCCGGTCCCGCTGCTGCTGCCGCCGCAGGCGGCGAGAGCGAGCAGTGCGGCGGTGGCAGCGAGCGCGCAAAGTGTGTGGGTTCTCATGAACCGATCTCCTCGTGAAAGCAGGGTTCCCGTAGAGGATCCCGAGGTGGGCCCGTAGTGCGGGGCGAGGTACCGACAGCCCGGCGGCGCGAGCGACGCGAGCCACCCCTGGTGGGTGCGGTTGGGGCGGGGCGGGGTGGGGTTGGGGTGTCGTGCGGCGCGGCGCGGCGCGCCGGGTGCGGGGGTCGGGTGCGGAGATCGGTGCGGTCGGGTTGGGGTCTGCGTGCGGCTGCTCGGGTGTGGGCGCGTGTGTGCGGTCAGTTGGTGGTCGTGGTGTTTCGGTGTCGGTCGGTGATCGGGTGTCGGGTATCGCTGGGGCGTGGGCGTCGGGTTCGGGGTTGCTCAGTTGCCGGGGGTCGGTGCGGTGGGTGGGTGGGTGTGTGGCGAGATGGTCATGGAGGTCGCGCCCCTCTCGGTGTCGAAACCCAGCGGCAAGGGCCCGACCCCGCCCTGCTCGGCCTCTACAGCCTCGTCTGCCGGTGGGCCGGCGACATCCTCGTCAGAAGCCCGTATCCCTTCATGGCCGCCTGGTACCAAAAGACCCTTTCCGCCTTCTCCGACGCCATCGCCGCCGCTCGAACCGAAATCTGGCTCGACTCCATTTTTTCACGCTCCCCGTCAGACCCGGAGCGAAACGAAATGCCGCCACCCGGAACCGCCGGCAGCATCGTCCACGGCCTTGCAGAACACTAATGCCGAATTCGGCATTAGTGTTCTAATGCCGCAAAAATTTTAATTCCGCATTTCCATGGAACACCGCGCAGGCAGAAAATCGGCAAGCTGACGCCTGAACTCGCCGGGGTGGTCAGACCGGACGCTTACGGTCACAACGCCAGCGCCCGTCCGAATAACCCCGCTTGACCCCGTGGGCCCACAGGCCCCTCCCACGCGCGGGCCGCCGCCAGCCGCGCGGAGGGCGCGTCGCCCCGCGCGCGGGCCCCTCCCGTGGACTGCGGGGACAAGCTACCGCCGAGGCCCGTGGTGCATTTTTACTCCGCCGCTCTGGCGCATAATCCCGCCGCCGTTGACAGAAAATTATCCGGTGGAAAGCATCGCCGGTCAGTCGCGCCGTCTGATCAGGTCAGGACATCTGAAACGGTAATGGACTGAATCCTCTCTTCTGCCTGTTCGTGCAATTCGTGAAGAAAAGCGCGTTGTGTGACTCCACGATTACCGGCGCGCTCGGCGCGTTCAAGCAGTTTCTGGAAGCAGCTCTCGATCTTCGTGTCCTTCAAGATGTCGCTGTCGCCACCATCGTCGTCGCGTTCACTCTGTGCAATGCGATGAGCGGCACGAAGGTAGAATTTAGCAAGGTCCAAGGCATCGTCTACGTCAGTCAACGGTTCTAGAGTGACTTGGTTCTGCAAGCGTCCACGAAGCGCGGGCAAGGTAGTAGAGTAGCGCAACAGCGCATCGGGGGTGATGCCGATCATAAGGAACAGATGCTCTGGTAAGGCATCGAGAACGGAGCGCAGTGCTGAAAGGTAGCGGATGACCGCGGTTTGCCCGAGGACCCCGCCCTGCTTTTCCAATTCATCCAGCAAGAGAAACATACCTTTCAATACCCCCGCGGCGGCACTCACCTGGATCAGATCCCTCAGTGCTGCAGTCTTGGATTCGACGGTGTCTAGGCGGAACTGTATCCCGAGCGACTGTCGATGCACCTTTAACACCCGCAGGCCGAGCAGCCACTGCATCATCAAGTCCAGGTAGTCTTTGTCCTCGGATTTGGCGAGCCGATGCAAGGCTCTTCGCATGTCGTTCCCACGCGCTTGGATGATGGGTTTGTGATCCTTCTTGAGGTTACCTCTTAATTGCTCAAGGTGCTCAGCCCCCAACTCTTCGAACAGACGTCGGGTTGTACCATCGAATGCGGGCTCAGGGTCCGCCAGATAGCGGACCACGTAGTAGCCATTGAGATCCCGCATGACGCTACGGACTTCGGCCTCAATGTGGTTCATAAAGTTAGTCTTTCCAACCCCTTGGGTTCCTTCGACGACTACAACCTGCGATCTACGGTCGCGTAGGAACGTCACAATTCTCCTTTCTACCTCGGCATCGGCGTCGATGGGACGGTGAGGATTGGCGGACGTCTGATTTGAGGCGGGAAACGGGTTGGCCAGGATACCGAACTTGTTGTACAAGCGGTCCGCTGCTTCTCGTCTGGACGCACCCTTAAGGCGTTCTCGTAAGCTCATGCCGTAGGATCCTCAATGCGCAGGCTCACGCTTGCCTTTCCGGGTATCAGATAGTCTCCCCGGTACAGGTAGATTTTCTCGACAACCGGATGGCCGGAGTCCGTACGTAATGTGTGGATAAAGCGGTCCTCGAAACGGAGCTGCGTCGTAGAGCCCTCAGTCGAACGTCGAAGCAGGCCCAATTCACTCGTCTCGTCAAGCAATCGTCGCGCGACTTCGGGGTGTATTCCTTCGTCACGAATCAGCGACTCCAGCCATTCGCCAGTGGCAACTAAACCGAGGCTTTCTCGGTCGAGCGAGGAGAAACGACGCAAAGCAATCGTCGAGAATGCCGTGATGTCGGGAACATTCGGTGTCGCGTGGATCTTGCCGGATACGGCTGCGCAGAGCAGGGTGACTTCGCCTAGGATCCGGTATGTCCTGAGCCCGCGTCCCAGGCTAGCGGAATCCATGGCTCTTCCAGTGGTCAGACTATCGAGGAGTTTTGCGAAATTGGCGAACGACGGGACTTTGAGAAGTAATTCGCGGACCTCATCAATACGCTCATTCCGGAGAGCAGCGGAAAGATGACGCAGCGACTCGCCCGACTTCCAGATGCCATTGGTGAAGTCGACTAGGCCACCGGACTTCAGAAATCGGCGATACTCTATGCCCTTGGCTCGAATGACGTTCTCGACTTGGTCATCAAGCATCTCCTGATGGTCGTCCAGTGAGCAAATCAGTTGGAACATGCGTTCGACGCTGAATTTGAGGAAGGCGGCGCTTCGCGTGAAGGAGGGAGTGGAGGTCGAACTCTGCCGCCGAATCCGGGAGGATACGAGTTCAGGAGTCGCCTCGGGGGAAGCGTTGCCTGTCGCTGCGCTTGGGAACCCAGATGCTTGAGGCTCCCAGATGCACCAAAGAAGATCTTGCTCAGCATGGTAGGGAGCCCAAGACAAGTGCTCGCCTAACGCGCAGACCTCGAAGAATGTTCCATTTTCTCCTGTGATGCGGGCCGAGCCGAAGGCCGTTGCCAACTCCCAGAGCAGTGTGTTCAACTTCACGTGCCAGATGGTTCCAGAGAAAGGATGGAACGTGCGGCCGCATAGCCTTCGGCCAAACACGTCGGACGCACTTGTCGCAGTGAAGTACAATGGGCGGATACCTTCGGCCAACGCCATGCGCGCAAGCCCCTGATCGCCAGTTAAGAGTCGAACAGTATGTGCTGGCCCCGATTGTGCTTGGTGGTGTCGGGCGGCTTCCAAAATCAAGCGGTCAGCGTAGGATCGAATCGGAGAGTTGATGTCTAGATCCTTCAAATCGCGGGCCGAATCCTTCTCAAATGCGGACCGCAACGGGTTCCCGAGGAGATAGGTCCGCTCAACTTCCGTGTCGGTGTGAAGCTCAAGCCTGAGCAGGGCGCGCTGGCCGCCCTGGCTGGTCAGGTGCTCTGTCAGCTCCCGGACACGTCGCTTCTCGCTACCTGCCCTGCGGATTCGTAGGAAACGATCAGCCAAGTTGGCGACTTCCATCTGCGCGATCGCAGGAACCTTTACGCGTGCGGCTGGATGCAGGAATCGGGCGACGAAATCGAGTGCGCCCTGGAGCACACCTGACGTATCCGCCACGACTGTGGTTGATCTTCGAAAGGGCATTTGCTCGATCGCCAATGGATCGAATCGAGGATGGACGAGGCCCACGCGGGAGGCAATCGACGCAACCTCGTCCAGCGCACGACGAACCCAACGGTCGTCGTGTTCCTTGCTATCCAGAAGCTCAGAAGCCGTTTCAACCGAGTCGTCGAGGCTTGGTAGCCGCCACTCGAACGCGCCTCGTCGTACTAGCTTGGTCCGGGTCGAGCATTCGGTATCTACGGCTAGGAGCGAGACAGTGCCGAGCGGAAGATATTCACCCTGAAAGGCGCGTTCTTCGCTGACGGAGAGTGCACACTGGCCCTCGGCCGTGAACATCTCTGCGACCGCCGGTTCAGCCTGGGATGGGGACAGTAAGGCGGGTCTGCTCATCGCACGGACACCGAAATTCCCGGCCGATTCCCGAAGCAAGAGAGGAGCCATCGCAAATGCATCGTTAGTGCGAGCAAAGGATTGGTGTTGATCTGGCTTCGTTCTTCGTCATCGGAATCTTCATCGGATTCGCTCTGGCTCGGTGCGCAGGTCGCGGCACCGGAGTCGATCGCAGCTTCGGCTGCATTAACGAAGTCTTCGAGAACGTTCATACGCCTCTCGCCCGGCGGGTTCGAAACATCCAAGTTTTCCACCAGTCGATGATGCAGGTCCAGTCGAGTGGCGTCGTCGGAGATTCCGGCGAAGACATCTTCGCGTGGTCGCCAAGAGTAAATCTGCTCCTGCAAGTCGGACTCTGAATCCAAGAGCTGCCTGCCTTCTTCACCAGGCAGGGCAAGGACGCGCGGGGGCACGAAGTCCTTCCAGATGGAAAGTGTCAACCTTGGGCTTGAATCGCTTTGCACGGGTGTCTCTACTCAGGGTGTAAGCACGATTCCGCGGCATGCGTACGCGCACCAGCCGAACCACCACCTATATCGGGTTGCAGGGCAGGGAATCCTCGTCCTCGACGTGGCGTGCGTCAAGCATCCTAATCTACGCTGCTACACTCTGCGCGGTTTGTCCGACCTTGGCAAGCTGTTGCCAGTGGATTGTTTGTGCACGAGAGAAGGTGATGGCTGCGCCTCGTTGGTACGATGACGGCGAGACAGCGGCTGTTGCCAAGTGACGCATCAACGTCTCAATACGGTCCGTAACTTTCTGTGCCGGCTCTTGTAGCTGGGGCGATGGTCCGGTCGGCGGCGTATCCTTGGGTGCAGGCTATAGCCCGGATTTTTCACCAGCAAGACTGTACATGGGACCGAAACCGTGGTACAAACCGCCGAATCAACACCTTATCGGTGTGCCACGGAGCGGTCGCATGCAACCAGAGTGTACCCCGAAGCAGTTGTGTTTTGAAGGCCTGGGCCGCCGTCGGGTGGAGGGGTGTTTCGACGGTGGTCGGCTGACGACGGACGGTGGCGTACTGCTCCTGCGGGAGGTCGACCAGCGGTTCCGCGTGACGGAGCGTCTGGCCGACTGCTTTCAGGATCATCGCGCGAAAACGCGCATTGAGCATCGTCTGGAGACGCTGGTCGCCCAGCGGGTACTGGGGCTGGCGGCAGGGTATGAGGATCTGAACGATCACGACCGTCTGCGCACGGACAGCCTGCTGGCGCTGGCGAGCGGGTGCCAGGATCTCACCGGAGAACAGCGCCGCCGGGAGCGGGACCGGGGGCAGGCGCTGGCGGGTTCAAGCACCCTGAACCGGCTCGAGCTCAGCGAGCCGGACACGGCGGCCGGAGACCGGTACAAGAAAATCGCGGCCGACCCGGCGGCGATGGACTCGCTGCTGGTGCAATGGTTCCTCGAGGCTCATGACGAACCGCCCGGGGAGATCGTGCTCGATCTGGATGCGACCAACGATCCGCTGTACGGGAACCAGGAGGGGCGGTTCTACCACGGCTATTACGATGAATACTGCTACCTCCCGTTGTACATCACTTGCGGCGACTTCGTCCTGTGCGCCCGACTGCATCCGGCCGACGTCGACCCCGCGAAAGGATCGGTGGAGGAACTGCAGCGGATCGTGGCCCAGATCCGCGCCGTCTGGCCGCAGACCTCGATCCTGGTGCGCGGCGACGCCGGCTTCTGCCGCGATAACCTCCTGACCTGGTGTGAAGCGGCTGGCCTCGATTACGTGTTCGGTCTGGCCGGCAATAACCGTCTGGAAAAGTGGCTGGCGAAGGCGCTGCACAAGTCCCTGCGCCGCTGCGCCGCCACGGGGCAGGCGTCCCGCCGGTTCCGGGACCGGCGTTATCGGACCCGGAAGTCCTGGAGCCGCACCCGCCGGGTGGTCGGCAAAGCCGAATGGCTGCCGGGACTGAGAGGCGCGAACCCGCGTTTCGTCGTCACCAACCTGCCGGCGGATGCGGTCGGCGCACAGCCGCTGTACGAACGGGTGTACTGCGCCCGCGGGGACATGGAAAACCGCATCAAGGAACACCAGCTCTGGCTCTTTGCCGACCGGACCTCGACCGCCAAGATGCGCGCCAACCAGTTGCGACTGTACTTCTCGACCTTCGCCGGGATGCTGATGACCCTGCTGCGCCGGTTTGGCCTGTCGGGCACCGCGCTGGCCCGGGCCACGGCCGACACGATCCGCACCCGGCTGTTCAAGATCAGTACCCGCATCACCGTCAGCCGGCGCCGGATCCGCATCGCGTTCGCGTCGGTCTATCCGCTCCAGTCGCTGTTTGCCCACGTGCTCGCGGCTCTGCGGGCGCCGCCGGCCCGCGCCGGCCCCGCCTGACCGCCCACCCACAGACCGTTCACTGCAGGGATTCGACGCGCTGCTCTGGAGCGCCGACGGCAGAGTCTGTCCGGCGTCCGGCTATTGCCCCGTGCCAGCCGCCGAATCGGTCTCATAGGACCCCTCACCGACCTCCGAGAGCGGGTTGCAAGGCCTCCGTAGTGCGATTCCCGACCCGAACGCCGACTGAAGCGGTGTGCAGTGCGCTCAGTGCCGTCGTGTCGGGCGCTGGTGAGAAATGCGCGATAGCGGTCGTCGTCGGCCAGGCCGGGTCCGAAGAAATGGGTGAGAAAGGTCGCCGCGGTGTTGCCGGGCATCGCCATTGCTGCGCTCATGGCGCCGTCTCCTTCGTGCCGATGAGGGGAAACAGCGGCCGGGACGCCCTCCCCGAGCACCGGACCGCCGCCCCGCTCACGGCCCAACGCTCTCCTCTCGGTGGAGCAAGGCGCGGACATGGAGACGGCGGCAGGCCGGCGGCGTGGTACGCGGAGGCCGGTCATGAAACTCGGCGACCACTTCATCTGACACGCCCGGTGCCGGAATGGACGAGACGGTTCACGTCATTGACTCCGCCCGGGAAAATCGGCATTTGGACCATGAGGATCGGATCACCAGATCCCGAGTTGAGTCCTTACTTGACACAACGTGCCGGGTTGATGAACCTCCGGTTCACCATAATCGCTTACTGTGACGTTTGGCGACACTGGGTAGAGAGGGGGAAGAGGCTTGGGTCAACCTTCTTGCTTCCCCTTGGAGAAGCCGTATGTTCCAAGATTTGCTGACCATGTGGCAGATTGAGAATCTGCGGTTCTCTGTGTTCCTGGCAAATCCCGCCGATCCTGAGCCTTTCGATTCGTGGGTGGATGTCGTAGGTCAAGATGTCGACGACACGCGCATCAAAGGGACCGGCGAGCAACGCGTCGTCAGCCAGCAAGGGCCCTTCGGTAGAGCGATGATGCGTGCGGAAGTTGGGCGAGACCGAATTGACTGGCACCTGCTGCCGTCGTCCCCCAAGACCCCAAGGGAGAGACCGACCGCGGGTCTCTATGAAAAGTTCAAGGATCAGTTCCAAGATGCCATGCTGGCATGGCTTGACGCAGCACACCCCGTCGCAAACCGGATGGCTTACGGAGCCGTGCTTAGTCTCAGGAGCGGCACCCGGCCTGATTGCCTCCGGGCCCTCGACAATTTACTTCCCACTGTGACGCTAGATCCGGAAAACATTTGGGATTTTGACTACTCCGTCAACCGGAGGCGAGGGTCCAAGTCTATTGATAGCCTTATGATCAATCGGCTGGCCAAGTGGTCTTTGGGTCAGGAAACCTTCGGTGTTGTAGAATTGCCGGTCAGTGGCGGTCAGCCGAGGGTAAATGCTACAACATCCTATGTTCCGTTACTGACGATGGACATCAATACCGTGCCGGAATTTTCCGGTTCGTTGACTCAGCCGCGGGATATTTTTGCAGAACTCGTCTCTCTCGGAACCGAAATCGCGTTGCAGGGCGACGTGCCATGACCTCTGTGATTGCAGAGACAATGCGCAACCACACTGCTCCACCCGTCGAGGTTGGAGCCGGCAAACTCGTGCCCGTCGGGCGTAAGTTCAGCGCGCACAACCGTGCTGTATCCCGCTGCTTTCGCCTGTCCACCATCGTGACCGTGACCGGTGCTGATGCCCTTCCCGTGAGAAGCTTGTTCTCTGACCTGGCCTCGGCGACGAGCCAAAACATTGGATATTTTGATCGAGGACTGCGAGATACTCACGTCGGTAGTGACACGCGGTTGCTTGATCCTGTGTCCAATGTCCGCGCGGCTTATCAGCGCCGGATTGCTCAACTTCGTCTGTTTGCCGAGGAGGACGGGATTGAACTCAGCATACTCTCTGAGAGTGATTTTTTCGACTTTGCCTGCACTGAGCCCAGGATCAAGGCAGCGAGCCTTGTTCTCCTGGACAACGGGAACCTGCGAGCCGTGTGGCGGTCGGGACAGCAGGAAGTCGGCGTGCAGTTCTATGGCGGTGGTTCGGTTCAGTATCTCATCTCTCGCGAAGGGGACGACGGCAAGATCACCCATACAGCACGAAGAGGCACCTTTGAAGAGCTCTCGGCGGCGATTACAGACGCCGAGCTTGGTCGTTTCGTTTACGAATGAAGGGAACCGAGGTTCGAGAGGATCAACGAGTTGTCCGGTACGTCAAACCGAGGCTGGTCCACTCCACAGGGTATGCTGATCCCGAAGCTTTCGTGCTGAGGGCGCTTGACGATGGGACTCCTGAGGATGGGCTATCCATCAACTGGCTTGATGCGTTTCCCGACGGAACCCAGAGCCAAATTGAGGAGGTGACACGGCGTCTGCGTCTCAAGGTTACGCGAAATGGACGGTTTGCTGAGTTTGTGGTTGGCGAGCTGACCGCGCTTCTTGCTACGGAGGATATTGATGGATCTGTCATCCATGATCCTTTGGAGGCGGAAGGCGATTCCCCTGAAGATCCGTCACACGCGTTGTTGCTCGGACTGCCGCTTCCATCGACCGACAGAGCTACGGAGGTCGGTGCGCAACTCGCTCGGGCAGCGCTCCTTCATTGCCCGCCCAGCTAGCCGTTGGTCTTCTCATGCTGGTAGTCATGCTGTCCTCCTCCATTCGTGGGAGAAGGGAAAAGCGGAGGTCCGTCGCCGTCACGCAATGTCACTTTTGTTCCACTCCGCATGAAAATCACCAGCGCTTTCCAGCTTGACTGCAGACACGGCACCCGGAAAACGCTGTCTCATGCATTCTCAACTCGACTTTGTTCATCTCATGAACCGATCTCCTCGAAAAGCAGGTACGCTGCCGCGTGCCCGGAGTGGTGCAGTTGAGGGTTTGCGTGTTGGTGTGTCGATCTCGACGCGCGCCCCTGGCGGAAGCCGTGGTGGGGGTCGGGGCCGGGGGCTGTTGTGCGGGTCGGGTGTGTCGGCTTGGGTGTGCGGGTCGGGTCGGTGCGTGCGGGGCCGGGGCTATTCAGCTGCCGGCGGGTGGTGCGGTCGGTGGGTGTGTGGCGAGCCGGTCAAGGGGGTCGCGGGCGTCGGGCTTTGCGGTGCGTCCGCGGCATATTGTCGGTCGGGATGGCAGTGGCGGCAGTTCTTTGTCGCCGCGGGCGGGGAGGGTCCGGTCTCGCTTGCGGACGACCGGGTGCCGGCGTTGTGTGGCGAGCCGGTCAAGGGGGTCGCGGGTGTCGGACTACGCGGGTGCACCCGCGGCATACTGTCGGTCGGGGTGGCGTGGTGGCAGTTCTTTGTCGCCGCGGGCGAGGAGGGTCCGGTCTCGTACGCGGGCGGCCCGGCGGCCGACCAGATGCTCGGCGCCGGTCAGATCCCAACCGCGCTGTAGTTGTACCGGTGTCAGGTCTCGCAGCGCCGTGCCTTCATCCGGCGGGGGCCCGGCGGCGGCCGCGGGACTCGCCGCTGAAGGTCAGTTCGCGGAGCGGGTGCGAGCCGCCGGCCGGCCCTGGCCGCAGATCCTTCGGGCGGGGCGTTCCGGAGGCTGCGCGACGACCGCACGCAGGCACCGGACATAGCCGGCGGGCGACCGGCAGATCGACGACCAAGGCCTGCCTGCCGAATGCTTACCCCGGGGCGCAGTAGTTGGCCCGGCTGCGTAACATGCGCGAGGCTGACCGCGTCACGATCCCGAACGCCAGACCGGCAACCGCCTCTGCACCCGCAGGCGCTGTCGGGAAGGCCCTGCTATCGCTGCTGGTCGTCCGGGCTTCGTGTCAACTGGAGGCAGCGGATGTACCATTGGCAGCGGGTGCGGCAACGATCAACAGCGAATCGGCGTCCGCGCAATCGACGATTGCGACCCCGATCTCGTCGAGGCGCACAGAATCGTCAACATCACTGAGCAGTACAGCGAGGCGATTCGCCGTGACTGCGCCGAACTTGCGCTCGGCCAAGCGAACAAGCAGCGCCCGCTCTTGCTCGAGGCCCTTTTCCAAGCCCTTTTCCAGGCCCTGTGCAAAATGTTGTTTCGCAAACGCCTCAACGTTTTCAGCGAATATCGTTGCCATTTCGTCCAATCCTCCCGTTTCCCCGAGACGGCGCAGCTCACCGGACAAACCCGGCTCCGCCGCTGTCAGGCCGCTTCGCTTGAGAAGCTCTCGCGCCCATTCCATGAAGACCCGCCTCAGGCTCTCGTCGCCCGGGTCCTGCAGCAGTCTGGACAACTTCCGCAGGTTGGGCTCCGTGTGCGCGATCGAACCCTGTTCCAGCGCGATCTGCACCGCCACGAGATTGTCCTCGGGAAGGTCCGTGACACGAAGTGCATGCTCATCGACCAGAAGATAGCGCTGATGCAACTGGAACGGTGCGAGGTGCGCACCGACCGGGGCGACCAGGCGGCCCATTTCCTCCGGAGCCGACCATCGGGAACGGCCATTGTACAGGACAACCGGCAGTACCGGCGGCAGCCGGTCACCCGTCGCGATCTCGCCGTTGCGGATCAGTTTGAGGTACATCTGCCCCGTATAGGCGGAAAT
The DNA here is from genome assembly GCA_965203385.1 of Alphaproteobacteria bacterium. Classification (GTDB taxonomy): domain Bacteria; phylum Pseudomonadota; class Alphaproteobacteria; order TMED109; family TMED109; genus VXPW01. The sequence goes on from OZ241893.1 coordinate 1,882,404, forward strand.
GCGGGCCGCCATGAACGAATCCACCGTCGACTGGAATTCCAGCAATACCAGCAGGTAGAGCCAGCTATCGGCTTCCGCATCCTGACCGCGGAACCGTATCCGCCACGCCGTGTCGCCCCGACTCTGGGTGAGGCCATCGTCGACATATTGATCCGGCATGCGTTCCAGTCGACCGCCGGCGCCCCCTCGCGCCGACAACGCGAGCAGATCGGACTCGCCGCCCGCACCCTCCCCAACGTCCGCACCGTCGTCCTCGCACAGGACCACGACGAGGCCGGGGAGCGCCAGGCCGAAGCCTTGCGGCGCCAACTCGAAGTCCCCTCGCAGGTCGCGTTCCAGCGACGCCGTCCGCCCGAACACGCCGACTGGAACGACGTCATCTGCGCCGCCGCGACAGGCTGACGCCGCCGGAACGCCCGGGACGGGCCGGAGGGGTCACGGCGCACCCCCGTGCCGACGGCCAGCCGAAGCCCGCGCCGCGGCCAGAAGTCCCGGCCTCCGGGCCCCGTTACGTAACGGGGCGCAAGGGATCAAGAAAGGCAACCCGATGGCACTGTCCGTGGCCTGGGAAAGCGTGCGGCCGGAGAGTGCCGGCACCGGGGCGCCGGACCGGCGCGGGAAGAGCCGGTGGGTGACCGGCAGATCGATGACGAAGGCCGGCCGAACCCTTGCCCCGGGGCGCAGGAGTTGACCCGGCCGCATAACCGGCGCGAGGTTGACCGCGTCACGATCCCGGACGCCAGACCGGCCCCCGCCTCTGAACCCGCAGGCGCTGTCGGGAAGGCCCTGCTTTCGCTGCTGGCCGTCCGGGCTTTGCGTCAGCTGGAGGCAGCGGCTGTACCGTTGGCAGCGGATCCGGCGATGATCAGCAGTGAATCAGCGTCCGCGCAATCGACGATCGCGACCCCGATCTCATCGAGACGCACAGGATCGTCAACACCACCGAGCAGTACAGCGAGGCGATTCGCCGTGGCTGCGCCGAACTTGCGCCCGGCCTGACGGACAAGCAGCGCCCGCTCTTGCTCCAGGCCCTTTTCCAGGCCCTGTGCAAAATGTTGTTTCGCAAACGCCTCAACGTTTTCAGCGAATATCGTTGCCATTTCGTCCAATCCTCCCGTTTCCCCGAGACGGCGCAACTCTCCGGCCAGACCCGACTCCGCCGATGTCAGGCTGCTTCGCTCGAGCAGCTCTCGCGCCCATTCCACGAAGACCCGCCTCAGGCTCTCGTCGCCCGGCCCCTGCAGCAGTCGGGACAACTTCCGCAGGTTGGGCTCCGTGTGCACGATCGAACCCTGTTCCAGCGCGATCTGCACCGCCACGAGATTGTCCTCGGGAAGGTCCGTGACACGAAGTGCATGCTCATCAACCAGAAGATAGCGCTGATGCAACTGGAACGGTGCGAGGTGCGCACCGACCGGGGCGACCAGGCTGCCCATTTCCTCCGGAGCCGACCATCGGGAACGGCCATTGTACAGGACAATCGGCAGTACCGGCGGCAGCCGGTCTCCCTTCGCGATATCGCCGTTGCGGATCAGTTTGAGGTACATCTGCCCCGAATAGGCGGAAATGCGCGCCGCCATGAACGAATCCACCGTCGACTGGAATTCCAGCAATACCAGCAGGTAGAGCCAACTGTCGGCTTCTCCGTCCTGGCCGCGGAACCGTATCCGCCACGCCGTGTCGCCCCGACTCTGGGTGAGGCCATCGTCGACATATTGATCCGACATGCGTTCCAGTCGGTCGAAGTCGAGCATTGTCAACAGGTCGGCGGGCAGGAAACAGTGCAGCAGATCGCGTACCATTCGCGTGTGGTCGAAGAACAGCTTGTACGAACTGTCGTGAAAATCCTGCATGGCCTGCATCCGGAGAGGTGCCGCCGGCACCGGGCGGACAGGCGCGGATGCCGACCGTTTCGGCGTCCGAAATTCCTGCCCGTGTGAAAGGGAAATGCACCCCGTCCGGGGCGGGTTTCGCGACGAGCCGTTTCTGACCCGGAAGCACCCGGCAACCACCGCCGCTGGAAACTTCATCCGCCCTTACCCTAACAGAACTCCAACCCGGGAAACCTGAGGGGAAGCTGCGAATTCGGCACCCGCCTGACAGGGGCGGACGTTCAGGGATTCTGCCGAAAGACCGGCCAACCAACGGGCAGTGGAATCAGGAGATGACGTCAGGGGATAAGGGTACGGAGCCTGAACCTCGCGCCGGTTATGCGGCCGGGCCAACTCCCGCGCCCTGGGGCAAGGGTTCGGCCGGCCGGCCTTCGTCATCGATCTGCCGGTCACCCACCGGCTCTTCCCGCGCCGGGCCGGCGCGCCGGTGCTTTCAACCCGACACTGTCAACTCGACGGCGAAACAGTCGCGCAGAACACGGTAATTTCAGATGTCCTGAACTGATCAGATGACGCTGCTGACTGGTGGTGCTTTCCACCGGATAATTTTCAATGACTTGGTTCCGTTCTTGCGGTCGGGAATACCTGACAGGAAGCTATATTTCGTTTATTGAATAAATGAGCCACGATTTGAAGGTGAGAGATGCTTTCTTTTCCGATTTCTCTCGCTGAGGCCACGTTTATCATCAGAAAATGGACCAAATAAAGTTGGGTCGCGTCAGGACATCTGAATTTTCAACGAAGAGTGACAAGATCAGGTATCCCTTCCAGAGCTTGTAGGTTCCCGGCAGCGGTTGCCGTTTCGAAGCGCGGTTGGGACCTGACCGGCGCCGAGCATCTGGCCAGCCGCCGGGCCGCCCGCGTACGAGACCGGACCCTCCTCGCCCGCGGCGGCGAGGAACTGCCGCCACGCCACCCCGACCGACAGTATGCCGCGGGTACACCCGCGTAGTCCGACACCCGCGACCCCCTTGACCGGCTCGCCACACAACGCCGGCACCCGGTCGTCCGCAAGCGAGACCGGACCCTCCCCGCCCGCGGCGGCAAAGAACTGCCGCCACTGCCATCCCGACCGACAGTATGCCGCGGACGCACCCGCAAAGCCCGACACCCGCGACCCCCTTGACCGCCTCGCCACACACCCACCGACCGCACCACCCACCGGCAGCTGAATAGCCCCGGCCCCGCACGCACCGACCCGACCCGCACATCCAAGCCGACACACCCGACCCGCACAACAGCCCCAACCCCCACCCGCACACCCAAGCCGCCAGGGGTGCGCGTCGAGATCGACACACCAACACGCAAACCCTCAACTGCACCACTCCGGGCACGCGGCAGCGTACCTGCTTTTCGAGGAGATCGGTTCATGAGAACCCACACACTTTGCGCGCTCGCTGCCACCGCCGCCGTGCTCGCTCTCGCCGCCTGCGGCGGCAGCAGCGGGGGGACGGCCACCGGCACGGGAGATGGCGGAGGGACGCAGATGGAGACCGCCTATGACAAGGCGGTGAAGGCCGTCAAGGCGGCGCCTGATGCAGACGCGGTCGATGCGGCAGTGAAGGCGGCGGAGGTGAATCTGTCGGCCCCGGAGATCCGAAATCTGGACGCGGTTGCTACTGCACGCAAGACTGCGCTGGCGAAGATGGCCCGCGCCAAGATGCAGAAGGATGCGCTGGACGCGGTTGGCATGGTCGACACAGAGGGGCTGTCGGACGCAACCAAACTTGCTGCGGCCAAAACGAAAATCGCCGCCCTCCAAGCGGCGCTGACCGCTGCAGTCGATGTCAGCGATGCCGACAGGGCGACGTACCAGACGCAACTGAACGCTGCCAATCTGGCCGTGAACCGGCAAGAGCACATGAACAGGGTCAAGGCCGCTTCCATGACGCTTGCAACGGCCCTCACGGCGCTATCGGATGCGGGATCAACCCCGACGGCCGCACAGGTTACCGACGCCGAGTCGGCCCTCGATGCTCTGGAGGCTGCGATCGAAGCAGGCGACGAGCACCTGACCGCTGAGCAGAAGGCCACGTATAACAGCGAGGTGAACCAGGCACCGGCGCGGATTGATTCGGCGAAGAAGCTTCTTGCTGCGGAAGATCTGCGGAAGGAGAACGAGCGCGTCGCCGGCATTGTCAAGGCCATCACGGACACCCAGATCGCGGCGGCCATGACGGCGGTCGGCATGGTCATGGACGATTCCGAGGACGAAACCGTGATGGCCGCTCAGAACGCAATCAACGCGGCCAAGATGGCGATTGCTAACGCAAACATCCCAGACGGCAGCAAGCAGATGCTTCTCACGGCGCTTGCCTTGCATGAGGGTGTGCTTGATCGAGCAAATGCTTCCCGCTTGGCTGCCATAGAAAGGCACAACCAAGAAGTTGAAGACACGCGCGTCGCCGGCATTGTCAAGGACATCACGGACACCCAGATCGCGGCGGCCATGACGGCGGTCGGCATGGTCACCGACACGTCCGACGGGAGCGACGTGACGGATGCCCAGAAAAAGATCGACGAAGCCAAGGCGGCGATTGAAGGAGCAAAAATCCCTGAAACCGAAAAAGCGAAGCTCCGCACGGCGCTTAAACTGCATCAGGGCAACCTCGACGAGGCAAAAGACTCCCGCATGAAAGCCATGACCATCAAGCGCATCAGGGACGGCCAGATCACGCCGGCCATGAGCGCGGTCGGCATGGTCAAGCGCGATTCCTCCCGGGAGAGCGTGGCGGACGCCGAAGCCAAACTCGCGGCGGCCGAGACAGCGATCAACGACGCGAACATCTCTGCCGATCAAAAGGCGGAGCTGCGCGCGGCGCTGGCCCAGCACCAGACGACATTCAACACGGCCATCGCCGGCCGCAAGACCTTCGCCGAGGCGATGTTCAAGTCGCTGGAGGGTCCCGCCGACGACGGCAGCAAGAACGCGCTGAATAACCTCCAAGATGACGCCGCGTATGAGGAGGAGCTGAGTGGTACCGGCAAGCCGTCCGGCCTGACGATCGATATGGCACAAGGGGCGGGGACGTTGCTGGACAGCGACTACGAATCCCCGGTCGTCTTCACGAAGGAAGCGGTCGTCAAGACGGTGGACGAGTGGCAGGTCGCGGCGCTGGCCGAGTGGAAGGTCTCGGACTTGACCGAGTCTCGCGACGACGAGGGCGATCAACGCGACGGCCTGGACAAATTCCACGACCGGGTCCGGGTGTGGAACAACCGCTCGCCGTTTACACCCTTGGCTGCCGATTTCTTCGAGGACGATCCGGACAAGCCGGCGAACGCGGGAACTCACACCGAGGACGGGCGCCTGCTCTCCCTGGGTACCGGGATTGACAAGGGCATCGAATCCCCCGAGTTCGAGACGGCGGGCCACAAGGACTGGAAGCCGGCCGACCCGTCGACCAAGGAGGTCCGGGTGCGGGGCACCTACTACGGTGCGCCCGGCGTGTATCGCTGCACCTACTCCACCGCGGCTTCCTGCCGTGTCTCGACGGGGAAGGGCGGCAAAAACCTGACCGCGGCCTGGGAGTTCGTCTACGACGAGGGCGCCAGGGTCAACATTCCCGGTCGAAACTACGTGTACTTCGGCTGGTGGGTGAGAGAGAACGTGAGCGACGGCATGCCCAGGATGGCCACCGTCTTTATCGGCAAAGGTGGCGAAGGTGTCGAGCTTCCCACGACCGGCGCAAGCCTGTCGGGCACGGCGACCTTCGAAGGTCCCGCGGCCGGCGTGTATGCCATCCACGACCCGCTCCGCGGCAAGGGCGAGGCCGGCGAGTTCGAGGCGGTGGCCAGGCTGGAGGCCCTGTTCGGAGACCGCAGCGCCAGCAACAACCCGGTTCCCCTTGCGGGCATGACCGGCACGGTCAAGCGGTTCCGGCTGAACGGCGGGTCCGGGGATCCGGGCTGGACGTTGACGTTGGAGAGAAATGCCTGGGCTGACGATGCAAAGATCGACGACCGCGCCGACTCGACGGTCTGGGAGATCAACGGCGTCAAGGGGGCGAAGGTCGGCATCTGGGGCGGCAGGATGTACGATACGACGGTCGGGGAATCGATCGGCGGCGCCGACGGCGACGGCCAGCCGGACGTGGTGATCGGCACCTTCTACTCCGAACACGGCACGACCCATCGGATGGCCGGCGCGTTCGGCGCGAAGAACATCACGAAAAACTACGGCAACGACTAGCCGCCGCCCGGGGCGTGCCTGCGCCCCCGTGTGGCCTGCCCTCCCCGGCCGTCCGTCCCCCGGACGGCCGGGGTTTTTTCGGGATGCCGTCCGGTGCCACGCCACGCCGGCGCCCGCCGGCGCCGGTTCCGATGACCGGATCCGGCGGCGTCACGGAAGCCCCGGGACCGGGCCGGGTTCCCGCCTGAACGGGAATCCCGGCCCGTTCGGCTACTCCTGCACTACTGTCTTCAGGCCCCCGTGCCACGTACCGCCGCCGGCGAAACGGTTGCAACCGGGCACGGCAGGACAAGATCGCAGTCCCCGGAGCCCCTCCTCCATGCCGTTCCGGGAGCCCATGTCGGCAGAACCCCCGGCGGAGCAAGCCCGCCGGGGGTGATGCCGGGTCGTCAGATCCGGGCGGCAGACCTACTCCGTCGACGAAGACGACTGCTTGTTCGCGCCGAACGCACCGACCATCCTGCCGTCGTTGTGGTACTCGGAGTAGAAGTGTCCGACCGCCACAAACGGCAGACTGTTGTCGCTGCCATCCGATTCGTAGAGCTCCCCGTCCCATTCGCCGGAAACTGGCGCGGCAATGCCGTCCTTGGTCCAGATCGTACGGCTCGGAGCATCCTTGTTGACGATATTCGCGCTGAAATTCCCGGTAGAACCGATTGTCGTCTTCTGCAGCTTGACCGACCAGTTACGCTCCTGGCTGTTAGTGCCACCTTCGAGCTCCATGACCTTGAAGTTGTCGATGGTGCCGTCGATGGTGCCGTAGACAAGGTTATCCGTATCCCGGTCGCTAAAATCGGCCGTGAGCGTGACGTCGGCCGTGAACTGGCCGGAGTCGTTCTCTCCGCCGGTGGAACTGCTGAGAGCGTACAAACCGGTCGCCCCGCCCGTGTACGTCGCCTTTCCGCCGAGGGTAGTGACATTCTCGGACTGACTGTCCCCCCTGGGTCCGTAGAACGAACTTGCCTCCCAGGTCTTGCCGTCCCGGGACTTCTTGAGCCACCAGCCGTACGTCATGAAACCACCGTCTGCAGTTTCTATCAGCTTGGCATCCGGATCATCGGCCTTGAACATCCACTCCGCATTACCAGTACCTATAACCCAGTTGGTCCCATCCATCGCTGTCCCGCCCAGAGCGGTGTCGCCGGTAGTCGTCGTGCTCGTTGCACACTTCTTGTCAGCTTTGGGCGTGCAAACGTAGGTGCCGGGCACCCCCTCAAACGTGCCTTTGAGTTGACTCTTGGTACCTCCTGCCGATGCCGGGGGATGGAAAATTCCAGCCTTGTTGTCGGCTTCCGGAATCGAAACCTTGTCATCCGCCAGGTGGCTGCCGCCGAGCCATCCATCCGAATCGAGCTCGTCCTTCCACGCCTCCTTTAACCCGAACTTCCAGCGGGATTCGGGCGCAACTCATTAAAATACGCTTTCAGATCAACGAACTATGAGAGATTTGAGGATTTTCAGGCCAAATTTCCTGTCCATGTATTTTGTCGGTACGTTTTTTCCGGTCCCCTGTTGACACCATAGATTTTCACCCGTATATGGATGTTCATGTATGTGGAAGTCGTCCCCAACCGCAATTCGCCGCCGGCGGTGTTGCTGCGCGAGTCCTACTGGGACAAGGAGCAGCGCAAGGCGCGCAAGCGGACCCTGGCCAACCTGTCGAAGCTGCCACCCGGCCTGGTCGACGAAATCCGGGCCTGCCTCAAGGGGCAGTCGGCCCGCGAACTGTCGGACGCGTTCACCATCGAACAGGCCTTGCCGCACGGCCATGTCGCCACCATCCTCGGCACCCTGAAACGGCTCGGTCTCGATACCTTGATCCATCCCCGTCCGTCGCGCCAGCGCGACCTCGTGGTGGGGATGATCGCCGCCCGCATCCTGGACCCGAGAAGCAAGCTGGCGACCGCCCAGGGCCTGGCTTCGGCAAGCCCGACCGACACCCTGGCGCACGAACTTGATATTGCCGATACCGACGCCCACGAACTGTATGCCGCGATGGACTGGCTGCTGTCCCGGCAGCCGGACATCGAGCGCCGACTAGCCGCCCGTCACCTCGAGGAAAACGCGCTGGTCCTGTGGGACCTGACGTCGGTGTGGATGGAAGGCCGCCGCTGCGCTTTGGCCCGGTACGGCCATTCCCGGGACGGCAAGAGCGGCAAGCTCCAGGTGGAATTCGGGCTGTTGTGCGATCGCGACGGGCGGCCGGTTGCGGTCGAGGTGTTCGACGGCAACACCAGCGATCCGGCCACCGTCGCCACCGTAGTCAAGCGGGTGCGGGACCGGTTCGGCCTCGACCGGGTGGTGGTGGTCGGCGACCGCGGCATGCTGACCGAGGCCCGGATCCGGGAGGACATCGAACCGGCCGGTCTGGACTGGATCAGCGCCCTGCGATCAACGGCGATCCGCCAGCTGGTCGCCGCCGAGGTCTTTCAGCCGTCCCTGTTCGACGAGCGGGACCTCGCGGAAATTACCTGCGAGGAGTTGTATCCGGGCGAACGGCTGATGGTCTGCCGCAACCCGGCGCTGGCCGCGGAACGGGCCCGGACCCGCGAGGCGCTGTTGCAGGCCACCGAGGCCGGCCTGCGCGCAGTGGACGCGGCCACCCGGCGCGAAAAGTACCGTCTCAAGGGGAAGCTGGCGATCACCCGGCGCCTCGACCAGGTACTGGGCAAGCGCAAGATGCGGAAACACTTCATCGTCACGGTGCGGAGCACGCGATTTACCTGGAAGCGCGATACCGCAAGTATCGCCGCCGAAGCGGCGCTCGACGGGTTTTACATCGTGCGCACCAGCCTGCCAGAAACCACGATCAGCGCCGATGAAACGGTGCGATCGTACAAGAGTCTGGCACGGGTGGAGCGAGCCTTTCGCAGCCTGAAAACCGTGGATCTGAAAGTCCGACCCGTTCACCATCGCCTCGCCGACCGGGTGCGGGCCCATATCCTGTTATGCACCCTCGCCTATTACGTCGAATGGCATCTGCGTGACGCTTGGAAGTCGATCCTGTTCCACGATGAAGGGCCACCCCGGTCAAAATCGGCCGTCGCGCCGGCAACACCATCCCGCTCGGCGCAGACCAAGGCGGCGACCCGGATGACCATCAACCGATTGCCGGTCCACCATTTCCAGGGCCTCATGCAACATCTGGCGACCCTGACCCGGATGCAGGTGGCGCCGAAATCGGAAACCTCGGCTCAGTTCGAGATGCTGTCACAACCCACCCCGGTACAGAAGGAGGCCTTCCGCCTGCTCGGTCTGCGGATTTCCTGACAACCTGTCCAGTAAAATCACGTCGGAATTTTTGCATGTCATTCCGATTCAAGGCATTATGTGCTCAGCACTCTGGAAGTTCGGTTTAACGACCTGTACTCAGGTGTCTCGTTGTCGTAGACCCTCGCCACATAGGTCTCGCCCTTGTCGGTCGTCAGGGAGTACTTCGAACCATTCCAGTCATGGAGTGGATCGACTTCCATATCGTCTTTCGTCAGGGACACTTTAGCTGCGGCGCCAATGATTATCACATCCAACGTGGCCTTTTTGTTTATTGAAGTGCCTCCTGATGTTGATTTGTCTGAGAATTCCGCGTTCCGCAGGGGTGATCCACTCGGGATACGCTTTTTGATACCTTGATACAGCTTCAGCGCCGCCGCCGCCTGTTTCTTCTCGGCTTCCTCTTTGGCCCTTTTTGCCGCCGCGGCTTCCTCTGCGGCCTTTTGCTCGGCGGCCGCTGCCGCTGCCACCGCGGCCGTATAGCGGTCGGAGTCCGCCGCCGTCACCGTCCCGCCGGTGGAGGTGGCCGTCCCGTCGGCCTTGACCGTGACCGTGCAGCCGGTGTCACCCGCCGCGCAGCTGTAGGTGACGTCACCGAGCGTCTTCTTGGCACCAGCAGCGATCTCCAGCGTACCGGTGTCCTTCCGGGCGCCCGCGGACACCGAGGACATGTCCACTGTCTTTTCCGGTGGGGGCTTCGGTGGGGGCTTCGTCATCGTGCTGCTGCTGCCGCCGCACGCCGCCAGCATGAAGGCGAGTGCGACCGCGGGACCGGCCACCGCCAGTTGCCTCATCTGTCTCGATTCTGTTTGTTCAACCATCACGAATACCTTCTCGCTTTCCACTCTTCCTCTTCCATGGGGCCCCGGTAGACCCGCCCCCGGCGGGAACGCCGGGGGCGGGTCGTCACGCGGGTGCCGGGCGGGGGTTCCGCCCGAACCCCGCTACTCGACGAGTGGCTCGTCAGTGCCGGGGTCCGTCACGCCGAACGCGCCGACCATCTTGCCGTTCATCGTGTCGGCGTAGAACGATCCGGTCGCCGTCCTCGGCCTTTGGCCATTGCCACCCCTTTCGTAAAAATTGCCCTCCCACTTGCCGGCGGCCGGCGCGGAGGTTCCGTCCATGGTCCACCGCGTACGGCCGTGCGCATCGTTGGACGCGTCAGCGACAAACGACCCGCCGCTGCTGATCTGCAGCTTCTGCAGCTCCACGGACCAGTCCCTCGGCATGCTGTCGCCGCCCGTGAACCCCTTGGTCATGAACTTGTCGATGGTGCCCGTGACGCTGAGGACGCCGTCGACGAGTGCGCTGTTGGAGGAGAAGTCGGCGACGAGCTGGGCGTCCGCGGTGAACGTGCCGGCCTCGGCGCTGAGGGCGTACACGCCGGCGGCCCCGCCGTTATACGTCGCCGTTCCGACCAGCTTGGCGTCGCTGTTCAGGCCGGAGATGGTTTTGGCCTCTCCCCTGTGGTTATTATGGAACGCGCTCACGTCCCACTTGCCGTCGGCTGACTTCTTGATCCAGTAGCCGTACGTGACGAAGGCGTTGTCGGCATCAGCCGCTACCCTTTGATCCGGGTCGTCGGGCGTGAACCTCCAGGTCGCGTAGTTCGTCCCCGAGAGTATGTTATTGTTCGCCGTCGCTCCGCCAAGAGTGTAGTTGTCAAATTGAAACTCCACTGCGCAGGCATAACCTATGGCCGGCGCGCAGGAGTAGGTGCCGGGCACTCCGCTGTGTTCGCCCCTTATGTCTGTCAGCACTTCTCCAAACTTTCCGATCCGGTGAGACCCGGCTGTGGTAACGGAGTTGATCTTCTTGCGATCGCCGTTGCTCGTGTCTGAATGATTGAGCGCGCCGTCAGACTGAAGCGTCCACGCGGCATTGAACTTTTCAGTATTCGGATCACTGTAACGGTTGTCGTAGACCCACGCCTCGTAGGTGGTGCCCTCGTCCGTCAACTTCCACTTCGAGCCAGTCCAGCCCTTGAGCTTCCCGACCTCGGCGGTCGCGTCCGGCTTCAGCTTCACGGTGCTCACTAAGCCGATATCTACCCCCAGATCGGGGGTTACCCAGTTCACATCACTATTTCCTTGGTCGTTGAACTGCGCGTACCGCCTTTGGTCCGAGCTGGACGCGCCGCTATAGGGGGCGATGCCGGCGTGCACCGCCTGCGCCTCCGCCTTCATCCGGTCCGCCTTAAGCGTGGCGTTCATCTGCTCTTGCCGGGCCACGGCTGCCTGGGCGGCTGTCAGCGTGTCTTTGTGCGCCTTCAGATCCGCTTCGCTCACTTTACCCGCCTCAGCAGCCATGATCGCGGTATCGAGAGCGGCGTTTTTCTTTTTCGCCGTCTTGATTTTCTCGGCATCCGTGAGATCCGACGTGTCGACCATGCCAGCCGCATCCTTCACTGCTTGCAGCAGTGCCTTCTGCGCCTCCGTCATTTGGGGCGGTGGATCCACCGGCTTGTTTGCGGTGTTGCTGCCGCCGCAGGCGGCGAGAGCGAGCAGTGCGGCGGTGGCAGCGAGCGCGCAAAGTGTGTGGGTTCTCATGAACCGATCTCCTCGTGAAAGCAGGGTTCCCGTAGAGGATCCCGAGGTGGGCCCGTAGTGCGGGGCGAGGTACCGACAGCCCGGCGGCGCGAGCGACGCGAGCCACCCCTGGTGGGTGCGGTTGGGGCGGGGCGGGGTGGGGGTTGGGGGTGTCGTGCGGCGCGGCGCGGCGCGGCGCGCCGGGTGCGGGGCCGGGTGCGGAGATCGGTGCGGTCGGGTTGGGGTCTGCGTGCGGCTGCTCGGGTGTGGGCGCGTGGGTGTGGGTGCGCGTGTGCGGTCAGTTGGTGGTCGTGGTGTCTCGGTGTCGGTCGGTGTTTCGGGTGTCGGGTATCGCTGGGGCGTGGGCGTCGGGTTCGGGGTTTCTCAGTTGCAGGGGGTCGGTGCGGTGGGTGGGTCTCGGTCGGGGTGCCGGCCGCGGTGTTGCTGCCCTTGTGTTGTTGAATTCAGAATAGTGTCGTTGAGGTTGTTCTGGATTTGACCGGAGGCTGGGGTCTGTTCTGTGCCGAACTGAGCCGATCTTTTTCCCCCAGTAGCCGCCAGGTTTGGATGGTTGGCGGTGGAGCGGTGCGACGCCGCCTGCAACAGTGTGGAGAGGAGCTTTCGGGGACGGGATTTTTTGCCCGCCGCCGCCACCGCGATGGTTCCACGTCGATACCTGAGGCGAAATATCCGAGCAGTTTCGGCGTGCTTCGTGAGATACAGGGAGGCGCTCGCAGTCAGCCGGTCTTCCCTTTGGGATCGATGCAAAGCACGAATGACATCCTTGTCTTCTCCACAAACTTCCAGGTTTCCCTCGCTCGATTTGGAAACCCAATGGTGCGAAGATGCCGACGAATTTTCCGTCTGAGCGATGCCTCTCGGGCTTCCAAAGAAATTACGTTCATGTTTCCGACCCTATGCGTCGTTGATCGTATTCTCCACACGGTGCAATTGGTCGACGATCCACTCGAACGGTGGCGCGTCGCCCAGGATCATGTCGCGCATGGCCCGGTAGTCCCGTTCGATCACCGCCGTCGGTTCCGGCTGCGGAACGAGGCGCAGCGTTCCGGGAAGCGCCTCCTCGAAGCGTTTCCAGGCTTGCCGGAAAGCCGTCAGATTGTGGTGCCGGACGGCATCGAGGAGGGAGAGATCGGAGAGGGCGGCATCGCCGGCCCCGGTTGCTGCAATCATGGCGGCATCGTAATAATGGCGCGAGATCCGGTCGCTGTCGGCGGGCAGCCGGCCGGTATCGCGATAGCCGCAGTGGACGCCGTGCAGGATCAGCAGCTTCTCCCAGAACGTCCGTTCCGGAGCCAGCGTCATGATTCCCGTCACCGCGAACTGCCAGTCGGGCAGATCGTTGGTAATGTAGGGAGCGATGGAGACAGATGATGCAGGCTCCAGAGCGGACCGGGCGCCTGCTTCGACCTTGACCCGTGGCTGCACATAGGCGGCCGAACGCCCCGGCCACAGTCCGGGATAGGCGACAAGGAGGATCTGGCTGTCGGCTCCTTCGTCCGGGGTGACGGTGCAGCCTTCCGTCATCGCCTCGAGCGTCGTCGCGAGAGCGGACCTCATCGGACCCTGCACGTGGGCAGTACAGGCGGACATCAATTCCCTGAACAGGGCCGCACGGCGCTTGTTCGAAAGCCGGCTCGAGACGATCGGATCTCGCTCTCCGTCGAAGCCGAGACCCCCGCGATGAACGACGAGATCTATGTCTTCCGAGAAGCGCCGGATCAGGCCGAAGCCCTTCGACAGCGACGTACCGCCCTTGAAGAGGAGCCGTGGGCAACTCCCGGGCAGGCGGTTGAACAGCATATCAAGGACAAGGCAGACCCAGAAATCCTTCTCGACGAAGTCCGGCATGGTGGCGAGGCGCCGTGCCGTCGTGGCGAACACGTCCCGTCTGTCTTGCTCCGGAAGATCGAGAAAGGCAGCGAAACCGTCCGTGGTCATGCGGCTTCGGTCTCTTCTACTGCCACGGCGCGCGCCAGCGGCTGCACCCAGCCGGGCAGGTCGCCAATGTTCCGGGAGAGATCGTGCCGCACCTCGTCCGGGAGACGCTTCAGTGTAGACACCACCCGGGGATCGCGGGCCGCATCGGGACCGAGCCACCGCAGGGCCTGCATGACGACGGCCCCGGGCCGGTCGGCCCATCGCATGACGCGAGGGCCGGCATGACAGAATCGGATTGTCTGGCCGTCGACCGAGACTGTCCGTGTGGCACCGTCGGTAGCGTAGCTTGCCCTGACCGGCACGGCATGGGTCAGGCCCAGTCGGTGGGCGGCGGTGGCGCCGTCCGGCATGAAGCGGATTCCGTCGCGCCGCGCAAGCGCGGCGACAGCGGCATCGATATCGGTCGGGGCGGGCTGTTTCAGGACCGGGCTGATGCGCGGCAGGTCGTACAGACCGCGGCCGGCCCGTCGCAACTTTCCCGCCCTGACAAGGCGGGACAGGGCTTGATCGACCCCCCGGCGGCTGCCCAGGTCAAGGAAATCCCGGGGCGTCGACACCCACGTCCCGGATCCGTGCGTCCGCATGCGCTCCATGATCCGGTCGGCAAGACTGTTCATCGGATGAACTTTCGGGTATGCTCTGTCAGAAACAATAGACAAAACAACCCTCGAAATCAACGCGTCATCCGAGTGTTCAAGGAGCGCCTGCTTGAACGGCGGTACGAGCCCAGGCCACATCAGGCCATCGCTCGTTTCCTCAGCTCGACTTTGTTCATTTATGCGGCATAGCATAACGCCTCGAACACGCGTTTGACTCTGTTCAGGGGCACCAGGGGCAGGTCGTTTTCGTCGGCCAGGCCGCAAACTCGGCTGCTGGCGGTTCCGGGTGGCGGTATTTCTTTGCGCTCCGGGTCTGGCGGGGAGCGTGGAGAAATGCCGGCGAGCCAGATCTCGGTTCGAACGGCGGCGATGGCGTCGGAGAAGGTGAAGCGGGTCTTGTGGTACCAGGCGGGCAGGAAGGGGTGGGAGCTTCGGGCGAGGATGTTGCCGGCCCACAGGCAGACGAGGCTGTAGAGGCCGAGCAGGGCGGGTGTGGTTCTTTCGATGGCGAGGTCGGACCATTGCCGCTGGGTTTCGACGCCGAGATGGGCGCGCGCTTCCTGGAAAAAGTCCTCAACGCGCCATCTCTGCAGATAGTACCCGACCATCTCCGCGGCCATTTTCGCGCTCCGGACTTCGACCGTGGTCAGCAGGAACCACTGCACCGGATCTTCGCCCTCGGGCGGATGGGCCTCCCGGATATGGACCGCCGACAGGACGAGCGGTTCGGCGTCGGGGCCGACCGTTGACGGCAACGTGACGCGCCGGAACCGCAGTTCGCAGTCCGCCCGCCGCTTCTTCCGCACGGCCCGAGCCTTCTTCTTGCTTGATTTCGGCCGCGCCGTCAGCCCTTCGATCTCGATCTCGATCTCGATCCGGCCGTCAGTCGCGCCGCCGGCCATCTTCGCGAACAACTTCGGTTTCTTCTTTTTCAGCTCGACTTTGTTCAAAATTTGGTCAGGCCCAAGTCCAGAAGATCTCGGTTTCGGCGATGGTTTCGAGGGCTTCGTCGAGCGGCAGCACGAGGCCGCCCATGTCGCCGACATCCTGCCAGCGGTTCTGATACGACCAGTACTGGATGCGAAACTTGCCGTTCGGTCCTTCCGGCTTGAGCCGCGCGATCGGGGCGTCGGTGGCGGTCAGGGTGAGCGTGTAGCCACCCCGGCTCCGGTGCGCGGTCACGCCACCACCGGCCTTCTGGTCGAAGGCCTGTATGCGGGCCAGAACGGGGTCCGGATCGGTCATGGCCGGTGTTGTCGCACGGCGCGGTCTGGCGCGCAAGCCCGGTGCTTGACTTTGTAGCCGGCCGGGGCTATCGATGGCGCTCCCTGACAACGGGAGCGGACCATGGGATATTTCGGATCGAAGGCTGTGCCCGGCCTGTGCCAGGCGATCATCAGCCTGATGCCTCCTCACGACGTGTATCTGGAGCCGTTTCTGGGTGGGGGCGCCATCATGCAGCGCAAGCCTCCGGCCGAGCGGTCGATCGGCATCGATCTCGATCCCGCCGCCATCGCGTCGTTCCGCTGCGGCTACCCGGTCGAGCTGCATCAGGGATGCGCACGGCGCTTCCTGGCGGAGTTTCCGTTCCGGGGATCGGAACTGGTCTACTGCGATCCGCCCTACCTGCGCGCCACCCGCCGCTCGCAGCGGCGCTACCGCTGCGACTGGTCCGAGGCCGACCATGCGGCCTTTCTGGACCAGCTGCCGGCGCTGCCCTGCCGGGCGATGGTGTCGGGGCATCCCTCGGCGCTCTACGACGAGGCGCTGTCCGGCTGGCGGCGGCTGGAGCTGCAGGTGATGACGCACGGCATCGTCCGCACCGAGGTCATCTGGTTCAACTTCACGCCGGACCGGGTGCACTGGGCCAGCTGCGCCGGGCGGAACTTCACCGACCGCCAGCGCATCAAGCGCAAGGCCGCCCGCTGGGCCCGGAGGTACCAGGCGATGCCGCCCGGCGAGCGGCTGGCCGTGCTCGCCGCCGTCATGACCGCCGAGGCGGACCGGCCATGAGCGGCCTCGGACCGGCGGACGGCGGCGATCCGGCGCCGGCCGTCCTGCAGCTCTGGCTCGAGCCGTTCCGGGAGTTCTTCACCGCTCCGACCTGGACGCACGCCGTGACCCTGGTCATGGGCGCCCTGCTGGCCCCGGGCAAGCGGACGGTGACGTCCTGCCTGCGCATCACCGGACGGGCCATGGCCGCCAATTTCGCCTGCTATCACAAGGTCCTCAACCGGGCGCGCTGGAACCCGCGCAAGATTTCCCGGCAGCTGCTCCTGATCCTGATCGGGCAACTGCTCGACCCGAACGAGCCGGTCGTCATCGGACTCGACGACACCATCGAGCGGCGCTGGGGCCCGCGCATCCGCGCCCGCGGCATCTACCGCGATCCCGTCCGCTCCAGCCACGGCCACTTCGTCAAGGCCAGCGGCCTGCGCTGGCTCAGCTTCATGCTGCTGACATCGCTGCCCTGGCTGCCCGGCATCAAGGCCCTGCCGTTCCTGACGCTGCTGGCGCCGTCGGAGCGGTGGGCGCAAGGCCAGGGACGGCGCCACAAGACGCTGCCCGAACGGGCGCGCCAGGTCATGCTGATGATCCTCAGATGGCTGTCGAACCGCTCCGTCATCTTCGTCGGCGACAGCAGCTTCGGCACCCATGAACTCGCCCACGCCGTCAGCGGGAAGGCCACGCTGATCAGCCGGCTGCGGCTCGATGCCAGCCTGTTCGCGCCGCCACCGCCGCGCACCGCCGGCCAACGGGGACGGCCGCCGATCAAGGGAAAGCCGTTGCCCAAACTCCGCACCCACCTTGACGACCCCCACGCCGTCTGGACCCCGATCACGGTCGGGAACTGGTACGGCGGCAAGAAGGACAAGGCCCTCGAGATCCTCTCCGAAACCGCGCTCTGGCACCGTCCCGGTACGCCGCCCAAAACCATCCGCTGGGTGCTGGTCCGAGACCCCGACGGCCAGCGCGAGCCGCAGGCCTTCTTCAGCACCGACCCCGACCTCGAGCCGGACACCATCATCGCCCTCTTCGTGCGTCGCTGGCAGGTCGAGGTCACATACCAGGAAGCGCGCGCCCATCTCGGCGTCGAAACCCAGCGGCAATGGTCCGACCTCGCCATCGAAAGAACCACACCCGCCCTGCTCGGCCTCTACAGCCTCGTCTGCCTGTGGGCCGGCAACATCCTCGCCCGCAGCTCCCACCCCTTCCTGGCCGCCTGGTACCACAAGACACGCTTCACCTTCTCCGACGCCATCGCCGCCGTTCGAACCGAGATCTGGCTCGCCGGCATTTCTCCACGCTCCCCGCCAGACCCGGAGCGCAAAGAAATACCACCGCCCGGAACCGCCAGCAGCCGCGTTTGCGGCCTGGCAGACGAAAACGACCTGACCCTGGTGCCCCTGAACAGAGTCAAACGCGTGTTCGAGGCGTTATGCTATGCCGCATAAATGAACAAAGTCGAGTTCAGGACCCGGTCGTGTTTCGCCCGTACCAGCAACTCGACCCGTGGACGGCGGCGCTGCGCGTCGAACAGTTCGAAGATATCGGCCTCCCGATCACAGACCGTGATCACCCGCGTCTTGCCGCCGATCTCACGCACGGCGTCGGCGGTATCGGCGAAGGCTTCGAGCCATCGCTCTGTCTTCCGCCGCTGCTCCGCCTTCCCCGACCGCTTCCGCACCGGGTCGAAGCCCATCGAGAGCACACCCAGCGGCAGACCCGTGTCCGTCGTCGCCAGCGTCGCATGCAGGTGCAGGCCCAGGCTCGACACCCCGGTCTGGTTCTTGCCGATCAGCTGCAGACCGTCGCCGCCGGGCCGCCGCGCGAAGTTCAGGTCGCTGCCGTCCTGAATCGCCAGCACCGTCGACTGGCTGCGGATCCGCCGGACGGTCCGCTCGCGGTGCGGAGCAAGGATGTTCGGAATCGTCACTTCCGCGGACGTCGACGAACGAGAATTCCTCGCAGATGCGCCGGCCCAGGGCGCTCCGGCTCCTGAACCGTTCTCGTGACAGGATCGCGGATACCCGCGAAACTGCCGCCTCGTTCCGCAAGGTGCGGATGATCTGTGACTGTGCCATGCTGGTGGAATAGCACGGGCGAAATCCGTTGTCCAGCTCTTTCTTCGGCTACATGGCAGGACAAGCCTGGCGCCAGCGCGGACGAATTGTTTTTCGAATATGATCCCCTGTCCACCGCTCCTAGGGCATATCGTGACAAAACACACATCCATGTCGCTCGACGACCACTTCGCCAGCTTCATCAATGCGCAGGTCCGAACTGGCCGCTACGGATCCGCGAGCGATGTCGTGCAGGCTGGACTCCGTCTGCTCGAGGAACGAGAGGCTCGGATCAAGGCGCTACAGGACGCTCTGATTGCGGGTGAACGGTCCGGCACACCACGTCCCTTCGACTTCGAGGCGTTCAAAATACGCAAACGGACGGAGTTCCATCGGTCGGTGGAATGAGTGACGTCCTCTATACGCCCGCAGCCATCGCAGACATCAACGACATCTGGAACTACACTGCCGGGAGGTGGGGTGCCGACCAGGCCGACCGGTACACGGACAACATTCGGGATGCCTGCAATGATCTGGCGTCAGGCGGAAATCTGGGTCGACCAGCCTATGTTCGAGGCGGCTACCTGCGATACACGATTGGTCGCCATTCCGTTTTCTTTGTCAGGTCTGATGACGGGATCACTGTCGTCCGTGTGTTGCATCAGAGCATGGACACCGAACGGCACCTTTAGCGCGCATTTCTCACCAGCGCCCGACACGACGGCACTGAGCGCACTGCACACCGATTCAGCCGGCGTTCGGGTCGGGAATCGCACTACGGAGGCCTTGCAACCCGCTCTCGGAGGTCGGTGAGGGGCCCTATGAGGCCGATTCGGCGGCAGGCACGGGGCAATAGCCGGACGCAGGACAGACTCCGCCGTCGGCGCTCTTGAGCAACGCGGCCTTGACCGCGTTCTGGCTTATGGAGCCGACGGTTTTACGCGGGTGGTCGGTCTCTCTGTGCTCGCCTTGAACGTCCACCGCGTTGGTCTGCTGCTGCGCCGCAAGGCGAAGCGACGACGAACCGCCTGACGGTTCCGCCTCAAGTCATCGATTTCCACTTGGTCGTACTGAACCAGGAGGGACACCTATGCGCGGATGACAGCCAACCGGACTGATTCTGATAGAAACGGCACGCCGCGAGACGTCGGCCCGGCGAAAACACCCGGGATTGGACCTGAGCTGGCCGCTGAACGGGGCTCGAATCGGGTCAAAATGACATCCGCGGCGGTCAGCGCCTTCTACCAGTCCGTCGGCGGGGGCGTCGAATTGACCACGGACGGCAAGAGCCTGAACGTCAACCGAGGCAGGGCGGCGACCTATGTGGGCCCCGCGATCGGCTGGTACGCCATCAACGACCCGCTCAACGAGAAGGGCGACGGTGGCGAGTTCACGGCGACGGCCACGCTGAAGGCCCAGTTCGGAACCGCCAACCTGAACGCCGATACGGGCCTGACCGGTACGATCGACCAGTTCAAGCTGAAGGGCGGGTCCGGGGATCCGGGCTGGAGCGTGACGTTGAACAAGGCGGCCTGGACCACCGACCCCTCCCGTGACACGGCGACGGCGAAGGGCCACATCGTCAACACGGAAAAAACGGTGTGGTCGATCAACGGTGTCAAGGCGGCGCCGGCCGGGAGCTGGGTGGCCAACCTGTATGACGACAGTCGGCACGGTTGAGGATGGCGGCGACGGCAGCAACCATCCGACCGCGATCATGGGCAAGTTCCAGGCCGAGCATGGTGGCACCCACCGGATGGTGGGCGCCTTCGGCACGGAGCTTCAGGCCCCGTAGTAGCCGGACCGGTTCGGGTTCCCGTTCAGGCGGGAACCCGGCCCGGCCTCTGGTCTCGCACGACAAGGGTGGCGCGCGGGAAGCGCGCCACCCTTCTTTTTTGCGATGGCCGGGCCGGACCGCTCACCTTGACCCGGGCCCGCAGAAGCACCGCAGTTGCAACAGCAGACATTTCTCGGCCAGGGTGCCCTGTCCGGGATCGTGTCCCCGTGAAGCCGAATGCCTCATCCAATTGCCGTCGGCAGTTCCATCGCGTCGCCCACGCCAAGTCTTTTTTCGCACTCTCGACAGTCCGGATCCTTCCGCGGAACCACGTTCTGCACAACATGCCGCAGAAAATGATGGTGCTGGTAAACCGCGTCCCCACCCCCCGCCCGCAGGTCGAGGAAGTCGAACAGGAAGTCGTTCACCGCCTGTCCCGCCGCCACGGCATTGAGTGTGATCACGCTGGGGGCGGGTTCCCTTACCCCATAGTCCTGAGCCTTGCGCTCCTCATCCGTCTTGGCCTCGATCGCCAGCTGGGCTCCATCGATCAGCCCGTTGCACCAGAGACAGCCCGTTCCCGGCCGCAGATGCCGGACCGCGCACATGGCTTCCTCAATGACGCCGCCAGTGCCCGGCCTGATCTTGACGCCCACTTGCACCGCCGGAATCAGATACTGATGAACCAATGCATTCACCACGAGCCGACCCCGCATCGAGTCCGCCGCCAAGAAAATGAAATCGCAGTCCCGCAGTTTCTTCGCGACCGCGTCGTTCGCAACGTCGCCTCGTATCGCCTCCAGTCGGGTATCCGGTCTGGCTTCCCGCAGGTGTCGCACAGCAATCTGGGTCTTGAACTGCCCGGTCTCGACATCCGTCGACGTTGCGCCGACGACCCGGGACAGGTTGGTGCCCTCAATGATGTCGAGGTCAACCAGGACGAGATGTCCGACGCCAAGACGTGCAAGATACTCCGCGACCAGGGAGCCGACACCACCCAACCCGACGACCGCAACCTTGCTTGCCCCCAGCACGGCTTGTCCGGCATTGCCGAACATGCGCACCTGCCGATCGAAGCTCGCGCCCGCCTCAGCCGCCTGCCGCGGGTTGGCATACAGCCTTCTGATGGTTCGCCCGACGATTCGGTACGACCCGAGCGCTCGACGCGTCCCATCCGGTATCCAGATGTCCGCAGCCACCGCACGCCGCCCGAAGACCAGTGCGCCGACCGGCACGCCTTTGCCGATGTCGCGTAATGCCGGATAGCCACGCTCGTGCGAGGCCATGTCGACCCTGCTGAATCGTACGGACCTGTCGGACCCGTGATTATGCACTGCCAGGTAGGCCATGCGCTCGTCCCGGCAACGCACGATCTGCCGGTGAATAAATGTTGGAGCCAGTGCGCGATAGCCGTATTTTCCCGGAACATAGTCCGTGCCCACGCACGCCAATTCCACGGTGTTGACCAGAAGACAAAGCCTGGCACCGCAGGACACGATCCCCGCCCGCAGGACGGCACCGTATTCATCCCCGTCACCAGGATAGAAATGCGCCATCAGGCGGTCGTGATCCTCGGCCCTGATCACGACATCGCACGTCCGTTCGGTCTTCATGGCATCTTGTCTAGAAAATCAACGATCTTGAGGAACTTGGCTACGGCGGTCTGCCCGGAATTCTGCATCTGGTTGTTGCGCCGGGAAATTTGGATTGCCGGGCGACCGCAGAAATCGTGCCCTGCGGTGATCGGTGCCTCAAAGGCACTACCGTCCCTGCGCCGCACCGTGGCGTCCATGAACACCGGATAGATGTCGGCATAGGGGTACTGTGCGGTAATGTGGCCCCCCAACCAGGATCGCTCCGGTTCGTAGCGTGCGCCGATAGCCACGCTCTCAACCATCACGTGAGCCCCTCCCCGTCCGTCCTCACTTACCATGAGTTCCGAACCAGGAAAGGCCCGTTTCAGCTCTTCGATGGCTTTACCAACCTCCGTCTTCACGCCATCACCCCGCATCAGCTGTTATCGTCGGGCTCAATGACGGTAAAGCTGAGATGCTCGCGGATGAACACCTTGTCATTGTCGCCGATAACCTTGCCCGTGCCGTTCGGCATCTCCTGCTGGAGAACGAAGCTCTCCTTGATGCTAACGCCCTTGTTGATCGCCTCCCGCTTGATCTCTAGCCCCAACGTCGGTCCTTCGAGCATTTCGACCTTTTTGCCGTTGACCTCGATCTCGACCTTCTTCGGTTCTGTGCCCCGCTTTTCCCCAAGCTTCGCGTCTTCGACCACCGGCTTGTTCCCGTCGGTTTCGATTCCCTTGTCGTTCACCGTCATCGTGTTTGCTCCTTTGACATATGATTGCCAGTCAGCAGAATCATAAGGGTTGCGTATCCGCATGTCAATTGCTATTTCACATTTACCGATGCTGAGCATTAGGGATCAGAGAATGCGGACCATACCCGCGGGGCCAGCGGCTTTCCGGCCCATTTTCGACCAGCCATTCACCGGTCGTGCCTCGGAGCACGCGGCATGACCCGGCGCGCCCAATTCGATTTCCCGTCCTTCTATGCCGCCCTTAGCGCCACGGTTAAGGTGCGCAACGCCACTTGGAAAGCCGTAAGCGAACAGACCGGCGTCTCCCAGACCACGCTCTCCCGCATGTCAAGCGGCCGCCAGCCCGATGCCGCGAGCCTCACCGCCTTGTCGGCTTGGTCAGGGCTTGATCCGGTCGAGTTCATGTCCGCGCCCCGACGCGCACGGGAACCGATCGCCATGGTCTCCAAACTGCTCCGCGAAGACCCCAGCCTTGACCGCGCCGGCGCCGATGCGCTGGAGACCATCATCACGACCGCCTACGATCGATTCAGACGCCAAAGCGATGACCGCTAGTTTTGCGAGACTCGGAGACCCTGCGGAATCAGTTCTTCCCCTTCGGCGTTTTCTGGCGCCTCGAAGCTGGATTCGGCGAGAACCGCAACTTTGCAGCCCGCTCCTCGTTCTTCCTGACCTGTTTCTTTGCTTCCGGGATCGTACGCTCCGTCATCGACGTGGTGTAGGCTTTCAGAATGCCTTCATCCAGCACCTCTGCTCCCTTTTTATCGAGATATTCCTTCAATCTTCTGTTCATATGCCCCTCTTTTGTTCGGACAGACCAACAGCGTTCCCGGATGATCCTCCAGTCACAATCCCACCACTGCTCGCAGATTGGTCTCCATGCGGCTAAGTGGCGTATTCGCGGGCCGGCAGAGCGCGATCTTGTGCCCTTTCGGCTCCGCGGAAGATCGGTCGAATACGATTGCCAACTCGTGATTGTGACACAGCCACATGGGCTGTTTGTCCTCGCAGCTCGCGCTGGCATCCAGCACTACCCGCGCCGTGATATGGTTGTCCTTCCATTGATCTTCGGACGAATACTCAATTACCCAGACGAACTGCGTCGTCCTCAAGTGCATGAACAAACCTACCAGCTCAGCTCCGAGCTGCGAGGGTCTTTGCCGTGCGAAACGCCTGAGCGCCGACACGGTGGTTATAAAGTACCGTCGTAACAGCGTGTCTTCCTCCGACAAATTCAATATTTTCCTGTAGATCGTGCTCATTTCAAGGGAAAACGACTCCACGTTTTCCGACCGGTAGAAGATCTTCTCCGGCAACGGAACTATAAATGCGTCGAAGTCCTCCGAGGTATAGTTCACGGTGTCCGCTTCAGATCTCGTGTCATCCCCGATACTCACTGTAACGTAGGGCAGCCTGTTGTCGTCGACCGCAAGAAGACTCTTTACCCTTGACCACACATGAGAACTGGCCTCTCGCGAAACTTCTGGTTCGTCGCTCCACTCATAGCCCGCGAGCACGATAGCATGCCCTATGTCCATCGCCTCGCTTCGCAACGTCACGAACAATGGAAAACCGGAGTCAAGGTAGCTCAGCATCTGCTCGAAAAATTTATCGTCATTTGACCAGGCGTTCGAGTCGTGATCCCACTCCCGGGCAATCATCAACGGATAGCAGCCCGCAGCGTTGAAAATCCGTTCCGCCTCGTACAGGTCAAGGCCAAGAGACGGGGTCAATCCTCCCGGATCGAACGGCTTTGCCAACCTCGTGATGTCATGCATCAGCAATTCCCGGTGCTGTGCATACTGCTCGCTGTAATGACGGAGGATGGCCCAGCACACCACATGCGCACATACCGCGATGTCCACATGCTGCGCCATTGACGGAAAACCCCGGACCGACAGGGTATATCCGAGCACGTGAACCTTGTGTCGGGCCTGAATGGCGTTGCCCCGGGCACCGACCCGAACTCGCGGGGAGAGCAGCGAACGACCGAGAGTCGCCTTGATCGTCGGTCTTAACACCATGTATCCAAAGTAGTGCATTTCAAGCCTGTGGTCCCGAACCTGCAAGTCGGGGGGAAATTCACTAAACGTCACTTCCCGGTCGAAGAAGTGCAGCCTGACACAGTCCTGCCGATAGGTCCGCCCCATCTTTGCATAGAAGTTGTAGAAGGTATTCTTGTAATCTTTGTCAGTATAGTCGTATTCGACGAGGACGCCGCTGACATCACTGGTGATGTTATTCTTCAGCTCCTGCGCAATCTCTTCGGGGTCGAACTCTGCGTCCAGAAAGTCAACAAGCCCGTCGTAATTGTCCGGGCTTTCGATTTTGAGCCACGCATATCCACCTTGCGCAACATCCTTGGTCTCGTCAGTCACCTTCGTCGATCCTCTATCACTGGAACCAGCCTTCCGGAACATTGTTCAATTTTGAACATTTCCATTCCCCGCTTGTCTCATCGGCACTTTAGGGCTCTCGCCAACATAAATTATTAGTTTCGGCCTTTCTTTGCAGCATGATTTAAACATGGAGACCCCGGTTCGTCAAGCGGTGCAGGCGAAGTTCGTTAGTCGCCATTTTGAACGAGCGAAGCCAGCGGCGGGGGAGGCGTGAGCCATCGGTCGGGCCGGTGCGGAAGCGACGGGTCGGTCGCACACCACGACCCTTGCCCCTTGCGCTTACCTCCCTTCATGCCGAACTGACCACGCGGCAGGCGGCCGAACTGTTGCGGGTCTCGCCGACGCATCTGGTTCAGCTTCTCGATGAGGGACGCATCCCTGCCGGCTGGTCTGTGTCAGGATCGAAGATATCCTCGCCTGGCGCCGCGATGTGCTTGACGAACTGATCGCGCGCGACCAGGAACTCGGCCTGCAATAGCCGACGGCGTTGCTTGACACTGATGTCCTCTATCCCGCCGATCTGCGCGACCTGCTCTTGCGTCTCGCCGACTGCCATCTCCATGCGCCGCTCTGGAGCGCCCACATCCATGCCGAATGGATGAGCAGTCTTCTTCTCGCCACACACCCGGCACCCGCTCAACGCTTCTGCAGATGAATAGCTCCGACGACGCCGGCGTCACCCATACCAGCAACACCCGAAACACCGACCGACACCGAAACACCACGACCCGCAACTGACCGCACACGCGCACCCACACCCACGCGCCCACACCCGAGCAGCCGCACGCAGACCCCAACCCGACCGCACCAACCCCAACCCGACCCCCGCCCCCGGCGCCCGCCGCGCCGCGCGACACCCCAACCCTTTCACTGAGTCACTGTTGACTTCCGATATTGCCTGGCGTATGTATTCCGCCATGCAGATCGGCACGCGCATGATTTCCGCGGACACCGCGGCGTGGTTCCAGAGGACGGCGGCCTCCGGCGAGACCAGTCGCCATGGACTGGCCCGCGGCCTGTGTGAACGCGAGGACTGGCGCAATGCACGGGGTGCCCTGTGCGTGGCGTCAGCCAAGCGAGCGCGGCCGCAGCTGGCCCGGGAACTGCACGTGGCGCTGCCGGCGAAGCGGGCCTGCCGCCTGGTGCCGAACGCCCGCCCGGAGGTCGCCCGGTCGGAGTCGGCGGTCACGTTTTCCGGCTCGTTGCGGGAGCTGGGCGAAGTCCGTCTTGAACCGGTCGGCGCGGCGGCGGTCGGTAGCTGGCGGGCGATGATGGAGCGCTGGCATCCGCAGGGCTGCCCGAAAGCACCGGGCGCGGTCCTGAACTACTGGATCGTGTCCGCGCGCCACGGTCGCCTCGGCGGTCTCGGTTTCCGGGCCGCCAGTTGGCACGTGAAGGCCCGTGACCAGCACATCGGCTGGTCGAACGAGGCGAAGCGCCATCACCTCAACCGGTTGCTCAACCACTACCGTTTTCTCCTCATGCCCGGCGTCGCCGTGCCGCATTTGGCGTCGCATGTCCTGGGTCTGGCGCGGCGGCAGATCGGGGACGACTGGGAGCAGCAGCACGGCGTGCGCCCGCAGATGGCCTACACCTACGTCAACGAGACCCGGCCGGGGACGTGCTACCGTGCGGCCAACTGGTCGTGCGTCGGCTGGACGGCAGCGCAGGATCGGGCCGGCGTGGCGAAGGCGCCGTGCCGGATTTTCATGGTGCCGCTCCAGCGGGGCTGGAAACGGCGGATGCGCACCGTGCCGCGGCAGCCGATCGGCACCCGGGTGGATGCCCATGTGAAGGATCCGGGCCCGAACGGCGACTCCGAGTTTGCCTATGTGGATCATCATGATGGGCGGTTGGGAGACCGGATCCGGCGGATCGGCGACATCTGGGGCCGTCAGGCTGCCGCCACGATTCCCGAGATGTTTCCGGAGTCCGCGGAACGGCAGGCGGTGTACCGCCTGTTGTCGAACCGGGAAGTCACCATGAAGCATGTGCTCGGCTCCCACGTCGAGGCCACGGTGAAGCGCTGCCGCGCCCACCGCCGGATCCTCGCGGTGCAGGACACGACGATGCTCAATTACAGCGGCCGTTCGGCGGTCACCACCGGCCTGGCGCCGCTCGGCGGCGGCGGCCAGGGGGCGACGGGACTGGCGGCGCACATGATGTTGGCGTTCGTACCCGGCGGGCGTCCGTTGGGCGTACTGTCGGCCGATGCCGACTTTCGCCGCGCGGGGAAGAAAGAGACGGAAAGCCGCCGCTGGGAGGACGGGGTGCGGGTGAGCGCCGAACTGGCGGCGGCCTGCAAGGACACGGAAGTCATTTGCGTCGGCGACCGCGAGATGGACATCTGGGCCGTCCATCGTCTGGCGGCGCAGACGGAGGTCCGCGTCGTGGTCCGCGCCTGCCGCTCGAAACAGCGCCGGGTGGTGACGGCCGACGGTTCGCCGCAAGACCTGTTCTCCTTCATCGAAACGCAGCCCGAATTGGGGCGGAAGACCCTCGTGCTTGATGCCGCCGGCGGCCCGCGCCGCCGGCCGTCCCGCACGGTCAAACTGTTGCTGCGAGCGGCGCGGGTGACGGTCCTGCCGCCGGGAGACGCCCGGACGGACGCGCCGCTGGAAATGCTGGCCGTGCAGGTCCGTGAGGTGACCCCGGCCGATCCGGCCAAGCCCCTGAACTGGGTCATCCTGTCCAGCACCGGCGAGGCGACGCTAGAAACCGCGCTCGAGGTGATCGAGATCTACGAAGACCGCTGGGCCATCGAACGGTACTTCGACACCCTCAAGAACGGCACCCGCATCTGTGACCGCCGGCTGGACGACGCCGAGGATCTGCGCAAGTGCCTGGCTTTCGATGCCGTCGCCGCCTGGCGCATTCACGAACTGTCGCGTCTGGCCCGAGAGGCACCCGATACGCCCGCCAGCGAGATCGTACGACCAGTGGAGGTCGCGGCGCTCAACCGCATTCTGACGGCCTATCGCATGCCGACCCTCAGCGAGGCAGATCATCGCGGTCGCCGCTCCCCGAACGCAGGCCGTGGAGCCAGGGAGGCGTCCGCCGCGGCCAGGGCGCCACCCACCGTTCGCGACTATGTCATCGGCATGGGCCGCATTGTCGGCTTCGAGTCCTCCAAGAGACAACCCCTGCCCGGCCCGCTCAAATGCTTCCGGGGTGACGAAAAAATCCAACTCATCGTCCACGTCATCGAAAACACGGAGTTAACAATGATAGAGTGAAAGACCCCAACCCCCGCCCGCCCCGCCCAACCCCTTACCGGCTTTGGCTCCCGCAACGGAGACGAAGCACGGGGCCCCGATCCTCAGGTTCGATCCCTGTCAGCTCCGAAACAGGCCGAAGCCGGCCGACGGCGGTTGACACGGTCCTGCTCGGCCTTGCCCGGGAGCCGACCGCCGGCCCCAGATCCGGCAACCCCCTCCAGCGTGGGATTATCCTGCTGTCCGCCCGGTGCCGGCGGCACCTTTCTGGATGCAGGCCATGCAGGATTTTCACGACAGTTCGTACAAGCTGTTCTTCGACCACACGCGAATGGTGAACGATCTCTTGCATTGTTTCCTGCCCGCCGACCTGCTGGAGATGCTCGACTTCGACCGACTGGAACGCATGCCGGATCAATATGTCGACGATGGCCTCACCCAGAGTCGGGGCGACACGGCGTGGCGGATACGGTTCCGCGGCAAGGATGCAGCAACCGACAGCTGGCTCTACCTGCTGGAATTCCAGTCGACGGTGGATTCGTTCATGGCGGCGCGCATTTCCGCCTATTCGGGACAGATGTACCTCAAGCTGATTCGCAACGGCGATATCGCGAAGGGAGACCGGCTGCCGCCGGTGCTGCCGATTGTCCTGTACAATGGCCGTTCCCGATGGTCGGCTCCGGAGGAAATGGGCAGCCTGGTCGCTCCGGTCGGTGCGCACCTCGCACCGTTCCAGTTGCATCAGCGCTATCTTCTGGTCGATGAGCATGCACTTCGTGTCGCGGACCTTCCCGAGGACAATCTCGTGGCGGTGCAGATCGCGCTGGAACAGGGTTCGATCGCGCACACGGAGCCCAACCTGCGGAAGTTGTCCAGACTGCTGCAGGGTCCGGGCGACGAGAGCCTGAGGCGGGTCTTCGTGGAATGGGCGCGAGAGCTGCTCGAGCGAAGTGGCCTGACATCGGCGGAGCCGGGTTTGTCCGGTGAGCTGCGCCGTCTCGGGAAAACGGGAGGATTGGACGAAATGGCAACGATATTCGCTGAAAACGTTGATGCGTTTGCGAAACGCCATCTTGCACAGGGCCTGGAACAGGGCCTGGAACAGGGCTTGGAACAGGGTCTGGAGCGAGAGCGGGCACTGCTTGTGCGCTTGGCCGAGCGCAAGTTCGGTGCAGCAACGGCACATCGCCTCGCTGTACTGCTCGGTGACATTGACGATCCAGTGCGTCTCGATGAGATTGGGATCGCAATCTTCGATTGCGCGGATGCCGATTCGCTGTTGATCGTTGCCGGACCCGCTGCCAATGGTACATCCGCTGCTTCCAGCTGACGCGAAGCCCGCCCGGCCAGCAGCGATAGCAGGGCATTCCCGACAGTGCCTGCGAGTTCAGAGGTGGGTGCCGGTGTGCGACCGTTTCTGGCGTTTGGAATCGTGACGCGGCCTGCCTTGCCCACGTTACGTGGTCGGGCCAACTACTGCGTCTTGTTGGATTTCGCCGTCGATTCGACAGTGTCGGGTTGAAAGTTCCTGGGGTTTCACCTGTGACGAAGAGTGCGGTCGAGCCTGTACCGGCTGTCAGCCCCGCAACCTGTCCTGTCTGACGGACGCCGCCATCGTCATCGTGCGTGGCGATAGACGCTTCCGCTACCCGCCAGAGACTACCGGCAAGCCTTACGCGGCCCGCCTCAAGAGGCGATCGACACGGTCCTGACTCCGCCCGACTCGTGATCCAACACTCTGGCTGACCGCACGAGAACTGCGCCGAACGCGCCGTCGGCGGCGCGACGGAACCGCTGTGCCCGGACGCCCAAAACCCGGTTCAGACAACCATGGGCGGCCATTTGGGGTCTGCCGGAAACGGTGAGCGGACGGAGGTCGGCCCCACTCCTGCCCGACCCCGGCCACGTCGGCCCCTCAAATTCGAAAATAAAATGGTTCTGGGGGTTTTCTGGCGGCCCCGAACTAACCCTGCATGTGTCTGTAGGCAAGAAGCCCGGTCAGGAACGTGTCCGCGTGCAGGTTGCCCCGTACGTCGTACCAGTCCCGGAACGCCTTGTCCGTCAGGTCGACCAGGTCAAGTGCCTCGCGCCGGATGAAACGAAGCGCACGGTTGTAGTCCGCATGATGGCGGGCCTCCTGCAACTCGACGAAGGCGGCCGCGACATCGATCAGCGGCTGGGGGATCGGCCGCCCATTGAAGCCGGACGAAAGTTTCGGAGATATACGCTGACTGGCGAATGCGGCGGCCGTCTGCTTCATCGGGGAATGATGAAAAGCCCGAGCCAGACTGTCGCGCAGCGGGCTGCGCTCACGCCCCGACAGCATCAATCGGGTCGCTTCGTCGACCAGAAGGTGAAACAGAGCGTAGTAGGACGCTGACACCGAGCGGCGCAGGCCGGCCTGGGTCGGTTTCTTCGGTTCCTTCCGGGCAAGGAAACGGGCCTGTTTCAGCAGTTCCGCATGAAGGCTCACTGTTCCTGCTTCACCTCGGATGCGCCGCGAAAGCGGACATAGACGAGCAGGGAGGGATCGAAGGTATCGTGTACGAGATCGCGGATGATCGACCGTAACCGGGACCGCTTGGCGAATTCGACATCGTCGTCCTCCAGCATCGCCCAGACCCAGACGGCGGAGTCTTCGGTCGAATCAGGGCCGGTTTCGATATGCCAACTGCTGACTGTCGCGGGAAGCTCGGGAAGGTTGCGAAGCGCCGCTTCGATGGTGTTTGCCGAGATGTCCATGTCCTTCACCTTTTGCACGGTTGCCGGTCGCTCGGTCGGTGGAAACACCGCACCGTTTTGCGACCTTGATGCGGTCTTGCTCTCGGCCGTGTTCCACCCCTTGCCCGGACCGGCGACGATAGCGCGTATCGAGGCGTACCCGCGTCACCTGCGGCGGCCGCAAACCGCGTACCGATCTGATGTGCCCGGCTAACCGGCATAAGGCAGGGGGTGCAAATCCCCTGGAACGAAGGAGTTTTCGATGGGGCCCGTTGGCGGGGCGCGGTACCGACAGCCCGGCGGCGATCTCGACGCGAGCAACCCCTGGTGGGTGCGGTCGGGTTGAGGTCTGCGTGCAGCTGCTCGGGTGTCGGCGCGTGGGTATGGGCGCGTGTGTGCGGTCAGTTGCGGGTCGTGGTGTCTCGGTGGCGGGCGGTGTTTCGGGTGGCGGGTATCGCTGGGGCGTGGGCGTCGGGTTCGGGATTCCTCGGTTGCAGAGGGTCGGTGCGGTTGGTGGGTCTCGGTCAGGGTGCCGGCCGCGGTGTAGTTGCCCTTGTGTCAGGCACGGCCTGGCGGGAAACGTGTGCAGGGCCCGCCTCCGGCCGGCTGTTTCCGCGGACGGTTTCGTGCCGGTGCCCGCCCCCGCGCTGCCGCGGCCGGCCCGCCGACCGTCAGGCTTCGGCCATCAGACGCTGTCGAATCTGCGGCAGGGTGTCGGTGCCCCAGAACAGTTCGCCGTCGATGACGAAGCTCGGCACTCCGAACACGCCGAGGGCTTCGGCCCGCCGCCCGATCGTCCGCAGTTCGTCGGCACCCTGCTCGAGCCGACGGGCATAGGCAGGCCCGTCGCCCTGAAGGGTCTCCAGCAGGGCCCGCACCTGATCTGCATCATCCGGATCCAGTTCTCTTCGGAAAACCCCCTCGAACACCCGATCCTGAAACGTCCGGAAGATGCCGTCATCCCGGGCCTGCAGCAGTCCGACGTGGGCGGGCGTGGGGTCGAAGATGCGCTTGGTTCCCCGGATCGTGAGGCCCTGCTCGGCGCCCACGCGCCGGGCGTTCATGTACAGGTACTTGACCTTTCGCAACTGGCGCGGATCCCGGCCCTCGGCCGGGCCGAACGCTTCCCTGATCGGGATGGCGTAGGGCAGCCACTCGACCTCGACGCCGAATTCGTCCTCCCAGCGGTAGACTTCGGCCTTGGCAAGAAAGGCGTAGGGGCTGCGAACGTCGGTAAAGGCAGTGATGGAGATCATCGTGCACTCCGCCTATCGCGACCGGGTCGACGACCTTCCGTCGGGGGGGGCGGGCGCCGTCCCGGCTCGGGCGAGGCGATCATACGCCCGTCGCCGGCGTGCCGGCCCGGGCAGGTAATATGATCGCTCGCGTCGACCCGTTACGGAGGGGCAGCAGACGATGAAGACCAGGGCAGCAGTGGCCGTCGAGGCGGGCAAGCCGCTCATCATCGAGGACGTCGACCTTGATGGTCCGAAGGACCGGGAGGTGCTCGTGGAGATCAAGGCCACCGGCATCTGCCACACGGATGCGTTCACGCTTTCGGGTGATGATCCGGAAGGCAGGTTTCCCGCGATCCTCGGGCATGAAGGGGCGGGCGTGGTGGTCGAGGCGGGGCGCGACGTGACGTCGGTCAAACCCGGCGACCATGTGATTCCGCTCTATACCCCGGAATGCCGCCAGTGCGCCTACTGCACGTCCGGCAGAACCAACCTTTGCCAGGCGATCCGCGACACCCAGGGCCGGGGCGTGATGCCCGACGGCACCAGCCGGTTCAGTTTGCACGGCAAGCCGGTGCTGCATTACATGGGCACGTCGACCTTCGCCAATCACACCGTGTTGCCCGAGATCGCGGTGGCCAAGGTCCGCACTGACGCCCCGTTCGACAAGATCTGCTATATCGGTTGCGGGGTGACGACCGGGATCGGTGCGGTCATCAACACGGCCAAGGTCGAACCCGGTTCGAATTGCGTCGTGTTCGGACTCGGCGGGATCGGCCTCAATGTCATCCAGGGCCTGAGGATGGTGGGCGCCGACCTCATCGTGGGCGTCGACATCAACCCGGCCCGCGAGGCGACGGCCCGCACCTACGGCATGACGGACTTCGTCAATCCCCGGGAAGTTGCCGGAGACCTTGTCGGCCATCTCGTCGAGCGGACCCGGGGCGGCGCGGACTACAGTTTCGAATGCATCGGCAACGTGCACACCATGCGCCAGGCACTGGAGTGCTGTCACAAGGGATGGGGCGAGTCGGTGATCATCGGCGTGGCCCCGGCCGGCGCCGAAATCTCCACCCGTCCGTTTCAGCTGGTGACCGGCCGGGTCTGGCGCGGGACGGCTTTCGGGGGCGCCAGGGGGCGGACGCAGGTGCCGCAGATCGTGGACTGGTACATGGACGGAAAGATTGCCATCGACGACATGATCACCCACACCATGCCGCTGGAGGAGATCAACCACGCGTTCGATCTCATGCACAGCGGCGAATCCATCCGCAGCGTCGTGGTCTACTGATGGGCGTCCGGCGGCGGTTCCGGGCCGGGTGCGGCCGGGCGTGACCGGCTGGCGCGGGCCCCGGACGTGGCGAGCCTGATCCCGGCATGTCGCGCCGCCGGCCGCCCCCGCGCTCCCGCTCGCAGCGGACGTCCGGGCCGGGCCCGCGCGGCCGCACGGCCTCCGAGCAGCACTGGCTGCGGCGCCGGCAGTCGGATCCGTTTGCCGCGGCGGCCGCCGGAGACGGTTACCGGTCACGGGCGGCCTACAAGTTGACAGCGATCGATGACCGCCACGACTTCCTGCGTCACGCCCGCCGAATCGTCGATCTAGGTGCGGCGCCGGGAAGCTGGCTCCAGGTGACGGCGGCGCGGGCGCCAACGGCGCGCATCGTGGCCCTTGACCTCCGGCCGGTGGCGCCGGTGGGCGATGCGGTCGTGCTGGAAGGCGACGTTTCCGCTCCCGACACCGCGGCCCGCATCCGGGCGGTGCTCCGGGGGGCGGCCGATGTCGTGCTCTCCGACATGGCCCCGGCCGCGACCGGTCATCGGCCGACCGACCGGCTGCGCTCGCTCGCCCTCGCAGAAGCCGCGGTCGACTGCGCGGTCGACCTCCTGGCGCCGGACGGTACCCTCCTCGTCAAGCTGATCCGCGGCCGCGGGGAGGAGGCGCTGTTCCGGACCCTGGCCGGCAGGTTCGCCCGGGTGCGGCGCGAGAAACCCCCCGCTTCGCGCGCCGCGTCAAGCGAACTGTTTCTCCTCGCGGCCGGGTTTCGCCCGTCCCCGGCCGCCGCCCGTCCGGAGGCCGGCTTGCGCCCGGCCGCGGCGCCGGCCATATGGGCTTGACGGCGGCCTCCGTCGAGACTACCGAGTCCCTCATGCGTGAAGCCTTCACCTTTGACGATGTACTGATCCGGCCGGCGGCTTCCGAGATCCTGCCGGCGGATGTCGACACGGCCACCCGGTTTGCCCGTGACTTCCCGCTCGCGATTCCGCTGGTGTCGTCGGCCATGGACACCGTCACGGAGGCGGATCTCGCCATTGCCATGGCGCAGGCCGGCGGGATCGGCGTGATTCACAAGAACCTCTCGATCGACGAGCAGGCCCGCGAGGTCCTGCGGGTCAAGAAGTTCGAATCCGGCATGGTCGTGGATCCGGTAACCGTCGGTCCCGACTCGACGCTGGGCGACGTTCGTCGTCTCAAGCGGCAGTACAACATTTCCGGTTTTCCGGTCGTCGATCAGCGCGGCGTGATCGTCGGGATCATCACGAATCGCGACGTGCGGTTCGCCCGCGATGAATCCCAGCCGGTTCGGGACCTGATGACGTCCGAGAATCTCGCCATCGCCAGGGAGGGAATCGAGTCGCACGAGGCGCAGGCGATCCTGCACGAGCGGCGGATCGAGAAACTGCTCGTGGCCGATGCCGACCGGCGGTGCATCGGGCTCGTCACGCTGACCGACATCGAGAAATCGGAGCGGTACCCCAAGGCCTCGAAGGATGCGCGCGGGCGACTGCGGGTGGCGGCGGCGGTCGGGGTCGGCCGCAGCGAAGTCGAACGGGCGGAAGCCCTGATCTCCACCGGGGTGGATGCCCTGGTCGTCGACACGGCCCACGGTCATTCCCGCGGTGTGCTCACGGCCGTGGAAACGATCCGTTCCCTCCCCGGCGAGGTCCGGGTCGTCGGCGGCAATGTGGCGACGGCAGAAGGGGTGCAGGCGCTGGCCGCGGCCGGGGTTGACGCCGTCAAGGTGGGGGTCGGGCCGGGATCGATCTGCACGACCCGGGTGGTGGCCGGGGTCGGGATGCCCCAGTTCAGCGCCATCCACGAGGCCGCCGCCGCCGCCCGCGAGGCCGGTGTGCCCTGCATTGCCGACGGCGGCATCCGCTATTCGGGCGATCTGGCCAAGGCCATTGCGGCGGGGGCCGACTGCATCATGGTGGGGTCGCTGCTGGCCGGCACCACGGAAACCCCGGGAGAAGTATTCCTGTACGGCGGGCGCTCGTACAAGTCCTACCGCGGCATGGGCTCGGTGGGGGCGCTCGCGCGCGGTTCCGCCGACCGCTACTTCCAGGAAGAGCTGGGAGCCGGCATGGCGTTCGTGCCGGAGGGCGTCGAGGGGCGCGTGCCCTACAAGGGGCCGGCCGCCGCCGTCATTCACCAGCTGGTCGGCGGACTGCGGGCGGCCATGGGCTACACCGGCTGCCGTTCGATTGCCGCCATGCAGACCGACTGCGAGTTCGTGCGGGTCACCGCCGCCAGCGTCAGCGAAGGCCACATCCACGACATTGCCGTCACGCGCGAAGCCCCTAACTACAGGACGCATACCTGATCCCGGCGGTGGTCCGGGATCACGCGGGAGAAGGACCATGAGGAAACGAAGGATTCCGGTGCGGCGGTGGCTGGCGGCCAGCGTAATTCTGGCGGCCGGCGCCGGGCCGGCCGCGTATGCCAACATCGAGGCCCCCACGGAGGAGGCCGATACCGGCGGCGGCGAGCTCCGGGCGGCGCTGGCGGAGGCCGCCGACCTGATCGAGAACGGCCGCTACGAAGACGCCCGTCTGGCCCTCGGTGCGGTGCTGGCGGAAGCCCCCGAGACGGCCGAGGCCTGGAATCAGCTCGGGTACCTCGAGCGCCGCCAGCAGAACCATGCCGCCGCCCTCGAGCACTATGCGAAGGCCCTGTCGCTGGACCCGGAGCATACGGCTGCGCTCCACTACCAGGCCGAAACGTTCCTGGTCCTGGGGCGGCTGGACGAGGCCGAAGCCAACCTGGCCCGGATCGAGTCAGTCTGCGATTTCCCCTGTCCCGACGGCGATGATCTCGCTGAGCAGATCGCACTGTACCGGAAGAACCTGAACGAGTGAGGGAACGGGTTCTCGTCGTCGACTTCGGCAGTCAGGTCACCCAGCTGATCGCACGGCGGGTTCGCGAGCACGGCGTCTACTGCGAGATCGTTCCCTGGCACCGGGCCGGCCGGCACCTTGAGCCCCGGCCGGGCGCCGTCATCCTGTCCGGCGGGCCGGATTCGGTAGCGGCCGAGACCGCACCGACGGTCCCGGCCGAGATCCTTCGCAGCGGGGTGCCGGTCCTCGGGATCTGCTACGGGCAGCAGGCCATGGTGCAGGCTCTCGGGGGCAGGGTCACGACCGCCGGTGAACGGGAGTTCGGCCGCGCGGAAATCGAGATCACCGCATCTTCGGCCCTGTTCGACGGCCTCTGGAAGCCAGGCGAGCGCCATCCGGTGTGGATGAGTCACGGCGACCGGGTGGAGGCTGCACCGCCCGGTTTCCGGGAGATCGCACGGACCGGGGCGGCGCCGTTGGCGGCCATCGCCGATGACCGCCGCCGCTACTACGGCGTGCAGTTCCATCCGGAAGTCGTGCACACGCCGGACGGTTCGCGGCTGCTCCGCCGGTTCGTGCGGGACGTGGCCGGACTGGCGGGAACCTGGTCGATCGGCCGCATGCGGGAAGAGGCGGTCGCGCGCATCCGGGCGCAGGTCGGCCGCCGCGGCCGGGTGATCTGCGGACTGTCGGGCGGGGTGGACAGTGCGGTGACGGCCTGCCTGGTGCACGAAGCGGTGGGCGAGCGGCTGACCTGTGTGCTGGTCGACCACGGTCTGCTGCGCGCGAACGAGGCGGCCGAAGTGGACCGGACGTTTCGGCAGCGGTTTCACATGGACCTGCGTACGGTGGCGGCGGCGGACGTGTTCCTGGCGGCGCTCGAGGGAATCGAGGATCCGGAAGCGAAACGGAAGGCCATCGGCCGCGTCTTCGTGGAAGAGTTCGAACGGGCGGCGCGGGAGACCGGTGCCGGTTTCCTGGCGCAGGGCACCCTGTATCCCGATGTCATCGAATCCGTGGCGCCGGCGGGGGGACCCAGTGCCACGATCAAGTCGCACCACAACGTCGGCGGCCTGCCCGAACGCATGCAGATGCAGGTGGTCGAGCCGCTCCGCGAGCTGTTCAAGGACGAGGTCAGGAAACTTGGCCGGGAGCTCGGCCTGCCCGCGCACCTGGTGGGGCGCCACCCGTTTCCGGGGCCCGGTCTGGCGGTCCGCATCCCCGGCGCCGTTACCCGCTCCAAGATCGCGCTGCTCCGGGAGGCCGACCGGATCTATCTGGACGCCATCCGCGAGGCCGGACTGTACGACGACATCTGGCAGGCGTTTGCCGTCCTGCTGCCGGTCCGGAGTGTCGGGGTGATGGGGGACCGACGCTCGTACGACTACGCGCTGGGGCTGCGGGCAGTGACGTCGGTCGACGGCATGACGGCGAGCGTCTACGAGTTTCCGGCCGGGTTTCTCGGCGACGTTGCGACCACCATCGTCAACCGGGTTCCGGGGATCAATCGGGTGCTGTACGACGTGACGTCCAAGCCGCCCGGTACGATCGAGTGGGAGTGAGGCTCCGGCATCCGCGGTCAACCCGGGACGGCCTTCGTCTGTCAGCACGGACGGGCCGGGCGAGGGTTCGGGGTGGGAAACCGTCCACCCCCTCCGCTGGCCGCTGATGGTGCCGGCGCGCGGCGCCGAGGCAGGGAATCGCCGACACAAGGCCGTTCGCAACCGGCCGGTCGCAAGCGTCCGGCGGGGCGGTGATGGAGCGGTTTTCGCCCCTTGAACGGCCCCTTCCGGCGGAGCTGCAGAGACGACAGAATCGACGGCCGTTGATGGTGCCCGGCAGTTACCGGGGCGGGCCGCCGGTGCCGGCCTTGGGGCCCCGCCCGCACACACCGGGCCGCGATCCTCCATGGCGGCGCGGTGCCGGCTCCCGGCGGCGGCGTGGCGGCGCGTCCGGGCCGCCGGGAGCCGGCTCCGATGCGGACTGCTTCCCGGGTCAGCTCCGGTGTTCCGCCGGCGACTTCGCGGCCGGCTGCATCCTTGCGGTGGCGGACCGGGCGCCCGGGTATACGCTGATGATCCGGAGCCGGTGATCGGCGGCGGCGTGACCCGGGCGGCGTGCGTCCGTCCGGATCGTGGGGAAGGGAGGCGACAGCTGATGGTTCAGGCGTTCGGCAGCTTGTCCGGCCGATCCGGGGTGCCGCAGTTTCATGCGATGGGCGTCCTCGCCGAGGCCAACCGCCTGGCCGCTCGCGGCCACGACATCCTGCACCTCGAAGTGGGGGAGCCGGACGCCCGGCCTCCGGCCCGGGTACGGGATGCCGCCGTCGCCGCCATCGCCGCCGGGCAAACCGGCTATACCGAAGCGCTCGGCATGCC
This sequence comes from Alphaproteobacteria bacterium, assembly GCA_965203385.1. Taxonomy (GTDB): domain Bacteria; phylum Pseudomonadota; class Alphaproteobacteria; order TMED109; family TMED109; genus VXPW01. The sequence continues at coordinate 1,921,080 of OZ241893.1, forward strand.
GGAACTGCGCCAGGCCATCGTGTCGCACTACCGTGCCTTCTATGGTGTGGACATCGGGCTGGAGCACGTCATGGTCACAACCGGGGCGTCCGGTGCCTTTGTGCTCGCGTTCCTCGCGTTGTTCGAAGCCGGTGACCGCGTTGCCTTGGCCGTGCCGGGGTATCCCGCCTACCGCAGCATCCTGACCGCCCTGGGGGTCGAGGTCGTCACCGTTCCCGGCGTTCACGAGAGTGCGTACCAGCCGGTCGTGGACCTGCTGGAGCCCGTCGCCGACGGGTTGCAGGGCGTGATCCTGGCCAGCCCTTCCAACCCGACCGGATCGGTCATGCCCGGGCCCGAACTGACGAGACTGGCGGGCTTCTGCGAGGAGCGCTCCATTCGCCTGGTCGCCGACGAGATCTACCACGGAATCGTGTACGGCAGTGCCTGCCCCACCGTGCTCGGGACCGGCGGCAACGCCGTGGTCGTGAACAGTTTCTCGAAATATTTCGCCATGACGGGCTGGCGGCTGGGCTGGATGGCGGGGCCGGCGGAACTGATCCGGGCGGCCGAGCGCCTCGCGATGAACTTCTTCCTGTGTGCTCCGACGGTGGCCCAGGTGGCGGCGTGCGAAGTGTTCGGCTGTTACGCGGAGCTGGACGCCCACGTCGCACGCTACCGGGCGAACCGCGACATGCTGCTGGCCGGGCTGTCGCGCTCCGGTTTTGACCGGATCGCGGCCGCCGACGGTGCCTTCTATCTCTACGTGGAGGTTTCGGAGTGCACGGATGATTCGTTCGAATTCGCGCGGCGGCTCCTGCGGAACGAGGGAATTGCCGTTGCGCCGGGGATCGATTTCGACCCGGAGCGGGGGCGCCGCTTCGTGCGCATGAGCTACGCCGGCGCCCCCGAAACGATTGAGGCGACCGTGCGTCGCCTGCAGCACGCGAGCTTTCGCTGACAGGGATTCCCCGGGCTCAGGAGCGGCTCCAGAACGCCTTCCACCGGCGGCGCACCCCTGGCCCGGTTTCCTTGTCCGGCCGCTCCCCGACCTCCCCGTTCCCGGCGCCGTGCGCCGCGGCGGCCGGAGCGGGCTGCAGGGCCGGTTCCCGGCTCAGGAACGGATCCTCGTAGCTCGCCTCGCCACGGCGGCGGCGATCCGGACCCGCGGCGGTTGACTGCCTGTACTCCGCATCGAACGGGTCGTCGAACCCGGGAGCCGGCCCGGGCCGTTCCAGCGGCCTGAACGCCGCCCCGCGGCCCGTTGCATCGGTTCGCGGCGCGGCCTGACGAGCCGCCGCCCGTCTGCCGCCCCGCGGTTCGCCCGGGAGTTCGAGTGCGGCCCCGAACGGGTCGGGAACCGGAGCCGGGTCCGCGCCTCTCCCGCGCCGGCCGGCCGGCGCCGGCGAAGCCTCGCTGCCGACGTCGTCTCCCTCCGCTGCATCCACCTTCCGGGAAGCCTGCGACTCCGTCCTGCCGGTCCGCGGTCCGCCCCGCCGGGTTCCGCCCCGCGAACCACGGCGGGTGCGCCGGTCCGATCGTCGGGACCGGCCCGAGAGGGAGTTCTCGGATGGCTCCGCAAACGGCGAATCCGCGTCGGCGGCGAGGTCGTTGCGCCTTCCGGCACCCTCCCCGGACGATGCGGCTTCGTCATCGATTCCGAAAACCTGGTCGGCGGCCGGGACGGGTGCCGCCGGGGCGAACGTCGGGTCGTCGGCATCCGCGCGCCATTCGCGCCGGTTCGCCCGTGCCCGTCCCTCCGGCGCTCCGGACGGCGCCGGGCCCGATCGTTCGCCGGGTTCCCGGGCCCAGGCATCTTCGCGTGACGGGTCCTCAGGGTCGCCCTCGGGTGCGGCTTGCCGCCGTCCGGAGCGGGCGGCGGCGGACGCCCCGGTATCCTCGCCGCGCCCGCCCGCCCGCCGTCGCCGCCGGGACCTGGGCGCGTCGGGAAGCGGGTCATCCTGGGCGGCGTCTGTCGCGACCCCGGCCCCGCCGGTCCGGGCGGCCGCATCCGCATCGTCGCCGGGATCGACCGGTCGTCGACCCCGCGGCGCACGGCGGGAACCGGGATCCACTCCGGTATCCTGGCCGTCGGCACCCGTCTGGATGGCCTGGCGCGGGCGCCGTCCGGACCGGCGTACCGCCGCCCCGGATTCGGGATCCTCGTCAACCGGCCGTTGCCGACGGTCTGTGCCGGCGGTTTCGTCTGCGGCGAGGTCGACGGGCTCGTCAGGCCCGGAACCCCGCCGCCGGCTCCGCCGCTTGTCTCCAGACATCGGGGCGTCAGGATTCCCGTCGCGGCGAGCGGTCGGGGTGCGGCGGGATCGCGAAGGACGCCCTTCAGGACGGTCACCATCCTGGTCATCGGAATCCTCCGGGAACGGGAGACCCCGCGCGGTGCCCTCCGGGCCGGTATCGTCGTCGAGGGCGGCGCGAACCGGGGCCCGGCGGCGTTCGTTCCGGGGACGGGCTGCCTCTTCGCGGTCACGGCGGTCGGCGCTCTTCCCGTTGCGGCTGCGCGTCCGCCGCTCTTCGCTGGCCTCCCGGCTCTCTTTTTCGGCGTCCAGCGGGCGGGTGCGCCGCGCCGGTGCCGGACGCTCGCTGTCGTTCTCCCGGTCGGAGCCCCGGGCCCGGGGGTTCCGCCGGCTGCGTTCTCCGTGCCGGGAGGTTGCCGAACGGGCTTCCCTGACCTCGCCCGGACTGAGCGATACCGCAGTACCGTCAGGGCGGATGACTTCCAGTTCGAACTCCTGGTCCAGCGGTTCCGGCGTGGGCCGGATCTCGACGCGCACATCGAACCGGGTCTCGAGCTGATGGAGCGACCGCCACATTACGTCGGACAGGTACTGCGCACATGCGCTCGGCACGGAGACGCGAAACCGGCAGCCCTGATGGTCCGCGATCTCGCATTCCAGGGCCCGCAGCACCATCAGCGCCAGGGCCTCGGGGCGATAGGTCCAGCCATGGCCGTGACAGTTGGCGCAGGGCTCGTGCTGCGTTTCGTGCAAGCTTGCCCGGAGCCGCTGACGGGACATCTCGATCAATCCGAATTCGGACATGCGGCCGACGTGGGTACGCGCCCGGTCGTGCTTCAGCACTTCCCGGAGCCGCTGTTCGACCTGTTCGTTGTTCCGCCGCCGCTCCATGCCGATGAAGTCGATGACGATCAGCCCGGCCAGATCCCGCAGGCGCAGCTGTCGCGCCAACTCGTCGACGGCTTCGAGATTGGTATTGAGGGCGGTCTCCTCGATGTGCCGCTCGCGAATGGCGCGCCCCGAATTGATGTCGACGGTGACCAGCGCTTCGGTCTGGGCAATGACCATCGACCCTCCCGACGGCAGCCGCACTTCAGGCCGGTGCATGTCGGCGAGCGGACGCTCGACACCGAAGGAATGGAAGAACGGCAGCTCTCCGCGGTACAGCTTGACGTGGCGGGCCTTGGACGGAGACAGGACCTTGGTGATCTCCTTCGCCCGCCGGTACGCGTTTTCGCCGGCCACGATCACTTCGCTCACGTCGGACTGAAACAGGTCGCGGATGGCGCGGTTGACCAGGTCATTTTCCCGGTGCACCAGGGACGCGCCGACCGAATTGAGGGTCCTTTCTCGAATTTCGGACCACACCGACGCGACATAGTCGAAATCACGGCGGATTTCGGCGCGGGTGCGGCCCTTGGCAACGGTGCGAAGGATCACGGACATGCCCTCGGCCACATCCAGGTCCTTGACGACTTCCCGCAGCCGTTTGCGGTCCTTCGGCCCTCCGATTTTCCGGCTGACGCCGCCGCTGTAGGCGGTATTGGGCATCAGTACCGTGTACCGCCCGGGCAACGAGATGTAGCTGGTAAATACGGCGCCCTTGTTGCCCCTCCGTTCTTTCGTGGCCTGCACCAGGATCAGCTGGCCGTTGCGGATGACCTCCTGAACCCGGTAGTTCCGGTAGAGTTCCGCCCGGCGCTGCTTTTCCGATCTGCGCCGGCTGACGCGGCGGCGCGACGGCTCGCCCGTCCCTTCCTCGTCGGCCAGTGCGCGGCCGTCGTCTTCCATGCCGTCTTCGGTGTCGGTGCGCTCGTCCGCATCGAGATCCTCCGGGTCGTCCGGGTCGAGTTCCTCGGTTTCGGCTTGCTGGCGCGTGAGCTCCCGGTCCCGGGCGGCAATGGCTTCCCGGTCGGCGACGGGAATTTGAAAATAGTCGGGATGAATTTCCGGAAAGCTGAGAAACCCGTGCTTTTCGTCTCCGTAATCGACGAACGCGGCTTGCAGCGAGGCCTCGACTCGAACCACCTTGGCGAGGTAGATGTTGCCCTTGATTTGCGGGCGGGATGCCAGTGCGACGTCGTAATCCTCCAGCACTTTTCCGCTGGCAACGACTACCCGGGTTTCCTCCGGTCGCGCCGCATCGATCAGTATTTGCTTCGACATGAATACTCCTGGTCGGCGCATGAGCTCCTGGGGTGCGGGTTGAGCTAGCAGCCGTGAACGGTCGGGAGCCGGTGTCGGGTTCGGCGCGACCGCAGTCGTTGAGGAACCTGCTGAGATCAGGGATCGTGGCGGTGCGCGGTTTCCATCCGGTGGGGCAGCCCGCCATGGTTGCGAAATGACTCAGCACGAGTTAGGGCATCAGAGAACGGCGGCCACGGTCATGGGGCCGTTCCGAATCAAATCGTCCGGGCCAGTGCCGGGCGCCGGGTAGCGGCGCAACCTTGGCACTGTCAGCAATTCGCCTACACTATTGCAGGGTTCCCGGTGCTTCGCAAGTCCGCTTTCCGGGCGGGGTGCCGGACCTGGAACCGAGCGGAACTACCCAGCCTTGCGATTTCCGTTGCGGCCGCACCCCGGAAGATCGGGTGTCGGCCGAGTACTGATGCGACCGCCGCCGGCCCGGAGTTTTCCGGCGGTGTGGGCGGTGTGCCTCGCGCTTGTGGCCCAGGGCGTGTGGCTGTCGCCGGCCGCGGCGGCGGCGGTCCAGGAAATCCGGATCGGAGAACCGGAACCGGGAATCACCCGCATCGTCTTTGACCTGTCGGCGCCCGCCGCCTACCAGCCGCCGTTCCTCCTGGTCGGGCCGAACCGTCTGGTCGTGGATGTCTCGGCCGGTATGGAGAATCTGGAAAAGGTCGAGCCCAGGGGCGCGGTGGAGCGGATCCGGGTGGGCCGGCGTGCCGGCGGGATTTCGCGCTTCGTGTTCGATCTTCCTGCCCACGCCCGGTTGCACGGGCACGACGCCTTGCCCCCGGCGGCCGGCCGCCCGGACCGGATCTTCGTGGACCTGATCGTGCGGGAGCCTGAGGTTCCCGCCGATCCGGCGGTGCACACCATCATCGTGGATGCCGGGCACGGCGGAAAGGATCCGGGGGCGGTCCGGGGTACGTTGCTCGAAAAAGACCTGACCCTCGCGGCGGCGCTGGAGTTGCGGCAGATCCTCCGCTCGCGCGGTTACCGGGTCAGGCTCACCCGCGAAACCGACGAGTACATTTCGCTGAGGGAACGACGCGAGAAAGCCCGTGACACAGGCGGCGACCTGTTCATCTCGCTGCATGCGGACGCCGTCAAGCGACCGGGCACGCGCGGGTTGAGCGCCTATACGCACCATCCGGAGGCTTCCGACCGGCTGGCCGAATATCTGGCCCGGCACGCCGATCAGGGCGATGCCGTGATGAATACGGCTGTGGCGGGCTGGAACTCGTACAACGAGCAGGAAAAGAACGTACTGACCGACATGACGCATACCGGCGTGCACAACAACGCTCCGATCCAGTTTGTGGGACCCCTAGTTGCATCGCTCGAGGAACACGGGATCCGGCTGCTGCAAAACCCGCACCGCAAGGCCAATTTTTTCGTGCTCAAGGGGTTCGTGATCCCGGCCGTGCTGATCGAGATGGGGTTCATTTCCAACGCCGAGGACGCGAAACTGCTGGCGAGCTCCAGCTACCGGACCCGGTTGATGACGGCGATTGCCGACTTCGTCGATCAGTATATTTCGGCGCCCCCGCAATACTGAAGCACAGGGAGGCACGGAGGCCGCGGCCCCCGCCACGGGCCGGCGGGCTGGTGACCCCTAGGGGAATCGAACCCCTGTTTCCGCCGTGAGAGGGCGGCGTCCTGGACCGCTAGACGAAGGGGCCTCGGGCCTGCTCCAAACGGCGCGGCGGCATTCCGCCCTGCGCCTGACCGGTGCCGCCGCCCGGGCCCGGGCGGCCTAGCAACCAGCACCCGCCAGTGTGCCAGCGGCCCCGTCCGTACGCAAGCGGCCGGGCTGCCGGCGGCGGAGCCGTGGGTCCGGGCCGGTGATGGCTCGTTTCCCGCCGACGGCTTCCGGGATGCTGCTTGATCCGCCGCCTGCTGTTCCCGACCAGATTGCCACCCGTCAACGTGCTCCGGGCGTTCCCTCCGATTGACGGGGCCCGGATTGCAGGGAAGAGCGGTTGCCGTCCCCGCGCGGCCGGGCCCGCCAGGAAGCACCGGGCCGGGGGTGTGAAGCGGTTCGGGGCCGGGTACCGTGGCGTCCGCGTCCGGGCCGCCGGGCATGCCGCCCGACCTCTCTCGCCGACCGTGCGGACGGGTGCCCGCGGGCCGTCCGCAAGCGCTACGCGCTGCGCAGGGGGCGGGGCGGCAGGGGTCGCGCCGCGGCTGCCGCACCGCCGTCGTCGTCGGGTTCGAACACGAATTCCGGGACGATCACCTCCCAGGCATCGCACCGGATGGTGTCGTGGTACTGCGGGTCCGAGAACTCGCGGCGGCGGCCGATGATGGCCGCCACTTCGCAGCGCCTGCAGCGCAGGCCGGCCGGTGGCCGAAAGCTGCGGGCGAGACGCCCGACGGGCGTTCCGTCCCGATCCTGCAGTTGCCACCTCCCGTCATCTTGGGCGCGCAGCACCAGCGGGTCACCGGTCGTCATGGCCGCAATCCGTCCGTGCACAGGGTGGTGGTCGTGCTGTCGACCGGCGAAGCCCAGGTCCACATCTTCGAGAGCGGCCCGCAGGTATTGGCGGCGCCCGGCTTCCGGGCCGTGTGCGAGCTCGACCGGGCGGCGGCGGATGATGGACGGATGGCCATCCAGCGCGTCCAGCAGCGCGTGTGCGCCCGCGAATCGGGCCAGCGTCAGGGTCTTCCGCGCCCGGGTCATCGCCACGTAGTAGAGCCGGCGCGGTGCATCCGGATCCTCGAGCCGGTCCACGCGGTTCCAGCCGCCGTCGAGGACTGCGACGTGATCAAACTCCAGCCCCTTGCCGCGGTGCGCGGTCGACAGCAGCAGACCGCGCTGCCGACGGCGAATGTCCCGGCCCCATTCCGCGAGCCATTCGAGGAACTGTTCCACCGGGAGTTCGCCGCCCCCGAACTCCAGCGTACGCTCCCGCGCCGCCTGCAGCAGCAGGCCGTTCCACGGATTGCGGGGCTGCGCCTCGATCCATCCGGTCAAGGTCTTGCCGTCGACCACCCGGGTTTCGCGGGCGCGCAGCCATGCCACCAGCGCCCGGGTCTCGCGCAGGTGCCAGAAGGCGGGAATCTCCTCGTCTGCCATCTGGACCGGGATTCCCTGTGCTTCGCAGATGGCGCGTACCGGCACCAGATACGACCACTGGCGCGCCATCACCGCGCATCGCGTCCAGTCCCAGCCCGGCGCCCGGCCGGCGAGTCGGCGCAATTCGGCCATGACCGCGTGCGCCTGTTCGATCGAATCGTGACCGGACGCGAGGATCTGCACGGCGCCGCGCGACACCGGGTCGAGTTGCTCCCATTCACCGCCGGCCGGATCCCGGATGCGCGTCGGGTTGACGCGGATCGGGTGCCCCGCCTTCATTCGCTGACCGGCCGGCTCGATGATGGCGTTGGCCGCGTCCACGATGTGACGGGAGGAGCGGTAGTTGTCGGTGAGATAGACGGGTGCCGGGCCATAGTCCGATTCGAACCGGCGGATGTACTCGACCGAGGCCCCTTTGAACGCATAGATGTTCTGGTCGTCGTCGCCGACGGCGAACAGGGTGAGTTTTCCGCTGTCATCTTCCAGGGCCCGGCCCGTGAGGGCCGACAGCAAGGCATATTCTTCCGGCCCGATATCCTGGTACTCGTCGACCACGATCCAGCGGAACCCGGTCAGCAGGCGTTCTCGCTGCGTGTCCGCCTCCTCCTGCACCAGGTCCTCTCCCCGGAGCAGGGCGGCGGCGCGCTGCAACACATCGCGGAAGTGACGGCGGTCGGAATGTTCCGCCCGCCCGGTGAAGCTGGCCCCGACCAGGCGCATGGCCAGTGCATGGCAGGTGAGCACCGTGACCGAATGCGCGTCCGGGCCGATCAGGTCCTTGAGGCGGCGGCGGATCTCGACGGCCGCGTGCCGGTTGTAGGCCAGGGCCAGGATGCTGCGGGGAGGTTCCCGCCTGGCGCGCACCAGATAGGCAATGCGGTGCACCAGGACCCGGGTCTTGCCGGAACCGGGGCCGGCCAGCACCAGCACGTTGGTCTGCTCCCGGTGATCGGAGACGATGCGCTGCTGCACCGGGTTCTTCAGGCTGCCGACGATCGACTGCCAGGATTGCGGAGTCATCTCTCGTCCGACCTCGCGGTTCCGGCCGGGCAGCCACCGGGCCAGGAACGCGTCTTCCGGCAGCGAGAAGTAGTCCATCGCCAGCTGCAGCGATTCGCGCATCGCCACCAGGCCCCGTTCGGCGAACTCGGCCATGACGTGAATCTGCAGGACCCGGCTCTTGTAGTGCAATGCGAGCGGTTCGAAATCGGCGCTCGAGAACCCCCGCCGCCCGGGCTCCAGGCGCAGGGTCATGGCCGGACGAAATACCACGAGGCCCCGGTTCAGGCGGATCACCTCCTGCTCGTGCAGCCAGAGCAGGGCCCCGTCCAGCAACTTGTCGGGGTACCGGACCCGGCTCTTCAGTTCGGCGTCGTTCCCGACGGCCTGCCGCAACCGGCCAAGCGTGGTCTCGGCCAGCAAGTCGAGCCCGCGCACTCCGGCCGGCAGGTCATCGAGCAAGTGCTCCAGCAGGCCGCCGGCGGCGGTGCGCCGCAGCTTTCAAAGTCCCATACTTGTATGGTTGATCTCATTCCAGCTTCTTCTTGGCAAGAGCGTCGCGCACCTGCACGGCCCAGCTGAGTCTTTCGAGACCCTGCCAGACTTTTTTGGTTCCCGGAAGCTTCTGCCGTTTCGAAGGGTGCGCTCCGACGAGGCGCCCGAGATCGATCACGAAACTTCGGATATCCGGTTCCGGGGCGGCGGCCGGAGGAGGGCCGCCGGCCTGGTTGTCGGGCGCAGGCGGCCGGTCGTCCGCCTCCGGTGGATCAGCAGCACCGGACGGAGCCGGCGACTCCTCGTCGGCGTTGGCATCGGACGTTCCGGTTTCATCCTTTGCAGCCGCCGCCTCCGGCAGTCCGTCGGCGTCATCGGGTTCGGTTCCGCCGCGCTCATGCACCGCGTCCGGCGGCTCCGCGACGGCTGTGCCTTCCGGCGCCGGGTCCGCCGCCTCAGCCTGAGCCCCGGCCTCGGACGGCGTACGCTCCGGCGGCTCCGCTCCGCTGGACGGTTCTCCGTCCCGCTCGCCGGAAGGCGTCGGCACGATTTTGTGTCCCTGCGCCCGGAGCATCGTATGCAGCAGATCGATGTCTTCCGGCGGGACGACCGTGGCGGCCGGCGTGTCCGGGCGCTCGCGAGCGAGCTGCGTCAGGTCGGCAACCCGGCACGCGGTCACCGCGTCGAACGCGAGGCATTTGCGCAGATCGTCGGCTGCATCGAAGCGCCGGCTCTTGATCCGGGTGCCAGTCTTAAGAGTCCGAAACCAGGTCTCGATCGACCAGCGACATTTGTAGATATCGAGTATGCCGGCGGCGAACACGGCTTCGGCCTCGCCGGCGGCCGGCCGTTCGGTGGTCAGCAGCAGCCAGTGCAGGGGATCGTCCTCCTCCCCGCACCCGGTCTCTGTCGCCGACAATGCGCACAGGGACAGCGGCTTCGCGTCCGGTTTCGTCCGCGGCGGCCGCAGCGAAACCTCGGCGACGCGGATTTCCAGCCGCGCCGTGCGCTTCTCCCGCGCCCGCGGGCCGCCGGCGGACGGGATCTCCAGATCGGTCACCGAGACCGGAGCGCGGCCGGCGACCTGCTCCCACAGGCACGCATCCTCACCGCCGGGCTTCAGCACACGCTGACGCGCGGAACGACTCGCGCGCACGACCAGGGCGTCCCCGAAAGAAACGGCGTGTTCGAGCAGCTGCCAGAAATCGCCTTCACGGTCGCAGACGGAGACCACCCGCGTGTGCGGACAGGCTGCCGCCAACTCCCGCGCCCGGTCCAGGCCTTCGATCCAGCGGCGGCTTTCCTTCTCCGCCACCGCGTCCGGCCCGGCCTCCGCCGCACGGTCCTTTCCGGACGTCTTCTCCCCCGCCGGTTTCCGCTCCCCGCCCTCCTGCTCCAGCGGCTGGCGGAAATCCGCGTCCATCGAAAACAGACCGAGCGGACGGCCCTCTTTCGTCACGGCCAGACCGGCATGGGCGAGAAGCCCGGCGCTGCCCTTGCCGCCACCGCCGAGAGCACTCAGACCCGTCGTCTCCTCCAGGCCGCTGTAATTCAGAGCTGTCGTGTCCTGAATCGCCAGCACGACAGACTCGCCGCGGCAGCGGTCTGCCGTCGCCTCGAAATGTGGCTCCAGAACATGCTTCATGTTCACTCTCGAGCTCGACAACAGCCGGAAAGCGGCCTTCTGGCCGGCCTTCTCGGGAAAGATTACCGGCAGATCCTCGCCCATGTTCTGATTCCATGCCCGGCCCATGCAGACAATGCGTTCCCTCACCCGCCCGTCGGTATGACGCGAGCGACCGTATTCGCGCTCCGCCCAGTCGAGATCCGCCCGCCCGTCATACCATCCGGCGAGCGCACCGACCGGATGACGTTCCTCCCGGCCAAGGGTCTCCCGCCATCCGTCCTCCAGACCCAGAATCCAGACCGAGCCGGCCGCGTTCCGCCGCCCGCTGCCCGGTCCGGCCAGAACCCAGCCCGCCCGGCGGTAACTGCAGCCGTCATGCTCCGGCCCGACATGGGTGTAGGCGGCGGCGGGGCGCACCGCGTACCGGGCTTCCCAGTCGTCCGCCGCCCGCTCCGCCGCCATGCGCAGCACCCGCGACGCCAGTCCCTTGACCCGCACCCCGGCCAGCACGAGAAACCGGTGATTGCAGATCACGCGCCCGATATTCGCCGCCCGGGCATCGGGCGACCAGCCGAAATTCTCATCGCGGGCCCGCAACTTCCAGGTCGCCGAGCCAAAGCCGATGCCGCCGAGTACGCCGTGCCGCTCCGAGCGTATCCAGTAGCGCAGCTGCCCGCCGGGAGAACGCGCCCATCCCAGCGGATGACGCGCGCGCATCATCGCCTCCCACCGCCGACGCTCCGCCTCGCCCTCCGTCAGCTCCAGCGTCACCGGGCCGAGAGCGGCCAGTGCACAGGAAACCTCGGTGTCGGGTATCTCTTCCGCCGGAAACCGGGGAACAGCGGAACGGTCGGGAACCTTGCGGGCCTCGGGCAGCTCGAGACCGAGATGCTCGGCGAGCTTCGGCAGAACCTTCGCCGCCGCCGACAGGCACAGACCGCCACGGGCGTTGCGCCAGTCCAGACGCTCGCACAGCCCCCGCGCCAGAGCGTGACGGGTGCAACCGCCGGTACGCAGAGCACCGGCGAGCCACTCGAGCGTGTGCGAATCAAAATGACGAAGTCCGATCTGCATGCCACAGGCATACAGGAAAAGAATCACCTATACAAGTCCGGACCCTTGAAAGGCGCCGCAGGCGGGCGGTTTCATCCAGCGGCTCCCAGTCCCGGCCGAGTCGGATGCGTACGGTTTCGCCATCCCGCTTGTGCACGGACAGGCTCCCGGTGGCGCCGTCGGCTTCGCCGCGGCCATCCCGCGCGAGGCTCCGGATGATGCGCCAGATCCGTTCCGGAAGGGGATTCACCAGGTCCTGGTCGCGGAGCGCCTGCGCCGCCTTGCGAAGATGCAGGAAGGAGACGTCACCCTTGCCCTGGTCGGGCTCCGCTTCGCGCATGTGCGCGATCAGCGCGGTCTCCAGCGCAACGGCTTCGGCCAGCCGCTTGCGCGAGGACCGCTTGACACCGACATGGACGAAGGCCGTCAAGACGGTGTCATTGCTGGCGATTCCCAGGCGCTCCAGTTCGTGCAGGGCGTGCCGCACCCGTTCCGGGCCGAGACCCGAGATTCCCATCAGCTCGTCGGTGCTGATCCCTTCGTCGCGATCGGCGTCGAACAGCGTTTCCACAATCTTCAGGAGCTGCCTGCGGTAGCCGGCCGGGATGTCCGGCCGGGTCACCAGCCGCCGCCGGGCCTCTGCCAGCGAGCGCACCCGAAGCGACGACGGAAACACGCTCACCACGTTTTCTTCCCGGCGCAGGAGCCTGGATTCTTCCAGCCAGGCGACGGCGGTGCGCGTGCGGGTGTCGTCGCTCCCCGAATCCCGGTCGACGACGCCCTCTTCGTCCTCGCCGAGGATTTCACCGTTCGTGGCCACGACCACGCCTCCCAGGCGTTTCTTGCGGTCCAGCCGGCGCAGGGCCCGAAGCACGGCATGAATCTCGCGCCGGGTCAGCCGCGCCTGCGCCGACATGCCGAACTGGCGCTCCACGTCGTCCGTCGCGTACATCAGGACGCAGCGCGCCGCTTGCCGGTCCCGGCCCGCGCGCCCTGCCTCCTGCAGGTAGTTTTCCAGCGAGCCGGGAATATCGGCGTGAATGACCACCCGGACGTCCGGCTTGTCAATCCCCATGCCGAAAGCGTTCGTCGCTGCGATGACGCGCAGGCCGCCATCGATGAACCGCTGCTGCACGTCCCGCTTGGTCTCCGGCGGCACTTTCCCGTGGAAATGTCCGGCTGACAGATCCTTCATCTGCAGGTATGCCGCGACTTCCTCGCTCTGCTTGCGGGTCGCGCAGTACACGATGGCACCGCCCGACCCGTCGCCCGGCAGGTGGGCCATCAGGACGTGGTGGATGTGTGCGAATTTGGCGGCGGTTGAAGTCGGCACGACCTCGAAGGTCAGGTTCGTGCGCTCGGTCCCGCCGTTGAAGAGCTTCAGCTCGATGCCGAGCTCGTCACGAAAATAGTCAGTTATGTCGGCAATGACCTGGGGTTTGGCAGTGGCTGTCAGGCCCAGCACCGGCGGTATTGACAGGGAGCCGGCCCGTTCCCGAATGAACCGGCCCACGTAGCGGTAGTCCGGCCGAAAGTCGTGGCCCCAGCTTGACAGGCAATGGGCTTCGTCAAGTACCCAGGCCCCGATTTCCCGCTGCGCAAGCACCCGCCGGAAGGCCCGCCCCCGCAGCTGTTCGGGAGAAATGAGAACGATCCCCGCGTCTCCCAGCCGGATCCGGTCCAGCGCGTCGGCGCGCTCCGGCATCGACAGGAGGCTGTTGACCGTTACGCAGCAGCCGTGCCTTTCCAGGCCCGCCACCTGATCCGCCATCAGCGCCACCAGCGGCGAAATCACCACTGTCAGGGCTCCGGTCTTGTGGTACCGCGAAAGTGCCGGGACCTGGTAGCAGACGGACTTGCCCGTGCCGGTGGGAAGGATCCCGAGCGCGTGCTGCCCCGCCATGGCAGCCTCGACGATGGCCTGCTGCAGGGAACGGCCGTGCGCATCGACCGGTTCCGGTCGATACGCATCGAAACCGAACCAGCGCTTCAATTCGCGCCGGGAATCGTGGCGCCGGCGGCACCAGCCGCAGTCGGGATCGGTGCAGGCGGTATCCCGCAACTCGCGGATCAGCTGTTCGGTTTCCGGAAACTGATGGCGCACCCAGGGCGGCAGGACCGAATTGCTGCCGGCGACTGACAGCCAGGCCAGGGCGTAGGCGAGTACCCAGGCGTGCCCCGGTTCCTGCAGAAGTGCTCGGGTACGGGTCGCGCAGGCGACGTTTGCCAGCCGCCGGGCCACCGCCTCCCGAGCCCCTGCACACGTCGGCCGTGGGGCGTTGCGGGTGGCGGCAAACAGGTCATCGAGAGCGCTGTCGGCCCCGTCAGGATTGGGTGTGCACAACCAGTGCCAGGCGGTCAGGAGGTCCGGATTTGCCGTTCGCAGCGCGGCCTGCTCGTCGGCAAGGAGCTCCAGCGCAAGACGGGAATCGAGCGCCGGGTCGCTGATTCGGCTGCCCCGGATTCCGCCATCCTGATAGTGCTTGACCAGATGATGGTAGGGGTTGCGGGGAAAGGCCAGCGGACTGAGCCGCAGAGTGTCGACAACCGGCAGTTTCAGCAGCCGGAGGTTCGGCCGAGCCGCCTCCAGATACGGCAGGTCGAACGCGATCAGGTTGTGCCCCAGAAGGACGGACGCGCTTTCGGACACGCGGTCGAGTTCCGCCAGCCCCGCTGCCAGTTCGCCGTCCGCGCCGGCCATCCCGCGGTCGGTATCGCCGCGAACGGCACCCCAGGCCCGGATGCGGCCAGTACTCTTGTCGACCTCAAGGTCGAGTGACAGGCAGCGTGACCGGAAGGCCCGGTCCTCTTCCTGTGCTCCTGAACCCTGCACGCAATCCCTTCCTTCTCGCTCGCGCTGGCGGCCCCGCGGTGCACCTACCCCGGCCCGGACGTCCTGACCCCGGGTCACACACCGTCGATCCCCGACGATCTCCGGCGGCGCTCAATCCTGGTCGAGCGCGATCACGCCCTTGCGGATTTCCCGGGTTCGGGAGATCAGTTCGACGAGTGCCTCCCCGTCCTCGTGACGGATGAGCCCCTGCAACCTCTCGAGGTCCTCGGTTGCCCGCGTGACCATCTCCAGCACAGCGTCCCGGTTGCTCAGGAAGATATCGCGCCACATGCTGGGATCACTGGCCGCAATCCGCGTGAAATCGCGGAAGCCACCCGCGGCATACTTCATGACCTCGGTCTGGAGGTGTTCCTCGAGGGAGGTGACGGTGCCGACAATCGAGAACGCGATCAGGTGCGGCACGTGTGACGTGATCGCGAGGACCCGGTCATGGCGCTCCGCGTCCATCACGTCCACCTGCATACCCACCGCTTCCCACAGCCGGCGCACCCTTTCCACTGCCCGCTCGGCCGTGGCGGCGGTCGGCGTCAGCACGCACCACCGACCGCGAAACAGTTCCGCGAACCCCGCGTCGGGGCCTGATTGTTCGGTTCCGGCAATGGGGTGCCCCGGCACCAGGTGCACCCTGTCGGGGAGGTGGGGCGTGATCGCTTCGATCACGGCCGATTTCACCGATCCGACATCGGTGACGATCGCTCCTGGTCGGAGTACCGGTCCGATCGCGGCGGCGACCGAGGCACAGGCCGATACCGGGGTACCGATTACCACCAGATCGGCGGCCTCGACGGCAAGCTCCGGAGTTTCGGCCACCGCATTCACGATTCCGAGTTCGCGGACCCGGTCCCGGGTCGCCCGGGTGCGGGCGAACGCCACCTGGTGCTCCGCCAGGCCGCCGCGGGTGACGGCGCGGGCCAGGGAACTGTTGATCAGTCCGCAACCGATGTAGGCGATCCGGGTGAACAGCGGTACGGGCCGGATCATGTGACGCCGGCGGCCACTACGCCGATAACCCGGGCTCCGGGACCGGCCCAGTCCGGCGGTTCCGGTACCAAGCCCTCAAGCGCCAGCAGCCGCAGCCCACCGAATCCCGTTGCCACGGCCCGGGCCGCGCCGGTCGGCGCGGCGGGCGCCGATGCCACCATCAGCGTCACATCTTCGCCCGAGGCTTCCGGCGGCTGCTCGGCGACGAGCGCGGCAGTGGGCGCAGACAGGCCGCGCAACACGGGAATCTGCCCCACGATGTGGAGGGTCGGGTTTTTCAGCAGATCCGGCCACCATCCGGCACCGGCGGAGTCTCCCGGAAAGGGAAGCACGGCCACCGCGGCGCGGCGGTCCGTCACCGCGGCCAGCGCACTGGCCGGGTGCGGGGTTTCCTCGAGCGTGACGCACGAACGGAAGTGATCGCGGGCGATTTGCGATGCCATACCGGGCGTGACGGTCACGACCGTGCCCCCCTGCAGGGCCAGGTTGCCGGCGATGATTCCCCGCCAGACATCCTGCAGTACGGCGCGGGGCAGCGGACCGCGGTGCCGAGCAAGCAGGCGCCGCAGGATCTGCGCCTCCCGGGCCGGTCGAAACAGCAGCGGTACCTTCCCGTCGGCCTGGATCCGCTTGGAAGCGCCGACCCGGGCCGCGACCTCGGCGCGCCGCATCAGCAACCGGTGAATGCGTCCGTCGAGATGGTCGATCTCGACCCTCAGATCCTCGAGCCGCGTCTCCCCGGTCATCGCGTGCGGCTTCTGCAGCTGCCCCACGGCGATACGCGTCTTGTCGCCCGGCGACCGGCGCATGATCATGCGGGTTCGGCGCGGACGTCGAGGAGGTTGCGCGCCTCGCGCCCGCAGGCCACGCCGACCAGGTGGACCGGCCCGTCATGGTCGGCGTACTGGTCCGCATAGCCCCGCCCGCGCATCTGCGCCAGCGCCGCCGCCAGCGCGGCCGCGCCGCCGTCCTCGCCCTCGGCCATCTTGAACTCGATCACGAAGACCTGCCCGCCGCGCCGCAGCACCATGTCCGCCCGGCCGCGGGCGGAGGCCTCCTCCGCCCGCAGGTCGGCGCCGACCGCGCGCAGGCACATGTAGAGCAGGCTCGCATACCACGCCTCGTAGCGCGCGAGGTCGCCCGTCGCGTGCCACTGGTAGGGGATGCCCGCGAGCCAGGCCCGCAGCGTCGCGCCGAAGCCCGCGAAGTCGTGCGCTTCCAGCAGCGCACAGAACTCCCGGCCCCGCTCCAGGGGCTCGACCCCCTTCTGGCCCAGCCAGGCCAGCAGGCCGTCGTTCAGACTGAGCCGGACCGCACGATTGGGATAGTCCAGACGGTAGAGAGTCCAGTAGCCCTGCCGCTCTTCGCCCGCGATGGTGAGGTAGCCGGTCTGGAAGAGCAGCGCCTCGATCCCGATGTCGTCCACGTCGAACTTCGAGACCAGATCCGTCCCGGCCAGCCGGCCCTCCAGCTCCAGCGGGCTCACCGACTGCTCCGTCAGCAGGCGGAACAGGAACTCCGGCGATCCGGTCTCGAACCACCAGGGGCGGAACTCGCGGTTCCGCAGCAGCAGCAGCACGTCGTAGGGATTGTAGACCGGCTCCTCGCCGCGCCAGCGGTAGCCGTCGTACCAGGCGCGGATCTCGTCCCGGTCCAGTCCGTCGAGCTCGGGCGCGAACACCCGGTCGAGATCCTCGTCCCGGTAGCCGCAGATCGCGGCGTAGCGCGGGTCGAGGCTGATGTCCTTCAGGTTGTTGAGGCCCGAGAACAGGCTGACCTTGGAGAACATGCTCACACCGGTGACGAAGACGAAGCGGACATGTTCGGCGCTGCCCTTGATGATGCCGTAGAAGCCCCGCAGGTAGTCCCGGTTGGCCCGTGCGAGATCCGGGTCGTGGAGCACATCCAGAATTGGCTTGTCGTACTCATCCACCAGCACCGCAGCGGGGCGGCCGGCCTTTACGTGCAGGCGGTCCAGGAGATCGAGCAACCTTTCGGGGCCGGTCGTACAGGAAGCGTGAGAAATTTCGGCATGACGTTCGATCAGCTCGATCTGGGCCAGGATGTTGCGCTCGATGTCCCCCGGCGTGTTGTATTTTCCGTCGAAGCTCAGACGCACCACCGGGTGCGGCGCGGACCAGTCCCAGTGCGGATAGATGTCGAGCCCCTCGAACAGGGACTTGTGGCAGGCGAACAGCGACCCCAGCGTGTCGAGCAGCAGGCTCTTGCCGAAGCGGCGCGGCCGCGACAGGAAGTAGTGGCGCCCCTCGTCCACCAGCCGCCGGATCAGCGGGGTCTTGTCGACATAGTAGCTGCCGGTTTCCCGGAGGCGCCGGAAGTTCTGGATGCCGATGGGTAGACGCTGCCGGGTCATGGCTTTCTCCCTGCGCAGCAGCCGGGCCCAGAAGATACTCGATTTCCCGGCCGGCAAGCCAAATTCAGGCCGCCCGGTTCCGCAATCCTGCGCAGACCCCGGCCACCCGATCGCGCCACCCCGGCAATGCGCCGGGTTCCGGGCGATACGCTTCCCGCGATCGGCACACCGGCCGCATACCTGCCTCTACCCGTGTCGGAACGGTCATGGTCGCGTCCGGAAAGCCGGCCGGCAACTGCATTGCAGGCCGAGCGGGCCCCGTGATAGGTTGTCCGGGCACGGTTTTTTCCACCCTCTTGTTGCTCACTCCGGCCGACAGCCCTAGGTCGAGGGTCAGCAGGCCCGGAATTTCAGTCACCTCATGCCATCTGCCCAGCCTTCGCCCGCGGTCGCGGTCGCCCAGACCAACGATGTCGTCGCCCGGATCGAAGCGGCGAACGAGGCCGTCGCCCGTTCCCGTTCCCACATGGCCGAGCTCGTGTTCGGCCAGCCGCAGGTTGTCGACCACGCGATCATCACGCTGCTCGCCGGCGGCCATGCGCTGGTGATCGGGTTGCCGGGACTGGCCAAGACCCGGCTCGCCCGTTCGCTCGGCACCGTGTTCGGCCTGGTCGACAAGCGGATCCAGTTCACCCCGGACCTGATGCCGTCCGACATTGTCGGCTCCGAAGTGATGGACGAGGGGGACGGTGGCCGGCGGACCTTTCGCTTCATCGAGGGACCGGTGTTCTGCCAACTCCTCCTCGCCGACGAGATCAACCGGGCGTCGCCGCGGACCCAGTCGGCGCTGCTGCAGGCCATGCAGGAACAGGAAGTGACCGTGGCCGGCCAGGCGCACCCGCTGCCGACGCCGTTCCATGTGCTGTCCACCCAGAACCCGATCGAGCAGGAGGGAACCTATCCGCTGCCGGAAGCGCAGCTGGACCGCTTTCTCATGCGCATCGACATCGACTATCCCGACCGTGATTCCGAGCGGGCGATGCTGATTGCCACCACCGGCCCCGAGGAGGTCCAGCCCCGGCAGGTGGTGTCGGTGCAGGAACTGCTCGACATGCAGGAACTGGTGCGGGCGATTCCGGTCGGGGACAGCGTCGTCGAAGCCATCCTCACGCTGGTGCGGCAGGGACGCCCCGACCTGTCGGAGATCGAGATGGTGCGCGAGCACGTTTCGTGGGGGCCGGGGCCGCGCGCCTGCCAGGCGCTCATGCTCTCGGTGCGGGCCCGGGCCATGCTGGACGGCCGTCTGGCGCCGTCGGTGGATGACGTGATTGCCCTGACGCGGCCGGTGCTCCGGCACCGGATGGACGTCACGTTTGCAGCCCGTGCGGACGGCCTCACCGTCCTCGATGTGATCGACCGCCTGACCGAATCGATCGCCTGAGTCGGTCGATGCCGGCTCCTGATCCCGCTCTCCGGGACCGGGCCGAACGGACGGCCGCCGGTCTTCCGGCCTTCACCATTCGCGCCCTGCAGGTCGCGGCCGGCGTGATCAGCGGCGTCCACGGCCGCCGCCGGCGGGGGCGCGGGGAGAGCTTCTGGCAGTTTCGGCAGTTCCAGCCCGGCGATCCGGTGGCCGCCATCGACTGGCGCCGCACGGCGGCTTCGCAGGACATTTTCGTCCGGGAGCGCGAGTGGGAGGTGGCGCAGCAGGTCTGGCTCTGGTGCGACCGGTCGCCTTCCATGGATTACGCCTCGTCCCGGGAACTCGAGCCGAAGCGCGACCGGGCGGTCCTGATCACGCTCGCGCTGGCCGCGATGCTGCTGCAGGGGGGTGAGACCGTGGGCCTGCTGGGGTCGACCCCGCGTACCGGCCGGGGCCGGGCGATGCTGGGACGGATTGCGGAACACCTCCTGGGCGCCCCGCCCGCCCCGGCCGGGCTGCCGGCAGCGGTCCGCGTGGAGCGCCATGCCCAGACGGTCCTGATCGGCGATTTCCTGGCGCCGCTGGAAACGGTTGCCGCGCGGGTGCGCGGGCTGGCAAATCAGGAAGTGGCCGGACAGCTCGTCCAGGTGCTCGATCCGGCGGAGGAACTGCTGCCCTTCCGCGGCCGCGTGCGGTTCGAGGGGCCCGAGGAGGAGGGGAATCTCCTGATCGGCCGGGTGGAGACGGTGAACCGCCGGTACCGGCAGCGGGTCGAGGAACACCGGCAGGGGCTGCGCGAGATCGCGCGGCACCACGGCTGGGGGTTCCTGATGCACCGCACCGACCGGCCCGTCAAGCCCGCCCTGCTGGCGCTCCATCAG
This sequence comes from Alphaproteobacteria bacterium, assembly GCA_965203385.1. GTDB lineage: Bacteria > Pseudomonadota > Alphaproteobacteria > TMED109 > TMED109 > VXPW01. The sequence continues at coordinate 1,941,207 of OZ241893.1, forward strand.
GCGCTCTCCGGCGCCCTCGACCGGTTCTGAGCCGTGCCCGTCTCGTTTGCCGCCCCCCTCGCCCTGGCCGCCCTGGCGGGGTTGGTCGCCGTGTGGTGGCTGCTGCGCATCCGCCCGCCCGCCCCCCGCCGGATCCGGTTTCCCGCGATCCGCCTGCTCTTCGGCCTCGATGATCGCGAGGAACCGCCCCACACCACCCCTCCGTGGCTGCTGATCCTGCGCCTGGCGCTGTTCGCGCTGGTGGTGCTCGCGGTCGCCGGACCCCGGTGGGACACCGCACCGGCGCTGGAAACGGAGGGGGCGCTGATCGTGGTCGTCGACGATGGCTGGGCGAGCGCCGGCGGCTGGGAGGATCTGCGCCGGGCGTTGCTGCAGCTGCTGGAGGCGGCGCAGGCCCGGGGCCGCGAGGTGGTGCTGGCGGGCACGGCCCCGGGCACCGACCGGTTCCGCTCGCAGACCCGGCTGGATCCCGAGGCCGCCGTGCGGCTGGCCCGGGTCATGGCGCCGCAGCCGTGGGGGGTCGACCGCCGCGCCTTCCTCGAATCGCTGGTCGGGGCCGAATTCGCGGACGTCAGCGAAGTGCGGTGGTTCTGGGACGGCACCGACGGCGGGGATCCCGAGGGCATGGCGCTGCTGGCCCGGCAGCTGGCTCGGGTCGGGACGCTGCAGCTGATGACCGGCGACGAGCACGAGGCACTGCTGCTGCTGGAACCGGCCACCGCCGCGGCCGACGGGACGGTGCCGCAGGTCCGGCGCCTGCACGCCGCCGGCGGCCAGACCGCGTGGGTGCGGGCGCTGAGTGCGGAGGGGCGGGTGCTGACGCGCGCGGCGGCGGCGTTCGCCGACGGCGAGCAGGCCGTGGAGGTGCCGCTCGGCTTGCCGCGCCAGCTGCGCCGCGAAGTCGTGCGGATCGAGCTCGAGGGCCAGCGCCATGCCGGGGCGGTCCTGCTGGTCGACGACCGCTGGCAGCGGCGCTCGGTCGGGCTGGTGACGCTCGGTGACGACTATGCCGCCCGTCCGCTCTTGGCCCCCACCTACTACCTGCGGCGGGCCTTGGAGCCGTTTGCCGAGGTCCGCCAGGGGGCGTTGGGGCCGCTCCTGGAGGATCCGCCGGCGGTCATCATGCTGGCGGACGTCGGCCAGTTGCGCCCGGAAGGGCGCCAGGCGCTGGAAGCGTGGCTGCGCGGCGGCGGCACCCTGGTGCGCTTCGCCGGGGAACGCCTCGTCGACGCCGACAGCCCGCTGCTGCCGGTGCGGCTGCGGGAAGGGGAAATGCGGGCGCTGGGCGGCGCCTTCAGCTGGGAACAGCCGTTTGCGCTGGGTCCGTTTCCGCCCGGGTCGCCGTTCGCGGGGCTGGCGGTCCCGGACGATATCCGGATCCACCGCCAGGTGATCGCCGAACCGGCGGCCGCCCGCGATGAGCTGGTCCTGGCCCGGCTGGTCGACGGAACCCCGCTGGTAACGGCGGCGCCGCGCGGCCGCGGCGAGATCGTGTTCTTCCACGTGACCGCGAACACGGACTGGTCGAACCTGCCGCTTTCGGGCCTGTTCGTCAGCATGCTCCAGCGGATCGTGGAGCGGGCCGAGGGCGGGGAAGACGGGTGGGGGACCGGGGTGCTGGCGCCGCTGTCGGTGCTGGACGGGTTCGGCCGGGCCGGGCCGCCGCCGCCGGACGCCGTGGCCCTCGCTGCGGACCGGCTGCCGGACGCGCGGCCCGGACCCGGGCATCCCCCCGGCTACTACGGCCATGACCTGTTCCGCCGGGCGCTCAACCTGGGCCCGGGTGCCGCCGGGGTCGGGCCCTACCGCGGGCCGCTTCCGGACGGGGCCGGACCGGCCGCCCGGTTCGGGAGCGGCAGCCTCGACCTGTCGCCGTGGCTGTTCGCCCTGGCGCTCGGGTTGCTCCTGATCGACATCGGGGTCGGGCTGAGGCTGCGCGGACTGCTCGGCGGGCCGGTTCAGGCCGCCGTGCTGGCGGCCCTGGTCGGGTTCGGCGCGTCCGAGGCCCGGGCCCAGGATCCGGTTCCTCCGGGCGCCCTCGCGATCCAGTTCGGGTACGTGGTGACCGGCGACCGGGAAGCCGACCGGACCAGCGCCCTCGGACTCACGGCCCTCGGCCAGGTGCTGGCGGCGCGGACGTCGGTGGTGCCGGTGCCGCCGCAGCCGATCGACATCGAGCGCGATCCGCTGGTCTTCCATCCGTTCCTCTACTGGCCGGTGACGGACCGCCAGGCGGCGATCTCGGCCGCGGCGGCCGAACGCATCGAGGCCTATCTCCAGGCCGGCGGCCTGATCGTGTTCGATACGCGGGACGGCTCGCCCGCGGCCCGGCTGGAAGGGCCGCGCCGCGCCGACCCGCGCCTCGCCCGGGTGCTCGGCGCCCTCGACCTGCCGCCGCTCGTTCCGGTGCCCGCCGCCCACGTGCTGGGCCGTTCCTTCTATCTCCTGGGCAGCTTTCCCGGCCGCTGGGCCGGCAATCCGGTCTGGATCGAGAGCACGGCCGGGCGCTCCCGCGACGAGGTCGCCGGCGTCGTCGTGGGAGCGGCGGGCTGGGCGGAGGCCTGGGCGCAGGATGCGGCGGGCCGGCCGCTGTACCCGGTAACCCCCGGCGGCGAACGGCAGCGCGAGCTGGCCTACCGGTTCGGTGTGAATCTGGCGATGTACGCGATGACCGGAAACTACAAGGCCGATCAGGCCCACACCCGGTCCATCCTGGAGCGGCTGCGGCGGACGGCCGCGCGGCGCTGAAGCGCGATGGACGGTTTCTCGCTCTCGTTCGCGCCGCTCGTGCCGTGGAGCCTGCTCGCCGGGTTCGCGGCGGCGGCGGCGGCGGTGCTGGGCGCCGGACTGCGGAAGCGGGCCTCCGGAACCGGGTTTCGCGCCGCCGCCGCCGCCGCCCTGCTGCTTGCGCTGGCGCGGCCGGTCGCGGTGGCCGACGAGCGGGCGGAGCTCGCCGACGTGGTGCTCGTCGTGGCCGATGCGAGCCCCAGCCAGCAGGTGGGCGGCCGTCCGGCCCAGACGGCGGCGGCGGTGCAGACGATGCAGGCGGCGCTCGACCCCGACGACGGGCTCGAGGTCCGGGTCGTGACCGCGACCGGGAGAGGTTCCGGCACGAGGCTGATCACTGCCGCCCGCTCGGCGCTGGCCGACGTGCCCCCCGACGGCGTGGCCGGGGTGGTGCTGGTGACCGACGGGCAGGTGCACGACGTGCCGGAGGCGCCGTCGGAACTCGGCTTCGAGGCCCCGGTGCACGTCCTGCTGACCGGGGCGCCCGGCGAACGGGACCGGCGCCTGGTGGTGGAGGGCGCGCCGCGGTACGGCATCGTCGGGGAGGCGGTGCAGTTTCGGGTCACGCTCCTGGACGAGGCGGCGGCGGGGCAGGCGGAGACGGTCCGCATCGTCGTGCCCGGCGGGCCCGCGGCCGAACGGGTGCTCCAGGTCGGCGTCCCGACCGAGTTCGAGCTGCCGCTGGAGCGGCCGGGGCCGGTAGCGGTGGCGATCGAGGCGGCGGCGGTGCCCGGCGAGCTCACGCCTGCCAACAACCGGGTGGTCGTGGACGTCCATGCAGTCCGCGACCGGCTTCGGGTCATGCTGATCTCCGGGGCGCCGAACATGGGCCTGCGCCACTGGCGCAACCTGCTGCAGGCCGACCCGGCCGTGGACCTCGTGCACTTCACGATCCTGCGGCCGCCGACCAAGCAGGACGCCACCCCGGTGCAGGAGCTGTCGCTGATCCCGTTCCCGGCGCGGGAACTGTTTGATGCCGACCTCGACAGCTTTCATCTCGTGATCTTCGACCGCTACCACATGCGCGGCATCCTGCCCCCGCAGTACCTCTCGAACATCGCCGAATATGTCGTCCGCGGCGGCGCCCTGCTGGACATCGCCGGCCCCCTCTACGCCGGTCGTTTCAGCCTCGCCAACACGGCGTTGCGGGAAATTCTTCCGACCCTGCCGGCGGGCGACGTGATCGAGCGCCCCTTCGTGCCCGAACTGTCGGAGGCCGGCCGGAACCATCCGGTGACGGCCGGGCTCGCGGACGGGGCCGCGGACTGGGGGCCGTGGTACCGGATGGTGCGGGGGATGCCGGTGAAGGGGGAATCCCTGCTGCACGGCGCCGACGGCTGGCCGCTGCTGCAGCTCAGCCGGATCGGCGAGGGGCGGGTGGCGCAACTGCTCTCGGACCAGTCCTGGGTCTGGACGCGCCCCGGCCCCGGCGGCGGGCCGCGGGCAGAACTGCTGCGCCGGGTCGTGCACTGGCTCATGAAGGAGCCGGAGCTCGAGGAGCACCAGCTGCGGGCCACCGTATCGGGGGCGAGAATCGACGTGGCCTACCGCAGTGTCGACACCCTCCCCGACGAGGTCACGGCCGTCGGGCCGTCGGGGGCCGTGACGACGGCGGCGCTGGCGGCGGCCGGGGCGGGGGCGGCGACGGCGTCGATGGCGGCCGCCGAGCCGGGGCTGTGGACCTTCACGGCCGGAGAGCTGACGGCGACGGCGCTGGTGCCGGCGGCGGATCCGCTGGAACTGGCCGACCTGCGCGCCGACCCCGGACCGGTCCAGGGCCTGGCCGCGGCGACCGGCGGCGGGGTCTTCTGGCTGGCGGACCAGGGCGGTCCGCCGCCGTTCCGGCCGGTGGCGGCGGGACCGGCGGCGGGCGAGAACTGGCTGGGGCTCCGGCGCCAGGGCCGCCACACCGTGACCGGACGGGCCCAGTTGCCGCTGTTGCCCTGGTGGGCGCTTCTGGCCCTGGCGGCCGGGGCGCTGTTTCTCGCGTGGCACCGGGAGGCCCGGTAGCCGTGGCGGGCGTTCCGGTGCGGGGCACGGTTCCCGGCTGGTGGGACGAGGCGACCCGGACCCTGGCCGACCGCGACCCGGTACTGCGCCGGATCATGCGCACCACCCGGGGCGCGGCGCTCACGTCCCGGGGCAGCGCCTTCCAGTCGCTCGCGCGGTCGATCGTGGGCCAGCAGATCTCGGTGCGGGCGGCGCACGCGGTGTGGACGCGGCTGGAGGAAGGCCTGGGCGGGGTCTCTCCCGGACGGGTATCGGCCGCCGGCCTTCCGGCTCTCAGGGGTGCGGGGCTGTCGCAGCGCAAGGCCGAGTACATCGCGGAGCTCGCGGCCTGGTTTGCCGGCGGCGACGGGCGCCGGGTCCGCTGGTCGGAACTCACCGACGCCGAGGCCGTTGCGGTTCTCACCGCGCGCCGCGGGATCGGCCGCTGGACGGCCGAGATGTTCCTGATCTTCTGCCTGCTGCGCCCGGACGTGTTCCCGGTCGACGATCTCGGGCTGTTGCGGGCACTGGGAGAGTTGTATGGTACCGTGCGCACCGGACGCTCGGCGGCGGAGCGGTTCGGCCGGCGGTGGGAACCGTGGCGTTCCTGCGCTACATGGCTTCTTTGGCGCCATCTCGATCCGGTGCCCGTGGCCTACTAGGCGTCCGCTGGGGCGCGGCCGGCTGGCGCTGGCACGATTGCGGCAGCAGGGGTTTTCAGATGATGCGGATCCGGTTGGTTCCAGGCAGGGCCGTGCGTCTGCTCGCGGCGGCGGTCACGGCCGCGGCGATGCCGGCCCTCGCGCAGCAGCCGGCGATGGTGGGGACAGACAAGGTGATCGCCGAGGCGGTCGACCAGACGGCTCCGACCATCGGCCGCTTCGTCACCCTGTTCGAGGCCGTGGTTCCGGCGCTGCTCGCGAGCCACGTGACCGAGATGCCGGTGAAGATCGGTGACCGGCTGGTGCAGGGCGACGTGATCGCGGTCCTGGATGTCGAGCGGCTCGGCTGGCAGATGCAGCAGGCCCGGGCCAGTGTGGCCCAGCGGGAAGCGGGGCTCGCGGTGGCGCAGGCGACGGCGGCCCTGGCGCAGCGGCGGCTGGAGCGGGCCGAGGGGCTGCGCGAATCGACCGCGTTCAGCCAGGCCCAGCGCGACGATGCACGGGGCGAGGCGGACATCGCGGCGGCTCAGGTCCAGATGGCCCAGGCGGCGCTGGACGAGGCCCGCGCCCGGCTCGACACGGCCCGCGACGACCTGGCGCGGGGGACGGTGGTGGCACCGTTCGACGGGGTGGTCGAGGAGCGGCATGCCGATCTCGGCGAGGCCGTGCAGCCGGGCGGTCCGGTGGTCACCCTGGTCAGCGAGAGCGCGCTCGAGATCGAGGCGGACGTCCCGTCGCACCGCGTGGCGGCGCTCAAGCCGGGTACCGCCATCGGGGTGACCCGCGGGTCGGGCGAGGCGATGGCCACCACCGTGCGCGCGGTGGGCACGGTCGAGAACCCGCGGACCCGCACCCGCCGGGTGCGCCTGATGCCCGAGCTGGCCGGACTGCCGGCGGCGCCGGCGATCGGCGAAGGGGCCACGGTGCATGTGCCGGTCAGCGACACGGCCATCGTGCCGACGGTGCACAAGGATGCCATCCTGCAGCGGCGGGGCATCTCGGTGGTGTACGTCGTCGTCGACGGCAAGGCGGAAGTCCGGCCGGTGCAGCTCGGCGAAGCGGTGGGCGACCGGTTCGTGGTACTGGCCGGCGTGGAGCCCGGGGACGTCGCGGTGGTCCGGGGGAACGAGCGCCTGCTGCCGGGGCAGGCGGTGGCGGTGGCACCGCCGGCCGAAGGCAGCGGGCAGGAGGATCCGGCGGATGCGGTGGCGAAGGCCGCCACGGGCGGTGGGGACGACGCCGGTCAATGAACCTCATCCGCCTCTCCATCGACAAGCCGATCGCGGTCCTCGCGATCGTCATCATGATCGTGGTGCTGGGCTTTCTGGCGCTTACCCGGATTCCGATTCAGCTGGCGCCCGACGTGTACACCCCCGTGATTTCGGTCACGACCTCATGGTACGGTGCGAGCCCCTACGAGATCGAACGCGAGATCGTCAACCGCCAGGAAGACGTGCTGCGCGGTCTGGAGGGACTGGAGCGCATGGAGAGCACCTCCCGCGACGGGCAGGGGGAGGTGACGCTGGAGTTCAATGTCGGGATCAACATGGACCGGGCCCTGCTCCTCGTGTCCAACCGGCTCAACCAGATCGATGACTACCCGGAGGATGCCGGGGAACCCCAGCTGGATACCGCCGGCCTCGACGACAATCCGGTGGCCTGGTTCATCCTCACCCGCACGGCGGGGAACGAGCGGCGGGTGGCGACGTACGGCGACTACGTCGAGGACGTGATCCAGGACCGTCTCGAGCGGGTGCCGGGGGTGGCGCGGACCAACCTGTACGGCGGAACCCAGCGGGAACTGCAGGTCACGGTCCGGCCGGAGCAGCTGGCCACCCACAAGCTGACGGTGCCGGCCGTGACGGATTCGCTGCGGCTCGCCAACGCGTCGGTTTCGGCCGGTGACGTCGAGGAGGGCAAGCGCCGCTACGTGGTGCGGGCGGAAGGCGAACTGCAGACCCCCGAGCAGGTCCGGGACGTGGTCCTGGTCACCGACGAAACCGACTCCGGCCGGATCGGCCGCACCCGGGTCGGGGATATCGCGGCCGTCGACTTCGGGTACAAGACGCCGCGCGCCGACATCCGGTTTCTGGGGGAGTCGGCGCTGGCCGTGAACGCGATGCGCCAGAGCGGCGCCAACATCATCGACACCATGGACGGTGTCCGGGAAGCGGTCGCGGAGCTCAACGAGTTCGCGTTGCCGAGCGTCGGCCTCACCATGCAGCAGGTGTACGACGAGACCATCTACATCGACTCCGCGATCGAGCTGGTGCGCCAGAACATCTGGATCGGCGGACTGCTGGCCGTCGTGGTCCTGCTCCTGTTCCTGCGTTCCTGGCGCGCGACCGTGATCATCGGTCTCGCCATTCCGGTCTCGGTGGTGGCATCGTTCGTGGCCATGGCCGCCCTCGGCCGCTCGCTCAACGTGATTTCGCTGGCCGGAATTGCGTTCGCGGTCGGCATGGTGGTCGACGCCGCCATCGTGGTGCTGGAGAACATCTACCGGTTGCGCGAGAGCGGCCGGTCGGGGCCCGAGGCGGCGCATGCCGGCACCCGGCAGGTCTGGTCGGCGGTGATGGTGTCGGCGCTCACCACGGTCCTGGTGTTCATTCCCATCCTGGTGATGGAACTGGAGGCCGGGCAGCTGTTCCGCGATATCGCCGTGGCCATCTCGGTGGCGGTCCTGATGTCGCTGCTGGTGTCGGTGACCGTCATTCCGGCGCTCGCGACCTGGCTGCTCGGTTCCGGTCAGGGGTATCGCCGCCTCAGCCTGGGCCCGATCGACTGGGTTCCGCGCCTCGTCGCCCGCTTCTTCACGGGGTACGTGCGGCGGGTGCTTCGCTCCCGCGTGGCGTCCGCGGCCATCGCCTTGAGCGTGGCGGCGGCGGCGCTGCTGGTGAGCTGGCAGCTGTTGCCGAAGCTCGAGTACCTGCCCGAAGGCAACCGGAACCTGATCTTCGGCGTGATGCTCCCGCCGCCCGGCTACAATCTCGAGACCCTGACCGACATCGCCGAGCGGGTCGAGATCCCCGTGCGCCCGCTCTGGGCGAGCGAGACGGGGCCCGAGGCCGCCCCCGGGCAGCCGCCCAAGATCAAGAACTACTTCTTCGTCGCGATTCGCGACGGCCGCACCTTCTTCGGGGCCAGCGCCGTCCAGGAGACCCGGGTGCGGGAGCTGATCCCGGTTCTGACCCGGTCGCTGTTCGGAGAGCCGGGCACGTTCGGGTTCTTCACGCAGCCCAGCCTGTTCCAGCGCGGCTTCGGCGGCGGCCGGGCGATCGACATCGATATCAGCGGGCCTTCGCTCGTCGACGTGGTGGCGGTGGCCCAGCAGGCGGCCGGGCTGATCGGTCAGGCGTTTCCGCGCAACGAGGGCAACCAGATGCGCCCGATCCCCGGCCTCGACCTCGGGTCGCCCGAGGTCCAGGTTCGCCCCGACCGGGTGCGGCTGGCGGACAACGGGGTGACGGCGCGCGAACTCGCCATGAGCGTGGATGCCTTCAATTCCGGGCTTCGGGTCGCCGAAATCACGGTGAATTCGGAACGGCTGGACCTCACGCTGCAGGGCCCGCAGGAAGACATCGGCCACACGCAGGGTATCGAGACCCTGCCGGTCGTGACCCAGAGCGGCGAGATCCTCCCGGTGAGTTCGGTGGCCGACGTGGTCGTCACTTCCGGTCCGACGGAAATCCGCCACATTGAGCGCGAGCGCACGATCACGCTCCAGTTGCGGCCGTCCGACCTGATCCCGCTGGAAGCGGCCATCGACATGGTCGCCGCCGAAGTGGTGGCCCCGCTGGAGGCGCAGGGCCTGCCGGCCGGGACCAAGCTCGCGATCTCGGGCACCGCCGACGAACTCACCCAGACCTGGAACGCGATGGTGGGGAATCTCATCGTTGCGGTCGCGATCGTCTACCTGCTCATGGCGGTCCTGTTTTCCAGCTTCCTCTACCCGTTCGTCATCATGCTGTCGGTGCCGCCGGCCACGGCCGGCGGGGTGATCGGGCTGTGGGTCCTGAACTTCTACACCGTGCAGCCGCTCGACATGCTGACCATGCTGGGATTTGTCATCCTGATCGGCATCGTCGTGAACAATGCCATCCTGCTCGTGCACCAGTCGCTGCTGCACATCCGGGAAGAAGGCCTGGACCCGCCGGCCGCGATTGTCGAGGCGACCCGGAACCGGGTGCGCCCGATCTTCATGTCGACCCTCACGACCGTGGCCGGGATGATGCCGCTGGTGCTGTTTCCCGGGGCCGGATCCGAACTCTACCGGGGGCTGGGTTCGGTCGTGGTCGGAGGGTTGACGATGTCGGCGGTGATCACCCTCATCATCGTCCCGCCGATGCTGCGGATTTTCGTGTCCGGCGAAACCGCGCGGGCGGCGGCGCCGCGGCCGGCGGAACCCGGACCCGAGCGGCTGCCGCCGGTGCCCGGCCCCCGGCCCATGGAGGCTTGAGGAGATCATGGTGCAACGACCCCGTTCGCCGCGCGCCGCCAGCGGGCCCGACCGCCGCCGCGTGCTCACCATCATGGGCGCCACGACCGGCGGGCTCGCACTGGGCGGGGGCGCGCTGCTGCTGGCCGGACCGCGCGAGGTGGAACGAAAACTGGAACCGGTCGAATGGCGCGGGGTGGCGCTGGGTGCACCGGTGCGGATCGTCCTGTTCGACGAGAATCGGGCCCGGGCCCGGACGCTGCTGGCCCGGGTGGCCGGCGAGATCGACGTCCTGGAGGACGAGTTCAGCCTCTACCGCCCCCATTCGTCGATTTCCCGGCTCAACCGTGCGGGCCGGCTGGAGCGTCCCACGCCGGTATTCCGGCAGCTGCTCGACGAGTCCGCCCGGCTGTCGGCGCTGACCGCCGGGGCCTTCGACCCCACCGTGCAGCCGCTGTGGGTCGCCACCGCCGAGCGTTTCCGCACGGCCGGCCGGCCGCCGCCGCCCCGGGAACTGGATTCGCTCCGCACCCTCGTGGACTGGCGGGCCGTCGATTCCACCTCCGGGTCGGTCCGGTTCCGGCGCTCGGGCATGGGGTTGACGCTGAACGGCATTGCGCAGGGCTTCATGACCGACCGCGTGACCGAACGCCTCCGGGACGGAGGGCTCCGGCACGCGCTGGTGGAACTGGGCGAGACCCGGGCGATCGGAGGGCATCCGGCCGGCCGGCCCTGGCGGGTAGGCATTCCCGCCCCGGACGGTTCGTCCCTCCTCGGGGTCGCCAGGGTGTCCGGGGAAGCGATCGCCACGTCCGGCGGATACGGCACCCCGTTCGATGCGAGCGGAGAGTGGCACCACATTTTCGACCCGCGCACCGCCCGCTCGGCCCACCGCCATCAGAGCGTCTCGGTCATCGCGCCGACCGCGACCGAAGCCGATGCGCTGGCGACGGCGTTTGCGGTCATGCCGGAAGCAGCGGCGGCCGCGGCCGCGCGCGGCTTGCCCGGGGTTCGCGTACGCATCAGCGACCATGCGGGGCGCACCCGGGTGCTGGGAGCGGGCAGCGTCTAGGGAAGACCGGCAAGATCACGGGATGACCTGGTCTTCGCACGCCGCGTGCCGGCCCTGGACGGTGCGGCCGGCACGGCTGGATCCCGGGCCGCGCGGATCCCGGGCGGTCGGGGGGTGGCGGTTGAGGACCGGTGCACCGAGTCCCGCTGCCGGGTACGACGCGGCCCCGGCCGGCATCAGGGCGAGGGAACGCGGGCCGGATCCGGGCCTCTCGTGGCAGCGCCCGGGCCGGGACGTCACGACGGCCCGCGGCGGCCGGCCGGCGGTTCGCAACCCGGGGGGCGGGCAGCAGGTGCCGTGGGCCTGCTCATCGCGCCCGGTCCCGAACGGGAAAGGCGCGAGAGGAACGGATCGGACCAGCGGGTCCGGCGCACCGGGCAGGCCGGGTGCAGCAGTGGCGGCCAGGCGCTTTGCCGACGGTGGGTCGAAGCCGGGAGGGGCGCATCGGCCCGCCCGTCGCCCAACCCTCCGGGCAAGCCTGTCACCGGCCCCGGGTCCCGCGCCGGCCGCAGTCACCGCCCTCTTCGCTTCGCCGGGCTTCCGGTGCCGCCCCTGCATGGAAGGAGGGTCCCCATGTCCCTCAAGGACCTGACCCGGTCCCGGTCCCTGAAGACCGGAACCTTCGTGGTCGAATTCAACACCCCGGGCATCGGCCATGTGCTGAAGGCGGCCGGCTGCGACTTCGCATTCCTGGATACCGAGCACAGCGGTTTCGGGATGGATTCCCTGAAGTCTGCACTCCGCTACATGGAAGCGGCGGGGTTGCCGACTCTGGTGCGCGTCCCGTCCGGAGAACCGCACCATGTCAACCGGGCGCTGGATGCGGGAGCCGAGGGAATCATGGTGCCGAAGGCGGACTCGCTGGCCGACGTGAAGACCCTGGTCGGGGTATCGAAATACCCTCCGGCCGGGGATCGCGGGGTGGCACTCGGGATCCAGCACGACCGGTTCACGCAAGGTGCGGTAGACGAAAAGTTTGCCGAGGCGAACGCGCGAACGGTTCTGGCTGTACTGGTGGAAACCAGGGGGGCCGCAGACGATATCGAGGCCATTGCCGCCCTGCCGGAAGTCGACCTGCTGTGGATCGGCCACTTTGACCTGAGCGTGAGTCTGGGTGTACCGGGCAACTTCGATCATCCGGTTTTCCGGGACGCGGTTGCGCGCACCGAGCGGGCCGCACGTCAACACAACAAGTCCCTCGGGCGCCTGATCATGACCCCCGAGGCAGCTCTTCCCCTGTTCCGGTCAGGTACGGACTTCCTCTGCTACTCGGGCGACGCGTGGCTGTTGCAGGACGCGTTCCGAAACGGCGCGGCCGCGATTCGGGGCGCCTGTACCGGCGAGGCCCCCGGAAGCTCCTGATATCCGCCCGCCGTCGCAGGCCGGTTGCAGGGCGGGTTCCTCCGGTGTCGGCAACGCACCCGGTGCATTCCCGGTCAACCGCCGGCGGGCCAGACCGGTCAGGCCGGCGAATATCCGCGGGCGGCTGCCAATTCCCTGTCGATCGTGCAATCATGTCCCCGGGCGGGTGCGTTGCGTGACGAGGCCGCGCCGGTACAGGAGAGAAGATCATGAGCGATTCGCAGAGTGTCGGTCCGGACCGCCGGACTCCGGTACCCCGCCTGGCCCTCGCGGGTGTGGCCGTTTCGGTACTCGCTGCACTGGTGATGGCCGGCGCGGCCTTCGGCTACCGGTTCGGTTTGTGGTCGTTCGGTTTTGCCTTGCTGACGTTGACCAGGTATGCCGCCTATGCCGCCCTCGCCGGCGGCCTGCTTTCGCTGGTGGGTCTGGGTCGAAGCCTGCCCGGAAGCGTACCGGGCATGGTCCTCTCGGTCATCGGGGTGGTCGTGGGCGGCTACAGCTTCCACACGGTGTACCAGCAGTGGATCACCGTGCAGCGGGTTCCCTTCATTCACGACATCACCACCGATACCGTCGACCCGCCCGGCTTTGCCGCGGTCGTGGCGGTGCGCGAGGCAGAGGGGGCGAATCCCCACGATTACGCCGGGGATACGGTTGCGAGGCAGCAGCAATGCGGGTATCCGGAGCTCGGTCCGCTGATGACAGACGCAGACCCGGAGACGGTCTATGACCGCGCCCTCGCCACCGCCGCAGGCATGGGCTGGAATGTCGTTTCGGCAGAAGCGTCACAGGGCCGGATCGAGGCGACGGATACGTCGGTCTGGTACGGCTTCAAGGATGACATCATCGTTCGGATTGCGGCCGGCCAGGGCGGGGCCGGGGCGCGGGTCGACGTGCGCTCCCTCAGTCGGGTAGGGCGGAGTGATATCGGGGTGAACGCCGCCCGGATCCAGGCCTTTCTCGGGGCACTGGGGGAGCGGTTGTAGGTGGCAGGCCGGTGAACGCTCCCTGACGGGTCCGGCCACATCGGGGCGGCCTGTGTGAGCGTACGGGCGGCGAGCGGCAATGGGCCCCGCGTACCGGCCGAAAGCCCCAAAGCCCCCGTATCCATCGACAAACAGGCGCAGATCTGGTAGAATCGGGCTCTGCGGAGATCCCGAACAGCCTGCAGTTCAAGGAACCTGGGATCGGGTGTGGTGCGGGCTGCCGGGTTCCTCCGGTACAGTCTTGAAGGACGGTTGCCTGGAGCGTTTCCCATGAAGAAGACAATGGCTGCCTGTACTTTCGCTATGTGTGCCGGCATGGCCCTGCACGGGGTGGCGAACGCGGAATTTTCCGGCAGCCTGAAGCTTGCCTCCCACTACGCATGGCAGGGAGGATCGGAATCCGATGAACAACCCGCATTGCAGGGCAGCCTGTACTACAACTTCAAATCGTGCTATGCGGGTTTCTGGGCATCCAGCGCAGATTATGACGGATCTATCGAGATCGATTACGAGACCGGTTGCGGAGGGTCGTTGTCGGAGTCGGTGGGATACAGTGTCGACCTGCTCTACCTGACGTATCCGGGTCATACCGACGAAAACCTGGTGGAAGCCCGTTTCAAGCTGAGTGCGGACGTGGGCAAGGTCGGGGTCTGGGCCCGGTTGGGCCTGCCACGGTGGAGCGAGTATGCGGGGGCGGCGAATACGAGCGGACACTACCGTCCGCAGGTCGGAATCAACGTGCCGTTCGGCGACCTGATCGGCGGAGGTGTGCCGCTCGGGGTTTCGCTGACCTACGGCCAGGACAACAAGCGGAAAAATTGCGACGATTATGACTGGTATCACGTCTCTCTGGATACTTCGGTGGCCGGACTGGGCCTGAGCGTGTTCTGGTCGGACCGCAGCGACCGTGACCCGCGCTGCGATAATGGTGTGGTCAAGCCAGAGGACGGGATTCTGGGAGTGTCGGTGTCGCGGGGTTTCTGACGAATTGCGGGGTGTGCTTCCCGAGTGGTACGGTCATCGCACCACGAACAGAACGCGGTAGATGCGCTTTTGCAGATCACGCGACAGCATATCTACCGCTGCCGGTACCAGAGGCTGCAATTCCGTCAGGCGGTTCCGCGTGGCGAGCATGATTCCGCGTGGCGAGCATGATGACGACGGGGATCGGCAGCGCATCGAGATTCTGTTGATGCTCGATACCGCGGTCGACGGTGATCATCGCCCGGAAGCCCTCATGGGCCGCAAGTGCCAACAGGCGGCCGTTTCCGATTCCGGTCCAGCCCATCTCCTGGACCGTGCGCACCGTGAACGCCGTGGGGAAGGACCTGGCGAGCCGTTTCGGCACCGATTCGTCAAGTAGCAGCTTCATCGTCGCCAGCGACCAGCACCGTCGTCGCGCGTTCAAGCAGCGCGACCGCCTGGGGACGCGATACTGTCGGGTAATCGACCAGAAAATCGTCCAGCCGGTCGCCAGCTTCGAGATGTTCCATCAGGATACGCACCGGAACTCTGGTGCCCGCGAATACGGGTGTCCCGCCGAGAATGTCCGGGTTTCGGTCGATAAGCTTGTCGGTCATCATGCCCTCCCCTCGACTTTGTTGATTTATGCGGCATAGCATAGTGCCTCGATCATGCGTTTGACTGTGCCCGGGGCCTTTCAAGCGGACACATTTAACTCATCACCGCCGATGTCGTATCTCTGGTTCCATGAGAATCGGTCTCCGACAATACACCCCCGAGACGGTCGACTGGCTGAAGGCGACGCTGACGGCCACACCGTCCGCTTCGAGAAAGCGCCGGAGTTGCTCGACAAACTCGTCGAGATCTCCTCGAGAAGCGAACTGCGTCGCCGCCTCGGAATCCTCGCCCGGCCCCGCCTGCTGGTCCTCGACGAGATCGGATACGTGACCCTCAAGAGCACCACGGCCGACCTCCTCTACGCCCTCGTCTCGCGGTGCTACCAGCGCCGCTCCACCCTGGTCACCACCACGCTGGTCTTCGCCCAGTGGGACCGCGTCTTCCCCAGCGCCGCTGGCATCGCCGGCACCGTCGACCGGCTGATGCACGCCGCCGCCCTCATCACCATCGACGGTGATTCGTGGCGCACCCGGCGCGAAGCCGGATGACCTACGTCGACTTCGACGCGCTCAAGTGCCGGCCGCTCGAGGGCATCGTGGCGGACTGGGGATACGTCCGCGATCCCGCGGCCTCGACTCGTACGAACCCCGTGCTCCGCGCGCCGGGCCAGGCGAAACTCGTCACGAAACTGTGCCCCAACGGACACCGGGTCTACTTCAGTGCCCTCGATAGCGATGACCACGGTACCGCGATCGACTTCCTGCTCCGTCGCGGCCTCTCCTTCGCCGAGATCCGCACCCGCTACGGCACGCCCGCGGGTACCTCGCGCGACTTCCGCCGCCACTGGCACGCGGCCCTGCCGGACCCGGGCGCCGGTCTGGCTGGTCGGCTGCGGCATCCGCCCGGAGACGCTCGCCGCCGCCCGCCCGCTGATCCGCCGCGACCGCAACGGTCGCGTCCTCTTCGCCCACCGTGACCGCAACCGCCGGTGCTGACCCAGCAGCACTACGCGATGCTGAGGCGGAACCCCCTCTATACCGGGGTCACGCGCGGCAAGCGGCTGGCGGTGCTGGTAGGCCAGAAGAAGGCGGTTGCCATCGCGGTGCGCAACGCCTCGGGGTGCCGCCGCTGGTCGAAACTCGACGAATGGCTGGCCGGTGCGGAAACCGGAATCGCCCGCGATATCCGGTCTCCTCGGGAGCGGCCGTTGACCGGCGCCATGCCCGGCGGGTTATCGGGGAGCGGGACAGGACAGGATGGCCGGGGAGGAGGACAGATGAACAAGGCGGAGATGGCCGATCGGCTGCCGGCGCGGACCGGCCGGGGCGACGCAGAGAATCGAGCGACCATTGATGCACCTCCTGTTCTCGGTCATTGACGGTCTCGACCGTCGATAGAGGAAGTCGCGACAGCCGTTCAACCCCTGCAATTGACAAATTTTATCCAGATGCATATCTTGTCAACCGATGAGAAAGGAGTTGAAAATGACTGTAGGTCAACGAATTAAAGTATCCCGGAATGCCCGTGGCCTGTCTCTTCGTGATGTGCAGGATCGAATCAGCAACCGCGTGACGGCGCAGGCGATCAGCAAGTATGAGCGCGATGAGACCATGCCGAGCTCCGGCGTGCTCATTGCACTGGCTGATGTCCTTGATGTGCCGGTCGACTACCTGGCCAGCGACAGCGACATCCGCCTTGAGGATGTTGACTTCCGGAAGAAGCGGCTCACGAGCCGCCGGGAGGAGGCGCAGGTCGAGGCCAGGGTCCTGCACCTACTGGAGAGATATCTCGCGGTCGAGGAGATCCTGGGGCTGCCCACCGTGGCTTGGGACATGCCGCGGGAGATCCCTTGGCCCGTGCTGCGCGACCCCGGCGAAGCGGAACAGGCTGCGCTGGGCATGCGTGCCCACTGGGGCCTCGGACTCGATCCGATCCCTAACCTTGTTGATCTCCTCGAGGAGCGTGGGATCAAGGTTCTCGCGATGAGTCTCCCGAATATCGACGGGCTCACGGCGCGAGTGCGCCGCGAAGACAGGGGCGTTGCGTCGGTTGTCGTCGTGAACCGGGAAGATGGGGGAGAACGACAGCGCTTCACGCTGGCGCATGAACTGGGCCATATGGTCCTCGACCCGGGGCCGAAAGTCGACGAAGAGAAAGCCGCACATTGGTTCGCTGGCGCGTTCCTGATGCCGGCCGAGACGCTGCGGTCCGAGATCGGGAGACACCGAAAGTCTATCGGCTGGGGCGAACTCTTCGAACTCAAGAGAATCTTCGGCGTGAGCGTTCAGGCGCTAACCTGCCGTTGCAAGGACCTCGGGATATTCGGTACGCCGCTGGTTCGCCGTCTGTTCAATGAATTCAGACGTCGCGGTTGGCGCAGTCCACCGTACAAGGAGCCGGAGGCCATGCGCGGCGAGAGCCCCTTGCGTTTCGAGCGGCTGTGTTTCCGCGCGCTGTCAGAGGGAGCGATCTCCGAAGCCAAGGCCGCCGAACTGCTCGGTCACTCCGTTCACGAGCTCAACCGCCGCATGGATGAACCGCCGAGCCTCGAGGCGGAACCTGCCAGAGCCTGAGTAACGTGAAGGTCCTAGTGTCCGACACCTCTGTCCTGATCGACCTTGATCGCGGGAGTCTTGTCGAATCCACTTTCCGCCTTCCCTTCGAGTTTACTGTTCCCGATTTGCTGTACGAACGCGAACTCAGGGAACACGGCGGGCCGGAATTCATCGCGCTTGGGCTTCGCGTCGAAGAGCTGGATGGCGATGGTGTCTCGCTTGCATCGAGACGGCAATCCAGATTTGCGATTTTACTGCGTTTCCGTGGTGCCAAAGAACGACTTTATTCTGAGATGCCGCTCACCCGCTCAACTTGAATGCTGGCCCGCACAGTCCCATGGGAAATGCCTGTTATGCGCAAGGGAAGGATTCGCGGTAGCACGCTCGGGTTCGCGGTTGGATCTCGTGTGGCTGAAGATCACGGCTGAAGATCAGGGTGCCAGACCGGCCGCAGGTTGATCATTCTGATAGGTCTGGGGTGAGCAGTTACCTCAACCCGTCGTATCCCATGAGTCTCCTCTCTCCGGCCGGACAATTTCGGTAACGCCGTGCGGACTATGGCCATTCTGGGAAGCTCCGGTTCATGCCGGCGGGCGTGGACGCCCCTGCCGGGTGGCACTGCTGTAGCCGCGGCGACTCCGTAGCCATTCGACGATGCCCATCAGGGCGAGGATGAATACCACCAGCAAGGTTGCCACCGCGAGGATCTCCGGGCTGATCTGTTCCCGGATGCCCGACCACATCTGCCGGGGAATGGTGCGCTGTTCAATGCCGCCGAGGAACAGCACGGTCACCACCTCGTCAAAGGACGCGACGAACGCAAACAGGGCGCCCGCGACCACGCCCGGGGCAATCAACGGCAGTTGAACCCGCCGGAAGACGACCAGCGGACCGGCGCCCAGGCTGGATGCGGCCCTTGCCAGGTTCCGGTCGAAGCCGGCGAGGGTCGCGGTGACGGTGATGACGACGAAGGGGGTGCCGAGCGCAGCATGAGCCAGGATCAGGCTGAGATGGGTCTGTCCGATCCCCAGGCTCGAATAGAAGAAAAACATGCCCGCTGCCGAGATGATGATGGGAGTAATCATCGGGGAGATCAGCAATCCCGTGATGAACGCCCGGGCCGGCATCGCCGGGTTGGCCAGTCCCAATGCCGCCAGGACTCCGAGACCGGTCGCGATCGCCGCCGCTGCCGTGCCGATGACCAGACTGTTGATCAGGGCACGCCGCCACTCTTCGTTTTCGGCGATGCTCCGGTACCAGCGCAGCGAGTAGGCGTCGGCTTCGAGGGCCAGCATTCCCTCGCTGAACGTGAAGTAGGGCTCCGCGTTGAAGCTCAGGGGAATGACGACCAGCATCGGTGCGATCAGGAATGCGAGCACGGCCACGCAGAACCCGAGATAGAGTCTTCGTCCCGTCCGTTCGGCCAGAGAAAGGGCTGTCGGTTTCCCCGTCATGAAAAGCGCATCCGCTCGACGCCCACGAGCCGGTTGAACAGGAAATAGAGGATCACCACGCCGATCAGGAGGATCGCGCCCAGCGCCCCCGCCAGTCCCCAGTTCAGCGATTGTTGCATGTGGTACGCGATCAGGTTGGAGATCAGCTGGCCCGTGCGCCCGCCCACCAGGGCCGGGGTGATGTAGTAGCCGACTGACAGGATGAACACGAGCAGCGACCCGGCGGCGACACCGGGGAGGGTTTGCGGCCAGTACACCCGCAGGAACCCCTGTCCGAAGGTTGCGCCCAGTGCTGACGCGGCCCGCATTTGCGACGGTTCAATGGTGCGCATGACCGCGTAGAGGGGCAGGATCATGAAGGGCAGGAGGATCTGGGTCATGGCGATCAGGGTGCCCGTCATGTTGTAGATCAGCGCCAGCCGGTTGTCGTCGGCGATCAGCCCGACGGCCACCAGGATGTCGTTGATCACGCCCTGATTCTGCAGCAGGACGATCCAGGACGTGGTGCGAACCAGCAGGGACGTCCAGAAGGGCACCAGCACGAGCAGCAGGAGGAGACGGGATCGGGACGGCCGGCTGTGGGCGATCAGATAGGCCAGGGGGTAGCCGAGGACGAGGCAGATCACGGTGATCAGGATGCTGATCAGCAGTGTCCGCCCGAAAAGCGCAAGATAGATCCGCTGGTCGGCCGGTCTGGCGACCACGTCGCCGGAACGGTCCCGTTCGAGATCGAGGGCGTGTAGAAAGTGGCGAAGCGTATACCGCTCGCCGGCCAGCTGAATCGCCCGCCAGGCTCGGGTTTCGGCCCACAGCGGGTCGGCGGCGACCATGGCTTCCCGCCACGATTCAGGGTCCGGCCCCCGAAGCTTTCGGGCCGTGCGGACAATCGCACTGCGCATGCCGGTCTCGATACGGTTGACGCGAGCGGCCACGCCACCGAGAGCCCGTTGCTGCTGCAGGTGCTGAAACTCTCGGCCCAGCGTTTCGAAGGCGGCAGCATCGGGGGGTGACAGGCCGTTCCAGTCCGCCAGCACGGCGAGCGTTCCGGGCAGGGAATCCGCGACCAGTGGTTCGTGCACACTGCGCGCCAGCATCACGCCGAGCGGCGCGAGGAAGGTTACGCCAATGAAGGCAACGAGCGGCAGCGTCAGCGCTGCCGCTCGCATCCGCGTGGCGATCAGCGCGCCAGCCACGCGCTGAAACGATCGTTCATTTCTTCGCCGTGGTTGCTCCACCATTCCCAGTCGTTGCGCACCGCACGACGCATGTTCTGGGGGGCGCTCGGCATGTGAGACAGCATGTCCACGCCGGTTTCGCGATGTGTGGAGATCAGTGCCGTACCCGAATGCCGGGTCGGGCTGTAGGCGATGAACTCACCGATGGCCGCCATGATCTCCACTTGGGAAGCAAACAAGAGAAATCGCTTGGCGGCTTCGAAATTGGGGGTACCGGCAACGATGGCGAATTGTCCGTAGTCGAGCACCTGGCCGTCCCAGACGATCGTGAACGGTTGCTGTTCCAGCACCTGAGCGTTGAAAATCCGCCCGTTGTACGCAGTACTCATGACCACTTCCCGGTCGGCCAGCATCTGGGGTGGCTGGGCACCCGCCTCCCACCAGACGATCTGTTCCTTGATCGTGTCGAGCTTGGCGAACGCCCGGTCCACGCCTTCCGGGGTATTCAGCACGTCATAGATGTTCTCTGGCGGCACGCCGTCTGCCAGCAATGCGAATTCGAGATTGGCGATGGCGGTCCGGCGCATCCCGCGCCGCCCTGGAAACCGTTCGAGGTCGAAGAAGTCCTCGATCGTGGAGGGCCGCTCGCCGGCAAAGCTCTCGTTGTTGTACGCGTAGATCGTGGAATAGAAGATTCCGCCGCCGCCGCATTCCGAATAGGTGTCGGCGAAATAGTCTTCGCGAGCCGGGGTGCCGTCTGCGGCGGGCGGCAGTTCATCGATGTCGACGAGTTCGAACAGGCCCTCGTCGCAGCCGCGAACCAGATCGGCGAATTCAAGGTCCACCACGTCCCAGTGAACGTTGCCGGTCTCTACCTGTGCCCGAATCTGTGCGAGGCCGCCGTTGTAGCTCTCGAGGCGAACCTCGATGCCGGATTCGTCCGTGAACGGATTCAATACCGCTTTCGTGCAGGCCTCGGCGTAGGCGCCGCCCCACGACACCACGGTGACCGAATCAGCGGCCTGGGTCGGGTGCGCCGCGCTCCCGAGCACGGCCAGGGCGACCGCCAGAGTCCGGATGCAGGCACCGGCCGCCCCGCCGGCTGATGGGTTCATACTCATGCGGAATTCCTCCCGGGAAGATCAGGTGGTTGGCGGAGAGAGGGCCCGTTCGGAACCGGCGCTCCGTCGTCGTTCATCGGGCGGTGCCCGCCCGCCGACCGCGGTGGAGGCGCCACGCCTCCCCCTTGCTCGTCGGGCAGCGCCCGGCAGTCCATCACGCTCCACCCGACCCGTACCCGATCCCCCTCGAGCACGCCGCTTTGGCCGACGATATTCTTGATCTTGACGACGAAATGGGGGTTTCCGCACAGGTTGAGGCGCAACCGAAGGTGGTCGCCGATGAACAGGATGTCCTCGACCGTCGCTTCAAATTCGTTCGTGTACACCCCGGGCTCGGTCAGACTCACCCGCTCGGGACGGATCGCCAGGACCGACCGGTCCCCGGGGCTGCAACCGTGCACCGGAAACCCCCGAACGGTTCCGCCGGGCGTCTCGACGTCGCAGAAATCGCGTCCGACCGTGCGCACCTCCCCCCGCAGCAGGTTGTTGTCGCCGATGAAACTGGCCACGAACTCCCGCTCGGGCTCCTCGTACAGGGTTTCCGGGGCCGCGACCTGCTGGATACGGCCCTGGTGAAAGACCGCCACGCGGGATGACATCGCCATGGCCTCCTGCTGGTCGTGGGTGACGTAGACGACGGTCACGCCGAGATCCTGCTGCATCCGGCGAATTTCGAACTGCAGTTCCTCGCGAAGGCGCCGGTCCAGTGCCCCCAGCGGCTCGTCCATGAGCACCAGCTCGGGGTCGAATACCAGTGCGCGCGCAATCGCAACCCGTTGTTGCTGGCCGCCGGACAGCTCTTCCGGCCGGCGGTGTTCAAGCCCGTCGAGGCGCACGACTTCCAGCGCTTCCCGGATCCGGGCCTTCCGGCGGTCCGCCGGCACTCCCCGCACTTCGAGCGGAAACGCCAAATTCCGTCCGACCGTCATGTGGGGAAACAGGGCGTAGTTCTGGAACACGACACCGATGCCGCGCTTGCGGGGCGGCAGGTGCTGTACGGGCCGTCCCGAAAGGCGAATCTCGCCGGAGGTCGGGGTCTCGAAACCAGCCAGCATCATGAGGCAGGTGGTCTTGCCCGATCCGGAAGGGCCCAGAAGCGTGAACAGTTCCCCGGTTTCTATGCTGAGGTCAAGCTTCTGCACGACCATGGTCCGGCCGTCGTAGGTCTTGCCGACATTCCGGAACTCGACGTGCGGCACACTCCCCATGCTCTGGTCCCTTCCGGCATTGAGCGGGTTCTGTCCGGAAGCCCATTGTACCGGAAGAGGCACGGACAGGAGCGGCGAGCGGGCGCGGCAGCTTCCCTCGGCTATCGGTAATCTCGAACGCTCGGGGTGCCGGAGGCGCTGGCAGGATCGGTTCGCGCCTTGCCGTCACCGCAGCAGTACTGCCATTGCCGCCACGGATCGGGTATCCAACTGGTCTGGAATTTTCGTGTGCCGTAGTGGCTCGCACTGCCGTTTCGAACTTTCCGGTCCGGATCGGGACGAGCGGAGGAATGTATGTCGAACATCACGGAAGCCGAAGTGCGCTCGGCCTTGAGCGGGGTCAAGGATCCGGCCCGCAACCAGGACGTCGTCAGCCTGGGAATGGTTCAGGAAATCGCCATCCGCGAGGGCAACATAGCCTTTGCACTGGAAGCGGACCCGGCCCGCGCCGATTCGCTTGAGGTGGTTCGCCGGGCTTGCGAACAGGCCGTCCTGTCGTTGCCGGGAGTGGCTTCGGTGAGTGCGGTGCTGACGGCGGAACGGCCGCCGCCGGCGGCGGCCCCTGCCGCCGGGACGCGCGGCATCGTGCTGCCCGGCGTCGATGCGGTCGTGGCCGTTGCCAGCGGCAAGGGCGGCGTCGGCAAGTCCACGCTGACGACCAATCTGGCGCTGGCCCTGCGGCGGCAGGGCCTCCGGGTCGGCCTCCTGGATGCCGACATTTACGGCCCTTCCCAGCCGCGCCTGATGGGGATCTCCGGCCGGCCCCAGGTCATCGACGACAACCGAATCCGGCCCATGACGGGTTACGGGGTGAAGGTCATGTCGATCGGTTTCGTGGTGGATGAAGAGCGTCCGATGATCTGGCGGGGCCCCATGGTGCAGGGCGCACTGGAGCAATTGCTCAAGGACGTGGAATGGGGTGATCTCGACGTGTTGTTGGTGGACATGCCGCCGGGGACGGGGGACGTGCAGCTCACCATGTCGCAACGGGTCCCGCTTCGGGGCGCCGTGATCGTATCGACGCCGCAGGACATCGCGCTCATCGATGCCCGCAAGGGGCTCAACATGTTTCGTCGGGTGAACGTGCCGGTTCTCGGGTTTGTCGAAAACATGAGCTGGTTTACCTGTCCGAAGTGCGGGGAACGCACCGAAATCTTCGCCCACGGGGGCGCCGAGCAGGCGGCCGCCGCCATGAAGGTGCCGTTTCTGGGCGGCATTCCACTGCACGCCGCCATCCGGGAAATGTCTGATCAGGGCCTGCCGGTCGTGGCGGGCGCACCGGAGAGTGCGGAGGCGCAGGCGTTCGTGGCCGTGGCGGAGCGCCTGGTTTCCGAAATGACGGGATCGACCATCGTTCCGGGTCCGGAAATCAGTTTCGACTGAGGGCGCCGCAGGCGCTGCGAGCGAAGAGCCCGAATCGAATTTGTCCGGTCGGAAGAACGGGCCGCCCGCCGCCGGAGACGTCGTCGCTGACTAGGGCCGGAGCGACCGAGAGACCACTTTCAGGCCCGTGTGGCCGGCAGCAGAACCCGCCCGTCCTTCGCCACGTTGGCGCCGGCGCGTTCCGGAATCGGTCCGTCACGGCCGGCCCCTTCGTTTCGACCCCGGTGCTGCAGCGGTTCGAAAATCGGTAAAACGCCGGGCCTTTCTGATTTTGCGTCATGACCGGCGTGTTTTGGCGCCGGGTTCCGGCCGTGACGGCGCGTTTGGATCTCCTGGTCCGTCCGGGAGCTGATGCGTACTAAATTTTCATTAAAAGCCAAAGAATGATTAGAAAATATGCATGAACCTGCCGTCCGCTTTCGTCTTCGTAAATTTTCCTGGCCGGTTGCAGGCTCTTTTTTCAATGGCATGAAAATTGCTCGATACAAGGTTCGGTGCGGTCCGCGAAGCGGCGCCGGATACCGGTGGTTGCGCACCCCTCGTTACGGAGAAAGTTCATGGTTCGAAACCGGCGTCACCTGTTTCTGGCGGGATTTGTGGCCGCGTCGGCTGCGCTGTCGGGCTCGGTTCAGGCCGATACGATCAAGGTCGGTGTCCTGCATTCGCTCTCGGGCACGATGGCCATCAGCGAGACGACCCTGAAAGACACGATGCTGATGCTCATCGAGGAGCAGAACAACAAGGGCGGTCTGCTTGGCCGGATGCTTGAGCCCGTGGTCGTCGATCCGGCATCGAACTGGCCGCTGTTTGCCGAAAAGGCGCGTGAATTGATCGAGCAGCACGAGGTCGCGGTCATCTTCGGCAACTGGACGTCGGTGTCGCGCAAATCGGTCCTGCCTGTAATCGAGGAACTTAACGGCTTGCTGTTCTATCCCGTCCAGTATGAGGGCGAAGAGAGCTCCAGGAACGTGTTCTACACGGGCGCTGCCCCCAATCAGCAGGCGATTCCCGCGGTCGACTATCTCCTCAGCGAGGATGGGGGCGGGGCCGAACGGGTGGTCCTGCTGGGCACCGACTACGTGTATCCCCGCACGACGAACAAGATTCTCCGGGCCTACCTGAACGCCAGGGGTATCTCGGATTCGGATATTCTGGAAAACTACACGCCGTTCGGGCACGCCGACTGGCAGACGATCGTGGCCGACGTCAAGCAGTTTGCTTCCGGAGGCAAGCGGACGGCGGTGGTATCGACCATCAATGGCGATGCGAACGTTCCCTTCTACAAGGAGCTGGCCAACCAGGGCATCAAGGCGGAGGACATTCCGGTCGTGGCGTTCTCGGTCGGCGAAGAAGAACTGGCCGGACTGGATACCGAACCGCTGGTCGGCCACCTCGCTGCATGGAACTATTTCATGAGCGTGGAAACCGACGAGAACGAGGCCTTTATCGAGAAATGGCACGCGTACATCGGCGACGAGGACCGCGTGACGAACGATCCCATGGAGGCCCACTACATCGGCTTCAACATGTGGGTACAGGCAGTCCAGCAGGCCGGCACGGTCGACGTCGATGCCGTCCGCCAGGCCATGTACGGCCAGACCTTCAAGAACCTGACGGGTGGTGTGGCACTGATGAACACCAACCACCACCTGTCGAAACCGGTCCTCATTGGCGAGATCCAGGATGATGGACAATTCGAGACGGTCTGGGAGACCGTAGGCGTGGTCAAGGGCGACGCCTGGTCGGATTACATCCCCGAAAGCGCGAAGCTGACTGCGGACTGGACCTTCCCGTGGGTCTGCGGCAACTGCGAAAGCCCGAGGTTCGGCGGTACGACCGACATGTAGATTCAGGTGGGCGGTCCGGGTCGGGGTCGACGGGCCGCAGCCCGTCGCTTCCGACCCAGCCGCCTCGTCGTTCGCTTCCCGGTCTGCCGGCTGCAGGGCCGGCAGCCCCTCATGATCCAGGTCTCTGCCATGCCGATACGCGGATTCGCCCGGTCGTTCTTCCACGCGCTGCTGGCGTCCATGGCCCTTTCCGCCGGCATGGCGGGCACCGTTGCCGCCGGCCAGGCGTCAACCCTGAACGAGGCGCTGGCGGAGCTCTCGGGAAAAAGCTACCAGGAACGTGCGGTCGGCGTCGAACTCCTCGTCGCGACGGGACACCCGCGCACCATCCCGATCCTGGAGGCCATGGCCCAAGGGCGGCTGTTCACGCGCAAGTCTGACGGCACCTTCGTGATCGGCCAGAAGACCGGGAAGGTCTTCTCGCTGGTTCGGGCGGTGGATGGCACCGCACTCGGTGACGCGACGAAGAAAGAGCTCCGGAAGGTCAAGGTCAACAACCGCCTCCGCGGCATGATCAAGGCCGCGCTGGGCGGGCTCACCCTTCTGTCCGACGATTCTGCCCAGCGCGCCCGGGCGGCCGCGGCCCTTCTGGGGTCGCGCGACCCCGAAGTGCTCGAGACGGTGGAACGGGCGATCGCCCGGGAAGACGACCCCGGTCTCGCCGCCCAACTGACACTGGTTCGGGCGGCAATCGAAACCCGTCCGGAGTTCCCGGTGGATGTCCGCCTCGCGGCCGTGCAGCGCCTCTCCGAGTCGGCGCTTCCCGAGGTCCGATCGCTGCTGGCCGAGCTCAGCCTGGAAGGCGAGACCGATGCGCAGGTACGCCAGGCGGCCGCCGCCGCGCTGGCCGCAGTGGAGCGCGACCTCGCCTTCTGGAATCTCCTCGGTGCGGTCTTCCAGGGCCTCAGCCTGGGGTCGGTGCTGCTCCTGGCCGCCGTCGGGCTGGCGATCACCTTCGGGGTCATGGGCGTGATCAACATGGCGCACGGAGAACTGGTAATGCTGGGCGCCTATACGACTTATGCGGTCCAGGAAGCGTTCCGGAGCGCCGCCCCCGGTCACCTGGACTATTCCCTGGCCGTTGCGGTACCCGCCGCCTTTCTCGTGGCCGGCGCGGCCGGCGTGGCGATCGAGCGCGGGATCATTCGCTGGCTCTACGGGCGGCCGTTCGAAACGCTGTTGGCCACGTGGGGCCTGAGCCTGATCCTGCAGCAGTCGGTGCGGTCGGTGTTCGGTCCGACCAACCAAGAGGTGTCGAGTCCCTCCTGGTTGCGCGGAGCGTTCGAAACGGCGACCGGGCTGGTCCTTCCCTACAACCGGGTCGCCATCATCCTCTTCAGCCTGCTGGTGGTGGCCGGCGTCGCGCTGGCATTGCGCCGCACCGCGCTCGGGCTCTACATGCGCGCCGTGACCCAGAACCGGACCATGGCCTCCTCCATGGGCATCCGGACCGGATGGGTGGATGCGGCCACCTTCGGTCTCGGCGCTGGCATCGCCGGCGTAGCCGGGGTTGCCCTCAGCCAGATCGACAACGTGAGCCCCAACCTTGGGCAGGCCTACATCGTCGACAGTTTCATGGTGGTCGTGTTCGGCGGCGTCGGCAATCTCTGGGGGACCCTGGTCGGCGCTTTCACCCTCGGGGTGGTCAACAAGTTCCTGGAGCCGTTCGCCGGCGCGGTTCTGGCCAAGATCCTCGTCCTGGTCGCCATCATCCTGTTCATCCAGAAGCGTCCCCGCGGCCTGTTTGCCCTGCGGGGCCGGGCGATGGAAGCCTGAGCGGTGCGGGCCCCGCCGGCTCTCGTGGAACTGCTCGCCGGCAACCGGGGCGGCCAGGTTCTGCTGGCGCTCCTGCTGATTGCCGTGGTCGTGGTGCCGGTCTCCAACCTGGTGTTGCCCGAAGACTCCGCGCTCCACGTCCCGACCTATGTTGTCAGTCTGATGGGCAAGTACCTGACGTTTGCCTTGCTGGCACTGAGCGTCGACCTGGTCTGGGGATATGCCGGGATCCTGAGCCTGGGCCACGGCGCGTTCTTCGCGCTGGGCGGGTACGCCGCCGGCATGCACCTGATGCGCCAGATCGGTGACCGCGGCGTGTACGGTCATCCGGAGCTGCCCGACTTCATGGTATTTCTCGATTGGCAGGAGCTGCCCTGGTACTGGTTTGGATTCGACTGGTTTCCGTTTGCGCTGGTGATGGCGCTGCTGGTGCCCGGGACGCTGGCGCTGGTATTCGGCTGGTTCGCCTTCCGCTCGCGCGTGACCGGCGTGTACCTTTCGATCATCACCCAGGCCATGACCTTTGCGCTCATGCTCGCGTTCTTCCGCAATGACATGGGATTCGGCGGCAACAACGGACTGACCGACTTCAAGGATCTCCTCGGCCTCGATTTGCAGGCCGACCGGACGCGGGTCGCACTCTTCTGCACCAGTGCGCTCGCCGTGGCGGCGGCGTATCTGCTGTGCCGCTGGGTGGTCTGCAGCCGCGCCGGCCGGGTTCTGGTGGCCGTGCGGGACGCAGAGACCCGGGTGCGGTTCCTCGGGTATCGGGCCGAGCACTACAAGCTCTTCGTCTTTGTTGTTTCGGCTATGCTGGCCGGGCTCGCCGGCGCCCTGTACGTGCCCCAGGTCGGTATCATCAACCCCTCCGAGTTCGCGCCGGCGGCCTCGATCGAGATCATCGTGTGGGTGGCCGTCGGCGGGCGGGGCACCTTGTACGGCGCCGTGCTGGGGGCCGTCCTCGTGAACTACGCGAAGACCGTGTTCACGGGCGTCCTTCCCGACTTGTGGCTGTTCGTCCTCGGGGGGTTGTTCATTGCGGTCACGCTTTTCCTGCCAAAAGGGGTCGTCGGTACCGTGCCGGAGGTTCTGGCCCGGATTCGGAAGAACTGGCTGCGGGCCCGCTGGCGTCCGTCCGGGCCGGACGCATGAACCCGCTCCCGGTTCAGGCGCGGCCCGAACTCCGCGACACGATCCTGTACCTGGATGGCGTGTCGGTGTCCTTTGACGGTTTCCGCGCGCTCAACGACCTCAGTTTCTATGTCGAGGTGGGAGAACTGCGCGCGGTGATCGGTCCGAACGGGGCCGGGAAGACGACGATGATGGACGTGGTCACCGGCAAGACCCGCCCGGACCGGGGCCGCGTCGAATTTGGCGGGGGAACCGACCTCACCCAGCTGGATGAGGCGGCCATCGCCAACCTCGGCATCGGACGGAAGTTCCAGAAGCCGACCGTGTTCGAGGAACACACGGTGTTCGACAACCTGGAACTGGCGCTGGCCGGCACCCGCGGGGTGCTCGCCAGCCTGCTTTTCCGGCCGGACGCGGCGGCGCGGACGCGTATCGACGAGGTACTGGAGACCACCGCCCTCGCCGCCCAGCGCGGCCGCCGGGCGGGCGAACTGTCCCACGGTCAGAAGCAGTGGCTCGAGATCGGGATGCTGCTGATGCAGGACCCCGAACTGCTGCTGATCGACGAGCCGGCGGCGGGGATGACCGACGAAGAGACCGCCCAGACGGCGGTGCTTCTCACCCGTATCGCCGGATCACGGTCGGTCATCGTGGTGGAACACGACATGGCCTTCGTGCGGGGTCTCGATTGCCGGGTCACGGTGCTGCATGAAGGCGCCGTGCTCGCCGAAGGGTCGCTCGACACCGTGCAGCACGATGCACGGGTGGTCGAGGTGTACCTGGGACGCTAGTGTGCTGCGGGTCGAAGCCATCGATTGCCACTACGGCGCCAGCCCGGCGCTCCGGCGCGTCAGCCTCTCTGCCGACCCGGGCCGCGTGACGTGCGTGATGGGACGAAACGGCGTGGGCAAGACGACCCTGCTGCGGACCATCGTCGGCCAGCACCTGGCCACGGCCGGCCGGATCCTGTGGGAAGGAGCCGATATCACCCGCCTGGCGGCTCACCAGCGCGCCGCCCGCGGTATCGCCTACGTGCCCCAGGGCCGCGAGATCTTTCCGTTGCTCAGTGTGCGCGAGAACCTCTGCACGGGCTACGCGTCGCTCCCCCGGCCGACCCGTACCTTGCCGGAGACCGTGTTCCAGATGTTTCCGGTTCTGCGCGACATGCTCGGTCGGCGCGGCGGCGACCTGTCCGGAGGTCAGCAGCAGCAGCTGGCGATTGCCCGGGCCCTGGTCATGCGGCCCCGCCTGCTCGTGCTCGACGAACCGACCGAGGGGATTCAGCCATCGATCATCAAGGAGATCGAACGGGTGATCCGGACGCTGGCGGCGCGCGGAGATATGGCCATCCTGCTGGTCGAGCAGTACTTCGAATTCGCGCGCGACCTCGCGGACAACTTCGTGGTCATGGACCGGGGCGAGGTGGTGTTGTCGGGGACGTCCGAAACCATGGTTGAAGCCGATGTCCGCCGCCGCCTTACGATCTGACCGGCCGGCGAACGGGGTTCACGGCGTGGCCGAGATCGGTTTTTCCGGAGGTGCGGCCCCGGCGCTTTGCCACCTGTACCAGCGGGCCCCGATGCGGGTGCTGTTTCCGGCCCAGCCGCCGGCCGAACCGCCGCTGGCGGCGCTCGTGATGACCTCGGGTGGCCTGGTCGGCGGGGACCGGGTGGATGTCGCCGTGTCCGTGGCCGATGGAGCGGCCGCGATTGCGGCAGCGCAGGCGGCGGAAAAGGTGTACCGCTCATCCGGTGCCGACTGCCGGGTCGACGTGCACCTCACGGCCGCACCGGGAACCTGGCTCGAGTGGCTTCCGCAGGAGACGGTCCTGTTCGACCGGGCCCGGCTCCGCCGCCGGATCCGCATCGATCGGGCGGCGGGCGGGCGGGTATTGGCCGGCGAGTTTCTGGTGCTGGGCCGGACGGCTTCGGGCGAACGGATGATGCGCGGGCTCGTGCGCGAGGCGTGGGAGGTTCGGTGCGACGGCGGCCTGGTCTGGGCCGACGCGCTCCACCTCGACGGCGACTTCGCGGCCGTCATCGAGCATCCGGCCGGCTTCGGCGGGGCCCGGGTGGTCGCGTGTGCCATCTATGCCGGCGACGACGCGCCGGCTCACCACCCGGAAGCCCGGCGGTTGCTTGCCAACCTGCCGCCCGGGGTGCGGGGCGGGGCCACGGTCGTCAACGGCGTGCTGGTGGTGCGCTGGCTGGCGGTGCGCGGGGATGCAGCCCGCGCCGCGTTCGCGGCATTCTGGTCCGGGTTCCGTGCCCACGTCGCCGGCCTTGCCGCGGTCCTGCCGCGCCTGTGGTACGTCTGAGTCAGGGAGAATTCCGTATGCGTCTGACCCCTCGGGAACGGGACAAGCTGCTCGTCGCCATGGCCGCGGTCGTGGCGCGGCGGCGGTTCGAGCGCGGCGTTCGGCTCAACTATCCGGAGGCGGTGGCCATGATCACCGACTTCATTGTCGAGGGGGCGCGGGATGGGGCGTCGGTCGCTGACTTGATGCGCACCGGTGCCGGGGTTCTGCGGCGCGACCAGGTAATGGAAGGAGTGGCGGAAATGATCCCCGAGATTCAGGTTGAGGCCACCTTTCCCGACGGCACCAAGCTGGTCACCGTGCACCAGCCGGTGCGCTGAAGCGGCGCGCGGGCTGATGATTCCCGGTGAGCTCCGTCCCGCCTCGGGAGCGCTGCTGCTGAATGCGGGCGCCGAGGTGGTCACGGTGACGGTGGCCAATACCGGTGACCGCCCGATCCAGGTCGGCTCGCACTACCATTTTCATGAAGTCAATGCCGCGCTCGCCTTCGACCGCGAGGCGACACGGGGCCGTCGGCTCGACATTCCGGCGGGAACCGCTACGCGATTCGAGCCCGGGCAGCATCGCGAGGTCCGTCTCATCCCGTATGCAGGTTTCCGGATCGTTCGGGGCTTCAATGCCCGCATCCAGGGGCCGCTGGAGAACTAGACCATGCCGTTTTCCATCGAGCGCGCGGCCTACGCCGCCATGTACGGGCCGACGGTCGGTGATCGGGTTCGCTTGGCCGATACCGAGCTGTTTATCGAGGTGGAGGCGGACCGGACCGTCTACGGCGAGGAAGTCAAGTTCGGGGGCGGCAAGGTGATCCGCGACGGCATGGGCCAGTCCGTGATCACCCGGGCAGGCGGGGCAGTGGACACGGTCATCACGAACGCCCTCATCGTTGACCACTGGGGCATCGTGAAGGCGGACGTCGGGCTGCGCGACGGGCGGATCGCGGCGATCGGCAAGGCCGGAAATCCGGATACCCAGCCGGGCGTGGACATCGTGATTGGCCCCGGCACCGAGGCGATCGCCGGAGAAGGGCGGATTCTCACCGCCGGCGGCGTCGACGCCCACATCCACTGGATCTGTCCGCAGCAGGTGGACGACGCCCTGTACTCGGGCATTACCACGATGCTGGGGGGCGGCACCGGCCCGGCCGAAGGGACCAATGCGACGACCTGCACACCGGGATCCTGGCATCTGGCGCGCATGCTGGAAGCGGCGGAGGAACTGCCGGTCAACCTCGGATTCTATGGGAAAGGCAACGCGTCCGCGCCGGAGGCGCTGGTTGAACAGGTGCGCGCCGGAGCCTGCGGACTGAAGCTGCACGAGGATTGGGGGACGACGCCGGCGGCCATCGATACCTGTCTGACCGTGGCCGACGCCTGGGACGTGGGCGTTGCGATCCACACCGACACGCTGAACGAATCAGGCTATCTCGAGACGACGGTGGCCGCGTTCCGGGACCGGACGATTCACGCGTTTCACACGGAGGGCGCCGGGGGCGGTCATGCGCCGGACATCATCCGGTTGTGCGGCGAGTCCAACGTGCTCCCGTCCAGTACCAATCCGACCCGTCCCTTTACCGTCAACACCCTCGATGAACATCTCGACATGCTGATGGTGTGCCACCATCTCGATCCGAAGATTCCGGAGGATGTGGCTTTTGCCGAGAGCCGTATCCGGCGCGAGACCATCGCCGCCGAGGACATCCTGCACGACCTCGGGGCGTTTTCGATGATCGCTTCCGACAGCCAGGCCATGGGTCGGGTCGGGGAGGTGATCCTCCGGACCTGGCAGACCGCCGACAAGATGAAGCGGCAGCGCGGTTCGCTTCCCGAGGAGCGAGGGGACAACGACAACTTTCGGGTCCGGCGCTACGTTGCGAAATACACCATCAACCCGGCGCTGGCGCACGGAATCGCAGGCGAGGTCGGCTCAGTCGAGACGGGCAAGCTGGCCGACCTGGTGCTGTGGAACCCCGCCTTCTTCGGTGTCAAGCCGGATCTCGTGCTGAAAGGGGGAGCGATCGCAGCGGCGGCCATGGGCGACCCGAACGCGTCGATTCCCACGCCCCAGCCCGTGCACTATCGGCCCATGTTCGCCGCCCTCGGGCGGGCCCGCGCCGCCTCGTCGCTGACCTTCGTCTCGCGCGCGGGACTGGAACACGGGCTGGACCGGCTCGGGCTCGCGAAGCCGCTCTCGGCCGTGTCAGGTACGCGTACGCTGACCAAGCAGAACATGGTACTGAACGATCGCTGCCCCGTCATTGACGTCGATCCCGAGACCTACGAGGTGCGCGCTGACGGAGCGCTGCTGACCTGTGAGCCGGCGGACCGGTTGCCGATGGCCCAGCGCTATTTCCTGTTCTGATGGCACCGGCAATCCGGCGCGCCGTCTCGGTCCTGCGCCGGGGCGACTGGACCCCGCCGCCGGGCGGTGTGACGGCCACTCTCGCGCACGAGGATCGGCAGCGCCGGCGGGCGCACCTGCAGGACGACGACGGAACGCCGCTGCTTCTGGATCTGGAGGCCGTTCCCCGGCTGGAGGACGGAGACGGGCTGGTGCTGGCCGATGGAGGTGTGGTGCGGGTGCGGGCGGCTCCGGAACCGGTCGTCGATATCCGATGTGATTCTGCGCCGCATGCTGCCCGGGTCGCCTGGCATGTCGGCAACCGTCATGCGCCGCTGCAGGTCCTTGCCGACGGCGGTCTCCGGATCCGGAACGACCACGTGCTGGCGGCGATGGCCGAGCACCTGGGGGCGACCACGGTCCGGCACCAGGCCCCGTTTTCGCCGGAACCGGGCGCCTACGCTCCAGTGCACACCCGATCAGGAGGCTAGCCCGGGCGATGGAGGCCGAGCGCCGCCTGGTCCGCCTGATGGCATGGCTCAGTCCGTCCTTCCCGGTCGGTGCCTACACGTACTCGCACGGAATCGAGTATGCCGTGGAAGTCGGACTGATCCACGATCCGGGCACGTTGGCCTCCTGGGTGGGCGGGATCCTGGAATTCGGATCGGCCCGGGTCGACGCCGATGTGTACCGCGAGACCTGGTGGGCCGTGCAGTCCGGCGATGCAGAGCGGCTGGCCCGTATCGCCGAGGTGGGGCGGGCCATGCGCAGCACGCGGGAGACCGCTTCTGAGACGATCATGCAGGGCGAGGCTTTTCGGGATGCGGCCGCGGCGGCATGGGGGTTGGCCCGATCGGCCGTTCGTATCCGGGCCCCGGTGTATCCGGTCAGCGTGGCTGCCGCCGTTGCCGGCGAAAACATACCGCTTAAGGAGGGGCTGGCGGCCTATCTGCACATGGTGGCTGCAAATCTGGTATCCGCCGGGGTCCGGCTGATCCCGCTCGGCCAGGTCGCCGGCCAGCGGGTCCTGGCCGGTCTTGAGCATGTCATTCTCGCGGCCGTCGAGGCGGCCCTTCACCGGTCGCTTGATGACATCGGCGCGGCGGCGCCGGTCGTTGACTGGACCTCCACCCAGCACGAAACCCAGTACACGAGGTTATTCCGTTCATGACTGCACCCTTTCGCGTCGGAATCGGCGGCCCGGTTGGCTCCGGCAAGACCGCCTTGCTGGACCGCCTGTGCAAGGCGATGCGCGATGCCTACGAACTGGCCGCCATCACGAATGACATCTACACCCGTGAGGATGCGGAGTTCCTGGTTCGTTCAGGCGCCCTCAGCCCGGAACGCATTCAGGGGGTGGAGACGGGTGGATGTCCGCACACCGCGATTCGCGAGGATGCGTCGGTGAACATGGCCGCGATTGCCCAGCTGCACACGGCGTTTCCGGACCTCGACGTGGTCTTCGTGGAATCCGGCGGAGACAATCTCGCCGCGACCTTTTCACCGGAACTGGTGGACGTGACGCTCTACGTGATCGATGTTTCGGCGGGTGACAAGATCCCGCGCAAGGGCGGTCCCGGAATTACCCGGTCGGACCTGCTGATCATCAACAAGACAGACCTGGCCCCGCTGGTCGGTGCGGACCTCGACGTGATGGAGCGCGATGCGAAGCGGATGCGCGGTTCACGCCCTTTCCTGTTCACCCAGTTGAAGCACGGAAAAGGGGTGCGGGCGGTGGCAGACTTCATCGTCGAGTCCGGCGGGCTCGCACCCGCGGCCCGAAGGCCGGGGTGATGCCGGTTCCTCGTGGGGCCCCCGGCCCCGGTCATGCCAGTCAGTAGCCACGGGAACAGATGGACGCCAGTCCTGCCATGTACACGAAGAAAGGGCTGAACAGTTGCGGTATCCGAATGTACCTCTCTGTAAGTCCGTTTCTCCCTTGATGACCGTGTCGCCATCCGGCTGGCGCGTCGTTTAACTCCGTCGCTCCCCATCATGGCAACGCAGGATCTGTGATCCGGGTTGTAACACGGGCGACTGGGTGTGCCCCCGGTCCGCTACCGGCTGAAGGGGTTGCGCCGGATCAAGCGTCAGCGCGGAGGCTGAAGCAGGTTCATGGGTGCTCCGTTCCGGAATGCCCTCTCCCCGGCGCGCCGCGCCGGCACTGATGGCGGAACCGCCGGCGACGTTGGTAAGCCTCGGCAAGTTGGCTGTGACCGGCGTGTTATCGGACGATCCCCGCCTCCGTGCCATCTCCGTGGCGAAGCCTTCCGTCGCGTCGAGGAACGCGAAGAAGGCGCTCAGGTCGTCGATGTAGTGCCGCCACTGGCCGTCGGCGGCGCGTTCCCACCCGTAGCGTTTCCGCCACAGTTCGACGTCCTCGTCCATGTAGGCAAGAAAGTCCGCAAGGCTTCGCAGCTGCCGGTTGTCGGGGGGATCGGGAACGGCGGGGCCGTCGGTGCTCAGGAACGCGACGAGGCTGAACGGATGCGCGGCCTCCGCCTGCCCGAACAGGCGTTCCAGCTCGGCTTCCGTCGCGCCGCCGTGTGCGCCGAACCGGTCATGGATCCCGGCCAGACTGTGCCCGTCCCGACCCTGCGGGGGCTGGATGCCGGTGAGGCGCAGCAGGCACTTGAGCCTGAGCTCCAGCGCGATCGCCAGATTGAAGTGACTGGCCGTCTTGAGGGATTCCCAGACGCAGTGCGAGGGCCAGCCTGATGCGCCGCCGACCGGCGATAGGTCGCCGCCCGTGACCTTCAGCCGGGCGATTTCGTTCTCGATCAGCCAGGCGGACTGTCGGAACGCTCGGGCGTCACCGGTTATTTTCAGGAACTGCACACTGTTCATCGCTTCGCCTCCTCCGCCTCACTGGTGCCCGCTAGCGGTACTCGGACGCACGCCGTACCGGGTCGGCGGCGGAACCCCCGCTCCGTACGTAGAGATCGGTCAACGGCAGTGTGAAGCCGTCGCTCCAGCCGGCTGCGCCGTCGTCAGCCGGACCGGTCGGCTCCCGGTCTGCCGCGAGCGGGCGAAGCCGGAGGCCGAGCGCGTTTATGACACCCAGAACGGTTGTCAGACCGGGGTTGCCGTCGCCGGAGAGCGCCTTGTAGAGGCTTTCGCGGCCCAGCCCGGCCTTGGCTGCAACGGCGGTCATCCCCCTGGATCGGGCGACGGCGCCGAGCGCGGCGGCGATGATGCGCGGATCTCCGTCCTTGAAGGCCGTTTCCAGATAAGCGACGATGTCGTCGAGGTTCTCAAGGTAGTCCGCGGCATCCCAGGGGCGCGTCCGCACCTTTGCCCTGCTGTCGGCTTCGTTCATCTGTCCGCTCCTCTCGTCAGTGCCCGCACGAGCGCCCGCGCCCGCCGGATATCCTGCTGTTGGGTTGTCTTGTCGCCACCGGTCAGCAGGACGGCCGTTTCCCTGTCGGCGAACCGGACATACATGCGCCAGCCCGGTCCATGGTCGATCCGAAGTTCCGAGACGCCGCCGCCGACCGGCCGTACGTCGCCCGGATTGCCCAGCGACAATCGGTGGATACGGATGAGGATCCGCGCCTTCGCCTGTCGGTCGCGTAGTTTCCGGAACCAGCTGTCGTAGTCATCGGTCCGGCGAATCTTGATCGCCGCAGGATTGTATCCCACAAGATACAGACCGGCAAAGCTGCTGAAATGCGCACTGCTGGAATGTACGAACGCGTTGGATATCGACCTCCCTTCATCCGTACGCCCGGCTCAACCCGGACGGCCGCGGCCGGTTCGCCGATTCGGTCTCGATAACTCGTTCCGGCCGTGATTCCGGACGCCGAAATCAGTTCCGGGTGTCTTCCCGGTGGTGGACTCGGACGCACCGGGCCAAGGTGAATTTCGGTTGGTTGCCCATGGTCGCGACTCCCGTTCGGGCCGTGCGGCTGGGCGGTAGCGCGGGAAGCCTCCGCGCCGGCGTTTGATTGCACCGCAATCGTTGCGTAGACTGGGCTGCTGGAAGAACGGAGGACCGGGGCATGGCGAGCATCACGATCCGCAATCTTGACGAGGAGGTGAAAACGCGCCTGCGTGTGCAGGCGGCCGAGCATCACCGCTCCATGGAAGAGGAAGCGCGGCTGATCCTGCGCGAGGCTGTCGGTCGCGGGCGGGACACGAGGAACCTTGCGGAGATCGCCCGCTCGCATTTTGGGCCGAACAACGGGATGGACTTGGAATTGCCGCCGCGCGAACCCGGGCGCGAACCGCCGTCTTTCGATTGAGCGCGGTGTCCCTGCTGGTCGATACGAACGTGGTGTCCGAGTTGATCCGCCGGTCGCCCGATCCGGCGGTGGCAGGCTGGGCGGCCGCCCGCTTGCTGCGCGAGCTTTTCTTCTCTGCCGTCGGCGAGGCGGAGTTGCGCTACGGCGCCGCGGTCCTGGCGGCGGGCCGGCGCCCGGACACCTTGACGGCGGATATCGAGCGTATGCTGGGCGAGGCCTTCAAAGACCGCATCCTGCCTTTCGATAGCGCGGCGGCGCGCGCCTATGCGGACATCACGGCGCGGCGGCGTTCGGCGGGTCGGCCCATCGCCCCCACGGACGGTCAGATCGCAGCGATCGCCCGTTCCCGCGGCATGGCCCTGGCGACACGCAACGTCCGGAACTTCAAGGACATCGACATCGAGGTGGTCGATCCGTGGACGACGGCATGAGCGCCACCACGGAGGCCTTCGCGCGGGTCAAGATCGACGCCCTGCTCAAGGATGCGGGCTGGAATCTGACCGACGGTTCGAGCGTGCAGTTCGAGCACGCGCTGCCCGACGGCACGCAGGCCGACTATGTGCTCTGCGACCGGCAGGGCCGGCCGATGGCGGCGCTGGAGGCCAAGCGGGCGAGCACTGATCTGATCGCAGCTCGGGACCAGGGCAGGCACTACGCCGAACAGCTCGGCGTACCCTTCGTGTTCCTGTCGAACGGCGAGGAAGTCCGGTTCCTTGACCGCGAGACCGACGCACATGCGCGCCGGATTGCCGGTTTCTATACCCAGGACGACCTCGAACGGCGGATCGCTGTGCGCCGCAACCGCTGCGACCTGTCGACGGTGGCTATCGACCGCAGGATCGTCGATCGCGACTACCAGATCGCATGCATCGAAGCACTGTCGGCCGAAGTCACGCACGGAAGGCGCAAGCTGCTGGTCGAGATGGCGACGGGTACCGGCAAGACGCGCATGGCGGCAGCCTTTGTCAAGCGGCTGTTTGAGGCAGGGATCGTTACCCGCGTGCTGTTTCTGGTGGACCGGATCGCCCTGGCCCGTCAGGCCGAGGATGCCTTCGCCGACCACCTTGGCGACTATCCCTGCCACGTGCTGCGGCCCGGCCGGCAGTTCGACCGCACCAAGCGCATCACGATCGCGACCTTGCAGACCATGATTGCGGAGTTCCGGGGGCTGTCGCCGGGCTACTTCGATCTGGTGGTCACCGACGAATGCCACCGCTCGATCTATGGCAGCTACAGCTTCGTACTGCGGCACTTCGATTCCCTCCAACTCGGCCTCACGGCAACGCCCTGCACGGCGGCGGCGGATACGGTTCCTGATCCTGATCCCGAGGACGGGCGGTTTGTGCGCGACACGCTGCGTTTCTTTGAACTCGCCGAACCCACTTTCCGGTACGACCTGCGCCAAGCCATCGAGGAAGGCCATCTCGTGCCCTACCGCATCTACAAGGCAATGACGGTGAAGACCGCCGCCCAGGGCGGCTTCGCGGTTCGTCGAGACGAGCTCGACTGGAGTGCGATGGACACAGAGGCGCGGACGGAGTTCGAAACGCTGTTCGCTGGTTCGGATACGATTACGGTGGATCCGCAGGCGCTGGAGCGGAAGTTCACGATCCCCGAGCGCAACCGGGCTCTGGTTCGCGAGTTCCGCGACGCGCACGAGAAGGGGTTCATGGGCCGGGACGGCGTCCGGCGCTGGCCGACTTTGGGCAAGACCCTCGCATTCGCGGTAACCAAGCGCCATGCCGAGACTCTGGCGGAGATGTTCGACGAGCATTTCGCGGACCTGAAGCCTCGTCCGTCTGCACGCTACGCCGATTTCGTGGTGAGCGACGTCGGCGGCGGTCCCGCGCCCGACGCTGCCGCCGTCATCAAGCGCTTCAAGGAAGAGGAATATCCGAAGATCCTGGTCAGCGTGAACATGCTGGACACCGGGTTCGACTGCCCGGAAGTGGTCAACCTCGTCATGGCCCGGTTCACGAAGAGCGCAATCCTTTACCGACAGATGCGCGGGCGCGGTACACGCAAGGCGCCGCATGTCGGGAAGAATCACTTCACGATTTTCGATTTCGTCGGCGTGACGGACTTCCACGGCGACGACGATACGGGTATCGAAGGCAGGGCGATGGATACGAAGGGCGGATACACGGGACCGCATGATCCGCGTATGCCGCTGATGCTCGACGTGGACGACCATATCGATCCGGCGAGCCGCGACTGGCTGACCCTTGACGAGGACGGCCGTATCGTTCGCTCCCCGGAGCACGAGGCGCGTGCTGCCGAGGTCGGCCTGAAATTCGAGACGTGGCGGGGGGAACAGGAAGACCTTGATGCCGAACAGGCGCGCTGGACCGGCCTGATCGGCAGCCGGGTGCGTGCCGATGCGATGGACATGGATGGCATCGGCGCATGGAGTTTCGACGAACATCCCTTCGCCGCACTCGGTGGATACGAAACGGCACGGCGCGTGTTCGGCGGCAGGGAATCTCTGGATCGGCTGATCGCCGGGATCAATGCTGCGGTGTTCGGGCGGCGGAACGGCGGCGCGGACGAAGGCGCGCACGCCGGGCAAGGGTAACGCCATGCCCATGACACCGGAGCTTCGGCGCGGCATCGACCGCATCCGCGATTATCTCTTTGGCGGCGGCTATCCGAATCCCGCCCAGAACGCCGAGCAGCTCAGCTTCCTGATCTACTTCTACATGTACGAGGCGGCGGATGCGGCGCGGGTGCGGGCATCACGGCGGCCGGGTGCGGCCCCTTACGTCAGCGCTTTCGAGGGCGAATGGAGACTGCGCGACCCGCGCAACGTCCGTGGTCCCGGTGCAGAGAGTGTGCCGCGCGAACTCCTGCGCTGGTCGTCTTGGGCACAGGCGCTGAACGGCGAGCGGCTGGTGGGCTGGGTACGGGAAGAGGTCTTCCCGTTCCATGCCGAGATCGCTGCCAACGGCGTCACCGACTTCATGGACGGCGCCCGGTTGGTCATCGACGAGCCGACCGTTCTCACCCAGGTGGTGAGCCAGTTGAACGACCTCCATCTCGACCGAGTTGACGCCGACACCAAGGGCGATCTGTTTGAGCATGTGCTGCGCCAGATCCGCCAGGCGGGCGAGCTCGGCCAGTTCCGTACGCCGCGCCACGTCATCCGCGCCCTGGTGCGGCTGGTCGACCCGAGGATTGGCGAGACGGTCTTCGATCCGGCGGCGGGCACGGCGGGGTTCCTGGTCGGCGCCTGGGACCATATCCGTTTCGCCAACTCCTCGCCCGCCGGGATCGAGGAGGTCGAGACCGACGGCAAGACCGTGCGGCGCGGCCTCGGCGACACGCTGGGCCGCGGCGCCGCAAGGCAGTTGCAGGAAGCGACCTTCCATGGCGCCGACGTGGACCCGCAGATGGTCCGGCTTGCCACCATGAACCTGACGCTGCGCGGACTGGAGAGGGTGCGCATCCTGCGGCGCGACGCACTCACCCGGTCGCTCGACCGCGCGGCGAAGGCGGAACTCGGCCTGCCGCCGGACGGGTTCGACGTCATCCTCGCCAACCCGCCCTTCTCCGGGCGGCTGGACCGGGACCGCATCGTCGAGGAAGTCAGGGTCGGGCGCACGGCGCAGACCGAACTCTTGTTCCTGCAATACATGCTGAACCACCTGAAGGACGG
Source organism: Alphaproteobacteria bacterium (assembly GCA_965203385.1). Taxonomy (GTDB): domain Bacteria; phylum Pseudomonadota; class Alphaproteobacteria; order TMED109; family TMED109; genus VXPW01. The sequence continues at coordinate 1,982,287 of OZ241893.1, forward strand.
CGGGCGCTGCGGCGTGGTGGTACCCGAAGGGGTGCTGTTCGGCTCGACCGGGGCGCACCGGGAGCTGCGCCGCCGACTGGTCGAGAACAACCGGGTGGAGGCGGTGTTGTCGCTGCCTGGCGGTGTGTTCAACCCCTATTCTGGGGTCAAGACCTCGGTACTGGTGCTCGCCAAGGGCGGAACGACCGAGCGGGTGATGTTCCTGTACGCCGAGAACGACGGCTACAAGCTCGACGCCAATCACGACACTCCCATCGACGAGGACGACCTGCCCGGCCTGATCACGGCTTTCCTGGATCGGGATGCGCACTGGAAACAATGGCAGGACAAGGACCCGGACGCCGACTGGAGCGAGAACTGGTGGTTCGCCGAGGCCGACGCCATCCGCGCTGCCGACTTCAACCTGAGCGCCAACCGGCACCGGCCGCTGAGCCGGGCGACGGCCGAGCACCGCGACCCGCTGGAGATCCTGGAGGAACTGCGCGGCATCGAGACGCAGATCTTGGGCGAGATCGACGAACTGGTCGAGGCGGTGCGGAAATCTTGACGCGGTTCGGGATCGTGTCGATGATGGACCATGGCCATGACACGGAGACAAAGATATGGCTCGTAACACGTACAAGTATCATTTCAAACAGGGTCGTAGATTCGTTCACACCGGGGTCACGAACGACCTGAAACGCCGGGAGACCGAGCATAAGCATGAATATGGCGAGGACGGCCATATCGTGCAGGTTGGGCGCGCCACAACCATGGATGCCGCCCTGGCATGGGAGCGCGAGCAGGCCGCGAAGGGTCGATCTACTCGGCGCCGGTCATAGCCGAATGTGTGGAGGATCTGCGCGGTATCTGGATGAAAATATCGGGTAGAAGCCGATAAATTGGCAAATCAAATACGTGAAATGGAAAACTGAATGCGAGCCGTTTCTCTCAGTGAGTTTTGTAGATTTTCATCGGGCGGCAAAATGAAACTGAGCAAACGTGATTATATTGATACTGGTTATCCTGCCTTCAGCGCGGCAGGCCAAGACGGCTTTGTCGATCGTTGGGAACATGATGGACAGGCCATTGTTGTATCTTCGATTGGAGCCCGCTGCGGGAAATCATTTTTCGCAAGTGGCAAATGGACGAGCTTGGCGAATACCCAGGACCATTTTATTTTCGGATTCGAGGGGTCAACGCGGCCGGGAGCGGGCGTGACGGCGGCCGATTCGCCGTCCGTTCACCGCTTTTGGCGGCCTTGAATGGCCGCCCATGGCTGTCTGAATCGGGTTTTTCGGGTGTCCGGGCACAGTGGTCCGGTCGCGCCGCCGGCGGCGCGTTCGGCGCGGCTCTCGTGCGGTCAATCAGAGTGGATGGTGGGTCGTTATGGGTCGGGCGGAGTCAGGACCGCGTCGAGCGCCTCCTGGGGGTGGGCGGCGTAGTGCCGGTTGGCCTCGGGCAGGTACTGGAAGCGTTCATCGCGACGCACGATGGCGATCGCGGCGTTCGTCAGGCAGGACAGGTTGCGGGGCAGGTGGCCGACGTAGGCCCGGCAGCGGTCTTCGTCGTAGGTAAAATCCCGAACATAATGCAAACGATTTTCAACATGCCAGTGCTGGCGCACGAGTTTTTGCAGCTTTTCGGGTCCGGCTTGTTCCGGACCGAGCGACGTGAGGGCCCAGGTCACCTCGTGGCTGCGCTTGCCGGTCTTGATGATCTCACAATCGCGCTCGATGCGTAGCGCCTGGCGACGCCCGTAGAGGTGGGCGCGTCCATCCCATTTGCCATCGGAAAGGTCGATGACGGCGCACCGGCGGCGCTCGAAGCGTCCGTGGGCTTTATCGATGCTCTCGTGCCAGGGAGCGTCACTGAAGTCGAGCGCCTTGAGTTCGTCGTGGATGGTCTTCTGATTGTCCTTGACGGCGGTCACGACGTAATCGGCGCCGCACTCGAGCAGGCATCGCGCCGTTTCGTGCTGGGCGTGCATCGCGTCCATGGTGACGGTGCGCCCGGCCACGTCGAAGCTGCGAGCCAACTCGCGCACGGCCGGAATCTCGTTGCTCTTCGCCGCAACCTCGACCTGCCCAAGTACCAGGCCGCTCTCGTGCTCGATGGCGGCAACCATCATCCGCCGCCGGCCCTTGGTCTGCTTGGAGGCGCCGCGCAGATCCTTGCCGTCCACGGCCAGCGGCGTGTTCTCCTTGAGCTGCTGGGCGACCCACAGCGCGACGGCGTGATCAAGCGTACCGGCTGGCAGGGCGGCGAGGACCTTGTGAAACGTGCTGATCGAGGGCGAGGTATAGCGCATCTTGCTGGGACTGAAGAACGAATTCACGGACTTGAGCTGCTCCTGCGTGAGCATGGCGCCGAATTGGGCGAGCGCGGTCACGCCGAGATAACCGGCGACCCGGGCCGCCGTCGCAATCGCCAGCACGGTCTGCAGCTCATAGCGCTTCCCCTGGGGCTTGCGGTACTCCGGCACCTTGCCCAAGCACTCAAACAGGCTGCGCAACTGCGGCGGGTCCATGGGTTTCGTGTCATCGTGCTGCTGCGCGTGCCACTCCTTCGGAAGCTCGTTCCGGCTCAGCGCCTCGGGGGCGTCTGGGGTCAGTTGGTACAAGAAAATCTCCTTGGGCTGGCCGTGATAACGCCAGCGCGCCGCGCCGCCGGATTTACGCGCGAAGCCGCGTGTCAGTCCCAGCGAGCGCCAGTTCGATGCGCGATAGCAGGCCCCCGTAAATCGCGAGATGTCGACAAAGGTCTCCGCAAGGAAGACCGGATACCCATGCACAGCCTGGATATCAGCAGACAGCCGCCGCAGGCTCAGGCCCAGCACACGGGACGCCAGGTTCGGCACCCGTTCGGGGGGCAGAATGACGAAACGGGAATTGTTCGCGATCAGGTGCAGGCGCCGGAATTGCTGTTCCGGCGACCAGCCGATCCAGCGGTCGCGCGCCGCCAGCTTGAATGCGCCCGGCTGCCAGCCGACCAGGGCCAGCCAAGTCTCGCCGTGCAGCGCGACATGACGCAGGCCCTTGCCGACGATCCCACGGAACCGCAGATAGTGATGTTCTGCGACCAGACGGTCCCAGCGCCGGTGCTCGCCCTCGCCATGGGTCGGGCGCACCGTGACCGTGCGCAGGTCAAGGGCCGCATCAAGAGTCGGGCGAATCACCATGGCCGGTACGTTGCCACATCGGGAATGAAATAGCCAGTCCCGACATCCATGCGTGCCGGTCATCCCACCGAGGATCTCGCAAAGTTCTTCGTAGTCGGTGAAAGAATCCTATATTTGGTAGAAATTGGGGTGTCGATACACTACATGTAGACTAAAAAATAGCCGTGAAGACCGGATACCCATGCACAGCCTGGATATCAGCAGACAGCCGCCGCAGGCTCAGGCCCAGCACACGGGACGCTAGGTTCGGCACCCGTTCGGGGGGCAGAATGACGAAACGGGAATTGTTCGCGATCAGGTGCAGGCGCCGGAATTGCTGTTCCGGCGACCAGCCGATCCAGCGGTCGCGCGCCGCCAGCTTGAATGCGCCCGGCTGCCAGCCGACCAGGGCCAGCCAAGTCTCGCCGTGCAGCGCGACATGACGCAGGCCCTTGCCGACGATCCCACGGAACCGCAGATAGTGATGTTCTGCGACCAGACGGTCCCAGCGCTGGTGCTCGCCCTCGCCATGGGTCGGGCGCACCGTGACCGTGCGCAGGTCAAGGGCCGCATCAAGAGTCGGGCGAATCACCATGGCCGGTACGTTGCCACATCGGGAATGAAATAGCCAGTCCCGACATCCATGCGTGCCGGTCATCCCACCGAGGATCTCGCAAAGTTCTTCGTAGTCGGTGAAAGAATCCTATATTTGGTAGAAATTGGGGTGTCGATACACTACATGTAGACTAAAAAATAGCCGTGGGCGAATACCTATCTCATTTTTCCAGATATTCGACGCGCAATCCCGGAATTCCTGTGGTATCAGCTCAATGATGAAGAAAGTTGGATTAAGTCAGGCACGGCCCAACCATTTATTAAACCGTCTGACATAAAGACGCGCACGGTGGCCCTCCCGCCGCTTTCCGAGCAGCGGCGGATCGTCGGCATCCTGAACCGGGTGGCGAAGATCGAGCGGCTGCGGAAACAGGCGCAGGAGCGGTTGCGGGAGTTCATACCCGCGCTGTTCGTCAAGATGTTCGGCGATCCCGCCGCCAACCCGATGGGGTGGCCTCTCGGTACGCTCGGCAAACTGTGCATGGCGGATCGTCAAGGATTCAGCCCAAGTGACCGGACAGCGTCGGGATTCCCATTCGTGGGCGTCGAAAACGTCGAATCGCACACAGGTATGATCAACTTCGATAAGAATTCACGCACAGGCAGCCAAAAAAGCGCAATGTTTCGATTCGACGAACGTCATGTTCTCTATGCAAAGCTCCGGCCATATCTGAACAAGGTCGCCACTCCCGATTTCGTCGGCCGGTGTTCGACCGAGTTGATCCCACTGCTCCCCCGAAAGGGAATCAGTCGCGAGTTCGTTGCCTATCTGCTTCGACGGAAACAAACTGTCGAATATGTCATGGCATCTGTGACCGGTTCCCGAATGCCCAGAACCGATATGAATGCGCTGATGCTGCTGCCGGTGCCGTGTCCTCCACTTGGTCAGCAGGCACGATTCGCAGAAATAGTGCGCGCTGCGGAAACAACCGTTTCAAGATCACATTCCATAAACCAGAATATTACGAGATTGAGCCATTCCCTCATGTCCCACTTCTTGGAAGATGCGGCATGACCGACATCGCGTTAATCAGAACGTTATCCGTCAAGGAGCCACGTGATGCCGACAGACAGATTTGAACGCATCTTTAAATCGGGTGTTTTTGCATGGCCTTGGGTTTTTCGGCGGGGACTGCTTGTCATACGTGGAGCTGCTGGCGGCGGCGGTGGCGGCGGTGGATCGTTCTGTATCGATGGCCTGACGATATATGGTGCGGGCGGTGGCCGTGGCGGCCGCGGCGGCAACGCAACAAGCGTCAAGCGCAAGCAGGAAATCTGGCAGGCGGGCGGCGGCAATGGGGGCGCTGGCGGCGACGGCGGGAGCCTTGATGAAGGCAGACCTGTCACAGGTGCACAAGGTGTCGGATGCCTTCACAGCGATGGCGGCGATGGAGGACACGGAGGAAGAGCGCTTGCTGCCGATAACCGTCTTCAATCGAACGGGGGCGATGGCGGAAAGGGCTATCCTGGGGAAACGCTTGTTGTCGAGTTTGGCGACCTGTCGATCGGCGACCAGTTCGAGATCACTATCGGCACGGGCGGTGAAGGTGGTGATGGCGGTAAAGGCTACGAGACGGGCGTCGCAGGTGGAAAGGGGGCGCGTGGATCCGTGCTTTTTGTTCCCTTGCCGGAGATCGCTGCGGGAGAGAAATAATGCAGACCGAACATGCGAAGGCCGGACAGGCTGGGAGGCTGGACAGCCTAGCAAGCACCGTGCCCTTGGAGACCTTTGGCATCCATGGAGATGGAGCTATTGAAATCGATGATGGCGATTACCCTCCAAGAATTAAATGGCGCTCAATACGGTCTGTCAAGGAATCTCGATCCAATGCGTCTGTGTATGACGATTTAGGGACAAGCTCTGGTATCGTCGACTTCGCGGGGAGGGCATGCAAGGCGCAGAAGAATATTGAGTCCTCTTACAGATCGCGCATAGAATACTTGCGGAACGAGGCTGCCCATGATGGCTATCCACTGAACAAGGACTCCGAAGCGGATTTCTGGCAATTCGTTCGTTTCGCTTCCGGCATCCGAAAAGGCGGCTTGGTGCTTATGGACAACGGCAACCTCCGCGCGGTCTGGATGGACAATCAGGGTTCTCGCATCGGATTGCAGTTTCTGGGCGACGGCATGGCACAATATCAGATGTCCTGACGCGACCCGACTTTAGCCGGCCCATTTTTCTGATGATAGACGTGGCCTCAGCGGGAGAAACCGGACAAGAAAGCATCTCTGGCCTTCAAATCGTGGCTCATCTATTCAATAAACGAAATATAGCTTCCTGTCAGGCGTTTCCGACCGCAAGAACGGAACCAAGTCATTGAAAATTATCCGGTGGAAAGCACCACCGGTTAGCAGCGTCATCTGATCAGTTCAGGACATCTGAATATGTGATATTCGGGCGAAACGGATCCGAGCGGCAGAGATCGCGCGTTGCCGGGCGCGCGCCCCTTGGGGCTGTGTTGCGACAGATCAAAGTCTTCGATCTGGGCGAACTGTTCTACAAATGAAGGGAAATGATCTGCCTGCGGACGACCATGTCGTCCGTTACGTCAAGCCGAGCATGATCCTGGAGGACGGGACCATGGACGGTTCGGATTTCCGTGTGCGCACGGTCAGACCGGACGAATCTGGCTTGTCTGTCAACTGGCTTGAGGCTTTTCCAGGAAAGAAAGAGCATCGGTTGAACGAAGTGCGGCGCCTGTTCCGTCTTCGCGTCAGGCCAAACGGGCGGTTCGCGGAACTCAATGTCGATACCATCCTGCGGGTAGTATCAGAAGAGCTCGCTACGCTGCGTATTGTCCATGATCCGCTTGAGGCCGAAGATGGTTTCGAAGCGGACCCCTCGCATGCTGAAATCATTGGCTTGCCGCCGGGCGGCTCAGATCAGGCCGCGTTGGTGGGCGATCTGATTGCCGAGTGTATTGTCGCCCTGCATCCGGCAATTTACGGGTTCGGTCATTCAGGGCTCCGAGAGTAGGCATAGTACAGTGGCGGGCGGTTAGGCACGGTTGCAAGAACTTCACGGCGAGCGTCTCGCCGATTGCGGTCCACCGGCAGGAAGATGCTTCCAGTCGGTTGCATTCGCGCCCGACCCGTCATGACGCCCCGGAAATGCGCCCATATCATCGATTTCGAGGAACGAGACCGAAGCCTGTGGCTGACTGCAGGTGCGGAAAACCTGCTTGGCAGGACCCCTTTGGAATCGGGCCTGCCGGCCGCCGTATCGCGTGGTTCCTCTTCGTCTGGAAGCGGCGGCGGGCGGGAGTGCGCCGTCGTCGAGATGGGCGCAGATTGCGGGGGTCTCGCGCCGGCGGTGCCCGCGCCGCGCGCTCACCAGGGCAGCGGGTCCCCCTTCCAGTCGAGAAAGGCGCCGTTCTGGGAGGGAACGGCATTCGCGATGATTCGTGCAATGCCGCTCGCCGAGGCCGCGACGTCAAGATGCGCGGACGGCCCGCCCATGTCGGTACGTACCCATCCGGGATGAACGGCCAGTACCGTGATACCGCGCTCGCCCAGTTCGGCCGCCAGCGTGCGCGTGATGCTGTTGAGAGCCGCCTTGCTTGCGCGGTAGACCGCCATGCCGCCGGAAGTGTTTTCGGCGTTCGAACCCATGATGGAAGTCAGGTTCACCACGAGCGCCCGGGCGGCCAGTTGCCCGGCAAGGAGACGCGTCAACAGGAGCGGTGCGATCGCATTCACGCGCCACACTTCCTCGGCCATTCGGATATCGGTTTCGGAAAAATCCTTCCGGAGCGGGCCGCCCGCAAGTCCGGCGTTGTTGACGAGAACGTCGATGGTGCCACCGAGGTGTTGGGCAAACGCGCGGAGCGAGGCGGGCTTGGCCGCGTCGAGTCCGTGAAGGGTCAGGTTGTCGATGCGCGCGAGTTCGGGCACTTCCTCCGGTTTGCGGCAAAGGGCCAGCACGTCGTGCTCCTGGCGGGCGAGCTTGAGCGCAAGGGCGCGTCCGATACCGCGGCTGGCGCCGGTAATGATGATTCGGGGCAGTTCTCATTCTCCCGGATGAGTTCGCCATGCTGCTGCGCGGGATCGACTATCCTGCGCGAAACGACAGCTGCCGTTCGAGGCGTTGCAGAGCGGGTTCGAACAGAATAGCGTTGCCCCATGTCGCAAACACCCTCAGAGAATCCGGACCAGCCGTACCTTGCCGGTCACCTGCTGGTGGCCATGCCATCGCTGCAGGATGGGCTGTTCGAGCGGACGGTCGTGTACCTCTGCTCCCATGGAGCCGAGGGCGCGATGGGGCTGACCATCAATCGTCCGGCGGCGGCGTGGGTGTTTCCGAAGATCCTGGACGAATTGAACATCAAGGGGTCGGTGGCGCCCGACAAGGTCCGGATTCATCTGGGGGGACCGGTCGAACCGAACCGCGGGTACGTGCTGCATACCGATGATCTGGAGTACGAACATTCCCGCCGCGTCGGGGACACGATATTGTTGACGTCGAGCGTGGATGTACTCCGGGCAATCGCCACCGATCGAGGCCCGCGGCATGCACTGGTCCTGTTGGGGTATGCAGGCTGGGGGCCCGGACAACTGGACCAGGAAATCCTGCAGAACACATGGTTGCACGGGGTTGCCAGCGAAGAACTCGTATTCTCGCCGGATCACTCGGGCAAGTGGGAGCAGGCGATCGGCACGGTCGGCGATACGGCATCGGGTCAACCGGTCGATCCGTACCGGATTTCACCCACGGCGGGGAATGCATGAGCGTTGGGTAAGGCGGCGGGCGCTGTCCTCGCCGGTTTGGCGTTGGGTTCGACGGCGGTCGGCGTGGTGCGGGCATCACGCGTATCTGGCGCTTTCGTGCCGGTTTCGCCGGGCGGATGCACAGGCATCGTGCCCGCATTTGCATGTCGGCCCTTCACGGCAAGGCGGGGCCTTGCAAGAACCATGAGGAGGTTGGCGGATGGTGCGAATTCGGCTGATTGAGGGGCGGACGAAGGTCCTGGTCGAATGTGGCCGGGACCGGTCGGAACGCGCGGCCGCGAGAGAAACGGGAGTGAACCGTGATGCCTGACCCGCGAGGCGGCCAGCCGGTCCTGCGCCGTTCCGAAGAATCGGCCCCGCGTTTTCGCGGTTGGTTGTCGACCGACGAGGAAGAGATCAGCCGGAGAAGGTGGCGCGGGCGAACCGAGACCGCCGAGGTGCGGCCCGTGGATGAGGAAGTCGGCCCCTTTTGCGACTACCTGGTGACATCTTCCAGCGGCAACGCCTATCAGGTGGAAATCCGCAGCCTGCGCGACCGGATCAATTCCTGCACCTGCCCGGATCACAGGACGAACCGGCTGGGTACCTGCAAGCACATCGAGGGTGCGCTGCACCGCCTGTCGCGGCATCTCGGGGAGAACCGGGCGAGCAACCGCATCGAGATCTTCCTCGACGAGCGCGACAGCAGGAAACTGCGCCTGATCGTGCCCGAGGACACCCGCCGTGACCGGCCCGACCGGGCTGCGGAAGTCGAGCGGCATTTCCGGGACCTCGAACAGGGTTCAAGCCGGGCTCTGGCCGGCCTGCGCGACCTTGCCCGGGAAAATCCCGCCTCCCTGCGGGTCTCTCGCCGGCTGGATGACTGGGTTGATTCCGTTCAGTCTGCCAAGCAGCGGGTGCGCGAGCGCGCCCGCTTCGAGGCTGACCTTGAGGCGGGTCGGCGTTCGATGGACATGCTCAAGCTCCCGCTGCTTCCCTATCAGATCAAGGGGGCGCTGCACCTGGCATTCGGTGAGCGGGCGCTGCTGGCCGATGACATGGGCCTGGGCAAGACGGTGCAGGCCATTGCTGCCTGCGCCGTGCTGTGCGAACTGCGCGGCATCAAGCGGGTGCTGGTCATTTCGCCGGCATCGCTGAAGGCCGAGTGGCTGGAACAGATCGCGCGCTTTAGTGACCTGTCGGCTACTGCGGTGTACGGAAACGCCCAGGCCCGCGAGGAAGCGTACGTGAAGGGGTCGTTCTTCACACTCTGCAATTACGAGCAGGTACTCGCCGACGGCCGCACGATGATCGATGCCGTGGCCCCGGATGTCGTGATCCTCGATGAGGCGCAGCGAATCAAGAACTGGCAGACCAAGACCGCGACCGCGATCAAGAAAGTGGAAAGCCGGTACGCCTTCGTGCTGACCGGGACGCCCATCGAGAACCGCATCGACGAGATCTATTCCATCGTTCAGTTCCTCGATCCGGAACTGCTGGGTCCGCTCTTCCGGTTCAACCGGGAGTACTACGTGCTCGATGAGAAGGGGCGCCCCCTGGGCTTCCAGAATCTGGAGAATCTCGCGGACCGGCTCTCCACCGTCATGCTCCGCCGCCGCAAGGACGAGGTCGAGACCCAGCTTCCGCCCCGATCCACCAAGACGTTCTTCGTGTCGATGACCGATGATCAGGTCGAGGCCTACGCTGACTACGAGTATCTGGCAAAGAGGATTGCCGCTACCGAGAAGCGCCGCCCCCTGACCCCCGAGGAGTTCGAGAAACTCCAGCGGTATCTCGCGTGCATGCGCATGGTCTGTGATTCGCTCTACATCCTCGGAAGAGAAAAGGATTCCTGTCCCAAGCTGGAAGAGATCGAAAGGCTTGTGCCCGACCTGCTGGACGACCCGGAATGCAAGATCATCATCTTTTCGGAATGGGTCCGGATGCTGGAACTGATCCGGGATTTTGCCGTCGCTTCCGGTATCGAATTTGCCTGGCACACCGGCAGTGTGCCGCAGATCCGCCGGCGGGAGGAAATCCGCCGGTTCCGCGAGGACCGCGACTGCCGCCTGTTCCTGTCCTCGGAATCCGGCGGAGTCGGGCTCAACCTCCAGATCGCCGACACGGTGATCAACATGGACCAGCCGTGGAACCCGGCCAGGCTCGAACAACGGATTGCGCGGGCCTGGCGCAAGCATCAGCAACGCCCGGTCCGGGTCTTCAATCTGGTGAGCGAGGGCACGATCGAGCACCGGATGCTGGGGGTGCTGGACGCGAAGCGGGTCCTGGCCGAGGGGGTACTCGACCGGCGCGGTGACCTCGAGAACATTCCGCTGCCGACCGGCAGGGCGGCGTTCATGGAACGCCTGAGGGAGGTACTCGACGCCGACGGGCCAGAGAAAGAACCCGTACCCGCAACCTCACCGGTCTCGGCACTGGAAGCCCTGCGAGACCGTTTGATCGCGGAGCATGGAACCGCGTTGCAGCGGATCTTCGGCCGGAAGGACGAGACCGCCGTACTCGCCGTGATCGATCTTCCGCCGGATCGAACCCGCGGGGAGGAGGAGCGCCTGGCCGAACTCACCGAACTCGCGGTAACGGTGATCGATCCCGCAACCTTTGAATCGATGCTGCGGATGGCTCAGGCCGGGATGATTGCCTCGCCGACCGAGACGATGGAAGAGATCTTTCCGGTATCGACGCAGAAACCGGGCAAGGATGATCGCACCGCCCTGATCAGGGCCCGGGCCCTGGTCGACCGGGCCGATCACAAGCTCAAGGCCGCCCAGCTTCTGGCCGGTGGGGGATTCGCCGAGGAAGCGCGGGTACCGGCCATGGATGCCATCCGGCTGGCGGCCGGTTCATTGGCGGTCATCACGGCGGCAGCGGAACCCGAAGACGTCGATTCGGCGGCGGCCTTTCTGGCCGACATCGGACCCGACGGCGGCGGGGGAGGGGTGGCGCTGGCGGCGGTGCGGGTGTTGTCCGGCGACGCCGCGGAAGCGGACCCCGCAGCGGTCGCGACCGCCTTTCTGGGGCACGTTTCGAAACAGGTTTCGGGGCCGGGCGGTTCTGGTCCCGCCCGGTAAATCCCTCAGGAAGGCAATACCGGGTGCGGTCAGGATTCCGTGCTCCTGGCGCCGAAGGCTGCGAATCGGCCCGGTGCCGGCGCACGTCTCCCCGGTCAGATCGGGCAACGCCGGTGCGCGGCGCCTTTCAAGGGTCCGGACTTGTATAGGTGATTCTTTTCCTGTATGCCTGTGGCATGCAGATCGGACTTCGTCATTTTGATTCGCACACGCTCGAGTGGCTCGCCGGTGCTCTGCGTACCGGCGGTTGCACCCGTCACGCTCTGGCGCGGGGGCTGTGCGAGCGTCTGGACTGGCGCAACGCCCGTGGCGGTCTGTGCCTGTCGGCGGCGGCGAAGGTTCTGCCGAAGCTCGCCGAGCATCTCGGTCTCGAGCTGCCCGAGGCCCGCAAGGTTCCCGACCGTTCCGCTGTTCCCCAGTTTCCGGCGGAAGAGATACCCGACACCGAGGTTTCCTGTGCACTGGCCGCTCTCGGCCCGGTGACGCTGGAGCTGACGGAGGGCGAGGCGGAGCGTCGGCGGTGGGAGGCGATGATGCGCGCGCGTCATCCGCTGGGATGGGCGCGTTCTCCCGGCGGGCAGCTGCGCTACTGGATACGCTCGGAGCGGCACGGCGTACTCGGCGGCATCGGCTTTGGCTCGGCGACCTGGAAGTTGCGGGCCCGCGATGAGAATTTCGGCTGGTCGCCCGATGCCCGGGCGGCGAATATCGGGCGCGTGATCTGCAATCACCGGTTTCTCGTGCTGGCCGGGGTGCGGGTCAAGGGGCTGGCGTCGCGGGTGCTGCGCATGGCGGCGGAGCGGGCGGCGGACGACTGGGAAGCCCGGTACGCGGTGCGCCCCGCCGCCGCCTACACCCATGTCGGGCCGGAGCATGACGGCTGCAGTTACCGCCGGGCGGGCTGGGTTCTGGCCGGACCGGGCAGCGGGCGGCGGAACGCGGCCGGCTCGGTCTGGATTCTGGGTCTGGAGGACGGATGGCGGGAGACCCTTGGCCGGGAGGAACGTCATCCGGTCGGTGCGCTCGCCGGATGGTATGACGGGCGGGCGGATCTCGACTGGGCGGAGCGCGAATACGGTCGCTCGCGTCATACCGACGGGCGGGTGAGGGAACGCATTGTCTGCATGGGCCGGGCATGGAATCAGAACATGGGCGAGGATCTGCCGGTAATCTTTCCCGAGAAGGCCGGCCAGAAGGCCGCTTTCCGGCTGTTGTCGAGCTCGAGAGTGAACATGAAGCATGTTCTGGAGCCACATTTCGAGGCGACGGCAGACCGCTGCCGCGGCGAGTCTGTCGTGCTGGCGATTCAGGACACGACAGCTCTGAATTACAGCGGCCTGGAGGAGACGACGGGTCTGAGTGCTCTCGGCGGTGGCGGCAAGGGCAGCGCCGGGCTTCTCGCCCATGCCGGTCTGGCCGTGACGAAAGAGGGCCGTCCGCTCGGTCTGTTTTCGATGGACGCGGATTTCCGCCAGCCGCTGGAGCAGGAGGGCGGGGAGCGGAAACCGGCGGGGGAGAAGACGTCCGGAAAGGACCGTGCGGAGGCGGCGGAGGCCGGGCCGGACGCGGTGGCGGAGAAGGAAAGCCGCCGCTGGATCGAAGGCCTGGACCGGGCGCGGGAGTTGGCGGCGGCCTGCCCGCACACGCGGGTGATCTCCGTCTGCGACCGTGAAGGCGATTTCTGGCAGCTGCTCGAACACGCCGTTTCTTTCGGGGACGCCCTGGTCGTGCGCGCGAGTCGTTCCGCGCGTCAGCGTGTGCTGAAGCCCGGCGGTGAGGATGCGTGCCTGTGGGAGCAGGTCGCCGGCCGCGCTCCGGTCTCGGTGACCGATCTGGAGATCCCGTCCGCCGGCGGCCCGCGGGCGCGGGAGAAGCGCACGGCGCGGCTGGAAATCCGCGTCGCCGAGGTTTCGCTGCGGCCGCCGCGGACGAAACCGGACGCGAAGCCGCTGTCCCTGTGCGCATTGTCGGCGACAGAGACCGGGTGCGGGGAGGAGGACGAGCCCCTGCACTGGCTGCTGCTGACCACCGAACGGCCGGCCGCCGGCGAGGCCGAAGCCGTGTTCGCCGCCGGCATACTCGATATCTACAAATGTCGCTGGTCGATCGAGACCTGGTTTCGGACTCTTAAGACTGGCACCCGGATCAAGAGCCGGCGCTTCGATGCAGCCGACGATCTGCGCAAATGCCTCGCGTTCGACGCGGTGACCGCGTGCCGGGTTGCCGACCTGACGCAGCTCGCTCGCGAGCGCCCGGACACGCCGGCCGCCACGGTCGTCCCGCCGGAAGACATCGATCTGCTGCATACGATGCTCCGGGCGCAGGGACACAAAATCGTGCCGACGCCTTCCGGCGAGCGGGACGGAGAACCGTCCAGCGGAGCGGAGCCGCCGGAGCGTACGCCGTCCGAGGCCGGGGCTCAGGCTGAGGCGGCGGACCCGGCGCCGGAAGGCACAGCCGTCGCGGAGCCGCCGGACGCGGTGCATGAGCGCGGCGGAACCGAACCCGATGACGCCGACGGACTGCCGGAGGCGGCGGCTGCAAAGGATGAAACCGGAACGTCCGATGCCAACGCCGACGAGGAGTCGCCGGCTCCGTCCGGTGCTGCTGATCCACCGGAGGCGGACGACCGGCCGCCTGCGCCCGACAACCAGGCCGGCGGCCCTCCTCCGGCCGCCGCCCCGGAACCGGATATCCGAAGTTTCGTGATCGATCTCGGGCGCCTCGTCGGAGCGCACCCTTCGAAACGGCAGAAGCTTCCGGGAACCAAAAAAGTCTGGCAGGGTCTCGAAAGACTCAGCTGGGCCGTGCAGGTGCGCGACGCTCTTGCCAAGAAGAAGCTGGAATGAGATCAACCATACAAGTATGGGACTTTGAAAGGCGCGGCGCTCCGGATCAGGCAGGACTCCGACCGCGCTTCGATGGTACGGACCGGCCGTGGCCGGGTGCCCGGTCCGGCCGGGTGCACGTCTCGTTTGTGAGATTTACGGTGCCGCCACCGCCCGTCGTTCCCAGAAATCGTCGAAACGATTGCTCTCGACGGCGCATCGCAGTGCAATGATGGCGTTCGCACCGTTGACGGTCCAACGCATTCCGCCCTGCTTGAGGCGGTTACCGACAATGTTCTTGCAGGCCCCTTCCACCACGCCGCTGGCGACGCACAGGCCCATCGCGCGGAATTTCGGATAGTCCATTCGCCGGCGGTTGCTGGAGAAGTACTCGATGTTCTTGCGGGCTTCCTCACAGGATTCAGCATGGCTGCGAAGAGCGGTGATCACATCGTGGATGCGGCCTTCATCGAGTTCCTCGCGCCGCTTCCTGGCCCACTGCTGTCCGATCTCGCTGCCGGGTCCGTAGATGGCCTTGGCGACCTCAAACAGGTGGCCCTTGGCATGAAAGATGTCGACGATCTGGATGGCATGGGGAAAATGTTCGTCGGCAAAGTTCCAGATCCACGCCGCGCCGTCGCCCAGTACGACCTGACGCTCTGCCTGGTCGAAGCCGCGGCGTTCCGCCTCGCGCAGGACGCGCCGGGCGAAGGGCGCGGGCTCGGTGTCGGTATCACGGGTGGCGATGGTTTCGATGGCCGCGTTGTAGGTGCCGGAATCCGGATCGCGCACGGGACGCCCCTTCGGGTCGTGAGTCTCGGCCGACCACACGACGGCGATCTTGGCCTCGCGGGTCTTGGCACTGCCGTCGGGCTGCTTGCCGGCCCGCCCTTTGACCTCGGTCTTGCGCGCCGGCACACCGGTGCCATCGAGGCCAAGATAGAGAGTAGCGGCACCGGAGGGTTCAACCTCGATGACCCGGCATTCGTCGCCGGCGATCTCTCGCCCGAGCGCCTCGGCATGGCGTTCGACGGTCTTCGGCGCAACCGCCAGGCCCGCCAGTTCGCGCAACAGAGCGCTGGAACCCTCAAAGCTGGTACGGGCGGCAGCGATGCCGATCATGCGCAGCGCCGCCGGCGAGAGGAAGGTGTCTTCCATGCCGAGGGTGCGGTCACGCGGGCTGAAACCGTGGTGGCAGCGGTCGCAGTGATACCAGGCGCGCTCCAGCGTCAGAGGCCCGAGAGCGGCGGTAAAGGTCTTGGGCCGGCGACCGACGAAGTGTGCTTCGCCGCCGCAGCCGCAGGCCAGGTGCAGTCCCTGATAGTCGGAAGGGTCGGCATTGAGCCTGTGGGCCACAGCCTGCCCCATGATCTGTAACGCCACGCGGCGCGCTTCGATCTCGATCGCCTGGAAGTCGTCGAACACGTTCCCGCCGATCAGCCGCTCGGCTTCGGCGGTGATCTCGTGACCGATGTCCGTCTCGACCGCCGCCTCGGGAGGTTCTTTTTTTTGGCGGTCTTGACGGCCTTGAGTTGCGCATCGCACACTTGGGCGCTGACCTCAAACAGTTCACGGGTGAGAGAACGGGCGCGTTGATACTCGGCAATCTGTGCTTGGGTCTCCTCGATCGCTTCCACGGGAATGACCCGGGTCTGCGTCTTGCCCTCGACGGACCAAGTCAACGACCAGCTGGGCCCGTGCCCTGGGTGACCTTCTTTCGCACAATGGCAGTTGGGTTTGCCGCACTTGCGGTACCACGGAGTCAAAGACCCCGGCCGTAGATCGCCGAGACTGGCCAGCTCGTGCTGGATTTTTTGGCGTTTCTGCCTGAGGCCGGGTAACTCGGGAAGGGGCTCCATGGGAGACCTCCATGCTGACAGAGTCTTCTGCTGTCAGAAATATACGAGAAACCTTTACTGTTCCATCATTCCGTTCAAATCCCACGATTCTGACGTGCACCCGGTCCGGCCCCGTTGTGTGACGAAACGGCTAACCTGTTTGCGGATTACCGTCGGCCGCAACGCACGGGCTGTCGGAATCGCTAGCAGCTGCGGGAAGCCGGACAAACGATCCTTGCCCGGCCGTTCTGCGGCAGGAGGAACATTGCACATGTACACCTATCGACTGATGGCCGCGGCCGTTGCGGCCGCAATACTGGCGTGGTCCGCTCCCCTGTCGGCCCATGAGCATGCCGGGTGGTTCCAGGGCGAGGACTCCGGTTTCCCGGCCCCGACGGGAGCGAGCGGCATCGTTCCGGAAGGAGCGACGCTCATGCGCCTGTTTGACGGCGGATGCATCCTCACCGAGGGCGTGGCCGCCGGGCACGATGGCCACATGTACTTCAGTGACATCACCTTCACGAAGTTCTGCACGGATGAATCCGGTCTGTATCCGCAAGCCGGCAACATCTGGAAATACGACCCCAAGACCGGAAATGCCACGATCTTCCGCTCGCCCTCGGGCATGTCCAACGGGATCAAGTTCGACCGCGACGGCAACATGCTGGCCGCGCTGGGAGCCGATTACGGCGGCCGGATGCTGGTCAGGACCGACATGACCACCGGCCAGAGCTTCATCCTCTCGGGCACCTACAACGGAAAGTCCTACAACGCCCTCAACGATATTTCGATCGACGAGCAGGGCCGGATCTACTTCTCGGATCCGCGTTACCTCGGCCATGAACCGGTGTTCCAGCCGGGCTTCGCCGTCTACCGACTCGACCCCGACGGCACCGTCGACCGCATCATTACCAATGGCGGCAAGACCAATGGCGTCCTGGTCTCCCCCGACCAGTCAACGCTCTACGTCGTGAGCAACGACAACGGCTGGCTGGGCTTCATGCAGCTCGATGAGACCGACCAGCCGCCGACGGTCAGCCGGCACCTGCTGCAGGCCTACGATCTGCAGGCCGACGGGACCGTGAGCAACCGCCGGGTCGTGATCGACTATTCCGAGTTGTACCCCGGCAAGCCGTGCAGCGGCCCCGACGGGCTGGTGGCCGACGTGGACGGCAACATCTACATGGCCGAACGGTGCGAACATCGGCCCGGAATCGCGGTCCGCGACGCGAACGGCACCGAACTCGCGTTCATTTCCACCGGCGAGGAACTCCCGACCAACGTCGGCTTCGGCCGCGGGGTCGAACGGAACGTGCTCTACGTGACGTCCGGAAAGAGCCTCTACAAGATCAAGCTCGGAAAGGACGGCTACGAACTTCCGTAGCCGTTCCGGAGCAGGCGGCGGATCCCGCCGCCTGCTTCTCCCGGGCCGCCGTTCAGACGGCGTGCCAAATCGCCGCTTCGTCGCCCCCGGCGGCGTGGACCTGTCCTCCGCGCTGCAGATGCAACAGGGTGGCGTACACCGAACGGCAGGCGGCACCGAACAGCGCGGGCTCGAGCCCCGGGTAATTCTCGGCGACGATTTCCGGGATCCGGAGCGGCCGGGCGGCCAGGCTGGCCAGCACCCCCTCGCAGCGGCGCAGCCGGTGTGACCTGAGAGCGTTCAGGAACCGGCCCGGGTCGGTGATGGCGCGGCCGTGGGTCGGGCGCAGGAGCCGGTCGTTCTCCTGCCTCAGGCGGTCCAGGCTCGCGAGATACGCGGTCAGGTCGCCGTCGGGAGGCGAGATGACCGTGCTCGCCCAGCCCATCACGTGGTCGCCGGAAAAGAGGGTGTCTTCCTCGGGCAGCCGGAAACAGAGGTGGTTGGACGTGTGGCCGGGGGTGTGTACCGCTTCCAGGGTCCACCCGTCGCCCCGCACCACGTCGCCGTCGCTCAGCACGACATCGGGCACAAAGGCGGTATCGGCGCCGGCGTCGTCCGCGCCCGACCCGGCCCCCCCGGCGTGTGGGCCGAAGCCGTATACCGGTACGTCGATGTGCGCCTGCAGCAGGGCGGCGGCCGGCGAATGATCCGAGTGGGTGTGGGTGACGAACACGTGGGAGACCGACCCCCCGCGGACGGCCTGCAGGAGGTTCCGGACGTGGGCCGGGAGGCGGGGGCCGGGGTCGATCAGCGCCACCTGGTCGCCGCCGCCTACCAGAAAGGTGGCGGTTCCGTACAGCGTGTACGGGCCCGGGTTGCGGGCGACCACCCGCCGCACCAGGGGGGAAAGCCGTTCGGCGACCCCGTACACGACCTCGTCCTCGCGGCAAAGCAGGTCGTCCAGTACCGGTTCGGTTGGCATGTTGGCTCCTCCGCCGTCCTCCCCTCCGGTCCGGGGCCGCCGGCCGAATGGTTGCGCTGCGGCTACAGGTCGAGCGCGGCCTGCATGAAGGCCTTCCAGATTTCGGCGGGCGGTCCGCCGCCCACAATTCCGGGCATGGGGCCGGAATCGTCCCGACCCATCCAGACGCCGCACACGATGTTCTCCGCGAAACCGACAAACCACGCGTCCCGGTAATCCTGCGTGGTGCCGGTTTTGCCGAACGCCGGCACGTCGCCCAGGCCGGCCCGGCGGCCGGTTCCGTGTCCGACCGCACTGCCCAGGAGCTGCTGCATGGCGGCGACCGTCGAGGCCGGGAGACCGCGCCGGCGCGGGGTCGCCGCACGTTCCCAGACCAGCCCGTCCGTGCGGGTGCGGACCGCGACCGAGCCGAACGGCAGGACCGGTGAACCGCCGTTGGCCACGGCCACCAGGGCGGCGGTCATGTCGAGCAGCGACACTTCGGACACGCCGAGCGCCAGGCTGGGCGCACGCTCCAGGTCGGCCGTGACCCCGAGGCGCTCCGCCATGCGGATCACGCGCTCCTGACCGATATCCTGCATCAGGCGCACCGCCACGGCGTTGGAGGAGCGCGCGAAGGCTTCGCGCATCGTGATCTCGCCACGGTAGACGTCATTGTAGTTTCGCGGACTCCAGTTCCCCACCGTGACCGGCACATCGCGCACCCGGTCCTCGGGCCGGTAACCGGCTTCAAGTGCGGCCAGGTACACGAAGATCTTGAAGGCCGACCCCGGTTGCCGGGACGCCTGCGTGGCCCGGTTGAACTGCGACCGGGCGTAGCTCTGCCCGCCGACCATCGCCAGCACGGCCCCGTCAAGGTCCATGGCGACGAGGGCGCCGGCGACCCCCGGGTGGTCCGCCAGGCCGGCCCCGAGCGCGTGTTCAGCGGCGCGCTGCAGGGAGGGCGCCAGTGTCGACACGATTTCGACATCCTCCGTCCGGTCGCGGGCGGCCGCGGTCTGGCTCACCACCCAGTCGGCGAAGAAGCGTCCGCTCCAGGCCGAGCCGTCGCCGCCGGTCACGACGGCCGGCTGTTCCCGGGCCGCTTCCGCTTCCGCCGCCTCGATCCGCCCGGCGTCGACCATCGCCCGCAGCACCACTTCCGCCCGCGCCCGGGCGCGGCCCGGGTGCCGGGTGGGGGCCAGCCGCGACGGCGCCCGGAGCAGGCCGGCCAGCATCGCCGACTGCGCGAGGTCGAGGCGCCCCGGCGTGGTGCCGAAATAGCGCCGCGCCGCGGTCGCGATGCCGTAGGCGCCGGCCCCGAAGTAGGCGCGGTTGAGGTAGCTCGCCAGAATCTCGTCCTTCTCGAAGCGGAGTTCCAGCCACACCGCGAGCAGCACTTCCTGAACCTTGCGCTCCAGCGTGCGCGCCGGCGTCAGGAATGCCAGCTTGGCGAGCTGCTGGGTGATGGTTGACCCGCCCTGCACGACCCGGCCGGCCCGCCAGTTCGCACGCGCGGCGCGCGCCAGTGCGAACGGGTCGAAACCCCAGTGCTGGAAGAACCGCCGGTCCTCGATCGCGACCACGGCATCGACCAGCGCCGGTGTGATGCCGTGGAGATTGACGTAGCCGCCGTAGACGTCCCCGTACGCGGCGGCAAAGGTTCCGTCGGCGGCGAATACCGAGACGCTGCCCGTCCGGTTCCCGCTCCCCATGTCCGAGATGTCCGGCAGCCCGAGGGCGCACCAGGCCACGAACCCGAAAACTCCCACCACGGCGAGTCCGGCGATGCGCGCGAGCATCCGGGCCACGAACCGCGCACCGGCCGCACACCACGAGCGGATCGTGCCGGAGGCGCCGGTGCGGCGCGGCACTGAGGAGGGGTATGCCCGGCCCGTCTTCCGTGCCGGCCCCGTCGCGGGCCGTTTGCGCAAGGCCATCGGATCCGGGGTTGCCGCCGTTCAGACGTCGAGGTTTTCCACCTCGAGCGCGTTCTTCTGGATGAACTCGCGGCGGGGTTCGACCACCTCCCCCATGAGCTTGGCGAACAGGTCGCTGGCTTCGGTGCCGTCGCCGACCTCGACCTGCAGGAAGGTCCGGGCGTCGGGGTCGAGGGTCGTCTCCCACAACTGGTCGGGGTTCATTTCGCCCAGTCCCTTGTAGCGCTGGATCGCGAGCCCCTTGCGGGCCACGCGCTCGACGGCACCGTGGAATTCGGTCGGGGTGTGGAGCTCCATCCGTTCGTCGCCGACCTCGAACTGCAGGGGTTCCGCGTAGAGTTCCCGCAGGGGTTCCGCCCGGGCCCGGAGCCGCCGTCCCGCCGGCGACGCGAGCAGCGTCAGCGGCGCCCGGTAGGTCGTGTGCACGCCGCGGCGGTCGTGGTGGAACTCGTAATCGGCGCCGGAGACCGCACCGGACCAGCCGTCTTCGCCGGGTTCCGCGATGCCGTTCAGCCGGCTGCACACCTCGCGCACGAGTTCCGCGGCCGCCGGCTGGCCGTCCCCGGCCGCAAACCCGTTGCAGATGGCGATCTGTTCGACGAGCGCGGGCGGGAGGCGGTGGGCGAGCTGGCGCACCAGGGCCGCGTCCTCGTAGGTCTGCAGGATGATCTGGCGCAGGTCGGCCCCGGTGTGCTCGATTCCCGCCGCTCCGGTCCGGAGCACGGCCTTCTCGAGAATCGCGTCCACCAGGTGATTCCGGAGCTCTCCGTCATCCTTCAGGTACACCGAACTGGAGCCCTTCCGCACCTTGTAGAGCGGCGGCTGGGCGATGTACAGGTGCCCGCCCCGGATAACGGGTTCCATATGCCGGTAGAAGAACGTCAGGATGAGGGTGCGGATATGCGCCCCGTCGACGTCGGCGTCGGTCATGATCACGACCTTGTGGTAGCGCAGCCGGGCGAGGTCGAACTCCTCGCCGATCCCGGTACCGAGCGCGGCGATCATCGTGCCGATCTCGGCCGAGGCCAGCATCTTGTCCATCCGGGCCCGCTCCACGTTCAGGATCTTTCCCTTGAGCGGCAGGACGGCCTGGTTGCTGCGGTTGCGCGCCTGCTTGGCCGACCCGCCCGCCGAGTCCCCCTCGACCAGATAGAGTTCGGACCGGGCCGGATCCCGCTCCTGGCAGTCGGCGAGCTTGCCCGGAAGGTTGGCGATGTCCAGGGCGTCCTTGCGGCGCGAGAGGTCCCGGGCCTTGCGCGCCGCTTCCCGGGCCTGTGCGGCTTCCGCGATTTTCTGGACGAGCAGCCGGGCCGGTTCCGGGTGGGCCTCCAGCCATTCGGTCATACCGGTACCGACGATTCCCTCGACCGCCGGGCGGACTTCGGAACTGACCAGTTTTTCCTTCGTCTGGGACGAGAACTTCGGGTCGGGAACCTTGACCGACAGGATGCCGGTCAGCCCCTCGCGCATGTCCTCGCCGGTCAGCGAGACCTTTTCGAGGCGGGCGCCGCCGAACGCCTGCGCATACCGGCTGATCGAACGTGTGAGCGCGGACCGGAACCCCGCAAGGTGGGTGCCGCCGTCGCTCTGCGGGATCGTGTTGGTGAAGCAGAGCATGGTTTCGTGGTAGCTTCGGTTCCAGCGGAGGGCGAGGGCGACCTCGATGCCGTCCCGCGTGTGCGTGATCAGGATGGGGTCCTCGTGGAGCGGGACGACGGTGCGGTCCAGAAAGGTCACGAACTCCGCGAGGCCGCCGTCGAAACGGAAGTCCCGGGTTTCCGGGGTTTCTCCCCGGGCGTCGGTCAGGACGACCTGCAGTCCGCCGTTGAGGAACGCGAGTTCCCGCAGCCGTTTCTCGAGGCGGGACAGGTCATAGCGGACATCGGTGAAGACCGCCGTCGATGCGAGGAAGGTCACTTCGGTGCCGCGCCGGCCATGGGCGGCGCCGGTGACCGTGAGCGGGTGCTCCGGAACGCCGTCCGCAAACCGCATGCCGTGTTCGTGCCCCTCGCGCCAGATTCGCAGTTCCAGGCGTTCGGACAGCGCGTTCACGACCGATACCCCGACGCCGTGCAGGCCGCCGGATACCTTGTAGCTGTCCTCGCTGAACTTGGCGCCGGCGTGCAGGTGGGTCATCACCACCTCGGCCGCCGACTTGCCCTCGCCTTCCAGGATTCCCGTGGGAATTCCGCGCCCGTCGTCGCGGACCGTGACCGACCCGTCCGCGTTCAGCAGGATGTCGATACGGGTGCAGAACCCGGCCAGCGCCTCGTCCACGGCGTTGTCGACCACTTCGAATACCATGTGGTGCAGCCCGGAACCGTCGTCGGTGTCCCCGATGTACATGCCCGGCCGCTTGCGCACCGCTTCGAGTCCCTTGAGAACCTTGATGCTGCCGGCGTCGTACGACGCGCCGTTCGACCGCGCCGGCGGCGGGTCTGCGGCCGCGGCCGGAGAATCGGCCAGCAGGCCGCCGGCGGCCGGGTTCGCGGAAGGGTCGGGGCTGGGCATCAGTGCATCGCTCCGTCAACTGCGCGCACGGCCGGCAACGGCACCGGCTGCACGTGATGAAAATCGCTGAACGAACCCGGGTCCGTACCGGTCAGCCAGATCTGGGCGCCCAGCGCCTCGAGTTCAGCCGCCAGCGCGGCGCGCCGCATCGGGTCCAGATGGGCGCACACCTCGTCCAGCAGCACCAGCGGCGCCGCCCCGCGGCGGGCCGTTTCCGCCCGGACGGCGGCCAGCACGAGGCTGATGAGCAGGGCCTTCTGTTCGCCGGTCGAGCACCGGCCGGCCTCCATGCCCCGGTTGCGGTGCCGCACGGCCAGGTCGCTCCGGTGGGGGCCGGTCGCGGTTCGTCCGGACACCTGGTCGCGGCTCCGCTCCGCCCGCCACAAGGCCTGCAGGCGTTCGATCGCCGCGGCCGGGCCGGACGTTTGTACCAGCCGCTCCACGAGTCCGCGCACCTCGAGGTCGGCGGCGGGAAACGATCCGGTGCCGTCGGCAATCGCCGCTTCCAGGACCGTCACGGCATCCAGCCGTGCCCGCGCGACCGCGGCGGCCGCTTCCCCCATGGCGCGCTCGACCGATTCCAGCCAGCGGTCGTCCGTCCGGTCCAGTTTCAGGAGTTCCCGGCGCTGCCGGGACGCCCGCTCCCAGCTCGCCACCTTCGCCACGTACGCCGGGTTCATGCCGGCGACCAGCCGGTCGAAAAACCGCCGCCGGGCCGAGGCGCCCGCATGGAACAGGCCGTCCATCGCGACCGTCAGCCAGTGGACCGCGAGGAAGCCTCCCAGCTCCAGCGTCGACGCCGCCTCCAGCCCGTCGATGCGGACGCGGCGCTTGTTGCTGCGGCTCCATCCGGTGCCGATCCGCACGGTGCCGGCGCCCGTCTGCAGCACGAAACCGAGGGTCCACCCGGTGGTGCCGTCGCGGGCCATGTCGGCCAGCCGGGCCCGGCGCAGGCCGCGGCCCGGGGTCAGCATGGAGACGGCTTCCAGGAGGTTGGTCTTGCCCACGCCGTTGGGGCCGGTAATCGCCAGCGAGCACGGCTGTGCGTCCAGCACGAGCCGCGCGTGGTTGCGGAAATCGTGGAGTTCGACCCGGAGCAGGGCGGCCGCCGGGCGTTTCGCACCCGCACGGGCTGACGCGGTCTCCTGCATGTGCCGCCGGTTCAGACCAGGGTCGGCATGATGACGTGCAGCCGGCCGGCCCCGCTCGTATCCCGGATGACCACCGGTTTGCCGGAGCCGGGAAACTCCATGATCACCTCGTCGGATCTGGCGGCCTGGCAGAACTCGATCACATATTCGGACCGGAAGCCGACCACGACCGGGCTGCCCCGGTAGTTTCCCGAGAACAGGGTCTCGCGCCCCACCCCGTGCTGCTGGTCGCCGCCCATGGCCGCCAGGCGGTTCTCGCTCAGCTCGAAACGGATCGCCCGGCTCCGTCGGTTGGCCACCAGCGCCAGGCGCTCAAGTGCCTGGCGGAGCACGCCGGTATCGATGGTGAGGGTGCTGTTGCACTCGGTCGGAATCACCCGCTGATAATCGGGGAACCGGCTTTCGTGAAGACGGGTCATCACCACGGTGTCCGCGATCTCGAAGCGCATCCAGCCGCTCCCGGCCCGCACCTGCACCCCGCCGTCAGCCCCCGCCAGCAGCCGGCCGATCTGTTCGACCGCCTTGCGCGGTATGGTCACGCCGGCGCCCAGCGATTCCGCCCCCGCCGGGCACACGCACCCCGCCTGTGACAGACGGTGGCCGTCGGTCGCGCCGGACCGGAGAAGGCGTTGCCCGTCTTCTTCCGCGACATGCAGCAGCATTCCGTTCAGGTGCATCCGCGCCGGATCGTCCGACATCGCGATCCGGCACCAATCCAGCATGCGGCGGAGGTCGGCAACGGGCAGTTCGAAGTGCTGCGTCCACTCGACCTCGTTCAGGGTCGGGAAGTCGGCGGGCGGGAGGGACGGCAGGATGAACTTGCACTGTCCGGTCTCGATGACCAGCCACGTGCCGTAGCCCATGGCGTCCGCCTCGTTGACCTGGGTTGCGGAGATCCGGATGTCGGCGTCTTCGGGAAGCTTGCCGACCACGTTGTGGAAGGTCGTCATGTCGGCGGTGGCGGCGCCGGCCGTGTTGACCGGCACGGCCAGACGTTCGGTTTCGTACAGGACCTGGCTGTCGGAGGCATTGAGCGTGAGCTCGCCGGAATCGACCTGGATCAGCGTATGGGACAGCACGGGGCGGGTCCCGACCCGTTCCACCACATGGTGCAGGTGGGAGAGCGGGGGCAGCAGGGCGCTCCGCGGCAGCGTGAACCGCGCCCCCGCGTCGACGCCGGTGGAACCGACCTCCTGCAGGAGGTCGGCCTGCCGCTGGCCGGACACGTCCATCGGCATCACCACGTGCACGGTCGTGTCGTCGCTGGGGGCCCGGATCACGGCCGCATCGCTCGGGGCGCCGAGCTCGAAAATGATCTCCCGGTCCGGGATCACGCGGCAGCAGGCCAGCACATACTTGGCATTGAAGCCAATGGTCAGCGGTTCGCCCTGATAGGCTGCCTGGATGCGTTCCTGCCCGAGGCCGATCGTCAGATCGCCGCCGCTCAGCAGCAGGCTTCCGTCGCTGATCTGGAAGACGATGCCCGGGCTTTTGCTGACGACCGCGGAGACCCGGTCGATCGCCTGCTCAAGGGCGCTGCGGTTCACTTGCAGCCGGTTTGCGAGGCCCTCGGGGATCACGCGCCGGTAGTCGGGGAAGCCGCCCTGGCTCAGACGGGCGGTCATCAACACGGAACCGACCTTCAGTTGGGCCAGATCATGGCCCGAGCGGAGTTCCACCTCGACGTCGTCCGGGGTTCTCTGCAGCAGGCCGCTGACCTGTTCGACCGCCTTCCTGGGCAGCGTCAGCCCCTCGTTCAGCGACCCGTCGCTGCCGGCCAGCACGTGCGCCGAGCACGCCAGGCGGTGTCCGTCCGTGGCCGCTGCCCGGAGCAGCGTCTGGTCATTCTCGGAGGTCGTATGGAGGAAGACCCCGTTGAGGTGCAGCCGGGCTTCATCATCCGACATCGAGATGCGGCAGGACTGGACCAGGTGCCGGAATGCTGCGGCCGGCACCCGCACCGGGTCTCCGGTCGGTTCGGCGAACTCCTGGAAATTGCCCGGATTCATCGACGGCAGTTCGAGCTTGCTGCCGCCGGCCTCGAAGACCACCCAGGTCTTCCAGTTCTCCGACTCTCCGTCCCCGGCACCATCGAAATCCGTGACGGTCCCGGCGGCGGGGTCCGGTTTCTTCGTGAGTCGCACCTGTACCGTTGCATCGCCCGGAATGCGGCTGACAAAGTCGTACAGGAGATGGGCTTCGACGGTGGCCTTTCCTTCCTCTTCCACCGTTCCCGTGAGTCGCTCGGACTCGTACAGGACTTCGGCGTCGCAGGCGTCGAAAGCGATCGTCCCGGTCTGTCCGTCTACCGCACGCTCCGCCTTGATCAGCGTGTGGGTGAGAATCTCCGGATTCTCGCGGGCGGGGTCGTGGCGGTCTGCCACCCCGTGCACGTTCCGCAACGGGTTCAGCAGTCCCTTTTGTTCAAGTGTAAATTTCATGGATTCACGTGATGGTTACCGGCGCGGCGACCGGTACTGCCGCACGACGCTGCCCAAGATGCCGTAAGGAACGCCAGTCTAGCAGTAAGTGCGCGGACCCGCACCCGTAATCAGTCAAGAATCCAGTGCTTCAGCTTCTCGATGTCTTCGGCCACGGCCGGTTCGTTGGCCAGCCGGTCGTCCACCCGCCGGGCCGAATGCACCACCGTCGAGTGATCCCGGTTGAAATGGTTGCCGATATCGGGGAGGCTCATGGTCGTCAATTGCTTGCAGAGCCACATGGCGACCTGCCGGGGCCCGACGATCCGCCGGTCGCGGCGCGGCGAAAGGAGGTCGCCCCGCCGCAGTCCGTAATAGGCCGTGACGGCCTTCTGAATGGCTTCGGGCGTCACCCGGCGCTCGTTTGCCCGCAGCAGGTCGGGGAGGGCGTCCCGAACCAGGTCGAGCGTGATCGGCCGCTGTGCGTATTCGGCGTGCGCGACGACCCGCGACAGGGCCCCGGTCAGTTCGCGGATGTCGGTCGTGATCTTGTCGGCCAGAAATTCCAGTACCGGGTCCGGGACCGCGAGATCGTTGTAGCGGCTGCGGTGCCGCTGCAGGATGCTGAGACGCAATTCGTAGGTGGTCGAGCGCAGCTCGGCCAGGAGGCCGCCGCCCAGCCGCGAGCGCAGCCGGCGGTCGACATCCTCCATATCCACCGGCGCCCGGTCGCCCGATACCACGATCTGCTTGCCTTCATTCGACAGCGCGTCGAAGGTGTGAAAGAACTCTTCCTGGGTCTGGATGCGGCTGGCCAGAAACTGGACGTCGTCGACCATGAAGATATCGACGGTCCGGAACCGGCGCTTGAAGGCGTCGGTGTCCCGGTTCCGCAAGGCGGCCACGAACTCCGAGGTGAATTTCTCGGACGACAGGTAGGCGACCCGGCGCTCCTTCCGGGCCAGGACCTCCCACGCAATGGCATGCATCAGGTGGGTCTTGCCGAGACCGACGCCGCCCGAAAAGAACAGCAGGTTCCGGTTGCCGTCGGGCCGCCCCTCGGCGACCCGGCGGGCGGCGGCAAAGGCGACCTGGTTGCTGGCGCCCACCACAAACGATTCGAAGGTCCGCTGGGGATCGAGGATGCTTCCTTCGGTGGCCGGAGCGGGGCGGGGCGAAGGCGTCGCCCGGGGCGTCGCCGCCGGCTTGCCTTCCTGCACGATGATCTCGACCCGGCTCACGGACGGGTCGGCCGCCGTGCAGCTGGAGAGGATCTGGCCCAGGTACCGGCTGCGCACCCAGTTGCGGTGAAATTCGGACGGTGCGGCCAGCACCACCGGATCGCGGCCGGGGCCGACCGGCCGCAGGGGCAGGAGCCAGTGCTCAAAGGCCGCCGGGCTGATCTCGTCGCGAAGCCGGAATTGCGCGGCCTGCCAACAGTGTTGATCCATTTGGCGTTTCTCCCGGGCGACAATTGGCGCCGGGCCGGGCCGGCATCCGGAACGCCGCAGGAGAGGCTCCCCCAAGCCTATGAAAACGTTGGATAAACCGTAAACTGAGAGACTTGAAGGGGGGTGCCGGTTTCCTGCCGCACCCGGTCAGAATAGGCACCCGGGGCCACTTCGCACAAGCGGACTATTTGAGCAACCTGACGCCATTTTGTCACCGAATGGCAAACCGTTTGTCAAATCTGGAGGATGCCGGAAGAATCCGAAAACTCATCGAGAAGAAGCGAAATTTCGGCGGATCCGCGTTCGGTCAAGCATTCGCTGGATTCTGCGGTTCGAGGCGCCTGCCGGATGCGGCCCGCCGTCCGAACACCTGTTCCCCCGCAGCGGACCGGTCCGCGGTCCGGGTGCTGCTGCGGAAGCCCGTTCACCGGACCGACGGACCGCGTTCCCGCCCGGCCCCGCGGCGGTTGGTCTGAGGTCGATTCAGTCGAGGACCTGGTCGCGGCGGGCGCCCAGGCGGGATTTCCGGCGCGGCCCGCGGCGGCCGGTATTCCAGGTCGGCGGCGGACCGCGGTCCGTCGCGATGGTTGCGTGTCAGGCGAGGGCCCGGACGCGGGCGTTCAGGCGGGATACCTTGCGCGATACGGTGCCCAGCCGCACGACGCCCTTGTTCACTCCGCGCCGCAATTCACCTTCGGCCGCCCGCAGCGCCGCGTGTGCCCGGGTGTGATTACCAGTCGCGAGGGCTTCTTCCACCTTGCGGACAAAAGTATGAATCCGGCTGATCCGGCTGCGATTGATCTTTCGGCGACGGGCATTCGTGCGAATGCGCTTTTTCGCCGACGCGTGATGCGCCATGGAGTTCTCCGGGGAGGATGCGGGGAATCAGGCGTTCCTAGCCTGCTTCGCGCCGACGGTCAACGATGTTTGAAGCCGGGCCGGCGTTTTTCGGCAAAGGCCTGCATGCCTTCCCGACGGTCGTCGGTCGCGAAAGTCGACTGGAACAGGCGCCGTTCGAACCGGATCCCCTCGTCGAGCATCACCTGGTAGGCGCGGTTCACGGCTTCCTTGGCCATCATGACCGATGGCAGGGACTGGTCGGCGATCTTGGCCGCCACTTGCAGCGCCTCGTCCAGCAGTTCGGCGGCCGGCACGACCCGACTGACGAGGCCGGCGCGTTCCGCTTCGTCGGCATCCATCATGCGGCCGGTCAGCACCATCTCCATCGCCTTCGCCTTGCCGACGGCCCGCGGCAGCCGCTGGGTTCCGCCGGCACCGGGAATGGTGCCCAGCAGGATTTCGGGCTGACCGAACCGGGCATTGTCGGCGGCCAGCACGATGTCGCACATCATGGCGAGCTCGCAGCCGCCGCCGAGGGCGTAGCCGCCGACCGCCGCGACCGTCGGCTTGCGGCAGCGGGACAGGCGCTCCCAGGGTTGAATGAAGTCGTTCCGGAGGACTTCGGTAAAGTCCTTGGCCAGCATTTCCTTGATGTCCGCCCCGGCCGCGAAAGCCTTGCCGGATCCGGTCAGCACGATGGCCCCCAGGCCGTCGTCGCGCTCGAACGCGTCCAGTGCGGTCCCCAGTTCGGCGACCAGTTCGGCGTTGATGGCATTGAGCGCATCGGGGCGGTGGAGGGTGACGACTCCGACCCGGTCCCGGATTTCGGTCTTGATGCAGCGGAAGGACATGCCGGGGGGTTCCTTGCTTTACTGGGTGGACTGGCCGGCGGACAGCGGCGCGAGAGCATAATGGACGTGCACCTCGCCGCCATCCGTTTCCGCGATCGAGATGCGGAGCCGCTCGCCGGCCCGGACCGCATCCAGCAGTTCGGGATCCCGGAACTTCCATCCGAATGCCGGCAGCACGGACCGGTAGAACCTCCGGACCTCGGCGGCCGGTACCGGCCCGTGCGCGTCGGCCAGGGCGACGCGTCCGGTGAGGGTATCGAAATTCATGCAGCTGTCCGCCGGCACGGTGAGTCCCGGGGCCAGCGGCAGATGGTCTACGCAGGACAGGAAGCCGTCGGCTTGGGCCGGCCCCGTTCCGCCGGCCAGCACCGCCAGCAGCATGCCCATCGGCAGGAATCGTGACATGTGCCTCGCGTCGGTGGTCCGCACCGCCCCCAATGTCGCACATCTGCCGGATAATGCCAGATGTGCGCCCCGCTTCCCGCGCTCCTGCGCGAGGCCGGGCGGGGTCATCCGAAGCGGCGCACTGGCCGGCTTTTCCACGATGCCGCCCAGGCACGTTGACGTCGTCCGTGCCGCCGATTTCCGCCACGATGCGAAAGGAGGGTTCGCAAGCGTTCGGGCTAACCCGGATTTCTCACCAACAAGACTGTACATGGGACCAAAACCGTGGTACAAACCGACGAATCAACACCTTATCGGTGTGCCACGGAGAGGTCCCATGCAACCAGAGTGTACCCCGAAGCAATTGTGTTTTGAAGGCCTGGGTCGCCGTCGGGTGGAGGGGTGTTTCGACGGCGGTCGGCTGACGACGGACGGCGGCGTACTGCTCCTGCGGGAGGTCGACCAGCGGTTCCGCGTGACGAAGCGTCTGGCTGGCTGCTTCCAGGATCATCGCGCAGAAACGCGCATTGAGCATCGTCTGGAGACGCTGGTTGCCCAGCGGGTACTGGGGCTGGCGGCGGGGTATGAGGATCTGAACGATCACGACCGTCTGCGCACGGACAGCCTGCTGGCGCTGGCGAGCGGATGCCAGGATCTCACTGGGGAACAGCGCCGCCGGGAGCGGGACCGGGGCCAGGCGCTGGCGGGTTCAAGCACCCTGAACCGGCTCGAGCTCAGCGAGCCGGACACGGCGGCCGGAGACCGGTACAAGAAAATCGCGGCCGACCCGGCGGCGATGGACTCGCTGCTGGTGCAATTGTTCCTCGAGTCTCATGACGAACCGCCCGGGGAGATCGTGCTCGATCTGGACTAAGACCTCCATCTCAATCTAACCTTGAGCCCATTCAGGTGTGTCCACGGCAGGAACCCTTGGTGCTGGAGCATGCCGACGACAATGCCGGGTGCCACTCCCTGCTCGTCGGCGAATTCTCTCACTTCTCGAGCGCTGCGTGGCGAGGTTGCGACAAACTGTTGCCACGCGCTCTTGAGAATCAGCGTGCTGGATGCCCACTCATTGGCCTCGGCCTCTTGCCCGGCGTCATTTCCGCTGTTGGCCTCGTCCACGAAAACACCCTTCTTGCCGTGAAGCAGGACATGCGCCGCCTCATGGAAGAAACTGAACCATAGATGGTCGTCAGTCTTGTGGCGGGCGGTCAACTGGATGACGGCCTTCCGGGGAGACAGCCACCAAGCCGCGCCGCTAAGCGCCGTCCTCGGCAACGGCGGCACCAACACCAAGGCAACCCCGGCTTCATTGCACAGCCCGGTCGTCTGTTGCAAAGCCTCGACGATCGGCTTGCGTGTCAGGCCGCGGATAGTCCGGACCGCGTGTTTGAAACGGCTCTCGTTGTATTCCGCACACGTCTGATCTTCGGCTGCGGTCTCACCGAGCCGCAGCCAGGTGGCCAGTGCAGCTTCATCGCTCCTGAATTTTGGAGAGTGGCGGTATGCCACGTTGGCGAGGCCGTAGCGGGCGGTCCAGGCCTCGACCGAACCCACCCGAAAGAATGCCAGCAGCTTCGATACGGCTTCGATATCCGATTCCGGGTGTTGGAAGCAGCCGCGTTTCACCAGGTACCGGACGGGGAAGGCTCTGGCCCATTCTGCAGCGGCAGCGGCATGCCGGGCCTCCGCCTCCCGAGCCCGGTGAAGCCGAAACCGGGATTCAATCCCGAGCCAGATCCCGGCGTCGACCCCCAGCACCTTTTCAAACTGCAGTGCGGTTCCCGGCTCGAGCGACGCCTTGCCCGAGATGATCTCGCTGATCAGCTTGGGAGAGCGGCCGCATCGACGGGCGAATTCGGCCTGCGAAATCCCATCGGCCTCCAGACGCTCCTCAAGGATCCAACCGGGCGGGACCGCATAGTCCGGGCTGAATCGGTTGATTTCTATCGCCATCTCTTCCTCCTCCGTCAGTGATAGTCGACCACGTCCAAGATCGTGACGGCCGGCACCTGCTCCGTGTCGATCCCTCCATCGTCCTTGCGCGGAACCGGCTCGTGAGTGGCGGCAAAGACGAGCCGGTACGGGTGAACGAGATCGACAGCGAACTGTTCATCCCGCTTCCCGACGAGCTGATGCCGCCTTTCCGGTGGCGTGGTCGGTACCAGTTCGAGACTGCGTGCGGCCCGGAGCACCGCCATCCGCATCATGATGACCCTTGCCATCCTCTCACCGCAGGTCTTCTGCAGGACATCTGCCACGTTGAAGGCCTTTTCGAGCTTTCGGGTTCTAAAGGCGATGTCCATGGCAATAAATCATGATCATTACCAAAAAGGTAACATTTTTTACCCACCAGTCAAGGGAAGATTGCGGGTAACTGCTCACCTCCTGCTGTGTGTGCACCGAACTGCGCAGTCATGACGAATGCCTGCCATGCAAACCGAGTGCTTGCGGGAGGCGCCTGATTTCGCGCTCAGATCCCTTGCAGTTGAAAATCAGGGCGCCGGACAGACGACAGGCTGACCTTCCCGATGTACTGGGGTGAGCAATTACCCGGCAATGAGCAACGGTCGGTATACGTTGCTGTGTAAATTCCGGCCCAGCCATCGACACCCCCGACGAAGGCCTCAGAATTTACGTGTTGGTCGCCTCTCAACGGTCCTCCGGCAGCAGGCTCTAGCGGAACGTCAGCGCTGGCAGGCGGGGCAGTGAAAGGTCGACCGGCCGCCCTGGCGGAAACACCGAACGGGCCGGCCGCAGGCAACGCACGCGTCACCGGCCCGGCCGTACACCTCCAACCGGCGCTGGAACCAGCCCTCGTCACCGCCGATCTGCGCGTGGTCCCGGAGCGTGGAGCCGCCGGCCCGAATCGCGTCGGCGAGCACCGCGCGGATGGCGGCAGCCAGCGTGTCGGCGCGGCGGGGGCCGATGCTGCCGGCGCGGCGGCGTGGACTGATCCGGGACCGGAACAGCGCTTCGCATGCATAGATGTTGCCGACGCCGGCGAGGGTTCGCTGATCCAGCAGCGCGGTCTTGATCGCGGCCGTCCGGTTCCGGAGAACCGTGCGCAGCGCAGGCCCGGTAATGTCCAGGGGCTCGGGGCCGAGGTTTCGAAGACGGGGATGC
The DNA here is from genome assembly GCA_965203385.1 of Alphaproteobacteria bacterium. Classification (GTDB taxonomy): domain Bacteria; phylum Pseudomonadota; class Alphaproteobacteria; order TMED109; family TMED109; genus VXPW01. Next base: position 2,015,507 of record OZ241893.1, read on the forward strand.
CGTTCAATCGCCCCGGCGGCCGCCAGGTCCAGCAGCCCGAACCGCCGGGGGTCGCGAAACGTCAGCCGGCACCGGGCGCCGTCTGGCGAGACGAGCTCCAGGGCCATGTGGTCGTGCGGCCCGGGCAGGGGGTACGGCGGACTTTCGAGCAGGAACCGCCCGGACATTCCGAGGTGGAACAGGATTGCGGGCGCCGCATCAAGGACGAGGATCCCGTACTTGCCGCGTCGCCGGACGGCGACAATGCGGGCGCCGGACACCTGTCCGGCGAGGTCGGCCGGAAACGGACGGCGCAGTCCCGACCGCCGGATCACGACCCTGTCCACGGTGTAGCCGCACACCCGGATTCGCAGTCCCCGGCAGACCGTTTCGACTTCGGGTAGTTCCGGCATGCGTTCTCCCGGCCTGGAGCAGGCGGCGTGGTCGGTGGATGCGGCGCCAACTGCCATTCAGCGCACCCATGCCCTATGGTGCGACGATGAACACGATGAACAATGTGCCGTTCGGATTGCGCGATGTCGAACGCCCGGAGAAGCGGGCGTTGGTGGGGGACGTGTTCGCGGGCGTGGCGTCCCGCTACGATCTGATGAACGATCTGATGTCTGCGGGGCTGCACCGGTGCTGGCGGCAGGATCTCATGCGGCACCTGAATCGACACGAGACGCGTCATACCCTCGATCTGGCCGGCGGCACGGGTGACCTGGCGTTCCGGATCCGGCGGCGCTTCGCCGGTGCAAGGGTCGTGGTGGTCGACGCTTCGGCCGAGATGATCGGGGTGGGGCGGCGGCGCAGTCTGGATCGGGGGCTGGTGGGCGAGCCCGGCTGGATTGGCGCCGACGCCGCCGACCTGCCGTTCGCCGACCGCACCTTCACGCAGGTGCTGTGCGCCTTCGGGTTGCGGAACTTCGCCGAGCTGGGGCGGTCGCTCCGGGAGGTCCGGCGGGTGCTGCGGCCCGGCGGTCGTTTCCAGGCACTGGAGTTCACGCCGAGAGCGCGGCGGTTCGATTCGTTGTACGCCGGCTATCTCCGGCGCGTACTGCCGCGTCTGGGCGAGGCCGTGACCGGCCGGGGAGATGCCTATACCTATCTGGCGGAGAGTATCCGCCGGTTTCTCACGGCGGAGGCGATGGCGGACGAACTGGAACAGGCCGGTTTCGGCACCGTTCGCGTGAAGCCGTATGCGGGCGGGGTCGCGTGCCTGTACAGTGCGCGCCGTATCTGAAACCCGAGCCGGAGTACCCCATGACGGCCTACTGGCTGTTCAAGTCGGAACCCGGGGCCTGGTCGTGGGATGACCAGGTGCAGTGCGGCGAGGCCGGCTGCGAATGGGACGGGGTGCGGAACCACCAAGCCTGCAACAACATGAAGGCGATGCAGACCGGTGACCGCGGGTTCTTTTACCACTCGGTCAACGAAAAGCGCATCGTCGGGATCGTGGAGGTCATCCGGACCTACTATCCGGACCCGACCGACCCTTCCGCCCGCTTCGGCATGGTGGACGTGCGGGCGGTCACTGCGGTTCCCCGTCCCGTCACGCTGGCCGCCATCAAGGCCGAGCCCCGACTGGCTGACCTGGCGCTGGTTCGTCAATCCCGCCTGTCCGTGGTTCCGGTCGCCCCGGCTCACTGGAAATTGCTGTCGTCGATGGCGGGTTTCGCCACCGCTCCGTGACCGACCTCGAGTTTCCCGTCGCCGCGATTCCCGACGGCGGCGCCCGGGTTCTGCCCGGTGCCGATCCTTCCGAACCCGGTCTGATCGTGACGCGTTCGGAGCAGTGCGTGTCGGTCTTCCGGAACGATTGTCCGCACGCCCACCTGCCGCTGGACCTCGTTCCCGGACGCGTCACGGCGCGCGATGGCCGGCATCTGCTGTGCGCCAACCACGGAGCGCTGTTCCGGATGAGGGACGGCCTCTGTGTCCACGGGCCGTGCCGCGGTCAGCGTCTCGTCAGTCTCGGGGTCACGGTGATCGACGGGCGCGTGCGGATCAGGCCGGATCCCAGATCACGCTCCGCCGGCCGTCAATCTTGGTGAACAGCGGCGTGGGGTGCCGATGCTCGAACCGCTCCGGGTCGCAGCCCCGCTGCTGCATCAACTTCAGCATGAAGCGGGTCGGGGACGAGAGGGCGAGGTCCGTGCTCGCCGGGACCGGTACCCAGACCACGTCATCCAGTTCGACGGTCGGACGCAAGGTACCCGCGACCGCATCGGCCGCGGCGGCAAAGAAGCGCGCGTGAAATCGGATGGGGCTGTCCGCTGGCGTGATGGCCCGACCGACGTACCGCAGGGCCGCGAGTGCGGGTGCCAGACCGGCCGCGTGCATCGTGCTCCAGCCGCCGGCCAGCCCCTCGCCGACCGTTCCCGGCGCGCTGACCATCAGACCGGTTTCCTCTGCCGTTTCGCGCACGGCCGCGCAGGCCATGGCCCGAAAGTAGCGGCGGTTGACCCCGATTTCCGGAATTCGCTCGGCCCGCTCCGCCAGTTCGGGCGCGATATCGCTGGCCGCGCCGGCGCGAAAATCGTCGTCTTCGATGCCGCCGCCCGGAAATACGTAGAAGCCCGGCATGAACCGGGCCGACAGCTGCCGCCGGCCCAGCAATACTTCGGGTTGCGTCGATGCGTTGCGGATGAGGATGAGGGTCGCCGCGTCCCGGGGGGTCGCTTCCGGCATGCAGGTCTCTCCGGAGGTATTGCGGCGGTCCGCTGCGCCGGTCTGCACCATAGCGTTTCGCACTGCGGGAGAGGCCGATCACGCTTTTGGATCACCCGTTGATGTCGGTGGCGCTGGTCGAGGCCCGTGCTGCGGCCGCTCGCGGCGAGGTACCGGTCGGTGCAGTGCTCGCCCGCGACGGCCGGATTGTCGCGCAGGGAGGGAATCGGGTCGAGGCCACCGGCGACCCGACCGCGCATGCGGAACTGTGCGTACTGCAGGCCGGCAGCCGCTTCATCGGCCGGTACGCGCTGAGCGACTGCGACCTGTTCGTGACGCTGGAACCCTGCCCCATGTGTGCCCATGCGATCCTGCTGGCGCGCGTCCGGCGACTCTACTACGGCGCCCCCGACCCCAAGGGCGGGGGAGTCGAACACGGTCCGATGATCTTTCACCAGGCCGGCCCGCAACCCGTACCGGAGGTATACGGCGGGGTGGGCGAGCGCGCCGCAGCGGACCTCCTCCGGATCTTCTTCGGGGGCCTCCGGTCCTGACGCCGGGACGGGTATCGATCCCGGCAGGAGACGAAGGCCGGCATTGAACAGCTGCGGCAGGAGATGAAGGCCGCTATCGCCATCCTTCGAGACGCGCATGGAGGAGGTGACAAATCCGATCTGATGAAATGATTGATCGGTGCCATGGTCGCCCAGGGTGGGCTGGTGGTCGGCCTGATCAAGTTGCTGTGGCGCTGACGGACGAAAGGGTCGTAGCGGGCAGTCGTCTGCACCTGCGGGTGGGCCGAGCAGCTTGCCGATCATCGGCAGTCCTGCGCCCCACGCCGCCGCTTCGTCGAGGTGCCACGCTACAACGGCGGCGTCTACCGGGCAGCGGGATGGATCCGCGTCGGAACCACCAAGGGCCGTGGCCGCTACGACCGATACAAAAAGGCCGACAAGCCGAAGAAAGACATCTGGCTTTGCACGCTCCAAAAGGATTGGAAGCGTAGACTCAACAGGTGATTTCCTGCCATCTCCGCTCCATTGCGCGAAGATGGCCATCTGTCGTCAAATCCGCCCCGGTCGCGTCACTGAGGCAGCAATCTCGGCAACAGAGCCGAACCTCTCGACGTCCGACGAATAACTCTCTCCCCAGGACCGGTAGACGAAAACCTTCTACGTCGCTGTGATGGTCAGCCCGAAGGGCAGAAATCAGCAGCCGCCAGACGCCGGTCTATCACTGCTTGGCCGAACGGTTACGTATTCGTTGTCCGCAAAACCTTCAGGACAGATATAGCGGGTCAGGCGCAAGGTGAACTGGGGATCGGCAAAGGCCTCGTCGAAGTAGTCGACGTCAAAGGCCGAGCGCACACGCATAGGCCGTGTTGGGAGACGCGTTGCAACGCTATAATGACTCTATCTGTTGATCAGTTTGTCATTTCAGTCGCCATGGAAACCTTCATGGCGGATGTTCCGGCTGGCATTGGTGCGGTCGCAGCAGTGAGTTCGACCACCATATTGTGGCTAATCAAGGGGCGATCACGCCAGTTCCGCAAGATGTGGGGCCGACCCCGTGATGCTCGATCTCGTGCCATTTTCTGGTTTCGGGCGGCAAGTGGTAGACGGAAGTCTTCATGCCCAGAGCGTTTGCAAGGTCGCGCAGTTCAAGTTTCCATAGCCGGTTACGGCCGCGGGTTGGAACCGCCGCCATCCGCATTGATCAGGAACCGACCTGTGTCGTGGTATAAGGTCTGTCCCGTGGTCCTCCACCATTGCCAAATTCATTCTGCCGCGAACGATGCCGTGTCGTGGTCGATACTGACGCCTGCCCAGTCGGAGTTGTCCGCGGGGTGGCAAACACGGTGCGGAATCGCGTCATGACCGCATGATCGCGCTCGTCTTGCACCACGCTTCGATTTTTGTTAGTCAACGAGACGGGATTTCTTCCGGTTGCGCCTGTGCGACCGGGACATCCCGTTGACCATCGGATGTCACATGCACCAATGGAGATCGAGCGATGACGGAAGAACCGGGCGTTACGCTTCGTGGTGATGAGCTGGCCAATACCCTCACGGGTGGCAACGGTAACGACGAAATCCATGGCGGCGCTGGGGGCGACACGCTCGACGGCTGGTCAGGCAATGACACCGTCTATGGCGATGGTGGCAACGATACGCTGTATGGCGGTGACGGAAACGACACGCTTCATGGCGGTGACGGCGTCGATACGTTGTGGGGCGGGCGTGGCGACGACATCCTGAAGGGCGGTCGTGGAAGCGACTGGATGAACGGCGGCCTCGGCGCGGACACTTTCGTGTTCGCGGTCGGGGACGGGCATGACACCGTTGCCGACTTTGGCGACGGCGACATCATCGAGATCGCGGGCGTATCTGACGGATTTGACGGGCTGGTCATCGAACAGGACGGTACCAATGCCATCATCCGATATGGGGACGGCGACAGTATCCGGCTGTCGAACGTGACGGCGGCATCGCTGACACGGGACCGATTCCGGTTTCCTGCCACAGAGGGTGACCCGCAGGGCGGTGACGAGGACGAAGACACTCAGAACGGCGAAGGCCCCGTCGTCGAGCAGGTGTTTCGGACCGAAGGTGGCGGATCCGAACCTGCCGCGCAGAAGGCCGCTGGAGTGACGCGCAAGGGCGGCAAGGGCGACGATACGCTCGACGGTGGTGAAGGCGACGATATCCTGAGAGGCGCCGGGGGTAACGATACTCTGAACGGCGGCAAGGGCGACGATACCCTGAAGGGCGGCAAGGGCGACGATACGCTCAACGGTGGTGAAGGCGACGACGTGCTGAAGGGCAGCCGGGGTGCCGATACCTTTGTGTTCAAGACCGGAGACGGCCACGACACCATCGGCGATTTCGGGGACAACGACACGATCAACATCCACGGTGTGACCGGCGGGTTCGCAGGGCTGGTGATCGAGCAGGATGGGGACGATAGTGTCATTCGCTACGGCGACGGGGGAGACACCATCCGGCTGACGGGCGTGTCGGCGGACTCCCTTGACGAAGACGACTTCGCGCTGCCGGCCAGATCTGTGGACAAGGTTGCGGAAGGGACCGGCCAGCGAGACAAGACTCCGGCCGAGCCGGGCGACGACGGCCAGGCACAGAAATCTGGCACCGGCGCTACCGGGAACACCGGGAACGTGCCGGAACCCGAAGGCGTCACCCTGACCGGCGGCGACGGCGACGACCACCTCTGCGGCGGTCTGGGTGACGACCACATCACCGGTGGTGGCGGCGACGACATCCTGGAAGGCCGCGCCGGCGACGACACTGTTCACGGCGACGATGGCGACGACCGCGTCTACGGCGGCGGCTGGGCTGGCCTCAACGACGACGGCGACGACACACTCTACGGCGGCGATGGCGACGACACCGTCGTCGGCGGCAATTGGGGCATCCACGTCCTTCTCCGCGACGGCGACGACGGCGACGACACCCTCTACGGCGGCGATGGCGACGACACCCTCGTCGGTGGCCACTGGGGCCATGGCACCACCTCCAAAGGCGCCGGCGACGACGGCAACGACACCCTCTACGGCGGCACCGGCAACGACTTCCTCATCGGTGGCAACTTCGACAGCAAAAGCAACCGCACCAACGACGGCGAGGACGGCGACGACACGCTCTACGGCGGCGATGGCGACGACACCCTCGTTGGCGGCAACTGGGGCAACGAGGTTCCCTGGGAGCTGTATCGGATGGACGGTGATAAGAAGATCGTCGAACAATCCGGAATTTGGCCATGGAGGGGGGATGTCGGCAACGGCGCTGACACCCTCGTTGGCGGCAAGGGCAATGACGTGCTGTGGGGTGGTGGCGGCGCCGACAGGTTCGTGTTCGATCGGGAATCCGACACCGACACTATCTGCGACTTCGAAGACGGAGTGGATACCCTCGTCATCCGGGGCGGCATGAAGTTCGCCGATCTCAACATCAAGCAAGTTGGCGATCACGCCGTGATTAACGGCCCCGCCGATGCCTTCTCGATCGTGATCGAGGACTTCGATGCGTCACTGCTGACCAGGGACGATTTCGAATTCGTCGCATGACCGGGAAATGCGCGGTTCCGTTCTTCAGGCATGAAGGTCTGCCAACACGCATCTGCCGGATGCTGTTCGGATCGTCGTCATTTTTCTGCCAGACAGCATATCGTCGATGATGTCATCGATTTTGTGATCTTCATCCGGACCCGGCACCGGCCGTGACCGGCAATGGTTCACCCACGGCAAAAATCCGGGCTGTGGGTGGATCGATCTTCTCCACGCCGCGCCAGACTGATTCCCCGGCACGCAAGCTGGTGGACGTCCGGGCCAATCGAACGCGCATGCCCTGCCCATACCCCATAACTGGCGTTCCGCTGTGCGCCGTGAGAAGGCGCCCTTTCCTAGCGGGTGCAAATCCCGCCCGGTATCTGTCGTTCCAACCGGTAGCAATTGGAGCGGGTAGTGGAGGCAACGACACTGGCTGAAGCACTCCAAGCAAAAGGCCCCCTTGGGGGGCCAGCGACCATGCGGGCCGCAACGCGAAGTGAACGCTGAGCAGGCCTCGAAAACGGTTACTGCGGAAGCCGACCCGGCGTTGGAGCGGGGAAGGCTGCCATCGGCGGGGAAGCGAGCGACATGTGCACCCGCCGGTTCCGCCGGGGTAGTGGCGGCGGCACGCATGGAAGAGGGAAAGGGTGGCAACACGGGAAGCCCTGTCGGTGGTGTGGCACGCGCCAACCGGAACCCCGCGAGGGGCAGGCCGGGCCGGCAGGGTGGCGGAGAGGCCCGTAGTATCGGAGAAGCCGGGTAATGCCGGTGGAGAGAAGGGGCCTCAGGTAGGGAGCGATGTCATACGGAAGAAAGCCCGCGGGATTGGCGATGCCTATAAACCCGCATGTTCGGCAGAGATTCCGGAAGCATCACATGCCTAAGCGAAGGAGGTGAACCTGGTTTGCTGGCCGTCGAGGCGAGAACCGGCTCGGCGACCCGCTGGCACACCGGACTTACAGGTCTGGCCGCCGTGTCGCGGCCATACAACACCCGGAGGGGCAACCTCACCGGAACCTGTGAGTCCGTTCTTGGGCCGGTGATCCGTGTGCGAGAAGCATGATCCCACTGGAGAGCCCGGTGCCGGAAATCGGCACGCCGGGTTCGGAGAGCGGGAGTGAGGAAAGAGGGCCCTTGCGGGCACCGCGCCTCCTCCCGACTCTACCCAATTTTTGAAGGACTTCGCTCACCTCCTGCGAGCGACAAAGCCCGCGACGCCAGTACGGCATCCTGCGGGTCTGATCGAAAATCGGCTGAGACAGGCCGTCCGGTCGATGCGTCGACTGTCCGTCTCTGTGTCCCATCCGATCCACGCGTCTCGCGTGCGCAAGGAGCGCGTTCCCGGCGAGAACACCAGGCCACCCAGCCAGCCGTGCGCCGAGCCGATCAGGTATTTGACTTGTCGACCGACGTGCAGAACCGCGCCACGCGGATGTTCGGCCGCCAGCATGGTATTGAGGATCGCCCGATACTGCCGATCATCGACGAGAACCAACGACAGATCCTTAATTCGTGCCCGCCAGAAAATTATCAAAGGTTTGACTCTAAGCGAAAATATCGATAATGTGTGATCGAAGATTAGGACGAAAAGGCTGTTTTCGGCCGGTTTGCCCCCCGATCCGGACGATTCCGGCGATTCTTCGCGAGTAAAGCATGAGATACGCCCGCAATCCGCACCGCGAACTAGGCGAAGTTCGTATTGAGGACATCGAGATCGACGTCAAAAGTTCCAACCACCGTCGCCGGTCGCGTTGACCGCGAGTAACTCGAGGGCGGCGCCGCGGCCAATCGGGGGGATTTTGACCGGCCACGAGCCGCGTGGAAGCCGGTTTCAGCGGGAAACCTCCGGATTCCGGGAATCCTTTGGAATCAACGTCTTACAGGTTAGTTACATAGGAGTTTCAACGCCCGTTGCCGGTCGCGTTGCCCGCAAGTAACTCGCGGGCGGCGCCGCGGCCAATCGGGGGAATTTTGACCTGCCGCGAGCCGCGTGGAAGCCGGTTTCAGCGGGAAACCTACGGGTTAGTTACATAGGAGTTTCAACCACCGTTGCCGGTCGCGTTGCCCGCAAGCAACTCGAGGGCGGCGCCGCGGCCAATCGGGGGAATTTTGACCTGCCGCGAGCCGCGTGGAAGCCGGTTTCAGCGGGAAACCTACGGGTTAGTTACATAGGAGTTTCAACGCCCGTTGCCGGTCGCGTTGCCCGCAAGTAACTCGCGGGCGGCGCCGCGGCCAATCGGGGGAATTTTGACCTGCCGCGAGCCGCGTGGAAGCCGGTTTCAGCGGGAAACCTACGGGTTAGTTACATAGGAGTTTCAACGCCCGTTGCCGGTCGCGTTGCCCGCAAGTAACTCGCGGGCGGCGCCGCGGCCAATCGGGGGAATTTTGACCTGCCGCGAGCCGCGTGGAAGCCGGTTTCAGCGGGAAACCTACGGGTTAGTTACATAGGAGTTTCAACCACCGTTGCCGGTCGCGTTGCCCGCAAGCAACTCGAGGGCGGCGCCGCGGCCAATCGGGGGAATTTTGACCTGCCGCGAGCCGCGTGGAAGCCGGTTTCAGCGGGAAACCTACGGGTTAGTTACATAGGAGTTTCAACCACCGTTGCCGGTCGCGTTGCCCGCAAGCAACTCGAGGGCGGCGCCGCGGCCAATCGGGGGAATTTTGACCTGCCGCGAGCCGCGTGGAAGCCGGTTTCAGCGGGAAACCTACGGGTTAGTTACATAGGAGTTTCAACCACCGTTGCCGGTCGCGTTGCCCGCAAGCAACTCGAGGGCGGCGCCGCGGCCAATCGGGGGAATTTTGACCTGCCGCGAGCCGCGTGGAAGCCGGTTTCAGCGGGAAACCTACGGGTTAGTTACATAGGAGTTTCAACCACCGTTGCCGGTCGCGTTGCCCGCAAGAACTCGAGGGCGGCGCCGCGGCCAATCGGGGGAATTTTGACCTGCCGCGAGCCGCGTGGAAGCCGGTTTCAGCGGGAAACCTACGGGTTAGTTACATAGGAGTTTCAACGCCCGTTGCCGGTCGCGTTGCCCGCAAGTAACTCGCGGGCGGCGCCGCGGCCAATCGGGGGAATTTTGACCTGCCGCGAGCCGCGTGGAAGCCGGTTTCAGCGGGAAACCTACGGGTTAGTTACATAGGAGTTTCAACCACCGTTGCCGGTCGCGTTGCCCGCAAGCAACTCGAGGGCGGCGCCGCGGCCAATCGGGGGAATTTTGACCTGCCGCGAGCCGCGTGGAAGCCGGTTTCAGCGGGAAACCTACGGGTTAGTTACATAGGAGTTTCAACGCCCGTTGCCGGTCGCGTTGCCCGCAAGTAACTCGCGGGCGGCGCCGCGGCCAATCGGGGGAATTTTGACCTGCCGCGAGCCGCGTGGAAGCCGGTTTCAGCGGGAAACCTACGGGTTAGTTACATAGGAGTTTCAACCACCGTTGCCGGTCGCGTTGCCCGCAAGCAACTCGAGGGCGGCGCCGCGGCCAATCGGGGGAATTTTGACCTGCCGCGAGCCGCGTGGAAGCCGGTTTCAGCGGGAAACCTACGGGTTAGTTACATAGGAGTTTCAACGCCCGTTGCCGGTCGCGTTGCCCGCAAGTAACTCGCGGGGCGGCACCGAGGCCCACCGGGTAGACTGGGGCTGCCACGAGCAGCGCGGAGGTCGGTCTCTCAATGGTGCACCCGTTTGGGTTGCCCGCATATAGGAGTTTGATCCGGACCGTGCATGGGCGTTGTCAGTGATGGGCGGTGGCTTCGGTCTCCGGACCTCGTATAGGAGAATCAGCTTTTTCGCTACGGTCCCCTGTTCGTAGGCACTGACTCTGATGGAGAAAATCAATGCCACGAAAGCACCGCCGCAAGGCCGGCCAACTTCGATCCCTCAGCGTGGTCCATCCGAACTGCGCCGGAATTGATATCGGCAAGAAAACGCATTACGTCGCCATCAACCCGGAGCGGTGTTCGGAGTCGGTGCGACAATTTGGCACGTTGACCCGGGACCTGAGGGAGTTGGCGGCGTTCCTGAAGAAGCATGGCGTGATCGAGGTGGCGATGGAGTCGACCGGGGTGTACTGGATCCCGGCGTTCGAATATCTGGACCGTGCGGGGTTTTCGGTCATTCTGGTGCCGCCGAAGCTGACCCGTCAGATCAGCGGCCGCAAGAGCGATGTGCTGGATTGTCAGTGGATTTGGCAGTTGCATGCTCACGGCCTGCTCCGCGGCTGTTTTCGCCCTCCGGACGCGCACGGCGCAATCCGGTCTCTGGTGCGCCAGCGCAAGCGTCTGACCGAGGATCAATCCCGCTGTGTGTTGCAGATGCAGAAGGCGTTGACGCAAATGAATGTCCGCATCGATTCGGTGATCAGCGACATCATGGGCAAGACCGGCCAACAGATCCTGCGGGCGATTGTGGCCGGCCAACAGATCCTGCGGGCGATTGTGGCCGGCGAACGGGATCCCGCGGTCCTGGCGGCGCTGCGGGATCCGCGTGTCAAGGCACCGGAGTCGTTAATCGCCGCCAGTCTTGAAGGCACCTGGCGTCACGAGCATCTGTTCGCGCTGGAGCAGAGTTTGCTGCGCTACGATTTTCTGACCGGGCAGATCGAGGCCTACGACCGGGCGATCAGGGCCGAGCTGGATCATCTGGGTTCGGACTCGTCGAACCCGGACGGTGATGAGGCGACCGTGTTGGACGACCCCCCGTCGACCGATCACGCCGCGGCGCGTGACGGCCCGGTCAGTCAGACGGAGGTGCTGCGGCAATCTCTCGACCGTGTCCTGGGAGTGGACCTGACCGCGATTCCGACGATCGGGACCGAGACGGCGCTGCTGATTGTTTCGGAAGTGGGTCCCGACCTGTCCCGGTTTCCCAGTTGTCAGCATTTCTGCTCGTGGCTGGGGCTGGCTCCCGGCACCCGGATCAGCGGTGACCGCAAGCTGCCGATCAAGGGGCGCATGCCGATCAACCGGGTCGGTCAAGCGCTGAAAATGGCTGCGATGTCGGCCCGACGCAGCCACAGCTACATCGGTGCCAAGCATCGATCACGCCTGGCTCGTCTCGACAAGGCGAAGGCGATCAAGGCTACCGCTCACGAACTGGCGCGGCTGGTCTGGATGATGTTGACGATGGGCCAGCCCTACGTCGAGCGTGGCATCGAGGCCTTCGAAGCCGAGCGCAAGCATCGCCAGATCCAACACCTGAAGCGCCGTGCGGCGGCCCTGGGTCTCAGTCTGCACCGCGTCGAAACGGGTGAAGTCCCCGCCTGAAACGGCGGCTTCTCGCGGGAAACCGAGAGTCCCGGAATCTTTCGGAATCAGTGCCTTACGGTTAGTTACATAGGAGTTTCAACCACCGTTGCCGGTCGCGTTGCCCGCAAGCAACTCGAGGGCGGCGCCGCGGCCAATCGGGGGAATTTTGACCTGCCGCGAGCCGCGTGGAAGCCGGTTTCAGCGGGAAACCTACGGGTTAGTTACATAGGAGTTTCAACCACCGTTGCCGGTCGCGTTGCCCGCAAGCAACTCGAGGGCGGCGCCGCGGCCAATCGGGGGAATTTTGACCTGCCGCGAGCCGCGTGGAAGCCGGTTTCAGCGGGAAACCTACGGGTTAGTTACATAGGAGTCGGGATGACATTCCGACACTGTTGCTGGGTGCGCAAGGGAAACCGCTTGCACATCTTGCGGCAATGCCGCAGAATGCGGGTGATGAATCTCTACGTCACGCGAACCTATGAACGAACCATTCGCAAACTGCTTGCCGAGGACGCCCGTCGTGAAATGGAGGCGGCCATCGTCGCTGCTCCCGAGGCCGCACCGGTCATCCGGGGGACGGGTGGTATCCGCAAGCTGCGCTGGGCCGGCTCCGGCCGGGGCAAACGCGGCGGTATCCGCACGATCTACTTCTGGCACGCCAGCGCGGAGGCAGTCTACATGCTGACGGCCTATGCCAAGACGGATCGTGATGATCTGACGTCGGCGGACCGCAAGGCGCTGGCGCGGCTGGTATCAGATATCGAACTGAAGAGACAGGGATGACGGCAGAGGAGCGCACCGAAACCGGCCGGGAGATCGAGGTGGCGCTGGGCGAGGTACTCGCCCATGTGCGGGGCGAGACGGTCTTGGCCTGCCGGATCGTGGATGACCCGGCCGCCGAACGGATCATCGCCCTGCGCAGGCGCATGAAACTGAGCCGACGGAAGTTTGCCGACCGTTTCGGGCTGGATGCGCGGGCGATTCAGGACTGGGAGCAGGGTCGTCGGGTTCCCGACCGGGCCGCGCGTGTTCTGCTGACGGTGATCGATCGCGAGCCGGACGCCGTCATTCGTGCGCTTGTGCCGCCATCGCACGGATCTGTTCAGGTTGCAGATCGATTTCGGGCAGAGTCGGGAGCAGGCACGGCGCCCGTAGGCGGGAGGAGATAGCGGTTACCGAGGGCTTTCGCCAACTGCCGGTGTCTTCGTCTCCCCGTAGGCTCCTCGGGGACCCGCAGGCGACGGGCTTTCTGCTCGTTCACCCGCAGCTTCAACTTCGGATTCACGGTTGGATCTCGTGAATTTGGAAATCAGAATGCCGGGCTGTTGTAATCGTTCGATTGTGGGGTGACGACGCAACCACGGCATCTCTGTTAAATCCGCCTGAAAGGATCATCCGAAAGAAATGCGTCCGCAAACCCGGACGATATGGACCTGCCCTGCTTCCGGCTGCACCGCCTGAGGGGTGAATATCCCGGCTACTGGGCGGTGACGGTTAGGTCAACTGGCGGGTAATCTTCCGGTTCGAGGACGGCCATGCCGCCGATGTCGACTATCTGGACTACCATTAAGCCGAACTTCCAGAGTGCTGAGCACATAATGCCTTGAATCGGAATGACATGCAAAAATTCCGAAGTGATTTTACTGGACAGGTTGTCAGGAAATCCGCAGACCGAGCAGGCGGAAGGCCTCCTTCTGTACCGGGGTGGGTTGTGACAGCATCTCGAACTGGGCCGAGGTTTCCGATTTCGGCGCCACCTGCATCCGGGTCAGGGTCGCCAGATGTTGCATGAGGCCCTGGAAATGGTGGACCGGCAATCGGTTGATGGTCATCCGGGTCGCCGCCTTGGTCTGCGCCGAGCGGGATGGTGTTGCCGGCGCGACGGCCGACTGTGACCGGGGTGGCCCTTCATCGTGGAACAGGATCGACTTCCAAGCGTCACGCAGATGCCATTCGACGTAATAGGCGAGGGTGCATAACAGGATATGGGCCCGCACCCGGTCGGCGAGGCGGTGGTGAACGGGTCGGACTTTCAGATCCACGGTTTTCAGGCTGCGAAAGGCTCGCTCCACCCGTGCCAGACTCTTGTACGATCGCACCGTTTCATCGGCGCTGATCGTGGTTTCTGGCAGGCTGGTGCGCACGATGTAAAACCCGTCGAGCGCCGCTTCGGCGGCGATACTTGCGGTATCGCGCTTCCAGGTAAATCGCGTGCTCCGCACTGTGACGATGAAGTGTTTCCGCATCTTGCGCTTGCCCAGTACCTGGTCGAGGCGCCGGGTGATCGCCAGCTTCCCCTTGAGGCGGTACTGTTCGCGCCGGGTGGCCGCGTCCACTGCGCGCAGGTCGGCCTCGGTGGCCTGCAACAGCGCCTCGCGGGTCCGGGCCCGTTCCGTGGCCAGCGCCGGGTTGCGGCAGACCATCAGCCGTTCGCCCGGATACAACTCCTCGCAGGTAATTTCCGCGAGGTCCCGCTCGTCGAACAGGGACGGCTGAAAGGCCTCGGCGGCGACCAGCTGGCGGATCGCCGTTGACCGCAGGGCGCTGATCCAGTCCAGACCGGCCGGTTCGATGTCCTCCCGGATCCGGGCCTCGGTCAGCATGCCGCGGTCGCCGACCACCACCACCCGGTCGAGGCCGAACCGGTCCCGCACCCGCTTGACTACGGTGGCGACGGTGGCCGGATCGCTGGTATTGCCGTCGAACACCTCGACCGCAACCGGCCGCCCGTCGCGATCGCACAACAGCCCGAATTCCACCTGGAGCTTGCCGCTCTTGCCGTCCCGGGAATGGCCGTACCGGGCCAAAGCGCAGCGGCGGCCTTCCATCCACACCGACGTCAGGTCCCACAGGACCAGCGCGTTTTCCTCGAGGTGACGGGCGGCTAGTGTTGATGGCTGCGAAAAAGCGCGGGATTCTGGCGGTAAGCCGCGTTTTGGCCAGGATCGTTCCTTTTCCCATTGTACGGTCCTATTGGTCGAGTCGTACCGTGGGGTATCGATCGTGTGCGCCGGCCGGCGGCCGGATTTCCGTACTGTGTCGGAGTGAGATTCGCGCCTGAGGCAGGGGTCGGGCGCACGGCACCATTCGGGATAGATCGAGTGCGTTCTTGTCGCCGGTTCGGTCGGGCCGGCTTTGCCACGGCCGTGTCCGCGTGGTATCGCAGCAGGGAAGAAGAGAGTGATGCGGCGCCGGCACAGATTCACCCAGAATCCCGGCGCCGCACCTGAACGAGCCGGTCACGGGGACCGAACTCCCGTGGAGTATCCGGCATTCCGGCGTTTGGGTCTACCTCGCTCTCGGGCGGAGCGATGTGCCGGACCGGACGCCTGTTCCCGTGCCAGCGGTGCCGTCGGCAGGTCGTGATCTGCCGGTCCTGCGACCGCGGCCAGATGTACTGCTCCCGGGCCTGCAGCGAGCGGTCCCGGGTCGAGAACCGCCGGGCGGCGCGGAGGCGCTACCGCCGCACCGAGCGGGGGCGCGAGACGGGCCGGATCCGTCAGCAGCGCTACCGGAGGCGTCAGGCGCTCCGGGCGCGCCTGGCCGCCCGGGCGGCGGCTGCGGGCCCGTTCCGCGCCGCTCCTTCGGCCCCGGCTGGCGCCGCTTTCCGCCCAACCGTTACGGACCACTCTTCCGGACCCCGGCGCGAGCCCCTATGTCGGGTGTTTCCGGCGCGATCGAGGCGCGAATCCGTGCCTCGATGCGTCATCTGCGGTCGGGTGTGCTCGCATCTGGTGCTGGCGGACCCCTGATCGCGTCATGGAGACACAACGGGAGGCGATTTCATGGCTATCGACGAGGAGATGCGGTCGACGATCGTGCGGCTGTCGCGGGCCGAGGGCTGGCCGGTCGGGACCATCGCGCGGCATCTCGGCGTACACCACGGTACGGTGACGCGGGCGCTGCGGGCGGCCGGCGCGGAGCGGCGGCCGCGGGCGAAGTTCATCGACACCTTCGTGCCCTTCATCCGGAAGCAGCTCGAAGAGGAGCCGCGGCTGCCGGCCGGCACGCTCTGGCGGCAGGTCAAGGCGCGGGGCTACCAGGGCGGGGAGGATCACTTTCGCCACAGCCTGCGCGCCCTCGACCTCCGGCCCGCCCGGCGGCCCGAGCCGTCGCTGCGGCTCCGCTTCCTGCCGGCGGAGCAGGCGCAGGTCGACTGGGCCGAGTTCGGGAAGGTCGATATCGGCCAGGCGCGGCGCCCGCTGATGGGGCTGCTGGTGACCCTCAGCTATTCGCGCCAGACCTCTCTCAGCCTGTTTTACGACGCGCGGATGCCGAGCTTCCTGCAGGGCCATGTCGAGGCCTTCGCAGCGTTCGGCGGTGTGCCCAGAAGGCTCCTGTTCGACAACCTCAAGAGCGCCGTGATCACGCGCCGGGGCAAGGCCGTCACCTTCCATTCGACCCTGCTCGCGCTGGCCGCCCACTACGCCTTCGAGCCGAGCGCCGCCTGGCCCCGGCGGCCGCAGGAGAAGGGGCGCGTGGAACGCCGCGTCCGCTTCGTGCGCACCAGCTTCTTCGCCGGTCGCGACCTCTCGGCCCCGCTCGACGAACTCAACGCCGCGGCCCGGGCGTGGTGCGCCGGCATCGCCGCCGAGCGGCCCTGGCCGGACGACGACCGCCAGCTCGTCCGGGACGCCTACGAGCGGGAAAAGCCGATGCTGGTGCCGCTGCCGGACGCACCCTTCTCGTGCCACGAGATCCGCCCGGCGCGCATCGACCGGACCTGTTACGCACGGTTCGATACGAACGACTACAGCGTCCCGCCCGACTTCGCCGGAGCGACGCTGACCCTCGCCGCCGACCGCAGCACCGTCCGCCTCCTCGACGGTACCCGCGAGGTCGCGCGCCACCGGCGCTGCTACGACCGGCAGCAGGCCGTCAGCGACCCGGAGCATGCCCGGGCGCTGGCGGCGCGCAAGCGGCAGGGCCGGGCCATGAGCCTGCGCGACCGGCTGCTGCGCGCCGTGCCGCGGGCGGAGGAGATGCTCGCGCACGCCGGGCATCGGGGCCGGAACGTCACGTACTGCGCCCGGATCCTGACCAAGCTGCTCGACACGCACGGCGCCGACGAGGTCGACCGGGGGATCGCCATGGCGCACGATCGCGGGTCATATCACCCCGAAACGGTGCGCGCCATCCTCGAGGAGCGCCGCCGCCAGCGGGGCCTGCCGCCTGTCAGCCTCACCGACGACGACCGCGACGG
Organism: Alphaproteobacteria bacterium; assembly: GCA_965203385.1. GTDB lineage: Bacteria > Pseudomonadota > Alphaproteobacteria > TMED109 > TMED109 > VXPW01. The sequence goes on from OZ241893.1 coordinate 2,032,662, forward strand.
CCGCGGCACGACTCCCCGGGCGACCGGCCTCGACGCCTACGACCGGCCCGCCGCGGCCGACCGGGACGCGTCATGAGCGACCTCAGGAAACGGGCCGCCGCCCTCGGCCTCCGCGGACTGCTCGAACGCTGGGAGGAGGTCGGCAGCGCCGGCTGGGTCGAGGAACTGATCGCCAGCGAGGAACGGGTGCGCCACACCCGCAGCTACGACCGCCGCCGCGCCGGGGCGCGGCTGCCGGCCTTCAAGCCGCTGGCGGACTTCGACTGGACCTGGCCGCGCGACCTGAGCCGCGACCGCGTCGAGGCCCTGATGAGCCTCGCCTTCATCGAGCGGGCCGACAACGCCGTGCTCGTCGGCGGACAGGGCACCGGCAAGACCATGATCGCCGCCAACGTCGCGCACCAGGCGCTCCTGCACGGCCACACCGTCCGCTTCGAGAAAGCGCCGGAGTTGCTCGACAAACTCGTCGAGATCTCCTCGAGAAGCGAACTGCGCCGCCGCCTCGGAATCCTCGCCCGGCCCCGCCTGCTGGTCCTCGACGAGATCGGATATGTGACCCTCAAGAGCCCCGCGGCCGACCTCCTCTACGCCCTCGTCTCGCGGCGCTACCAGCGCCGCTCCACCCTGGTCACCACCACGCTGGCCTTCGCCCAGTGGGACCGCGTCTTCCCCAGCGCCGCCGGCATCGCCGGCACCGTCGACCGACTGATGCACGACGCCGCCCTCATCACCATCGACGGTGATTCGTGGCGCACCCGGCGCGAAGCCGGATGACCTACGTCGACTTCGACGCGCTCAAGCGCCGGCCGCTCGAGGGCATCGCGGCGGACTGGGGATACGTCCGCGATCCCCAGGCCTCGACCCGCGCGAACCCCGTGCTCCGCGCGCCGGGCCAGGCGAAACTCGTCACGAAGCTGTGCCCCAACGGACACTGGGTCTACTTCAGTACCCTCGATAGCGATGACCACGGTACCGCGATCGACTTCCTGCTCCGTCGCGGCCTCTCCTTCGCCGAGATCCGCACCCGCTACGGCAAACCCGCGGGCACCGCGCGCGACTTCCGCCGCCACTGGCACGCGGCCGTACCGGACCCGGCGCCGGCCTGGCTGGTCGGCCGCGGCATCCGCCCGGAGACGCTCGCCGCCGCCCGCCCGCTGATCCGCCGCGACCGCCACGGCCACGTCCTCTTCGCCCACCGCGACCGCCACCGCCGCCTCACCGGCTTCGAGATCGGCCCGCCCGACGGCGCGAGACGCTTCGCCACCGGCGGCTCCCGCAGCCTGTTCGCCGTCCGCGCCGGACACGCCGCCGACCTGAAAACCCTCGTCATCACCGAAGGCGCCGTCGACGCCCTCAGCCTGGCCCAGATTGAGCAGTGCCACCCCAGCCAGGCCTTCCTCTCCACCGCCGGCGCCCCCTCGCGCCGACAACGCGAGCAGATCGGACTCGCCGCCCGCACCCTACCCAACGTCCGCACCGTCGTCCTCGCACAGGACCACGACGAGGCCGGAGAGCGCCAGGCCGAAGCCTTGCGCCGTCAACTCGAGGTCCCCTCGCAGGTCGCGTTCCAGCGACGGCGTCCGCCCGAACACGCCGACTGGAACGACGTCATCTGCGCCGCCGCGACAGGCTGACGCCGCCGGAACGCCCGGGCCGGCGGGGTCACGGCGCACCCCTGTGCCGACGGCCAGCCGAAGCCTGCGCGGCGGCCGGAAGTCCCGGTCTCCGGACCCCGTTACGTAACGGGGCGCAAGGGATCAAGAAAGGCAACCCGATGGCACTGTCCAACGCCGAACGGCAACGGCGCTTTCGTCAGCGCCGGCGCGAGGGTCAGTCACCGGCGGCGCGGCGCCCGCCGCCGGACCGGCGCTCGCGCCGGCAGCGGCTGCACGACGCCATCGACGCCATCATCGCGATCCGGGAGGAATACCGTGACTGGCGGAACGCCCTGCCAGAGGCGCTGGAGACGACGGCGACCGCAGAACTCCTGGACCAGGCGATCGAAGCCCTTGACGACCTCGACCTCGAAGCCCTGGCAGAACAGGAACTGCCCCGCGGGTTCGGTCGCGACGGGTGATGCGGGTACCCGCTGTAGCACCGTTACGTAACGCAGCGGCCAGACGGGCCGGAACCAACGAAGGCAGCGGCCGGCCGGCTCAAGGAGGCCGCTGAGCCACCCGTGATCCGTTCGGCGCCGAACGCGCCTTCCTGCCACCCGGCGGCAGGAGCTCCGGCAGTCGTACAATAGGGAAAGAAACGACCTTCGGAAAAGCGCGGCTTACCGCCGGAATCCCGCCGTTTTATTTCGCCGCCAACAGCTAGTCGGCGCTCGATGTCCGGCTGCCGGGACAGCAGCCAGTCCATCGCGGCATACAGTTCGTGGGCGTCGGTATCGGCAATATCAAGTTCGTGCGCCAGGGTGTCGGTCGGGCTTGCCGAAGCCAGGCCCTGGGCGGTCGCCAGCTTGCTTCTCGGGTCCAGGATGCGGGTGGCGATCATCCCCACCACGAGGTCGCGCTGGCGCGACGGACGGGGATGGATCAAGGTATCGAGACCGAGCCGTTTCAGGGTGCCGAGGATGGTGGCGACATGGCCGTGCGGCAAAGCCTGTTCGATGGTGAACGCATCCGACAGTTCGCGGGCCGACTGCCCCTTGAGGCAGGCCCGGATTTCGTCGACCAGGCCGGGTGGCAGCTTCGACAGGTTGGCCAGGGTCCGCTTGCGCGCCTTGCGCTGCTCCTTGTCCCAGTAGGATTCGCGCAGCAACACCGCCGGCGGCGAATTGCGGTTGGGGACGACTTCCACATACATGAACATACATATACGGGTGAAAATCCATGATGTCAACAGGGGACCGGAAAAAACGTACCGGCAAAATACATGGACAGGAAATTTGGCCTGAAAATCCTCAAATCTCTCATAGTTCGTTGATCTGAAAGCGTATTTTAATGAGTTGCGCCCGAATCCCGCTGGAAGTTCGGCCTAAGAATTTTGCAAGAGCATCAACACGCTTGTAGTTTCTGGAAGTTCGGTTTAGTACGGGTGCATCCGGAAAGGGCGGCGAGAAGGGGGTGTTCGGCAACATGTTCGATGTTAGCAAGAAGCAGGAGAACCGACCCTCTTTGTCGGGCGAGATATTCCCTTTGGTTGATCTCGACCTAATCGGGAAACAACTCCGTTTGGAGGTGCGCGGGCTGGAGAACGGCTTGGCCGGCCATCCCGACAACACTGCCACAGAATTTGACCCGGTGGAACGGAAGATTATTGCTGCCGTCAGTCAGCTTAGACGACAAGGGCTGGAAAATGCTCGGGAGCACGAACGGGTTTACCGAGAGCGCATTGCGGCCGGAAACGCTATCGGTCCGGGAATCGGGCAAATTGCCAATGAAGCCGAGCTTCACTTCCAAAGAGAAGTTGATGCGTGGCGCGGCCGACTAAATGCTGCCCGCAAGGATCTTCACGGGAGCGAAGCTGACCTTGCGCAATTCAAACTTGAGAATGATTTGAACCGCACAGCTTATGAAACTGGTGGATTATGGAAGTGGGCGGCTATCTGCGCCGTTATCGTTCTTGTGGAATCGATAATGAACGGTGCCTTCTTCGCCGAAGCGAATGTGGCCGGATTGGCAGGAGGTACGATCACCGCCTTGGTAATTTCAATTGTCAATGTAGGGGCTGCGAGCATTACTGGGCATGCCTTTCGTCAAAAAAATCATGCCCAATTGCGGCGCAGATTAGTGGGGTGGCTTTCGCTGATTATCGGAACCGGTCTTGCGGCGTTCATTAATTTTCTGGTTGGACATTTCCGGGATTTGACGGCCATAGTACCTTGGAATGAAGCAGCCGGAGAGGCATTCAGGCGTGTTGTCACTGGACATGTGCAGATGCAAAGCTTGGATGCGTGGCTTCTGACCGGCCTCGGACTGCTGTTTGCGGCCTTTGCTGGATGGAAAGCTTACGGAGCTGTCGATCCCTATCCGGGTTACAGCCGCGTATCGGATCATTTCACAGGGAAGCGGCGCGAATGGCAGGATCTGAAAGAGGAAACGCTGGGCGCCCTGATTGACACTCGCGACAAGGCGGTCACCGATCTAGAGGATACATGCGGTAAACTTCGGAACAATTTCGATTCCGCTCAAAACGCTCGGTCGGGACTTCTGGACCTCGCAGGTCGAAGGCGTGAATTTCTGCGGGAGTGCGACCGCGTTACGGGCGACTTGCTGGAAGTTTACCGGAACGCCAACCGAAAGGCGCGCACAGTGCCGGAACCGGAATGGCAATCCTTCAATTTCCCTGCTGAGGAAGAGCCAGCCCCACCAAGCCCGGATCCCGCCCAACAGCCCGCCGGTCTTATGGAAGAAATGGAAGAGGTTGTAGGGCGCATCCATCGGACGTGTCAGATTGCCATGGATTCATTCGGAGATGAGCGGGGTGGCCGCGCATGAACCGTCGTCCCCGAAAGAGCCGAATGACACGTGGACGTGGGCGGAGCACACCGAATTGGGTATGGGCCGGCGTAATGGCTGTGGCCGTTGTTGTTGCAATCAGCGGGGTAGTCCTTGTACCGTCGTTCAAGGGAGAAGGGGTTGATTCAAGGCTGTGCCCGAAATCGTCCGGCCCGACGGCCGGACTGGCAGTACTTCTCGATCTGACCGATTCGCTGAATTCGGTCCAACACAAACGGCTCCGAGGCATTCTCGACAACCGGATCAAGGATGCGAAGCAGGGCACGTTGATAGCGGTCGGCGCGGTGCGGGTAGACGCCCCCGAGCGGGATGCTGATTTCGCTCGCTGTAAGCCAGCAACGGGCGAAAAGGCGAAAAAACTCTATCAGAACCCGCGTATGATCGAAGAGCGTTACCAGAAGGAGTTTCTAGAGCCTTTTGATGCAATCGTTTCGATGATGTTGGATAGCCCAGCGGCGGAACGCTCACCGATTATGGAATCGTTGCAGGCGTTGCTTGTGTCGGCTCCAGGTTTCGTCGACGCGAGCTTTCCGCGGCGGGTCATTATTGTGTCGGATCTGATCCAGAACAGCATGGCTTTCAGCTTTTATAGCGGGGATAACTGGCGGAGTTTCGTCCGTTCGCAGGACGTGGAGCGGTTGGCAGGCCGCCTGCAAGGCGTCGAGTTAGAGATATGCCGCATTCCAAGGCCTGGCACCAAGGTTGACAAGGCGGCAGTGGACAAATTCTGGGTCAATTATTTTAATCGGGCGGGCGCTAGCCATGTTCGTCTTGAAACTTGCCCGCTTGGTGATCTTTAAGATCGGCTGCATTTCCAACGAAGATCTTATGCCATGCAAATCGTCCAGCAAAGCTTAAATAAGGGAACTCTTGCGCTTGCCTTTCTGGTTGGAGGTGGGTGCATCATATATTTGAAACTACAAGATTTTCAGATTTATGTGGTTATTACTTTTCCAATTTTAGTTTTGTTTATTTATTGGCTGATGGCTCTCGCAATTAGTGATAAAAGCGTCTACGAGATAATCGGGGACAATTGCTATTATCTCGGATTCGTGTTCACACTGATAAGCTTGGCGCTTACGCTTTATCTGCTTTATGAACCGATTGATGCAGCCCCGAAGGACAAAGTGCTCGGGAAAACGATTTCCGGATTCGGCATTGCGCTTTCCTCGACAATCGTCGGTATTGTTCTGCGGGTTCTAATGCAGAAGATGGTACCCGATATTATGCAGCAGGAAGGCGAGGCGCGCGCCGACCTTGATCTCGCCATCCGTGATTTCCGCATCCATCTCGGTATGAGCATTGGTGAGCTGAAGCGTTATTCAGTAGAAACGAGTCAGATACTGGACGAACAGCGAGACGCGGTTCAGAAGGTGTTGGAGATAAATACCGATGCGCACAAACGAGCGACAGAAGCGAGTACGACCGCTCTAATTAAATTTTCCGATGATACGGAAAAGAAACTCTCAAACCACCGCGCCGCCTTGCTTGAGAGTTTGGAGCACGATACGCGCGCATATCAGCAGGCCATGCAAGAAGGTATCGCGGCCTTTCGCAAAGCCCTCGACCGTGTTTCCGGCGCTCTATCCGATTCGGAGGCTCAGGTTCGGCCCGCGCTGCAGCGGAGTATTGATAACCAACTGCAGGTTCTGGAAAGCGGAGCGTCCGGCTTGCGTAGGGTTTTGGAACAAACTGTGCAAGCTTTTGTCGAATACCGGGACGAGGCGGGCCAGCTGGCAAGCCTGAGCCGCTTGATCTTCGAGCAAACGGGAGAAAGTGTCGAGGCCGCTCGCAAGGAATTGGAGCACATGGAGGCGTTGATCGAACGTGTAGCGGCAATGTCGATCGAGAGTTCCGGCCTTGACGAAGCGCTGTCTGGCGTGATCGGTAAACTCACGTCGGTCGAGGATGGAATTTCAACGAAACTCGATCCCGCTGTCGTGCGTATAAGCGAGGGTGCGGTCGCTGTTTCTGCAGTGCTGGCGGAATCGTCCGGGAAACTCAAATCGGCGGCGGAGCGCTTCGAGGCAGCGGCGGCACGCACTGTGGCGGCCGACATGCAAACGAACATCGCCGGTGCGGTGGAGCGTATAGTGGACGCGGCGGAAAGGCTGGAGACGGCGAATACGGCATTGTCAGTGGCTATAGAAAAACTCGGCGAATTGATGGATAGGGCGACGGAGCCTCGGCGAACAGGTTTTCTGGGTATATTGGGTTCTCGCGGCCGCTAGAAAGAATGGGGCACTGAGCGGTGCGCAGATATCTTCCTCCGGCATCTTTCGGCAGTCAGTATCGGCGGGGCGCGATCATGGGCCTCACGGTTGCCGAGGCATTCATGCTGGTCGCTTTTGTACTGCTGCTGGTGCTTCTGTTCTGGCGTCATCAAGTGCAGGACGAAGTTGAATTAGCTGGGCAATTGTCGCCAAATGAAAGAGAGTTGCTGAAGGATGGTGCGGTTGTGGTTCCTGCGGAACAATTGGAGAACTTGAAAGAACAAGCTGGGCGAGCGTCGGGCGTATTGGAGCAGCATTTGCAGGCGTTAAGGGATGGTGCGATTACGGTTCTGCCGGAGCAGTTAGAGGATTTGAAGAGACAGGCTGAGCAAGCTTCGGGCATATCGAAGCGGCATTTGCAGGCTTTAAGGGATGGTGCGATTACGATTCTGCCAGAGCAGTTGGAGGACTTGAAGAGACAGGCCGAGCGAGCGTCGGACGTATCGGAACAGCAACTACAGGCGTTAAATGACGGTGCGGTATTGGTTCCATCGGATCAGCTGGAAGACTTGAAGGAACAGGCAGGTTTGATGGAAGCCCCGACGCTATACGCTTTGGCGAGTGCGGCGGCGGTGTTGGAACCGGATGAGTTGCAAAAGCTAACGCAACTCGCGCAGAATCCGGCCCCGTTGTCGTCGAATATTGTCGAGGCGTTGAAGCTGCGCCAAGCGCTCGACCCAGACTGGGAGGACAGCAACGAAGAGTTGGTAGTGCGTATTGAGGATCTGTTGGCGAAGGAAGGTGAGATCGATAACCGGCTTGCTGAAGATGCGGCGGCGCAGAGGGAATTCATCGACAATCTGAAACGAGAACTTGCAGCGGACGTGGAGAAGGCAGGCGGAAATATCGACCCGTTCGGACGGGTGATTTTTCCTGAAACGGTGGTTTTCAGAACCGGTAGCGCTGTCATTCCGCCGAGCTTCAAGACGGTATTGGACGATATTTGTCCGCGTTGGCTGGTAGAACTCCGGAACTCGGCGAACCGGTTCGACATCGATGAGATCCGCATTGAGGGCCATTCCTCACCGGAATGGGCTAGTGCGAAGACAAAACGGGATGCATGGATCGCAAATCTTGCACTGTCGCAGCGTCGGGCGCAGTCGGTATTGTCGCATTGCCTAGACCATGCGGCCGGAACGCCTCTCGGCAAGTGGGCGCGTAGCAAGCTCACGGCGATCGGCTACTCATCTTCTAGGCCCGTAACGGTGAACGGAGAAGAAGCCCCGAGTGCGTCGCGTCGCGTTGTGCTCGGCTATGAGTTCAGCCGTGAAGGGCTGATTTCTGATCTTGAAGACGCTGGACGGATGAATGCCGGTCCAGGCGTGATCCGCTCAATCAGTGGTAAAGCGCTGGTAATCGATGCTGATACGATAAAAGTCGGGGAGGCCGAAGTGCAGGTTCGGCTCGACGGAATTGATGCGCCCGAACTCAAACAGCTTTGTATTGCGGCGGACGGGTCTCAATGGTCTTGCGGCCAAAAGGCCCGTCTAGCGTTAGATCAGCGCATCGCTGATCGTAATGTAATCTGCGATCGTCTGCGCCTTGGTCTTCGGCGGCTACGGGGCGTTTGCCGAGTTGAGGGAGAAACAGCGGAGTTGAATCGTTGGGTGGTGAAAGAGGGGTGGGCTTTCGCGTTGGTGAAATCTTCAAGGGCCTATGCGGCTGATGAAGCCGTTGCCCGCGAGGCCCGGCGCGGAATTTGGTCGGGTGGCGACCCTGTGCCGCCGTGGGAATGGCGTCAACGACATTCTTCACGAATGCGTCCGCAAACCCCATCGAGACAGCAGTTATCCATTATGAAGAAACAGTCACTCGACGACAATCTCGACACCAACGCTGCGCCCGGCCGCGTCAATGACGGAAATCCTGGCATCCCCCGGTCCGTCTGGCACCCATTGCCAATTACGTCTGTGAACGGCATTCCCCGCAGGCCGGCCGTTGGCCAGCCATCGGAATGGCGGTCGCCCGCCCTGCAGTTTAACAATTAACGGTCGGTAGCGGCCATCCGCGGTTCGTCTGAGCGCTACCTGCGCACCGCTTGGCGGATAGGCGATCTGTGGGGCAGCTTCGCCGCTCGGCACTTGCTGCAGTCGCTCCTTGAAGCTGCGGAAGCGGCGCATCGGTTTTGGCAGCGCAGTGCGGGTGAGGCGCACCACACTCTCAGGTGGCGGCCGGAATGGCACAATGTCGTATCCGGATCGCGCGAAGGCTTCGAACAGGACCGGTGCTGCGGCACCGAGTCCAGTTAAACCCGGGATTGCACTGTTGTCTGGCCGTCCGATCCAAACACCGATGACAAAGCGTCCGTCGAACCCGACCGACCAAGCATCGCGATATCCGTAGCTGGTACCTGTCTTGTAGGCGATGCCGAGCCATTGTGAGCCTGCCGGGGGAGGAAGGTCACTGAGGATATCGCGCAGATGCCAGCGCGCCACGCCGCTCAATGGGGTATTTGCCGAATCAGGAATTGAGAGCGGATCAATGCCGTTGGACAGGGCCCTCGGTCGGCCGTCGGAAACCGCGAGAACGGTGTAAAGCTGCACCAGATCGACAAGGCGTGTGCCGATTCCGCCAAGCCCTAAGGAAAGGCCCGGACGGTCGGCTGACGCCGGCAGAACGTAACGCATGCCACTGCCCCGCAGCATCGCAGAAAGGCGCGCCGGGCCGACGGCGGCAAGCAAACGCAGCGCCGGAACGTTTAGCGACATCTGCAGCGCCCGCCGAACACTAACGTCACCTTGGAACTGCATGTCGAAATTGCGCGGCCGGTAGCCGGAAAAATTCTCCGGCCGGTCCGCGATCAGTGTTTCGGGCATGACCAGACCCTCGTCAAAGGCAAGGCCGTAAATGAAAGGCTTGAGCGTCGAACCCGGCGACCGTGATGCACGGCTCATATCGATCCAGCCGGCGTGACGGCTGTTGAAATAGCCGGCCGATCCGACCTGTGCCAGAATGCTGCCATCGTGGCTGTCTGCCATGACAATGGCAACGGAAAGGCGGCGCCCGAGCCGCTCGGCGGCGTCCGCTGCTACTGCTTCAAGATTACGCTGGGCGGCGCGTGACAGACGTGTTGTGTGCACAAAACGGTGAGGCGCCACGGTACGTGCTCTTTCCGCAAGATGCGCGGCGAACGCCGGCAACGGACGGCGACGGACGGAAAATTCCAGTCCGGCAACGCGGTCGACCTCGCCACGGTCAATCAGACCCTTGAGTGCTGCACGTTCCAGAACCCGGAGGCTCGCACTTTGCGCCGCCGGTGCATGACGGTCCGGTCGCCGGCTTTCCGGTGATTGCGGGAGGGCGACCAGCATTGCCGCTTGCTGCAGGCTGAGCGAACCCGGTTCCTTGCCGAAATAGGCAAGGCTTGCCGCCCGAACTCCTTCGATGTTTCCGCCATAGGGTGCCAACGTCAGGTACCAGGCGAGGATCTCCCGTTTGCTCAGCCGTCGTTCAAGCTGAATGGCGCGTGCAATCTGTCTGATTTTTACGCCGACAGAACGCGACGAGCGCGGATCAAGAAGCCGAGCAAGCTGCATGGTGATGGTGGATCCGCCGGAGACAATACGGCCGTTGGTAACCAATTGCCCAAAAGCCCGCACCATGGCCAGCGGATCGACTCCGTGATGCGACCAGAAGCGCTTGTCCTCATAGGCAATCAGCAGAGAGGTGAATTTTTTGTCGAGTGTCTCGAGATCCGGCTTTAGGCGCCACCGCCCTTGCCCGTTGGCAAAGACCCGCAACAGCGCTCCGTCGCGATCGGTCACCTCGACGGAAAGTGATCTTGTATCGGGAAGCGGTGGTGGATAAGCGCGGTCGACGAGCGCCGCAGCCAGCACCAAACCGCCGCACAACAGCGCCACGATCCCTGTGGCAAGGGGCCAGTGGTGCTTTTTCATACGGCCGATCATTAATCAGCACTTCGCACCGCCATCCAGCGGGCGGCCGTGCGGGCCACGAATTCGGGCCGGTACATATCCTCGACCTGAGCTGCCGGGACCGTATAGGAGCCGGGAACGACGGCGCGCACGACATAGGCCACCCGGATTGGACCGCTATCGTTGCCGCTGGTCTCGAATGCAGCGACGAAGCGGTCGTCAAGGAACTCCGTGTGCGCAGGAGATGTATCGCCGATCCAGGCAAAGCCGGAGAGCGATGCGCTCTTGACGATCCTCGGATTATCAATTTCCAGGCCCGCCGGCAAAAGATCAGTCACGACGATACGCGCCGGAAGACGGTTGGTCTGCGTGATGGTGAGCACGACAACGAAACGCTGGTTCTGTGTCACGGTATCGAGCGAAAACTTCTGCCCGTCGAGATCGTGATAGCTCCGGTTGATGGTAAAGCCGCTGCCTCCGGCGGGCGGTGCCTGCAAGGGGGACGCAACAGTCGTGACGACCGCCTGTACCGTCTCATCCCCGTCATTGCGCACCCGGATCGGCTGGGCAATGATGTCAGCACCGTTCATCGTTTTGCCGAAACGCCCGTTGATCGCCTCCCCGTCAACGATTAGCTTTGAGGACTGCTCCATCTCCTGCAGGGACCGTGCGGCGAGCAGCATCCAAGCCTGTTCCTGCGTCGTCCGAGCCGGGCGGTTCGAGACGAGCTGGACCATATCGCCGAGCAATGGCGAGACCGGCCGGCTCTCGCCAGCCAGTGCCAGCATGGCCGCATCGTCCCGCAGCGCCGATCCGTAGTCGGTGCGCCGGAGATTGGCCGTATTGGTGGCACTGGCAAGCCGATAGGCCGACCCGAAGGCCCGTTGTGCCCGTTCGACATCGCCGTATAGCGCGAGGCTCGCAGCGATCTGTGCCCGTGCCAGTGGCGTTGCGAATGCCGTTAGTTGTGCGTCGGCGTAGTAGCGCAGGTCACCCGCCGATACCTGCTTGTTCCTAGCAAGCACATAAAGCGCGTAGGCGATGCCGTCGCCATTGTCGGCCACGTTGTTGTTATAGGAAAGCACGTTTTGCAGATTGTTGAGTGCCACGCGCATCGACTGGGCCGGAACCATGTAATCCTTTTCCCGTGCGCGGGTCAGAAAGTCCGTTACATAGGCATTGAGCCAAAGATCGCCGCCGCCTCGTCCCCAAAGGCCGAAACTGCCGCCCGCGGACTGGTAGGACAGCACCCTGGCAATCGCATCCTGGATCCTTTTGCCGAGATCCGGATCTTCCAGCAGGGATGCCGGCGCATTGATCTCCCTCAGATAAAGCAGCGGCAGGGCACGGCTTGTCGTCTGCTCGGCGCAGCCATAGGGGTAGCGGTCAAGAGATAAAAGCAGGCCCGGCACATCGATATGCGACTGTGAAACGTCGACACTGACACTCGCACCATTGAGATCGTAGGCCGCAAGCAATTCGGCATCGATTACCGCGGTGCCACCATCTGCAGCCAACGGCAGTTCTAGGCGCGTCGTGAGCGGCAGCGTCGCCGGCCGGACATTGAGCAATTGCCTGTTTTCAATGAGAAGACCGTCAGGGCCTTCAAGGATCAAGGTAACCTCGGCAAGATCCGGCCGTCCGGCTGTTACATCAACGACAAAAGCCGTGTTCCCACCAGCATCAAGCCGGATTGTATCGGGCAGGCCCGATATCTCGGCCTGCAGGGTGGCACCGGTATCCAGTACCAGACGATAAACACCCGAAGGCCCGTCAGTGTTGGCGATATCGAAACGGATCTGCGAACTGTCCTCGGGCGCCAGGAATTTCGGCATGCTGGCGGTGATGACAACGGGGTCGCGGACAATGACCTCTTCCTGTGCCTGGCCGACGCCTTCGGGCGTCCAGGCAACGGCCGTCATCCGCAGCGTACCGTTGAACTGCGGAATGTCGAAGGAAACGATTGTCTTGCCGTCCGCGTCCAGCCGCACAATGCCGGAATAGAGCGCCACGAGTCTTTCGCGCGGAGGGCTGCTTTTGATGGCCGTACCCGGACCGTCACCGCCGGTTCGCAGGCGTCCGGTAACACCCTGGGCACCGTCAATCAGCCGGCTGTACAGATCACGAATCTCCACGCCAAGGCGCCTTTGGCCGAAATACCAGCCTTGCGGATCCGGCGTTTCGAAGCCGGTCAGGTTCAGGATGCCGACATCCACGGCGACGAGCGTGATAAAGGCTTCCTAGTTAACCGCGGCGCCTGAAACGGTGACGGGAATGTCCAGTGTGGAGTTCGGCTGGATTTTCTCCGGCACCTCAAGTGCAACGTCCAGAGCCCGCTCTCCCGGTTCAATCGACAGCCACTTGATGCCGACGGCGCGCGACGGCATGCGGTTGTCGGCCTCGCTGCCGGGTCGAATCAATGTCACAGTCACATAGGCGCCGGCACCCCATGCGGAATCGACCGGAATATCGATTTCGCTGCCTTCCGCTGGCACGGTCGTGTTGAACACATCATGCAAACGATTGCTCGATACCGTGATCAGCGCCTCACCGGAAAAGCGCGGCGAAATAAGCAGTTTTGCTGTATCGCCGGCATCATAGCGGTCACGATCGAGCGCGATTTCGAGACCGTCAGGCGTTTCCGTGGAGGCGGTGCTGACATACCAGCCGGCGTCGAATTCAACGCTGGTGGCCGGCCCGTCCGGATCGCTCGATTCCACCACCAGCCGGTAGCGGCCCCAGTCGACCGCCGCCGTGATCTGCGTCGGTGATGTTCCGGAAACCGCCACCATCCCGTCATTGACCTGGTTTGTGTACTCGACAGGCTCATAGTGCCACCGATTGCCTTGGCGGTACCATTGGTAGTCCCGCTCAAGGCGCAAAAGCGTCCATTTCAGCCCGGATTGGGCCTGCCTCTCGCCATTCGGTCCGACCGCGATCACCTGGAAGCGCACGGTACTGCTCATACTGACCCGATTGCCGGTAAACTCCGGCTTGACGCCGATCATGGTCCCGCCGGGGCGTACTGTGCTGACACCGGACCGTTCGACCGCCCGTCCGCCGCCTTCATGTAATCGCACCGTCAGGTCGGCGATAAGCGGATGGGTGGTTGCCGGCAGCGATGCCAAGTCGATATTGACCGTGCCGCGCCCGCTCGCATCAAGACTGGCGACGCTGTCGACGTCGAATTGGGCGTCAATCGGTATCTCATCCGCCAGTCCGAAGAGATATCCCGGTGCATCGGGCCGCTCGCGCACGGATTTGAGTTTGAGGTCGGCCTCTACCATGAGCCCAGCGGCCGGTGCGCCGTAGAGAAAGCGGCCGTCAATCGTTACGGTCTCTGGCGTGCCTGGCATCAGCGCCGCCGTCGGCATTTCCAGTTCAAACTCAATCCGGTTCGGTCTGAAATCCTCGACGAGGAAGCGCGTTTCACTCAAGGTCGGGCCTTCCGCCTCGGCGAAGGCCCGCACGGTCCACACGCCGCGCATGGCATTGACCGGCAGATCAATATCGAGGCTGTATCCGCCGGCCGGACCGCCGGTGCGCACCACGCGATGGTCTTCCTTTCCGTCGGGCCGCGTGACGACGAATGTCAGCGGCAGACCGCTGACCGCCATTGCGGCCTCGTCGCGGACCATGGCCGCTAGGTGCGCCGTTTCGCCCGCCCGGAAGATGCCGCGGTCAAGCCATGCGAACATGTCGAGCGCTCCGGGAGCCGCACGACCGGTCACGCCACGGTCGGAAAGGTCAAACCCGGCGCGGGAAAGATCGAGGAAAACAAAATCGCCGTCATCACCGTCGGCGGTCACAATGGTCGGAGCGCGGCCGTCGCGGCCGCGGGTCAGACCGGCGGAAAAATGCACCCGTCCGTCGGCATCGCTGACGGCTTCGCCCAATACTTCGTTATTGCGTGCCAACAAGGTCAGCTTGACGCCCGCAATCGGTTTTGCAGTGTCGAGCGAGCGGGCAAAGACATGCAGCCCGCCGCTGTCCGAAAATGTTGAAAGCCCGATATCGGATACCACCAGCCATTGCGTTGCGCGGCTTTCCCAATTGCCCGGCCGTGCGCCGGCAACGGTTGCCGTCATGACATAGACACCAGGCTTGCGCTCGCTGAGTACATCGTCCACCGGAAAGCTTGTGACCGTGTCGCGGTTTAGTTCACCAGTTGTTTCCAGTGTTCCCTGCCAAACACGCTCACCGAGCGCATTGTGGATATTGTCGGCAGCATAAGCATTCAGTTGCCGCAGGAATTGCGATTTCGCCATGACCTGCGCCAGCGAGCGACTGCCAATCCGGTAGATCTCGATCGAAACCGCATCGGCATTGATGCTGACAACGGGAATGCCCCGCCGCCCTTCTCCCGGCAACACGAAACGGTCGCCATCAAACCGCACGGATGGCGTACGGTCTCGGATATAGGCATTGATGGTGACCGGCACTTCCAGTACCTCGCCGATTTCCGCTGGCAGGCCGGCACGCAGGGTCAGGCGATTGGTCCTGCCGTGGTCGAGACCATCGGCGCAGATTTCCTGGCCTGTTGCGAAAATGGATTGCGCCGCTTGGCCGTTGATCGTTATATAAGAGGCATAGTCGACCCCAGATTTTGGCAGCGGTTCGGAAAATTGCACGCAAAGCCGCGCCGGCACGCTGTCTGCGTCAACCGTGTGATCAACGATCCGGAAACGCTTGCGCGACCTGAGATTCTGGAAGTCGGTGCGTACGCGCGGGGAGTCGACGAGCGCAAGGCTGGCCTTGTAGGCTTCCAGTGCCGGGCGGAATCGGTGGCGAATCTCCAGAGCCTTGGCCAGTTGATCGAGTGCCTGTGCACGCGTCGCTGCATCGCGCGACAAAACATAGGCATTGAGCGCCGCGGCAGTCGCTACGCGCTGTTTCCAGTAGTAGTTCCGGTTTCCCGAATAAAGGGCGTTGAGCGTCGCGTGGGATCGGTTCAGCCACAAATCGGCATCGTCAGGATTGATCTCCAGCGCCCTGCCAAAATTGTCGACGGTCGCATGGGCGCCGCCTGACATCAACGCTGCCCTTTGGGTGGCAGCTTCCGCATAAAGGTCGCGTGCGAGGAACGGTAGATCGGGTGCCGCGCCGATATCTGGAGCATCGGAATCAGACACCACTCGCCCGGCAATCGCGCCGTCAAAACGATCAAGACGGTTGAAGTCGGATTTCAGAAAGCACCTTTGGGAACTTGTGTAGGTAAAGGCGCGACAGGCACCGTCTGAAAGGCAGGCGGCCTTGCACTGGTCAAGTGTGACATCCTCTTCCGCGCGTAGGTCAAAACCGTAATAGTCAGCGTTCTCAACGATCTCGATACGCTGCGTCTGCGCCAGGGAACTTGTCGCCACAATCGCAAAGACAGCTGCCAAGGCAGCCGCCAAGGCAGCCGCAATTCTATGTCTGAACATCGTTCCCTCCCATCAAGGGTCGTTCAAAATGTAAGCGTTCGGGCGGGCAGTGATGGAGCGGCTTCACGCCTCTCTGACGGTCCCTTCCGGCGGATCTATAAAGATGCCATGGTTACGTCGTCACCCCACAACCGAACGCTTACTTCAAAATGCTGCGCCCGTGAACTCTACAACAGCAGAAAAGTACTAAGATTTCAAGACTTGTGGTCGGTGATCCCCGCGATCCTTGACATTGTCGCAATGGTGAGATCGATTGCCTGGAACCGGGGTGCTCGTCACGGACTGAGACCATACCCGTTGAACCTGATCTGATAATGCCGACGAAGGGAGTTGAATGTACGTCCAGATGCCCGCATCAACGATCCATTTGACCTTGTGCCTTTTCGATCCCGAAGGCCAAGGTATCAAGCGCATCATGCGCCCCCTTTGCTCTGTCATGTAAACGAAGAAAGAGCTGAACAATGGATTTCGCCCATGCTGTTCCACCAGCATGGCACAGCCACAGACCTTTCACTGAGTCACTGTTGACTTCCGACATTGCCTGGCGTATGTATTCCGCCATGCAGATCGGCACGCGCATGATTTCCGCGGACACCGCGGCGTGGTTCCAGAGGACGGCGGCCTCTGGCGAGACCAGTCGCCACGGACTGGCCCGCGGCCTGTGTGAACGCGAGGACTGGCGCAATGCACGGGGTGCCCTGTGCGTGGCGTCAGCCAAGCGAGCGCTGCCGAAGCTGGCCCGGGAGCTGCACGTGGCGCTGCCGGCGAAGCGGGCCTGCCGCTTGGTGTCGAACGCCCGCCCGGAGATCGCCCGGTCGGAGTCGGCGGTCACGCTGTCCTGCTCGTTGCGGGAGCTGGGCGAAGTCCGTCTTGAACCGGTCGGCGCGGCGGAGGTCGGTCGCTGGCGGGCGATGATGGAGCGCTGGCATCCGCAGGGTTGCCCGAAAGCACCGGGCGCGGTCCTGAACTACTGGATCGTGTCCGCGCGCCACGGTCGCCTCGGCGGTCTCGGTTTCCGGGCCGCCAGTTGGCACGTGAAGGCCCGTGACCGGCACATCGGCTGGTCGAACGAGGCGAAGCGCCATCACCTCAACCGGTTGCTCAACCACTACCGTTTTCTCCTCATGCCCGGCGTCGCCGTGCCGCATTTGGCGTCACATGTTCTGGGTCTGGCGCGGCGGCAGATCGGGGACGACTGGGAGCAGCAGCACGGCGTGCGCCCGCAGATGGCCTACACCTACGTCAACGAGACCCGGCCGGGGACGTGCTACCGTGCGGCCAACTGGTCGTGCGTCGGCTGGACGGCCGCGCAGGATCGGGCCGGCGTGGCGAAGGCGCCGTGCCGGATTTTCATGGTGCCGCTCCAGCGGGGCTGGAAACGGCGGATGCGCACCGTGCCGCGGCGGCCGATCGGCACCCGGGTGGATGCCCATGTGAAGGATCCGGGCCCGAACGGCGACTCCGAGTTTGCCTATGTGGATCATCATGATGGGCGGTTGGGAGACCGGATCCGGCGGATTGGCGACATCTGGGGCCGTCAGGCTGCCGCCACGATTCCCGAGATGTTTCCGGAGTCCGCGGAACGGCAGGCGGTGTACCGCCTGTTGTCGAACCGGGAAGTCACCATGAAGCATGTGCTCGGCTCCCATGTCGAGGCCACGGTGAAGCGCTGCCGCGCCCACCGCCGGATCCTCGCGGTGCAGGACACGACGATGCTCAATTACAGCGGCCGTTCGGCGGTCACCACCGGCCTGGCGCCGCTCGGCGGCGGCGGTCAGGGGTCGACGGGACTGGCGGCGCACATGATGCTGGCGTTCGTACCCGGCGGGCGTCCGCTGGGCGTACTGTCGGCCGATGCCGACTTTCGCCGTGCGGGGAAGAAAGAGACGGAAAGCCGCCGCTGGGAGGACGGGGTGCGGGTGAGCGCCGAACTGGCGGCGGCCTGCAAGGACACGGAAGTCATCTGCGTCGGCGACCGCGAGATGGACATCTGGGCCGTCCATCGTCTGGCGGCGCAGACGGAGGTCCGCGTCGTGGTCCGCGCCTGCCGCTCGAAACAGCGCCGGGTGGTGACGGCCGACGGTTCGCCGCAAGACCTGTTCTCCTTTATCGACACGCAGCCCGAACTGGGGCGGAAGACCCTCGTGCTTGATGCCGCCGGCGGCCCGCGCCGCCGGCCGTCCCGCACGGTCAAACTGTTGCTGCGGGCGGCGCGGGTGACGGTCCTGCCGCCGGGAGACGCCCGGACGGACGCGCCGCTGGAGATGCTGGCCGTGCAGGTCCGTGAGGTGACCCCGGCCGATCCGGCCAAGCCCCTGAACTGGGTCATCCTGTCCAGCACCGGCGAGGCGACGCTAGAAACCGCGCTCGAGGTGATCGAGATCTACGAAGACCGCTGGGCCATCGAACGGTACTTCGACACCCTCAAGAACGGCACCCGCATCTGTGACCGCCGGCTGGACGACGCCGAAGACCTGCGCAAGTGCCTGGCTTTCGATGCCGTCGCCGCCTGGCGCATTCACGAACTGTCGCGTCTGGCCCGCGAGGCACCCGATACGCCCGCCACCGAGATCGTACGACCGGTGGAGGTCGCGGCACTCAACCGCATTCTGACGGCCTATCGCATGCCGACCCTCAGCGAGGCCGATCATCGCGGTCGTCGCTCCCCGAACACAGGCCGTGGAGCCAGGGAGGCGTCCGCCGCTGCCAGGGCGCCACCCACCGTTCGCGACTATGTCCTCGGCATGGGCCGCATCGTCGGCTTCGAGTCCTCCAAGAGACAACCCCTGCCCGGCCCGCTCAAATGCTTCCGGGGTGACGAAAAAATCCAACTCATCGTCCACGTCATCGAAAACACGGAGTTAACAATGATAGAGTGAAAGGCCACAGACCATCCGCGCCTTGCGGAACGAAGCAGCAGTTTCGCAAGTATCCGCGATCCTGTCACAAAAACGGTTCAGGAGCCGGAGCGCTCCGGGTCGGTGCATCTGCGAGGAGTTCTCGTTCGTCGACATCCACGGTTGCCGGCAGCAAGCCGGTTGCATGAAGGCGCTCGCGACTCTGGCCGCGAGCGTTCCGGAGATCGTGCTGACAGTGCCGCAAAGGCCGGCGGTGGACCGTCGGCCACGTTTCGTCGGGGTCGGTGTTCCCGCGCCCGAGGACGCGCCGGCGCATCCGGCCCGGATCTGGGCCGGATCGAGTTGGTCGTGACGCGCGAGGATCGGGCGGTATGAAACACATTGATCGCGCACGAGCATCCGCATGGGATGACGACGTTCGCGGGCCGTCAGGCCCGGTACCTCGTCGGCTCGGCGCATGGCTGACTTGGCGCGGCGGCATTGCGCCGTCCAGCCCGCTCCGGCACATTGCCCGGTGCGGGAGGGCAGGTATGGAAGAACAGCCGCGAAGCCTCGGCACGTTTGATTACGTGGTGGTGGGTGCGGGATCGGCCGGCTGTGTCCTCGCCAACCGACTGAGTGCGGACCCGGCCGTGCGGGTGCTGCTGCTCGAGGCCGGCGGCGCGGACGACTGGCGCTGGATTCGCATTCCGGTGGGGTACCTCTACTGCCTGGGGAATCCGCGGGTCGACTGGTGCTTCACGACCGAGGTCGAGCCGGGCCTGGGAGACCGTGCGATTCCCTACGCCCGCGGCCGGGTGCTGGGCGGCTGTTCATCGATCAACGGCATGATCTACATGCGCGGGCATGCGACCGACTACGACCACTGGCGCCAGCTCGGAAACGCCGGCTGGTCCTGGGAGGACGTGCTGCCGTACTTCATCCGCGCCGAGGACCACTGGCGCGCCGGAGACCCGCTGCACGGCCAGGGCGGTGAGTGGCGGGTCGAGCAGGCACGGGTTCAGTGGGACGTGCTCGATGCATTCCGGTCGGCCGCGCAGGAGGCCGGCATTCCACCGACCGATGATTTCAATCGCGGCGACAACGCCGGCTGCGGCTACTTCGAGGTCAATCAGCGGCGCGGCCGGCGCTGGAACGCGGTCCGCGGCTTCCTCGATCCGGCCCGCCGCCGGCCCAACCTCGAAGTGCTCTCGCACGCGCACGTCGAGCGGATCCGGATCGAGGCCGGGCGGGCAGTCGGAATCGATCTGCGGCTCGGCGACGAAGCCGTCCAGGCGGGCGCGGCCAGGGAAATCATCCTGGCGGCCGGCGCCATCGGCTCGCCGCAACTGCTCGAGCTGTCCGGAATCGGGCAGGCAGAACGCCTGGCGGAGCTCGGCCTGACCCCGGTGCTCGACTGCCCCGCGGTGGGCGAGAACCTCCAGGACCATCTGCAGGTCCGGCTCGTGTACCGGGTGCAGGGTGTGCGGACGCTCAACGAGACCGCGGGAACCCTCCGGGGCAAGGCCGGGATCGCGTTGCAGTACCTGCTGTTCCGCCGCGGCCCCATGGCCATGGCGCCCAGCCAGCTGGGGTGTTTCGCCCGGTCCGATCCGAACCGCGGCGCGGTCAACCTGCAATACCACGTCCAGCCACTCAGTCTCGAACGCTTCGGGGCGCCGCTGGATCCGTTCCCTGCCTTCACCGCCAGTGTCTGCAACCTGGCGCCGGAATCCCGCGGCAGTGTGCACGCGACCTCGCCGGATGCCCGCACCGCCCCCGCGATCCGTCCGAACTACCTGTCCGCTCCCGAGGACCGGAAAGTGGCGGCGGACGCGATTCGCCTGACCCGGAGAATCTGCTCCCAGCCCGCGCTGCAGCGGTATCGCGCGACGGAAGTCCGGCCGGGCGGAACCCCGGATGACGACGAGAGCCTGGCCGTTGCCGCCGGCCGGATCGCGACCACCATCTTCCACCCGGTCGGAACCTGCCGGATGGGCCGAGACGGCGTGGTGGACGAGCGGTTGCGGGTTCGCGGCCTTCGCGGGTTGCGGGTGGTGGATGCCTCGGTGATGCCGACCATCACCCACGGCAACACGAACGCCCCCACCATGATGATCGCCGAACGGGGCGCCGACCTGATTCGCCAGGACGCGCGTTCGTGACCGGGCCCGCGGCCGGGCCGCCGGGGCGGGTGGATGCGCTGGTGGCGGCGGCGGGGCGCGGCGAACGTGCGGGCGGCGATGTACCGAAGCAGTTCCGCACCGTGCAGGGGCGGCCGTTGCTGCGCTGGGCCGTCGAGGCCTTTGCCGGTCACCCCCGCGTCGACCGGGTGCTGGCGGTGGTGGCACCCGGCCAGCGCACACGCGCCGAGTCGGCCCTGGCCGGTCTCGAGGTTCGACTGGTCGACCGGGGCGGTGCCGTCCGGCAGGCAAGCGTGGCGGCGGGACTCGAGGCCATGGCGCCGGATCCGCCGCAGTCCGTGCTCATCCATGACGGAGCCCGGCCGCGGCCCGGTCCGGCGCTGATCGACCGGGTGATCACTGCCCTCTCCGCCGTTGACGGCGCGGTCCCGGCCCTGCCGTTGACCGATTCCTTGAAGGAAGTCGACCAGGCCGGGCAGATTCTTCGCTCGCTGCCGCGCTCCGGCCTGCACCGCGCCCAGACGCCGCAGGGGTTCCGGTTCGACGCGGTCCTGAGCGCGCACCGGGCGGCGGCCGGCGCCCTTGTTGCAACCGACGATTCCGCGCTGGTGGAAGCGGCGGGCGGCGTCGTCCGGGTGGTGCGGGGGGATCCGCGAAACGTAAAGATCACGGAGCCCGACGACCTTCACCGGTTCGCGCGCTTCTCGGATGTGCGCCTCTCGCGCACCGGTCAGGGATACGACGTGCACCGTTTCGGTCCCGGAAGCCAGGTCCGCCTGCTCGGGGTCGACCTCCCCCACAGTCATGCACTGGTGGGGCATTCCGATGCGGATGTCGGGTTGCACGCGGTGGCGGATGCGATCCTCGGCGCCCTGGGCGAGGGCGATATCGGTCAGCACTTCCCGCCGGGGGATCCGCGCTGGCGGGGCGTCGATTCGGCCGTGCTGGTGAAGCGCGTCCGGGCGATGGCCGAGGCGGCCGGCGCCGAAATCATCCACGTGGATGTCACCGTCATCTGCGAAGCCCCGGCCATCGCCCCCTACCGCGATCGCATGCGGCAATCGCTGGCTGGCGTGCTGGGGTTGCCGGCCGCCGCCGTCAGCGTGAAGGCGACGACGACCGAAGGTCTCGGCTTCGCCGGCCGCGGGGAAGGAATCGCGGTGCTGGCGCTGGCCACGCTGCTGGTTCCGCCCCGGACAGCATGAACGCGGCCCTGACCGACCGCGCTGCGGAAGCGGTGGCCCTGGTCGGGGGCCTGGGTCGGATCGGTCCGGCCCCGGGGACGCTCGCATCGGCTGCGGCCCTCCCGATCGGGGTGGGCCTGCACGGGCTCGGCGGCGCGCCGGCCGTCATCGCGACGGCGGTCTGCGTGAGCGGCATCGGCTGGTGGGCGGCCGGCCGCTACGCCCGGGTCAGCGGTCGCCGCGATCCGTCCGAGGTGGTCGTGGACGAAGTGGCCGGGATGCTGATCCCGTTGGCCGCGGCTGGCACGGACCCGGTGCTGATCGGGATTGCCTTCTGCCTGTTTCGGGTGTTCGACATCGTCAAGCCGTTTCCGGTTTCCTGGCTTGATGCGAAGGTGTCCGGCGGGTTGGGCGTGATGCTGGACGATCTGGCCGCCGGTGTGCTGGCGCTCGGTGGCACGATCGGGGTGGGGGTGTTGCGTGATGCGTGGTTCTGAACTGACACGGTTGAGTGCCGAATGCCTGCAGTTGCTGGACCGTGAAGGCCTGACGGCGGCCACCGTCGAATCGTGCACGGGCGGCATGCTGGCGGCCGCATTGACCGACCATCCGGGGGCATCCAGGGTCCTGGATCGCGGCTTCGTGGTGTACTCGAATGAGGCCAAGGCAGAGATGCTTGCAGTTCCGCAGGAGATTCTGGCCGCGCACGGAGCGGTGAGCGGGGAAGTGGCGGCGGCGCTGGTGGCGGGAGCACTGGCGCGCACACCGGTCGATCTCGTGGTGGCGGTGACCGGCATTGCCGGGCCGGCCGGTGCGACCCCGGACAAGCCGGTCGGTCGGGTACACATCGCGGCGGGCCGGCGCGGCCGGCCCATCCGGCAGGAACGGCTGCAGTTGCAGGGCGATCGGCACCAGATTCGCGTACAGGCGGCCCTGAGGGCGCTGGATCTGCTGACGCAGGTGGCCATCCGGCCATGACGCAACCGCACGTGCTGCTCGCCGGCGGTGCGGGCTTCGTGGGGGGCTCGACCACGCGGGCGTTTCTGGCGGCCGGGTGGCGCGTTACCGTGCTCGATCCGGCGGCGGCCGAACCGGGTCGGCTGCCGGACGGCTGCCGGCGGGTGGCGCGGGCGATAGGCCGTGACGCCCTCGATGAGCTGTTCCCGGCCGACCCGCCTCGGGCCGTGGTCGACCTGGGGGCGTTCGGGGCAGGCGGAAAGGGGCTGCTGGCGGCCGCAGAAGCGAACCCCGGCCCGGCGATCGCCGTCAATGCGGGCAGTCTCGCCACGTTGCTCGACGCCGCAGACCGGGCCGGGGTCCGGCGGGTGCTGTGGACCAGTTCCACGGTCGTGTACGCACGGAGGGCCGGGGAAGACCGGTTTCCGGTCGATGAACGGGAGCCTGCGGATCCCGATACTGCCTACGGTCTCTCCAAGCAGCTCGCCGAAGCGACGGCAGCGTGGTTCCGGACGCGGCGGAGGGTGGAGCCTACCGGCGTGCGGCTGCCGCTGGTGCTGGGTCCGGGCCTGCAGTACCGCGGAGCGGCGACACCGTTCCAGGACGTGATGCGAACCGTCGCCGCGACGGGCACGATGCCGTCCGTGACGGCGGACGAGGTCTCTGGCGACGTGCTGTACGTCAAGGACGCGGCCCGGCTCCTGGTGACGCTCGCGGCCTTCCCCGGTGACCTTGCCCCGCTCTACAACGCCCCGTCGTTCCCGCTTCGGTTGTCCGAATTCGTGAACCGTCTGGCCACGGCGACTGGCCAGACGGCCGCCGCGTCTCGCCGGGTACCGGTCGACACCGCCCCCAAATGGCGTAGGTTGTCGGACGCCGCCCTGCGGGCGGATACGGGATTCGCACCGGCTTTCGGCCCGGATGCGATGATTTCCGACTGGCTGGGCGAAGCCGTGGAGGAAGCACAGAGCGAATGACCGATGTTCTGGAGATGGCCCGGATGACATCGCCGGAGCTGGCCGCCGCGGCGAAGGATATCGAGGTGGCCTTGCAGCCGATCGGGGCGACCGAGCAGCACGGACCCAACCTGGCCCTCGGTACAGACTTCGTGGCTGCGGAACGCATCGCCCGGCGCGTTGCCGGCCGGCTGGGTGGCCGGGCACTGCTCCTGCCGGTGCTGCCGTACGGGGTGTCCCCGCACCACATGGGGTTTCCGGGGACGATCACACTGGATCCCGAGACCGTGATTCGACTGTGCTTCGAAGTCGCTCGCTCGCTCGAGCGCCAGGGCATCAAGGCCATCGTCTTCGTGAACGGCCACAACGGGAATACGGCGGTACTGCAGGTGGCTGCCACCAGGATTCGCTACGAACTCGGTGTGCGGGCGGCCGTGGCCTTCTATTTCGCCCAGGCTTCGGACCGGGTGCGCGCACATGGGCGAACGCCGCGGTTCGGCCACGCGTGCGAAGTCGAGACCAGCGTTCTGATGCACCTGGATCGCGACTATGTCCGGTCCGATGCTCTCGCGCCGGGCGACATGCGGGACACCGGTCTGGTTCATGGGTTCAACAATGATCCGTTTGCGTTGCAGGTGCCGGTGCCGTTTGACCGGCAGACGGCCAACGGGGCCTTCGGTGACGCCCGCCTGGCTTCCGTCGAGGCGGGGCGCGATATCGTCGAGGCGGCGGTCGCGCGGACCGTCGCCTTCATCGACAGCCTCAAGACCGCGGCCATCTGAACGGGTGGAAGGGACGATCCTGCAACCACGGGGAGCTCCGCCCGGCCCGGCAGTCGGCAGGGGTGCCGACGTCGGGGCGGACGCAGACGGATGCGCCGGCCACCGGCGGTTGCCGCCCCGACCGGCCGCTCCGGTTGCGAGGGCGGTGCGGCGCTTCGGGCTGCTGGCCTGCAGCGCGGTGCTGCTGGCCGGAGTGGTGGGGGCCGGGGCGCCGCAGGCGGCCGCGCCGGACCTGTCGCCCGAGGACCGGACGTTGTTCCGGAAGATCCTGACAGCGATGGATCAGGCCAAGTGGAAGCGCGCCCTCGATGTCGCCCGGAAGGCCGACGACCCGTTGCTGTTGACCATTGCCCAGTGGCGATGGCTGTCGGCTGCGGACGGCCTGGCCAGCTGGGAGCAATCTCGCGAGTTTCATACCCGCCACGCCGATTGGCCGCTGGCAGAGCGGCGACAGAAATTGGCAGAACGCCGGATGCCGCCGGACCTCCCCGCCCCGGAGGTGCGAAGCTGGTTTCGGCATTTCCCCCCGACCACCGGGCCGGGCCGGGTCCGGTATGCGGAGGCGCGGGTGGGCACCGATGCGGATGGGGATCTGTCGTCCGAAATACGGGCGGCTTGGCGCGAGGAAAGCTTTACGGCAACGGAAGCGCGGATGTTTCTCCAACGCTATGGCGGTGACCTGCATGAGGATGACCATGCAGCCCGGCTCGACCGATTGATTTGGGATCGGCAGTTTGAGGCGGCCACTCGTCAGCTTCGGCTGGTTGCACCGGATCTCCGGGCCCTTGGTACCGCCCGGATCCGGCTGGGGAAGCGCGCCTCCGGCGTCGACGCCGCCGTCGCCAGAGTGGGAGCCGCGTGGATCTCGGATCCGGGACTCGTTTTTGAGCGCGCCCGCTGGCGCCGCCGCGCGGGCCTGCACGAGCGGGCGCTTGAACTGCTGCTTGATCCGCCGCCGGACTTTGGCCCCAGGCCCGAACGGTGGTGGAACGAAGTGCGGTTGCACGCTCGACGGCTGCTCAACGTGAAGCGGTTTGCCGACGCTTACGGGCTGGTATCGGCCTATACGCAGATGGGTGGCGTCCCGGGCGTGGAAGCAAACTGGCTGTCGGGATGGATTGCGCTCCGGTTTCTGGACAATCCTCCCATGGCGCAACGCCATTTCACGGACATGCACAGTGCCGTATCGATGCCCGTGTCCATTGCCAGGGCTGCCTACTGGAACGCCCTGGCGGTTTCCGGAGAAGAAGAAATTGCGAGGTGGCTCGACGAGGCAGCCGGTTATGCCGCCACGTTCTATGGCCAGATGGCGGGCCGGTGCCGCGACCGGCCCATCGCGCTGTTTCCCGCTCCGGCGGCTGGCGTTACCGGCGAGGCGGATTGGGCCCGCCGCCCTGATGCACGGGCCATGCTCCTTTTGGCAGATGAAGATCGGCACCACCTTGCCCGCCTGTTTGCGCGGCGCCTGGCGGGTGAGGCAGAAACGATCGAGGATGTCGTATCCCTGTACCGCCTGCTCGAGGTATCGGGATACACCTATCTCGGGCTGGCGGTGCTGCGGAAAGCGACCCGCGCGGGCCTCTACGTGCCCGGACTGTTTTTTCCTGACGATGTGCACGCCGACGCCTTTGACGCGGCAGGCGCTGATGTCGAGAGATCCCTGTTGCTGGCACTGACCCGCCAGGAAAGCGCCTTTCAGCTCGGTGCCAGGAGCGCGGCGAACGCCCGGGGGCTGATGCAGGTGCTGCCTTCCACCGCCCGCTTCGTTGCCCGGCGCGAGGGCATCACCTATGACGTGGGGCGCCTGTCCACCGACGCGGCCTACAACATCACGATCGGTTCCCGGTATCTGCGCGATCTGCTGGCGGATTACGATCAGTCGTATCCGCTGGCGCTGGCGGGATACAATGCCGGCCCCGGGCGGGTCAAGCGATGGCTGCGCCGGTATGGTGATCCCCGCAAGGGTGAAGTTGCCATGCTTGACTGGCTTGAATTGATCCCGATAAGCGAAACCCGGAATTACGTCCAGCGCGTACTGGAAGCTCTCGCCGTGTATCGCTTGAAGGCGGATGACGGAGCGCGGACGGGTTGGGAAATGCCTCTTTCGTGTCCGGGCTGATCCTGCCGCTTGGGCACATAGAGGGACGCATGAACAGCCATCAGGCGACGTACGAAACGGCGCTGGAACGTTTTGAGCGCCGGATGGCGGAGTACAACGCGGAATTTGCCAAGCGCAACGCGGAAGCAGCCAAACGCGGCGCTGAACGTGACGCGGAATTTGCCAAGCGCGATAAAGACAATCTGCGCCGGCAGATTGGCTTGTGGGTCGCCACGGTGGTCGTCATCGGCGTCTTGATTCGCTGGCCTGGCTGATCTGATCCGGCGGCCACCGAAGACGGATTACTGGCGCGGGGGTGGTGCGCTTTCGCTGGTGGCAGGTGGCTGGAAAAATTGTGCCCGGTTCGCCCCGCCCGGCGCGATAGGGAACGCGAAAGGGAAGACGAGTGGGTGCCGGAGAGCGTGGTCGTGTGGACCATGAGAGGGGTTCAAATTCTTGATCAGTCCGGCTTTGCGGTGTAAACTGGCCGGATGAGCGATGCCTCGTCACTCCATGAGTTGTCTGAACGGCTCGCCGTTTTGGAGGGACGCATGAACAGCCATCAGGCGACGTACGAAACGGCGCTGGAACGTCTTGAGCGCCGGATGGCGGAGTACAACGCGGAAGCAGCCAAACGCGATGCTGAACGCGGCGCGGAAGCAGCCAAACGCGATGCTGAACGCAACGCGGAAGCAGCCAAACGCGACGCGGAATTAGCCAAGCGCGATAAAGACAACCTGCGCTGGCAGATCGGCATGTGGGTCGCCGCGGTGGTCGTCATCGGCGTCCTGATTCGCTGGCCCGGCTGATCTGATCCGGCGGCCATTGAAGGCGGATTGCTGGCGCGGGGGTGCGCTTTCGCCGGTAGCAAGTGGCTGAAAAATTGTGCCCGGTTCGCCCCGCCCAGCGCGATAGGGAAGACGAGTGGGTGCCGGAGAGCGTGGTCGTGTGGACCATGAGAGGGGTTCAAATTCTTGATCAGTCCGGCTTTGCGGTGTAAACTGGCTGGATGAGCGATGCCTCGTCACTCCATGAGTTGTCTGAACGGCTCGCCGTTTTGGAGGAACGCATGAACAGCCATCAGGCGACGTACGAAACGGCGCTGGAACGTCTTGAGCGCCGGATGGCGGAGTACAACGCGGAAGCAGCCAAACGCGATGCTGAACGCGGCGCGGAAGCAGCCAAGCGCAACGCGGAAGCAGCCAAACGCGATGCTGAACGCGGCGCGGAAGCAGCCAAGCGCAACGCGGAAGCAGCTAAACGCGATGCTGAACGCAACGCGGAATTTGCCAAGCGCGATAAAGACAACCTGCGCTGGCAGATCGGCATGTGGGTTGCCGCGGTGGTCGTCATCGGCGTCCTGATTCGCTGGCCCGGCTGATCTGATCCGGCGGCCATTGAAGGCGGATTGCTGGCGCGGGGGTGCGCTTTCGCCGGTAGCAAGTGGCTGAAAAATTGTGCCCGGTTCGCCCTGCCCAGCGCGATAGGGAAGACGAGTGGGTGTCGGAGGGCGCGGTCGTGTGGACCATGAGAGGGGGTTCAAATTCTTGATCAGTCCGGCTTTGCGGTGTAAACCGGCTGGATGAGCGATGCCTCGTCACTCCATGAGTTGTCTGAACGGCTCGCCGTTTTGGAGGAACGCATGAACAGCCATCAGGCGACGTACGAAACGGCGCTGGAACGTCTTGAGCGCCGGATGGCGGAGTACAACGCGGAAGCAGCCAAACGCGATGCTGAACGCAACGCGGAAGCAGCCAAACGCGACGCGGAATTAGCCAAGCGCGATAAAGACAACCTGCGCTGGCAGATCGGCATGTGGGTCGCCGCGGTGGTCGTCATCGGCGTCCTGATTCGCTGGCCCGGCTGATCTGATCCGGCGGCCATTGAAGGCGGATTGCTGGCGCGGGGGTGCGCTTTCGCCGGTAGCAAGTGGCTGAAAAATTGTGCCCGGTTCGCCCCGCCCAGCGCAATAGGGAAGACGAGTGGGTGCCGGAGAGCGTGGTCGTGTGGACCATGAGAGGGGTTCAAATTCTTGATCAGTCCGGCTTTGCGGTGTAAACTGGCTGGATGAGCGATGCCTCGTCACTCCATGAGTTGTCTGAACGGCTCGCCGTTTTGGAGGAACGCATGAACAGCCATCAGGCGACGTACGAAACGGCGCTGGAACGTCTTGAGCGCCGGATGGCGGAGTACAACGCGGAAGCAGCCAAACGCAACGCTGAACGCGACGCGGAATTTGCCAAGCGCGATAAAGACAACCTGCGCTGGCAGATCGGCATGTGGGTCGCCGCGGTGGTCATCATCGGCGTCCTGATTCGCTGGCCCGGCTGATCTGATCCGGCGGCCATCGAAGGCGGATTGCTGGCGGGGGGTGCGCTTTCGCCGGTGGCAAGTGGTTGAAAATTGTGTCCGGTTTGCCCCGCCCAGCGCATAGGAGGGAAGACGAGTGGGTGCCGGAGAGCGCGGTCGTGTGGACCATGAGAGGGGTTCAAATTCTTGATCAGTCCGGCTTTGCGGTGTAAACTGGCTGGATGAGCGATACTTTGTCACTCCATGATCTGTCCGAACGGCTCGCCGTTTTGGAAAAACGCATGAACATCCATCAGGCGACGTACGAAACGGCAATGGAACGTCTTGAGCGCCGTATGGCGGAGTACAACGCGGAATCTGCCAGGCGCAACGCTGAGCGTGATGCGGAAGCAGCCAAGCGTGACGCCGAAGCGGCCAAATGCGCCGTCCGGTGTGACGCCGAAGCAGCCAAGCGCGACCAAGGCAACCTGCGCTGGCAGATCGGCTTGTGGATCTCCGCGATGGTCGTCATCGGCATTATGATTCGCTGGCCTGGTTGATCTGATCCGCCGGCCCCTGATCCTGGTTCCGATAAATCGTGGTATGGAGTTGGGTGAGATAGTTGGCGGATGGGGCGGGATTCGAACCCGCGATACGGCTCATCACCGTATACTCCCTTAGCAGGGGAGCGCCTTCAGCCACTCGGCCACCCATCCGCTGCGTGAGCATGACATACAACGGGCCCACTATGGCGGATCGATGCGGATTTTTCCACATCGCTAGCGCGCATTTCTCACCAGCGCCCGACACGACGGCACTGAGCGCACTGCACACCGATTCAGCCGGCGTTCGGGTCGGGAATCGCACTACGGAGGCTTGGCAACCCGCTCTCGGAGGTCGGTGAGGGGTCTCATGAGGCCGATTCGGCGGCGGGCACGTGGAAATAACCGGACGCCGGACAGACTCCGCCGTTGGCGCTCCAGAGCAGCGCGTCGAATCCCTGCCGTGAACGGTCTGTGGGTGGGCGGTCAGGCGGGGCCGGCGCGGGCCGGTGGCGCCCGCAGGGCCGCGAGCACGTGAGCGAACAGCGACTGGAGCGGATAGACCGACGCGAACGCGATGCGGATCCGGCGCCGGCTGACGGTGATGCGGGTACTGATCTTGAACAGCCGGGTGCGGATCGTGTCGGCCGTGGCCCGAGCCAGCGCGGTGCCCGACAGGTGTTGGCGGCGAAATAAAACGGCGGGATTCCGGCGGTAAGCCGCGCTTTTCCGAAGGTCGTTTCTTTCCCTATTGTACGACTGCCGGAGCTCCTGCCGCCGGGTGGCAGGAAGGCGCGTTCGGCGCCGAACGGATCACGGGTGGCTCAGCGGCCTCCTTGAGCCGGCCGGCCGCTGCCTTCGTTGGTTCCGGCCCGTCTGGCCGCTGCGTTACGTAACGGTGCTACAGCGGGTACCCGCATCACCCGTCGCGACCGAACCCGCGGGGCAGTTCCTGTTCTGCCAGGGCTTCGAGGTCGAGGTCGTCAAGGGCTTCGATCGCCTGGTCCAGGAGTTCTGCGGTCGCCGTCGTCTCCAGCGCCTCTGGCAGGGCGTTCCGCCAGTCACGGTATTCCTCCCGGATCGCGATGATGGCGTCGATGGCGTCGTGCAGCCGCTGCCGGCGCGAGCGCCGGTCCGGCGGCGGGCGCCGCGCCGCCGGTGACTGACCCTCGCGCCGGCGCTGACGAAAGCGCCGTTGCCGTTCGGCGTTGGACAGTGCCATCGGGTTGCCTTTCTTGATCCCTTGCGCCCCGTTACGTAACGGGGTCCGGAGACCGGGACTTCCGGCCGCCGCGCAGGCTTCGGCTGGCCGTCGGCACAGGGGTGCGCCGTGACCCCGCCGGCCCGGGCGTTCCGGCGGCGTCAGCCTGTCGCGGCGGCGCAGATGACGTCGTTCCAGTCGGCGTGTTCGGGCGGACGCCGTCGCTGGAACGCGACCTGCGAGGGGACCTCGAGTTGACGGCGCAAGGCTTCGGCCTGGCGCTCTCCGGCCTCGTCGTGGTCCTGTGCGAGGACGACGGTGCGGACGTTGGGTAGGGTGCGGGCGGCGAGTCCGATCTGCTCGCGTTGTCGGCGCGAGGGGGCGCCGGCGGTGGAGAGGAAGGCCTGGCTGGGGTGGCACTGCTCAATCTGGGCCAGGCTGAGGGCGTCGACGGCGCCTTCGGTGATGACGAGGGTTTTCAGGTCGGCGGCGTGTCCGGCGCGGACGGCGAACAGGCTGCGGGAGCCGCCGGTGGCGAAGCGTCTCGCGCCGTCGGGCGGGCCGATCTCGAAGCCGGTGAGGCGGCGGTGGCGGTCGCGGTGGGCGAAGAGGACGTGGCCGTGGCGGTCGCGGCGGATCAGCGGGCGGGCGGCGGCGAGCGTCTCCGGGCGGATGCCGCGGCCGACCAGCCAGGCCGGCGCCGGGTCCGGTACGGCCGCGTGCCAGTGGCGGCGGAAGTCGCGCGCGGTGCCCGCGGGTTTGCCGTAGCGGGTGCGGATCTCGGCGAAGGAGAGGCCGCGACGGAGCAGGAAGTCGATCGCGGTACCGTGGTCATCGCTATCGAGGGTACTGAAGTAGACCCAGTGTCCGTTGGGGCACAGCTTCGTGACGAGTTTCGCCTGGCCCGGCGCGCGGAGCACGGGGTTCGCGCGGGTCGAGGCCTGGGGATCGCGGACGTATCCCCAGTCCGCCGCGATGCCCTCGAGCGGCCGGCGCTTGAGCGCGTCGAAGTCGACGTAGGTCATCCGGCTTCGCGCCGGGTGCGCCACGAATCACCGTCGATGGTGATGAGGGCGGCGTCGTGCATCAGTCGGTCGACGGTGCCGGCGATGCCGGCGGCGCTGGGGAAGACGCGGTCCCACTGGGCGAAGGCCAGCGTGGTGGTGACCAGGGTGGAGCGGCGCTGGTAGCGCCGCGAGACGAGGGCGTAGAGGAGGTCGGCCGCGGGGCTCTTGAGGGTCACATATCCGATCTCGTCGAGGACCAGCAGGCGGGGCCGGGCGAGGATTCCGAGGCGGCGGCGCAGTTCGCTTCTCGAGGAGATCTCGACGAGTTTGTCGAGCAACTCCGGCGCTTTCTCGAAGCGGACGGTGTGGCCGTGCAGGAGCGCCTGGTGCGCGACGTTGGCGGCGATCATGGTCTTGCCGGTGCCCTGTCCGCCGACGAGCACGGCGTTGTCGGCCCGCTCGATGAAGGCGAGGCTCATCAGGGCCTCGACGCGGTCGCGGCTCAGGTCGCGCGGCCAGGTCCAGTCGAAGTCCGCCAGCGGTTTGAAGGCCGGCAGCCGCGCCCCGGCGCGGCGGCGGTCGTAGCTGCGGGTGTGGCGCACCCGTTCCTCGCTGGCGATCAGTTCCTCGACCCAGCCGGCGCTGCCGACCTCCTCCCAGCGTTCGAGCAGTCCGCGGAGGCCGAGGGCGGCGGCCCGTTTCCTGAGGTCGCTCATGACGCGTCCCGGTCGGCCGCGGCGGGCCGGTCGTAGGCGTCGAGGCCGGTCGCCCGGGGAGTCGTGCCGCGGCCGTCGCGGTCGTCGTCGGTGAGGCTGACAGGCGGCAGGCCCCGCTGGCGGCCTTTCACTCTATCATTGTTAACTCCGTGTTTTCGATGACGTGGACGATGAGTTGGATTTTTTCGTCACCCCGGAAGCATTTGAGCGGGCCGGGCAGGGGTTGTCTCTTGGAGGACTCGAAGCCGACGATGCGGCCCATGCCGAGGACATAGTCGCGAACGGTGGGTGGCGCCCTGGCAGCGGCGGACGCCTCCCTGGCTCCACGGCCTGTGTTCGGGGAGCGACGACCGCGATGATCGGCCTCGCTGAGGGTCGGCATGCGATAGGCCGTCAGAATGCGGTTGAGCGCCGCGACCTCCACCGGTCGTACGATCTCGGTGGCGGGCGTATCGGGTGCCTCGCGGGCCAGACGCGACAGTTCGTGAATGCGCCAGGCGGCGACGGCATCGAAAGCCAGGCACTTGCGCAGGTCTTCGGCGTCGTCCAGCCGGCGGTCACAGATGCGGGTGCCGTTCTTGAGGGTGTCGAAGTACCGTTCGATGGCCCAGCGGTCTTCGTAGATCTCGATCACCTCGAGCGCGGTTTCTAGCGTCGCCTCGCCGGTGCTGGACAGGATGACCCAGTTCAGGGGCTTGGCCGGATCGGCCGGGGTCACCTCACGGACCTGCACGGCCAGCATCTCCAGCGGCGCGTCCGTCCGGGCGTCTCCCGGCGGCAGGACCGTCACCCGCGCCGCCCGCAGCAACAGTTTGACCGTGCGGGACGGCCGGCGGCGCGGGCCGCCGGCGGCATCAAGCACGAGGGTCTTCCGCCCCAGTTCGGGCTGCGTGTCGATAAAGGAGAACAGGTCTTGCGGCGAACCGTCGGCCGTCACCACCCGGCGCTGTTTCGAGCGGCAGGCGCGGACCACGACGCGGACCTCCGTCTGCGCCGCCAGACGATGGACGGCCCAGATGTCCATCTCGCGGTCGCCGACGCAGATGACTTCCGTGTCCTTGCAGGCCGCCGCCAGTTCGGCGCTCACCCGCACCCCGTCCTCCCAGCGGCGGCTTTCCGTCTCTTTCTTCCCCGCACGGCGAAAGTCGGCATCGGCCGACAGTACGCCCAGCGGACGCCCGCCGGGTACGAACGCCAGCATCATGTGCGCCGCCAGTCCCGTCGACCCCTGACCGCCGCCGCCGAGCGGCGCCAGGCCGGTGGTGACCGCCGAACGGCCGCTGTAATTGAGCATCGTCGTGTCCTGCACCGCGAGGATCCGGCGGTGGGCGCGGCAGCGCTTCACCGTGGCCTCGACATGGGAGCCGAGCACATGCTTCATGGTGACTTCCCGGTTCGACAACAGGCGGTACACCGCCTGCCGTTCCGCGGACTCCGGAAACATCTCGGGAATCGTGGCGGCAGCCTGACGGCCCCAGATGTCGCCAATCCGCCGGATCCGGTCTCCCAACCGCCCATCATGATGATCCACATAGGCAAACTCGGAGTCGCCGTTCGGGCCCGGATCCTTCACATGGGCATCCACCCGGGTGCCGATCGGCCGCCGCGGCACGGTGCGCATCCGCCGTTTCCAGCCCCGCTGGAGCGGCACCATGAAAATCCGGCACGGCGCCTTCGCCACGCCGGCCCGATCCTGCGCGGCCGTCCAGCCGACGCACGACCAGTTGGCCGCACGGTAGCACGTCCCCGGCCGGGTCTCGTTGACGTAGGTGTAGGCCATCTGCGGGCGCACGCCGTGCTGCTGCTCCCAGTCGTCCCCGATCTGCCGCCGCGCCAGACCCAGAACATGTGACGCCAAATGCGGCACGGCGACGCCGGGCATGAGGAGAAAACGGTAGTGGTTGAGCAACCGGTTGAGGTGATGGCGCTTCGCCTCGTTCGACCAGCCGATGTGCCGGTCACGGGCCTTCACGTGCCAACTGGCGGCCCGGAAACCGAGACCGCCGAGGCGACCGTGGCGCGCGGACACGATCCAGTAGTTCAGGACCGCGCCCGGTGCTTTCGGGCAACCCTGCGGATGCCAGCGCTCCATCATCGCCCGCCAGCGACCGACCTCCGCCGCGCCGACCGGTTCAAGACGGACTTCGCCCAGCTCCCGCAACGAGCAGGACAGCGTGACCGCCGACTCCGACCGGGCGATCTCCGGGCGGGCGTTCGACACCAAGCGGCAGGCCCGCTTCGCCGGCAGCGCCACGTGCAGCTCCCGGGCCAGCTTCGGCAGCGCTCGCTTGGCTGACGCCACGCACAGGGCACCCCGTGCATTGCGCCAGTCCTCGCGTTCACACAGGCCGCGGGCCAGTCCGTGGCGACTGGTCTCGCCAGAGGCCGCCGTCCTCTGGAACCACGCCGCGGTGTCCGCGGAAATCATGCGCGTGCCGATCTGCATGGCGGAATACATACGCCAGGCAATGTCGGAAGTCAACAGTGACTCAGTGAAAGGCTGGCGGCGGCGCTCCTCGAGGATGGCGCGCACCGTTTCGGGGTGATATGACCCGCGATCGTGCGCCATGGCGATCCCCCGGTCGACCTCGTCGGCGCCGTGCGTGTCGAGCAGCTTGGTCAGGATCCGGGCGCAGTACGTGACGTTCCGGCCCCGATGCCCGGCGTGCGCGAGCATCTCCTCCGCCCGCGGCACGGCGCGCAGCAGCCGGTCGCGCAGGCTCATGGCCCGGCCGTGCCGCTTGCGCGCCGCCAGCGCCCGGGCATGCTCCGGGTCGCTGACGGCCTGCTGCCGGTCGTAGCAGCGCCGGTGGCGCGCGACCTCGCGGGTACCGTCGAGGAGGCGGACGGTGCTGCGGTCGGCGGCGAGGGTCAGCGTCGCTCCGGCGAAGTCGGGCGGGACGCTGTAGTCGTTCGTATCGAACCGTGCGTAACAGGTCCGGTCGATGCGCGCCGGGCGGATCTCGTGGCACGAGAAGGGTGCGTCCGGCAGCGGCACCAGCATCGGCTTTTCCCGCTCGTAGGCGTCCCGGACGAGCTGGCGGTCGTCGTCCGGCCAGGGCCGCTCGGCGGCGATGCCGGCGCACCACGCCCGGGCCGCGGCGTTGAGTTCGTCGAGCGGGGCCGAGAGGTCGCGACCGGCGAAGAAGCTGGTGCGCACGAAGCGGACGCGGCGTTCCACGCGCCCCTTCTCCTGCGGCCGCCGGGGCCAGGCGGCGCTCGGCTCGAAGGCGTAGTGGGCGGCCAGCGCGAGCAGGGTCGAATGGAAGGTGACGGCCTTGCCCCGGCGCGTGATCACGGCGCTCTTGAGGTTGTCGAACAGGAGCCTTCTGGGCACACCGCCGAACGCTGCGAAGGCCTCGACATGGCCCTGCAGGAAGCTCGGCATCCGCGCGTCGTAAAACAGGCTGAGAGAGGTCTGGCGCGAATAGCTGAGGGTCACCAGCAGCCCCATCAGCGGGCGCCGCGCCTGGCCGATATCGACCTTCCCGAACTCGGCCCAGTCGACCTGCGCCTGCTCCGCCGGCAGGAAGCGGAGCCGCAGCGACGGCTCGGGCCGCCGGGCGGGCCGGAGGTCGAGGGCGCGCAGGCTGTGGCGAAAGTGATCCTCCCCGCCCTGGTAGCCCCGCGCCTTGACCTGCCGCCAGAGCGTGCCGGCCGGCAGCCGCGGCTCCTCTTCGAGCTGCTTCCGGATGAAGGGCACGAAGGTGTCGATGAACTTCGCCCGCGGCCGCCGCTCCGCGCCGGCCGCCCGCAGCGCCCGCGTCACCGTACCGTGGTGTACGCCGAGATGCCGCGCGATGGTCCCGACCGGCCAGCCCTCGGCCCGCGACAGCCGCACGATCGTCGACCGCATCTCCTCGTCGATAGCCATGAAATCGCCTCCCGTTGTGTCTCCATGACGCGATCAGGGGTCCGCCAGCACCAGATGCGAGCACACCCGACCGCAGATGACGCATCGAGGCACGGATTCGCGCCTCGATCGCGCCGGAAACACCCGACATAGGGGCTCGCGCCGGGGTCCGGAAGAGTGGTCCGTAACGGTTGGGCGGAAAGCGGCGCCAGCCGGGGCCGAAGGAGCGGCGCGGAACGGGCCCGCAGCCGCCGCCCGGGCGGCCAGGCGCGCCCGGAGCGCCTGACGCCTCCGGTAGCGCTGCTGACGGATCCGGCCCGTCTCGCGCCCCCGCTCGGTGCGGCGGTAGCGCCTCCGCGCCGCCCGGCGGTTCTCGACCCGGGACCGCTCGCTGCAGGCCCGGGAGCAGTACATCTGGCCGCGGTCGCAGGACCGGCAGATCACGACCTGCCGACGGCACCGCTGGCACGGGAACAGGCGTCCGGTCCGGCACATCGCTCCGCCCGAGAGCGAGGTAGACCCAAACGCCGGAATGCCGGATACTCCACGGGAGTTCGGTCCCCGTGACCGGCTCGTTCAGGTGCGGCGCCGGGATTCTGGGTGAATCTGTGCCGGCGCCGCATCACTCTCTTCTTCCCTGCTGCGATACCACGCGGACACGGCCGTGGCAAAGCCGGCCCGACCGAACCGGCGACAAGAACGCACTCGATCTATCCCGAATGGTGCCGTGCGCCCGACCCCTGCCTCAGGCGCGAATCTCACTCCGACACAGTACGGAAATCCGGCCGCCGGCCGGCGCACACGATCGATACCCCACGGTACGACTCGACCAATAGGACCGTACAATGGGAAAAGGAACGATCCTGGCCAAAACGCGGCTTACCGCCAGAATCCCGCGCTTTTTCGCAGCCATCAACAACAGGCCAAACCGGCGCAGCAGGGTCATCAGCATCCCGGCGAAGGTCGAGAAGTACAGTCGCAACTGGTTGGAGCGCATCTTGGCGGTCGAGGTCCGATCGGCAAAGAGCCAGAGCTGGTGTTCCTTGATGCGGTTCTCCATGTCCCCGCGGGCGCAGTACACCTTTTCGTACAGCGGCTGTGCGCCGACCGCATCCGCCGGCAGGTTGGTGACGACGAAACGCGGATTCGCGCCTCTCAGTCCCGGCAGCCACTCGGCTTTGCCGACCACCCGGCGGGTGCGGCTCCAGGACTTCCGGGTCCGATAACGCCGGTCCCGGAACCGCCGGGACGCCTGCCCCGTGGCGGCGCAGCGGCGCCGGGACTTGTACAGCGCCTTCGCCAGCCACTTTTCCAGACGGTTATTGCGGGCCAGACCGAACACGTAGTCGAGGCCAGTCTCTTCACACCAGGTCAAGAGTCCATCGCGGCAGAAGCCGGCGTCGCCGCGCACCAGGATCGGAATGTTCGGCCAGACGGCGCGGATCTGGGCCACGATCCGCTGCAGTTCCTCCACCGATCCTTTCGCCGGATCGACATCGGCCGGACGCAGCCGGGCGCACAGGACGAAGTCGCCGCAAGTGATGTACAACGGGAGATAGCAGTATTCGTCGTAATAGCCGTGGTAGAACCGACCCTCCTGATTCCCGTACAGCGGATCGTTGGTCGCATCCAGATCGAGCACGATCTCCCCGGGCGGTTCGTCATGAGACTCGAGGAACAATTGCACCAGCAGCGAGTCCATCGCCGCCGGGTCGGCCGCGATTTTCTTGTACCGGTCTCCGGCCGCCGTGTCCGGCTCGCTGAGCTCGAGCCGGTTCAGGGTGCTTGAACCCGCCAGCGCCTGGCCCCGGTCCCGCTCCCGGCGGCGCTGTTCCCCAGTGAGATCCTGGCATCCGCTCGCCAGCGCCAGCAGGCTGTCCGTGCGCAGACGGTCGTGATCGTTCAGATCCTCATACCCCGCCGCCAGCCCCAGTACCCGCTGGGCAACCAGCGTCTCCAGACGATGCTCAATGCGCGTTTCTGCGCGATGATCCTGGAAGCAGCCAGCCAGACGCTTCGTCACGCGGAACCGCTGGTCGACCTCCCGCAGGAGCAGTACGCCGCCGTCCGTCGTCAGCCGACCGCCGTCGAAACACCCCTCCACCCGACGGCGACCCAGGCCTTCAAAACACAATTGCTTCGGGGTACACTCTGGTTGCATGGGACCTCTCCGTGGCACACCGATCGTGGCACACCGATAAGGTGTTGATTCGTCGGTTTGTACCACGGTTTTGGTCCCATGTACAGTCTTGTTGGTGAGAAATCCGGGCTAGAGTCCGGGTCGACGCATTCCGGCCTCCGTTCTCGCCAACGCATCTGCCCGTTCGTTTCCGGGATGGTTGCTATGGCCACGCACCCACTGCCACTGGACGCTGTGTCGGGCGACTGCACGTTCGAGGCGTTGCCATAGATCTCGGTTCTTGACCGGTGTTCCGGCTGCTGTCCGCCAGTTCCGTCTTTTCCAGCCGCTCAGCCATGAAGTAATGCCATCCATCACATAGCGGCTGTCGGTTACGATCTGTACGGCAGCAGGGGGTTCAATCGATTCGAGGACCTGGATGGCCGCCATCAGTTCCATCCGGTTGTTCGTGGTTTTCGCATTCCCGCCAGAGATCTCGGTGGTGCCGGAGGGGGCCACGATGACGGCTCCCCAGCCGCCGGGCCCCGGATTTCCGAGGCAGGATCCGTCGGTGTACGCTGTCGTCAGCCGATGGGTCATGCCGCTCGAATTCCGTAGCTTTCGGGGCCTCGGGCCGCACGGTGAAATCGGAGCCGGCCGAGGTACTCGGCGGGATCCTTTGGGCGAACGAGGGCGGAGGAGGGAGTAGTGTTCCAGTCAACCAGCCGCGTCAACAGGAAGCGCAGGGCGGAGCCTGCACACAGGACCGGGAGAGCCGCGATCTCTGCCACCGACAGTTCCCGGACTTCCCGATAGCCTTTCAGCAGGGCGCTGGCCTTGGTAATGTTGAAGTCTGCATCCCGTTCAAAACACCAAGCGTTGATGCATATCGAAAGATCATAGGCAAGAGCGTCGTTGCAGGCGAAGTAGAAATCGATGATGCCGCTTACCTCGCCGTCCCTGAAGAATACGTTGTCGGGAAACAGGTCGGCGTGAATTACCCCGCTGGGAAGTGAACCGGGCCAGGTTGCAGAGATGAGGTCAAGGCCGGTTCGTATTTCCTCGTAGAGGCCCGGCTCGTGCTGTTCGACCCGCGCTTCTGACTGCGCCAGCGTTTGTTTCCAGGCCTGGAGAGAGAGACGGTTCGGGCGCGACGATCGAAAACCTGCACTTGCGGTGTGCAGGTTTGCGAGCGCCTGTCCAACTGCCCGGCAATGGGCCGGTTCGAGCCGGGTACGGGCAGTTCCTTCAAGGAACGAAGTCAGGGCGGCCGGCCGGCCGGCGAGGCGACCGAGGGCAGCGCCGGAACGGTCGGGGATCGGGACCGGACAGGGAATGTCCCGCTGGCTCAGGTGGTCCATCAGGTCGAGGAAGTACGGCAGGTCCGTTTCTTCAACTCGTTTCTCGTACAACGTGAGAATGTAGCGTCCGGAAGCGGTGAACAGGAGATAGTTGGTGTTTTCCACACCGTCTGCGATTCCCACACACGCATCAAGCTGCCCGACATCGTAGCCCGACAGGAAACTTCTCACCTGATCGGCGTTTACCTGTGTGTAGACGGCCATGGTGTTGCTGCGGCTTCAAATGGACAGGGTTGGGGGAGCGGTGCCAGCACAGCTGTCATCGGCTTCCGACCCGGTTGGCCGGGCCAAAGCGCGCGTGTGCGCATGGTACGAGGATCAACTGCATCCGGCGCCGGCCGGACCGCAGAGGGATGGTTGCGGATTGGCATCGATTGGTTGTCATGCCCGCGAGTGCGGAAAGGCGGTTGGGGTCCGGCGGCTTGGGTTGCAGGGTGGACGGAGCCGTGTACCGGCAGGAAAGTACAAGTCTGTCGATGGATGGGGCGGGGGCCTTTACGGTGGCGATGATGAGCGCCGGTGCATGCCGGCGGGTTCGGACCATCCGATCAAGCACGGCAGAGGGTAATTCGACCGTCAGTCTTTCCGTCGCGGCGGCCGGTATCGAGACGGATGCCGGGGGCGGTCTCTCCGTCCGCGTTTCTCCATCGAGCGGAAACGTGAACAAGGTGGCTCTTGCGCCCTGCTTCCAGACAGCCGTGAGGGCAGAGGGAAATGGAATCGCAACGGTCGTCGGCCTCGCTGCGGACGATGACCTGCGTGATGGAGACCGCGGAACCGGGATCGTTGATCGCCCCGGCCCGTGCGTCTTCGCGCGGTCGCCGGTCGTTGAGCAGGGTCGGGGCGTTCATCATCCGCTCCTCGCTCGCAGCAGCTTCGTGCAGCCTTCGACCGGGCAGGTGCCGGCCCGTCGATGGGGCACCAGCCTCCCGAATTGTATCCTGCCGACGACCGTGACGCCCGGTGCGCACAGGCAACGTCCGCAGGGCCTGGTCGGCGGCGGTCGGCCAGGGTTCGGGAGGCAAGTACCCCGACTTGCGGCAGCGTTGGCGATTATCGTGAGAGAATCTTGCGGATTTCCGTCACCTGACCATCAGCGAATCCTGAATGACATTCCAGGATAGGGGCACACGGTAGTATGGTATCGAGCGGGGGAGGGGTGGGCTGGGCGAGTGTACTCTCCCTGTCTCGAAACTTGATTCGGCCGGGCGAGACTGGCACGGGACCGCAAGCAGTCATTTTCGAACGGAGGCCTTGTTGATGGGGCGCGTGGCCTACGTGGAAGGAAAGTACGTTGACCTTCGCCGGGCTTCGGTTTCTCTGGAGGACCGGGGCCTGCAATTCGCCGACAGTGTCTATGAGGTAATTGCCCTCGTGGATGGGCGTCTGGTGGATCTGGATCTCCATCTCGATCGGCTGTCACGTTCGCGGACCGGTCTCAATCTGTCATTACCGATGACAGACTCCGCGCTTCGCGTGGTGCTGGGCGAGATCGTCCGCCGTAACCGCAGGCGAGACGGTCTGCTCTACCTGCAGGTCACCCGGGGGCATGCCCCGCGGAGCCATGTTTTTCCGGCGGCACCTCGATCATCACTCATGGTGACGCTTCGCCCCTGGACCCCTTTTCCGGCGTCGCTGGAAGCGGGGGTGGGGGTCATTTCAGGGACCGACCTCCGCTGGCGACGGTGCGATCTCAAGACCACGGGTCTGCTTCCGAATGTGTTGGCCAAGCAGCGTGCCGCCGAAGCCGGAGCGTTCGAATGCTGGATGATCCGGGACGGCATCATCACCGAGGGAGGTTCGTCGAACGCCTGGATTGTGCGGGACGGGCAAGTGTACACCCACCCTCTGGACGAGCGCGTGCTCGGCGGCATCACCCGTGCGGTCATTCTGCAACTGGCCGCTGCCAACGGCCTGACATGCGTTGAGCAGGGCTTCGGTCCGGCCGAAGTCGGAAGGGCCGAGGAGGCGTTCCTGACCAGCACCTCCTCGTTCATCGTTCCGGTCGTCCGCTTCGACGGGGAGAAGGTCGGCGCGGGCCGGCCGGGGCCGGTGACGCGCCGTCTGCGCGACCTCTACCGTGGTCACGTTTACGGTCAGATGGACTGATCCGGGTCCGGGGCTGGCGCCCCGAACGGCTCAGCTGCGGGCGATGGCCGGAACCGGTTCGAACTCGCCGCCGAGAACAGCCCTCGGGTCCGCCCCCATCCATTCGCCGATGACGGATGCGTAGATGCGCCGGAAATCCGTCGTGTGGAGCAGGTTGCCGTCGTCGAGATCCGTCAGGCTGGGAGGGCGCCCGTACTGGCCCCCGGCCACCGGTGCGCCCGCCAGGAACACGGGCGTCGCCGTTCCATGATCGGTTCCCAGCGAGATGTTCTCGGGAACCCGGCGCCCGAATTCGGTGAAAACCAGCACCAGCACGTCGTGGCTCCGGCCGATCCGGTCAACGTCGTCGACAAAGCCGCGGATGGCGTCGGTGGCGTAGGCGAGCAGCCGGGCGTGAACATCGGTCTGGTGGACGTGGGTGTCGAACGCATTGCCGCGATATCCGCAGTAATAGAAACGGGCCGGCATCCTCGCGTCAATCAAGGCCGCGACCTTGCGCAGATCCTGCGCAAGATCGACATTGATGCCGTAATCGACGTCGCTTCGGTAGGCGTGCCAGGCGTTGCGCACCAGCATGGCGGACTGGCGGGCGTCCCGGGCGCTCCGGCTGAGGAACGACAGGTTGGATTCGGATGATTCCGGGTCCCCGATCAGTTCGTCGAACAGGGGCTGCTGCTCGTACACCCCGGTCCGGCGGAAGGTTTCGGGGTCGTCAAACACGAGGGCAGGGTGCACGGGATTGCGCACCGCCTGCGATGGACGTTCGTCGACGTTGATGATGAAGTCGCGTTGCGGGGCGGGTCTCAGGCTGGCTGCAGTGCGCCCGACCCAGCCTGACGCCTCGCCGCTGTTGGGCGCCGCCGAATGCCAGTAGCTCATCGAGATGAAGTGCGAGAAACTGGGCTGGTCGTACCCGCATCCGTGAATGATGGCGAGGTCGCCACGGTCGTACAGTTCTGCCAGTCCCTTGCACGATGGATGGAAGCCGAAGTGGTCGTCGATGATCCGCAGGTCGTCGCCGGGAATGCCGAGGCGGGGCCTGGCCTGGTAGTAGGCGTCGTCACCGTACGGCACCACCGTGTTCAGTCCGTCGTTCCCGCCCGTGAGCTCGACCACGACCAGA
This sequence comes from Alphaproteobacteria bacterium, assembly GCA_965203385.1. GTDB lineage: Bacteria > Pseudomonadota > Alphaproteobacteria > TMED109 > TMED109 > VXPW01. Next base: position 2,075,977 of record OZ241893.1, read on the forward strand.
ATGCGGCCTTCGCGGTCCTTGGCGGCCACCTCGGCGGCGTCCGTGGCCGCATCCGAGGCAGCGAGCGCCATCTGGAACACGGGCGGCACGCCAAGTGAGCCGAGTCCGCCAAGACCGGCAGCCGACAGGAAACGGCGCCGGGACAGACGCCGGAACGAGGAAGTGTTCATGACAGCTGGTATTCCGGTGTGCTGAGGACAAGGTGCACGAGCAAGCGCAGAGGTTCGCGGATCCAGGACTCGGCGTCGGCCAGTGCGGCCCCCGCCAGCTGCTCGTCGAGAAAGCCGATCAGCGCCAGCCGGTCGGGCTCCGGGAGCGGTCGCCGAAGCAGGCGTTGACAGAGCGCATCGACCACCGCTTCCGAAGTTTCCAGGCCGTCCACCAGCGCCAGTACGTCCAGGTGCGGGGGGTCGCTCCGCGCACCCTTGACCGTGCGCATCGCTTGCGAGTGACCGTGCCATGACGCGTAACGCGTGTTGTAGGCTTCGTCCGACGCCGCCATTTCCATGGCCATCGATTGCCCCTGTACCGTCGCCTGGGTGATTTCGGCGCCGGCGGCGATTTTCTCTCCCACCTTCACCAGGGTGTCCGAATAGAGCGGATCCGGGGTGCGGAACGCGAACATGTCCGGGAACAGCAGACGGCGGCCGAAGTTCCCCCGCTCCAGCAGCGTAGCCGAGGTGATCCAGCTGCGGCCTCCGGCCCAGCCGGCCACGTTGGGCGGTTCGAACAGCCGCTGTCCCAGTCGTTCGGTCGTGACATGAAAGTCCGGTACCCCCGGCAGTTCAGCGAGGCCGAGCTTGCGATAGGTGCCCACGACCAGATGGACCGGGCTCTTGATCTGGCTTCCCACCGAAGCCGGGGCATGGAAATCCCGGCTCAGGAAGATCGTGCGGAGCAAACCTGCCGTGTCGTAGCCGCTGGCTCGGTACTGCTCTGCCAGCGCACGGATGACCGCCGGATCGGGAGTATCGCGCACGAAGTAGCGATAGAGCTTGCCGGCGAGGAAGTGCGCCGTGGCCGGTTGTTCCAGGATCAGGTCGATGATGTCGTAGCCGTCAAAGTTTCCGGTATGTCCGAGGAACGTCTTCGGGTCGGTGTCGTGCTGATTCGTGTCAATGACGAAGCTCAGCGTGTGCGGGTCGTGCGTCCAGCCGGTAAAGGCCCGGGCCGCTTCCCGGATGTCGGTTTCCGAGTAGTTGCCGGGTCCCAGCGTGAAGAGTTCGAGGATTTCCCGGGCGAAGTTCTCGTTCGGATGGCCCTTTACGTTCTGTCCGGCGTCGAGGTAGACGAGCATGGCCGGGTCGGTGGCAACCCCGCGAAGCAGTTCACGCAGCGGGCCCTTGCCCCGGGTGTGGAACAACTCCAGCTGCTGCAGCATCTTCCGATAGTCGCGAACCTTGACGTTTCCGGTGGCGAAATGGCCGTGCCAGAAGAGCGCCAGTTTTTCCTGCAGCGGCCGTTCGGTCTTCATCATCCGCTCGCCCCACCACCGTGACAGGCGGCGGATCTCCAGGCGGTCGGCATTGAGGATGTAGAAAAAGGCATTCACGACAGGCTGCAGGGGTCGTGATCCGCCGGGCTTGATCGTGACGCCGAGAGCCGCGCCGTCGCGCCGGGCGTCGCGCACCGCTTGGGCGCGGCTTCGCGGAACCTCGATCATGCCGGAGAGAAAGATCCCCGAATGATCGAATTCCTCCAGGTGTCCGTTGGGTACCCGTTCCCAGTCAACCAGGAGCGAGACGGCATCTTCCGGACTCCGGGCAGCCAGTTGCGCGATGTCGTCCGGAGTGCCGCCGAATCCAGCCCGTTCCAGCAGGTGCGCGGCCCGTTCGTAGCTCCATTCCGAGGCAGGAATCGGAGTGAGATCTCCTTCCCAACGAGCAGGGGAGGAGTCAGCACGGCCCGCCGGAGGGACGGCCGTCAGGGCTGCGAACAGCACCGCAGTGGTCAGCAGGCAGGCACGCATCATGATGTTCGGGCCCCAAGGAGTTTTCCCGGAGCCCACAATAGCAGAGACGGTCTTCCAGGTCTCCTTGCTGCTTCGGGTACGGTGGCGAAGTGTGCCGGGCACCGACGCTTGGGCAGCGGCAGAAGCGACTGGCGGAGCGGCCGGCGTCCGCCGTTCGCGAAACCGGCCGTCACGCTCCATGCCCTTGGCGGGGCGCTCGGTGCCGCCCCCGGCCGTTCGCCCCCCGCGACAGGACGCGAAGGTCACGACGCGTAGACGAGCTCGCGTGATTCGTCGATCGCTGCGCACAGACAGGGGTTGGCGACCACGCGGATTTCGAGCAGATCGACAGGACGCCCGAGCAGGTCTCTCAGCGCTTCAGCAAGGTCGAAGTAGCGATGGAACGGCCGCAATTTGCTGTCGGGCTTGAACGCGACCAGGAAGTCGGCATCGCTGGTCGCCGGATCGAAAATCATGAAGAGTATCGCTCGCCGCGTGAGCGGCGGGCGCCTGCTCGCTTGGGGTCGGCAATTGACGTCGCAGTGTGGCAATAAGGTTGACAAACGCCGCGGACGAGGCCACGTTCTACACAGCTACTGCGCTGATCGCCGACATCGGTGAGAATGACGCTGAATTGCTGAGGAAGTTCCAACCACGGTCGCCGACGGCGTTGGCTACCGTCAAGTAGCTGGCGCGGTTTGCTGCGGCGGTGTTGTGGGCTACAGCCGGTGTGACCGGAACCCGACTGAGCATCCGGTCCTGCCTTGTGCTAGAATCGGGAACACCTGCCAGATGTGTGAAATGACATAGGAGGCGGAAATGAAAACGGATATTGAGATCGATGGCACAAAGCACGAAGTAGCAGCCGGTTTGGTCAGCGCTCAAGTAATCTATGGCTTAGTCGGGTGTGAAGGCGTACATCTTTTCCTTAACCGGCATGATGACATCGATATTCCGCTTGACTCTGCTAGTTTTCTTATAATTGGAGGGCGTGAGTCGTTTGTGACCGGAAAGAATTCGATTGAAGACAATCCGCTGCTGAGAAAAGCAATCCAGCTAAAGCTAAACGGCCAACCAGGCCCGTTGCTGCCGAAGGCAATAATTACTGGAAAAGAGCTCAAAACATTTGACACTGAACACCCGGAAGGCCGTCTCTTCGCTGACATCGGCACCGGGCCAGATGCGGAGATAGCAGACGATACGAAAGTTCTGGTACAGGAAGGAAACGCATTCTTCGTGATTCCAGCAAGTGATGGTTCCGGTGTTGGAGACCCGATAGACATCGAGGATTGCAGTCGATATGGTCGCCCACCACCCAAGGGGCAGAGATATCAAATCAGGATCGATCGGGATAAACACACTGTCGAAAAAGAAAAGATCACGGGCGCGCAAATTTTGGCACTGGCTGAAAAGATACCAGAAGAGTGGACGTTGAACAGGAAGTTAGGAGGAGGGAAAAGAGAACGGATCAAGGCAGACGACTTTGTCGACGTCTCACAACCGGGCGTAGAGCGGTTCGAGACGGTTCGCCGTCAGGCGCAGCAGGGACGTGAGTGACGCGTTTGAACTGCTCCCGGAGGATGTTGAGTACCTTGATGCAAATCATCAAGGTCGATGGCGAAAGCTCAACGAGGGGAGCGGAAAGTACGGCCTTCTAATTGAGGGTTTTGCTGTTCCGGCTGGTTTCATGCAGTTAACAGCGGACCTTATGGTTCTGATACCTGCAGGGTATCCCGCATCGCCGTTGGATATGTTCTATCTCGATCCACCGTTAAGTAAGTTGAATGGCCAAAATGCGGGAGCGCTTTCAATCGAGGAACATTTTGCGCGTCGATGGCAGCGGTGGTCCAGGCACTATGAGTGGAGGCCGGGCGAGGATGACCTTACCCGTCATATCGAATATGTCTGGCACGAGCTACAAGTAGCTGGCGCAGAATGAAACACCTGACACTAGCGATGACTAAACGAACGCATGAATTGGCGTTCCGATACCTCTTTCCCGGAGATGGATTGGAGGCTGCGGGGGTTTTTATATGCAATCAAGGATCTGGAAAACATCACCAGAGACTTGTGGTGGAAGAGTTTGTCGGGCTGTCTCACGAGTTGTCTGACAGACGCGTGAACGGGGTTACGTGGCCGTTTGAAGCACACTTTGCACCAGACACAATCACCAACATTGACCGGTTGGGCCAATCTGTGATTACCATTCACTCGCACCCGAAAAGCGGGGACGAATTCTCAAAAATTGATGATGAGAATGACCGGGAGCTATTTGCGTCAGTGAACGCGTGGTTTGATGACGATAGAATTAATGGTGCAGCGATTATGTTGCCGGATGGATCGATTGTCGCGAGGTCGGTAGAAGATGATGGCCAGTTTCGCAGCTTCCGGTCGATCAATGTTGTGGGGGATAACATTTTGATTTGGAGTAGCACGAAACAAAAGCATGCAACTGCATATGAGAGGAAATTGTCGCAAACTTTTGGAGGGGGAACCCTGGATCGACTGCGCGCAATGAGAGTGGGGGTGGTGGGCTGTTCAGGAACCGGAAGTATTATGATTGAGCTATTGACTCGCAACTGTGTTGGACAGATCGTGATTGTTGATAATGATGTTCTTGAGGAGAAGAACCTTAACCGGATCATAAACGGTTCCATGGTGGATGCCAAAAGCAAACGATCAAAGGTGGAGGCGATTAGTGGAGCGGTTGAACGAACCGGACTTGGGACCCAGATCGATGCGTACGACGCGTTGACGGACTCTCCAGAGGTCGTATCGGCTCTAGTCGACTGCGATGTACTTTTTGGCTGTGTGGACTCGGCTTTTGGGCGGTATCATTTAGAGTGTTTAGCCAGCGCATATTTGATCCCCTATTTTGATGTCGGAGTTCATATAGATGCCGATGGGGCGGGAAACATCGGTGTTGCCGACGCAGTGTCTCATTATGTCCATCCCGATGGACGCGATTTGTGGTCTCGTGGTGCATACCATATGGATCAAGTGACTGCGGAGAATTGGCAACGAGCGGATCCGGAGCACTACGAACGGCAGCGCGTCGCCGGATACCTAGCGGCAGTAGGAGAGGAGCAACCGGCAGTAATGTCGCTGAACATGCAGGCGGCGTGTATGGCGTTCAACGACTTCATCGCACGAGTACACGCATTTCGGTTCGACCACGATCGAGAGTTTGCTACCCAGAGATTTCGCTTGGTTCACGGTTGCTTTGAATCCGAAGCTGACGACGGGAAACCGCATCGTTTGTTTGAACGGTACCGAGGCACCGGTGATAACAGTACGCTGGTGCGGAATAATATTCGTCGTGATTAGGTGGCTATTCAACCAACTGGCTAAACTACATCCGTACAGAACGGAGTGGGTGGAGGACCTGCCCGAAAGCGTAGCGAAGGATACAGTTTACATCATAGGGGGAAAGAAGTATCCGTTTCAGGCTGCGATCGTATGTCCTCGAAGCCGATGCCGACAGATCATCCACTTGGACATATCGCCCGAGTTGCACAGACGGTGGTTGATAACCGAACACCCAGGCGGCGAGATATCGTTACATCCATCCGTGCACGTGACTGGACGTAGCTGCAAATGTCACTATTGGTTGCAGGGCGGAAGGATTCGTTGGGACGAAACACCGAGCATTTTCGTGCCGAAGGAGAACAGGCATGATCCGTAGAGTCGTCGTAAGCCGGTTCAAAAAATTTCGCCTTTTCGAAGCCAACCTGGAAGAGCGAGCACTTGTTGCCGGCCCCAACAACTCGGGGAAGTCGACGCTGTTGCAGGCTTTGGCGACCTGGGTGGAGCTGGGCGAGATCTGGTTGCGGGGTAATGAAGACCTAGAATGTCAGGATTATCAGGGCTTGCACCGCGTGGAAGTGAATGTTGCCAGTCTTAGGACGTTGGCGCTATCCAGCTTCGACCAGTTGTGGCACAATCAGAACATGAGAGAGCCGATTACCATCAGAGTATCGGCGGACGACTGGAACGCGGGTTTCGAACTCAGCTATCAAGATGCCACGACCGCCACCGTGGGACCGGTGACAGACGTATCGGCAGCGGATCTTGAGGCTTATACGAAGAATCCGCCGAAGGTACTCTACGTTCCCTCACTATCAGGATTGGATATTGAGGAGCCCGAATATAGCGAAGGAGTGGTCGCAACACGGCTGGCTCACGGCAAGGGCGGAATGATTCTCAGGAATATGGTTCAAGCCGCAAGCCGTGATGATGCAAAATGGCGTACATTGCAAAATACAATAAATTCGTTCTTTGGTTTTGAACTTTCGAGACCCAGTGGTGTCGATCCGATAACTGCGCGGTACAGGCACTCAGCAACAGACCATTGGTACGACCTGCTTAACGGCGCCGCAGGCTTTCTGCAAACGGTACTAGTGCAGTCCGCTCTCTTGCATTCCAACACGACGTTGTTTCTTGTTGATGAGCCGGACGCTCACTTGCACGCGTTGCTCAAGGCGAAGATGTACCGCCTCATTCGTGAGCACTGCAACGAAAATAACTGCCAGGTGCTGATCGCAACCCACTCGGGCAGGCTGATCGAAGAAGCGGCGAGCGAGAAAGGAGAAAAACTGTTTCTTGTCACGGCAAGCGGCCTTAGCCCAGTTCGTCGACAGGACGTTAAACAACTGTCAACCATCCCTGGCGAACAAATCGTATTGGCGGAAACCACGCAACGTGTGCTGTATCTGGAAGGAAAGACGGATATTGACATTCTGCGGGCATGGGCAAAGGTGTTGGACCACCCATCGTGGCAATACCTGGATACGGGTTTTTGGGTGCCGACTGCAGAAGAGAAGGGCCGAACTTATGCCAAGAAGCACTATCGTGCCCTAAAGGCGCAAGTCCCGGCCCTGCGCGCGTTGGAAGTGTGTGATCGCAATGGAGCCAAGGGTGAACACTGGGACGGCCTGGGATTGGGGGAATTACGAACCGAGGCGGGACGCAGAAGTGCCCCGGAAGGAATGAAAATAGTATACTGGACCCGCTATGAGACCGAAAACTACCTGATCCATTCGAGTGCGATACTGCGGTTTACTTCTCAGACATCAGGAAAGAAAGCAGAAGAAAAGGCCAGAAGGTACATGGAAGAATACTTGCCTCAAGCGCTAATCAAAAGGCCGTTCGAAACCACAGATATCGATCAAATCAAGGGAAAAATAACGATCGGCAAAATTCTGAGCGCGGCGGGGGTCGAGCTTGGCGAGTCAGATTACTGCAAGCTGGCTGCCGTGATGTTGCCCAATGAAATACATCCGGACGTCGTGACGATGCTGGACGAAATAGCCGCTCAACTGGTTAGTATTGATTGCAATCATGAACATAATGAAAATGCCGCCAAAACACAGTAGATAACGGCAGTTCAATGCACTCGCAGCAGGGGTGAGCAGTTATCGCCTCGCGGGCATCGGCGCCACCCTTGCATTACGCACTGTCAACGCCGCCGGCGACGGTGGTGGAAACTCCGTTCAGTGAATGGATTCGTTTCTGAAAACGTCGTCAAGGCTGGATACGGAAAGGATGGCGTCAAGCCAGGCATCAAGGTCTTCGGCCGGCACGGCAAGAACCCGGGCCTTGGCGTCTTCGGGCACGGTGTCGAAGCGACGCTCAAGCAGTCTGAGCAGCGTTTCCGCCTTGCCTTGCGTCAGGCCCCGCATCAGGCCCCCGGCCTTGCCTTCCTTTTTCCACACCTCTGCGACTGTCTGCATGACTGTCTCCCATAGTTCGTGCCGGGTGTAATCCTGATATAGGGTAGTTTGTACACTTTTAGATCGTTATTTGATTCTCATTTGATCGAATCTAGATGCAAATTTTGCTAATTTCAGATGTCCTGAACTGATCAGATGACGCTGCTAACCGGTGGTGCTTTCCACCGGATAATTTTCAATGACTTGGTTCCGTTCTTGCGGTCGGAAACGCCTGACAGGAAGCTATATTTCGTTTATTGAATAGATGAGCCACGATTTGAAGGCCAGAGATGCTTTCTTGTCCGATTTCTCCCGCTGAGGCCACGTCTATCATCAGAAAAATGGGCCGGCTAAAGTCGGGTCGCGTCAGGACATCTGAATTTGTGCCCGCCAGACCCCCCCCCCCGTTCTGGGCTACAGATGTCATTTTGACTCGATTCGATCCCCGTTGGGCGGCCAGTTCAGGTCAAATCCCGGGTGTTTTCGCCGGGCAGATGTCGGCTACTGTGCGGCAACCGCAGGAACGTAACGGCGGCGACGGCGCTGATCCTCGCCCGGGTGTTCGGCAACAGCCCGGACTTTTGGCTCAACGTGCAGCGGCGCAGCGACCTTTGGGAAGTGATGCACACGCCCCGGGAACGCGCACGGGTTGAGCGCGCGCGTCCTGTGGAGAAGGCGGCCTGAGCGCAGTCATGCGCCCCGATGGTGGCGGCCGATCCGTTGAGTGAAAGCCTCAGTCAAGACTAATGCCCTCCGCTCGTGCTTTCTCGATGATGTCCAACAGTACTGCGCATTGTTTCTCGGTTGGAATTTTCATTGGCATCTGCCTTGCAATGTTCAATATGCCGGTCTCCTTTGGCGTAAGCAGGCGCCTGGCAGCAAGCGCCTCATGCACAGCGGTCCATCTAGTCGCCGAAATAGCAAGAACGCGGGTCTGAGCTTCAATGCTATTGTCAAGCTTCTGGATTTTCCGTGCCGCCCGCATTGACCGCCTGGCCCTGCAAACAGATCGACTACCCGGTATGCGGGGAAACGCCGTTGGTCCTGCCCTTTGGATTCGCTCCCTCTCGTCAACATATCCGCTTTAGCCCTCTACCAGCTTATGACGTTCGGAAGGCTCTGCCATTACCAAAGGCATTGGAGAGCCTCTGAGAACTGTGCGGCAACCGCAGGAACGTAACGGCGGCGACGGCGCTGATCCTCGCCCGGGTGTTCGGCAACAGCCCGGACTTCTGGTTCAACGTGCAGCGGCGCAGCGATCTTTGGGAGGTGATGCACACGCCCCGGGAACGCGCACGGGTTGAACGTGCGCGTCCTTTGGAGAAAGCGGCCTGAGCGCAGTCATGCGGCCCGGTGGTTGCGGCCGATCACGGGATCAAGGTCCCGGCTATGGCAGACGCCGGTGGCCGGAAGTGGCGTAACCTCAGGGCCCGCTCAGGGAGTGAAGTGGCGGAGGGAGAGGGATTCGAACCCTCGGTGCGCTTGCGCGCACAACGGTTTTCGAGACCGCCCCGTTCGACCACTCCGGCATCCCTCCCGCGTCCGGAACGCAACTGGCGCCCGTCCCTGTGACGGGGCCGCTTCCGGCCCCCTGACGGGTTCGTCGCTTGCGTCCGCTAGTTGATTTCCTTGTACTCGCCGTTGCTCCATTCGTAAAACACGTACGAAGGCCCCTCGACATCGCCCTTGTCGTCAAAGTTTAGCGTACCGAGCACGGTGTCGAAGGTGCCGGACCTGAGCGCGGCAGCGATCGCTTCCGACTCCAGGGATCCGGTGGTCTCGGCGGCCTGCGCCCACGCCTGGATCGCGGCGTAGGTGTAGAGGGTGTAGCCCTCGGGTTCGTAGTTCATCTCCTCCTGGATGCGCTTCACGACATCGGCCGCCTCCGGGTTCTTGCGCGGGTCAGGCGAGAAGGTCATGCGCGTGCCCTCGCCGGCGTCGCCGGTGATCGCCCAGTACTCCTCGGACACCAGCGCGTCGCCGGAAATCAGTTGCGTGTCCAGCCCCTGGTCGCGCATCTGCCGCACGATCAGCCCCGCCTCGGAGTGATAGCCGCCGAGATAGAGCACGTCGATCTGCTCGAGCTTCAGCTTGGACACCAGCGTGGAATAGTCCTTTTCTCCCGCCGTGTACGCCTCGTACAGGACTTCCGTCACACCCTGGTCCTGCAGGGCGGCGCGGGTTTCGTCGGCCAGGCCTTTGCCGTACGCGGTCTTGTCATGCACGATCGCGATCCGGTCGTTGCGGTGATGGTCGGCGAGATAGCTGCCGGCCACCAACCCCTGCGCATCGTCGCGCCCGCAGGTGCGGAACACGTTTCCCAGTCCGCGGTCGGTCAACTGCGGATTGGTCGACGCCGGCGAGATCTGGATCATCCCTTCCTCGGCGTACACGTTGGACGCCGGAATCGACGAACCGGAACAGAAATGGCCGATGACGACCGGCACCCCCCGGGACGCCAGGCTGTTGGCGACGGCCACTGCCTGCTTGGGATCGCACGCGTCGTCCTCGGTTTCCAGCACCAGCTGCTGGCCGAGCACACCGCCCTGAGCGTTGAGGTCGGCCACCGCCGCTTCCGCCCCTCGCTGAAGCTGTTGACCGAAGGATGCGTACTGTCCGGTGAGCGGCCCGACGGCGGCAATCCGGATCGACGGGTCGGAACCATCGCCGTCACCGCCGAACCGGTCAGTGGCGATCATGACACCGATGACCGCGATGACCGCGATCAGGATCCCGTAAATTATCTGCTTCATCGGTCAGGTTCTCCCCTCACGCCGGCCCGCACCGAGGGCTTGCCGGGTGGTTTGCATTCGATCAGTATAGTCCTGTTCCGACGCACAGGATCAATCGGGATCCGGAATCCCCGCCGGCCGACGAGGGCTCCTTTCCGGCGGGAGGCGGCGCCATCCGAACGGGCCGCGGCGCTCGTAGAGCCAGGGGTACTGCTGCACCATGCGGCGGGCCCGGGTGTGGCGATGCGCGGCCAGGGCGATGCCGAGCAGGGTGGCAAACTCGGCCAGGGTGCCCGGTACCGGAAAGAACGCGCCGCCGAACAGTGCCCACACGAAAAAGCGGTCGGCCAGGGCCAGGCCCGCGGCCGTGGGCAGCAGCACCCACGCCGGTCGCCAGCCGGCCGCGAGCGCCCGCCCTGACAGCCACGCGGCACTGCCCGTGATGATCACCGTGAAGCCGAGGAAGACGGTCATCGGCATGCCGAGCAGCCACTCGAGTTCGCCCATCACGTGGCGGAGCCCCCCAGGTAGGCCGCCTGGACCGCCGGATTCTCGAGCAGTTCCTGTCCGGTCCCCTCAAGCGTGACCTGGCCGTTGGCGAGCACATAGCCTCGGTGGCAGAGCCGCAGCGCATGGTAGGCGTTCTGTTCGACCAGGAAGATCGTGGTGCCGCTTGACCGGTTGATTTCCCGCAGCACCGAAAAAATCTGGCGCGCGAGACGGGGGGCAAGCCCGAGCGAGGGCTCGTCGAGGAGCAGCAGTCGGGGCCGGCTGATGAGGGCGCGGGCGATGGCCAGCATCTGCTGTTCCCCGCCGGACAGGGTGCCGCCGCTCTGGTGCCGGCGCCGGCCCAGGACCGGAAACAGTTCGAACGCGCGCCGGACTCCCGCATCGAAATCGGCGGCGGGGTTGGCCACGGCTCCCATCTGCAGGTTTTCCAGCACCGTCATGCGGGGAAAGATCCGTCTCCCTTCGGGGGTCTGCGCGATTCCCAGGCGCACGATGTCCCAAGTGCGAAGGCGGGTGATGTCCTGTCCGGCAAACCGGATGTCGCCGCTGCGGGCCCGGGGTGCGCCGCAGATGGTCATGAGCAGCGTGGACTTGCCGGCGCCGTTCGAGCCGATCAGCGTGACGATCTCGCCTTCGGCAACGGTGACGTCCACCCCCCGGAGCGCTTCGATGGCCCCGTAAAAAGTGCGGACCTGCGAGACCTGGAGCAGGGGCGTCACGCGGTGTCCGGTCCGGTGTCGGGGTCATCATCATCATCGCTTCCGAGGTAGGCCCGGATGACGGCCGGATCGGTGCGGATGGCGGCGGGCGGGCCCTCGGCGATCATCCGGCCGTAATCGAGTACCGCGACGTGGTCAGAGACGCCCATGACCATCGACATGTCGTGTTCGATGAGCAGGATGCTGATGTGATGCCGGTCGCGGATATAGCGGATGAGGTCGCCGAGTTGTTCGGTCTCGCTGGGATTGAGTCCGGCGGCCGGCTCGTCGAGGCACAGCAGCACCGGCTCGCAGCACATGGCGCGGGCGATTTCGAGGCGCCGCTGCTCACCGTACGGCAGGGTTCCGGCTTCGGTATCGGCCAGGCCGTCCAGCCCGGTGTGGTGGATCCAGTATTCGGCCCGTTCGACCGCTTCCGCCTCGGCCCGGCGAAAGGACGGGGCGCCGATCAGCCCGAGGAGGGACCATCCGGAGGCGTGCATCAGCCGGTCGTGCTGCGCCACCATCAGGTTTTCGAGCACGGACATCTGGGGAAACGTGCGGATGTTCTGGAACGTGCGGACGACCTTCGCGTCGCGCACGATCCGGTAGTCGTCCATCTGCTCGAGCAGGAACGTCGTCCGGGATTCGGGCGCCTGCAGCGTGATCCGGCCGACGGTGGGCTTGTAGAACCCGGTCAGGCAATTGAACACGGTGGTCTTGCCGGCTCCGTTGGGGCCGATCAGGGCATGGATGAGGCCCGGCTGCACCGCGAAACTCACGTCGTCGACCGCCACCAGCCCGCCGAACCGCATGGTGAGGTGCTCGACCTTGAGCAGCGCGGCCGCGGTCATGCGGCCGCCGGAGCCGGCCGGGCGCGAACGGTAGGCGTGCGGTGGGTCAGGAGGCCGCCCGGCCGCCACAGCATGATCAGCACCATGCCCATTCCGAACGCCAGCATCCGGTACTCCTGCAACTCGCGGAAGTACTCCGGCAGTCCGACCAGGAGGATGGCGGCGACCGCGACGCCGATCTGGCTTCCCATCCCGCCCAGCACCACGATCGCCACCAGGATCGCGGATTCGATGAACGTGAAGCTTTCCGGGCTCACGAAGCCCTGCCGCGTGGCGAAGAACGAACCGGCGAAGCCGGCGAACATCGCGCCGATCGCGAAGGCCGACAGCTTGGTGTTCCGCGGATTGACCCCGAGCGACCGGCAGGCAATCTCGTCCTCCCGCAACGCTTCCCACGCCCGGCCGATCGGCAGGCGGCGGATCCGAAGGGTGAAGGCGTTGGTCAGGAGCGACAGGGAGAGAATCAGGTAGTACAGGAATACGAGGCGGTGGAGCGGGTCGTAGGCGATCCCGAAGAACGAGTGAAAGGACGGGGCGTCCGCAGCGGGGCGGGCCGTGAACGGGAGCCCGAAGAAGCTCGGCCGCCCGATATTGGTGATGCCGTCCGGGCCGTTGGTGAAATCGTACCAGTTGAGCAGAATGATCCGGATCATCTCGCCGAATCCGAGCGTCACGATCGCGAGGTAGTCGCCCCGGAGGCGCAGGACGGGAAAGCCCAGCAGCACGCCGAACAGGGCGGCCAGCACGCCGGCCACCGGCAGGCAGATCCAGAAGCTCCAGCCGAAGGTCACCGAGAGGAGCGCGTACGAATAGGCGCCCACGGCGTAGAACGCGACGTAGCCGAGGTCGAGCAGGCCGGCCAGGCCGATCACGATATTGAGGCCCCAGCCCAGCATCACGTACGTGAGCACCAGGGTAGCCACGTCGATCAAGCGGCGGTCGACGCCGGGCAGCAGCGGCAGCAGGACGGCGAAGCCGGCGAGGGCGACGCCGGCCCAGAGCAGCAACTGCGGCATGGGCAGGGGCGGCCGGGCCGTCGCCTTGAGGTCGACCGAGAGCAGGTTGCGCCCGGCAACGATCGCGATCGCCGCGCCGCCGGCACAGGCGACGGCTGACAGGAACGGGCCGGGCACGAGCCCCGGCCAGACGGCGCCCGCCGCCGCGGCCCCGCTCCCGTCCAGCAGCAGCGCCAGCCCGCCCGCTGCAGCCATGGCCGCGCCGAGCACCAGCGGGAGGAGCGCGTGCCCCCGGCGGGCGGAGCTGATGCCCAGGCGTCCGAAGAAGATGACCACGACCGCCCCGGCAAATTCGGGAAACCGCGTGCTGAGGGACGGGGTCGTCCCCTCCGTGGTGAGCAGGAGGCCGACAAACGGAAACGCGAGCAGGCCGGCGATTCCGGCCACCAGCGCCGCATCCCGCACCAGCCCCGGTCCGGCCGGGGCCTTCATACCTTTTCCACTTCCGGTGTTCCGAGGATGCCGGTCGGCAGGAAGATCAGGACGATCACCAGGATCGAGAAGGTCGCGACGTCCTTGTATTCGATACTGAAGTACCCCGACCACATGGCCTCGGTCAGGCCGATGAGCAGACCGCCGAGCATGGCCCCCGGAATGGACCCGATCCCGCCCAGTACGGCGGCGGTAAAGGCTTTCACCCCGGCAATGAAGCCGACGAAGAAGTCGATCACGCCGTAGTAGAGGGTGACCATCAGCCCCGCTACCGAAGCGAGCGCCGCGCCCATGACGAAGGTCAGGGAAATGGTCCGGTCCACGTTGATGCCGAGCAGGGCCGCCATGCCCTGGTCCTGCTGGCAGGCCCGCTGGGCCCGGCCGAGCGCGGTCCGGGCGATCAGCAGGGCAAACACCGCCATCAGCGAAAGCGTCAGCAGGACGATCAGGATTTGCAGGTTGCTCAGGCGCACCAGAAAGTCGGTGTCGCCGAACTGGAATTCGAATCCGCCCTGGATGATCGGCGGAAGGGTCTTGACCCGGGCCCCCTGGGTGAGCTGCACGTAGTTCTGGAGCGCGATGGACATGCCGATGGCCGAAATGAGTGCGGCCAGCCTCTGGGCGCCCCGGAGCGGCCGGTAGGCGACCCGCTCGAGGACCCACCCGTAGAGCGAGGTCAGGGCCATCGAGACCAGCAGCGCGGAAAGGAGGGCGAGAATCACGAGGCCGCTCTCGCCGATGCCGAGGGCCACCATGACCATGAGCGCGATGAAGGCGCTGATCATGTAGATCTCACCGTGGGCGAAATTGATCATGCCGATGATTCCGTAGACCATCGTGTAGCCGATGGCGATCAGGCCGTAGATCGCCCCCAGACTGACGCCGTTGATGAACTGTTGGGCGAAATAATCCATAGTGCCGGTGCGTTCGCGAACCTTGCCGTGGCGCATGATTGCTGCGGGGGCCTCCAAACGCAACCGCTCCCATGCGCGGGGCCGGCATCGGTGTTCCGCCGGGGCAAAGCCCGGTAAATGGGCACGTCGGTGCCCGAAAAGCGGGCAGGGCAGGCCGTGTACCGGGCGGCGGGCGGGTGCGGACTCGCCCCGCCCGGCCCGCGGGCGGCCATGGCATGAAACTTGCTTTCTGGTATACGGCTGACCGGCACTCGGTCAGGTTCGGCATCAGCACCACCATGGAGGATGCGCGTGAAGAAAATCGAAGCCGTGATCAAGCCGTTCAAGCTTGACGAAGTGAAGGAAGCGCTTCACGAGGTCGGGTTGCAGGGCATCACCGTTACCGAAGTCAAGGGATTTGGCCGTCAGAAAGGGCACACGGAACTGTTTCGTGGCGCCGAGTACGTGGTCGACTTTCTCCCCAAGATCAAGATCGAGGTCGTTCTGCGGGACGAGCTGCTCGAGAAGGCGATCGAAGCCATTCAGAAGTCGGCGCACACCGGGCGGATCGGTGACGGCAAGATCTTCGTGACGCCCGTCGATCAGGCCATCCGCATCCGGACCGGCGAAGAAGGCGAAATTGTCGTCTAGCCGTTTTCCAGGGCTGTTTCTGGCGGCCGCCTCACCCCACCCCCAACCTGCCATGGAGGAATCGCATGGCCTCTGACATAGAAAAAGTTCTGGAAACCATTCGGGAAAAGAAGGTCGAATTCGTCGACTTCCGGTTCACGGATCCGCGGGGCAAATGGCAACATGTCTCCCAGACCGCGCAGTGCGTGGACGAGGACCTGTTTGCCGACGGCCTCATGTTCGACGGATCGTCGATCTCGGGCTGGAAGGAGATCAACCAGTCCGACATGTGCATGATGCCGGATCCGTCGACCGCGGTGCTGGACCCGTTCACGGCCCAGCCGACCCTGATCCTCTTCTGCAACATTCTGGAGCCCACGACCGGGGAGGCCTACGAGCGCGACCCGCGCTCGACGGCGGTCCGCGCCGAGGCCTTCCTGCAGTCGTCCGGGATCGGCGATACCGCCTACTTCGGCCCGGAAGCCGAGTTCTTCGTGTTCGACGACGTGCGCTGGAACGTGGGCATGAACCACACGTTCTACCGCATCGATTCGGAGGAAGGCCCGTACAATTCGGGCGAGGAGTTCGAGGGCGGAAACGTCGGGCACCGGCCCCGGCCCAAGGGCGGATACTTTCCGGTGCCGCCCGTGGATTCCGCTACCGATCTCCGCTCCGAGATGGTCACGACGATGACCGAGATGGGGCTCGAGATGGAGAAGCACCATCACGAGGTGGCGCCCTCCCAGCACGAACTCGGCGTGAAGTTCCGGCCGCTGGTGCAGGCCGCCGACGGACTGCAGATCTACAAGTACTGCGTGCACATGGTGGCGCATTCCTACGGCAAGACGGCGACGTTCATGCCGAAGCCCGTGGTCGATGACAACGGATCCGGCATGCACGTGCACCAGTCCGTCTGGAAAGGGGGCGCCCCGTTGTTCGCCGGCGCCGGCTATGCGGGGCTTTCGGAGACCTGCCTGCACTACATCGGCGGCATCATCAAGCACGCACGGGCGCTGAACGCGTTCACCAACCCGACCACCAACAGCTACAAGCGTCTGGTGCCGGGCTTCGAGGCGCCGACTCTCCTGGCCTACTCGGCCCGGAACCGGTCGGCCAGTTGCCGGATCCCGTTCACGACCGGGCCCTCGGGCAAACGGGTCGAAGTGCGATTCCCCGACCCGTCGGCCAATCCCTACCTGGCGTTTTCCGCCATGCTGATGGCCGGTCTCGACGGCATCCGCAACCGGATCGACCCCGGTGACCCGCTGGACAAGAACCTGTACGACCTCGACCCGGAAGAGCGGAGCGGGGTGGCCACCCTCTCCGAGAGTCTCAAGGGGGCCGTGGATGCGCTCGAGCGCGACCACGCGTTCCTGACCGAGGGCGGGGTGTTCGAGAAGGATGCCATCGAAGGGTACATCGAGCTTCGCCGGGAGGAGATCCAGCGGCTGGACTACTCGCCGCATCCGGCTGAATTCGACATGTACTATTCGGTCTAGCGCCGTCCCCTGGCAACCGGCACACCGGGTGGGTCCGGTTGGCCGAAGCGCGTCGCCGGCCGGGTACCGGCCGGCGACGCGCTTCCTTCCCGGGCTGACGCCCGGTGCCCGGACGGCGCACCCGCCTCGGGGTTGACCGGCCGACCGTAGAACCTCGGGCCGGACCGGAACCTTGCATGATGACGACCGGTTCCCGCCATGGTTCCCCCACCCGGTCGGCCGCACGTGCGGCCGGTCAAGCCCGCCGGACCGCCTCCCTGGCGCCGACCCGGCGCGCGGTCGTGCTGTCCCTGCGGCCCCGGTATCTGGAAGCGATCCTGGCCGGCAAGAAAACGGTCGAACTGCGTCGCCGGTTTTCGGCCTCTGTCGCTTGCGGTACCGTCGTGTTTCTCTATGGCACGTCCCCGGTCAGTGCGATGGTGGGAACCGCGTCCGTGCGCGAAGTACTCGCTCTTCCGGTCGAACGGATCTGGACGGAATTCGGGGGGAGAGCCTTTGTCGGACGTGAGTCCTTTGAGCGGTATCTGGCCGGCCTCGACCGAGCGTTTGCGATCGTTCTGGAGGATGTCCGGCCGTTCTCAAGGCCCCTTTCCCTGAGGGAACTACGGGCAGTGTGCGACTTCACGCCCCCGCAATCCTACTGCTATGCAAAGCACGACTACCGAACGATCGCCGACGGCGGCATCCGGGTCTGATATCGCCGGCGCATTCCCGCTGGGGGTTCTTCCGGGATACGGGCACCGATGGGGGAGGCGACGCGTCCGATGATCGTCGGGCTTTCGCGGTCTGCCCGGCTGGTGACCGGTCGTCACACCGCGGTCGTCGCCGGCTTCTTCGGGTGATCGTCCGGCGGTCCTGCCGGCAACCGGAGCGAAGAGACCGCATGATCTTTGTCCGGGCGCCAGAGCGGCGTTTCCATCACCGCCCGACCGAACGCTTGCCCGAGAGGAAATGAGGAGCATCGTTTACGACAAAATCGCTTCCATGACTCTGTGGTCGGACTATCAGAAAACCTGAAAGCTTGCATTGCCTTGGCCGAATGGCGGGCATCGCAATAGCAAACCAGAGCTCCCGCAATGACGGACAAGAACGAACCGAAGCGGCCTCGAGGTCGCCCGCCGAAGCCGATTCCGAAACTGGACGTTATCCCGGAGAAAGTTGCCCGGGCGATGTTCGCCGCCGTTAAGTCGCCGGATCCGTCCTTGCGGAAGGGCGGATGCGCCGCGCTCGAACAGCCGGATGGCCGATTCATCCTGAAGAGTGTCAATGCGGCTGTTCCTCAGGGCCTTGCAAAGTGACACGGCCGAGCGGAAGAAACAGGCGCACCGGATCGCCGGTGAGCGGCGCAAAGCCGAATCTCTCGTAGCAGCGTTTTGCGTCGTCGTTCGCGGGCATCCACGATCAGGGCGTGCAGGGCCACGGTTTCGCCAGCGGTCACCGTCCGCTTGACCGCATCGGCGAGAAGCATGCGTCCGAGACCGCGCCCATGCGCCGAGCGGTCGACCGCGAGCCGGCCGATCAGGGCGCAGGGCCTTTCACTGAGTCACTGTTGACTTCCGACATTGCCTGGCGTATGTATTCCGCCATGCAGATCGGCACGCGCATGATTTCCGCGGACACCGCGGCGTGGTTCCAGAGGACGGCGGCCTCTGGCGAGACCAGTCGCCACGGACTGGCCCGCGGCCTGTGTGAACGCGAGGACTGGCGCAATGCACGGGGTGCCCTGTGCGTGGCGTCAGCCAAGCGAGCGCTGCCGAAGCTGGCCCGGGAGCTGCACGTGGCGCTGCCGGCGAAGCGGGCCTGCCGCTTGGTGTCGAACGCCCGCCCGGAGATCGCCCGGTCGGAGTCGGCGGTCACGCTGTCCTGCTCGTTGCGGGAGCTGGGCGAAGTCCGTCTTGAACCGGTCGGCGCGGCGGAGGTCGGTCGCTGGCGGGCGATGATGGAGCGCTGGCATCCGCAGGGTTGCCCGAAAGCACCGGGCGCGGTCCTGAACTACTGGATCGTGTCCGCGCGCCACGGTCGCCTCGGCGGTCTCGGTTTCCGGGCCGCCAGTTGGCACGTGAAGGCCCGTGACCGGCACATCGGCTGGTCGAACGAGGCGAAGCGCCATCACCTCAACCGGTTGCTCAACCACTACCGTTTTCTCCTCATGCCCGGCGTCGCCGTGCCGCATTTGGCGTCACATGTTCTGGGTCTGGCGCGGCGGCAGATCGGGGACGACTGGGAGCAGCAGCACGGCGTGCGCCCGCAGATGGCCTACACCTACGTCAACGAGACCCGGCCGGGGACGTGCTACCGTGCGGCCAACTGGTCGTGCGTCGGCTGGACGGCCGCGCAGGATCGGGCCGGCGTGGCGAAGGCGCCGTGCCGGATTTTCATGGTGCCGCTCCAGCGGGGCTGGAAACGGCGGATGCGCACCGTGCCGCGGCGGCCGATCGGCACCCGGGTGGATGCCCATGTGAAGGATCCGGGCCCGAACGGCGACTCCGAGTTTGCCTATGTGGATCATCATGATGGGCGGTTGGGAGACCGGATCCGGCGGATTGGCGACATCTGGGGCCGTCAGGCTGCCGCCACGATTCCCGAGATGTTTCCGGAGTCCGCGGAACGGCAGGCGGTGTACCGCCTGTTGTCGAACCGGGAAGTCACCATGAAGCATGTGCTCGGCTCCCATGTCGAGGCCACGGTGAAGCGCTGCCGCGCCCACCGCCGGATCCTCGCGGTGCAGGACACGACGATGCTCAATTACAGCGGCCGTTCGGCGGTCACCACCGGCCTGGCGCCGCTCGGCGGCGGCGGTCAGGGGTCGACGGGACTGGCGGCGCACATGATGCTGGCGTTCGTACCCGGCGGGCGTCCGCTGGGCGTACTGTCGGCCGATGCCGACTTTCGCCGTGCGGGGAAGAAAGAGACGGAAAGCCGCCGCTGGGAGGACGGGGTGCGGGTGAGCGCCGAACTGGCGGCGGCCTGCAAGGACACGGAAGTCATTTGCGTCGGCGACCGCGAGATGGACATCTGGGCCGTCCATCGTCTGGCGGCGCAGACGGAGGTCCGCGTCGTGGTCCGCGCCTGCCGCTCGAAACAGCGCCGGGTGGTGACGGCCGACGGTTCGCCGCAAGACCTGTTCTCCTTCATCGAAACGCAGCCCGAATTGGGGCGGAAGACCCTCGTGCTTGATGCCGCCGGCGGCCCGCGCCGCCGGCCGTCCCGCACGGTCAAACTGTTGCTGCGGGCGGCGCGGGTGACGGTCCTGCCGCCGGGAGACGCCCGGACGGACGCGCCGCTGGAGATGCTGGCCGTGCAGGTCCGTGAGGTGACCCCGGCCGATCCGGCCAAGCCCCTGAACTGGGTCATCCTGTCCAGCACCGGCGAGGCGACGCTAGAAACCGCGCTCGAGGTGATCGAGATCTACGAAGACCGCTGGGCCATCGAACGGTACTTCGACACCCTCAAGAACGGCACCCGCATCTGTGACCGCCGGCTGGACGACGCCGAAGACCTGCGCAAGTGCCTGGCTTTCGATGCCGTCGCCGCCTGGCGCATTCACGAACTGTCGCGTCTGGCCCGAGAGGCACCCGATACGCCCGCCAGCGAGATCGTACGACCAGTGGAGGTCGCGGCGCTCAACCGCATTCTGACGGCCTATCGCATGCCGACCCTCAGCGAGGCCGATCATCGCGGTCGTCGCTCCCCGAACACAGGCCGTGGAGCCAGGGAGGCGTCCGCCGCTGCCAGGGCGCCACCCACCGTTCGCGACTATGTCCTCGGCATGGGCCGCATCGTCGGCTTCGAGTCCTCCAAGAGACAACCCCTGCCCGGCCCGCTCAAATACTTCCGGGGTGACGAAAAAATCCAACTCATCGTCCACGTCATCGAAAACACGGAGTTAACAATGATAGAGTGAAAGGCGCAGGGCACCGGATGGCGCGGCAGTTTCCGGGAGAGTCGCTCGGGCAGCGAGGCGAGGCCGATCGACAGGGCATTCAGCGTGTAGAAGCCGAGGACGGCATCAGTGTCGACGGCGGTGCAGACGAACACCCGGGCGGTCCGGCGCCGGACATCCTGACCGGCCTGACGTGCCAGGTAGTGGTCCAACTCGGGAAGGCCGCAGGAAAAAGCAGTGCGGTCGTGCCGTTTTTCGAGCGGCTCGATAATGAGCGCATCAGAGTCGGTCAACGGGCGTCGACGCGCTGGGCATGCTCCTCCAGCGCCGCGCGGAGGCGGTCGTTCGGCGGGGACAGACCGGCCAGAGCATCGAAGAAGCGCAATGCGTCGTCGCGGGCGAGCGCCAGGGTCTCGTGCTTGTCGATCGTCTGGTCAGCGGTTGCCAGCGCGCTGGATACTACGAAGGCACTGACGGTCTTGCCTTCGACGGAGGCCGCCTGTTCGATGCGCCGCTTGGCGGTTTCGCTGAGCCGCAGGTTGATGCGCTGGTTGTGAACCGTTCCTGTATAACCCATTACGCCCCTCCTTTCCAGACTGCAATGTCAAGTCGGCCGGCCGGTGTTGAATTCTGAATAATGTCGTTGCCGGTTGCCGGGAGCGCGTTCGAGCGCCATATCGTGCGTTACACGGTTGAGCGCATGAACCTGACGCCCGTGATGCTGGAGGCGTCGCTGCGCCGGACGAAACCGGACCGCTGGGAGGCACTGATGGGCACCGTGGCCGAAGCCTGGATTGAACAGGGAAGAGCCGAGGGGATCGAAAGGGGGCTCGCCCAGGGCATCGAACAAGGTATCGAACAAGGCCGGGCCGAGGTTCAGGCCGCCCTTTCCGCTCACGCTCAGGCGGGTTCGGCGCGGACGTCGAGAAGGTTGCGCGCGTCGCGCCCGCAGGCCACGCCGACCAGGTGGACCGGCCCGTCATGGTCGGCGTACTGGTCTGCATAGCCCCGCCCGCGCATCTGGGCCAGCGCCGCCTCCAGCGCGGCCGCGCCCTCGGCCATCTTGAACTCGATCACGAAGATCTGACCGCCGCGCCGCAGCACCATGTCGGCCCGGCCGCGGGCGGAGGCCTCCTCCACCCGCAAGTCGGCGCCGACCGCGCGCAGGCACATGTAGAGCAGGCTCGCATACCACGCCTCGTAGCGCGCGAGGTCGCCCGTCGCGTGCCACTGGTAGGGGATGCCCGCGAGCCAGGCCTGCAGCGTCGCACCGAAGCCCGCGAAGTCGTGCGCTTCCAGCAGCGCGCAGAATTCCCGGCCGCGTTCCAGGGGCTCGACCCCCTTCTTCCCCAGCCAGGCCAGCAGGCCCCGGTTCAGGCTGATCCGGACCTCACGATTGGGATAGTCCAGACGGTAGAGGACGTCGAAGTCGTCCCGCTCCTCGCCCGTGATGGTGAGGTAGCCGGTCTGGAAGAGCAGCGCCTCGATGCCGATGTCGCCCACGTCGAACTTCGAGACCAGGTCCATTCCGGCCAGCCGGCCCTCCAGCTCCAGCGGGCTCACTGACTGCTCCGTCAGCATCCGGAACAGGAACTCCGGCGACCCGGTCTCGAACCACCAGGGGCGGAACTCGCGGCTGTCCAGCAGCAGTAGCACGTCGTAGGGATTGTAGACCGGCTCCGTGCCGCGCCAGCGGTAGCCGTCGTACCAGGTGCGGATCTCGTCCTGGTCCAGCCCGTCGAGCTCGGGCGCGAACACCCGGTCGAGGTCCTCGTCCCGGTAGCCGCAGATCGCGGCGTAGCGCGGATCTAGGCTGATGTCCTTCAGGTTGTTGAGGCCCGAGAACAGGCTGACCTTGGAGAACATGCTCACGCCGGTGACGAAGACGAAGCGGACATGTTCGGCGCTGTCCTTGAGGATGCCGTAGAAGCCCCGCAGGTAGTCCCGGTTGGCTCGTGCGAGGTCCGGGTCGTGGAGCACGTCAAGGATCGGCTTGTCGTACTCGTCCACCAGCACCACCACCGGCCGGCCGGTGGCGCGATGCAGGCGGTAGAGGATGTTCTGCAGGTGCTCCGGGCCCGTATCAGCGACCGGCCCCGTGTCGAGATCGGAGGCATGTTCGATGATGGCCAGTTGGTTGAGGGCGTTGCGCTCGATGTCCCCGGGCGCAGTGTACTTCCCGCCGAAGCTGAGCCGCACCACCGGGTGCGGCGCGGACCAGTCCCAGTGCGGGCGGATGTCCAGCCCCTCAAACAGGGCCTTGTGGCAGGCGAACAGCGACCCCAGCGTGTCGA
This sequence comes from Alphaproteobacteria bacterium, assembly GCA_965203385.1. Taxonomy (GTDB): domain Bacteria; phylum Pseudomonadota; class Alphaproteobacteria; order TMED109; family TMED109; genus VXPW01. The sequence goes on from OZ241893.1 coordinate 2,099,080, forward strand.
GCAGCAGGCTCTTGCCGAAGCGGCGCGGACGCGACAGGAAGTAGTGGCGCCCCTCGTCTACCAGCCGCCGGATCAGCGGGGTCTTGTCAACGTAGTAGAAGCCTTCGCTCCGGATCGTCCGGAAGTCCTGGATCCCGATGGGTAGACGCTGCCGGGTCATGGCCCTCTCCCTGTGCAGCGCCGGGCCTGTGGCGCGCGCGGGCGTTTCCCCTGCCGCCGTCCCGGCGTCCCGGTGCGCTGCACTCCCGGCGACGCTACCCCTTCGCCGGATCCCGGGCAAGCGCCGTTGCCGCGCGGATTCGCAAGATGCGAGTGGGGGGTGATTTCCGCATGGCGAACCGTCAATCGGTTTCCCGCCGGTGAAGAGAAAGGGTTGGCAGGAGCAGATGTACGTTCCTGACCGTGGTAGGATCGGGAGTTGAGGAAAACAGTTGGGCAATCTTCATGAACCAGATCCTTGTCGTCGTGGTCGCACTCGCGCTCGGGGCTGCGGGCGGGTTCGTTGCCGGGCAGAGAGGTGCCGGCGATTCCGCGCCCCCGGGGGTGGAATCGGACGGCCTCCCGGAACCTGCCGAAACCGCCCGGGTGGTCCGGTGGAAGATGGCGAGCGCCTTCGGCAGTCAGTGGCCGATCCAGGGAGAACTTGGCGTCCATCTGGTCGACCAGGTCGGGAAAGTTACCGGCGGCACGGTCAGGATCCAGTTCTTCGAGCCCAATGCGCTGGTGCCGCCGCTCGAAATGTTCGATGCGGTATCGCGAGGCTCGATCGACGCTGCCTGGGCTTCCGCCGGTCTCTGGGCCGGAAAGATTCCCGCCCTGCAGTTTTTCACCGCGGTGCCGTTCGGGCCGGGCATCGGTGAATACCTCGGGTGGCTGTATGCGGACGGAGCCGAGGAGATGTACCGGGAGCTGTACCGGCCGCACGGCATCCATGCGATGCATTGTGGCCTGCACTCACCGGAGGGGTCGGGCTGGTTCCGGGAAGAAATCCGGTCGATCGAGGATCTGCGCGGCCTGAAGATGCGGTTCTTCGGGCTCGGCGCCCGGGTCATGGAAAAACTGGGCGTGTCCACGCAGTTGCTCGCCGGCGGCGACATCTTTCCCGCGCTCGAGCTCGGTGCGATCGATGCGGCCGAATATTCCATGCCGGTCATCGATCTCAACCAGGGGTTCTATCAGGTCGCCAAGCACTACTACTTTCCCGGCTGGCATCAGCAGACCAGCCTCTTTGAGTTGCTGGTATCAAGCGACCGGTGGAGCGGCCTCTCGTTGGTGCAGCAGGCCCAGATCGAGGCCGTGTGCCGGGCCAATTTCGTCGAGGGCGCCGCCATCGGCGAGGCCGCGCAGTCCGAGGCGCTGGCCGAGCTTGAGGCGCGCGGGGTGCAGCTGCATCGCTGGCCGCCCGAAATCCTCGAGGCGATGGAAGCCGGCTGGCAAGAGGTCGTGGCCGAGGAATCGGCGAAGGATGCCGATTTCGCCAGGGTGGCTGAGTCGTACTTCGCGTTCAAGGAACGCTACCGTACCTGGGCCGAGTACGGCTACCTGCGCTAACCGTGTCATCCGGGTCGCGCCCGGGGTGGCGGATTCGATTTTCCGATCTGCGCACCGCCCGCCGGCCGCGCCCGGTCGAAGGCAGCGTGCGTTCACCTGACAGGCGGTTCGCTGTTACCGCCAGGGCGAGTCGGGCGAGGCTTCTCACCCCGATCCGTCAGGAAGATCATGTGCCGCGGGACCGGCAGCCGGATCCTCAACTGCAGGCGTTCGGACCGCGAGCCCGGGCTTGCCCGGCCATGCCTGGCTTCTGTGCATGACGGCCGCTTCACGCAGCACCGTGCAGCGGGATGCAGTCACGCTGGGGTACGCGGCTGCATTGTGGTTCACGGGTGAGCGGTTTCGTGAAGGCTTCGGGAGCGTTTCTTCGAAGCCCGCGACTTTCGCACGGATCGGCTGCTGCCCGGGACCAGGCCTTGCATGAGCAGGTGCTTGTCGGACCGACGGTTCCCGGAACGGCGGAAGCGGTCTCCGGGCTGTGCAGTGACCCTGCCCTCGCGACAGGCGTTCGCAGGGACCGGCGGCAAATGAGGGGCTCTTCGGTTCGAGCCCCGGAATCGGTGGTTCCGGGCCGCCCCCGTTAAGCTTGCGCTGCGGCTGCGCGCCAGTTGCCGCTGGTGGCGGTCAGCGCGCGGCGCACGCTGCTTCGTTGACCTGCTGGAAGTTGTCCAGGAACTCATCCATGAAGCCGCTGATCGAGCTCAGGATCGGGGCGGCGCGGCCTTCGTGCGTACCGGTCGATCCAGTGGCCCAGGTCGTGGCCGGATGGCGCTCGCCGGAATACTCGTCGTACAGCGGTTTCTTGAAGGCCATGATGATGTCAAACGCCTCATCGCCAAGGTTGACGTTGATGAACAGGTAGGTACCGGAGCCCGGTGCCAGGAGGCCGGCCGTGCGCAGGCGGCTTTCGGTAGCGGCCAGAATCGATTCGCGCGACAGTCCGATGGCGTCGGCCGCCGGGTGCAGGCCGCCCACGCGCAGGTCGAACGGTTCGCAATGGGTAAACAGCTTGAAGGCGGCCAGGCGTTCGTCCTGCTCGTCACCGGCAGCAGCCGGAGCGAGAAACAGCGGGATGGCGGCCATGAGCAGGCCGATGAGGCGGAGGCGGTTCGGTCGTTGTACACGATGATGCACTAGGGATTCCCCTCTCATGCCGCGTTTCGCGGCGACTTCCCATCCGGGGCAGGTTACGGAAGTACCGCCTCCGCCGGCCGGGTTGGCGCGCCCGGAAGGATTCGAACCCTCAACCTCCTGATCCGTAGTCAGGTGCTCTATCCAATTGAGCTACGGGCGCTGGCTGCGACCATAGCCTAGTCCGATGCATCCCCGTGGCAAGAGCTTCCGTCAATAGACCAGGCTCAGGTTGTCGATGAGACGGGTGCGGCCCAGCCGGGCGGCTGCCAGCAGCCGCGCCGGGGTGCCGTCGCGACGGGTCACGGGATCGAGGGAGTCGGCGCGCCGGAGTTCGACGTAGTCGACCTTTTCGAAGCCGGCGGCGAGGATGGACTGGCGGGCGCCGGCCGCGGCGGCCGCTCCATCGGTCCCGGCGGCGATCTCCTGAACCGCTTCGCGCAGCGCAAGGTACAGGCCTGGCGCCACCGCGCGCGCTCCGGCATCGAGATAGGCATTGCGGGAGGAGCAGGCGAGCCCGTCCGGTTCCCGCACGGTCGGGATGGCCGCAATGGCTACCGGCATGTCGAGGTCGCGCACCAGTTGGCGCACAATGATCAGTTGCTGGTAGTCCTTTTCACCGAACACGGCCAGGTCCGGCCGGCACTGCAGGAGCAGCTTCGTGACCACGGTGGTCACGCCCGAGAAATGTCCCGGACGCACTGCACCGCACAGCCCTTCGGCGGGTCCGGTCATGACGACGGACGTCGCGAAGCGCTCCGGGTACATTTCTTCCACCGGCGGGGCGAAGACCAGCTCGACGCCGCCGGCCCGCAGCTGCCGGAAATCGGCGTCTTCGTTCCGGGGGTAGCTGGCCAGATCTTCGTGCTCGCCGAACTGCCGCGGATTCACGAACACGGTTGCGACCACGTGATCGGCACGGGCGCGGGCGGCGGCAACCAGCGCCGCATGGGCGGCGTGCAGGGCCCCCATGGTGGGAACCAGTGCGATGCTCTCCGCCGCCGCCCGCCACGCTTCCACTCCGCTGCGGAGCGCCGAAACCGAACGCACGGCCTTCATGACGGGAGGCCGGGCGGGGGTAAGTCCGGCGCGCGGCAGGCGGTACGGTCAGCGGTGTGCATCCCACCCCATCAGGGCCTGCCGGAATCGGTGCTTCATGTACGCACCATCTCGAGGCGGGAGTTTTTCCGGCGGCCTCGACAACTGTCCCGGAACCTGTACGGCGGCGAAGACCGGGCCGAAGGCGAGGTGTGGGATGACAAGGATCTTTTCCGCCAGCCGGTCCAGTTCGTCCTCGTCCGAGATGGTACGGGAGTCTTCGATTCCGGCGGCCCGGGCGACCCCGGCAAGGTCGCAGGTACCGGCCGTGTGGGACTGTTGCCCGCCGGTCTCCCCGTACAACTGGTTGTCGATGACCACGATCGCCAGATTGAGCGGCCGCGCCCGGGCCACCGTGGCGAGGCTGCCGAGGCCCATCAGCATTTCCCCGTCGCCGGTCAGGACCAGGACCCGGTAGTCGGGTTCGCTGCGAGCCAGACCGAGCCCTACGGATGTTGCGAGGCCCATGCCGCCCCACAGGTAAAAGGCAAGGTGGCGATCGATCCCGACGCGGCTGACATCCCAGGCAGTGCCGCCCAGTCCGGCCACCACCAGGAGGTTGGACTGGGCATAGATCAACCGGTTGGCAACCTTCTGGCGGGTCAGGGTCGCGGTCATGGACGAAACTCCTTGGTTCCGATCAGGCGCTGGGTCAGCAGCATCGCCACGCGTTGGGAAGCATCGAAGGCTAGGCGGCCTGCGGCGCGAACGGTAGGGCCGACGTCTTCCGCGCGGTTCGCCTCCAGAACCCGGCAATCGATTGCCGCCAGGACACCTCGAGCCGCCCGGCCGGGCGGCACCTGCCAGGGATTGAACTCTCCCCACTCCCCGCGCATCGTGATGATCATGAGGAGGGGAAACTGTCCTGCCTCGGCGAGCGAGGTTATCGCGTTCACGCAGTTGCCGAGCCCGCTTGACTGCATGAGCAGGACGGAACGATGTCCTGCCAGCCAGGCGCCGACCGCCATTCCCACACCTTCCTCCTCGCTGGTAAGCCCGGTCACGACGATGTCCGGGTCCAGGGCGCACCGGTCAATCAGGCGTGCATGTCCGGCGTCCGGGACGTGAGTCATCTGGTCAATGCCGAGGTGCTTCAACTCGTCGAACAGTGTATCCGGCCAGGCCGCCGGTGCGGCAGACGATCGAGGCTCGGTACCCGACATCAGAGTTCGCGTCGAAGACTGGTGGCAGCGACCCAGCCCTCGACCGTGCCGAGCTTGATGCGGTACCAGCCCTCGGTCTCGCCCACGATCTCCAGCCGGAGCCCGCGTCCCACGACAAAGCCCCGGATGCAGAAGTGCTTTCCTGGCCCCAGGTGGACGGTGGCGTGAGGCCGGGCAGTCAGCAGCCGGGCGTTCATGAAGCGGCGGGTGGCGCCGGCCTCCGAACTGAACGACCGGCAGCCTGCCGCCCGTTGCTTGCGCGGGACAAAATCCTCTTCCATTGCATCCCGAATGCCCCCTTCGGAGCCCGTCATCAGGGTGGCCAGGTGCAGCGGGGAATCGGCGCCGTGAGCCGGGTCCGCCAGGGTGCCGGCGAACAGGCCGGCAAGCAGGGCCGTTGCGAATACCTTCGGCAGGGCCGGCCGCAAGCGGGCGGTACGGTTGGCGGGCATGGAGGCCTCCGTGGTGCAAGGATCTGCAGGCAATGTATCGCGACGGCGTCGAGATGCCACGCTCCGCCACCCGATGAACTTGCGGGATCAAGGCCGGCGGAATAGGATCAGAGTTGTCGAAAAGAGTTTTCGGTCGTGTACGCGATGCGAAGACGGAGGAGGAATTGATGGCCCACGTATGGCTTAGCGAGCGGGAACAGGCACTGGTCGATGGGGCAGAGAAGCTCGATCTTGACCTGCCGGTCCCGACCCAGATTGTCTCGAACGGGGAATACCTGCCCCCGAAGCAGTCTGAGAACCAGAAACGCGCCGAACAGCGGATCCTGGATCTTGCTGAGGCGAATGCCAAGCACCTCGGCATGAGCCGGCGTGCGTTCATGCATACCAGTTGCGGGATGGCGACGGCGTTTCTCGCCATGAACGAGATTTACGGCGGCGGGGTCTTCCAGGTCAGCGAGGCTGAAGCCCGCGACCCGGCGATGATGAACGAGCGCGACCGCCAGCTGGCGGGCCAGTTCATCCTTGATGACCAGACCCACTTCCTGCGGGACGACTTCGCGCACGAGGCCATTCTCGGTCTCGGAGAGTTCGCCGCCGAGCACTGGAACCCGAAACTGAAGGAAGAGGGGCTGACGCTGGCCCGGTACAAGTTCGAGAACTACATTCGCGAGCTCTGGTACACCAGCGACACCAAGATCGCGCTGCTGTCCGGTGCCCCGTTCGATGATCCGACCTGGTGGCTCCTCGGCAACGAGCAGATCGTGGGCGCCCGGAATCTGGTGAACGACTTCGCCGGTGCCCAGCGGATGCTGGGTCATACCGTGATCACGCCGGGTCAGCCGGGCTGGATGGACGTCGTTGATCAGGCGATCGAGGAATGGCGCCCGAATTCCTGGAAGTCGTACACGATCGGTGACCCGCTGTCGCCGTCGAAGTATCCGTGGCGTCTCGACGACGAGGAAATCATGTACCCCTTCTACGAGAAGGCGTTGAAGGCGGGCATCAACACCATCTGCACGCACAAGGGGCTGCTGCCTCCGGACTACGAGGTGTCGTTCCCGGGTGTCTGGCAGTACGCCACCCTGGATGACTTGCCGCAGGCCGCCAAGGACTGGCCCGGCATGAACTTCGTGATCTACCACTCCGGCCTGCGGCCGTTCCTCGAACTGCCGGACCAGGCATGGAAGGAATTCGAGGAGTCCGGTGGCGAGATCAAGTGGGTGACCGACCTCGCACGGATTCCCCAGGAGCACGGAGTTGACAACGTCTACGGCGAGATCGGCACCTCGTTCGCCAACTCGGCCGTGGCCCACCCCCGCTTCTCGGCGGCCCTGATGGGCACACTGGTCCGTGACATGGGCGCCGACCACGTCGTCTGGGGCACGGACACCGTCTGGTACGGTTCCCCGCAGTGGCAGATTGAGGCCCTGCGTCGTCTCGAGGTCCCCGAGGACATGCAGAAGAAGTACGGCATGCCGGCCCTGGGCGGCCCGAACAGCCTGACCAAGCAGGCGATCTTCGGGCTGAATTCGGCCCGCCTCTACAACGTCGGGGTGCAGTCGGCATCCGAGATGCCCGACCTGCCAAGCTTCTCCGAGGACAAGATCGCGCATCTTGCGCAGCAGTTCCGTGAAGAGGGCGGAGTACCGTCGAACAAGCGGTGGGGTTACGTCCGCTCGGCCTGAGAAGAAGGTAAGGACTCGAGGGGGTGCGGTTACACCCGCACCCCCTGCTTTTTTGTGATGCTTCCGGCGGCACGCAGCCGGTGCGCCGGCCGTGTGCGTGGCCCGGGCATCGAAAGGACGATTATGCGCAAGTTTCTGATGATCGCGAGCGTACTCTTGGGCTCGTGTTTGGCTTCCGCCGCCCAGGCGGACATCGTTTCGGTCAAGGGCGAGGAGGCGCGGTTGTATTTCCAGGGGCTGTACCCGGCGTACATCGTGTTCCTGAAAGGCGGGATCGCCGAGGACACGCCGGATGCCTGGGTGGACCAGCCGTATTGGGCGGTTCTGGATGTCCACGGGGGCCCGGAAGCGGGCCAGAGTGTCATCCTGCGACTGGTACCGACCAGCGAACGCAGCCCGCAGCCTGAATGGTGCGTAACGGAAGGGGCGGGCGAGTTTGGCGGCCACGGCCCGACCTGCGTCAACACCGATGCGCCGAAATCCATGAACCAGTTGCGTTTCAAGGTGAAGGTGCAGTACGCGAACGTGGCAGATCAGCTTCCCGCACAGTTTGCGGACCGCCAATGGGCGGAATATCCGGACCTGCCGGGCCGCCGCGAAAGCGAGATATTCGGCCCCGCCGAACTGCACATCATCCGGGAATAGCGTGACGGCATTCGCGCTGTAACCGCTGCGCCCCGGACGGACACGGTCTTCCGGGGCGCAGTGGATGATCACCGGTCACCGGGTTTCGGTCCGGTACATCTGCAGGGGGTGGGGAGAAAAGGTGCCGCTCAGCCGGTTCGGCCAAGCGTGGCGGGCTGGTGGGTTCCCTGGGCCGGCGTACCGGCGTCTTGTCGGCACGCGGCGCCGAGCGAACGACGGGTATCCTTTGGTGCCCGGGGCCAGGGCGGTTCACCGCCCCGTAAACCTCGGCTCGCGCTTTTCGGTGAATGATGCGACTCCCTCGCGGAAATCTTCACTGGCGAAACTCTTCTCCATCTCCTGTTCGGCCACGGCCATCGCTTCTTCAAGACTGGTACCGAGGGCTTCCCAGATCTGGCGCTTCATGATTCGCACGGAGCGGGGCGAGACCTGGTGCGCGAGGATCGCGGCATACTTCTTGACCGAATCGAGCAGTTCATCGGACTTGAACGCGGCGTTGACCAGGCCCATCGAGGCCGCTTCGGTCCCCGATATGCGCCGTGACGACAGCAGGATGTCGTGGGCCCGCGCGATGCCGACCAGGCGGGGCAGCAGCCAGCTGATTCCGTGTTCGGCGACGAGGCCGCGGCGGCTGAAGGCGCTTGAGAACACGGCGTCTTCAGCTGCGAAACGAAGATCGCACCAGAGCGCGAGTACCAGGCCCAGACCGGCAGCAGGGCCGTTGATGGCGGCGATGATCGGCTGCGGCACGGCAGGAAACCACGTGTGGGCGCCCCGATAGCCGGCCGGTGCGCCCGGATCGAACGGCGCCGGTGGCCCGCTCGCGCCGGCGGAATCGCGGTCGATGGCCTGAAGGGCCTCGATGTCGGCACCGGCGCAGAAGCCGCGCCCTGCCCCGGTCAGGATGATGACCCGGATTCCCGGGTTGTCGGCAAGGGCACGAAAGCAGGTTCGAAGTTCCTCGCTCATCTTCGGGGTCCACGCATTCAACCGATCGGGCCGGTTCAGCGTGACGGTGGCGATGCCGTGCTTCACATGGGCGTGAATTTGCGTAAAGTTCATTGGAACAACCTGTTGCAATGGGCGGGTGAGAGGAAGTTCGCGTTCCTTCGGGGACGGCGGCGACGGGGCAGTCGGCCCGGCGCTTCGTCTCGAAGCCCCCGGATCAGGCGGGGCAAGTCCGCTCGCATCGGCGGGGAGGGTGGAAGGCACGGCTGTCCCCCCGCAACCCGGCACCGGCCGAACCGGACGCGGTGCGTCCGGGTACCTCGCGCCGGGTATCGGCTCCCCGGTCCCCGCTCGGGATCAGAGTCTGGCCGTCCGAAAGGTCGTTGCCCGCTCCGCTGCCTGAACCGGACAACCGGGATCGGGTGCGACCGGCCCCAACCGCTCCACGATCTCCAGTCCGCCGGCGCGCCCTCGGGCAACCGCGAGCTGCAGTTCGGCATGATGGGTGGCCGGATCGATCGTCACGGGTCCGGTCGCACTGTCAAAGGTCAGCCCCCGGATCCCCTCGAGAATCGCCGGAGCTCGCGCCTCGCCGGCACGTTCGGCGGCGGCGGCAACCGCCGTCAGGGCGAGATGGTGGCTGAACGCGTAATACGTGGGCTGCGGGTTGTCACCGCCGAGATGTTTCATGCGCGCCACAAGATCGGGGACGCCGCCCTGCGGGTCGCTGGCGACAAAGGGCGCAACCGTGGTGACCTGTGCCGCTTCCGACGGAGGCAGGCGAACGGCGTGCAGTTCGTTGAATCCGACCCAGCCGAGCTTGATCCCTGCCAGCAGCCCCAACTCGCGAGCCTGGCGGACAAACCGCACGCCCGACAGGCGCGGAACGCAGAAGATCACGGTGTCGCATCCCGTGCTCGCGATCCAGCGGATGACCGGCTGGAAGGATTGTTCGTCGATCCGGGTCAGGGCCTGTCCGGCCACGGACCCGTTGAGATCGTAGACGACCTTCAGGATCGCCTGTCGGAAGCTCGACCACTGCCAGCTGGAGTAGCTTCCGGCGAGGAAGTAGCTGCGCTGCGATCCGCCGGCCAGGTAGCGCACCAGGGGAAAGATATCCTGGTTGGGCGTGGTTCCGACCGAGAAGAAATTGGGTGCGCAAAACCGCCCTTCATGGTTCGTGGCCGAGACCACGGGAATCCCGAACCGGCCGAAGGCCCGTGCGGCGGTTTTGCGACCGGCGGCGATGAACGGGCCGACGGCGGCAGCGACCTTGCGGTCCTGCGCGAGCCGGGCGCAGGTTTCGGCGAGACCTTGCGGCGTGGTGCCGGTATCGGCGTAGACGAGCTCCAGCGGTTTGCCGAGAACGCCGCCGGCCCCGTTGATCGCGTCAGCCGCAGTTTCCAGACCCAGCCGCATTTGCGCGGCATGGTGGTCGAGCCCGCCGGTCAACGGCAGCAAGGCGCCGACGCGCAGCGGGGCGCCCTGTCCGGCCGCCGGAAGCGGCAGCAGGCTGGCGGCGCTGCTTGCTGCCAGGCCGGCGAGTACAGTGCGGCGGCGGACGGGTCGAGGTTTCCGAAGCTGGTTCATGCGTATGCTCCTCTGACCGTCGTGATCAACCTGTTGTGCTCGAGCAAGCTGCGGGGATCGTAGCAGTACCTGTAGATCTCGATTGAGGCGGCAGCCGCAAGATTCGGTTCGCCCGTGATTCCCTTTTCCGTCGGCAGACAGGCGTTGGGAGTGAACCCCGCCAGGACGGCTTGAGCGCCCGGCGGCAAGGCGGCGCGAGGTCCGGGCGCGCGGGGCAGGGATCCCCGCCGGCCTTGCGGCATGCGCAATCCGGCCCGGTTTCCGGGAGCTACGGGGACGCGGATGAAGTGGATTCAGCCTCCTTTCCGAACAGCCGCACACTGGCCCCGGTGAGCAGGTTCCCGAGCTGTTTGCGGATGGCCCACAGGCAGAGCAGCGAAGGTACGACCATCAGCGTGGTGATGACAAAGAAGGTGCCCCAGTCGCCGCCCAGATAATCCACCACCATGCCGGAGGAGGCGGCAAACAAGGTTCTGCCGGCGGTGCCGATCGATGCGAGCAGCGCGTACTGGGTAGCCGTGTAGGTCCGGTCGACGAGCATGGAGATGAAGGCGACGAAGGTGACGGTGGCGAAGGCACTGGTGAGATCATCCATTACGACGGCCGCCGCAAACAGCAGTTCCGACTTGCCGGTCCACGCCAGTGCGGCGAACAGGAGATTGGTCAGGGCCATGGCGGCGCCCGCGACAAACATCGCGCGGACCAGCCCGATGCGGATGGCGCAGAGACCGCCGAGCACGGTGAACAAGACCGTGGTGATCCAGCCCAGCCCCTTGGAGTACAGGGCGATGTCCGATTTCGAAAAGCCGATCTCCCGGTAGAACACGAGCGACATGCGGCCCATGAAGGCCTCGCCGATCTTGAACAGGAAGACGAACCCGAGGATGGCGAGTGCGATGGAAACTCCGTTGCGGCGAAAGAAGCTCGTCAGGGGTCCCGCTACCGTGCCGGCCAGCCAGGTTCCGGCGCGCCGAAGTCCGCCCGGAAGCGTCATGCGGGCGGCGACCGGTTGCTCGTCGCCGGCCGGCCCGGCGGCTCGGGCTGCGGGTTCGCGGACGAACAGCAAGCCGATATTGCAGAGAATCACGGCCCCGCCGAGCACCAGAAACGTGGCCTGCCAGTAGTTGCCCACGCCCGCCGCCTGAAACACCGACGCGGTTTCCAGCGCCACCACGCCGCCCAGCTTGTAGCCCGTCCACCAGCCGACCACGGCGACAGCGGCGCCCGCCGCCATGGTTTCGCCTTCGGCGGTTCCGATCTGCTCGATGCGAAGGGCGTCAATGGTGATGTCCTGGGTCGCCGAGGCCACCGCGATGACCAGGCCGATCCCGATCACGGCCGTCAGATGGGCAGACGGATCGGTCGCGCTCCAGGCTGCCAGGCAGAGCAGGATGATTGATTGCAGGGCGACGATCCAGGCCCGCCGGTGTCCCAGTCGGGCGGACAGCCACGGCAGGCGGATCCGGTCGATAAACGGCGCCCAGAGAAAGTTGATCGCATATACGCCGAAGATCAGGCCCGCCCAGCCGATCGTCGTGCGGCTGAGCCCCTCTTCCTTGAGCCACAGGCTGAGAGCGCTTCCGATCAGCACCCAGGGGAAGCCGCTGATGATGCCGAGCAGGAAGATCCGGGCCATCCGCCGGTCCAGATACGTGGTCAGCGCCTTCCGGGTGCCTTGCATGGGAGTTCCGGGAAGCCGGCGCACCGGCGGGGCTCGGGCTTCGGTTCGGCCGGCGCCTCCCGCCGACCGCCCCGGCGGCAAACGTCGGTGTGGATCGGGGCAATTGTACGAACGGCAGCCGCAAAGGTAACCGAAGCACCGGGGTAACGGTTCACCCCGGAAACATAAGCCCCCATCCCTCCTCCGAAGCACCATCCCGTTCGCGCCCAGGAAGCCGTCGCTGTCGGCGACTTGCGGCCACGGGCCGGTGACAATTCCGGTTTCCGACCGGGAAGCCTTTCCTCTCCGGTTCCGTTCCGACGTGCCTGGTGTGGCGCTTCGGGCTGGAACGGGGGCAGGATTCATGACCCCGGCCCTCTGCTTTGCTGCCAGACCGTATATTGTCGGTTGATCGCACCGTGCCGGTCTGCGCTGTTGCCGGCGTGGTGGGTCGTTGCCGGTCCCGTCTCTGACAATCTGTTCGAAGGACACTGCCATGGCCGAATACCAGGCTCCACTTGCGGACTTTCGGTTTGCGCTGAACGATGTTGCCGATCTTCAGGCCCTTTCCGGGAGCAGCGGCGCATCGCCGGAACTGGTGGACCAGGTATTGAACGAGGCGGGTCGGTTTGCCGGCGAGGTGCTGGCGCCGCTGAACCGCCCCGGTGACGTTGCCGGCGCCCGGCTCGAGAACGGTCTGGTGCGCGTACCCGGCGGATTTGCCGAAGCCTACCGGCAGTTCGTGGACGGAGGCTGGAATGCGGTGTGCGGGCCGGTCGCCTGGGGCGGGCAGGGATTGCCCTGGGTCGTGAGCACCGCTCTCAACGAGATGTGGCAGTCGGCCAACATGTCGCTCGCCAACTGCATGATGCTCACCCAGGGCTCGGTGGAACTGCTCTCCCACCACGGGACAGAGCGCCAGAAGCGAACCTATCTGCCGAAGCTGATCAGCGGCGAGTGGTCGGGAACGATGAACCTTACCGAGCCGCATGCCGGCTCGGATCTTGGCCGCCTGCAAACCCGGGCGGAAGCCGACAACGGTGCCTGGAAGCTCCGGGGCCAGAAGATCTTCATCACCTTCGGTGACCATGACATGTGCGACAACATCGTGCATCTGGTGTTGGGGAGGCTGCCGGATGCGCCGGCCGGTGTGCGCGGCATCTCGCTCTTTCTCGTCTCCAAGCGCGAGGTGCTGGAGGACGGATCCCTCGGGGTGCACAACGATGTTCGGGTGAACTCGCTTGAGCACAAGCTCGGACAAATGGGTTGCCCGACCTGCGTGCTGCTGTACGGCGACGATCAGGGCGCCCGCGCGGAACTCGTCGGGGAGCCGCATGGCGGCCTCCGGACCATGTTCACCATGATGAACCACGCGCGCCTCAACGTCGGCGTCCAGGGAGTGGCGATCGCGGAGCGCGCCTATCAGCAGGCGCTCGAGTACGCACGAACAAGAGTGCAGGGCGCGCCGATCGAGAAACCGCGGGCGGCGGCGGTCGAGATCATCGATCATCCCGACGTGCGGCGGATGATCATGGACATGAAGGCGAGAACGGAGGCGGCAAGAGCCTTGGCGATCGTGACCGCCGAGGCCCTCGACCATGCCGGCGCCCACCCGGATCCTGCCGTGCGGGAGCGGGCGGCGCTGCGCGCCGATTTGCTGGTTCCGGTCGTGAAGGGCTGGTGCACGGATCAGGGCGTTGACGTGGCCTCGACGGCGCTGCAGGTGCACGGGGGTGCAGGCTACATCGAGGAAGCCGGAGCGGCCCAGCATTTTCGGGACGCCCGGATCCTGCCCATCTACGAGGGCACCAACGGGATCCAGGCCCTGGACCTGCTGCGCCGGAAGCTGCGGCTGGCCGACGGCCGGCCGTTCCGGGAACTGGTGTCCGAGATCCGGGAGGTTGCGGCGCGCCTGGTTGACGGTGCGGGAGAGGACCTGCCGGCGATCGGCCGGTGTCTTGACCATGCCGCCGCCACGGCCGGCGAGGCCGGGGCGTGGCTGGCCGAGACTTTCACGGACGATCCCCGGGCCGCCGCGGCCGGTGCGACACCCTTCCTGAACCTGATGGGATACACCGCGGGCGGCTGGGTGATGGGGCGCGCGGCCCTGCGGGCCGCCGAGCGGATCGCGGACGGCAGCACCGACCCCTTTCTCACCACGAAGATTCAGACCGCGCGGTACTTCTCCGAAGTGCTCCTCCCGCCGGCCGCCGCCCTGGCCGGGCCGATCCGGGCGGCCGGCCGGACGGTCGACGCGGTGGCGGCCTGAACCGCCGGTTGGAGCTTCATTCCACCGACGCGGTGGCTTCCGCCTGCATGGCAAGACCTCCATCCGGACCACGGATCCAGAGTTCCGCGCCGGTATCGGTGGTGCGGCCTTCCGCTCGCAGGGGCGCGTTGGCGTACACGGGCCGAAGGGCCCGAAAGGTGAAGGTGGCCGGGCATGCCATCCCGGCTTCGTGGCGCAGCGTCTCAAGGAGCAGCGTGGCCATCAGCGGACCGTGCACGATGAGGTCGGGGTAACCTTCAACCTCGCGCACGTACGGGGTGTCATAGTGGATCCGGTGTCCGTTGAAGGTGAGGGCGGAGTACCGGAACAGCAGCACCGGGTCGGGCTGCACGAGGCGTGACCATTGTGCTTCTGGCGGCGCGGTCTTCGGCGCCGGCGGCGAACTGCCCGGTTCAGGGGTACCGCGATAGACCAGATTCTGGGTTTCCTCGATGCAGGGGCCTGCTTCCACGGCGATCGTGTGGGTCACCGTCACGAAGACCAGCGGCCCGGTTCGCCCGGATTTCTGGTCGACACGCTGCACCTCGGAGGTGCGCGTCGCGGTGGTGCCGATTCGGAGCGGTGCCAGCCAGCGCAACTGACCGCCTGCGTACATGCGACGCGGGAGGTGGTCGATCGGCGGCAGGAAATCGCCGCGCCGGGGATGTCCGTCGATACCGATGCGGCCCGGCGGAACCGCTTCCAGGAAGTAGCTCCAGTGCCAGCCGGGGGGCAGGACGTCTCCTGCTTCGGGAGCCGGCGCATCCAGGGTGGCGGCGAGGGCGCGGGCCGGCCAGATCGCGATCTCGTCTTCCTGGCTCCGGGTCTGCCGCTTCCAGTCCTTCAGCATGGGGAAAACTCCGCCCGGATCGCGTCCGAATGCTCTCCCAGCCCGGGTACCGGTCGGTAGGCGGGAGTGGCGCCGTCCACGTCATTCGGAGGGGCGATGGTTTCCACCTGCCCGCCGGGGGTGTCGTAGCGTATCAGGCAGAGTGCGGGATGGTCGGCGAGGTCAGCCACGTCGTTGAGGGCCCCGCAGGCGATTCCGGCCTGGCGCAGGCGTTGAAGCAGAACCGGCCGGTCGTCGGCCCCGAACGCCTCGCAGATGATCCGGTCGAGACCGGCACGGTTGCGGAACCGGTCGGCGACCGTCCGGAAGCGCGGGTCGTCGGCAAGGGGCTCGCTTCCCAGGATCTCGCGGCACAGCGTGCGCCATTCCCGCTCATTCTGGATCGAGATCAGCACGAACCGCCCGCACCGCGCCGCAAAGGCCCCGTACGGGGCGATCGAGGGGTGCGTGAGCCCCAGCCGCTGGAGTTCCACGCCCCCGTACCGGCGGCTCAGGTACGGGACCGACATCCAGTCTGCGATTCCGCTGAAGAGCGAGGTCTGGATGCTGCTGCCCCGGCCGGTGCGGGTGCGGCGGAACAGCGCCTGGAGGATCGCCGCGTGCGCATTCACGCCGGCCCCCAGATCGCAGACCGGCACCCCGACGCGGGCCGGGCCTTCCGGCGTTCCGGTCAAGGCGCAGACCCCGCTCTCGGCCTGTACGAGCAGGTCATAGGCCTTCATGTCCTGGTAGCTGCTGTCGCCGTAGCCGGTGATGTCGACGGTGATCAGCGCGGGATTCGCCCTGCGAAGGGTCCGGGACCCGAGACCGGCCCGTTCCGCGGCACCCGGCGCGAGATTCTGGATGAACACGTCGGCCCGGGCCGCAATGGTGCGCAGCAGGGCCTGGTCATCCGGGTTCTTGATGTCGGCGACCAGGGACTCCTTTCCGCGGTTCAGCCAGACGAAATACGCGCTCTGATCGAGCACGGCCCGGTCGTAATGACGCGCGAAATCTCCGCTGTCGCGTTCTACCTTGATGACCCTGGCGCCGGCATCGGACAGCCGCGCCGTGCACAGGGGCGCCGCCACCGCCTGTTCGAGCGACAGTACCAGAATGCCTTCGAGATCCGCAGTCGGCACGGGGTCGCGTTCAGTACGAGCGGGGGAGGCCGAGGACATGTTGGCCGATGTAGCCGAGAATGAGGTTCGTGGAGACCGGAGCGACCTGGTACAGGCGGGTCTCCCGGAATTTCCGCTCGATATCGTACTCTTCCGCGAAACCGAACCCGCCGTGGGTCTGCAGGCAGCATTCGGCCGCCTGCCACGACGCGTCGGCCGCCAGCAACTTGGCCATGTTGGACTCCGGTCCGCACGGCCGGGCCGCATCGAAGCGCCGGGCCGCCTGCTGGACCATCAGGTTGGCGGCTTCGGTATCCGCATAGGCGCGGGCAAGGGGAAACTGCACCCCCTGATTCTGGCCGATGGGGCGGCCGAAGACGACCCGCTCCCCGGCGTAGGCGACGGCGCGGTCGATGAAGAAGCGGGCATCGCCGATGCATTCCGCCGCCACCAGGATTCGTTCCGCATTCATGCCGTCGAGAATGTACCGGAAGCCCTTGCCCTCTTCCCCGACAAGGCAGGTGTCGGGTACCCGCAAGTCCCTGAAGAAGAGCTCGGTGGTCGCGTGATTCAGCATGGTGCGGACCGGGCGGATCGAGAGTCCCGTTTCCAGTGCCGCCGGCAGGTCGATCAGGAACAGGGACAACCCTTCTGTGCGTTGGGTGACGGCTTCGGCGGGGGTGGTGCGGGCGAGGAGGAGGAGCAGGTCGGAATGTTCCGCCCGGCTGGTCCACACCTTCTGGCCGTTGATGATGTAGGCGTCGCCGTCGCGTTCGGCCCGGGTCCGCAGGCCGAGCGTGTCGCTTCCGGCGTCGGGTTCGGTCACACCGAACGCCTGCAGCCGGAGGGTTCCGGCCGCGAGGTCCGGCAGGTAGCGGGCCTTTTGTGCCTCCGAACCGTGCCGCAGCAAGGCTCCCATGATGTACATCTGTGCGTGGCAGGCGGCCCCGTTGCCGCCGCTTCGGTGAATCTCTTCCAGGACCGCGGCGGCGGCGGCGATCGGGAGGCCCCCGCCTCCGTACTGCTCGGGGATCAGGCAGGCGAGATACCCGGCGTCGGTCAGGGCCCTGACAAATTCCGAGGGATAAGCCCGGTTGCGGTCGAGGGTCTGCCAGTAGGTGCCCGGAAAGCGGGCGCACAGCTTGCGGACGCCCTCGCGGACGTCTTCCCACGGATCATCGTCCAAATCCGGCGGGTCGGGGCGGCTGGCGGGAGCGGGGGTCATGCAGTCCGGCGTTGACGGCCGGCGGAACCGGTCAGAAACCCAGGCTCACGCCAATGGTCCAGATGCTTTCCCGCTGGCCGGACCGGTCCGGCCGGATGGGCGTCTGGCGGTCCGGATGATGGGCCGAGGAATAGTTGAAGTAGCCCGTCAACCCGGACGTGAACATGTACTCCAGGTCCACGGAAAGCGAGTCGAAAAGCAGTTCCGGCCGGCGCGTCACCGACCCTCCTGTCCAAGAACCGTCCGACCAGGTCGCAATCAGCGACGTGCCGACGCGAAGCATGCCGAACCGGTAGTTCGCACCAAGGTTGTAGCCGCGCCGTTCGGTATCGACCGTGGCGCCCCCGGCATCAAACACGCCGGCGCCCACGGTGAAGGGGCCGTACTGGACCGCGCCCATCACGGACACGGTCTCCCCGGTCATCGATCGGTATTCGGTCTGCGCGATCGGCCGTGTGCGGTACACGACCCCGACCGCAAGACCGACGTCGGCATAGGAGGTTTCCCACGTTGCCGCCGTCTCCATGGGCGCTTGCGAGCGGGTATCGTGGTGGAACGGTGCGCGCTGATCGCAGGTGAGTGCGGGGTGCACGAAATCATGTGCGGGCCGGCTGCCGTCGATTTCGTGAGCCCGCAGCGCACAGGGCACCACGTCCGAAGATCCGAAGTGGAGCGAGCCCAGCCTGCGGTCGGGGCCATCGCCCGCCGAGGCCGGCAGGATGGCACCCGCCACCACCAGCCCGACCGCCCCGGCCAGCCATCCGCGTCTTTGCTCCGTACGCACGTCTCGACTGCTCCTGCGAAAGATTGCTGCACCCGGCGCCACCGTTCGAGGGCCCATTGTACAAGACCCGACGAGCATGGATGCAGCCGATTACCGAAAACTCATGGATATGGTACAAATATGTGTCGGTCAGCCGGAAGGCAATCGGCGATACCGGCACCGGTACGCTGACGGCTGCGGCCTTGGTCGGGTTCCGATGGGCGCCGGAGGTGGCGGGTCCATGGCTGAAGTCGGGCGCCGACCGGTGTAAGCTGGCGGTATTCCGGTTGTCCTTCGGTTATCGGGCGGGGTAGCTCAGTTGGTTAGAGCAGCGGAATCATAATCCGCGTGTCGGGGGTTCAAGTCCCTCCCCCGCTACCACCGAGGTCGACAATGCGCGGGTGTGATTTCTGTATAGCGAGCTGTCAATTTTAATGCGTTGAAATTAAAAGGTATTTTCTGATTCGGGTTCGGAAGCCTGCGCGGATTCGGCCAATTTCGCGAAAATCAGCCGCTCCGGCCGTGATTTTTCCACGGGCACCGTCTTCGACGATGCTCCCGGCCTTGGCTTCTTGGGGGTGTAGAGTGCTCCTCAAACTCAAAAACCGCCCCTGGACGGGGCGACAAAAGGAGCACTCCAGTGACCAACGTACAGATTGACGCCTCGATTGCCAAGAACGCCGATGGCAGCGTATCCGTCGAAGCGGCGCAGGAAGCCTTGGTGGAGGTGGGTGCCGCGCTGGTGAAAAAGGCCACCGGGCTCAACCTGGCGGGGAACGTGGCGACGCTGTACCGCCATGACCCGCTGACAGCCGAGAGCCAGCTCCGGGACATGCTCTTCGGTCTGGCCCGCACCATCCTGACCGACGCGTTCACTGCGCTTGACGATCATGGCAAGACGGTCAAAGTCGAGGGGAAAACCTATCGCAAGGCCGCACCCACGTCGGGCCGTGCGATGACGCTCTTCGGACCGGTCGACTTCCTGCGGTCTCGGTACCGTCCCGCGGGAACGGGTGCATCCCTGATCCCGACCGAAGCCCTCCTCCGCCTGATGCCCGGCCGGCTGACGCCGGCCGCGGCGGGCCTCTAGCTGTACCTGATGAGCAATCTGACGGCGCGCGAGAGCGAGGACATGTGGGAGAAACTGTGCGGCCAGGGTCCCTCGGTGGCGTCCCTGGTGCGATTGTCCGGGGATGCCGGAACCTGCATGGAGGCGTGTTCCGACGAGGTCCTGGAAGGCCTTCGGGAGGAGGAAGAACTGCCGGAGGAGGCGGAATCGATCCTGGTTTCCCTGGACGGCGTCATGATGCGCATGCATGCCGAAACGACCGAGGAACAAGCCACGGACGCGGGCTGGCGCGAGGTGTCGTGCGGCGTGGTGGCCTTGGTCGATGGCAGCGGCAACCTGCTGGAAAGCCGGTACTGCGGCCGTCTTCCCGAGACCGGCAAGACGAACCTGAAAGCACAGTTGACGGCGGAAGTACGCCACTGGCAGTCGATCAATCCGGACCTGAAGCTGGTGGCGGTCGCTGACGGCGCGAAGGACAACTGGACGTTCCTGGAAGCGCTGGACCCCGAAGTCATGCTTCTAGACTTTTTCCAATATGCCGAGTTCCGTACTATGCCGAGTTTTGTTCTCAACCGATTGATTCCGCTCGCATCTGTTCTCAAGTTTTCGGCATAGTACCGAGCCTTCTGCCGGGCACCTGATCCTGCAGAGGCATCTGTTCTGACGGTTCCCTCTACCG
The DNA here is from genome assembly GCA_965203385.1 of Alphaproteobacteria bacterium. Classification (GTDB taxonomy): domain Bacteria; phylum Pseudomonadota; class Alphaproteobacteria; order TMED109; family TMED109; genus VXPW01. The sequence continues at coordinate 2,118,958 of OZ241893.1, forward strand.
GGACCATTCCGGCACGGGTTGTCTGCAGACCGGAACCGGTCCTTGCTACCTCGTGCCCGCCAGAAAATTATCAAAGGGTTGACTCTAAGCGAAAATATCGATAATGTGCGATCGAAGATTGGGACGAAAAGGCTGTTTTCGGCCGGTTTGCCCCCCGATCCGGACGATTCCAGCGATTCTTCGCGAGTAAAGCATGAGATACGCCCGCAATCCGCACCGCGAACTCGGCGAAGTTCGTATTGAAGACATCGAGATCGACGTCAAAAGTTTCAACCACCGTCGCCGGTCGCGTTGACCGCGAGTAACTCGAGGGCGGCGCCGAGGCCCACCGGGTAGACTGGGGCTGCCACGAGCAGCGCGGAGGTCGGTCTGTCAATGGTGCACCCGTTTGGGTTGCCCGTACAAAAGTTTGACCCGGACCGTGCATGGGCGTTGTCAGTGATGGGCGGTGGCTTCGGCCTCCGGACCTCGTATAGGAGAATCAGCTTTTTCGCTACGGTCCCCTGTTCGTAGGCACTGACTCTGATGGAGAAAATCAATGCCACGAAAGCACCGCCGCAAGGCCGGCCAACTTCGATCCCTCAGTGTGGTCCATCCGAACTGCGCCGGGATTGATATCGGCAAGGATACGCATTACGTCGCCATCAACCCGGAGCGGTGTTCGGAGTCGGTGCGACAATTTGGCACGTTGACCCGGGACCTGAGGGAGTTGGCTGCGTTCCTGAAGAAGCATGGTGTGATCGAGGTGGCGATGGAGTCGACCGGGGTGTACTGGATCCCGGCGTTCGAATATCTGGACCGTGCCGGGTTCTCGGTCATTCTGGTGCCGCCGAAGTTGACCCGTCAGATCAGCGGCCGCAAAAGTGATGTGCTGGATTGTCAGTGGATTTGGCAGTTGCATGCTCACGGCCTGCTCCGGGGCTGTTTTCGCCCTCCGGACGCGCACGGCGCGGTCCGGTCTCTGGTGCGCCAGCGCAAGCGTCTGACCGAGGATCAGTCCCGCTGTGTGTTGCAGATGCAGAAGGCGTTGACGCAAATGAATGTCCGAATCGATTCGGTGATCAGCGACATCATGGGCAAGACCGGCCAACAGATCCTGCGGGCGATTGTGGCCGGTGAACGGGATCCCGTGGTTCTGGCAGCGCTGCGGGATCCGCGTATCAAGGCACCGGAGTCGTTGCTTGTCGCCAGTCTTGAAGGCACCTGGCGTTACGAGCATCTGTTCGCGCTGGAGCAGGGTTTGCAGCGCTACGATTTTCTGACCGGGCAGATCGAGGCCTGCGACCGGGCGATCAGGGCCGAGCTGGATCATCTGGGTTCGGACTCGTCGAACCCGGACGGTGACGAGGCGACCGTGTTGGACGACCCCCCGTCGACCGATCACGCCGCGGCGCGTGACGGCCCGGTCAGTCAGACGGAGGTGCTGCGGCAATCTCTCGACCGTGTCCTGGGAGTGGACCTGACCGCGATTCCGACGATCGGGACCGAGACGGCGCTGCTGATTGTGTCGGAAGTGGGTTCCGACCTGTCCCGGTTTCCCAGTTGTCAGCATTTCTGCTCGTGGCTGGGGCTGGCCCCCGGCACCCGGATCAGCGGTGACCGCAAGCTGCCGATCAAGGGGCGCATGCCGATCAACCGGGTCGGTCAAGCGCTGAAAATGGCTGCGATGTCGGCCCGACGCAGCCACAGCTACATCGGTGCCAAGCATCGAGCCCGTCTGGCTCGTCTCGACAAGGCGAAGGCGATCAAGGCCACCGCTCACGAACTGGCGCGGCTGGTCTGGATGATGTTGACGATGGGCCAGCCCTACGTCGAGCGTGGCATCGAGGCCTTCGAAGCCGAGCGCAAGCATCGCCAGATCCAACACCTGAAGCGCCGTGCGGCGGCTCTGGGTCTCAGTCTGCACCGCGTCGAAACCGGTGAAGTCTCCGCCTGAAACAGCGGCTTCTCGCGGGAAACCGAGAGCCACGGAATCTTTCGGAATCAGTGCCTTACGGGTTAGTTACATAGGAGTCGGGATGACATTCCGACACTGTTGCTGGGCCTCCAACATCTCTACCGCGACGAGAAACTTCGGTCTCGGCTGTTTGCCCTCCTGGAACAGCACATTCTTCCCGACAGCAACCGGAACGTGGGACGCCCGGGCATGGAGTTGTGGAACATTCTGGTGATGGGCATCTTGAAGCAGGGTCTGGGCTGCGACTTCGACCGGCTGCATCAGCTGGTGAACCACTACAGCACGATTCGCGAGTTTCTCGGTCATACCGACTTGTGGGAAAAGAAACGGTACGAGTATCAGACAATCGTTGACAACGTGTCTCTTCTGCGTCCGGAATTGTTGGCCGAGGTCAACCAGATGTTCGTGGAGAGCGGCCATTCGGTCGCCCGAAAGAAGTCCCGAAAGAAGTCCCGAAAGAAGCCCTCAAAGCCTCTGTGCGGGCGTTGTGATTCCTTTGTCGTCGAGACCGACGTGCACTATCCCACAGATGTGAATCTCCTGTGGGATGCGATGCGGTGTCTGATTCGTACGACGGGTCGAGCGGCCACCAGGAAAGGAGTTCCGGGCTGGCGCCAGTGGAAGCACCTGTCGGACTCGCTGCGTACGCTGTTCCATCGGGTGCGAATCACCCGTCGGGCCCGTCCGGAGCAGGTAGAGGCGTATCTCTCGCGTTGTCAGGAACTGGTGCAGCGTGTCGAACAAGCCCTGCCGCTGCTGCTCGCCCGGGGTGTCTCTGGCTTGACGCTGATCACCCTCGACGTGTTTCTCGCCCATGCCAGGCGGCAGATGGACCAGGTCGAACGTCGTCTGCTCAAGCACGAGACCATCCCGCAAAACGAGAAGGTGTTTTCCCTCTTCGAGCCGCACACACGCTGGATTTCGAAGGGCAAGGCCGGCGTACCGGTGGAACTCGGGGTTCCGGTGTGCATTCTCGAGGATCATCACGGTTTCGTGCTGCACCATGAGATCATGTGGAAAGGGAGCGATGTCGATTACGCGGTACCGATGGTGAAGGCTGCGCAAGAGCGGTTTCCGGAGCTCCGCGCGGTCAGTTTTGATCGCGGTTTTCACAGTCCGGAAAACCGTCGCCGTCTCGACGATCTGCTCGACGACAACGTGCTGCCCAAGAAAGGTTTTCTCAGCAAGGCCGAGCGGGCCCGCGAACAAGAAAAGGAGTTTGCCGAGATGCGTCGAAAGCATCCGGCGGTGGAATCCGCGATCAACAACCTTGAGCAACGCGGCCTTGACCGCGTTCTGGCTCATGGAGCCGACGGTTTTGCGCAGGTAGTCGGTCTTTCCGTGCTCGCCTTGAACGTCCATCGCATCGGTTTGCTGCTGCGTCGCAAGGCACGACGACGAACCGCCTAACGGCTCCACCTCAAGTCATCGATTTCCACCTGGTCGAACGGAACCAGGAGGGACACCTATGCGCGGATGACAGCCAACCGGGCTGATTCTGACAGAAACGGCACGCCGCGCGGCGCCGGCCCGGAGAAAACACCCGGAATTTGACCTGAGCTGGCCGCCGAACGAGGCTCGGATCGGGTCAAAATGACATCTGTAGCCCAGAACCGGGGGGGGGTTCTGGCGGGCACGAACTACTGGATCGTGTCCGCGCGACACGGTCGCCTCGGCGGTCTCGGTTTCCGGGTCGCCAGTTGGCACGTGAAGGCCCGTGATCGGCACATCGGCTGGTCGAACGAGGCGAAGCGCCATCACCTCAACCGGTTGCTCAACCACTACCGTTTTCTCCTCATGCCCGGCGTCGCCGTGCCGCATTTGGCGTCGCATGTCCTGGGTCTGGCGCGGCGGCAGATCGGGGACGACTGGGAGCAGCAGCACGGCGTGCGCCCGCAGATGGCCTACACCTACGTCAACGAGACCCGGCCGGGGACGTGCTACCGTGCGGCCAACTGGTCGTGCGTCGGCTGGACGGCAGCGCAGGATCGGGCCGGCGTGGCGAAGGCGCCGTGCCGGATTTTCATGGTGCCGCTCCAGCGGGGCTGGAAACGGCGGATGCGCACCGTGCCACGGCGGCCGATCGGCACCCGGGTGGATGCCCATGTGAAGGATCCGGGCCCGAACGGCGACTCCGAGTTTGCCTGTGTGGATCATCATGATGGGCGGTTGGGAGACCGGATCCGGCGGATCGGCGACATCTGGGGCCGTCAGGCTGCCGCCACGATTCCCGAGATGTTTCCGGAGTCCGCGGACCGGCAGGCGGTGTACCGCCTGTTGTCGAACCGGGAAGTCACCATGAAGCATGTGCTCGGCTCCCACGTCGAGGCCACGGTGAAGCGCTGCCGCGCCCACCGCCGGATCCTCGCGGTGCAGGACACGACGATGCTCAATTACAGCGGCCGTTCGGCGGTCACCACCGGCCTGGCGCCGCTCGGCGGCGGCCAGGGGGCGACGGGACTGGCGGCGCACATGATGCTGGCGTTCGTACCCGGCGGGCGTCCGCTGGGTGTACTGTCGGCCGATGCCGACTTTCGCCGCGCGGGGAAGAAAGAGACGGAAAGCCGCCGCTGGGAGGACGGGGTGCGGGTGAGCGCCGAACTGGCGGCGGCCTGCAAGGACACGGAAGTCATTTGCGTCGGCGACCGCGAGATGGACATCTGGGCCGTCCATCGTCTGGCGGCGCAGACGGAGGTCCGCGTCGTGGTCCGCGCCTGCCGCTCGAAACAGCGCCGGGTGGTGACGGCCGACGGTTCGCCGCAAGACCTGTTCTCCTTTATCGACACGCAGCCCGAACTGGGGCGGAAGACCCTCGTGCTTGATGCCGCCGGCGGCCCGCGCCGCCGGCCGTCCCGCACGGTCAAACTGTTGCTGCGGGCGGCGCGGGTGACGGTCCTGCCGCCGGGAGACGCCCGGACGGACGCGCCGCTGGAGATGCTGGCCGTGCAGGTCCGTGAGGTGACCCCGGCCGATCCGGCCAAGCCCCTGAACTGGGTCATCCTGTCCAGCACCGGCGAGGCGACGCTAGCGCGCATTTCTCACCAGCGCCCGACACGACGGCACTGAGCGCACTGCACACCGATTCAGCCGGCGTTCGGGTCGGGAATCGCACTACGGAGGCTTGGCAACCCGCTCTCGGAGGTCGGTGAGGGGTCTCATGAGGCCGATTCGGCGGCGGGCACGTGGAAATAACCGGACGCCGGACAGACTCCGCCGTTGGCGCTCCAGAGCAGCGCGTCGAATCCCTGCCGTGAACGGTCTGTGGGTGGGCGGTCAGGCGGGGCCGGCGCGGGCCGGTGGCGCCCGCAGGGCCGCGAGCACGTGAGCGAACAGCGACTGGAGCGGATAGACCGACGCGAACGCGATGCGGATCCGGCGCCGGCTGACGGTGATGCGGGTACTGATCTTGAACAGCCGGGTGCGGATCGTGTCGGCCGTGGCCCGAGCCAGCGCGGTGCCCGACAGGCCAAACCGGCGCAGCAGGGTCATCAGCATCCCGGCGAAGGTCGAGAAGTACAGTCGCAACTGGTTGGCGCGCATCTTGGCGGTCGAGGTCCGATCGGCAAAGAGCCAGAGCTGGTGTTCCTTGATGCGGTTCTCCATGTCCCCGCGGGCGCAGTACACCTTTTCGTACAGCGGCTGTGCGCCGACCGCATCCGCCGGCAGGTTGGTGACGACGAAACGCGGATTCGCGCCTCTCAGTCCCGGCAGCCACTCGGCTTTGCCGACCACCCGGCGGGTGCGGCTCCAGGACTTCTGGGTCCGATAACGCCGGTCCCGGAACCGCCGGGACGCCTGCCCCGTGGCGGCGCAGCGGCGCCGGGACTTGTACAGCGCCTTCGCCAGCCACTTTTCCAGACGGTTATTGCGGGCCAGACCGAACACGTAGTCGAGGCCAGTCTCTTCACACCCGGTCAAGAGTCCATCGCGGCAGAAGCCGGCGTCGCCGCGCACCAGGATCGGAATGTTCGGCCAGACGGCGCGGATCTGGGCCACGATCCGCTGCAGTTCCTCCACCGATCCTTTCGCCGGATCGACATCGGCCGGACGCAGCCGGGCGCACAGGACGAAGTCGCCGCAAGTGATGTACAACGGGAGATAGCAGTATTCGTCGTAATAGCCGTGGTAGAACCGACCCTCCTGATTCCCGTACAGCGGATCGTTGGTCGCATCCAGATCGAGCACGATCTCCCCGGGCGGTTCGTCATGAGACTCGAGGAACAATTGCACCAGCAGCGAGTCCATCGCCGCCGGGTCGGCCGCGATTTTCTTGTACCGGTCTCCGGCCGCCGTGTCCGGCTCGCTGAGCTCGAGCCGGTTCAGGGTGCTTGAACCCGCCAGCGCCTGGCCCCGGTCCCGCTCCCGGCGGCGCTGTTCCCCAGTGAGATCCTGGCATCCGCTCGCCAGCGCCAGCAGGCTGTCCGTGCGCAGACGGTCGTGATCGTTCAGATCCTCATACCCCGCCGCCAGCCCCAGTACCCGCTGGGCAACCAGCGTCTCCAGACGATGCTCAATGCGCGTTTCTGCGCGATGATCCTGGAAGCAGCCAGCCAGACGCTTCGTCACGCGGAACCGCTGGTCGACCTCCCGCAGGAGCAGTACGCCGCCGTCCGTCGTCAGCCGACCGCCGTCGAAACACCCCTCCACCCGACGGCGACCCAGGCCTTCAAAACACAATTGCTTCGGGGTACACTCTGGTTGCATGGGACCTCTCCGTGGCACACCGATAAGGTGTTGATTCGTCGGTTTGTACCACGGTTTTGGTCCCATGTACAGTCTTGTTGGTGAGAAATCCGGGCTAGAAACTGCGCTCGAGGTGATCGAGATCTACGAAGACCGCTGGGCCATCGAACGGTACTTCGACACCCTCAAAAACGGCACCCGCATCTGTGACCGCCGGCTGGACGACGCCGAGGATCTGCGCAAGTGCCTGGCTTTCGATGCCGTCGCCGCCTGGCGCATTCACGAACTGTCGCGTCTGGCCCGAGAGGCACCCGATACGCCCGCCAGCGAGATCGTACGACCGGTGGAGGTCGCGGCGCTCAACCGCATTCTGACGGCCTATCGCATGCCGACCCTCAGCGAGGCAGATCATCGCGGTCGCCGCTCCCCGAACGCAGGCCGTGGAGCCAGGGAGGCGTCCGCCGCGGCCAGGGCGCCACCCACCGTTCGCGACTATGTCATCGGCATGGGCCGCATTGTCGGCTTCGAGTCCTCCAAGAGACAACCCCTGCCCGGCCCGCTCAAATGCTTCCGGGGTGACGAAAAAATCCAACTCATCGTCCACGTCATCGAAAACACGGAGTTAACAATGATAGAGTGAAAGGCGAGGGGTTGCGGGGTTAAATCGGGAACTGCGAACCGGTACCTGCGCACCGAACGCGGTGCGGCCGGTGGTGCTTCCCGAGAAGCAGCCCGGGCGATGCTGCCCATTGGGCAATCCCTGCGGTGCGCCTTTCCTGCAGCGGTCGGGGCTGAAAGTTTTCAATTTCAAGGATGGCGTCCTTCCCGATGTGTGTGCGACACTTCCGGATGACACCGCGTTTCCGGCGCGGTGCCGTACTGGTCGCGTCGTGAGGAAATGATCGTGAACGAGACCGCCGAGTGGACGGCGACGGCCGCGCTTCGCGAAATGCAGGGGGGCCGCATTTCCGCCCGCGAATATGCCGAAACGCTGCTGGCGGCATGCGAGCGCTCCGGCGCACTCAACGCCTTCATTCATCTCGATCCGGAGCGGGTGCTCGATGCTGCTTCGTGTGCGGTGTCCGACGATGGCCGCCTCGCCGGCCTGCCGGTGCCGGTGAAGGACAATTTCGACACCGCCGATATGCCCACGACCGGCGGTACGCCCGGTCTGCACGGTCACCGCCCGGTCCGGGACGCCGCCGTCCTCCGGCGGCTCGTCGCCGAGGGCGCGTACGTTATGGGCAAGCTCAACATGCACGAGCTGGCCTTTGGCATCACGTCGAACAACAGCGCTTTCGGTCCGGTGCGCAATCCCTACGACCCGGCGCGGACCCCAGGCGGAAGCAGCGGCGGTGCCGGGGCCGCCGTCGCCGCGCGAATGGCGCCGGTGGCGATGGGCACCGATACCGGCGGTTCGGTGCGAATCCCGGCCGCGCTTTGCGGCGTGACGGGTTTCCGCCCGACCACCGGCCGGTACCCCCGGGAAGGCATCGTTCCGATTTCAAACACGCGCGACACTGCCGGCCCGCTCGCACGTTCGGTCGAGGATCTCGCCCTGTTCGACAGCGTGATCGCCGGGGTGCCTGGTGGTTTGCCGGACGTGCCCCTTGAGGGAGCCCGGATTGGCGTCCCGCGCACCTATTTTTACGACAATCTCGCTTCCGAAACCGTGCGCGTGGCGGAGGAGAGTCTGGCGGCGCTGGAGGCGGCCGGAGCCGTTCTGGTCGAGGCGGACACGGGAGAAATTCCGAAGCTGGACGAGGCGGCGGGGGTCCCGATCGCCCTCTACGAGGCTGTCGCCGAACTGGACCGCTATCTGTCGGGGAGCAGGCTTGATCTCGACTTCGCCGGTCTGGCCGATGCCTGTGTCAGCTCGGACGTCGCCGGACTGCTGCAAGGCCTGGCGACGCCCGAAGGCGCCATCCCGGAGCCGGTCTACCGCGAGGCGTTGACCAGGACCCGCCCGGCGCTTCAGGCCGCCTACGCCGACTGGTTCGCCTCGAACGGCATCCTGGCGGCGATCTTTCCCACGACGCCGCTCCCCGCCGCGCTGGTCGGCGAGGACAAGACGGTCGAACTGAATGGTGTCCAGGTTCCACTTCTCACTTTCATCCGCAATACCGGGCCGTCAAGCGTCGCCGGGATCCCCGGGGTCACCCTGCCGGCCGGCCTCTCCGCGGGCGGTCTGCCGATCGGCATGGAACTCGATGGGCCCGCCGGCCATGACCGCACGTTGCTGGCACTGGCCGCTTCGGTCGAAGGGGTCCTGCCGGCCATGCCGCCCCCGCCGTGAAGTGGCGTTCCGCGCTTTCCCCATGGGATCGAAGGACCGGCGGTTCGAACCGCGCACAGAAAATGATCCTGATGAATGGAAGAATTGCGGACAGATGTCTCGCCGGTTCGTCGCTGACGTGCCGGATTCTGGCGCCGCGCTCGCCGCGCCTGCGGTGCTGATCGGCGCGTGCGCCGCCGACGGCTTCATGGCCGAAGATCAAAATGCTTGAGCGACTGATGCTCTTGCAAAATTCCTGGCTGCATCAAATTCGGCGACGAAGCGGCGGAATCACCGCCCGGGCAGCAGCAGAATCGGCATCCGGGCCGGCCAGCGGACCGCCGATCCGCCCGATTTTTTCTCGCTGAGGGTCGTTTTTCGGACGTGAGGCACAGCGGTCCCGTGGCCCGGTTTCGGGCAGATGTCTGGAAGGGCGGGAGAGCCGGGCTCAGTTCAGCAGGCGGAATAGTTGGTCCACGCTGAGTGCGCAGATTCCGAACATGAGATGGGTCATGACCTTGGCGGGGCTACGGACGTAGATCCGGCGCCCGCCGAATTCGTCCTTGAGGCGCCCGTTGACCCGCTCGACGTTCGAGCGTTCCCGCAGACGCCGGTGCTCGGCCGGGACCCGGCGGGCGGCCCGCCGAGCCCGGGCCTCGGTCTGGATCGCCTGCTTGCGCTCACGGGTGCGCGGGTTGGGGTCGATGATCGGGACATGTCCGAGCCGTTCGCTGCAGGCCCGGATCTCGGCCGCGTCGTAGGCGCTGTCTATCAGGTCATACAGGCTGGTCACCCGTCGGGCCGACAGATGCGCCAGTGGCAGCGCCACTTGGCTGTCGTGCACCGACGCCGAAGTCAGAATGCAACTCACCGCCACCCCGCCGTCCGCCGCATCGATAGGAAGCTTGTAGCCGATCCAGCTCTCCTGGTGCCCCTTCGCATTGCGTTTCGTGCCCACATCACACGCCTGTGGCAGGTCCGACAACATCTCTGGCAACGTCATCGTCTGCTGACGCTCCAGGCGCCGCCGTGGCGGCCGCTTCTCGCCGCGACGCGGACGGCCGCGGCGGCGCTTCGGCGGCGGGGGCTTCGGCGTCGCCTTCTCCCGCGCCGGAATCGCCGTCGAATCCCGGGAAAGATGCCCGACCAGACGCCGCCCCAGGGTCTTTGCCACCAACCCCGCGTGCAATCGTTCCGGCAGTGCCGCCGCCGCGAACTCCGCGCACGCCCGCGAGAACGTCGACTCGCTCGGCACTTCCCCCGCGCGAATCCAGCCGCACAGGCGCCGCAGCTTCCCGTCTTCCTGCAGCCGCTCAATCAGGGCCCTCGTCGTCGGCACATCGAACACCGCCTTGGCCAGAAACGCCCGCGCCCAACGGTCCTCCAGCGGCCGACCCGGACCTGACGACGGACCCGGAACACCGACAGGTCCACGAACACAAACTCCATCAACTCCACGAAGCGCTGGTAGCGCGGCGGCAGCGGGCTCAACTTCGATTCCAGCAGGGGAAACAACTCGCCTTGCAACACGGCGTGATGCTGCGATAGAGTCACCTTCAGGGACATGGTCGCTCTCCCTTCTGATCCGGGGTGTGTTGAATTCTCAGGATACCAGAAGATGGCGGCCGGTCCCGCGGAATTTCGCCTGATTCCGGCCGTAATTCCGCTTATTCCGATCTTTTTGCAAGATCCTCTTGTGCGTCTTGTTTTCGAGGGCAAGCATGTCAACCCGGGCACACAGCGGCTTGCTGAGTTTTGTGCAATCTGGGCGAGGCGTCCCGGGTGATCCGAACTGTTCATCTTTCGGAGACAACCGTGATTATTCGCAGGAACTGGAGACAGAGGACAAGAAGGTGGAACATTGGTACGACTGTGGTGAGACAGCTGTGCCGGACAGCGAGCGGCTTCCAGAGAAAAGCCTGAGCGGCTACACCTTGATGACCGGCCTGCGCCAGGAGGTGCTCCAGTGAAGGGCAGCCTCGAATGGATGGAGTTGGCGTACGAGGCGGAGTTCTCTTCCCCGCTGTTCGACCTGCCGGGGCGCAACACGGAGCTTCTGAAGTCATTGCATCAATCGATCCATCCCCGATTTCTGCTTCGAACGAGAGACTTGCACGTATTCGGCGGGACCTCACTTTCGGATGTGTGCGTACGCGTAACGATGTTTGGGGGAAATGGGACGATTGAGGTGACGGCGGAGAAGCTGTCAGTAAGTTTCAACGGCCTGAGGGGTGAACAGGATACTGCCATCTGCAACGAGTGCCTCATACTAGTGGAGCAGGCACTGAAAAAAGCGCTCCCGGAGGCCGAGATTACGACGTTCACGGCTCGATCCACGTTGTCGCTCAGACTCGGAGATGGTTCCGTCGTCGCCCGGGATTTTCTGCGGCAGGTGGTGAGACCAGGCATCGACATGGAGTTGAATGGCTTGGGCAGCGCAGCACTCTATCCCTGCATCAACCTTGAGATTCGGAACGAAGATGAAGGCTGGAAGGCAGTCCTGCACGCATACGACAATGCGGTGGAGAAGTCGTCAATCATCGCTTCGTGCTCAATCGCATGCACGGACTCGCCGGAACTGCATTTACACGAGCAATGCATCGGTCACCAGCGGCGATTGCTCGACGCCCTTCTCCAGGGGCTGGACATTGCGTGGAAGTCCGACCCGGCCAACATGGTGATGTCATGAGCTTTGGCTCTGTTCAGGTGACGAAGGCTATGGGGGGAATGTCTCCCGGACCGCTTGGTGGCCTCGGACCGATGGGCAGGCATGCCCCGCAGGAGTACAGTTCACCCGACGTGCAGCTGCAAGGCAAACGACTGGACGAGGACGCAATCGGTATCGAGGGTTTCCAATTTATCCCGGTCGGGTACGCCGGGATAACATTGGGACAGGGTATCTCGGGATGGTATCCGGGCCCGGGAGAAGGGCCACATCATCATTCTATCTTCCGTCGACGGGTAGATGCTGACACCGTCGGGGCGGGAACCGATGCAAGGATTTCGCCATACCAAGCCCGCTTGACCGGGCCGGTTCAGTTTTTCAAGAATCTCCTCGACACATGGGACCTCGACTCCAAGGCCGCAACCGTTCTGCTCGGGATGGACCCTGATGACGAATCGATCGCAGGGGATTTGTTGGCTGGACGAGCTGTTCTCAGGGGACGAGACGTCAAGGATCGAATTGCATACTTGTACCGTATCCGCAATATATTGTCTGCACTGTTTCGAGACGAAAACGTTGAAAATCAGTGGCTTAGGGAGCCACATACTATGCTGGAAGAGCGCTCGCCCCTGGACCTGATGCTGGACGGATCGCTAGAAAACCTCCTTCTTGTAAAGGAGTATGTCGAAGCGGCGGCAGGACGTTGATGTGCTGGAAAAAATCATCAGTCAATCCTGCGAAGAGGTTCTGGTGCGCTTTGCAAGTTATCAAAAGGACGAAAATTTTCTGCGCGATCAAGAGATGAGTCCAGAACAAATTGTTGAAATGAAGGAATTGCTGAATTCGCGCGGAATCTCCGATTCTCTTGAGGAACTTGTTGACGAACCATTCAAGCAGAAGCGCCGTCTTTCGAACTCAGGGTACCTCAAGTCACGTTTTTCCGACGGGTCTTTCCCTGTCGGGTACTTCTCTCTTGAGCCGGAGACGGCAGAGGCAGAAGTTCGCTACTGGTTCTATAAAGGGTTCGCCGGCAAGCCGCACGGCAGTCGGACTGCTTGGTATAGACGGTTTACCTGTGATTTTCGCGGTCATACGAAAGACTTGCGCCCCATGCAAGATACATGGCCCGACTTGATGCACGATAATGATTACACCTTCTGCAACCGTTTGGGGTCTGAGGCCGTGTCCCGGGACTTGGACGGACTGCTCGCTCCATCGGTTCGCAAACCAGGTGGAACCAATGTGCCGGTATTCTTCAGGCGAGCGCTGAGCAACCCTCGCCAGCACTCGCTGGTCGATATCAGACGGGGTGTATCCTACGATACGAGAGAGGAATAATTTCGAAGCAAATACCGGCAACTTCCGCAGGTCCCGCCAGAAATGCGGGTACCGCTTGGCCGAGCGCCTGTGATCGCGGGGTCGATGAACGGAACGGCACTACTGTCCGTCGGTGCCCTCCGAATGCCGGGCTTGCGGGCGGGGACATACCTCGTTTCCGCCGCTCGCGACGGCGGAAACGGGAGGCCATGCCCCCACCGGAACCGCACCGCTCCCGCGGGAGCGGTGCGCCGGTTGTTCGGGCCGTCCGGCCCCGTCAGCCGGACGGCGTGCGCTTCCCGACCTCCAGCCGTACCAGGAAGATGACCAGCAGGAGGGCGCCGAGCGCGAACACGATGTCGCCCGGCACGCGCATCCAGACCAGGGTCTCCATCAGGGGCGAGTGGAGGAGCTCCGGCGTGCGGGCATGCCAGTAGCCCTGGTTGAACGAGATCACCGCCTGCACGATTCCCTGTGGAAGCAGGGAGCCGAACACCATCAGGGCGAGGCCGCCGTTGAACAGCCAGAACACCCACTTGAGGGTTCGGTCCGACCAGCGGGCAGCCACCTGCGGCAGGTCGCGCCGGCACAGGAGCAGCAGTCCGATCCCCAGCATGCCGTACACCCCAAAGAGGGCGGCGTGGCCGTGGGCCGGGGTGGTGAGCAGCCCCTGCAGGTAGTAGAGCGAGAGCGGCGGATTGATGAGAAATCCGAGCACGCCGGCTCCGACCAGATTCCAGAACGCGACGGCAAGGAAGAACATCAGGGGCAGGTGATAGCGCCGTGTCCAGGGAGCCATCCGTTCGGCGCGCCAGTGATCGTGGGCCTCGAAGCCGATGAGCGCGAGCGGGACCACCTCGAGCGCGGAGAACACGGCCCCGAGTGCCAGTACCGATTCCGGGGTGCCGGCAAAATACAGATGGTGGAACGTGCCGAGTACGCCGCCGCCGAGGAAGATCATCGCGGAGAACATGACGTAGATGGCCGCGGTGGGAGCCCGGAGCAGCTGCATGTGGACGAATACCCAGGCTACCCACGCGGTGGCGAAGACCTCGAATACCCCCTCGACCCAGAGATGCACGACCCACCATCGCCAGTACTCGGCGATGGTGAGGTGGCTGTCGCGTCCGTAGAGAAATCCGGCCCCGAACAGCAGGGCCACGCCCGCCGTCGACAGCAGCAGCAGCACCAGCAGGTGCCGGTCGGGGCGCGCCTGCCGGATCGCCGGCACCAGGGCGCGCAGCATCAGGCCGAGCCAGATCAGCAGACCCGCGAAGATCAGGATCTGCCAGAACCGCCCCATGTCGAGGTACTCGTAGCCCTGATGGCCGAACCAGTACACCCAGGTCGGATCCGTCAGGCGGCCGGTCAGCGTCAGCCATTGGCCGGCAAAGGAACCGACGACAGCCACGACGAGGGCGGCCAGGAGCACGTCGACGCCGAGGCGCTGGTAGGGAGGCTCCGACCCGGCGATCATGGGCGCGAGGTAGAGTCCGGCCCCGAGCCAGGCCGTTGCGATCCACAGCACCGCCAGCTGGACGTGCCACGTTCGGGTGAGCGCGTAGGGTGCGATGTCGGAGAGCGGGATCCCGTAGAAATCATGCCCTTCCACGGCGTAGTGCGCGGTGACGGCGCCCAGTGTGATCTGGAGCCCGAGCAGGAGGGCCACGACCCACACATACCTGACGACCGCCTGCATCGATGCCGTCGGCTGCACGTTTGCCACCGGATTGGCGCCGGGATAGCCGGCCCCGGGGACCATGTCCCGCTGCCACTCGTCCCGTTCGCGCAGGAAGAACCAGCAGAGCGCGCCGACGCCGGCGATGAGGAGGACCACCGACACGAACGTCCAGATGAACATGGAGCCCGACGGGTGGTTGCCGACCAGCGGTTCGTGCGGCCAGTTGTTGGTATAGGTGACATCGTCATCCGGACGCAGGGTCGAGGCCGCCCACCCGGTCCACCACCACCACGCGACCAGCGCCCGGACCTCTTCGTCCGGCGCCGCCCCCAGAGGCTGGTCCGGGATCGCGAACGCTTCCCGCAATCCGGCGGTCTCCGGGTTGTCGCCGGTGCCGCCGAAGAGTGCGACGTAGTGTGCGGTGACCGTTTCGATGGCCGCAGCGCGTTCCGGAGAAATGACGATGCGGTCGGTTTCGGGGTCATAGGTATTGATTCGCAGGCGCGCGGCGTGCGCGACGATTCGGGCCTGCCGTTCGGGTTCGGAGAGACCTGCGAAATCACCGTCTGCCTCCAGCATGGCCAGTGATTCGCGATGGAGCACGTCGGCCGTCCAGTCCGGCGCAAGGTAGGAGCCGTGCCCCCAGACCGAACCGAGTTCCATGCCGCCCAGACGGCGCCAGACGTCCCGACCCTTGTGGATGTCATCGCGGCTGAACAGCACGGAGGCCTGGCCGCCGGTATCCGTGACGATCTGGGCCGGAACCGGCGGCGCCAGCTGAAAGGTCCTGCCGCCGACCAGCAGCAGAACGCCGAACATGACGACCAGGAATACGGAAAAGATCGCCCACAGGCGCGGAATGGTGAAAACCTCTCGATAGTTCATGCGGTCCCTCCCGCGGGAGCGATTGAGGCTTCGGTATGACGGCAGGGGTCACACCCGTTGCGCCGGACCGGCTGGCCGGCCGGCGCTGCCTGAAGAGTGAGGAACTGTTCGCGGTCCTGTACGGCGTCCCGGTCGGTGGACCGGCCGAGGAGGATCCGACGAGGCAGGACGGAAAAACCGGAGGGGAGGACCGGGATGCACGCCGATCCGTTTCGCAGCCGCATCCCGCTGGTCCGGACCCCGCCCGGGTTGCGGGAAGCGGAAACGGCTTCCGTGTTGTTGCGACCCTGGTATCCCCGGCTGCCCGTGGTGTCGTCCGATACCGTCATCGGGAGGGTCGCGTGGGGTCCCGGGGATCCCGTGCACGTACGGTCGGGAGCGCATCGGCCGGACGCGTTCCCGGTTGTACTCGGAATGGGGGCAGCAGAGGCCGCGTACGCGCCACCCGCCAGGCCACGGCCGGGTGCCTGCGTCCGGCAAACCGGCCCTGCAACCGAAGGCCGGGCCGGAGGATTGCCGATACGATTCAGCCGGGCCGGGTTTCGCCTCGACCCGGTGGCGCCGCTGCGCCCGCGGGCCGGCCTTGCCGAGCCTTGTCGTCGGGCCAGAGTCCACTCATGCTGGCCGTTCCAGCCGAAGGCAGGGAAGCATCCTGATCGGGCAGCTTCGTCGGACATGGTGGCAGCGGCGCCCGCTGGCGCAGGGAAGATGGCAACCCCTCCACGATACCCGGTGAACATCCGGTTGTCGAGCCGGTCGGGCACGAACGTGAGGCCGGAAGAAGTGGTCTGCGGCCAGACGGGTCCGCGCCCTTCGCCGCAAGGGTGCGCCGGAACTCTCGCCCGGGGCGGTCCCGCAGCAGGTGCGTCCGGTGCCGGCCACAAGCCGCCCGTCAGGGTACGCAGCGACTGCGACCGGTGCTCACGCTGACGCCGGCCCGTCCCCTCTTTATCGTTGAGGCCCGGCCCGCCGCGCGAGGGCTCTCCAGACTTTCTTTCTTGCAACCGGGTGGCCGCTCTCCTTGATCATTTGGCTGACTTCGAACACGAACTCAGGGCCCGGAAGACCCGCGTAGTCGACCACCGTCCGGTACGGGTACGATTCCTCGTCCCAGACGCTGCCATGACCGAGAAACTGGCGAATCGTGTGGTGGTGGTTCACCAGATCATGGATCTGGTGAAAGTTGCAGTCCTGGCCCTGCTTCAGCAGGGCCATCACCAGAATCTTCCACTTCTCCGTGCCCGGACGCCCTGCGGCGGCTGGCGGGATGTGCTTGTCCAGGAGGGCAAACAGCCGGGGCCGAAGCGTCGGATCACAGTAAACGCTCATGAGGCGCGCTGACCCTCACCCCAGTACATGAACACCCGGTCGGGCCGGGCCGAGCTCTAGCGTGGCTTTTTTCGCGGCTGGGTCTTCGTAACTGCACTTCGCGGACAAGGATTTTCCCTACCTTTCGCGGCGGTTTCTCGCTTTCGTTCACAGGTGCTCCCGGCGGATTTGGAGAGGGCTCCAGAACCGGGATACACTGGGTGCTGGAGACGGAAAGGAGAACGAATTTTTAGTGTTGGCCTAGACCACGCCAGCAAACTGTTCCGGGTGACCAGGTAGCGTACCCCTGTATGTACCCATCCTTTGCGGATGAGGACGAACGGCAAAATGTATGCACCGCGGTTAGCCGAATGGCCACCTTGAGTGCTTCCCCCGGTCACCCACTCCGTCTCCAGCCATCTCACTGGGAGACGACTTATGATTACCGATACCTTGCATGTTGTCCATTCGCGCGCTGCCGGAGTGGACGTGCACAAGCACCAGCTGACGGCCACCGTCCGCTTGGCCACGGGTGCTGGCGAACCGATGTGCGAGACGCAGACGTTCCGTGCTTTGGGGCCTGGTCTGGATGCCTTGGCCGAATGGTTGACTTCGCATGCCGTCACCGCGGCGGCCATGGAAGGAACGGGTGTGTACTGGCGGGCCCCGCTGGACCGGCTGGAGGCCGCCGGGATCGAAGTGCAGTTACTGCACGCCCATCACGTCAAGCAGCTGCGGGGGCGCAAGACCGACGTGGAGGACAGCCGCTGGCTGGCGCGCGTCTGTCAGTTCGGACTGTGCCGTCCGAGTCTGGTGCCGAATCAAGAATTCCATGGCCTGCGGCGGATGAGCCGCTATCGCCGCCAACTGGTGCAGAAACGTAGTCAGACACGGAACCGGATTCAGAAGGAGATCGACGATGCCGGGGTTCGGATCGGCGGCATCCTCTCGGATGTCTTCGGCAAGAACGGCCGGATCATTCTGGAGGGCCTGGCGCGAGGCGAGGACCGCGAGACGATCCTCTCGCGTCTGACTCCGCACGTGGCGGAGAAAATCAAGCTGCTCGGGGAGGCGCTCACCCTGAAGCTTAGCTGCTCGGGTCGTATGATTCTCAACCACCTGATGACGGACGAGCGCGCCGAACAGGCTCGCATCGCGGCCGTCGAAGCCGACCTGATCCGGGCGTTTCGGCCGTACGCTTCCCAGCTGATCCTCCTCCAGACCCTGCCCGGGATCGACCGGATCGGCGCCGCCGCGATCCTCGCCGAGATCGGCGGTCCCGACGTCACGCCGTTCGCGTCCGCCGAGGCGTTTACGGCCTGGGCCGGACTGGCACCAGGCAATCACGAGAGCGCCGGCAAACGCCGGAAAGCCACCACGCTCAAGGGCTCCCGCTACCTGCGCACCCTGCTGGTGGAGGCCGCCCACGGAGCCGCACGTACCAAGAACTGTCAATTCGCCAGCTACCGGAAGGTGTTGACCGCACGCCGTGGCTATAAGCGCGCCATCGTGGCCACCGCCCACAAGATGGCACGTGCTCTCTATGCCATGCTGCGGGACGATGTCCCGTATCGCGACCCCGACATCGATTACGAAGCCCTGCTGGTCGATCGCAATGCCCCCCGGTGGCTGCGACAACTCAAAGAGTGCGGCGTACTCAAGCCGGTGGGCGACCACACCTTCCGAATCGACTGGAGTGCCAGGACGGCCCGACCCAAACCGGCCTGAAACTTCCTCTGCGCACGATCCCGGACCACCGGCCCGTTGTCCAAAAAACAGGGGAAGACAACACCGCCAAGCCCCGAGATCCGGCGCAGATATCGACGACCCAAAGCGTGCGCTCTAGGCCGCCACGCTAGAGCTCGGCCCGGCCCGCCCGAGTGTTCACGGCAAAGATACTGAAGGCCCCGCAACAGCACCGGAATGGCATTCCAGGACTTGACGTTGATCTTGATGTCCTCGACGCGGACCTCATCGCGCCCCCACACCGGACGGCGTTTGTATGGCATGGCCGACCCGCAAGAGACCTTCGGAATTTCTCTGGTCCGGGGCCAACCGGCCGGAACCGGCCTCCTTGCCCCGATCCTCGATCGGAGAAGATCACCCGTTCCGGAACGGAGTCAATCCCGCGAGTTTCCCGGCCGGCACTACCGACATGCGACGGGCGCGCATGGAGGTCGGAGGCGGGGCGGTTGGGCGCGGAGAACGCCGCCGCCGGCCCGCGTCCGGGGCATCCTCAAGGATGCGGGGCCGCTGAGGGTGGCCGGGTGGCGCGGCAGCCTGCCGGCTTCCGGCCGATCCCCGCTGCCGCCGCCGGCCGTGGCGCCGCCTCCGTGCGCGCGGCCGTCGCCGGCAGCGGTCTCCACCTTGCGGGGCGGCAACGCTTCCGGCGGAGGTTTGCTAGCCTGCGCCTCGTGGCTCCTCTCCTGATACCCGCCCTCCGTCAAACGCCCGTGCCCTCCGTTCCTGCCGTCGGCGCTGCCGCACTGATCGTTCTGGCCGCCCTGCCGCTGTCGGGCGGTCCGGTTTCGGCGGCCGCGCGGGCCGAGGCCTGGCCGCGCTGGGAGGCCCACGCGCCCGGCTCCGACCTGCGGGTCATGCACGATTCCTGGGATGCCGTCCTTGCGCAGGTCGTGCGGTTGGGCGGCGACGGCGTTGCCCGGGTGGACTACCCGGCCCTGACCGGAGACGACCTCTCGGACCAGCTGGACCGCTACGTCGCCCGGCTCGCCGGTACCCCGGTTTCGCAACTGGACCGGCCCGAGCAGAAGGCCTTCTGGATCAACCTCTACAACGCGCTCACCCTGCAGGTCATCCGGAATCACTACCCGGTCGACAGCATCAAGGACGTGGACATCTCGCCCGGCCTGTTCGCCAGCGGCCCGTGGGGGGCCGAACTGGTGGCCGTGGAGGACGAAGGCCTCACGCTCGACGACATCGAACACCGCATCCTGCGGCCGCTGTGGCAGGATCCCCGGATTCACTACGCCCTGAACTGCGCATCGATCGGATGCCCCGATCTCCGGGACCGGGCCTGGCGGGCCGCCACCCTGGAGGCCGACCTCGATGCGGCCGCCGCCGCCTACGTCAACCACCCCCGGGGCTTCGTTCGCGACGGGGGCGGCGTCATCGTGTCGAGCATCTACCACTGGTTCAGGGCTGACTTCGGCGGAGATGAGGAAGGCGTGCTCCGTCATCTCGCCCGGTACGCGGAGCCGGACCGGCAGGCCGACCTGCAGGCCGCGCCCCGGATCCGCGGCCACCGCTACGACTGGTCGCTCAACGACCTGGCCGGGCCGGAACGGTGAGCGGCGGTCCGGCCCGCCGCCGGGGGAACCTGCAGCGCTGGCTTCCCCTGGCCGTGATCGGGGCGCTGGTGGTCGCCGGTTTCGCCTCGGGCGCCCACGAATACGTGACCCTCTCGGCGCTCCGCGACAACCGCGACTGGCTCGAAACGCAGGTGGCCGCCAGGTTCGGACTGGCGGCCGCATCCTTCATCGTCCTGTACGCGGCCGCGACGGCCGCCTCGCTCCCCACCGGAACCGTGCTCACCCTCACCGGAGGGTTCCTGTTCGGGCCCTGGATCGGCGCGGTGCTGACCGTCACCGGTGCCACGATCGGCGCCATCGGCATCTTTCTGGCCGCCCGCACCGCCCTCGGCAGTTCGCTGAAGTCGCGGCTCGAGGCGTCGGGCGGCACCCTGGCCGCCATGGAGAAGGGGTTCCGCGAGGACGCCCTGTTCTATCTCCTGTTCCTCCGCCTCACGCCCGTATTCCCGTTCTTCGTGGTCAATATCGCCCCGGCCTTTCTCGGTGTCCGCCTGCCGCTCTACGCCGGGACCACGCTGGTCGGCATTTTTCCCGGAACGCTGGTGTACACGTTCATCGGCGCCGGGCTCGGCAAGGCCCTCGAAGGAACGGCGGAACCGTCGCTCGGCAACCTGGTGTCAACCGAGATCCTGCTCGGCCTGGCCGGCCTCGGCGCCATGTCGCTGCTGGCGGTGGGGGTGCGGCGGGTGCTCCGGCGGCGGTCCGGAGGTGCGTGAGCCCGCGCCGCCGGGCGTCGAGGCCCTGGGTCTCAGCAAGGAGTTCGATGGCCGCACGGTGGTCGACCGGGTCTCGTTTTCCGTCCCGCGCGGCGCCACCCTGGGCCTGCTCGGCGCCAACGGCGCCGGCAAGACCACCACGCTTCTCATGCTGCTCGGCCTGCTGCGCCCCGACGGCGGGGCGGCCCGGGTGCTGGGGCACGACATGGAGCGGGACCGCTTCCGGGCCCTGGCGCGCACCAACTTCTCCTCTCCCTACGTCAGCCTGCCCCACCGCCTGACGGCCCGACAGAACTTCACGGTGTACGGCCGTCTCTACGGCGTGCCCGACCTCGCCCGCCGCATCGCCCGGGTTGCCGCCGACCTTCGGATCGAGGAACTGCTCGACCGGCCGGTCGGCCAGATGAGCGCCGGCCAGAAGTCGCGGGTCGGGATCGGCAAGGTGCTGCTGAACCGGCCGGACGTGCTGTTTCTCGACGAACCGACGGCCTCGTTGTCGCCGGAATCCGCCGCCTGGCTTCGGGCGTGGCTCGGGCGCTACCAGGAGCAGACCCGCGCCACCATCATCCTCGCCTCGCACAACATGCCCGAGGTCGAATCGATGTGCGACAGCGTGGCCTTCCTGCACCAGGGGCGGCTCCTGGAGCAGGGGCGCCCCCGCGACCTGATCCGCCGCCACGGCCGGCAGACGCTGGAACAGGTGTTTCTCGAGGTTGCGGCCGGCGGCGGTCCGCCGGATGACGGCCCGCCGACCGGGGCCGGAGACGGTGCGTGAGGGCCTCCCTCGGCCGGATGGGCGCCCTGATGCTCCGGCACGCCTACCTGTACGTCATCTCCCCGATCCGCCTGATCGAGCTCGTCTACTGGCCGACGTTCAACATGCTGATCTGGGGCTTCATGCAGGACTACCTGAGCGCCGCCACCCACCCGGCGGTCTTTGCCGCCGGCTACCTGGTCGCCGCCGTCCTGTTGTGGGACGTCCTGTTTCGCAGCCAGCTGGGGCTGACCCTGGGCTTCGTCGAGGAACTCTGGGCCCGCAACCTCGGACACCTTGCGGTCAGCCCGCTGCGGCCCCTCGAGTTCGTGGGCGCCCTGATCGGGACGAGCCTGGTTCGGACGTTGATCGGGGTCGGGGGAGCAGGCGTGCTCGCGTCCGTCTTCTTCGGTTTCGACGCCCTCGATCTCGGCATCGGGCTGGCGCTGTTCTTCCTCAACCTGGTCATCATGGGCTGGGGGGTGGGGCTGGTCGTGTGCGCCGTGCTCCTCCGCTACGGTCTGGCCGCGGAAGCCCTGGCCTGGGGGGCGCTGTTCGTGCTGCAGCCGCTGTGCGGGGTGTTCTATCCGGTCAGCGTCCTCCCCGACTGGCTCGAGCCGGTGGCCCGCTCCTTCCCGGCCACGCATGTCTTCGAGGGCATGCGGGCGGTGGTGCAGGAGCACCGGCTGGATACCGGTCTCCTGCTGCAGGCCTTCCTGCTGAATGTTCCGTATGCGCTCGCGGGCCTGGCCGCGTTTCTCGGGGCCTATGCTGTGGCCCGGCGCCGCGGGCTGCTGATGGGGACCGGAGAATGACCGGCAGCACGATCTTCTGGTGGGTCCGCCACGCGCCGGTCGTCGGCTTCAGGGGACGCCGGTACGGCGCCCTGGATGTCGACTGCGACACTTCCGATGCGCCGGCCTTCCGGGCGCTCGCCGCCCTCCTGCCGGAGCGCGGCGTCCTCGTCACCAGTGCGCTGCGCCGGGCCCGGCAGACCGCGGCGGCGCTGGAGCGGGCGGGTTTCGAGGCACTCGAACGGCGGGTGGATGCGGCGCTCGGGGAACAGGATTTCGGCGCCTGGCAGGGCCAGGCCACGGCCGCGGTCGCCCGCGCCGCCGCCGCGGCCGCCGCCGGTCATCCGCACTGGATCGCGGGGCCCGACCACACGCCGCCGGGCGGCGAGAGTTTCCGGGCGCTGGAGGGGCGGGTGATGCGCGCGGCGCGGGCCCTGCTGCGCCGTTATCCCGGCCGGACCCTGGTCATCGTCTCGCACGGCGGCCCGATCCGGGCCGCCTGCGCACACGGTGCGGGGTGGGACCTCGAACGGGCGCTGGCCCTGACCATCCGCAACCTCTCGGTGACCCGGATCGACGGCCGCACCGGGCCCGGGGGCCGGGCGGCGTGGCAGGTGCGCTGGACCGGCCGCTTGGGGACCGATCATGCACCGGCCGCCTGACGCCCGGCGGCGGGCCCCGATCCGCCGCCGGCTGGCGGCGGCGGGCGCCGCCCTGGCCCTCGGGGTGCTGGGCACGGCGGCTTTCCTGCTGGTCGACGGGGAGCGGCCGGGGGCGCCGGCGGTTTCGGGCACGGCCGCCGTGGGCGGTCCGTTCATCCTGACCGCCGCCGGCGGACGCACGATGACCGAGCAGGACCTGCTCGGCCGCCCGTTCCTCATCTTTTTCGGCTTCACCTCGTGTCCGGACGTGTGTCCCGCGACCCTGGCCTCGGTCGGGGCCGCCCTGCGGACGCTGGCCGACCCCGAACAGGTCGCGGCCCTGTTCGTCACGCTCGATCCCGAACGCGACACGCCGGAGATCGCCGGAGAGTACGCCCGGGCCTTCCATCCCGGCATCACCGGCCTCGGCGGCACCCGGGCCCAGATCGATGCCGCGGCCGGCGCCTACCGGGTCTACTCCGCCCGGGTGCCGCTCGACGATTCGGCGCTCGGCTATACAATCGATCATTCGGCCATCGTCTACCTGATGGGCGCCGACGGCACCTTCCGCCAGCATTTTTCGCACACCGCCGCCGCGGACGAGATCGCGCAGGCGGTGCGCCGGGAGATTGCGCGATGATCGCCTGGAGCCCGGCCCCTGCCTGCTTCGACCGGTCCGCTGCCCGCCCGGACGGCCCGTCCGGGGCGCCGGTTGACGGCCTTCGGCCCGGCGGTCGGGCGGCCGTGATCCGGGGCGTGCGGGGGTGGGCGCCGGCCGCGGGCCTCGTGCTGGCGGTCGCGGCCGGCCCGGTTCCCGCGCCGGAGGCCGCCCCCGACCGTCGGGGTGCCGTGTCGCTGGACGAGGCCCGGGCGCTCGGGATTTGGGTGCGCGACCTCTGGGTGCGCCCGCCGCCGGCGGGCGCCGGCCCCGCGGCGGCCTATTTCGTGCTCGAGAACCGGTCCCCGCACCCGCTCCGTCTCGTGGGGGCGGCCTCGCCGGCCGCCGCCGCCACGGAACTGCACGAAGTCGTCGAGGACGCGGGCGGCGTGATGCGGATGCGCCCGCTCGCCGCGGGTCTGCCAGTACCGCCGGGCGGCACGGAGGTGCTGCGGCCCGGGGGACCGCATGTCATGCTGATCGGGCTCCGGCAGGTGCTGACCCCCGAGACGCCGGTGCCGTTGACGCTGCGGTTCGCCGACGGGCTCCGCATCACCGCCCGCGCCGCCGTCCGGCCGGCCGTGGCCGGCGCCGCGTCCGAGGTCCGTCACCGCGAAGCTCCCCACGCCCCCGGACACCGGCACGAATGAGGGTCCGGAGCGCGGTCCGCCGGACCGGGGCGCGGAGTGGAGCCGGGTGGACGTGACCGCGCCGCGCCCGCCGGACCGGCCGGACGGTTGCGCCAAGCCGGCGGCCCCGTCGCCGCCCGCGGACCCGGCCGTCGGCCGCATCACCCGGTCCCGGTCCGGCGGCGTGTTTCTGGTCGGCATCGACCGCCCGACCAAGCGCAACGGCTTCACGCCGGAGATGTGCCGCGAACTGGCGTACGCCTACACGGAGTTCGAGCACGACCCCGAGGCCCGTTGCGCCCTGCTGTTCTCGCACGGGCCGCACTTCACCGCCGGCCTGGATCTGCCGCGCATGCAGGCGGCCCTGCGCGGGCCCCGTCCGTTCTGCCCCGAAGGGTGCGTCGATCCGTTCGACCTGCTGGAACCGCGCCGCACCAAGCCGCTGGTCACGGCGGTCGAGGGCATCACCTATACGATGGGTCTCGAACTGATGCTGGCCGGCGATATCGCCGTGGCCGACGCCGGCAGCCGGTTTGCCCAGCTGGAGGTGCGGCGCGGCATCATGGCCACGGGCGGGGCGACGCTCCGGATGGTGCAGCGGGCGGGGTGGGGCAATGCCATGCGGTTGCTGCTGACGGGGGACGAATTCGACGCCGCCACCGCCCACCGCTGCGGTCTGGTGCAGGATGTGACCGCCCCGGGCGAGGCGTTCCGTCACGCCTGGACGATCGCCGCGGCCATTGCCGCGGCCGCCCCGCTGGCGGTCGCGGCGACGCGGGCGAACGCCGGCCTCGGGCTCCAGGCCGGCTGGCCGGCAGCAAGCGCCGACCTGACGCGCCGCCAGCACGCCCTGCTGGCCACCCGCGACGCCGCCGAAGGCGTCCGGTCCTTTCGGGAAAAACGTCCAGCGAGGTTTGCCGGATCATGAACTCTTCGCTCTTCAACCTTGACGGCAAGGTCGCCGTGGTCACGGGTTCCAGCCGCGGCATCGGCCGGGCCATTGCCGAGCGGCTGGCCGAAGCCGGGGCGGCGGTGGTCGTGTCCTCGCGCAAGCCGGAAGCCTGTGAAGCGGTCGCGGCCGCGATTCGCGCAGCCGGTGGAACGGCCCACGTGCACGCCTGCAACATTTCCGACCGCAGCCAGTGCGCGGCGCTGGTCCAGGCGGCCCGCGATACGTTCGGCGGGCTCGACGTCCTGGTCTGCAACGCGGCCTCGAACCCCTACTACGGTCCGTTGCTGGACATTCCGGACGCGGCCTACGAAAAGATCATGGGCAACAACGTCCGCTCCAACCTCTGGCTGGCGCAGGCGGCGGTTCCGGGCATGGCGGCGGCCGGCGGCGGCAGCGTGATCGTGATCTCGTCGATCGCCGGGCTGCAGGGCGTGGAGAATCTCGGCGCCTATGCGATCTCGAAAGCGGCGGACCTCGGTCTGATTCGCAGCCTGGCCATGGAGGGCGGACCGCACAACGTGCGGGTGAATGCGCTGTGTCCGGGCATCATCAAGACCGATTTCGCGCGCGCGCTCTGGGAGAATCCGGAACTCCTGCGGGACGTGGAGGCGACCGCCCCCCTCGGCCGCATCGGGGTACCCGACGAGGTGGCCGGCGTCGCGGTCATGCTGGCGGCGCCGGCCGGCGCCTTCATCACCGGCCAGCACATCGTCATGGACGGCGGGGTGACGATGGCCGGGCGCGGCTGACCGAGCGCCCCCGGCCGGCCCGGCCCGCGGGGGTCCGGTGCGCCGGTCCGGCCGTCCGCAGCGAGCCCGCCGGCCGGCGCGGTGACGCCGGCGGCGGGGCCGGATGCGCGGCGGCGGTTTGACGCTAGTATCGGGGCCGTTCCCTACGGCTTGCGTCGCGCCCGATGCGGGCGGTCGCGGTGGACCGGTTTCGAGCGGGGTTCCGGAGAGAGTTCATGAAACGCACGTATCAGCCGAGCCGGCTTGTCCGCAAGCGGCGGCACGGATTTCGCGCCCGGATGGCGACCAAGGCCGGTCGCCGGGTGCTGGCCAACCGCCGCGCCAAGGGCCGCAAGAAACTGACCGCCTAGCCGGGTGGCGCGTCCGCTTCCGAGGCTTCGGGATCGGAGCGATTTTCTGCGAGTGCGGCGCCGGGGCCGGAGCAGTGCCGCTCCGGGGCTGGTGGTGCAGACCGCGCCCAACGGACGGGGCCGCGAGATCCGGGTCGGTTTCACGGCGAGCCGCCGGGTGGGGAAGGCGGTGCAGCGGAACCGGGCGCGGCGCCGGCTGGTGGCGCTGGCGGACCTGATGCTCCCGCGCTTGGCGGTGCCCGGCCGGGATTATGTGCTGATTGCGCGGCGCGAGACCGGTGAACGCCCATGGGACCGACTGCAACGGGATCTGACGATGGCGCTGGCGCGCGCCCATCCCCGGGGAGAGGGCCGGTCGTGACCCGTGCCGACGTGCCGGTCCGGGTGCTCTGCTGGCTGGTTTCCGCCTACCGGCTGCTGGTCTCCCCGGTCCTGGGGCCGACGTGCCGGTACGCGCCCACCTGTTCGGGCTATGCGCTCGAGGCCGTGCGCCGCCACGGTGCGGGCCGCGGGCTGGGGCTCGCGTTGCGGCGGCTGCTCCGGTGCCATCCGTGGGCGGCCGGCGGGTTTGACCCGGTTCCCCCGGCCCGGCCGCGGCGGCCATGACCGACCAGAAGAACCTGCTGCTGGCGATCGTCCTGTCGATCGCCGTACTGCTGGCGTTCCAGCTCCTGTTTCCGGCCGAGCCGCCCGCGCCGCCGCCGCCGGCCGACGCGGCGGGCGGTGCCGTTCCCGGCCCGGTGCCGGCCCCGGTTCCGGTGCTGCCGGACCGGTCCGAGGTGCTGGCGGATTCGGCCCGGTTGCCGATCAATCCCGACCGCAACCGCGGGCGTCTGAGCGGGTCGGTCGCGCTGCAGGGCCTCAGGCTCGATGACCTGACCCTGCTCGGGTATCGGCAGGAGGTGGCAGGGAGCGAGGAGATCGTCCTCCTGTCGCCGGCCGGCGGGCCGATGCCGTATTTCGCCGAATTCGGCTGGGTCAACGCGGCCGGCGGCACGGCCGCGGTGCCGGATTCCGGTTCGCTCTGGGAAGTGGAAGACGGCGACCGGCTGGAGGCCGGGGGCGCGGTCACCTTTCGCTGGTCCAGCCCGGACGGCGTGGTGTTCCGCCAGACGCTTGAACTGGATGAGGACTATCTGTTTCGGGTGACCTACGCGGTGGCCAATCCGACCGCGGAACCGCTGGCGTTCCACCCGTTCGGCTTCGTCCGCCGCGAGGGGCTGCCGGAACTCGTGGGTTTCTACATCCTGCACGAGGGCCCGCTCGGCGTCTTCGACGGGACGCTGGAGGAGTTCGACTACGACGACCTGCTCGGGGAGGCGCCCCGGGAGTTCGACAACACCGGGGGCTGGATCGGCATCACCGACAAGTACTGGCTCACGGCCCTGGTGCCGGACCGCACGACCCGCGTCCGCTCCCGCTTTTCCGCGTCCGCCCGCCCGGCCGGCGGCGACCGCTACCAGGTCGACTTCCTGGGCCCGGCCCTGACCGTGCCGGCGGGCGGGGACGCTTCGTACACGACCCACTTTTTCGCCGGCGCCAAGGAAGTGGACCTGCTGGACGCCTACCGGGACCGGCTCGGCGTGCCGCTGTTCGACCGGGCCGTCGACTTCGGCTGGTTCTACCCGATCACCAAGCCGATCTTCTACGTCCTGCACTGGTTTTCCGGATTGCTCGGCAACGTGGGCCTCGCGATTCTCGCGCTGACCGTCTGTGTGCGTCTGGTGCTGTTTCCGCTGGCCAACCGCAGCTACGCGGCCATGAGCCGGATGAAGAAGGTCCAGCCGAAGATGATGGAGCTGCGCGAGCGGTACAAGGACGACAAGCAGAAGATGCAGCAGGAGGTCATGGAGCTCTACCGGCGGGAAAAGGCGAACCCGCTGTCGGGGTGCCTGCCGATCCTGCTCCAGATCCCGATCTTCTTCGCGCTCTACAAGGTGCTGTTCGTCACCCTGGAGACGCGGCATGAACCGTTCTACCTCTGGATTCGCGACCTCTCCGCCCAGGATCCGACGACCATCTTCAACCTGTTCGGGCTGCTCCCGTTCACCCCGCCCGGCTTTCTCATGGTGGGCGCCCTGCCGATCATCATGGGCGCGACCATGTATCTCCAGCAGAAGCTCAACCCGACGCCGCCGGACCCGATGCAGGCGCGAATCATGATGGCGCTGCCCTTCGTCTTCGTCTTCGTCTTCGCGCCGTTTCCCGCCGGTCTCGTCCTCTACTGGGCCTGGAACAACCTGCTTTCGATCGCGCAGCAGTGGGTCATCATGCGCCGCATGGA
This sequence comes from Alphaproteobacteria bacterium, assembly GCA_965203385.1. Classification (GTDB taxonomy): domain Bacteria; phylum Pseudomonadota; class Alphaproteobacteria; order TMED109; family TMED109; genus VXPW01. Next base: position 2,147,585 of record OZ241893.1, read on the forward strand.
CGCCCAGGCCTGACCGGCGCACGATGGCGGACCTGTGGCGGCAGACGGCGCGGCACAGCGCCGCGGTGGCGGACCTCGCCGGCCTCCCGCCGATGGGCGCGCCGGAAGTCTGCTTCGGCGGGCGGTCCAACGTCGGCAAGTCCACCCTGCTCAATGCGGTGCTCGGCCGGCGCCAGCTGGCCCGGACCAGTTCGGTGCCCGGCCGCACCCGCCTGCTCCACTTCTACGCGCTGGGAGACGCGCTCATGCTGGTGGACCTTCCCGGCTACGGTTACGCGCGCGCCTCGAGAACGCAGGTGCGGTCCTGGACCCGCCTGGTGCAGAGCTACCTGCGGGGGCGGGCGAACCTGCGGCGCATGTTCCTGCTGGTGGATTCGCGGCGGGGGCTCGGCCGCCGTGACCTGGAGATCATGAACGATCTCGACCGGGCGGCCGTGGCCTATCAGGTCGTGCTGACCAAGATCGACGCGCTCCGGGAGACCGAGCTCGGCCGGTGCCAGCGCGAGACCGGCGCGAAAGTGGCGGCCCGGCCGGCGGCGATTCCCGAACTCCTCGCGACGTCGGCGACGGCCGGCCGCGGCATCGACGCCGTGCGTTCCGTACTCGCGGGTCTCGCGGTTCCGGACCAGGGCGGGCGATGACCGAGGCCAGGATCCCGCCGACCGGCGACGCGGTCCGGCAGGTCGCGGCCACCCTGGCCGAGGCCCTGCCCTATGCGCGCCGGCACGCCGGGCACACGTTCGTCATCAAGTACGGCGGGGCGGCCATGGGGGACGCGGCGCTGCGGTCGGCCTTCGCCCGCGACATCGTGCTCCTGAAGCAGGTGGGCATTCACCCGGTGGTGGTGCACGGCGGCGGGCCGCAGATCGGCGCCATGCTCGAGCGCCTGAACATCCGGTCCCGGTTCGTCGACGGGCTTCGCGTCACCGACCGGCAGACGGCCGAGGTGGTGGAGATGGTGCTGTCGGGCCGGATCAACAAGCAGATGGTGTCGGAAATCCAGCAGGCGGGCGGGCGGGCGGTCGGCCTGTCGGGCAAGGATGCGGGCCTGTTCCAGGCCGAGCCGCTCGGCCGCGCCGCGGCGCGCGACCCCGATTCGACGATCGAACGGACGCTGGATTACGGCTTCGTGGGCCGTCCGGTTGACGTGGACGGGTCGATTCTCGACCTCTTCACCCGATCGGACGTGGTGCCGGTCATCGCGCCGGTCGGCGGGGCGGCGAACGGCGAGACGTTCAACATCAACGCCGACACGGTGGCGGGTGCGGTCGCGGTCGCCGTGCGCGCCGCCCGGCTCTACGTGCTGACCGACGTTCCCGGTGTGCGCGGCGTCGACGGGCACCTCCTGCCGGCCATCAGTGCTGCCGAAGCGCAGCGGCTGATCGATGACGGCGTGGTCACGGGCGGCATGATTCCGAAGGTCCGCATGTGCATCGACGCGGTCTCGAAGGGGGTGCAGGCCGCGACCATCATGGACGGCACCGTGGCGCACACCCTGCTGGTCGAGGTGTTTACCCGCGCCGGCGGCGGAACCATGGTGCGGACGGCCGCCGCGTGAGCGCGCCTCTCGCCGACACGCGCCACTGGATCTTTGATCTTGACAACACGCTGTATCCGGTCGAGGCCGGGATCACCCGCCAGAGCGGCCACCGGATGCGGCGGTTCCTGAAGGATCGGCTGGCGATCGCCGACGATGACGAGGCCCGCGCCCTGCAGCAGCGGTACTTCCGGGAGTACGGCCTGACGCTGGTGGGGCTGATCCGGCACCACGGGGTGGATGCCCAGGACTACTTTGACCACGTCTACGACCTGGACCTGTCCGGCCTGACGCCGTCTCCGGCGCTGGCGGCGGCCCTGGCGGCGCTGCCCGGACAGCGGCTGGTCCATACCAATTCACCGACCGAGCATGCCGAGCGGGTGCTGGCCCGCCTGGGGTGCAGCGGACAGATTGACGCGATCTATTCGATCCGCGACGCGGAATTCCGGGCCAAGCCGGCGGCGGCGGCCTATCGGCGTCTGGTCGAGCGGCATGCCGTGGTTCCCGAACGGGCGGCCATGTTCGAGGACATGCCGAGAAACCTGCGCCCCGCCCGGCGGCTCGGGATGGGTACGGTCTGGATCCGGGGCGCGCTGCCCCGGCACCTGATGGACGGCCTCGCGGAACGGGATTTCGATTTCGTGGTGGACGACCTCGTCGCGTTTCTGCAGCAGGTGACCGGCTGCGAAACAGGAGTGGGAACATGACACGCAACACACTGGAAGCGACCATCGAAGCGGGCTGGGAGACGCGCCAGACCGTGGGGCCGGAGACGGGGGGGCCGCTGCGGGAAGCGGTGACCGAGGTGCTGGCCCTGCTGGACGGCGGCGAGCTCAGGGTGGCGGAGAAACGCGGCGGCGCCTGGCAGGTGAACGAGTGGACCAAGAAGGCCGTGCTGCTGTCGTTCCGGCTGCAGCCCACGGTAACCGTGCCGGGCGCGCCCGGCGGGGCGTCCTGGTGGGACAAGGTCGATTCCAAGCTGGCCGGCTGGACCGCGGCGCGCTTCGAGGCTGCCGGCTTCCGGGCGGTGCCGGGCTGTGTCGTCCGGCACTCCGCCTACGTGGCGCCCGGCGCCGTCCTGATGCCGTGTTTCGTCAATGTCGGCGCCTACGTCGGCGGGGGCACCATGATCGACACGTGGGCGACGGTGGGAAGCTGCGCGCAGATCGGGCGAAACTGCCACATCTCCGGCGGCGTGGGGATCGGCGGGGTGCTGGAGCCGGTACAGGCGAATCCCGTGATCATCGAGGACGATTGCTTCATCGGGGCGCGGTCGGAAGTGGCCGAGGGGGTGATTGTCGAGCGGGGAGCGGTGCTGTCGATGGGGGTGTTCATCGGGCAGTCCACCCGGGTCGTGGACCGTGCCACCGGCGAGTTTGTGCGCGGCCGGGTTCCGGCCGGGGCGGTGGTGGTGCCGGGCACGATGCCGGGCAACCCGCTGCCGAACGGCAAGCCCGGCCCGGCGCTCGCGTGTGCCGTGATCGTGAAACGGGTGGACGCCCAGACCCGGGCCAAGACCTCGGTCAACGAACTGCTGCGGGACTGATTCCGGCGGACGGAGCGGCCGCGGGGCGGTAAACTGCGCCGGGTTCCGCAACCGTGAACGATGCCGATGCTGCGTGAAACCGAGCAACGACTGGCGGCCGAGGCCCTGGATCGGATCGCGCGGCGCGCCGTCCCGCAGGCCTCCAGCATGATGGTGGTCGACGGGGAGCGCTACACCGCCGCGACCGCGCTGGCGGCCGAGGCCCGGGCCCTGTTCGGCCGGTATCCGCTGCCCGTTGCACTGGGCTGCGAGGTGGCCTCTCCCGGGGCGTACCTGGCACTGGAAGTTGCCGGCCGGCCGGTGCTGCTGGTGCGGGACGATGCGGGGGTCGTGCACGGCCTCCTGAACACCTGCCGCCATCGGGGCGCGCGGCTGCTGTCCGGAGACGGGGAAGTCGGCAAGGCCTTCGCCTGCCCGTACCATGGCTGGGCGTACGACCGCTGCGGGGTGCTGCGGGCGCTGCCGGGGAGCGAACATTTTCCGGAAGTGGACGTCGACGAGGTCCGTCTCCTGCGGTTTCCGGCGGAGGAGCGGGACGGCCTGGTCTGGCTGGCGCTCGACCCGGCCGCCGCCCGGGTTCCCGACCCCGGCCTGGGGGCACTGGAAGCCGAACTCGCCGGCTTCGGACTGGCCGCGCACGTCAACCGGGTCAGCCATACCTGGACCAAGTCCATGAACTGGAAGCTTGGCGTCGATACCTTCCTCGAGCTCCATCATGTGGCGGTTCTGCATCGGAAGACTATCGCGAAAGCCCTGTTGGACAGTGCGTTTCTCCACGAATCGTTTGGCCGGCATGCGCGCCTCGTGGCCCTTCGCCGCAGTATCGAGGAGCAGCGCGGCCGCGACCCGGCGGAGTGGCGCCTGGTTCCGCACGCCGTCATCATCTACCGGCTCTTCCCCAACGCCGTGTTGGTCAGCCAGGGCCCGCACGTGGAGTTCTACCGTTTCTTTCCGGACCCCCGGCGCCCGGGGGTGACGACCTGCCGGGTGACCCTGGCCTCGCCCGCCGGCGACGAATCCGGCCGCGACTGGGAGGTCGCGCTGCAGATGGTGCTCGGGGTGCTCGATCACGAGGACTTTGCGATGATGGAGAGTGTCCAGGCGAACCTTGCGGCGAACGTTCAGCGCGAGGTCATGTTTGGCCGGAACGAGATCGGATTGCAGAACTTTCACCGCACTCGCGATGCGGCCCTGGTCGAATAGGCGGGGGCCGCCGTTCCGCCGGCGACCGGCCGGCGTGACGGGACCGGGTACGCACAGGAGGGGGTGCGGCGCCCGGACGAGCCGGGGACGGGCGGTTCCCGCGGAATCCCCCGTCGGGCCGGCTCCGGGCCGCCGCCCCGATCCCTGCCGGTCGAGCCGGGACCGGCGGGTCCCGTTCGCCCGCCCCCGCCGGGCGCCGTGTGTGCAGATACCGGCGGTGTCCGCCGGAACCTTTTGCCGTACTGGAGGTGCGCCATGATCGGTCCCGACTACAGGACGGCCCTGGTGACCGGGGCCTCGGCCGGCATCGGACGGGCGGCCGCGTGCGCCTTGGCCGGCGCCGGGCTCGCCGTCACGGCGGTGGCCCGGCGGGCCGACCGTCTGGCGGATCTGGCCGCAGAGGCCGGGGTAACGCCGCTGACGCTTGATCTGCGCGATACCGACGCGCTGTATGCCGCGCTGGCGCCCCTCGAGATCGACGTGCTGGTGAACAATGCGGGACTCGGACGGGGCATGGGGAGCTTTCTCGTTGCGGAACGCAGCGACATCGATGTGACGATCGATACCAACGTCACCGCCTTCCTGCACGTGCTTCGGGCCGTGCTGCCCGGCATGTGCGGCCGGAAGCGCGGCCATGTCGTGGGGGTCGGATCCGTGGCGGGCCTGTACCCGATTCGGTCTCCCATTTACGGCGGTTCGAAGGGGGCCGTCCGCCTGGCCTCGCAGAATCTGCGAATCGATCTTGCCGGGACCGGGGTGCGGGTCACCGAGATCTGTCCGGGCCGGGTGGTGACCGAGTTCATGGTCGGGGCCGCCGGGGAAGAGGCGGCGCGGCGGACCTACGGGACCTTTGACGAGCTTCGGCCGGAAGATGTGGCGGAGGCCATCCTGTACGCCGTCAGTGCGCCCTGGCGTGTCAATGTTTCGACCATCGAGATCGTGCCCACCGAACAGTCTTTCGGCGGGCTTCGGATCCACCCCGTTGAGCCGGGGCCGGGCGGTTCGGATCCGGCCCCGGACCGCGGGGCGGCCCCACCCATCCGGTCTGAACGGTGATGCCGGAAGGTCCCGCTTCCCGGCGCTGCGGGCAAAACGGCGGTGGCCGTGGCCGCGCTTTCCGGGTGCTTCCGGCGACACCTGGGCGCGCCTCCGGGGATCTGGCCGGCGTCACGGGGGGTCGGCGGAGCGGCGCCCGCACCAGCCGCTGCCGGTTCGGCCGTCGAACGGCTGCCTTTCTCCCGCGGCCGCGTTGCAGCGTGTCCGTGGCCGCCGCCGGCGCGCCGGCCGGGGAAGTTCGGGCCGGCCCCGGACGCCAGCCTGCGACTCCCTCCGCGACTGCCCGGCCCTCCCGGGATTCCGGCGGCGGCCGCCGGGGCGGCAGGGGTGGCCGCCGGTCCTGTCCGATGCCGGCCGCGTCGGATTGCGGGCGTCGCCGTGCTCGACGAGGCTTCGGCATGAGAAGCCGGGCCCGGGCAGTTCCGGGGCCGGGTTGGGGGCCAACTCCGGGCCGGCGTCGTTCGGTGGCGTCGTTCGGCTTGGAGGCCGGGAGCCACTCGAGGGACATGCGTCCACACGATTCGCAAGGCGGGTGCCGGCATGCCCCGGCCGCTGATCGCGTTTCTCTGGCCGGAGGCCGAGTTCCGGGCGACCGGGCTGGCAGTGCCCGAGGGTTTTGTCATGCGCTTCGGCCATGCATCGGTCCGGGCCGAAGTCGAGAAAGCCGCCGCTGGTGCCGATTACATTCTGATCGGATCGGGGTTCGGATTGGTCGACAAGGCGCTGCTGAACCTCGCGCCGAAGGTCCGCCTCGTGCAACTGACCGGTGCCGGCTACGACAACGTTGATCACGAGGAATGTGCCCGGCGCCGGATTCCGGTGTGCCACGTTCCCGGACTCAATGCGCTGTCGGTTGCGCAGTTGGTGGTGCAGCTGGTCTTCCGGCTCAACCGACCGCTGACCCTGCTGGAGACGGGAGGCGAAGCCGAGTGGCTGGCCGCCCGCAGGAAGCATGCCGCCACCGCCCACGAACTGTCGGGCCGGCTGGGCGTGATCGGTTACGGTCCGATCGGCCGGCACGTGGCACACCTGTTTCAGGGTCTCGGTCTCCGCGTGGTGCGGGCGGCGTACCCGGGCCAGGACGATCCCGCCGTGCCCGCCGTGCCGCTGCCCGAACTGCTGGCATTATCCGACATCGTCGTGGTGTCGCTGCCCGGCCGAGCCAGCACCTGGAACCTGCTGGACCGCGACCGCATCTTCTGCGGCCTCAAGACGGGAGCCATGCTCGTTCATGTCGGACGGGGCGGGGTGGTTGACGACGGGGCGGTGGCCGACGCCCTCGAATCGGGAAAGCTCCGGGCGGCCGCCTTCGACGTGTTCGACTACGAGCCGCTGCCGCCCACCCATCCCTTCCTCAACCTCTCCCCGACGGCGAGGGAGCGTCTGCTCTTGACGCCGCACGTCGGAGGCCAGACGTTCGAATCGAAACGCCGGAATTTCGATGTGGCCCTGGGCAATGTGGCCCGGGTTGCGCGGGGCGAACCCCCGATCTACCGCACGCCGGACCGGCCGGTCTGACGCCGCGGCCTTCCGGCTGGAGGATCCCGCGCGCGCCGAGACCCGGGAGGCGGGGAACGGCGGCGGCTTGCGCCGCCCGCATGCGGCCGGCTTCCCGCCGTGTCCGGGACGGCTTGCGCGCTCGAAGTCGTTTCGACGTCTGCCGGCGCCCTGGCCGCGGGAGGTCCGGCGTTCTGCCGCCCGGTCCGTGCCGGCCCGGCGTCATCCGCGCAGAGAGTCGCCTCCAAGCCGAAACCGCTCGAGATACGCCGGGACGATTCCCTCGTACGCCGTGGCCGTGATGCCGAGGGTATCCAGGGTGTGGGCGGTGTCCGATACCACGTTGTCGGTTGTCAGCAGGCGCAGCTGATCACGGGTGAGCGGCGGGTTCGGCAGACGTTCCATCAGCCACGCCGGCGGCCACAGCAGGGTGAGCGGAACCGGGAGCAGCAGGCACCGGCGGTTGATCTGTTCGCGAATCCAGCGAAGGATCGCCATCAGCGAGCGGGTGCCCGGGCCGCCCAGTTCGTAGGTTTGGCCGGCGGCGGCCGGGGTCGTCGCGGCCCGGAAGACAGCTGCCGCCACGTCTTCCACGTAGACCGGCTGAAGGCGCACACGGCCCCGGCCGGGCACCGGCATGACCGGGGCCAGCCGCAGGGTTGCGGCAAACCGGTTGAAGAACCGGTCTTCCGGCCCGAACACGATGCCGGGTCTCAGGATCGCAGTGGCGGGGAGAATTTCGAGCGCACGGTTCTCGGCCAGCCCCTTGGTCCGGGCGTACGCGGACCGGGACCCGGCGTCGGCACCGAGGGCCGAAACGTGTACGAAGCCGGCGGCGCCGGCGGCCGCAGCCGCTTTCGCCGCATTGGCAGCGCCGTCAACATGAACAGCGGTGAAGGTCTGGCGCCCGGCAGGGGCCAGGATCCCGACCAGGTTGACGACCGACTGGGTGCCCTGAACGGCGGAAAGCAAGGTAGAGGGCCGCCGAATATCGACAGCGACCGGCACGATCTGGCCCAGATCCCCGATAGGTCGGAGGAAACCGGCCCGCTGGGGGCTGCGGGTACCGGCGCGCACACGCCATCCAGCCCGGGCGAAATGCCGGACGACGGCACGCCCGACAAAGCCGGTCGCGCCGAAAATCGTCACCAAGGGTGCCGGATTCGTCACAGGCAGCACATCGGTTCGATACGGCCGCCGATCGGGGCGGCGGCGGTGGAGGGAGAGACCGTCACTATAGTGGATGCCGATGAAGAAGAGGGGCCCGTTGGAGATGTTGCCGCGCCCTGTCCGGGCACGGATCTGCGCGGGGGGACCGGGGAAACCCGGCTCCCTGCCGCGATGACGTACCGGCCGCACCAGCTCTTCACGTCGACGGAAGCCGGTCGCAAAGGGAGCAGGAGCATGGACGAACGGTGCAGTCCGCATGGTTCCTGTCACGACGGCCCTCCGCGGTCGCGGTCGGCTGCCACACCCGGCCTGATTGATCGTGCATGGCCTGGCTCAGGTATCAGGTTCGCCACGCCGGCGCCGGCGGCGTTTGGCTGGAGATGTGCCGCCGGTCTTCCACGCTTTGACATGCTGCGCTTTCCAGCGAAGAGCGGGGCAGGTCTCGATGGCGAACCGCACCTCTTCCGGCGCCCCCAGCCGACTCGCATCGATCACGCCATCGTCGAGAACGCCGTCAAGAAACGCCATCTCGTCTTCGCGGAACCGGAACAGCGGCGCCAGGTCGCGGCGACATGCTGAGGTGGCCGTTTCGATCCAGGCCTCCTGTCCGCCGAAGGTCTCGCAGTACCGGCCGGGCAGGCAACCGGTCAGCCTGGCCGCCAGATCGGTTCCTCCGCAGCCGATCATTTCGGGAGTCGCCTGGCGCCAGTCGAGGCGGCGGGCGGCGCCGCCGATCATCAGGGCAGCGAGCCTGATCTTCGTCCAGTCAAGGCCGGGCATGGCGGCGATACGGTACGCGTCGAACAGATCGCGCGCCGCCTGCCGGGTGATCAACGCCACCAGTTTTCCGGCGACGATCTCGTGAACGTCGAGCACCGGCACCGCCTGCGCCCCATACCCTGCCAGCGTCGCCGACGGTATCCGGTCGACGCCGAAAAGCGGCGTCCGGAAAAGGTAGTTGATGTCGACCGCAATGGAGCCCGCGCCGCCGAGGGCGGACGCGTAGCGGAAGATCCGTTTCCCGCCTGCATGCGCGGACGGCTCGCGCCGGACCGAATAGCCCTTCGAGCTCGACCGGCTGGTCGCGGAGGCGCGGTCCTTCCAGGAATCGCTGGGCCGGGACCCGTCGGAATGAGCGCAACCGGCGGCGCACCTGCGCGGGCAGGAACTTCACCGACCGCCAGCGCATCAAGCGCCACGCCGAGAGTTGGGCGCGGCGCGACCGGTCGATGCCGGACAAACGTCCGCGGCTTGGAGAGATCGAGAAGAGCTTGATCGGGGACGCCATGACCTGCGGATCATCCAATGGGTTAGCGGCTTGAGCGGGTGCCACCTAGCGCAGCCTGCCCTCGTCATCGATCACCTCAAGGGCGGATGTTGCGGAAGATCTCCATTTCCAGAGGACCAGATTCATGTCCTTGCTGCCGACTCCTTTCGCGAAACTGCGGACGAGAAGGCCGTTATATCCCGCCACGATCAGATCACGTGCAAAGCGCTGTGTCCGTGCTTCCCCTGATCGTTGCATCTCATCGCGCCATGTCGGATCGGCCAGAGCGGCCGCGTCGATCCCCGCGGCCTCGAGGGCTGCGCTATCGGCCGTATCGAAGACCATCTCGATCTCGGCGCGATAGCACACCAATATCGTCGGTTGCAGGTCGCCGACCTGATTGGCTTCCCGAAGCGCAGTCATGACCGAAGTCGAGGCATAGAGCGCAGGCACACCTTTGGGATTGAACCGGCCGCCATAAAGCGCCGCCCCGCGTCCTGACATCGGGTCGCGGGCATGGACCGGATTGAGCGCCCGGTAGATGTGTCCCGAATAGGTGATCGCCATGCATTGAGTGCGTGCGATCAGGCGTAGACGCCGGCATCGACCGCGTCGATGAACTCCAGAACCTCGCCCGCGCGTCCTTCACGCACCAGCTGCATGGCTGTCTGCCCGGAAAACCCGGACAGGGGCTCAGACCGGAACCAGGCATAGGCTATCAGGGCGGAGCCGAAGCGCGGTTCGACCTTGTTGACGATCTCCACCATCTCGCGGAGGCGTCGTTGGGTCTTGTTGGAACGCAGACGGTCCTTGCGTTGAACCGCATCCTTGCCGAGACCGACCGTCCGCGCGATTTCCTCGCTCGTAGTGCGCAACGCCTTGGCGATCTTGTTCGGCGCGAACAGCCCGTGATCCGAATAGGCTGCGAGACTCATAATGGCACACTTCACATCCGTTGCCGGTTTATTTGACGCAATATAGCGTCAAGATAAAGGGCATACAAGTGTTGCTGGAATACGAAATATGATCCCGTTGCAAGCGCGCGGGCTGGACGTTCTGGGCATGACCTCCTTCACGCCGCCGGAAGATTCCGCTGCAAGCGCGCGGGCTGGACCATTGCCGCGACCTACAAGGAATCCGTGATCTCTGGTGAGCAGTTACCCATCCCGCAATTGCATGATGTGGCGGCGCACGAATCGATTCATGACGTGGCACACCGTGTCGCGACCTTACCTTCTATGAGGGCGCAAGGGTGCGCCGTACACCAACCATCTTGGGGTCGAACGGTCTTCACCCACATCGCGCCGACCGCGCGACACCCTTCCTACCAAACATCTCTTCGGCTGTCCGCAGGCCGTTCGGGCAGCACTGCATCGAACAGAGTCGCTTGACACTGCCATACCCCGGTCTAGGATGCAGACAGTGTCGCTTGATCCCTCAGCTTTAACCATGTAGCGACACAGGAGACAATAGACCAGCGGCCACCCATGTTCATTTTGCAGCATCCTGTTTGCCGGATGACAAGGAGGAAAACATGTCGGACCCCATAGAGTTCTTCATAGATGACAAACCATGCTTTACTCTCAAGGTTCCCCGGTCAGTTGCAGATATACTTTCTATTGCGGGTTTGTCTTCAGACCAGTTTTTCTTGATTTCAGAAGACGGCACTAAACTTCTCGATTCCAAGCATGGTATCGATGTCCACTCGGGAGACCGCTTTACGACAGAAAGACGAGACCAAGATTCAAAGCCACCATTTCTTAAAGTAATCCACTACAAGGTCAATGGAGAACAACAAACAACAAACACCTCGAATCTATCTGTAAAACAGGTCCTCCAGGCCGCCGGGAAAGCCGCTAGCATTGACCCTGATCAACTTGACAGCTATGTCCTGGAGAACATTAAGACCGGACAGAAATATCAAAGCCTTGCCGATACCGTCGATATTTTGAATGATGATGAATTCCTGGCCGTACACGCCGGGGCCACACCCGTTGCATTCCGACCCCATGATACCGACTGATTCGATCTGCGCTGAGCTCAGCGAGATGGGCCTTGAGCCACAAATTGTCACTGATAACGGATTTATTCAGCATAGAGCCGTAACACTGACCCAAAAAGTCCCAACAGGGAGGTTCAAGGATCAAACGTTTACCCTTGCAATTGGCTTTCAGGAAGATAGTTATCCCGACTACCCGCCACATTTCATCTATGTGGCTGACCTTCCGGGGGAGCAAATTCCTGTCCACTCATCATTCACTTTTGACAACCGTCAATGGAAAGGCTTCAGCGTACCGCCCAGTAATTTCTGGGACAATCTTCCTCCTTCGGAAAAGAACATGAAGACTTTCATCAATAGACACCTTCTTCGTTTCTGGAGCCAGATTTGATCTTCGATACCGTTCTTACCCAGGAGGCCCACGATAGCGCATCCAGCTATCTGCTCCGGCACGTTAACGCAGGACAAAGGCAGGAAGATCTTTGCTTTGCCCTTTGGCGCCCTTCAACAGGATCCAGCAGAAAAGCCGCCATTATATCCGAGATAATCCTCCCGGTTACAGGCGATCGATTTTTGCATGGCGGCGCCAGTTTCGAACCCTCTTACCTAACCCGTGCTATTCGAACCGCCATCCAGCGGGGCGCCGGGCTGGCATTCATGCACAACCATTTCACCAGCGGTTGGCAGGACATGAGTGCGCCCGACATCGTTGCCGAGCGAGATCGAATCTCACCTGCTGCTCGTGCAACCGGCCTGCCTCTCGTTGGATTGACACTCGGCACGGATCAAAGCTGGAGCGCTCGATTTTGGACTTGGGACGGAAACACCTTCAATCGCACCTGGTGCGAAAAGGTCCGGGTCGTCGGTCGACAGTTTCGCGTCACTTTCAAGCAGCGCCCTGCCGGCGAGCGACGTCGACTTCTGCAGCGCACGGTGGACACCTGGGGTGACAAGTGCCAACGAGATCTCTCCGGCCTCCATTTCGGTATCGTCGGGGTCGGAAGCGTGGGCTGCGTGATTGCCGAAGCGTTGGCAAGAATGGGCATGGAAAAGCTTACCATCATCGATCCGGATCAAATCGAATCCCACAATTTGGACCGCTTGCTATACGCGTCGCAAGACGATCTCGGCTCTCTGAAGGTCGATCTTGTCGCCCGACACGCCAGCCGGTCAGCGACCGCCAGCAAGTTTGACATTAGAACCTGCGCCTCGTCCATTCAAAGCGATCATGCCTTTGCCGCTGCCCTCGATTGCGATATTCTGTTTTCTGCCGTGGATCGCCCGCTCCCCAAGGATCTCCTGAATCATGTCGCCTATGCACACTGCATTCCCGTCATATCCGGAGGCGTGTTCATCGACAATAAGCTGGACGGCTCGCTCGGCCAAGCGGCTTGGGGTGTCACCACCATCGGCCCGATGTTTCGGTGTTTGCGATGCGACGGTCAATACACCAGTTCCGATGTTGTCCTTGAGGTCGACGGTTCCCTGGACGACCCAGCCTATATTCGCAACCTCACCGACATCGGCCAGGCACCGCGCAACCAGAACGTCTTCCCCTTCAGCGCAAACCTTGCGACATCCATGGTCATCGCGATGATACGACTTGTCATAGCGGACACTTGGTGGCCAGATCACGCCGGTCGACAGCACTACAGCCTGATACCGAACCGACTCGACGTGCAAGATCTGCAGTGCCATGAACACTGTTCGGTCGTCCGAAAAACTGCCCTTGGCGATCATTTCACGTACCCGTTCCTTCACGCCGCTCCCACGAGGCACAAGCCGCAGAGTCCGTCATGAGTCGTTTTTTCAAGAAATGCAGAAATTTGCTTGCCCGCCTGCCGCTGTTTCCAGGGGGCCGCTGATGGCTCGCATAAGCGAAATCTCGATCCAGAACATACGGTGTTTCAGCTCTGCCCAGCGCGCGCGCTTAGGACGTATTACACTGCTTGTTGGCGAAAATAGTGTCGGCAAATCAACTTTTCTCGCTTGCTTCAATGCATTCGCCCATCTTTCCAATCTAGTCGACTTGACGCACGACCATCCCTTTGACCGTCCTCCCTTTTCTATGGGTGACTACGACTCAATAGCCCGGACTGGCACTTCCAGTTTTACCATTGCGGGTCGATATCACGACCACATTCACTCGACCGCCCAATTCTCCTTCGGATGCGATGAGAAGGGTCGGCCATTTGAGACACGTGCAGCGTTTACCTTCCCCGGGAAGGATGCTTCACCCGCGCGCATCGAGATATCGACTGGAAATGGTAACAATAAAGAAGAAAAACAATTGTCATTTCTGGGCCCGCGTTTCGAATTTTCAATGGATTGGGCACAGATATCGTTCATGCCCATCTCCACCTGGTTGTGCCTTTATGTGCGTCAAGGAATTCTCCCCTACAATGGGGAAAGAGTAACATTCGAGAAGCGTCGAAAAATCCCGGCAACATCGGAAGAAATCGTTGATTTTGGTAAGTTTGTGAACTTTTTTCGGTCCGAAATGCCGTTACCTGCGCAACGTAGTTTTCATGTTAAAGCACTGGAACCGGATGCGCCCCCCAGACAACGCAGTTACCAGAAACCTCCGGAACACTTACGCGATTCTTCGGAACGAGCATTAATTTCCCAAGCCGGTCCGGTGCTCGGCTTGTGGGACAGCATCGCATTGACCAAGTCCACCTCGCGCGATGAGACAGAAGTTTCGGTCGCCACGGCCGCCGGCACCCATAATTTGATCGACGTCGGTTATGGAGTTCATTCAATACTCCCTGTCGTTCGTGCCATAGCTGTAACCGATGCACCGAGCGTCTTGTTGCTACAGCAACCTGAAGTTCACGTTCATCCGGTGGCTCAAGCTAAATTGGCTCAATATATGGCTGAAGGCCCGCACGACTACATAATCGAGACTCACAGCGACCATATTGTCGATCGCTTCCGGCTGTGTGTAATGCAGAAGGTTCTGCATCCCGACGACCTGGCGATCCTTTATTTCGAAAAAAGCGAGAACGGGTCTGAAACCAGGATTTATAATATCTCTGTCGATTCGCAAGCAAATGTAATGGACCCGCCCGATACCTACCGGGAATTCTTCCTGACAGAGACAGAACGGCTTCTCGGAATCTGATAAACAGGTCAGTCAAATGTGCGTGGTTGCTATCGTGGATGCGGATTCCCTGCCGGTGCTCGCCAGGCAGGGGGCTGCAGGAGACGAACTGTTCCTTTCCTGGATCAGAAGGCGGCACGGTGTGCTGGCATTTCCAATGTCTGGCAAATACCGTACAGAGGTTCAAAAGAACCGCGCCGTGATGGAACTTATTCGCCGGTATGAACAAGGCGGACAGCTCAAAAAGATATCAACCGAGACACTTACAGACGCCGAAAATCAAATCCGAGCAAAACCCCGCCGGTCCAATGATCCGCATATTTTATCTCTCGCGCTTGCAAGCCAAGCCAAGATCCTTTGCTCTAATAATGGCGATCTCCGTGCCGACTTTAAGAACAAAGACATTCTGCCATCGATGGGGCGGCACACACGGATATTGTACCCGTTTGACGGCAATCGCAAGAGACGTCGCAACTTCTTGGATCGACAGCGATGCGCCCAAAAATAAGTGCCTGAAGCGTCTGCCGAAAACACAGTAAGAATCATGGTTGGGGTCGCCCACACCAGATGCCGATTCGCCAGATCCATATGGTGGCGGGTCTCCTGCAATCCGACGATGGCGGACGCGACGTCGATCAGCGGCTGGGGCACCGGGCGGCCGTCGAAGCTGGACGATAGCTTCGGAGAGATCCGCTGCCTGGAGAAGGCGACGACCGTCTGCTTCGTCGGGGAATGATGAAAGGTTCGCGCCCCAGACCGTTGCGCAGCGGGCCGCGCCCCCGCCCCGACAGTATCAACCGGTTCGATTCGTCGACCAGAGGGTGAAAGAGGGCGTACCAGGATGCCGAAACCGAACCGCGCAGGCTGTCCTGGGTCGGTTGCTTCGGCTCCTTCCGGGCAAGGAAGCGGGCCTGTTTCAGCAGTTCCGAATGAAGGCTCACCGTTCCTGCTTCATCTCGGACGCGCCGCGAAAGCGGACATAGACGAGCAGGGAAAGATCGACGGTATCGTGCACGAGACCGCGGCTGATCGACCGCAATCGGAACCGCTTGGCGAACTCGACATCCTCGCCCTCCAGTATCGCCCAGACCCAGATCGTACGGGAGCTCATGCACCCGCGATGTCAGGATTTGGCGGACCTTGAGACGCCCGGCCCCAAGCCGGGGTGAGCAGGTCTCCATCCCGCAATTGCATGATGTGGCGGAGGGAGAGGGATTCGAACCCCCGATACGGTTTCCCGCATACACGCACTCCAAGCGTGCGCCTTCGACCACTCGGCCATCCCTCCTGCAGGGTCCAGCGTAGCGATTCCGGCCGCCGTCTCAACTCCGGGCCGCCGGCTGCCGCTGTTTCGGTCCGGTTCCCTGCGCCGGCTGGCAGCAGCCTCCCGCGCCGTTTCCGGGCTCTGGCAGGTCAACATGCCCGAAGTCGGTGTGCGGGAGAGGGGGCGGCGGCATAGGGGCGACCTCGCCTCCGGCCTGGAACTCTTCAGACCGGCCGGTCTCCTGCAAGCTGAATTCGCAGCATGCGCCGGCGGTGACCCTGGTAGTCGTTCAGCGGGTAGTGCAGGGCGGCCCGGTTGTCCCAGAAAGCCAGCGCCCCGGCCGTCCACTGAAAGCGCGACGTGAATGCCGCCTGGGACTGATGGGCGAAGAGCCAGCGCAGCAGGGGCTCGCTTTCGTGTTCGGTCATGCCGGCAAAGCGAACCGAATGGGCAGAATTTACGTACAGCGCCTTGCGGCCGGTTTCGGGATGGGTCCGCACCGCCGGATGGACGGCCTCGAACCGGTTCTCCTGCAGCGCACCGGAGCGCGGGGCGCGGGTGGCGGTGACGGCGGTTCCGTCCGAGCGGTTGACGACCTGCAGCGAGCCCAGCATGGCCTGCATCGCCGGCGACAGGGCGGCAAATGCGTCGTATCCGTTCGCGAACAGCGTGTCGCCGCCGGTCGGAGGCACCTCCACGGCGTAGAGCAGGCTGGCCATGGGAGGGTGGTCGAGGTAGGCGGTGTCGGTGTGCCAGAGGCCGCCGAAGTTGACGGTCTCGTCCTCCCGCTTGAGGACTTCGATGACGTGGGGCTCGTCGGGCATTCCCGGTACCATCGGATACGGCATCGAGGTGCCGAAGCACCGGGCCAGGGCGGCCAGTTCCCGGGCGCCGAGCGCCTGCCCCCGGAAGAAGACGACCAGATACCGCAGCCAGGTGCTTCGAAGGGCCTGTACGGTAGAGGCCTCGAGCGGAGCCGCGAGATCCAAACCGTCGATCTCGGCCCCGAGGGCGCCCGGAAGCGGCCGCACCGAGAACCGGGCCGCCGGCGGTTCTGTCGGGCAAGGGTGCGGGTCGCCAGCCATGGAACCTCTCGCTGGGGCGGATCACACGAAACCCGGAACTCGGAAATGCGAGCAGCTGCCGGTCAGATGCATGGTACACCCGGGCCGGATCCTGCGGGAACACCCGCCGCGCGAAGGCCGGCCAGGCGGCCTCGGGTTGCGGCGGCCCGAACCGTGAGGGCGGGCAGCCCGGTCGATACGGCAGGGACGCCTGCGGCTGCCCGGACACCAGTCCGGCGGCGGCGCCGTCAGTCAGTTGAGGGGGTGCTTCGGCCCGCCGGTCTCCCGGGCGGGACCCGGGAGCCGGCGCTGCCGGGCGGGCGCTTCACCGCGTCTGGTACGAACGGGTTCAGGCTGTCGGGGCGGCGCCTGCGCGGCTTCCGGCGGGCCGCTGCGCCGGGCTGCCGGAGGCGGCGGGTTGCCGTGTCGGCTCCGCGCTTCGTAGAGGGCGATGGCGGCGGCCACGGATACGTTGAGGCTGCCTGTCCGGGCCTGGATGGGGATGGAGACGAGGGCATCACAGCTGGCGCGGGTGCGGGGCTGCAGTCCGCTGCCTTCGGCGCCGAGCAGGAACGCCAGCGGGCGACGGACGCCCGCGCGCCGCAGGGCGCCGGCAACCGGGACCGGGGAATCGGGGTCGAGGCCGAGGCACAGGAAGTTCGCTTCGCGCAGGCCGGCCAGGGTGTGGGCGAAGCGGCGAACCCGGACGACCGGAACGGTTTCAAGGGCACCGGACGCCGCCTTGGCCAGGGCGCCGGTTTCCCCCGGAGCGTGGCGGGCGGGCAGGACCAGGAACGCCGCCCCGAAGGCCGCGGCCGAGCGCAGCACCGCACCGATGTTCTGGGGGTCCGTGACCCGGTCGAGACCGACTGCCACCGTGCCGGGCCCGGCGGTCCGGCACAGGCGCTCGAAATCGGGCGCGGGGAGCGGATCGACCGCGGCCGCGACCCCCTGGTGGGCAGCTCCGGAGCCGGCGAACTGGTCGATGTCGCGGCGGGCGGGACGCTCCGGAACCCGTGGCGACCCGCGCCGCCGCAGCAACCGGGCGAGCGAATCCGCAAGGCCGGACCCGGCTTCGCGGGCGACGAGCACCCGGTGCACCGTCCGGGCGGGATTTTGCAGGGCAGCCTGTACCGCGTGGCGGCCGTACAGCCAGAGAGGGGTCGCTTCGGTTCGCGGGGGCCGTCGCCCGGCCCGGCCCGGGCTGCCCCGGGAGGTGCGGGGCGCGCGGCCGGTCAGGCGGCGTTGAACCGCACCCCCTCCTCCTGCAGCAGGGCGCGCTTGACGGCGGAGCCCCACGCGTAGCCGGCGAGCCCGCCGTCGCTGCCGATCACCCGGTGGCAGGGCACCAGCCAGGAAATCGGGTTGGCCGCGTTCGCCTGACCGATCCAGCGGGTGCCGCCCGGGGTCCCCAGCCGGTGGGCCAGGTCGCGGTAGCTCCGGGTTTCGCCTTTCGGAATGGCAAGCAGTTCGGACCAGACCTGGAACTGCCGCCGGGTCCCGCTCAGGTGCAGCCGGGCGGCTCCGGTCCGGCACAGGGTGTCGGCGCACGCCGCCAGTCCGGTCGGGTCGGCACGGTACCGGGCGGCCGGTTGCCGGTCGGCCATCGACCGGTAGACCGCCTCGCGCGAGTGGTCCCCGCGAAACGCGAGCCCGACGAGTTCGGGTTCGGCGGCCATGACGAGCATGTCGCCGAAGGGGGAATCGAACCAGCCGAACGTGAGGTCGCGTCCGCGACCGCGGCCGGTGCGCGGCCCCGATGCGGGGGCCCACCGGATGCGAAGGCGCCCGACCGCGGTCGGGCAGCAGGATCGCCGGCCGTCGCCGGCGGGCAGTGCGGCCGCCACCGGGTCAGCTCCGTCCGGGTTCCGGAAAGAAGGTGACCGGCGTCATGAGCCGGTTCTCCTGGCGGACCATCGCTCCGAGCCTGGCACTCTCGGCCACGTAGGCCACCCAGTCGGGGTCCGCCCACATGGCGGCGCGCTTGGCTTCCCGGTCGCCGGCGTTCTCGTAGACCCAGATGTGGACGTACTGGTTCGGGTCGGGGGTTTCCGTGACCAGATAGGCGAGCGGGGCGCCCAGGTGGCGGGTCTGCGGCTCCTTGCCCATCCGCTCGTAGAGCTCGAGGTGTTTCTTGATGGTGCCGGGGCGGCAGGTGTAGGTGCGGACGTCAAGCAGCATGCGGGGCTCCGGGGAATCGGTGCGGGGGTTCGGGGTCGTCGGGACACAGCACCGGGGTCGGCGGGCGGCGGTCCGGGGAGGCCCCCCGCAACCGATCCGGAGCGCGTACGCCGTTCCTTTATATACTGGAGCGGGAGACCGGGCAGGCGGCGGGTTGATCATGGCCGAGGAGCGGAACACGGAGCACCGGGAACGGGCGTCGAGGGAGGCCGCAGGAATCCTGGGGTCACAGGGGAACGGCGCGGCGGGCGGCGCCCCGCAAGAGGAACTGCCGGCGCCCGATCAGGTGCTGGCCGCCCTCCGGATCGATCCCGATGCGCGGGCGCGAATCTTCCGTGAAGGGGTCTACCCGTACCAGCGCAAGCTCCGGAACTCGGCCTACGAAGTCCAGAAACAGCGGCTTCAGGTGGAGCTTCTGAAGGTCCAGAACTGGGTCAAGGAAACCGGTCAGAAGATCGTGGTGGTGTTCGAGGGGCGTGACGCGGCGGGCAAGGGGGGCACGATCAAGCGGTTCATGGAGCACCTGAACCCGCGCGGCGCCCGGGTCGTCGCACTCGAGAAACCGAGCGAACGGGAACAGGGGCAGTGGTATTTCCAGCGCTACATCGCGCACCTGCCGACGGCCGGCGAGATCGTCCTGTTCGACCGTTCCTGGTACAACCGCGCCGGAGTGGAACGGGTCATGGGGTTCTGCACGGGCCGCGAGTACCTCGAGTTCCTGCGGCAGTGTCCGCAGATCGAACGCATGCTGGTCAACAGCGGGATCCGGTATTTCAAGTTCTGGTTTTCGATCACGCAGGCCGAGCAGCGGCGCCGCTTCACCGCCCGCAAGCGGGATGCGCTCAAGCAGTGGAAGCTGTCTCCCATCGATACCGCCTCGGTCGAGAAGTGGGATTCGTACACCCTCGCCAAGGAAGAGATGTTCTTCTACACCGATACCGCCGATGCGCCGTGGACCGTCGTCAAGTCGGATGACAAGAAACGCGCGCGCATCGCCTCCATGCAGCATTTTCTCTCAGCGCTCCCGTATCCGGACCGGGACCGGAATGTCGTGCAGGGGCCGGACCCCCTGATCGTCGGTCCCGCCACCAATGTCGTGGAGATGGACCAGCCCTTTCCGGGAACCCGCTGAATCGTGAATCGGGCGCGCCCGCGCGGGATCGAGAGGCGGGGCGGCTTCTGCTCCGCAGGCCGGGCGGGCGGGGCCGCTGACCGGCTCGGTCCGGTCGATGCGGCGCGGGCCGCCGGGGGGCGCGGCGGCGGGCGGCGGCGCGCATGACCCAGCTCAGGATTCCCGCCCTTGACGCGGCCGCCGAGGCACCGCCCGGTGCGCGGGCCGGGCCGGCGCTCACGCCCATGTTCCAGCAGTATTTCGCCGTCAAGGAGCAGCATCCCGGCTGCCTGCTGTTCTTCCGGATGGGCGACTTCTACGAACTCTTCTTCGAGGACGCCGAGAAGGTTGCCGGCGAACTCGACATCGTCCTGACCAGCCGGGGTACCAAGAACGGCCATCCCGTTCCCATGTGCGGGGTGCCCGTGCACGCCAGTGAAAGCTACCTCGCCCGCCTCACCCGCAAGGGCTTCCGGATCGCCGTCTGTGAACAGGTGGAGCGCCCCCAAGAGGCCCGCCGCCGCGGCAACCGGGCGGTGCTCAAGCGGGAAGTGGTGCAGGTGGTGACGCCGGGGACGGTGGTCGACGAACACCTGCTGGAGGCCCGGGAGAACAGCTTCCTGGCGGGGCTGGCGCGGGTCGGCGGCGGAACCGCGGTCGCGTTCATCGACCTCTCTACCGGCGAGGTCGAGGTCGAGTCGGTGGCGGCGGACGGGCTCGACGCGGTGCTGGCGCGGGCGGGCATCCGCGAGATCATCGTGGCCGACGCGCTGGCCCGCGACCCCGGGGTCGAAGCGGTGCTCGCGACGCACCGCGCCATGATCACCGAGCTGCCGGCCGCGCGGTTTGCGTTCGGGTCGGCGGAACGCCGGGTCCGGGAGCACTACCGGGTCCGGGCGCTGGATGCGTTCGGCGCGCTGGCCCCCGCCGAGATCACGGCGCTGGGCGCCGTGTTCGACTACGCCGAACTGACTCATCGGGAGAGCCTGCCGGCATTTCGTCCGCCGCGGCGGGTGGCGCCGGACGGATACCTCGGAATCGATGCGGCCACGCACCGCAATCTCGAGCTCACCCGGTCCCTGGCCGGTACGGTGCAGGGCTCGCTGCTGCACGCGGTCGACCGTACGGTCACCGCCGCCGGCGCCCGCCGCCTCGCCGGTGACCTGGCGCGTCCGTTGACCGACCGCGCCCGCATCGGGGCGCGGCACGATCGGGTCGAGTGGCTGGCGGCCGACGACGAGGCGCGGGCAATGGTGCGAACGGCCCTCCGCCGGGCGCCGGACAGCGCCCGCGCCCTGTCCCGGATTGCCTTCGTGCGCGGCGGGCCGCGCGACCTCCGGCAGGTGGCGGACGCGTTGGCCGTGGCGGCGGACGTGCGCACGCACCTGCAAGCCCGCGCGCATCCGCTTCCTGCCAGTCTCCAGACCCTGGTCGCGGCGCTCGAGGGGGAGACGCAGCTGGCCGCGCTGCTGGCGCGGGCGATCGAGCCCCAGGCCCCCCGCCTGGTGCGCGAGGGGAACTTCGTGTGCCCCGGATTTCGCACCGACCTGGACGAGCAGCGGGCGCTGCGCGACGAGTCCCAGCAGCTGATCACGGCGATGCAGGCGCGGGAACGCAAGGCCACGGGCGTGCCGGCGCTCAAGATCCGCCGCAACCGGGTGCTCGGCTACTTCCTCGAGGTGTCCGTCGGGCAGGTCGCGGTCCTCCAGGCGGCTGATCCGGACGGGCGGTTCCAGCACCGCCAGACGCTGGCGGGCGCGTCCCGCTTCGTGACGCCCGAACTGGCCGCCCTCGCCGAGCGGATCGAACTGGCCGGAGACCGGGTGCGCGCCATCGAGGAAGAAGTGTTCGCCCAACTGGCGGCAGAGGTGCTCGCCCGCCGCGATGCCGTGCAGCGGATCGCCCGGGCGCTCGCGGCCCTCGACGTGGCCCAGGGCCTCGCCGAGATCGCCCGGGAACGCGGCTACGTGCGGCCCGGGGTGCATCCGGATACCCGGTTTCAGGTGACCGGCGGCCGCCATCCGGTCGTGGAAGCCGCGCTGGACGGCAGTTTTGTCACCAACGACTGCCAGCTCGACGAGGTCCGGCGGATCTGGCTGGTGACCGGCCCGAACATGGCCGGGAAGAGCACCTTCCTGCGGCAGAACGCCCTGATGGTGGTGCTGGCGCAGGCCGGCAGCTTCGTCCCGGCCCAATCAGCGGACATCGGCGTGGTGGACCGACTGTTCAGCCGGGTCGGGGCGGCCGACGACCTGGCGCGGGGGCGGTCCACCTTCATGGTCGAGATGGTCGAGACCGCCGCCATCCTCCATCAGGCCGGTCCCCGGTCCTTCGTGATTCTCGATGAGGTCGGCCGGGGCACCGCCACCTTCGACGGGCTCTCGATCGCCTGGGCCACGGTGGAATACCTGTACCGGCACAACCGCTGCCGTTCCCTGTTTGCCACCCACTATCACGAACTGACGCAGCTCGCCGAGAGTCTCGACGGGCTTGCCTGCCGGGCCTTGCGGGTGCGCGAATGGCAGGGTGAGGTGGTGTTTCTCTACGCGCTGGTCGAAGGCGTGAGTTCGCGGGCGTACGGGATCGATGTCGGCCGGCTCGCCGGCCTTCCCGGCGAAGTCCTCGACCGGGCCCGGCAGATCCTCGCGCACCTGGAAGCGGAGGACGGGCCGGGCCGGGCCGCCCCCCGTCCGCCGCCGGTGCCGCCGGTCCGGACGGAACCCGAGCCGGCCCTTGAGCTGCTGGACGGAATCGATCCGGATTCCCTCACCCCCAAGGCTGCCCTGGAGTTCGTGTACCGGCTCGTGGAAGCGCGGCGGAAGGGGTATAACCCCGGCGCACACCGTGAGGAGTACACGGTCTCCCCGACACCGGATGACGGCCGGACCGGGCGGCCGGTCCGGGCCCGCGGCGGGGGTGCGGGGTAGTCGGCATGGATATCGTGGAGCCGAGGAAGATCATCGCGCGGCGCGCGCTGGCCGCCGAGGCAGCCGGTCTGCGGGGCCGGACGGATCGCCCCGAACTCTGGCGCCAGACGCTGGCGGGCCTGCTGCAGGGCGCCGTGGCGTCCGCGCGCGCCGAGATCCGCTCCCGTTTCCGCCGGCACGGGCACGGGCCCACGACCGGCCGCGAATTCGCGTTCCTGCTGGACCAGGTGCTGGCGTTCCTGGTGGACAGCGCCCGCACCGGCGAAGTGGTGGAGGCCGGGGTCGTCGACGATCTCGCCATCCTGGCGGTGGGCGGTTACGGGCGCCGGGAGGTCTGCCCGCATTCCGATATCGACCTGCTGTTTCTCTCGACCGCGCCGCCGGGGCCCGAGACCCAGGAATTGATCCAGTTCATCCTGTACGTGCTGTGGGATCTCAAGTTTACCGTCGGGCACGCCGCGCGCGGGGTGGATGAGTGCCTGCGCGCGGCGCGGTCGGACTGGACCATCGCCACGAATTTGCTTGACCATCGGCTCGTCTACGGCAACCCGGTGCCGGCCGGCCGTTTTCGGCGGCTGTTCCGCAAGCGGATCGTCGCGCGGACGGAAGCCGCATTTGTACAGGCCAAGGTCGTGGAGCGGGACCAGCGGCATCTCCGCATGGGCGATACCCGCTACGTGAACGAGCCCCACCTGAAGGAGGGCAAGGGCGGCCTGCGCGACCTGCACCTCCTGCGCTGGATCGTCCAGATCCTGCATGGCGGCGATGATCTGCGCATGGCCGTGGAACGGGGGCTGTTTTCCGAGGCGGACCGATCGGCGTTCGCCCGGACGCTCCGGTTCCTGCTGGGGGTGCGCTGCCACCTCCATTTCGAGAGCGACCGGGCGGAAGAACGCATCACGTTCGACCTCCAGCCGCTGCTGGCCGAGCGCATGGGCTACCGCGATCGCCCCGGTGCCAACCGCATCGAGCGGTTCATGAAGCACTACTTCCTCACGACCAAGCGCGTGGGCGAGATGACCGGGGCGGTTCTGTCCAACCTGCGGGAGCAGCGCCGGGCGCACTCCCTCCTGGGCCGGTTCCGCCTGCCCGCCCGCCGGATCGAGGAGTTCGAGGTGCGGAACGGGGAACTGTACCTGTCCGATCCGGCCGTGCTCGACCGGTCGCCGATCACCGTCCTGCAGGCCTTCCGGGTGGCGGTCGAACAGGGCCTGCTCCTGCACCCGGTCCTCCGCCGCCAGCTCCGGACGCGGATGCGGACCGTCGACCGCCTGCGCGACGAGGTGGCGGCCGGGCGGCTGTTTCTCGAGATCCTGTCGTCGCGGTCCGACCCGGAGCCGGTTCTCCGCCAGATGGCGGAGACGGGTGTGCTCGGCCGGCTGATTCCGGATTTCGGGCGGATTGTCGCCCAGACCCAGCACGACATGTATCACGTGTACACCGTGGACGAACACACGATTCGCGCGATCGGGGTGCTCTCGGCGGTCGAGCGCGGAACGGCGCCGGCCGATCTGGCGGGGGTGGCGCGCGTGGCCCGCAACCTGCAGTCGCGAAGGGTGCTGTACCTGGCGGTGTTCCTGCACGACATCGCGAAGGGTCGGGGCGGCGACCACTCGGTTCTGGGGGCCGAGCTGGCGCACGATCTGGGCCCGAAGCTGGGGCTGGATGGCGAAGCGACAGAAATGGTCGCGTGGCTCGTGCGCGAGCATCTGTACCTGTCCGGGATGGCGTTCAAGCGCGACGTGGAGGATCCGCAAACGGTGGCGGACATCGTGGCCCGCGTTCAGTCCCCCGAACGCCTGCGGCTGCTCTATGTGCTGACCGCCTGCGATATTGCCGCCGTCGGTCCCGGCGTCTGGACGACCTGGAAGGCCGGTCTGCTCGAGGATGCGTTCGGGATGGCGCTGGCCGTCATGCAGGGGGCCAGCCTGAAGGACACGCACGACGCGCGAATCGACGAGACGATGGACGGATTCCGGGCCCTGATGACCGACTGGCCGGCGGCGGATGTCGACGCCTTTGTCCAGCGCTGCCGCCGGCATTTCTGGGCCGTCCATGATTCGGAGACGCTGGCGCGGATCGCCCGCGCGGTCCGGGCGGCCGACCGCGCCGGCCAGCCGCTGGCCCTCGATTGGTACGTCCGCCCCGGCGGCCGCACGGCGGAACTCACGATCTACGCGCCGGACCAGCGCGGCCAGTTCGCGCGTATCGTGGCGGCCATCACGCTCGCGGATGCGAACGTCGCCGATGCGAAGGTGATGACGTCCCGCGACGGCATGGCCATGGATACGTTCGTGATCTCGGCGCAGGGGGGGACGGTGTTCGACGATCCGCGCCGCCGCCAGACCCTGCTGGCCTCGATCGTGAAGTTCATCCGCGACGCCCCGGACGCCGCCCGCATCCTGCGGGAGGTGCAACCGCGGTTTCGCCGCCGCACGGACGTGTTCCGGGTGGCGCCCCGGGTGCATATCGACAACGATGCGAGCGCAACCCGTACCGTGATCGAGATCGAGGCCCGCGATCAGCCCGGTCTGCTGCTGGCGATCGCGGGGGTCCTGCTGGAGCTCGGGGTATCCGTGTCGGGGGCCCGTGTATCGACGCACGGCGAACGCGCGATCGACGTGTTCTACGTGTCGAACGGATTCGGGGGAAAGATCGCCGACGCCGCCGAACTGGAACGGATTCGCCGCCACCTGCTGGCGGCGCTGTCGGAACTGCCCGGGATCGTCACGGAGGACTTGAAGACTGCCTGACACCGGCCCGGCCCGCCGGCACCTGGTGGTTCCTGTCATCACGGTTGGAGGGTTTACGCTAGCCAGTCGGGGGCTGGGACTCCTGCGCGATCTGCTGATCGCCGCGGTGCTGGGCGCCGGTCCACTGGCCGACGCCTTCTTTCTGGCGCTGCGGCTCCCGAACCTGTTCCGGGCGCTGTTTGCCGAAGGTGCGTTCTCGGCGGCCTTCGTGCCGGTGTTCGCGGCGCGGATCGAGCAGAACGGGCCGGTGGCGGCCCGGGCATTCGCCGCGGCCGTCGCCTCCCTGCTGCTGCTCGTCCTGGTGCCGTTCACGCTGCTGGCCGAGTGGGCCATGCCGTCGGTGATCGCCGCACTGGCTCCGGGGTTCCCCGCGACCGGCGAGCGGTTCCAGGCCGCGCTGGGGCTGGCCCGGATCACCTTCCCGTACCTGGTGCTGATCACCGTGACGGCGTTCTATTCCGCCGTGCTCCAGACGATCTTCCGGTTTGCGGCGGCAGCGGCCGCACCGCTGCTGCTGAACCTGGCATTGATCGGTGCCCTGCTGGTGGCGTCCGAGTGGTTTGCGACCCCGGCCCATGCGCTGGCCTGGGGCGTGCTGGCGGGCGGGGCGGCGCAGCTGGTGCTGGTGAGCGTGGCTGCCTGGCGGGCCGGCATGCCGATCCTGCCCGGTCGGCCGCGCATCACGCCGGATCTTCGCCAGTGGCTCCGGCTGATGGGCCCCGGCGTGATCGGTTCCGGCGTGGCCCAGCTCAACGTGGTGATCGGCACGATCTTCGCGAGCACCGTGCCGGGAGCCGTCGCCTGGCTGAACTACGCCCACCATCTCGTCCACCTGCCGGTGGCCGTGGTGGGCCTGGCCGTTCGCACCGCCCTGCTGCCCGCGCTCGCCCGGCATCTCCACGGCAGCGGACCGGAGGCCGGGGAGTCCGGGCAGCGGGAGGCGAGCGCCATCGCGCTGGGCCTTTCGGTACCGGCCGCGGTGGGCTTGTGGGCCGTGGCGGACCTCGCCATCGAAGTGCTGTTCGAACACGGCTCGTTCACCGCAGCCGACACGGTGGCGACGGCGGCGGCGCTCAAGGCCTATGCCTGGGGGGTGCCGGCACTGGTACTGGTGCAGGCGCTGGTGGCCCTGTTCTTTGCGCGTCTCGACACGGCGACCCCCGTCAAGGTAGCCGGTATCGCGATGCTTGCGAACCTCGCCTGCATCGGTCTGCTGATGCCGCTGCTCGGCCACGTCGGAATCGCGTGGGCGCAATCGATGTCGGCCTGGCTGCAGGCCGGATGTCTGACGATGCTGGCGGTGCGGCGGGAGTATGCCGCGCTCGACCGGACGGCGTGTGTCCGGGGGGTCAAAGTGGTGTTGGCCGCGGCCCCTATCGCCGCTCTGGCGTACGCGGCCGACCCGCTGCGGAGTGCACTTGAGGCCCGGATCCCGTTTGCTGCCACCGGCACCCTGATCGCCCTGGTGGCCATGGGGGCGGCGGGATTCGCCATTCTGGCGGTCGCGAGCGGCCTCGTGCGCCGGCAGGAGCTCGCGGCGGTGATCCGGCGGGCGCGGTCGAGATGACGGGCCGCGCGGAAAGCGGCATCGGAATCGGTTGGCGTGTTGGCGTTTGCTATGTTGCGGAGCCTGCGGACCTGAGCGAGGGGCCTGATGACTAGGGTGTTTTCGGGCGTGCAGCCGACCGGCAATCTGCACCTTGGCAACTATCTCGGCGCCATTCGAAATTTCGTGTCGCTGCAGGATGAGTACGAAACCCTCTACTGCGTGGTCGACCTGCACGCGATCACGGTCCCGCAGGATCCGGAGGCGCTCCGGGAACATATCCTGGAGGTGGCGGCGGCGTTCGTGGCCGCCGGCATCGATCCTGCACGAAGCATCATCTTCAATCAGTCGCGCGTGGCCGCGCACGCCGAGCTGGCCTGGATCTTCAACTGCGTTGCGCGGCTGGGGTGGCTGAACCGGATGACCCAGTTCAAGGAGAAGGCCGGCAGGCACCGGGAGAACGCTTCGGCCGGGCTGTACGTGTATCCGTGTCTGATGGCCGCCGACATTCTCGCGTACCGGGCCGACCGGGTACCGGTGGGAGACGACCAGAGGCAACACCTGGAGCTGGCGCGTGACATCGCGCAGAAGTTCAATCATGACTACGGATGTACGTTCTTCCCGATCATCGAGCCCCTGATCCAGGGCGAAGCCACCCGGGTCATGAGCTTGCGCGACGGTCGCGCCAAGATGTCGAAGTCGGACCCTTCGGCACAGTCCCGGATCGGGTTGACCGACGATGCCGACACGATTGCCAGGAAGATCCGCAGGGCAAGGACCGATCCGGACCGGCTGCCGGACGAAACCGCACTGGATGATCACGGTGAGCTTGGCGCGGGAGTGGTTGACGCCCGGCCGGAGGCGGCGAACCTCCTCACGATCCATGCCGCCCTGTCGGGAAGGCCCGTGGCCGAGGTGGTGGCGGCCTACGCCGGTGCGGAGTTCAGCCGCTTCAAGGAGGACCTTGCGGAACTGGCGGTAGCGACCCTTACCCCGTTGGCCGGGCGCATGCGGGCATTGCTCGACGACCGGGCGGAACTGCAGGCGATTCTCGATTCCGGGGCCGAGCGCGCGGCCGGGATCGCAACCCCCGTCCTCAGCGAAGTGAAGCGCATCGTCGGCTTTCGGTAGGCGGCGGGGCGGGGCGCGGGGGCATCGCGTGGAGGTCTATCTGCCGATTGCGGGCATGCCGGTCAGCATGCTGCTGCTGCTCGGGATCGGTTTCGGTACCGGGATCCTGTCCGGGATGTTCGGTCT
Source organism: Alphaproteobacteria bacterium (assembly GCA_965203385.1). Lineage (GTDB taxonomy): Bacteria > Pseudomonadota > Alphaproteobacteria > TMED109 > TMED109 > VXPW01. The sequence continues at coordinate 2,176,066 of OZ241893.1, forward strand.
GGGCGGCGGCTTCCTGACCACGCCGTTGCTGATCCTGATCGGCATTCCGCCGACCGTGGCGGTGGGTTCAGAGGCGAGCCACATTGCCGCGTCTTCGGTGTCTGGGCTGGTGGCGCATGCCCGTCGCGGCAACGTCGATCTCCGGATGGGGCTGGTACTGCTCGCCGGAGGGACATTCGGGGCGCTCGTGGGCCTGGCCATCTTTCGGCTCCTGAGCCGGCTCGGGCAGATCGACGACGCGATTTCCCTGATCTACATCGTGGTCCTCGGAACCGTGGGCGGGTTGATGGGGACCGAAAGCCTGAGGGCGCTGCGGCGGCACCGCTTCGGCATTCGCCACCGCCCCAGCCGCCAGACCTTCCTGCGCGGGCTTCCGCTGCGGGTGCCGTTTCGCACGTCGGGCCGCTACATGAGCGTCGTGCCGCCGATCCTGACCGGGTTCGTGGTGGGCGTGCTGTCCACCGTGATGGGGGTGGGGGGAGGCTTCATTCTGGTTCCGGCCATGATCTACCTGCTGGGAGTCCCGACCCGGGTGGTCGTCGGTACGTCGCTGCTGCAGATTGCGGTGGTGACGACGATCGCCACGTTCTTGCATGCGGCGTTCAACCGGAATGTCGACTTGCTCCTGGGCCTGCTGCTTCTGATCGGCGCGGTCATCGGGGCGCAGGTCGGATCCCGTCTCATGATCCGGTTGCGCGGCGAGCAGATTCGCTTCCTGATGGCCGGGCTGGTGCTCCTGGTCGTTGTCATGCTGGGATTCGATCTGGTGCTCCCGCCGGATGATCCCTTCATCGTGGAGCGGCTGTGATGGCACGATGGCGAACCGCCGTCCTGCTTGCCGTCCTGACGGCGGGGTCGGTGATTCCTGCCGGACGGGTTCCGGCCCAGACACCCATGCTGGTGGACCTCGCCAGCCACCGCATTCACATCGATGCCGCGTTCACGGGCGCCGAGATCCTGCTTTTTGGCGCCCTCGAACGGCGCGGCGACATTGTCGTCAAGGTGAAGGGGCCGCCCATCGCCGTTGCCGTCCGCAGGAAGGTCAAGACCGGCGGAATCTGGCTGAACGGTGATCGGGTCGATGCCGGCGAGGTACCGTCCTTCTATTCGGTGGCGGCCTCGCGGCCGCTGGATTCGATCGCTTCCGAAGCCTTGCGGCGCGATCTGGAACTTGATGTCCGCTACCAGGTTGGTGCGGCCGTTCCTGACGCGTACCGAGCGGGACTCATCCGGAACTTTACCCGGCGCGGTCTGTATGCAGTCGAACAGGAGCCGGTCTCGATCATCGATGGCCGGTTGTTTCGGGCCACCCTAGCCCTGCCGGCGGAGACGCTGCCCGGCGAGTACTGGGTGGAGACGCTGCTGTTTCGGGAAGGAACCCTGACCCACCGCCGGCTGCACCGCCTGCTTGTCGAGCGAACCGGTTTCGAGTCGCTCCTGTTCGACCTGGCCCATGCCCACCCGGCGGTGTACGGGCTGATCGCCGTGGCGGTGGCGCTGGCCATGGGACTGACCGCGGCCGAGGTGTTTCGTCGGGTGTAGCGGACATTCTCGGCTCGACTTCATGGATGCGGCATGGCGTCAGAGGTCCTGATATCAGAAGCGATCTCCACGAAATGTCATGCAGCCGTGTCGCCGTGTTTTGGGGTTTGTTGGTGGCCGAGAAAAAGCGCGGGATTCTGGCGGCCGCGTTTTCGCCGGGACCGGGCCTTTTCCCATCGTACAGTCCTGTTGGGCGATTCGTACCGTGGGGTATCGGTGATGTGCGCCGGCCGGGTTTCCGTGCTGTGCCGGCTACTGAGCCAGTCGGCGTGATTGCGGGCGAGGTTAGCAGCCGGGTTCATCCGGCTGGAAATGTCGGACCCTCAGGATGAGATTCGGGCTCGGACGGCCGTTGATGGTCGCGGCCCAGCCGATGACGTCCGGACGCCGGCCGAACAATGCGAAGACGTGGCCGTCCCGGTCGGGGCCGGGTTGGAGGCCGCCGTCGACGCGCCATCCGTGGGCCGCGCCGGGTTTCAGCGCCGCCGAAGGCGCGGCGATGCCGTCGGCATGTTCCCGATGTTCTCGGGCGGTGTGCTGGCATGCCGGCCAAGTGTCCGGTCCACCGGTCAGGGTTTCACGCGACAGGTTCGGTCGATGCGACGGGGCTTCGCCGATGTCGACGGCCCAGAGGGCGCGGCGAATGGTGGCGAGGTCCTGCGGGTCGCGGATCTCCTCGTGCCGAAGAAACTCCGCCCAGGCGCCGTCCGGCGTGTCACAGAAATAGTGGGTCAGTTCGCCTTGCGCGTTCCACCGGCCGGCGGATGGCGACGAATCCTCCCGCAGAAAGGGGAAGCGGGGGTCGGCGTGGCGATAGGCGATCACGTCGCCGGTGACGACGCCAATGCCCGGGCGAGATCGCGGACTCTTCGGGGGCCGTCGTCTCCCGGCGACCACTCGTGGCCGAGCAGCTGCGCGGGCGTGTTCCCGTCGAGCCGTTCGCGGGGCCGGTCGAACCAGCGCCGGACCCCGATGTCGTTGTATGCGCCGGTCAGGTCCCCGACGAGGAAGGCGAGAAAGTGGAGCCGGGAGGCAATCGCGTCCGGCGTGGAGCGGTTGCCGGAAATGTAGCGCCGTGCACTGGACTGGGAGATGCCGAGGAGGCGGGTCAGCAGGTCTACTCCCAGAACGCCCTGGAGGGTGCGCCATTCGTGCGCGGGGGCCGGGGACTGGTCGAGGGCCTCGTTGATCTTTTCCAGGAGCGTGGAAAGGCGGGCGGCATCGGAGCACGGCATCCGGTGAAGTTCGGCAAGGAAGCTGCGGCCGATACCGGCTTCGGCCATGCCCGTTTCGAGCCCTTCAATCGCGGAATCGTCCAGGCAAGTGACGGGATGCGAGAGCAGGCCCATCGCGTCGGCGCGCGTCAGAGCCCCGATCGCCGCGGAGGCAAGCCTTGCGTCGTCGAACGGGCTGCGAACGGATTGAATATGGAGATTTGTCATGGTCCAAATGTATGCCGCTGGTGCGGTTGGGTCAATGCTGACTGGACCGGGTTGGACCGGGCCAGCTCGGGTTCCCGACAGGGCGGGCCCGCGCTTTGCCAGCCGTGATGCCGTGGTCAAGGCGTTGTGCGAGGAGGGCGACGGGGTGCGTCCGATTGCTCATGCGGGTTCGGCGCGGATGTCGAGAAGGTTGCGCACGTCGCGCCCGCAGGCCACACCGACCAGATGGACCGGCCCGTCATGGTCGGCGTACTGGTCTGCATAGCCCCGCCCGCGCATCTGTGCCAGCGCCGCATCGAGTGCAGCCTTGGCGCCATCCTCATCCTCGGCCATCTTGAACTCGATCACGAAGATCTGCCCGCCGCGCCGCAACACCATGTCGGCCCGGCCGCGGGCGGAGGCCTCCTCCACCCGCAGGTCGGCACCGACCGCGCGCAGGCACATGTAGAGCAGGCTCGCATACCACGCCTCGTAACGCGCGAGGTCGCCCGTCGCGTGCCACTGGTAGGGGATGCCCGCGAGCCAGGCCCGCAGCGTCGCGCCGAAGCCCGCGAAGTCGTGCGCTTCCAGCAGCGCACAGAACTCCCGGCCGCGCTCCAGGGGCTCGACTCCCTTCTGGCCCAGCCAGGCCAGCAGGCCGTCGTTCAGACTGAGCCGGACCTCACGATTGGGATAGTCCAGACGGTAGAGGGTCCGGTGGCCCTGCCGCTCCTCGCCCGTGATGGTGAGGTAGCCGGTCTGGAAGAGCAGCGCCTCGATGCCGATGTCGCCCACGTCGAACTTCGAGACCAGATCCATCCCGGCCAGCCGGCCCTCCAGCTCCAGCGGGCTCACCGACTGCTCCATCAGCATCCGGAACAGGAACTCCGGCGATCCGGTCTCGAACCACCAGGGACGGAACTCGCGGCTGTCCAGCAGCAGCAGCACATCGTAGGGATTGTAGACCGGCTCCTCGCCGCGCCAGCGGTAACCGTCGTACCAGGTGCGGATCTCGTCCCGGTCCAGCCCGTCGAGCTCGGGCGCGAACACCCGGTCGAGGTCCTCGTCGCGGTAACCGCAGATCGCGGCGTAGCGCGGATCGAGGCTGATGTCCTTCAGGTTGTTGAGGTCCGAAAACAGGCTGACCTTGGAGAACATGCTGACCCCGGTGACGAAGACGAAGCGGACGTGTTCGGCGCTGCCCTTGATGATGCCGTAGAAGCCCCGCAGGTAGTCCCGGTTGGCCCGTGCGAGGTCCGGGTCATGGAGCACGTCGAGGATCGGCTTGTCGTATTCGTCCACCAGCACCACGGCCGGCCGGCCGGCGGCGTCGTGAAGACGTCGGAGAAGGTTCCGGAGACGTCTCGGGCCGGTATCGGAGGTTGGGGCCGGCGCAAGATCGTGTTCGCTCTCGATGCCCTCCAGCTGCTCGATGATGTCCCCTTCGATCTCGCCCGGCTCGTTGTACTTCCCGTCGAAGCTCAGCCGCACCACCGGGTGCGGCGCGGACCAGTTCCAGTGCAGGCGAATGTCGAGCCCCTTGAACAGGGGCTCGTGGCAGGCGAACAGCGACCGCAGCGTGTCGAGCAGCAGGCTCTTGCCGAAGCGCCGCGGCCGTGACAGGAAATAGTGGCGCCCCTCGTCCACCAGCCGCCGGATCAGCGGGGTCTTGTCGACATAGTAGAAGCCCTCGCTCCGGATCGTCCGGAAGTCCTGGATCCCGATGGGTAGACGCTGCCGGGTCATGGCCCTCCCCCTGCGCAGCGCCGGGCCTGCGGCGCGCGCGGGCGTCTCCCCTGCCGCCGTTCCGGCGTCCCGGTGCGCTGCACTCCCGACAACGCTACCCCTTCGCCGGACCCCCGGCAAACGCCGTTGCCGCCCGGATTCGCAAGACGCAGCGGCGCTCGTCCGCGCCCCTTCCGTTCCCGTTCATGCGGGTTCGGCGCGGATGTCGAGGAGGTTGCGCACGTCGCGCCCGCAGGCCACGCCGACCAGATGGACCGGCCCGTCATGGTCGGCGTACTGGTCCGCATAGCCCCGCCCGCGCACCTGCGCCAGCGCCGCCGCCAGCGCGGCCTCGGCACCGTCGGCGCCCTCGGCCATCTTGAACTCGATCACGAAGACCTGCCGGCCGAGCCGCAGCACCATGTCCGCCCGGCCGCGGGCGGAGGCCTCCTCCACCCGCAGGTCGGCGCCGACCGCGCGCAGGCACATGTAGAGCAGGCTCGCATACCACGCCTCGTAGCGCGCGAGGTCGCCCGTCGCGTGCCACTGGTAGGGGATGCCCGCGAGCCAGGCCCGCAGCGTCGCGCCGAAGCCCGCGAAATCGTGCGCTTCCAGCCGCGCACAGAACTCCCGGCCGCGCTCCAGGGGCTCGACGCCCTTCTTGCCCAGCCAGGCCAGCAGGCCCCGGTTCAGGCTGATCCGGACCTCACGATTGGGATAGTCCAGACGGTAGAGGACGTCGAAGTCGTCCCGCTCCTCGCCGGCGATGGTGAGGTAGCCGGTCTGGAAGAGCAGGGCCTCGATGCCGATGTCGCCCACGTCGAACTTCGAGACCAGATCCGTCCCGGCCAGCCGGCCCTCCAGTTCCAGCGGGCTCACCGACTGCTCCGTCAGCAGGCGGAACAGGAACTCCGGCGACCCGGTCTCGAACCACCAGGGGCGGAACTCGCGGTTCCGCAGCAGCAGCAGCACGTCGTAGGGATTGTAGACCGGCTCCTCGCCGCGCCAGCGGTAGCCGTCGTACCAGGCGCGGATCTCGTCCCGGTCCAGTCCGTCGAGCTCGGGCGCGAACACCCGGTCGAGGTCCTCGTCCCGGTAGCCGCAGATCGCGGCGTAGCGCGGGTCGAGGCTGATGTCCTCGAGGTTGTTGAGGCCCGAGAACAGGCTGACCTTCGAGAACATGCTCACGCCGGTGACGAAGACGAAGCGGACATGCCGGGCGCTGCCCTTGATGATGCCGTAGAAACCCCGCAGGTAGTCCCGGTTGGCCCGTGCGAGACCCGGGTCGTGGAGCACATCCAGAATTGGCTTGTCGTACTCATCCACCAGCACCGCAGCGGGGCGGCCGGCCTTTACGTGCAGGCGGTCCAGGAGATCGAGCAACCTTTCGGGGCCGGTCGTACAGGAAGCGTGAGAAATTTCGGCATGACGTTCGATCAGCTCGATCTGGGCCAGGATGTTGCGCTCGATGTCCCCCGGCGTGTTGTATTTTCCGTCGAAGCTGAGCCGCACCACCGGGTGCGGCGCGGACCAGTCCCAGTGCGGATAGATGTCGAGCCCCTCGAACAGGGACTTGTGGCAGGCGAACAGCGACCCCAGTGTGTCGAGCAGCAGGCTCTTGCCGAAGCGGCGCGGCCGCGACAAGAAGTAGTGATCGCCCTGCTCGACCAGCTGCCGGATCAGCGGGGTCTTGTCGACATAGTAGCTGCCGGTCTCCCGGAGGCGTCGGAAGTCCTGGATCCCGATGGGTAGACGCTGCCGGGTCATGGCCTCTCCTTGCGCAGCGTCGGGCCTGCGGCGCGCACGGGCGTTTCCCCTGCCGCCGTCCCGGTGCGCTGTACTCCCGGCGACGCTACCCCTTCGCCGGACCCCGGGCAAGCGCTGTTGCCGCCCGGATTCGCAAGACGCAGCGGCGCTTGTCCGCGCCCCTTCCGCTCCCGCTCAGGCGGGTTCGGCGCGGATGTCGAGGAGGTTGCGCCCGTCGCGCCCGCAGGCCACGCCGACCAGGTGGACCGGCCCGTCATGGTCGGCGTACTGATCCGCATAGCCCCGCCCGCGCATCTGCGCCAGCGCCGCCGCCAGCGCGGCCGCGCCGCCGTCCTCATCCTCGGTCATCTTGAACTCGATCACGAAGACCTGCCGGCCGAGCCGCAGCACCATGTCCGCCCGGCCGCGGGCGGAGGCCTCCTCCACCCGCAGGTCGGCGCCGACCGCGCGCAGGCACATGTAGAGCAGGCTCGCATACCACGCCTCGTAGCGCGCGAGGTCGCCCGTCGCGTGCCACTGGTAGGGGATGCCGGCGAGCCAGGCCCGCAGCGTCGCGCCGAAACCCGCGAAGTCGTGCGCTTCCAGCAGCGCACAGAACTCGCGGCCGCGCTCCAGGGGCTCGACCCCCTTCTGGCCCAGCCAGGCCAGCAGGCCGTCGTTCAGACTGAGCCGGACCTCACGATTGGGATAGTCCAGACGGTAGAGGGTCCGGTGGCCCTGCCGCTCCTCGCCCGTGATGGTGAGGTAGCCGGCCTGGAAGAGCAGCGCCTCGATGCCGATGTCGCCCACGTCGAACTTCGAGACCAGATCCATCCCGGCCAGCCGGCCCTCCAGTTCCAGCGGGCTCACCGACTGCTCCGTCAGCAGGCGGAACAGGAACTCCGGCGATCCGGTCTCGAACCACCAGGGGCGGAACTCGCGGTTCCGCAGCAGCAGCAGCACGTCGTAGGGATTGTAGACCGGCTCCTCGCCGCGCCAGCGGTAGCCGTCGTACCAGGCGCGGATCTCGTCCCGGTCCAGCCCGTCGAGCTCGGGCGCGAACACCCGGTCGAGGTCCTCGTCGCGGTAGCCGCAGATCGCGGCGTAGCGCGGGTCGAGGCTGATGTCCTCGAGGTTGTTGAGGCCCGAGAACAGGCTGACCTTCGAGAACATGCTCACGCCGGTGACGAAGACGAAGCGGACATGCCGGGCGCTGCCCTTGATGATGCCGTAGAAACCCCGCAGGTAGTCCCGGTTGGCCCGCGCGAGCTCCGGGTCGTGGAGCACGTCGAGGATCGGCTTGTCGTATTCGTCCACCAGCACCACCACCTGCCGGCCAGTCTTCCCGTGCAGTCGATGGAGAAGGTCGAAAAGGCGCTCGGGTCCGGTCGTGGAGGAGGCGGGCAGCAGGTTGGCGTCGCGTTCGATCGCCTCCAGCTGCGTGAGGACGTTGCGCTCGACCTCTTCCGGCTCATTGTACTTCCCGTCGAAGCTCAGCCGCACCACCGGGTGCGGTGTGGACCAGTCCCAGTGCGGGCGGATGTACAGTCCTTCGAACAGAGACTTGTGACAGGCGAACAGCGACCCCAGTGTGTCGAGCAGCAGGCTCTTGCCGAAGCGGCGCGGCCGCGACAAGAAGTAGTGATCGCCCTGCTCGACCAGCTGCCGGATCAGCGGGGTCTTGTCGACATAGTAGCTGCCGGTCTCCCGGAGGCGTCGGAAGTTCTGGATCCCGATGGGTAGACGCTGCCGGGTCATGGCCTCTCCTTGCGCAGCGTCGGGCCTGCGGCGCGCACGGGCGTTTCCCCTGCCGCCGTCCCGGTGCGCTGTACTCCCGGCGACGCTACCCCTTCGCCGGACCCCGGGCAAGCGCTGTTGCCGCCCGGATTCGCAAGACGCAGCGGCGCTTGTCCGCGCCCCTTCCGCTCCCGCTCAGGCGGGTTCGGCGCGGATGTCGAGAAGGTTGCGCACGTCGCGCCCGCAGGCCACACCGACCAGATGGACCGGCCCGTCATGGTCGGCGTACTGGTCCGCATAGCCCCGCCCGCGCATCTGCGCCAGCGCCGCCTCCAGCGCGGCCGCGCCGCCGTCTGCGCCCTCGGCCATCTTGAACTCGATCACGAAGACCTGCCGGCCGAGTCGCAGCACCATGTCCGCCCGGCCGCGGGCGGAGACCTCCTCCACCCGCAGGTCGGCACCGACCGCGCGCAGGCACATGTAGAGCAGGCTCGCATACCACGCCTCGTAGCGCGCGAGGTCGCCCGTCGCGTGCCACTGGTAGGGGATGCCCGCGAGCCAGGCCTGCAGCGTCGCGCCGAAGCCCGCGAAGTCGTGCGCTTCCAGCAGCGCACAGAACTCCCGGCCGCGCTCCAGGGGCTCGACCCCCTTCTGGCCCAGCCAGGCCAGCAGGCCGTCGTTCAGACTGAGCCGGACCTCACGATTGGGATAGTCCAGACGGTAGAGAGTCCAGTGGCCCTGCCGCTCCTCGCCCGCGATGGTGAGGTAGCCGGTCTGGAAGAGCAGGGCCTCGATACCGATGTCGTCCACGTCGAACTTCGAGACCAGATCCATCCCGGCCAGCCGGCCCTCCAGCTCCAGCGGGCTCACCGACTGCTCCATCAGCATCCGGAACAGGAACTCCGGCGACCCGGTCTCGAACCACCAGGGACGGAACTCGCGGTTCCGCAGCAGCAGCAGCACGTCGTAGGGATTGTAGACCGGCTCCTCGCCGCGCCAGCGGTAGCCGTCGTACCAGGCGCGGATCTCGTCCCGGTCCAGCCCGTCGAGCTCGGGCGCGAACACCCGGTCGAGGTCCTCGTCCCGGTAGCCGCAGATCGCGGCGTAGCGCGGATCGAGACTGATGTCCTTCAGGTTGTTGAGGCCCGAGAACAGGCTGACCTTGGAGAACATGCTGACCCCGGTGACGAAGACGAAGCGGACGTGTTCGGCGCTGCCCTTGATGATGCCGTAGAAGCCCCGCAGGTAGTCCCGGTTGGCCCGTGCGAGGTCCGGGTCGTGGAGCACGTCGAGGATCGGCTTGTCGTATTCGTCCACCAGCACCACGGCCGGCCGGCCGGCGGCGTCGTGGAGACGTCGGAGAAGGTTCCGGAGACGTCTCGGGCCGGTATCGGAGGTTGGGGCCGGCGCAAGATCGTGTTCGCTCTCGATGCCCTCCAGCTGCTCGATGATGTCCCCTTCGATCTCGCCCGGCTCGTTGTACTTCCCGTCGAAGCTCAGCCGCACCACCGGGTGCGGCGCGGACCAGTTCCAGTGCAGGCGAATGTCGAGCCCCTTGAACAGGGGCTCGTGGCAGGCGAACAGCGACCGCAGCGTGTCGAGCAGCAGGCTCTTGCCGAAGCGCCGCGGCCGTGACAGGAAATAGTGGCGCCCCTCGTCCACCAGCCGCCGGATCAGCGGGGTCTTGTCGACATAGTAAAAGCCCTCGCTCCGGATCGTCCGGAAGTCCTGGATGCCGATGGGTAGACGCTGCCGGGTCATGGCCCTCTCCCTGCGCCGCGCCGGGCCTGCGGCGCGCGCGGGCGTCTCCCCTGCCGCCGTTCCGGCGTCCCGGTGCGCTGCACTCCCGGCGACGCTACCCCTTCGCCGGACCCCAGGCAAGCGCCGTTGCCAAGTTCGGTGAGCGGGAGTGAGGCAAGAGGGCCTTCTGGTCGTGGTAGGGAGCCGGGTTACCCTGATCCTTCCGCGCAGATCCGTGCGTGCCCGCTGAGGCATACGGCTCCTATTTCGAGTAGATGGCGGCTCATCGCTTCACGGCGAACTACCGTACTCGCTCGGCCGTCTCGGGACACGGTTGCCCGCTTTTGTGCGCGGTCGGCACCTTGGTTCCGCAAGTTCCTCTTGATTGCGGTCCTTCGCGCCACCAACTCCGCTGCACCCGAGGGTTCTTGGTTCGCCGGTTTCATCACTGCTATGGCACGCATCTGACTTCTTGAAACCGGTCGCCGACGCATGACAGCGCGCCGCCGGGAAGCGGAGGCAAGGTCGACCAAAAGAAGCCATGAATGGATGGCGCCTGACCACCGACGAAAACTCGCGGATGCGGTGCAGGGACTGCAATCCCAGGAAAGGTGCACAATGATCAGGAGGCGCGTGCAGATGGTTGCGTGGCCGAACGCACAACGCCACACTCACCTCCCCGGTCCCGCGACATCACGGAACCTTGGTCGGGCTGGGACGGTGAGGCGCCCAGGGGCCGTGACGGGACCGGATACTGCGTGGGACTCTAGCAATGGCGCCAACACATTCACGCGAAAGGCCCGCTGGTCGAATCAAGTTTCTGGTTTGCATCGACGACACCAGAGAGTGCCGGACGGCCTTGCGCTTTGCCTGCATGCGTGCCCAGAACACCGGTGGCAAGGTCAGTCTGCTGTATGTCGTCGAGCCGAACGCCTTCATCAGCGGATCGGTTCAGGAAATCATGGCAGCGGAAGCGCACGACCATGCACGTTCCGCACTCGAGGAATGTGCGGATGAAGTTTTTGAGACGTTCGGCATTCGACCCGAGATGACAGTTCGTGAAGGAGAGAAGGCTCAGGCGCTCCTCTCGACCATTGAAAATGACGAAAGCATCAACATCTTGGTACTGGGGGCGGCACCTGAAGGCGCGGGCACCAATCGCCTGATCACGTACCTGTCGGGCCAGGTCACCAAGCGGCTCCGGATTCCGCTGACCATCGTGCCGGGCGATCTGGATGACGAGCGACTTCGCTGGATCACGTAGAAATCAGGGTGTCCGGAAGCGACGCATAGGGGCAGGTAACGATTTTGTGAACTTCCCGTTTGGCGGGCGGTTTCGGGATAGCGTGCCATTGAAACAGAGCGGCGCTGTCCGTGGCTCGAGCAGATTTCGGGTTCCATGGCCGCTCGTGAGAAGGAAGGGGAGAATTAATGGAGAAGGTATCTCAGCGGACAGGTCATTCGACGTCTACCCGGAATATCGTGAACTTTGCCATGCGCGCCCCCTTGCTGTCGCGGGAACACGAGCGGGAGCTGGCGCTGCGATGGCGGGATCAGGGGGACGTGTCCGCCATGCACAAGCTGGTCGAAGCCCATGCGCGGCTGGCAATTTCGATCGCCAAGCGGTTCCGGAACTACAACGTGCCATTGTCGGACCTGGTCCAGGAAGCCCACATTGGCCTGGTGCAGGCTGCCGATCGTTTCGATCCCGATCGGGGCGTCCGGTTTTCGACCTGTGCAAGCTGGTGGGTGCGGGCGGCCATACAGGACTACGTCCTGAGAAACTGGTCGGTTGTGCGGACGAGCACGACCGCAGCGCAGAAATCGCTGTTCTTCGGGCTGGCCCGATACCGTGCCCGTCTGGCGGAGTACGGGGATTCCGAACTCACCCCGGAACATCGTGCCGTCGTGGCCCGGTCGCTCGGGGTGACCGAAACCGAAGTCGAACGCATGGAGCACCGGCTCGGTGCGACGGGTGACACGTCCCTGAACCAGGCCTTGTACGAGGACGGCCACGAAGAGCGTCAGGATACGGTGGTCGATGAACGCGAAGGTCCGGAAGCCGAAGTGGTTGACCGGGTTGACCGGAACACGCGAATGGGCTGGGTCCGCCAGGCTCTTCGATCCCTCTCGCTGCGTGAACGTCGAATCGTTCGGGCCCGCCATCTGGTTACGTCCCCGCGAACCCTCGAGGAACTGGGTCGCGAACTGGGTGTCAGCAAGGAACGAGTAAGGCAAATCGAGCATCAGGCGATTTCCAAGCTGCGCCGCAAGGTCATGGCCTTTCAGGAGGCCGCGGTTGCGGCTGCCTGACTCCCTTTCTCGGGCTTGCATTTGAGTTGAAGCCACTCCATATCCGCACAGCGGGCGAGAGCCCGCCGTGCGTGTGGAGGGTATCGGCATGGCAGCGAGCGGCAGCGATTCGCCAGCGGCAGAACGGCACAAATTCGAGGCGGAGGCCGGGCAGCTTCTCGACCTGATGGTCAACGCGCTGTACAGCCAGCGCGATGTCTTCTTGCGGGAACTGATTTCCAACGCGGCGGACGCAACCGACCGGCTCCGGTATGCCGCGTTGTCGAAACCGGAGCTTCTCGGCGATAGCCCGACTCCGCGCATCCGGCTGACGGTGGATTCCGAGGCGGGAACGCTGACCGTCGAAGACAATGGTGTCGGAATGTCGAAAGCCGCCCTTGCGAGGGACCTTGGCACCATTGCCCGATCGGGGACGAAGGCGTTCGTTAAGCGCCTGGCAAAATCCGGCGACAACCCGCAGAAAGCCGATGTCAGCATGATCGGGCAGTTCGGTGTGGGCTTCTATTCGGCGTTCATGGTGGCCGATCGGGTCGAAGTGGAAAGCGTCGCGGCCGGTACCGCGAAAGGTTGGGTCTGGTCATCCGACGGCCGCGGCACCTACACGATCGCACGTTCCGGGCGGACGGAACGAGGGACGTGTGTGCGCATGCACTTGAAGGAGGACGCCAGAGAATATCTGGAGGAAGCCCGACTGCGGAACGTGGTGCGCACGTGGTCCGATCACATTTCTGTCCCGATCGAATTGCAGATCGGCAAGGGTCGGGAGGCGCAGGTCATCAATACGGCTGCTGCGTTGTGGACGCGTCCGAAATCCGAGATCACGTCCGAACAGTACGTGTCGTTCTATCGGGACATCGGGCGCTGCTTTGACGAGCCGTGGATCACGCTCCACAACCGGGCAGAAGGCAAGCTGTCGTACGTGACGCTGTTGTTCGTTCCGACCGAGGAGTCACACAACCTGTACGATCCGGAACGCCGGCCCCAGCTTCGGTTGTTTGTCAAGCGGGTATTCATTACCGATCGGACGGACGCCCTCGTCCCGCCGTGGTTGAGGTTCGTGCAGGGGGTCGTTGATTCCGAGGATCTGCCTCTCAATGTCAGTCGCGAAATGCTCCAGCAGGATCCCGTGTTGGCGCGGCTCCGTCGGAGCATCACGCGACGGGTTCTCGATGCGTTGAAGACCCGGTCAAAGAAGGAACCGGAGGAGTACGACCGGTTCTGGAACACGTTCGGTGCGGTACTCAAGGAGGGCGTCTACGATGATGAGGAGTGGCGCGCCAGCTTGCTGGAGCTGCTTCGGTTCCGCTCTGCCGGAGGCCAGGCGAGCGAGAAGTTGATCAGTCTTTCGGACTATGTCGACCGGATGAAAGAGGGGCAGAAGGAGATCTACTACATCGCGGGCACCGACACGGCCCACCCTGCCGACAGTCCGCAAATCGAGGGTTTTCTCGCACGCGGGATCGAAGTACTCCTGTTGTCGGACATGGTGGATAATTTCTGGGTGCCGAGGGTCGGCGAGTACCGGGGAAAACCGCTACGTTCGGTGACTAGGGGGGGTATTGATCTTTCCGGCTTCGATCCCAAGCAGACGAAGGCGGTCCCAGAAGGTGCTGTCGCCCCGGACGTGGGCCGGTTGATCAGCCGCTTCAAGTCGGTCTTGGGCGAAGAGGTCGCAGACGTCGTGCGCTCCGATCACTTGACCGAATCGCCGGTGGTGCTCGTGGCAGCCAAGGACGGGATGGACATGCAGGTGGAAAAGCTCCTGCAAAGCCATGGTCAATTGCAGGAACTTTCTCGCAAGGTATTGGAGATCAACCCTGCCAACGACCTGATTCGGGCCATGGACCGGGAGGAAATGGACGACCAGGAATTCGAGGATGCTGCGCACGTCCTGTTGGACCAGGCCCGCCTCGTCGCAGGCGAGCCGGTTTCGGACCTGGCCCGGTTGTCCCAGCGAACCAACCGGATCATCACCCGCGGGCTCCGTGCGGATCCGGCCGCCCCATCGGGCAGCTAGTCTGCGACCGCAGCCCCTACTACCGGCCCCTGTCCGCGATGCTGCGCGATGATTGCGGTGATCTCGCCCGGGTGGTCATGGAGATCCGACGGCAGAGGAATACGCCGTGCGGTTCCGTCCCAGTCGGCAAGTTTGCGGTACGTGCGCACCACATTGAACGTCAGGAGTTGACGGCCCGCGTTTTCCCCTCGCAAAACGCGGGTCTCCTGTACCGGATCGAAACGAACCAGGTAAAGCTCCGCGGTCGTGTTGATGTCCTTGGCAATGATTTCGTTTTCCACGATTTTCAGCAGTGGGACCGACGGCGCCGCCGCCAACGCACGTTCCAGTTCCCGCATTACCTGCGGCGCCCGTGATCCGACCACGTCGATGTTGCCCGAAATCACGATTTGCGGAGTGTACATCCTGCCGTTTGACAGGTGTGATGCGTACGCCTTCTGTCGAAGAGTGGCCCACGGAGCCGCGAAGCTGTCCTTCCAGCCGATGTAGTCCCAGTAGTCGACATGAAACGAGAGTGCGAGGACCTTCGGATTCCTCGCGATCCGACCGATCACCGCGTGAGCGGGCGGGCAGGAAGAGCACCCTTCCGACGTAAAAAGTTCAACAACGACGGAACGTTCGCCGGCGGCCACCAAGACGGGAACAAGCAGCACGCCCGCTGTGACCGTGGCCGCCAAAAAGGATTGGATGAGCTTCATTGTCCGGATATAGGGTTCGGTTGTGGCGTTGACTAGCGAGAAAAATGTTTTCTTGGTCAATGTCTTGGACCAGATCAGGCCGAGGATTGATCCGTCGAGCCGATAGGGCATGACAGGACGAATCAGGGTTCTCGGTACCGGCAAGGTTGCCAGTGTCGGTCGGTGCCATGGAGGCGATCGGTTGCGACGTCCCGACATGGTTCTTCGGAATTCCGTTAAGCCCGGCTTAGGCGCCGCGAGCCAGGCGCCGCAACACTGCAGGAAGAATGCCGCCGTTTCGGAAGTGTTCCGCCTCTTCCGAGGTATCGATGCGGCTGAGAACGGGAACCTCCCGGCTGGTACCGTCGAGTCGCTGGACGATGAGCGTCATGTCATCCCGGGGAATGATCCCCGTATCGAGGCCCGAGAGGTGGAACGTCTCCTTGCCGGTCAGTTCGAGATCCCGGCGCGTGACCCCGCCCCTGAACACGAGGGGCAGAACTCCCATGCCGATCAGGTTGGTGCGGTGGATGCGCTCGAAGCTTTCGGCGAGAACAACCCGCACACCGAGCAGGCGCGTTCCCTTGGCCGCCCAGTCTCGGGAGGATCCGGTGCCGTATTCCCGTCCGGCGATGACGATCAGCGGAACGTTTTCAGACCGGTAGCGTTCGGCGGCATCGTAGATCGATAGAAGTTCGCCGCTTGGCTGATGGAGCGTAACGCCGCCTTCGGTTCCGGGGGCCAGCTCATTGCGGATGCGGATGTTGCTGAAGGTCCCCCTCAGCATGACTTCGTGGTTGCCGCGACGGGCGCCGAAGGAGTTGAACTCGAGCGGACGGACTTGCTGTCGGGACAACCATTCTCCGGCTGGACCATCAGCCCGGATTGCACCAGCCGGAGAGATATGGTCGGTGGTCACGCTGTCGGCGAGTACCAGGAGGGCACGGGCGTTCTGCACGTTGGCAACCGGAGCGGGGTCACGGGGCATACCGTCAAAGAACGGCGGCCGGCGCACGTAGGTCGAACTGTCTCGCCAACGATAGGTGGGTTCCGTGGGAGCGGCGATGGTTTGCCATTCCGCAGAGCCCTGGAAAACTGCCTGGTACCGGGTTCGGAACATTTCCGGCCGCAACGAGGCTGCAATGGTATCTTGGATGGCTGCGTTGCCGGGCCAGAGGTCTCTCAGGAATACCGGGTTGCCTTCGGGATCAACGCCTAGTGGTTCGGTCGTGAGATCGAGAGTGAGGGATCCGGCAATCGCGTAGGCTACGACCAGCGCCGGGGATGCCAGCCAGTTGGCCCGAACATTCGGGTGGATTCTTCCTTCGAAGTTGCGATTTCCCGACAGGACTGCCGATACACTGAGACCATCCCCGCTCTCGATTGCTTCGACGATGCCCGGATCGAGCGGGCCGGAATTTCCGATGCAGGTGGTACAACCGTAGCCCACCAGGTGAAATCCCAACTCGTTCAGGGGCGTGGTAAGGCCAGCGGCATCGAGGTAGTCGGTGACCACCTGGCTGCCGGGCGCGAGACTGGTCTTGACCCAGGGTTTGCGCCCGAGACCGCGTTTGCGGGCCGCCTTCGCCAGCAGTCCGGCGGCCACCATTGCGGAAGGGTTGGAAGTGTTCGTGCAACTCGTGATCGCAGCGATGACCACGGACCCGTTACCGATCGAATAGTCGGTTCCGGCCACGGGAACCGATGGGCGGGATACATCAGCAAGTTTTGCCATGGCGGCCTTGGCCGTACGCAAGGGTACTCGGTCCTGCGGGCGTTTCGGCCCCGCGATACTGGGCTCCACGGTATTGAGTTCAAGTTCGAGCACATCGGAAAAGACAGGGTCCGGACTCTCCGTTCCCTGCCAGAGGCCTTGCGCCTTGGCATAGAGTTCAACCAGTCGGACCTGATGACGGCTTCGGCCGGATAGCGCAAGATAACGGAGCGTTTCCCCGTCGACGGGAAAGAACCCGCAGGTGGCGCCATATTCCGGGGCCATGTTCGCCAGGGTTGCCCGGTCAGCGAGTGGCAAGTCGGCCACGCCAGATCCGAAAAACTCGACGAATTTTCCGACCACTCCGTGTTCGCGGAGCATGCGCGTCACCACGAGCACGAGATCAGTGGCGCCGGACCCCTCGGGCAGATGGCCCGTCAATCGGACCCCAACGACTTCCGGTACCAGCATGGAAATCGCGTTGCCCAGCATGGCGGCCTCGGCTTCAATGCCTCCAACCCCCCACCCCAGTACAGATAGGCCATTGACCATGGTGGTATGACTGTCCGTGCCTACCACGGTATCCGGATAGGCCAGTTTCTTGCCGTTCTGACCGCTGACCCAAACGACTTTCGCGAGGTGCTCGAGATTGACCTGATGGCAGATACCGGTGCCCGGTGGCACGACGCGGAAGTTGTCGAAGGCCTTTGCCCCCCAGCGCAGGAACTCGTAGCGTTCGCGGTTGCGCTCGAATTCGAGGTCGACGTTTCGGGCAAAAGCACTGCTGGTGGCAAACTGGTCGACCATGACAGAGTGGTCGATTACGAGATCCACGGGAGTCTGCGGGTTGATGCGGTCCACCGGCACCCCGGCGAGTTCAGCCGCGTCGCGCATGGCGGCCAGGTCGGCCACAGCGGGCACGCCTGTGAAGTCCTGCATGAGTATCCGGGCCGGCCGAAAGCCGAATTCGCTGGGTTGTTCCCGGGCCCCGGTTCCGGCCGTAAGCCTGGATAAAGCGTCAGTGTCACCGTGACGCAGTACGTTTTCCGCCAATACCCGAAGCGAACGTGGTAACTCGGCCATGCCCGGCAGGCTTTCTCCCGCTACCGAGAGGCTGAAATAGCCGTACGACTCGCCGTCCACATCAAGTGTGCGGAACGAATTATCGATATTCAACAGGTCTCTCCGATGCAGACAAACTGATGACGGTGAGGTTTCAGGCTGCCTTTCGCAACACGTTTTCCAGTCGCTGTGCGGCCTTTTCCTCGCTCAGGTTCTTTTCCGCGGCCGTCAGTTCCCGACAAAACCGGTCGAGGGCGTCCTTGTACAATTCTCGTTCGCTGAACGATTGTTCCGGTCCGTCCGGGGGCCGATACAGGTCTCTCAGGACCTCCGCGATCTGGACGAGGTCTCCAGAGTGCAGTTTGTTCTCGTAATCCTGTGCCCGACGACTCCACATGGTACGAGAGACACGAGGCGGTTTCTTCAGGGCATTCATCGCGGTCTGGATTTGAGCCTTCGTACTGATCGGTCGAAGGCCAAGTTCCCGTAGACGGGTTACGGGGATCTTGATCCGAGCCATTTCACGACCATAGGCGATGGTGATCAACTCTAACGTTTCGCTCCCGATTTCATGGTTTTCCGAACCAACTACTTGGCCGGGCCCATGCGAAGGGTGTACAACCCAGTTGCCATTCCTGAATCCTTGCGGCCTCCGCGCAGCGGATCCCTTCGGCTTGGAAGGCGGCTTGGGTTGGGTCGGAGGAGAGGAAGGTGTAGTGACCGTTGTCCCGGCCTTGGTGACAGGCTGGGTCTTCGTTTGAGCTCCCGTAGCGGGCTTGGCGCCCGCTGCCGTCTTGGTTTTTGAGGCAGCTGCTGCCCGGGCTTTGGCGGCCGGCTTGGCCGGAGCCTTGGTCTTCGCCTTGGTTCCCGTCGTGGGCTTGGCGGTTGCTGCCGGCTTGGTCTTTGAGGCAGCCGTTGTCCGGGCTTTGGCGGCCGGCTTGGCCGGAGCCTTGGTCTTCGCCTTGGTTCTCGTCGCGGGTTTGGCGGTTGCTGCCGCCCTGGTTCTTGAAGCAGCCGTTGCCGAAGGCTTGGCTGACGCTTTGGTCTTCGCCTTGGTTCCCGTCGCGGGTTTGGCGGTTGCTGCCGTCTTGGTTCTTGAGGCAGCTGTTGCCCGGGCTTTGGCGGTCGGCTTGGCCGGATCCCTGGTCTTCGCCTTGGTTCCCGTCGCGGGTTTGGCGGTTGCTGCCACCTTGGTCTTTGAGACAGCCGTTGCTGAAGTCTTAGCTGGTGCTCTGGTCTTCGCCTTGGTTCCCGTCGTGGGCTTGGCAGTCGCTGCCGCCCTGGTTCTTGAGGCAGCCGTTGCCGAAGGCTTGGCTGACGCTTTGGTCTTTGCCTTGGTTCCCGTCGCGGGTTTGGCGGTTGCCGCCGGCTTGGTCTTCGAGGCGGCCGTTGTCCGGGCTTTGACGGCTGGCTTGGCCGGAGCCTGGGTCTTCGCCTTGGTTTCCGTCGCGGGTTTGGCGGTTGCTGCCGTCTTGGTCTTTGAGGCAGCCGTTGTCCGGGCTTTGGCGGCCGGCTTGGCCGGAGCCTGGGTCTTCGCCTTGGTTTCCGTCGCGGGTTTGGCGGTTGCTGCCGTCTTGGTCTTTGAGGCAGCCGTTGTCCGGGCTTTGACGGCTGGCTTGGCCGGAGCCCTGGTCTTCGCCTTGGTTCCCGTCGCGGGTTTGGCGGTTGCTGCCGTCTTGGTCCTTGAGGCAGCCGTTGTCCGGGCTTTGGCGGCTGGCCTGGCCGGAGCCTGGGTCTTCGCCTTGGTTCCCGTCGCGGGTTTGGCGGTTGCCGCCGGCTTGGTCTTCGAGGCGGCCGTTGTCCGGGCTTTGACGGCTGGCTTGGCCGGAGCCTGGGTCTTCGCCTTGGTTTCCGTCGCGGGTTTGGCGGTTGCCGCCGGCTTGGTCTTCGAGGCGGCCGTTGTCCGGGCTTTGACGGCTGGTCTGGCCGGAGCCTGGGTCTTCGCCTTGGTTTCCGTCGCGGGTTTGGCGGTTGCCGCCGGCTTGGTCTTCGAGGCGGCCGTTGTCCGGGCTTTGACGGCTGGCTTGGCCGGAGCCCTGGTCTTCGCCTTGGTTTCCGTCGCGGGTTTGGCGGTTGCCGCCGGCTTGGTCTTCGAGGCGGCCGTTGTCCGGGCTTTGACGGCTGGCCTGGCCGGAGCCTGGGTCTTCGCCTTGGTTTCCGTCGCGGGTTTGGCGGTTGCTGCCGGCTTGGTCTTTGAGGCAGCCGTTGTCCGGGCTTTGGCGGCCGGCTTGGCCGGAGCCTGGGTCTTCGCCTTGGTTTCCGTCGCGGGCTTGGCGGCCGTTGCCGTCTTGGTCTTCGAGGCAGCCGTTGTCCGGGCTTTGGCGGCCGGCTTGGCCGGAGCTTGGGTCTTCGCCTTGGTTCCCGTCGCGGGCTTGGCGGTTGCTGCCGTCTTGGTCTTTGAGGCAGCCGTTGTCCGGGCTTTGACGGCCGGCTTGGCCGGAGCCTGGGTCTTCGCCTTGGTTCCCGTCGCGGGTTTGGCGGTTGCTGCCGCCTTGGTCTTTGAGGCAGCCGTTGTCCGGGCTTTGACGGCCGGCTTGGCCGGAGCCCTGGTCTTCGTCTTGGTTCCCGTCGCGGGCTTGGCGGTCGCTGCCGTCTTGGTCCTTGAGGCAGCCGTTGTCCGGGCTTTGGTGGCCGGCTTGGCCGGAGCCCTGGTCTTCGCCGCGAGTTTGGCGGTTGCTGTCGCCTTGGTCTTTGAAGCAGCCGTTGCCTGAGCTTTGGCGGCCGGCTTGGCTGATGCCTTGGTCTTTGCCTTGGCCCTTGTCGCGGGTTTGGCGGTCGCTGTCGTTTTGGTATTTGTGGGAGCGGTTGCCGAAGTCTTGGTCTTCGCTCGGGTTCTTGCTGCGGGTTTGACGGACAATGTTGCCCCTTTCGCTGTTGTCCGGTTTTTCGACGCCGCCTTCGTTACCGAATTGGAAGCGGGTTTTGCTGATCGGTCGGTGCGCTTGCCCTTCGTCCCGGTCGCGGTTTGCCTCGCGGGAGTGGTCTTGCCGCTGGTTGCGGCTGGTGTCTTGGCCGCCGTTTCGTTCGCGGCTTGATCATCCGGAACCGGGGCTCTTCGTTTCCGTGACGGCGTTGACTTGGCTGGCGCACGTGATTTGCGGGCAGCGTTGCGGGGGGATTTGGAGGTCATGGGGTGTGGTGCCGGGTTTCTCTTCGGTCCGGGTGGGTAATACAGCGGTACATCCGACCCGGAGATGGTACAGACAGCAGCGGCTGCGGATTATCCGGCGGAAGTACCCGGATTCTTGCTGAAATATTTCTCGAATTTGTCGGCCATGCCCTCAAACGTCGGGCCATCCTCGGGCGAAGCTCCCTTCCGGATTATGTTCGGCCAGATGTTGGAATACTCGGTATTCAAATCGAGCCATTTCTTGGCCTCGTCCTCGTTGTCCGGAAGGATGGCTTCGGCCGGGCATTCGGGTTCGCACACCCCGCAGTCGATGCACTCATCGGGGTTGATCACCAGCATGTTTTCGCCTTCGTAGAAGCAGTCGACAGGACAGACTTCGACGCAATCCATGTACTTGCAGCGAATGCATGCTTCGGTCACGACATACGTCATGGAGAATCCTCGATCGGCTTGGAAGGGCTGGATATCGACGCAAGGGCGCACTTCCGAGCTTCGCCTCGGGCGCGATCCGGTACGTGAAGGAGGCCTGCGACACGCCGGACCAACATATCCTCATACGGGTCAATCTGCCCATCGGCGCAGGCTACAGACCATAACAGAAAAATCAGTTCAGTGCGAGCTTCTTCGTCCCAGGAATCGTTGATCGCACGGGTAAATCGATAATAGGAAGATGCCTCGCGGCTGGCGGCGCGGCCTCGCTCAAGCAATTGCTCCGAGGCGTGAGCGTCAAGATCGAAACGGCGCTGCAGCAGGGTCAGGATGGCCGTTCGTTCCACCTGGTCGAACTGTTCGTCCATGCCCGCAGCTTCGGCGAGAAGTGCAGCACAGGCGATCTCCACCGGACTGTTCGCTCCAGTTTCGATTTCAGGGTCGAGTTCCGGAACGGAACCGGTGAAAATCTCCCGGAGGCGATTAATGAGCATGCCGTAGCCAGCGTGCGGATTGGCGGATCATGGAAGGTATCAAGATCAGGCCTTGCGGGTGTCGGGACAAAGCGGCGTTCAGAGGCCAGCGACGGTCATTCCGTCGATGAGCAGGGTTGGCGAGTCGATTCCGGTGCGGAACGATAAATCACCGGCAGGCGTCAGATTGTTGAACATATCGGACAGGTTGCCGGCCACGGTCACTTCGCTGACCGGGTGAGTCTTTTCTCCGTTCTCGATCCAGTACCCGGTGGCCCCTCGACTGTAGTCGCCCGTCACGAGATTGAAACTCATGCCCATCATCTCGGTGACGTAGAAGCCGTTCTGGACACCGTTCAGCAAGGTTTCTGGCGAGACCGTCCCGCCGGCCAAAAAAAGGTTGCTCGGGCCCGGTTCGGGTACTCCTCCGGGGGCCCGGGAGGCCGACCCGGTCGAAGATAGATTCAGTTTTCGTCCTGAATGCGTATCCAGCAGCCACGTCTGCAATACACCGTCGTCAATGATGGTTCTGGAAGCCACCTCGACTCCCTCACCGTCAAAGGGGCGGGAACGGTGCCCGAAGGGTCGCAACGGATCATCCGTAATCGTGATGCCGGCGGGAAATACACGGCGATCCATCCGGTCCTTCAGGAAACTGGTACCGCGGGCAATCGCGGTTCCGGAAACGGCGCGGGCGAGAAGCGACAATATGCCGGCCGCCGCACGGGGCTCGAAGACGACGGGAACTTGTGCGGAAGGCGCCTTGCGGGGGTTAAGTCGTGCGACCGTGCGCGTCCCGGCACGCCGTCCAACCGCGGCCGGATCTTCAAGGTCCGCCCGCCGCACGGCACTTGAATATTCGTAGTCTCGTTCCATGCCCGTGCCGGTTCCGGCCACGACCACCACCGACAGCGAATGATGGGTACGCCGGTAGGCGGCATTGAAACCGTCGCTGGCGCTCAAGGTGAAGGTGGATTCCGCAGCTCCTGCATGCCCGCCCTCCGAATTGGTGATGGCTGGTACCGCGAGGGCCGCTTCTTCGGCCATGGCGGCCCATTCGCCGAGAGTCTCGGTGGAGGGAATTGCGGAATCACTCAGCTGCACCGAAACCAGGGAAGCCGGCCGGCTGGCGGCGTCCGGAAGACCGGCATGCGGATCTTCGGGAGTCACGCGGGCCATCGCGATGGCCCGTTCCACGAATTCTTGTCCGACGGCCTCGTCCGTCACCTCGGTCATGGCAACCGATGCCTGACGCTTGCCGACGATCACCCGCAATCCCGCCTGCAGGCTGTCGGAACGCTCAATCGATTCGGTTTGCGACTTGCGGACCGATACTTCCAGGGACGCGCCGGCGACGACCAAGGCGTCGGCCTCGTCGGCTCCGAGCCGGATCGCGCTTTCGACCAGTTGCGCAGCCAGCGGGTGAGGGGTGGTGTCGGTCACTCTGTTTCCTCGTGCCCTTCCAGGCGGATCTCATCGTTATAGAGCAGAAGTTCGCAAGTGCACGTTTCTTCCAGCTGCTGGGCGCGTCGCATTCGTTCACACCCTTCCATGGCCGCCTGCACGGCGACGGGCTCGCCCGCAACCTGCCAAGCGTAGCCCAAGGCATCAAAGATACCTTCGTCCAGGAACGTGTCCGACAGCGTATCCCACGGAATGCAGGCGGCGCCGGCCCGATTGGGTCTGAGCGTGTCGTAGTCGATGCTCCAGCTCAGCATGCTTCGCTTGTAGACACCGATGAGCTGCCCGGCGGTATCTGCTCGGGCCGGGCCGAAGGCAGCGAAGGTCAGGATGGCTGCGAGAAAGATTGCTGGCAACTGCTTGCCTCATTCAGGAATTGTTGCGGGCCACTGCTGGGGTGACCGGCGGGGTCCACGCTCAACACGGTTTGCGTGCCGGCAGCAGTCGGGGTCTCAAGCCCGACATTGAAGCGCGACACCGGCGCTTTTCATGACCCGCACATATGTAGGGCTGGCCGGGCGCCGGTTCCGGGGTGTCGATCGCGGAAGCTTCTCGGTCTTCTCGCCGTACCCCGGATCCACCTTCAGTGGTTTCCGCGACAGTTGCAGCGTGCATCGATTCCGTTTCTCCCGACAATCCGGCCTGGCCGTATGCAACACTTGAGGCCCGCCACCACCGAGCCTCAATATAACGGGAAGAGCCAGAGAGATTGAAAGGAGGGTCAATCGGGGGCCTACTCTAGGCCCGGAAAGTGGCTAGAGCGAAAGCCGGGCCGCATCGCGCACTGGCGCCCGACCCAACGGTATGGAGCGGCGCTGAAAACACCGATACAGTTGGCGGTCGAGTTGGGAATCGCACTACGGAGGCCCTGCGACCCGCTGTCGGAGGTCGGTGACAGGACAATTCCGCGTCGGAGGGTTGCCGGATCTCGGGGCCGAATGTCCGTCCCCGGGCAAGGCGAGAGCATTGCACAGAGCGTTGTTGTATGGCCCGTGTTTGGTTCGCAGGCGCGAGGAGCCCTCCAGCAGGCTCGCGTCCCGAACGCTGTGCTGCCCCCGACCTCTCACGGCGGTAATGTGGTATACAGTGGTGGAGATGTTTCGTCCGGTGTGGGGATCGGCGGCGAGAACGTTTTTCGGGTCGTTCCGACGTTATCTCCGACGGTCTCAACCGCGGGATCGTGGCGAGAGAAACCGATGCTGGGCGGTAACTGTTCAACCCAGATATAACAGGACTGCTTTTGCGGCTGGTGGCGGGGTGGCTGAAGGATTAGATAGTGCCCGCCAGAAAATTATCAAAGGGTTGACTCTAAGCGAAAATACCGATAATGTTGTGATCGAAGATTGGGACGAAAAGGCTGTTTCCGGCCGGTTTGCCCCCCGATCCCGACGATTCCAGCGATTCTTCGCGAGTAAAGCATGAGATACGCCCGCAATCCGCACCGCGAACTCGGCGAAGTTCGTATTGAGGACATCGAGATCGACGTCAAAAGTTCCAACCACCGTCGCCGGTCGCGTTGACCGCGAGTAACTCGAGGGCGGCGCCGCGGCCAATCGGGGGGATTTTGACCGGCCACGAGCCGCGTGGAAGCCGGTTTCAGCGGGAAACCTCCGGATTCCGGGAATCCTTTGGAATCAACGTCTTACAGGTTAGTTACATAGGAGTTTCAACGCCCGTTGCCGGTCGCGTTGCCCGCAAGTAACTCGCGGGCGGCGCCGCGGCCAATCGGGGGAATTTTGACCTGCCGCGAGCCGCGTGGAAGCCGGTTTCAGCGGGAAACCTACGGGTTAGTTACATAGGAGTTTCAACCACCGTTGCCGGTCGCGTTGCCCGCCACCGTTGCCGGTCGCGTTGCCCGCAAGCAACTCGAGGGCGGCGCCGCGGCCAATCGGGGGAATTTTGACCTGCCGCGAGCCGCGTGGAAGCCGGTTTCAGCGGGAAACCTACGGGTTAGTTAGTGCCCGCCAGAAAACCCCCCGGTTCTGGGCTACAGATGTCATTTTGACCCGATCCGAGCCCCGTTCGGCGGCCAGCTCAGGTCAAATTCCGGGTGTTTTCTCCGGGTCGGCGCCGCGCGGCGTGCCGTTTCTGTCAGAATCAGTCCGGTTGGCTGTCATCCGCGCATAGGTATCCCTCCTGGTTCCGTTCGACCAGGTGGAAATCGATGACTTGAGGTGGAGCCGTCAGGCGGTTCGTCGTCGTCGTGCCTTGCGACGCAGCAGCAAACCGATGCGATGGACGTTCAAGGCGAGCACGGAAAGACCGACTACCTGCGCAAAACCGTCGGCTCCATGAGCCAGAACGCGGTCAAGTCCGCGTTGCTCAAGGTTGTTGATCGCGGATTCCACCGCCGGATGCTTGCGACGCATCTCGGCAAACTCCTTTTCTTGTTCGCGGGCCCGCTCGGCCTTGCTGAGAAAACCTTTCTTGGGCAGCACGTTGTCGTCGAGCAGATCGTCGAGACGGCGACGGTTTTCCGGACTGTGAAAACCGCGATCAAAACTGACCGCGCGGAGCTCTGGAAACCGCTCTTGCGCAGCCTTCACCATCGGTACCGCGTAATCGACATCGCTCCCTTTCCACATGATCTCATGGTGCAGCACGAAACCGTGATGATCTTCGAGAATGCACACCGGCACCCCGAGTTCCACCGGTACGCCGGCCTTGCCCTTCGAAATCCAGCGTGTGTGCGGCTCGAAAAGGGAAAACACCTTCTCGTTTTGCGGGATGGTCTCGTGTTTGAGCAGACGACGTTCGACCTGGTCCATCTGCCGCCTGGCATGGGCGAGAAACACGTCGAGGGTGACCAGCGTCAAGCCAGAGACACCCCGGGCGAGCAGCAACGGCAGGGCTTGTTCGACACGCTGCACCAGTTCCTGACAACGCGAGAGATACGCCTCGACCTGCTCCGGACGGGCCCGACGGGTGATTCGCACCCGATGGAACAGCGTACGCAGCGAGTCCGACAGGTGCTTCCACTGGCGCCAGCCCGGAACTCCTTTCCTGGTGGCCGCTCGACCCGTCGTACGAATCAGACACCGCATCGCATCCCACAGGAGATTCACATCCGTGGGATAGTGCACGTCGGTCTCGACGACAAAGGAATCACAACGCCCGCACAGCGGCTTTGAGGGCTTCTTTCGGGACTTCTTTCGGGCGACCGAATGGCCGCTCTCCACGAACATCTGGTTGACCTTGGCCAACAATTCCGGACGCAGAAGAGACACGTTGTCAACGATCGTCTGATACTCGTACCGTTTCTTTTCCCACAAGTCGGTATGACCGAGAAATTCGCGAATCGTGCTGTAGTGGTTCACCAGCTGATGCAGCCGGTCGAAGTCGCAGCCCAGACCCTGCTTCAAGATGCCCATCACCAGAATGTTCCACAGCTCCATGCCCGGGCGTCCCACGTTCCGGTTGCTGTCGGGAAGAATGTGCTGTTCCAGGAGGGCAAACAGCCGAGACCGAAGTTTCTCGTCGCAGTAGAGATGTTGGAGGCCCAGCAACAGTGTCGGAATGTCATCCCGACTTTTGACGTCGATCTCGATGTCCTCAATACGAACTTCGCCGAGTTCGCGGTGCGGATTGCGGGCGTATCTCATGCTTTACTCGCGAAGAATCGCTGGAATCGTCGGGATCGGGGGGCAAACCGGCCGGAAACAGCCTTTTCGTCCCAATCTTCGATCACAACATTATCGGTATTTTCACTTAGAGTCAACCCTTTGATAATTTTCTGGCGGGCACTAGTTACATAGGAGTTTCAACGCCCGTTGCCGGTCGCGTTGCCCGCAAGTAACTCGCGGGCGGCGCCGCGGCCAATCGGGGGAATTTTGACCTGCCGCGAGCCGCGTGGAAGCCGGTTTCAGCGGGAAACCTACGGGTTAGTTACATAGGAGTTTCAACGCCCGTTGCCGGTCGCGTTGCCCGCAAGTAACTCGCGGGCGGCGCCGCGGCCAATCGGGGGAATTTTGACCTGCCGCGAGCCGCGTGGAAGCCGGTTTCAGCGGGAAACCTACGGGTTAGTTACATAGGAGTTTCAACCACCGTTGCCGGTCGCGTTGCCCGCAAGCAACTCGAGGGCGGCGCCGCGGCCAATCGGGGGAATTTTGACCTGCCGCGAGCCGCGTGGAAGCCGGTTTCAGCGGGAAACCTACGGGTTAGTTACATAGGAGTTTCAACCACCGTTGCCGGTCGCGTTGCCCGCAAGCAACTCGAGGGCGGCGCCGCGGCCAATCGGGGGAATTTTGACCTGCCGCGAGCCGCGTGGAAGCCGGTTTCAGCGGGAAACCTACGGGTTAGTTACATAGGAGTTTCAACCACCGTTGCCGGTCGCGTTGCCCGCAACTCGAGGGCGGCGCCGCGGCCAATCGGGGGAATTTTGACCTGCCGCGAGCCGCGTGGAAGCCGGTTTCAGCGGGAAACCTACGGGTTAGTTACATAGGAGTTTCAACGCCCGTTGCCGGTCGCGTTGCCCGCAAGTAACTCGCGGGGCGGCACCGAGGCCCACCGGGTAGACTGGGGCTGCCACGAGCAGCGCGGAGGTCGGTCTCTCAATGGTGCACCCGTTTGGGTTGCCCGCATATAGGAGTTTGATCCGGACCGTGCATGGGCGTTGTCAGTGATGGGCGGTGGCTTCGGTCTCCGGACCTCGTATAGGAGAATCAGCTTTTTCGCTACGGTCCCCTGTTCGTAGGCACTGACTCTGATGGAGAAAATCAATGCCACGAAAGCACCGCCGCAAGGCCGGCCAACTTCGATCCCTCAGCGTGGTCCATCCGAACTGCGCCGGAATTGATATCGGCAAGAAAACGCATTACGTCGCCATCAACCCGGAGCGGTGTTCGGAGTCGGTGCGACAATTTGGCACGTTGACCCGGGACCTGAGGGAGTTGGCGGCGTTCCTGAAGAAGCATGGCGTGATCGAGGTGGCGATGGAGTCGACCGGGGTGTACTGGATCCCGGCGTTCGAATATCTGGACCGTGCGGGGTTTTCGGTCATTCTGGTGCCGCCGAAGCTGACCCGTCAGATCAGCGGCCGCAAGAGCGATGTGCTGGATTGTCAGTGGATTTGGCAGTTGCATGCTCACGGCCTGCTCCGCGGCTGTTTTCGCCCTCCGGACGCGCACGGCGCAATCCGGTCTCTGGTGCGCCAGCGCAAGCGTCTGACCGAGGATCAATCCCGCTGTGTGTTGCAGATGCAGAAGGCGTTGACGCAAATGAATGTCCGCATCGATTCGGTGATCAGCGACATCATGGGCAAGACCGGCCAACAGATCCTGCGGGCGATTGTGGCCGGCGAACGGGATCCCGCGGTCCTGGCGGCGCTGCGGGATCCGCGTGTCAAGGCACCGGAGTCGTTAATCGCCGCCAGTCTTGAAGGCACCTGGCGTCACGAGCATCTGTTCGCGCTGGAGCAGAGTTTGCTGCGCTACGATTTTCTGACCGGGCAGATCGAGGCCTACGACCGGGCGATCAGGGCCGAGCTGGATCATCTGGGTTCGGACTCGTCGAACCCGGACGGTGATGAGGCGACCGTGTTGGACGACCCCCCGTCGACCGATCACGCCGCGGCGCGTGACGGCCCGGTCAGTCAGACGGAGGTGCTGCGGCAATCTCTCGACCGTGTCCTGGGAGTGGACCTGACCGCGATTCCGACGATCGGGACCGAGACGGCGCTGCTGATTGTTTCGGAAGTGGGTCCCGACCTGTCCCGGTTTCCCAGTTGTCAGCATTTCTGCTCGTGGCTGGGGCTGGCTCCCGGCACCCGGATCAGCGGTGACCGCAAGCTGCCGATCAAGGGGCGCATGCCGATCAACCGGGTCGGTCAAGCGCTGAAAATGGCTGCGATGTCGGCCCGACGCAGCCACAGCTACATCGGTGCCAAGCATCGATCACGCCTGGCTCGTCTCGACAAGGCGAAGGCGATCAAGGCTACCGCTCACGAACTGGCGCGGCTGGTCTGGATGATGTTGACGATGGGCCAGCCCTACGTCGAGCGTGGCATCGAGGCCTTCGAAGCCGAGCGCAAGCATCGCCAGATCCAACACCTGAAGCGCCGTGCGGCGGCCCTGGGTCTCAGTCTGCACCGCGTCGAAACGGGTGAAGTCCCCGCCTGAAACGGCGGCTTCTCGCGGGAAACCGAGAGTCCCGGAATCTTTCGGAATCAGTGCCTTACGGTTAGTTACATAGGAGTCGGGATGACATTCCGACACTGTTGCTGGGCCTCCAACATCTCTACCGCGACGAGAAACTTCGGTCTCGGCTGTTTGCCCTCCTGGAACAGCACATTCTTCCCGACAGCAACCGGAACGTGGGACGCCCGGGCATGGAGCTGTGGAACATTCTGGTGATGGGCATCTTGAAGCAGGGTCTGGGCTGCGACTTCGACCGGCTGCATCAGCTGGTGAACCACTACAGCACGATTCGCGAGTTTCTCGGTCATACCGACTTGTGGGAAAAGAAACGGTACGAGTATCAGACGATCGTTGACAACGTGTCTCTTCTGCGTCCGGAATTGTTGGCCGAGGTCAACCAGATGGTCGTGGAGAGCGGCCATTCGGTCGCCCGAAAGAAGTCCTGAAAGAAGCCCTCAAAGCCTCTGTGCGGGCGTTGTGATTCCTTTGTCGTCGAGACCGACGTGCACTATCCCACGGATGTGAATCTCCTGTGGGATGCGATGCGGTGTCTGATTCGTACGACGGGTCGAGCGGCCACCAGGAAAGGAGTTCCGGGCTGGCGCCAGTGGAAGCACCTGTCGGACTCGCTGCGTACGCTGTTCCATCGGGTGCGAATCACCCGTCGGGCCCGTCCGGAGCAGGTCGAGGCGTATCTCTCGCGTTGTCAGGAACTGGTGCAGCGTGTCGAACAAGCCCTGCCGTTGCTGCTCGCCCGGGGTGTCTCTGGCTTGACGCTGGTCACCCTCGACGTGTTTCTCGCCCATGCCAGGCGGCAGATGGACCAGGTCGAACGTCGTCTGCTCAAACACGAGACCATCCCGCAAAACGAGAAGGTGTTTTCCCTTTTCGAGCCGCACACACGCTGGATTTCGAAGGGCAAGGCCGGCGTACCGGTGGAACTCGGGGTGCCGGTGTGCATTCTCGAAGATCATCACGGTTTCGTGCTGCACCATGAGATCATGTGGAAAGGGAGCGATGTCGATTACGCGGTACCGATGGTGAAGGCTGCGCAAGAGCGGTTTCCAGAGCTCCGCGCGGTCAGTTTTGATCGCGGTTTTCACAGTCCGGAAAACCGTCGCCGTCTCGACGATCTGCTCGACGACAACGTGCTGCCCAAGAAAGGTTTTCTCAGCAAGGCCGAGCGGGCCCGCGAACAAGAAAAGGAGTTTGCCGAGATGCGTCGCAAGCATCCGGCGGTGGAATCCGCGATCAACAACCTTGAGCAACGCGGACTTGACCGCGTTCTGGCTTATGGAGCCGACGGTTTTGCGCAGGTAGTCGGTCTTTCCGTGCTCGCCTTGAACGTCCATCGCATCGGTTTGCTGCTGCGTCGTAAGGCACGACGACGACGAACCGCCTGACGGCTCCACCTCAAGTCATCGATTTCCACCTGGTCGAACGGAACCAGGAGGGACACCTATGCGCGGATGACAGCCAACCGGACTGATTCTGACAGAAACGGCACGCCGCGCGGCGCCGGCCCGGAGAAAACACCCGGAATTTGACCTGATCTGGCCGCCGAACGGGGCTCGGATCGGGTCAAAATGACATCTGTAGCCCAGAACCGGGGAGTTTTCTGGCGGGCACTAGATACGTGAAGGCAGTTAACAAGAACAAACCGGATCGGTGGAAACGGGACATTGCACGGTCGGTGGACATGTACAACGACTGGTTCATGCGGTTTGCACCGGAGGCATATCGGACGACACGTTTGCAGGCCACAAGAGATGTCGAGGCAACCCTGAAAGCAACGAAGAATATGACGGATGTGGGGAAAGGATTGTTGAGGGCTAAGCCCTTCGTCTTGCCGTCATTGCGAATGTTTACGTCTCCGCCCCTTGCCGCGGACAGGCTGATTGGTCTGGCTAACGTCTCCGCGCACTTGGTCAAGACGATGGAGAAGAAAAATAGATTGTCGCCCCGAATGCCGCGACAGAAGCTGAACGGCGACCTGGCGAAGATCGGGAAGATTATCGAGAAGATGGCCGATCCCGACGTGTTCGTTTGGCTGGAGCGCAAGGATGGCCCATCTGAACAGGAGTTGCACCGGGCTGCGACTATCGTTGCTGATCGTCTATGCGGGGCTGTCGCCAATCCGATCATCCGCAACGCACAAGAAAGACGCCAGCTCGATGCGATCGGTAACTGGCTGAAGACGCGGGGGTACAAGAAACTCTCGGGAGGAGAAAGCACGAGGCATGACGAGTTGCAATTGGGGACGTATTCGTTCCGGTTGAACGTGCCAGTCAAGCAGGCAGATAATGCCAAGTCGCTCAATATCCCTGTGGATGCGGTCGTTGTACCGAAATCAGCGAAGGCAGGCGAACTTCCGTTGTTGATCGAAGCAAAGTCGGCAGGTGACTACACGAATGTCAACAAACGACGCAAAGAAGAGGCGGCGAAAATGAATCAGCTGCGCCGGACCTATGGTCACGGTGTGCGCTATATTCTGTTCCTGTGCGGATATTTCGACACAAGCTATCTTGGTTATGAAGCGGCAGAAGGAATCGACTGGGTATGGGAGCATCGGATCAGTGATCTTGGGAAATTGGGGTTGTAGATAATGAGGAAAGCTATTACAGAATTGGAAGCCCGTCGGCTGGTCCTGCAAGAAGCCCTGGATGCGAAAAAAGACAGCGCTTTGCGGAATCAGATGGGGCAGTTTGCTACACCGACCAGTTTAGCTGTAGACATTCTGCGCTATGCGAAGGCACATCTGGATTCAAACAAGAGAGCAAAATTCATTGACCCGGCGATTGGGACAGGCTCCTTTTATTCGGCCCTGCTAAACGTATTCCCGCGATCCCGTATCGGCGCTGCTGTGGGGTACGAGATTGACCCACACTACGGCAGCGTGGCGGCAGAATTGTGGAATGACACCGGATTGGATATCCGTTTGGAAGATTTTACTCAAGCCGAAGCTCCAGACGCTGCTGGAAAATTCAACCTGTTGATATGCAATCCTCCCTATGTGCGGCATCACCATATCGTTAACTGTGAGAAACAACGATTGAAACGGCGTACGTTGGGTATCTGCGGTGTGACGATTAACGGGCTGGCTGGGCTGTATTGCTATTTCCTCGGCTTGAGCCATGCGTGGATGGCTGATGGTGCCTTAGCCGGATAGCTGATTCCGAGTGAGTTCATGGATGTGAATTACGGAGTCTCACTTAAGCGCTATCTACTCAGCAAGGTGAATCTTATACACGTTCATCGGTTTGATCCGACTGATGTGCAGTTCGGCGATGCTCTTGTGTCGTCGTCCGTGGTTTGGTTGCGCAACGAATCTCCCCGCACAGGGCATGCAGTCCGTTTCACCTACGGAGGAACACTGGAACAACCGAAGCTGGAGAGGTTAGTTTCAATGGGTGTGATTTCTGTATGGCGAAATGTCAATTTTTTAATGCGTTGAAATCAAAAGGTATTTTCTGATTTGAGTTCGGGAGCCTGCGCGGATTCGGCCAATTTCGCGAAAATCAGCCGCTCCGGCCGTGATTTTTCCACGATCACCGTGCTCGCCGATGCTCCCGGCCTTGGCTTCTTGGGGGGTGTAGAGTGCTCCTCAATCTCAAAAACGCCCCTGACGGGGCGACAAAAAGGAGCACTCCAATGACCAACGTACAGATTGACGCCTCGATTGCCAAGAACGCCGATGGAAGCGTGTCCGTCGAAGCGGCGCAGGAAGCCCTGATGGAGACGGGTGCCGCCCTGGTGAAAAAAGCCGCCGAGCTCGGCTTGGCGGGGGACGTGGCGGCGATGTACCGCCGTGATCCGCTGACGGCCGAGAGCCAGCTCCGGGACATGCTCTTCGGCGTGGCCCGCACCATCCTGACCGACGCGTTCACTGCGCTTGACGATCATGGCAAGACGGTCAAAGTCGAGGGGAAAACCTATCGCAAGGCTGCGCCCACGTCGGGCCGTGCGATGACGCTCTTCGGACCGGTCGATTTCCTGCGGTCTCGGTACCGTCCCGCGGGAGCGGGTGCGTCCCTGATCCCGACCGAAGCCCTCCTCCGCCTGATGCCCGGCGGGCTGACGCCGGCCGCGGCGGGCCTCTCGCTGTACCTGATGAGCAACCTGACAGCCCGCGAGAGCGAGGACATGTGGGAGAAACTGTGCGGTCAGGGGCCCTCGGTGGCGTCCCTGGTGCGATTGTCCGGGGATGCCGGAACCTGCATGGAGGCGTGTTCTGACGATGTCCTGAAAGGCCTCCGGGAGGAGGAAGAACTGCCGGAGGAGGCAGAGTCGATCCTGGTTTCCCTGGACGGTGTCATGATGCGCATGCATGCCGAAACGACCAAGGAACAAGCCACGGACGCGGGCTGGCGCGAGGCGTCGTGCGGCGTGGTGGCCTTGGTCGATGGCAGCGGTAACCTGCTGGAAAGCCGGTACTCCGGCCGTCTTCCCGAGACCGGCAAGACGAACCTGAAAGCACAGTTGACGGCGGAAGTACGCCACTGGCAGTCGGTCAATCCGAACCTGAAGCTGGTGGCGGTCGCTGACGGCGCGAAGGACAACTGGACGTTCCTGGAAGCGCTGGACCCCGAAGTCATGCTTCTAGACTTCTGGCATGCGACTCAACATCTTAAGGCTGCGGCCGACGCCGCCTTCGGTCCGAACACCGCCGCCGGGACGGCTTGGTTCGAGAAGTGGCGGCACCTTCTGCGCCACGACCCCAAGGGCGCCGGCAAGGCGATCGACGCCTTGCGCTACCTGATGCGGAAAGGCAAGGGAGTAGACGTCATCCGGAGGGAACTGACTTTCTTCCGCAATCATCGTCACCGCATGCACTATGCGGACGCCGCCGCCGCCGGCTTCCCCGTCGGTTCCGGTGCCGTGGAAGCCGCCAACAAGATGCTTGTAACAATCCGGATGAAACGCTCCGGGCAGCGCTGGGGCCGTGACGGCGGCCAGGGCGTCCTGAGCTTCCGGTCGCTTCTCAAGTCCGGACGTTTCGATCGGGCCTGGGCGGCATTGGTCCCACGCCTGGGCCGCGGTGGCGGCTGGAAACCGCCACCCTGCGCCAACGAGAACCGGCAGGTCGCGCAGGTTGCGCTCGCCGCATGATTTTTGGCTAGATCATTGTAAGAACAAAAAGTGTACATATGAGAATCACACCCGTTTCAATCGAGGTGTTGCACCGCGACCCGAAGTGGACGCGCTATCCGATGAAGGAGTCCCATAAAGAGGTTGAGGGGCCCACGCTGAGCGATTTCTTTCGGATCAAACGGGGCCTGGTTACGGGCAACAACAAATATTTCATTCTGTCGGCACAGGAGGTTGAGCGGCGCAGGTTACCGATGGCAGCATTCAAACCGATCTTGCCAAGTCCTCGTTATTTGGATAGCGATGAAATTGAGAGTGACTGCGAGGGCAACCCTGTACTGCAACGGCGGTTGTTTCTGCTTGATCCTCCATGGTCAGAAAATGAGATCAGGGATCGCTATCCAACGCTGTGGTCCTATCTTGAGAAAGGCAGGGTGGCAGGTATTGCCGATCGTTATCTTTGTCGGCACCGGGCGCTCTGGTACAAGCAGGAAGATCGGCCGCCGGCACCATTCGTTTGTACGTATCTTGGGCGAAGCGACACGAGGAGCGGGAGGCCGTTTCGCTTTTTGCTGAACAATTCGAAGGCAACGGCAGCCAACGTGTATCTGATGTTATACCCGAAAGAACCAGAGGGTCTTGCAAAAAGATCGGAATAAGCGGAATTACGGCCGGAATCAGGCGAAATTCGGTGGGACCGGCCGCCATCTTCTAGTATCCTGAGAATCCAACACACCCCGGATCAGAAGGGAGAGCGACCATGTCCCTGAAGGTGACTCTATCGCAGTATCACGCCGTGTTGCAAGGCGAACTGTTTCCCCTGCTGGAATCGAAGCTGGGTCCGCTGCCGACGCGCTACCAGCGCTTCGTGGAATTGATGGAGTTCGTGTTCGTGGACATGTCGGTGATTCCGGGTCCGTCGTCAGGTCCGGGTCGGCCGCTGGAGGACCGTTGGGCGCTGGCGCGGGCGTTTCTGGCCAAGGCGGTGTTCGATGTGCCGACGACGCGGGCCCTGATTGAGCGGCTGCAGGAAGACGGGAAGCTGCGGCGCCTGTGCGGCTGGATTCGAGCGGGGGAAGTGCCGAGCGAGTCGACGTTCTCGCGGGCGTTCGCGGAGTTCGCGGCGTCGGCACTGCCGGAACAATTGCATGCGGGGTTGGTGGCGAAGACCTTGGGGCGGCGTCTGGTCGGGCATATTTCCCGGGATTCGACGGCGATTCCGGCACGGGAGAAGGCGACGCCGAAGCCCCCGCAGCCGAAGCGCCGCCGCGGCCGTCCGCGTCGCGGCGAGCAGCGGCCGCCACGGCGGCGCCTGGAGCGTCAGCAGACGATGACGTTGCCAGAGATGTTGTCGGACCTGCCACAGGCGTGTGATGTGGGCACGAAACGCAATGCGAAGGGGCACCAGGAGAGCTGGATCGGCTACAAGCTTCATATCGATGCGGCGGACGGCGGGGTGCCGGTGAGTTGCATTCTGACTTCGGCGTCGGTGCACGACAGCCAGGTGGCGCTGCCACTGGCGCATCTGTCGGCCCAACGGGTGACCAGCCTGTATGACCTGATGGACAGCGCCTACGACGCGGCCGAGATCCGGGCCTGCAGCGAACGGCTCGGACATGTCCCGATCATCGACCCCAACCCGCGCACCCGTGAGCGCAAGCAGGCGATCCAGACCGAGGCCCGGGCTCGCCGGGCCGCCCGCCGGGTCCCGGCCGAGCGCCGGCGTCTGCGGGAACGCTCGAACGTCGAGCGGGTCAACGGACGCCTCAAGGACGAATTCGGCGGGCGCCGGATCTACGTCCGTGGCCCCGCCAAGGTCATGACCCACCTCATGTTCGGAATCTGCGCACTCAGCGTGGACCAGCTATTCCGCCTGCTGAACTGAGCCCGGCTCTCCCGCCCTTCCCAGACATCTGCCCGAAACCGGGCCACGGGACCGCTGTGCCCCACGTCCGGAAAACGACCCTCAGCGAGAAAAAATCGGGCGGACCGGCGGTCCGATGGCCGGCCCGGATGCCGATTCTGCTGCGGCCCGGGCGGTGATTCCGGCGCTTCGTCGCCGAATTTGATGCCGCCAGGAATTTTGCAAGAGCATCACCAGTTAAGCATTTTCTGCAGGACAGGCCGGATCTGAAACGACAGATCTGGGAATCCCTGAACGACATTTCCCCGCAGATGATGCTTGGCGAAGGTCGCGTTTACGGGGGCGGTCTGCACAAGCTTGAGCCTAGGGAGTTGGGCAACGTCCCTGCACGGGCGATCGCGAGGCTTTTTCCCCGATCGGTGCTGCTGAAACGGGAGAAACAGCTCGAGTTGTTTGGGGAACGGTTTGCGTGAACCGGATCGACTACAGAATCCGAAATAGGTGTAAAACCGATGCCGCCCAGTTCACCCGCCCGAGAGGGCCGGGTCCAGTAGCGGATCTGCCCGCCCGACGCCCGCCTTGGGGATGATGGCCCTCCATCATCGCATCCCAGCGACCGGCGTCAGAATCCGCTACCGGCACCAGATCGATCGTGCCCAGATCCGTGAGTAAACCTGATACCGAACCATCCGGAGCACCGCCCTGCAGGCGGCAGTGACACGCCGGCATCGTCGGCCGGCCGACCGAGGATCTTGCGCGCCGATCCGAGGCAGGGATCTCCCCTGGGGTTGTGCCAGTGCTTGCGCACACACAGTTCGTGAGCCAGTGAAGCCCGGGTGCGGGCTCGTTCCCCGCAGGCCGTCCGGAACCACTCGACCGTAGCGGTCAAGATTTGTCGAAGAAGACCGATTTGCATGCCGCCATACGGGATACACCCTCACATCCGAATCAAATGTGAGACGTTGATAGGGTCGGGCCCAAATGGCACGCGCAGCCCAGAGCAAGGGGGCCAGCATGCACCAATTAAAGATTTGGGATAAAATTTTAATAGTGCTACACTGAATTAAAGTTTGCTTCACTGAGGATCTCTCCGCATGGATCGGGGTGAGACCGGCCGATACGAAACGATCGTCGTGGGCGGCGAGACGGTGCGGGCCTTCGTTCCGGCGCCTCTGCCGCCGGCTCCCTCCCTGGACCTGAGGGTTCTGCAGTCGAGTCTGGAGCAAGCATTGCTCGCTCTCGGCCGCCTGGACAGCCTTTCCACGTTGCTGCCCGATATCCGCCTCTTCCTCTACACCTATGTCCGCAAGGAGGCTGTCCTTTCCTCGCAGATCGAGGGTACCCAGTCCTCGTTGTCCGATCTTCTGTTGTTCGAACTGAACGAGGCACCCGGCGTCCCGCTCGACGACGTCGTGGAGGTCTCGAACTACGTGGCGGCTCTCGAACACGGATTGCGCCGGTTGCGCGAGGATTTTCCGCTCTGCAACCGGCTCATCCGCGAAGTTCACGGGGTACTGCTCGGCCGCGGCCGCGGCCGAGACAAGGCGCCCGGGGAGTTTCGCCGTTCGCAGAACTGGATCGCCGGCCCGCGACCGGGTGTAGCGCGTTTCGTCCCGCCACCGGTTTCCTCGGTCGCCGGTTGCATGTCCGATCTGGAACGCTTTCTGAACGCGGATGACGACGGGTTGCCCCTGCTCCTGCGGGCCGGTCTCGCTCATGTCCAGTTCGAGACCGTTCATCCCTTCCTCGACGGCAATGGAAGGGTAGGGCGCCTCCTGATCGCCCTCATGCTGCATCACGGCCGCGTGTTGCGTGAGCCGCTTCTGTATCTGAGCCTCTTTCTCAAGCAGCATCGGGATGACTACTACAGGTTTCTCAACGAAGTGCGACACCGGGGCGATTGGGAGGCGTGGCTGACATTTTTCCTCGGCGGGGTGACGGAGACCGCCGAAGGTGCGGTCGAGACCGCACACCGGTTGCTGGCGCTGTTCAGGGAAGATCACGCCCGCATCCAGCGGACGGGCCGCGCAGCGGGATCGGCACTGCGGGTGCACCAGGCGTTGCGGGAGCGACCCATTGGAGCGATTCAGGCACTGGCGAACAGCGCGGGTCTCTCCTTTCCCGCCGCGTCTGCCGGGGTGACGGTTCTCGAGAATCTGGGCATCGCCCGTGAATTGACGGGCAAGAAGCGGAACCGGCTTTTCGGTTACGATCGCTACCTTGCCATTCTCGGCGAGGGTACCGAACCGCTGTAGGAGCAAGTGTTTCCGCCGCCCGGGTCTTGGCCCGCTCCTCCAGTCGCCCAATCTTCCCCCACGTGCGGACGTTTCAGCCAGCACTCTCTCTCTGCGGGAGGTCCAGGGCCTCACCGGGCCGGCGGCGAACTTGCGGCCGCACTGCCGCGTGGCGCCGGGGCAGCAGGTTGCGGCGGTCCGTGTGGAAGAGGGGGAACGCCGGGGCCTGTTTCTCGGGCGAAGGATCCGAGGATCGGCTACGGCACGCTCAACGCGCCCGTCGAGACGGCGGCCGAGAACGGTCCTGCACGTTTCCGGCAAGCACAGGAGTTCCGGGCGGGGAAGCAGGCAGAAGAGACCCTTGGGGCGGCTTCACGTCGCGGTCAGGACGGTACTTTCCAGGTCGCGGTTCCCCGCAGCAGTTCGGACAGGGGTTGCTCCGGGCGCTGCTCCACCTGCGTCCGGACGGCTGCCTCAAACACCGGGCCCTCTTCGGCAAAGAGTACCCCAACCGCCAGCGGCAGCTCCGGGCCGTTCATGCCGGCGAGGAGGGTTGCCAGGGTGCGATTGGACTGGTCGTGGACGAGGATCTCCGCTTCCGGCACACCGTCTGCGCCGACCGGCACCGCGCGCAAGGACAGCGTTTCGCGGTCCAGGATGAGTCCGTGCTCCCGGTCGGGGCCGAACCTCAGGGGTTCGCCGTGGGTCACGTGAACCTGGCGTTCCGGAGCGACTGAACGGTCGGTGAATTCCGCGAAGACGCCGTCGTTGTAGACGACACAGTTCTGGAGAATTTCGACGAAGGCGGTCCCGGTGAACGCGTGGGCGGCACTGAGAATCGACTGCAGTTCGGCAATCCGGGTGTCGATCCCGCGCGCGACGAAGGCCGCGCCGCTGCCCAGGGCAAACGTGCACGCAGATACCGGGTTGCCGACCGACCCGGCGGGAGAGGAGGGGGTGACGGTTCCGGTGCGCGAAGTGGGCGAATACTGGCCCTTGGTCAGTCCGTAGGCTTCGTTGTTGAAGAGCAGGACCTGGCAGTCAAGGTTGCGGCGCAGGAGGTGCACCAGGTGACCGGCGCCGATCGACAGGCCGTCCCCGTCCCCGGTCACGATCCACACGTCGAGATCCGGATTGGCAAGCTTGAGCCCGGTGGCGACCGCCGGGGCGCGGCCGTGGATGGTATGGAACCCGTAGGTTGCGACATAGTACGGCAACCGCGCTGCGCAGCCGATACCGGAGACGAAGACCGTGTTGGACGGATTTGCATCAAGGCCGGCGAGCGTTTTCTGCACCGCCCGGAGGACGGCATAGTCGCCGCAACCGGGACACCAGCGGACTTCCTGGCCGGATTCGAAGTCCCGAGGCAGTCGGACCGGTGCGTTCATGCGGGGCTCCCGGCCCGGGCCTCAATCGCGGTCACCAGTTCCGCGACCCGAAACGGCCGGCCGGAGACCTTGGACAGGCTTTCGGCATCGATGACGAACCGGTCGCGGAGGACGCGGACCAGCTGTCCGGCGTTGACTTCGGGCACCAGGATCGAGGGGTAGGAGGCGAGGAGCTCGCCCAGGTTGGCCGGCAGCGGGTGCAGGTGCCGCAAGTGAACATGGGCGGCGGCGGTTCCGGCCGCCCGGCAGCGGGCCAGCGCTTCGCGCACAACGCCGAACGTCGACCCCCAGGTGACCAGGCACAGCGGCGCGTCGGCCGGCCCGTCGGCCACTGCCGGAGGCAGGGCGCGCGCGACCCCGGCCACCTTTGCGATCCGGGTGTTGGTCATGAACTGGTGGTTGTCGGGATCATACGAGATCTCGCCGCTGCCGCGGCTTTTCTCGAGGCCGCCGATGCGGTGCTCCAGGCCGGGCGTGCCGGGCCTGACCCACGGCCGGGCCAGCGTGTCGGGATCGCGGGCGAACGGTTCGAACCCCTCGGGGTCGGTCCGGAAGGTTACCGGGTCCGCCCCGTCCGCCGCCGGGTCAGGCAGGCGCCAGGGCTCCGAGGTACTGGCAATGAACGCATCGGACAGGATCACGACCGGGGTCATGTACCGCACCGCGATCCGGACCGCTTCGATCGCCGTGGCGTAGCAGTCACTCGGGCTCCTGGGTGCGATCACCACCACCGGCGCCTCGCCGTGGCGCCCGTGGAGAGCCTGCAGCAAGTCCGCCTGCTCGGTCTTGGTGGGCATCCCGGTTGACGGTCCGGCACGCTGGGAGTTGACCACCACCAGCGGCAGTTCCACGGCCACCGCAAGCCCCATGGCTTCCGCCTTGAGAGAGAGGCCCGGACCGGAGCTCGACGTGACGCCGAGCGCACCGCCGTAGGAGGCGCCGATGGCGGCGCAGGCGGCGGCGATCTCGTCCTCGGCCTGGAAGGTCACGACGTTGTGCCGGCGCATGCCGGCCAGCTGGTGGAGCAGGGTGGACGCCGGGGTGATCGGATACGCACAGAAGACGACATCAAGCCCCGTGCAGTCCGCCGCCTGGGCGAAGCCCAGGGCCAGGGCTTCCGCACCGTTGATCGTGCGGTACTCTCCCGCCGGCCACTGGAACGAACTGGCGGGGGCCTGCAGAAGATCGAGGCCGGGCAGTTCGGTGGTCTCGCCGTAGGCGTGGCCCGCCTTCAGGGCGGCGACGTTGGCATGGCCGACCGGCGAATCACCGAACCGTCCGCGGATCCACCCTTCGGCCTCGCTCGTGCTGCGGTCCAGCAGCCACAGGGCCAGTCCGACCGCCCACATGTTGCGGCAGCGGAGCGACCCCTTTTGCCCCAGATCAAACTGCCTGACGGCATCGAGGGTGTGCCGGGAGATGTCGGGTGCAACCGTTCGGATCGGGTCCAGGCTGCCGTCGTCGAGCGGGTTGGCGTCGTAGCCGGCCTTGTGCAGGGCGCGCCGGGTGAACGTGCCGGAATCGACCACGAGCAGTCCGCCCGGGACCAGATCGCCGATATTCGTCTTGAGCGACGCCGGATTGAAGGCCACCAGGACGTCGGGGGCATCGCCCGGGGTCAGGACGTTTCCCTCGCCTATCCGCAACTGGAAGGCCGACACCCCGTACGTGGTCCCGGCCGGCGCCCGGATCTCGGCCGGAAAATCGGGCAGCGTGGAGACCCCCTTCCCGCCGAGGGCCGCCGCCATGGTCAGGCGCGTTCCGGAAATCTGGATCCCGTCCCCGGAATCACCGGCGAACCGGATGACCACGCCGGCCGTGTTCGGGTCTGGAGCGGGGGCAGGGTGCTGGGTCATCGTGTGCAGGCGGAATCGCTTGGATGCTGCGCTTCCGCGGCCTGGGGCCGTCGGGGAATCCCGGAGAAACGGGTATCGGGTAGGAATACAGTATGACGCCAAGCCGAAACGTCAACGAATCGTCCGGGCTCGGGCCGCGGACCGCCCGGCCGGTGCGGGAGGATGCCGATGTCAGCCACGATCATTGATGGCCGGAAGATCGCCGGTCGTACCCGCGAGCACCTCGCGCGCGACGTCGCGGCCCTTGCCGACCGGTTCGGCCGCCCGCCCGGCCT
This sequence comes from Alphaproteobacteria bacterium, assembly GCA_965203385.1. Taxonomy (GTDB): domain Bacteria; phylum Pseudomonadota; class Alphaproteobacteria; order TMED109; family TMED109; genus VXPW01. The sequence goes on from OZ241893.1 coordinate 2,218,092, forward strand.
GGCCGCGATTCTGGTGGGAGAGGATGCGGCGAGCGCGGCCTACGTCGGCACCAAGCGCCGGCAGGCGGCCGCGTGCGGCCTCAGGTCGACCGTCCATGCGCTGGCGGATGACACCACCGAAGCCGCGCTGGTCGCGCTCGTTCGGGAACTGAACCTCGACGAGACCGTGGATGCCATTCTCGTGCAGCTGCCACTCCCGGCGCACATCACCGTGCGCAGGGTTCTGGATGCGGTGCGCCCCGACAAGGATGTGGACGGGTTTCACACGCACCATGCCGGCCGCCTCGCCCAGGGACGGCCGGCGACGGTTCCCTGCACCCCGCGCGGCTGCCTCGCACTGCTCCGGCACGTACACGGCGATGACGACGAGGGAAGCCGGGGCAGGCTGGCCGGGCTGCACGCAGTGGTGGTCGGCCGGAGCACGATCGTCGGGCGGCCCATGGCGGCGCTGCTCACCGCCGAGCACTGCACGGTGACCCTCGCGCACTCGCAGACGCGGAGCCTGCCGGAGATCTGCCGGCAGGCGGAGGTGCTGGTGGCGGCGGTCGGACGGCCGGAACTGGTACGGGGGGACTGGGTGCGGCCGGGTGCCACGGTCCTCGACGTCGGCATCAACCGGGTCGAGCGCGACGGAGTCCGCCGGCTGGTGGGCGATGTCGCGTTCGACGAGGCGGTGGCGGTGGCCGGGGCGATCACCCCCGTTCCCGGCGGGGTCGGTCCGATGACGGTCGCGTATCTGCTGCACAACACGGTGGCCCTGTTTCGAAACCGCTGCACGGGGGTGCCGGCGGCGCCGTGAGCAGGTACGGCCGGAATCAGCTCCGCCCGAAGAGGCGCTCGAGGTCAGCCCGTTTGAACTCGATGAACGTGGGCCGTCCGTGGTTGCACTGTCCGGCATTCGGGGTTCTTTCCATCGTGCGCAGAAGGGCGTCCATTTCCGGGATCGAGAGGACGCGCCCCGCCCGGACCGACCCGTGGCAGGCCAGGGTCGAACACACCTGCTCGATCCGGTCGATGAGCGTGTGGGCGGTGCTGTGCTCCAGCAGTTCGTCGGCGAGGTCCTGGAGCAGCCCGGCGACCGTCACGTTCCCGAGAATGGCCGGCGTGCCGAGCACGGCAACGGCGTCTTCTCCGCGCGCCTCCACGACGAGTCCGAACGTGCGCAACTCGTCGGCCCGCCGGCCCAGAATCTCGACGGCGGCGGGTTCGAGGTGAACGATCTCGGGTGTCAACTGCATCTGCACCGGCGGGTCTTTGCCGGCGAGCGCCCCCTTGAGGTGTTCCAGGACGATGCGCTCGTGCGCGGCATGCTGATCGACCAGGATCAGCCCGTCATCGGTTTCGGACAGGACGAACATGCGGTGCAGCTGGGCCCGGGCGCGGCCCAGCTTCCCTTCCGGCTGTGATGGCGGCCGCTCCCCGGCGCGTTCGGGCGCCGGTGGGCGCGGGTCGGCCGGCGGCTGCCCGGTCGACGGTGCGGACGGCCAGCCGGAAGACCGGGATTCCTGGTGCGCGGGGAAGGTTCGCGGGCCCGGCCGGCCGGCCGGTGGCCGGGCTTCGGGCGCAGCACCGGGTGGCCGGGCTTCCCCGACCCCGGCCGGCGTCAACGGCGGAGCGGCGGGCCCGGGGGCCGCGGGGCGCTCGAACTCCAGCCACGGTTCCCGCCGCGCCCGCGCGAGCGCCTGTTCGGTCAGCGTGGTGGCGGGCCGGGGCCCTGCCTCGCGCAGGGCGGCCCGGATTCCCGCGATGATCGTGCCCCGGACCGCCTGCGGGTCGCGGAACCGGACCTCCGTCTTGGCCGGATGGACGTTGATGTCGACGTCCCGCATCGCGAGGTCGATGTAGAGCGCAACCACCGGCTGGCGGTCATGGGCGATCAGGCCCTGGTAGGCGCCGCGGAGGGCCCCGTACAGCACCCGGTCCCGCACCACCCGTCCGTTCACGAACAGGTACTGGGCGCGGGTGTTCGCCCGGTTGACGGTGGGCAGGGAGGCCAGTCCGGACACCCGGAGGGTTCCCCGCTCGTACAGGACATCGACGGCGTTATCGGCGAAATCGTCGCCCAGGACGGCCCGCAGGCGGGCGTCCCGCGCACCCTCCGGGGCGGCCGGGGCCCGGAACTCGGCCTTGGTCCGGCCGTCGGCCTGCAGCTTGAACGCGATGGCCGGGTGGGCCATGGCCAGTTCCCGGACCGTCTGGGTCACGGCCATCGATTCGGCGCGGTCGGACTTGAGGAACTTGAGCCGGGCCGGGGTGGCCCGAAACAGGTCGGAGACGGTGACCCGGGTGCCCAGCGGGTGGGCATCGGGCCTGATCGGCCCCGCGGCCCCGGCATCGACCGTCACGGCACACGCCTCGGCCGCACCCCGGGCGCGCGACGTCACCGTGAGGCGGCTCACCGAACCGATCGAGGGCAGGGCCTCGCCGCGGAATCCCAGGGTCCGGATGGCAAACAGGTCGTCGTCGGGCAGCTTGGACGTTGCGTGGCGCTCGACGGCGAGTGCGAGGTCGTCGGCGTGCATGCCGTGGCCGTCGTCGGTGACCGTGATGTCGGTCTTGCCGCCACGGTCGATGCTTACGGTAATCGACCCGGCGCCGGCATCCAGTGCGTTCTCGACGAGCTCCTTGACGACCGAGGCCGGGCGTTCGACGACCTCGCCGGCGGCAATGCGGTTGACGGTTCCTTCCGGGAGGCGGCGGACCGGCATCACGAAGTCGCCTCGACCAGACGGCGGACCAGTCGATTCTTGAAGCCGTCGATCGCGGGTTGGCCGAAGGGATCGATTCCCAGCAGGTCGGCAAGCAGCACGGTCTCGAGCATGAAGCGGGTCATCAGGGCACCGTAGGCAGCCTGGTCACGGCGCGCAAGGATCAGGGTACGCACCGGCCGGCCGGCGGCGGCAAGGCTCGCGGCGGCCGCGTCGAAATGGGCGTTCCAGAGGGTGTCGAGCCGGCGGGGAAACCAGGGCGGGTAGGCCGTCCGGTCGACGGGCAGCGGGCGGGAGCGGGAGACCGGTGTCCGCACCAGCGTGAACATCTGCCCGGGCGGGCCGTCGAGCCAGAGCTGCAGCTGGCTGTGCTCGTCGTCGGTGCCGGTCGCCGTCACCGGCGTCAATCCGCGCCCGGCCTTGCCCAGGCTTTCGGCGGCCAGTTGCCGGTACCAGGCCTGGAGGGGCTGCAGGGCCGAATCGTAGGCCAGGGTGACCAGGGAGCCGGTCGGGTGCCGGTCGTGAAACGCGGCCATCGCGGCGGCGGCTTCGGCCGCGTCGCTCAGGCCCTCGGCGGGGAACGCGGCCGCCAGGACGGCTCTTCCCCCCGCCAGGGGGCCGGGTTCGGGACGGTCCGGCCGGGGTGCGCCGATGACGGCGGGCAGCAGGCCGGAGACCGTGAACGCGGCAAATCTGCCGTCCACCCCGGCGGGCACGTCGAGCACCGGAATCCGGTGTGTTCGGGCCAGGCCCCCGAGCGGCGACGACCGGTCGGCGGTCAGGCACACCGCCTGTCGGCGGAGGGCGCCGGGACCCGGGCCCCGGCCATACCAGTCGAGCAGGATGGCGAAGTGCGCGAGCACTTCGGTGGTGTGGCCGGACTTGCTGGAGAAAACGGCGTAGACGCGGGCCGGGTCGTACCGGTCCAGGGTCGCCAGCAGTCGGGCGCAGGTGTCCGGATGGATCTCGTCCACGAAGAGCAGCGCCGGCGCAACGCGGCCGCTGCCCGCCGTCCGGGCGGCGGCCGCGAAGGCCTTGCCGGCGTGAAGGGACCCGCCGCAGCCGATGTGCACGACGACTTCGGCGTCGCGGGCGAAGCGCCGGCCGGTCTCGAGATAGGCAGTCGACGCGGGGCCGGAGTGCAGGGCGGTCAGGAACGCCAGGTCGCCGTCGCGGTAGCGTTCGCCCAGGCGGGTCAGGGCGGCCCGGGCGGCGGCGCGGTATGGTTCCCGCTGACCGTCCGGAGCGAACCACGCGGACGAGTCGCACCGGATGCCGGTGTCTGGCGGTGCGCGGGCATGGTCCGCCTCGGCTGCCGTTCCGGATGCAGCCTGCAGCCCGGCCGGTCCTGGTCCGCTCACCGTTTCAGCTAGTATGCCGCCGCTGGGCGCCGGGGCCGGGCTCCGACCGCGTCGGGCCGCCCCCGGAATGATGCCGGACCGCCGGCGAGGCTGCCCCGACGGGGTCCGGAGTCCCGACAATGAACACGGTGCTGTACCACAATCCCCAGTGTAGCAAATCGCGGGCGGTGCTGGCCCTGCTGCGGGAGCGCGGCATCGAACCGGAGATCGTCGAGTACCTGAAGTCGCCGCCCGATGGGGCCGCGCTGGCCGAGATCCTGCACCGCCTCGGTGTGGGGCCGCGCGCCCTGCTGCGCACGGGCGAGGCGGTCTACCGGGAGCGGCGCCTCGCGGACCCGGCGCTTGACGCCGCCGCCCTGATCGCGGCCATGGTGGCCGATCCGGTCCTGATCGAGCGGCCCATCGTCCTGCACGGTGGACGCGCCCGCGTGGGGCGGCCGCCGGAAGCGGTGCTGGAGATCCTGTGAGACCGGTGCCGGATGCGGTCGCCGGCGGCCCTCCGGCTCCGGTATGCGCCTTTCCGGGCCGGATCGAGGCCGGGCCGGGGAGCGGGGCGTGACCGGGCCGGCCGATCCCCATGCGTGGCTCCGGTGCGGCAACTGGCCGGCGGTGCTGCGCGACCCCGGCACCCTGGAGCCCGCCATTCGCGCGTATCTCGAGCAGGAGAACGCCGCTACCGAGCAGGTGCTGCAGCCGGTGGCCGCACTCCGCAGCGAACTGGCAGAGGAGCTCCGGGCCCGGATCCCGGACCGGGATGCGGAGGTGCCGGTGCCGGACGGCCGCTACGCCTACTACCGGCGCTTCGAGCGCGGCTGCGAACACCCGCTGCTCTGCCGGATCCCGACGCCGGGCGGGCCGGAGGAAGTCCTGCTTGATGCGAACCGGGAGGCCGCCCGGTGGCACTATTTCCGCATCGGCAGCGCGCGCCATGCGCCCGATCACGGCACGCTCGCCTACGCCGCCGATCGCGCGGGCTCGGAAAAGCATGAGGTGCGGTTTCTCGAGCTTGCGGGTCGCACCGAACTCCCCGACCGCCTGCCCGAGACCCAGGGCGATCTCGCGTGGTCAGGGGATTCACGCCACCTCTACTACACCGTCCTCGACGAACAGCACCGGCCCTGGCAGGTCCGCCGGCATCGCCTCGGGGATCCGCCCGAGCATGATTCGGTCGTGTTCACGAGTCCCTCGCCCGAGGTATTCGTGTCGGTGGCAAGGACCGACAGCGGCCGCTTCATCCGCCTCGACTGCCACGAGCACGGGGACACGTCCGAGACGCACCTGGTCAGCGCGGCCGAACCGGACGCCGAACCGTTCCTGGTCTGGCCGCGGCGGGCGGGGGTGCGCTACACCGTGTCCGATCACGGCGACGACCTGTTCGTGCTCACCAACGACGCGGCCGAGGACTTCCGGATCGTGCGCCTGGCGCGGGGGGGCGCCCCGGGCGAGGCCCGCCCGGTCGTGCCGCATCGGCCGGGTGTGTACATCCTGGGCATGCAGGTGTTTGCCGACTGGCTGGTGCGGCTGGAACGGGTGGCCGGATTGCCGCGGATCGTGGTGCGCAACCTGGGCGACGGCGAGGAATACCCGATCGATGCGGGCGGGGAAGAGGCGTTCAGCCTGAATCTGGTACCCGGCATGGAGTACGCGGGAGACATCGTCCGCTACGTCTACAGTTCCCTCACGACTCCCGGCCGCACGTACGACTTCGACATGCGCCGGCGCCGGGCTGCGCTGCGCAAGGAGCAGCAGATTCCCGGCGGACACGACGCCGGACAGTACGTGGGCCGGCGGCTGAACGTGCGCAGCGACGACGGCCGCGAGGTGCCGGTGTCGCTGGTGCACCGGAAGGATCTCGTGCTCGACGGCCGGACGCCGCTCCTGCTGTACGGCTACGGCGCCTACGGGCATGCCACGCCCGCCTCGTTCGTGCAGACGCGGTTCAGTTTGCTGGACCGCGGTTTCGTCTACGCGATCGCGCATGTTCGCGGGGGCACCGAGCGGGGCTACCGCTGGTATCTGGACGGCAAGCTCGAGCGGAAGGAGAACAGTTTTCGCGATTTTCTGGCGGCGGGGCGGGCGCTCGTGGCGGCGGGTTACACGGGCCGGGGCCGAATCATCGCCCATGGCGGCAGCGCCGGCGGGCTGCTGGTGGGCGCTTCGCTGAACCGGGATCCCGGGCTGTTTGGCGGCGTGATCGCCGAAGTACCCTTCGTCGATGTGCTCAATACCATGCTGGACGCCTCGCTTCCGCTGACGCCGCCGGAGTGGTCGGAGTGGGGGGACCCGATTCGCGACGCGGCGGCGCGGGCGCGAATCGGATCGTACTGCCCCTACGCCAACGTGACCGGGCAGCGGTATCCGGCCGTCCTGGCAACGGCGGGGCTGACCGACCCGCGCGTCGGCTACTGGGAGCCGGCCAAGTGGACCGCGAAACTGCGCGACCACACCACCTCGACGGCGCCGGTGCTGCTCTGGACCCATCTGGAGGCCGGTCACGGCGGTGCGGCCGGGCGGTATGCCCGGCTTGACGAAGTGGCGCTCGTCTACGCGTTTGCCCTGATGACGGCGGCCGCGTGAACCCGTTTCCGCGGGACCCCCGGGACGGCTCGATCGATCCGCTGCCGGTGGCGCAGGCGCTGATTCGCTGCCCCAGCGTGACCCCGGCCGATGCCGGGGCGCTGCAACTCGTCGAGGCCCTGCTCGGAGAGCTCGGTTTTGCGTGCCGCCGGCTGGCCTTCGGCGACCCCGATGCGGACGGGGCGGCGGCGCGGGTGGAGAACCTCTACGCCCGCATCGGCACGGAACGGCCGCATTTCTGTTTCGCCGGCCACACCGATGTCGTGCCGCCGGGGGCGCTCGAGGCCTGGGACCGGGATCCGTTTGCGGGCGTCACGGAGCACGGAATCCTGTACGGACGCGGCGCCTCGGACATGAAGGGAAGCATCGCCGCCTTCATCGCCGCCTGTTCGCGGTTCCTCGCCGGTTCGCACCGGTTCGGCTCGATCAGCCTGCTGCTGACCGGTGACGAGGAGAAACACGCGCGCAACGGCACGGTGCGGGTTCTCGACTGGCTGCAACGGCACGACGAACACCTCGATGCGTGCCTGGTGGGGGAGCCCACCAACCGCGAGCAACTCGGCGATACGATGAAGATCGGCCGCCGCGGGAGCGTGAACGGCATCCTCACCGTCAGCGGCACACAGGGGCACGTGGCCTACCCGGAACTGGCCCAGAATCCCATCCCGCGCCTGGTGGCCCTCCTCTCGGGCCTGCTGTCCGAACCGCCGGACCGCGGCGCCCCGCATTTCCAGCCCTCCAACCTGGAGGTCACCTCGATCGATGTCGGCAACCCGGCCACCAACGTGATCCCCGGGGCTGCGACCGCACGCTTCAACGTGCGGTTCTGCCCGGCGCATACGCCGGCCTCGCTGGAGGACTGGATGCGCCGCCGGCTCGACGCCGCGGCGGCCGGCGGCTACCGGCTCGAGCTGGACTGGAGCGGGCCCGCGTTTCGAACCGAACCCGGTCAGCTGACCGAGGTCGTGGCCGGAGCGGTGGCGGAGGTCACCGGCCGGCGGCCCGAGGCGTCGACGGGCGGCGGCACGTCGGATGCCCGGTTCATCCAGGCGGTGTGCCCGGTCGTCGAGTTCGGCGGTGTGGGCAAGACGATGCACCAGGCCAACGAGCAGGTGGCGGTAGCCGACGTGCGCACTTTGGCCGACGTGTACGAACGCGTGCTCCTGCGGTTCTTCGCGACGGGAGGGGACGGGGGCGCACCGTGAGCGGCGGACCGGCAGCCCGGACCTCGGGGCGCGGCCCGGATCCGGCGGCCGGCCCGGTCTTCGATGCGGTGGTGATCGGCGCCGGGTTCGCCGGGATGTACATGCTCCACCGCCTGCGCAGCATCGGGTGGTCCGTGCGCGTCTACGAGACCGGGGACGACGTGGGCGGCACCTGGTACTGGAACCGCTATCCGGGCGCCCGGTGCGATGTCGACAGCCTGCAGTATTCGTACTCCTTTTCGCGGGCGCTCGAGCAGGAGTGGTGCTGGTCGGAGAAGTACGCGGCCCAGCCCGAGATCCTGGCCTACGCCCGGCACGTGGCCGACCGCTTCGACCTGCGGCGCGACCTGCGGTTCCGGACGCGGGTCACGGCGGCGGCCTTCGACGGGGAACGCCGCCGGTGGCGGGTCGAGACCGATCGGGGAGACCGGGTCTCCTGCCGGTTCCTGGTGTCGGCGGTCGGCTGCCTGTCAGCCGCCAACGTGCCGGCCTTCGACCAGATGGACACCTGCCGGGTGCCGATCTTCCATACCGGGCGCTGGCCCCACCGCGAGGTCGATTTCGCCGGGCAGCGGATCGGGGTCATCGGCACCGGGTCGTCGGCGATCCAGTCGATTCCGGTCATCGCCCGCACGGCCCGGTCGGTGGTCGTGTTTCAGCGCACCCCGAACTACGCGGTGCCGGCGCGGAACGCCCCCATGGACCGCGCGCACGAACGCCGGATCAAGGCCGGCTATCCGGCTTTTCGCGCGCTCGCCCGGACCCGCATCTCGGGGTTCGTGTTCCCCTATGACAAGCGTTCCGCCCTCGAGGTGCCGTCGGCCCTGCGGGCACGGCACTACGAGAACTACTGGCAACGCGGCGGGCTCGGGTTTCTGGGGGCGTTCTCCGACCTCCTGGTCAACCGGGAATCGAACGACACCATCGCGGAGTTCGTCCGCGGCAAGATCCGCTCCATCGTCAAGGACCCGAACGTGGCCGAGCTGCTGTGCCCGGACAACGTGTTCGGCTGCAAGCGCCTGTGCGTGGACACCGGCTACTACGAGACCTTCAACCGGCCGCACGTGCGCCTGGTCGACGTGTCGGCGTCGCCGATCGAGCGGTTCACCGAAACCGGGCTGGTGGCCGCCGGCCGCCGCTACGAGTTCGACGCCATCGTGTGTGCGACCGGCTTCGCGGCGATGACCGGAGCCCTCGACCGCATTCGGATCACCGGGCGGGGCGGCCGGACCCTCAAGGAGAAGTGGCAGACCGGCCCGCGAACCTACCTCGGCCTCGCCGCCGCCGGATTCCCGAACTTCTTCATGATCACCGGCCCCGGCAGCCCGTCGGTGCTGACCAACATGATGCCGTCGATCGAGCAGCACGCCGACTGGATCGCCCACTGCTGCGCCCGCCTGGACGCCGCCGGTGCCGAGACCATCGAACCGCTGCCCGCCGCCGAGGACGCCTGGGTCGCCCATGTCAACGAGGTGGCGGGCGAATCCCTGCGCTCGACCTGCAGTTCGTGGTACATCGGCGCGAACCTTCCCGGCCGGCCCCGCGTGTTCATGCCCTACATCGGCGGCTTTCCGGCCTACCTCGACCGGTGCAGCGCGGAAGCGGACTCAGGGTACCGGAGCTTTGCGATCGCCGGTGGCACGAAGGTCGCGGAGCCCCGGTCCCTTCCCTGGGCCGCGCGGTGGAACCCGGCGGCAGCCGCCTGATCGGGGACCGGCCGGTGCCGGTGGTTGGCGTGGGCCCCGATTGCGGTATGTTCGCAGCTGCAGACAGGCTGAGAGATCATGGCCGGGCGCCGCCCGCTGCGGCAGCACCCGGTGACCCGAAGCATCGGCTGCCGCGGGCACCGCGAAGCGGCCGGAACCATTCCGACTTCACAGGTCGATCCGAAGGAGTGCAGTTTTATGTCCAATGTTGTCTATGGCCGCTACAGTCTGGTGGATCCGGACGGGGCCCGGCGGGAGCTGTTCGGAGACCCCGACGGGTCGGTACCGGAACCCAACGAGCACATCGTTCCCGGCACCGAGATTCTGGTCGGCGGACGGAGCGCCGAAGGCAGGGTGCGGGCGGCGCTGCTCCACTGGGGGTTCCCGACGGAGCGGCCCGGCACCGGGGACCTGGTGGTGAGCGCCCGGGCGGAGAGTGTCGCCCGGAACCCGTCCTTCCGGGAATCCTTCCAGCGCCGTCGATGCCTGATCGCCGCCGACGCGTTTTACGAGTGGGGAAGGCCGGAGGAAGGCCCTCAGGTTGCATGGAAATTCCGCTCCGCACAGGGCGGGTACCTGGCGTTCGCCGGAATCTACAAGCCGCTGCGCACCGCCCAGGACGGCGGTTCCGGTCCGGCGACCGGGTGCGTGATCGTCTCGACGGCGGCCAATGACGTCGTCGCCGACATCCACGGGCGCATGCCGGCCCTGATCGCGCCGGCGGATTTCGGGGTCTGGCTTGATCCGGACACCCCTGCGGACGAACTGCACGGCATGCTTCGCCGTCCGGACGTGGACTTGGAGGCGGAAGAACTCGAACCGGTGTCGTAGCGCCCGGCGTCCTGCCCGCACCGTCGAGGGGTGTGCGCGGGCCGGCCGGTGTCGACGGCCGGCGTCTGAAGCCATGGAAAGACAAGGTGCCTTGGGGGCACCTGCCGGCGACCGGAGCGCAGACCCGCAAGGGGCCGTTGGAGGCCGAATGCCAGTTGTTTCGGGCGCTTTGTCCGGATATCGAGCTTGCCGCAGCGGCCGCCGGCGCGGTGGCGAATTGGGCCTTCCTGAAGCAGTTGGACGTGATTGGGCCGATGCGGGAATATTGTCTGGCTTCGCGGCCGCAACGATGACGGGGAGAAGCATGTCAGATGTGATGTCGTCGGCCGCGGCGGCGCGAACTGACAGACGGCACCGTGACCGACACCTCGGTACAGGAACAGTCAGACAGAGCGGGCCAGGTTCCAGTGCGGCTGATTTTCGCCGCCGGCCTTCGTGACCGCACTTCGCGGGCATCGACCTGTCGCGTGATCAGGGGGAACGCCGTTCCGGCAGTGCCGACGCCGCGAACTCCGCAAACGCCCGCGAGAACGTCGACTCGCTCGGCACTTCCCCCGCTCGAATCCAGCCGCACAGGCGCCGCAGCTTCCCGTCTTCCTGCAGCCGCTCAATCAGGGCCCGCGTCGCCGGCACATCGAACACCGCCTTGGCCAGAAACGCCTGCGCCCGCGACCAACGGTCATCCAGCGGCCGACCCGAACCTGACGACGGCCCCGGAATCACCGACAGGTCCACGAATACGAACTCCAGCAACTCCACGAAGCGCTGGTAGCGCGTCGGCAGCGGACCCCGCTTCGATTCCGGCAGGGGAAACAACTCGCCTTGCAACACGGCGTGGCACTGCGATAGAGTCACCTTCAGGGACATGGTCGCTCTCCCTTCTGATCCGGGGTGTGTTGAATTCTCAGGATACCAGAAGAGGGCGGCCGGTCCCACCGAATTTCGCCTGATTCCGGCCATAATTCCGCTTATTCCGATCTTTTTGCAAGATCCTCCTTAGTCATACTCCGGAGATCCAAATGACTATCAAAACGACACTTAGTTTCACTGATCGCCACCACCGTTTTCTCTCGGAGAAGGTGGGCGCAGGAGTTTTCGCCACTCAGAGTGCCGCTGTGGCCAGCGCCATTGAGCAGATGATGCAGGACGATCAGGAGCGGGAAATCGCGCTTTCCGCCCTCGCCGGGGAGATTCGCGCACGGATGCAGACCGCGCGATCGGAGTACGTTGATGACGAACAGGCGTTCTCGGCAGCTCGTGCCGCCGTGGAGGCGTCTCCCCGCAGATGACCTACCGTATCCGCTTCCATCCGCTCGTAACACGGGACTTGGAAGCGATCGCCCAATGGATTATCGACTATACGGGAAGTGAAGTAGCCGACCGCAAGCTCGCGGAAATTGAGCAGGAGATCGCGAGTTTGGCTCGAACGCCGCACAAAGGATCAATACGCGACGAAATCGCTCCCGGGTGTGATTCTCGAGTGGCATGGTCATGGCACCACGAATACGGATGGAAACCCCGCTTCGATTCCGTCGTAACAGCCGGGAAATCGTAGAGCCTGTTGATCGTGGAAACATTGCAGGCCAAGCGGATGATTTTCGCGAAATCGGCCAAATCCGCGCAGGTTCCCGAATGCAGATCAGAAAAGATCGTTTGATTCCAATGCACGAGAAAATTGACGGTTCGCCATACAGAAATCACACCCTCGCTCCCGGCCTGCGCGCCATTCCGGCCGCAAGAAGGGCGGTGATTGCGTTCACCGTCGACGACGATGCCAAGGAGGTTCTCATTCACTGCATAACCTACAGTGGAGGCGATTGGGCGAGCCGCAGCCGAGCAAGGTTCCCTTAGCCTTGCGTCCGCCCGTAATCCTAACCGCCAACAGCAATGCGTCGCGCTTCTCGGGCGTTTCTTCCTTGGAATCCTGGCACACACGATCAGCTGCGTTATGAGTACCTCCAAAAGGATGAGCGAAAACGGAAAATGGAAAACAACGTCCCTGAAACTGCCGCCACGATAGCACCTACCGACATCTGGCCCCTAGTCGTAACAGAGAGTGTACTGCTCATAATCGTACTCGTTGTGCTTCCAGCGTACGTCATTTAGAAGGCCCGCAATCAGGATGAGGCGGCCTTAAAGGGCCTAGCCTCAGATGTCCTGGCGCGACCCAACTTTAGTTGGTCCATTTTCTGATGATAAACGTGGCTTCAGCGGGAGAAATCGGAAAAGAAAGCATCTCTCACTTTCAAATCGCGGCTCATTTATTCAATAAACGAAATATAACTTCCTGTCAGGCATTTCCGACCGCAAGAACGGAACCAAGTCATTGAAAATTATCTGGTGGAAAGCACCACCAGTCAGCAGCGTCATCTGATCAATTCAGGACATCTGAGCCTTACCTCAAGGTTCGGTCAGGTCAATGCTCGCCCTTATCGTTGTCGGATTATTTGTGATGTTTCTCGTGTTCGGAGGATCAGCATTGCCGGAAAGCGCTCGATTCACAGAGGTCGTAGCGCTCTGACCGGTGTGGCTGGCACCATTGTTGGCTTCTACTTTGGTAGCAAGGGCTCAAGTGGCTGAACCAAAAGAAATCCGGGAACACGTGTTAAGTAATACGGTCGAAGTCCAGTCTATGATATTCCGAATTCCTACCAACCATTACGACCTATGTGCAGAACACAACGAGACCGCCATTGGTCCTAACTCGCCTCGAATCAAGCCAACCCTCACAAGGAGCTAGTTCATGCGGACACACAAACTGTTTATCAGTCATTCGTGGAGTTACTCTGATTCATATGACAAACTCATCGGGCTCTTAGATGCAAGACCTTACTTCTCATACCGAAACTACTCAGTTCCTGGGGGGGGCGATTCTCATATGGTGCCGATTTTGGGTTCCTCTGTCATCTCATAATTCTGCCAATAGTTCCAACCACCGTCGCCGGTCGCGTTGACCGCGAGTAACTCGAGGGGCGGCGCCGAGACCCACCGGGTAGACTGGAGCTGCCACGAGCAGCGCGGAGGTCGGTCTGTCAATGGTGCACCCGTTTGGGTTGTCCGCCCAATAGTACAAGATCTCCAAGGAAATGTGAAGTCGGCACGGTGGTCGGCAAGGATCGAATCGTGAGTCAATTCATCGGATTCACACGGCTCATAAATTTAACGGGAATAAGATAAAATAATTTTAAGAACAATATACAAACAAACTGATGAATCTGGATCCATATCAGAAACGCACCCGTTCCTAGTGTTGAATCCCAGAATATCCCGTCAGGTTGGGTGGGGTATTGACCGGATAGAATCGTAGCCGAGTGTGTGACGGCGTCCGGATATCTCAAGCCGAGGATGTCGGGGACGTCGACCCCTTGCTTCTGGTGGACGAAGAACTGGGTCAATCAGACCGCTTTGTGGATCGATTCATGTCGGGTAGGGAGTCGGAACCGTGACAACGGCCGCCGAGGGAACGCTCCGGTTCGACTTTCCTGACGGCTGCCAAGGCTGCACGACTGAGGTTCATTTTCTGGCCCACCTCGTCGTTGGATCGACCGCCCGACTTCCCGTCGTGGGAGACCGATTCACTGCTCCAGCAACATGATCTCCTGTTGCATTTGTTCTGCCTGTTCTTCAAGCGTGTGGAGCCGTTGCTGCAATTGGTCGTGGTCGTGAGTATCTTCGGTGGTACGCGCCGCCTGAAGCATTAGTTCAAGATCCTCTATTTCTCTGCTTAGTGTGGCCGCTCGCATCAATAGCTTCCTCTCCTCGGTCTCTGCGATGCGCTGATTCGCCTTGGCTTCGGCAATTCGTTCTTCTTGGCTCCGTAAACGCTCTCGCAATATCATGAGTTTGCCTTCTTCAACTTCCAATTGTTGCTTGAGTTGCTCCTGACGGCGCTGGAGTTCTTGTCGCGCCGCAATGGCCTCACTTTGGCGTTGCTCCGCAGCCTCGACCCGTTTCTTGGGGCCCCCCTCAAGAATATCTTGGGTTTGCTCCACGAACGTGCATGCCCCCACCGCAATTTGCAGTGCAGCAGCGTAGCCGACGCAGAGCATCCATTTAATTGAACGGCGCCGACAGTGTTGGCGGCCGAATTCACGAGCAGCGACCTTGCCCGAATGAACTACCGGCAGGAAGCGGTGACTAGATCCCTGGAGCATTTGCGCAGGCCCTCATTTGTCAGCATCAAAGCCTAGTATACGCGCCCGGCATTCTCGAGAGCCGGCAGTCCACCACCGGGGCGAACCTGCATTTCGCCGTGGACCGCCATCTTGACTCCCGGCCGGACGATCTTGATACTGCCGTGCGGACTATGGCCATCTTGAGATACCTCAACCATCGCAGCGATCCTCCGCCCGGGCCGCCGTTCATCTGGCGTGGTTATACCTAGTTGGCCGCAATGACCCAAACCTACGAACGCTTGCTGAAGATAGGCTCAGCGATCTCTACCGGCAATTACATTCAGACAAGACCTGTGCGTAATAGGCAGGTCGTGAAGTTGGCCACCAGCGTGCTCATGGGCACCCACTGCGACGCCGCTTCCGGGCGTCTGGGTGGACGTCTCGTTTGTGAGATTTACGGTACCGCAGCCGTCCGTCGTTCCCAGAAATCGTCGAAACGATTGCTCTCGACGGCGCAGCGCAGTGCAATGATGGCGTTCGCACCGTTGACAGTCCAGCGCATTCCGTCCTGCTTGAGGCGGTTGCCGACGATGTTCTTGCAGGCCCCCTCAACCACGCCGCTGGCGACGCACCGGCCCATCGCGCGGAATTTCGGATAGTCCATTCGCCTGCGGTTGCTGGAGAAGTACTCGATGTTCTTGCGGGCTTCCTCACCGGATTCAGCATGGCTGCGAAAGGCGGTGATCACGTCGTGGAGGCGGCCTTCATCGAGTTCCTCACGCCGCTTCCTGACCCACTGCTGACCGATCTCGCTGCCGGGTCCGTAGACGGCCTTGGCGACTACTCGTCAAGCTCGTCACGCGCCGTTTCGATCTCGTCCTTGCGCAGACGCACGGACTTCTTCTCGCCTCCCAGCGTGCGGTTGATCATGTAGTGGGGGCCATGTTTGGCAGTCTCGTCAACGGCACAGCGGCAGCCCGGCTTGCCGCACTTGGTGAAGTGCGCCAGCAACGTGCCCGGGTGGAGGTCGCCGAGGGTGGCGAACTGTGCGAGAGCGCGGTCACGGCGTTGGATCAGCAGGTCGATGTTGGAGTGGGTCATGAAAATCACCTTGGATGAGATGGGAGACAAGAAACTTGAACCCTAGGAAACACAAGAAATGTGCCGCCAGCGAAGTCATTCCAGATAATCCCACAATGCGGAGCACACGGCGCTTGCCTGGAATCTGCCTCGGGGCCCTGCTGGTCCTCTGGCCGCCGCCGTTATTGTGGGAGCCGGTGGAGCACGGCTGCGCCATGGCTGCGGAGCGGGCCCCTGTACGCCTGCATCGACAGGTTGCCAGAGCACTCGCACAGACGATCGACGAGCATTACATCGGTCCGCTGTGGTTCAAGGAGGAATTGGGGACGAGGATTCTTGAGCACTACCTGAATACGTGGGACCCTGAGCGGGAGCTGTTCCTTTCCGCTGACGTTGCCGAGTTCGGGGCTCGCCGCGGCGGCATCGGCGAAGGTCTCCGACATGGTGATCTCGATTTTGCCTTCAGCGTGTATCGGCGTGCGCGGGACAGGTTCGAGGAACGCACGGCCGATGCCCTTCGGCTCTTGGATGAAGACCTTGATCCGGGGCGCACCCGGAACCAGGTGGTCGATCGCAGGCCCGACGACTGGGCTGTGAACCGTCAGGCCTTGTTGGTCCGCTGGGAGCGGCGGATCATGGATGAAGCGCTTGACCTTGCGCTGGCTGGGCACACGGCTGCCGACATCCGCGAGGCCTTGCGGTCGCGCTACATTCAGCAGCGGCTTCGATTCGGGCAGCTGGAGGCGAACCATATCGTCGACCTCGCTCTTAATGCATACGTCCGCGCCTTGGATCGTTACGGAGCCTATTTGCCCGGCAAAGCCCCCGGCGACCGACTGCTGCAGGCGCCGGATGCGCTCGACGGCATCGGCGTAGAACTGCGCCGCGAAGGACAGTATGTAGCGATTGATCGCCTCGTACCTGGCAGCCCTGCGGAACGCAGTCCGGTCTTGAAGGTGGGCGACCGGATTTTGGCGGTTGGTCAGGCTGGGGAGTCGGATCCGGTCGATGTGGTCGGATGGCCCGTTACCGATGTGGTCAAACTCTTGCGAGGCCCGCCCGGAACCACCGTACGCTTGCGACTACTGTCTGTTGCGGGCGGCCCTGCATCCCAGACGGTGGTGCTGGTTCGCAGCCGGATCGCCTTGATGGATCAGGTGGCGCGCGGCTGGATCGTCAAGCACACCGGACCCCGATTGTCGGACCAGCGGATCGGCGTGATCGACGTTCCGTCGTTCTACGTTGGTCAGGCCACCCGGCCCGATGATCCGGATGCCAGTGTGAGCCGGCATGTTCGGCAGATCGTCCGACAACTTGGGGCGGACGGGGTTGACGGGATTGTCCTCGACCTTCGTCGCAATCAGGGCGGATCTCTGGAGCAGGCGGTCCGAACCGTGGGCCTCTTTATCAGCACCGGCCCGGTTGTGCAGGTGCGACGGCATGCGCGATTCATCCGGGTACGAGCCGATGAGGATCCCGCCATCGTTTGGGCGGGGCCCCTTGTCGTGCTGATCGGAGCTCGGAGCGCCTCCGCCGCAGAGATCGTGGCGGCAGCGCTTCAAGATTATCGCCGCGGTGTGGTCGTGGGCGAGCGATCCTTCGGTAAGGGGAGCGCCCAGAGCGTACTTCCGCTCGCCCCGTATGGCGTGCCTGGGCACGTGACACTGACGACGTCGCACTGGTTCCGGGTCACCGGCGATTCTATCGATGTTCGCGGCGTAAATCCCGACATCGATCTCGCCTGGGCGGCGGGTCCGGAGCGCCGAAGCGGCGGGGAATCGTCCGCATACGGACCAGCGCAGCGGGTGGCGCCGACCACGTGGTTGCCCAATGCTCCCACGGGTCGCGTAGTTGCCTGGTTGCGCGACCGCAGCCGCACACGGACCGGCCACAGCCCGGCGTTCCGGGCACTGCGCGCGGAGCGCGCGGACCTCGACCGGCAGCAGGCCGATGCCCACGAGAGCCCGCGGGTGCGTGAACGCCTGCACGCACACGTCCAGCGCGACCGCCGTCGCAAATTACGTCGTCGCATCGTCCTCGCAGACTTGGCCGGGGAGCATCCGGACTGGACCGGGGCGGCCGGGTCGCGCCCGGTCGTACTGCGTTGGGACGATCTGCGCGCGGCCATGATTCTGCGGGAAGCCGGCCGGATTACCGGTGATCTCGTGTCTGTGCTGGCTACGGAACGCCACCAAGAGTAGCGTAGCGATACGAGGCGCAGGTCACGCGTCGGCAGCGACCCCAGCGTGGTTTCCAGTACCGGGAACCGCTCGCCTTGCAAACACCTCTTGGAAACCTGATAGACTCACTCGCAGGGGCATAGTCACTCTCGGATACCGGACGGTGGCGGCTGGTCCCAACAATTTCAGGCCGTTTTCGGCATTGATTCCGCTCATTCTGACCTTCGGGAAGTTCGAAGCGGGGTCTCCTGCACGGCACGGTCCTGCTGTCGAAGAGGAATCAGGATGTTTCACACAGCGATGCCGCCAGTGAGACTGGGCTGGATTACGGCCTGCGTGGTCACGCTTGCAGGATGCACTACTTCTCCCCCGTTAACCGCTGATGAACAGGTCCTTCGGTCCAATGCTGATGTGTTTAACCCGAACTTCCAGCGGGATTCGGGCGCAACTCATTAAAATACGCTTTCAGATCAACGAACTATGAGAGATTTGAGGATTTTCAGGCCAAATTTCCTGTCCATGTATTTTGTCGGTACGTTTTTTCCGGTCCCCTGTTGACACCATAGATTTTCACCCGTATATGGATGTTCATGTATGTGGAAGTCGTCCCCAACCGCAATTCGCCGCCGGCGGTGTTGCTGCGCGAGTCCTACTGGGACAAGGAGCAGCGCAAGGCGCGCAAGCGGACCCTGGCCAACCTGTCGAAGCTGCCACCCGGCCTGGTCGACGAAATCCGGGCCTGCCTCAAGGGGCAGTCGGCCCGCGAACTGTCGGACGCGTTCACCATCGAACAGGCCTTGCCGCACGGCCATGTCGCCACCATCCTCGGCACCCTGAAACGGCTCGGTCTCGATACCTTGATCCATCCCCGTCCGTCGCGCCAGCGCGACCTCGTGGTGGGGATGATCGCCGCCCGCATCCTGGACCCGAGAAGCAAGCTGGCGACCGCCCAGGGCCTGGCTTCGGCAAGCCCGACCGACACCCTGGCGCACGAACTTGATATTGCCGATACCGACGCCCACGAACTGTATGCCGCGATGGACTGGCTGCTGTCCCGGCAGCCGGACATCGAGCGCCGACTAGCCGCCCGTCACCTCGAGGAAAACGCGCTGGTCCTGTGGGACCTGACGTCGGTGTGGATGGAAGGCCGCCGCTGCGCTTTGGCCCGGTACGGCCATTCCCGGGACGGCAAGAGCGGCAAGCTCCAGGTGGAATTCGGGCTGTTGTGCGATCGCGACGGGCGGCCGGTTGCGGTCGAGGTGTTCGACGGCAACACCAGCGATCCGGCCACCGTCGCCACCGTAGTCAAGCGGGTGCGGGACCGGTTCGGCCTCGACCGGGTGGTGGTGGTCGGCGACCGCGGCATGCTGACCGAGGCCCGGATCCGGGAGGACATCGAACCGGCCGGTCTGGACTGGATCAGCGCCCTGCGATCAACGGCGATCCGCCAGCTGGTCGCCGCCGAGGTCTTTCAGCCGTCCCTGTTCGACGAGCGGGACCTCGCGGAAATTACCTGCGAGGAGTTGTATCCGGGCGAACGGCTGATGGTCTGCCGCAACCCGGCGCTGGCCGCGGAACGGGCCCGGACCCGCGAGGCGCTGTTGCAGGCCACCGAGGCCGGCCTGCGCGCAGTGGACGCGGCCACCCGGCGCGAAAAGTACCGTCTCAAGGGGAAGCTGGCGATCACCCGGCGCCTCGACCAGGTACTGGGCAAGCGCAAGATGCGGAAACACTTCATCGTCACGGTGCGGAGCACGCGATTTACCTGGAAGCGCGATACCGCAAGTATCGCCGCCGAAGCGGCGCTCGACGGGTTTTACATCGTGCGCACCAGCCTGCCAGAAACCACGATCAGCGCCGATGAAACGGTGCGATCGTACAAGAGTCTGGCACGGGTGGAGCGAGCCTTTCGCAGCCTGAAAACCGTGGATCTGAAAGTCCGACCCGTTCACCATCGCCTCGCCGACCGGGTGCGGGCCCATATCCTGTTATGCACCCTCGCCTATTACGTCGAATGGCATCTGCGTGACGCTTGGAAGTCGATCCTGTTCCACGATGAAGGGCCACCCCGGTCAAAATCGGCCGTCGCGCCGGCAACACCATCCCGCTCGGCGCAGACCAAGGCGGCGACCCGGATGACCATCAACCGATTGCCGGTCCACCATTTCCAGGGCCTCATGCAACATCTGGCGACCCTGACCCGGATGCAGGTGGCGCCGAAATCGGAAACCTCGGCTCAGTTCGAGATGCTGTCACAACCCACCCCGGTACAGAAGGAGGCCTTCCGCCTGCTCGGTCTGCGGATTTCCTGACAACCTGTCCAGTAAAATCACGTCGGAATTTTTGCATGTCATTCCGATTCAAGGCATTATGTGCTCAGCACTCTGGAAGTTCGGTTTAACGAGACTGTTATCGGCGGTGCGGCCGCCGGTGCCGCGGTTGGCGGTGTCATGTGCTTGTTGCTCGGCGGGGACGCCGCAGACTGCGCCGGATCAATGGCGGTGGGAGGAATGATTGGTGGGGCCGCTGGATACCTGGTAGCGGCGGAGCAGGAAGCCGCCAATCAGCAGGTGGCGCAGATCGACATCATCACTCGTGACATCCAGGCGGAGAACGCGCAGGCGGCCAAGGTGGTCGCGAGTGCATCCAAGGTGCTGGACGAGAACCGCGCGATGGCCAAGGCGGTGCGGGAGCGAATCGCCAATCAGGAGGCGGAAGCCGCCGAAGTGGCCGCGATGCAGGCGAAGCTGCAGTCGAACGTGAATGTGCTGAATGGCGTAATTGCCAAGCTTGGCGAGAAGCGCGACGTATTCGCAGAGGCCGCCGACAACCTCGAGGCAGAGGGCCAGAAGACGGCGGGCCTTCGCGAACAGGTGCGTGAAATGGAAGATCAGATCGCGCTTCTGGTCGAATACAGGAGTGCGCTTGAGGAAGAACTCAGTGTCGAGTTGATGGGATGATGCGGTCGCACCCTCTCCTGCAACAGCGGGCCCTTCTGCCGCGGTTGGCTGCCCTCGCCGCGGTAATCCTCGCGGGCTGCGGACCATCCTCCCCGCAAGTCGTGGTCCTGGAACCGCCGCCCCCACCACCGCCGGCGACCCTTGAAGCGGCCCGCCAGCTGTTGAACATGGATCCCAAACTCGATCCACGCGTCGTCTGGGGGGAGGTTGATCGTTTTCGCCGCGCCGGCAATCGGGAAGCGGTTTTCCTGCTGGTGAAGTATGCCGCGCACAATGGCATTCCTGAAGCGGCTTACGATCTTGGCCGCCACTATGATCCGGTCACCCACACGGAAGACAGCATTGTGCTGGCCGCGGATGTCCGCGAGGCTGCCAGACAGTTCCACGCGGCCGCTCGGGCTGGTCACGTCGCTGCGATGATGCGTCTGGGCGAAATGTATCGGGACGGTTTGATCGATCCGCCCGCGAACGGGCCCGAGGACATGGACGCAACCGAATGGAGTTTCTACTGGTTTGGCCGGGCAGCAGCTGCGGGAGGGATGAACCAATGAGAACCTTTTTCGCATTGGCGTTGGTCACGGCCATCTGCTGGGTCGGGCTGGCTGGCGGCACCGCTGCTGCCCAAGATGACCGGAAGCCGCTGCTTATCGACGGCAAGACCACGTTGTACGAACGTGTGCTCACCCGTCCCGGGGCCGTGTTGAACCAAGCCCTCGGAAGCGGGGAGCCGGCCACCGAATTGCCGCCCTTCACGATCCTGTACGTCTACGAGCGTCTCAAGATCGGGGGAGAAACCGTGCTCGCGGTCGGATCCGACGCCCGCGGAACCCTGTCAGGGTTCGTCGACGCCCAGCACACCGTCCGCTGGGATCACGCCATGGTGCTCGCGTTCAGTCCCCGTGCGGGCCGTGATCAGGTGCTGTTCTTCCGGGACAGGGACAATCTCCAGGGGTGGCTACAGCGTGCGGACCTGAGCGAGGCCGCCCAGCGGGTGCGGGCGCGGGCGAATGCCGGAGAGTTGTTGGGCGACGACAGCCCCATCATCTCGATTGAACCGCAGGAATTCGTCGACTTCACCAATCCGACGCAGTTCTACCTGTTGCCGGTGCTCGAGGCGCGGCCGGTCCGCCTGCCGAGTCGGAAACGGGTCATGGGCGTACAAATCGCCAGCGTCACGCGCCAGGCACCAGTACCTGTAGCAGCGACCACGCCGACAGCAGCGGTTGTCCCATCATCGGCGGCAGTGATCGACGCCGGTACATTCGAGGCGTTTCGGGCCGGGATCGTCTTCGTGATCGACGCCTCAAGTTCCATGCAACCCTACATTGACGAGACCCGCCAAGTCGTTCACGAGGTGCTGGGCCGGATCCAGAATTCAGGTCTGGCCGATGCCGTCCGCGTTGGTGTGGTCGGCTACAGGGATGATGACACGCAGGTACCGAACATCGAGTACTTCACCCGCACGTTCGCCGACCCGAATGATGTCACGGTCGACTTCCTCACGGCGGTACGCAAGCTTGAGGCGTCGCGGGTCTCGACGCGATCGTTCGACGAGGATGCATTTGCCGGCATCAATCATGCCATGACCCAGATTGACTGGAACGGTTACGACGGGCGCTTCGTTGTGCTGATCACGGATGCCAGTGCGCGCGATGCCTCTTCGCCCTATACGACCATCGGGCTCAACCCGTCGGAGATGCGCAACGACATCCACGGCATGAGCCGCATGTTGCCAACCGCGCTGTTCACACTGCATCTGATGACCCCCGAAGGCAGGTTGGACCATCCCCGGGCGGCGGCCCAGTACACCGAGCTCAGCCGCCTCGACACGGGGCGGTCGCTGTACTATCCGGTCGGGCTCGGCGATCGTGCAGTGTTCCGCCAGGCCGTCGGTACGCTCGCCAATGCGGTCGTCAACCAGATCCAGCAGCTGCGCGGTTTGTCGCCTCCGGGCGAAGTACTCTCCGCCGATTCCCTGCTCGGTCCAGCAGCGTACCCCGGCGAGACCGCCGTGTCGGCACCTGCCGGGGCCGATGATCCCCTGTCCGATCTGCTCGGGCTTGAGACTTCGGTTGTCGAGGTTGGGCGGTCCATGGCACTGGCCTATCTCGGTCGGGCCGCCAACACGCAAGCTCCCTCGATGTTCCGCGCTTGGGCGTCCGACAAGGACTTCAGTGATCCGACGGTGGCGGCATTCTCGGTTCGAGTCTTGCTGTCCAAGAGCCAGCTAAGCGACCTGCAGCGCACGATGGAGGAGATTGTGCGTGCGCTGAACGAGGCGCAAGCCAATCCGCAGGAGTTCTTCAACCAGCTCAAGAGTTTCAACCACCGTTGCCGGTCGCGTTGCCCGCAAGCAACTCGAGGGCGGCGCCGCGGCCAATCGGGGGAATTTTGACCTGCCGCGAGCCGCGTGGAAGCCGGTTTCAGCGGGAAACCTACGGGTTAGTTACATAGGAGTGCATCCGCCGCCATGCAGCGCGATCCCACTCGCGTGGGGCAGGGGGCCGTCAAGGATCTGGCCAGCTCGGGACTGATGGGAGAATACCTTGAGGGACTCCCCTTCCAGAGCCGCCTGATGTCGCTCACACAGGATGACTGGATGCGAATGGGGGTGACGGAGCAACAGTCGTTTATCGACGGGGCTCGCGCCAAGATCGACCTTTACCAGAACTTTCACGATGACGTCGATCGATGGATTCAACCAAGTGCGCAGGTGTTTCACCGAGAGGATTATCTGTTCCCGGTTCCGCTTGATGCCCTTCCTTGAGGGCGTCGCCGTCCCCGTTGCTGGAGTTGCGCGACGTGCACCGTCGGCGCGGGGACGGGTTCCGCCTGCACATTGAACACCTCTGCCTAGGTCGTGAAGCCCGCGTCGCGATAGTGGGGCCCAGCGGGTCCGGGAAGAGCACCTGCCTTGACGTAATCGCAATGGCGCTCCGCCCGGACCGGATGGGTCTCATGGCACTGACCCCCGAACCGCATGGCCGCGTCGACGTCGCCGACCTGTGGCGGGCCAACAATCGGGCAACCATCCGGGCGCTTCGTGCCCGTTATTTCGGATACGTCCTCCAGACCGGCGGCTTGGTGCCGTTCCTGAGCCTACAAGAGAATGCGATGCTCTCCCGCCGCCTGCTCATGCTGCCGGGGGAAGGGCCCGTCGGCGACCTCTTTCAATCCCTTGGCCTTGTCCATCTGCGTCGGCGTAAGCCTCGCAAGGTATCGATCGGGGAGCGGCAGCGGGCCGCGGTGGTGCGAGCACTTGCCCATGAGCCGGCCATCGTGCTTGCCGACGAGCCGACGGCATCACTGGATCGCGCCAATGCCATCGACGTCATGCAGTTGCTCGCCCGAACCGTTGCCGGCCAAGGGGCGGCATTGATCTTGGTAACGCATGACGAGGCACTCGCACGGGATTTCGGTTTCACGGTAGTCCGGTGCCGTCCCGATCCGGGCGGACGATCGTCCACTATTTAGGTATGCGGACGGCGGGCCGGGCAGTCTGGCAGCTCCTCCGCCTGTCGCTGGCGGATCTGTTCGATGAGTGGCCGATCGGGGTCGCGGTCGTCTTTGCGATTGCCGCAGTACTGGCCCCTCTTCTGGTGATGAATGGGCTCCGAGCCGGGGTCGTCGGGGAGATCTTCGAACGGCTGCGGGAGGATCCGGCGATGCGCAGGATTGGGCTCGACGCAACGGGTGCCGCGCGATTTGATGCCGCTTGGTTCCGCCAGATGGCGGAGCGCGCCGACGTGGCCTTTGTCCTCCCCTCCACCCGGTTTGCCGCAGCCCAGGTAGAGGTCACAACCGTTGACGACAACGGGTCGATGCTGCCGTTGCGCGTTTGGCTTATCCCGACTGGTCCCGGGGACCCTGTCTTTGAGCCGGATACCCCGAAGCTGGAACCGTACACCGAGGTCATGGTCGCGGCGGCCGTCGCGGACCGGGCCGGGCTGGCAGTTGGGAGCGAGATCTTTATCGACGTCGAGCGGCGCTTTGGAGACGGGCGTACCGAAGCTGCGGAAGTGCGCGCCACCGTCGTGGCAATCGCCCCACCGGAACGGCACGGAGGCACGGTCATGTTCGCCAATCCCGAACTTCTCGATTCGATCGAAGCTTTCCGCGACGGCTTTGCGGCTCCGGAACTCGGGATTCCCGACGGTGCTGCCCGCGAGGAACGGACGGCCTATCCCAATTTCCGGTTGTACGCGCGTGACATTGAGGATGTGGTTGGGCTTGCCAGCCACCTCCGCCGGTACCAGGGACTCAGCGTCAGTGCCCAAGAGGCGGCCATCGTGTCTGCCATCGAACTGGACCGGAATGTGCGGGCCGTCCTAAACTCCATCATGTTCTTGGGTGCGCTCGGGTTGGGCGGCAGTCTGTTTGCCATCCAGTGGGCAGTCGCCGCCCGCAAGCGTCGCGTGGTCGCCATGTTGAGTCTCATGGGCTACGGGGGTCGTTGGCTGGTCGGCTTTCCGGCTGTTCAGGCAGTGGTGCTGGCGGGCGCTAGCATTTGTGTGGCGGGTACGCTGGCGCGGGGGGCCGCGGCTTGGATCAACCACGACTTCGCCGACAGCTTCGGTGCGAGCGGGGCGGCCTGCGTGATCGTACCGGCGGCGGTCCTGCAGGGGGCGGCGGCGGTCCTGCTGCTGTCGTTGGCTCCAGCCATCCTGATCGGAATTACCTTTACGCGCGTGGATCCAAGCAATGAGATTCGCGACGTGTAGTGCGTTCCTGTTAGGGCTGATCTGCTTGGCCGCGGGATCTCACGCCGCACCTTGGGATGTGCGCAGCTACAACCCCAGCCCCGCGCCCGGCGACCGGATTCTGCCGATGCCCTGTGACGGGGCGATGGCCTTTCGGCAGGTCAGTGTCCCCAGCGGCGGCATCCTCGATGACCACCGGGTGACGCTGGGGAGCCACGAGGAAGCACGGGGTTACGCTGAATACCGGCGGGTAGAGTGGCTGGCGGGCGGATTTGACGACGGGCCGGACGCCGGCGAGCGCCACTATTTCATGGGCAAGTACGAAATCACCCGGATGCAGCACACGGCACTGGGTGCCGATTGTCCCGATTTGACCGATCCCGACGGTGAGTTGCCCGCGACTGGCCTATCACAGGCGGAGATGTCGCTGTTCGCGGAGCGTTACTCGGAATGGCTGGTGCTCAACGCGCCGGACTCGCTTCCGACGCTCGACGGCGCGGTGGGGTTCCTGCGCCTCCCAACGGAATCCGAATGGGAATTCGCGGCGCGAGGCGGGATGGCGGTAAGTCCGGCAGAGTTCGCTGCCACGACCTTCGTGCCCGCGAGCGAACCGCTGGACGCGTACGTCATTCATGATGGCAACTCGTACCGCGAACTGAATCTGATCGGAACCCGGAAACCCAATCCTCTGGGACTCCACGATACCTTGGGCAATGCAGCGGAACTGGTGCACACCCCGTTCCGGTTGAATGTGATTTCCCATCTGCATGGCCAGGCCGGCGGATTTGCCCGCCGCGGCGGCAGCTACCGGACTCGCCCGGAGGAAATCCGCACCAGCTATCGGGAAGAACACGTTCCGGTCGATGGCCGGGGGCTGCGCCGCGAAAAGACCACCGGGTTTCGGCTGGCCCTAGTGGCGCCGGTCCTGCCCAGCTTGGGTAGCGTGGAGCGAACCCGCACAGCGTGGCGCGCCCTACAACGCGACGAGCAGATCCTTCAGCGATCCCCGACATCTCGACCTTCCCTCGACAATCCAGTGGATAAGGCCAGGAGGATTGCTGCCGAAGCACCTACTGGGCTACTGAAGCGTCAGCTGGAAGAACTTGCGTTTATCGTTGCTGAAAGCATCCAAGCCCGAAACCAAGAGCGGCAACGCGCTGCTCGGGAGGCGCTGTCCAGTGCCGTATTTGCTGCGCGCTGGGTGATGAGCGATCGCAAGACGTTGCGCCGCTGGAGGCCGCTCCTTGACCGCGGTACCGACCCGGCGCAGCGAAAGCGCATCCGCCAGAGGTTTGAGAGTGCGCACGCACGTGCGGAAATCAATCTCGAACACTACGTGGACCTGCTGACAGCGATGGCTCAGGATTATGACGACTGGGAACTTGAAAACCAGATATCCGTGGTTGAAGTGGTGTATGGGGAACGGCGTCAAGAGACGGCGAGGGGACTGGTACGAGTGGTGGGGCGGCATGTTGCAGCCGTGCGAAGCTTGGGTCCGGAGGAGGCTCGTGCAGCCATCGTTCAGTCTCTGGAAGGGCGGATCTGAAAGGTGCCCCCGTTGTCGACCAGCTTCGCGGATCACCTCACCTTCTTCCACTGCTGGGATAGTGTTACGTCAAACCTTGGACTGAGTGTCTTGCCACTGGTTTCGTGATTGTGCTCTACCGTGTGGTGTAGCAATGCAAGCCCCGCTGGACCGCCGCCTGTGCCTTGGGGGCGCAGTGGCGGTCCGGCGGGGTGGCCATCGTGGTCTGCAGGTCGGGTGGAGATTCGTTCCGTAACACCCTCGCCGGGAGTACCCCGATTATCGATCCCAAGATGGTTCTGCAGAGACTGTTTGCCAAGAGTTCCAATGCCGAATTCCTGCACCGCAGGATCGGCGACTCCGCCCCGTATCTGATGGAGCTTGCGGGAGGGTCCGGACCTTTCAAGGGTCCGGACTTGTATAGGTGATTCTTTTCCTGTATGCCTGTGGCATGCAGATCGGACTTCGTCATTTTGATTCGCACACGCTCGAGTGGCTCGCCGGTGCTCTGCGCACCGGCGGTTGCACCCGTCACGCTCTGGCGCGGGGGCTGTGCGAGCGTCTGGGCTGGCGTAACGCCCGTGGCGGTCTGTGCCTGTCGGCGGCGGCGAAGGTTCTGCCGAAGCTCGCCGAGCATCTCGGTCTCGAGCTGCCCGAGGCCCGCAAGGTTCCCGACCGTTCCGCTGTTCCCCAGTTTCCGGCGGAAGAGATACCCGACACCGAGGTTTCCTGTGCGCTGGCCGCTCTCGGCCCGGTGACGCTGGAGCTGACGGAGGGCGAGGCGGAGCGTCGGCGGTGGGAGGCGATGATGCGCGCGCGTCATCCGCTGGGATGGGCGCGTTCTCCCGGCGGGCAGCTGCGCTACTGGATACGCTCGGAGCGGCACGGCGTACTCGGCGGCATCGGCTTTGGCTCGGCGACCTGGAAGTTGCGGGCCCGCGATGAGAATTTCGGCTGGTCGCCCGATGCCCGGGCGGCGAATATCGGGCGCGTGATCTGCAATCACCGGTTTCTCGTGCTGGCCGGGGTGCGGGTCAAGGGGCTGGCGTCGCGGGTGCTGCGCATGGCGGCGGAGCGGGCGGCGGACGACTGGGAAGCCCGGTACGCGGTGCGCCCCGCCGCCGCCTACACCCATGTCGGGCCGGAGCATGACGGCTGCAGTTACCGCCGGGCGGGCTGGGTTCTGGCCGGACCGGGCAGCGGGCGGCGGAACGCGGCCGGCTCGGTCTGGATTCTGGGTCTGGAGGACGGATGGCGGGAGACCCTTGGCCGGGAGGAACGTCATCCGGTCGGTGCGCTCGCCGGATGGTATGACGGGCGGGCGGATCTCGACTGGGCGGAGCGCGAATACGGGCGCTCGCGTCATACCGACGGGCGGGTGAGGGAACGCATTGTCTGCATGGGCCGGGCATGGAATCAGAACATGGGCGAGGATCTGCCGGTAATCTTTCCCGAGAAGGCCGGCCAGAAGGCCGCTTTCCGGCTGTTGTCGAGCTCGAGAGTGAACATGAAGCATGTTCTGGAGCCACATTTCGAGGCGACGGCAGACCGCTGCCGCGGCGAGTCTGTCGTGCTGGCGATTCAGGACACGACAGCTCTGAATTACAGCGGCCTGGAGGAGACGACGGGTCTGAGTGCTCTCGGCGGTGGCGGCAAGGGCAGCGCCGGGCTTCTCGCTCATGCCGGTCTGGCCGTGACGAAAGAGGGCCGTCCGCTCGGTCTGTTTTCGATGGACGCGGATTTCCGCCAGCCGCTGGAGCAGGAGGGCGGGGAGCGGAAACCGGCGGGGGAGAAGACGTCCGGAAAGGACCGTGCGGCGGCGGCGGCGGCCGGGCCGGACGCGGTGGCGGAGAAGGAAAGCCGCCGCTGGATCGAAGGCCTGGACCGGGCGCGGGAGTTGGCGGCGGCCTGTCCGCACACGCGGGTGATCTCCGTCTGCGACCGTGAAGGCGATTTCTGGCAGCTGCTCGAACACGCCGTTTCTTTCGGGGACGCCCTGGTCGTGCGCGCGAGTCGTTCCGCGCGTCAGCGTGTGCTGAAGCCCGGCGGTGAGGATGCGTGCCTGTGGGAGCAGGTCGCCGGCCGCGCTCCGATCTCGGTGACCGATCTGGAGATCCCGTCCGCCGGCGGCCCGCGGGCGCGGGAGAAGCGCACGGCGCGGCTGGAAATCCGCGTCGCCGAGGTTTCGCTGCGGCCGCCGCGGACGAAACCGGACGCGAAGCCGCTGTCCCTGTGCGCATTGTCGGCGACAGAGACCGGGTGCGGGGAGGAGGACGATCCCCTGCACTGGCTGCTGCTGACCACCGAACGGCCGGCCGCCGGCGAGGCCGAAGCCGTGTTCGCCGCCGGCATACTCGATATCTACAAATGTCGCTGGTCGATCGAGACCTGGTTTCGGACTCTCAAGACTGGCACTCGGATCAAGAGCCGGCGCTTCGATGCAGCCGACGATCTGCGCAAATGCCTCGCGTTCGACGCGGTGACCGCGTGCCGGGTTGCCGACCTGACGCAGCTCGCTCGTGAGCGCCCGGACACGCCGGCCGCCACGGTCGTCCCGCCGGAAGACATCGATCTGCTGCATACGATGCTCCGGGCGCAGGGACACAAAATCGTGCCGACGCCTTCCGGCGAGCGGGACGGAGAACCGTCCAGCGGAGCGGAGCCGCCGGAGCGTACGCCGTCCGAGGCCGGGGCTCAGGCTGAGGCGGCGGACCCGGCGCCGGAAGGCACAGCCGTCGCGGAGCCGCCGGACGCGGTGCATGAGCGCGGCGGAACCGAACCCGATGACGCCGACGGACTGCCGGAGGCGGCGGCTGCAAAGGATGAAACCGGAACGTCCGATGCCGACGCCGACGAGGAGTCGCCGGCTCCGTCCGGTGCTGCTGATCCACCGGAGGCGGACGACCGGCCGCCTGCGCCCGACCACCAGGCCGGCGGCCCTCCGGCCGCCGCCCCGGAACCGGATATCCGAAGTTTCGTGATCGATCTCGGGCGCCTCGTCGGAGCGCACCCTTCGAAACGGCAGAAGCTTCCGGGAACCAAAAAAGTCTGGCAGGGTCTCGAAAGACTCAGCTGGGCCGTGCAGGTGCGCGACGCTCTTGCCAAGAAGAAGCTGGAATGAGATCAACCATACAAGTATGGGACTTTGAAAGGGTCCGGACCGGTACCGCCTCCGGCAAGCGCACGCCGGCCGCACGATCCAGCGGGACGGATCCCGCAAGCGTCCGTGGGAGACGCGGACGGAGACGGCGAAGCGGACAAGGCTCTCAGCAAACACATTCGCGTGTTGATTGAGCAATGGGAGCGCATCGAGCAGGCGTCTCGGGAGACCGCTCTTGCGACTGATCAGATCGTGCTCGAACTCGCCACCGAAACCCTCGACCGGCGTCAATGGCCAAGAAGCGAGGCTAACATCAAGATCGCGCGGGTGGCGCTGTTTTCCGTCCAGGCCATCGCCCGTGATCTGATCGCCGCCGGGCGTGAGCACGAGGTCGAGGAAATCCGCGATTTCATCTCCGCCACTGTGCCTGGCGTCGAAGCCTGGCTGCCCACAACACAACCGCAGGGTGAGCAAGTCCATCGTTGGGTTGATTGGGTGCGAGCCTGGCTCGCCGGGCACCGCGAGATGGCGCCCGCCCTTGCCGACGCTGCCGGGAAAATGCAAGTGGTGCTCGCTGATCAGGCGGTCTTGGCTCTGTTGATGGCTGCGAAAAAGCGCGGGATTCTGGCGGTAAGCCGCGTTTTGGCCAGGATCGTTCCTTTTCCCATTGTACGGTCCTATTGGTCGAGTCGTACCGTGGGGTATCGATCGTGTGCGCCGGCCGGCGGCCGGATTTCCGTACTGTGTCGGAGTGAGATTCGCGCCTGAGGCAGGGGTCGGGCGCACGGCACCATTCGGGATAGATCGAATGCGTTCTTGTCGCCGGTTCGGTCGGGCCGGCTTTGCCACGGCCGTGTCCGCGTGGTATCGCAGCAGGGAAGAAGAGAGTGATGCGGCGCCGGCACAGATTCACCCAGAATCCCGGCGCCGCACCTGAACGAGCCGGTCACGGGGACCGAACTCCCGTGGAGTATCCGGCATTCCGGCGTTTGGGTCTACCCCGCTCTCGGGCGGAGCGATGTGCCAGACCGGACGCCTGTTCCCGTGCCAGCGGTGCCGTCGGCAGGTCGTGATCTGCCGGTCCTGCGACCGTGGCCAGATGTACTGCTCCCGGGCCTGCAGCGAGCGGTCCCGGGTCGAGAACCGCCGGGCGGCGCGAGGACGCTACCGCCGCACCGAGCGGGGGCGCGAGACGGGCCGGATCCGTCAGCAGCGCTACCGGAGGCGTCAGGCGCTCCGGGCGCGCCTGGCCGCCCGAGCGGCGGCCGCGGGCCCGTTCCGCGCCGCTCCTTCGGCCCCGGCTGGCGCCGCTTTCCGCCCAACCGTTACGGACCACTCTTCCGGACCCCGGCGCGAGCCCCTATGTCGGGTGTTTCCGGCGCGATCGCGGCGCGAATCCGTGCCTCGATGCGTCATCTGCGGTCGGGTGTGCTCGCACCTGGTGCTGGCGGACCCCTGATCGCGTCATGGAGACACAACGGGAGGCGATTTCATGGCCATCGACGAGGAGATGCGGTCGACGATCGTGCGGCTGTCGCGGGCCGAGGGCTGGCCGGTCGGGACCATCGCGCGGCATCTCGGCGTACACCACGGTACGGTGACGCGGGCGCTGCGGGCGGGCGGCGCGGAGCGGCGGCCGCGGGCGAAGTTCATCGACACCTTCGTGCCCTTCATCCGGAAGCAGCTCGAAGAGGAGCCGCGGCTGCCGGCCGGCACGCTCTGGCGGCAGGTCAAGGCGCGGGGCTACCAGGGCGGGGAGGATCACTTTCGCCACAGCCTGCGCGCCCTCGCCCTCCGGCCCGCCCGGCGGCCCGAGCCGTCGCTGCGGCTCCGCTTCCTGCCGGCGGAGCAGGCGCAGGTCGACTGGGCCGAGTTCGGGAAGGTCGACATCGGCCAGGCGCGGCGCCCGCTGATGGGGCTGCTGGTGACCCTCAGCTATTCGCGCCAGACCTCTCTCAGCCTGTTTTACGACGCGCGGATGCCGAGCTTCCTGCAGGGCCATGTCGAGGCCTTCGCAGCGTTCGGCGGTGTGCCCAGAAGGCTCCTGTTCGACAACCTCAAGAGCGCCGTGATCACGCGCCGGGGCAAGGCCGTCACCTTCCATTCGACCCTGCTCGCGCTGGCCGCCCACTACGCCTTCGAGCCGAGCGCCGCCTGGCCCCGGCGGCCGCAGGAGAAGGGGCGCGTGGAACGCCGCGTCCGCTTCGTGCGCACCAGCTTCTTCGCCGGCCGCGACCTCTCGGCCTCGCTCGACGAACTCAACGCCGCGGCCCGGGCGTGGTGCGCCGGCATCGCCGCCGAGCGGCCCTGGCCGGACGACGACCGCCAGCTCGTCCGGGACGCCTACGAGCGGGAAAAGCCGATGCTGGTGCCGCTGCCGGACGCACCCTTCTCGTGCCACGAGATCCGCCCGGCGCGCATCGACCGGACCTGTTACGCACGGTTCGATACGAACGACTACAGCGTCCCGCCCGACTTCGCCGGAGCGACGCTGACCCTCGCCGCCGACCGCAGCACCGTCCGCCTCCTCGACGGTACCCGCGAGGTCGCGCGCCACCGGCGCTGCTACGACCGGCAGCAGGCCGTCAGCGACCCGGAGCATGCCCGGGCGCTGGCGGCGCGCAAGCGGCACGGCCGGGCCATGAGCCTGCGCGACCGGCTGCTGCGCGCCGTGCCGCGGGCGGAGGAGATGCTCGCGCACGCCGGGCATCGGGGCCGGAACGTCACGTACTGCGCCCGGATCCTGACCAAGCTGCTCGACACGCACGGCGCCGACGAGGTCGACCGGGCGATCGCCATGGCGCACGATCGCGGGTCATATCACCCCGAAACGGTGCGCGCCATCCTCGAGGAGCGCCGCCGCCAGCGGGGCCTGCCGCCTGTCAGCCTCACCGACGCCGACCGCGACGGCCGCGGCACGACTCCCCGGGCGACCCGCCTTGACGCCTACGACCGGCCCGTCGCGGCCGACCGGGACGCGTCATGAGCGACCTCAGGAAACGGGCCGCCGCCCTCGGCCTCCGCGGACTGCTCGAACGCTGGGAGGAGGTCGGCAGCGCCGGCTGGGTCGAGGAACTGATCGTCAGCGAGGAACGGGCGCGCCACACCCGCAGCTACGACCGCCGCCGCGCCGGGGCGCGGCTGCCGGCCTTCAAGCCGCTGGCGGACTTCGACTGGACCTGGCCGCGCGACCTGAGCCGCGACCGCGTCGAGGCCCTGATGAGCCTCGCCTTCATCGAGCGGGCCGACAACGCCGTGCTCGTCGGCGGACAGGGCACCGGCAAGACCATGATCGCCGCCAACGTCGCGCACCAGGCGCTCCTGCACGGCCACACCGTCCGCTTCGAGAAAACGCCGGAGTTGCTCGACAAACTCGTCGAGATCTCCTCGAGAAGCGAACTGCGCCGCCGCCTCGGAATCCTCGCCCGGCCCCGCCTGCTGGTCCTCGACGAGATCGGATACGTGACCCTCAAGAGCCCCGCGGCCGACCTCCTCTACGCCCTCGTCTCGCGGCGCTACCAGCGCCGCTCCACCCTGGTCACCACCACGCTGGCCTTCGCCCAGTGGGACCGCGTCTTCCCCAGCGCCGCCGGCATCGCCGGCACCGTCGACCGGCTGATGCACGACGCCGCCCTCATCACCATCGACGGTGATTCGTGGCGCACCCGGCGCGAAGCCGGATGACCTACGTCGACTTCGACGCGCTCAAGCGCCGGCCGCTCGAGGGCATCGCGGCGGACTGGGGATACGTCCGCGATCCCCAGGCCTCGACCCGCGCGAACCCCGTGCTCCGCGCGCCGGGCCAGGCGAAACTCGTCACGAAGCTGTGCCCCAACGGACACTGGGTCTACTTCAGTACCCTCGATAGCGATGACCACGGTACCGCGATCGACTTCCTGCTCCGTCGCGGCCTCTCCTTCGCCGAGATCCGCACCCGCTACGGCACGCCCGCGGGCACCGCGCGCGACTTCCGCCGCCACTGGCACGCGGCCGTACCGGACCCGGCGCCGGCCTGGCTGGTCGGCCGCGGCATCCGCCCGGAGACGCTCGCCGCCGCCCGCCCGCTGATCCGCCGCGACCGCCACGGCCGCGTCCTCTTCGCCCACCGCGACCGCCACCGCCGACTCACCGGCTTCGAGATCGGCCCGCCCGACGGCGCGAGACGCTTCGCCACCGGCGGCTCCCGCAGCCTGTTCGCCGTCCGCGCCGGACACGCCGCCGACCTGAAAACCCTCGTCATCACCGAAGGCGCCGTCGACGCCCTCAGCCTGGCCCAGATTGAGCAGTGCCACCCCAGCCAGGCCTTCCTCTCCACCGCCGGCGCCCCCTCGCGCCGACAACGCGAGCAGATCGGCCTCGCCGCCCGCACCCTCCCCAACGTCCGCACCGTCGTCCTCGCACAGGACCACGACGAGGCCGGAGAGCGCCAGGCCGAAGCCTTGCGGCGCCAACTCGAAGTCCCCTCGCAGGTCGCGTTCCAGCGACGCCGTCCGCCCGAACACGCCGACTGGAACGACGTCATCTGCGCTGCCGCGACAGGCTGACGCCACCGGAACGCCCGGGACGGGCCGGAGGGGTCACGGCGCACCCCTGTGCCGACGGCCAGCCGAAGCCTGCGCGGCGGCCGGAAGTCCCGGTCTCCGGACCCCGTTACGTAACGGGGCGCAAGGGATCAAGAAAGGCAACCCGATGGCACTGTCCAACGCCGAACGGCAACGGCGCTTCCGCCAGCGCCGGCGCGAGGGTCAGCCACCGGCGGCGCGGCGCCCGCCGCCGGACCGGCGCTCGCGCCGGCAGCGGCTGCACGACGCCATCGACGCCATCATCGCGATCCGGGAGGAATACCGTGACTGGCGGAACGCCCTGCCAGAGGCGCTGGAGACGACGGCGACCGCGGAACTCCTGGACCAGGCGGTCGAGGCCCTTGACGACCTCGACCTCGAAGCTTTGGCAGAACAGGAACTGCCCCGCGGGTTCGGTCGCGACGGGTGATGCGGGTACCCGCTGTAGCACCGTTACGTAACGCAGCGGCCGGACGGGCCGGAACCAACGAAGGCAGCGGCCGGCCGGCTCAAGGAGGTCGCTGAGCCACCCGCGATCCGTTCGGCGCCGAACGCGCCTTCCTTCCACCCGGCGGCAGGAGCTCCGGCAGCCGTACAATAGGGAAAGAAACGACCTTCGGAAAAGCGCGGCTTACCGCCGGAATCCCGCCGTTTTATTTCGCCGCCAACATGGCTCCGGTGCTCGCGCCATGGAGCGAGTGCAGGTCGATAGGTGCAGCCGGAGTTGGACGCATCATCATGGTTGATTCGGGTGTTCCTGCGCGGCGCCCAGTGCCGATTGCGCAGGAATGACGGTTGGCTGAGCCGCCACGGCGGCGAGTTCTTTTTCCAGTGCTTCGCCGTGCTCGTCCTTCAGGGCGGCTTCCCGCAGGCAGCGGATACGGTCGGCCGCATGCGGTTGGCCGCCAAGCGCTGGAAGTGCGCCGAGCACCCGGTCGAACTTGGCCGTCCCGCGTGCATGGGTATCGGAGTATCCCTTGATCAGCCTGCGGCAGGCCAGGATCTCGCGGGCGAGGGCGCGGTCCGAACCGGCCGTGTCCAGGGCCAGGGCCAGCCAGCGCTGCAGGTGTTGCGATTCGACCCGGTGGCGGTAGGTACCCCGGCGCCAGCGCCGCAATCCCGCGATGCCGTACAACGCGGCAAACCACGCCAGCCCGCTGGTCCGGACGTGACGACCCTTGTTAATTCGCCGGTCCAGCCAGCGGGAGAAGCCGGGCCGGTTCGTGATCCAGGCCCCGAGGGCCCTTGGCAGCGTGCCGCATACCTCCTCGATTCGCGGATGCATGAATTCGGTGATGTGTGCGACGTCGTCGGGATCCAGGTTCATGTGGCGACGAACGCGCGTGAACCGCGCCCGCCGGGTCTTCAGGTCAGCTACCCGGATGACATCGTCATAGACCATTGCCTGGGCAAGGTACTTGGCGGCGGTCACCGACAGTTCGTACGCCCCCTCGTCACAGGCGACGAACCGGTCCAAGTGGTCAAGATACTCCCGCCCGTACGCCAGATCCTGAAAATCCACCACGTGCCGAATGCCCGCCGCCGCCATGTCCTGGACCGGGTCCGGGAGTCTTCTGATTCGCTCGGAGAGAACCTTCCAGCGCGCCAGCAGTCGGTCGGGTCCTTGCGGCTGCCCCGACGATGCGGGAGCGGCGGTTCGGGCCGGCGGCGGTACCTCGGCCAGCGCGGCCTTGAATGCGCGCAGGCTCGCCTCGCCCTGGCGGCCGGACCCGCCGATCACGTCCACGAAGCTCTGGCGGGGAAACGGCAGCACTTCCGACCGCGCCAGCGCTCCGAAGAGACTGGCGGAAATCACCGAACCCGCCCGGACCGCCAGGCTCTGGTAATCGGCTGCGATCACCCGTTTCGCCGAGTTCTTCATCGCGGCCCGTACCCGGTCTCCGGGGGCCTGACCGTCTCCGGGCACCACCTTCTCCGATACGGCGTGGATCCGGTGGGTCGAAGCGATCAGCGTGGTGCGGTCCGGGGTGACGAATCCGCGCAGTATTGCCCGGCCGGCTTCCATCAGTTCGGCGGCGATCAGGATGTCGACGTCTCCGGCGGCCGGCGACAGTGCAAAGACCGGAGTCCGTTCCTCCTTCGGGCACATTTCCAGGTAGTAGATCGTGGCGCCAGTGCGCTGGGCCACGCCGGCGACCGCCGTCGACTGCACCCGCCAGCCATTGGCTTCGGCCAGCGCCACGATCCATCCGGTAAGGACGCCGCCGCCCTGGCCGCCCACTGCCAGGATCGCGATCTTGACGATGTCCGGGCTGCTCATCCGCGGTCTGCAAACACCAGTCGGCGACGGTCGCGCCGCCGCTGGAGGAACCCGATGCAGAAGTCGGAGAACCGGAACCGGAAGCGGTCCCGGGGCCGCGGGTTGTGAACGACGTCAACCCGGTGAAACGAAGGGCAGAGGACAGCAGCGTCGGCCACCTCGCCGCAATTGCCACAGCCCACGCAGCTTTCGTCGATTGCTGCTACCGGGTCATCGCGCAAGGGATCGTCAAGTGTCTTGACCGCCAGCGAGGGACAGCCGGAAAGACGCATGCAGGCGTGATCGCCGGTACATACGTCCTCGTCCACGCCGAACCTTGGCACCACGACCCGTTCGCCGGCCTGAAGCGCAGCGGCCCGGAGCGGCCGCTCCCGCCGTTGCCGGTTCAGCATGCATTCCGAGGAGGCAATGATGACCTTCGGGCCGGTCTCGTTTGTGGTCAGCGCCTCCGTCAACAGGTTCCGCATCCGTTTCACGTCGTAGGTCCGGTCCACTTCCCGGATCCAGCGCACGCCCATTCCCCGAAGCGCGTCAGCGATCGGGTGACGGGTGGATTTCGACGTTTGTTCCGACC
Organism: Alphaproteobacteria bacterium; assembly: GCA_965203385.1. Classification (GTDB taxonomy): domain Bacteria; phylum Pseudomonadota; class Alphaproteobacteria; order TMED109; family TMED109; genus VXPW01. The sequence goes on from OZ241893.1 coordinate 2,255,557, forward strand.
GGGACGAGAGCAGATCCTGGCCGCCGGTGGCGGCTGCGTAGAAATTGTCGACGACGACGATTACGTTGTCGCTTTCGTTGTAGACCGCGTTCCCGATCGAGGAGGTCAGTCCGTTGTGCCAGAGGCCCCCATCGCCGATGAAGCTGATGGAGCGTCGCGCTCCCCTGGCGCTGAGGGCCGCTGCGGATGCCGGGCCCAGACCATAGCCCATGGTGGTCGAGCCGATCTCGAAGGGCGGCAGGATGGAGAACAGATGGCAACCGATGTCACCGGCGATGTGATGCGGGCCGAGCTTCTCCTCGACGAGCTTGGTCGCCGCGAAGATCGGCCGCTCCGGGCACCCTGTGCAGAACCCGGGCGGACGGATGGGCACGATCTTCGAGAGCTCGCGCCCCTCCCCGGCGGTACCATGGCGGTTGGTCGTTCGATGGGTTTCGGGGAGCAGGCCGTTGCCGTGTTCACGCAGAAACCGGGTGATTCCGTCCATCACTACGGTGCCGGTGTATTCACCGGCCATCGGAAGGGGGCCCTTGCCGATCAGTGCGCAGGCGGCGCCATGGCGGTACAGCAGTGTGGCGACCGCGTCTTCGATGTAGGCCGGCTGCCCTTCTTCCACGACCAGGACCGCGCGCTTGTCGGCGCAGAACGCAAGGATCTCCTTCGGGATCAGCGGGTAGGTGACGTTGAGAACGTGCAGCGGGACATCCGTGTCGCCGTAGGCATTGGCCAGGTCCAGCCGCTGAAGTGCCCGGACGACCCCGTTGTACATGCCTCCCTGCAGGATGATTCCGACGTCGCCGCGGCCGCCGAAATGCTCGTTCATCCCGAGTTCCTCGATGAAACGGGAAGCGGCCGGCATGCGTTCGGTTACCTTCTCCTGTTCATGGCGGTACGTGAAGGGCGGGAGCGTGATCCGTTCGATCCGCCGTTGCGGATCTTCGAGCGCCTCGCGCACGGTGAGCGGGGGAGGTCGATTGTCCTGTGCTTCGAACGCACCGTAAACGTGGCACGCGCGGATTCGAACCTGGAGGATAACCGGCGTGCGGGACACTTCGGACAATGCGAATCCGTCGCGCACGGCTTGGACGATCGACGGGAGGTTGGGGCGCGGGTCGAGGAGCCAGAGTTGGGACTTGGTGGCGAACGCATGGGTGCGTTCCTGCATGATCGAGGAGCCCTCGCCGTAGTCTTCGCCGAGAATGACCATGGCACCGCCCGTCACCCCGCCGGACGACAGGTTGGCCAGTGCGTCAGCGGCGACGTTGGCGCCCACCGGGCCCTTGAAGGTGACGGCCCCCCGGATCGGGTAGTTGACAGAAGCGGCGAGCATGGCGGCAGCGGCAGCTTCGGAAGCGTTTGCCTCGAAGTGGATTCCCAGTTCGTCGAGGATGCTTTCCGCATCAGACAAGACGTCGATCAGGTGGGAGACGGGCGCCCCCTGGTAGCCGCCGACGTACCCGACCCCGGATTCCAGAAGGGCCTTGGTGATCGCCAGGATTCCTTCACCGCGAAACTCCTGGCCGGAACCGATCCGGAGTTGCTGTACCTCCCTTGCGAACGAGCGTTCCGCCATTGACCCAGCTCCCGATCTCCCAGATGCCGGGAAAGTATGGCACATCCGCCGCCTCGGATGTGCCGGAGGGAAACGCGCACGGCTCTGGGGTTTCCTTCTGGATCCAGCGTGCTCAACCGGAGCCGGATGGCGAGCTGCCACGGCCACCGAGACCGCTGTTGGCGGCGAAATAAAACGGCGGGATTCTGGCGGTAAGCCGCGCTTTTCCGAAGGTCGTTTCTTTCCCTATTGTACGACTGCCGGAGCTCCTGCCGCCGGGTGGCAGGAAGGCGCGTTCGGCGCCGAACGGATCGCGGGTGGCTCAGCGGCCTCCTTGAGCCGGCCGGCCGCTGCCTTCGTTGGTTCCGGCCCGTCCGGCCGCTGCGTTACGTAACGGTGCTACAGCGGGTACCTGCATCACCCGTCGCGACCGAACCCGCGGGGCAGTTCCTGTTCTGCCAGGGCTTCGAGGTCGAGGTCGTCAAGGGCCTCGACCGCCTGGTCCAGGAGTTCCGCGGTCGCCGTCGTCTCCAGCGCCTCTGGCAGGGCGTTCCGCCAGTCACGGTATTCCTCCCGGATCGCGATGATGGCGTCGATGGCGTCGTGCAGCCGCTGCCGGCGCGAGCGCCGGTCCGGCGGCGGGCGCCGCGCCGCCGGTGGCTGACCCTCGCGCCGGCGCTGGCGGAAGCGCCGTTGCCGTTCGGCGTTGGACAGTGCCATCGGGTTGCCTTTCTTGATCCCTTGCGCCCCGTTACGTAACGGGGTCCGGAGACCGGGACTTCCGGCCGCCGCGCAGGCTTCGGCTGGCCGTCGGCACAGGGGTGCGCCGTGACCCCGCCGGCCCGGGCGTTCCGGCGGCGTCAGCCTGTCGCGGCGGCGCAGATGACGTCGTTCCAGTCGGCGTGTTCGGGCGGACGCCGTCGCTGGAACGCGACCTGCGAGGGGACCTCGAGTTGAAGGCGCAAGGCTTCGGCCTGGCGCTCTCCGGCCTCGTCGTGGTCCTGTGCGAGGACGACGGTGCGGACGTTGGGTAGGGTGCGGGCGGCGAGTCCGATCTGCTCGCGTTGTCGGCGCGAGGGGGCGCCGGCGGTGGAGAGGAAGGCCTGGCTGGGGTGGCACTGCTCAATCTGGGCCAGGCTGAGGGCGTCGACGGCGCCTTCGGTGATGACGAGGGTTTTCAGGTCGGCGGCGTGTCCGGCGCGGACGGCGAACAGGCTGCGGGAGCCGCCGGTGGCGAAGCGTCTCGCGCCGTCGGGCGGGCCGATCTCGAAGCCGGTGAGGCGGCGGTGGCGGTCGCGGTGGGCGAAGAGGACGCGGCCGTGGCGGTCGCGGCGGATCAGCGGGCGGGCGGCGGCCAGCGTCTCCGGGCGGATGCCGCGGCCGACCAGCCAGGCCGGCGCCGGATCCGGCAGGGCCGCGTGCCAGTGGCGGCGGAAGTCGCGCGCGGTGCCCGCGGGCTGGCCGTAGCGGGTGCGGATCTCGGCGAAGGAGAGGCCGCGACGGAGCAGGAAGTCGATCGCGGTACCGTGGTCATCGCTATCGAGGGTACTGAAGTAGACCCAGTGTCCGTTGGGGCACAGCTTCGTGACGAGTTTCGCCTGGCCCGGCGCGCGGAGCACGGGGTTCGCGCGGGTCGAGGCCTGGGGATCGCGGACGTATCCCCAGTCCGCCGCGATGCCCTCGAGCGGCCGGCGCTTGAGCGCGTCGAAGTCGACGTAGGTCATCCGGCTTCGCGCCGGGTGCGCCACGAATCACCGTCGATGGTGATGAGGGCGGCGTCGTGCATCAGCCGGTCGACGGTGCCGGCGATGCCGGCGGCGCTGGGGAAGACGCGGTCCCACTGGGCGAAGGCCAGCGTGGTGGTGACCAGGGTGGAGCGGCGCTGGTAGCGCCGCGAGACGAGGGCGTAGAGGAGGTCGGCCGCGGGGCTCTTGAGGGTCACGTATCCGATCTCGTCGAGGACCAGCAGGCGGGGCCGGGCGAGGATTCCGAGGCGGCGGCGCAGTTCGCTTCTCGAGGAGATCTCGACGAGTTTGTCGAGCAACTCCGGCGTTTTCTCGAAGCGGACGGTGTGGCCGTGCAGGAGCGCCTGGTGCGCGACGTTGGCGGCGATCATGGTCTTGCCGGTGCCCTGTCCGCCGACGAGCACGGCGTTGTCGGCCCGCTCGATGAAGGCGAGGCTCATCAGGGCCTCGACGCGGTCGCGGCTCAGGTCGCGCGGCCAGGTCCAGTCGAAGTCCGCCAGCGGCTTGAAGGCCGGCAGCCGCGCCCCGGCGCGGCGGCGGTCGTAGCTGCGGGTGTGGCGCACCCGTTCCTCGCTGGCGATCAGTTCCTCGACCCAGCCGGCGCTGCCGACCTCCTCCCAGCGTTCGAGCAGTCCGCGGAGGCCGAGGGCGGCGGCCCGTTTCCTGAGGTCGCTCATGACGCGTCCGGGTCGGCCGCGGCGGGCCGGTCGTAGGCGTCGAGGCCGGTCGCCCGGGGAGTCGTGCCGCGGCCGTCGCGGTCGTCGTCGGCGAGGCTGACGGGAGGCAGGCCCTGCCGGCGGCGGCGCTCCTCGAGGATGGCGCGCACCGTTTCGGGGTGATATGACCCGCGATCGTGCGCCATGGCGATCGCCCGGTCGACCTCGTCGGCGCCGTGCGTGTCGAGCAGCTTGGTCAGGATCCGGGCGCAGTACGTGACGTTCCGGCCCCGATGCCCGGCGTGCGCGAGCATCTCCTCCGCCCGCGGCACGGCGCGCAGCAGCCGGTCGCGCAGGCTCATGGCCCGGCCGTGCCGCTTGCGCGCCGCCAGCGCCCGGGCATGCTCCGGGTCGCTGACGGCCTGCTGCCGGTCGTAGCAGCGCCGGTGGCGCGCGACCTCGCGGGTACCGTCGAGGAGGCGGACGGTGCTGCGGTCGGCGGCGAGGGTCAGCGTCGCTCCGGCGAAGTCGGGCGGAACGCTGTAATCGTTCGTATCGAACCGCGCGTAACAGGTCCGGTCGATGCGCGCCGGGCGAATCTCGTGGCACGAGAAGGGTGCGTCCGGCAGCGGCACCAGCATCGGCTTTTCCCGCTCGTAGGCGTCCCGGACGAGCTGGCGGTCGTCGTCCGGCCAGGGCCGCTCGGCGGCGATGCCGGCGCACCACGCCCGGGCCGCGGCGTTGAGTTCGTCGAGCGGGGCCGAGAGGTCGCGACCGGCGAAGAAGCTGGTGCGCACGAAGCGGACGCGGCGTTCCACGCGCCCCTTCTCCTGCGGCCGCCGGGGCCAGGCGGCGCTCGGCTCGAAGGCGTAGTGGGCGGCCAGCGCGAGCAGGGTCGAATGGAAGGTGACGGCCTTGCCCCGGCGCGTGATCACGGCGCTCTTGAGGTTGTCGAACAGGAGCCTTCTGGGCACACCGCCGAACGCTGCGAAGGCCTCGACATGGCCCTGCAGGAAGCTCGGCATCCGCGCGTCGTAAAACAGGCTGAGAGAGGTCTGGCGCGAATAGCTGAGGGTTACCAGCAGCCCCATCAGCGGGCGCCGCGCCTGGCCGATGTCGACCTTCCCGAACTCGGCCCAGTCGACCTGCGCCTGCTCCGCCGGCAGGAAGCGGAGCCGCATCGACGGCTCGGGCCGCCGGGCGGGCCGGAGGTCGAGGGCGCGCAGGCTGTGGCGAAAGTGATCCTCCCCGCCCTGATAGCCCCGCGCCTTGACCTGCCGCCAGAGCGTGCCGGCCGGCAGCCGCGGCTCCTCTTCGAGCTGCTTCCGGATGAAGGGCACGAAGGTGTCGATGAACTTCGCCCGCGGCCGCCGCTCCGCGCCGGCCGCCCGCAGCGCCCGCGTCACCGTACCGTGGTGTACGCCGAGATGCCGTGCGATGGTCCCGACCGGCCAGCCCTCGGCCCGCGACAGCCGCACGATCGTCGACCGCATCTCCTCGTCGATGGCCATGAAATCGCCTCCCGTTGTGTCTCCATGACGCGATCAGGGGTCCGCCAGCACCAGGTGCGAGCACACCCGACCGCAGATGACGCATCGAGGCACGGATTCGCGCCGCGATCGCGCCGGAAACACCCGACATAGGGGCTCGCGCCGGGGTCCGGAAGAGTGGTCCGTAACGGTTGGGCGGAAAGCGGCGCCAGCCGGGGCCGAAGGAGCGGCGCGGAACGGGCCCGCGGCCGCCGCCCGGGCGGCCAGGCGCGCCCGGAGCGCCTGACGCCTCCGGTAGCGCTGCTGACGGATCCGGCCCGTCTCGCGCCCCCGCTCGGTGCGGCGGTAGCGCCTCCGCGCCGCCCGGCGGTTCTCGACCCGGGACCGCTCGCTGCAGGCCCGGGAGCAGTACATCTGGCCGCGGTCGCAGGACCGGCAGATCACGACCTGCCGACGGCACCGCTGGCACGGGAACAGGCGTCCGGTCCGGCACATCGCTCCGCCCGAGAGCGAGGTAGACCCAAACGCCGAAATGCCGGATACTCCACGGGAGTTCGGTCCCCGTGACCGGCTCGTTCAGGTGCGGCGCCGGGATTCTGGGTGAATCTGTGCCGGCGCCGCATCACTCTCTTCTTCCCTGCTGCGATACCACGCGGACACGGCCGTGGCAAAGCCGGCCCGACCGAACCGGCGACAAGAACGCATTCGATCTATCCCGAATGGTGCCGTGCGCCCGACCCCTGCCTCAGGCGCGAATCTCACTCCGACACAGTACGGAAATCCGGCCGCCGGCCGGCGCACACGATCGATACCCCACGGTACGACTCGACCAATAGGACCGTACAATGGGAAAAGGAACGATCCTGGCCAAAACGCGGCTTACCGCCAGAATCCCGCGCTTTTTCGCAGCCATCAACAACCGCTGTTTCCTCGCGGAAGTGCCGGTCTTTCCGCTTTCGTTGCCCCATTCGAGGATGGTGCCGGGATGGCCGTGCAGCGTGGCGTCTATCTGGTTCCGCATAACCACGCCCGGCCTGCTGCCGCCGCGTTGCTTTGCCGATTCCATGCCGGTGCTGGTGCGGGCGAATGGAGCGGGGCTCCATGTTGGTGAAGATGCCGGGGGTGCTGATCACCAGGGCGGACGGTCTCCTCGGCGGTGATCGGTTCCGGATCGAGAACGCTCCGCCGCTCCTTGCCCGGTTCGTGGACCAGGTTCAGCACATCCCGCCTCGAGCGGACGAAATGTTCGACCCGGCAGTCGGCTGGTTTGACCTGAGACGCAGGAAATCGGTGTCCTTCGCCACTGGCGGACGGCATGGTTTCGGTGCCCAGGGTCGCGCAGCCGGCGGCCTTCAGCCGCTCGGTCCGGGTGCCGGCATCCTGATCCGGCGAACTTTCCTGTGCGCATCCGACGCTGAGCACAACATCGTGTTCAGGCTGACCCGGTGCAGTTGGCTCACCGCGGGCGTGGGCCCTGATGAGGCGGTGCCGGCCCTTGAACCGCAGGCCGCCCGATGGCGGTGCACGGTTCAGAAAGGCAAAAACCGCCTTCGCTGGCCTTCCTGACAAGAAGTTACGTCTGGGTTGTTTCAGGGACAAGAAGGCCACTTATGGGCTTCAACCCGCAGTTCAGAACTCGATTAGGACGCCCAGCACTGCGACTGCGATGGCGATCATCCCGCCAATCGCCAAAAGCAGCCGCGTTTCACGCTTGGCGAACTCCGCAACCTGCTTGGCGAACTCCGCATCGCGCTTGGCGGCTTCCGCATCACGCTTCGCATCGCGGTTGGCGGCCTCCGCATCACGCTTCGCATCGCGGCTGACGGCTTCCGCATCACGCCTGGCGAATTCCGCATCACGTTCCGCATTGCGGCTGGCGGCCTCCGCATCACGCCTGGCGAATTCCGCATCACGTTCCGCATTGCGGCTGGCGGCCTCCGCATCACGCTCCACCATCCGCCGCTCAATCCGTTCCAAGGCCGTTTCGTAGGTTGCCTGATGAGTGTTCATTCGCTCCTCCAGCACGGCGAGTTTCCGGGCGAGATCATGGTTGTTTGGCATTTCGTTCATGAAAGAAATATAGAACCGGCGCCGGTCCACCGCAAGAAACCGGGGCACGGCCGGAAGGCCACTTTTCTCCAGAGTTTCAAGCCGAGAAGGTCTCGCTGGTCTGTCGGCTATCTGGGGCGTTGTCCTTGCTCGCCGGAAAGCGGCGGAAATCATCGGCCGCGTCGCTCTGGTTCCAGTTGTATCCGGCGTCGCGGTCGACCGCGTTTCCGGCGATAAGCGTCGCATTCGGACGACCCGTCACAGACAGGGTCGCCGCGGGTGTGTGCCCTTTCCGGGGGATTAAGACGGAATCCGCCTGAGATCGACAAGAAGTTGCCGTTTTCGGTTTTCCCGACAAGTTACCGTCTGGGTTGTTTCAGGGACGAGAAGGCCGCTTATGGGCTTCAACCAGCAGTTCAGAACTCGATTAGGACGCCCAGAACTGCGACTGCGATGGCGATCATCCCGCCAATCGCCAAAAGCAGCCGCGTTTCACGCTTGGCGAACTCCGCAACCTGCTTGGCGAACTCCGCATCGCGCTTGGCGGCTTCCGCATCACGCTTCGCATCGCGGTTGGCGGCCTCCGCATCACGTCTGGCGAATTCCGCATCACGTTCCGCATTGCGGTTGGCGGCTTCCGCATCACGCTCCACCATCCGCCGCTCAATCCGTTCCAAGGCCGTTTCGTAGGTTGCCTGATGAGTGTTCATTCGCTCCTCCAGCACGGCGAGTTTCCGGGCGAGATCATGGTTGTTCGGCATTTCGTTCATGAAAGAAATATAGAACCGGCGCCGGTCCACCGCAAGAAACCGGGGCACGGCCGGAAGGCCACTTTTCTCCAGAGTTTCAAGCCGAGAAGGTCTCGCTGGTCTTTCGGTTGTCTGGGGCATTGTCCTTGCTCGCCGGAAAGCGGCGGAAATCATCAGCCGCGTCGCTCTGGTTCCAGTTGTATCCGGCATCGCGGTCGACCGCGTTTCCGGCGATAAGCGTCGCATTCGGACGACCCGTCACAGACGGGGTCGCCGCGGGCGTGTGCCCTTTTCCGGGGGATTAAGACGGAATCCGCCTGAGAGCGACAAGAAGTCGCCGTTTTCGGCCTTCCCGACAAGTTACGTCTGGGTTGTTTCAGGGACAAGAAGGCCGCTTATGGGCTTCAACCCGCAGTTCAGAACTCGATTAGGACGCCCAGAACTGCGACTGCGATGGCGATCATCCCGCCAATCGCCAAAAGCAGCCGCGTTTCACGCTTGGCGAACTCCGCAACCTGCTTGGCGGCTTCCGCATCACGCTTCGCATCTCGCTTGGCGGCCTCCACATCACGCTCCACCATCCGCCGCTCAATCCGCTCCAAGGCTGTTTCGTAGGTTGCCTGATGAGTGTTCATTCGCTCCTCCAGTACGTCTGAACCCTCAGGCGAAACTGAACAGGCCGCCGGGGCTCAGTCGGCGGCGCGGACGCCTCCGAAACCGCCGAGCAACTGGACCTCGGCCCGGACATCCTTGACCACGCCCGCCATCTCCTGGTGCTCCGGTCCGTAGAAGTTCCCCTGAACCCTGTTCCTCGCGCTGGCGAAGCCGTTTCCGGCGATCTTGACATCGTATCGCAGCGCGGGCTGGCGGAAGGGCAGGGTACGGATCGGTTGACCCCCGCCGCCGAGATGCACGGTGAGGTTCCGCAGCCGGAGTTCGCCGTCGAGCCTGTCAAGGTCGACGCGCAGTTTCGCATCGCCGACCACCGGGGGCAGGCGCCCACTGCCGAGATCGACGCCAAGCAGGCTGCCGTTCCATACGGCCCCGCCCCGAAGCGCGGCATTGTCGGCAGGGGCCGTCGCGGGCGCCGTGCCGAAGGCGTCCGCGTGGACCTGGAGGAAGTCGTGGGGAGTCGGGGTCCAGTCGTTGTGCGCCTCGTGAAAATTGTCGCGCAGATCACGTTCGACGCTGACGCCCCACGCCGCCCAGGCGCCCCATGCCGCATGGCCGTAGCGTTCGGTCTCGGCTGCGACCTTCGCATCGAGGACATTGAATCCGAAGTCGGCCAGGATGGCGAAGTCCAGCTCCGACGGAGCGGCTCCGGCATAGTTGTCGGCGCAATAGGCCATCACTGACGAGCAGACGCCGAGATGCCCGGCATCGCGCCTCGCACCCTCGGCGTGAGGTTCCGCTACCTCCCACCACTTCCTACCATCCACCCATTGCAAGGGAACCGGCTTGCCGCCGTTGGCGCGCAGCGCATTCGGACCGGACCATGTGTGGGCCTTCGGGTCGTAGTATGTGCCGGTATACAGATTGAAGCCGTAGCCCAATATCCCCAGAACATGGCCAAATTCGTGGGCGACCGAATGGGCCATGCCGTCATGGAGATTGTCATGCACATGACTGGAGATGCTAATGTTGCCGTAGTAGGGCATGAACTTGTCTCCGTCCGTGCCCGAATCATAGGATATCGCTCCTGCGGACACCCGGCCGAAGTTGTTGAGCCGAACCTGAACGACAATGCCCTCGACATCCCTGACCGTGTCGATAGCCTTGTACTGGTTGCCTTCAACAACCTTGATCGTGACGTCGCGGCGTTTTCCATCGCTGAGCAGCCGCCTGGTCCAGATTTTCGTCGAGCGACGCAGGACGGTCATGAAATCCCGGGACACTCCCCCCTTCCGGTCGACAAGCCCCGTTGCGGACGGCGTCTCGTGCGGACCAAAGTAGAACGTGACGGGCATCGTGCCGGCCGGACCGCCCTTCCAGGCGCCATACGCGATGCCGTTGCGCTCGCCGAGCACGGTGATTGACCCGTCGGGAACCCTGGGCAGCGCCGCCGTCGATCCTGCGGCACTGACATGCGAGGCCTTCAGTTTCCCGAGCGCGCTCTTCAACGCTCCGGCCCGGGCTTTCGTCGGTGACGCAATTCCAAGCGTTGCAGCCACGGGGCGGGTGTCATTCCAACTCGTGCTCAAGTCGGCAGCAGTGATGTTCTTCAGTCGTCGACTGTCCTCCTGCAGATATCGGCTGTCGCTGGATGCCGTCTCAGCCGCATCGCCAGTCGCCGCGCTTGCATGGGCGACCGGCGCGTTGCCGACCCTTGCCGGCGGCTCACCAACCGGCGCCGCCGCAGCTTCGACCGGCATCGCGATCACGCCTGACACGTTCCGGATCGAGTCGCCGGCTCCATGTGCCGGAGAGATCGGAAGGGCAATTTCGACAGGCCACAATGCAGATGGACCGGGTCTGTCGCGCCGCCCTGCCGACTCCCATGTCTCACCGTATCGGTCCAGATCATGTGCGTCCGATATCGGAGACCGTTCGGGAAGGCGACCATGGCCCGGCTTGCCGGACGCTGTTCTGGCTGCAACGTCCACGAAGCTGCTGCTTCCGGGGCCTTCGACGCTCCGGGCAGGTGAAGCCGATATCCCGGATCCCTCCTCAAGCGGGCTCAGATGGGATTCGACCCCCTCCCCTCCGCAGGCGGCAAGCAGCAGCGTTGACAGTGCAACGACGGCCCGGAAGCGCACCGCCGGCACACGGGGAACGATCCCGGCCCGGCCTTCCGCCCATTCTCCGCTGCGGCCTCGTGCCATGCCCCGGGCAACACTCCGTTCGATCCGTAATCCGCCGACCGTTCCCATCAGCGCCTCCCGGCTGTCCGGTTTCGTCCGGCGCCGCGACGCCGCGAGCATCACGGGCGTCAGGTTCATGCGCTCGGCAATCCAGCGCATATCATGACGCTCGAACGCGCTCCGGGCAACCGGAACGAGGCGTGAGACCTTGTGACGCACGGCGGCGGACCGCCGTGAGCACCGCCGAACCGGACCTCGCCGCCGCTCACGGCGTGTGTTTCGCGCCGAAGGCACCGAGGTAGTCCTCGGTAATGGGTGCTGGAGACGGAAAGGAGGCGGAGGCCGCTTGAGAGCGACAAGAAATCGCTTTCGTCAGCCTTCCAGATAAGCTGCGTATAGGTTGTTTTCGGAAACAGGAAGGCCGTTTATGGGTCTCAGTTCACGGTTCAGAACTTGATCAGTGCGCCCAGAACTGCGGCTGCGATGGCGATCATCCCGCCAATCGCCAGAATCAGCCGCGTTTCACGCCTGGCGGCCTCCACATCGCGCCTGGCGGCCTCCGCATCGCGCTCTGCATCGCGCTCCACCATCCGGCGCTCAATCCGCTCCAGGGCCGTTTCGTAGGCCGCCTGATGAGTGTTCATTCGTTCCTCCAGCACGGCGAGTTTCCGGGCGAGCTCATGGTTGTCCAGCATCTCGTTCATGAGAGAAATATAGAACCGGAGCCGGACCGCCGCAAGAAACTGGCTCGCGGCCGACGGGGCATTTTCTGCGGGTAAGTCGGAGAGATCTCGCTGATCTTCTGGTTATCTGGAGCGTTGTCCTTGCTCGCCCGGAATCGGCGGAACTGATCAGTCGGGTCGCTCCTGGTTGTATCCGGTGGCGCGGTCAACCGCGATCCAGGTGGTCTTGAAATCGAGTCCGCTCTTTCCCGGAAACACGTTCAGACCGGTGGCGATGTTGAGCGGTGGGTCCTGGTCCCACCGTCACGCGCCGCTGGCGCGGAACGCCGTTTCGGGGTGATGGCCGTCGTCCAGACGCCGGGCGGCGAGATCAGGCCATGCCTGGTCGGGAAGTCGGGAATCGCCGGTTGCAGCCCGGACATTCGCCGCGGGCAGTCAGAATGTCAGAAACCCCCCTCGCTTCCGTTGCGCCGTGCCCGGAGAAATTCAAGGCACCCTGACCAGCCCGGAATTGTTGCGAGACCACGAAGTCAGCCGAAATTAAGGGGCCCCTTGTTCTCTGCGCCCGCGAGAGAGTCCGTCGTGCGCCTGATGTATACTGGCCCCTGGGTTTTCATTAACCGTTTCGGACGTCGAATGTGCTTTGCATGCTGACGGCGGGTCGGGCTGGTTGACAGGGAAACAGTCCATTCGTGAGTTCTCGGCAATGATTCAGACGAACGTGCAGGCCATGATGGGACGCTTGTCTCCAGCATGGGCCCTTCTGCCGCTGTTGCTTCCTGCCACCAGCATCGCACAGATGCCGACAGACACTTCCGAGGCGGAAATCAGGGAAGTCGTCGTCGTTGGAACCCGGGCGTCGCCTCGCTCGGTGGAGGATTCACCGGTCCCGGTGGACACGTTCAGCGGCAAGGATTTTGAAGATCAAGGCGGCCATGACATGTTGAATGCGGTGCGGTCCCTGGTGCCGTCATTTCATGTTTCCGACAATGCGTCTCGCGATATGGCGGCGTTCGTGAGACCGATCAACCTCCGCGGGTTGGCGCCGGACCACACGCTGGTGCTGATGAACAACAAGCGCCGGCATCGGGGCTCGGTAATTCAGTGGATTTCCAACGGCGCCTCCAACGGTGCCCAGGGACCGGACATTTCGGTGATTCCCGCGATTGCCGTCAAGCGCATGGAAGTGCTTCGGGACGGCGCCGGGGCGCAGTACGGGTCCGACGCGATCGCCGGGGTGTTGAACTTCGTTCTCAAGGATGCCTCGGAAGGGGTTTTGTTGGAGGCCCAGTACGGGGCTCACACTGCCGACTCCGACGAGGACATGAGTACGTTGGCAGCCAATGTCGGCCTGCCGCTGTTGGAAAGCGGATTTGCGAACTTGAGCATCGAGTACGCCGAGGCGGCTCCCACCAACCGGAGTGTGCAGCACCGCGATGCCGCCGCGCTGATGGCAGAGGGAATCGCGAACGTGGCCGATCCGGCCAAGCCTTGGGGTTCGTCCAGGATCAGTGGCAGCCTCAAGACCGTTGCCAACTTCGGCGTTGATCTGAGCGAGACCGATTCGCTGTACGCATTCGGGAACTACGCGACGCGGGAAGTCGAGACACCGTTCTTTTTCCGGAGCCCGATGAATCGCTCGGGTGTGTACGAGTTTGACCCCGATCCGGATGATCCGGAACGTGCGGACCTCTTTCTGGTCGGCGGGGAAGGCTGTCAGGCGAAGTACAGGGTTCCGTCCCGGGCAGGGAACGTCACGAGCTTTGCGCGGACTCTCAGAGAGGATCCTGACTGCTACGCTTTCGTTGAAGACTACCCGCAGGGTTTCACACCGACCTTCGGCGCACAGTTGCAGGATTACTCGGCTGTGGTGGGGATCAGGGGCAGCATGGCCGGCGACCTGCGGTACGACGTGTCGGGCAGCATCGGCCGGCACAGCACGGACGGCTACCTGCACCACACGCTCAACCCCTCGCTGGGCCCGGACTCGCCGCGAAATTTCGACATTGGCCAGTACGCGCAAACCGAGACCAACGCGAACGTGGACCTCGCCTATCCCGTGGATGTCGGGATGGCGTCCGACCTCAACGTGGCTGGCGGTCTGGAATGGCGCCGGGAAGAGTTCGACATCACCGCCGGAGAAGATGCGTCCTGGAAAACCGGCGACTTCGCCCGTTACGGTTTCGGGGTCGGTTCCAACGGTCTGGCCGGATTCAGCCCCGCTGCCGCCGGTACCTGGGATCGAACCAACGTTGCCGCCTACGTGGACCTGGAGATGGAACCCGCCGACAACTGGCAGGTTGGCGGGGCGGTTCGATGGGAAGAGTTCAGCAGTTTCGGAAGCACGACGAATTTCAAGCTCACTTCAGGCATCTGGCTGACCGAAACCTTCGCCTTGCGCGGGTCGGCCGGTACCGGTTTCCGGGCGCCCACTCCGGGCCAGGCGAACGCCCGGAACGTGACCACGGCGGTGGACGCCCGGACCAAGGCGTTCGAGGAGCGAGCAACCATTGGTTCCACCCATCCGGTGGCGGTGAGGCTGGGGGGCAAGGAGCTCAGGCCTGAGGAAAGCCAGAGCCTGTCGGTGGGTGCCGTCCTGGCACTGGGCAGCGGGCTGAGTGTGACGATGGATCTCTTCCGCATCGATGTCGATGATCGCATCTCCCTGTCAAAGCGCTTCAAAGTGACCGAAGCGATCAAGCGGGAACTGGTGGCGACCGGTGTGCCGCAGGCCGATGATTTCGACACGGTTCGGTACTTCACCAATGATTTCGACACCCGTACCCAGGGGATCGACGTCGTGGTCGCCTATGGATGGGAATCGGACCTCGGCCGCACCGACCTGCAACTGTCGTTCAACTACACGGACACCGAGGTCCTCGAATACCGGTCCGATTCGGTCATTTCCGCCGGTGACAACATCGACAATCTGGAACGCGGCGCCCCGAAACAGCGGGTCAACCTGACCCTGAATCACACGATCGACCAATGGGATCTGGTCGGACGCTACAGCTACTACGGCAGGTGGTACGACGACCACGGCGGCAGGGAGTTCGGTGGATACGGTCTGGTGGACCTGCAGGCCCGGTACCACTTCCTGAACGGTCTGTCGGTTGCGCTCGGAGCCGAGAACGTGCTCGACGAATACCCCGATCTGGACATTGATCCGGGAGATGGAGGGAAGTACCCCCGCTACTCACCGGCGGGCTACAACGGCGCACTGGTGTACGCGAAGGTCAGCTATTCGATGTAACGGAGTCCCGCCCCGCTGTTGTCTTGGGGCGGGAGCTTGCGGAGACCGGGAGAGTGAAGGACATCCGCCCGGGCGAGACGGACTGCACTTTCGGACGCCGGCCGCGGCGTGTCCCTTTCGATCGCGCTGACAATGCTGTCCCCGCCCGGGAATCCATGGCTTTCGGACGGGTTTTCCTGATGTTCGAACAGCTGGGCCCCGCTTCTGCGGGGGTCTGCCGGGGACCGGGTGGTCATGACCGGGGTTGCTGTCAGGCGACGGATCGGGTCTGCTCCCTGCTCCCTGGCGGCCGGAAGTACGCAGGTAACTGCGCCGGAGCCGCTTGTGGCGGAGACAGCGCGGCATCCTGGCCAGGATTTGCCCGACGCACCCCCGGACGGTTTCGACCGGTCGCAGGCCGCTCTGAAACCGGTGTGCAGGCGCCGCCGATCATCGGGCGCAGCCATCAACACCCTGCTGAACGTCTTTTGCGCGCACCCTTGGTTCCCGAAGGTGCGCGGTATAACGTGATCTGCGCCAGCCTGGACTCGGGCAACCGATGTGGTTGACCGATCCGAGAACATTCTGATCGAGCGACAAAATGCGTCCTTCTGAGATTGTCGCCGCTCCTCTCGAGTCAGGCGTGCCCCCGTCATCGGATCTTCTCGGACACGGGGTATGATTCGGCGCGTCACGATCAAGAATTTCAAGCGGTTCAAGGAGCAAACGTTTGACCTGGCGGACTCCGTCGTCCTGGCTGGACCGAACAACGCCGGGAAGTCGACGCTGCTCCAATCCATAGCCACCTGGAAATACTGTCTCGACCGCTGGGTTGCTCAACGGGAAGGCGGTAGGGCAGCCGTCCGCTCTGGGGTTGCAATCCCGCGCGCCGACATTACGACGGTGCCGCTGCGGGAAATGAATCTCCTGTGGGAAGACAGGAGGGTGACGGGCCCCCAGGGAATGTCGGGAACGCGGCGCCTCATCGAGATCGAGGTGGAAGGTGACGCACTGGGACAGCCCTGGGCTTGTGGAATCGAGCTTCAGTATTCCAATCGCGAACTGGCGTATGCGAGGCCGAAGGGCGCGAAGGAGCTGGATCAAGATGCCATCCGGGCTTTCCCGCATGAAGCAGCGAAAGGCCTGGCTGTTGTCCATATCCCCCCGTTGTCGGGGGTCGAGCGTGATGAACCAAAGCGCGACCGGGGGCTGCAAGACCTGCTGGTGGGGCAGGGACGGCCAGGGGAAATCCTCAGAAATCTCCTGCTGGAAATCGCGGAGGGAGGCGAGGCGACGGACTGGAACGAGCTTTCGAAACAGGTTCAGGATCTCTTTCGGATCGAACTGCTGAAACCGGTATATTCGCCTGCCCAACCCTACATCGTGTGCGAATATCGGGAACCCACGCTTACTCGTCCCCTTGATCTCTCGAATGCCGGCAGCGGGACCCTCCAGGTTCTCCTGCTGCTTGCCTTTCTCTACGCCCGGCCCGCAACGGTGCTTCTGCTCGATGAGCCGGACGCTCATCAACACATTATTCTGCAAAGGCAGGTCTACGATCTGATCCGCAGGGTTGCCCACGCCCGCCGCGGGCAGGTGGTTGTGGCAACCCATTCCGAGGTCATTCTCGATTCGACCGCGCCGGAGCGGGTACTCGGATTCTTCGGAAAAACTCCCCGAACGCTTACCAGCGGAACGGAGCGCGACCAGATTCGTGAAGCCTTGAAACGCGCCACGACCACAGACCTTCTGTTGGGGCATGAGGTCGGCGGGGTTCTCTACGTGGAAAGTGGAACGGACGAGAGAATTCTGAACGAGTGGGCGCGAATACTGGATCATCCGGCCCGGAAATTCTTCAGGCGGGCGTTCGTTCATCCGTTGAGCGGCCGCAGTCTGGCAGAAGCGAAGGCGCACTATTTTGCGATGAAGGCGGTCCACCCGGAAATTCGGGGACTCTGTCTGCTCGACGGAGACAATCGTGATGAACCGGATGACGATACCACGAGGGCCGGACTGACGATCCTGCGCTGGCGCCGGTATGAAATAGAAAACTACCTGCTTCAACCGGATGCTATCGCCCGCTTCGTGAACTTCCCGTTGCTGGAAAGACAGATATACGACGCGTTCTGGAAGCAGGTCCCTCGGGAAACGGATCTGTTCGGCGATCACGTATCGCTCACGAGGGTAAAGGCCAGTGACGAGTTCCTGGTTCCACTCCTAAAGGACGTCAAGGTGCATACCCCCAAGCGCGACCTCTACCTTCTTGCAGCCTCCCTTCACGCACATGAAATTCATCCGGAGATTCGTGAAAAGCTGGACCGCATCGCAGATGTGCTGATTGCCCCTTGAGTGCCGGTGTGCGCCGGTCAGGCGGAGAAGCGCCTGTAACCGCGCAAGCAGGGCTCAGGATGCCGCGGCAACAGCCAAGGAAGGGGGTGCGGCATCGCATACCTGACACACAATCAAGGAGTCTCGGTATCTGCTCGCGTCTTGCTGCCAGCGCAGCCCGCAAACGCCGACCGGGACGGATTTCCGTTCCGTTGTTGCCTTGGGGCAGGAGCTTGCCCGGGCCGGGCGGCGGGCGTCCGCCCCGGGCGAGATGGACCGGGCTTCGGGTGCCGGCTGCTGCGCATTCCGTTCGAATGCAATGACGGTTGGCCGTCGGTGGATGTCCGTGAACGCCTTCTCGCGCGGCGATCAGGAGCGGCGGCCGGGATAACCGGGCACCGTCAGAACGTGACATCCAGCCGGGAGTACCAGATCCGCCCGGACAGTCCGTAGGACGTGTCAGGGTTGTACCGCACACCCCAGCCTAGGGTCGCATTCAGCAAGTCGGCACAGTCCTTGTCCTGTATTTCGTCCGGATATTCGTCCAGCAAGTTGCTTGCCCCAAGGGTGAAGCGCACACCGTCACGGAGCCTGAATCCAACTGATGCGTCTGCAATCCACGCCGGACTGATTTCTCCCGGGCAGGTGGAACTGAAACTCAACCACTGTGGGGCGGACTTGCCGAAGTAGTTGACGCCGATGTCTAGGTCATACTTCTCGCCATCGGTCCAGCTGGCGTGAATCCGGTGCCGCTGGCGAGGGTTCCCGCGTTCGACGAAGGAGCGGGTGGGTTCTCCGACTCCGTCGTTTGCGGCCGTGATCCTGGTGCGATTGAAATGCAAGGCCCCGGTCAGGGTCAGGTCTCCGCTCGCGAATGCCCGGCGGTGTTCCGCAACTACATCAAGACCGGTGGTCCGGGTATCGAGCGCATTGTCAAAAAACTGAATTTTGGTAATGCGGGGGAGTTGCCGCTCGGTAACCAGCTTGGTGCACTGGTCCCGGAGGGCTCCGCTGCAGTCCGGTGTGCGCTGCAACAGGGTAATACGATCCTTCACTTCGATCAGGTACACATCGGCGGACAACGAAAGTCCGCCGATTCCGGGGTCCCATGCCACCCCCGCACTCACGTTGCGGGATTCCTCGTGTCCGAGTGTTTCGGGGCCGAAGCCGAAGAAATTGTGAGCCGCCCCGTCTTCAAGATGGGCGGTGACGGAAAGCCCCCCGTCAGCCGCGCTCCCGCCGCCGAAAACAATCGTGTTGAACCCCAGTTGGGGAAGGCTCGGGGCCCGGAAACCGGTGGAGGCGGTGGCCCGGAGCGAGAAGTCGGAAGCCAGCCGGTAACGGCTGCCGATCATGCCCGTGAAGCTCTCTCCCGCTCCTTCATAGGATTCGTACCGTGCGGCGACCTCGACATTCCAGTCCGAGGAAACGTCATGCCGCAAGTCGGCCCACAAGGCGTGGCTGGACCGGTCCTTGGCGGCGAAGCGTGCATTGACGGGGGAGTAACCCGGGTAGCCCTGATGCCCGCATCTGGCCAGGCGGTCCAATTGACCGACCGCTCCGTCGACCAGCGTGACTGCCGGGGCTTCCCCCGGATGGTCGGGTGTGCCGCAGAGGTAGGATGCCTCGTCGCCGGCACGCATGCGGAACTGCTCTTCGCGCAACTGGGCGCCGACGGCGGCCTCGCTGGCATCGCCGACGGGACCGGAGACGTCGAAATCCAGCACGACGTGGCTCAACTTGGTCCCGCCGCTGTCGCCGGATGTCGGGCCGGCGTTGAGCGTGACCTCGCGGGGCGTGATGTCCGCAAGATCCCGTGATTTGAGCTGGTTCTTGAGCCAGCTTGCGGCCCACGAAGCATTGATGCTGTCCTCGGCGCCGAAGTTGAACTCGTTCACCCCGTAACTCAGGCTGGCGTCGTAGTCCCAGTTCCGGAACACCGATCGGAAACCGGCACTGACCGCCTGATCGTCCGAAACCGATACCTCAAAGGGCAGGAAGCCGTCAGGATGCACGGGGGCCACCATTCGGTCCGGCATGGCCAACGGATCCCGCCACGCCCCACTGCTCCTGCCATTGCGGGACGACAGGCCGCCGAAGGCGTAGAGCTCGCCGCCGCTGTCAAGCGTGGCAACGGCATTGACGAACAGGCTCTTGAGATCGTGTTCGGGCTCCCCCAGCACGATTTTGCGGCGAACACCGGGGGCGTTCGGGCCGTTCGGGTCCCGGGCGCTGGTCTCGAACGCCCGGTCGATAGGCCCCTGATCGTGGAACTCGGCCGTGAGGTTGACACTCCCTTCGTCTCCCAGGGGCAGCCCGAGCCCGACCGATGCCCCGATTCGCTCCCCGTCGCCCTCGTCGGTGACGCCGGCATTCAGCCCCAGTGTGGATTCGTAGGGAGTTTCCTTGAGCACGACGTTGATGACGCCGCCGATGGCGTCTGATCCGTACTGGGCGGCCGCGCCGTCACGCAAGATCTCGATGCGTTCAATGGCGGCCACCGGGATGGACCTCAAGTCGGCGCCGGTGGTGCCCTGTCCGGCGACATCGAGCGGCCGGGGGAAAGAGATGCTGTGCCGTCGCTTGCCGTTCACCAGAAGAAGAGTGTGATCCGGGCTCATGCCGCGCAGGGTTGCCGTGTGGAAGAGGCCGCCGTCTCCGAGTGCGTTCCGTTTTGAGTTGAACGAGGGGGCCGTCTTCTGCAGGGCGACGGTCAGGTCTTTCGAAGCAGCCCTGCCGAGTTCCTGCACATCGTACACGTCTACCGGAACCGCCAGGTCTTCCTCAGCGACTCCGCGAATGCGCGTGCCGACCACGACCACGTCTTCCAGGGTCAGGGAATCCAGCCCGCCCGGGCCGTTTTCTCCATCCTGAGCGAGTCCCGGAACTACCGCAAAAGAAGCGGACAGTGCAACGCAAAGAGCCAGATGCGGGCGCATTTCAGTCACTTCCCCAAATAAAGAAACCGGAAACAACTGGCTGGTACCCATACCACGTCTTGTGTTAGTCTGCAATCTGCGGCCGTGAAATGGGTGCACGTCAGAATCGTGGATTTGAACGGAATGATGGAACAGTGAAGGTTTCTCGTATATATCTGACAGCAGGAAAATCTGTCAGCATGGAGGTCTCACATGGAGCCCCTTCCCGAGTTACCCAGCCTCAGGCGGAAACGCCAAAAAATCCAGCACGAGCTTGCCAGTCTCGGCGATCTACGGCCGGGGTCTTTGATTCCGCGGTACCGCAAGTGCGGCAAACCCAACTGCCATTGTGCGAAAGAAGGTCACCCAGGGCACACGGCTATTTTTTAGTCTACATGTAGTGTATCGACATCCTAATTTCTACCAAATATAGGATTCTTTCATCGACTACGAAGAACTTTGCGAGATCCTCGGTGGGATGACCGGCACGCATGGATGTCAGGGCTGGCTATTTCATTCCCGATGTGGCAACGTGCCGGCCATGGTGATTCGCCCGACTCTTGATGCGGCCCTTGACCTGCGCACGGTCACGGTGCGCCCGACCCATGGCGAGGGCGAGCACCGGCGCTGGGACCGTCTGGTCGCAGAACATCACTATCTGCGGTTCCGCGGGATCGTCGGCAAGGGCCTGCGCCATGTCGCGCTGCACGGCGAGACCTGGCTGGCCCTGGTCGGCTGGCAGCCGGGCGCATTCAAGCTGGCGGCGCGCGACCGCTGGATCGGCTGGTCGCCGGAACAGCAATTCCGGCGCCTGCACCTGATCGCGAACAATTCCCGTTTCGTCATTCTGACCCCCGAACGGGTGCCGAACCTGGCGTCCCGTGTGCTGGGCCTGAGCCTGCGGCGGCTGTCTGCTGATATCCAGGCTGTGCATGGGTATCCGGTCTTCCTTGCGGAGACCTTTGTCGACATCTCGCGATTTACGGGGGCCTGCTATCGCGCATCGAACTGGCGCTCGCTGGGACTGACACGCGGCTTCGCGCGTGAATCTGGCGGCGCGGCGCGCTGGCGTTATCACGGCCAGCCCAAGGAGATTTTCTTGTACCAACTGACCCCAGACGCCCCCGAGGCGCTGAGCCGGAACGAGCTTCCGAAGGAGTGGCACGCGCAGCAGCACGATGACACGAAACCCATCGACCCGCCGCAGTTGCGCAGCCTGTTTGAGTGCTTGGGCAAGGTGCCGGAGTACCGCAAGCCCCAGGGGAAGCGCTATGAGCTGCAGACCGTGCTGGCGATTGCGACGGCGGCCCGGGTCGCCGGTTATCTCGGCGTGACCGCGCTCGCCCAATTCGGCGCCATGCTCACGCAGGAGCAGCTCAAGTCCGTGAATTCGTTCTTCAGTCCCAGCAAGATGCGCTATACCTCGCCCTCGATCAGCACGTTTCACAAGGTCCTCGCCGCCCTGCCAGCCGGCACGCTTGATAACGCCGTCGCGCTGTGGGTCGCCCAGCAGCTCAAGGAGAACACGCCGTTGGCCGTGGACGGCAAGGATCTGCGCGGCGCATCCAAACAGACCAAGGGCCGGCGGCGGATGATGGTCGCCGCCATCGAGCACGAGAGCGGCCTGGTACTCGGGCAAGTCGAGGTCGCGGCGAAGAGCAACGAGATTCCGGCCGTGCGCGAGTTGGCTCGCAGCTTCGACGTGGCCGGGCGCACCGTCACCATGGACGCGATGCACGCCCAGCACGAAACGGCGCGATGCCTGCTCGAGTGCGGCGCCGATTACGTCGTGACCGCCGTCAAGGACAATCAGAAGACCATCCACGACGAACTCAAGGCGCTCGACTTCAGTGACGCTCCCTGGCACGAGAGCATCGATAAAGCCCACGGACGCTTCGAGCGCCGCCGGTGCGCCGTCGTCGACCTTTCCGATGGCAAATGGGATGGACGCGCCCACCTCTACGGGCGTCGCCAGGCGTTGCGCATCGAGCGCGACTGTGAGATCATCAAGACCGGCAAGCGCAGCCACGAGGTGACCTGGGCCCTCACGTCGCTCGGCCCGGAGCAAGCCGGACCCGAAAAACTGCAGAAACTCGTGCGCCAGCACTGGCATGTTGAAAATCGTTTGCATTATGTTCGGGATTTTACCTACGACGAAGACCGCTGTCGGGCCTACGTCGGCCACCTGCCCCGCAACCTGTCCTGCCTGACGAACGCCGCGATCGCCATCGTGCGTCGCGATGAACGCTTCCAGTACCTGCCCGAGGCCAACCGGCACTACGCCGCCCACCCCCAGGAGGCGCTCGACGCGGTCCTGACTCCGCCTGACCCATAACGACCCACCATCCACTCTGATTGACCGCGCGAGAGCCGCGCCGAACGCGCCGCCGGCGGCGCGACCGGACCACTGTGCCCGGACACCCGAAAAACCCGATTCAGACAGCCATGGGCGGCCATTCAAGGCCGCCAAAAGCGGTGAACGGACGGCGATCGGCCGCCGTCACGCCCGCTCCCGGCCGCGTTGACCCCTCGAATCCGAAAATAAAATGGTCCTGACCCAGGGCACGGGCCCAGCTGGTCGTTGACTTGGTCCGTCGAGGGCAAGACGCAGACCCGGGTCATTCCCGTGGAAGCGGTCGAGGAGACCCGAGCACAGATTGCCGAGTATCAACGCGCTCGTTCTCTCGCCCGTGAACTGTTTGAGGTCAGCGCCCAAGTGTGCGATGCGCAACTCAAGGCCGTCAAGACCGCCAAAAAAAAGAACGTCCCGAGGCGGCGGTCGAGACGGACATCGGTCACGAGATCGCCGCCGAAGCCGAGCGACTGATCGGCGGGAATGTGTTCGACGACTTTCAGGCGATCGAGATCGAAGCACGGCGCGTGGCATTACAGATCATGGGGCAGGCTGTGGCCTACAGGCTCAATGCCGACCCTTCTGACTATCAGAGACCGCACCTGGCCTGCGGCTGTGGCGGCGAAGCACACTTCGTCGGTCGCCGGCCCACTCGGCGACGGCGCGGCGTGGATCTGGAACTTTGCCGACGAACATTTTCCTCATGCCATCCAGATCGTCGACATCTTTCATGCGAAGGGCCATCTATTCGAGGTCGCCAAGGCCATCTACGGACCCGGCAGCGAGATCGGTCAGCAGTGGGCCAGGAAGTGGCGCGAGGAACTCGATGAAGGCCGCATCCACGACGTGATCACCGCTCTTCGCAGCCATGCTGAATCCTGTGAGGAAGCCCGCAAGAACACCGAGTATTTCTCCAGCAACCGCCTCAAGCAGGGCGGAATGCACTGGACTGTCAACGGTGCGAACGCCATCCTTGCACTCCGATGCGCCGTCGAGAGCAATCGTTTCGGCGATTTCCGCGAACCCGGCCGCCGGCGGTACCGTAAATCTCACAATCGAGACGTGCACCCCCGTGACATCACTTGGCCGGATGTAATGCAAGCGTTTGATTTTCTTTATTTTTTGGAGCAGAAAGAAATCGGTGAGATAGGCAGTTACCGGATGGGCTGTCGACCGGAGTACCTTCAGGGGCAACGGGTGCGGGGCAACACATGATTCGGTTCGAAGCAAACTGCCAGCCTCGGTATCCGGACACGACGGCCTGTTCGGAAGAGGGGCGGGTCGCGAGACGAGGGTGCAGGGATTGCGGGGATTGATGAGGGGCGGGTACGGGAAAAGGTTCTCCCGGTACGTCCGAGAGATACGAGCAGGGCAGTGCCGCGACCACCTGGCCGGCGGCCTTGCGTCGACGGCCTCCGGGCCTGACCGGGGGCGGCTTCCGCCGCTTCTTGCTGCCGGCTCATCGCAATCCGCCTCGCGGGAACGACCGGTATCCGTCTGCAGGTTTCGTCCGTGGGCGGCTCGCGGCAGTGTCGGCAGAACGTACGGCCGCGTCAACAGGGAGCGGGGGCGCGGGCTTTTCCCGAGGCGGGGTGGCTGCGTACGCACTCGCCGACAGAGCTTGCCGCGTACGGTGGGGGCCGCAGGTGCAAGGTTTCATGTCCGGCCGGATCAGCACGATTTCTGCCGGCGGGCGGTCCCGGGTGTCCGGGCCAGTTACCGGAACGCGTCCCGGTGAGGCGCCGTCAGGCCGGGGGGACTGCGGGGGCCAGGCTCTTCCGGTGGCGCCGGGCGGTGGGGGTCGGCCTGGTCGCCTGCACCGGTTGCTTCCACGACGCCGACGCGCCCTTCGCCCCCGCTCCGCCCGACCAGGCGGTCAGCTACACGGTGTCGCTTGAGGGGTTGCCTTCGGCCGGGATGGCCGACCTCGCGGAGGGCGCGTTGCTGACCTTGCGGTTGCGCAAGCAGGGTGCCCGCACCCGGGCCGGCCTGCGGCAGCGGGTCAAGGAAGACGAAGACCGTCTGCTCGGCCTGTTGCGGGCACAGGGTCATTTCCTGCCCGACGTGGCCTCGAGTACCACCTTTCCTCCGGATGATGCGGCGGCGCATGTCGTCTTCCTCGTCCGGCCCGGGCCGGTATTTGTCCTGCGTGATCACGGGCTGGCATTCGATCCTCCTTCGGCCGGGAGGTTGCCGGATCTGGATGCGGGAGCGCTGGGATCGCCGGTGGGTGCAGCGGCCACGGCGGCCGCGATTCAGCAGGCCGAGGAGGCGGTGGTGGCTGCCCTGCAGGCGGGCGGCTATCCGTACGCCGCGTACGTCGGGAGGGAAGGGGTGGCGGACCCGGAAACCGCAACGGTCACGCTCACGAGCCGCTTCGCCCCCGGGCCGTTCGCGGTGTTCGGTCCGCTCCGGTTCACGGGTCTCGAAGCCGTTCGGGAACGGTATCTCCGGACCTACTGGTCGTGGCCGGAAGGCGGCCCGTTCGACCGGCGGGCACTGCGTACCTACCAGCAGCGCCTGATGGCGACCGGGTTGTTCCGCACCGTGATGGTGCGCATCCCGGAAGCCCTGCCGGTGCCCGGCGAGAGCCCGGAAGTGCTGCCGGTCGGCGTCACGGTGGAAGAGGGACCACGGCGGCGGGTGGAGGCCGGCCTGCGCTACGACACGGATCTCGGGCCGGCGGCGCGGGCCGGCTGGCGGCACCGCTCGCTGTTCGGAGCCAACGAATCGTGGAAGGTCGAGACGGAAGTCGGCCGCGCCGCGCAGAGCGTGACGTCCGAATTGCGGAAGCCGCAGTTTCTTCGTCCGGGGCAGGAGATTGCCGGTACCGTGAGCGTGGCCCGGACGGACGATTACGCGCTCGATGCCCGGACGGTGAACGCGCTCGTCGGCCTGAAGCGGCGTCTTTCGCCACGGTGGATCGCCGGATTCGGGGGGCTGGCGGAGTGGAGCGCCGTTCGTGAACCCGCCGGCACCACCGAAGCCTATCTGCTCGGAGCGGCGGCGTCGGTTGCCTACGACCGCACGGACGATGCTCTCGACCCCGTCCGGGGTGAACGGCTCGACCTGGAAGTCACGCCGATCTTCGGCGAACTCGGCGGATCGTCGACCCAGTTTGCGGTCTTCGGGGCCCGGGCCGCCGTCTACCGCCCGCTGGACCGCGGCGAGCGCTACGTGGGAGCGGCCCGGGTGCGGTTGGGTGCGGTGGCGGCGCGCTCTCTCGAGCGGGTGCCCGCGACGCGGCGGCTCTATGCCGGCGGCGGCGGCTCGGTACGGGGCTATGCCAAGTCGAGCATCGGTCCGCTGGATCCCGACGGTACGCCGAGCGGCGGCCGCTCGGTGATCGAGGTCGAGGCCGAACTGCGGATCCGGGTGGGCGATAACTTCGGCATCGTGCCCTTCGCGGCCGCGGGCATGGTGTCCACGAATACCGTGCCGCACGGCTCGGACAAGGTGCGGGCGGCCGCCGGCCTGGGCGTGCGCTACTTTTCCGGCGTGGGCCCGATCCGGGCGGATCTGGCGTTTCCCTTCGACGCCGGGCCGCTCGACGATACGGTGGCCTTGTACCTCTCGATCGGACAGGCCTTCTGATGCGCATGGCACCGGCAGTCCTGATGCTCGCGGCCGGGTGGACGGCGACGTGGGGGGCGTCCTGGGCCGAGAACCGGCCCTCGTGGGTCCAGAACGAACTGCTCGAGCTGGCGCTCGACCTGGTGCGTTCGCCCGGTTCGTTCGAGGTGGAGGTGGGGTCTGTCGGGGATACCGATGACGGCCTCACCAGCCTCCGGGATATCCGGATTTCGGACGGGTCGGGAGTCTGGATGACGGTGGAGCGGCTGGCCTTCGCCTGGCGGCCGCGCCGCCTGCTCGCCGGCGAGCTCGCGATCTCCGACCTGCAGGTGGTGGGGGCCACGGTGCTGCGGGCGCCGGCGGACGAGGCGGAATGGCCCGAACTGGAACCCCAGAAACCCTGGCAGCGGCACCTCCTCGACTGGCCGCGCGCGCCCATTGACCTGGCGATCGACCGGGTGCTTCTCGAGCGGGTCGAAATCCGGGACGGGATCCTGCCGCAGGCCATCCGGTTCGATGCCGAGGGGCGGATGCACGACCGGGACGACGTGCAGGACATCCTGCTGACCGTGCGCCGCACGGATGCGGTGGCCGGCGAGATCGCTTTCGAAACCCGCCGCCGCTTCGATACGGGCACGCTCCGGCTGTCGCTCGAGGCCCGCGAAGCGGCCGGCGGGATGGTGGCCGCCGCGACCGGCCTTCCGGCCGACCTCCCGGTTCACCTCGAGCTCTCCGGCGAGGGCCCGCCCGACGACTGGCGGCTTTCCCTGCAGACGGCGATGGAGGAGGCGTGGACGGCGAGCGGTGAGGCCGTTGTCGACTATGCGCACTCCCTCAAGGTGGAGGCAGAGCTGGCGGCCCGCCCGGGACCGGCCCTGCCCGAGGAGGTGCACGCGCTCCTCGGCGACGAGATGCGGCTCACGGTCGCGATGACCGAGCAGACGCCGGGCCAGTTCGATCTTGCGGGCGCCGAGATCCGGGCCGCGGCCCTGGCGGCGGAGGTTTCGGGATCGTTCTCCGTCACAGGGGGACGGAACGAACTCGCCGTCTCGGTTGCCGCGGATTCACCGGCCGCCGCCCTGGTCGACGAACTGGCATTCGAACGGTTGACCTTCGACGGTACCGTGACCGGTCCCGGTGAGGCGCTGGAAGCATCGGGGCGGCTCGCGGTCGACGCGCCCGCAAACCGGCTGGCCGGGGCGGCGCGAATCGAGGCCCGGGCGAACGCGAGGCAGGATTCCGGGAGAACGGCGTTCGCCATTGCCGGAAAGGCGGCCGGCCTGCGCCTGCCGCGCGCCGTTCCGGGGGGCGTCGGGGATGCCGAATTCAGCGTGGAGGGAAGCCTGTCGGATCGCGGGCTGATCATCGATGCCGGGGATCTGCGCTCCCCGTCGGTCGCGGGCCGGGTTCGGGGCGGGCACGACTTTGCCGCCGCCGCCGGACAATGGGACGTATCGCTTGAAATCGGGGAGCTCGGGGCTTTCGCGGATCCCGCCGGCGGTACCCTTCGCGGAGCGCTGACGGCCGGCGGCAGCCTGCGTCTGGCCGGTGCAGACCTGGAAGGGGAACTCGAGGTCACCGTGCGGCAGTTCGAGGCGGGTGTCCTGTCGGCGGACCGGGCGGGATTCGCCGGGCGCATCTCCCGAATCGGGCAGGAATGGGAGGCCGATCTCGCCGGCAGTGCGGCCGGTGTGGCCCACCCCGATGTGCCGCAAGGGCTCGCGAGTGATCTGGACGCTTCGTTCCGGGGCACCCTGCGGGACGTTTCACTGGAGATTGCCCGGCTGGAAATCCGGGCACCGCTGCTGACGGTGTCGGTGCAGGGCGGCGTGGAGGTGGAGGCGGAGCGTGCGAACCTCACGTACCGTTTCCGGGTGCCGGACCTGAACCGGTTCGCGGCGGCGTTCGACCGCCGCGCCGCCGGCACCGTGGAAGCGTCCGGCCGGGCCGCCGGCCGGCTTGAGGACGTCACGGTCACCGGCACGGTCACCGTCGACGACGCCATGTACGCGGACCAACCGTACGGCCGTCTCCGGCTGACCCATGACCTCCGGATCGCCGGTACGGTCGCCGGCAGCATCGGCCTGGCCGCCGACGGCGGCTGGCTGGGCCGGGGCACGGCCGATGCGACCGTGGATCTCGGCCCGGAGACGTGGCGCCTGGAAAACGTCAGGGTCAATACGGAGGCGGTCGCGGGCCGGAGCGATGATCTGGTCGTGGCGACCGGGACCGGGTTGGTGACGGGCGCCGGCACGGTGACGGCCCCGGATCTCCGGCCCCTGGCGGCCATGGCCGGACTGGCGGCATCCGGAAGCGCGGCGGGCAGCTTCGTCCTGCGGGGCGAGGACGGTCGGCAGGCGGTGGCGTCGACGCTGACGTTCGTACAGGCCGAGGTATCGGGCTTCCGCCTGGGACGGGCGGTGCTGGAGGTAGCGGCGGCGGACCTGGGAACCGGCGAGGGATTCGACCTGCGGCTGTCCGGAACATCGGGCGAGGCGGGTCCCTTCACGATCGAGACACTCGATGTCCGGGCGGCCGGCCCCCTTGCGGGGCTGGCCTTTTCCGGCCGCGCCGACGGCGGGCTGGGCCGGCACCGGGCGGAACTCGCGATCGAGGGGCAGGCCGCCCTCGCCGACAACCCGGTCCGGATCACCCTCCAGGCGGGCCGGGGGTCGATCGGGGAGGAACAGGCGGTGCTCCGCCGGCCCCTCGACGTGCGAATCGATCGGGTCGGCGGGGAAATCGAGACGGGCGAGCTCGATCTTGGCCTGTCGGGCGGGGGGCGTTTCAGCGGAGCCGTCAGCCGGCGGGTGGACGGACTGGTCGGCCGGTTTCAGGGCGTCGATCTCCCGGTCGGATGGCTCGCGGACCTCGCACAATGGCGGGCGTCGGGTGATCTGGACGTGGCGGCAGCCTTCGATACCCGTCGTTCGCGGGCCTTCGCCGAGATCGAGGTCGGCGCCCGCAACCTCGCCCTGGAGGGGGTCGACGCCGAGCGCCGCCTCTCGGTCGCCTTGTCCGGTCATTGGGACGGCGCCCGCCTGGAACTGCGGGGCCGGGTCGGGGGCGGCCTCCCGAAGCCGGCAACGGCCGGGCTGGTACTGCCGGTACATGCGGGGGAGGACGGCCTGCCGCGCCTCGCCGGGGACGAGCCCATCGACGGAACCCTGTCGTGGCAGGGCAACCTTGCGGACCTCTGGGCCCTGGCGCCCCTGTCAGCGCACGCGGTGGAGGGCGACGCCGATCTGAACCTCGCGCTGGCGGGAACGATCGAGGCGCCCCGTCTTTCCGGGCATGCCGAAATCACGCGCGGCCGCTATGACCAGGTCGATGCCGGACTGGCGCTCACGGACGTCGAGATCCGGGCGACCCTGACCGACAGCACGCTCGTCCGCCTGCGGTACAGCGCGGCCGACGGCGACGAGGGTCGGGTCCACGGCGATGCCGAGGTCCGTCTAGGCCCGCGCCCGGCGGTCGACGCCGTACTGCATCTCGACCGCGCCCGGTTGCTGCAGCGCGACGAGGTCACGGCCTGGTTCACCGGCGCCGGCCGGTTGGAGGGACCCTGGGACCGCCTCGCGCTCCAGGGCGAGCTGGTGGTCGACAGGGCGGAGATCCGACTGATCGACACGTCGCCGCCCGGTGCCGTGGAACTCGACGGCGTTCGTGTGCTGCAGGCGCCGGAAGAACCCGAAGCCGACCCCGTTCGCCTGGCCGCAGTGGACGTCACGCTGCGCGCCGACCGCGATCTGTTCGTTCGCGGGAGGGGGCTCGACTCCGAATGGAATCTGGATCTGCGGGCGACGGGAGCGGTCACCCGTCCCGTTCTGTCGGGTACCGCCCGCAAGATCCGCGGGAGTCTGGACCTGTTCGGACATCCGTTCGAACTCACCCGCGGGGAAATCGTGTTCGACGGTACGGCCGGGCTGGACCCGGTCGTCGGGGTCAGCCTCGAGCGGGAGACTCGCGACGTCCACGGGGGAATTTATGTCGACGGCCGCCTGTCGAAACCGAAGGTCCGGCTTGCGTCCCGGTCGGGACTCCCGTCTGACGAGGTTCTTCCGCGGCTGTTGTTCGGCGTGTCGCAGCAGTCCCTGAGCGGGTTTCAGGCCCTCCAGCTTTCGCTCGGCATGGCCCGGTTGCTCGGGCACGGCGGCGGCATGCAGGACAGCTTCCGCCAGACGGTCGGTCTGGACGTGCTGCGGATTTCCGGCACCACCGGTGACGATGCGGCCGTGATCGCCGGAAAGAACCTCGGCGACCGGGTCTTCGTCGGGACGGAACAGAAGATCGGGAGCGGGCAATCGGCGGTACTGGTCGAGGTGACGGTAACCGACAGCGTGACCGTCGACAGCAGGATGGAGGCGGGTCAGGGTACCGATATCGGGGTGAGCTGGCACCATGACTACTGATGGGGCCCTCCCGTACGGCGGCGATCTTGCCGGGGTTGCCGGTACCGGCGCCGGATCGTCCGGATCCGCCGGCAGCGGACCTCCTGACCCAGGAACAGCGAAAGGCACGGCACCTGCGGAACATCGTCGCCAGCCGGTAGCGGCGAGGCGGCGGATCCGGCCAGGAAAGGCACCGGGCCGGGACTCTGATCGATCCGGGTGCGGTCCTGTTGGCCGGCCCTTCGGACTTCCTGGCGGCGGGCGGCGGCACGGTCGTTTCTGGCGTCCGCCGCTGAACCGGGGCTGGTCGGCCTCGGCCGCGCTATACAGAACGGGTTTCCTGTATTCCATGGGGAATGCAGGTCGGCCGCCGTCACCTTGATGCACCGCCGCCGGGCCGGTTTGTCGGTGTCTTGTGCGCCGGGGCCTGTATGCGCGAGGTCGCGGTCGGGGAGTCGAGCCCGGGCCATTACTGGCGCAACCTCAGGCGCTGTCTTGGTCTGCCGGTGCCGGCGGATCGTCGGGGTTCGCCGGCCGCTGCAGGCATCGGACCGGGTGTCTCGATCAGCCGCCGCCGCGCTTTCCGTCACGGCCGCCGGCGACGGCTCCCGGTTGACCACCTGACCCCCCCGATGCGAGACTCCTGTCCCGCCCCCCGGACGCACACGGGGCCGATCACGGAGTTGTCCGTCGTCATCCCTGCTCTGGAATCGTCGGCCGGTTTGTCATCGCTGTTGCCGGCCCTGGCCGGCCGGGCGGGGGAGATCCGGGTCGTGGACGGCGGTTCGCAGGATCGGGCGGCGACGGCGGCCTGCGCCGAAAAGCACGGGGCCGGCTTCATGAGCGCGCCGCGGGGTCGGGGAACACAGCTTCGAGCAGGGTGTGCCCGTTCCTCGGGGGCGTGGCTTCTCATCCTTCACGCCGATTCATCCCTCCCCGCAACCTGGGCCGACGAGGTCCGGGCATTCATCGCCGTGCCGGAACACGTTCAGCGGGCGGCCTGTTTTCGCCTGGCGTTCGACGACGGATCCTGGCCCGCCCGCCGGACAGCATTTCTCGCCAACCTTCGTACCCGGGTCCTCGCACTTCCCTACGGTGATCAGGGGCTGCTGATCTCCCGGGCCTTGCTGGACGCGGTCGGCGGTTTTCGCGACGTGCCGATCATGGAAGACGTCGATATCGTCCGCCGTATCGGACGCCGGCGCCTGCGGGTCCTGAAGGGCGTCATCCGCACCTCGGCGGATCGATACCGGCGGGACGGCTGGCTGCGCCGGAGCCTTCGCAACCTGTGGTGCCTGGCGCTGTGGTTCGGGGGCGTGCCGCCGGAACGCATCCTGAAAAACTACGAAGGAAAGACTGCTCCCGGCGCCCGCCCGCCCCCCGGGTAGGGCCGCGAATCTCGCCTGTTCAACGGGGCACTCTCCAAGGATGCGAAGCGGTCGATGGTACGGGCCCCGATCGCTTCGTGGTCAGCGGGCCGGGAAGCACTCCCGGACCTGCAGCGCCTCAATCCTTCACGCAACCTCGATTTCCGGGAAACCACGGGCTCCGGTCCCTTCCCGGTTTGTTGACGGCGAGGTGCGGATCGGTGCCGTCCCCTGACCGCCGGCGACGGGTGCGGGGGCATGGGTAGCCTGGCGGCAGACTTGAAGTCTTGGTCCCCGTCACCTGCAAGGGTGGGAGAAGCTGCCCCTTGCGGAACGAGGCGGCAGGCAGGGGTGGGTGGTTCGTACGCGACTCGTGGGTTGAGTCCGGTGATCAGGGCTTGATGCCGGATACGAATTTCACGCCTTCCGGGCCCGCACGTTCCGTGTGCGGGATGTTGGGCCCGAGGGTGAATTCTTCGCCTTCTCCACAAGTGGTCACTTCAGTGCCGCAATCTACCGTGAGTGTGCCGGACACGATGCAGGCGCGCGCAGTGTACGGATGACTGTGCGTTTCGTTGTACCGGTTCGCTTCCCATTCCTGAACGCCGATCTTCTGGAATCCGTCGGCGGCCAGCGCTTCCTTCAAGGCTTCGATATTCATGTTCCCAGCCCGCTCCGGTGGAGTGTTGCGGCCACCTTATGGGGTGCACCCGATCTCCGCAACCGGCCGGGCCAATCTGGGCAGGTCGGCATGATCGGCGTCCCTGCTCCGGCCGAGAAACATCAGCTGGCCGGGACTCGCGGCGGCCGTCCACGGTGCGAAAAAATCCGGGTGCGAGGTCCGGCGCACGGTCGACGCACACCGCGGGTTGGAGCGGCCGCAGAGAAACCCGGGCAGCGCCTTGCCGATGCCGGCGCCCTGACCGTCAGGACGGCCGCCGGTTCTCGATGGGTATGATCACCGTGACGGCACAGGTTGCCCGGGAAGTACCGAGTGACAGTCCGGGCGAGTGACCGGATCATCCCGGCAGCGCTTGATGCGAGGGAGGCGCAGGAAGATGAGATCCTTGTTCATGGTGGTACTGGTGCTGGGAATCACGGCTCCGGTGGCCGGGCTTCTGGCCCATCACGGCTGGTCGTGGACGACCGGCGGCAATATCGACCTGACCGGCATCATCAAGACCGTGAGCCTGGGCAACCCCCACGGCATCCTGAAGATCGATGTCGAGGGCGAGGAATGGACGGCCGAGGTCGGCCAGCCGTGGCGCAACGAACGCGCCGGCCTCAGGGAGGGCGACCTGGCCGAGGGGGTGGAGATCCGGGTGATTGGCGAGCCGGCCGCCGAGCTGTCGAGGAAACGGCTCAAGGTGGAACGGCTCTTCCTGGGTCAGCGGGAATACGTCCTCTACCCCGACCGCGACTGAGGCCTTGGATGCCTTCTTCGCGGCGCTTGAGGGAATCGCCCTCGCGCAAACCCTGCGGGGTTCACGCTGGCTCTATGCCGGCGTCAACGCCGCGCACATCTTCGCGGTTGCCCTGCTGATCGGGTCTGTCGTGCCGCTCAACCTGCGGCTGCTCGGGGTATGGCGCGGTGTCTCTCGCGAGGCAGTGGTGCGGGTGCTCGCGCCCGTTGCGGCCAGCGGGCTGGCGCTCGCCCTGCTCACGGGGCCGCTGCTGTTCTCGGTCCGGGCGCGGGAATACGCTGCCGTCGGTTTCCTCCAGCTCAAGCTGGTCTTGATCGCGGCCGCGGTTCTGGCGACCCTCTCCCTGTGCCGTACCCACGGGTTCCTGTTGAGGGAGGCCCCGCAGGCTCGCCTGGCGGGCCACGCCGTCTTCTCGCTGGTCTGCTGGACCGGGGCGCTTGTCTGCGGCCGGCTGATCGCGTTTGCGGGGGACTGAGGTCAGTATCGGAGGAACTCGTTCTTCAATCACGCATTACGCCTAGATCGAGAAGGACTTGCTCCGAGTTCAGCCAGCTAACGACCGATTCAATCGTCACAGTGACGAGATCGGGATTGCGAAGGGCACATTCCCAAACGGTCGCCACCCGCCAGCCTCTTGACACCAGAATCCGTCGCACGTCTCGATCGCGCCTTATGTTTGCGGCGAACTTCTCCTT
This sequence comes from Alphaproteobacteria bacterium, assembly GCA_965203385.1. Lineage (GTDB taxonomy): Bacteria > Pseudomonadota > Alphaproteobacteria > TMED109 > TMED109 > VXPW01. The sequence continues at coordinate 2,289,563 of OZ241893.1, forward strand.
CCAAAAATCGGGACGGGTAGCCGGCATCGTGGCATAGCGGCAGCCCTCGTGATGGTGCCAGAAGCAGCCATGCGCGAAGATGGCAGCACGGTACTTTGCAAGTACCAAATCGGGGCGACCAGGTACGTGGCGAGCGTGGAGGCGATACCGAAGGCCACGGGCATGTAGAGCCTTACGCAGGATCATTTCCGGTTTGGTGTCCTTTCCCCGGATCCCCGCCATCATTCTCGATCGGGTTTCCTGATTCACGATATCCACCACGATTCTCCTAGCCTCCTTCGTTTTGCCTGCTATACATGCGAGTATGAAACCTTGGCAGGGACTCGATTTGGCTACGTTGTTCGGGGTGGTTGATCTCTTCGCAGGACCGGGAGGCCTCGGCGAGGGATTCGCGTCTCTCGACGAGGAGGGTCTCGCGCCGTACCGAATCGGGATCTCTGTTGAAAACGAAGCGTCGGCCCATCGTACGCTCAAGCTGAGAGCATTTCTTCGTGAAATGCGGCGGCGTGACGGGAGGCTGCCGGGGAAATTCATCGAGTTTCACGCCGGTAGAATCTCCGAGCCTGAATGGGGAGAAGTGGATGACGCTTCGTGGCGCGTGGCAATCGATGAGGCACGGTACCTCGAACTCGGAAGCCGTGGGGCCAAGGCGGAGTTGGATCATGCGATCAAGAAAATCAGGCGACGGTTCGAGGACACGATCCTGATCGGAGGGCCGCCATGCCAGGCCTACTCGTTGGCAGGCAGGGCCCGGTCAAGAGGTAAGCAGGGCTATGTCCCTGAGAAAGACAAACGGCACTATCTGTTTCGCGAATACGTTCGTGTCCTCGAAAGTCTGCAACCTGCTGCGTTCGTGATGGAGAATGTGAAGGGCATGCTGTCGTCCACAGTTGAAAGCCGATTGGTGTTCGACCTGCTGATGGAGGATCTCTCGTCACTCGGAACGGGCCGTGGTTGCCTCTACGAATTGCGGGCCATTACAGTGAGGGATGGCCATTGCCATCTGAGTGTGCCACGAGAGCCATCAGACTTTGTGGTCCGTGCGGACGCGTTCGGGGTTCCCCAGCGAAGACATCGTGTGTTCATCATTGGTCTTCGTGCCGACGTGTCGGCGCGAGCTGGAAGAGTGAGCGTTCGGGTGCCCGAAGGCGCACGATCAATTGTCGACGCCATCGGAGATCTTCCGGCATTGCGCAGTGGCCTGAGTCGTGGTGCTGACAGCTCTGGTCGTTGGAGAACGGTAGTCCGGGACGCCGCCGAATATCTCGCCGACCTCGATCGGAGAAATGGGAAAGGGAATTTATCCGCTAAATTCAGTCAAGTTGCGCGAAGAATTCAAGCAGGGGTAGCAATGAAGAGATCGTCGAGGATGCTTCCCACAAACTACGGGAGTTCAAATGATGATCTGCAGCGCTGGTTGGAGAAACGAGAGCTGTGCTCAATATCACAGCATGAGACACGCGGTCACATGGAATCCGACCTTTCCCGCTATCTCTTCGCTTCGGTTTTCGGATGTGTTGAAGGGGCGAGTCCCAAGGCGGACCGCTTCCCGACGGAGCTTAGTCCACGCCATCGTAACTGGCATTCTGGTGTCTTCGCGGACAGGTTTCGCGTGCAACTTGCCCATGAGCCGTCAACCACGGTGACTAGTCACATCTCCAAGGATGGGCATTACTACATCCACTACGATCCCGTACAGTGCCGCAGCCTGACGGTGCGCGAAGCAGCTAGGCTGCAGACCTTTCCGGACGACTACATTTTCCTTGGCAATCGTACGCAACAGTACGTACAGGTCGGCAATGCCGTGCCACCCTACTTGGCGCGTAGGATTGCTCTCCTCCTTTCGCGCGTTCTGCAAGGTGAAGCTGCCGCAACCCACAGCAGTGTGCACAGGCAGAGAAAGGGCTTCGGGTAACTGATGGTACGTTTTATCGAGAATCCACCGGATGCGCGTTCGCTTATGACGTCTGCGCGGAGTTTCGGGAACTATGATCTCGCAGGGGCTTTGGCAGATCTCATCGACAACAGTCTGAAAGCGCGAGCGCGCAAGGTTGAACTGTCTTGTATGTTCAACAGTGGCTCCCCGGAAGTGCGGGTAGCGGACGATGGCCACGGGATGTCTGCCGAGGAATTGCGTGTCGCCATGCGTCCTGCGAGCCAGAACCCCCAAGAAGAGCGTCCCCCCGACGATTTGGGTCGCTTTGGCTGGGGATTGAAATCGGCATCCTTCTCCCAGTGTACCCGGCTGACTGTCCTCTCGACCAAGGACGGATTGACAACTGGTGCCGTGTGGGATCTCAACACGCTGGATAACTGGCGAATGGGCGTGCTGACGAAATCGGAAGCCGCTGACCTTGTAACAGGATCAGACGACAAAACGAACGGAACAGAAGTTATCTGGAACGACTGTGACCGCCTATCCGAAAACGGCACGATGAGCGAAATGGAATTCAACGAGTTGGTAGCTCACACCAAGAATCGCCTTGCGTTGACGTTCCACCGATATCTGTCTGGTGAAGCGCGCGGTAGGAAATTTTCGATGTCACTGAACGGCCAGCCAGTTGAACCTCATGATCCGTTTTACTCAGACCACAATGCCACGCAGGCACTTCCGCTCGAAGAGCTTTGCGTCGGTGGCAAGAAGATCATCATTCGCCCGTACGTCCTGCCGCATTTCTCAAAACTGAGAGCGGCTGATCACGAAAGGTTGTCGGGCGAAGAAGGTTTCCTGAAAAATCAGGGCTTCTATGTCTACCGAAACGATCGACTCATCATCAGAGGAACTTGGTTTCGGCTCGTCAAATACGGTGAACTGGCGCAGCTCGTACGCATTAGCGTGGATATTCCGAATTCATTGGACGACCTTTGGAAGATCACAGTCGATAAGTCCGATGCGCAGTTGCCAGCGGTACTGCGGAAACGGTTGCGCCAGATCGTCGATGGATTAAGAAAGCGGTCTTCGAGGGTCAACCGGTCGAAGGGCGGGCGGGTTTCCGATGACTCCAGGATTGCAGTATGGGATCGTTACGCGCGGGGCGGTGAAATCAAGTATCACATCAATCGGGAGCACCCATTGATTGCCGCGCTGCTAGAATCGCATAATGGCGAAAAACGGGTGAATACCAGTGTGGCGTTGTTGGCGATCGAACAGGGCCTTCCGGTAGAAAGGTTTGGCCAGGACGCAGCGAGCCGTCTGGACGACATTCATCAGACCGAGGCCGCTGCCGACAGGTTTCGGAACTTTCTGGACAACGCAGTGCCTATTCTTCTTGTTCAATCAGGTGGCAATTTCAAACATTTGGAAAGGAAACTTCGGCAGACAGAGCCATTCTGTTCGAATTGGATGCCCGTTGAGGAGTATCTCAAGCAAACGCTCATGAGGCGCGCTGACCCTCACCCCAGTACATGAACACCCGGTCGGGCCGGGCCGAGCTCTAGCGTGGCTTTTTTCGCGGCTGGGTCTTCGTAACTGCACTTCGCGGACAAGGATTTTCCCTACCTTTCGCGGCGGTTTCTCGCTTTCGTTCACAGGTGCTCCCGGCGGATTTGGAGAGGGCTCCAGAACCGGGATACACTGGGTGCTGGAGACGGAAAGGAGAACGAATTTTTAGTGTTGGCCTAGACCACGCCAGCAAACTGTTCCGGGTGACCAGGTAGCGTACCCCTGTATGTACCCATCCTTTGCGGATGAGGACGAACGGCAAAATGTATGCACCGCGGTTAGCCGAATGGCCACCTTGAGTGCTTCCCCCGGTCACCCACTCCGTCTCCAGCCATCTCACTGGGAGACGACTTATGATTACCGATACCTTGCATGTTGTCCATTCGCGCGCTGCCGGAGTGGACGTGCACAAGCACCAGCTGACGGCCACCGTCCGCTTGGCCACGGGTGCTGGCGAACCGATGTGCGAGACGCAGACGTTCCGTGCTTTGGGGCCTGGTCTGGATGCCTTGGCCGAATGGTTGACTTCGCATGCCGTCACCGCGGCGGCCATGGAAGGAACGGGTGTGTACTGGCGGGCCCCGCTGGACCGGCTGGAGGCCGCCGGGATCGAAGTGCAGTTACTGCACGCCCATCACGTCAAGCAGCTGCGGGGGCGCAAGACCGACGTGGAGGACAGCCGCTGGCTGGCGCGCGTCTGTCAGTTCGGACTGTGCCGTCCGAGTCTGGTGCCGAATCAAGAATTCCATGGCCTGCGGCGGATGAGCCGCTATCGCCGCCAACTGGTGCAGAAACGTAGTCAGACACGGAACCGGATTCAGAAGGAGATCGACGATGCCGGGGTTCGGATCGGCGGCATCCTCTCGGATGTCTTCGGCAAGAACGGCCGGATCATTCTGGAGGGCCTGGCGCGAGGCGAGGACCGCGAGACGATCCTCTCGCGTCTGACTCCGCACGTGGCGGAGAAAATCAAGCTGCTCGGGGAGGCGCTCACCCTGAAGCTTAGCTGCTCGGGTCGTATGATTCTCAACCACCTGATGACGGACGAGCGCGCCGAACAGGCTCGCATCGCGGCCGTCGAAGCCGACCTGATCCGGGCGTTTCGGCCGTACGCTTCCCAGCTGATCCTCCTCCAGACCCTGCCCGGGATCGACCGGATCGGCGCCGCCGCGATCCTCGCCGAGATCGGCGGTCCCGACGTCACGCCGTTCGCGTCCGCCGAGGCGTTTACGGCCTGGGCCGGACTGGCACCAGGCAATCACGAGAGCGCCGGCAAACGCCGGAAAGCCACCACGCTCAAGGGCTCCCGCTACCTGCGCACCCTGCTGGTGGAGGCCGCCCACGGAGCCGCACGTACCAAGAACTGTCAATTCGCCAGCTACCGGAAGGTGTTGACCGCACGCCGTGGCTATAAGCGCGCCATCGTGGCCACCGCCCACAAGATGGCACGTGCTCTCTATGCCATGCTGCGGGACGATGTCCCGTATCGCGACCCCGACATCGATTACGAAGCCCTGCTGGTCGATCGCAATGCCCCCCGGTGGCTGCGACAACTCAAAGAGTGCGGCGTACTCAAGCCGGTGGGCGACCACACCTTCCGAATCGACTGGAGTGCCAGGACGGCCCGACCCAAACCGGCCTGAAACTTCCTCTGCGCACGATCCCGGACCACCGGCCCGTTGTCCAAAAAACAGGGGAAGACAACACCGCCAAGCCCCGAGATCCGGCGCAGATATCGACGACCCAAAGCGTGCGCTCTAGGCCGCCACGCTAGAGCTCGGCCCGGCCCGCCCGAGTGTTCACGGCAAAAGGGTTGGGTCGATGCCGGGTCTTGACGCCGAACTTGCTTATTTTCGCCAGAAACTGTTCGAGCAGCTTGAAGGCGGTCGGGCTCTGCCAGCAGGAACTATCGAGCATGAGGTGCGCACCGGACCGTTTTCTCTGAGCGAGCAACAGCAGCGTAATATCATTCGCCAGCTCGAGGGCTTGTTTACGACGACCCAGACATTCGGATCGTCAGTGCTTAGTGATTACAAGCCTTGGTTACAAAAAAGGCGAAAATCCGTAAAATTTTTTTATTGGAACCGGTTAAGTCAGTTTTATGTTTCCGGAGGTGAGCTTCCTCCTGCAGTAGTATCAGTTCTCGACAATGTGACCGACGAGATCCTGGACTATTGCGGTGATCCGGAAGATCAGGGTGCTTGGTCCCGGCGGGGCATGGTCATGGGACATGTACAATCAGGCAAGACAACAAATTACGCTGGCCTGATCTGCAAGGCAGCTGATGTCGGCTACAAGGTCATCATCCTGCTGGCGGGAATAACAAATTCTCTACGCGCTCAAACACAGGAACGACTTGACGAGACCTTTATTGGAAAGGTATCGGTATTCAATCCAACAGTAAAGGCGGAGCTGCCCATCACCAGCTTTGGTGCCACCAGCAGATTTCCGGCATTCGGAACATCGAGAGACTATGATTTTTCGAAAACTGCCGCTTCCACCTATGGAGTAACACTTTCCGCGCTGCGGGAGCCGATAATTTTCGTCACTAAGAAAAATAAGTCGACGCTGGAGCATCTGAGAGATTGGCTGAAGGATCAAAATCGCGGCGCATTTATAACCGAACCGCTTCTGTTGATTGATGACGAAGCGGACAACGCGTCGATCAATACTTCATCAAACCCCGACAAAGTGACCGCAATAAACAAGGTAATTCGGGAAATTCTGCAGCTTTTCCAGCGTTCGTCACAAATCGGATATACTGCAACACCGTTTGCGAATATTTTTATCGATCCGGACACCGAAGACGAGATGTTGACAGATGATCTTTTCCCACGTCACTTCATTAAGGCACTTGATCCTCCGTCAAACTACGTCGGCGCATCACGGGTGTTCGAGGCCGAAGGTGATCTCAAATCGACAATGGTACGGACTGTGGAAGACTTTCAGGACGTGCTGCCGCTCACGCACAAACGCGAGCATAATATAATTTCTCTGCCGCCTTCAATGAAAGAGGCGATACGGGTTTTCCTCCTGACAAGAGCTATTCGAATTCTGCGCGGTCACGGTGGTAAGCACTGCTCAATGATGATTAATGTCAGCCGGTTCAATGACGTTCAGGAAAGGATACATGGTTTCGTATATTCCTATCTGCTTGAGTTGCGGAACTCGTTGACGGTTAATGCCGGCCTGCCCTTGCCTCAGACCAGAGATAAAAACATTGGAGATTTTTCCGAAAGTTTTCTTCAGGAGTTTCGCGAGACCGATTATAGTTTTGGCACGGTTCTGAAGGTGCTCAGCGAGGCAATGAGCTCGGTTTCGGTCACGACGGTGAACGGGCGTGGAGGTACTCTTGATTATTCACGACACAAGGACGGTGGCCTCCATGTTATTGCCATCGGTGGTTTGCTATTGTCACGAGGTCTTACTTTGGAAGGCCTGACCGTATCCTACATTCTGCGTAATACTGCGGCTTCAGATACTCTGATGCAAATGGCACGATGGTTCGGGTATCGGACTGGCTATGAAGATATTTGCCGTCTGTATCTTCCAAGTAATTCCCTTTTTGATTACGAGTACGTCGAAGGCGCAATCGAGGAACTCCGGGATGAGGTGAATCGGATGCAAAAGCTGAACCAAACACCGGAGGATTTCGGTCTAAAAGTGCGTCAGAGTCCAACGGCACTGCGCATTACAGCGGTGAACAAAATGCGCACGGCCACCAGCATCACGCTGGCGCAGGATTATTCCAGCAGGCACATTGAGGGGCATGTGCTCTTCAACGATGACGGGATTAACAGGGGCAATATTCACAAAGCTGCGCAATTTCTTCAACGATTGGGTACTGCTCAGGAAGTGGAAGACGGAGCTGGAAAACATTGGCCAGGAGTCGATGGGGCAGTGGTTCTGAGCCTGTTGGACGAATTCCGATTTCCGCCACACCACCCTGCTCTAGGTCAGATAACCGGAAGCCGATCGCTTTTTCGGGATTACGTGGGAGACCGGGTACATTCGGAACTCAAAAAGTGGGATGTGGTCGTGCCGCACCGCAAAGAGAAGAAAGACGCCCATGATATCTTTGGCTTGAGCATTTCTCTTCGATCACGCGAGAAAGGAAGTTTCAAAGACGTTGAGGTGTGGCGGGCTACCGGAGGCAGGAACCGCATCGCCGATCCCCATGATGCAAGACTACTCCTGAGCAGGCAAGAGATTGAAGAGGCCAAGAAGGAGTTCGGTAGCGGAGGGGACTGGGTATTTTGCCGAAAAAGAAAAAGGCCGTTATTGCTCATACATGTGATCGGCAAAACCGGTTCTGACAAGGATCGGAAATTTACGGGACCGGTGGTTTCACTGAGCTTTTGCTTGCCGGATACCGGAATAACGCCCGAGTCCCGTTCCTACCAGGTCAATGCCGTATATCGCAGAAAACAGCTGGAACTGTGCTTGGAACCGGACGACGATGAGGGGGTATTGTAAGATGACAAACAAAAGTGATCCTTGGCGCGATATCGAGGTTCCGAGGGAAGAAAACTCGCTCAACGTCCGTCGTGCCGACGTAGAGCATTGGCTGGACTACTGGTTCGGGCGGGATTTCTTGGGACGGTACGTCCTTTGCTTTGATTCGAGCGCTGAGGTCCCGGTCGCATCGTCGGTTCCGAATCCTGCGGGCATTGAGGTCCATGCGCTCACGTTTGGCGAAGGGGGTTGCAGGCTCGTCCTGACGTTGCTGGAATCCGAGCAACTGGACATCTTTCGGGCCCTTTGTTTCGATTTGATGGATTCGACAGCGAATCTTTCCGAAGATGAGAGCTGTGCTGGACTCTTGATCATGCTCAATCGATTGCGTCGCTGGCAGAGCCTTCTTCAGAAAGTACGCTATGAACTGTTGAATACGTCGCAGGTTATTGGACTGGTTGGCGAGCTCTTGGTTCTCCGGAATCTGCTGCTCCCGCGGATGAACACTTTCGGCGCTGTCCAGTCATGGCGGGGACCATATGGAGACGAGCAGGATTTCCTTCTGGCGGGCAGCATGATCGAAGTGAAGACCCAACTCAGCACCTCGGACAGCTATCTTTTCGTGAGCTCGGAGGAACAGCTGGACACGGATTCTGGGCGGATGCTGATTTGCCATCAGACCCTGGATATCACGGCAGATGCGGCGGGTGGGGCTGTATCGCTTAATGAATTGGTCTCGTCGCTGGTGGATCCGATGTCTGCCAACGACTATGCATCAGCAGATATTTTCCAGACTGCGTTGCTCGAGGCCGGTTACCGGAGACGTGACGAGTATGAGCAACCATACTGGTTGCTGAATGGGCGTTCGCTCTACAAAGTCCGCGAAGGTTTTCCGCGAATAACTCCCGGCATGCTCAGTGTCGGGATCGACAGGGTTCATTACCGAATTGCCGTCGGGGCCTGCGCGGAATTCGAACTTGGAGAGGAAGCAGCGATGGAGTGGATACTCGATGACTGATAGCGAAATTCATGAAGCGTATCGGCAGTTCCAAGATGAACTCCTGCTTGAAGCTGAGTCCACCGGCGACCCGCAGCACATGTGCTTCTTCAAGCTTTTTTCCGAAGTGGCCTCTGACAACGGTGATACCGCAGACCTGGATTACACACCTGTTCTCCGAAAAGGGCGTGGAGGCTATCAGATCGACGGATACGCGATCGATCTAGATCGCGGTGAACTTTTTCTCGCGGTTTGCGCTTTCAGCAACGGATCAACGCTTCAGTCGCTGAACGCAGCTGAAATGGAATCAGTCTTTCGGCGAGTTGACTCTTTCTGCGAGAAGGCCGTCGATTCGGAGTTCGTGCGCGAACTCGAAGAAACCAGCCCGGCGTTTGAGGCAGCATATCCGATCCATCAAAAACAATCGAAAATCAGAAGGATCAGGGTTATTTTGCTGACTGATACCGTTCTGGCGGTTCGCAAGAAAGTGGTGGAAGCCGGCACCACGATCGGGCTTCCGGTTGCGTACAATGTTTTCGATTTTGGCCGTTACATTGAAATTCTGAAGTCTCGAGGAAAGGCCGAACCGATCGAGATCGATGCATCCGCAATCAACGGAGAACCCCTGCCTTGTCTGCAGGCTCACGTGCACGGAACCAACTACAAGTCGTACCTGGTAGTGCTGCCCGGAACATTCCTTGCTGACATATATGGCCTCTACGGCGCTCGCCTGCTTGAACAGAACGTCAGGGTGTTCCTGCAGGCGCGAACGAAGGTGAACAGAGGAATCATCGATACCGTCCGGAATACCCCCGACATGTTCTTTGCCTACAACAACGGACTGACCGCGACTGCGTCAAATATTGCCATGGAGCAACTGCCGGATGGATCCTTGGGCATCCGCTCCTTTACCAATCTCCAGATCGTCAATGGCGGGCAGACAACTGCTTCGATTCTGTACGCGAAGGATCAGACAAAGGCAGATCTGTCCGGTGTTTTCGTGCAGATGAAGCTTTCTGTCATTGACCCCGAAAAGGTCGAGGAGATCGTTCCCAGGATATCGAGGTACGCGAATACGCAAAACCGTATCAGTGAGGCAGATTTCTTTTCCAGCCATCCCTTTCACGTCGAGATGGAGAAGATTTCCCGAAGAGTGTCTGCGCCTCCACGCCCCGGCGCTCTGGCTCCCACGAAATGGTTTTATGAGAGAGCTCGTGGTCAGTACAAGGACGCGAGTGCCTACGGTACTGCTGCTGAGAGACGGAGGTTTGGTGCCGAGTATCCGCGCAAGCAGCTTGTCAACAAGACGGATCTCGCGAAGTACTCATCTACGTTTGAGTGCATGCCACATCTGGTAAGCAGAGGTGCTCAAAGGTGCTTTCTCGAGTTTGCGGAAGATGTCAGCAAAACTTGGGAGAAAAGCCCGCACCGATTCAACGAAGGTTATTTTCGCGTTGCAATGGCCAAGGCAATCGTATTTCGCGAAACCGATCGCCTCGTCGGTCGATCGGATTGGTATACGGCGGATCGTGGCTACAAGGCCAACATCGTTACCTACGCCATTGCATGGCTCGTCAACCATCTGAACCTGGAAGGGGGCCGGGCGATCGACCTACACGCAATCTGGACTCGCCAGGAAGTACCAGATGAGTTGAAGGAGGTATTGCTGGATGTCGCCCGGCAGGTGGCCGACGCGATCAAGGACACACCTGAGAGTGCGAGGAATGTCAGTGAATATGCAAAGCAACAGCAGTGCTGGGCCAAGGTATCAAAGCTGAAGATTCCGCTCAGATCTGACCTTGATGTCGCGGTGATCGACATTGGGGAGGTGAAGCGGCAGGAAAAGGACGACGTTGCAACGGGGCGTCTGGACAGGCAGATCGATTTTGAAACATACCTCGTTAGATTGCAGCCAAGAATCGCGGAGATCCGCGAATTCGCGAGGTCCACGCAAAATTTGTCTCCACGCGTATCTTCGGCACTGAACAAGGTAGAACACCTGACATTCTCTTTGACAAGGGCCGAAACAAATGCTCTCAGAAAGCTATTCGAGGTACTCACGGAGGAAGGTATGGACCTTTCTGTGGAGTAGCGCTGCCAGTTTCGGGTCGGTAACACACCCATTGAACTGTTTCCGCCGGCTTGGATGCAATGGTATCGCCCATCGGTTTGGATGGTTTCCGGGTAGCGCAAGGAATTGGGATTGATTAAGGAATTTGGGATTGATTGATGAGCTCCGAAATCTCTGACCCTGACCGTTCTCGATACGGAGTGATCCGGCTGTCGGGATCCCAGCCAGTAGATTTGCGGGAACGCCCGGCTCCGGTACTACCAAATGGCTCCTGGAACTTTCCGGCGCCACTTCGGCGGTCGGCATGTGCTGGTTCCTGCCCTGACCAGAATGAAGCCGTTAATTGAACCCCCCGTTCTCTGGACACTCCCGTCTGCCGTGTGTAGTGGTGTTCGCCCGCCTGCCGGTGATCGGAACGGTGAAGACCCGGCTGGCGGCCGATATCGGCCGCCGGGAAGCCCTCCGCTTCTACCGGACCACGCTGACCCGGCTGCTGCTGCTGCTCCGGCCGGTCCGCACCTGGCGCACGGTGCTGGCCGTCACGCCGGATTCCGCGTGCCGCACCATGACGCGCATCTTCGGCGTGCCCGCGGTCCCGCAGGGCCCCGGCGACCTGGGCGCACGCATGCGCCGGGTCGCCGGCAGCCGGGCCGGGCCGGTGCTGATCGTCGGCAGCGACATTCCCGATCTTCGGCCCCGGCACCTGCGGGCCGCACTGGCGGCCCTGCGCGGCCATGATTTCGTGTTCGGCCCGGCTGCCGACGGCGGCTACTGGCTGGCGGGGTTTGCCAACCGCCGCCCCCCGGGCACGATCATGCGGGGGGTGCGCTGGTCGACGCCTGATGTCCTGGCGGAGACCCTTGCCTCGGCCGGGCCGCGCGCCCGGGTGCGGGTGCTGCCGGAGACCTTGACCGACATCGACGACGGAAGTGCGTACGGGCGCTACCGTTCGTCCGGCCGCCGAACGCGCCGCTGACCCCGCCTCGCCTGGAAGAGCCGGCCCGTCGTACCGGCCGAATCCGAACCCATATACTGTCCGCCGGAACCACCTCGGGAGAGCGCGACCATGACGGCAGCAGCGCAGCCGGTGCACCCCGACCCGGTGCTCCTGCGACACGACACGGACGGGGTGTGCGTGCTGACCCTGAACCGGCCCGCCGCCCGCAACGCGCTGTCTCGGGCCCTGATGGCCGACCTGCAGGCGGAGCTCGACGCCACCGCCCGCGACGAGCGCATCAAGGTGCTTGTCATCGAAGCGGCCGGGCCGGCGTTCTGCGCCGGTCACGACCTGCGGGAAATCCGCGCCCACCCCGGCCGCGAGGCCTACGCGGAACTGTTCGCGGCCTGCTCGCGCCTCATGCTGTCCATTGTCCGCCACCCGCGGCCGGTGATCGCCAAGGTCGCGGGCGTTGCCACGGCTGCGGGATGCCAGCTGGTGGCCACCTGCGACCTTGCCGTCGCGTCGCACGACGCCCGGTTCGCCACGCCGGGGGTCAATATCGGCCTGTTCTGTTCCACGCCGATGGTGGCGCTGTCGCGGGCGGTCGGGCGCAAGCAGGCCATGGAAATGCTGCTGACAGGCGACCTGATCGATGCGGACACCGCCCGTGCCTTCGGCCTGATCAACCGGGTGGTCGAGGCCGGCGCCCTCGATCGGACCGTGACCGGTCTCGCCCGCGCCATTGCCGCGAAATCGCCCCTGACGCTGCGAATCGGAAAGGAAGCGTTCTACCGCCAGCTGGAACTGCCGATCGATGACGCCTACGCCTACGCGAGCGAAGTCATGACGAAGAACATGCTCACCCGCGACGCCGGGGAAGGCATCGATTCCTTCCTGGCCAAACGCGCCCCGGCGTGGACCGGAACCTGAATCCGCCTTGGACCCGCTTTCCTACCCCGATTCGTACCTGCGCTCGATCCTCGAGCGCACCCGGGTCATCGCCATGGTGGGCGCCAGCACCAACCCGCGCCGCCCCAGCTATTTCGCCTACAAGTACCTGCGCGAGCGCGGCTACCGCGTCATTCCGGTCAATCCGGCCGCGGCCGGGACCGACCTCCTGGGCGAGACCGTCGTGGCGGACCTGGAAGCGATCGATGCGGCCGTCGACATGGTCGACATCTTCCGCCGCTCCGAGGAAGCCCCGGCGATCACCCGGGCCGCGATTCGCATCGGCGCCCGGACGCTGTGGATGCAACTCGGGATCCGGCATGACGCCGCCGCCGCCGCGGCCGCCGCGGCCGGGCTCGAGGTGGTCATGGACCGGTGCCCCAAGATCGAGCACGGGCGGTTGTACGGCGAGCTCGGCTGGGGCGGCATCAACTCCGGACTGTTTTCCAACCGCCGCCGCCGCCTCAGAACCCGGAACCGACTGACATGACCGAATCCGAATCGACGCCCGCCTACGGTTTCGAGACCCGCGCCGTGCATGCGGGCGCGGCGCCCGACCCCGCCACGGGCGCCCGCAACACCCCGATCTACCAGTCCGTGGGGTTCGTGTTCGACGATGTCGACCACGCCCAGTCGCTGTTCAACCTGCAGGACTTCGGCTTCATCTACGGCCGCATCACCAACCCGACGGTGTCCGTGCTCGAGGAACGCGTGGCCAACCTCGAGGGCGGGCGGGGCGCGGTCGCGTGCGCCTCGGGGCACGCCGCCCAGCTGCTCGCGCTCTACCCCCTGCTGCAGTCCGGCGACGAGTTCGTCGCGAGCCGGTTCCTCTACGGCGGGTCGGTGACCCAGTTCTCCCACACCTTCGCGCGGTTCGGCTGGCAGGTCCGGTTCGTGGATCCCGGTGACGAGGAAGCCGTGCGCGGCGCGGTCACCGAACGCACCCGGTGCCTGTTCGTCGAAAGCCTCGCCAATCCCGGCGGCGTGGTCGTCGACGTGGAGCGGATGGCCGCCATCGCGCACGACCACGGGATCCCGCTCGTCGTCGACAACACCCTGGCAACCCCGTGGCTGCACCGGCCGTTCGAACACGGCGCGGATATCGTCGTCCACTCGCTGACCAAGTTCATGGGCGGGCACGGCACGTCACTCGGCGGGATCGTGGTGGAGTCCGGCCGGTTCGACTGGTTCGAGAGCGGCAAGTTCCCGGCCATGACCGAACCCACGGCGTCGTACCACGGACTGCGGTTCGCCGAGACCTTCGGCGATTTCGCCTACACCATGAAGGTCCGGGCGGATGCGCTGCGGGACCTGGGGCCGGCGCTGGCGCCCCAGAACGCCTTTCACATCCTCACCGGCATCGAGACACTGCCGCTGCGGATGGAGCGGCACGTGGCCAACGCCGGCGCGGTCGCCGCCTACCTCGAGCAACACCCGGCGGTGGCCTGGGTCAGCTACGCCGGGCTGCCGTCCAGTCCGTATGCCGACCTCGCCGGGAAGTACTTTCCCCGGGGGCCGGGCGCCGTGTTCACGTTCGGCGTCCGCGGCGGGTACGATGCCGGCGTGCGGCTCGTCGAGAACGTCCGGATCTTCTCCCATCTCGCCAATATCGGCGACACGCGGAGCCTGATCATCCATCCGGCCTCCACGACGCACAACCAGCTGACGGACGAGCAGAAGGCCGCCGCCGGCGCCGGCGTGAATGTCGTGCGCCTCTCGGTCGGGCTGGAAACTGCCGACGACCTCATCCGCGACCTCGATCAGGCGCTGGGCGGCGGTTAGCCGGCCGGCGGACCGCCCGCGGCGGCGCCCGGTCCGCGCCTCAGGCGGGTGCGCCGATCGCCAGTTCCTTCCATACCACCTGCAGCGCGGCCACCAGGTCGGCGATGTCGGCCTCGCTGTGGAGCGGCGTCGGCGTGAGGCGCAGCCGTTCGCTGCCGCGCGCGACCGTGGGGTAGTTGATCGGCTGCACGTAGATCCGGAAACGCTCCAGCAGCATGTCCGTCGCCCGCTTGCAGACCACCGGATCGCCGACCAGGACCGGCACGATGTGCGATTCCGAAGGCATGACGGGCAAGCCCGAATCCGCCAGCGCCCGCTTCAGCGCGGCCACCCGCTCCCGGTGCAGCGCGCGCTCCGCGTCGCTGGCCTTGAGATGCCGGACGCTCGCGAGCGCTCCGGCCGCCACGGCCGGCGGCAGGGCGGTGGTGAAGATGAACCCCGGCGCGTACGAACGGATGAAGTCCACCGCAGGAGTCGAGGCGGCAATGTAGCCGCCGACGACCCCGAACGCCTTGGCCAGCGTGCCCTGGATGATCGTGACCTCGCCCATGACCCCGTCGCGGGCGGCCACGCCGGCGCCCCGGGGCCCGTACATGCCGACCGCATGCACTTCATCCAGGTAGGTCATGGCCCCGTAGCGGGCCGCGAGGTCGCAGAACGCCCGTATCGGCGCGATGTCGCCGTCCATCGAGTACACCGATTCGAAGGCAATGACCTTGGGCCGGTCCGGGTCGCAGGCCCGCAATTTCTCCTCGAGGTCCCCCGGGTCGTTGTGGCGGAAGATGCACTTCTCGGTCATGGCGTGCCGGACGCCGGCGATCATCGAGGCGTGGTTGGCCTCATCGGAGAACAGGATGCATCCGGGCAGGTGGCGCCCGATGGTCGAAAGCGCCGCCTCGTTTGCCACGTAGCCCGAGGTGAACAGGAGTGCGGATTCCCGCTCGTGGAGGTCGGCGAGTTCCTGTTCGAGCAGCACGTGCTGGTGGGTCGTTCCGGAAATGTTGCGGGTGCCGCCGGCGCCGGCGCCCACCTCGTCGATGGCTCTCCGCATCGCCGCCCTGACGACGTCGTGCTGCCCCATTCCGAGATAGTCGTTGGAACACCATACCGTTACCGCCTCGGACCTGGTTCCCGCATGCCGGATGGCCCGCGGAAACCGTCCGGCCTGGCGTTCCAGGTCGGCAAACACGCGGTACCGGCCTTCCCCCCTCAGATCGTCGATCCGGTCGGAAAAAAACCGCTGATAGTCCATGTCGAAGCTTCCCGCCGCCGGGGTCGCCGACCTGCCCGATCCGGTGGATCCGGACGGAGGGCACGGGAAGGCTGGCCCGTCTGTGGCGGCCGACGCCCGGCCCGGAGGCGGCCGGCCGGCCGCTCAGGACCTCGCAAGGCAGGGCGATGCCGGAAGGCCTCCTGCGGCTGCACACGGACAGACGATGCCATATTCAGGCGTCAATGCAAGAAACCGGGCCGCTCCGGGAAGCCGCCGGCCCCGATCGCCGCCGGCCCGGCCCCGAACCGCCCGTCATCTCGATGGCGGCCGGCCTTCTGCCGGCGGCGCCATGGTCCGGGTCCGGAACCCTGTAGACTGCGGCGGCGGTCGCCGCGTACCCCGCCGGTGCGCCGCCCTGCGGCCGCCCGCGCCTGCAGCCTCGGGGAGTTCCGCGTCCGTCCCGGCGGGCGGGAGCGGTCCGCCGGCGGCGGTGACCGCGAGAAGCCTCGGCGCCTGGTCCGGCCGCCGGCCGCCGGGTGCGCCCGGCGAGCGGGCGGAAGCTCCCGGCCAACCTTCCTTCAGTCGTGGAACGGACATACGGATGAGGCTGCGCATCGGCACCCGCAACTCCGAGCTGGCGCGGGCCCAGGCCGGGTCCGTGGCGGCCCGGCTGGAAGCCGCCGGCCATTCGGCCGAACTGGTGCCGGTCACCACCGCCGGCGACCGGTCCCGCGCACCCGTGTTTTCCGACATCGGATCCCAGGGTGTCTTCGTCCGCGACATCAGCCGGGCGCTGGTGGCCGGGACGATCGACCTTGCGGTGCACTCGTACAAGGACGTGCCCACCGACAATCCGGACGGACTGGTGATCGCTGCCGTCCCTCCCCGCCTGGACGCCGCCGACTGCCTGCTCGTGCGCGCCGAACGCCTGGACCGCAGCCACGGATTTCTGCCGCTTCCCGCCGGGGCGCGGGTGGGCACCTCCTCGGTGCGCCGGCAGGCCTGGCTGCGGCACTTTCGGCCGGATCTCCGGCCGCTGCCGCTGCGGGGCAACGTTCCCACCCGCATCCGGCGCCTGCAGGAGGGTCACTACGATGCCGTCGTGCTGGCTGCCGCCGGCCTTCACCGCCTCCGCGCCCACCCCCCGTCCGGGGCGGCGTTCGAGCTTGCGGGCCTCGTGGTCGAACGCCTGGATCCCGGGCAGTTCGTTCCCGCCCCCGCCCAGGGTGCCCTGGCTGTGCAATGCCGCCGCCGCCGCGATCTCTGCGACCTCCTGGCCGAGCTCGACCATCCGGATGCGCGCCGCGCCATCGATGCCGAACGGCTGCTGCTGGCGCGGCTGGAAGGCGGGTGCGAACTCGCGTTCGGTGCCTACTGCCGCACCGGCCCCGGCCCCAGTGTCATGTACGCGATGCTCGAGCAGAACCACGAGGTCGCGGTCACCCGGGAGACCGGGCCCGATCCGCAGCGGGTGGCCGCCAGCCTCTGGCAGCGTCTGCGCGTTCCCGGGCCCCGCCCGCCGCCGCCGGCAGGGCGCGTCCACGACCGGGCCCGGGCGTGAGGCCGGGCCCGGCAGCGGGAGGGTCGCCGCCCTCCATCGATCCCGCCGCATGAACCCGCCGCCCCGTCGCGTTCTGCTCACGCGGACGCCGGAGGGCTGTGCCGAATGGGCGGCGGAAATCGAGGCGCGCGGCGACGAACCGGTGGTGTTTCCCTGTATCCGGTGCCGTGACCTCGAGACTCCCGAGCTCCGTGCGCGGCTGGCGCGGGAACTGCCGCACGTCGACTGGATCGTCTTCACGTCCCGCCGGGGCGTGGCGGCGTGTCACCGCCTGTGCCGCGGGCAGCTGCCGGACGGGATTCCGGCGCGGGTGGCGGCCGTGGGGCCCGCGACCGCGGACGAGGCCCGGGTGCGGCTGGGCCGCGTTGACCTGGTCGGCACCGGCGGCACCGCGGCCGCCCTTGCCGGCGAACTCACGCCGCATCTTGCCGCTGGCGCCCGGGTGCTGATCGCGGTGGCGCAGACCGCCGGCCGGGACCTGGAGGCTGCCCTTGGCCGCTCCGGGTGCGCGTGTCTGCGCCTCGAGCTGTACCGTACGGACCCGCTCCCGCCCCGCCCCCGGCGCCTGCCCGTTTCCGCCCTCGGAGCCCGGAACGTGTTCCTCGCCAGTCCGTCTGCCGTGACCGGCTTTCGCAATCAGGTACGGTTGGATGCCGCCATAGATATCTTCACCATCGGCCCTTCGACCACCCGGGCCGCGCAGGCCGGCGGGCTGCGCATCGCGGGGGAGGCAACCAGGCCCGGCCTGCGGGGGCTGCTGGAGGCACTGCATTGCGCAAACTGAACCTCACGCTTCCGGGCCGGAACCGGCCCCGGCGCTTGCGCCGCAGCCCGGTCCTGCGGAACCTGGTGGCCGAGACCCGCCTCGTTCCCGAGCAGTTCGTGATGCCGCACTTCGTGCTGCCGGCGGATCACGCCGAAGAGCCGGTATCCGCCATGCCGGGCGTCTCGTGCGTGGGGGTGGAGCGGCTGCTGCCGCAGGTGGAAGCCGATCTTCGGCTCGGCCTTCGCACCGTGCTGCTGTTCGGACAGCCGCCGCCCGGCGCCAAGGACCCCGGCGGCTCCACGGCGACCGCTGACGACGGCGCCGTGCAACGGGCCGTGGGGCGCCTGAAGGGGGCGTTCGGCGAGGACCTGGTGGTGGTCACGGACGTCTGCCTGTGTGCGTACACCGACCACGGCCACTGCGGCGTGCTCGGAGACGGCGAAGTCGACAACGACCGTACGCTGGCGCCGCTCGTCGAAACCGCGCTCAGCCACGCCCGCGCCGGTGCCGATGTGGTGGCACCGTCGGACATGATGGACGGACGGGTCGCCGCGATCCGGGACGCGCTCGACGCGGCCGGCTTCCAGCGGGTCTCGATCCTGGCCTATACCGCGAAGTTTGCCTCGGCGTACTACGGACCGTTCCGGGAAGCCGCCGACTCGTCCCCGTCCAGCGGCGATCGACAGGGGTACCAGATGGACTGCCGCAACGTGCGGGAGGCGGTCCGGGAGGCGGCGCTCGACGAACAGGAAGGGGCCGACCTGCTGATGGTGAAGCCGGCGCTGCCCTACCTCGACGTGATCGCGGCCCTGCGGGCGGCCACGACCCGCCCGCTCGCGGCCTACAACGTCTCCGGCGAGTATGCGGCGGTGAAGGCGGCCGCCGCGCGGGGCTGGCTGGACGAAGCGCGGGTGGTCCGGGAGAACCTGCTGGCGATCGCCCGGGCCGGCGCCGACCTCATCATCACCTACCATGGCCGCGACGCCCTCCGGGAGGGCTGGCTGTGAGCACCCGGCGTCCGGATCGCGCCGGGGCCCGCAGGGCGTGAACGGCGGTCTTCCGCCCGCCGGGCCGCATCCCGCGTGAACCCGACCTCGCCGGCCGGCCGCAGCGGCGCGGCGGCGCCCCCGCTGCTGGTGCGCGCCCTCGCCCGGGAGCCGGTCCCGCGGCGGCCGCTCTGGCTCAACCGCCAGGCCGGGCGCTACCTCCCCGAGTACCGGGAGCTCCGCCGGCAGTACCGGTTCAGGGAACTGGCCGGCAGCGCGGAGCTCGCGGCCGAAGTCACGCTGCAGCCGCTCCGGCGGTTCCGCCTCGACGCGGCCATCATTTTTGCCGACATCATGAGCCCGCTCCCGGCGCTCGGGATCGATTTCGACTTTGATCCCGGACCGGTCGTGGTGAACCCGATCCGCAGTGCGGTGGCGGTGGACGCGCTTCCCGACGCGGATCCGGCCGCGATCGCGCCGGAAGTCATCGAGGCCCTGGGCCGGGTCCGGCGGGCCCTGCCGGCGGAGACGGCGCTGCTCGGCTTCTGCGGCGCCCCCTGGACCCTGGCCGCCTATCTGGTCGAGGGGCGGGGCGTCAGGGACTTCCCCCGGCTCCGGGCCTTTGCCGCGGCCGAACCGCTGGCGCTCTCGCGGCTCCTCGACCGCCTGTCCCGCCTGATGGCGGACTACCTGATCCGCCAGGGGCAGGCCGGCGCGACCGCCGTTCAGGTCTTCGATTCCTGGGCGGGCCTGTTGCCGCTCGCCGTCTGGGAACAGCTGGTGCGGCCTCACCTTGAAGCGATGCTCCAGGCGGTCGGCGCGGCGGGCCTCCAGCGGGTGCTGTTCGTGAACAACGCCCCGCATCTGGTGGAGGCGTACGCGGAGTTGCCGGCCGAGGCGCTGGCCGTGGACTGGCGGGTCGACCTGCCGGCGCTGCAGGACCGCCACGGCCACCGGCGCTGCGTGCAGGGCAACCTGGATCCTGCCATTCTCACTGCCGGCCCCGAGCCGACCCGGGCCGCGGCCGCCGGCCTCCTCCGCCAGGTGCGCGCGCGGGGCCACATCGTCAACCTCGGCCACGGCGTACTGCCCGGCACGCCGTCCGAAAGCGTGGCCGCGCTCGTGGAGACGGTGCGGGGAGAGGCGTGTTGACCGGCGCCCGGCCACCCGGCCGCCGCGCCGTCATCCAGGCCGGCCCCGTTCGTCGCCCGCCGGCAGCGTCCCGGAACCGGTACGGCCGGGCGGACACAACGGGACGAGCCAGTCAGGAGGGGAGCATCCCATGACCCGAGCCGCCGGCACCGAGTCCGGAGCACAGTCCGGACCCGCTCCCGTCGACATCAGCGAAAAGGGCCGCCAGGGGGCCCGTACGATCTCTCTCGACCGGCGCCTGTTCGTGCGGTTCACGGCGTACGGGGGCTGCACCGATCACCGGCCCGTGGCCGAGGCGCTGCAGGACAGCGGACTGGTGGGGGCGCTGTACCTGGACGTCAGCGACCCGGCGGGCATCGGTCTCGCCGCGGTCCACGAGGACCCCGACTATTTCGTGCGCGACCTCCGCGACCTGCTGAACCGCCCGCCGTTTGCGGACCTCGTACGCAAGGAGACGTTCGACATGTTCGGCCGCACCTATTCGATCGGTTACGAAACCGATCTCGAGGAGGTCCTGTTCACGCGCCCGATTGCGCGCATCACGAACCCGGAACTGCGGTGGGCGGTCTGGTACCCGCTCCGGCGGGCCAAGAGTTTCGCCACCCTGGACGCCGGTCACCAGCGCCAGATTCTCGCCGAGCACGGCTCCCTCGGCCACCGTTTCGGGTCGGCCGGTCTGGCCCACGACATCCGGCTGGCCTGCCACGGTCTCGACCGGCACGACAATGACTTCGTGGTCGGCCTGGTGGGCGCCAACCTGCACCCGCTGTCGGCCGTCGTGCAGGCCATGCGCGGAACCGAACAGACCTCGCAGTACCTGGACAGCCTCGGTCCGTTCTTCGTCGGCCGATCGGTGTGGCAGGGGCGCGGCGCCCGGGCCAACGGTGAAGCCGCGTGAACGAATCTCCGTTCTTCGATTCCGTCGCGCGGAAGTACGACGCCCTCCTGATCGTCTCCTTCGGCGGCCCGGAAGGCATGGCCGACATCGAACCGTTCCTCGACCGCGTGCTCGAGGGCCTGCACCTCTCCGGTCCGGCGCGGCGCAAGATCGCGGACCGCTACGCCCGGTTCGGCGGCGTCAGTCCGATCGCCGCGCACACCCGCAGCCTGGTGCAGGCGACGCGGGACGAACTGGCCCGGCGCGGCGCGGCGCTGCCGGTGTATCTGGGGAATCGCAACTGGCACCCGTTGCTCGCGGACACGGTCCGCACCATGGCCGCCGACGGCATCGTCCGCGCCGGGGCGTTCGTCACGAGCATGTTCTCCTCGTACAACGGCTGCCGGCGCTACCGCGAGGACCTGCACGAGGCCGCCGCCGGACTCGCATCGGCGCCGGCGATCGACCGTCTGCGGTACGGCTACAACCACCCGGGTTTCATCACGGCGTTCACCGACCAGGTACGCACCGCACTGGCCGCGCTGTCGGCCGCACACCGGCCGCACGCGCCGATTCTCTTTACCGCCCACAGTCTGCCGGAAGCGGCCGCCCGGAAGGCGCCGTACGTGGCGCAGCTGAAGGAAGCCTGCCGGCTCGTGAGCGAGGCCCTCCAGGACCGCGGTCCGCGCCGCTGGCGGCTCGTCTACCAGAGCAACAACGCGCGCTACGGCGGGGAGCCGTGGCTGGCACCGGATATCTGCGACGCCCTGCGGGAGGAGCGGGCGCGCGGTGAACGCGCCGTCGTCGTCGCGCCGATCGGCTTCGTCTGCGACCATCTCGAGGTGACGCTCGATCTCGACGAGGAAGCGCGGGCGGCGGCCGCCGAAACCGGTCTCGAGTTCGTCCGCGCCGGTACGGTGGGAACCCACCCGGCCTTCGTCGGCATGATCTGCGGTCTCCTCGGCGAGCGTTCGACCGCCGGCGCCGACCGCCCGGCGCTCGGCCGCCACGGGCCGAGCCATGACCTCTGTCCGTCGAACTGCTGTCCGTCGGGTCGGCCGGGGCCGGTCAGGAGCGCGGCCTGCCAGAGTCCGGAGCCGGGCCCGCGCCGGCTGCGATGAGCGGTCAGCCCCGTCCCGACGTCATGGTGGTCGGTGCGGGGCTGGCCGGCCTGGCCGCGGCCGTCCGCCTGCAGGACCAGGGTGCCCGCGTGCAGGTGCTGGAAGCCCGCAGTCACGTGGGCGGACGGGTGTACTCGATGCAGCACCGGGCCCACACGCAGGAGGCCGGCGGCACCTACATCGGAGCGGGGTACGAACGGGTGATGGCCGCCTGTGCGCGGGCCGGCATCGAACGGGTGGACGTGACGCCGATGCTCGCGTTCTTCCGGGAGCAGGATCTGGCGCTGGACGGCACGCTGATCCGGCAGTCCGCCTGGCCGGATCACCCGCAGAACGCGTTCCCCGACGAGTACCGCACCGCGATGCCGTGGACGCTGCACCGGATGCTCGCGGCGCAACACAACCCGCTGCCGGCACCGGAACGGTGGCTGGATCCCGCCTTCGCCGCCCACGACGTATCCGTGCGGTCGTGGCTGGGCGGGCTGGGACTCGACGAGGCCGCGGTGCGGCTCGCCTACGACCTGAACCCGAGCTTCGGCGACCATGCCGGCGACATCTCGGCCCTGCTGCTGTTTTTCCGGGCCGCGTTTTCCCTTGCCCAGCGCCGCGCCGCGCCGGACGGGGCGCTGGGCTACACGGTCCGGGACGGGGTGCAGAAGATTCCCGAGGCGCTGGCCGGGCTGCTCGAAGAAGAGGTGCGCTTCGGGAGAAGGGTCACGGCCATCACCACCGGCCGGGACGGGGCGGAGGCGCACTGTGCGAACGGCGAAACCTGCCGCGCCGGCCACGTCATCTGCGCGCTTCCAGTCGCGGTGCTGCGCGACATCCGGTTCGAACCCCGCCTGTCCGGACGGCAGGCGGAGGCCGTGCAGCGCATCGAGTCCCAGGCGGTCACGCAGATGTACTTTGCGCACCGTTCCCCTTTCTGGGAAGAGGACGGGTATGCCGCGAGCCTGTTCACGGACGGTCCGGCGGGGATGTTCGCGGCCACGCGGAGCGGGACGAACCCCGAGGAAGTCACTGGCTTCACGGCCTGGATCATGGGCCCCCGCGCGAAGGCGCTGGAGGCGCTGGAGGATGCCGCCGCCGCGAACGTGGTGCTCGACGCGATCGGTGCTGCGCGACCGGCCGCGAGGGGCCAGCTCGAGTATCTCGGCGCCAAGGCCTGGGGGAAGGATCCCTGCGCTCGGGGCGCATGGGCGTACTACAGGCCCGGGCAGGTTACCCGGCTGGCGGCCGCCCTGGGGCAGGCGCACGGCCGCATCCGCTTTGCCGGTGAACAGGTGGCGCGCTCGAGCCGCGGCATGGAGGGCGCGATGGAATCCGGCGAGGATGCGGCCGGCGAGATCCTGGCGGCCTGACGCCGAACGGCGAGCAGTCCGGGGGTGTCCGGAACCGTGCGACGACCGTTTCCCGGCGGTGGGTGATCGCCATCCGCCGTGGTCCGTTGGTCGCTTTTCACGCCCTGGTTCCGGCTTGATGTGGAGGTGACGGCCGGCGGGTTTGCCGTGAGATGGACGGCCGTCGGCCCCCTGCGGGCAGGTTGGGGCTTGGACGGTGACCGGCGCCGCCGGCCGCCTCGGGTGAGGCCCGGCTTCGGCGCCTGGCGCGGTGAAGACGGTATGCGGCGAAGGAGGTGGTGGCGGGCGAACAGAGCGGCGTGATCGCGGCGGCGCAGCATCTCCGCACACTCGCCCTTCAGCCCGTAGTACACAGCGACGAACACCCGGTCGATAGCAATCGGTACTGCCGGTTCAGGCTCAGCAACGGGTGTTGCACCCCACCATCACGCGACACCCGGCTCTGCTCAGCGACCAAACCCGCGAGATGACTCAGTTGACGATGAACCTTGCCCGGCAAGTCAATTTTTTTGACATAGGTAGTGTTACATGTAACTATCTTCCAGACACCGTTTTCTGAGAGATATCCTGATGACGAAGTACCAGCCTCTGGAAACCCATTTGCGTGGAGCAGGGCAAGAAAAGATTCTTATGACTTTCGAGGAAATTGAAAAAGTTATCGGGACTGAGTTGCCGGCATCGGCCTTCAAACACAGAGCATGGTGGTCCAACAACCCTTCCAACAGTGTTATCACCCGTGCCTGGCTCAATGCGGGTTACAAGTCAGCGAATGTAGACCTTTCGGGCCGTAGGCTGGAGTTTCGCAGTTGCGCGCATGCAGGTCCTTCACCCGATCCGAGCGGTAGCCAACTCCCGGAGACCGGAATAGGGAGATCGACCGGAAATACGTCCGGCAGGCCTTCCCCAGCGGTCGGCAACGGCTTCTTTTCGCGTATATTCGGCGCACTCAAGGGAACCGTGACGGTTCGGCCGGGAACAGATCTGACGGCCCCGGTCGATGTCGAATGGAAAGCCGGGCGATAACCGGAAGTGACGACTTTCCTGCTCGACAGTTGCGCCATGATCTGGATTGGAAGCGGCGATGCGTTGCGGGAGCCGGCGGTTTCTGCGCTGCCGGCTGTGAACGATCCCGACGCCAAGGTCACGGTGTCACCCATGACGGCGTGGGAAATCGCCATGCTGACGGCCAAGGGAAGATTGACGTTTTCCCTCGAACCCGGGGTCTGGTTCCACCGCTTTTGCAGTTTGCCGGGAGTAGAGCTTGCGGAGATGCCGCCGGCGGTGCTGATGGCATCATGCGCTCTTCCCGGTTCGCCGCCTGCCGATCCCGTAGACCGTATTCTGGCCGCCACGGCGCGCGCCTTCGGCTACACTCTGGTTACCCGCGACCGCTTTCTGCTCGACTACGGAAACCAAGGTCATATGCGGGTCTTGGCATGTTGATTCCGAACAGGTCTGTAATGCACCGACCGGTTCATCCTCCTGCCCGCGTGGCGTGCTTGGCTGCATCCGCCCCGACAAAGTTCCGGAGTTCGTGGCCGGGGCCGTCGGCAGCGGGTCGCCGCGGTGGGCGCCTGGGCGGTGGCTTCGGCCTCCGGACCCCGTATAGAAGAATCATCTTTTTCGCTACGGTCTCCTGTTCAGAGGCACCGATTCTGGTGGAGAAAATCGATACCGCGAAAGCACCGCCGAAAGGCTGGCCAACTTCGATCCCTCAGTGTGGTCCATCCGAACTGCGCCGGGATTGATATCGGCAAAGAGATATGCATGACGTCGCTATTAACCCGGAGCGGTGTCCGGAGTCGGTGGCTTCCTTCAGACTACGTTCAGTCGATTGCCGGGCTTGAAGTGTTGAGCGTATGGAATCAGACTCTGATAGCTTCGGGGCGTCTGACGCGGTTCTTGTTCACGAGGGCGCCCGCTTTCAGCCGGCAGGATTTGTCATCTCTGACACAGCCGTTGAATGGTCGGCCTCTTCGACCGTGCTGCAGTACAGAAGCCCCGTCTTGGGGTTGACTGCGTAACCGGCGTTTCGCAAGGCAATCAGCACATCGCCGAGATGCAGACCATCCAGCACCAGCCCTTTCTGGATGGCCTTTCGTAAAACTCGAGCATAGATGTGGCTTGGGTTGCGCACCTCGTTGGCCGGCACTTCGTCGATAGTTGCGCGGATCAGCGCATCCGCATCACCGTCGACAAGTGTCACATGTTGGCTCGCCCCCTTGTCTGTCGCAGGCTTCTGTACAGTCACGATCAAATCGACTGTGACAACGCCCTCCGACCCTGAGTTTAGCCCTTTCACCGAGCGCTGGCCCTTGTCCAGGATCGCCACATGCTCGGGCGAAGCCTTGAACCCGGCGTCGCGCAAAGCCCGCTGCACCAGCCCCCAGATCCTGCCGCTACTGTTGCCGAAGACCACGGACATGTACCGACCTGGTTTCAGCACCCTGAACGCCTCTGAGAAAGCCCCGCGTAGCAACTCCTCGTAGCGTTCTTCCGATCCGTTCTTTCGTTTTCCCTGCGTATGGACGACGGCCTCGCGCGCATGGTCGGTTGTTTCCCCGAGCCATGCCTCCTGAAACAGGTTCATGTCGGAATAGAAGATGTTGCTGCCAAAGGGCGGATCAGTGAACACGTAATCGACCGATTGGTCATTTAGATGCCTCAGATTCTCGGCTGAAGCGAGCTCGTACCGAACATCGTGCAACCGGTCCGCGCTGAAAAGATCGGCGCGATTGAACAACGCCTCATTTGCCCGGATCACGGCGTTCACCTTGCGACTGTACAGGTCGAATACGTTCCATTCGAAATACACCGGCGCGATGTAATACGTCTGGTTCTGCGCATTGAGCGGTCGCTTGGCACTCCACTGGTAACGCATCGAAGCGCGCGGCAGGATGGCCGTGAAGGCGAAGCGCAGCTCCTGCCGAATGGCCTCGTCCTTCAGGTCATTGATCGCCTTCCACAGCTCCACGAGAGCGATCCCGTTGCGCGGCGAAAAAAACTTCCCGGTCTCTGTCATGCCGGATCGCCCAAGGGCACAACGCCTGTACATCTCGCGACCTTCCTCGATCTGCAGTGAGGGCACCTCGCGTACGCGACCGTCTCTTGAGGCATCGCGCATCCGACTCCGGTCAATCTCGCAGACGTCCTGCCCCATCTGCTTGCCGTGTTCGCCCTTCACGACCACTTCGACCGGTACGTCATCGCCGCGCACCCAGCTGCGCCGGACAAAGGGACCACCACAGAATGGGCAGTGTTGCGGCGCCTTACCCTGTGCATTGATGGCCTCGTAGAACACCATTCCATCCCCGCAGGACGGGCACAGATAAGTGAACGACCAGATCGTCCGAATCATCTCGACTGGTGCCCCGTCCGATTGACGCTTCGTCATATACAGATCGCCGTGACCCTTGCGGGCGACCGCCAACACCCGATCCGCGGCAGTGCGAAGATCCCACCCCGGGACATCCATTAGGTAACCCGTGGCAATATGCTTGCCGAGAACCGAGATGTCGCTAAGCCGAGCGCGCCGGTTCAGTGTCAACGCCGCCAGGCCCGTCATCCCAGATCCAGCGAAGAAGTCGACTACTACGTCGCCTGGCCCCGTGAACGTCTTGATGAAGGGCTGGATCGCACCAATGGGCACTTTCGTGAGATAGGCATGACAGTTGTAAACCGGATCGGTACGGGGAACCGTGATCGAATCGGGGATGTCAAATTTACTCTTCGCAGGCAAGAAATTTCTTCCAGATTTGTAACCCAGAGTCTGTAGACGCAGAGTCTATACGATCCATAGTCTGGCGTCCATCACTTTAGCCAAAAGGCCACCACGATCGATACTCCGCAAGAAATTCTAGCCTTTAACCTGAGAGGTCTGCGCACCTCCGCAGGTATCTCCCAGGAAGAGCTGGGCGACCGGGCCCGACTGCACCGGACCTACATTAGCTCCATTGAACGGGGGCAGCGCAATGTTTCGCTTGAGAACCTATTCAGAATTGCCGAGGCCCTCGGCACAACCCCGGCTGAACTGTTAAAGCCCCTTCCGAAAGCTGGCTGCTGATGGGTTTCAAGGCCAACACCAGTTTCCTGCGGTTTCTGAGTATGGGCGCTGTTGGCGTACACCGCACCATGGCACGGTTCCGCGGTCTTGGTTTTGAGCCGATCGAGCTGGAACGCTATTGTGGATCGAACAAGATCTGGACCACCAAGGTCAAGCGATTGCGTCTCCCTGACCTGCTTTGCGTCAAGACCGGTATGCGCACCGAGGTTCGGGCCAAAACCGATCTCAAAATCCGAATGAGCGACACTCCCGCCAACCCCGACCGTGCATGGGATGCCGGTCTGCGCGATGACGACGTTGTCGCCTTGATCACCTGTTTCGATACCGACGACGGTCCAGAACCCGCTGATGACGTGATCTGCTTCATCGTAGGTGCGTTACGGGCAACCGTGGGCAGGTCCAGGCTGGGATCGCCGAAATCCGCGTCCGAGGGATCTGAACGGAATCGGACCTGGCCCGCCACAGTCCCGACTCGTGACGGTAGCGTGTTGGAAGTCACGGGTGAGCGCCTCATCGTCCACATGAACGCTGACGCCGAGCGGCCTGCCCGTCGGCAGACCTATGCGCTGAAAGGTAAATCCGTCTACGTTGTCCCCGGTGATACCTTCAGTGCGTACACCACCATTCTTGCCGGCGAGCCGGCGGCCCTTGCCGACCTGTCGACCTATCTGCTGCGCCGTTATGAGCCGCTTAACGACCTTCGATCCAATACCGACGTCGACCGCTACGCAGCGGCAAAGGCGCTGCGTTTTCGCGATGACTCGCGTAACCAGGTCATTCCAGCACTTGAAGACCTGATTGGCCGGGAAACGGAAGAACGCGTAACGCTTGAGGCGGCAGGATCCGCTGCCGCTCTCGGCTCCGAATTCGGACAGGAACGCGTCGCACGCTTCATCTGGGATAATGAAGACCGGCCCGAACTTCGCATGGAAGCTGTCTTTATTCTGTCCGAACTTGGCCATAGTTCCTTTGCCCGAGAGCAACTCGTCAGCGTCACTGCCGATTCCCGTTTTGCCGGGGATGAACTCCGGCAAGCTGCGGTCTGGGCACTCGGCAAGGCGGGTCTTCAATGCTACGAGGATGTCCTCCCCTTCATCGATAATGCGGATGAAAATCTCGCCCTGCACGCAATCGGCGCCTTTGGCGCCGACACGCCTCGCCCGATCATCGACCAGCTCGTCAGGGATCTCATCGTCGGCGGCCGACGCCGGGCACCGGCGGCTTCCGAAGCCCTCCGCATCATCGATTCAGATGAGGTTTTGCGGGCCCTCGTCTCGGCGGCCGATATCAGCGATCCTGTTCCCGACTGGATTGTGGCCACACTTGGCCGTCTGTCGCCAGACCGGGTCAACGCAGCGCTCCAACACTCTCCGCTGCTGGATAGGGTTGCTCTCGTGCTGCTCAATGCGCAGGGCGCAAATTGGCTTGCGTCCGAAACCGTGCGCTCTGATATCGCCTTTCTCCTGAAACAGAACCTCTCCTGATCCCATGTCATCCGCCCTCATCCGTTTTTCCAATAGCGGCCCTTGCGGGCACCGCGCCGCCTCCCGACTCTACGCAGTGGTGGAGCGGTTTCGCCTCTCGGATGATTTCTTCCGGCGGAGCTACAGAGGCGGCAGGATCGACTGCCCCCCACCGAACGCTGGCGACAGGGAGCCATGTTTCGTTGACTGAACCGGGGAGGCTGGCATGTTCCTGATTTGATCTTCCCGTCTCGCCGAAATCTGCTAGGATGGCCGCATGGTCAAGCAGGGGCCCGATTCCGGTGTTCGTCTCGCCCGCCGGGGCGTTTCCCCGGGGCAGCGGCGCGGCCGCGGCGCTGTCAGCAATCGGGCCGGGCGCTTCGAGGTGCACGTCCGCGAAGCTGACGAGGCCGTCCTTGCCGAAATTCCGCCGGCGGAGACGGTCGAGACGACGGTCCAGGTCAGCGCCACCCGCACCGGGCTGACCTGGAACCAGTCACCCGACATCGGCTTCGATCGGTCCGTGAATCCCTATCAGGGTTGCGAGCACGGCTGCATCTACTGTTACGCCCGCCCCACCCACGCCTACCTCGGGTTTTCTCCCGGTATCGACTTCGAAACCCGCATCTTCGCCAAGACGGCGGCGCCGGAGCGGCTGGCCGAGACCTTTGCCCGCCCGGGCTATGCGCCGGCCCCCATTGCCCTCGGGGCCAATACCGACCCGTACCAGCCGGCCGAGCAGAAGCTGGGGCTCACGCGGCGCATCCTCGAGTGTCTTCGCGACCACCGCCATCCGGTCAGCATCGTGACCAAGTCGGAGCGGGTGCTGCGCGACCTCGACCTTCTGGAAGAACTGGCGGCCCAGAATCTCGTGCAGGTGCTGGTATCGGTCACGACGCTCGACCACCGCCTGGCCAACCGCATGGAGCCCCGGGCCAGTACTCCGGCCCGCCGCCTGGCAGCGGTGCGGCAGCTGCACGCTGCGGGCGTGCCGGTCCAGGTCCTGCAGGCACCGGTCATCCCCGGTTTGACCGACCGGGAGATCGAGCGGCTGGTGGCCGCCGCGGCAGAGGCCGGTGCGCGGTCGGCGCAATACGTGCTGTTGCGGTTGCCCGGAGAGGTGGCGGGGCTGTTCGAGGAATGGCTGCACACCCATGTCCCGGATTCGGCGAAGCGGATCCTGTCGCTGGTGCGCGAGACCCGCGGCGGCGCGCTGTACCAGCCGGAATTCGGGGTCCGGCAGCGGGGAACCGGACCCTACGCGGACCTGATCCGGGTCCGGTTTGCCGCGGCCTTGCGCCGCCATGGCCTCGACGTTCGCATGCCGGACCTCGACGTGAGCCGGTTTCGCCCGCGCCCGGCCCAGGGGGAACTGGACTTCAGCTGAGCGCGGTCCCGCCCCCGATCACGAGGTCGGCGGCAAGGCCGGCGAACCAGATCAGCGCGGCGCGGTGGGCGCCGCGGAACGCCCGGCCGCTGGACGCGCCGTCGCGCAGGTCCACGGTCGCGGTGTGCCAGGCGGACAGGGAGACGAACCCGGCGAGGCCGATCCAGGCCGGAGCTCCGCTGCCGGCGAGCAGAAGCGCGGCCGCGAAGACGCCCGCCGCCGCCGCGTAGGCACCGGCCACGAACGGCCGGCCGGCGGCCCCGAGCCGGACGGCGGCCGAGCGGATTCCCGCCGCCCGGTCGTCCGTCCGGTCCTGGTAGGCGTAGAGCGTGTCGTAGCCGACCGTCCACAGGATGCAGCCGGCGTAGAGGCATAGCGCCGTCGGCGTCGGCCAGCCGCCGGAGGCGGCCGACCAGCCGACCAGCGCCCCCCAGTTGAACGTCACGCCCAGCCATACCTGGGGCCACCACGTGAACCGCTTTGCCAGCGGGTAGACCAGTACCAGGGGGAGGATCCCCGGTACCAGCCAGGCGGCGGGTGCGGGCAGCAGCAGCAGCAGCGATGCGGCGGCCACCAGATGACCGGCGATGTAGGCCAGCGCCGTCCCGGCGCCGATGCGGCCGGCCGCCAGTGGCCGGTCGCGCGTGCGCGCCACCGCCGCGTCCAGCTTCCGGTCCATGAGATCGTTCCAGGCGCAGCCGCCGGCGCGGGCCAGGGCCGAACCGGCCAGCAGTACCAGGCAGAGCGCGAGCAGTCCGGCGGGCTGCGGCCGGGCCAGGGCCGCCCCCCAGGCGCAGGGCCAGGCCAGCAGCCAGATGCCGATGGGCCGGTCGTACCGACCGAGGGCCACGAGGTCGGTGAGCAGGGAGCGGGGTCGGTGCACGCGCTTCATGACTGCGGGGGAAGGGTGTCGGCGGGAGGGGTGCGACCGTTCCGGCTCCGGGCCGGGCTGCCGCACGCACCGCGGCCGCCGCTCGTGCAAGATACATCGCCAGGCTGCCGCCAGCCGGGAAGAGGCCGGCGCGGCGCACCGGGACGGGGCAGGGCCGCACGGGATTCCCGGGCACGGGCCTTGTCAGACAGGGATTCCACCTTGCGGTCAGGGACGGAGACCGGGGCCGCCGGGCCGGGTCCGGTGCGGAACGCCGGGCGGGATGGCCGGTGGCATGGTCATCGGGGAGGGCGAGGATGGCGAAACTGCGCGAAACGGGCGGCAGCTGGCTGCTCTGGACACCGACCGCCGGATCGCTCCCGGCCGTCCGCTACGTGACCGAGTGGGGAGCGGGGCGGATCATCTGCATCGCGCCGCCGGCCGGCAGCCCGCCCCCGCCGGAGGCGGCCGCGGTGCAGGAGGCCGTGGCGCAGGCGGGGAAGCAGAGTGCGCGGGCCGCTCCGCCCGACCTGGTGTTCTGCGCCGGCCTGGCCGAGGCCCTCGCGCAGGTCGGCCAGGCCGGGCGCGACCTGTACGTCCTCGACGAGTTGCAGGAGGGACCGGGCCTGGCCGCCGCAAGCCGTGCGGTTTCGGCTGACCGGGTGGCCCTGCTGGTCGGCCCGCGGAGCGGATTCCGGGATTCGGACCGGGTGCTGTTCGGGCGAATGACTCCGCCGCCGCGCCACGTGTCGCTGGGCCCGCGGCTGTTCTCTCCCGATGCCGCAGCCTGTGCGGCGGTGGCGCTCGTGCAGCAACTCGGCGGCTTGCGGCCGGAATCCTGATTCGGTCGGGCCGGATGATCCGGCTTCGTCCTTGCCCGCGCTGCGGAAAACGCAATACTGCCCGGCGCTGGCGACACGGTTGTGCCGCGCCCCGGCCGCGCCGGGACGGATCGATCCCCCGAACTGCAGGACACTATGGTCGAGATGCCATCGCCCGCTCCGGTGGTCGGCCGGGCGCGGGAACTCGTGGAATGGTTGCAGGCGGGCTGCAAGGCGGAGCGTGACTGGCGGATCGGCACCGAGCACGAGAAGTTCGTGTTCGCAGCCCGCGGCCTCGACCGGGCCGATTACGGCGGACCCGCCGGCATCCGGGCGGTACTGGACCGGCTGGCGGCGGGCGGATGGAACCCGATCGAGGAGGCGGGGCAGGTGATCGCGCTGCGCAAGGGGCAGCAGTCGGTCACGCTCGAACCCGGTGGACAGCTCGAGCTTTCCGGTGCGCCGCTCGCCACCCTGCACGAGACCTGCGAGGAGATCAACGCCCACCTGTACGAACTCCGGGCCATCGGCGATTCGCTCGGGCTGGTCTTCGTCGGCATCGGCTCCGATCCGCTGACGACCGTGGCCGCCGCCCCGGTGATGCCGAAGGGGCGCTACGGGATCATGCGGAGCTACATGCCGACGCGGGGCGAACTGGGGCTCGACATGATGATGAACACGGCCACGGTCCAGGTGAATCTGGACTTTGCCGACGAGGGTGACATGGTCCGGAAGTTCCGGACGGCGCTGTCGCTGCAGCCGATCCTCGCCGGCCTGCTGGCCAATTCGCCGTTCCGCAACGGTCAGCCGACGGGCTTCCTGAGCTGGCGCAGCCACGCCTGGTCGGATACCGACCCCGACCGCTGCGGCATTCCGGAATTCGTGTTCGAGCCCGGCATGGGATTCGAGCGCTGGGCCGAGTACGCGCTCGATGTGCCGATGTACTTCGTCTACCGCGACGGGCGCTATCTCGACGTCGCGGGCATCCCGTTCCGCCGGTTTCTCGAGGGCCGCCTCGAGAGGCTGCCCGGTGAACGGCCCACGCTGCAGGACTGGGAGGACCACCTCACGACGATCTTTACCGAAACCCGGTTGAAGCAGTTCCTCGAGATGCGGAGCGCCGATGCCGGCCCCTGGCGGCGGCTCTGCGCGCTGCCCGCGCTGTGGACCGGCGTACTCTACGACCCCGCCGCCCTCGCCGAGGCCGAGGAACTGGTGCGGGCCTGGCGCCCCGAGGACCGCGCCTACCTGTTTCTCGAGGCGCCGCGGCAGGGGCTCGAACTGGAGATCCGGGGCCGCTCGTTGCGCGCGGTCGCCGGCGACCTGATCGCGATCGCCCGCCGCGGCCTCAAGCGGCGGGAGCGGCTGAACGCGGCCGGCGACGACGAGAGCGGATTTCTCGACGTCCTCGCCACCATCGTGGATCGGGGCGTCACGCCGGCCGAGGAACTGTTGGCGGCTTGGCGGGCGGGCGGTCGGGGGGCGCTGGGCCGGTTGCTGGTGGACGAGGCCTACTGATCCGGCGGCACGGGTCGTGCCCTGATTCGACTTTGCTATGGTGGGCGCGGAACTGATGGTGTTCGCCCGGATTCGGTCGGGCGATCCCGGCGGGATTTGCGCCGTGCCTCCGGCCTGCGCACGATCCTTCTCCGTTCGCCCGTGCTGCCGGTCACATCGGGCGATTTTCCGCAGTGTCTGACCCGGCTCCGCGGCGGCCGCCGGACGGGGGCCGGCCGCGGGTGCGCCCCGGGACCGATCCGGTACCCGTCATGCAGGTCCGGGGCCGCGCCGGCAGGACACGGTTGATGTTCGAGGGTGGCTGATGCATCGACGATACCGCGCGCGGCCGCCGGCCCGGCAGGGGCTCTACGATCCGGCGCACGAGCACGATTCATGCGGCATCGGGTTCGTCGCCGACCTCCGGGGCCGGGCGAGTCCGGCGATCGTCGCGCAGGGGCTGGAACTGGTCGTCAACCTCACCCACCGCGGCGCCGTCGGTGCGGATCCCACCGTGGGTGACGGGGTCGGGCTCCTGATGCAGATTCCCGATGAGCTGTTTCGCGCCGAGGCCCCGGCGGCGGGCGTCGCCCTGCCCGCGGACGCCTACGGAGTCGGGCAGATCTTCCTGCCGCGCGCGGCGGCGGCGCGGCGCCGCTGCGAGCGCGAGACCGAGGCCGCACTGCAGCGCAACGGCCTGCGCGTCCACGGCTGGCGCGACGCGCCGGTGGACCGGTCGGTGCTGTCGGAGACCATCCGGGCGGGAGAGCCGCTGACCCGGCAGGTGTTTGTCAGCCTCGCGGGCGCCGGCGACCGGGAGGTTCTCGAGCGGCGGCTGTTCGTCGCCCGCAAGCAGCTGAGCAACGCGGTTCGCTCGTTCGGCCCCGACACCCGCGACTTCTACGTGGTGTCGATGTCGTCGCGGGTCATCTGCTACAAGGGCATGATGCTGCCGGGCGCCCTGGGCCCGTACTACCGCGACCTCCAGGATCCGCGGACAGCCAGCGCCCTCGCGCTCGTGCACCAGCGGTTTTCGACCAACACGTTCCCTTCCTGGCGCCTCGCCCAGCCCTTCCGGATCCTCTGCCACAACGGCGAGATCAACACCGTGCGCGGGAACTGCAACTGGATGGCGGCGCGCCGGCAGGCGCTGCGTTCGGGACTCCTGGGCGAGGATCTCGAGACCATCTGGCCGATCATCGCCGAGGGGCAGTCCGACTCGGCCTGTCTCGACAACGCGCTCGAGTTCCTGCTGGCCGGGGGCTATTCCCTGAGCTACGCGCTCGCGCTGCTCGTGCCCGAAGCCTGGCAGGGGCATCCGGGGATGCCGCCCGGCCGCCGGGCGTTCTACGAGCGCCACGCCGCGCTCATGGAACCCTGGGACGGGCCGGCGGCGCTGGCGTTTACCGACGGGCGGCAGATCGGCGGTCTCCTCGACCGCAACGGCCTGCGCCCCTCCCGCTACGTCGTGACCCGGGATGACCGCGTGATCCTGGCGTCGGAGGCGGGCGTGCTGCCGGTCCCGGAACGCGACGTGGTCGAGAGCCGCCGCCTGGAGCCGGGCCGCATCCTGCTGCTCGACCTGGAAGAGGGCCGGATCGTCGGCAACGACGAGATCAAGGATGCCCTGGCGGGGATGGCCGACTGGACGGCAGCCGTGGCGGCGACCACGCTCCGCCTCGAGGAACTGCCCGCCGGGGTCGCGCCGGCGGCAACCAACGTGGCCCGCCTCGACCGGCAGCAGGCCTTCGGCTACACCCAGGAAGACCTGACCTTCCTGATGATGCCGATGGCGGCGAACGGGGCCGAAGCGGTCGGATCCATGGGCACCGACACCCCGCTCGCGGCGCTCTCGGGGCGGGCGAAACTCCTCTACCAGTATTTCAAGCAGAACTTTGCCCAGGTCACGAACCCGGCGATCGATCCGATTCGCGAACAGATGGTGATGTCGCTGATCACCTTCGTCGGTCCCCGGCCGAACCTGCTGGACCCGGACCGGCCGGATCCGACGCGGCGGCTGCGCCTGGAACAGCCGATCCTGACCGACGCCGAGCTGGCCGGCATCAAGGCCCTCGGGGCTGCCAACGAGACCGGCCTGCGGGTGGCCGTGCTCGATGCGACCTTCGAGGCGGAAGCCGGCGAGGCCGGCCTCGCGCCGGCCGTGGCCCGGCTGCGCGAGGAGGCGGAGCGGCAGGTGCGGGCCGGGATGACCGTGCTGGTGCTGTCGGACCGCGGCGTCGGCCCCGACCGCGTTCCGGTCCCGGCCCTGCTCGCCACCGCCGCCGTGCACAGCCACCTGATCCGCTGCGGTCTCCGGACCTCGACCGGGCTGGTCGTCGAGACCGGCGAGGCCCGCGAGGTGCATCATTTCTGTGTCCTGGCGGGCTACGGGGCCGAGGCCGTGAACCCCTACCTGGCGTTCGAGACGCTGGTCGACGTGTGCGGGCAGCTGCCGGGAGACCTGTCGACCGAAGCCGCCGCCCGGGCCTACATCGGCGCGGCCGGCAAGGGCATCCTCAAGGTGATGTCGAAGATGGGGATCTCGACCTACCAGTCCTATTGCGGCGCGCAGATCTTCGATGCCGTCGGGCTGGCGCAGGAATTTGTCGACGAATACTTCCCGGGGACGGCCACCGCCGTCGAGGGCGTGGGGCTGGCGGTGATCGCCGCCGAGACCGTGGCGCGGCACCGGGACGCGTTCGGCAACGCGGCCGTGCTGCGCGACGCGCTCGAGGCGGGGGGCGAGTACGCGTTCCGGCTGCGCGGCGAGGAGCACATGTGGACCCCGGACACTGTGGCCGACCTCCAGCACGCGGTGCGGACCGACGCGCAGGAGCGCTACGAGGCGTTTGCCGCCGCCGCCGACAGCCAGGCCGAACGGGCCAAGACGCTGCGCGGCCTGTTCACGTTCCGGCCGGCCCGCGCGGTCGCGCTCGACGAGGTCGAACCGGCGGCGGCGATTCTCCGGCGCTTCGCCACGGGCGCCATGTCGTTTGGGTCGATTTCCCGCGAGGCCCACACCACGCTGGCGATCGCGATGAACCGCATCGGCGGCAAGTCCAATACCGGCGAGGGCGGCGAGGAAGTCGACCGGTTCACGGTCCGGCCCGACGGCGATTCGATGCGTTCGGCCATCAAGCAGGTGGCGTCCGGACGCTTCGGCGTGACGACCGAGTACCTGGTCAACGCCGATGACATCCAGATCAAGATCGCGCAGGGGGCGAAGCCGGGCGAGGGCGGGCAGCTGCCGGGCCACAAGGTCGACGCCGTGATCGCCCGGGTGCGGCACTCGACGCCCGGGGTGGGGCTGATCTCGCCGCCGCCGCATCATGACATCTACTCGATCGAGGACCTTGCGCAGCTGATCTTCGACCTGAAGAACGTCAATCCCGGCGCCCGGATCAGCGTCAAGCTGGTGGCCGAGGTCGGGGTCGGGACGGTCGCGGCCGGGGTCTCGAAAGCCCGGGCCGACCACGTCACGATCGCCGGCTACGACGGCGGCACCGGTGCGAGCCCGCTCACCTCGATCAAGCATGCCGGCTCCCCCTGGGAGATCGGGCTGGCGGAAACCCAGCAGACACTGGTGCTCAACGATCTCAGGGGGCGGATCGCGGTACAGGTTGACGGCGGCCTCAAGACCGGCCGCGACGTCGTGATCGGCGCCATCCTGGGGGCCGACGAGTTCGGCTTCTCGACGGCGCCGCTGGTGGCCGCTGGGTGCGTGATGATGCGGAAGTGCCACCTCAATACCTGCCCGGTCGGGATCGCGACCCAGAACCCGGTCCTGCGCCAGCGCTTCGCCGGCACGCCGGAGCACGTGATCCGGTATTTCGGGTTCGTGGCCGAGGAGGTGCGCCGGATCATGGCCCGGCTCGGGATCCGGACCTTCAGCGACCTGATCGGCCGGACCGACCTTCTGGACACCGCCCGGGCGCTCGACCACTGGAAGACCCGGGGCCTCGACTTCACGCGGCTGTTCCACCAGCCGGATGCGGGACCGGAAGTCGCCCGCTGGAACTCCGAGACCCAGGAGCACCCGATCGCCGACATTCTCGACCGCCGGCTGCTGGCGGCGGCGGGGGATGCGATCGAGCACCGCACCCCGGTCGAGCTCGAGTTCCCCATTCGCAATACCGACCGGACGACCGGCGCCATGCTGTCGGGCCGGATCGCCGCCCGCCACGGACATGCGGGACTGCGCGAAAACACGATCTCGGTGCGCTTTCGCGGAACGGCCGGGCAGAGTTTCGGGGCGTTCCTGGCGCGGGGCGTGGCATTCGAGTTGCAGGGCGATGCCAACGACTACACCGGCAAGGGACTCTCCGGCGGCCGGCTCGCGATCTATCCCGCCCCCGACAGCGGGGTGGTGCCGGAAGAGAGCATCGTGGTGGGCAACACCGTGCTCTACGGCGCGATCGCGGGTGAATGCTATTTCCGCGGCATCGCCGGCGAGCGCTTTGCCGTGCGGAACTCCGGCGCGGTGGCGGTGGTCGAGGGCGTGGGCGACCACGGCTGCGAGTACATGACCGGCGGGGTGGTGGTCTGTCTCGGTGCCACCGGGTGGAACTTCGCGGCCGGCATGTCGGGCGGGCTCGCGTACGTGCTCGATGAAGAGGGCGCCTTCGCCGAGCGCTGCAACCGCAGCATGGTGGAACTGGGTCCGGTGCCGCGCGATGCCGGCCGGGTGCTGGCCGAGGGGAACGGGCTGGAGCTGGCGCCGGTACTCGCGGACATGCTGGCCGACGACGAGCACCGCCTGTACACGCTGATCGCGCGCCACCGCCACTTCACCAACAGCGCCCGCGCCGCGCGCCTGCTGGCGGACTGGGACCAGGCCGTCGGCCGGTTCGTCAAGGTGCTGCCGGTCGACTTCCGGACGGCGCTCACCCAGGCGCGGGCGGCGCCCGCGCCGGGCGGCCGCATCGCGGAGCGGGTCTGACCGTGGGAAAGGCCACCGGGTTCCTGGAATTCGAGCGGCGCGACCGGGTCTACCGGCCGGTCGCCGAGCGGATCCGGCACTTCCGCGAGTTCGTGGAACCGCTCGCGGACTCCGAATT
This sequence comes from Alphaproteobacteria bacterium, assembly GCA_965203385.1. Taxonomy (GTDB): domain Bacteria; phylum Pseudomonadota; class Alphaproteobacteria; order TMED109; family TMED109; genus VXPW01. The sequence goes on from OZ241893.1 coordinate 2,328,394, forward strand.
GCGGGCCCAGGGCGGGCGCTGCATGGATTGCGGGATTCCCTACTGTCATCAGGGCTGCCCGGTCGACAACATCATTCCGGACTGGAACGACCTCGTGTTCCGGGGCGACTGGAAGCGGGCGCTCGAGGTCCTGCACTCCACCAACAACTTCCCCGAGTTCACCGGCCGCATCTGCCCGGCGCCGTGCGAGGAGGCGTGCACGCTCAACATCCAGGACGTGCCGGTCACGATCAAGACGATCGAGTGCGCGATCGCCGACCGGGGCTGGGAAGAAGGCTGGATCACGCCGCAGCCGCCCGCCGCCCGGACCGGACGGACCGTGGCCGTGGTGGGTTCGGGTCCCGCGGGCCTGGCCGCCGCGCAGCAGCTGGCCCGGGCCGGCCACGCGGTCACCGTCTTCGAAAAGAACGAGCGGCCCGGCGGGTTGCTGCGTTTCGGCATCCCCGACTTCAAGATGGAAAAGTCGCACATCGACCGCCGGATCGAGCAGATGGAGGAGGAGGGCGTCACCTTTCGCTGCGGGGTGCACGTCGGGCGCGACGAAGCGGCGGCGACGGTGGCCGGGCAGTTCGACGCCGTCCTGCTGACCGGCGGTGCGGAGCATCCGCGTGACCTGGAAGTACCGGGCCGCGACCTCGACGGTGTGCACTTCGCGATGGACTTCCTGACCCAGCAGAACCGCCGGGTGGCCGGTGCCGGTGAAGGAGCGGCCGGGGCGGCGGAGATCCTCGCCGACGGGAAACAGGTGATCGTCATCGGCGGCGGGGATACCGGGTCGGACTGCATCGGCACGTCGTTCCGCCAGGGCGCCCGTTCGGTCACGCAGCTCGAAATCCTGCCGATGCCGCCCGCGCACCCCGACAAGGGGGCGACGTGGCCCCACTGGCCGCTGCGGTTGCGCACGTCGTCGTCGCAGGCGGAAGGCGCCGGGCGCGACTGGTCGGTCCAGACCCGGGCGCTGTACGGCACCGGCGGCCGGGTGCAGGGCCTGCAGTGCGTACGGGTGGACGATGCATTTCAGCCCGTGCCCGGGAGCGGATTCGAGCTGGAGGCCGACCTCGTCCTGCTGGCCATGGGGTTTCTGGGGCCGGTGCGGGACGGCATGGTGGCCGAATGGGACCTGGAGCTCGACGCGCGCGGCAACGTCAGGGCGGATACCGAAAACTACCGGAGTTCACGGGCGAACGTGTTTGCGGCGGGCGACATGCGGCGCGGGCAGTCGCTGGTGGTCTGGGCCATTCGCGAAGGGCGCCAGGCAGCCCGTTCGATCGACCTCCACCTCATGGGGAAGACCGACCTGCCCCGGTAGCGATGGTGGCGGTGCCGTGACGGATGCCGATGATTGCCTCGCCGGGACGCCGGTGTGCACGGGTTGGCGGTGGACGGCGAGAGCCAATGGATGCGGGTGAGATGGGCGCACGGGTTCGCAATCGGCAAGCAATCCGGGATCTTTTGAAGGGACCGTTTTTTGATGGTTATGGGCCGTCAAAGAACCCCAAGATTAAAGCCCTTTCTGGAGCGGGTCCCTCCCGGCTTCCTCGTTGATGCGGCTTGGCTGAAGCGTTTCGGGATCGATCCCAAGTCCATCCACGAATATGCCGAGCGGGGCTGGCTGGAGCGGGTGGTGCGCGGGGTTTACCGCCGCCCGCTGCCGCATGCCGGTCAGGCAGGATGCCCGCTTGTCCGGGCGGAGACCAGCTGGCAGATCTCTCTGCTCTCCATCCAGTGGATCATGGGGCATGACGTTCACCTGGGCGGCTCGAGTTCGCTCGGCTTCCATGGGCTCGCCCACTATCTGCCGCTTGGCGGCGGGGAGCGTATCTATCTGTATGGCGAAGTTCCTTCCTGGCTGGCCCGCATTCCGGGCAAGACACGGTTCGTCGTTCGCTCGCGCGTCCTGTTTGGTGACGACCTTACCGGCGTCGAGCATGCCGAGTACCAGTTCGAGAGCACGCCCGGGGCAGTGGCAGGACACGGCCCGACGGTGAGCCCCTGGCACTGGCCGCTCAAGGTTTCGTCCCCCGAGCGCGCCATCCTCGAAGCGCTCGACGAACTGCCAGCGCCCGCGACCTTCGACAATCTGGACATGATCTTTCAGGGCCTGACGGGCCTGCGTCCCAGGCGCCTGATGACGCTGCTGCGCGCGTGCCGAAGCATCAAGGTCAAGCGCCTGTTTTTCGTGTTTGCCGACCGTCATGCCCATGCGTGGCACAAGCATCTGGATAAAAGCACCATCGATTTCGGTTCCGGTCCGCGCGCGCTGGCAAAGGGCGGAAAACTGCACCCGGTCTACCGGATCTATGTGCCCGGGACGCTTCTGCCTGCGGACATGGACGAGGGTGCGAGTCATGCGTGAACGCTATGTCGAGCAGGTCCGTCTGCTGATGCGACTCCTGCCGGCCATTGCGGCCGAAGAGGTCTTTGCGCTCAAGGGCGGTTCGGCCATGAATCTCTTCTACCGGGACATGCCGCGCCTGTCGGTCGATATCGATCTGACCTACGTGCCGGTCGAGGACAGGGCCGTCTCTCTTCAGCGTATCGATGCCGCGCTCAACCGGATCACGGATTCATGCGGCCGCCGCAACAGGGATGTGCGGTTCCAGCGCATCGCCGGCGGCGGGAATCCGGGAACCCGAATCATGGCCTCGCGCGGTGCGGCGAGGGTGAAGATCGAGACCTCGCCGGTCATGCGTGGAACGGTTCTGCCGCCGGTGCCGATGAGGGTTTCGGGCGTGGTGGAGGACGTCTTCGGCTTTGCCGAGATGCCGGTACTCGCCTTCGAGGATCTCTTTGCGGGCAAGCTGCATGCCGCCCTCGACCGCCAGCACCCGCGCGACCTCTACGATGTTCACCTGCTCTATGAGGATGAGGGGCTGACGGACGATCTGTTCCGGGTCTTTCTGGCCTATGTCTGCGCGTCTGGCCGGCCGCCGCACGAACTGCCGTATTTCGGCCGGAAGACCGTCTGGGTCGCCTTGTCCATCGCCAAAGAGGACGCAGTAGCTGCGAAGTCGAGATGACTTTCAGTCAGCCCGAGACATCGCTGGCTTTTCGGTTCTCCTCGCTCGCGAAATCCGAGGTGTCCATTGATCACGTTCCTTCCGCGTGGCAGGACAAGCCGCCGGTGTTCGTTCCTACCCGCGAACTGCTGACCATCTATCCGGGCTTCGTTCCGCTCTACGAGACCCGGTACCTGGAGTTCGACGAAACGTGGCGGGATACATGCCTGCTCCTCGGGGCTCCGACACTGAGAGGACCGCGGGAGACAACGATTGCCGCCTTGATTGCGCCCCTGGAGGAGCAGCTTGGGGGACGAGTCGTGCTGGATCGCAACGGCCGCTTCTGCTTTCGGCCATTCAATGCAGGCAATACGGAAATGCCGCTGGTCGCTGAAGGGTGGCGCAAGATCGCCATGCTTGTGCGGTTGATCTCGACCGGCTCCCTCCTCGACAAGGGGTGCCTGTTCTGGGACGAACCCGAGTCCAACCTCAATCCGAGCCTGATTCGCGATGTGGCAAGGGTCATACTCGGCATCTGTGGGGCAGGCGTACAGGTTTTCGTGGCGACGCACAGCCTGTTTTTGCTGCGTGAGTTCGAAATTCTTCTCGAACGCGAGTTCGACGCGGTGGCGCAACGCTATTTCGCATTGAGCCGATGCGGCGGCGGCGTTCGGATATCCCAGGCTGAGGATGTCGGGGACGTCGATCCCTTGCTTCTGGTGGACGAAGAACTGGGTCAGTCGGACCGCTTTGTGAATCGGTTCATGTCGGGCGGGGAGTCGGGATCGTGACAACGATCGCCGAGGGAACACTCCGGTTCGACTTTCCTGACGGCTGCCAAGCCAGCAAGCACGATGACTGGTTCTTTTACCGCAACCAGTTTCAGAGCGTCGCTGATGGCTCCAAGGCGATAGACATCGTTTGCGTTGAACGCAACGTCTCCTGGCTGATCGAAATCAAGGACCACAGACGACATCCGCGTACGAAGGCGATTGATATCGCGGACGAGTTGGCGGCGAAGATCAAGACGGTCCCACCGTACGTTGCTGACCCATCCACCCATCCGATACTTCGTCTGTCCGCCGGCAGCGGTCATTTCATGCAACGGCGCACGCTCAAACGACCCGTCTTCCGAACGGAACAAGGTCGATCCCGTCCTCGCGCTCGCGGGTCCGGGCGATGTCGTAACTGGTCTGCATACGCAGAAGCGTGTCCATCGACACGCCGAATACCTTCTCGATCCTGAGCGCCATTTCGGGCGAGAGGCTCGCCCGCTCGTTGAGCAGCGCGGACAGCGCCGGGCGCGTGACCCCCAGCGCCGACGCGGTCCCGGTCACCGACAGGCCCATCGCTTCGACGATCTCGCTCTTCACGAACCCGCCCGGGTGGGCCGGATTCTTCATCCGCAAACCCTGTGTCGTGCCCATCGCTGTCTCCTAGTGGTAATCCTCGTAGTCGAGGTCGACGATCTCGCCCTCGGCGCGGTCGATCCGGAAGGTGAGCCGCCAGTTCTTGGTCACCGTCAGGCTCCACACACCCCTCCGGTTCCCGGTAAGCCGATGCGCGTTCCAGCCCGGAACCGTCCGCAATTCGTCCCCGCGCTCCATGTCCTGGAAGAACGACAGCATCCGCCGCAGCTTCGGCACGACGGCGGACGGGAGCGCCGCAGCATTGTCTTCCTCGATGAACCGGCGCAGCCCCCTGTGAATCACGTTCCGAATCTTCATGGCGGAAGCTATCGGAAAGACACGTCAAATGTCAAGCGACGCAATACGATGCCATCCGGTAACTGAAACCCGCGACCGGAGGCAACCGCATCCCTGATGGGATCGACCCGCGTTGGGAGCGATTCGGAAAAGCGCGGCTTACCACCAGAATCCCGCCGTTTTATTTCGCCGCCAACAAAGTGCCGCTACGAAGACCGACCGCGAAAAAGCCGCGACAGAGCTCGGCCCGGTCCGAACGGGTGTTCAGGTACTGGGGTGCGGGCCCACGCGCATCATGAGCGTTTGTTCTCGCTTGTCCCGGATGCGCGGTGGCTGCCCCATGAAGCGGGCGGCGACGGTCGTCGGAATGTCCGCCTTCGCGCGGTAGGATGAAGTGGAATCGGGTCCGGACCGGGACAGTGGAGGCACGGATGGGAAGCGTAGCCGCGATCCGAACAGGGGACATATGGGCCGGTCCGGCCGGCAAGACAGCCGCTCTGATCTGCGGCGCGTGGCGGCGATGGCCCCGCTTCCTGTTTTCCGGGCGACGCCGGGGGATCGGAGGCGCCAGGGTCGGGTCGGGCTTGCGGGAGCGCCCGGCCTTTGGGTCGTGGTGGATCACGCCACGGCCATGGCGGGCCTGGCCGCCGGGCGCGGGCAACCGGGAACCGGATCGGGTTCTCGCCGGGATCGCTGCATAATGCTGCCGGAAGGGATCCCCGGGGTGCGGCCGGGGATCGCCAGGGTGTTCGCATGACGCGTTCGCGGTATTACTGGCTTCTGTGGGCGGGCATCCTGGCCTGCTTGGCCTACCTGGGACAGGAAAAGCTGCACGTCCGTGATTTCGTCGTGTTTGTCCTGATCCTGTTGGGGCTCGCAGCAGTTTCGGTTGGCATCATCCTTGCCACCTATCGCAAGGGCGACCGCATTACCCGTGATCCCCTTGACGACTGACCGGCCCTGGAGGCAACCGCTTCGGGTTCCCTGCAGCCGCCCCGGCGAGAGCCGGATCCTTGCCGGCCTCCGGGGCTTTAACCCGGATTTCTCACCAGCAAGACGGTACATGGGACCGAAACCGTGGTACAAACCGAAGAATCAACACCTTATCGGTGTGCCACGGAGTGATCCCATGCAACCAGAGTGTACCCCGAAGCAGTTGTGTTTTGAAGGCCTGGGCCGCCGTCGGGTGGAGGGGCGTTTCGACGGTGGTCGGCTGACGACGGACGGTGGTGTACTGATCCTGCGGGAGGTCGACCAGCGGTTCCGCGTGACGGAGCGTCTGGCCGACTGCTTTCAGGATCATCGCGCGAAAACGCGCATTGAGCATCGTCTGGAGACGCTGGTCGCCCAGCGGGTACTGGGGCTGGCGGCAGGGTATGAGGATCTGAACGATCACGACCGTCTGCGCACGGACAGCCTGCTGGCGCTGGCGAGCGGGTGCCAGGATCTCACCGGAGAACAGCGCCGCCGGGAGCGGGACCGGGGGCCTTTCACTCTATCATTGTTAACTCCGTGTTTTCGATGACGTGGACGATGAGTTGGATTTTTTCGTCACCCCGGAAGCATTTGAGCGGGCCGGGCAGGGGTTGTCTCTTGGAGGACTCGAAGCCGACAATGCGGCCCATGCCGATGACATAGTCGCGAACGGTGGGTGGCGCCCTGGCAGCGGCGGACGCCTCCCTGGCTCCACGGCCTGTGTTCGGGGAGCGACGACCGCGATGATCGGCCTCGCTGAGGGTCGGCATGCGATAGGCCGTCAGAATGCGGTTGAGCGCCGCGACCTCCACCGGTCGTACGATCTCGGTGGCGGGCGTATCGGGTGCCTCGCGGGCCAGACGCGACAGTTCGTGAATGCGCCAGGCGGCGACGGCATCGAAAGCCAGGCACTTGCGCAGGTCTTCGGCGTCGTCCAGCCGGCGGTCACAGATGCGGGTGCCGTTCTTGAGGGTGTCGAAGTACCGTTCGATGGCCCAGCGGTCTTCGTAGATCTCGATCACCTCGAGCGCGGTTTCTAGCGTCGCCTCGCCGGTGCTGGACAGGATGACCCAGTTCAGGGGCTTGGCCGGATCGGCCGGGGTCACCTCACGGATCTGCACGGCCAGCATCTCCAGCGGCGCGTCCGTCCGGGCGTCTCCCGGCGGCAGGACCGTCACCCGCGCCGCCCGCAGCAACAGTTTGACCGTGCGGGACGGCCGGCGGCGCGGGCCGCCGGCGGCATCAAGCACGAGGGTCTTCCGCCCCAGTTCGGGCTGCGTGTCGATAAAGGAGAACAGGTCTTGCGGCGAACCGTCGGCCGTCACCACCCGGCGCTGTTTCGAGCGGCAGGCGCGGACCACGACGCGGACCTCCGTCTGCGCCGCCAGACGATGGACGGCCCAGATGTCCATCTCGCGGTCGCCGACGCAGATGACTTCCGTGTCCTTGCAGGCCGCCGCCAGTTCGGCGCTCACCCGCACCCCGTCCTCCCAGCGGCGGCTTTCCGTCTCTTTCTTCCCCGCACGGCGAAAGTCGGCATCGGCCGACAGTACGCCCAGCGGACGCCCGCCGGGTACGAACGCCAGCATCATGTGCGCCGCCAGTCCCGTCGACCCCTGACCGCCGCCGCCGAGCGGCGCCAGGCCGGTGGTGACCGCCGAACGGCCGCTGTAATTGAGCATCGTCGTGTCCTGCACCGCGAGGATCCGGCGGTGGGCGCGGCAGCGCTTCACCGTGGCCTCGACATGGGAGCCGAGCACATGCTTCATGGTGACTTCCCGGTTCGACAACAGGCGGTACACCGCCTGCCGTTCCGCGGACTCCGGAAACATCTCGGGAATCGTGGCGGCAGCCTGACGGCCCCAGATGTCGCCAATCCGCCGGATCCGGTCTCCCAACCGCCCATCATGATGATCCACATAGGCAAACTCGGAGTCGCCGTTCGGGCCCGGATCCTTCACATGGGCATCCACCCGGGTGCCGATCGGCCGCCGCGGCACGGTGCGCATCCGCCGTTTCCAGCCCCGCTGGAGCGGCACCATGAAAATCCGGCACGGCGCCTTCGCCACGCCGGCCCGGTCCTGCGCGGCCGTCCAGCCGACGCACGACCAGTTGGCCGCACGGTAGCACGTCCCCGGCCGGGTCTCGTTGACGTAGGTGTAGGCCATCTGCGGGCGCACGCCGTGCTGCTGCTCCCAGTCGTCCCCGATCTGCCGCCGCGCCAGACCCAGAACATGTGACGCCAAATGCGGCACGGCGACGCCGGGCATGAGGAGAAAACGGTAGTGGTTGAGCAACCGGTTGAGGTGATGGCGCTTCGCCTCGTTCGACCAGCCGATGTGCCGGTCACGGGCCTTCACGTGCCAACTGGCGGCCCGGAAACCGAGACCGCCGAGGCGACCGTGGCGCGCGGACACGATCCAGTAGTTCAGGACCGCGCCCGGTGCTTTCGGGCAACCCTGCGGATGCCAGCGCTCCATCATCGCCCGCCAGCGACCGACCTCCGCCGCGCCGACCGGTTCAAGACGGACTTCGCCCAGCTCCCGCAACGAGCAGGACAGCGTGACCGCCGACTCCGACCGGGCGATCTCCGGGCGGGCGTTCGACACCAAGCGGCAGGCCCGCTTCGCCGGCAGCGCCACGTGCAGCTCCCGGGCCAGCTTCGGCAGCGCTCGCTTGGCTGACGCCACGCACAGGGCACCCCGTGCATTGCGCCAGTCCTCGCGTTCACACAGGCCGCGGGCCAGTCCGTGGCGACTGGTCTCGCCAGAGGCCGCCGTCCTCTGGAACCACGCCGCGGTGTCCGCGGAAATCATGCGCGTGCCGATCTGCATGGCGGAATACATACGCCAGGCAATGTCGGAAGTCAACAGTGACTCAGTGAAAGACCGGGGGCAGGCGCTGGCGGGTTCAAGCACCCTGAACCGGCTCGAGCTCAGCGAGCCGGACACGGCGGCCGGAGACCGGTACAAGAAAATCGCGGCCGGCCCGGCGGCGATGGACTCGCTGCTGGTGCAATTGTTCCTCGAGGCTCATGACGAACCGCCCGGGGAGATCGTGCTCGATCTGGATGCGACCAACGATCCGCTGTACGGGAACCAGGAGGGCGGTTCTACCACGGCTATTACGATGAACACTGCTATCTCCCGTTGTACATCACTTGCGGCGACTTCGTCCTGTGCGCCCGACTGCGTCCGGCCGACGTCGACCCCGCGAAAGGATCGGTGGAGGAACTGCAGCGGATCGTGGCCCAGATCCGCCCGTCTGGCCGCAGACCTCGATCCTGGTGCGCGGCGACGCCGGCTTCTGTCGCGATAACCTCCTGACTTGGTGTGAAGCGGCTGGCCTCGACTACGTGTTCGGTCTGGCCGGCAATAACCGTCTGGAAAAGTGGCTGGCGAAGGCGCTGCACAAGTCCCGGCGCCGCTGCGCCGCCACGGGGCAGGCGTCCCGCCGGTTCCGGGATCGGCGTTATCGGACCCGGAAGTCCTGGAGCCGCACCCGCCGCGTGGTCGGCAAAGCCGAATGGCTGCCGGGACTGAGAGGCGCGAATCCGCGTTTCGTCGTCACCAACCTGCCGGCGGATGCGGTCGGCGCACAGCCGTTGTACGAACGGGTGTACTGCGCCCGCGGGGACATGGAGAACCGCATCAAGGAACACCAGCTCTGGCTCTTTGCCGATCGGACCTCGACCGCCAAGATGCGCTCCAACCAGTTGCGACTGTACTTCTCGACCTTCGCCGGGATGCTGATGACCCTGCTGCGCCGGTTTGGCCTGTCGGGCACCGCGCTGGCTCGGGCCACGGCCGACACGATCCGCACCCGGCTGTTCAAGATCAGTACCCGCATCACCGTCAGCCGGCGCCGGATCCGCATCGCGTTCGCGTCGGTCTATCCGCTCCAGTCGCTGTTCGCCCACGTGCTCGCGGCCCTGCGGGCGCCGCCGGCCCGCGCCGGCCCTGCCTGACCGCCCACCCACAGACCGTTCACGGCAGGGATTCGACGCGCTGCTCTGGGGCGCCGACGGCGGAGTCTGTCCTGCGTCCGGCTATTGCCCCGTGCCAGCCGCCGAATCGGTCTCATAGGACCCCTCACCGACCTCCGAGAGCGGGTTGCAAGGCCTCCGTAGTGCGATTCCCGACCCGAACGCCGGCTGAATCGGTGTGCAGTGCGCTCAGTGCCGTCGTGTCGGGCGCTGGTGAGAAATGCGCGTTAACGGAGAGTCGGTTGGATCGGACCCTGCCGCCTGCGATGGAGGGTCGCCGGCACCGCCCCCGATCCCTTTCTGACCCGTCCGGATGTGCCCGAGCCTGAGCGGAGTCGGGCTGTCCCTGTGGTCGCGTCGGGCTACGGCAGCGTGATTCGCCCGCCACTGGCCACCATTGTCTGTCCGGTCGAGAAGCTTGAACGATCGGACAACTGAAACAGGATCATCTGCGCGATCTCGTCGGCGGTGCCCATCCGCTGCAACGGAGTATTGTCAATCACCGATTGCCGCCAGACCGGATCCGAACCGGCCACCATGTCGGTATCGGTGAGGCCCGGCGCCACCGCGTTGATCCGCACATTCGGAGCCAGCGCTGCCGAGAAGTTGCGAACGATTCCGATCACTGCGGCCTTCGATACCGCGTAGTCGATCATCATGGGGCGGGCGAACAGTCCGGCGATCGACGCGATGCACACGATCCGGCCGAACTTCCGTTCCAGCATTCCGTCCTTCACCGCCATGACCGACAGGAAGACGCCGTCGACATTGACGGACATGGTGCGCTTCCAGACGTCGTACGTGAGTTCCGTGTGCGGAATGGCATCCGCGATCCCGGCATTCGCCACCAGGAGGTCCACCGGTCCGAGCTCGGCTTCGACGGACTGCACCATGGCGTCGACCTGTTGCGGGTCGGACACGTCTGCCTGGACGATCATCGATGCCGCACCCTCGGATTCCACCAGCCGCCGGGTATCCAGGGCCGCGTCTTGCCGCCCCACGTAGTTGATCGCAACCCGCGCGCCTTCCTGGGCAAGGCGAATGCACGTCGCGCGGCCGATGCCGCGCGATCCGCCGGTCACCAACGCGGTCCTTCCCTCAAATTCCCTTGTGGTCATGTCGAAGCCCTTTCGGTGCGGTTTCCGGATCCGGTGCGCATCCGGCCGGCTGGAACGGTTCCCGCCCCGGGATGGAGTGCCTGGCCGCTGCGACCGGCTTCACCGGGGGGACCGGCTGCCCACTATAGGAGGCACCCGCGTCCGGGTGCAGCCATCCCGTGCGGCCGGGGTCCGTCCAGGCCCCGCCGGGTCCCCGGCACCGCCGGCAACCGGTCAGCCGGGGAGCGTTCGGAGACGTGGCCCGGCCGGGTCCGCCCGGCCGGCGGCGTGATCGTCGCCGGTTTCCTCTCCGTGCAGCGGTGTGCGATAGTCGCGTATTCCCCTCTTTCTGTACCGGGAGCGTCGCCGAATGACCGGAGATCGTGCGGGCCGTTCCGACATACGCTACGAAGCGGACGAGAAACCGCCGACCCTGCTTGCCTTCGGGCTCGGCCTGCAGTTGGCGATCCTGATCGCCGGCGGCATCGTGCTGACTCCCGCAATCGTGGTACGCGCCGCCGGCGGGGGCGAGAATTTTCTCGCCTGGGCCGTCTTCGCCGCTGTTGCCATCAGCGGTGCGGTGACCGTATTGCAAGCCGTACGAATCGGACGGCTGGGCGCCGGTTACGTGCTGGCGATGGGCACGTCCGGCGCCTTCATCGCGATCTGCGTGACCGCCATCGCGAAGGGCGGGCCGGCGATGCTCGCCACCCTGGTGCTTGCCTCCGCGTTGTTCCAGTTCGCGCTCGCCGCCCGCCTTTCGCTGTTCCGGCGCATCCTGACGCCGACCGTCTCAGGGACGGTCATCATGCTGATACCGGTCACCGTGATGCCGATCATCTTCGGGATGCTGACGCAGGTGCCGGAGGACAGTCCGAAGATCGGTGCGCCGGTGAGTGCCCTGGCGGCCCTGGTCGTCATGGCGGGCATCGCGCTGAAGGCCACGGGCGCACTGCGGCTGTGGGCGCCGGTGATCGGCGTGGTCGTCGGGTCGATCGTCGCCGGGTTCTACGGCCTCTACGACGTCGAGCGCGTCGCGGATGCCGCGTGGATCGGGCTGCCCGAGGGGTCCTGGCCGGGCCTCGACCTCGGTTTCGGACCGGTGTTCTGGTCCCTGCTTCCGGCCTTCGTCTTCGTGACGCTGGTAGGCGCCATCGAGACCGTCGGCGACGCCGTCGCCATTCAGCGCGTGTCCTGGCGCAAGCGCCGGGCCGTGGATTTCCGCGCGGTGCAGGGGGCGGTGGCGGCGGACGGCATGGGCAATCTCCTGTCCGGCATCGCCGCGACCGTTCCCAACACGACCTACTCGACGAGCGTTTCCGTGACCGAACTCACCGGGGTGGCCGCGCGGCGCGTCGGAATCATGCTGGGGATGGTGCTCGTGGTCGCGGCATTCGTGCCCAAGGCGATCGCGGTGGTGCTGGCGATTCCGGGTCCGGTGGCCGCCGCCTATGTCACCGTGCTGCTTGCCATGCTCTTCATCGTCGGCATGAAGATCGTCATTCAGGACGGGATCGACTACCGCAAGGGCCTGGTCGCAGGCGTCTCGTTCTGGGCCGGGGTCGGCTTCCAGAACGGCATGATCTTTCCGGAATACCTTTCGGAATTCGCGGGCGGCCTGCTCAACAACGGCATGACCGCCGGCGGCCTGGTCGCGGTCATGCTGACCCTGTTCATGGAACTGACCGAACCCCGCCGGCGCCGGATCGAGGTAAAATTCGAAGCCTCCGAACTGCCGAGGCTGCAGGCGTTTCTCGCCGGATTCACTTCGCGTTGCGGCTGGGGCGGCGGGATGGCGGACCGCCTCGCCGCCGCCGCGGAAGAAACCCTGCTGACCCTGCTCGAGGAAGGGCGCGGGCAGGAAGCGGCCTCCGGGCGGCGCGTACAGCTCACCGCACACCGCGAGGCCGGCCGCGCCGTCCTGGAATTCATCGTCGGACCCGGCGAGGAGAACCTTCAGGACCGCATCGCGCTGCTCGGTGAAGGGTCGCCGGGAGCGCCGGTCGAACGCGAGATGTCGCTCCGGCTGCTGCGCCATCTCGCTTCGTCGGTTCACCACCAGCAGTACCATGACACGGACATCGTGACCGTGCAGGTCGAGGCCCCGCCGGCCGCAGTGTCCGGGGCCGGAGATGCGCAGGAACGAACCGCGGGCCGGTAGCCGGTGCGGGCTCCGAACCTTCTTCTCCGGAGAGATCTGGCGCCGGTGCCGGGAATCAGGCCGCCGCCGCCGCAAGGTATGCGCCGTCACCGGGTGTTGGCGGCGAAATAAAACGGCGGGATTCCGGCGGTAAGCCGCGCTTTTCCGAAGGTCGTTTCTTTCCCTATTGTACGACTGCCGGAGCTCCTGCCGCCGGGTGGCAGGAAGGCGCGTTCGGCGCCGAACGGATCACGGGTGGCTCAGCGGCCTCCTTGAGCCGGCCGGCCGCTGCCTTCGTTGGTTCCGGCCCGTCTGGCCGCTGCGTTACGTAACGGTGCTACAGCGGGTACCCGCATCACCCGTCGCGACCGAACCCGCGGGGCAGTTCCTGTTCTGCCAGGGCTTCGAGGTCGAGGTCGTCAAGGGCTTCGATCGCCTGGTCCAGGAGTTCTGCGGTCGCCGTCGTCTCCAGCGCCTCTGGCAGGGCGTTCCGCCAGTCACGGTATTCCTCCCGGATCGCGATGATGGCGTCGATGGCGTCGTGCAGCCGCTGCCGGCGCGAGCGCCGGTCCGGCGGCGGGCGCCGCGCCGCCGGTGACTGACCCTCGCGCCGGCGCTGACGAAAGCGCCGTTGCCGTTCGGCGTTGGACAGTGCCATCGGGTTGCCTTTCTTGATCCCTTGCGCCCCGTTACGTAACGGGGTCCGGAGACCGGGACTTCCGGCCGCCGCGCAGGCTTCGGCTGGCCGTCGGCACAGGGGTGCGCCGTGACCCCGCCGGCCCGGGCGTTCCGGCGGCGTCAGCCTGTCGCGGCGGCGCAGATGACGTCGTTCCAGTCGGCGTGTTCGGGCGGACGCCGTCGCTGGAACGCGACCTGCGAGGGGACCTCGAGTTGACGGCGCAAGGCTTCGGCCTGGCGCTCTCCGGCCTCGTCGTGGTCCTGTGCGAGGACGACGGTGCGGACGTTGGGTAGGGTGCGGGCGGCGAGTCCGATCTGCTCGCGTTGTCGGCGCGAGGGGGCGCCGGCGGTGGAGAGGAAGGCCTGGCTGGGGTGGCACTGCTCAATCTGGGCCAGGCTGAGGGCGTCGACGGCGCCTTCGGTGATGACGAGGGTTTTCAGGTCGGCGGCGTGTCCGGCGCGGACGGCGAACAGGCTGCGGGAGCCGCCGGTGGCGAAGCGTCTCGCGCCGTCGGGCGGGCCGATCTCGAAGCCGGTGAGGCGGCGGTGGCGGTCGCGGTGGGCGAAGAGGACGTGGCCGTGGCGGTCGCGGCGGATCAGCGGGCGGGCGGCGGCGAGCGTCTCCGGGCGGATGCCGCGGCCGACCAGCCAGGCCGGCGCCGGGTCCGGTACGGCCGCGTGCCAGTGGCGGCGGAAGTCGCGCGCGGTGCCCGCGGGTTTGCCGTAGCGGGTGCGGATCTCGGCGAAGGAGAGGCCGCGACGGAGCAGGAAGTCGATCGCGGTACCGTGGTCATCGCTATCGAGGGTACTGAAGTAGACCCAGTGTCCGTTGGGGCACAGCTTCGTGACGAGTTTCGCCTGGCCCGGCGCGCGGAGCACGGGGTTCGCGCGGGTCGAGGCCTGGGGATCGCGGACGTATCCCCAGTCCGCCGCGATGCCCTCGAGCGGCCGGCGCTTGAGCGCGTCGAAGTCGACGTAGGTCATCCGGCTTCGCGCCGGGTGCGCCACGAATCACCGTCGATGGTGATGAGGGCGGCGTCGTGCATCAGTCGGTCGACGGTGCCGGCGATGCCGGCGGCGCTGGGGAAGACGCGGTCCCACTGGGCGAAGGCCAGCGTGGTGGTGACCAGGGTGGAGCGGCGCTGGTAGCGCCGCGAGACGAGGGCGTAGAGGAGGTCGGCCGCGGGGCTCTTGAGGGTCACATATCCGATCTCGTCGAGGACCAGCAGGCGGGGCCGGGCGAGGATTCCGAGGCGGCGGCGCAGTTCGCTTCTCGAGGAGATCTCGACGAGTTTGTCGAGCAACTCCGGCGCTTTCTCGAAGCGGACGGTGTGGCCGTGCAGGAGCGCCTGGTGCGCGACGTTGGCGGCGATCATGGTCTTGCCGGTGCCCTGTCCGCCGACGAGCACGGCGTTGTCGGCCCGCTCGATGAAGGCGAGGCTCATCAGGGCCTCGACGCGGTCGCGGCTCAGGTCGCGCGGCCAGGTCCAGTCGAAGTCCGCCAGCGGCTTGAAGGCCGGCAGCCGCGCCCCGGCGCGGCGGCGGTCGTAGCTGCGGGTGTGGCGCACCCGTTCCTCGCTGGCGATCAGTTCCTCGACCCAGCCGGCGCTGCCGACCTCCTCCCAGCGTTCGAGCAGTCCGCGGAGGCCGAGGGCGGCGGCCCGTTTCCTGAGGTCGCTCATGACGCGTCCCGGTCGGCCGCGGCGGGCCGGTCGTAGGCGTCGAGGCCGGTCGCCCGGGGAGTCGTGCCGCGGCCGTCGCGGTCGTCGTCGGTGAGGCTGACAGGCGGCAGGCCCCGCTGGCGGCGGCGCTCCTCGAGGATGGCGCGCACCGTTTCGGGGTGATATGACCCGCGATCGTGCGCCATGGCGATCCCCCGGTCGACCTCGTCGGCGCCGTGCGTGTCGAGCAGCTTGGTCAGGATCCGGGCGCAGTACGTGACGTTCCGGCCCCGATGCCCGGCGTGCGCGAGCATCTCCTCCGCCCGCGGCACGGCGCGCAGCAGCCGGTCGCGCAGGCTCATGGCCCGGCCCTGCCGCTTGCGCGCCGCCAGCGCCCGGGCATGCTCCGGGTCGCTGACGGCCTGCTGCCGGTCGTAGCAGCGCCGGTGGCGCGCGACCTCGCGGGTACCGTCGAGGAGGCGGACGGTGCTGCGGTCGGCGGCGAGGGTCAGCGTCGCTCCGGCGAAGTCGGGCGGGACGCTGTAGTCGTTCGTATCGAACCGTGCGTAACAGGTCCGGTCGATGCGCGCCGGGCGGATCTCGTGGCACGAGAAGGGTGCGTCCGGCAGCGGCACCAGCATCGGCTTTTCCCGCTCGTAGGCGTCCCGGACGAGCTGGCGGTCGTCGTCCGGCCAGGGCCGCTCGGCGGCGATGCCGGCGCACCACGCCCGGGCCGCGGCGTTGAGTTCGTCGAGCGGGGCCGAGAGGTCGCGACCGGCGAAGAAGCTGGTGCGCACGAAGCGGACGCGGCGTTCCACGCGCCCCTTCTCCTGCGGCCGCCGGGGCCAGGCGGCGCTCGGCTCGAAGGCGTAGTGGGCGGCCAGCGCGAGCAGGGTCGAATGGAAGGTGACGGCCTTGCCCCGGCGCGTGATCACGGCGCTCTTGAGGTTGTCGAACAGGAGCCTTCTGGGCACACCGCCGAACGCTGCGAAGGCCTCGACATGGCCCTGCAGGAAGCTCGGCATCCGCGCGTCGTAAAACAGGCTGAGAGAGGTCTGGCGCGAATAGCTGAGGGTCACCAGCAGCCCCATCAGCGGGCGCCGCGCCTGGCCGATATCGACCTTCCCGAACTCGGCCCAGTCGACCTGCGCCTGCTCCGCCGGCAGGAAGCGGAGCCGCAGCGACGGCTCGGGCCGCCGGGCGGGCCGGAGGTCGAGGGCGCGCAGGCTGTGGCGAAAGTGATCCTCCCCGCCCTGGTAGCCCCGCGCCTTGACCTGCCGCCAGAGCGTGCCGGCCGGCAGCCGCGGCTCCTCTTCGAGCTGCTTCCGGATGAAGGGCACGAAGGTGTCGATGAACTTCGCCCGCGGCCGCCGCTCCGCGCCGGCCGCCCGCAGCGCCCGCGTCACCGTACCGTGGTGTACGCCGAGATGCCGCGCGATGGTCCCGACCGGCCAGCCCTCGGCCCGCGACAGCCGCACGATCGTCGACCGCATCTCCTCGTCGATAGCCATGAAATCGCCTCCCGTTGTGTCTCCATGACGCGATCAGGGGTCCGCCAGCACCAGATGCGAGCACACCCGACCGCAGATGACGCATCGAGGCACGGATTCGCGCCTCGATCGCGCCGGAAACACCCGACATAGGGGCTCGCGCCGGGGTCCGGAAGAGTGGTCCGTAACGGTTGGGCGGAAAGCGGCGCCAGCCGGGGCCGAAGGAGCGGCGCGGAACGGGCCCGCAGCCGCCGCCCGGGCGGCCAGGCGCGCCCGGAGCGCCTGACGCCTCCGGTAGCGCTGCTGACGGATCCGGCCCGTCTCGCGCCCCCGCTCGGTGCGGCGGTAGCGCCTCCGCGCCGCCCGGCGGTTCTCGACCCGGGACCGCTCGCTGCAGGCCCGGGAGCAGTACATCTGGCCGCGGTCGCAGGACCGGCAGATCACGACCTGCCGACGGCACCGCTGGCACGGGAACAGGCGTCCGGTCCGGCACATCGCTCCGCCCGAGAGCGAGGTAGACCCAAACGCCGGAATGCCGGATACTCCACGGGAGTTCGGTCCCCGTGACCGGCTCGTTCAGGTGCGGCGCCGGGATTCTGGGTGAATCTGTGCCGGCGCCGCATCACTCTCTTCTTCCCTGCTGCGATACCACGCGGACACGGCCGTGGCAAAGCCGGCCCGACCGAACCGGCGACAAGAACGCACTCGATCTATCCCGAATGGTGCCGTGCGCCCGACCCCTGCCTCAGGCGCGAATCTCACTCCGACACAGTACGGAAATCCGGCCGCCGGCCGGCGCACACGATCGATACCCCACGGTACGACTCGACCAATAGGACCGTACAATGGGAAAAGGAACGATCCTGGCCAAAACGCGGCTTACCGCCAGAATCCCGCGCTTTTTCGCAGCCATCAACACCGGGGCGAGCCCGTGCGTCGGCCCCCGGAACAACCGCCGGTTGTAAGGCCGCTCCCCTCCCATGTGGTCGCCGCTGCGGCCCGCGCCGAAGCGTGCCAGCTGCCTGATCCGCATGCGCAGGTGGCTGGTCTCGGCCCCTGCCTTGCCGATATGGAGGATGTCGGTCGGGCCGGCTTTCAGGATTCGGTCGCGCTTGCCATACAGCAGGCCGGGATCGGCCGGCTTCAGTACGCGGGCCGGGAGCGGCGCCGTCTTTCCGCCACCACGAGCACCAGGATGCCGCCGCCGGCCGCTACCAGCCACCAGGCCGGCAATCCGGCGATGGCGGCCTGCGGCGGCAGCAGGAGCAGTCCGCCGGCGAGGGCCAGGCCGGCCCGAAGGGGCCCCGGCAGCAGGCCCCGGTACCAACCCTCGAGGGCCAGGGACAGGGACCAGACTCCGGCGAGGGCCAGGGGCAGCGATACGGCGGTCATCCAGACCGGGCCCTCCAGCAGCAGCGAAGGGTTGTACACGAACGCGAACGGCACCAGGTACTTCGCGATGCCGATGCGCGCCGATTCGACCGCGGTGGCCATCGGCGGCGCCCCGGCCACGGCGGCGGCGGCAAAGGACGCCAGGGCGACGGGCGGGGTGATCGAGGAGACGACGCCGAAGTAGAGGGCGAAGAAGTGCGCGGCGATCGGCACGACCCCGATCTCCACCAGCGCGGGTACCACCAGCGCGGCCACCGTGATGTAGACCGCGGTCGTGGTCATGCCCATGCCGAGAATGATCGCGCCGACGGCGGTGAGCAGCAGCAGGACCGGCAGGCTGCCCCCGGCGAGGCTGATGACCGAATAGGTGAACTTGAGCCCGAGGCCCGAGGTGAAGATCGAGCCGATGATGATGCCGGCGCAGGCGCAGGCGATGGTCACCGGCACCGTGTTCCGGACGCCGGTCTCGAGCGCCGCGAACAGATCCACCGCGGTCATGGCGGTATCCCGCCGGAGGAAACTCAGGCCGATCAGCGCCAGGATCGACCAGAAGGCTGCGAGCATCGGCGTGTAGCCGGCGAACAGCAGGCCGAGGAGGACCCCGAGTGCGAGCAGCAGGTGCCAGCCGCGGGCAAGGACCTGGCGGAACCGGGGAAGCTGGTCCCGGTCGATCCGGCCGATCCCGTGCTTCTCGGCCTCCAGGTGCACCATGAAGTACACGGTGGTGAAGTACAGCGCGGTCGGAATGATGGCCGCCACGATGACCCAGAGATAACTGATGTGCAGGAACTCGGCCACCAGGAAGGCGGCGGCGCCCATGATGGGCGGGGTGATCTGGCCGCCCGAGGACGCGCAGGCCTCGACCGCGCCGGCAAAACGCGGGCGGTACCCGAGCCGTTTCATGAGCGGAATCGTGAAGGGGCCGGTGGTGACGACGTTGGCGACGGCCGAGCCGGATACGGTCCCGAGGCAACTGCTCGCGACCACCGACGCCTTGGCCGGGCCGCCGATGCGGTGGCCGGTGAGGGATACCGCGAAATCGATGAAGAAGCGGCCGGCGCCGGAACGCAGGAGGACGGCGCCGAAGAGGATGAACAGGAGGATGTACGTGGAGGCCACGTAGATCGGGATTCCGAAGATTCCTTCCGTGCGCATGAACACGAAGTCGATGAACTTCCGGAAGGACGTCGGCGGTCCGTAGAGGAAGCCGGGAAAGTGGGGGGTAAGGAGCGCGTGCGCCATGAAGAAGCCGGCCACGGCCACCATGGCCAGCCCCACCAGCCGGCGGGCGGCCTCCAGCACGAGCACGATCATGAGCGTACCGACGGCGAGGTCGGCGTCGTTGATGTCGCCCTGGCGCATGAGGAACGCCTCGAGGTCGAGCAGGGTGTACACCTGCACGAAGATGCAGAGGCCCGCGAGGCTCAGGTCGACGGCGAAGCCGGCGATCCGCCGCGGATTTCCCGGATCCCCCGGCACCCGCACCGGCGCGAGGGGCGAGGCGCGGCCGAGCGGGCGCAGCAGGAACGCAAGCACCAGCATGACCGCCAGGTGGGTGGAGCGAAACGCGCGCGATTCCGGTGTGCCGAACAAGGCGCAGAACAGATGAAACAGGGCCAGCGCGATGCTGAGCGCCGCCACGGCTGCGGCGGTCGTGCGGGCGAGATCCATCCCCGGGCGCCGAAGGGCTTGCTCCAGCAGGGACCGGTTGTCGGGACCCGTTCGTTCCCGTTCGTTCATGGCCTGTGGGTCCGGCTACGGGAGCAGGCCGGTTTCCGCGTAGTAGCGCTCTGCACCGGGGTGCAGCGGAATGATCGCCCCCAGCAAGGCGTCGGCCGGCCGGGATGCCTGCCAGGTCGGGCTCACGGCCACGAAATCGGCGTGGTGTGCCCACAGCAACCGGGTCACGCCGTAGACCACCTCGTCGGGGACGGCGGCATGGACGACCAGAACCGTGGTCGCGCCGACGGTCGGAACGTCGTCGGCCAGGTCCTCGTAGGCCTCGCGCGGGACCACGCTCTCGACATAGCCCGGGTTTTCGGCAAGGAAGCGCCGGCGGATGTCCGCCTCGACCGGCAGAAGACGGATTCCCACGCTGAAGTTCAGATCGATGAACGAAGCCTGCGGGACACTGGTAAGGGCGGTGAAGGCGTCGATGTGCCCGTCGCGCATCAGGGCCACCGAGTCGCTGTACGACACGTGATGCACGGTGCCGCCGCCGGCCCGGACATCCTCGACCCCGAAGCCGTAATACGACAGCAGGAGCTCCATGGCCTCGAACCCGGACCAGCGGGCCTTGCCGGGACTGATGTTGCGGGTGCGGAGATCGGCGTACGACCGGATGTCGGAGGCGGCGGGTACAGCGGTCTGCAGCGCGGCCGGGTAGAGGGTCGCGACGAACCGGAGATTCGGGTGCGGCTTCCCGGAACGGTCGATTCCGGTGAAGGCGCGGTAGACGGTGTGGCCGTAACTGAACCCGATCTCGGCGTCGCCACGGTTGATGTCCTGGACGTTGGCGCCGCCGCTGCCGGGCGCATTGGAGGTCACGACCCCGTCCATGCGGGTGCCGACAATTTCCATGAGCTTGGCCCCGAGCGGGTACCAGTTGCCGCCGGCCGGGCCGGATACCATGCGGAGAAACGTGTCGGCTGCGGTGGCCGGTGCGGCGGCCAGCACCGTGATGGCCCACAGGAGCAGAGCAAGGGAACGGACCATGAGAGGAGATCCTCCGAACCGGCGCCATGCTTGCGCAGACGGCCGCCAATGGCAAGCCGCGCGGTTCGGGCGGAGGTCGGGTCCGCCGCTTCGGGCGGCCGGCCCTGCACGGTCAGGGTCGGCCGGGAACCCCTTGCGAAACCCTTTCTGGGGGTATCGGCCCTCTCCGGTCCGGAACCCGGCCGGCGCTGCCGGCCTGAACCGAAGGCTGCGCCCGGAAAACGCCGGGCCTGGCCGTGTCGATCACCGGCCTGCTGACCGCCCGTTGGCGGCAGTCAGCCGGTCTTCCCGTTTGGGGCGGTCCTGGCAGCCTTGAGTTGCGCATCGCATATCTGGGCGCTGACCTCAAACAGTTCACGGGTGAGAGAACGGGCGCGTTGATACCGGGCAATCTGCGCTTGGGTCTTCTTGACCGCTTCCACGGGAATGATCCGGGTCTGCGTCTTGCCCTCGACAGTCCAGGTCAGCGACCAACTGGGCCCGTGTCCCGGATGATCTTCTTGCGCACAACGGCAGTTGGGTTTGCCGCACTTGCGGTACCGCGGGATCAGGGATCCCGGCCGCAGGTCGCCAAGACGGGCGGGTTCGTGCTGGATTTTCGGCGTTTCTGCCTGAGGCCGGGTAACCCGGGAAGGGGGTCCATGGGAGACCTCCATGATGGCAGCGGGCACTACTGCCAGATATGCACGAGCAATCTTTACCTTTCCATGGTTCCGTTCAAGTCCCGCGATTCTGACGCGCACCCCCGCGGCCGGGTTCTGTGGCAATCGGGGGGCAGGTGTGGTAGGTGTTGTCCCCTTGCTGGCCTTGGCGTTGCCATCAAGGAGTATCCGGGATCGTCAAGATTCCGGCGGTGCCCCCGCCGAGCCGCAGCAAGCGGGTCGTCGCCCCGGAGGGAGGCGGGATTCGCGCCCTCAGGATCCACCGCTGCAGTTATCGCCCCGGTTGCGAGATACCACGGCTTATGGTTGGGACCACGGTGGCCAATACCTTCCCGAAACTGCTGCAGGCCAATGCCGAGGATCTGGGCAGCCGGCCGGCCTATCGGGAGAAGGAATTCGGAATCTGGCAGACCTGGACCTGGTCCGAGGTGGCCGACCAGGTCCGGCACCTGGCCCTGGGCCTGCGTTCGCTCGGTCTGGAACGCGGCGACCGGGTCGCGATCATCGGCGACAACCGGCCGCCTCTCTACTGGTCCTTTATTGCCAGCCAGTCGACCGGAGCCGTTCCGGTCCCGTGCTATCAGGATTCGGTGGCAGAAGAAATCGCGTACGTGTGCGAACATGCCGGCGTCCGGATCGCGGTGGTGGAAGACCAGGAGCAGGTCGACAAGCTCATTGAGGTCCGTGACCGTCTTCCCGAACTGCGTACGATCGTCTACACGGACCCTCGCGGCCTCGAGCGCTACCACGGGGTCGAGGGGCTGGTCGGGCTGGAGGCGGTCATCGAGGCCGGCCGGTCCCGGCACGCCCGGGATCCGGAAGAATACGTGCGCGAGGTCCAGCGCGGCCGCCCCGCCGACCTGGCGGCGATCCTGTACACCTCGGGCACTACCGGCCGCCCCAAGGGGGTGCTGCTCACCCACGCCAACCTGATCGGGCCGGCCCGCCGCGCCGTCGAGTTCGACCGCCTGACCAGCCGTGACGAGGTGCTGGCCTACCTGCCGATGGCCTGGGTGGGCGACTTCGTGTTCTCGATCGCCCAGAGCCACATCGCGGGGTACTGCGTGAACTGCCCCGAATCGCCGGAGACGGTGCTGACCGATCTCCGCGAAATCGGCCCGACCTACTACTTCGCGCCGCCGCGCATCTTCGAGAACATGCTGACGTCCCTGATGGTGCGCATGGAAAACGCGGCCTGGATCAAGCGCCGGATGTTCGCCTGGTGCCTCGGGGTGGCGAAGCGCGTGGGCTGCGACAGGCTCGACGGCAAGCGGGTGAGTCCACTCGGGCGGCTGCAGTACGCGGTCGGCAACCTGCTGGTCTTCGGGCCGCTTCGCGACGTACTGGGTCTCGGCCGCGTGCGGGTCGCCTACACGGCCGGCGAGGCGATCGGGCCGGATGTCTTCCGGTTCTTCCGCTCGCTCGGGGTCAATCTCAAGCAACTCTACGGCCAGACCGAGGCTTCGGTCTACGTGACGATTCAGCCGGATTCGGCCGCGCGGGCGGAGACGGTCGGACCGGTGTTTCCCGGCGTCGAGGTCAGGATCCAGGACCAGGAGGTGCAGTTCCGGGGTGACGGCGTGTTTCAGGGGTATTTCCGGGACGACGCCGCGACCGCGGCCACCATGACCGAAGACGGCTTCGTGCGGACCGGGGACGCGGGCTACTTCGTTGAGGGCGGGCACCTGCGGATTGTCGACCGGGCCAAGGATGTCGGAGCGCTCTCCGACGGAACCCTGTTCGCGCCCAAGTTCATCGAGAACAAGCTGAAGTTCTTCGCCTGGATCCGCGAAGCGGTCGCGTTCGGACACGAGCGGGACCAGGTCTGCTGCATGATCAACATCGACCTCGAGGCGGTGGGAGACTGGGCCGAGCGGCGGGGAATAGCGTATTCGGGCTACACTGATCTCGCCCGGCAGGAGCCGGTCTACGAACTGGTGCGCGACACCATCGCCGAAGTGAATGCCGACCTCGCCCGGGACCCGGCGCTGCGGGGGGCCCGGATCCGGCGGTTTCTGATTCTGCACAAGGAACTCGATGCGGATGACGGGGAACTCACCCGCACCCGGAAGGTGCGGCGCACGGTGATCGGCCGGAACTACGCCGAACTGGTCGAGGCCCTGTACTCGGACCGCGATTCCTGCCGGGTAGTGTCCGAGGTCACGTTCGAGGACGGGCGGCGGGGCACCATTGAAGCCGACGTGCAGATCTGGAACGTCGCCGTGGATGCACCGGTGGCGGCGGCGGCATGATGCGCGAGATCGGGAGCGGTCCTCCGGTCGCTGCCCTCGAGCACATCCACCTGTCGTTCGGCGGACTTCACGCGCTGCGCGATGTCAGTGTGGCCGTCCAGCCGCGCGAGCGGCTGGCGATCATCGGCCCGAACGGCGCCGGGAAGAGCTCGCTGTTCAACATCATCAGCGGCATCTACTCGCCCTCGGCGGGCACTGTCCGCCATCAGGGAGAGGTGCGCCCGCCGCGTCTGAAGCCGTACGAGGTGGCCCGGCTCGGGATCGCCCGGACCTTCCAGAACATCGCGCTGTTTTCCGGAATGACCGCGCTCGACAACATCATGACCGGGCGCAACGCCCTGATGCGGCGCGGCATTTTCGGCGAGGCGCTGCAACTGGGCTGGGCCCGGCGGCAGGAAATCGAGCATCGGCGCCGGGCCGAGGAGATCATCGACTTCCTGGAAATACCGTCGATCCGGCGCACTCCCGTCGGGGCCCTGCCGTACGGGATGCAGAAGCGGGTCGAACTGGGCCGCGCCCTGGCGGCGGAGCCGGAACTCCTGCTGCTTGACGAGCCGATGGCCGGCATGAACCTCGAAGAAAAGGAGGACATGTGCCGGTTCATTCTGGACGTCAACGAGATTCAGGGTACGACCCTGATCCTGGTCGAACACGACATGGGCGTGGTGATGGATATCTCCGACCGGGTCGCCGTGTTCGATTACGGCCGGAAGATTGCCGACGGGCCCCCCGACGCGGTGCGCAGCGATCAGGCGGTGATCGACGCGTACCTCGGAACCCCGCACGAGCCTTGATGCCGGTGACCTGATGAACGAGCTCTATTTCTTTCTCGAGGTGCTGATCGGCGGCCTGCTGTCGGGTACGCTGTACTCGCTCGTCGCGCTCGGTTTCGTGCTGATCTACAAGGCTTCGGGCATCTTCAACTTTGCCCAGGGCACGATGGTGCTGTTTGCGGCGCTGACCTTTGTCGGCGTGGTCCAGCTCGGCGTGCCGTCGCTGCTGGCGGCCGTGATCACGCTGGCCGTGATGGTGATGCTGGCCTTCGCCATCGAACGCTTCGTGTTCCGGCACATGGTGAACCAGCCCCAGGTCATCCTGTTCATGGCGACCATCGGGCTTGCATATTTCCTGGAGGGGCTGGGGCAGACGATCTGGGGCACGGAAGTGCACGTTCTGGATCTCGGCATTCCGGACCGGGGCCTGTTCCTGGGTGAGGTCCTGGTCAGCCAGTTCGATCTGGTGGCGGCGCTGGTGGTGGCGGCGCTGGTGGCGGCCCTTGCCGTGTTCTTCCGCACCACCACGATGGGGCGGGCGTTGCGCGGGGTGGCGGACGATCACCAGGCGGCGCTGTCGATCGGCATCCCGCTCCACCACGTGTGGGTGGCGGTCTGGTCGGTGGCCGGTTTCGTGGCGCTGGTAGCCGGCCTGATCTGGGGTTCCAAGCTGGGTGTACAGTTTTCGATTTCGCTGGTGGCCCTCAAGGCGATTCCGGTGATGATCATCGGCGGCTTCACCTCGATTCCGGGCGCGATCGTGGGCGGGCTGATCGTCGGTGCCAGCGAGAAGCTGGCCGAGGTGTATCTGGGCCCCTTTGTGGGCGGGGGCCTCGAAAACTGGTTCCCGTACATGCTGGCCATGGTCGTGCTGATGGTCCGGCCCGAAGGCCTCTTCGGCGAGAAGATCATCGAGCGCGTGTGAGGATCTGAGCGTGTTCTACCGCGAAACCGGCCAGTACAAGACGACCTACGCCGCCGACCGGGCCATCTTCCCGATCCGGCAGGACCGGATCGGGATGGCGGTCGTGCTCGCGCTGGCATTCGTCGCTGTCCCCCTCCTCGCCAACGAGTACTGGCTGCGCTCGGTGCTGACGCCGGTGCTGGTGTTTTCGCTGGCCGCGATCGGCCTGAACATCCTGACCGGGTACACCGGCCAGCTCTCGCTGGGGACCGCGGCCTTCATGGCGGTGGGCGCCTTTGCCGCCTACAACCTCGAGGTGCGCGTGCCCCAGGTGCCGTTCCTGGTGTCGTTTGCCTTCGCCGGCTTCGCGGCCGCCGGGGTCGGCATCCTGTTCGGGCTCCCCTCGCTTCGCATCAAGGGCTTCTACCTGGCGGTCGCCACTCTCGCGGCCCAGTTCTTCATCGAGTGGCTGTTCACGCACGTGGCGTGGTTCACCAACTACTCGAGTTCGGGCGTGATCACGGCACCCCCCATGACCCTTCTCGGCTACAGTTTCGAGAGCGCGGAATCGCGCTACCTGGTCACGCTGGCCATCGTCGTCGGCATGGCGGTGATGGCCAAGAACCTGGTGCGGAGCGAACTGGGCCGGGCGTGGATGGCGGTGCGGGACATGGATGTCGCCGCCGAAGCGATCGGCATCAACCTGATGAAGACCAAGCTCACCGCCTTCGCGGTCAGTTCGTTCTACTGCGGCGTGGCGGGCGCGCTCTGGGCCTACGTCTATCTGGGTACGGTCGAGCCGCAGGCGTTCGACGTGCTCCGGTCGTTCGAGATCCTGTTCATGGTGATCATCGGCGGACTCGGCAGCATCCTCGGGTCGTTCCTGGGGGCGGCGTTCATCGTGCTGCTGCCGATCTTCATCGCCAACGCCAGCGGCGTCTTCGGCGATACGCTCTCGGCCGAAACGATTGCGCATCTCGAGTTCGTCATCTTCGGCGGCCTGATCATCTTCTTCCTGATCGTCGAGCCTCGGGGCCTGGCCCGGCTGTGGCAGATCGTCAAGGAGAAGCTCCGGCTCTGGCCCTTCCCCTACTGATCGAGCAATCTGGAGAAACCCCATGCCGAAACGTTTCCTGGCCGCCGTCGCGGTCCTGATCGCCGCCGGCCCGATCCTGGCGGCCGCGCAAGAGCAATCCGACCGCGGGGAACTGGGCGAGCAGTTCATTCCCATCACCAGCTACCGGACCGGCCCCTACGCCGTGGGCGGCATTCCGTTCCAGGACGGCTTCGTCGACTTCCTGAAAATGGTCAATGCGCGCGACGGCGGCATCGAGGGTGTGCGCATTGCCTGGGAGGAGTGCGAGACCGCCTACAAGCCCGACCGCTTTGTCGAATGCTACGAACGCCTGAAGAACCGCGGCGAGCGCGGGGCGGCGGTGTTCAATCCGCTGGGCACACCGCTGACCTATGCGGTGATCGACCGGTTGCCGGCCGACCGGATCCCGCTGATCACGCTCGGGTACGGCCGGACCGACGCCAGTGACGGCCGGGTGTTCCCGTACGTCTTTCCGCTGCTGGTCAACTACTGGAGCCAGAACACGGCCAAGATCCGCTACATCGCGGGGCTGGAGGGCGGCTTCGAGAATCTGCGGGGGCTGAAGATCGCCAACGTCCACCACGATTCGGCCTACGGCAAGGAGACCGGACCGGTGCTGGCGCGGCAGGCGGAGGAATACGGCTTCGAGGTCGAGCACTTCCCGGTGGTCCACCCCGGCATTGACCAGAAGGCGGTCTGGCTCAACGTGCGCCGGTACCGGCCCGACTACGTCATTCTCCGCGGCTGGGGCGTCATGAACCAGACGGCCCTGAAGGAAGCGGCCCGGATCGGGTTGCCGGCGGACAAGATGATCGGCGTGTGGTGGGCCTGCACCGAGCAGGACACGGTGCCCGCCGGCGAGGCGGCGGTCGGATACACGTGCTCCACGTTTCACGGCAACGGCAGCGATTTCCCGCTCATCCAGGACATTCTCGATCACGTGCACGCGGCCGGCGACGCCACCGGCCCGAGCGAGTACGTCGGAACCGCAACGTACAACCGGGGGGTGATCAACGCCTTCGTGACCGTGGAGGCGATTCGCACCGCGATGCGGGAATTCGGCGCCCGGCCGCTGAGCGGCGAGGAGGTGCGCTGGGGGATCGAGAACCTGGACCTCGACGCGGCCGACATTGCGGCGGCCGGCGCGACCGACCTCGCCCCGCCCCTCAAGGTCACGTGTGCCGACCACGAGGGCGGCGGCAAGGTGCTGTTCGTGCGGTGGACCGGCGAGACCTTCGAGCCGGCGTCCGAATGGCTCGATCCCGACCGTGACCTGGTGCGCGGGATGGTCGAGGAATCGGCGGCGCGCTACGCGGCCGAGAAGGGCATCGTCCCGCGCTCCTGCGAATCCTGATGTCCGCCCTCCCGGCAGCGGTGCCGGACGACCCGCCGGCGCCGCTGCTGGCCGCCAACAACATCGAGGTCGTCTACAACCGGGTGATCCTGGTCCTCAAGGGGGTGTCGCTGAGCGTCCCCCGGGGCGGGGTCACGGCCCTGCTCGGTGCCAACGGTGCGGGCAAGACCACGACGCTGAAGGCGATCTCTCACATTCTCAAGGGAGAGCGCGGCGAGGTCACGCGGGGCGGCATCGTCTACGACGGGGCGCCGACCGATTCGCTGGCGCCGTCAGACCTCGTCCGCAAGGGTCTCGTGCAGGTCATGGAGGGGCGGCACTGCTTCGAGCACCTGACCGTCGAGGAGAACCTCCTGCTCGGGGCCTACACCCGGCGCGAGAGCCGGGCCGAGCGGCGTCGGCAGCTCGAGAAGACCTACGAGTACTTCCCCCGGCTGCGCGACCGCCGCCAGACGCAGGCGGGCTACGTCTCCGGCGGGGAGCAGCAGATGACCGCCATCGGCCGGGCCCTCATGGCCCGGCCGCGGATGATTCTGCTCGACGAACCTTCGATGGGGCTCGCGCCGCAACTGCTGGCCGAGATCTTCAACATCGTCGACCGGCTCAACCGGGAGGAACAGGTGAGCTTTCTGCTGGCCGAGCAGAACACCCACGCCGCGCTGCAGCACGCCGATTACGGCTACATCCTGGAGAACGGCCGGGTGGTCATGGAGGGCGAGGCGAAACAGCTCACCGAGAATTCGGACGTGAAGGAGTTCTACCTGGGGCTCGGCGAATCCGGGCGCAAGGGCTTCCGGGAGGCCAAGCACTATCGGCGCCGGAAGCGGTGGCTGTCGTAGTGCGGACCGGTCCGGGACCGTGATTTGGCGGATGAACCCGGCCCCGAGCCGAAGCGGCCGCAAGGTTCGGGGCTCCGGCTGGGGCAGCAAGGGGTTCGTTCACCAACCAGTCTTACTTCGGCGGGCTGACGACAACGGATACATGAGTTGAGCGATGCCAAAACGGCAAGGTAACAACCCGAAGCGCAGGATCACGCGTGCGGCGGAAATTAACCGCCGCCATCTGGCGTGGCTCAGTCGTAGTGCACGATATTCTGGCAGCCCCCATCACAAGCGGGTTCCCGCAGACTACGGTTTTGATCGGCCCGCAGCCCCTCGCCCCAACAAGTCATTGTGTGATGGCTTTCGCTCGGTCTCGATCAATGAGGCTGCGGGTCTATTTCGTGACGCCATCGTTCGCGGCATGATCAGTACACACCGGCTCAGCCGGTTTCCCAAGTACGTCTGGGCTGTCGACGTCAACAACCGGGTCTATGAAGCCAAACTTGAACAGGGCTCCGACACGTATCATGGCTACGAGCTGGGCGAGGATGAAATCTCTATGCGAGATCTCGTCATCTCGGAATGGAACGCCCGATGCCCAATGATCTGAAGATCTCCATGTTACCTGAGGTTCTTCGCTCGGGTTCGCCGGAAGAACGAGCTACTTTTGGCCTGCTCACGGTGATGGCCAACGACCGACTGCTGACCCAGGGCATTGACACTGATCGTGATATTGTGCGCCACGGCCCGTACGTGTCTGGCTATCCACTGGCAGAATGGCTCGTTTGGAACTGGTGGCGCATCCGCTGGGAATTTGGTCGCCCAAACGACAGCGTTGCCGCAAATCGTTGGGATTTCGCTCACCGGATGCCAACGGTGGGCGACGGCTACGTCTGGCCAAACATTACGATGTTCTCGGACGGCGTGAACGCCTTCGTCCATTCCCGGCAGTCCGCAGCGCCTGGGGCGGTACTTTTCCGTTTTCTTGGCACTGATCATCGAGAGGAGGTATCTGCGCCTGCACTGGAAAACGCTGTCGATGAATTTGCAAGCGAGGTACTTTCCAGACTTGAGGCGGAGGGGCTCCAGAAGACCAACCTGCATCGTCTTTGGGATGATCTGTCTGGTGAGCGGGTGGACCCTGAGCTTGCTCGTTACCGAAAACTGGAAGCCTTGCTCGGTTATGATCCGGATGAAGCGGATGAAGATGCAATGCGCCGCCGCCTTCACGATGCGGCGACGCTGGGCGAGGAAGCCATGGGAGAGCTCGCGGCTGATGCGACGCTGTATGATGATCCGCTGAAGAGCATGGCGTGGTCCAAGGATCTGTCAGACATGGCAGAGCGTCGCGGGTTTGACGCAGACCTGAGTGCTGGCTTCAGTCTGAAAGACGCTGCCGGAGTATCGCGCCCCGGTGCCGTCCAGGCCTGGCGGCTGGGCGAACAACTCGCCCGCACCGTTCGAAGCGAGGCATCATTGGGCGGAGAGCGCATCTCCAATGAGCTCCTCGCAGAGTTTGCAGGCACCACCGCCGCCGCGATTTCTGACACGGGGCAGCGCTCACCAGGTATTTCCTTCACCTTGAAGCGTCGCGATGAACATGCTCGCATCCTGCTACGGTCGCGGTATGTGACGGGACGGCGGTTTGAACTGGCAAGGCTGTTTGGCGACCGATTGGCCTACACTCAGGTCAGCCAGTCGTCCGAGGGCCTTTCTCCTGCGACCCGCTCCTTCAGCTATCGACAGAAGATGCAGCGCGCGTTCGCCGCGGAACTGCTGAGTCCTTTTGGGGCGGTAGATGAAATGCTGAGTGGCGATTATTCAGAAGAGAGGCAGCGGCAGGTCGCCACGTATTTCAAGGTGTCTCCCATGACCGTCCAATCCCAGCTCGTCAATCACGGCCGGATTTGTCTGGAAGATGCTCCGGAAATTTTCGGTCGTGGTGGGGTGTTTCAGGAAGCCAACGCGGCGTAACTGCTCGCCCAAACCATTCACGGCAGAACTTGCCGCCGCGCCGCCCTTAACCAAACGCCCTGTTTGAGCACATCGGACAGGCTGCCGAACACCTCAACCCAAGGGCTTCTTGCGGTCGCACGGCAGCCCAGCGAACGACGCTGCCGGGAGTCACGGCTGCTACGATCCACGTCCCAATCCGCCACCGCAGATGGTACTTGTCGTGCCTGGCCAGGTTCACCGCGAGCCGTGCAATGTCCGCCCGGTATTCAAACGGCCTCGTGATCATGCGTTTCCCGTCCACGGTCGCCGGGCCTCGTCCCGAGTTAGCCTGTACGCACCTCGGGGGTGGGCAGCCCCTGGTGGCAAAATCGATGCCTTTGCGATGTCGGACCGAACTGCTCTGCGCATGGAATGGCCACGGTTCTCCCGAGCGTCAGAAGGCCGACGGAAGGCTCCGGAAACGCCGGGCGGGACGCGGAAGCCGGTGCCGCGCTTTCGTCGCATCCGGTGCCCGGTTCGGGCGCCCGTACCCGGTGGTCCGGAACTCGACTTCTGCCGCCCGTCCCTCCGGTTGGGTGCACGGAAGGTAAGCGGTTATATTTGCCCTTCGACGGGTTTCGATTCATCCCGACAACCGAATTCGGGTGACCGGTCGGGCGGACCCTGCGTGAGAGCACGGGGGCCGGCCGTTCAGCCTGCAGCTAGAGGGGGTTGGCGATGCCAGGTACCACTGATGCTGGGGGCGCCGGCCGCTGCCGGCGAATGCTGGCAGCCGTGTGGCTGTGCGCCGGGATTCTGTTGCAGGCCTGGCCGGCGGCCGCTCAGGGCCCCACCATCCTGCAGCAGGCAAAGGAGGACGAACCGGAAGAGGCGGCGATTGCGCCGGGGGCGGATTCGTACCTTGCCACCTTTCTGAACGACGAGACGCTCCAGCTGGTCTTTCCCGGGGCGGATTCGTACGAACTGGTCATGGGCGATTTCCCGAGCGCCGACGTCTACCGCGGCGGCGAACTCGTGGGGTACGTCTTCGAAACATACGACACGGTCCAGGGACTCGGCTACTCGAGGCGGCCCTTTCACCTCATGGTCGGCCTGCGCACCGACGGAGTGCTCACCGGTGTGCGGCTGCTGGCGCACGTCGAACCGATCGCCATCCTCGGCCGAACCGACGAGGATTTTCACCAGTACCTGACCCAGTACCGCGACATCGACACCGCGCGCGGGATCAGCATGCAGCTCGGGCTTTCCGACTCGGTCCTGGAAGGCGAGGCGATTGCGATGCGGGAGACGGCGGGAGATACGTCGGATCTCGTTCCGGTCGATGCGATCTCGCGGATCACGACCTCCTCCCTCCTGTTCATGGACTCGATCATGCGCGGGGCCCGGAAGGTCATGCGGGACCGGGGGTCCGTCCTGTCGGCTGACGACCTCGGACGGGTGCTGGATCTGGAGCTCATGACGAAGCAGCGGTGGGAAGCGCTGCTGGAAGACGGTTCGATTGCCGGGCGTACAGTGACGGTCGGAGAGCTCGAGACGGCACTTGGCGGCGATGCGCACACGGTGCTGCCCATGTCGGTGCGGTATGCCGGCGCCGAAGAGCCGGTCGCGGAGATCTATGCCGCGTTCGTCACGCCGTCGGGCATCGGTATCAACATTCTGGACCGTCGCTGGTACGACCAGTACGTGGCCGCAGGCCGGTCGGTCGGAGACGTGGTCCTGTGGGTGGGGGTCCGGGGGCCGATCGGGTTCCGGGACACCCGTGCCACGGCGGCCGTGCCGGAGGTGTACGAGCACCTTCGGATTCGCCAGGATGACCGCACGATTCCGCTGACCCCCGAACTCTTCAAGGTGCTTCCCTTCCATCACATCTCGGGAGGGCCGACACTGGATGATCAGGGCCTGTTCTATTTTGCCGCCGGGACCGGCCCCGATCCGACCCGGCCGTGGACCCTCGAGCTTGTCATCGACGGGGAACTGGCCCGGCGGGCGCCCGAGGATGCGGTGCCATCGTCGTCGACCTTTTCGATGACCTACACGATTCCCGGGCGCTACGTGCGGGCCGAACCGCTGCCGCTGCCGGCCGCGGCCCTGGCTGATGCCGACGTGGAAGGGGGGCTGGACTGGCAGGGAATCTGGCGTGACCAACCGGTGACCGTGGCCCTCGGGATCGCGACCGCGCTCGCCGTCGTCCTCGTGCTGTCGTTCCAGCGCATCATCGTTCGCCGCCGGAACCTGTACCGGGTGATCCGGATCGGTCTGCTGGTATGGATCGTGGGCTGGCTCGGATTTATCGCCGGCGGCCAGCTCACCGTGCTGCACCTCATGAACGTCGTGCAGGTTCCGTTCTACGGGGGTGGACTGACAGGATTTCTCGCCGAGCCCCTGATCACGATCGTGGGAGCCGCGGCCCTGCTGACCCTGCCGATCTGGGGCCGCTCGCTCTTCTGCGGCTGGTTGTGTCCGTACGGTGCCATGCAGGAACTGCTGGGCCGGCTGGCGCGGACGTTCCGGGTCCGGCGGCCGCAGCTTCCGCCCGGCTGGAACAGGCGTCTGTCCCGGATCAAGTACGGGGTTCTCGCCGTTCTCCTCGTACTCACGTTCGTCGATTTCGAGTGGGCCGCCTGGGCCGCCGGCATCGAGCCCTTCAAGACCGCGGTCACGCTGCGTTTCGATGCGCCAACGGCAGCGGTGCTGTGGGCCGGCGGACTGCTCATCCTGGCCCTGTTCGTCGAGCGGGCCTTTTGCCGGTTCCTGTGCCCGCTGGGTGCCGGCCTTGCGATTCTCGGCCGGGTGCGGCTGTTCTCGTTCCTGCGCCGTCGCCCTGAATGCGGCAGCCCGTGCCAGGCCTGCGGTCCGGTCTGCCCGACGGGGGCGATCGGGCGGTCGGGCAAGATCAACATGAGCGAGTGCTTCTACTGCCTGGACTGCCAGGTTCTCCACGACGACCAGACTCGTTGTCCGCCGCTGGTGGCGCAGCTGAAGGCCCGGGCCGCGGCGCCGCCTCCGGAGCCGGCCGGAACCCCCGCCTGAACGATGCGGCGGGCGCCCGGCTCACGTCGCGGGCAGCCGCCCCGGCAGCATGGATGCGTGTGATCGAGATGCGTGTGATCGATCGTGCCGGCACCGGGTTTGTCAGGCGGGACTGACCGACCGGAAAACGTTGTTCGGCAGTTCCTCGCCGGAACCGCTTCGGTAGCGCTGCGGGGTGAACCGGCCGACCGCCACGGGACGGGAGGCAGATTGCCGGGCACCCTCGGCGAGGAGCGGGATCGGCGCCGGTGCGGGCTGGCGGCGCGGTCGTCCCGGTACGCCGGGCGCGCCTGCCCCTCGTCCGCCCGAACCTCCCGCCGTGTCCGCAGACAGTGCATCGGGCAGGAGAGGCGGAAGCGGGCACGTGGGGGCGGTGCCATGTGTTAGATTGCCGCATCGCCTCCCGTTTGCAGCAGCGACTCCAGACCATCATGGCCGGCCATTCGCAATTCAAGAACATCATGTACCGCAAGGGGGCCCAGGACGCCAAGCGGTCGAAGGTCTTCTCCAAGCTTGCGCGCGAGATCACGGTGGCGGCGCGCTCGGGGCTTCCGGACCCCGAGAAGAACCCCCGGCTGCGCACGGCCGTGCTGGCAGCCCGGGCAGAGAACATGCCGAAGGACCGGATCGAACGGTCGATCCAGAAGGCGCAGGGCCCGGCCGCCGGCAGCGACTACCAGGAAGTCCGGTACGAAGGTCACGCCATTGGCGGCGTGGCCGTCATCGTCGAGGCCCTGACCGACAACCGCAACCGGACCGTGTCGGAAGTGCGGGCGGCGTTCGGCAAGCACGGCGGCACGCTCGGGGAGACCGGCAGCGTGGGCTTCGCCTTTTCCCGCCAGGGCGTGATCCGGTATGCGGCCGACATCGCGGATCCCGACACCGTGCTGGAGGCGGCCGCCGAGGCCGGCGCCGATGACGTGCTCTCGGACGCTGACGGGCATGAGGTCCGGACCGATTCCGCCACCTTCGGTGCGGTGCGGGATGCCCTGATCGCACAGTTCGGGAATCCGGGCAGTGCCCGGCTGGAGTGGGTACCCCAGACGACGGTGCCGGTCAACGAGGATCAGGCCCGGAACCTTTTGCGCCTGATCGAGGTGCTGGAAGACAACGACGATGTGCAGTCGGTGGCCGCGAACCTGGAAGTTCCGGACGACGTACTCGAAAAGTTGCGGGAAGCCGGCTGAGTACGGTCCGGGCGGCCGGGCCCAGAGACGGTGAACCGGAAGCGATGCGCCTGATCGGCCTGGATCCCAGCCTGAGCCGCACGGGCTGGGGTATCATCGACGTCGCCGGCCGGGAGCTCGCCTTCGTTGCTTCGGGTGCGGTCCGCACCTACCCGCGGCAGACCATGGCCGAGCGTCTCGGTCGTCTCGACCGCGAGCTCGGAGAGGTGCTGGAGGCGCACCGCCCCGCGGCGGCGGCCATCGAGCAGATCTTCGTCAACCGCAATCCGCGTTCCACGCTGGCGCTGGGGCTGGCGCGCGGCGCCGCCTTCGTCGCGGTCGCCCGGCGCAGTCTGCCGGTCCACGAGTACTCGCCGTCAACGGTGAAGCTGGCGGTGACGGGCGAGGGTCGGGCCGGCAAGGAGCAGGTGGCGGCCCTGGTGCGCCGGATTCTTCCCGCCGCCGTCGCCGAAACGCACGATGCGTCGGATGCGCTCGCGGTGGCGATCTGCCATGCCAGCCATGCCCGTACCTATGCGCGGCTCACGGTCACGGGCGGGCGGCCATGATCGCCAAGCTGCGCGGACTGCTGGATTCGACCGGCGATGGCTGGGCCGTGATCGACGTGAACGGCGTGGGCTATGCGGTAACTTGCACCCGGCGCACGCTGGGCGGACTGCTCGGTGTCCAGCCGGAGGTGGAGGTTCTGGTGCACACGAGCGCCCGCGACAGCGCAGTCGAGCTCTTCGGGTTTCGGGATGATGCCGAACGCAGCTGGTTCCGGGCCCTGCTCACCGTGCAGGGCATCGGCGTCAAGACGGCGCTCGCGACGCTGGACGCCCTGGCGCCGGCCGAGCTCGAACAGGCCGTGGCGGCGGAGGATGCCAAGGCCATCGCGCGCGCCGAGGGAATCGGCATGAAGGCGGCCTCGCGCATCATCGCCGAACTCAAGCACCGGGTCGGCACCCTGCCGACCGCCGGGGGGCCGGGGGCGGGGGAGAACGAGTACCGCGACGCCGTCGAGGCGCTGGTGGCGCTCGGGTACGGACGGATCGAGGCGGTCGGGGCGCTGGCGAGCGCCCGGGCGGAGGATCCCGAGAGCAACGCGGAGGCCCTGGTCAGGCGGGCGCTTCAGGTGATTGCGCGATGAGCGCCGGCGCTTCCTTCGACACGATGCGGGTGGTCGCGGGCGGCCCGCGCCAGACGGCCGACCGCGCCCTCCGGCCCGCACGGTTCGACGAGTTCGTCGGGCAGGAGGAAAGCCTGGCAAACCTGCGGGTCTTCATCCAGGCGGCCCGCGCCCGGAGCGAGGCGCTGGATCACGTCCTGCTGCACGGACCGCCGGGACTCGGCAAGACCACCCTGGCGCACATCGTGGCCGAAGAGCTGGCCACCGGCATTCTGACCACCTCGGGCACGGCCCTGGGGCGCCCGGGCGACCTGGCCGCGATCCTGACCAGCCTCAACCCGCGCGACGTACTCTTTATCGACGAGATCCACCGGCTGCCGATCACCGTCGAGGAGACCTTGTATCCCGCGCTCGAGGACTACCGGCTCGACATCATGATCGGCCGCGGCCCGAGCGCCCGGACGATGCGCATCGAATTGCCGCCGATCACCGTCGTCGGCGCCACCACGCGGGTCGGGCGGGTGTCGAACCCGATGCGCGACCGGTTCGGGATCCTGTTCCACGTCAATTTCTACCAGCCGGACGAACTGCAGCAGATCGTTGCGCGCGGGGCCCGGCTGCTGGGCCTTGAACTTGCGGCGGACGCCGCCGGGGAAATCGCGAAGCGGGCGCGGGGCACGCCGCGGGTGGCAGCGCGGCTTCTCCGCCGCGTGCGCGATTTCGCCACGGTCCGGGGCCTGGCGGTGATTCGCAAGGGCGATGCGGAGGCCGCGCTCGAGCAACTGCGCATCGACGCCGACGGGCTGGACGCCATGGACCGCCGGTACCTCGATTGTCTGGTCCGGAGTTACAACGGCGGCCCGGTCGGTATCGAATCGCTGGCGGCGACGCTGTCAGAAGAGGTCGAGACCCTGCAGGACGTCGTGGAGCCGTTCCTGCTGCAGGCGCGCTTTCTCCAGCGGACGGCGGGCGGGCGGGTCGCGGCCGCCCTGGCCTGGCAGCGCCTGGGCCTGCAGCCGCCCCGGACCGGGATCATTCCGGGCCTGTTTCCTGACAGCGACGCCGCTCCGGCGGAGCCGGCCGATGGCGATTGAGACCGGGCCTCCCTCCGGGGGCTTTCGGGACGGCACCCACGTCTTCCCGGTGCGGGTGTATTACGAAGACACCGACGCGGGCGGTATCGTGTATCACGCGGACTACCTTCGCTATGCCGAACGGGCCCGGACCGAGATGCTGCGCTGCCTCGGTCTCGAGCACCCGAGCCTGCTCGCCCGCCACCGCGCCGTCTTCGTCGTGCGCGACCTGCAGGTGCGGTTCCACGCGCCCGCCCGCCTCGATAATGTGCTTGAGGTACATACGGGGACGGGTCCGCTAAGCGGGGCCCGGCTCCGGCTGGCGCAGACCATCCGTTGCCGCGGCGCCGTTCTGGCCGAACTCGCGCTGACCCTGGCCTGCGTGACGCGGGAGGGCCGACCCCGCCGCTGGCCCGCCGCCGTGACGGCCGCGTTCGCCTCCTTGCAGCACCCGTAATTCTGGACATCTTGAGGGAAATGGACGAAATCTTCACGACTACCGCGTCCGTCGACCTGACGATCTGGGGCCTGGTCCTGCAGGCCGATCTCGTCATCAAGGCCG
The DNA here is from genome assembly GCA_965203385.1 of Alphaproteobacteria bacterium. Lineage (GTDB taxonomy): Bacteria > Pseudomonadota > Alphaproteobacteria > TMED109 > TMED109 > VXPW01. The sequence goes on from OZ241893.1 coordinate 2,366,010, forward strand.
TGCTGGTGCTGCTGGTCATCGCCTCGATCTGGAGCTGGGCGGTGATCATCCAGAAGCTCGGGCGGCTGCGAAGGCTCAAGCAGCGGGCCAACCAGTTTGAGCAGACGTTCTGGTCGGGCGGTTCGCTGGAGGAACTGCACCGGCATCTCCAGAGCCGCCCCGATCACCCGCTGGCGGCGGTATTCGTGTCGGGCATGAACGAGTGGCAGCGGTCGGTCACCCAGACCGAACGGCAGCGCGCGATTGCCGCCGGGGTGAGCGAGCGGATCATCCAGGTGATGCACGTCACCGTCACGCGGGAGATGGATGCCCTAGAACGGAATGTGAGTTTCCTGGCGACGGTCGGCTCGACCGCGCCGTTCGTCGGACTGTTCGGGACCGTCTGGGGGATCATGAACAGTTTCCAGTCGATCGGTGTCAGCCAGGATACGTCGCTGGCGGTGGTGGCGCCGGGAATCGCCGAAGCGTTGTTTGCCACGGCGCTCGGCCTCCTGGCCGCGATCCCGGCCGTCGTCGCCTACAACAAGATCTCGGGGGATCTCAACCGCTATGCGGCCCGGCTCGAGGCCTTTGCCAGCGAACTCGGAGCCCTGCTCTCGAGACACATCGACGAGAACGGTTCGTGAATATCGAGCCCCGTCAGTCCCGCTCGCCCCTGGGCCGGAGTCCCAGGCCCCCGATGGCGGAAATCAACGTCACGCCGCTGGTGGACGTGATGCTGGTACTGCTGGTGGTGTTCATGATCACCGCCCCGCTGCTCACGACCGGGGTCAGCGTCAACCTTCCCGAGGCGGATGCCGAACCGATTCCGGGCAATGACGAACCGATCGTGGTGACCGTGCAGGCCGACGGGCAGGTCCTGTTGCTGGATACGCCGATCGAGGCCGGAACCCTGGCGGCGAAACTCGATGCCATCCTCGCGGCGCGGCCGGACCAGCGGATATTCGTCCGCGCCGACCGCGCCGTGAATTACGGACGGGTGATGGAAGTGATCGGACGGATCTCGGCGGCGGGCCAGCGGCGGGTGGCGCTGGTGACGGTCCCGCCCGGGCCGGACAGGTTCTGACGGGTGGGCCGAAGCGTTGTCCTGTCGGTCCTGCTGCACGCCCTGTTCGTGACCCTTGCAGTCGTGGGCCTGCCGACGTTGTCGCGGCCGGTGGTTCTGCCGCCCGCGGTCGACGTGGAACTGGCCCGGGATCTCGCGCCCGTGCGCACGGCACCCGCGTCGCCTCCGGCGCCGGGCACGCCCGAGCCGGAAGCGGTGTCGGCGGAGCCGGTTCCGTCACCGCCCGCTCCGCCCGAACCGGTGACGGCGGCCCCGGTTCCGGAACCCGAACCGGACGTGGCCGCGCCGCCGGTCGATGCCGCGCCGATGCCGGCGGCACCCCCGCCCGCCCCCGCCCAGGTCGTCCCGCCGGTACCGCAAGCACCGCCGCCGCCGGCGACCGCCGCGCCGGTTCCCGAACCCGTCGAGCCGGCGGCAGCGGCTCCGTCACCGGAGACGGCGCGCGCCGCCGAGGCTCCGCCCCCGCCGTCGCGGCTTGACGACATGCTGCGGGATCTTGCGGAGCGGACGCCGGGTTCATCGGCCCCGGAGAATCCATCTTCGAAGCTGGATGAGGCCCTCGATCGCTACGCGGCCCTCGATCCGCCGCCCGCATCCGGGGCGCGCGAGACTCCGGTCGACCGCTTTGCCCGGGCGCGGATGGAGGGACTGATCCAGAGGCAGATCCGGGGCAACTGGCGGCGCCCTCCGGCGCTCCAGGAAGACGAGGACATGTACGTGATCCTCGAGTTCCAGTTACAGCCGGACGGCACCATTCACGACCTTCGCGTATCGGAGGCCGAACGCCGCCGGATCAACCAGAACGCGCAGCTTCGCTCGTTCCTGGACAGCGCCCAGACCGCGATCCTGAAAACCGGCAAGATCAGTGGCCTTCCGGCGGACAAGTACGCATCGTGGCGGCATATGCGGCTATTCTTCCGGCCGTAGTGCTAGTCCTCCGGGTTCCCTGTTCCGCATGTCCGTATTCCTCCGCTGTACCGCGCCGCTCGCCCTGCTGCTGGCCGCCGCTTCGGCGGCCCTGGCGCAGGACGGCCCGCTCGAGATCGATATCGTCGGGGGGCGGATCGAGCCGGTTCCGTTTGCGCTGACCCTCGACGTGGAAAGCAACCTCCTCGCGACCGACGCAGGAGAAATCGGGGCGGTGGTCGTGGGCGACCTTCTGAGTTCCGCGCTGTTTCGCCACATCGACCCGGATTCGTACCTGCAGAGTGCGACCGATGCCTCGGTGGAGCCGAGGTTTCGCGACTGGCGGATCATCGATGCCCAGGTTCTGGTGACCGGCACGGTGCGGGATCTGGGAGGCGGGTCGGTCGAGGTGGCGGCGCGGGCCTGGGATGTGTACGGCGGCCGGGACATGGTCGGGGTGCGCCTGAGCGGCCCGATCGCGCTGGCGCGACGGATGGCGCACGTGCTGGCCGACCGGATCTACCTGCGGGTGAGCGGCGAACGCGGCTATTTCGACACGCGCATTCTCTACGTTGCCGAGACCGGCCCGGCAACCGAACGGGTCAAGCGGCTGGCGATCATGGACCAGGACGGGGCCAACCAGCGCTACCTCACCGACGGGTCGGATCTGGTCCTGACTCCCCGTTTTTCACCGGACGGCCGGTCCGCGCTCTATCTCAGCTATCAGGGCGGCGCGCCGAGCGTGTACCGGTACCATCTGGACACCGGCAGCAGCGAGGAGCTGGGACAGTTCTCCGGGATGACGTTCGCCCCCCGGTTCCATCCCGGCGGCGAAACGGTGGCGATGTCGCTGGCCGAGGGCGGGGTGACCAACGTGTTCACGCTGGACCTCGGGACCGGCGAGCTGCAGCAGCTTACCCACGGCCGGGCGATCGACACGTCGCCAAGCTACAGCCCCGAGGGGGACCGGATCGTCTTCAGCTCGGACCGGTCGGGCCGGCCGAATCTCTTCGTGATGGAGGCCGACGGCGGCGTCTCCCGGCGGATCAGTTTCGGTGCCGGAAGCTACACCGCGCCGATGTGGTCGCCGCGCGGAGACTACATCGCGTTCACGAAGTCGCTCGATGGGCGGTTCTATATCGGACTCATGCATCCCGACGGCACCGGCGAACGGCTGATCGCGGACGGATTCCTGGTCGAGGGGCCGAGCTGGGCGCCGAACGGCCGGCTGCTGGCCTTTGCGCGGACCGAGCTCGATTCGGGAACTGCGGACAGCATCCGGATCTACACGATCGACATCACGGGCAACCGCGAACGTGAGTTGTCGACACCGACCGATGCGTCGGATCCGTCGTGGGGGCCCTTTCAGCCGACGGGAGGATGAAGATCGGCAGAAACGTCCTCGGGCAGACTCAAGGGTTCGCCGGGATCTGCAGCGGGCAGGATCCCCCGAGCCGGCGCCGGCCGGAACGGCGTCTGCCCGTCAAGATTCTCGCACGCCGGCGCCGAATCCCCCAAGCAGCTTGGCGTCGCGGCGCCGATGTTCCCGCTGGGCGCGGCAGATCGCAAACCCCATGCGGCACGGGGTCGGAGAAGCGTTTCAGATCCGCCTGGCCGGGGCTGACCGGTTCGGCCGGTTTCACCAGGCCGCTGCCATCCCCGGAGTACAGGGGGGTTCGCCGTGGCCGGCCATGGCGGACGGCGCGTCATGGGATGCGCCCGCTTCTCGAGGTGTGACGCGGTGCCGGGCCCGCATCGCTCATCAGCACCTGGCCAGATGGCGTCGATGCGGTTCGGAGCCTCGCTTGAGCGGATCAGGCCGGAAAGCCGAACGCATCAGTCGAGGTCCGGCCCCGTGACCGTCCGGGGGAGCGGCAGACCGTGCGCCGGCGGACGGTGCCCAGGGAGAGAATCGGATCAACCTTCCGCTCGTCCGAGGGCCGCATCCAGATCCCTTGCGGTCTCGGCTGTGCCGGGAACGATCCGCGCGAGATCCAGCAACCGGCGCATTTCCGTGACGTCTGTTTCGTACTCCTTGAGACGGCGTTCGTGGCTTCCGCGGGTCTTGGTGCAGACGAGTTTGTGCGGACTTCCCTTTCTCTCGGTCTGATAACGCATGTCGATCCCGCTGGAACGGATCTGGCTCCTGAGATGCTCTCGGAGGTCCTGCCGTACCGCAAACCGGCGCACCGAGGCCTCGGGGTCACGGCAAAATTCCCGCAACGCGTCGCAATGTTCGCACTTGCATGGCAGACCGTCGGTCGGAATCAGCCAGTCCGTGGGCGGTCCTGGCGGGCGGTTGCTTCGATTCAGCAGGAACGCGGCACCGCGCCGCCACAGCATCTCGAATGCCGGCCACTCCCCGATCCGGTCACCATGTTCTTCGCGCAAGGCCATCAGCAGCGCTGGAACGCAGCGGTCCGGTGAAACCAGACCGGGCTGGTCGATGAAGAACGAGGCCGCTTCCGTCGCCTGCTTCTCCAAACCGTACCGCCAAACGAGCCGAAAAAAGGCCCCCACGGTATCGGCAGACAGAGGGTCAGGCTGCCGCTCCGGAGCGCCCGGGTTTCTGTTCTCGGGTGGCCGGCAGACAGCCGGCAACTCCGAACAGATGACGAGTACTGTCTCCCGCAGGGTTGACTGCCAGGGAGTAGGACTTCCGTCTTCGAGTTTCTCGCAGAGGCGGCAGACCAGGTCAAGAATGCCGTCGGGTTGCGGGCCAAGGTGCGAACGCGCCAGGCGGTCCAAGAAGGCACCCGTTTCCTTCGGGTCGGCCTGCGACATGACGACTGCCAGCGCATCATTCATCGGAGTGCCGTAGCGCGGCACCACCACGTTTTCGAGAAAGCCTGACAGCGCGGCCCGGTTACCGATGTCGTGCAGAAGCCGCAGGGCCTTGGCGCAGTGTTGCCACCAGGGTTGGAGGTTGGATGCGGAATAGAAACGCGGGGGCATTGGCCAGGCTTCCACCATGCTGGCTGCCCATTCCCGGCTTGAACGGATCGTGGTCGCGCCGGCCTGTTCCCGGTCCCGTTCCGCACCCAGGAACGACACTAGGGCGCCGGCCCCGGCAGGGGCCAATACCTCCAGGCTGTTCGCTTGGTGCCAGATGACCAGTGCCGCACGACGGTAGAGGCGTTCGACGCTGGCGCCCCCGTTACCGGTGGCTTCGAACAGGCGCTGCGAGTCGGGCGGTTCGGATTCGAGATTCTTGAAAGCCTCTTCGTCCAACAACTCCTCGGGGTCCAGATCCAGTTTTCCGTATTCCGCCGGGGTGTCGTCGGTTCGCACCCATCCGTCGAGCCAGTGATAGGTACTTTCGATGTCGGTCACCTCGTAGTTGCTCTCGTCCACGTCCTCGGCTTCGCGCACCCAATCGCCGTACCAGTCGACGGAAGCGCTTTCCTCGATGTGCACGATCGCGGCATGCAGGGCGCAATCCGCGAGGCGGGTCGCTTCCACCAGCACCTGGGCGACCGCGTTATCCGTGTTTTTCAGCGTCGCGAACGAAAATCCTGCTTCGCTGTAATCGTGTTCCAGGATCCAGGCGAACTTTCCGGTGGTCTCGGGATCCCGGTACCGGTTCCGGAGTTCGTCCGCGATCGCGACTACCTTGCTGCTGTAGTCCGGGGCTTTCGTCGGTGCGCTCTTGCCCTTGTTCAGGACCAGGTTGTAGACGAGACAGATCCGGTGCCCGACGGTCACGGGGCGGATTTCGTGCTCGCAGTCCGCGTAGAAGGCGGTGTACACCAACTCGGAGGGCTCGTCGGTCCGCATGTCGACCACGGTTTCCCGGTCCTTGTGACGGACGATCAGTTCTCCGCCCGCGCCCGCTGCGGGCAACGAGACCACCAGGGTCCCGACCATCCCGTCCACCTTTTCCGTATCGCGATGGGGCGCAAAGAACCCGCCCACCTCGTAGACCAGAACCTTGTAGAGGCTTGCGGAGATGGCATCCGGCGGGCACCCCAAACCTTCGGTAACCCGCTCCAGCACGTTGCCGAAGGTCTCGGACCAGGCCTGGCCGCCGAGGTCGATCTGGCCGGGTTCGATCTGCCAGCAGTCGCGGACCGCACGATCCACGATCGTTTCCGGCCCCCGGCCGTAGGGTGCCGGTGTGGCCACGCCGATCATCGTCTTGACCTGCGCGGCCGGGACCGGAAAGGACAGGGTATCGCCCGCGCCGATCCGGATGCGCGGCATCGGCGCAAGGAAGCGTCCGTGCGTACAGTACTCGCCAGGGCGGTCGATGGAATGAATGAGAGTGGCGAGCGGGCCAAGCCGCGGATCGGTTTTCGGTTTGTCGTGCATTTCGGCGTACAGCCCCCTGCCGTTCAGCCTCGTGAGGGCCGGACCCCGCCATCATGACGGAGTTCGGCTCGGGGGGATAGTGCCGCCGTGCGCGTTCGGTCTGGGGGTGACAGCAGTCAATTCCGGCGCCTCGGTAAATTCGCCGGAAGAGATCGTCCGAGGGGCGAAAACCGTCCCCCACAGTGCGGCCGAACGCTTACCTTGCTCAGGACTTCAGGCTAAGGACTCTGACCAAAATTAAGTTCCCAACTTTATCGTGGGCGTAATTCGTAGTTCCAGTCACCGCAGAACTGGTTTCGATGGAGTGACAGGGCGTCCATCTGTGCCTTGGTGATTTTCTCGCCGGTCGGGTATTTTCTCTTGTCAAGTTTGGCCTTGACCCGAAGACCGGCGTCGGTGCGTGTATGGCCTATCAGGTCGACAATGGTCTCGAAGCTCCGTAGCGGCTTGCCTCGCCAGTTCTGAGTGATGTGGCAGAACAACCGGTGCTCGATCTTGTTCCACTTGCTGGTGCCTGGCGGGAAGTGGCTGACATGGATGCGCAGACGCGTCTCGTCAGCGAACTGCTGCAGATGGTGCTTCCAGGCGCGCGAGCGATAGCCGTTGCTGCCGCCCGCATCGGCGGTGATCAACAACTCGCGCGCCTCGGGATAACGCTTCTTGCCCAACGCGCTCCACCACCGCCGCAGCGAGGCCACAGCAAACGCAGGGGTGTCGTGGTCACGTCCGACGTTCACCCACGCTTCGTTGTGCGCCATGTCATCGATGCCGTAGGGGATCTCCTTGCCCGTCGAATCCTTGGGAAAGTCGTGGACCAGCGCCTGCTCAGGGCGCCCCTTCGGTTGCCACTCCCGCCCGCGGTTGCTGAAATCTCCAACCAGCTCCTTCTTCTTCGTGTCCACCGAGACCACCGGCTGAGCGCGTTGCAGAAACTCGTCGGCCTGCGCGTTGATGTGCTCGAACTGCGCGTTGCGGTCCGGGTGCGATGCCCCCTCTCGGCTCTTGCGCACCGATTGCAGACTGTAGCCAAGCTCGTGAAGCAACCTGCCGACCGTCGTCGAACTCACCTTCCACCCCGCCTTCGACAGCGCCGCTGTCAGCTTCGCCCGGCTCTTGCAGGTCCATCTCAGCGGAGACTCCGGGTCACCGCGCGTCAACGGGTCAACCAGTTCCTCCATCACCGCCTTGATGCCCGGTTGCACCTGCTCGATGCCCGGGCGCCCCGCGCCCGGGCGACGGATCCGACCACGCGCCGCGCCGCCCGCTTCCAGTTCCCGGCGCCCCGCCCGAATCGTCGGCCGCGACAATCCGGTCGCATCCGACACCAGCGCGTCTCCTCCATACCCGATGGCGCGCGACTCCGTCGCCGCCCAGATCCGACGCCCACGCTCGTCGAGAAACGCCTTAATCGCCGCGTACTTCTCGACAATCGTCGCTTCAAGCTCAACATCACGTCTCATACGACCGATATAACACAACAACACAAAAAATGGAAATACAATTTAGGCCTGAGCCCTAAGATGTGCAGGTGGTAGATGCGATGACTATCGAGACCAATCAGTTACGATCGGACTGTCATGAATGAAACAGGAAACGGAATGATCCGTGCTCGGGTCGTGTGGGGTGCTGCGGCCATTCTCCTCGTTCTGACCGCTTGTGGCGGCGGCGGCGGTCCGACCGGAGGGGTACCGTCGGGCACTCTGCGTCAAGACTATCCTGACGGCACGCCATCGGAATTTTTGAGCACCCCCCGTTTCACGAGATCCCAGCCCGTGCTGCAGAAGATCGGTGCGCAATACGCCTATGCCAGAGGTCTCACCGGCAAGGGCGTTCGCATTGGCATTGATGATTCCATTGTCGACTACACGCAGCGTGCGGAGTTCGGGGACCGGATCAGTTTGACGGCTGCGGCCGGCGCTGTCCTGTCGTACGAACGCCCGTACGGGGATGATCCTTTCGGGGACATCGATTCGTGTCGTTTTTCCGGTTCCTGCAGCATCCGGAGAGGGAACAGTAACGGCGATTCGGAAGCACCGAATCGCTGGGTGCAACAGATTGTCCGTCGTGATGGATGGCCATGGCGGGACGACAGCGCCTTCATGCTTGACGAGTTCTATGACCAGTACGACCCGTTCGAGAGGCTGTCCCGGTGGCGGGAAGTACCCACTCCTTACGGAAGGGAAGGAGGGCACGGCACGATCGTTGCGTCGGTTGCGGCCGGAAAGAACCTGGGTGTAGCGACCGGGGCAACGGTTATTCCCATCGCCAGGAACCTCACGGAAGACCAAGAAGAAATGGCGTACGTAAGCCAAGTCTGGAGGTCATCCGTTTCGTCGCTTTCGCGCGCGAACCGTGAGAACTTGGACGGCAGGCTTGCGAAAGCCTACCGAGACCGTTACGCAAAATTTGACATCATCAACCGGTCTTTCGGCTCAGAACTGTTTGATCCGGGTTCATTTGCAAGGGCACTCGACCGCGAGTTGCAATGGTGGCGCACCTACCTGCCCAGGACACTGAATGCGGAATTGCAGACCGGCACACCGGAGGCTGGACGGACCATCTTTGTGTATGCCGCCGGAAACCGGTCCGGGCGCTGGTCCGATATCGGCGGGGACCTTCCGAGGTTCATTCCGGAATTGCGCGGGCACTCCCTGTCGGTGGTGGCGACGGACCCCCGCACCGGACGCCTGGCCCCGTATTCGAACGCCTGCGGGGATCTCCCCAGCGACTGGAACTCGGTGAAGCACGGACGGCACTTTTGTCTGGCTGCTCCGGGAACGGTGCGGGGACTGGTGCCGGTCCCAACCCGTCCGGGACGCGGCACCGTGCGCGACAATCTCACCGGGACCAGCTTCGCCGCGCCACTGGTCTCCGGTGCGCTGGCCCTGCTCATGGAGCATTTCCGAGAAACCCGAGGGAACACTGCGATCGTCAGGCGCATGATCGATACGGCAAACCGCAGCGGGCAATACGGCGATCTCCTGACCTACGGTGCCGGTCATCTGGATCTCGAAGCAGCCCTGACTCCGGTCGGCACCCTTGCAGCCGGACCTTCCTCGCATCCACTCAACCGCTCTTCCCTTTCCGCGCCGGCTGCCTACGGGTCAATCGCCCGTCGTGCCGCGCATCTGGAACTGGCCGTCTTCGATGATCACGACTTTCCGTTCTGGGTTCCGGTTTCGGCGCTGATCTCGGATCCGGTTGCCGGACGCTCCCCGATTCCGAGGTTCGAGGACGCGGAAATCCCACCCGCGCCGGCACCGGGGCTCGACACCCTGAACCTGCAGTGGACGACGATCGACACCGCTCCCGCCGGCGCGGAGCTTCTCCGTGAGGCGGGCTGGGTGGCGGGTTTCGGCCCGTCATCGGCGAGTGTGGCCCGCCGGCCGCCGAGCGGTGGCTGGGGCTACGGTCTGAGCTTCGAGAAGGGCAGTCACCTCGGCTCCAGGGCGTCCGGCGCGTTCCGCACGAACGTGCAGGCCGGCATGGTCTGGACGTCGCATTCCTTCACGCATGCCCTGTCTTCCCGGGTCTCCGTACGGGCTGCCGGCACACTGGCGGTCAACCTGCCGCACTACGGGGCAGACGCCATGTTTCGGACCGGCCCGTCCCTCCTCTCGGCAGCAGAGATGCGGATCGGAACCCCGACGACCGGGATCATTTTCGCGCAACCGTTGCGCGCCGAATCCGGGGTAGGCCGTTTTCGCCTCGAGAACGGCTGGATGGAAGGCGGGCGGAAACTCAGGGACGAACACCTCGTGCCGCTGCGGCCCGAAGCGCGGGAATTCCGGCTGACGGTCCGGCATGAGCGGCAGGCGCTTGACGGAACGGTAGCGGTCGAGGCGGGCGGCGCCGTGAATGCAGGCCATGTTCCGGGTGAACGGGAGGCAAGCATCGGTCTGGCCTACCGCATGACCTGGTAGGCCGATGCATCCCGTGCGTCTCCTGCTCCTGGCAGGCGGGTGGGCCGTCCTGCTGGCGGCTTGTGCGGATGAACGGAGCCCGGAGCGAGGGGCCGCGGGCGTCGCCGCAGAAGACCCTTCGATCGTGCTTGAAGGCATCGTCTATATCCCGGCATTCCGTGATCCGGAGGGGTGCATCCTTTATCGGATGCGGGTACCAGGCGGCGCGGCGCCGGCGGCCCTGTTTTTCCGAACTGCCGACGGGCAGTTCAGCATCGACCGCCCGGACCCTTGCGCGACCTCGGCAGAGGTTTCCCGGTAGCAAGCGGCGAACGGCGGTCCGTACTCCGGACGGTTGGATCGCACTGCTGCACGGCCGGTCGACCGGCGCGCTTGTGGGGTGTCGGCGGCGCGGGGAAGCCATCACCGCAAGCATCGCGCACTGGGTTCGGCGAACTCACGCAGCCGGCCGCCTGCTCGTTCGTCCCTGGCGGGTACACGCCGACCGGGCCGGTTGAAGGGTCTGTGCGTATGGGCTTCAGGCGGGCGCGTACAGCCCGCCGGGGCCGGAAGTTCGGTGACGTTCATGAATCTGTCCGGGAAATGCGGCCAAGCCGGATCACGACTTGATTGCCGTGCCCGCATGACAAGGTTTTGATCTCGTGACGGGTTCTCGGGTGATACTCGATCCGGATTCGGGGTTGCGGCCGAAGATCGATTCCGTCTCCGTGATGTTTGCGTTCTCCTCTTCCTTGACGGCAAGCCCGGTGCGGGGCCGATGGATCGCCCACCTCTTCCCGGAACTTGCGCGGGGGCCCTTGGTCCCGTTGGGCGGTCCGGTGCGCCGGTCGCTTGGATTGAATCGGTTTGGGTCAATCTTCTCAATGGACAGGATCCGGATTGCATCGCACCGGTTGCGGGGTGGCAGGACTGTCGATGGGCACGGCAGGCCGGCCCGTGACCAGCATGCGGTTGCTGGACTGTTGGCGGTGCCGGGGGAACGGTGCCGCTCCGCCGGTTCTTGCGTACAGAGGCGGGTGAGCGTGATATGGTGCGGGTGCTGATGTGCTTGTGGTACAGGTCGCGACCGTCTCCGCCGGTCAGCCCGGCGGCGCATGACCGACGGGACCGGAATGGCAGACGGGAAGGCAGCTTGCGCCAGCAGAACCTTTCAGGGAGATAGTGAGTGCGCTATGAGGCACCCCAGTCCGTCGACGATGCCGTGCGGCTTCTGGCGGGCGACGGACCGCGGGGGCGGGTCCTGGCCGGCGGCACGGATTTGCTCGTGCAGCTTCGTTCCGGGGCGGTCGCGCCGGAACTCGTGGTCGACATCAAGCGAATCCGTGAAACCCGAGAAATTCGTGAGGAAGACGGAAGGCTGATCATCGGCGCTGCGGTGACCGGCGCCGAGCTCGGCGAGCATGCGGCGGCGAAGGCCGCGTGGCCGGGGGTGGTCGAAGCGGCGGAGCTCATCGGTTCGACCCAGATCCAGGGCCGGGCCAGCCTGGGAGGCAATCTCTGCAACGCCTCGCCCGCTGCCGATACCGTGCCGGCCCTGGCGGCGGCGGCCGCCGTATGCCAGGTGGCCGGCCCGTCCGGCGGCCGCCGCATCCCGGTCGAAACCGTATGCACGGGCCCCGGCGCAATCTCTCTCGACGACGGCGAGTTCGTGGTTGCGATCGAGCTTCCGGAGCGGCCGCCGCGCTCCGCCGATGCCTACCTCCGTTTCATCCCCCGCACCGAGATGGATATCGCGGTCGTCGGCGCGGGCGTCAATCTTTCGTTCGACGACAACGGCCGCTGTACGGCGGCGCGGGTCGCCCTCGGTGCCGTCGCCCCGACCGTGATCCTGGTCGACGAAGCCGCGGCAGCGCTGGTCGGAACCGCCTGCGACGACGCGGCGCTCGAGAAGCTCGCTGCGGCCGCCCGGACGGCCTGCCGTCCGATCGATGACAAGCGCGGCACGGCCGCCTACCGCACCCGGGTGGCGGGCGTGCTGGCCACCCGGGCGGCCCGCATTGCGGCCCGGCGCGCAAGGGGAGAGCACTGATGGCCAAGGTTCACGTCACGACTGCCGTCAACGGCAATCCGGTCGAGTTCCTGTGCGAACCCGAGCAGACCCTGCTCGATGTCCTCAGGGACGAGCTCCATCTCACCGGCACCAAGGAAGGGTGCGCCTCCGGCGATTGCGGTGCCTGCAGCGTCATCGTCTCGGGGCGCCTCGTGTGCGCCTGCCTGATGCTGGGTGCAGAGGCCGAGGGTGAGACCGTCAAGACCATCGAGGGGATGGCGAGCGGCGAACGGCTCCATCCGCTGCAAACCAAGTTCCTTGAACACGCGGCACTCCAGTGCGGGGTGTGCACCCCCGGCTTCCTGATCGCAGCGGAGTCGCTCCTCGAGCGCAACCCGGCGCCGACGGAAACCGAAGTCCGGTACTGGCTGGCGGGCAATCTCTGCCGCTGTACCGGCTATGACAAGATTGTGCGCGCCGTGCTGGACACGGTGCCATTGATGCGGGAGGCAAGACATGTCCACTCCGACTAACGGCAAGGCCAACGGCAGCACCCAGTGGGTGGGAACCCGGCCCGTCCGGCCCGATGGCGCGGACAAGGTGACCGGCAGGGCGCGGTTCGGGGCGGATGTGCACCTCCCGAACATGCTGGTCGGAAAGGTGCTCCGCAGTCCTCACGCGCACGCCCGCATCCGCTCGATCGACGTGTCGGGCGCCCTGGCGCTGCCCGGGGTCAAGGCGGCGGTAACCCGCGACGACTTCCAGGACCATCCGTCCGAGTTCGTGCCGGCGGGCGAGATGGTGATCAACTACCGCGATGTCGTCCGCAACGTGATGGCCCGCGAGAAGGCCCTCTTCGAGGGGCATCCGGTTGCAGCCGTGGCCGCGGTCAGCGAGAAGGTTGCGCAAGAGGCGCTCACCCGCATCAAGGTCGACTACGAGGTCCTGCCGCACGTGATGGACGTGGTGGAGGCGATGGCGCCCGATGCGCCGCTGCTGCATGAAGACCTGTTCACGCAGGGAGTGGATCCGGCTCCCGGCAAGCCGTCCAACGTCGCCAAGGTGGTGGAGTTCAGCATGGGCGACGTGGAGGCCGGTTTCGCCGAGGCCGACGAGATCATCGAGCGCGAGTTCACCACCCAGCCGGTGCACCAGGGCTATATCGAGCCGCACGCGTGTATCGCGAATTTCTCGGAAGACGGTCAGGCCGAACTGTGGTGCACGACGCAGGGCCACTTCGTGGTGCGGGGGCATTGTGCGAGGCTCCTTGGCATGGACGTGTCGCGGATTCGCGTGACCGCGTCCGAGATCGGCGGCGGATTCGGCGGCAAGACGGTCGTCTACCTGGAGCCGGTGGCGCTGATGCTGTCCCGGAAATCCGGGCAGCCGGTGAAGATGATCATGTCGCGCGAGGAGGTGTTCCGGGCGTCCGGGCCCGCGGCCGGCAGCCGGGTGCGGGTCAAGATCGGCATGTCGAGAGACGGCACGATCACGGCCGGTGAGGCCACGCTCAAGTACCAGGCCGGCGCCTTCCAGGGCTCACCGGTACAGCCGGGATGCATGTGCGCGTTCGCGCCGTACGACCTGAAACACGTGAAGGTGGTGGGTTACGACGTGGTGGTCAACCGCCCCAAGGTGGCCGCCTACCGCGCACCGGGGGCACCGCAGTCGGAGTTCGCGGTCGAGTCGGTCGTCGACGAACTCGCCCGCCGAATCGGGGTGGATCCGATCGAACTTCGGTTGAAGAACGCCGCGAAACAAGGGACCCGCGCTGCCTACGGCCCCACCTTCGGTCCGGTCGGCCTCGTCGAGACGCTGGAGGAGGCCAGGGCGCACTCGCACTACCGCACCCCGCTCAAGCCGGGGCAGGGCCGGGGGGTGGCGTCCGGCTTCTGGTTCAACATCGGCGGCGAGACCTGCGCCACGCTCAACCTCGGCGAGGACGGAACCGTCACGCTCGTGGCCGGGACGCCGGACATTGGTGGTTCGCGTGCGTCGCTGAGCCTCCAGGCGGCGGAGGCGCTCGGGATCGACCTCGAGCGGATTCGTCCCCTGATCGGCGATACGAGTTCGCTGGGCTACACCTTCCTGACCGGCGGCAGCCGGACGACGTTTGCCAGCGGCATGGCGGTCATCGAGGCGGCACGTGACCTGATCGGCCAGCTGTGCGAGCGCGCGGCGAAGATCTGGGACATTCCCGTCGAGGCGGTCGAATGGGCGAACGGCGAGGCCCGGCCGGCCGGGCCCAACGCCGGAGAGTTTGACCCGCTGTCCCTCGCCGAACTGGCCCGACAGGCCGGCAAGACCGGAGGGGCCTTTGTCGGCCGGGCCCAGATCAACGCCCAGGGCGCCGGGCCGAGCTTCGGCACGCATGTCGTCGACGTGGATGTCGACCGCGAGACCGGTCGGGTGACGATTGAGCGCTACACGGTCATTCAGGATGCCGGCCGGGCGGTGCACCCGAGCTATGTCGAGGGGCAGCTGCAGGGCGGGGCAGTCCAGGGAATCGGCTGGGCCCTCAACGAGGAATACGTCTACGACGAGCAGGGGCGGTTGCAGAACCCCGGATTCCTCGACTATCGAATCCCGGTGTGCTCCGACGTGCCGATGATCGACACCGTGATCGTCGAGGTGCCGAATCCCGCGCATCCGTACGGCGTGCGCGGGGTCGGAGAAACGCCGATCGTGCCGCCGATGGCGGCCATCGCCAATGCAGTGGCCGACGCGCTGGGCATCCGGTTCACGGATCTCCCCATGTCTCCGCCCAGGGTGCTGGCGGCGCTGGAGGACGCGCAGTTGCCGGCGGCGGCTTGACCGCTGCCGCCATGGCGCGCGTGGTGTTCACGGGCAACTACCGCCAGCTGGTCGGCGGCGATGTCGAGGCCGATATTCCGGCGGCCAACGTCCGTGACCTGCTGGCGCAACTGGGCGAGCGCTACCCGGCGCTCGCCCCGCACCTCGACGAGGGCATGGCGCTGGCGATTGACGGCGAAATCCATCAGGATGCGCTGTTTTCTCCGGTAGGGCCCGACAGCGAAGTGTTTCTGATGCCCAAGATCGCGGGCGGATAGTTCGGCCGCTGATCTGAAATCGCCCGGCGCGGCCGTTGGTGTCGATTCGGGCAGGGATCCAATCCCGATACCGTCCCCGGCCAGCGCCGCGCTTACAGGGAAACCATCGTCCGGAACCGGCAGGTGCCCGACAATGGTACACGATGGCGAGCGTTACCAGGCCCCTTGCGGAACCTCGATTCGCCCAGAATCGCGAACACCGGTCCGCCGGCGAGCGTCCCGCGTCGGTTCGCGCGATTCTGTTTTTTTGTTGCAGGGCGCTCACAGACGGCGCCTGGGCACAGGCTCGGTCCTGCCGCATCGCGTGTACAGGCCGGCGTTGATCCGTTCGGCGGACGGTCGTGACGCTGCTGGACTGGTGCGGTCTCGCTGCGATCTGGACCACCATGGAAATTCCGCACAAGGCGACGGCCGTGCTGCGCGGGCCGAAGCTCTTCAAGGTACCGCGCCAAGGCCTGAGGCTGGCGGGAGAACTGCTGCCGACCCTCTCGCAACCCTGTCGATTCCGCTTGCCGATCGGGAGAAAAGTATTACATCGCAGTGGAACCGGGCCATGCTTTTCCGGGCAGCGACCTGAGCCTCAACTACAGTGCGGAGGCTGGCAGGGCTGCAGGGAAAGCCCTTGTCGTGCCTTGAACCGGGGGGGGGATTGCCATGCGCATGGCCGTCGCCGTCGCCACCGTCATGTTCACCCTCACCGCCTGCGGAGGCGGTGGCGGCAACCCCGTCTCCGTGGTGCAACCGCCGAAGCAGAAGCTCTCCGCGGTGCCGCCGGATGCCGGCAACAACCAGTACACGATCCATCCCGGCATTCCGACATCTGATGCGAAGCGCTTGCCGATCTACCGCACCGGGGATCTGCTGCGCGTGGGCATCGATCAGGGTCCAGGACCGGAACGGTTGCCGAAGACCGCGGTTCCCGGCCTCCCGGATGTCGAGGTCCGGCATGGAAGGATCGACGACGGCGCCGGCGCTGCGGACCTGCGACGCTACCTGTCTTCCCTCAGACGTCTGTCGCGGCGGTTGCCCTCCTATCAAGTCCGCGTCATCGGGCTGTCGACCGCGGAGGAACGAAGGCGTGTTCTTGCGGCCGTCCAATTGGTCAACGCGGCGCTCCCGGAAAGCGTCAGGCTGAGCGTCGGAACGCCGTTGCCCGGTTTCAGTCTCAGGCACACGGTGGATGTCGACGGCCGATACTATGGCGCCATTCGTGGACTGGAACTGCCGCGCACCATTCACGTCGAGTTCACGCCCGCAAACGAGTTTTACAGCAGAACGGCAGCGGCAACCTCATGGGGAGAATACATCCTGCTGTCGCGCGGCAGCTTTCCGGCATACACCGACCAGCGCAAGGCCGTCATTGCCATGGCGCACGAACTCATCCACTCCCTGGGCATCGGCGGTCATGTGCCCAAAACCTTCGACACGATCATGGAGGCGACCAACAGGATCTATGATTCCGTGCAGGAAGGCAGGCAGCCGGGGTCCCTGCTCTATCCGATCGACCGCGAGGCCCTGCGGGCGCTCTACGGCCCGCTGCTGAACAGCGTCGCCCCGAACGATCTCGGGCCGTGGTCGGGCACGTCCGAGCACCTGTACGTCGGCAACGCGCACGGAGCCTTCGGCGTTGTGCTGCGCAACGGCTATGCGGAGCCCTGGGCCTACGGCACCGCTCCGGCGACGGACCTGGCGGCAAACCGGTCCCTGTCGGGAAGCGCCGACTGGACCGGGGCCTTGGTGGGTTTCACGCCGGCGGCAAAGCGCGTCGCGGGTGACGCGGGGATCGCGGTCGACCTTGCGACCCTTGACGGCTCGGCGGCATTCACGAGTCTGGCGGTTGTCGAAGCCGATGGCCGGACCCTGCAATGGGGCGACGGCGACCTTCGCTACGCGATTGCGGTTCTCGGCAACACCTTCCGGGAGACCGGCGGCGACGACGGGCGCCTGACCGGGATCTTCGCCGGCCGCGCGCATGAAGCCGCGAGCGGCACGCTGGAGCGTCCGGACCTCACCGCCGCCTTCGGGGCTGTGCGGTAAGTCCCCGGACAACGGGGCCAGGCCGCCGAAACGATGCTCAGGGCCGGGCTTCGTGCGCACTGCTTCGCGCAAGCTTGATCAGCTCGACGCCGCCACCGGGCTTGGCGACCTGGCGCACGCCGGCAACCGGATGGAGGCGCTTAAGGGTCGACGGTGGGGGAAAAGGAGTATTCGTATCAATGATCAATGGCGCATCTGCTTCAAGTGGCCCGGAGGCGGCTCCGGCCCTGCCGAGATGGGGGAATCGTCGACTGCCACTGACAGGAGGCATGCCATGCGCAAACCCGTCCATCCCGGCGAGACGCTGCGCGAGGACCTCGATGCGCTCGGCATGAGCGCGGCCGAACTCGCTCGGCGCATCGACGTGCCGACGAACCGCATCACCGGGATACTGAATGGCCGGCGCGCCATTACCGGCGACACGGCACTCAGGCTCGGGCGCTTCTTCGGCACCACGGGCGAGTTCTGGCTCAACCTCCAGAAGCTCTACGAGTTGCGGCTCGCCGAAGAGAAGAACGGCGCGGCGATCGCCCGACTGCCGAGGCTTGACGCCGAAACGGCGCTGCCGGCGGCGGGCTGAGGACGGAGCGCCCCCCCGGGGCGCATTCGCAACAGCCCGCCAAGACTGGATACAAGCCCGAGGATCAACGACAACCCGGAACCGTGAACTGATTTCGCCTGACGGTCCCGCCGAGCAGCGCACACGCCAACCAGGGGAAGAGGGTCTTCCAGTCGAACCGGCGGGGTCCGGTGCCTCAGGAAGGCTCGGGAGGTGGCCCCCGGTCGTTTCGGGAAGAAGAAACTTCGGTACCGGGCGTCGCGGTGCTGCCTGCCGAGATGTGCAGGGTGGAGGTCGGGAATGCGACCTCCGCGCCGTGGCGGTCGATGATCTCCAGGATCTGCAGCAGCACATCCTGTTTCACGGCATGGTACTCCGCCCACGATACCGTACGGGTGTAGCAATAGACGAAGAAGTCGAGCGAGGACCGGGCAAAGGCGTCGAAGTTGACCATCAGGAACTTGTCGGCGGCAATGTCGCCGTGGGTGCGCAGCATCGCCTCGACCTCCTTGACGATCGCCTTCATGGCCGCTGCGTCGTCGTAGCGGATGCCGATCGTCTCGTAAATCCGTCGGTTGCGCATGCGCGAGGGATTCTCGACGACGATGCTGGTGAACAGGCTGTTGGGGATGTAGAGCGGCCGGGTGTCGAATTTCCTGATCACGGTCAGGCGCCACCCGATTCGCTCCACCGTGCCTTCGATCTTCCGGTCCGGCGAGAGGACCCAGTCCCCGATGGCGAACGGACGTTCGAGATGGATCATCAGCCCACCGAAAAAGTTCGCGAGCAGGTCCTTCGCCGCGAACCCGACGGCAATGCCGCCGATGCCGCCGAAGGCGAGTACGCCGGAGATACTGAATCCGAGAGTCTGCAGCCCCACCAGAAAGGCCACGATGAGAACCGAGAGCCTGAGAAGCTTGACCGTGGCGTCCAGCGTGGTCTGATCGAATTCCTCGCCTCTTGCCTCCCGCCCGGCGATGAAGTTGGCTTCCGCGATCCTGATGAACCGCAGGGGGAACCATGCGATGGCCGCCACGAGGCTTCCGTCCCGAATCGGGTCGACCGCGGCGAGAATCGCGAAACCGGTTTCCCGCCGGAGAATCTCGGCCGCAAACCCGAGACCCGCGATCCATATGACCGCGCGCATCGGCGGACCCAGGGCCTCGACGAAACTCTCGTCCCATACGCCGGGGGTGCGCGTGAATCCGTGGCCCAGCCGCGCGGTCAACCGTCCCGCGACGAACGCCAGCACGGCCGTGGCGAGAACGGTTGCGACGACCTGTCCCCACCACGACTCGAGGCCGACGGTGCTCAGAAACTGCAAGGCGGTTTCGTTCATCGCTGGATCAGGTCCACCATGGAAGCCCGCCGCCGCCCGCCGGGAGGGAAGCCCCAGGTCTCCCGTCCCTTCGCATCGGTCGGCTGAAGCGGTCTCGCACTGCGGCTTCCGCCTGCGGCCATCCCGCGACCCGGGCCGGAACGAGCAGCGCATCCGCCAGGCCGGCTTCCGGAGGAGTAGCAGCGCCGGTGGCGACGAGCGAAGCTTCCGCTCATGGTAGCAGAGGGTGATCCGCAGCCGTCGCATCCGGCCTGGGATCGTGGTGGCCCAGCCTCCACGTGTCTGCTCCACACTCAGCATCAGCAGCCAGGCTTCCCGGCAGGCGGAGCGAAGCAGCGGCCCGAAGCCGCCGCCGCCGGCAACATCACTCCGGGCAGCCTGGTGGCGGACCCCGTGGCCCGGGGAAGTTCCCCGCATGGTTCGTTTGCCGGCCGCCTCCTCGACGCCCGGTGGGGGCGAGCGAGCGCACCGGTTTCCTTCCGGCCCGCACCCCCCTTTGCGTTCCGGGCAGGGAGACCGCGTCGCGCCGGTTGCGCGGCCGGGCCGCGTGGGTCTAGGTTCCGCATCCCCCGGGAGCGGGTGCCGGACCCCCGGCCTCGGATCAAAACTGCTGCCGGCCGACTCC
The DNA here is from genome assembly GCA_965203385.1 of Alphaproteobacteria bacterium. Taxonomy (GTDB): domain Bacteria; phylum Pseudomonadota; class Alphaproteobacteria; order TMED109; family TMED109; genus VXPW01. The sequence goes on from OZ241893.1 coordinate 2,385,837, forward strand.
CGCACCGAGAACCCCGTCCATGCGTTGCAGTCCCGTCGATCCAGAGGCCCGGTCAGCCGCTCCCGGCCGCACCGTCGCCCCCGACAAGTTCGTTACCGAAACCGGCGTGACCTACGCCGGTCGGCACCTGATTGCCGATTTCTGGGGCGGGACCGGGCTTGACGATGCGGAAGCCATGGGGGCGGCCATGCGGGCCGCGGCCCGGGCTGCCGGCGCCACGATCCTGCATCTGCACCTGCATACCTTCGGCGAGGAGTTGGGGGTGTCCGGGGTTGCGGTGCTGGCCGAATCGCACATCAGCGTGCACACGTGGCCGGAGCGCGGTTATGCCGCGTTCGATGCGTTCCTTTGCGGCGCCACCGATGCGGAGGCGGCATTGCGCGAGTTGGAGCGGCATGTCCGCCCCGCCCGCACGGAAGTGCAGATGCTCCGTCGCGGCAGCGGCCCGGCAAATGGTGAAGCCACGTGAGCGTGGCGGCAGAACGGTTCCTGGATTCCCGATTGCGGCCGACGCCCTGCCTGGTCGTCGATCTGGGCGAGGTGGCGGACGCCTATCGCCGGGTGCAACGCAGCTTCCCCGGGTTCCGGATCCAGTACTCGGTCAAGGCCAATCCGGCTCCCGAGATTCTCCGCTGTCTCCACGCTCTCGGGGCAGCCTTCGACGTCACCAGCCGCGCCGAGATCGCACTCTGCCTGCGCCTCGGGATCGCGCCCGATCGCCTGGCCTACGGTCATCCGGTCAAGAAGGCCGCAGACATCGCCTGGGCGCACCGTCGCCGGATTCGGGGGTTCTCCTTCGATTCCGCCGCGGAGCTCGAAAAGCTGGCAAGTCATGCGCCGGGTGCTGCGGTCTCTGTCCGGGTCGCTGTCGACAACGCCGGTTCCGCGTGGCCGCTGGACCGGAAATTCGGATGCGAAGCCGCCACGGCCCCGGCGCTCATGCGGCGGGCCGCCGCCGCCGGTCTGCATCCGGTCGGTCTGTCCTTTCACGTCGGGTCCCAGCAGATGGATCCGGTGAGCTGGGAGCGGGCCGTGGCCTTGATGGCCGGGGTGGCGAGGGTGGCGGCAGCGGACGGGCTACCGGTCAGGTTGCTGAACGTGGGCGGGGGTCTGCCCGTGCGGTACCAGTGCGGGACTCCAACCCTGGGAGCGTGCGCCGGCGCCATTCGCGGGGCGGTTGAACGCCATTTCGGTCATGGTCCGCCAGCGCTCGTGATCGAGCCTGGCCGCTATCTGGTGGCGGCCGCCGGGATCATCGAGTCGGAAGTTGTACTGGTGACCCGGAAAGCGCCCGGCGATCCGCGCCGCTGGGTCTATCTCGACATCGGCCGGTTCGGTGGGCTGGCCGAGACCGAGGGAGGCGCCATCCGTTATCCCATCGAGGCAAAGGCCGGCAGCGGACCCGGTGGTCCGGTGATTCTGGCGGGCCCCAGCTGCGACAGCGCGGACATCCTCTACGAATCCGCGGGATACGAACTGCCGCTGGAACTGACGGCCGGCGACCGGGTGCGCATCCGTTGCGCCGGCGCCTATACCACGGTCTATGCCTCGAGATTCAACGGATTTCCGGTCTTGCGCAGCCACTTCGTCGATACCGGCCGTGCGGTGACGTTATCCGCTGGCGATCAGCTGGTGCAGCCAGACCGGTAACGCGTACGCCGCCCGGTGCACGTCGGGCGCATAGGTGGCGGTGGGAACAGCATCCCGGCGGGCGCGTTCGAGGGCGGCCTCGAGGTCCGATTCGGACAGCGGTGTCCGTGAACCGCGGGTCAGGGTCATCAGGCCGCCGGTGTAGGTCGGAGTCGCGGTGACATACGCCGCCACGCCCGCCCAGACCGTGCGCATGTGGCGGCAGACGGCCCGGAATTCGTCGGCCTGGAAGAACGGAACGCCGCTCTGGAAGATCGCGATGCCGGCTTCCCGGAGCGCATCCGCCGTGGTGCGGTAGAACGATTGCGTGAACAGGGAACGGGCCGCCCCGACCGGGTCGGGGCGGTCGGCAATGATCAGGTCGTAGGTGTCGGGCCGGGTCTCGAGGAAATGCGCGGCGTCTTCGGTGTGCAACCGCAAGCGGGGGTCCGCGAATACATCCCCGTGCACGGACCCCAGAAACTCGCGGCTCAGTTCGATCACCCGCGGATCGATTTCCACCAGGTCCACGCTCTGCACGGAGCGATGCTTGAGGACTTCCTCGGCAACCGCGCCGTCGCCGCCGCCGGCGATCAGCACCCGCCGGACCCGTCCGTGTTCGTAGACGGGCGGGTGCACCATCATCTCCGAATAGGTGTGTTCGTCGCGTTCGGTGATCTGGATGATCCCGTCCAGCGCCAGCACCCGGCCGAAGACCGGGTTTTCGAACAGCTGGATGTGCTGGAATTCACTGTGTTCGTCGGCGAGAACCCGCGTGATCGAGAATGCCTGCGTGTACCCTGCGTGGAGCGTTTCCGTGAATTCGTGCATTATCGCCCCGTCGCTCTGCGGTCGGGCGGACCGGGTTCCACGGGTCGGACCCCGCCGATGGACAGGCGCTTGGACCCAGTCACGGGTTGCCCGGGGACTCGCATGCAGAGCCTCTTCATGCTCATCGACAAGGTGCTCGGCCTGATCGCCTGGATGGTGGTGATCCAGGCGGTGCTGAGCTGGCTGATCGCCTTCAACGTGGTCAATGTCCACAACCGGTTGGTCGAGAGTGTGTACCGGGTTCTGACCCAGCTCAGCGAACCGCTGTTGCGCCCGATACGGCGAATTCTGCCGTACACCGGATCCGTGGATATTTCACCGATCATCCTGATTCTCGGGATCTGGTTCGTGCGCACCCTGCTGGTGGAATTGTCCTTCCGCTAACCCCTGCGGTCTGCGGCCCGGCGGCGTTGCCGGAGACGAAGCGCGTTCAGGCGGATAAAGCCTTCGGCGTCCTTCTGGTCGTAGACCGAATCGGCCTCGAAGGTCGCGATGTGCTCGCTGTAGAGGCTGCCGGGGGCACGGCGGCCGACCACCCGGGCCGATCCCCGGTAGAGCTTGAGGCGGGCGGTGCCGGTGACGCTGCGCTGCGATTCGTCGATCAGCGCCTGCAGCATTTCGCGCTCGGGCGCGAACCAGAACCCGTTGTACACCAACGATGCGTACTGCGGCATGATTTCGTCCCGGGTGCGCATGGCCGGTCCGTCCAGGGTCAGGGATTCGACGGCCCGGTGGGCCGCCAGGAGCAGGGTGCCGCCCGGGGTCTCGTACACCCCGCGGGACTTCATGCCGACAAAGCGGTTTTCCACGAGATCCAGCCGTCCGATCCCGTGCCTCCCGCCAAGTTCGTTGAGGCGCTCCAGCAGCCGGGCCGGGCCCAGCGGCGTCCCGTCGATGGCGACGGGGTCGCCGGCTTCAAAGTCGATCTCCACGTACTGCGGGGTATCGGGTGCTGCTTCCGGGGCTACGGTTCGCTGGAACATGGCCTCGTCGGGCTCGCGCCACGGGTCTTCAAGGGCCCGTCCTTCGTACGACGTGTGCAGCAGGTTGGAATCGGTCGAATAGGGGGGTTCGCCGGTGCTTGCCCGCTCCACCGGGATCTGGTGTGCCTCGGCATAGGCGAGCAGATCGGTGCGGGACCGCAGATCCCACGTCCGCCAGGGGGCGATCACGCGAATATCGGGATCGAGAGCGTAGTAGCTCAGTTCGAAGCGGACTTGATCGTTTCCCTTGCCGGTCGCGCCGTGCGCAACGGCAGCCGCTCCGGTTTCGTGCGCGATCTCGATCTGACGGCGGGCAATCAGCGGACGGGCGATCGACGTTCCGAGCAGGTAGGTGCCCTCGTAGACCGCGTTGGCGCGGAAGACCGGGAAGACGTAGTCGCGGACGAAGGTTTCCTTCAGATCCTCGACCCGGATGTCCCGGACACCCAGCTGCTCCGCCTTGCGCTGGGCCCGTTCCACGCTTTCGTACCCGAGATCGGCCGAAAAGGCGATCACTTCGCACTGGTAGGTTTCCTGCAGCCAGCGCAGGATCACGGAGGTGTCGAGGCCCCCCGAATAGGCAAGCACGATCTTGTTGACGTCCGACATGCGGAACTCCGTGGCAGGGCCTGGGCGGATGAAGCGGGTCGGGAAGCTTCCCGGAGGTGGGTATAGCACGCCAGCCCGGCCGGCTGACATCGGTCGGGCTCCGGAGACAGGGCCGAGCCGGAACTCCTGCGGCCCGACCTGCCGACCAGTTGTGGCTCCTGCGGGAGGAGATCACAGGTCCGAGTTCCCGGCGCTGGAGCTGCGGCCGGCGGGAACCGGCGTCTTCGTCGGGGCGAACCAGTGGATGCGGACCCTGCCCCGCACCCGGGCGCGGCTTGTCGGGACCGGTGCTGGCGGGAACGTGACTGTGACCGGTGAGGCTGTGCGGGCGGCAGCGGTTCGGGCGGCCGGCCCGTGCACCGGCTGGTTCTGGCACTCGGGGGCAATTGTGCCCGAGGAACGCTCTCCGGAGGCGCATACAGAAACGGGCAGGCTCCGGCCGGATGGGTCCGCGCCGCCGGTTGCGCGGTACCGGCCCGGTTGGCGGACCGGAGAAGTCGCACGCCGTCTCGACCGGGCTGGCACCCGCCCGAATGACACCGGAGGTTGCGTTCAGCGTCGTGTCGGCGTCAGGTTCGCAGATCCTGGCATTTCTGCCCCGGAGCGAATCGCGCTCGGGATCTCGCCGGCGGGGCGGATTTCACCCCTTGCCTTATCCGTCTTTCCCTCCGAGATGGATGAAGATTGTTCGCATCGCCGGCGGAGCGGATTTGACACCTATCCGGACACGTGCCAGATAGCAGGGGTGGCGGGGCCGTAGCTCAGTTGGGAGAGCGTCGCGTTCGCAATGCGAAGGTCAGGGGTTCGAATCCCCTCGGCTCCACCAAGCCCCGGAGACGGTGCCAGGCTCTCTCCTCAAGCTCGTCCCGGTGCTTGTCCGTCTGCGCAGCCAGCAGCCGGGTGAGTCCTTTCGCTGTCAGGTCGCGAACGAACTCCAGCGGCGAGAAGGGCGGATGGGTGTACGCCTTCCGGGGGTTACGCAGCACGGCAAACGCTTCGGAGGGATGGAGCTCGAACGTCCGGGACAGAAACCCGTCGGCGTCGGTCGCCTCGATATTGAAGCGTCCGAGAACCCCGACCGGAAAGTCGGCCAGCAGTTACCCACGATCAAGCAGCCTACCCGACGCTGACCGAAGGGCAGGTGACGGCCGCCGCAATCTACGCCGAGGCGTACCCTTGTCGCGGTCGTCCACGGCAACAGCCGAAGTGGCGAAAAGCGAAGCAGGGCGCCGCGAAAAATGTTGAGTTCGACAAGTTGCTGCAAACTCCGTGAAGTTTCTGATCGACGAGTGCCTGAGCCCCGATCTTGTCGCAATCGCACGAGATAGGGGTTTCTCTTTGTCGACGCACGTCACTTGGCTCGGTCTCCGATCGAAGAAGAGGGATTGGACCATTGTTCGACGCGCCATCGAAGACGGCTATGTGCTCGTCACCAACAATACGACGGACTTCACATCTCTCGCTGGTCGCGAAGACGTCGAGTGGTACGTTCAGTTTTTCGACAGCCGGCAGGAGTTCCGTAGCCACCACCCGCCGGACACCGGATTCAATGGCCGAAACGGTCTGCCGGTCCTTGAACCCGGACTGACCCGCCAGGGGTGTGCGACAAATTTGTGAATCACCGCACTCGCGGAGCGCAGTCCGCTGCGTGCGTGGGTGCGTCTCCCGGTTCATCGAGCATCTGGTGTCTGCCGGCGCAGGCGAGATCGGTACCCGGCCTCTGGGGTCAAGGAGCGGCGCACTGCCTCGCAGGGCGGGTTACTCCAGCCACGCCTCGAGGTCTTCCGGATGCATGGCTTCGTATTTCCGGTAGAGCTGAAGGATGGCCCGCCCGAAGGTCGGACCCGCCTCCACCAGCCCGGCGAACGGCTCGGGAACGCCGGGGTCCAGAATTTCCGCGGGACTCTCTCCGATCAGTACGGCCCCGGCCGCCCGCCGGCGCAGATACATGATCCAGTTCCGGGTGTCGGCGAACCCCGCCCGGTCCTCCAGAACCGGTCCGTGCCCCGGTACACCCCTGGTCCACGGCAAGGCCTCAAGGCGTTCGAGGTGCAAGAGCCAGACCCCGATGTCAGCGTGCGGTACGGTAGCGGCCCGGTCGACGAACAGCAGGTCGCCGAAGAAGGCCACGCCGGACGATCGATCGAAGATCACGAGGTCGCCCTCGGTATGCCCTCCCTCCAGCACGAGGATCTCCACCGTCCGGTTGCCGAGGTCGACGAAGCGGCCGGTCCGGACGAGGGTGGACGGCGCCTCAATGGAGGTGCCCCGGGTCCACGGCTCGCCGACAAGTGTGGTCATGAGGTGAAGCAGTTCCGGCCCCTCGCGGGCCAGGGCTTCCGCTTCCGCGGGATGCATCAGGACATCCACGCCGGCCTCCAGGAAGGCTCCGATGCCGAAGGCGTGGTCAGGGTGTCGGTGTGTGACGACCGCGTAGCGGACCGGAAGATCCGTGACTGTACGGATGGCGGCGAGCATTTCCTGCCCGTACCGGTGAGTCGGGCCGGCTTCAATGGCAAGCACCTCGCGGGTACCGACAATGAAACCGGTGTTTGCAATGTTCGCGCCATTGGCCGGGGTCAGGGCGTCCTGCGAACCGGGGAACACGTAGACACCCGGAGCGACCGCTTGCGGTCGAAGTGCGTAGGACGCGCCATCTGCTGCCCCCGCCACTGCCGGGAGAACCGCCAGAAGGGCACCGACCGCCCACCCGGCGGAGCGGCTGCTACATGACCGGCGCGTGTTCAGATCCTTCAAACGGCAGGCCTTCCGAATCACTTCCCGAGACCCGAACGGAGTGCCCTTCCGAAAGAAGATCAATCGTGATGACCGGATCCCTCGACATGGCGGCCCAGGTCAGCATGTCCGCGATCAGACCGTTTTCGTCTTCGATCCGAACTTTCTCGACGTAGTAGGGCGGCACCACGTTGCCGTTTTCCTGCACGACGAATCCGGTGTCCATCGGGTGGTGGATTCGAACCTTCAGCCGGCTGGCTCCGCCATGACGATCAAACTGCTTGACTCGGACGTCTCCAACTGCTGCCACCACGCCTCCCTCCGGCGGTGGCGACGAGCATCCGCCGGCACTCATGACCAGCACGGACTTGGTCGCGACGTGCCAGATTCCGGATGGACTCAGGACGGCGGCGCGGACCGGGGTGGACTCTTCCAGGCGGATGTTCATTCCGACCGATTCGATCCGTCGATGCGGGGTAATGCGGGCAACCTGCTGGATGGGGTTCCGGTCCACGAGCAGCACCAGTTCCCGCATGTCCCGCAGTTCGTGCGGAACCTTCACCATTACCGGAACCTCGTGGGCACTTTCGACGCGGTCGGCCATCATAAGGCGGATCGAATCGTCGAATTTCACTACGGCATCTTCTCCGAGATAGGCTCCGCTCAGGTCTTCCCAGAGTTCGGAGCCGGCCGGGTCCGTTGCGCGTGCATGGGCGACGGTGCCGAGCAATACGGCAACTGCAAACAGCATGGTCGATCGCATCGGATCCTCCGGAGCCTGATCGTGCGACGTATTCTAGAGATTTCCCGGCCGGTACCCAAATGACCTTCTGGCATATCGATGGACCATCGATTATCGGTTGTCGGTCTTCCCGGTTTCGCCGCTTGAACTCAACACTCCCATCGGATGGTGCCGCAGGGGCGATTCGGACGATCAACAGTGGCGCGGACGACACTTCGCACCGACCGGCAACGCTCAGATTGAACACCGCTTCGGCGCCGTCCCCGAAGACGCAAGCGCCCGTGTGCTTGCCGCACCGGTCGAAGACCTCGATGTCCGGCTCAGCGCCATCCTTTCCGCGCCCACGCTCGACGATATCTTCAGGAACGGTGCCGTTCACTGAACCGGGTCGGGCATGCGCGCCCCTGTTGCGGGTCTACGAAACCCGGCCGGTGCGACGAATCCGACCGTCTGGCCGTGCCGTTCGACGAACCGGTTCAGGTGTCCTGACCTGATCGACGCTCAACTGACGCCTTGCGCCAGCCCCGGCTTTGCCCCGGTGTCAGGCCGCAAGCAGGCGTTCGGTCTACGGGGGTGACGACGCAACCCTAGCGTCTTTGTCGATCCGCTGGAAAGGGATCATCAGAGAGGCGTGAAGCCGCTCCATCACTGCCCGCCCGAACGCTGACCTTTACTGCGGACAATTGTGGCTCAGCGCAATAATCTGTTATCGTGTCTAAAAACAGTAATGAGACATGCGCCATGGCGGATACCATTGAAGCCCTGACCCGGCGTCGCGACCGCGCCCTGGCTCGATTTGCGACGCTCGGTGACCTGCAGCCCGGATCCCTCGTCGTCAATTACAGGAAATGCGGCAGACCGAACTGCCACTGTGCCCGACCGGGTGATCGCGGACACGGCCCGAATTACATTTTGGCCCGCACGCTCAAGGGCCAGCACCGGTCGATTCCGATCCGTCGGCACGAGGCCGAGGACACGCGCCGACAGTGCGATGAATACAAGCGTTTTCGGGAGTACTGCGACGCCTTTCTGGAAGCCAGTGAGGCACTCGCCGACGCGGTGCGTGCCAAAGGACGCGAGGCGGCCGGGGAGAATCCGGAAAAGGGGAGCACTCACGACGGCAATCGAAAGCTCAAGGGGCATCGACCGCTTGATCGACGGACCCGTCGACGGTCTGGCTTTCGAGATTCTTGAGCGTGTCGTCTGGGAGACGGCGCGGGACACCGCGGCCGCACTGCCGGCCGACCGGCTGCATGCCGACCCGTCCGACGGAGAGGGGGAATACCTGCCCTGTGCCTGCGGTGCCGCCGCACGCCGGGTCGGGCGATGACCCAGGACCCTCACCACGGCGCCCGGAGCCCTGATTCTGGAGCAGGCCTGGTACCATTGTGATACCTGCGAGGCCGGTTTCGGCCCGTGTGACGAGAGGCTGGGGGTGGCCGGGACCGCGTTGTCGCCAGCCGTTACCCACAGGGTCGGCATCACCGCGGTTGAGCTCAGCTTCGGGAAGAGTGTGATTCTGTTACGGGAGCTCGCCGGTCCTGCCGTTGCCGCCAAGCAGGTGGAACGTCATGCCGAAGTCCTGGGACGCGCCATCGCCCGCGATGAACAGAGGTCACCATCGAGCCGGAATCATCGCTCGCCTCAACCCTCTATCCGGGCCTCGACGGCACCGGCCGAAGCGACGGATTTTTGCGAAATCGGCCAAATCAGCGCAGGCTTCCGAAGTCGGATCAGGAAATATCTTCTGGTTTCAACGCACCAAAAGATTCACGGTTCGCTATAGAGACCCCCCTCCACCTGACGGGCAATCCGGCCGCGGTAGTGGCCGTGAGGCCGGGATTTCGCCGGCGGACGGGATCGTCCGTATGCTGACCGGCTCTTGCCGGCGGGCCAAGGGGTGCGCCGGTTCCCGCGGAGCCGCCGCGAGCCTCCGCAGCTCGGGAAAGGAACGCCATGGATCAGGATCAGCCGTGTCTCGGTTTCATCGGCCTCGGTCTGATGGGAACTCCCATGGCGATGCGCCTGCTGGGGGCGGGGTACCGCGTGGTCGTCTGGGGCCGCAACCCCGATCGGCTTGATCCCTTGGTCGCGCGTGGCGCGGAACGTCAGCCAACCGCGGCCGATGTCGCCCGCCGGGCGGATGTGGTGTTCACCTGCGTGTCCGACACCGCCGCGGTACATATGGTGGTTTTCGACAAAGCAGGCTTGGCCGCGGGCAGTGCGCCCGGGAAACTCCTCGTTGATCTGTCGTCCATCCGCCCGGATGCATGCCGGGGAATGGCCGCACGGTTGTTGGAGGACACGGGGATGCACTGGCTGGATGCTCCGGTTTCGGGCGGCGTGGCCGGTGCGGAAACCGGCCGTCTGGCCGTCATGGCCGGCGGCCGGGAGGAAGATTTCCAGCGGGTTCGGGAGATCGTGTCGGTGCTTGCCCGGCAGTTCACGCTGATGGGTCCGGTGGGTTCGGGTCAGCTGACCAAGCTCATCAACCAGGTGATCGTGGGGTGCGGAGTGGCGGTGTTGGCGGAGGCGGCGGCGCTGGCGGTCCGGTCCGGAATCGATGCGGCGCGGATTCCGGATGCGCTGGCCGGCGGTCGGGCGGATTCTCTGCTGCTGCAGCAGTTCTTTCCCAAGATGGTGGCGGGCGACCATTCGGTGGAATCGCACATCCGTACCATGCTCAAGGATCTGGATACCGCGTCCGACCTGGCGCGCACGACCGAATCCGCCCTGCCCATGACCGCGACGGCGGCTGAGCTGCATCGGCTCATGGTCCAGCGGGGACACGCCGAATCCGATGGAACGTCGATCGCTGCCTTGTACCGGAAGGGTCCGGTCTGACGGCTTCATGACGCGATGCATGTGGGCAGCGGCCGATAATCCCGCTGTGCCCGGCGGATCCGGTATCCGCTGTCCGGCGCGGTGCCCGCCGGCTGCTCACCGGGGCCGCTGGCGATGCTGAGCGGCCGGGTCGGGGCCGGCCCTCGGGTCGGGGTGTTCTTCTTCTTCTGCATGCTGCTCTCGTTCTCGACCATGGAGGCGTACGGCAAATGGCTGTCCCTGACGTATCCCGTCCTGCAGGTCGTTTGGGCCCGCTACACCTTTCATTTCGCCCTGATCGCGGCAGCGGTCGTCGGGCTGGAGTTGCTGGGGCGCCGTCCGCGCTTCTTCCGGAGCCGGAATCCGCGTGCCCAGCTGCTCCGTTCGGTGTTCCTCTTCGGGATGACGTTCTTCTACTTCCATGCGCTGGCGAGGCTGCCGATCGCCGAAGCCACCGCCATCATCTTCACCGCGCCGCTCATCATGACGGTGCTGTCCGGCGTGGCCCTCGGGGAACGGGTCGGCTGGCAGGAGTGGTGCGCGGCCCTGGTCGGCTTTCTGGGAGTGCTGATCGTGGTGCAGCCGCTGGCCCTCCTGGCCGCCCTGACGGGTGACCCGGAAGCGCTTCCGCCGGGGACGCTGATCGGGGTGGGCTCCGGCATTGTCGGAGCGGTTCTCTTCGCGCTGTTCATGCTTTCGAGCCGGGTGGTGTCCGTGGTGGATCCGCCGGAAACCGGACTGTTGTACTCATCGCTGGCGGGTGCCGCCGTCACCAGCGCGGTGGTTCCCTTCGACTGGCACCCGCCGGGTGCTGCAGGGTGGGGGATGCTGGCTGTCATCGGCGGTCTCGGCGCACTTGGCCAGTATCTGGCCGGATTCGCGTTTGCCCGGGTCCAGGCGAGCCGGCTTGCGCCCCTGACCTACGTTCAGCTCCTGTTTGCCGTCAGCTACGGAATCTTCCTGTTCGGAACCGTTCCGGGCCTCAACACGATCGCTGGCGGCGGCTTGATCGTGCTTGCCGGGGTGTACACCTACCGGCGTACTGCCGGATCCTCGGAACCGCCCGAATCAACGGATCCCCGGGCATCCGGCCCCGCATCCTGAAGGGCGGGGGAACGTTCGGACCCCGGCCGGGGCCGGGTTGACGGAACGCCGGGCCTGACCGCCCGGCGAGGATCAGCTGGAGCCGTTGAGCGCCTGTCGGACGGTCGCGGCGATGTTGGCGCCGTCCAGGCCGGCCCGCTGGACCTGTGCCGCGGGCGTGTCGTGGTCGAGAAACCGGTCGGGCATCAGCAGCGGGCGGAAAGTCAGGCCGGAATCGAACCTGCCGTCGTGGGCGAGAAGGTGCGACACCTGGCAGGCAAAGCCGCCGATCGATCCCTCTTCAACCGTGATCAGCGCCTGATGGTGATCGGCCAGCCGCCGGATCAGGTCGGCGTCGAGGGGTTTCGCGAACCGGGCATCGGCCACGGTGGTCGACAGGCCCTCGGCATCGAGTTCGTCAGCCGCCCGGATACAGTCAGCGAGACGTGCGCCGTACGAGAGCAGAGCAGTCCTCGTCCCTTCCCGGAGGATCCGTCCCCGGCCCAGCGGCAGGAGTTCGGGGGCCGCCGGCAGCGGCCGGCCGGGGCCCTGGCCGCGGGGGTAGCGAAAGGCGCACGGGCGGTCATCGATGGTCGCGGCGGTTGCGACCATGTGCACCAGTTCCTCCTCATCGGCCGCCGCCATGAGCACCATGCCCGGCAGGCACCCGAGGTAGGTGATGTCGAAGGCGCCGCAGTGCGTCTGCCCGTCGGCCCCGACAAACCCGGCCCGGTCGATCGCGAAACGGACCGGCAGCTGCTGGATCGCGACATCGTGCACGATTTGATCGAATGCCCGCTGCAGGAAGGTCGAATAGATGGCGGCAAACGGCCGCATTCCTTCTGCGGCCAGTCCGGCGGCGAAGGTCACTGCGTGCTGTTCCGACAGGCCGACATCGAAGGTCCGGTCGGGGAAGACGGCGGCGAACCGGTCGATGCCGGTACCGGCCGGCATCGCGGCCGTGATCGCGACGATTCGGTCATCGCGCCGTGCTGCGCTGATCAACGTGTCGGCAAATACGCGCGTGTAGCTCGGGGAGCCACCGGGGCGGGAAGCTGGCTGCGGGGCGCCGCTCGCGACATCGAACTTTCCGACGCCGTGTCCCTTGTCTTCCGCCCCTTCTGCCGGCGGGTACCCCTTGCCCTTCTGGGTGACGATGTGGACGAGGATCGAGCCTTCGGACCGGTCGTCGCGCACGTTGCGCAGGACCGGGACCAGGTGCTCCAGGTTGTGTCCGTCGATCGGGCCTACGTAGAACAGCCCCAGTTGCTCGAACAGTGTGCCCCCGGTCAGCATGCCTCGCGCATAGCTCTCCGCCCGCTGGGCGGACCGCCGCAAGGTACCGGGAAAACGTTGCGACATCTGCAGGCCGATATTCCGGAGCGACCGGTAGGGCCGGGAAGAGATCAGGCGCGACAGGTAGGCCGACAACGCCCCGACCGGCGGCGCGATCGACATTTCGTTGTCGTTCAGGATCACGATCAACTTGTTGGCCATGGCGCCGGCGTTGTTAAGTCCCTCGAATGCCATGCCTCCGGTCATGGCGCCGTCACCGATGACCGCGAGTACGCGGTGCTGCTCGTCCTGAATGTCGCGCGCGACCGCAAATCCGAGAGCGGATGAGATCGATGTCGAGGCGTGCGCCGCGCCGAAGGGGTCGTACGGGCTCTCCGACCGCTTGGTGAAGCCCGACAGGCCGCCTCCCTGGCGGAGGGTGCGAATGCGGTCGCGGCGGCCGGTCAGGATCTTGTGCGGATAGGTCTGATGCCCCACATCCCAGATCAGGCGGTCGGTGGGCGTGTCGAACAGGTAGTGCAGCGCCACCGTCAGCTCGACCACGCCGAGGCTGGCGCCGAGATGTCCGCCGGTGACGGAAACCGCGTCGATGGTCTCTGCCCGCAGTTCGTCGGCGACCTGCCGCAGTTCGCCCGGTTTCAGCGCCTTGAGGTCGCCCGGACCGGAAATCGTATCCAGCAGCGGGGTGTCAGGCATCGCACTTCGCCGCCGGCCGCCCCGCTTGTGCCGACCCGGTCAGGCCCCGCTGCACACACGCGGAAGCCGGTCCGCGGTTCCGGCGAAAACCCTCCGGCAGACCGGCCGGACCCCGAGACCATCGCGGGGTGGCGGGCAGCGGTCGATGACGGCGGCGGAGGTCACACGGGAAACCGGGAATGAACATGCAGGAAATCGGTGGTCAGGAGGGTACAGGTTGGCAGCGCACAGTCTGGCGACGGAACGGTTCGTATGTACTTCGGGCGGCCGGCTCCTTCAAGCCGCCCCGACCCCGGGTGCACGGCAATTTGCCGTGAACACTCGGGCGGGTCGAGCTCTGGCGCGGCAGCCTGCAGCGCATGCTTTGGGTCGTCGATATCTGCGCAGGATCCCGGGGCGTGGCGGGGTTGTCTTGCCCCGTCCAAGGACAACGGGCCGGGGCTCCGGGATCTAGTAGCTGGTCGTGGCCGGCAGGCACAGTTTCTGACGCGACACGAAGTGCTTCGCTAGGCGGTGCCGTGCGCCCGGTTGAGCAGACACCATTTCATTTAAAATCATCAACCTGTATTTCATGGGTGTCCACGGTTGGCGCCAGAACGCACAGCAGCCAGATGGGGAGCCATAGGCCGAACGACAGTACCGATAGCAGTAAGTGAAGTATATGGTTGGCGCGTCGTGGTCGCGCCAGCTTCACAATGTTGTTGCACTGCTTCTTGACGCGCCAGCCGTCAGCCTTCAGGCGAGAGATTTCAATTTTGAGTTGCGGCGGGATGTTTAGCTCATCTGACAAGGATCTGACCTCCAGAGTTTTCACCATGTTAGTCCGGGCATCTCACCAACGGGGGTACATGGGACCGCAACCGTGGTGCAGGTAGATGAATCGAGACCTTATCGGACGCCACGGAGCGGCCACAAGCAACCAGAGTGTATTCTGAAACAGTTGTGTATTGAACGTCTGAGCCGCTGTCGGGTGAGAGGTCGTTTTGATGACGGACAGGGCGTGCTGCTGCCAGTTTGTAAGCGTTCGGTGGGTCGGTGATGGAGCGGTTTTCTTGCCCCTCCGATGCTCTCTTTCGGTCGACCGGCAGAGCCCCCGGAATCGTCTCCGTACAGCGGAATCACGAACCTTTCCGCTTGCGTTTTTTGCCCTCTCGTATGGGTTCCGTTTCAGGTCTCGGCGGCGCTTTCGTGGCCTACGGCCAGGGCAGTGGCGGGCGGTCTCTTCCGTCGCCGGCCTTCGGCCCGAGGCGGGTCACGCGTGTTCCGGTCAGCACGGCAGTGGTTGATCCCCGTCCGGTGTCCGGGGATCGGGTTGGAAAGGGTTCTCCAGCGCCACTCCGGTGGGCGCGAAATCCTCGGTGTTCCGGGTGATCACCGTCGCGCCATGGCGCAGCGCCGCCGCCGCGATCATGAGGTCTGCGCCGGAGTGGCCGATCTCCGCGCTGAGGCGTCCCCAGATGCGTGCGTCCTCCGCGCCGAAATCCAGAATCCGGTCGCTGAACACCAGCAGGGTGCGATCGAGCCAGAGCCGCAGGTCGCGGGCGAGGTCCGGATTCAGGCGCCCCTGCCGCTGGATGCCGCGTTCAACCTCGCCTACGGTGACAGCACTGATGTAGAGGCTGTTCTCCGGCCTGTCACGCAGGAACGCCGCGACCTGCGGCGCCCGTTCCGGCCGTCGCGCCGCCGAGAGCACATCGGTGTCGATCACATACACTCAGAACTCCACGTCGCGGGGTGCGACCTGCGCCCGCTCCACCTCAGGGGTCGGGAAGGCCAGCAGATGCTCGGCGAAGCTCTCCCGTTTCTCTATCGCGCCGTCGAGAAGATGGCGGTAATCGGCGGCGCTGAGCACCACCACCGCCGGCTTGCCGCGACGGCTCACCTCCTGCGGCTTGCCTGCCAGAGCCGCCTCCACCACGGCGGAGAAGCTGTTCTTCGCGTCCTGAAGGGTCCAGGTCATGTGCACCTCCAAAATCCATCTGGCTATATAACTGGCCAGGCAGGAGGCTGCAACCGCGTCTAACCAGGGGGGCGTAGGCGAGCCGCTCCGGGGCCGACAGAGAGGTTTCCGTGGATCCGGAACATGCATGGTCGGATCCTGCGGGAAAGGCGTTACATTGATGGGAGGGCACTGCATTGCTGGTGCCCGTCCATGTGGATCAGGGTGAAGGGCGCGAGTCGACAGGTCCGGAGCCAGTCAAGGGGCGCCGTCTCGATGGCTTCCCGCCCTGCTTCCCGTGCAAGTCCTGGCCCGTCATCCGTCGGGCCGGTTCGCGTAGGGGTTTTCCCCCTTGCGCATCAGGATGCGCAGCGGCACACCGTCGAGGTCGAAGGCGTCACGCAGGCCGTTGGTCAGATACCGGAGGTAGCTGCGCGGCAGACCCTTGGGGTGATTCGCGAACAATGCGAAGGTGGGCGGGCGCGTGTTCACCTGGGTCATGAACCGCAGTCGCTGGACCCGCCCGCCGGCCCGGGGAGGGGGCTGGGCATGGACCTGGTCTCGCAGCCAGCGGTTCAGGGCCGGGGTGGGCACCCGCCGGTTCCACCGCTGGTGCGCGGCGAACACCGCCTGCAGGAGGCGGTTGGTGCCGTGGCCCGTACGGCCGGAGAGGGCGATGCACGGTACCCCGCGCGCCTGCGGCAACGTGTCCTCCAACCGCCGGACGAGGGCCCGCCGCACGGCGCCGGGCCGGCGGACGAGGTCCCACTTGTTGGCGGCGACGACCAGCGTGCGCCCCTCCCGCACCACTTCGGCCGCGATGGCGAGGTCCTGATCGACCAGGGCCTCGCTGCAGTCGAGTAGCAGGACCGCGACTTCCGCGAAGCGCAAGGCGTGCCGCGTGGATTCGGCAGAGACGGCCTCGGGGCGGGAAGCCACCCGCGAGGTGCGCCGCAGGCCGGCGGTATCGACGAGTTTGATCGGGCGCCCCCTCCAGGTCCAGACATGGTCAACCGCATCGCGGGTGATTCCGGGTTCAGGGCCGGTCAGCATGCGGTCATCGCCGAGCAGCCGGTTGACGAGGGTGGACTTGCCGGTGTTGGGGCGCCCGACCACGGCAATCGGTACCGGGCGCTGTGCCTCCTCCAGGCCGGTTTCCGTCACGGACCCGGACGGCGCGCAGGCAGCGAGCACCGCCTCGACGTCCGCCATCCCCAGTCCATGCTCGGCCGAAATCGCGATCGGCTCCCCGAGTCCGAGTTCGAACCCCTCGAACGCCTGTGCGGCCAGGCCGGGATGGTCGCACTTGTTGACCAGGAGGGTGACGTTGCGGGCCCGGGACCGGGCCAGCTGGGCGTAGATGCGGTCAACCGGCGTCACCCCCTGTCGGCCGTCGATCAGGAAGAGCACCAGGTCGGCCTCGGCTATTGCTGCTTCGCTCGCCCGGGTCATGCGGGCGGCCAGCGTACCGTCAGCGGCTTCCTCGAGACCGGGGGTGTCGACGATCTGAATGCCTCCGCCGGCGCGCGATCCGGAAGAGACACGGCAATCGCGGGTCATCCCCGGCGCCGGGTCGACCAGTGCGGCCCGCCGCCCGGCCAGCCGGTTGAACAGCGTCGATTTCCCGACGTTGGGGCGCCCGACGATTGCCACCCGCACGCGTGTCACCGCC
This sequence comes from Alphaproteobacteria bacterium, assembly GCA_965203385.1. Classification (GTDB taxonomy): domain Bacteria; phylum Pseudomonadota; class Alphaproteobacteria; order TMED109; family TMED109; genus VXPW01. The sequence goes on from OZ241893.1 coordinate 2,402,876, forward strand.
GGTCTCAGTTCACCGCGATGATCGCGCCTTCGCGGGTCAGTACGTACAGCATGCCGCCAGCGGCAACCGGTGCACTCACCGGATCCCCGGCGAGCGCGACCCAATCCCGGACGGCGCCGTCGGAGGGATCGAGGCGCACCAGCCGCTCCGTGCCCGCGACGATCACCGAGCCTCCCGCAACGATCAGTCCGGACCAGGTGGTGGGGTCGTCGTCGAGGCCGAGGGCCTCGGCCAGATCGGTGCGCCAGCGCACGTTCCCGGTCCGCTCGCGCAGACACACCACCTCGCCCTCGACGGTCAGGGCAAACAGCCATTCCCCGCTCACGCGCGGGGTGCGGGCGAGGGTCAACGGCACACGCCAATCGAGCGCACCGGTCTGGAGATCGATGCTTCCGAACAGCCCGGTGGCACCGCCGGCAATCACGGTCCCGGCGCTGATGACCGGGCCGCCGGCGACATCCTCGACTTCGATCTGGATGGCGCCCTGGAGGCCTTCCGCCAGCGGCTGCCGCCAGGCCTCACTCCCGTTGTCGGCCCGGAGGGCGACGATTTCGCCGGTCGAATAGGGTGCGATCACGACCTCGTCGTTGGCCGCGGCGGGCAGCGCATTCAGGAGCGAGGGCCCCTGCTTGAACGCACCGTCGTGCGACCAGATCTCGCTGCCGTCGCTGCGCTGCAGGGCCACCGTCTGATCGGTCAGGAGAACCGCATAGACCCGGGTTCCGTGCACCGTGGGTGCGGCGCGAAACGGATTCCCGTAGGTGCGCCGCCACTGAAGGTCTCCGTCCCGGGCGTCGAGCGCCAGCACCTCGCCGTAGCCGGTGGTGACGAGCAGGGTACCGGCATCCAGCGCGACTCCGCCGCCAATTCCCCGGCCCCCGTCTTCTCCATCGGGGCGCACCAGGGTCGACCAGGCCGCCCTGCGGCGTTCCAGGGATACCGCGTGCACGCGACCGTCCGCATCGAGGAAATACAGGTGCCCGTCGCCCACCACCGGCTGGCTGAGCATCCGTGAGGTTCGGGTTTCCGCGCTGCCGACATCGAGGTTCCACGCCACCTCCAGCTGGCCCGCATAGGCGGCATGAGAGGGCCGGTTGGCGGCGTTGGCATCCTGCTGGTGCCAGGTGACCGCGGCCGGTTCCGGCAGCACGACCGCTTCCCCCGTGTCGTCGGCGGGCGTCAGGCGCTGTTCGAAGCTGAGAACCGATACCCGCTCCCCCGGCAGCCGTTCGTCCTCGTCGGAACCGAACCAGGAGGCACAGCCAGCCAGGAGCAGGGCGGCAGCGGCGAGGATGAAGGCCGGCATTCAGCTCTCGGAATCAGGCCACAACTGCAGCATGCGCCGGGCGCGGGACCGGACCCCGCTCGGGGCGCTGGCGTCGGCGGCCAGGGCCTGGAACTCCGACCTTGCGGTTTCGATGTCGGATTCCCGGTAGGCGAGATGGGCGTTGATCTCCCGCGCCAGAGCGTACCAGGGACCCTCGGGGTCCCGGGTGAGCCGCGCGGTCCGGTCACGGATGATGGCGGCGGCGCCATGGTCAAGCAGCAGTAACGCGGCCTGGAGGTCGGCGAGTGCGCGGTAGTGAGGCGGAACGCCTTCATCGCCGGCGACCGCGTCGTAGAGTGCGAGAGCCCCGGCCTGGTCGCCGGCGCCGGCGCGGGCGGCTGCTGCCGACAGGCTGGCGAGGAGGGCGTAGCCGGGTTCGGCCTCGTGGGCCAGGTCGACGAGATCGGCGATGGGCAGGGCGCTGGGGGGCGCGGGACGGTCGGCTTCGCCGGTGCCGCCGGCCCGGTCGCGGGCGAGGTCGGTGATGATGCTCGCGTAGTGGTCGGCATTGGCCGCCCGCCGCTCCTGGAGCCGGTTCTGCCACAGGTACCAGCCGCCGACCAAGACCGCGACCATTACCGCCGCAGCGACCGCCGCGGGGCCGTAGCGGCGTCCCAGCCGGCGCAGCCGTTCCAGGCGAAGGTCTTCATTGATCTCGCGCAGCAGGTCGCTCAACGGCTTCTCCCCGGCTCGGGCTGGCTGACGGAAGGGTCGGTTCGCACCCGCCAGGCGCGAGCCGGTGGGCGGGGCGTGCTCGTCTCATTACTACCACGGAACGCCGGGGTCCGGCATTCCGGGGAATGATCGGCCGTGCCGTGCCCTCAGGCCGGCCAGTGCTCCCGGAGGAAGAGGGCGGCATCTCGGATTCCCTGACGCGCCGCGTCGACTTCGGGGGCAAGCTTGAGGAAGCCGTGCGGCATGCCCGGATAGAGAATGTAACGGTGCGCCACCTGCGCGTCTTCCAGGTGCCGGCGGAACGCCTCGGCGTCATCGCGGAGCGGGTCGAGGGCCGCTGCGCTCAGCAGGACCGGCGGCAGTCCGCTCACGTTGCTCCGCAGCGAGCAGAAGCGCGGATCCAGTCCATCGGCCTCGCTGCGCAGATAGTCGGTATAGAACCGTCGCATGAGGTCGAGCCCGAGACCGTAGCGGCCGTCGCCGTAGGTCTGGGCCGCCTCGCCGAGCGGGTAGCCGAACTCCGGGAGGTGGCCGTAGCAGCCATAGAACAGGAGCCCGGCGCGGAGGTCCGCGCGTTTGGCATGCAGGACGGAGAGGGCAAGATTCGCGCCCGCGCTGTCGCCGCCGGCGGCCAGCCTCGAGACATCGATGGACAGCGCCTCCCCGTGCTCGATCAGCCAGTCGCAGGCGAACAGGCATTCCTCGAGTGCCACGGGGAACCGGTATTCCGGAGCCAGCCGATAATCCACGGAAACGAGGACGGCACCGGCGTCGCGGGCCAGCAGGCGGCACAGGGTGTCGTGGGTGTCGAGGCTCCCCAGCATGAAGCCGCCACCGTGCAGGTAGAGGATCGCGGGAAGCCGGCCCTCTGATGGGCGGTACACCCGGAAGCGCAAGGTGCCGTGGGGGCCTTCGGCGGTGGTGTCCGCCACGGACGCAAGGGCCGGCGGGCGGGCGTTCCAGTACGCGCAGGTCGTGTCGTACGCCGCCCGGATCGCGCTCACGGGCGCGCCGGTCAGGGTGCGAAAGTCGACCGGCGGCGCGTGCGCGGCAGCGCGGCGGGCGGCCTCGGCGACGGCCGGGTCAAGGGTGTCGGGAGTGGCCATGGAATTTCCCTGAAAGGTGTGGCTCCCGGCAGCGGCCGCCCCTCAGCGGATCGTGGGCCGGCCGGGGTGATGGAGCTGCTTCGATGCCCGCCGCCGGACGGTTGTCTCGCCCGGTGCCTGCCGCCTGGCGTACTGTCTGCAGGCCGGACGTCAGGAGCATAATGCTAAGGCGCGGCGGGGCCGTTGTCCGGTTCGCCGGATCGGGTCACCGGAGGCGCTGAACGCGGCGAAGGATCGGCCCGGAGATTGCCGGCCGTTGGCCGGCCGTTCAATCCGCAGGGGTGATTCGGCCCTCAATCGTTGGCGAGACGGTGCCCGCCGCGGCGACGTGGCGGATGAACTGGTCGGTCGTGAAGCCGCCGTCCGCCGCATCTGGTACCCGGTCCGCGCGAGCGAACATGCCGTATCCGTCACCGCCCCGGGCGAGAAAATCGTTGGTGGCGAGGGTGTAGATCCGGCTGTCCGCCACCGGGGCGCCGTTGACGGTGAGGGTCCGGACCCGGCGGCCGGGCGGCTCCCTTTCGGCATAGGAAAACGACAGTCCCGAGACGTGCGGAAACCTGCCGGAAGGGTGCGGCAGGCGGCTCACGCCGTTTTCCAGCGCCGCCCGCAGTTCCGCGCCGGTCAGCCGCAGCACGACGGTGCGGTTCCGGAAGGGGAGTTCGGTCAGGAGATCCCGGCGGGTGAGCGGCGTACCTGCCGGGTACACCGTGTCGCCGCGGATGGTACCGCCGTTGACGAGGGCGAGGTCGCTGCCGGTGGCCTCCCGCAGGGCGTCGGCGAGCAGGTTGCCGAAGGCGGTTTCTCCGGATCCGGACCGAACCCCGCGGGTATCGAGTTCCGAGGCCGTCAGGCCCACTACCGCATCCAGCGACCCGCCAAGTCGGTCGCCGTACGCACGCAGTTTCGCGGCCAGCGCGGGATGCGCGCCGATTCCGGCCGTGGAGCGAAGGCGGAAATCCGGTGTCCACGTCGCCTGCCGCTCCCCGCCGCCGGCCCCGTCGTCGTCGATCACGAGGTTCAGCACGGCGACATGATGACCCTGTGATCCCGCCTTCATCACCGCCTGGCGGCCATCGTGGCGGGCGACGAGCAGATGGTCGTGGCCGCCGAGCACGACATCGATCGCGGGCGCGCGCCGCAGGAGTTCAAGGTCGGCCGCAAGACCCTGGTGGGTCAGCGCGATCACGAGATCGGCGCCGGCGGTCCGGAGCTCGGCCGCCAGTCGGGCACCGGTATCCGGCACGGCCTCGAACGCAGTATCGGGGCCGGGGCTCGAAATCACCGGCGTATCGGTGGTCACGAGGCCGACGAAACCGATGCGATATCCCTGGGTGGTTCGGGTCGTGGTGGCCGCGGTGCCGGGCAGGAGTCGGCCGTTGCGCTTCACGTTGCCGGCCAGCCAAACCGCTCCGGACTCCGCCAGCCGCTGTTCGAGCACATCGGGCCCGAAGTCGAATTCATGGTTGCCCGGCACGGCGATGTCGAAGCCGATGGTGTTGGCGAGATCGATCATATGGGCGCCCTGGTCGACCGCCGAAAGGATCGACGGGGAAATCAGGTCGCCGCCAAAGGTGACCAGCGCCAGGCCGCCGTCGGCTGCCGCCTTCGCCCGTTCCTCGGCGACGACGGTGGCGATCCGGGCGGCCCCGCCCGAGTTCTTCGTGCCGGCCATCTGGTCCCAGTCGTTCACATGGATCAGGGTCAGAGAGGCGGGCCTGGCCGAGACGGGCGCAGCCAGCCCGACCGCACCCGCCAGGACGGCTGCGGCCGCAAGCAGGAGGAACCGGCGAAGGGGCGTCACGGGTCTTGGCTCACGGGTCTGGTCTTCGCAGATGATGATGGTGCGGCGGCAGCCATCTCGGTTGGCGGCGGTGCCCCGGGGATCCCGAAACCGGCGGTGGGTGGTGCGTCGAATCGGTCATGGCGAGTCGGGACGGTGCACGAATGACAGGACAAATGCAAAGGGCTGCCGCGGGTGTGATTTCTGTATGGCGAACCGTCAATTTTCTAGTGCATTGCAATCAAACGAGCTTTTTTGATCTGCATTTGGAATCCTGCACGGATTTGGCCAATTTCGCGAAAACCAGCCGCCCGGTCTGCGATTTTTCCGCGATCAACATGCCCTACGATGTTCCGACTGTTACTACGGAATCGAAGCGGGGTTTCCATCCGTATTCGTAGTGCCATGACCATGCCACTCGAGAATCACACCCGTCGTTCGCCGCGGCGCGCCTGTCGAATTGCTCGTGCGCGATCTGCCGTCCGAGCAGCCGGGCCAGCGTCGCTACGGCGGCATCGACCCGCGCCTGCGGACCGCCTGTACCGGCCCTTTCACTGAGTCACTGTTGACTTCCGACATTGCCTGGCGTATGTATTCCGCCATGCAGATCGGCACGCGCATGATTTCCGCGGACACCGCGGCGTGGTTCCAGAGGACGGCGGCCTCTGGCGAGACCAGTCGCCACGGACTGGCCCGCGGCCTGTGTGAACGCGAGGACTGGCGCAATGCACGGGGTGCCCTGTGCGTGGCGTCAGCCAAGCGAGCGCTGCCGAAGCTGGCCCGGGAGCTGCACGTGGCGCTGCCGGCGAAGCGGGCCTGCCGCTTGGTGTCGAACGCCCGCCCGGAGATCGCCCGGTCGGAGTCGGCGGTCACGCTGTCCTGCTCGTTGCGGGAGCTGGGCGAAGTCCGTCTTGAACCGGTCGGCGCGGCGGAGGTCGGTCGCTGGCGGGCGATGATGGAGCGCTGGCATCCGCAGGGTTGCCCGAAAGCACCGGGCGCGGTCCTGAACTACTGGATCGTGTCCGCGCGCCACGGTCGCCTCGGCGGTCTCGGTTTCCGGGCCGCCAGTTGGCACGTGAAGGCCCGTGACCGGCACATCGGCTGGTCGAACGAGGCGAAGCGCCATCACCTCAACCGGTTGCTCAACCACTACCGTTTTCTCCTCATGCCCGGCGTCGCCGTGCCGCATTTGGCGTCACATGTTCTGGGTCTGGCGCGGCGGCAGATCGGGGACGACTGGGAGCAGCAGCACGGCGTGCGCCCGCAGATGGCCTACACCTACGTCAACGAGACCCGGCCGGGGACGTGCTACCGTGCGGCCAACTGGTCGTGCGTCGGCTGGACGGCCGCGCAGGATCGGGCCGGCGTGGCGAAGGCGCCGTGCCGGATTTTCATGGTGCCGCTCCAGCGGGGCTGGAAACGGCGGATGCGCACCGTGCCGCGGCGGCCGATCGGCACCCGGGTGGATGCCCATGTGAAGGATCCGGGCCCGAACGGCGACTCCGAGTTTGCCTATGTGGATCATCATGATGGGCGGTTGGGAGACCGGATCCGGCGGATTGGCGACATCTGGGGCCGTCAGGCTGCCGCCACGATTCCCGAGATGTTTCCGGAGTCCGCGGAACGGCAGGCGGTGTACCGCCTGTTGTCGAACCGGGAAGTCACCATGAAGCATGTGCTCGGCTCCCATGTCGAGGCCACGGTGAAGCGCTGCCGCGCCCACCGCCGGATCCTCGCGGTGCAGGACACGACGATGCTCAATTACAGCGGCCGTTCGGCGGTCACCACCGGCCTGGCGCCGCTCGGCGGCGGCGGTCAGGGGTCGACGGGACTGGCGGCGCACATGATGCTGGCGTTCGTACCCGGCGGGCGTCCGCTGGGCGTACTGTCGGCCGATGCCGACTTTCGCCGTGCGGGGAAGAAAGAGACGGAAAGCCGCCGCTGGGAGGACGGGGTGCGGGTGAGCGCCGAACTGGCGGCGGCCTGCAAGGACACGGAAGTCATCTGCGTCGGCGACCGCGAGATGGACATCTGGGCCGTCCATCGTCTGGCGGCGCAGACGGAGGTCCGCGTCGTGGTCCGCGCCTGCCGCTCGAAACAGCGCCGGGTGGTGACGGCCGACGGTTCGCCGCAAGACCTGTTCTCCTTTATCGACACGCAGCCCGAACTGGGGCGGAAGACCCTCGTGCTTGATGCCGCCGGCGGCCCGCGCCGCCGGCCGTCCCGCACGGTCAAACTGTTGCTGCGGGCGGCGCGGGTGACGGTCCTGCCGCCGGGAGACGCCCGGACGGACGCGCCGCTGGAGATGCTGGCCGTGCAGGTCCGTGAGGTGACCCCGGCCGATCCGGCCAAGCCCCTGAACTGGGTCATCCTGTCCAGCACCGGCGAGGCGACGCTAGAAACCGCGCTCGAGGTGATCGAGATCTACGAAGACCGCTGGGCCATCGAACGGTACTTCGACACCCTCAAGAACGGCACCCGCATCTGTGACCGCCGGCTGGACGACGCCGAAGACCTGCGCAAGTGCCTGGCTTTCGATGCCGTCGCCGCCTGGCGCATTCACGAACTGTCGCGTCTGGCCCGCGAGGCACCCGATACGCCCGCCACCGAGATCGTACGACCGGTGGAGGTCGCGGCGCTCAACCGCATTCTGACGGCCTATCGCATGCCGACCCTCAGCGAGGCCGATCATCGCGGTCGTCGCTCCCCGAACACAGGCCGTGGAGCCAGGGAGGCGTCCGCCGCTGCCAGGGCGCCACCCACCGTTCGCGACTATGTCCTCGGCATGGGCCGCATCGTCGGCTTCGAGTCCTCCAAGAGACAACCCCTGCCCGGCCCGCTCAAATGCTTCCGGGGTGACGAAAAAATCCAACTCATCGTCCACGTCATCGAAAACACGGAGTTAACAATGATAGAGTGAAAGGTTCCTTCGCCGTCGTGCCGCCCGATGCCATCGGCGGTGGTGAAGGGATCGAAGCGGCCGGTCTTTTCGTGCACGGCGTACTCGTTGCGGGTGAGCGCCATGACCCTGCCCAGGCGCAGGCAGGCGGCCATCAGGGGTTCCCAGGGTTCGACCAGGCGGCAGACCTCGATGTCGCGTCGGGCGGCGAGCAGTTCGGCCTCCGATACGCCCAGTCGGAGGGCCGCCTCGCGCGCCCGCACACCCGGTGCGCGGGCCTTCAGCGCCTGCCAGCGGGCCTCCAGCGTGGCGGCCGCGGGCGACGGCGGATGCGAGGCCGTTGCGGCGGCGGGTCGGGCAGGCGGTGAAGGCGGTCCGGATGACCTGATCCCCGGGCCATTGCGCACCGACGATCAGCCCAGCATGTCCTGCCAGACCGCGCGGGCCCAGTCCCACGCCTGGTGCGCGACCGCGGCGGAACGCCGGCCGGATACGCTGCTGGAGCCGGTGCGCACCGCCAGCTTCCGGCTGTCCGGGTCGTAGCCGTAGACTGCGCCCACGGACGCCCCTTCGTCGGGAGACACAAGGCTGTAGCAGGTGTTGATGAGCGAGGGCGACGCCGGCTCCAGCCCGGCCAGGGCGGCGACCGCGGCGCGGGCGGCCACCTTGCCCATGGAGTTGGCAATGAAACCCGACTTCGGAACCTGACCGACGGTGACCTGGTCCGTCGCGTCGCCGATGACGTGCACATCGGGCGCCAGCGTCGAGGTGAAGTCGTAGGGATCGACCGGGGCCCAGCGGGCCCCGGCCGGCACCAGGCCGGCATCCTTGAGCAGGCGGGAGGCGTGCTGGACCGGGATCACGTTGCCGAGGTCGGCCGTCACGTCGTCGAAATCGCTCGAGAGCGTGCCGGTTTGCGCATCAACCTCGACGAGTGGACTGTCGGGCCGGTAGTCGATGATTCCCGGGTACAGCTCATCCCAGGCCGCGGCAAAGATCGGCTCCTTGGAGACAATCTTCTGGTTGGCGTCGAGTACCGTGATGGAGGCATTCGGGTTGGATTGCTTGAGATACGCAGCCATCAGGCTGATGCGCTCGTACGGCCCCGGCGGACACCGGTAGGGGCTGGGCGGAATGGTCACGACGACCCGTCCGCGGGGCGGGATCTCGGCCAGCCGGGTGCGGAGCCGGGCGGTCTCGCCCCCGGGGCTCCAGGCGGCGGGAAAGCGGCGGCGGGCCGCCGCACTCCAGCCGGCGATTCCGGAGTAGTCGAACGCGACGCCCGGGCTCAGGATCAGCCGGTCGCCGGTCACGACGCCGGCGGTCGTCGCAATGGCCCGGGCGTCCACGTCGATCGATTCGACTTCCGCATGCACGATCCGTACCCCGTGGATTCGGGCGAGCGCGTCATGGGAGTGCGTGATGTCGTCGATGGTGCGGAGATGGCCGATGACCCAGTTGCTGACCGGGCAGGACTGGAACGCCGGCTCGCGTTCGATCAGGACGGCTTCGACGGCCGGGTTCAGGAGCCGGATGTACTTGGCTGCCGTGAGGCCGCCCCAGCCGCCGCCCAGGATCACGACCCGGGGTCCGGCCGCCGGCAGGATCCGTTCGGCGCGGACCGGCAGGGAGGCGGCCATCACGGCTGCCGCGCCGGCCAGCAGCTGGCGGCGGGTGACGGTCATGGTTCCGGTGGTCGGGGCTGGCCGGCAAACCAGGCTGCCAGCGCCAGGATTTCGGCCGGGCTGTAACCGCGGGCGATTCGCCCCATTTCCTCGCTCGGACGTTCGCCGGAGCGGTAGGCATCCAGCAGGCGGGACAGTTCCGCGGCATCCCTTCCCGCGAGCGTCGGCATGACGCTGCCTGCCGGTGCCCGCCCTGCGGTACCATGGCAGCCGGCGCAGGGAGCCGCCAGTCGGGCCCCGTCGTCGGACTGGAGGTCGGCAGCGGCCGGGCGGGCGATCGCAAGCCCGGCGGCGAGCAGGACCAGGGCCGACCGCTTCGATCGGGTCGACGCTGGATCAGGCGGCGGGAAGGGAGTCGGGATGCGCATGGTGCTTGCAGTGTGGACGCCGGCCGCGATCCTCCTGGTCGCGGCGTGGCCGGCCGGGTCGGATCCAGAACCGCCGGCAATGTACCAGATCACCGGCCACGCAATCTCCGAGCCGCTCGAAGGGCTGACCGGCGATCCGGAGCGCGGCCGGGCCCTGGTGGCCGGCCGGAAGGGGAACTGTCTCGCCTGTCATCAGGCGCCGATTCCCGAGGAGCCGTTTCACGGCGACCTCGGACCCCCGCTCGCCGGAATCGGCAGCCGGGCGACCGCCGGGCAGCTGCGGCTCAGGCTGGTTGCACCGCGGGTGTTCAACCCGGACACCATCATGCCGGCGTTTTACCAGGTCGACGGCCTCAGACGGGTGGCGCAGGTCTACCGCGGGCTTCCGGTCCTCGACGCGCAGGAGATCGAGGACGTGATCGCCTATCTGCTTACACTTCGGTGAGCGGATCCCGCTTGGCGGGCCTTGGCGCACCGCAATCAGGTAAACTATATCGGTAGCATGCGTACCGGAACTTCAGCGCGCCCCCGCCGGGCGTACCCCGCGGCACGGGGTCGGGCGGGGCTGCTTGCACCCACCCGCCGAATCGTGCTCCAGACCGCCGGAGCGGCAACGGCGGCCGGATTGGCGGGCACGCCGTCGGTTGCCCAGGAGACGGCCGGCAATCCGTTTCGGGACCGGTTCCAGAGCTTCCGCCAGACGTTTCGCGTGGAGCCCGATCCGGAGGAGGCGAAGCGCATTCTCCGGAATATCGTGCGGGGCCGCGAGGCGGTACCGGGGCTGGTGGCACTCACGGCGCCCGACATTGCGGAAAACGGCAATGTCGTGCCCATCACCTTCCGGGTGGAGTGCAGCATGGCCGGGGACGACCGGCCCGACGTGGTCCATGTCCTGGCGATGGCGAATCCGTTTCCCGAGGTGGCGACCTATCACTTCACGGAACGATCGGGGCGGGCCGAGATCGCCATGCGCTGCCGCATGCGCCAGACGGCGGACCTGGTGGTTGCGGCGGAGATGGTCGACGGCCGTCTGGGACTTGACCGTTCGCGCGTCAACGTGACCGTCGGAGCCTGCAGCTAGCGATGGCCGTGCGTACCGACGAGCGGCGGTTGAAGGTGCCCGAGGAGGCGGTCCAGGGCGAGGTGATCGTCGTGAAGACGCTGGCCCGCCATCCGATGGAGCCCGGCGTGCGCCGGGATCCTGTGAGCGGCGTCATCTATCCGCGTTTCATCATTCAGTCGGTGGTCTGCCGCTTCAATGGCGAGGAAGTGTTCCGCGCCCAATGGTACTCGGGCGTGTCGGAGAATCCCTTCCTGTCGTTTCCGCTGCGGATGGACGAATCGGGCGTGGTCGAAGTGGAGTGGATTGACGACTATCTCAAGTCGACGACCCGCAGCGCGTTCATCCGGGTGGTGGACGCGGAGGGTCGGGAGGTGTGGCCGGTGACCGCTGCCGCTCCGTCCGCGCCCGCTTGAACGAGTCCCGCTGGTGCCGGCGGGCGCTGGCGGTCATGGCCGTGGTCTGGGCGGCCGGGGCCGGCGCCGAGCCCGAGGCACCGCCGCTCGTGCCCCGTTCCGGTTACGAGTTTGCCCGTCCGGAAACGCGGGAGATCCAGGACGACGAGTTTGCGAATCCCGGACTGTTCTGGGTGGAGCGGGGCGCCGAGCTCTGGTCCGGCGGGGATGGCGTCGCACGGCGGTCCTGCCAGTCCTGCCACGGGGCGGAGGCCGCGCTGGCGGGGGTTGCGGCCACGTATCCGAAGATCGATGCGTCCACCGGCAACCTGATCAATCTCGAACAGCGCATCAACCTGTGCCGGGTCCGCCACCTGGAGGCCGAGCCGTACCCGCTGGAGAGCGAGCCGCTGCTGTCACTGAGCGCCTACGTTGCGCGCCAGTCGGCGGGGTGGCCCGTCGCCGTGCGAATCGATGGTGACGCCCGTCCGTGGTTCGAACGCGGGCGCGAACTCTACGCCGAACGGGTGGGGCAGATGAATCTCGCGTGCACCCAGTGCCACGACCAGCGGGTCGGGCACCTGCTGCGGGCCGAACGGATCAGTCAGGGGCAGATCAACGGCTTTCCGGCGTACCTGTTGCGCTGGGGCACGGTGAGTTCCGTGCATCGCCGGTTCCAGTTCTGCAACGAACAGGCGCGGGCGGAGCCGCTGCCGATCGGCAGCGACGACTACAATGCCCTGCAGCTCTACGTCGCCTGGCGCGGGACCGGGCTGGCAGTCGAAGCTCCGGCGGTGCGGCGCTAGCAGACGGGAAGGACCGGTATGGCCCGCGCCCCGTTCACCGGGACGGGGCCGTCGAATGGACCGGACTGGCGGTTACTCGTTCGCCTTGGCGACCAGCTCTTCCAGGTAGATGACGTAATCATCTTCCGCGAAGGGCAGGTGACACTCCATGCACGGACGGGTGTCGACATCAGCCTTGAGCGTGCCGTCGCCGGTGAAGAAGCCGAACTCCCAGTCACCGTTTCGAATGTCCTCCGGGTAGCTCTCTCCCCATCCGGGCTGCTTTTCCATGACGGCGACAACCTTGAGGTTCGCCTTCTGCATGCGATCTTCAGAATCGTACACCGGCTCCCCTTCTTCATCCACGACCGCAGCGTACACTTCCATCACGAACTGCGAACCGTGATCTAGCGGAGCCCCGTCCCTGGCGCTCTCCAGCGCGGCGAGGTTGGCATAGAGATCGCGTACGGTCAGGTTGTCGGGACGGTCGGACGTCATGAAGTAGACAAAGTTCGACTTGTAGTCGTGCGGAAAGGTGATTCGCTCGGCTCCGGCCAGAACCTGACCGGCGAGGCCGAGTACGGCTGCGAGGGCGATGATGATCCCGGTGATGCGCATGGTGCAGGTGCTCCTCCGCTCTGCGTCCTGCTGCAGTTGCAGCTAACCTTGGACTATACATCATCTGCCTCGCCGCCCTGGAACGGCGGGCCGATCACGATCTCGGCATCCGGTTGAAAGGCGTGAAACACGAACGCGAACGTGACGTGGTGGGGCAGGTCCTCCGGCGGGCTGTCCTTGGTCTGCACCGTGATGTTTCCCACGTCCCGACCGCTCGCCACCATGTCGGCATCAAGGGCGGAGGCCTGGCCCGGTTCCCAGGTAATGACGAAATCGCCGGCGTCCACGGTCCGGTTGGCACGGAGATAGCCGAAGCTCCAGGCCCGATTGCCGACCGCTACCACCCGCTCGAGCGGTGCAATCCCCTCCGGCAGTTCTCCGTCGTAGAGAAACGGTGTGGAGCGTGTGTCGTAGCCGACGTAGGGGTTGCGGCCGTACCACCTCGCCCCTGGATCATTGGGGATCAGGACCCGTCCGTCCGGGTGACGGTTCCGGAAGCGCTCCCATGACGTGAGCCGCGACGGCAGCAGGGTGAGGGTCTGGCCGGTCAGCTCGCCGACAATCGCCTCGCCCGTGTACTGCTGCCACCAGCTTTCGGTTTGCCGGTCGTACATGATGAGGTCGGAGTTCCGAAGGTTGCCGGAGGTCCCGAAGTCGAGAACGCGGTCGCCGAGGCGGCGGTCGAACACGATCGCGGCGTTGCACAGCGGGCAATACGTGATGGTGACCGGGATGCCCCCTACCGTGTCGTTGACGATTTCGTGCCACATCAGAATGCGGAGCGGGTAGGCACGGGCATCGCCGGCGATGTCGATGCCGATGACCGGCTCCAGGTGGGTGAGGTCGTTCGCTTCCGACGGGGGAACGAATAACGGATCGTCGATGGGCGGGATGCCGTCGCGAGGAGGCCCGCCGGACCGGATCGAGCGAAGGTCGACGGAATAATTGCTGAAGTCGGTGTCCGGCCAGGCGTACTTCCATCGCTCGGGGTCGGCTGCGGCCGAACCGGCGATCAGCAGCGTGAGCACGGAAAGGAAGAGGTTTCGTCCACCGGAACGGAACAGGTGGTACTTCGACGAGAGTGACATGATGCGCGGGTTTCGGGAGTCGGGGCGGGCAGGAGGGAGAGATAGTGAACTAGGGCGGTTGGCAATGCACGGGTATCTGGCGCAAGATGCGCCACCTTTCCGATGTGCGGGAGTTGGCCGCGATGCCTGATGCTCACGTCAACCTGAAGCGCCGCCGTTTGATCCGGGGCGGGGCAGGCCTGCTCGGCGCAACCGCGCTTTCCCTCGCGCCGTGGACAGCCGCAAGGAGTGCCGGCGGATCGTGCACGAACGGAGCTGCGCGGGAGACGCCGAAACAGACTTCCGGGCCGTTTCACCGCTCCAGCGCCCCGTTTCGCGATGACTTCAGCGAGGACGGAATGGACGGTGAAGATCTCACCGTGCGCGGCCAGGTGATCGACACCGGATGCCGACCGGTGGCAGCGGCGGTGCTTGACGTCTGGCAAGCCGACCCGAACGGGGACTACGACATGGAAGGTTTCCGGCTCAGGGGCCAGGTTCGCACCGACGCTGATGGCCGGTACACGTTCGTCACGCTGAAACCGGGCGCCTACGGGTCAGGTTTCGTGCGGACGCCGCATATCCACGTCCGGATTCAGGCGGCCGGTTTCCGACCGCTCACGACGCAACTCTATTTCCCGGACGAGGAACTGAATGCGCAGGACGCACTCTACCGCCCGGACCTCGTCATGAGCGTGTCCAAGGGCTATGCGGGCCTTTCGGCCATCTTCGATTTCGTCCTGGAGCCGGGTTGAACCCGGGATGGCCGGGTCCGTCCGGTCATACCTTCGGTGCCGGCATGGCGGCTGTCGGGAGCGGGTACGTCCCGGTGCCGGCGCGGATTCGATTCTCCACCCGGACCTGCTCAACTTCTTGACGCGGACGCGGTCACACCGACGGGTTCCCCAAGGCCGGTATTTGCCGGGAAAGAAGCGATTCTGCGCATCGATTCGCCGTTTCATGGCGGCCTTGTGCGGGCGATGAATAAGGGGTTTGCCGGCAACGCCGGGACATGGCCAGGCAGCGGACGCAGCGCGCCGGCAACTGGCTGCCCGGTTCCGAATCCGGCCCAAGGCTTCTCCGCGGTCCTACCTCGGCAGTGATCCGGAGCGGGGCGCGACCGATCTCGCGAGCAATTCCACGGCGTGCCGAGCGCGGACTCCGGTCCCGTCGAGGATTTGCCGGCGGCAACTGGTGCCGTCGGCTACCACGAATGCGTGACCCGGTGCCCGGTTCAGGGCCGGAAACAGCTCCAGCCCGCCAATCTGCATGGACATCTCGTAGGTTTCGGACTGGTAGCCGAACGCCCCCGCCATGCCGCAGCAGGAGGCCTCGACCATCGAGACCTCCAGTTCCGGGATCCAGGACAACACCTTGCCCACGTCGGCCGCCACGCCGAAGGCTTTCTGGTGGCAGTGGCCATGGACAAGCACCGGTTCGGCCTGAGGGGATAACGGTTTCCATGATGCGAACCGATCCGGTCCGGTTCGTTCGAGCAAGGTCTCGATGGTCATGGCCGCCCGCGCGGCGGCTTTCGAGGCGGGGCCCGGCAGCAGCGCGGTCCATTCGTCCCGCAGCGTGAACAGGCACGACGGCTCGAGCCCGATCACGGTCGCACCCCGCTCCAGGTGGGGCCGCAGTGCCCGCAGCGTCCGGCGCGCCTCCTGGCGAGCCTGATCGACGGCGCCGACGGCGAGAAACGTCCGGCCGCAGCACAGGGGCCGGTTCGCCCGCCGCGGCTCCGGGCGCGCGACCGATACCCGGAATCCGCCGGCCCGGAGCAGGTCGAGGGCGGCGCGCGGAATGTCCGGCTCGAACCAGGTGGTGAAGGTATCCGGCAGCAGGACCACTTCGGGGCCCGGGCCGACGGGGGGCGGGGTTTCGAGAAACGGATTCCGGTGCCATTCGGGCAATGCCCGCCGGGTGGTCAGCCCGAACAGGGTCGCGCCGAGCCGGCGCACCGGCGGGGCGCGGTTGCCGGCCCGAAGGAGGTGCCGCAGGCGCCAGGCGGCCGGCGCATAGCGCGGCAGCCATCCGATCAGGCGGTCGCGCCGGCCCAGGCCGTGCTTGCGGGCGCGCTGGTGCTGGACCTCGATCTTCATGCGGGCCAGGTCGACGCCGGTCGGACATTCGCGCCGGCACCCCTTGCAGCCGAGGCACAGGGCCATGGACTCGGCCATGGCGTCTGACGTCAGGGCCTCATCCCCGAGCTGTCCGGTGAGCGCCAGCCGCAGCGTGTTCGCCCGGCCTCGCGTGACGTGCTGTTCGTCTCCCGTGGCCCGGAAGGATGGGCACATGACCCCCGCTTGCCGCTTCCGGCAGGCGCCGTTGTTGTTGCACATCTCGACGGCGCCGAGGAAGCCGGCCGGGCCGGGGCCCCACGCCGACCAGTCCAGGGCCGGCTCTACCGGCGAGGCCTCGTAGCGGGGGTGGTAGCGAAGGAGCGAGCGGTCGTCCATGGCCGGCGGCCGGACGATCTTGCCCGGGTTGAACAGGTCCTGCGGGTCGAGGCGGGCCTTGATCTCTTCGAAGGTGCGGACCAGGCGGGGGCCGAACATCCGCTCGTGAAACTCGGAACGGACGATGCCGTCGCCGTGCTCGCCGGAATGCGAGCCGCGGTACGCCTGGACCACCGCGAACACCTCTTCGGCAATGGCGCGCATCGTGCGCACGCCGCGCGGGTCCTTCAGGTTCAGCACCGGGCGCACATGGAGGCAGCCCACCGATGCGTGGGCGTACCAGGTGCCGTGGGTTCCGTGCCGGCGGAAGATCTCGGTCAGACGGTCGGTGTACGCCGGGAGATCGTCGAGCGCCACGGCACAGTCCTCGACGAACGACACGGGCTTGGCGTCGCCCTTCATCGACATCACGATGTTGAGCCCGGCCTTGCGCATGTCCCACACTGCCGCCTGGGCCGCCGGATCGATCACTTCGGACACGGCACCGGGGTGGCCGAGATCGGTCAGGACTTCGGTCAGTTGCCGAAGGAGCCGGCGTTGTCCGTCCGGGCCGGAGAACTCCACCAGCAGGGCGGCTTCCGGCGGCCTGCCGATGAACGTCTCGATCGTGGTGCGGAAGGAGGGCACCGACCGGGCCAGCTCCAGCAGTCGGCGGTCGACGAGCTCCACGGCGGAGGGGCCCAGGGCCACGATGTCCCTGGTCGCGACCATGGCGTCGCGCAGGGATGCGAAGCGGCAGATGCCGAGCGTCGTGTGCGGAGGAATCGGATGGAGGTCGAGCTCGAGCTGCGTGAAGAAGCCGAGCGTCCCTTCCGAACCCACCAGCAGATGGGCGGGGTTGGGGTCGTCGGCGGTCAGCGAATCAACGTTGTAGCCGCCCACCCGCCGCAGCAGCCGGGGAAACCGGGCAGCAATCTCGTCTCCGGCGCGGGCCGCGATTTGCTGCAGTTCCCGGACCAGGGAGAGGGTTTCGTCTTCGGCCTTACCTGACCCGCCCGGGGCCTGCGAAAACCGGTGGCGGCGGCCGGACGCCAGTACGGCCTCGACCGCATGGACGTTGTGCACCATGTTGCCGTAGCGGATGGATCGGGCACCGCAGCTGTTGTTGCCCGCCATCCCGCCGAGGGTGGCCCGGCTGCCGGTGGAGATATCCACCGCGAAAAAGAGCCCGTGCCGTTTGAGCTGCCGGTTCAGATCGTCGAGCACCAGGCCGGGTTCGACCACCGCCCGCCGCCGCTGTGGGTCGACACGGATCAGGCGGTTGAGGTACTTGGTCGTGTCGATGACCAGCATCTCGCCCACGGTCTGCCCGCACTGCGACGTCCCGGCTCCCCGGGGCAGGACCGGGACGCCTTCCTCGCGGGCGATCGCCAGGGTTGCCTCCACGTCACCCACGTGCTTCGGCACCACGACCCCGATCGGCTGGATCTGGTAGATCGAAGCGTCGGTGGCGTACCGCCCGCGGCTGAAGGCGTCGAACAGCACGTCGCCGGCGAGGGCTCCCCTGAGACGGGCTTCCAGGGCCGGGTCGCCGATTCGCGCAGGTTTCTGTCCTGACTTCGTCATGCGTGTCTGGCCCGGGGCCGCGTTCCCTCCCGGTTCGGACCGCCGGGGTGCTTCCCGGTCACCGCACGGTCATCGGCCGTTCCCGGTGGTGACGGCGAACCCGGCCTTCGCCGGTGTGCAGGGAGCGATCGGCCGGTCAATCGTGATCCGGGGCTTCGGGGTGTGACGGCGATTCCGGAGAAGGGCCCTCGGGGGTCGGCACATCGGGTGCGATGCGCGCCTGCAGCTTGCGTTTCTGGTCACGGCGATCCCGGTGCGGGTCGCGGTGCTTGGCCTCGACCGTGCGCTGTCGGTAGCGGCGCTTGGAGAGTTCCCGGTGCACGGAACTGTGTCGGGTGGGTTGGGCCATCCGTCGTCTCCTGTATACGTCTTCACCTGTCTCGACGCGGTCAGTCGGACGCATGCAGGTTTTACGGTTGCCGCCGCCGACCGCGGGAGCGCCGCGGATCGCGAACCAGGCGGCGTCGGCGCTGCCGACGGAATTGTAGCCGAGGATGGAATCGGCCGGTTCCTACCCGGCCCGGAACTTCCTTGGGTGGGGCTTCCTCTGCTTGAGGGGGATTCCCGTATTGCGTGAAATCCGCTGACCGGCTCTCGACACTCCGGTGTGCAGTCGCGGACCGGTATACCGACATCCGGAGCTTCCACGTGCCGGACATTCGCATCGGGCACAGGCCTCCTGCACCCAAGGCCCGAGAGGCGATCAAGGTCAACGGATTTCCTCCGAAAGCCGAATAGATGGCCGCCCCGTACGCGGATCGGGGCGTGACCGCAAAGGCCCGGGCTTCGTCGGTGTAGTGGCGCCGCAAATGCAATCGAACGGGACGGGTTGGCTGTCCGGCACCAGCGTGTCCACCACCGTCGCCGGTCGCGTTGACCGCGAGTAACTCGGCGGCGCTGGCGATGCCAGTAGGGTGGGCTTTGACCTGCCACGAGCCGCGTGGAGGTCGGTATCAGCGGAAAACCTCCGGATGCTCGGATTCTTTTGAAATCAACGCCTTATGGGTTAGTTGCTGGGTTGCTGGGAGAACCGACAGAAAATTGCGGCAGTTCCGGGTCTGGGACCAAGGCACTTCAACATCCTTGACCGGAGTGCGCCGGGAGTGACGTCAACTGGCCTGGTTTCCCCGTTCAACCACTGGTCAGAAATTCCCTACACCCAAATCCCACATAAATCAGAATATTGGAGCATCCGGCGAACACCAGCGCGCCACGAAATCTGCATTTTCCGGAGATTACTACCTTGAGCCAGGCGAGGATTAAGATACTGAGCGTCGCGGAAACCAGCAGATAGTTAACCGTCTGCGGGCCCACTACCTCAAAGTAGACATAATCAAGACCCTTTCTCCAGTAACGGAACAGGTCAGCCACAATGTCTAACACAAGTATTACCGAGAACGTTACAACATGTACTGCTACAAAAAAAGAAATAAATTGCAATAGCGAGATAGCTCCTTCAAAAGCCGGTTCTTCTTGCTCCTGTTCGGGCTGTTCCCAGACAAATCCTGTCCTTCGGTTGTCTGGGTTTGGCGTCTTTCTCCTTCGTTCCGGACCCGAACCCTTTTTGGGCGCCCTGCGCCGCCCGGGCACAGGCGGGCGGGTGCGTGTGCGCTGGCTTCCGGGCTGTGCGGCGTCAATCCACTCTTCCAGCCGGCAAGAGACCCGCAGGGAATGCGGATGCTCCTTCGCCAATGTACGCAGGCCGCCCAGCGCGTCACGTGAACCCTGTTCCAGATCACTGAAGTATCCCTTGATTTTCGCTGTCAGCTCAGCCTCCTTCTGGCTCGCGCCTTCGGGTGTTACCAGCATGAGGGTCTGGTCGTTGCGCTCGTCAAGAAAGATCTCGATACGGTTGCTGGCCCGGTGCTCGGTGACGTGTCGGAAAAGGTGATGCCGTGCACCTTCGATGTGCTTGCAGGTGCCGAGCCGGTTGAACCTGTGATCCGGACATTCGCAGGAATTGATGCCGTCCCGCAGGCTCCGCATTTCCACCCGGTAGGTGTGGCCGCTGGAAGACGTCACCAGATAGTCACAGAAGGGACCGGTTTCGGGATCCACGGGGCGCACACTGGTGATTTCCGTGCGGCCGCGCCGTCTTCGCCTGAAAATTTCTTCAGCACGGGTCGACAACCCGTTTCCGGATCTGGAAGCCGGTTTTTCGGGTCGGTGTCGAGTACGCCGGTCGGCGTACTGATCAGGCATGGCGGATATCTCCTGCTCGTCCCGGGCCCGTATCTTCCCTGCCGCCGGAACAAGGCCGTCCGGGGGCGATCACGGCCCGATCGTATCCCGCCGTCGGGACCATCTCACCGGTTCGTCGTGTTGAAACGCATTGCGAGGGTCCATATTAATGTTGTCAGAGAGTCGCCGTCGCGCCGATGATCAGCGACCGGGTCGACCGAGCGGCAACGGGAAAGTCCGATTAACACGATTCTGGACGAAGTCACCAGCGATGCCATCGAAGCGAAGCATGTGGAGCGCCGCGTCGAGGACTGGGAGGCACGTCTGATCGGACTCTGCACGACGATCGGCGAGTGGCTGCCGGACGATTGGGAGGCGCGCCGGGGCGTACCGGTGTGCATGCACGAGAAGATGATGCGCGAGTTCGGTGTCGCGGCGAAGCGAATGCCCACGCTTGAACTCCACGGACGTACCGGCGAGGTGGTCAAGTTCAAGCCGCATGCATTGCGGATCATCGGTAACAATGGCCGGGCTGATATGAAGCGCGACCGCCGACGTTATCTCATCATCGATGCTGCCGAGAATTTCGGGGAGCCTGACAGGCAGGCGTCGCCCTCCGAGCATCGGTGCGATCGCAAGGCGGTCACCCCGGACTGGCTGAGACGAGTACTGCGGTGAACGATCTGCGCGCCGGAGCGGGGTCGTATGAACGGATCGACGGCTTTCTTGAAGAGTTGCGCGAACGACACGATGTAGCCGGCGAGGACGACGCGCGCGACCGCGTCGCGCGCGAATCTAGTCGCGCGCGAATCTAATGATCAGCCGTAACTGCTCACCCAGTGTCGGAAACGACGTTCCTATCCGGTGTCGGAAATTCCCTCCGGGGCTGATCGTCGCCTTCCGAATGCAATCCGTCCAACCGGTCAATTGGCGGAATTTATTTTCAATATATTCTTTACATCATCTTTTTATGTTCTATATTGCTGGTGCGATACCAACTTTTCGGGATCGGTCGGGCCGGTCAACTGCCGGTACCGCCGAAACCAACAGGAGCCAGTGCCATGCAAACCGCAAATTCGGTTGGAGCCAGCCGCGGCCTGGCAGCCGGCTCAGACCGCCAGGGGCGAGCCGTTTTCTCCGACCGACGGGGACCAAGCAGCCGGTGCACGCCTTCCTGATTCGTATCGCGAGACGCTTCCATCCCGAACCATGAGGTGATCCGTGAACCCGCCGCCGACCCCACACGACGAACTGTTCCGGGAGATGGTCTCCCAACCAAACCGCGCTCTCGCGCTCTTCAAGGATTACCTGCCCTCCAAGGTGGCCTCGCTGCTTGATCTCAGCACCCCGCCCGAGGCGCTGGAGGGGAGCTTCGTGGATGCCGCTGCCAGGTCCCAGTGCGATGCGCTGTTCAGGGTCAAGCTCAGAACCGGGCACGATGCGAGGATATTCTTGTTACTCGAACACAAGAGCAAGGTAGACGCCCGCACTCCCCTCCAGATCCTCAAGTACATGGTCAACATCTGGCAGCGCGAGAGCACCGGGCGGATCGGGGACCGGTTGCCGCCGATCATCCCGATGGTCTTCTTCCACGGGTCATCAAAATGGACCGTGCCGCGCTCGGTACCC
Source organism: Alphaproteobacteria bacterium (assembly GCA_965203385.1). GTDB lineage: Bacteria > Pseudomonadota > Alphaproteobacteria > TMED109 > TMED109 > VXPW01. Next base: position 2,424,479 of record OZ241893.1, read on the forward strand.
GAGATGATCGACGCCCCCGATGCGTTGCGGCCGTGGCTGAGGGAGTTTGCATACATACTCCGCGACTTGGGTGAGATCGAGCCGCGGCAGTTGTCCGGGTCGCCGGAGGTCCGGGCGGGTCTGCTGGCGCTCCGGGAGGTCCATGCGGTCGAGATTCGGCCTGACGTGCTGGACCTGATCACCAGCGGTCCCGTTGCAGAAAGTCCGTTCGAGAAGCATATTTTCCGCTACCTGGTCAGGTACAGAAGCCTGACACAACCAATGCTGGAGGCGTCACTGCGCCGCACGAATCCGGACCGATGGGAGGTGATCATGGGCACGATTGCGGAAACTTGGCTTAAACAGGGCGAAGCCAGGGGCGAGGCCAGAGGCGAGGCCAGGGGCAGAGCCGCGGGCCGGGCCGAAGGCAGAGCCGCGGGCCGGGCCGAAGGCAGAGCCGCGGGCCGGGCCGAAGGCAGAGCCGCGGGCCGGGCCGAAGCGCTGGAGAACGTTCTGGTGCGTCAACTGGAACTGCGTTTCGGGAGGTTGCCCAGTGTGGCTCATGAACGAATCCGCGCCGCATCCATCCCGGCGCTGGAAGCCTGGGCAGATGCCGTGCCGTTCGCTGCGAATCTCGAAGAGGTCATGACCGCCCGGCCAGCGCCCTTATCCCGGTAACGGAGCCCGAATCGAGCGGCCGGCGCGGACCTAACTCGCATCGCTCATCGGCGCCCAATCCGGTGACGTTGAGCGATGCTGAAACCGATTCCATCAGCGGCCGGATCGGGAGTCGATTGCGAGTCAGATCTGGGTACCGGGCCGGCGGCAAACCGGCCTTCCTCTTTCCGGGGTGAGCAGTTACGACCAGGCGTAGATGTTCGGATCCGGATTCCGAACCCCGGCGACGTGAGGTTGACGGCAGTTCGATGCACTCACGGCAGGAGGGCAGTTACGCAACAGCTGATTCTGGCGGGAACCTTTGCTCCGGGCGGTCGCGTTGAGCATCGCCCCTGTCTGGACGGCCCCGCTCTGCGCTTCCGGCCGCGCGGGGGGAATGGTCGGATCGCTTGCAATCCCGGGGAAGGAACCCTACACACTTTACCATCGGTGCCGGCATGGCCGCGGTTGAACGGGAAGGTGGGGAGTGGACAGCTACGTTTCGGGGATGGGCCATTCGGCCTGCCCCCACGACTGCCCGAGCACCTGTGCGCTCGAGGTGGAATTGCGGTCCGACGGAGACGTGGGCCGCGTTCGCGGAGCCCGCGCGAATACCTACACGTCCGGGGTGGTGTGCGCGAAGGTGGCGCGGTACGCCGAGCGGGTGCACCACCCGGACCGCCTGTTGCGGCCGCTGCTGCGCACCGGCCCCAAGGGCACCCGGCAATTCCGGGAGATCAGCTGGGACGAGGCCCTCGACCGGACCGCCGAGCGGTTTCAGCAGCAGGCCGCCCGGCTGGGGGCCGAGACGGTGTGGCCGTACTTCTACGCGGGCACCATGGGGCTGGTGCAGCGGGACGGCATCAACCGACTCCGGCATGCCATGGGGTATTCCAACCAGAAGTCCACCATCTGTACCGGGCTGTGCGATGCCGGCTGGCTGGCCGGAACCGGAACCTTTCGCGGACCCGACCCGCGGGAAATGGCGGAGTCGGACCTGATCATTTCCTGGGGCGGCAATCCGGCCTCGACGCAGGTCAACGTGATGACCCACGTGCAGCGCGCCCGCAAGGACCGCGGCGCCAGACTGGCCGTCGTCGATCCGTACCGGACCCGCACGGCGCAGGTCGCGGATCTCCACCTCTGCCTCCGGCCCGGAACCGACGGCGCCCTCGCGTGTGCGATCATGCACGTGCTGTTTCGCGACGGCCTCGCGGACCGCGCCTACCTGGCGCGGGCCAGCGACTGTCCGGAACGGCTCGAGGCGCACCTCGAGATCCGGACTCCGGCGTGGGCGGCCCGCATCACGGGTCTGGCGGAAGCCGAAATCGAGTCCTTTGCGCGCCTGATCGGGGAAACCGACCGCACGTATATCCGGATCGGCTACGGGTTCACCCGCTCGCGCAACGGGGCGGCCAACGTGCACGCCGTCACGTCGCTGGCGACGGTCGGGGGCAAGTGGCAGTACACCGGCGGCGGCGCGTTCTATTCCAACCGCGACATCTACCACTGGGACAAGACCCTGATCGAGGGCCTCGATGTGCGGGACCCGGCGGTCCGCACCCTGGACATGTCGAGGATCGGGCCGGTTCTGACCCATGACCCGGCGGATATCGGTGACGGGCCGCCGGTGACCGCCATGCTGATCCAGAACACCAACCCGGCCGACGTCGCGCCCGAAACCGGCCTCGTCCACCGGGGCCTCGGCCGGGACGACCTCTTCCTCTGCGTCCACGAGCAGTTTCCCACGGAGACCGTGCGCTACGCCGATATTGTGCTGCCCGCGACCACGTTCCTCGAGCACGACGACGTCTATCAGGGCGGGGGGCATCAGCACGTGCTGCTCGGGCCGAAGCTCATCGAGCCCCGGGGCGAGACCCGTCCCAATCACCGGGTGATCTGCGACCTGGCCAGCCGTCTGGGTGCGGTGCACCCTGGTTTCACCATGACCGAACGCGAGATCATCGACGCGACCCTGCAGGCGTCGGGCCACCCGCCGCTGGCCCGGCTTGAAGACGAACACTGGTTCGACGTGCAGCCGGACTTCGAGGAGGCGCACTTCGAGACGGGATTCGGGTTTCCGGACGGGAGGTTTCGCTTTGCCCCCGACTGGAGCACGGTCGGACCCGACCATGCCGGGATGCCGGCGCTGCCGGACCATCTGGCCAACATCGAGGACCGGGACGCCGACCACCCGTTCCGGCTGGTGACGGCTCCGGCGCACAACTTCCTCAATACCTCCTTCACGGAGACCCCGACCTCGCAGAAGCAGGAGGCCCGTCCGAGTGCGCGGATCCACCCGGACGACCTGGCCGTCCTCGGGATCGGTGACGGCGAGCTCGTGAGGCTCGGGAACCGGCGGGGCGATGTCCTGCTGCACGCCCGGTCCTTCACGGGGCTGCAGCCCGGGGTCGTCGTCGTCGAGGGGATCTGGCCCGGCAGCGCGTTCCTCGAGGGGCGGGGCATCAACACGCTCGTCGGTGCCGATGCCGGCCCGCCCAACGGCGGCCCGGCATTTCATGACACCGCAGTCTGGCTGCGCGCCGGCCAGGCGGCGGGCGGACAGGAGGGTTAGATGATCATTCGTACATCCCGGGACTGGGAACTCCCGGAGCGGGCCGTCACGCCGGAGCGGGCCTTCCTCAACCGGCGCGAGATCGTGGCGGGTCTGGCGGCGGGCGGGATCGCCGCCGCACTGCCGGGGTTTGCGGCCGGGGCTTCCGACGATCCGAGTGCCGGCCTCTACCCCGTGGCGCGCAACCAGCGGTTCTCGGCCGGGGCAGGGCGCGAACTGACACCGGAACGCACCGCGACGCGGTACAACAATTTCTACGAGTTCGGCACCAGCAAGAAGATCTGGAAGGCGGCCCAGGCGCTGGAAATCCGGCCGTGGGAGGTACGGATCGACGGCCTGGTGGAGGAGCCGAAGACCCTGGCGATCGACGACCTGCTGGCCCGGATGCCGCTCGAGGAACGGGTGTACCGGCACCGCTGCGTGGAAGCGTGGTCGATGGTGGTGCCGTGGTCCGGCTTTCCCTTCCGTGAACTGGTGCGCTTCGCCCGGCCGCTGGACGGTGCCCGGTACGTGGCCATGGAAACATTCCTCGATCCGGACACCGCCAAGGGGCAGCGCCAGGACTGGTACCCCTGGCCGTACGTCGAGGGGCTCACGATGGCCGAGGCGAGCCACGAACTGGCCTTTCTCGTGACCGGTCTCTACGGGAAGCCGCTGCCGCGGCAGAACGGCGCGCCGCTGCGCCTCGCGGTGCCTTGGAAGTACGGTTTCAAGTCCATCAAGTCGATCGTCCGGTTTCACTTTGCCGCCGAACGCCCGGTGGGCTTCTGGGAGGAGACGAACGCGCGCGAGTACGGCTTCTGGGCGAACGTTCATCCGGACGTACCGCATCCGCGCTGGAGCCAGGCCACCGAAGAGGACATCGGCACCGGCCAGCGGATCCCGACGCAGGTCTTCAACGGGTACGAAGAGTGGGTGGCGCCGCTCTACGCCGGGAACACCGCTTCGAACCTGTACCGCTAGCGGCGGTGGAAGGCGCGACCGGCCGGGGCGGCAAACCGGCCCGGTACCGCGCCCGGCCGCTCCGCGGTCAGAGCCGGACTTCCCGGATTTTCTCGAGCAGGAAATCCCGGAACACGTTCACCCGGAGCGTGTTGCGGAGTACCTCCGGGTAGACGAAGTAGGCCTCGATCAGGGGCCCTTCGATGTCGCGCATGATGTGTTCGCAGCGGCCCATCTGGTGCACCAGGAGCGTGGGCAGGGCGGCAATGCCGGCCCCCCATTCCACCGAGCGGACCATGCCGACGAGATTGTTGAGGGTGAACGCGGGCTCGAAGTGGGGGTCGAGTTTGCGCAGGGCGTCCGCGAGCCAGTTCACTCCGGGAAACGGCAGCGAGGCCTGGTCGCCGTAGGTGACGATGCGGTGCTCGAGCAGGTCCTCGATCGTTTGCGGGGTGCCGAACCGGCGGAGATACGCCGGGGCGGCATAGATGGCGATGTGGCCGGTGAACAGGTGGCGCTGGATCAGGCTGGGATGCCGCGGCGGCGCCATCCGGATCGCGACATCGGCCTTGAGAAGGTGGACGTCGACCTCGGAATCCCCGATCAGGAGCGAGAGGTTGATCTCCGGGTACCGGTCGAGGAACTCGTTGATCTGCGACGGCAGCCAGACGGACCCGAACCCGACCGTCGTGGTCACGCGCAGCGGTCCGCGCGGCCGTTCGCGGTTGTGATCGAGCTGGGCTTCCATGCGGGAGATGCGGTCGAACACGTCCCGGGCCGTGCGCCGGAGGATCTTTCCCTGCTCGGTCAGGACGAGACCGCGGGCGTGGCGCTGGAACAGCGTGACCCCCAGGCTGTCTTCCAGCGAGCGGATCTGGCGGCTGATCGCGCCCTGCGACAGGCGGAGGGTTTCGCCGGCGCGCGTGAACGAGCCGGCGTCCGACACGATGCGGAAGACTCGCAACCGGTCCCAGTCGAGGTGCGGAGGTTCGGTCAGCGGTCGGCCCCGTCCTGGGTGCCGGCCAGAAAGCGTTCGGCTTCCAGCGCCGCCATGCAGCCCTGGCCGGCGGCCGTGACCGCCTGGCGGAAGACCTTGTCCTGGACATCGCCGGCGGCGAAGAACCCGGGAACGCTGGTCACGGTGCTGCCGGGCCGCGTCCGGATGTAGCCGTCGGCGTCGGTCTCCACCTGGCTGCGCACCAGGGCCGTGTTCGGGTCGTGGCCGATCGCGACGAAGACCCCCTCGACGGGCAGGCTCCGGGTGCTCTCGTCGCGGGTCGAACGCAGGCGCAGGCCGGCGACGGTACGGCCGTCGACATCGCCCAGGATTTCGTCGACGACGTGGTTCCACACGACCTGGATGCGGGGTTCGGCCCGCAGCCGGTCCTGCAGAATGCGCTCGGCGCGCAGCGAGTCGCGGCGGTGTACCAGCGTGACCTTCGAGGAAAACCGGGTCAGGAACAGGGCCTCCTCGACGGCGGTGTTGCCGCCGCCGATCACGGCGACCTCCTTGTCCCGGAAGAAGAAGCCGTCGCAGGTGGCGCAGGCGGATACGCCGTGCCCCCGGTACTGCCGTTCGGATGCCAGCCCCAGCCAGCGGGCGCTGGCGCCGGTGGCCAGGATCACGGCCTGCCCCCGGAGCTCGACACCGTTCTCGCTCCGGCAGACGAACGGCCGCCGGCCGAGGTCGACCGAGGCGACGGCATCGTCCATGACGTCGACCCCGACGGCCCGGGCCTGCGCTTCCATCTGTTCCATCAGCCACGGTCCCTGCACGACGTCGGCAAAGCCGGGATAGTTCTCGACATCGGTCGTGATCGTCAGCTGGCCGCCGGGCTGCTGCCCGCGGACGACGAGGGGCCGGAGAGCGGCCCGGGCGGCGTAGATGGCGGCCGTCCATCCGGCCGGCCCGGACCCGACGACCAGGACCGGGCAGTCGCGCGGGGCGGTCACGGTGTGCAGGTCAACGCCGGTACGAGATGTCGGCGATGGTGTAGTGCGCGGTTCCTCCCGGCGTCTCGACGGCGGCCGAGGCCCCCTTGCGCTTGCCGAGGAGGGCCTTGGCAATCGGGGATTCGAGCGAGATCTGGTCAAGGTCGAGGTCGGCTTCGTCGCTGCCCACGATCTGGTAGGTGTCCTCCGCGCCGGACCCGGTGTGACGGATCGTCACCCACGCGCCGAAGCGGACCTCGTCTCCCGACAGTTCATCCGTGCGGATGACGTCCGCCATCCCGAGCCGTTCCGAGAGCCTCGCGATGCGCGCCTCGATGCGCCCCTGCTTTTCCTTGGCGGCATGGTATTCCGCGTTTTCCGAAAGGTCGCCGTGGGCGCGCGCTTCCGCCACGGCCGCCACGACGGCCGGGCGCTCCCGGTGCTTCAGATCATCGAGTTCCTGCCGGAGCGCGCGGTAGCCCTCCTCGGTCATGGGTACTTTCGCCATCATCGCCATCCTGCCGGGAGCGGGGGCGCGGGCCGGGCGTGACCCGCGGGCCCGGCGCGGGGGATCCCGGCCGCCACCGCATCAATTCAAGTACGACTGGAGCGACGCCACGTCAAGGCGGGCCGAACGCGCCGCCTCGATCGCTTCGACCGCGGCGCGGCTGCCGGCCAGCGTGGTGAAGCAGGGAATGCCGGCATTCAGCGCCTCGCGCCGCATCGACAGGCTGTCGGCGATGGACCGGGCCCCTTCGGTCGTGTTGAAGAGCAGGTCCACCTCGCCGTTCCGGATCGAATCCACCACGTTGGGGCTGCCCTCGTAGACTTTCTTCACCGCGTGCACCTCGATGCCGTGCCGGTGCATGAACCGCGCGGTGCCCGCGGTTCCGAGCAGCCGGAACCCGTAGCCGGCGAACGCCTTGCAGACGGGGACAAAGTCGTCCTTGTCGGCGTCGCGGACCGAGAGGAACAGGGTGCCGCCGGTGGGGAGCGCGGTACCGGCCCCGACCTGCGCCTTGGCAAACGCGTTGGCGAAGGAGCGGTCGATTCCCATCACTTCGCCCGTCGACTTCATTTCCGGTCCGAGCAGGGTATCGGCGCCGGGGAACCGCCGGAACGGGAACACGGCCTCCTTGACGGCGGTATGGCGGTTGCGCCACGGCCGGACCTCGAGGTCGCCGGTCCGCCGGCCGGCGCCCATCACGAGGGCGGCCATGTGGGCAAGCGGGTTGCCCGTCGCCTTCGAGACGAAGGGCACCGTCCGGCTGGCGCGCGGATTGGCCTCCAGCACGTAGATCTCGCGCGGCCGGCCGGGCCGCTCCCGGGTGACGGCAAACTGCACGTTCATCAGGCCGATGACCCCGAGCGCCAGCGCGAGGCGTTCGGTCTGCTCCTCGATCAGCCGGATGACGTCGTCCGGCAGCGAATGGGGGGGCAGCGAGCAGGCCGAGTCCCCGGAGTGAATGCCGGCCTCCTCCACGTGTTCCATCACGCCGCCGATGACGACGCGCTCGCCGTCGGACAGGGCATCCACGTCCACCTCGATCGCCGACGCCAGGAAGGCATCGATCAGGATGGGGTCGTGGCGGCCGTGCCGGTCGATGGCCCGTGATACGTAATCGACGAGCGCGGACGGGTCGTGCACCACCTCCATTGCGCTGCCGCCGAGGACGTAGGAGGGCCGGACCATGACCGGGTACCCGATGCGGGCGGCGATGCGCACGGCCTCCTCCGGGGTGCGGCAGCTGCCGTTCTCGGGTTGTCGGATCCCGAGTTTCGCGAGCAGCCGGCTGAAGCGGTTCCGGTCTTCGGCGAGATCGATGGCGTCAGGCGGCGTGCCGATGATCGGGACTCCGGCCGCCGCGAGTGCGCGCGCCAGCTGCAGCGGGGTCTGCCCGCCGAACTGCACGATGCAGCCGCCGAATTCGCCGGCCGTGCGTTCGGCCTCGATCACCTCGATCACGTCCTCCCCGGTGAGCGGTTCGAAATAGAGCCGGTCCGACGTGTCGTAGTCGGTCGAGACGGTTTCCGGGTTGCAGTTGATCATGATCGTTTCGACGCCGGCTCCGCTCAGCGCCTGCGCCGCGTGCACGCAGCAGTAATCGAACTCGATCCCCTGTCCGATCCGGTTGGGGCCGCCGCCCAGGATCACGATCTTGCGCCGGTCGTGCGGGGCCGCCTCGCCGGGATCGGAATCGGTTTCCTCGTAGCTCGAGTACAGGTACGGCGTACTCGCCGGGAACTCGCCCGCGCAGGTATCGACCCGGCGAAAGGCCGGCCGCACGGCGAGGGCGCGCCGGGCGGCCGCGACCTCGGCCTCCGGGCGTCCGGTCAGCCGGGCCATGCGGGCGTCGGCGAACCCGTGCGACTTGAAGCGGCGGAACGCGTCGGCGTCGGTGGGCAGGCCGCCGGCGGCGAGCTCGGCTTCCATCGCGACGATTTCCCCGATTCGGGCGAGGAACCAGGGGTCGATGCAGGTCGCGGCGTGGATGTCGGCGAGCGAGAGGCCTTCCCGGAACGCCTGGGCGACCAGCAGCACCCGCCGCGGAGTCGGCCGGGCGAGCAGCGCCCGGAACGCCTCGCGGTCGACGCCGCCCGCGTTCCGCGGCACCTCGACCGGGTCGAACCCGGTCAGGTTCAGCTCGAGGGACCGCAGGGCCTTCTGCAGGGATTCGGCGAAGCTGCGCCCGATCGCCATGGCTTCGCCGACGGACTTCATGGAGGTCGTGAGCGCCGGGTCCGCGCCCGGAAACTTCTCGAACGTGAACCGCGGCACCTTCGTCACGATGTAGTCGATGACCGGCTCGAACGAGGCGGGGGTGCTGCCGGTCACGTCGTTCAGGATCTCGTCGAGGCTGTACCCGACCGCCAGCCGCGCCGCGACCTTGGCAATCGGGAAGCCGGTGGCCTTGGAGGCGAGCGCGCTCGACCGCGAGACGCGCGGGTTCATCTCGATGACGACGATCCGGCCGTCGGCCGGGTTGATCGCGAACTGCACGTTCGACCCGCCGGTCTCCACCCCGATCGCCCGGAGGATCGCGATCGAGGCGTCGCGGAGCGACTGGTACTCCTTGTCCGTCAGGGTGAGGGCGGGGGCCACCGTGATGCTGTCGCCGGTATGCACGCCCATGGGGTCGACGTTTTCGATCGCACAGACGATGATCGCGTTGTCGGCCCGGTCGCGGATCACCTCCATTTCGAATTCCTTCCAGCCGAGGACCGATTCCTCGACTAGGACCTGGGTGACCGGCGAGAGATCCAGCCCGCCCTGGACGATCGACCGGAACTCTTCCGGGGTGCGGGCGATCCCCCCGCCCGCCCCTCCCAGCGTGAACGACGGACGGACCACGGCCGGCAGGCCGACCCGGGCGGCGATGGCCTCGGCTTCGGCCACGGTCTCCGCGGTGGCGCTGGCCGGGGTCTCGAGACCGATGGAACGCATCGTCTGGCGGAAGCGCTCGCGGTCTTCCGCCCGCAGGATGGCCTCGATCGAGGCGCCGATCAGTTCGACCCCGTAGCGCTCCAGCGTCCCGTCCCGGGACAGGGCCAGGGCGACGTTGAGAGCGGTCTGCCCGCCCATGGTCGGCAGCAGGGCGTCCGGTCGTTCCCGGGCGATGATCCGGCGCACGGTATCCGGCACGGTCGGTTCGACGTAGGTCACGTGGGCCAGTTCCGGGTCGGTCATGATGGTGGCCGGGTTCGAATTGACCAGGATGACGCGGTACCCCTCCTCCCGGAGCACCTTGCAGGCCTGCGAGCCGGAGTAGTCGAACTCGCAGGCCTGGCCGATGACGATCGGCCCCGCCCCGACCACGAGGATCGATTCGAGGTCGCGGCGCCGCGGCATCAGCCGGCCGCCCCCGCGATCTGTTCCCGGAACCGGTCGAACAGGTAGGCGGAATCGCGCGGCCCGGGGGAGGCCTCGGGGTGGTACTGCACCCCCGAGACCGGCCGCCCGCGCAGGCGCACGCCCTCGACCGATCCGTCGAAGAGCGAAGTGTGGGTCTCCTCGAGCGTCTCCGGCAGCGTGTCGCGGCACACGACAAAGCCGTGGTTCTGGCTGGTGATCTCGACCTTGCCGGTGGCGCAGTCCCGGACCGGCTGGTTGGCGCCCCGGTGTCCCTGGCGCATTTTTTCGGTCCGGGCTCCGAGCGCGCGCGCCAACAACTGGTGACCCAGGCAGATGCCGAACACCGGCAGGCCGGAATCGACGAGCGTGCGGATGATCGGTACCGCGTATTCGGCGGTGGCGGCGGGATCGCCGGGTCCGTTCGAAAGAAAGATCCCGGCCGGGCGGCGGGCGAGGATCGCGGCGGCCGGTTCCGTGGCCGGCACGACGGTGGGGGCGAGCCCCCGGCTCACCAGCAGGCGGAGAATGTTGTGCTTGACCCCGTAATCGACGGCCACGATCGGGATCCCGGCCGGGGCCGGAGCGGGACGAAGCGACCACGGGCCTTCCGACCACGTGTAGGGCTTCCGGCACGTGACCTCCCGGGCCAGGTCCATGCCCGCGAGCCCCGGCCAGGCGCCGGCTTCGGAGGTCAGCCGGTCGAGGTCGAAGACGCCGTCGGGATGGTGCGCAATCACGCCCGCCGGCGCCCCGGCCGAGCGGATCCGGAGGGTCAGGGCCCGGGTGTCGACGCCGGAAAGGCCGACGATGCCGGCGTCTTGCAGCCACGCATCCAGCGACTGTTCGCTCCGCCAGTTCGAGGGCGCCGTGGGATGGGAACGAAAGACGGCCCCGCGCGCCGCCGGCGCCGGGGCTTCGTGGTCGGTCCGGTTGCAGCCGACGATGCCGATGTGCGGGAACGTGAACGTGATGATCTGACCCGCATAGCTGGGGTCGGTCATGACTTCCTGGTAGCCGGACATCGAGGTGTTGAAACACACCTCGCCAACGGCGCGGCCGGTCTGCCCCCACCCGCGGCCCCGGTAGACGGTTCCGTCGGCGAGCACCAGAATCCCCGAGTCCGCGCGTCCGGGAGCTCGAGAGGGAGATCCGGGCTGGGTCATTGATTTCCTGGGTACCCCGGACCATCCGGGATTGCCGCCACGGTACCCCCGGCGCCGGAAAATGCAAGACGGCGGCGGGCTCCCGGAACCGGGCGGGGCAACCGGGTCCGGGCCGCTGTATGATGGAAACTACGGGCTAGTGTCTGCGGACGCGGAACGGCGAGGCCTCCACACCATGGATCAAGCGAGTGTTCGGGCGCGCCTGCGCGCCGGTCTCAAGGATGCGGTACGGGCGCAGGATCATCCGCGGGCGGCGACGCTGCGGCTGGTTCTGGCCGCGATCGACGATGCGGAGGCCGGCCTGCCGGAAGGGGAGGGGGGCCTTGACGACGCGGCGATCCGGGCACTCATCCGGCGCCTGTACCGCCACAGTGACGAAGCGACCGGGGGCACCGGCGGCAGCGCGGAGGTGCGGGCGCTGCGGCGGGCGGAGCGGGCGGTGCTGGCCGAGTACCTGCCCGCGCCGATGAACGAATCGCAAATGACCCAGGCGGTGGAGCGGGCGCTCGGCACGACCCGGGCGCGGTCGATCCGGGATCTGGGCAAGACGATGGCGGAACTGCGGAAGATCTGCACGAATGCCGAGGACCTGGCCCGGGCGCGGCGGGAAGCCCGCCGCCGGCTGGGGGCCTGAGCCCAGGCGACCGTGGTGAGTCTGCCCGACAGCTTCCTCGATGAGCTGAAGTCGCGCGCGCCGATCGCCGACATCATCGGCCGCACCGTTCGCCTCAAGGCGGCGGGCGGGGGCCGTTACAAGGGCCTCTGTCCGTTCCATGACGAGAAGACCCCGTCGTTCAGCGTCGACGAGACCAAGGGCTTCTATTACTGCTTCGGTTGCAAGGCGTCGGGCACCGCGGTCAAGTTCGTGATGGAGACCGAGAACCTGGGCTTTCTCGACGCCGTACGGAAAGTCGCGGCGCAGGCCGGAATGGAGATGCCCCGGGCCGGTGAGCGGGCAGACCCGGAACGCCAGCGCCGGTGGGCGCGGATCCGGGCGGCGCTGGATGCGGCGCAGGCCTTCTTCGAGGCCGAGCTTCGCGCACCGGGCGGCCGCCCGGTGCGCGAGTATCTCCAGTCCCGGGGCATCCGGCCGGCCGAGATCGAAGCCTTCCGGCTGGGTTACGCCCCGGCCCGGGGCGGCGACCTGGTCCGGCGGCTGGAAGCGGCCGGGGTGGCGGCGCCGGCGCAGTTCGATGCCGGGCTCCTCGGCCGCGATGACCGGAACCGCACGTACCCGTTCTTTCGGGACCGCCTGACGTTTCCGATCGCCGACCGCCTGGGCCGGGTCGTGGCGTTCGGCGCCCGCGCACTCGATCCGAAGACCCCGGCGAAATACCTGAATTCGCGGGAGACCCTGGTCTTCGAGAAAGGCCGCACGCTGTACAACCTGCATCAGGCCCGGCCGGCCGTGCGCACGGCGGGCGGTCTCTGTGTGGTCGAGGGCTACATGGACGTGATCGCGCTCTCGGCGGCGGGGCTGCCCGCCGCGGTGGCCCCGCTGGGGACCGCGCTCACGGCCGATCAGATTCGCCTCGCCTGGCAACTGCACGACGAACCGGTGCTGTGCATGGACGGAGACCAGGCCGGGCGCACCGCGGCCGTGCGGGCGATGGAGGCGGTGCTGCCGATGATCCGGTCGGGACGGTCGCTGCGCTTCGCGTTTCTGCCGCCGGGCGAGGATCCGGACTCGCTGGTCCGCGGGCAGGGCGCGGCCGCGTTCCGCGCGGTGGTCGAGTCCGCCCGGCCGCTGGTGGATCTGGCGTGGGAGACCGAACATGCGCGGGAGCAGCTCGATACCCCGGAACGCAAGGTTCATTTCCAGGAGCGGCTGAACCGCCTGGTGCAGCGGATCGAGGACGGAGCGGTGCGCGACGCGTATCACGCGGAGTTCGCCCGCCGCTACGAGCAAACTTGCCAGGGCACCCTGCAACTCGCCCGGCCGGAACGCCGGTCGGGGCCCCGGCCCGGCCGGCGCCGACCCCGGCGCGGCCCCGACCGGATGGTCAGTGTGCGCCACCAGGAGGCGCAGCCCAATCCGGGAGCCGCCCGCCGCGAGCGGTCGATTGTCCAGGCCGTGATCAACGTGTCCGGCCTCCTGGATCAGGTCGAGGAGCAATTTGCCGACGTGCCGTTCCGGGCCGTCCCGGACCTTGACTTGGTACGTACGGAACTCCTAAATAGACAGGCCGGCAACCGCCCGGTCGATCCGCCCAGTGTTCGCGCGTGGCTTGCGCACCGCAATCTGGACCGACTCCTGCAACAGGATGGGGACCGGTCGGAACGCTGGGATCAGCGCCTAGTGGTGGAGCCTTTCGTGCGCTCCGAGAGCAGCCTCGACGAGGCGCTGGCTGGCTGGACGGCGGCCGTCCAGATCCAGTTCGACTGGGTGCGCCGCCATGATCCCCGTCCGGCCCCGGCGACGGTGCCGTCCGGCCCGTCCGACCCCGAGGACATCCCGTGGAGCCAGTCCCCGCCATGAACGATGCCAATACGACTGCCGCGACGAGCCGGGAAGCCGGAATGGAGGCGGTGCGCGCACTGATCCAGAAGTCCATGGGGCGGGGCTGGGTGAGCACCGAGGAAATTGCGGCGGCGGTACCCGTCGAGCTGGTCGAGAACCTTGACAAGATCCACGGGTACTTCACGGCCAGTTCGATCCGGGTGCTGAAACCGAGCGAGGTTCCGGATGTATCCGGCGGACCCGCGCCGAACCGGGCGCTCGAGGCGGCCGGGCGCACCCCGGCACAGCCGAGCGAGATGACCGGGCGGACCGATGATCCGGTGCGGATGTACCTCCGCGACATGAACGGGATCGACCTGCTGACGCGGGACGGCGAAATCGCGATTGCCAAACGGATGGAAATCGGTCGCCGCAAGGCGGTCGAGGGGCTGATCGAGAGTCCGCGCACCCTCGATCGCGTGATCGAGTGGCGCCGGGAGATCGATGCCGGCAACTTGCCGTTCCGGGAGGTCATCGACCTCGAGGCGACCCATGCGCTCATGTCCAACCGGGCCTCGCCGGCGGCGCCGTCCACCAAGGACGGAAAGCCGACCCCGACCACGGGCGGCGCCAAGCAGTCGGTGTCGTCGATGGAACAGACGGTCCGGCCGGCGGTCATGGCCATCCTGGATGAACTCGAGCGGATCAAGGACGGACTCGACAAGCTGTGCACCCGGCGCATCCGTTACGCGACCGAGGGGAAGGATCTGCCCAAGACCACGGGCGTGCGGTACCGCCGGGCGCGGACCCGTTCGGTGGCCCTGATGCGCGAGTTCTTCCTGATGCCGACGCGCACGCGCGAGCTGGCCGACGAGCTCTATGACTGGAACCGCAAGCTGACCCGGGCGGAAGGCCGGTTGCGGGCCCTGGTCGAGGGCAGCGGGATCGGGCTCTCGGAGTTCCTGGACCGGTACAGCGCAAACGAACTGAACGGGGCGGAGCTCGCCCGGCTGATGCAGGAACGTCCGGCGTCGGATGTCCGCGACCGGTCGCTGGAGCGGCTGGAGGGGTGCTGCACCGCGATCCGGGCAGTGGCCGAAGACAGCCGGCTGATGCCGAAGGAGTTTCGGGCCATCGTGCGCCGGGTGTACCGTGCGGAGCAGGAATCCGAGAAGGCCAAGGACGAGATGATTGCCGCCAACCTGCGGCTGGTGGTGTCGATTGCCAAGAAGTACACCAACCGCGGCCTGCAGTTCCCCGACCTCATGCAGGAAGGCAACATCGGCCTCATGAAGGCGGTCGAGAAGTTCGAATACCGTCTGGGGTACAAGTTCTCGACCTATGCGACCTGGTGGATCCGCCAGGCCATCACGCGTTCCATCGCGGACCAGGCGCGGACCATCCGGATCCCGGTTCACATGATCGAAACGATCAACAAGATCATTCGGACCCAGCGCCAGATCCTGCACGAAAGCGGCCACGAAGCCTCGCCGGAAGAGATTGCCGAGAAACTCGGCATGCCGCTCGAGAAGGTCAGCCGGGTGATGAAGATCTCGAAGGAGCCGATCAGCCTCGACAAGCAGGTGGGAGAGGACGAGGACACCAATTACGGGGAATTCATTGCCGACGAGAACGCGATGATGCCCGACGACGCCGTCATTCGCGCCCGACTGGTCGAGGAGGTGACCTTTGCCCTGGCCTCCCTCAACCCGCGGGAGGAACGCGTCATCCGCATGCGGTTCGGGATCGGCACGCAGTCGGACCATACGCTGGAGGAAGTCGGCAAGCAGTTCAATGTCACCCGCGAACGGATCCGGCAGATCGAGGCCAAGGCCCTGAGAAGGCTGCGGTCCCCTTCGCGCCGGCAGAAGCTCGAGGGCTTTCTCGACGATCGCTAGCCGATCGCGCCGGGCCCGTAGCTCAATTGGTCAGAGCTGACCGCTCATAACGGTTAGGTTGCAGGTTCGAGTCCTGCCGGGCCCACCGCGGGGGCTTCATGCCCCGCGGTAGCTCCCCGGGCGCTTCTCGAAGAAGGCGGCCAGCGCCTCATGATGATCGGCGGTCTGGTGGGCGACGCCCTGGTACACGGCGCAGGTGTCGAGGAACTGGTCGAGCGGCATCGACCCCGCCATGCGCAGGAGCCGTTTCGCGTAGCGGAGCGTGACGGGCGGCTTGGCGGCCAGCGTGTGCCCGAGCGCAAGGGCCCGGTCCCGAAGCTCGTCGTCGGGCACCACTTCCAGCAGCAGGCCGATGTCCATCGCCTCCGCCGCTTCGACCGTGCGGCCGGTAAAGGTCATCTCGGCCGCGCGCTGCCGGCCGACCACCCGGGGCAGGAACCAGGCGCCGCCGTCGCCCGGGATGATCCCCAGATTGACGAAACTCTCCGCAAACCGGGCGGAGCGGCCGCCGATCCGGAGATCGCACATGCAGGCGAGGTCGCAGCCGGCCCCGATGGCCGGACCGTTGACGGCGGCGATCACGGGCACATCGAGATCGTGCATGGCCCGGGGCATGCGCTGGATGCCGTGACGGTAGGCGTGCTCGACCGCCTGGACGGGGCCCTCGAAATCTCCGGTCCGGTCGCGCATGTCCCGCACGTTGCCGCCGGCCGAGAAGGCCGTGCCCTGACCAGTCAGGATGAGCACCGATACCGCTTGCGCACGGTTGATCCATCCGGTCACCGCGAGCAGGTCATCCACGATGTTCGTGCCGGTCAGCGCGTTCCGGACATCGTGGCGGTTGAACGCGAGGAGTGCGGTGCGGCCGTGAATTTCGAGCGTACAGTCGGAAACCGCGGGCGGCGGGTGTGAGGCCGGCTGGGCCATCGGTCACAGATCCGGGGATGGGGTGGCAACGGGGCAGCGTACCCTACACCGGAAGGCGGCGGCCGTCTGCTTCGGTTTGCCGGGTGGATTCCGGTGCAGCAGCGGTGAGCGGTTCCGGGCCTCTCACTTCGTCATGGCGATGGGCAAACCGATTTCGCGAACCAGTTTTTGCTGAATCGACGCGGCGAAATCCCGGTAATCGTCCGCCACCATGAGGAACGCGCCGATCCCGCCGATGACGCTGTGCTCGAAATAGTCGTCGAGAAACGGCTCCTCATTCAGAATGGCAAGACCATTGACCGTGATTCCCTCTTCGATGGCCTGGTCACGCAGGGTCATGGGATGAATCCCGTTGTTGGCCCGGCCGTCCCCCGAGACATCGATCACCCGGCGGTTGCTTTCGATACCGTTGTTTGCAAGTTCTTCGACGGCGAAACCGATCGCACCGGCAATCGACGTCTGGCCACCGGGGATCGTGCGGGGGGCGGTGCGCAGGTCGCGGGAAAACGCCAGGGCGTCCGCCACGCTGCGGATCACGCGCCATCCGGTTACCGGGACCTGCTCCCGGTCATCCGACCACTGGATCACGAGGACCGCCAGGCCGCCGGGTCCCAAGGTGGCAATGGCATCGAGGACCGACCGGCTCCGAAACGCCGCGGCGATGCCGCCCATCTGCAGGCGGTACTCCTGCTCGTCGACACTCGACGAGACGTCGACCGCGATCACCAGTTCCATGTCCGCGGTGTCCGCCCTGGCCTTCGCGAAGGTCGCGGCCAGGCACACGGCGACCACCACGCACCACCGGCTCTTCATCGGGTCCGGGAAACCTCGGCGTCAAGGGCAGTCAAGGCCCATGCGGCGGCGCGGCGCACTTCCTCGGCCGGGTCCTCCAGCGCCCCTTGCAGTGCAGCGGTCGCCTGGCTGGCCCCCACGCTGCCCAGCGCCTCGGCCGCCAGCGCCCGCACGCTCGGATCCCGGCTTTCGAGGTGAGCCTGTACATGCGCGGCGGCCGGTGCTCCGACCGGACCAAGCTCGATGACCGTTGCCAGGACGCCGGCCAACAGGATCGGGTCGCCGTAATCCAGTACGACGGCCAGTTCCGACAAGGCGCCAGGACCGGCATTCCGTAGGGCCCGGACCGCCGCCCAGCGAACATTTTCATCCGGATCTCCTAGTGCCGAAACCAGTTCCGGCGCCACGCTGGCTGCCGCTTTCGCCCCCATCGCGCTCACCGCATCGGCCGCTGCACGGCGAATGCGCGCATCGGGGTCCTGCAGGAGCGGCACCACCAGCCCGGCTGCCGGCGGACCGTCTTCACCGAGGTCGGCAAATCCCCTTACCGCCTGATACCGTACGCTTGGGTCCGGATCATCCAGAACCTCGCTGAACACTGTGCGGGCGGCTTCCACGATGGCGCGGCGGAGCGACGGGTAGCCTTTCAGGCGTTCCGCCGACGTCATGGCCTTTGGCCAGATCGCGGCCTTTGAATCGGTGAGCCATCCGGACTCGCCGGGCCAGTTCCGGTCCCCGGCTATCCGTCGCAGGCACAACACCGCGGCTGCCCGAACCTCCCTGTCAGGGTCCCGGGCCATCGGGGCAACCCGGGGCACCGCAACCCCCGCCCGCGCCCCGTGCGCCGCCAGCCCCTTCAGCGCACTCAATTGCTTTTCGCGATTTGGATCGTCCAGCACATGCATCAATGCGGCCACTGCCACGGGCCCCATCTTCCCGAGAGTTGACGCTGCCGCTGCCTGAACGGACGGTTCCGGGTCCTCCAACAACGCGATCAGCGCGGGGGTGGCGACCACTGCCTTGAGCCCGAAACTCTCCATGGCCCCTGCTGCCGCCCAGCGGATCTCGGGGTCCGGATCTTGCAGCAGTTCGATCAATGCGGTCATCGTCAGGTGCGCCTGACCGCTGATTCGCTCCAGGGCGCGGATGGCATGGAGCCGCACCTCGGCGTCAGAATCGTGCAGCGCCGATGCAATCAGGGTTTCGATGGCCGTATTCGCGTTGGATCCGAGTCCGCCCAGCCGCGCCGCCGCCGCTGCACGGGCACCGGCAGCATCCGCCTGCAGCCCGTCCACCAGGGCCGACACCTCCTCCAGCGTAGCTGCCCGCAGTGGCCATGCGGTCACCAGAATGGCAGCAAGGGGGAGTGAGGCCCAGATGAATCGAGGCACGGGAACTCGACAACAGCGGCAGACGCCGCCGCATCATTCCAAGTCCGGGTGCCTTCGTCAAACGTGGGCCTTCGTCGTCGCCGGCCCGGCTTCCCGGCCCGCCGACATCCTGTGCGAGTCAGGAACGAGCCGTTTTGAATTCGCCGTCAGCACATACCGAAGGGCCTCTTGCCGACAAAACGACGGAAGCCCAGAAAGTCAGCAACCTTGCCTGCGTACCAGACCGCGCTGTGCGATCAGGCCGACCATGACCGACCCGGACCCGTTCTGGCCCGCGTGCAAGCCTTCGACCAGGAGGCCGGTGGCGGGGTGACCGCGCACAAGAGCCGTGGCGGCTACACGCTCACCCTGACCACCGCCGACGCCTCGGTCGCCGGCTCAAGCCGGAAGGACCGAACGGCAAGTTCCGGGTCCGGCACTGGTCGCATCAGAACCGACGGAAGGATGTCGGCGACATGGGCGGCCTTGTGCTGCCGCTCGATGAAGCCCTCGAAACCATCGTCCGAACCGAGATCTTCTGGACCTGGGCCTGATCAAATTTTGAAAGTCGAGCTGAAGCCGCGACCGCACGCATCGCAGTGATACTAGGTACGCTCCAGTTTCAGGTCCCTCAGGGCCGTGGTGAAGGTTTGGGGCCGACGACCGGAAAACGGGCCTCGCTGCCGCAGGCGCACGCCGGGAAAGACCCCTGATGATCGCTGTGATCGGCGTTGATGTGCTGCGCGACAAGCGTTGCGACCGCCCGCAGCGCCACCACGTCCGTGACAGCCCGTTCCACCGCTTCAAAGTTGCCGTCTGCGAAAGCCCCTTGCCAACCAGAACCTCGATATCCGCATGCAGCGCGCAGGCCGCCTCATCGGCAGGGACGTCACCGGTTTTCGAGTCCGTCGCCATCGCGCAACGCCAGACGGCGAGCCTCCGCCAACTCCTCGCTGGCCCGGATGAATGCCGCCGAGATCGCCCGGAAGCGCTTGTACTCGTCAAGTTCGTCGCGTGCTGTCTCGACCTCATCCTTGCGCAGGCGCACGGACTTCTTCTCGCCTCCCAGCGTCCGGTTGATCATGTAGTGAGGGCCGTGCTTGGCGGCCTCGTCAACGGCACAGCGGCAGCCCGGCTTGCCGCACTTGGTGAAGTTCGCCAGCAACGTGCCCGGGCGCAGGTCGCCGAGGGTGGCGAACTGCTCGAGAGCGCGGTCACGGCGTTTGATCAGCAGGTCGATGTTGGTGGTCATGAATAGTGCGTCCGAACCGTTCGCCGATATCAGAATCGTTCGTCTCGAACCTCGCGCAGCAACCCGGCTGAGGGACGACGCAAACGAGGCATGGCCGCCCGAAAATCCGCCAGTTCCCGCCGCCGCAATGGGTTTTCTTGGGGCGGACGGCGGCAGACAGGTACGCCTCAGGTTCGGTCGTGACGGGTGATGACCACCTCCTGACCGGCCTCCACCTGGTCGAGGAGCCGGATGGGAATCACACCCCTTCCCTGAACAGCGCGCCTGCCAGTGCCTGGTTACGCTCGATCACGGCCGCGGCGACGGCCTCCACAACCGGCCAATGAACGCACTCCGGCCTGTCCTCCCCGATGCCGGGCCTGCCGTGCGCAAGCGGCAGCGGGTCACGCGAAGTCGAAGTCGCCGGCATCCAGCGCGGGTTTGTCCGTCTCGATGGTCAGGGTGTTGTTGCCGAAGGTGATCGTCATACTGCCTTCGCCCTGAACTATGGTGAGGTCGCTGAACTGGGTGACCCCGTCGATCCTCTTCAGGAGGATGGTGTCCCCGTCCTCGAAGTCCTTGATGGTGTCGTTACCCTTGCCGGCGTAGACGAAGGTGTCGTCGCCGTCCCCGCCGGTGAGGATGTCGCTGCCCGGGCCGCCGCGCAGAACGTCGTCGCCTGCGCCGCCGTTCAGCGTGTCGTTGCCATGACCGCCACGAAGAATGTCGTTTCCGGCACCGCCGTTCAGCGTATCGTTGCCGATCCAGCCCCAGAGGGTGTCGTTGCCCGCGCCGCCATTCAGGGTGTCATCACCCCTGCCGCCCTTCATAAGGTCGTCGCCGTCGCCGCCGTTCAGCGTATCGTCGCTCTTGAAGCCGCGGATCGTGTCATCACCTTGGTCGTCGCCGTGCAGGGTGTCATCGCTCTTGGTACCCTTCGTCACCTTGGCCGTCCGGAAGTTGGAATCGTTCAGATCTTCCGGTGAGACCCCGACCAGATTGATTGTGAATGCATACCCCGAACCCCCATCCTTCTTCAAATCTTCTTGGGACTTGAGGACTAGCACTGCCGTTAAATGTCCATCGAGCAATATCCTATCGACTCTCCAGCCTTCTGGAATCTCAATGATATCGGTCTCGGGATTGAAATTCTTGAGATAGCCATTGGAGCTTTCGTGGTGATTGATTCTGTAAACGGCCATGGGGACCTCTGCTGATTCACAAGGAAGCAAGGAAGGGGGAAAACTGCGGTAACCCTGAAGCCAATTATAGCCCCGATTGGCGATTCGTTCAAAATGGGCGAGGGGTTAAAGGGGTGATGGCCAGGGAGAAATTTGGACGGGACCGTTTCCTCATGGAATGCCGGGGCGGACACACGGGGCCGCGCTTTCTTCAGCCTTCTCGCGCCGTCCTTTGCCGCTTCCTTCCACGCGGCTCGTGGCAGGTCAAAGCCCACCCTGCTGGGATCGCCGGCGCCGCCGAGTTACTCGCGGTCAACGCGACCGGCGACGGTGGTTGGAACTCCCATCTGGGTCGGGCGGCCGTTGATGGTCAGGCCGCCGGCGATGACCGAATAGATGTCGAGATTGCGGCCTCCGCCCTTCTCCCCGATGCCGGACCTGCCGTGCGAAATCGCGGCAGCAGGTCACGCGAAGTCGAAGTCGCCGGCCTCCAGTGTGGGTTCGTCCGTCTCGATGGTCAGGGTGTTGTTGCCGAAGGTGATCGTCATACGGCCTTCGCTCGGAACTATGGTGAGGTCGCTGAACTGGGTGACCCCGTCGATCCTCTTCAGGAGGATGGTGTCCCCGTCCTCGAAGTCCTTGATGGTGTCGTTACCCTTGCCGGCATAGACGAAGGTGTCGTCGCCGTCCCCGCCGGTGAGGGTGTCGCTGCCCGGGCCGCCGCGCAGAACGTCGTCGCCGGCGCCGCCGTTCAGCGTGTCGTTGCCATGACCGCCACGAAGAATGTCGTTTCCGGCACCGCCGTTCAGCGTATCGTTGCCGATCCAGCCCCAGAGGGTGTCGTTGCCCGCGCCGCCATTCAGGGTGTCATCACCCCGGCCGCCCTTCATCACGTCGTCGCCACCGCCGCCGTTCAGGGTATCGTCGCCCTTGAAGCCGCGGATCGTGTCATCACCATTGTCGCCGTTCAGGGTATCGTCGGCCTCGTTACCCTTTGTCACTGCGGCCGTCCGGAAGTTGGAATCCCTGTCGAGGTCTTCCGGTGTAACCCCGACCAGATATACCGCAAACAAGAAAGGCGACCCTTTTTCCCATGGTTCGGGTGCCGAGACCTGCACGATCGTTACCGGCGTAGAATCGGGAGGCTCTCCAGCATCTTCGGTCCTGAATATCTTCCGGACTGTCCAGCCCGGTGGAAATTCGATGATATCGGTCTCGGGATTGAATTTCGGTATGTGGGTGGCTTTACTGTATCTGTAAACGGCCATCAGAACCTCCGTTCGTGCACAGGGAAGCGGCAACTGCGACAATACTAGGTCCGACTGGCGACCCGTTCAAGGTTGCGCAAAGGATGATGGCCAGGGACAAGTCGGACGGAGCCGTTCCTCATGAAAACCCGGTGCGGAACACGTGCTGTGCTATCTCCGTCAGCCTTCTCGCGCTGTCCTTTGCCGCTTCTGGTTGTTGTCGGACTGCCGCCCGGCGCGATATGGAACTTGCGCCGCCGCGTCTCCTCCCGGCTCTACCGGCTGTCCCGGCGGCCGGATTGCAGGGCCCTATTCAAGTTCACCGCTGGCGAGCCGGTCCTTGTACTCCTGGCGCAGGTAGGCGATGATGGCCCAGATGTCCTCGTCGGAGAGGGTACGAGAGAACCCTCCCATCTGGGTCGGGCGGCCGTTGATGGTCAGGCCGCCGGCGATGACCGAATAGATGTCGAGATTGCGGCCTCCGCCCTTCTTGAACGTGTTGCAGCTGAGGCAGGGTCCCTTGGCCCCGATGCCCCGGCTCCCGTGGCAGAACGCGCACCGCGCGCTGTAGCGCTCCTTGCCATGAGCGATGGCCGACGGATCCCCCTCCAGCGGGTTCTCGATGTCGTTTTCGCCGCCGTACCCGAGGTCGTCCGCCCCCGGGGCGACGGGGGCGAGGAACAGGCCGGCGGCAAGGGCGCCGGCCAGGCACAGCGGGAAGCGGAGAGCAGGCAGGATTGCAGGCATGGCAGGGGTCCGATCGGGGAGATCAGTCAGGGAACGGCGAAAAATAGGGGATGTTGTAGCTGGTGACGATCGTTTCGATCGTGCCGTCGGCGAGCATCGCCGAGAGCTCGGCATTGATCAGTTCGATCAGGCGGGTCTCGTCCTTCGGAATGGCGGCGCCGATGTTCCAGCGAAGGCCGGGGATCGTCTCGAACGCCTCCAGCATGGAGAAGGGGGAATCCTTGTGGCGCCGGCGTTCGATCGCCAGGGCCGGCGCCCACACCATCACCGCCTTGGTCTCGCGGTTGCGGAGCCCGTCGAGGACGCGCCGGTTGCCGAGATACAGCTCGCGCTCGATGCCGTGATCGATGAGGTAGCCGTCCATCGCGGTCGACATCGCGACCCCGATGTCGGTGTGTTCGGCGAGCGCTTCCAGCGTCGTGAACTCGGACAGTTCAGGGTCGACGACCGGAACGTAGGCGAGTCCGACGTAGGGAGCGGAGAAGATCAGGCCCTTTTCGCCGATCTCGTCGACGTTGTCCGGATGCACCGCGATGCCGGCGAATACCTGGCAGCGCCCCTTGGCAATGGAGTTGCGCAGGGCTCGTCCCAGGCCGCCGCGCGTGCCGGTGTTGGACCAGTACATCTCGACCCGCCAGCCGTGGTTGGCCGCGATCTGCGAGAAGATCTCGACGTCAAACCCGCGCGGAAAATCACTGGAGGAACTGTGCGGCCAGTTGTACGGGTCGGCGCAGAGGGTGAACACGCCCCGCGCTTCGATCTTGTCAAGGGCGTCCTCGGCCCGGGCGGCAGGAACCGTAATCAGGGCCACGGCACACACCGCGCCACAAAGGAAGGTGAATTTCACGGGAATCAAACTCCGGACGGGAAGCGGATCAATCCGGTGCATATATAGGGGAAGAAAAAGGGGAGGGCAGGTACTGCCCTCCCCCGGAATTCGCGACTGCGGGTTTCTCAGTCGATGCCAAAGGCGAACAGGCCGCCGCCCTTGGTGTGCTTCTGGAGCCATTCGCCGAAGGTGAGCGGCCAGATGCCGCCGCCGCCGGCGCCGGCCACGATCGTGACGTACTGCTTGCCGCCCACGGTGTAGGAGGTCGGGTTGCCGTGTACGCCGGTGCCGACGTTGAAGGACCAGAGCTGCTCACCGGTGTCGTCCCGCACCGCGTGGAAGAAGCCTTCCGCGTCACCGTAGAAGACGAGGCCGCCGGCCGTCGCCATCAGGCCGCCGGTGGCGGGCGTGCTGTGCGGGCGGATCCAGGTCAGCTCGCCGGTGGATGCGTCGTACGCCTTGATGGCCCCGTTCCCCTTGTTGAAGGTCAGGACCTTGGCGCCCAGGTACCACTCGCCGCGCCGCCATTCCATCTTCTTCGCCTGGAGGTCCATCGAGAAGTTGTAGGTCGGGACGTACACCATGTTCACACGCGGGGAGTAGGCCATCGGGTGCCACTCCTTCCCGCCGTCCAGCGAGGGGGCGATGTCGTTGGTGCGCCGGTCGTAGACGACGTCCATTTCCGGGTTCCCGCCCTCTTCCCAGGCCATGATCGGACGACAGTTGTCCTTGAAGCCGGGCGTCCAGTTGATGCGGCCGAGCGGAACCACCCAGTTGCAGCGTCCGTTGGTGCGGTCGATGGAATAGAGGTGGCCGTTCCGGTCGCCGTGGAGCCAGACCTTCTTGCCGTCGATGTCGGCCAGGATGACTTCGTTCACGCCGTCGTAGTCATACGGGTCGTTCGGCGTGTACTGGAACCAGAACTTGATCTCGCCGGTGTCGGGATCGAGCACGATCGTCGAGTTCGAGTACAGGTTGTCGCCGAGACGGACGTGGCGGTCGAAGTCCGGGCCCGGATTGCCGACCGGCCAGTAGAGCAGGTGCAGGTCCTGGTCGTAGGAACCGGTGATCCATGCGGAGCCGCCGCCGTACTTCCAGGATTCGCCCGCCCACGTGTCGTTGTTGGGCTCGCCTTCGGCCGGGATGGTGTAGGTGTTCCAGACCGTGTCGCCGTTTTCTGCCGACAGGGCGCGGACCCAGCCGCGGACCCCGTACTCGGCGCCCGCGGTGCCGATGATGATCTTGCCGTCGAGGGCCATCGGCATGACCGTGAAGGTCTCGGCGTAGGTGTAGTCGCCGACCGTCTTGTCGAAGACGACGTCGCCGGTCGCGTTGTCGAGCGCGACGAGGTGCGCGTCAAGCGTTGCGAGGTAGACGTTGTCCTTGTAGGGGGCGACCCCTCGGTTGACGACGTCGCAGCAGAGCTGCGGGTAGACGTCGGCCGGCAGTTCGTGCTCGTACTTCCACTTGATCACGCCGGTCTGGCCGTCGGCGGCGATCACGCGGTTGAACGACGTGGTGACGTACACCGTGCCGCCGACCGCGACGGCCTGGCTGTCCTGCCCTTCCAGGGTTCCGAACGACAGGTACCACTCGGCTTCCAGATCCGCAGCATTGTCCTGGTTGATGGCCGTCTGGAGCGCGTACCGGGTGCTCTCGTAGTCGCGGCCGTAGTGCAGCCAGTTCATCGGGTCCTTGTCGGCGTTCAGCAGCATGTCGTCCGATACGTAGTTCGGCTGCTGCTTCTCGGCCTCGAGGATGTCGATCCCCTGGGCGAAGGCGGATGTCGCCAGCCCCAGACTCACCAGGATCCCGGCGGTCAGTTTGATGAGGAGATGCATATGGTTCCTCCCGTTCAGCATCTTTACTTGCCCAAAGGCCCCGATGCCCCGCTGTGCGGCAACGCTCTCGCGGCACCGCCCTCACGGCCTGCGCCGTGCCGCGACCGCGGCAGGGATCCCAAGGCCCAAAGTGTCAGTGGGCGGACTATAGGCCATGCCCCCGGCCGGGGGAAGGGCTACCGCGCCGCGGCCGCCGGCGGGAGCGTCGGGTCGAGCACCCGCCGCGTCCGCGCCAGCGGCGGGCAGCGGCGGTCGTCGAGATACTCGACCTGGCAGTCGAGGCACTGGAAGCACTCGTTCATGTTGATGGCGCCGTTCGCGCCAATGGCCCGGACGGGGCAGGCGCGTTCGCAGAGCCGGCACGGGTTTCCGCATTCCGGACGGCGCGCCAGATTGCCGAACAGGCGGAACTTGCCGAGTACCGCCACGGCGGCTCCGAGCGGGCAGAGAAAGCGGCAATAGAAGCGTTCGATGAACAGTCCGAGCGCCAGCAGGCCGCCGGCGTAGAGGACGTACTGCAGGTTGCGGTCGAACCGGAGCGTGATGGCCGTCTTGAACGGTTCGACTTCCGCCAGGGCCTGGGTGGTGGTCATGCCCTGGGTCAGCATGCTGCCGACGAGGACCGCCAGGACCACGTACTTGACCGCCCACAACCGTTCGTTGGCGGTTTCGGTGAGGGGAAGGGCCGGCAGGCGGAGCGCCCGCGCCAGGCGGGCAAGCAGTTCCTGCAGGGCTCCGAACGGGCACAGCCAGCCGCAAAACACGCCGCGTCCGAGGAGGATGAGCGAGACCAGGGTGTAGCCGGCGATGATGACGATCAGCGGCTCGTAGAGAAAGCTGGTCCAGCCGCCTGACACGACGGCCTGGGCATACGTGAGCACGTTCACGATGGTGAGCTGCGCGTTGGCCACCCAGCCCAGCCAGCCGATGACGACCGCGAGAAACGCGAGCCGCAGCCACTGGTGCACCCGGCGGCGGCGCGAGATCAGGTCGGGCCGGGCCACGAGGACGGAAAGGACGGCGAGGAGCCCGACCAGTCCCATGATCGCGGCATCGTGTTCGGCCCACACGCGCTGCCAGCCGTCGAGGGCGCTGGTCCGGACCAGCCCGAGATACGCGGTCCGGACCGGCCGGAGACCGGCGTCCTCCAGGGCCACCGGGTCGCCGCCGATCAGGTCTTCGGGAAGGGTGTAATCGAGGTCCAGCTGGCCGCCGCCGGCCGCGTCCGGAACCGCGAGGGCCAGGGTCCACGGCTGCAGCGGATCGAAGCCCCACTCGCGCGGGATCCGGAACAGCCCGGTTTCGCTGAAGAGGGGGCGTCCCTCGGCCCGCACGGCGGTGGCGGTGAGCGCCTCCGATTTCGTGAATTCGTGCGACCGGTCGCCCTGAACCAGGCGGATCCGGTCGTAGCGGCCGCTCCTGCGGAACGTGTTCCCCCGCCAGGAAATGCGGCCGCTCCCGAGCACGGCCAGCAATTGCTCGCCGTACGCGATCTGTGAGACATGGTGGTTGAACCACTGGCCGCCGAACAGGTTCCGGCCGACTTCGGCCGGAGTGGCGAGGGCGGCGTAGAGCAGGATTGCGGGTTCTTCGGCCGCCGCCTCCGCTTCGGCGATTCCAAGGTCAGAGGCGGTGAACGCACCGCCCACGACGCCGCCCCAGTCCTGCAGTTCCTGCCAGGTGCGCGGCTGGTACCGGTCGAGGTCGAGGTGAAACGGGCCGGCATTCGGGTCGTCCCCGAGCAGGCCCTGCACCCGCGCCATCTTGCGGGCCGAAAGCACGATGGCGTTGTAGGTCAGGGTGGCGCTGATCGTGGCCCCGCGGACCCCGTCGACGCCCCGGCCGGAAAATCGTACCGGCCGCCGCACGTCGAGGTTGTGCAAGCCGGCAAAGAGATCCTCGAGCTCGGTCTGCGGAATCAGGCTGGGCCCCACCATCGGCTCGTGCAGTTCGAGGACGGCGGAACCGGTGATCCGGCCGGTGCGGTCCAGACCGACGATGATGTCGAACGGCTCGCCGCTGTAGCCGCGGGGATTCACGGTCTCGAAGGTCGAGAACAGCCACCCCTGGATGGCATCCTCGGTGCGGACGGCGGCGGCCGGCGGCGAACCGGCCGGCGGGTCGACCGCGCCGGCGCCCGGGAACACCTTGGCGATCACGCCGGGGTTGAGCCGGGTCGACAGCGGGTCGTACATGTCGGCCGCCGCCCGGTCGGAAGGAAGCAGGCAGGCGGCGGCGACCAGGGCGGCGGCCGCCGCCCGCACGGGGGCGCGGCCCGGCCGCCGGGCGGCGCCGGCTTCCGGACAGAACACCGGGTCGAAATAGGCTTCCTGGCAGCGCAGGCAGTGGATGCACTCGGCGGGATCGATGGTGCCGTCGGAGCGGATGGCGCGGGTCGGACACACCGGTTCGCAGCGGGTGCAGGTCGTGCCGCAGGCGCGGTGACGGCGCAGCCAGTCGAGCATCCGCAAGCGCCCGCCCAGCCCCAGCGCCGCCCCGAACGGGCAGAGGTAGCGGCAGAACGCGCGCTCGGTGAAGACCGCGATGCCGAGGCAGAACAGGGCCCAGACCACGTACGGCCAGGGCCGCTGGAAAGCGTCGCCGACCGCGGTCCCGAAGGGTTCGGCGGCGAGGGCCAGATCCAGCATGGCGGGGGCGAAGACGGCGGTCGTGGCGATCCCGGCCAGCACGGCGTACTTGAGCCACCGGAGGCCGCCGTGCAGGCGTTTCGACGGCTCGTACCGGGGAACCCCGAGCAGGCGGGCGGCGCGGTGCACGAAATCCTGCAGGGCTCCGAACGGGCAGAGCCAGCCGCAGAAGGCCCCCTTGCCCCAGAGCAGCAGTGCGACCAGCGTGAAGACCACCACCAGGACCACCGCCGGTACGCCCAGAAGCGGGCGCCAGTCCCCCGCGGCCGCGGTGCTGCGGACGGCGTCGGCCACCGGCTGCAGACCGGGCTGCACCCCGAACCAGCCGCCGAGACCGATTAGGGTTGCGGCCAGCAGGCCGCCCCGGACCCACCGGTAGAGGCGCGGCCGCCGCGTGAGCGGGTCGGCCAGGACGATGGTCGCGGTCACGGCCCCGAGCAGCAGGACGACGGCCAGCACGCTGAGGCCGGACGTGTGCCAGACCCGTTTCCAGGGCGGCCCCCACACGTCCACGAACCCCTGGCGGTTCGGCATCCGCACCGCGCGCAGGCTGGCGGCATCCAGAACCAGGTCGCGGCCGATGATTCGGTTGGTCCAGAGCAGGTAGGCGGTTACGGCATAGGTGTCGTCGTCGGTCAGGGACAGGGGGGCGTTGTGCGGCATGGCCCGCCGGATGTAGTCGAAGAGGGTCGTGGCATGCGGCCAGTACGAACCGACGGTCCTGACCGGCTGGGCCGTGCCGAGTGTGCCGACGCCCCCGGTCAGCATGTCGGCATCGGCCCCTTCTCCCCCGGCCCCGTGACAGGACAGGCACTGGGCCTGATAGACGGCTTCGCCGGCCTCGACGGTGCCGGCGCCGGGCGGCAGGGCCGCGCCGTCCGGTCCGATCGACAGGTCCAGCTGCCGCACCATTTCGGCAGAAATCTCCCGGCCAAGATCGGGGGAGGCCGGCGCATCGGCGGCGTGGGCGGCCGCCGTCGTCGCGGCGACGACCAGCAACGTCGACAGCAGGCCCATGGGAGTCACCGGCGGCGCAACGCTACAGGTAGACGTTGGCGATGCGTCCGTCGGGGCCGATGTGCCAACTTTGGATCGCGTTGCAGTGGTAGAGCTGGCCATGGGCGTACCGGGCCGACCAGTCGGCCCGGGTGGCCTGGCGGTGTCCGGCCTGGTCGGCGGCGCGCGACAGGATGGTGGTCGGGGTGCCGTCCCAGATCCAGTTCAGGCGAAAGCGGACCGGCGCCTGCGGGGCGGGGGCACCGTCGAGGGCCGCGGTCTGCCAGGAGTTACCGCCGTCCGTCGAGACCTGCACCCGGCGCACGGGGCCATGCCCCGACCAGGCAAGCCCGGAGATGTGCTGGAACCCGGCCGCGATCTGCTGGCCGCCGCTCGGCCGGGTGATGACCGATTTCACGTCCATGGGGAAGGTGAACTGCAACGCCTTGCCGTCGGGCCGGAGGTCGCTGTATTTCGACGTCTCGTCCCGGGTGTGGACGGGCGCGTCGACGACCTTGAGGCGCCGCAGCCACTTGATCTGCAGGTTGCCCTCCCAGCCCGGTGCCACCAGCCGCATCGGGTACCCCTGTTCGGGTCGAATCCGCTCGCCGTTCTGGTAGAGCGCGACCAGTACGTCGTCGAGCGCCTTTTCCATCGGGATGCTGCGGCTCATGGCGTTGGCGTCGGCGCCTTCGGCCAGCAGCCAGCGCGCGCCGCCGCGGGGCCGGGCGTCGCCGAGCAGGAGTGACAGCGGC
The DNA here is from genome assembly GCA_965203385.1 of Alphaproteobacteria bacterium. Taxonomy (GTDB): domain Bacteria; phylum Pseudomonadota; class Alphaproteobacteria; order TMED109; family TMED109; genus VXPW01. Next base: position 2,454,482 of record OZ241893.1, read on the forward strand.
ACCCCCGTCCATTCGGCTGCGGAGACCAGACCGTGAATCATCCCGCAGGACTCGTCGACCGCCAGCGGGAACGCGTTCGAGTTGAAGAAGCTGTTGCCGGCGCACTCGATGAAGAGGACCCGGGACACCATCGGGTACCGCAGCAGGTCGGCCGGGGTGAAGACCAGGTCCCGCTCGACTGCGCCGTGGATGAGCAGCTCGTGGCGCAGCGGGTCGATCGCCGGCACGCCGTTGTGGCTGCGCTCGAAATGCAGGCCGTTCGGGGTGATCGTGCCTTCCAGGTCCTCCAGCGGCGTCATCGCAACGCCGGCCCCCGGCGCCACGTCTTCGTACGGCTGCAGGATCTCGCGGCCGAGGTCGGATTCCTGCGGGGCCGGGACGCCGTACTTCCGGAACGGACGCCCCGGCACCCGCATCCAGTCGGGGGCCGAATCGCCCGCCCGGGCGGCCGCCGCGGTCCCCGGCGCGAACACGCCGGCGGCCGCGCTCCCGAGCAGCATCCGGCGGCTCGGCTGCAGGCGGCGCCGGTGCAGCTTCATGCGCCGTCCCCGCCGAACCGCTCCTGGAGGCGGCGCATGCCCCGGAGCCAGCGGTCGGGGTCTTCCGCCTTGCGGCGGACGTACCCGGCGACCTGCGGGTGCGGCAGGATCAGGAAGGCGCCGGCGGCGATCCCGTCGAAGGCGGACCGGGCGACGTCCGCGGGTTCCAGCACCCCGTCGAGACCCGCGACGCCGCCGTCGGCAAGACCGGCGATCATGTCCGTGCGCACCGCCTGCGGGCACAGCGCGGATACGCCGAGGCCGCGGTCTCCCCAGGCGATGGACAGCCATTCGGCGTAGGCGAGTGCGGCATGCTTGGTCACCGCATACGTGGCCGAGCCGATCTGCGACAGGAGACCGGCGGCCGAGACCGTGATCAGGACATGGCCGCCGCGGCCGGCCATGGGCGGGGCCAGGGTGCGCATGGCGTGCACATGGCTCATGACATTCACGTCCCAGCAGTCCTGCCAGTCGCCCGCTTGGGTTTCGATGCCCCCCGGACGGTGGATGCCGGCGTTCGAGCAGAAGATGTCAATCGGGCCGGCGTGCTCTTCGGCCGTGCGGATGAAGCGGTCCACCGCCTCGCTGTCGCCCACGTCCACCGTCCAGGACTGCCCGCCGACGGCCGCGGCGCAGGCGTCAGCGGCGTCCGTGTCGAGGTCGGCGACCATGACGCTCCGCGCTCCCCGGCGATGCGCCTCGAGGGCGAGGGCGCGGCCGATTCCGTGCCCGCCGCCGGTGACCGCCACCACCTTGCCGGTGCATTGCATGCTCAGTTCGCTTCCGGGGTTGCGATCAGCAGCGTGAAGATCCCGCCGATGCGGGTGCGCTCGGCGAGGCGGAGACCGGCCCCGGCCAGCAGCGCCTCCTGCTGTCGGGCGGTGGGAACCACGTTGCCCCAGGTCATTTCGTTGAACTGGGTCTGGACGGCGAGGGCGGCTTCGGGTGCACGGAGACCCGCGTCTTCGGGATAGGTTTCGTCGAGGATCACGAGGTGCCCGTCGTCCCGCAGCAGCCGCCGGCAGTGGCGGAGGACGTCCGGCCGGGCGTCCTCGGGGATTTCGTGCAGCACCTCGACCATCGTGATGACATCGGTGCTCTCGGCGGCGCCCTGCCAGGTCGTGCCGTCGTGAATGGTCACGCGGTCGGTCAGGCCGTCTGCGGCCACCGCCTGACGGGCCTGCGCGATGCCCTCCGGGTGGACATCGGTCCCGGCGCAGAGCGCCTGCGGGAAGGCCTTGGCCACCTGGATCACGAGGCCGCCGACCCCGCAGCCGTAATCCAGATACGTGCCGCCGTTCCCGAGCGCGGCCTGCACCGCGTCGATGCCGGGAAGCATGCGCCTCGCCACCAGCGCATGCAGCCCGGCCGTGGTATCCCCGATGGCCCGGGCAAAGGCGTCGCCGTGCTCCTGAAAGGTCCGCACCGCGCCGCTTGCCATCGCGGCGGCGTGCGTGGCCAGGTCGGGCTGAAAGTGGTCGAGGGTGGCCACGACATAGGGCAGGAGGTAGCGGGGGTCGCCGGGGGCGGCCAGAATCGTGTCGAAGTGGGGCGCGAGCCGGGCGCGGCCCCCGGCGGCCGGGTCCAGGATCTCCCAGGCGATGGCGGTCCGCCACCACACCCGGACAAACGGGAGATGGAGGCCGCAGGGTGCGGCCAGATCCTCCGGTGTCAGGCCCCGTTCGCCCGCATCCGCGAGAAGCCGAAACCAGCCGAGATCCGCGCCGGTGCGGATGAGATGCAGGACGTGCAGGCCGCGAATGTGCCCCCAGAGCCTGTCGATCTGGACTTCGAACGGAACGTCGGACGCTGGCATGACACCCCTTCTCCCCGGATACAGGATCCTGCACCCAACCCCCCGCCGGCCATCGCGGAACGGAGGGTAACAGAGATCTTGTGCCGGGCCCGGAACCGCCGGCCTCGACCGGAGCGGGTCCGCCCCGCGGCGGCGGCATTGCCGCCGGGGTCGTGCCGTACAGCGGCAGGACCGGAGGGTTCCCGTTCCCGCCTCGGCGGGCAGCACCGGGCGCTGCGGAATGGTGCCGCCGGAGTGAATTGAACACTCGACCCCACCCTTCGCACCACTGCCGCTTTCGCGGCCGCCGGGTGCGCCCCGCGGGCGCTGCGGCGTTTGGTGGTCCGGACCATCCCTTGACCCCCGAGGGGTCCCGCCCGTCTGGCCTCTACACCTTCTCGCACGGGTGCGAGCTTGGCTCGGGATCGGCATGGGCCGGCAGCCCGCAGCGTTCCCCGAATTTGAGCGGTTCAGCCCCGGCGATTGCTCGCCGGGCAGGCAATGTCTACCAAGGGTGTGCTCTACCACTGAGCTACGGCGGCACGGGCCGCAGGTACCAGGACCTGCAGCTGCCCCGGAGCCTACCACGGCGCGGCCGCGGGCGTCTCTGGCCGCGCGACCGGTGGGGATGCCGAACCGCTTCCACGGTTCGGCGGCCGCCTCCGGCATCGGCCCCGGTTCCGGGCCGGATCCTCGTGCACGACAGGCCGGATGAGGAAAGTTTCCTGTTCGGTTACCGTTGTCGGGCACGGCAGGCTGGCTGCAGTTCCTCGGCGCGGAGCCGCGGGCCGGGCGGGTTCCACCGCGCCCTCTGCGTTCCCGGCATCCGGGCCTTTCGCGGCCGGCCGGTCGCACCGCCCCGGCCACTGCGGTGGCGGCCCACCGGGTCCGGCGGGACGGGCCGGGCGGGAACCGCCGGGGGTGCCCCGGCCAGGGGCGGGCGAGCAAACCGGCTGCTTTCTCCGGGACCGTGTCTTTCGGTCTTCGCCCGCTGGCCGCGGCGCGGCCGGTCGTTGTCGGACGGGGGCGGGCGCCGGGCTCCGGACCCCCGCGGCGGGTCGTATCCTGTCGCCAGGGCAGCGCACGGTCGAGAGCCCGGCCCGGAACCGCCGATGATCGGAAGGGTTTGCATGGCATGGTAGCTCGCCCGCCCGCCGGGGTGGGGTCTCCGCGGCACCCCGTGTACCGCCTGATCCGGCGCTGGGGTCCGAAGCACCTCCGCGCCTTCACGCTGGCGAACCTGCTGGTCGTCGTGATCGCCGGGGCCACCGCCGGCTATCCGCTGCTGATCGACTATCTGGTGGATGGCCTGCAGGCCCGGGAACGCCTGGTCCTGGTCGTGGTCCCGGTGGCCGTGCTGGGGCTGACCCTGGCCAAGGGGGCGGCCCTCTATGTGCAGACGATCATGGTCACCCGCATCGCGCACCGGATCATCGCGGACATCCGCAACGACCTCACGGCGACAATCCTGCGGTTCGACCTGAACGTGCTGGCCGGCGACCGGGCGGTCACCCTCCAGGCCCGGGTGCTCCACGATACCGATCTGCTCAGCACCTCCCTGTCGCAGATGGCGGGCCGCGTCATCCGGGACGTGGTGACGTGTGCGGCGCTGCTCGCGTCGGTCGTCTATCTCGACTGGGTGCTGGCCCTGGTCGTGATCGCCGTGTACGGCGTCAACGTGGTCCCGGTGCTGTCCATCGGCCGCCGGACGCGCACGACCACGACCGACCTGCAGGCGTGCCACGGCACGCTCGCCTCCTTTCTGGCCGAGACGTTCCAGGGCATGCGCATGGTCCGGGCCTTCAACCTGGGCGCCGCCCGCCGGGAACGGGGCCGGTCGCTGATCGAGCGGCTGTACGGCCTGCAGTGCACCATCGAACGGCGGCGGGCCCGGCTGTCGCCGGTGCTCGAGATCGGCGGCGGGGTGGTGGTGGCGCTGATCATCGTGATTGCCGGCTGGCGCATTCTGGCGGGGGCCAGCACGGTCGGGGCGTTTTCCGGTTTCCTGAGTGCGGTGCTGCTGGCGCTGCGTCCGGCCCGGGCGCTGGCCAATTTCAGCGTGACCTTCCAGCAGGCGGCGTCGGCGGCCGAGCGGGTGTTCGAGAAGCTGGATCACCCGCCGGGCCTGGTGGAGCGGCCGGATGCGCGCCCCTGTCCGCGGCCGACGGGCGCGATCCGCTTCGACCATGTCGGCTTCGGATATCCGGGCGGCGGGCCCGTCCTCCGCGATATCGACGTGGCGATCCGGCCCGGTGAACAGGTGGCGCTGATCGGCCCCAGTGGCGCGGGCAAGACCACGCTCATCAATCTGGTGCTGCGGATGTTCGACCCCGACGCGGGCCGGATCCTGCTGGACGGCACGGACATCCGCGCCTACACGCTGGAATCCCTGCGCAGCCATTTCGGACTGGTGGGGCAGGACGCGACGCTGTTCCACGGCTCGATTCGCGACAACGTGGCCATGGGCCGCCCCGGGGCCTCCGAGGCGGCGGTCCGGGCCGCCCTCCGGGCGGCGGCCGCCGATTTCGTGGAAGCCCTGCCGCAGGGGCTCGACATGATTGTCGGAGACCAGGGGGAGCGGCTGTCCGGCGGCGAGCGGCAACGGGTGGCGCTGGCCCGCGCCATCCTGCGGGACCCGGCCGTGCTGATTCTGGACGAGCCGACCAGTGCGCTGGACGCCGAATCCGAGCGGCGGATCCAGCAGGCCCTCGTGGGTCTGACAGCAGGCCGGACCACGGTTACCATCGCCCACCGCCTGTCCACGGTGGTGCGCGCCGACCGGATCTTGCTGATGGATGGAGGTACGATCGTGGACCAGGGCCCCCACGCCGTGCTCATGGCCCGTTCCGCGTCGTACCGCCGGCTGGTCAGGCTCCAGGAGATCCGGTCGGGAGATCCCGAGCTTGGCGCCGCGTAATTCCGGGCCGCCGCCGACCCGGCGGGAGGCGCGTTTTGCGCGGGCGGCGCGGGCGCTCCGGGCCAACCTGCTGCGGCGCAAGGCGCAGGCGCGGCAGCTCGCGGCCGCGCCGCCCGCCGGCGCCCGGGAAAAGGGCGCCGGAGCGAAGCCCGAAGGCCGCCCGCCCGCCGAGACCCCCGCGCGATGACCGTGATGCCGGACACCTGGATCCGCACCATGGCCCGGTCCGCGCGCATGATCGAGCCGTTTGTCGAAGCCCAGCGAAAGGACGGCGTGATCTCGTACGGGTTGAGTTCGTACGGATACGATGCACGGGTCGCCGACGATTTCCGGGTGTTCACGAACGTGGACAACGCGCTGATCGATCCCAAGGACTTTTCCGACCGGAGCTTTGTCGCCCGCTCCGCCGCTACCTGCATCATCCCGCCCAACAGCTTCGTGCTGGCCCGGACGGTCGAGTACTTCCGGATCCCGCGCGACGTGCTGGTCGTCTGTCTCGGCAAGTCCACCTATGCGCGCTGCGGCATCATCGTCAACGTGACCCCGCTCGAGCCGGAGTGGGAGGGGCACGTGACCCTCGAGTTCTCGAACACGACCCCGCTGCCGGCCCGCATCTATGCGCACGAGGGCGCCTGCCAGTTCGTCTTCTTCCGGGGAGCGTCGCCCCCGCAGGTCAGTTACGCCGACCGCCGGGGGAAGTACATGGGCCAGCGCCAGGTCACGCTGCCGAGGATCTGACCGCATGGACGGCATCCGGATCCGGGGTGGCCGTCCGCTCCGGGGAACCGTCGAGATCGCGGGCGCCAAGAACGCCGCGCTGCCGATCATGGCCGCCGGGCTGCTCACCGCGCATCCGGTCACGCTGGCGCGCTGTCCCGACCTTGGCGACACGCGCTCGATGCTCGCGCTGCTCCGCCGGCTGGGCGTTGCGGTGAAGGCGGCGGCACCGCCGGGCCCGGTCCTGGAACTGTCCACCCCGGCCGTCGCCTCGACGACCGCGAACTACGATCTGGTGCGGCGCATGCGCGCGTCCGTGCTGGTGCTGGGACCGTTGCTGGCCCGGTCGGGGCGGGCCGAGATTTCCCTGCCCGGCGGCTGCGCCATCGGAACCCGGCCGGTCGACCTCCACCTCGAGGCGCTCACCGCACTCGGCGCCTCGATCGACCTGGACGGCGGTTACGTTCGGGCCCGGGCGCCGCGTTCCGGTCTGCGGGGCGGGCGGGTGCGCTTCAGGCGGGTATCGGTGGGCGCGACCGAGAACGTGCTGATGGCGGCCGTGCTGGCGCGCGGCGAGACGCGGATCGACAACGCCGCCTGCGAACCGGAGGTGGCCGACCTGGCCCGGTGCCTGACCGCGATGGGTGCCCGGATCGAGGGAGCGGGCACCGGCACCCTCCTGGTGCAGGGCGACACCGCGTTCCGCCCGGCCCGCCACGCCATCCTGGGCGACCGGATCGAGGCGGGCAGCTACGGGGCCGCCGCCGTCATCACCGGCGGACGGCTGGTGTTGGCGGGCGCGCCGGTCGAGGCCATGGCGGCGACCCTCGACGTGTTCCGGGGGATTGGCGCCGGGATCGGGATCCAACGGGACGCCCTGGTGGTCGAAGGGGGCGGCCCCCCGGGGGCGTACGACGTGGAAACCGGGGTCTACCCCGGTTTCCCGACCGACATGCAGGCGCAGCTCATGGCGGTACTGTGCCTGGCGGACGGAAGGTCGCGGATCGTCGAGAACATCTTCGAGAACCGGTTCATGCACGTGTCGGAACTGGTCCGCATGGGGGCCCGAATCCAGGTACGCGACCGCACGGCCGAGATCGAGGGGGTTGCGGCCCTGATGGCGGCACCGGTGATGGCGACCGATCTTCGCGCCTCCCTGTCCCTGGTGCTGGCGGCCCTGGCGGCCGAGGGCGAAACCGTCATCCGGCGCGTCTATCATCTGGATCGCGGATACAGCCGGCTGGAAACCAAGCTTCGGGCCGTCGGCGCCACGATCCGGCGAACGGCCGAGGACGGAGGGACATGACTGCACGTCCGGCCCGGCCGGCCCGGCCGCTGCGTCTTCGCGCGACCGACGAACCGGCGATCGAGGTCCTGTCGGAATGCCTGTTCGAGGCGGTCGCCATGGTGGCCGGCATGCGGTTCGACCGGGCCCGGCGCCGGTTCCTGATGGGCCTCGACCGGTTTGCGTGGGAGGCGGCCGGCGGGGACGAGACCCGGTTGCGCCAGATTCCGTGCGTGCTCACCGTGGAACGGGTGGTACGGGTTGCCCAGACCGGCCTGGGGCCGGACGCGCGCGGCCGGATCCTGAGCCTCTCGTCGCTTACCTGCGAAGCGAACACGCTGCTGCTTGCCTTCGACGAGGGCGCCGCTCTCCGGATCGACGTCGAGGCGATCGCGTGCCGGCTCGAGGACACCCATCCCGGACGGCTGCCGCCGGTCGTGCCCGGACCGCGGCGGGGGCTCGCATGAGTCGGGACCGCACCGATGCCGTCGTGCTGGCCGTGCCGCGCGGCCGCATTGCCCGAGAGGTCGTGCCGCTGCTGACCGACATCGGTATCGAGCCGGAGCCCGGGTTTCGGGACCCGGATTCGCGGCGGCTTTCGTTCCGGACCAGCGTGGACGGCCTCTCGCTCATCCGGGTGCGCAGCTTCGATGCGGCGACCTTCGTCGCCTTCGGCGGCGCGGATCTGGGGATCGTGGGCTACGATGTGTTGCTGGAATTCGACTACAGCGACCTCTACCTGCCGCTGGACCTCGGCATCGGCCGCTGCCGGCTGGCCGTGGCCGAGCCCGCCGCCGTGGCGTCGAGCGACGATCCCATGCGCTGGAGCCACGTCCGGATCGCGACCAAGTACCCCGCGACGACCCGCCGGCACTTTGCCGCGCGGGGAGTCCAGGCCGAATGCGTGAAGCTCAACGGCGCCCTGGAACTGGCTCCGCAGCTCGGCCTGTGCCGGCGCATCGTCGACCTCGTCGATACCGGCTCGACGCTGCGGGCGAACGGACTGGTCGAGGTGGAGAAGATCGCCGACATCTCGTCGCGGCTGGTGGTCAACCGCACTGCGGCCAAGCTTCGGCCGCAGCTTCTCAATGCCCTCGTGGACCGCTTTCGGCAGGTGATCAGTGCCGCTCCGGATTGACGCCCGCGCCGGCGATCTCGAGGCGGCGCTGGCGCCGCTGCTGGCGGCGCGGGGGGCGGCGGAGCAGTCGGTGGGCGAGGACGTCCGCCGGATTGTGGCGGACGTGCGGGCGCGCGGCGACGCGGCGCTGTTCGACCTGACCCGGCAATTCGACCGCTTCCCGCTGGACCGGACCACGCTCCGCGTGGGCGCCGACACCCTGGCGGCAGCGCGGGCGGCCTGCGACCGGGAGGCGCTGGAGGCACTGTCGAGCGCGGCGGAGCGGATCCGCGCGTTTCACGTCCGGTACCGCCCGGCGGATTCGGTGTACCGCGATGCGGCCGGTCTCACGCTGGGGGAGTACTGGACGCCGGTCGATGCGGTGGGCCTCTATGTGCCGGGCGGGACCGCGAGTTATCCGAGTTCGGTCCTGATGAACGCCATTCCCGCCCGCGTCGCCGGGGTACCGCGGCTGGTCGCGGTCGTGCCGCACCCCGGGGGCGAGATCGAACCGCTGGTGCTGGCCGCGGCCGAACTGGCAGGCATCGAGGAAATCTACCGCGTCGGCGGCGCGCAGGCGGTCGCTGCCCTCAGCTTCGGTACGGAGAGCATCGCGCCGGTCGACAAGATCGTCGGGCCGGGCAACGCGTACGTGGCCGAAGCCAAGCGCCAGGTCTTCGGCACCGTCGGCATCGATCTCATTGCCGGGCCGAGCGAAATCCTCGTGGTGGCCGACGCCGCGAGCGACCCCGACTGGATGGCCCTCGATCTGCTGTCGCAGGCCGAACACGATGCGGCCGCGCAGGCCGTGCTGGTGACGGACGACCCGGCGTTTGCCGATGCCGTCGAGCGGGCCGTCGAACGGCGCCTCCCGACGCTGCCCCGGCAGGCGATTGCCGCCGCGAGCTGGCGGGATTTCGGGGCGCTGGTCATCGTGGCCGAGCTGGCGGCCGCCCCGGCGGTCGTCAATCGCCTGGCCCCGGAGCACGTGGAGCTCGCCATTGCGAACCCGGAGCGCATGATGCGGGAGCTGCGCACGGCGGGTGCGGTGTTTCTCGGGCGGCATGCTCCCGAGGCGATCGGTGACTACGTCGCGGGCCCCAGCCATGTCCTCCCGACGTCCCGCAGCGCCCGGTTTTCGTCCGGGCTGTCCGTGCGCGACTTTCTCCGCCGAACGTCGGTGGTGGGCTGCAGCGAGGAAGGTCTCGCGGCCGTCGGCCCGGCCGCGTCCGTCCTGGCAGGCGCGGAGGGGCTGGATGCCCACCGGCTCTCGGTCGATGTCCGCCTCGGACGCTGACGAAGCGCCCGTCAGCCAGCTGGTGCGGGTGACTCTGGGGTCGGCGGGAACCGCGCACGGTACCGCCGAGCTGGCCCGCGAGCGGCAACTGGCCGTGCAGGATCTGGTGGAGTGCAACCGGTTCCAGCCCGAACGGGGGGACCCCGGTGGTCCCTACGCGGCGGAAATCGCGCTTCGGGGCGAGCGGCTCTGCTTCCGGATCATGGCGGCGGACCGCGACGCGGATCCGGTGTGCGTGACCGTGCCGGTCGCCGACCTTACCGGCCTGGTCCGCGACTATCACGCGATATGCCAGAGCTACTACGAGGCGCTGCAGCGGGCTTCGGTGGGCCGGATCGAGGCGATTGACATGGGGCGGAGATCCCTGCACGACGAGGGCGCGGGGGTGCTGGAAGAATGCCTCAAGGGGAGGATCCGGACGGATTTCGAAACCGCCCGGCGCCTGTTCACCCTGCTGTCCGTCCTATACTTGACGGCGGACACGCGCTTTGTGCCGATGCGACTGGCGCCTCGGCCGGGCGTGCGCTAGGGAACTGCAGGCGGCCGCATCCGGGACTGGCCGCCCCCGCCCCCGAGGCCTCGGGGCTTGACCGCCCCGCCCGCCATTCGCATGGTGTCCGCCCCCGCTGAGGAGATACGATGGAAAAAGAAGAATTCATGGAGTTTTTGGGTACGGTTACCGAAATTCTCCCCAACGCCATGTTCCGCGTGACGCTCGACAACCAGCACAAGGTACTGGCCCATACGTCCGGACGGATGCGGAAAAACCGGATCCGCGTCCTCGCGGGCGACAAGGTGACCGTGGAAATGACCCCCTACGACCTCACGAAGGGCCGCATCACATACCGCCACAAGTAGTTCAGGCGGGTTGCGAACCTGCCGGACTGCAGCCATTTCGCGCATGATCCTGGCTTCCCGGTCGCCGGCGCGGGCGCTGCTGCTGGCCCAGATCGGCCGCCCTCCCGACCGCATCGAGCCGCAGGAAATCAATGAGACGGCAAGGGACGGCGAACCGCCGCGGAGCTACGCCGTGCGCATGGCGCGGGAGAAACTGCGGTCGGCCGTACACCGCCATCCGGGGGCGTGGGTGGTTGCGGCCGACACGGTGGTGGGGTGCGGCCGGCGGATCCTGGGGGCACCGCACCAGCCGGAGACGGCGCGTCGGCACCTGCGGATGCTCTCGGGTCGGGCCCATCGGGTCTGGAGTGCCGTTCGCGTCCGGGCACCCGGCGGCGACGAGGCCGGCCGCCTGGTGTGTACGCGGGTCCGGTTCCGCACCCTGCATGCGGACGAGATCGAGGACTATCTGTTGACGGATGAATGGCGAAACCGCGCCGGCGGCTACGCCATCCAGGGGCGTGGTGCCGTGTTCGTGCGCGGGATCAGCGGGTCCTTCGAGAACGTGGTGGGATTGCCGCTCACGGAGACGGAACTGTTGCTTCGGGGACTCGGCCTGCCGGCGGTACCGACCGGTCAGCCATGAAGAACCGCGCACCGGCCGGTGCCGGACCGGGGGCCGCTACCGGGACGACGGGACGTTCAGGGTCGGGCCGCCGCCCGAGGTGTCCGGTTTGCGGGAATGCCAGCGTTCCCGGGCAGGCTCCGTTTTGCAGCCTTCGCTGCCGCCACCTTGACCTGCACCGATGGTTGAGCGGGAGTTATGTGATTCGGGGCGCAGACGACCCCGGTGAGGATGCATAGTGCGGACCCGCACGAACCGAGGTAGACAGGGCCCGTCCTGATCCCGTATACGGGGGCCTGCGCCCAGGTAGCTCAGTTGGTAGAGCACGCGACTGAAAATCGCGGTGTCGGTGGTTCGATTCCTCCCCTGGGCACCACGCCGGGCCGCAACCGGCGGAGGTCGCCGGAACGTGGCCGGTTCGGTCTCGAAGCAGCTGCAGCAGGCCCGCCATTGGCAATCGGTTCCGGCGGCCAGCCGCTACGTGGAACGAGGGAAGGGAGCGGACGCGGACTCCGCGCTCAGCAAGCTCGTCGGCAGGGGCAGCGCGGCGATGCCGCTTCATCGATACACCACAGCTGAAACCCGCGCTGCTCAACCGGAGCAAGCCGGCGTGCGAAGACCGCAACGCCAGCCTTCGGCACCCGGAGTCCACGCGTTGAACGCGGAAGCGCGGTTCCGGTCGCCGGCTGCCATCCGGTCCGGTTCTGGCACCGGCCGGAAACAGAGGCTGACAACAGCGCGGTTCCGGACTTTTGCACGCCGGGCCGGCCTCCGCCACTGAATTCGGGGCATCATCGACCATGCCCTGCCGTCGCCGCTGGCCGACCGGGTTTCGCGTCAGCTGGAGGCAGCGGATGTACCGTTGGCTCCAGGCTCGGCAAGGGCCAGCAGGGAATCGGCATCCGCGCAGTCGACGATCGCAACCCCAACCTCATCGAGACGCACAGGATCGTCAACATCACCGAGCAGCACGGCGAGGCGCTTCGCCGTGGCCGCGCCGAACTTGCGCTCGGCCTGACGCACCAGCAGCGCCCGTTCCCGCTCGAGACCCTGTTTCCGGCCCCGCTCGAGACCCTGTTTCCGGCCCCGCTCGAGACCCTGTTCCAGGCCCTGTTCCAGACCCTGTGCAAGATGTCGCTTCGCAAACGCCTCAACCTTTTCCGCGAATATCGTTGCCATTTCTTCCAATCCTCCTGTGTCCCCGAGACGGCGCAGCTCACCGGCCAGGCCCGGATCGGCCGCTGCCAGGTCGCTTCGCACGGCAAGCCCGCGTGCCCATTCGATGAAGACGCGCCTCAGACTCTCGTTGCCCGGGCCCTGCAGCAGTACGGCCAATCTTCGCAGGTTCCGCGACATGCTCCTGAGCGAGCCTTGTTCCAGTGCGATCTGCGCCGCCACGAGATTGTCCTTCGGAAGATCCGTGACACGAAGGGCATGTTCATCCACCAGAAGATAGCGCTGATGCAACTGGAACGGTGCGAGGTGCGCACCGACCGGGGCGATCAGGTTGCCGGTTTCCTCCGGGGCCGACCATCGGGACTTGCCATTGTACAGGACAATCGGCAGCACCGGCGGCAGCCGGCCGCCCTGCGCGAGGTCGCCGCTGCGAATCAGCTTGAGGTACATCTGCCCCGTATAGGCCGAAATGCGCGCCGCCATGAAGGAATCCACCGTCGACTGGAATTCCAGCAACACCAGCAGGTAGAGCCAGCGGTCGGCCTCCGCCACCCGCTCGCGGAACCGTATCCGCCACGCCGTGTCGCCCCGACTCTGGGTGAGTCGATCGTCGACATATTGATCCGGCATGCGTTCCAGTCTGTCGAAGTCGAGCGTGTTCAGCAGGTCGTCGGACAGGAAGCAGCGCAGCAGATCACTGACCATTCGCGTGTGGTCGAAGAACAGCTTGTACGAACTGTCGTGAAAGTCCTGCATGGCCTGGATCCAGAGAGGTGCTGCCGGCACCGGGCGGACCGGCGCGGACGCCCGCCGTTTCGGCGGCGGGAATTCCTGCCCGGGTGAAATGGAAATGCCCCCATCCGGGGCGGGCTTCCCGATGAGGCGTTCCCGGCCCGGAAGCGCCCGGCCACTATCGCCACTGGAAACCTCATCCACCCTGAGCGTATCAGAACCACGATTGGGGGGAACCTGAAGGGACCGGGGTGTTGGCACCCGTCTGGCAGGGGCGAGCATTCAGGACACCTGCCGGAAGATCGGCCCAACAGGTGGCGGAATGCAGGAGACGACGCCGAGAGAGCGGATCCGGTGCCAGAACCACACGTTACGCGGTCGGGACAACTATCATGCCCTTGGGGCAGATCAGCCCTTATCTGCCGGTCCGAGGAGTGGTACATGATTCACCGGCTGCGGCATTGGCGGGGCCGGAAGCACCGGGCGGAAACCGGAAAACCGGCGCGTGGTTCCGACGTGAGGCCTCGGGGACGGTAATTTTCTGCGTCGGTGCGGACGACCCCAAATCTTCCATGGGTGAAGGGTCCGCAATCTCGTCGGAAAGCCGCTTCGGGGGAACCGCCCGCCCGGTGTACTGGAAGGTCCAGAAGAAGACTTGCCGGGAAGAACAGGACACCGGCAGTTGGCGACAACCTTCGGATGTCGCGATTTCCGCCCACCTGCGGACGGCGCGGCGCTTCCCGACCCCATCTGTATGCCATCACATCAGGGGAGTGAGCAGATACGACGGCACAAGAGTATATTTTGGTGCAGGTTGAGTGCGAAGAAGGGCGTGGCATGACCACCGGTTTTCAAAGGGACGAGATTCAGGACTTCATCCAGAAAGGCGAGAAATCCCCGCCGCCGGTGTTTGTCGGGCGCGAGGACATCCTTTCCGACATCGAAACCGTCGCTCGCCGGTCGTGGCAACCAGGTCGCGCTTACGGGATGCCAGGATCCACCCGGGTTCTTCAAGGGGCCCCGGGATCTGGAAAAAGTTCCCTGCTGGGTGAACTGGTATCGCGGAACTTCAGCGCTTCGCGAAAGGGCAGGGACCGGGGGGTAAGAGAGGCCGGCATCAAACCCCGGGTGTTGGTGTTCTCGAGCGATTCTCTCATTGACAACTTGCCGTCTGTGGTTGCCGCGATCGCTGCCGCAGGAAGCATGTCATCCAGCCAATGGACCGGTCACGTAGGGCGGTTCTTCAATACGCTGAACTTTTCGATCGATGTCGTGGGCCTGTCCCTTGCCTGGACCGGATCGTCCGTTGCTCCGCCCGTACAGTTCATGGACTTGCCCGAGGTGCTTCCTCCGAAAAAATGGCGAACACCGGTCATCCTTGCCATCGATGAAGCCCAGCGTCTCGACGGTGGTTCGGATTCACCGGCAACACGCTTCCTCCGGAGAATCCATGATGCTTCGGCCGGCCTGCCGCTTGCGCTGGTCGTGGCGGGGTTGGGCGATACTCTCGACCGGATCGGGCGAATGGGGTTGACCCGGCCCGGTCGCCGGCACGAGATCGGGGCCTTGACAGCGGAACAAGGTCAAGACCTCGTCTTCGGGTTCTGCCATCGTTTTGGCCTTGACGTTTCGGGCCACCGGCAGCGACTCTTCGATCTGGTTGCGCCGGCCGAGGGCTGGCCCCGACACCTCCACCATGCCTTGCAGGCCCTGGGCGCGGGCGCGGTAGCAGCGGACGGGAACCTGAACCGGATTGACTGGAAGGCGGTCGGGACCGCGGCGGCGCGGGCCCGGTTGCACTACTACCGGACCCAGCGCAGTGCCATCATGCGCGGCAGCCACGGGCTGGTCAGCGCTGTCATGCGCCAACTCGATGACGGGATGAGGGATTCCGATCTCGAGACCGTGATCGAGAACGCGGTCCAGGACCGACCGGGATTTCGACTTCCCGGGGGTATGGATTCATCTGCATTTCGTCAACATCTGATGCATCAGGGAGCCATCGAGATGCGGGAAGATGAAAGCTATTTCGCTCCGATTCCGAGCTTTCGCGGTTTCCTCGTCGACCGGAATCCGGGGTTGGATCCCGGGTCAGGATAGGCCGGCAGCTACCGCTGCCGGCACTTGGGCCCGGACGAAGGGTGTCGCGGTCGAACCGGTCCCGGCCCGCCGCACACTCCGGAACCAACCGCGGACAAAGCCGCGCGCGAGCAACGAATTTTTGCGACGTTGAGGTAACCTTGTCTGCCAAGGATGCGTCGGCATGGGAGCGGCCCAGAAAGACTTCCGTGCACACCGCCTGACCCTGCCAGTCTTGGTGCTGTCCCTTCGGCAACAGTGCAAGAAGTGGGCAAACGAGGGACGATACCCGGGACCCATTCCCGCAACGCAGGTCCCCGCGGCCGCGATCACTTCAGCGTTGGCGCACGGGGTAAACTGCTCGCGCGTTGGCTCCGTGCTGCGGGTCGTACCAGAGAAGCTTCAAGGCTCTCCGGTCGCGGATCCCGTAAATGCGTACGGTTGCGCTCAACCGTAGCGAGAACAGTGCCGATACGTCTTCCTGCCCGATTTCTGTAAGACGCTGTTTGGCATGACCGGTCAGATTCCGGACCTCGACGAAATGGCTGTTATTGCCCCTCGCCCGTCCGCCCGCCGCGCGCATGATTTCCGCCCATGTCATCGATTCGAAGTCGCGAAGCTTCGGCAGGATCTCTGTCCACCAGGCCTTGGCCGCCGCAGTGCGCCAGCCCCACGGGCCGTCAAGATCCGCGATCCCGAAGGCCCAGACGATCGTTTCGCGATCATGGAGGGTGGGGTCTCCATGCGTGGCGGTGCGCGGCTGTTTGCCGCCGGCAGGAAGAGTTCGTGCCTGCGGCTGTTTCGCTGACCTTCGGGCCACGGTCGACGCTACAGGCTGCCGTAGTACTCGGCGAGGGCTTCCTTCGGAATGATCGCGTTCCCGCGCACACCATCAGGCATGCCGCGTCTGGCTGCTTGCCAGGGCGCCTCCATATGGGTGAGATCGCTCAGCCATTGAGGAGACTTGTCCCCGTAGAACGTCAATACCGCGTCGACAGTCTCGCCCTGGGTTTCGGTCAGCTTCTCCGGGTTCCCCTTGCGCAGACATGAGATGCGATACTTGCCCCGATGGGCGTTGTAGAGTTCACGGACCACTGGTCCATTGGCCCATGCCTCGATCTCCTCGGGAAAGAGGACATCGTCGTCCCACACGAGCGACCATGCCTGACAGTAGTAGACCAGCTTCTGCAGCTTCCATGTGGTCATCGGACCCTGCTGCTCAAGGATGTAGGCGGCAACATCGAAAACGCTGGTCATCCTGTTGCTCCCAATCCGTGACAGACTGTCGTCAGAATCATAGGTAACGACTTTGCGAGACGGAAACAATTGTCCGAGGCGTTGGCGTTGTTGAAGCCCAGTCATATGGCCGTGCAGTTCGGGTTGCCTCCGGCCACGATGATCGGTCAGTGTAACGGCTCACCTCATCTGTTGGGCGTTGATTGTGCTGGCTGGCGGTGTTGAGGCAGGGTTCGCAATGCGGTCGGCGGGAGGGTCTGGATGTTCGGTATCCAGTCAGTGACACCGTTTCTCGCGTGGTGGAATGGTGTTTCGGTCCTGTGGCAACGGTCCTGTGCCGCGGTGTTGACTGACGGCAGTTCGATGCACTCCCAGCAGGGGGTGAGCAGTTACATACAACTCGATGATGCAAAACGAATCATGGCGGGTTTGGTGTCGCCCCCCACGCGGGGGCGCGGATTGAAACATCTGTTGATGGATCACCTCGGTTCGGCGCGCAAAAGTCGCCCCCGTGAGACGTGGATTGCAACCACGACCACGGCTTTTGCACCCCAGCCCGTGCCGGGCCGCGTTCGCCGGCGGCGGCAAGGCGGGTGCCGGCGCCCGGGCCGATTCCGGGGTAGAGTCGAGAGGAGAGAGACCCGGGTCCACCGGCCATGACATGCTTGACGGGCCCGCAGGGGCAGACGACGGATGGATCCCGGCACCGCCGGAGGTATCCCGGCCAGCGCCGCTCCCGGTCTTGTTCCGGCCGGTGAAACCGCAGCCGGACCTGTCCCGGACATGGGCACAGCCGCCTGGAACGGGTGCCGCTTCCGCCCTTGACCGGTCGCGATCGGTGGCCGCCGTCATCGCCCCGGTGGCAACCCAGATCGAGCGGGACGGACGGCTTCCGGCGTCGGTGCTCGCAGCCATGCACGAGGCGGCATTGTTTCGGCTGAGCCTTCCCGAGGAACTGGGCGGCGCGGAATTGCCGCTCGTGCAACTGGCCGAAGTTACCGAGGTGATCGCGGCGGCCGATGCAAGCAGCGGGTGGTGTCTGGGCCAGGCGCTGGGCTGTGCGACGGCGGCCGCCTATCTCGAACCGGAAACGGCCCGGCGGGTCTTCGGGCCCCGCGAGGCGGTGCTGGCGTGGGGCGCCGGCACGGCGGGAACTGCGGTGCCGGCGGATGGCGGCTACCGGGTGAGCGGAACCTGGCGGTTCGCCAGCGGCTCCGACCATGCAACCTGGCTGGGCGGCCATTGCACCGTGACCGACCGTGACGGAACTCCCCGTACCGACGCCCGCGGCCGGGCGGTGACCCGTACTGCGCTCTTCCCGAGGAGCGCGGCCACGATCCACGATGACTGGCACGCAGTGGGCTTGCGCGGAACCCGGAGTGAGGGGTACTCGGTCAAGGATCTCCCGGTCGAGGAACGCTTCACGCTGGATCGTGGCGCGGCGGAAGAGTGTCGCAGCGCTTCCGTTCTGTTTCGTTTTCCGGTCGTGTACATCTATGCATCGGTGTTCTCGGGAGTAGCCACCGGAAATGCCCGCGCCGCCCTGGACGGAGTGATCGAATTGGCCCGGACCAAGACGGCCCGCGGTGCGCTGCGGGCCATGCGCGACAGTCCGGTGGTCCAGGCCCGGCTGGCGGAACTCGAGGCCCGGCTGGGCGCAGCCCGCGCGTTTCGGGACAGGGTGCTCGACGACGCGTGGCGGCAGGTCGGGAAATCCGGCCGAATCTCGCCGGCGGAGCGGGCGCCGCTCCGTCTGGCCACGACTCACGCCATCCACGAGGCCACGCGCGTCACCGAGCAGGCCTATCGCCTGGCCGGGGCGACGGCGGTGTTGACGGATCAGCCGTTTGAACGGCGCCTTCGGGATGCCTACGCCGTATCGCAGCAGGTGCAGGGTCGCCACGAGAACTATGAACTCGTGGGCCGGCACCTTCTGGGCCATCCGGTTGATTCAATCTTCTTTTGAGGAGCGCCCGCATCCGATGACGGAACGGAACCCGGGGTCCGGCCGAAGACGGGCGCGGCCCCGCCGCCGG
Source organism: Alphaproteobacteria bacterium (assembly GCA_965203385.1). GTDB lineage: Bacteria > Pseudomonadota > Alphaproteobacteria > TMED109 > TMED109 > VXPW01. The sequence goes on from OZ241893.1 coordinate 2,472,870, forward strand.
GGACGGCCGGTCGATCCGCAGGCACTGGCGGACGTGCGCACCCTGCTGGGCGACCGTCCGCGGCGCCGGGATCTGCTGATCGAGCATCTGCACCTGTTGCAGGATCGGTACCGCGGCCTCTCGCCGCAGCATCTGGCGGCGCTCGCGGCCGAGATGCGGCTCTCGATGGCCGAAGTCTACGAAACGGCGACGTTCTACGCGCATTTCGACCTTCTTGAGGAAGGCGAACCGGCGGCCGGTACGACCGTGCGCGTGTGCGTCGGGCTGTCGTGTGCGCTGACCGGGGCCGATGCGCTGCGGGCGGCGCTGGAATCGACGGCTGGGGCCGATGTGCGCATCGTGGGCGCCCCGTGCATGGGGCGCTGCGACCGTGCCCCGGTGGCCGAGGTCGGGCACCGGCACGTGGACTTTGCGGCCGCTGACACGGTTGCAGCGACCGTGCAGGGTGGCGAGCGGAGTCCGGTGCTGCCGGAGTACCGCGGCCTGGCCGGGTATGTCGAAGGGGACCGGGGCTACCGGATTCTGGAGAGCGTCTGCAGCGGCCGGCGGACGTTTGACTCGGTGGTCGAGGCGCTGGATACCGCCGGCCTCAGGGGGCTCGGCGGAGCCGGCTTCCCCACCGGCCGCAAGTGGCGGATCGTGCGCAGTCATCCCGGGCCCCGATTGCTGGCGGTGAACGCCGATGAAGGCGAGCCGGGGACTTTCAAGGATCGCCACTACCTGACCACGGACCCGCACCGGTTTCTGGAAGGCGTACTGATTGCTGCATGGGCGGTCGAAGCCGAAACCTCGTACATCTATCTCCGGGACGAGTACCCCGACGTTCGGGAACTGCTGCTGAAGGAAATCCGGCTGATCGCGGAAAGCGGACGCTCGTCGCATACCCGGCTGGAGCTGCGCCGGGGAGCCGGCGCCTACATCTGCGGCGAGGAATCGGCGATGCTCGAATCGCTCGAGGGCAAGCGCGGCCTGCCGCGCCACCGGCCCCCCTACGTGGCCGAAACCGGCCTGTTCGGCCGGCCGACGCTCGTGCAGAATGTGGAAACCCTGTTCTGGGTGCGGGACATCCTGGAACGGGGGCCGGCCTGGTTCGCGAACTACGACGGCCGGACCGGGCGGGGATTGCGGAGCTACAGCGTGTCGGGCCGGGTACGGAATCCCGGTGTCAAGGTGGCGCCGGCCGGCATCACCGTCCGCGAATTGATCGACGAGCATTGCGGCGGCATGGCCGAGGGGCACACTTTCAAGGGTTACCTCCCCGGAGGTGCGTCGGGCGGCATCCTGCCGGCGGATCTCGCGGATCTCCGGCTCGACTTCGGCGCACTGGAGGCGCACGACTGTTTTGTGGGTTCGCATGCGGTCGTGGTGTTGTCCGACCGCGACGACCTGCGGGCCGTCGCCCTCAACCTGATGCGCTTCTTCGAAGACGAGAGCTGCGGTCAGTGCACACCGTGCCGGGCGGGTACGGAAAAGGCGGTCAGGCTCATGGAACGGGACCGCTGGGACGAGCCGCTGCTGCGGGAACTGGCGGCGGCCATGGCGGATGCGTCCATCTGCGGCCTGGGCCAGGCGGCCGCCAACCCCCTGAACTCGGTACTCCGGCATTTCCGTGCCGACGCGGGGCTCGACGATGCCTGATCCTGTACGGTTCCAGCTCGATGGCGCGTCGGTGGAGGCGGGGGCCGACGACACCCTCTGGGAGGTGGCGCGCCGGCGCGGACTCGACCTTCCGCATCTGTGCCTCTCCTCCGACCGCGGGTATCGCCCGGACGGGAACTGCCGGATCTGCATGGTCGAGATCGAGGGCGAGCGGACGCTCTCGGCGTCCTGCATTCGCCGGCCCGAACCGGGCATGGTGGTCCACACCCAGAGCGTCCGCGCACGCCGTGCACGGGCCATGGTGATGGAGTTGCTGCTCACCGACCAGCCGGACCGTTCGGCGGCGCCGGATCGGGAGGCGCGGCTGTGGCATTGGGCGGACCGGATGGCCGTGGCGCGGAGTCGCTTTCCGGCCGGAGTCCGGCCGGAGCCCGATGCCAGCCACCCGGCGATGCACGTCCGGCTCGACGCCTGCATCCACTGCACCCTGTGCGTGCGAGCGTGCCGCGAGGTGCAGGTCAACGACGTGATCGGCATGGCGTCGCGCGGTGCGGACGCCAAGATCGTGTTCGACCTCGACGACCCGATGGGGGCCAGCACCTGCGTGGCCTGCGGTGAGTGCGTGCAGGCGTGCCCGACCGGGGCGCTGGTCGAGGCGGCCCGGGTGGATGCCGACGGGGTGGACCGCCGGCACGAACTGACCGAAACCCCCAGCGTCTGCCCCTACTGCGGCGTGGGCTGCCAGATCACCTACCAGGTCGCCGCCGGGGACATCGTGAGCGTGCAGGGACGGGATGGCCCGGCCAATCAGGGCCGGCTGTGCGTCAAGGGGCGGTTCGGTTTCGACTACGTGCGGCACCCGGACCGACTGCTGCAGCCGCTGGTCCGTCGCGACGATGCCCCGCCCAAGTGCGGCCGGGCCGAGATCGACCCCCGCGACCCGGGCTCCCATTTTCGGGAAACGTCCTGGGAGGAAGCGCTGGATCGGGCGGCGGCCGGCCTGGTCCGGATTCGCGACCGGTACGGGTCGGGCGCGCTGGCGGGCTTCGGCTCGGCCAAGGGGTCCAACGAGGAGGCCTATCTGGTCCAGAAGCTGGTGCGGCAGGGATTCGGCACCAACAACGTGGATCACTGCACCCGTCTCTGTCACGCCTCGTCCGTGGCCGCCCTGCTGGAAGGCATCGGCTCCGGCGCGGTTACCGCGCCCTTCACGGCGGTGGCCGATGCCGACGTCGTGCTCGTGATCGGGGCCAACCCCACCGAGAATCATCCGGTCGCGGCCACGTTCCTGAAGCAGGCGGCGCGCCGCGCTTCGCTGATCGTGCTGGATCCGCGCGGACAGGGGCTGGAGCGCCATGCCAAGTACATGCTCCGGTTCCGCCCCGGCACCGACGTCGCCCTGCTCAACGCGCTCCTCCACGTCATCGTTGCCGAAGGCCTCTACGACCGCGAGTTCGTCGACCAGCGAACCGAAGGATTCGACCGGCTCGCAGCGCATGTCGCCGCCTTCACGCCGGAAGCGATGGCACCCGTGTGCGGCATCGACCCGGATACTCTGCGGGCGGTGGCGCGGGAATACGCGCAGGCGGAGCGGGCCATCATCTTCTGGGGGATGGGGATTTCGCAGCATGTGCACGGCACCGACAATGCGCGCTGCCTGATCGCGCTCGCGCTGGTGACCGGCCAGGTCGGCCGACCCGGGACCGGACTGCATCCGCTGCGCGGGCAGAACAACGTGCAGGGAGCTTCGGACGCCGGACTGGTTCCGATGGTGTACCCCGACTATCAGCCGGTCGACGCCGGGGGAATCCGCGAACGGTTCGAGCAACTGTGGGGGCGCCCCCTCGACCGGAACCCCGGACTGACCGTGGTCGAGATCATGCAGGCGGCGTACGCCGGCGACATCCGCGGTCTCTACGTCATGGGCGAGAATCCGGCAATGTCCGACCCGGACGCCGCGCATGCCCGCGCGGCGCTCGCGCGGCTCGATCACCTCGTGGTCCAGGACCTCTTTCTCACCGAGACGGCCTGGCATGCGGATGTCGTGTTGCCGGCGTCGGCCTGGCCGGAGAAGGACGGGACGGTGACCAATACCAACCGGCAGGTGCAGCGCGGCCGCGCTGCCCTGGCCCTGCCGGGAGCCGCGCGCCAGGACTGGTGGATCGTGCAGGAACTGGCCCGGCGGGTCGGCCTCGACTGGAGCTATGCGGGGCCCGAAGAAGTGTTTGCCGAAATGCAGGGCGTGATGCCTTCCCTTGATCACATCACCTGGGAGCGCGTGTCGGCGGAAGGTGCGGTGACCTACCCGTGCCGGTCCCCCGACGGTCCGGGAGACGAGATCGTCTTCACCGACCGGTTTCCCACTCCCGACGGCCGCGGCCGGCTGGTGCCGGCCGGACTGGTGCCCCCGGATGAGCGCCCCGACGCCGGTTTCCCGATGGTGCTGATGACCGGGCGGCTGCTGGAGCACTGGCATACCGGTGCGATGAGCCGCCGCGCCCGCATTCTCGACCGGCTCGAGCCGGTGCCGGTGGCGAGTCTGGCAGCGGCCGACCTGGCGCGCCTCGGGGTGGAATCCGGCGCGGCCGTGCGGCTGACCACGCGCCGGGGATCGATCGACCTGACCGCGCAGGCCGATGACGCGGTGCCGGTGGGCGCGGTGTTCGTCCCCTTCGCCTTTGCCGAAGCCGCGGCCAACCTGCTGACCAATCCGGCGCTTGATCCGGTCGGCAAGATTCCCGAGTTCAAGTACTGCGCCGTGCGCGTGGAGCCGCTCGCGGGGCCGCAGTAATCCGGCTCATCCGCCGGGCCGGGAGTCGAGATACCCCTGCAGCATCCAGACGGCGGCTTCCGCGTCGATGCCCCGCCGGCGGCGCGCCCGCGATGCATCGGCCGCGATCAGGGCCCGCTCGACGGCGCGGGTGGACAGCCGTTCGTCCCAGAGGGTGAAGGGAAGATCGAGTGCGGTCGCCAGGATGGACGCGACCCGCCGCGCGCTCTGGGCGCGGGCTCCCGCCCGCCCGTCAAGGTGCAGGGGCAGTCCGATCACCAGTCCGACCGCGGCGCGGGTGCGGGTGATGGCCTGCAGACGGTCGAGGCAGGCGGTCGGGCGGGGCACCCGGATCGTTTCCACGGCCACCGAGAGTTGCTGCGCCCGGTCCGACACGGCCACCCCGACGGTGCGGGTGCCGAGGTCGAGCCCGAGCAGCGGGCCCTGCGGCGGCAGGGGCGGGGGCGGCTTGGGGGCGAGATGGGGCAAGGGCGGCTTCTCCGGTGGCGGATCATGATAGTTTCCGGCCGGTCGAAGTGACGCAGCGGCCAACGGCCGGTTTTTCGCCCTTGGGAGTTCCGTTGTTGCCTTGGCCACTTCCGCAGTCGGCGGCCAGGTCGACGGGACCGCCTCGGGCCCGAAAGGGCGGTTGGGCCGCCGCCCCGGACCGGATCGGGGAGCAGCAGACATGACGAGACTATGGATCGTGCGGGCGGGGAAGCAGGGGGCGCGGGAACTCGCGGCCATCGAGCAGGGCAGGCTCTTCCCCGGCTTTCTGGATGTCGGAGATCTGGCCGCGACACCCGTGATGCGATCCTGAGCCGTCTCCGGGAGGCGCTGCCCGATCAGGGCGGGAACCGCCTGCGCAACTTCGCCGCCCGGCTGAATTAGTTCGTCAACCGGATCGAGACCGGTGACCTTGTCGTGATGCCGCGCAAACTCACGAACGGCGTGGCCATCGGCGTCGTGACCGGCGGCTACCGGTTCGACGGCGCGAGCGAATTCAAGCACTCGCGGACCGTGGAACGGAAGGAGGAATCGCTGCCCCGTGACACCTTCAAGCAAGCAAGACCTGATCTCGACTTTGTTCAAAATCGGATGTCCTGACACAACCCAACTTTAGTCGGTCCATTTTCTGATGATGGACGTGGCCTCAGTGGGAGAAATCGGAAAAGAAATCATGTTTGATCTTCGAATCGTGGCTCACCTATTCAATAAACGAAATATAGCTTCCTGTCAGGTGTTTCCGATCGCTAAAACAGAACCAAATAATTGAAAATTATCCGGTGGAAAGCATCGCCGGTCAGCAGCGTCGTCTGATCAGGTCAGGATATCTTCATTTATCAAAAAATATTGCCGCCTGCAGTGTATGTATACCATTTCCATGAAGATGAAGAGAGTTTCCTGATCAGCCGGTGATTGCAGGTGGGAGATGATTCCGCCTCGTCATGCGTTGATATGAAGAAATGAAAAATCGGATCCCCTGATCCAGCTACGTCGCCAGCGCGACGAACTCCTGCCAATCCCGAATCTTTTCCTCGAATGACTTGACGTTCTTGCCGGGGACCGAGCTCGAGGACGGGAGGCAGCGGACTTGCATGCCGTCCGCACTGAAAATTGAATTCCTGCGCCAGTTCTGGTTGAAGAGTTTCTCGGTCTTTGTTCCATTCAGTCCGATCGTTCTAATCATCGGATGTTTCTGGATCAAACATTCAACGTCGTTGATGTTCTCGGATCCGCGCCGGATATTCGTATCGAGGCTTCCTTTCCGTTCGGCCGCCTTCAGTACGTCCCACAACGCGATTCCGTGCCTGCGGAGAAACGCCTTCTTCGACTCGTAATTCACCTCGGTAGGCTCATCATAGATGCAGGAAAGAATCCGCCAGAAATGGTTGCGGGGGTTTGCGTAGTATTCGCGCACGCACAACGAGGTGTCGCCCGGCAAGGAACCCAGGATCAGGATTCGGGAACTACCGTCAATAATCGGTGCCAGCCCTTCTTTCATCAGCATTTCTCGACTCCCATACAGAAGCAATGCACCCATTCTGGATCAGTGTACCATGGTCGGACTTTACCTCATCTTGACTTTGTTCATTTATTCAGCATAGCATAACCCCTCGACCATGCGTTTTCCGTGAACACTCGGGCGGGTGAGAAATGCGCGCTAGTGTTGCCACAAAGGCCCGGTACTGGCCGGGCCACGACGATGTATGCTTGACCGACCACTGGGAGACTCGTAATGCGTACGAAGTTTCGTGTAACAATTTCCGTAGTATCTTTGGCTGCCATGATCGCCTTACACGGATGTGGAGGAAGCGGCAGCAATCCTGCTGCCCCCCCCCTCCCCTGACGAGATAAGCAAGTTATCCGGGCCCCATGATTTAACCCCCGAGGGGGTTGACGAAAGGCTTCCCTCGGGAAGCAGGCACTTGATCGAGGACATTGCTGCAGCCCAGGTGCGTGCTGGCGGCACACCGCTGCCACATCCGCGTGCACGGTACACGCACGGTGGCAACCGCATCGTTTCACTCGGAAACACGGTGATTGTCGGCCCCCGAGTCGGCAGTTGGAACCGACGGTTGCCCGAGTTCACTTGTATAGGGGAGGTGTGTAACTCGTGCCCGCCAGAAAATTATCAAAGGGTTGACTCTAAGTGAAAATACCGATAATGTTGTGATCGAAGATTGGGACGAAAAGGCTGTTTCCGGCCGGTTTGCCCCCCGATCCCGACGATTCCAGCGATTCTTCGCGAGTAAAGCATGAGATACGCCCGCAATCCGCACCGCGAACTCGGCGAAGTTCGTATTGAGGACATCGAGATCGACGTCAAAAGTCGGGATGACATTCCGACACTGTTGCTGGGCCTCCAACATCTCTACTGCGACGAGAAACTTCGGTCTCGGCTGTTTGCCCTCCTGGAACAGCACATTCTTCCCGACAGCAACCGGAACGTGGGACGCCCGGGCATGGAGCTGTGGAACATTCTGGTGATGGGCATCTTGAAGCAGGGTCTGGGCTGCGACTTCGACCGGCTGCATCAGCTGGTGAACCACTACAGCACGATTCGCGAATTTCTCGGTCATACCGACTTGTGGGAAAAGAAACGGTACGAGTATCAGACGATCGTTGACAACGTGTCTCTTCTGCGTCCGGAATTGTTGGCCAAGGTCAACCAGATGTTCGTGGAGAGCGGCCATTCGGTCGCCCGAAAGAAGTCCCGAAAGAAGCCCTCAAAGCCGCTGTGCGGGCGTTGTGATTCCTTTGTCGTCGAGACCGACGTGCACTATCCCACGGATGTGAATCTCCTGTGGGATGCGATGCGGTGTCTGATTCGTACGACGGGTCGAGCGGCCACCAGGAAAGGAGTTCCGGGCTGGCGCCAGTGGAAGCACCTGTCGGACTCGCTGCGTACGCTGTTCCATCGGGTGCGAATCACCCGTCGGGCCCGTCCGGAGCAGGTCGAGGCGTATCTCTCGCGTTGTCAGGAACTGGTGCAGCGTGTCGAACAAGCCCTGCCGTTGCTGCTCGCCCGGGGTGTCTCTGGCTTGACGCTGGTCACCCTCGACGTGTTTCTCGCCCATGCCAGGCGGCAGATGGACCAGGTCGAACGTCGTCTGCTCAAACACGAGACCATCCCGCAAAACGAGAAGGTGTTTTCCCTTTTCGAGCCGCACACACGCTGGATTTCGAAGGGCAAGGCCGGCGTACCGGTGGAACTCGGGGTGCCGGTGTGCATTCTCGAAGATCATCACGGTTTCGTGCTGCACCATGAGATCATGTGGAAAGGGAGCGATGTCGATTACGCGGTACCGATGGTGAAGGCTGCGCAAGAGCGGTTTCCAGAGCTCCGCGCGGTCAGTTTTGATCGCGGTTTTCACAGTCCGGAAAACCGTCGCCGTCTCGACGATCTGCTCGACGACAACGTGCTGCCCAAGAAAGGTTTTCTCAGCAAGGCCGAGCGGGCCCGCGAACAAGAAAAGGAGTTTGCCGAGATGCGTCGCAAGCATCCGGCGGTGGAATCCGCGATCAACAACCTTGAGCAACGCGGACTTGACCGCGTTCTGGCTCATGGAGCCGACGGTTTTGCGCAGGTAGTCGGTCTTTCCGTGCTCGCCTTGAACGTCCATCGCATCGGTTTGCTGCTGCGTCGCAAGGCACGACGACGACGAACCGCCTGACGGCTCCACCTCAAGTCATCGATTTCCACCTGGTCGAACGGAACCAGGAGGGATACCTATGCGCGGATGACAGCCAACCGGACTGATTCTGACAGAAACGGCACGCCGCGCGGCGCCGACCCGGAGAAAACACCCGGAATTTGACCTGAGCTGGCCGCCGAACGGGGCTCGGATCGGGTCAAAATGACATCTGTAGCCCAGAACCGGGGGGTTTTCTGGCGGGCACTAACTCGAAGCGGCCAGAGACTCCCTTTGAGTGGAAACTCGATTACCTGACGATGAAGCCGAAGGTTTTTTCGAAAGTGCTGACCAAAAACGGGATCAGCTTGCTGCAGTTTTCCCTTTACGAAGACTATAACATCCAGGAATTCACAGGCAGAGAACGGGTAGAAGGTCTCAGATTGATGTCCGATGTGGCCCTAAGCGAAATACAATATGCCGACGGTACAAGCACTGAAAAATCATCTGGGGATCGATCGGAGTACAGGGTCTACGGACACAGTGTCGGCGGGTTCATGACGGGTGCGAATCCAGCAGGTAACGCGACCTACCGGGGCATCATGGCTGGTAGCGTGGTGGAGAAGGACGACACGGTCGATTTGAACGTTCCGCAATGGGTCATCGGCGATGCCGAGTTTCGTTTCGACCTTGCCACGCTCGAACTGGATATCACGTTTAGCAATATCGTGGCGCTGGAAAGTGGCGATACCTTCACTGCTCTGGCATGGACTGGGGTCTCCGTCAACAACGGGGCGTTCAAGCAAGTGGTCGCCGAGGGCGAGAACTACATTGAAGGGGCGTTCTTTGGATCCGGCCAAGAAGGTGCGGCCGGAGTGTTCGAGCAGGCTTCGCTCTTCGGCTCGTTTTCAGCCATGGATCCGACGGACGAAGTCAAACAAAGGCTGACCGATGTCGACAGTTACACGGTCAAGAATCTCAGCCTGGCCCGAACCTGGGTTGGCGGCACGGTTCCAGACTTCACAGCTGGGGAGTACGCCACGGCAGTGATCGCGATATGGGAGGATGCGAACACGTTCTTGGCAAGCCATCGCATTGCGAGCTGGAACCGAAATCTACCCTACTACGACTGTAATGGCCGAGTGTGCAACTACGACGACGGGGAAATTATGTTTGAAGATCGCCTGGACGACTATGACGGTGATCCCGAAGGGTCAGTAAATGAAGCCTTGATGAGCAAGAACGATGTCGATGTGGTTCAGTTCGCTGTCTCCTACGAATACGGGGAAGGCGCGGGGAGCGGCGTCGACTACCAATTCGGGCTTGGGTTGTGGAGCAAAGAGAGCATCGCGTGGACGTACTTTATTCACAAATACGGGCCCGACCAATACGGGCTTGCTGGGCGTTTCTGGTTTTACGAGAGCCGGATCGCGGGAGCTTCGCCACGATCGAATCCGACCGGCAATGCCATCTTCACGGGCGTGATGGCGGGGAGCGTCGTCGAGAAGAACAGTGCGATTCCACTCAATACACCGGACTGGGTGATGGGGGACGCGCAACTGACGTTCAGCCTCGCAGACCGCACCCTCGACGCATCGTTCACCAACATCGCCTCACTGGCGAGCGGTGCGGCCCATGACGATCTGGGTTGGGAAAACGTATCGGTGACGGACGGTGCCTTTGACCACGGCGACACGGGGAACTACTTGACCGGGGCGTTCTTCGGTACCGGTCACGAGGGAATTGCGGGCGCGTTCGAGCAGGATTCGATTACCGGAGTGTTCTCGGCCTCGCAGTGAGTCGCCGTCGCCGTCGGCAACGGCCGCGGGATTGGCCGGCTCAGGTCAATCCGCGGGTGCCGCGTGAACACAACCCAACAACCCCATAAGGAAGCAGGGGCGGATCCCTGGAAAGCTAATGACTCATCGCAACTGCTCACCCGCTCAACTTGAATGCAGGCCCGCACTGTCCCATGGGAAATGCCTGTTATGTGCAAGGGAAGGATTCGCGGTAGCACGCTCGCGTTCGCGGTTGGATCTCGTGCGGCTGAAGATCACGGCTGAAGATCAGGGTGCCAGGCCGGCAGCGGGTTGATCATCCTGATAGGTCTGGGGTGAGCAGTTACGACTCATCCATCATTTTTCCCATTTCAGAGATCCTGACATGGGAACCAGATCGTACGGGATCTCATGAACCCACGATGTCAGGATTTGGCGGATTTTGAGACGGTCCGTGAGGTTGCAAATTGACAAAACGAACCTATCGGCCACCAGTCACGGCAATAAGAAAATGGTCTCGGGCGGCACTATCGGGGGTATCTGCCGGGGTCGAATTCCCCACATACCAGGTTCAACCTTTACGGCACCCATTGGTTCAATGACGCGAGGCAGAAAACACTCAGATTTGGCTTAATTGCTGGAGATTTCTGACGCCAGGCCGCTGGAAGTCAGCCCCTGATGTCAGGACCTCTGCAATTGCAACCTTGAAACCGAGCTTGTTGTTATCGGGCGTCAGCAGGTTCCCGCCGCAGAACAGCCCAAGACGCGGCCGGAATCACATGCGCTGGCAAATGTCCAGAAGGCCTTCCCAGTTCGAGCGAGCGGGGGCTGCCACACGGTTTTTGGGCGGTAGTGCGTCCGGTTGGGCGTCTCCCGTTGAAGTCGGCCCCACTACGGCAACCTGTCGGCAAGGTGCTCGCGCCAACGCCGCAGGCGAGACCTAACCGATGAAGACGAAATCGAAGTCGTCGATCGTCACGTTGTTCGGACGTACGCCTTTCAGCGTGATGGTGTCCCCGTCGCCGCCATAGGCGATGACCGTATTCTTGCCGTCCCGACTGATGTTCAGTGTCTCGAAAGCGGCTTCGTCCGTGGTGCCGGCCGGAATTTTGAGGTGGAGCTCGATGACATCCAGAGATCCATTTCTTTCTGAATGGCCGTGACCGAAACCCTTGATGGTGTCGTGCCCGTCGCCCTCGCGAAACACGAAGGTCTCGGCGCCCCAGTCGCCGTGCATGATGTCGTTGCCCGTGCCGCCCACCAAGGTGTCGTCGCCATGGCTGCCACGCAGGGTATCGTCGCCCTTGCCACCGTGCAGGGTATCGTCGCCATGGTTGCCACGCAGGGTATCGTCGCCCTTGCCGCCATACAGCGTATCGTTGCCCCAGTTGCCGTCTAGGGTATCGTCGCCCGGGCCACCGTGCAGGGTATCGTTGCCCCAGTTGCCGTCCAGGGTATCGTTGCCCTTGCCGCCCTTCAGCGTGTCGTCGCCCCTGCCGCCGTCCATGCTGTCGTCACCCGGGCCGCCCACCAAGGTATCGTCGCCGTTGCCACCTTCCAACGTGTCGCCGAACTTGCTGCCCTTCAGCCTGCCGTTGATGCCGTCGACCCAGGTAAACGTGTTTTCGGCCCAGTCATACTTCCAGCCCGGCTGACGGCTTTCGACTTTAAGATTGAGCCCCTGGGGCTCCGTGAGCACGAAGTGAAAGTTCTTCGCCGTCAGGAGATGGTTGCCGTTTTCGTCGATGAGGTCCGTCGCATCACGCAGCACGATCCGGTTGTCGCTGTCGTCGTAGCGGATGGTGACGGTGTTTGCCGACGCATCCACCTCGAAGGTCAGATCGTCGAAATCCCCGTCGAAATCGGTAAACCGGATCTTGTCGTTCTTTCCGAAACCGAGGATGGCGTCATCGCCGTTGCCGTCCCGCGTCGAAAAGATGAACAGGTCGTATCCATCAGAAGCCTGATACTCGTTGTTCCAGTACTGGTTTTTCGGCTTCGAGTAGTATTTCTCATAGTGTTTCCGGTCCTTTTCCGAAAAGGAATCGGGAATGACATACTTGCTTTTGTCGGTGAAGGTCGGCATTCCTGTCTCTCCCGGTCTCGGGGACCAATCCACTGCGGCCGTACGCTGAGAACAAGAACGCCTGCGGCCCCGTTCCCTGGCTCAAGCCTCGGTTCAAGGAAGAGCATAAATGCGTGGGGGGGGGGCGCAAGGGTGTGCAGGGGATCCTCGCCCATGCCGGTATGACGGTCAGCGCCACGGACCGACCCCTCGGAATATTTCTCCCTGAACGCGAGCTTCCGGCGCGCCGGGGACAAGGACGGTGTCCGCCGGACCAAGGGTCTGGATCGTGCGCAGGAACTGGCGGTCATCGGTCCCCCGGGTCCGGGTGGTAAACATCTGCAATCGGGAAGGGGGCCTCCGGGTGCCGGACGCTTGTGCCTGGGACCATGGCGCCACGCCGGTGGGGCGGGCGAGCCGGACATACTCGCTCTGCCGGCTGTTCAGCACTTTGACCCTGACCGGTCTCCTGCGCCCAAGGTGGCGATGGACATTGTTTCGTCAACCGCCGGCTAGGGAGTGTGCCCGCGTCGACGAGCGCCGCCAGTTGGCAAAGACGGGCCTGTTGGAGGGAACTGCCCCCGGTTTGACCGTGCCGTTCTGGCGGCCCCAAGGGGCGAGGCGGGTGCGACACAGATCCGGTGCCGGCTCGAAAACGACTGTCAGGGGCCACTGATCACGGCCCGCCCCCGGATGCCAATCGAGAAACTCGCCAGCGCCCCGAAACCGGAAAACCGGTCAGTTCCAGGTCGATCCAGTCGGTACATCTGATACTGTTCGGGGGTGAGCCGTTACGATTCCGGCCGGATTCTGGCGGCCCCGGGGGCGGGTTCCGTAAATGGCCGGGCGGAACGGGGGTACACCTGTACCGGACCGCACGTTCGGCGAGGAGAGCAGGAGTGAGGAGAGCAGGAGTGGAAGCCATCCCGTGTTGCTGACCGACGACGACGTGCGCCGGGTTGCGGCGCTGGTGCGGATCCAGCTGGATGAATCCGAAGTGAGGCCGCTGGGCGCGGAGTTGTCGCGGATCTTCGGCTGGATCGAGACCTTGCGGGAGGTCGACGTGGCCGGTGTCGCGCCCATGACGAGCGTGATGGAGATGCAGCTGCGCGAGCGGGATGATGCCGTGACCGACGGGAACTGCCGGGACCGGGTGCTCGGCAACGCGCCGGCGGTCGATGACGGCTACTTCGTCGTTCCCCGGGTTCTCGAATAGCCGTGGCGGCGGAACTGGCGCGGCTCGGGGTTTCCGAGGCCCTGCAGCAGTTGGCGGCCGGCGACTGTTCGGCGGTGGAACTCGTGGAAGCCTGCCTTGCCGTCCAGGAGGCCGCCAGCGGCCTGAACGCGGTGGTAGCGAGCACCGCCGACCGGGCGCTCGCGGCCGCCCGGGATGCCGACCAGCGCCGCCGGCGAAACGATCCGCGCCCCCTCGAGGGGGTACCGGTAGCCGTCAAGGACATCTTCTGTACCCGGGGGGTGGCGAGCACGGCCTGCTCGGACATGCTCGACGGGTTTGTGCCCGAGTACGAGTCCGCGGTCACGGCCAGGCTGTGGGACGCGGGCGCGATTCTCCTCGGCAAGACCAACATGGACGAGTTCGCGATGGGGTCGTCGAACGAAACCAGCCGGTGCGGCCCGGTCCGCAATCCGTGGAGCCGGGCCGACGGACCCCCGCTGGTGCCTGGCGGCAGTTCGGGCGGCTCCGCGGCCCTCGTGGCGGCGGGCGGGGTTCCGGCCGCACTCGGTACCGATACGGGCGGTTCGATCCGGCAGCCGGCGTCGTTTTGCGGGGTCGTCGGGCTCAAGCCCACCTACGGGCGCTGCTCGCGCTGGGGCATCATCGCGTTCGCCAGTTCGCTTGACCAGGCAGGGCCGATTACCCGTTCGGTGGCCGACGCGGCGCTGGTCCTGCAGCAGATTGCCGGCTTCGATTCCCGGGATTCGACATCGGCCGACGTGGCGGTTCCCGCGTTCCCGGAGGCCCTGCACCGCGGCGCCCGCGGGCTTCGGATCGGCATTCCCGAAGAGTACCGGCTGGATACGCTGCCGGCGGCCATCGGCGATCTGTGGGAGCGGGGCATCGGGTGGTTTCGTTCCGCCGGCGCCGAATTGCGGCCGGTGTCGCTGCCGCACACGCGCTATGCGCTTCCGGCCTACTACATCGTCGCCCCGGCCGAGGCGTCCGCCAATCTGGCCCGTTACGACGGGGTGCGTTTCGGGCGCCGGGCCGGCGGCGGGAATCCGGACGAACTGTTCACCCGTTCGCGCCGCGAAGGGTTCGGAGCCGAGGTACGCCGGCGCATCATGATCGGCGGGTACGTGCTGTCGGAAGGCTACTACGACGCCTATTACCTGCACGCCCAGCAGGTGCGGACGCGGATCGCCGAGGATTTTCGCTCGGTGTTTTGCGATGTGGACGTGCTGCTGACGCCGACGACCCCGAGTGCCGCGTTTCCCGAAGGGCTGAAAGCCGACGATCCGCTGGCCATGTACGCCAACGATATCTTCACGGTCCCCGCCAGTCTCGCCGGGTTGCCCGCGATCTCCGTTCCGGCGGGGCTCGACGGCGACCGGCTGCCGCTCGGCCTGCAGCTGATCGGGCGGGCGTTCGAAGAGCCGACGCTGCTGCGGGCGGCGGCCGTACTGGAGGCGGCGGCCGGCCGCTTCACGCCGCCGGGGTGACGCGCATGAGCGAGGCGATGACAGTCCGCGGCGGTACGGGTGAGTGGGAGGTCGTCATCGGACTGGAAGTGCACGCGCAGGTGGCGACCCGGTCGAAGCTCTTCTCGGGTGCGGCCACGGCGTTCGGGGCCGATCCCAACTCTCAGGTCAGCCTGATCGACGCCGCCATGCCGGGGATGCTGCCGGTGATCAATCGGGCGGCCGTGGACCAGGCGGTCCGCACCGGGCTTGCGCTCGAGGCCGAGATCAACCGGTTTTCGGTGTTCGACCGCAAGAACTACTTTTACCCGGACCTGCCGCAGGGCTACCAGATCTCGCAGTACCGGCACCCCATTGTCGGGGCCGGAAAACTCCGGATCGACCTGCCGGACGGACGGACCCGCATCGTGGGAATCGAACGCCTCCATCTCGAGCAGGATGCCGGGAAGCTGGTGCACGACCGCCGGGCCGTCCATTCGCTCGTCGACCTCAACCGCGCCGGCGTGCCCCTGATGGAGATCGTCTCGCGGCCGGACCTGCGCGACTGGGAAGAGGCCGGTGCGTACCTGCGGAAGCTCCGGGCCCTGCTGCGCGCCGTGGGCAGTTGCGACGGCAACATGGAACAGGGTTCGCTGCGCGCCGATGCCAATGTCTCGGTGCGCCGGCCCGGCGCCCCGCTCGGCGTTCGGTGCGAGATCAAGAATCTCAATTCCGTACGTTTCCTGATGCGGGCGGTCGAGGTCGAAGCCCGTCGTCAGGTCGCCCTTCTCGAAGCCGGTGAAACGGTGCGTCAGGAAACCCGTCTCTACGATCCGCAGCGTCAGGAGACCCGCGTGATGCGGCTGAAGGAGGACGCACAGGACTATCGCTACTTTCCCGATCCCGACCTGCTTCCCCTGCAGTTGTCCGAGGCCCGTATCGAACGGCTCAGGGCCTCTCTCCCGGAACTGCCGGACGCGATGCGGGAGCGGCTGATCCGGCAGCACGGCCTGTCTCCGTACGACGCCTCGGTGCTGGTTGCGGAACCGGACGCGTCGCGCTATTTCGAGCTGGCGGCGCCCGGCGTGAGCGGCAAGCGGGTCGCCAACTGGATCGTGACCAACCTGTTCGGCGCCCTGAACGAGGCCGGAATCTCGCTCGCGGAATCACCGGTATCGGCACCGTCTCTCGGCCAGCTCGTCGGTCTGATCGAGGACGGAACCATTTCCGACCGGATCGCCCGCGATGTCTTCGGGGAAATGTTTCGGACCGGTGCGTCGCCCCGGTCGATCGTGGAGGCCCGGGGGCTTCGCCAGATTCAGGACACCGGCGCGATCGATGCCGCCATCGAGGCCGCGCTGGCGGCGGGGCCGCAACAGCTCGAGCAGTACCGCGCCGGCAAGACCAAGGTGCTCGGCTGGTTCGTGGGGCAGGTGATGAAGACGACCCGGGGGCAGGCCAATCCCGCCCTGGTGAACGACCGGCTGCGGCGGAAACTCGATGACGGGGGTCCGGCCTGAACAGCGGTTGCCGCTCGGGTTATCTTGTCCCTCGTCGCTCGCTGCCGTGCCCCGGACCGGAACCCGTGTTTTACCGAACTGACCGCAATGACCACGGGCTGCCCCACGACCCGTTCAAGGCCTGCATCGTTCCGCGTCCCATCGGCTGGATCAGCACGGTTTCGGGCGACGGCGTCCCCAACCTCGCTCCGTACAGCTTCTTCAACGGGGTCTCCACCCATCCGCCCATGGTGATGTTCGCCTCCAACGGGCGCCAGCCCCACGGGGCCAAGGACTCCCTGGCCAACGTGGAGGAGACCGGTGAGTTCGTGGCCAGCCTCGCTACCTGGGACCTGCGTGATGCGATGAACCGGAGCAGCGCTCCCCTGGGGCCGGAGGTCGACGAATTCGCGGTCGCCGGGCTCGAGGCCCTGCCGTCGAAGCTGGTCCGGCCGCCGCGCGTGGCCGGCGCCCCGGTGCATCTGGAATGCACCCATGAACGCACGGTCGATCTTCCCACACAGGATCCCGAAGGGAGAAACGCCGTCGTGATCGGTGCGGTGGTGGGAATCCACATCGAGGACCGCCTGATCTCCGAGGGCATCCTTGACGTATCCCGCGCCCGCCCGCTGGCCCGCCTGGGGTACTTCGACTACACCGTCGTGAACGACATCTTTCCGATGTTTCGCCCCACCTCCCCCAAGCCCTGAGAGGCCGCCGATGATCGATCTGTACACCTGGTCCACGCCCAACGGGCGGAAGGTCTCCATCTTCCTGGAGGAGGCCGGCCTCGACTACACGGTGCACCCCGTCAATATCACCCGGGACGAGCAATTCGACCCCGCGTTCCTGAAGTTCAGCCCCAACAACAAGATCCCGGCGATCGTCGATCGGGAGTCGGGCCTCGGCATGATGGAGGCCGGCGCCATCCTGCTCTATCTCTCCGAGAAGACCGGTGTATTTCAGCCGTCAGACCCGGGCGTTCGCTGGCAGACCCTGCAATGGCTGATGCTGCAGACCGGTTCGGTGGGTCCCATGCTCGGTCAGGCGCACCATTTCCTCAAGTTCAATCGGGGGGTCTCGGCCTATGCCGAGGACCGTTACGGCAAGGAAGCGCGGCGCATCTACGGCGTGCTCGACCGCCGGCTGGCATCCACTGCCCATCTGGCCGGACCCGACTACGGGATTGCGGATATCGCGACCTGGCCCTGGGTTGCGCGCTTCGAATGGCAGGACATCGACCTGACCGCGTTCCCCAACGTGCTCCGCTGGTACCGGGAGATCGCCTCGCGCGACGGAGTGCAGCGCGGGTACGACGTGCCCGCCACCCAGGCGGTCATTCCGCTCCCCTGACCCCACGGCCGGCCGATGCCCCGCCTGTTCGTGGCCCTCCCGGTACCGCCGGCGTGCGCCGAGCGCCTGCTCGAGCTTCGGACCGGCCTGCTCGGGGTGCGCTGGATGTCTGCCGAGTCGCTGCACCTGACCCTGCGCTTCCTGGGGGCGGTGGATTCCCGCTGTTTCTCGGAGGTCGAGGAGGCGTTACGGGATGTCCGGCAACCGCCTGTGCCCGTACGGTGCCTCGGGCTGGACGTGTACGGGGGCGCCAACCGGCAGCCGCGCTCGATCGCCCGGAATGTCGAAACGCATGGGCGGCTCGTGGATCTGTACCGGGCCGTGGAGCGGGCGCTCCGGCCGCTGGTCCCGCCGGGGCGTCGTCGCTTCCGCCCGCACGTGACCCTGGCCCGGATCCGGCGCTCCGCCAGGCCTCCGAAACTCCACTACTGTCTCGAAGACAGCGGCCTGCCTGATCCGGTGACCTGGATGGCGGACACGTTTTCGCTGTACTCCTCGCACCTCGGGCGGGAAGCCGCCGTCTACACGGCCGAGGCGATCTACCCGCTTGAAGGCTGATCGCGCGAATCCGCCGGAGGACGAATCGGGCGGTCTCGATTCGCAGGGCCAAGCCTGTCAGGTCCGGCGACCGACCGGAAACCTGGCCGGTCGGTCAGCGCTGCAAGTAGAATATTGGCGGTACTTGTGGTTTGCTAGCGGCTGCTGGCCTCTGGTGCAGTTTGAGGCAACCCGGTTGCCGATGGTGTCAGATACCGGGTTCAACGTGGCCCGCCAAGATACGTGAGATGGTTGCATGCCTCCTAGCACCCGCTGGATTGCCTCCGGTGCCGCTATCGCGGCCGCATTCATCTTCGGATTGTCGGCTCTGTACGATCTGGCACGAGAGGATGCCCGGCTTCGGGTAGCGGGCTTGCCCGCAGTTCCGGCTGACGGGACGACCGGAGAGACCGATCCTGCGGAGGCCGCCGCTTCGGTTGACGAGAGCAGCGCGGACTCGGCGGTCAGTGGCGTCCTCCACCCCGAGGGGCCGGTCACCACTGCCCCGCCCGTTGCCGACCGGGGTCCGGACCGGGAGGCCGAAGGCCCGCCCGCAGTTCCGTCTGACGGGACGCCCGGAGAGACCGGTACCGGGGAGGTTGCCGCTGCCGTTGACGAGAACGGCGCGGACTCGGCGGTCAGCGGCGTCCTCCACCCCGAGGTGCCGGTCACCGCTGCCCCGCCAGCCGCCGACCGGGGTCCGGACCGGGAGGCCGGAGGCCCGCCCGCAGTTCCGGCTGACGGGACGCCCGGAGAGACCGGTACCGGGGAGGTTGCCGCTGCCGTTGACGAGAACAGCGCGGACTCGGCGGTCAGCGGCGTCCTCCACCCCGAGGTGCCGGTCACCGCTGCCCCGCCAGCCGCCGACCGGGGTCCGGACCGGGAGGCCGGAGGCCTGCCCGCAGCTCCGGCTGACGGGACGCCCGGAGAGACCGGTGCCGGGGAGGTTGCCGCCGCCGTTGGCGAGGGCGGCACGGGGCCGGCGGTCAATGGCGTCCTCCACCCCGAGGTGCCGGCCACTGCCGCCCCGTCAGCCGCCGACCGGGGTCCGGACCGGGAGGCCGGAGGCCTGCCCGCAGTTCCGTCTGACGGGACGCCCGGGGAGACCGGTGCCGGGGAGGTTGCCGCCGCCGTTGGCGAGGACAGTACGGGGCCGGCGGTCAGTGGCGTCCTCCACCCCGAGGTGCCGGTCACCGCTGCCCCGTCAGCTGCCGACCGGGGTCGGGACCGGGAGGCCGGAGGCCCGCCCGCAGTTCCGTCTGACGGGACGCCCGGGGAGACCGGTGCCGGGGAGGTTGCCGCCGCCGTTGGCGAGGACAGTACGGGGCCGGCGGTCAGTGGCGTCCTCCACCCCGAGGTGCCGGTCACCGCTGCCCCATCAGCTGCCGACCGGGGTCCGGATCGGGAGGTCGGAGGCTCGCCCGCAGGATCGGTAGCGGCGGGTGGAGAGGCCGGACCCGCACCGTCAGCCAACGATGCGGGCCCGGAAGAGACGAACGGACCTGCCCCAGAGCCTGCCCCGGAGACCGCGGAAACAGGATCGGGGATCCCGGAAGGACCGGACCGGACCGCGTCGGCCCCCCGGGTTGCGAGCGGCGGGGAACCACCGGCCGATTCGGCGGCAGTTCCGGGGGCGTCAACGGCCCCGGTCCCTGACGGCGTCTCGGGCGCGCGTGAGGGGGCCGCTGGGTCTGTGGCGGTGCCGGACCGAGAGGGTCCGGTCGCAGCAGAGGCAGACGCGGGTTCGACCGGATCCGTCGCTGCTCCGGAGACCTCGACGACGACTGTTGCTGCGCAGGAAGATGCCCCGGCGGTGCGGGGCGCGGTCCGATCTGAAGCGCCGGCACCACGGCCGGCGGTCGAGTCCGGAAACGTCGCTGCGGAAGCGGGTGCCCGGGCGGTCCCCGATCCGTCGACCGGGCGCGAACTTCCAGCGACAGGCCCGGAGACCGTTGGGTCGTCGCCATCTGTGCCCGATGCATCGGCATCCGGCCGCGAGGTTCAGCCGGAAGCGGCGGCGGCCGTTCAGACCGATGAAGGTGCCCCGGGATTGCGGAGTGACAATCCGTCGGCCTTGCGCCACGACGCGGCTCCGGCCGAATCGAGCCGGGAGGAATCCGCGTCGGTCAGGCCGGAAGAGGGGACCGGTACCGAGACCGAGGGCGGGGCGGCGGCCGGGGCGCCGGAGGTCGGCCGGATCGCGGCGTTACCCGAACCGGTGCGGGACGAATCTTCCGTATCGGGGTCGGAAGGCGATTTGCCGCCGGGGGCACGTCTGCCGGCCCCGGAAGGTCTGGTCGAATTTGACGTCGTGCAGGTATCTCCCGACGGGACCCTGGTGGTTGCGGGCCGGACGCCCTCGGGGTCCCGCGCGGAGCTGATGGTTGACGGCGACGTCGTGGACACGGCCGACATCACCGGGAACGGGGAGTTTGTGTTCGTGCCGGCCGCTCCCTTGCGTCCGGGTGTCCGCGAATTGTCGGTTGCGATTCCGGCCACCGACGGACTCGACCGGCAGGTGGCCTCCCGCATCGTCGTGGTGCTGATTCCGGACCGGGATGCGCGGGACGGCCGAACCGCTTCACCGGCGGCACCGGCACCCAGCGACACGCCGATCGCCCTGCTCGTCGACGAGCAGGGCGAGACCGTCGGTGTCATCCAGCCGAGCCCCCGGATGGCCGGAACCGGTGCGGCGCTCTCGTTGGCGACCGTGACGTTTGATGAGGACGGTTACGCTTCGATTACCGGAAGAGGAAAGGTCGGGCAGCGGGTTGCCGTATACCTTGACAATGAAGCCATGGGATCCGGCCCCGTCACGGAAGAGGGTTACTGGACCGTTCGTCTGCGGCGTCCGCTTCCGAAAACCGGGAGTTACGAACTGCGAATCGACCAGACCGAGGCCGACGGCGATGTGGTGACGGAACGCATCGTCACGACCCTGACCCGTGCCGGCGGGCGGCTGATTCCTGCGGCGGCGACGGTGGTGACGGTAGAAAAGGGCATGACGTTGTGGGGGATCTCCCGCCATCATTACGGGCGGGGCATCCTGTACACGCTGATCTACGATTCCAACAGCTACCAGATCGCCGACCCGCACTGGATCTATCCGGGCCAGAAGTTTCTGATTCCGGAGCGACAATAGAACGTCCGGGGTGACGCCCATGCAATTTGCGCATGGCAGCCCCCTGCCGAAGTTGTGGGGTCAGGGAAGCAAGTCGCGGGTTCTTGTTGCAATCGAGGGGCCATAGGGATCCCAGATGTGCAAAGCATGCATACCTTCTCGGTAGCTGCCGCACCGAAAGGCAGCTTGCCTCCCCGGCCGCGTGCTCCATATTGAAGGCGCTCGGATCATTTCGAGTGTTTCCTCCTCCTTATGGGATCTCGTCTTCGGGCGGGATCCCATTCGGATGCGGCGGCGGTCCGAACGGCTGCCTGCCGGAAGCCCGGCCTCCGGTTGCGTACCGGCCCGCTTCGGCTCCTTGGTATCCGTCTTCTTCAACCCGCATGAAATCCGGACCGGTCGAGCAGCGCCCCGTTGCCGGCAAGCATCTTGCGAAGGCAGGTTTCACCCTTGAACGCGAGCCTGTCGAGGGTTGCTGCGCGCCGCCATCAGCTGGAGCAAAGCTTTACCCTGTCACGCCGCCTGTCCGGTCACCCCGCATCCATCGCAAGGTGCTCGCACTGTGTCCTGATAGCGCCAAATGGCTACCGTTTGGCGCCAAAAGCTCCAAGTATGCGATCCCGTTCAAACACTCCCGCAGCCTCGGGCTGACCGGTCCCGTAGAAGCCACCCTGAATGCGGTTGCCGGTCAGGCCGGCCTGAAACTTCCCGCTGGAATCGACCGGGATATCGTTGAAGCGCACGACAGCAGTCGTATGGGCCTGCAGGCGGTCAATGTTCTGAATGTCGGTAAAGGCAGCATCCAAGGATTCTGAACGCATATTGTAGCTCAGGGTGGCGTTACCCACGAGCCGGTCTCCGCGCCCGCTGCCCGTGGCCAGCATGCCGACCATCGTGCCTTGCCATCTTGCGTTTTCAGCGGGTCGGGTTTCCGAGAGGTCTCCCAGTGCCAAGCCATACCAAGCATCTACCCGCACACCATCTCTAGTAAATCCCTCCGCCTGCACGCCGAAGAAACTGTGATCCATCCAGGCCCCAAGAGTTCGGCCGAAAGAACTGTACCAAAGAGTCCGATAGTCCGATTGGCCATGTCGCCCAACCCACCGGAAAACCGTGATCCGATGCTTGGTGCCGATGGCTTGTGCGTCATCCGGAATAAAATCAAGATCAGAAACGCGAACAGGGTTGGAGTCTATTCCATCATCGGTGAATGTACAAATAGTGCCGAAGCATGAAGAGGACTCACGAAACGTGGGAAATTCACGTATAGATGTTTCCCCATACAGTGCGGTTACTATTAAGGAGTTTGTCCGCGAGACAATACTAGGCGCACGTGCCATTTGATTTGCACGTGTTTCTGCGGGCGGCGCAGCACCGGTCAGGATCTGGACTTTGTTGAGCGGGGGTCCCTGGTCAGGAGGTCCGGCATTCTTCGTACCCCCCCCCCCCGCACGCGGCAAAAGAAACGGTAGCAACTACAACTGCAACAACCGTGCTTTTTTCTAACATTAGATAACTCCTGTGGAGCCCAGTCCCGGCTAGCGCCGGGTCGCTGCAACGTCTGTGCAGAAACGCATGCAATTCGGCCGATTTGCCGACCACAAGGAGCTATCCCAAGCATTTTGCACACGACTGTGCAACTGATGGCAACCGAGGCTCTTGCAAAATTCCTCTCATCAGGCGACAGCGTTCAACATTTAGTGGGTTGTAGATTTGTGGACCACTATATTTTGTCAGAGTGCCGCCTTGATCACGATTTTTTCAAGAGCCTCAACCATATCAGAGGGCAAGCAGACATATCAAGTAGCGTTTGGGCCTCTGATATGACCAGAGGATCGATTGCCGTCACCGCACGACCGACGTTGACATTAATCTCCGCCGCTTCCAGCATGTCGGCGATGTCGTACCAGCCTTCCTCGCGGGCGAACTGCAACGCCGTGTGGCCGCGCAGATCCTGTGCGCCCGAATCGGCGCCCGTCGCGCATCACTTCCTGTACAAGGGAATGCCGCCGCAGGCAATCCACGATTGCAGCAACGAGATCGGACAACTGTAGATGCGGTTCCTGTCGCCCTGGATCAACCCTCTGGCCAGCATTTGCCGGAAGGCCGCCTCGGCTGGCATGCCAAGCGGCGGGCGTCGCCATGTTCGACCAGCAGGCGCTTGATGCCGGCCTTGTCCTGAATGGTGCCGATCTTCGCCATCACCCGGCCCAGCACCGCCTGATGTTCCTCAAACACATCGCCTGTGCGCTGGCCATAGTAGCCGGCCCGTAGCGCTGCCGCCTGCTTCTGCACGGCCAGCGGCCTGATGCGGCCGAGGTCGCCACCGTTGCCCGAGAGCTCCCCGGCCAGCGACTGCAGCGAATTGTGCATATGCATCGGCCAGCAGTCGGACCATCCGGCGATGGTCTCCGGCCACCTCGAAATGATCGAGGAACAGTTCCACCGGCCGGGCCGCCTCATCCGGACCCAACCGGCCCAGCGGCAGACCGTCCGGCGGCGACAGCCGGTTGAGGCTGGCATCCAGCAGCATTGAGGTCGAATGGGTGAGGCCCGCCAGCACACCGGCACAATCGGCGCGCCGTGGGTGCCGTACGTGAACAAGGGTTGTCCAGTTTTGTCGGAAGTCCGGATGCGGGTGCATCCCTGTGCGGAACGTTGTCGGGACCGGGCCGGGTCCGCGACCGCCGCCGGAAACCGACTGGCGGTTGCACCTGCGTGATGCACCGCTGCGGGTCCGGGTGATATAGTGCCGCCGCTCGCCACGCGGCTTGCGACCGCGCTGCGGGCCAGGCACTGGGGAATAGTTTAACGGTAGAACTCTCGGCTCTGGACCGAGCAATCCTGGTTCGAATCCAGGTTCCCCAGCCACCCTCTCACAGGTTGCCGGTCCGTGGGCTTCGACCGGCCGGGTCAGGACCAGCCCGGGGGTGGAACCAGGTGCTGCCGGAACAGGCGGTGCATTCGTTCCCAGTGGCGTTCCGCGGCTTCACGCTGGTAGACCGGGCGTTGGGGGAACGCGAAACCGTGGTCGGTTCCCGGGTACATCTCTACGCAGTGGGGACGTCCCTTCCCGGTGAAGACCTCACGGATCCGCGCAAGGGTCGCGTCCGGCACCCAGCGGTCCCGTTCGGCGAACGCCAGATAGAGATGGCCCTGCACCTGAGCGGCCTTGAGGTGGGGTGAGTCGGGCTCGTCGGTCAGGATGCGGACCCCGTAGTAGGAAGCGCCGCAGGCGAACGCTTCCGGAAACTCGGCCATCACCGAGACCACGTACTGGCCGCTCATGCAATATCCCAGCGCGGCCGTCGAGGGCAAGACGGAAGCCTCGTCCCGGCAGTACGCAAGCATCGTGTCGGTATCGCTGACTACCTTCGCATGGGTCAGGTCAGCCATCGTGTCGGCCATGATCTGGCGCTGCTTCGAATCGGTTCGAATGGCCGCCTGATCGAAGGGGTAGGCGCCCTCGGTACCGGCCCGGTAAAACAGGTTCGGGAGCAGCACGTGGTAGCCGGCACTGGCGAGCCGCCGGGCCATGTCCCGGAGTTCCTCGCGGATGGCCGGTGCGTCCATGTAGAACAGGACGGTGGGGAACGGTCCTCCGGCTTCGGGCTGGACGGAAAAACAATCCATGGACCCGTCGCGGGTTTCAAGGTAGAACCTTCGTTCAAGCATTGTGGTGCGATCCCTCCAGCGGCGCGGGCGTCGTCGTTCACGTATCCTATCGGCAAACGGACCTTCGGTCGGGATCGCTGGCCGCCATGCAGTGCAGCAGGAGTAGCGAATGAACGCCTCGATCCAGTTCTTTCTTGCCTTGACCTCTCCGTGGAGCTACCTCGCGACCCCGCGGGTTCGTGAGCTGGCGGCGGCGCACCAGCTGGAGCTTCGTTTGCGCCCGTTCGATATCTTTGCCGTGTTTCAGCGCAACGGCACGAAGGCGGTCGGTGACCGGCCGGAACCGGTGCAGAGGAACCGTCTCAACGAACTGCGGCGGTGGCGCGCCCACCTCGGCATGGACCTCAATCTGGAGCCCCGGCATTTTCCGGTCGACCCCACGTTGTCCGGCAAGATGCTGGCAGCGGCCCTGGAGAGGTCCGGGGATGCTATGGAATTTGCCTGGAAGGTGATGCGCGCGTGCTGGGCCGAGGAACGCGATATCTCGGACCCGGCGACCCTGATGGCCATTGCCGACGATTGCGGGTTCGAAGGTGCGGCGCTGCGGGCGGTCGTGGAGGAGGGTCACGCGGATGCCGCGCTGACAAGAAATACGGAAGAGGCGATCGCTTCCCACGTGTTTGGTGCGCCGACCTTCCTGTTCGGAGGGGAGCTGTACTGGGGACAGGACCGGATCGAGTTTCTGCGGCGGGCGGTGGAGGCGGCCGGGTGAGAGGTGCGGGGGCCGCCGCCGGGCTGCTGCTCGCGTGCCTGCCGGTGCCGCCGCCGGCCAGCGCCGCCGCCACTGATGCGGAACTCGTGATCGGCATTGTCGGATCCTCGCTTGCGGGCGACAGCTGCCACCTTTCCTTCCAGATCAAGAATCGCCTGTTCGCTGACTTCCAGAAGTTCGTGACCGAATTCACGGCGCGGGCCGCGAGCGGCAGGGAAATCGGGCAAGGGGTGTTTGCGGCCGGGCGCATCCGCCGGATGCAGCCGTACCAGCGGGTGGCCTCGTTCGATGTGCCTGGTGGCGATGCGGCGGCGTGCCGGTCGGTGGCTTCGGTTGAACTTGCGATCGAGAGTTGCGTACTGGAAGGCACGGGAGATGTCGGGGTCGAATACTGCGAGCGGGCGTTCCGGAACGAGGACGGCGAAATCGCCGTGGCACTGGCCGGCCAGATTCCGGACCGACCGGCCCGGGAGCTGCTGGTCGATGTTCTGGGGATTCGGTTCTCGGACCTGACGCGGGAACTGGCCGCGGCCCACGACATCCCCGCCACCCTGCGGGGGATCGTCGTGGTTGCGGAGAGGCCGGGCCCTGCCGGACAGGGGCTGAGAGAAGGGGATCTGGTGATCGAAATCGATCTGGAAAGGGTGCCCACGCTTGATCACCTGATCGAGCGGGTGAACCATGCCCGGGCCCGCGGCCAGCAGTCGGTATTGTGCATGATCGTACGGGCCGGCGAACGCCGGTGGCTGGTCGCCCCCTTCCTGGCGGCACCGCTGCCGCCCGATCAGCAGCCGGCCGGCCGCCCCGGCTGAAGACGGCCGATTCGTCCCGTACCTTCAACCCTGCCCTGCGAGTAGTCCGATGCTCTCCGTACCCGAAGAAATCCTTCTGCTCGTTCTCGATGATGAAAAGGGAACGCCGGTCGATGTGCCGGCGATCCAGATCGACTGCGCGATCGCCGGTGCGATCCTCATGGACCTGGCGCTGCGCTGCCGGATCGACACGGGCCTCGAGGAACTCTTCACGGTCAGCGTCGAACCTACCGGGGATCCGCTGCTTGACGAGGTGCTGGAACGCATTGCCGCCGACCCGGAACCCCACGATGCCGCCTACTGGGTGCAGGTCTTGAGTCACCGTTCGGTCGACTACCGGGACCGGATCGCCGAGCGGCTGGTGGAAGCGAAAATCCTCAAGCGGGTCGAGGAGAAGCTGTTCTGGTTCTTCGGCTCCCGCCGGTATCCGCAGATCGACGGCGGCGAGGAACGGGAAGTGAAGCGCCGGATCGTGAACGTCCTGCTTGATGACGGGATCCCCGACCCAAGAGACATCGTGATCCTGACGCTGGCAGAAACGTGCGGCGTGCTCGACCGGATTCTCTCGCCGCACGAACTCAAGAACGTGGAGGGGCGCCTTCGCCAGCTCGAGCGGATGGACCTGATCGGGCAGGCCGTCACCCGGACCGTGTACGATATCCGCTCGTCGATTCCGCCGCTGGTTGCGCCCATCATGTGAGGGTTCCACGGCGATCGGCGGAACCCGGCCCCGGATCGCGGTGCGCCGCGCACATCCGGGCGGCAGCCGGGGTGCACGACGGCCTCGATGACGACTGATGGCCGGTGCCCGCCCGGTCCGCACGATTCAGAGATGCCGGGCAGGTCAGAGGAGAAACCGGATATGGTGCTGCGCCAATGGCGAACCGGGTCGGGGCAGGGGCGGCTGGGTCGAGGCCTTGCGGTTCTGGCCGTTGCGGTTCTGTTCGGGTTCCCGACTCCCGGTGCCGGCGCCGACCGGACACTTACCATCGGGATCACCCAGTTTCCTTCGACCTTCCACCCCGCGATCCAGTTGATGGCGGCCAAACAGTACATCCTGGCCATGACCCTGCGCCCGGTCACCGAGTACGGGCACGACTGGACCCTGCGCTGTTTTCTCTGTACCCGGCTTCCGACCATCGAGAACGGACTGGCCGAGCCGGTGGCCCGGGCTGACGGCGGAACCGGGGCGGCGGTGACCTACGCCTTGCATCCGGATGCGACCTGGGGGGACGGCACCCCGGTGACCAGCGCCGATGTCGTGTTCACGTGGGAGACCGCCCTGCGCGAAGGCACGGGGTTTTCGGCCCGGGAAGAGTACGCGCGCATCACCAGCATCGATGTGATTGACGCGAAAACCTTCACCTTGCATCTGGATCGGCTCACCTACACCTACAACGCGTTCGTGGGAGCCATTCTGCCGGCACACCTCGAGGCCGAACCGGCGGCGGATCCCGCCGAGTACCGCAACCGGACGCTCTACGACACGCGGCCCACGGAGCCGGGCCTCTGGTACGGGCCGTATCGGGTGGCCGAGGTTGTGTCAGGCAGCCACGTGGTCCTCACGCCCAATCCCACCTGGTACGGTTCGGCCCCGGCCTTCAAGCGGATCGTGGTGCGGGTGATCGAGAATACGTCGGCGCTGCAGGCCAATCTTCTCTCCGGCACGATCGACTACGTCTCGGGCCAGATCGGATTCAATACCGACGAAGCCCTGGCATTCGAACGCGATGCTGCGGACCGGTTCCAGGTATCCTTCGTGCCAAGCCTGATCTACGAGCATGTCGACTTCAATCTCGACTCGGTGTACTTCCGGGACCGGAGGGTGCGCCAGGCACTGATGCACGCGGTCGACCGCGACGCGCTCGTGCACGCCCTGTTTGACGGCAGACAGCAGGTGGCGCACTCCCCGGTGCATCCGCTGGCGCCCGGTTACGATCCGGATATCCCGACCTACGCCTACGACCCGGAACGCGCGGCGCGGCTACTGGACGAGGCCGGATGGAGTGCGGGCGCCGACGGCATCCGGGTCAGCGCGGAAGGGGAGCGGCTGTCGTTTCCGTTCATGACCACCGCGGGGTCGCGGGTGCGCGAGCTCGTGCAGCAGGTACTGCAGGCGCAGTTTCGGGAGGTGGGGGTCGAGGCCCTGATCCGGAACGAGCCGGCCCGGGTGTTCTTCGGCGAGACGGTGACCCATCGCACCAATCCGGGCCTCAACATGTACGCCTTTCTTTCCACGCCCGAGGGCGTGCCGGTCGAGATGCTGCGTTCGGACCGGATTCCATCCGAAGCGAACGGTTTCACGGGGCAGAACTTTCCCGGCTACCGGTCGGAACGGATGGATATGCTACTGGATGCTCTGGAGCTCGAGCTGAACCCCGACCGGCGGCGCACGATGTGGTCGGAACTGCAGCAGACGTATGCCGAGGATCTGCCGGCGATGCCCCTGTATTTCCGCGTCGAACCCTACGTGGTCCCGGTGTGGCTGAGCGGCATCCGGCCTACCGGGCACCAGGTTCCGGCGACCATGTGGATCGAAGAGTGGCGGGCTCTCGAATAGCCGGCCTTCCCCCTCCATGATCCGGTATCTCTGGCGCCGCACGGCCGGCGCGGCCGTCGTGCTGGTCGTCATGTCGATGGTCCTCTACGCGCTGATCGGACTGATGCCGGGCGACCCGATCGACGTCATGGTGCAGGCCGACCCGCGCCTGACGCCGGCGGACGCGGTGCGGCTGAAGGCGCTGTACGGTCTCGACCTCCCTCTCCACGAACGGTATCTGAACTGGCTCGGGTCCACGCTCACCGGGGATTTCGGGTATTCACGGCTGCATCACCGGCCGGTTCTGGAACTCCTGTGGCCCCGCGTGGGCGTGACGGCGGAATTGCTGGGAATCAGTCTCGCCCTGTCTCTTGCGATCGCGATCCCGATCGGGGTTCTGGCGGCGCGCCGGGCCTATTCGTGGCTTGATCACCTGGTCAGCCTGCTTTCGCTCGGCGCGTATTCGATACCGGCCTTCTGGCTGGCCTTGATGCTGATCATGGCGTTTTCGGTGAAGCTGGGATGGCTGCCCGCGAGCGGGACCGGGGACCTGGCCGATGACGGTGCGGGCGCCTTGCGCCATATGGTGCTGCCGGTGGCCACGCTCAGTGCTGCTACCGTCGGCGGATTCATCCGTTTCGTTCGTGCGTCGATGATGGAGGAACTGCGTCGAGATTACGTCCGCACCGCTCGGGCCAAGGGCCTGCGCGAACGGCAGGTCGTCTACCGCCATGTGCTCAGGAACGCGCTGATGCCGGTGATCACGATCGTCGGACTCTCGTTCGGCACCCTGTTTTCGGGAGCACTCGTGACGGAGACCATGTTCGCCTATCCGGGAATGGGGAAACTCATCTACGACGCGGTGATGGCGAGCGACTACAACCTCGCGCTCGTCAGCCTGCTGTTCGCCACGCTGCTGGTGCTGGTGGGAAATCTGGCTGCTGATCTGATGTACGCGCGATTGGACCCGCGTGTCCGGGTCGGGGCCCGGACCGGATGAGCCCGGCCGGCGGCCTCCGGGCCGGTGCCTGGGCGCGGTTCCGCTGCCACCGTCCCGCGGTTGCTTCCGCCGCCGTGTTGGCGGTGCTGGGCCTTTTGACCCTGGCGTTTCCCCTGGTCGAGTGGACGCTTGGCCGTGAGGCCAACACCATCGATCTCCTGGCTCGCCTGTCAGGACCCGGCTGGGCGCACCCGCTCGGGACCGATGAACTCGGCCGCGACCTGTTGCTGCGACTGCTGCAGGGAGGCCGGGTGTCGTTGTTCGTGGGGATTGCCGCCGCTCTCACGACGACCGTGATCGGGGCCGTGCTCGGACTCGCGGCCGGATATTTCGGCGGCTGGCTGGACGCCGTGATCATGCGCATCACGGATTTCGTGATCGCACTGCCGCTGCTGCCGCTCCTGATCGTCATGGCCGCCGCCGACCTGTCGCGCGTTGGGCTGAATGCCGACCGGCCCGAGCACGCCGTGCTTCGCATTGTCCTGATCCTGGCGCTCGTGGGGTGGACGACAGTGGCGCGCCTCGCCCGGGGGGCGGCACTGGTGGTGCGGGAACTGGAATACGTACAGGCTGCCCGCGCCGTGGGCACCGGACCGGCGGCCATTCTGGTCGGGCACGTGCTTCCGAACTCGTTGTCGCCGATCATCGTGGCGGCGACATTGTCGGTGGGGAACCTGATTCTCACCGAATCGGTGTTGAGTTTCCTGGGTCTGGGTATCCAGCCACCGCTGGCGAGTTGGGGGGCCATGCTGACCGGTGCTCAGGCCATGATTCGCGAAGCGCCCCAGCTCGCCATCTGGCCGGGCTTCCTGATTTTTGTCACGGTCGTCGCCTTCAACCTGCTCGGGGACGGGATTCGGGACGCCTTCGATGTCGAGGCCGATGTTCCGGGCTTGCGGACGCAATGACGGCGGGAGCCGCAAGCGGCCACCATGCCTGTCGAGGGCGAGCGGGAGCCGGCGGCGGCCCTGCGACCGGAACCGGCGGCCGGGCGGGAAAGGTCAGTTCTCACGGGAAGCCAGGCAACGGTCCGGGGTTCGAATCCAGACCCCGCAACCACTTCAAGATGACGGAAACATTGATGTTTCCGGGGCTCTTCCGACACCGGGCGCAAACATCTCTTGATTGCCACGCACCAGAAAATGGACGACTCGCCATACAGAAATCACACTTCTACAGCTGACCGACCGACGCAGGTTGCAGGGACCCGAAAGGCCTGACGCACACCGGCCGATCCTTACGGGGCCCCCGCCGTGCCTTCCCGGCGCGGGTCTGCCGCGCCGGTGAGCTGGCCATCCGGATCCGCGAGAATGAGATTGATCCCGCTTGTCATGGGGCGCGCCGCCACGACGTGGCCCAGGTCGGAAAGCGGGCCGGCCATGGCCGAGAAAGCGGTGTCGGCTTCGATTTCCGTGGTTTCCCCACGATTGCAGATGTGGGGGAAGCTCACGATGGATGCGGCGTCAAGCGACCAGTCGACGGCGAGGACAATGGCCTGCGCAACGTAGCAGATGATCCGGGCCCCGCCCGGGGACCCCAGTACTGCCCTGAGCCGTCCATCCGGGCCGGTGACGATGGTGGGAGCCATGGAGCTTCGGGGCCGCTTGCCGGCGGCGGCTCGATTGGCGACGACGCCGCCCGGCCGCTCCGGTGCAAAGGAAAAGTCCGTGAGCTGGTTGTTGAGAAGAAAACCGTCCACCATCAATCCGGAGCCGAAGGCGGTTTCGATACTGGAGGTTAGTGCAACGGCGTTGCCGGCACGGTCGACAACCGACAGATGAGTCGTTGACGGCTGCTCGGATGAACGGCCGTCATGCCGGTCAAGCGGCGCGCCGGGCGGCGTTCCGGGTGCCACCCTTCCGGTTGCGGCGGCATCCGGATTGATCAGCCGGGCCCGTTGCGCCAGGTATCCGGGGTCGATCAGCCCTGCGGTGGGTACGTGGACGAGGTCAGGATCGGCAACGTAGCGGTCGCGATCCGCATAGGCGATGCGGGAAGCTTCGGCAAACAGGTGCCAGGGCTCCACCGAGTCCGGATCCATGCGCCCGAGAGCAAACGTTTCAAGCAGGCCGAGAACGGCCAGTACTGTGGTTGCACCGGAGCTCGGGGGCCCCATGCCGCACACACGGTACGTGCGGTAGGTTCCGCAGGTCGGCGTCCGGAAGCGTGAGCTGTACCGCTCGAAGTCGGCGGCGGCGAGTGTCCCCGGCCGGTCTGGATGTCGGTTCACCTTCCGGGTGATGGCCTGGGCGATGGCGCCCTGATAGAAGGTTCCGGCACCCTTTCGGGCGAGTTGTTCCAGTGTTCGGAACAGCTCGGGATTGCGCAGCCTGTGCCCCACGGGCAGGGGGTTTCCGGCCGAATCGAGGAAATAGGCCCGCGCCTTCGGATCGCGGCGAAGGTGGGGGGCGCGGAAGAGCAGTCGATGCAGTCTGGGGCGCACGAAGAAACCATCCCGGGCAAGGGCCAGCGCGGGTGCGAAGAGCGACTTCCACGGGAGGCGGCCAAACCGGGCATGGCTGGTTGCAAGCAGGTGCACGAGTCCCGGCACCCCCACCGACAACCCACCCGCTACGGCATCGAAGAACGCGACCGGTGCGCCGGAAGCGTCGAGGAACAGGTCAGGGCCGGCGCCGGCGGGCGCCGTTTCACGTCCATCCAGGGCATGAAGCACGCCTGTTTTGCCGTCGCGACGGAGCAGGAACCCGCCGCCGCCAATCCCCGACGACTGCGGTTCGACCACGGCCAGCACCAACTGCGCAGCGACCGCGGCGTCGGTGGCCGATCCGCCCTCCCGGAGTACGCGCAGGGCTGCGTCCACGGCCCGAGAATCGGCGGCGACCACCATGCCGGTCGCACTCCCCAGAGGCGTTGCGACTCCGAACCCGGTAGCGGCTTCCGGCTCGGCGCGTTCATGATGGTCCGCGTCAGCAATCCCGCAGGAGAGCAGTACCGCCAGAAAAGTCAGTGATCGCAGTGATGGCTGGTCCATATTCCGATTGTAGTGGAGCCGCGTCCTTGTCGCGCCGACGCACCTGGCGGACGGAGCGGCGGGGAGTTGACCCCTGTGTCTTCGCACGCGCTGATCCGGTACTTTTGGCCGTGGCACTGGTGGCGGGCGGGCCCTTTCAAGCACCGTCCGGCTAGAGCTCGTCAGCATCATGGCTGATGGTCGGGTCCTTGTGCGGAAGGCGGCACCGCCGGGCGAGAAAAAGGGCGGCTCCTCTCGGACCCTGCCTTGATCGATTCGCTACTCTTATAGTGGATTTCCATGCAGGAAAGTCGCAGGCGCCGACCGCGGGCACGGGTGTTCGGTCGATGGATATCCATGGCACCCCGCCATCTTTGAAGAAGTGCGGACGGATCGCCTGGCGTTACGCTTTCCGAAAAACACCAGTCCAGCCCCTGAAGCCGGTCAGACATGATGAACTCCCGATGTCCGCCATCACGCCCGCCCGCCCGCACCGGCCCTGCAGGGATTGATTCTGGCCCGGAACCTCCGCCTACAGATTTTGAGATGGTGACCCGGCGCCTGCTCTCGCGTCGGGTCTTCCTGAACGGTGTGGCGGCGGCCGGTACCTCGGCCTTCGTCCTGAGCGTTGGCGGGGCCGGGGCCCGGTCGGCCGGGCACACCCGGCAGGCGCCCCTTCAGTTCAGCCCGGTCGCGGCCAACACTCTCGATACCGTTACCCTGCCTGACGGCTACAGTTGGCACACCGTCGTTCGCTGGGGCGATCCGATGTGGTCGGACGGCGAGCCCCTTGATCCGGCAACCGGCGGTACGGGTGCGGGCCAGGAACGTGCGTTCGGTGACAACAACGACGGGATGGAACTGTTCCTCGTGGGCCGACGAACGCTTCTCGCCGTGAACAACGAATACGTGAATCCGACGTTATTTGGCGCCATGCACGGTGAGCTGCCCCGGAGCCGGGACGACGTACGGAAAAGCAAGGCGGGGCATGGCGTCTCCATCGTGGAGATCCGGCAGAAGGAGGGGGTCTGGTCGGTGGTGCTGGACTCACCCTACAACCGGCGCATTACCGCCGACACGCCCATGGCCCTCACCGGTCCGGCCCGCGGCCACCCGCTCCTCCGGACGGCCGCCGACCCGGCCGGGATCCGGAGCCTCGGTACCTGGAACAATTGCGGAACCGGCAAGACCCCATGGGGGACACTGCTGACCTGTGAAGAGAATTTTCATCAGTATTTCGCGTCGAGTGACCCCGCCACGAACATCCCTGATGCACTGACGCGATACGGGATCGATTCGGTCGATACCAGGTTCGGCTGGAGCGCCCACGATGAACGGTTCGACCTCGCCCGACATCCCAACGAACCGAACCGCGTGGGGTATGTCGTGGAGATTGATCCTGCTGATCCGAAGTCAATTCCGCGCAAACGCACAGCCCTCGGACGCTTCAAGCACGAGAACGCGGAACTCGTGATCGCCGATTCCGGTCAGGTCGTCGTCTACATGGGGGATGACGAGAGGGGGGAGTTCCTGTACCGGTTCGTCAGCGATGGCCGTTACCGCCCCGGCGAAAAAAACGCCGACCTGCTCGATTCCGGTGCACTGTTCGCGGCGCGGTTCGACGAGGACGGCCGCGGCGTGTGGCAGGAACTTGCGCCGGCCACCACCGGTTTCCCAACTCGTGCAGACATCTGCATACACACGCGACAGGCGGCCTCTGCAGTCGGCAGCACCACCATGGACCGCCCGGAATGGGTAGCCGCACATCCGTCGCGACCCGAGGTGTACTGCTGCCTCACCAACAACAAGAACCGCGGCCGGGCTCCCAACCTCGGTGGTGACCCGACACCGGTCAATGGTCCGAACCCGAGACCCGAAAACCGATTCGGACAGATCGTCCGCTGGCGACCGAAGGACGGTGATCACACCGCCCGCGAGTTTTCCTGGGATCTGTATGTGGTGGCCGGCAATCCGGAGTTCCTCACGGGCCCGAAAGCCGGTTCGCCCAACCTGACGCCTGAGAACATGTTCAATTCTCCCGATGGACTGGCGTTCGACCGTTCGGGATTTCTGTGGATCCAGACAGACGGCACATACTCGAATGAAGGTGATTTTGCCGGTCACGGCAACAACCAGATGCTCCGGGGTGATCCGGATACCGGCGAGATCCGTCGTTTCCTGGTAGGGCCCAGGGAATGCGAGGTCACGGGTCTGGCGTGGAGCCCTGACCACAGGAGCATGTTCGTCGGAATCCAGCATCCTGGCGAACGTGGCGGGAGCCATTTTCCGAACGGCGGAAATGCGGTTCCTCGATCTGCCGTGATTGCCATCACCCGGGACGATGGCGAGGTGTTGGCCTGACACGAACGCATGACGGGGCCTCTGGAGAGACAGGCCCCCGCAAGAACTCACAAGAACCAGTGCTCGGGCATGAGGTGAGTACAACCAACGCACTCCACGTCCGGTATTCCGACGGGACGCACGTGTTCCGGTGCATGCTGGCCCTGCTGCACGTGGCATGGCACATGCGCCGGCGTTTCGCGCCGATACTGTTTGAAGACGACGACCGGGACGCCGCCCGGGCCGCCCGTTCGACCCTGGTCGAGCAGGCGAAACTGTCGCCCTTCACCAGCGGGAAGCTGCGACCCAGACCACTGCCGACGGCCTGCCCGCTCAGGGTTTTCGTACGCTGCTCGACGACCTCTCGGGCCTGGCGCTGAATCAGCTGCGCCGGCCGGGCCATGGCGACAGCCTGCTGACAATCCTCACCTGTCCGATCGACAAATCGTGACTCACCTGTCTAATAAAAGAAATATAGCTTTCTGTCAGGTGTTTCCGGCCGTAAAAACAGAATCAGGTAATTGAAAATTATGGGGATTATACGCAATACTAGCCAGACCTGACGATCACGCTGATTTCGTGCGCTGTTTTAGGGTCGGCTTCCGCGGCTTCGGATCTGGCGGCTTCACCGCCGAGAACATGGCGCGAGCGACCCGCTCCCTCGTTGCCTCCAGCTTGATGACGCGGGTTTCCGGGCGGTCGCGCGGGCATTTCGGGGCTTCATCAGTCATGTTACAATACCTCCCAGTTGCTCTCGCAGAACATTGATCCCGTCTTGAGCAGCCCACTTGCTACGAATACTTTTCTCAACTTCAGCGCTGATTCTCGCCACTTCATCGGCATCCTCGTGAACGGGGATCGTCAGGTAGCGCCACCGGTCGCCAATATTGGGAAGCGTTGTGTCAAAAAAACAAGATTGCTGATTTGTTCCTGAACGCTCTTTGACGATAGCATGGCGAGCAGGTAAAACGGCGTCAGGCCATGTTCGTTTTCCTGCAGACGGAGCGTCAAGAGCTCTCGCGTGAGTAAGACTCGCGCGTCGCGTGCGGATGCCATTGCGACCGTGCCAATGCGGTAGCTGCCGCGGCGCACGAAGATAATGTCGCCTTCCTCTGGTTTTGGCTTGTTTCCCACTAACCGTTCGTAGACATCCTCGGGAATCCCTGATACTGGGTTGCGGTAAAGTTCCCAATTCACGATGTCCGACACTCGGATATATGGGATGTTGCCCGCGCCCTTGGCCTGAGATTCTGGCGAGCCGTGGCCATCCCAAGCCTTTAGCCCCCCCTATCAAGGTATCAAGACGAACACCATAACACCCTTGGGGCATTCGTGGTGGGTTCAATCGCCATCGGTAATAGCGGGGAACCAAGGCATCGACGTTGATCTCGTTCCACGGCACAGTGAAAACGTGTTCATTCGATGAAGAGTCGCACTGGTCTAGTTCAACAAGGACATCGGCGAGATCATCCCATATTTTGCCAGAATGCGGTCGGTAAAGAGGGCGCCCTGTGTGGTCGTGACCCATCTCCTTTGGGGTTGCCATCACAACCCGTTCTTGTTGACGATCTTCCTTCGTCAAGACGAGCAAGCAAGTCTTGGCGTTGCAGTGAGGCCGGAAAGTGTTATGCGGAAGATCAATGACCGCTTTCAGGTTGTTGCGCTCTAGCAGGTAGCGCCGCACATAACCGAGAGTCGGCGCATGAAAGACAGTCTCGGGCAAGACGATGGCAAGTTTCCCCTCCCGCCGTAGAATGCCCAAGCATCGTTCAATGAACAGAACATAGGGGTCGCGATCAACGAAATCATGGTCAGCTTCCCAACTGTTATTATTACGTTTTCTCCATTTCTGGCCGAGAACGAAGCTAGCAGCATCCTCTGCGTTAACCTTAGTCCTTGTTCCAAAAGGTGGATTTGTCAACACCATATCAAAACATCGGAGGTGACCATTTTCGACGAGAAAGCGTGCGGCATCAGCCTCGAAGTCCTGCGCCCTACGAAGTGCGTTCTCGTGAACGATGTTGCTGCGGCCGTCGCCCGCGATCGCCATATGTGCTTTGGCAATCTTGACAAGATCGGTTTCCTTATCGATGCCAAAGAACGACCGGGCGGCCATTTGCTTCTGATGATCAGTCAGATTCGCCGCACCGCACCATTCGGGATCATCTGCCATCCTCTCCCAAACATGCTTCATCGCATGGATGAGGAAGCCACCGGATCCACAGGCAGGGTCGCACACTGTATCTCTCGGGGCTGGGTTAGCCAGTTTCACTGCGATACGAACGACACCGCGTGGCGTAAAAAACTCGCCTTTCTCTCCGATGAATTTTGATTCCGAAAATACCTCGAAGGCGTCGCCGACAACGTCACTGTCCGTCTCCAACAGGCTTCCGCGTTCCAACTGGCCAACAACCCAAGCAATAGAGCGATCATCCAGCGTAATCGTTTCGTGCTCCGAGAAAATGCCGTCGTGTTTCAACTCGTTTCTCACACGGCAGAATAGCTCTTTGATTCGATCCGCAACTTTCTTCGGGTTCTCATCTGCCCGGGCGCGGAACTGGGGTGGTCTACCACAGTAGGTTTTTTCATCCTCAATCTTGGCAAAGATGACCTTCGTCATCTCGCTACCCAATTTTTCGCGGCGACCTATGTTGGTGTTCGCATAGAGCGTACGCAGAATACGGCGGAACGCACCCTTCAACTCGCTGCGGTTGAAGGGCCGGAGATCGCTACGATTGAGTTGCCCGACATCCTCAAGCGTTTGGCCTCTGGCGGGGATATTATTCAGGTGGTTGTCTCGAATGCGCTGTCTATCTCGTGACAGATAAGCGATGTCATCGCCGTTGGTCCAAACGGCCCACTCCGCTGAAGTCGCCGTCATGTAGGACTTGAGTTGGTTTAGCCCTCCCTTTTTGGTTGGTCTCTTGGTCTCAACGATGCCGAGAATGTGTTGTGTCGGATTGCGACCTCTCGCGCCGTCATAAATTACGATGTCAGCTCGGTCGGGGAAATAGCCGTTGCCGCGCGGAACTTGGACCTCTATGTCTAGTTCCTCTTTTCGGTAACCGTAGCTCTCGACCAGGACGCGCTCATATTCCTGCCGAACCTCCTCCTCAGGCCGCGACAGATCGACCGTTCTGCCCGTTGCGAAATCCGGTCCCCGACGCGGCACTCAACCAACGAGATCAGCGTACCGCAACCGCTTGCCGACCATGCCCCTAGCCAGGGTGGACATCTGCTCGATCGTATCAAGATCACGGATGTTGTTGCGCCCCGTGAACTCCTGCACGTAACGGTTCAGATGCTTCGCGCTCATGTGGTGGAACGTTTCGTGGTACCCACGCTTGAAAAGCGACCAGAAGCCTTCAATCCCGTTCGTGCTGATCTCGCCGTCAACGTACTGGCCTGCACCGTGCTTGACCGTGCCGTGCTTGCGGGCAAGTCCCTGATAGGAACTCGACTCGTCCGTGTAGACGGTCGCTCCTTCCTCAGTCCGCTCCTCGACAAAGCCCTTGAGCGTCTTTCCGTCGGTACGTTTGACCACGGCGGCGCTGACACGCTTCGAACCGCGATCCTTCACTCCTGCGACGGCCATCTTATCAACCGGCCCCCGGCCAGCCTTCAGACGCTTGCTCTGGTGCTTGTTCTCCTCCCTGCCTCCAACATACGTTTCGTCCGCTTCAACGGATCCAGGAAATGGCTCGCTTGCCCCTTCTGTGAATCCCTCACGAATACGGTGCATCAGGTTCCAAGCGGTAGCCTGCCGGATACCAACTTCCCGATACAGCTTCATGCTGGAGGTTCCCTTGATGCCGGTGGTCATCATGTAAAGCGCGATGGCCCACTTCTGCAATCCGATCTTGCTGGATTGCATGACCGTTCCCTTCTTCACCGAGAAGTGACCGCGACAGTCGCGGCAACGTTATGGCATCGGTTTCCGGATGGCAACCTCTACGGTGTTAGTCAAGCCGCAGTCTGGGCAAAACCGTTGTTTCGGCCAACGCTGCTCCTCAAACCACTGCTCCGCGGCGGCATCGTTGGGAGACACCTGTAGCAACTATAGGATCATGATTCTGGCTCCCGTGCGATCGGCCGGGTGCCATGTTCATCAAGTTCACCGGCGGTCCTTTCCTGGGCCGATGGTGCCGATGCACGCCTGGTCGGACGACGGCTCCATTGCCGTACACCCGGGCCGGCATGCTTTGAAAGCGGGGCGAGCAGCCACGCAAACCCTTCAGATCGGCAGTTTCAGCAGAAACAGCGTGCCCGACGGCGAGGTTCTGCCAAGCTCGAACGTGCCGCCGTGGGCCGCCATGATCTCGCGCACGATGACGAGCCCGAGGCCGTGCGCGTTCACGACGGTGTCCGCCAGCGGCCGGTCAAAGAACGCGCGCACTTCCTCGTCGAGTCCCGGTCCGTCGTCTTCCATCTCGATCAGGACGTGGTGCGGGCGCCGACGCGCCCGCAGCGACACCGTTCCTCCATCGGGCATGGCTTCGGCGGCGTTCTGAGCCAGGTTCAGCAACGCGCGAAACAACTCCTCGCGGTCGGCCTCGACCGTCAGGTCGCCGGGCACGTCCACTTCCCAGCCCGTCCGTCCGGTATGGATCGCGGCGACCGAATCACCGACCTCCACTGCGACCTCGCGCAGCCGGGTGGCGGCCAGCTTGATCGGCGTCGCGCCGAAACGATGGTAGTCCAGCGTACGCGTACAGATCTGCACGGCTCGCTCCAGCGCCGTTACCAGCAACGGCACCAACTTTCGCACGGCCGGATCTTGTGCGGCCTTGATCCGGTCGGAGGCCACGGAGGCGGTTTGCAGAACGTTTCTCAGGTCATGATTGATCCGGCTGACCGACGCCCCCAGTGCGGCCTCCCGGTCGCGGCGCTGCAGGAGGGCGCGCAGGCTGCCCTGCATCGACAGTACTCCGCGCTCCAGGTCCCCGATCTCATCTCGTCGATTCGAGGTCGCAACTGTGGTCTGCGCATCTTGCGGATTGCGCGCAAACCATGCCAGGCGCTCGATGATGGCGGTCACGGGGCGGACAAACTGGTGCTGCAGCACGAAGAACAGCAGTACACCGACCGCAATGAACGGTGCCACTGCACTCGCGCCGATTCGGAGCGAGTGTCGCCACGTGGCTTCTGCAAGCGGGGTTTCGGGTGCGACCACCTCGATTCCGATCCCCGGATCCTGTTCGACCGGCCCCACGATTCGCAGAATGCGGCCACGTCCGTTGATCAGGGTGTCGAAGGCGTGGCGCACGCGTCCGAACCAGGAGATCGAGTCGAAACGGACGGTCTTGTCCACCGTTTTCGGCGTGGAGCCGATGACCAGCGTGGTCGTGTCGCCGGTCCGGAGGATCACGGCGTGAGTGTCGGTGAAGTCCAGCAGGCGCTGGCGCAGATCAGGGTCAAGCTCGCCCGCGGTCATGGCCCGCACCACCCGGACCGTGTCGTACGCACCGTGGAGCTGGTCCTCGATCTCGGACAGCCAGAATGCCGACACCCACGTCACGTAGGATGCGGCTGCCCAGAGGGCGGCAAAGGCCAGGGTGTGGCGGAGAACCCGGGCGGTCAGAGACCGCCGTGCAGGGCGCCGGCCGCCCCGGTTTGTTGCCGCTTCATCCAAGGCGGGTCAGTAGCCCCACCACTCTGCGGGTGCGGGCTCCGAACAGAGCCGGCGTGAAATACGCCCCGGCGACCTGCCGGTTGATCTCACCGCGCGTGGGGTAGGGCAGAATGGCACTCGTCATGCGGGAGATCTTCATGCGGTGGGACACCATCAGGCACCACGGCTGGATCAGTTCTCCGGCGTGAGCGCCGACCATGCTCGCGCCCACGACCCGCCCCCGGTACACCATCGCCTTGACCAGACCGTCGTTTTCGCGTTCCGTGCGAAACCGGTCATTGCTGGCGACCGGCACCCGCACGACCCGTACCCGGTCCCCGAATTGGTCGCGGGCAGCTGATTCGCTGAGCCCGACCTGTGCGACCTCAGGGTCGGTGTACGTTACCCAGGGTGCAGCGGTTTCATTGATCCGGGCCGGCAGGCGAAACAAGGCCCGACGGACGACGATGCCGGCGTGGTAGGCGGCGATGTGCGTGAATTGCAACCGTCCGATCACGTCGCCGATGGCGTAGACCCGGCGGTTGGAAGTCCGTAGGCCGCGATCGACCTCGATCCCCCGGCCGTGGGTGCGAATGCCCGCAGCATCGAGATTCAATCCGTCGGTATTGGCACGTCTTCCGGCCGCTACCAGCAGGTGGGTACCGGACACCTCGCGGCTGCCTTCCGCATCCCTCACGGTCAGTTGCAGCGATCCGTTGGTCCGGGCGACAGACTCAACGGCCGCATGCTCGATGACTGAAATTCCCTCGTCGTCGAACCGTTGCGCCACGACCGCCGCCAGCTCGGGGTCGTCACGGTGCAACAGGCGGCCTCGCTGAACCACCGTCACCTTGCAGCCCAGACGGCGGTGCGCCTGGGCCAGTTCGCACCCGATCGGGCCGCCCCCCAGAACCAGCAGATGGGCCGGCCGCTCGTCATTGTCGAAAATGGTTTCGTTGGTGAAGTACGGGACATCCTCCAGTCCGGGTACGGGCGGCACAACCGGGGAAGACCCGGTTGCCACCACGAAACGCCTGGCGGTCACCCGGAACGGTCCGGCCTGTACCGTGTCCCGCCCGACAAAGGATGCGGTCTCTCGAATCACGGTGGCACCAAGGCCTTCGAAACGTTCCTGGGAGTCATGGGGAGCAATGGCGGCGATGACGTCCTGCACGTGGTCCCGGACCCGGGGGAAGTCGACCGCCAGGGCGTCGGCAGCCACGCCGAACCGGTCGGCGTGCCGCACGGTCTGGGCTGTGTGTGCCGCCGCGATCAGGGATTTGGATGGCACACATCCGTAGTTCAGGCAGTCCCCTCCCATCCGTCCACCCTCGATGAGAACGGTTTCGACGCCCAACTGGGCGGCTGCCGCAGCGACACTAAGGCCGCCCGAACCCGCCCCGATGACGCACAGGTACGGCCGGAGTGGGGTTTCCGATGAGGTCATGGGAGATGCTTTCCACTTTGCGGGCAGTGTAACCGAATACCAGAAAATCCATCCAGTGCTGTAGATGGTCAGGGACCGTAGGGCTCGTCGCACCTCGGTTGGCAGTGCGGACCTTCCCCCGTGCTCCCTGAACCTCTCCTGGTGGTCGGTAACTGTGTCCCCCGAAAGATCAGGTAAATCCGGTTGCCACCGCCTCTGTATCCTGATCTTCAACCGCAAGTTATCTGACCGTTATTCCGGACTGTCTTTCGGAATCTTTTCTTTTGCATGACAGGGTTTTTCGTCTGACCGTGCAGTTGTCTGCACCCGCACCAGGCAGTAGGCGGCGATCGGTTGTGTCGAGTTTGAATCAGGGCGTCGTTCCCGGGGATTGGTAGATGGTAGCTTTTCAACCTGACGATCTCTCCGGCGGTTCCGGCCGGGGCCGCCGTCACCGGGTCGATCTGCAACGTCCGGTTCCACCGACCCGGAGCGGTCTTCGTGACGGCTCGCATTCTCGCTCCAGC
Source organism: Alphaproteobacteria bacterium (assembly GCA_965203385.1). Classification (GTDB taxonomy): domain Bacteria; phylum Pseudomonadota; class Alphaproteobacteria; order TMED109; family TMED109; genus VXPW01. The sequence goes on from OZ241893.1 coordinate 2,515,981, forward strand.
CCTGATCCCGCAGTCATGCAGGACGCCCGTGGAGCGCCGGCACTCGGGGTATCGAATACTGCGTAATGATCGGTGCCTTACGGTGCCGGGATCGAGCGTCCTCCTTCCCTTCCATGCCGGATTCCGCACTTCAGTATGGCATGCGAACCCGCAGCGATGGTGCGTTCCGGCGTACCGGGGCCGCAACGAATCGTAATGCTCCGGTGGATCCCCGCGCCTTGGACGGGAGCACGGTCAGGTGCGTCGCAACGAACGCTGTGGCCGGCGTCGCCCTGTCCCGGTCCTTGGCAGCGCCGCCGCCGGATTGTCCGGACCCGGGTCGGCGGCAGTTGTCAACGGGGCAGTTGGTCGTCACTATTCGCCGGCTCGCGTACAAGAACCAGGGGAAGACCGCATGCGGGGATTGTTCTTTCTCGGCAATCGCGAAGTGGAGCTTCGCGAAGTGCCCGACCCGGCGCCGGGCCCCGGCGAGGTCGTCCTCAAGATCATGGCGTCGGGCATGTGCGGCAGCGATCTGAATTTTTACCGGGCGGCGCCGGGCGAAGCCCAACGGGCCCTCGGTCTCGGTGAGAACGTGCCGCCCGTCATTGGCGGGCACGAACCCTGCGGGGTAGTCGTCGCGCGGGGGGCAGGCGTGCTGCCGGATGCAGCCCCCATCGACGCGGCGGTCATGAATCACCATTACGCGGGGTGCGGGCTCTGTGATTCCTGCCGCGTCGGTTGGTCACAGATGTGCGAAACCGGGTCGATCAAGGTCTACGGTGTGACCGCCCATGGAGCACATGCCGATTTTCTTGTCGTCCCCAGCAGCAGCCTTGTCCCGCTGCCGGATGAACTCAGTCACGCGGAAGGCGCGGCGATCGCCTGCGGCACCGGTACGGCGTACGGTGCGCTTTGTCGGCTTCCCCGGCTCGGTGGCTCCACGCTGGCCGTGTTCGGACTGGGTCCGGTGGGCTTGAGCGCCGCCCTTCTGGGATCGGCCATGGGCGCCCGGGTGATTGCCGTCGAGGTCGGACGGGAGCGGCTGGCGCTGGCCCGGGAGTTTGGTGCTGACGACGCCGTCGACGCGTCCGCTTCGGATCCGGTCGATGCACTGCGGGACATCACGCAGGGCCGGGGCGTGGACCTGGCCATTGATTGCAGCGGGTCATCGGTGGCGCGCTCGGCGGCCGTGCGGGCCGCGAAGCGATGGGGCACGGTGTGCTTCGTGGGAGAGGGCGGCGACGTGACAATCGATGTCAGTCGCGACATGATCCGCAAACAGCTCTCGATCATCGGGTCGTGGACATTCAGTGCGTTCGGGCAGGCCGAATGTGCGCGCTTTGTCGCCGAGCGCAAGATCCCTCTGGAAAAGATCTTCACGCACCGCTACACGCTCGATCAGGCAGTCGACGCCTATCGTCTGTTCGATACCCAGACCACGGGCAAGGGCGTCTTTCTCTTCGACTGACTTCGTCGGCGGACCGTTCCGTCTTCCGTCGCGGATCGCGAGCGGAAAGGCTAGTGGATGTCCTTCGCCTCCAGCAAGGTGCGCCGCAGTTGCTCGATGCTGAAGCCGGGCTGGCGGGCGCACTCGAGAATCCCCGCCTCGCGCCGGGTCAGCAGCTTCACCGCTGCGGGCAGCTCCTCGACAGCCTCTTGCGGGATGACGACGGCACCATGCCGGTCGGCGTGAACGATGTCGTCATGCTTGACTGTCATGCCCTGCACCTCGACCGTGCCGCCGGTGTCGACCACGTGGACGTAACCGTGGCTGGGGGATATCTGGCCGGCCAGCAACTGGAACCCCGGAGCGCAGGCACCAAGATCGCGGACGGACCCGTTGGTCACGACTCCGAGCACCCCCAGCCCCTTGTGCACGGCGGTGTTGACTTCGCCCCAGAATGCTCCGAAACCGGGCTGGGAATCGATATCCTGAATCACTGAGATGGCAGGTCGGGCACCGTCCGCGACGTATTCGTAGTAACTGATCCGGCCCTGGAGCGTCTGATCAGCCGTTCCTTCAGGCGGTACGCTGCTACGAATGGTGGCAGTTCGCGCCCAGCCAACAATGGGGGGGATGTCGGGCAGTGAGCAAAAAAACGGCCGGATGGTAAATCCGGTGCCTCGTCGGTCCGGCATCACCAGTTCCAGCGCGTTGCAGATGGTTGGCGTATCCCACACCGCCAGCCGTTTGAGCGCATCCGCAGTAACGGGGGGCATGCAAGATCCTCCATCATTTCGGAAACCGTCGCCTCGGTTCATGGTGCCCGAACGCACCCGTGGCGGACAGCGACCGTATGAGTCCCGCTGCCGGCAGCTTAGCGCGAGAAACCGAAGTGAGAAACTGCCCGGATCATCTCCGCCCGCCGTTTCGTAGATCCGCACCAGGGTGTCCGGTCAGCCCTTCGGGTTTGGCCGACCTGTCCGTCGCATGCGCCCGGGCCGTCCTCGTTCCGATTTCCACCGCTGCGTTTCCTGTACCCGGCCGGACTCGGTACGCCGGTACCTGTGGCCGACCCCCCCCCCCCCCCCCCCCCCGGTGCGTGGTGGCTGTCTGCGATCAGACCCTCGGTACGGGGCAGCCATCCTCCGCTTGCCTCTCGTTCCGGGCGCGTGCGCACGCATCATCCGGCCAGGGATGAACCCGCAGCTTCCGGGCTATTGATCCCGGTCGGTTCGCTTGACCGCAGAATGGCGGCCGGTGCGCTGGCGAGATCAACAGACCAGTGATGGACTGTTGGTCGATTCCCTGATCTTCATCTCCACGACAGCCAGCGGTAGTTTGTTCTGGTACGCGGTGCTTCTGGAATCACTTCCTCTCGCCCTGGATCGCGAGTGAACAGGTATGCACGAATCCCTCCGGTCTGCTCGTGTGGACCCCTCATGCAATGGCCTTGTTCTTCTTTGCCCCAGCATGCTCCGATCCTTTCCGTGCTACGGGTCCCTCATGCATGTCACTGCCCGCGAACGCGGTACTCCAGCATTCCGACCGTGCGCCGGCGCCCACGGAATCCGGGTTCCTGTACCGTAACCTTGGCATACCTTCTGGTATTGTCGGCCCCGCACCCGGTATTGAGCACGCATATGCCCCTCCAGCATCGCAATCGACTGCAGAACACGTTCCTGAAGCAGCTTCGCAAGTCTCGCACCACCACCACCCTGCACTTGCTGAACGGTGTGCGCCTCCGCGGCACCATCGCGGCCTTCGACGAGTTCTGCATTCTGTTGATGGTTTCGGGCAGCCAGCAGATGATCTACAAGCATGCGATTTCCACGATCACGCCCTCCAAGCCCGTGGACCTTGCAGATTCGAACGAGCCGGAGGCGAGTGGCCGGAGCCCGGAGTCTCCCGCCGGGTGACGGCACCGCCAGATCACGCCGTCCCCGTCTGGGTGGTGCATCCGGTCATCCAGGGCAAGGCACAGCCGCTTCGCACGCAGGCCAGCCGGCTGGCCGAAGCCTGTTCACTGGCCGGCTCTATCGGTCTCCGGGTGCGACGGGCGGAGCAGTTCAAGGTCCGTCAGCCCAGCCCGGCGATGCTGCTCGGGTCCGGTACCGTGGAATCCCTGCGCGCGGCCATCGCGGGGGCCAGCGAGGCCCCCGGGCTGATCCTGTTCAATATTGACCTGACTCCCGTGCAGCAGCGGAATCTGGAAGCCGCGCTGAAGACAAAGATCCTCGACCGCACCTCGTTGATCCTCGAAATTTTCGGGGCGCGGGCGGCCACCCGCGAGGGCAGTCTCCAGGTGGAGCTGGCGCATCTCGAGTGGCAACGAAGCCGACTGGTGCGTTCGTGGACTCACCTGGAGCGCCAGCGCGGTGGCTTCGGGTTTCTCGGCGGACCCGGGGAATCGCAGATCGAGCTTGATCGTCGCCTGATCGGCCGTCGCGTGGCCCGCATTCGCAAAGAACTGGAAAACGTGCGGCGCCGGCGCGGGCTTCACCGCCGCCGCCGAATTCATCCCACGGTGGCGCTGGTCGGATACGCCAATGCCGGCAAATCCACGTTGTTCAGTCAGCTGACCGGCAAGCCTGCCGAGGCGCGGAATCAGCCCTTTACCACCCTGGATCCGCTCATGCGGGCGTGTACGCTGCCGTCCGGTCGAACGGTAATCTTTTCGGATACGGTGGGGTTTGTCTCCGAGTTGCCGACCTTGTTGATCGCGGCATTCCGAGCCACCCTTGAAGAGGCGGTGTATGCCGACTTGCTGATTCACGTCCGTGATATCACGCATCCCGAGACCGCTGCCCAGCGTCGCGACGTGATCCGGGTGCTGACCGATCTCGGGGCGCTGGAGGAAGGAGCGGATACGCAGTTCGAGGCCCTCAACAAGATTGACCGGCTGCCGGAAGACGATATCCGGCGCTTGCGCGACCGGCAGTCACAGGCGGTGCCCGTCTCCGGACTCGCGGGAACGGGCCTGACCGAACTGCTGGAAGCTGTGGACCTCCGCCTCGGGCGCGGCCGCACAGAGTTCGACGTCACGCTGGAACCGGCAGATTCGCCGACCCTGGCCTGGCTGCACGAGAGGGGGGCGGTGGTCCGGCAATGGACAGCCGATTCCCGCTTCCATGTGCGGGTATCGCTGGATCCCGCCGAACAGAGCGACCTCAATGCGCGGCTCGCCCGGGTCAGCGAATCCGGCGACTTGGACCTGCAACCGTAGGTCAGGTCGGGCCCGGCCGGAACCCGTCCGTCCGGGCCCTTGACATCTCCGGCTCCGGTTCCCACTTCTACCCTCGAACGGTTTCTGGCACTCTGGGCAATCGAGTGCCAGAATCGGTCCCGGGCGTGTCTCGGATATCCCGTACGCTCGGCAACCTTATCCCATCTGAAAGGCATGGAAGCATGAAATTCAGGCCGTTGCATGACCGCATCATGGTCAAGCGCGAAGACGACGATGAGCGCACGCCAGGCGGCATCATCATTCCGGATACCGCGAAGGAAAAGCCCATGAAGGGCAAGGTGATTGCGGTCGGTTCGGGCATCCGGAGCGAAGATGGCAAGATCACGCCACTGGATGTCAAGAAGGGCGATACCGTCCTGATCGGCAAGTGGTCGGGCACCGAAGTCAAGATGGATGGCAAGGAGTACGTCATCATCAAGGAGTCCGACGTCATGGGGATCCTGGGCTAGTCCCGGTCCCGATACCAGCAGAGAAGGAACCTACCTAACATGCCTGCCAAAGAAGTAAAATTTTCGGGCGACGCCCGCGAGCGCATGCTCCGGGGTGTCGATATCCTGGCCAATGCGGTCAAGGTCACCCTGGGCCCCAAGGGCCGGAACGTCGTGCTTGACAAGTCGTTCGGAGCGCCGCGCACGACGAAGGACGGTGTCACGGTGGCGAAGGAGATCGAGCTCTCCGACAAGTTCGAAAACATGGGCGCACAGATGGTGCGCGAGGTTGCCAGCAAGACGAACGATGTGGCCGGTGACGGCACGACAACGGCGACGGTACTGGCCCAGGCGGTGGTCCGCGAGGGCACCAAGGCTGTGGCTGCCGGCATGAATCCGATGGACGTCCGCCGCGGCATCGACATGGCGACGGAAACCGTCATCACCGAGCTCAACAAGATGAGCCGGAAGGTGCAGGGTCACGATGAAATTGCGCAAGTCGGGACCGTGTCGGCCAACGGCGAACGGGAAATCGGCGACCTCATCGCTCAGGCCATGGAACGCGTGGGCAAGGAAGGCGTCATTACGGTCGAGGAGGCCAAGTCGCTGGAGACCGAGCTGGATGTCGTCGAAGGCATGCAGTTCGACCGCGGTTACCTGTCCCCGTACTTCATCACGAACGCCGAGAAAATGACTGCGGAGTTCGAGGACCCCTACATCCTGATCCACGAGCAGAAGCTGTCATCCCTGCAGCCGATCCTTCCCGTCCTCGAGAAGGTCGTGCAGGCGGGCAGGCCGCTGGTCATTATTGCCGAAGACATCGAAGGAGAGGCCCTCGCCACCCTCGTCGTCAACCGGTTGCGCGGCGGGCTCAAGGTGGCAGCCATCAAGGCGCCCGGGTTCGGTGACCGCCGGAAGGCCATGCTGGTCGACATCGCCACCCTGACCTCGGGCCAGGTCGTGAGCGAGGAGCTCGGCGTGAAGCTGGAGAACATCGATCTGCGGATGCTCGGTCGCGCCAAGCGTGTGCTCGTCACCAAGGAGGAGACCACGGTCGTCGAAGGTGCCGGCACCAAGAAGGACATCCAGGGACGCTGCAACCAGATCCGGGCGCAGATCGAGGAGTCCACTTCCGACTACGACCGCGAGAAGCTGCAGGAGCGGCTCGCCAAGCTGGCTGGAGGCGTGGCCGTCGTTCGGGTTGGCGGTGCGACCGAGGTCGAAGTCAAGGAGCGCAAGGACCGGGTCGATGACGCGATGAACGCCACGCGGGCGGCGGTTGAGGAAGGCATCGTCGCCGGCGGCGGAGTGGCGTTCCTCTACGCTGCGGCCCGGGGCCTGAAGAAGTGCAAGCCGGCCAATGACGACCAGCGGGTGGGCATTGACATTGTTCGCAAGGCGCTGGAAGCACCGCTGCGCCAGATCGCGTCCAACGCCGGATACGATGGTTCCATCGTGATCGGCAAGGTTACCGAATCGAAGAACGAGCACTTCGGGTTCGATGCCCAGCTGGGAAAGTACGGAGACCTGTTCAAGGCGGGGGTGATCGATCCGGTCAAGATGGTCCGTACCGCCCTTCAGGACGCGACTTCCGTCGCCGGCCTCCTCATCACCACGGAGGCGATGGTGGCCGAGAAGCCGGAGAAGTCCAAGAACGGCGCCGCCGGCGGTCCCGGCGGCATGCCTGACATGGGCGGGATGGATTTCTAGCGATACCGTTTCGCTGGTTCGCCACGAAGGGGGCCGTGCTCGACACGGCCCCCTTTTTTGTTGCGCGAGCCGTGGCCGACGGATGCGCGTCGGCCACGTGTCCTGCCCCCACGTCCGGTCGCGGGTTGCCGGGTCCGGCAGAACGAGTTGGGGGTTGCTTGCTCCGGTGTGCGGCCGATCGGGGTTCGTGGTTTCGCCTGCCGGTAAGGGAAATTCCGCCCGCCCGCTGCAGGGGCGTCGGTGGAGGGGCAAGCAGGGTCACGCAGATTCAGCGCTGGCGTGGAAGGTCGGAGGCTGTTCTGGTATTTCCCTTTGCTCTCCGGGTTGGCGGTACCGATGACTTGCCGGCACGGGGTGAGCAGACTCGATGGAATATGGTTGAATGCAGCCGGTCAGGATGCGACGGACCGACGCAGGAGTGGCCGTCCGCCGCCCGCCCTCCCTGATGCGCCGGTGTTTTAGGCGGTCAGGGGCATTCGTTGTCCGATTACCGGAGTAACCTGCACGATGAGCGCTTCGCACCGCGTTGCCTTCCTGGGCCTGGGAGTCATGGGCTACCCCATGGCCGGTCACCTCGCCGCCGCCGACCACCGGGTCGTGGTCTACAACCGTACGCAATCCCGGGCGGATGCCTGGACGCAGCAGCATGGCGGCGAATCGCGGCCTACTCCGGCGGCGGCGGCGGAGGGGGCCTCGGCCGTGTTCGTGTGCGTTGGCAACGACGACGACCTGCGAAGTGTCGTCACCGGCGAGACGGGGGCGCTGTCTGGCATGCAGCCGGGTGCCGTGCTGGTCGACCACACGACTGCTTCTGCCGAGATTGCGAGGGAACTCGCTGCGGCCGCCGCCGCCGCCGGTATCGGCTTTCTTGATGCGCCCGTTTCGGGCGGGCAGGCTGGCGCCGAGAACGGACAGCTCACGGTCATGGTCGGCGGGAAGCGGGAAACCTTCGACCGCGTCAGCGACCTCATGGACTGCTACGCCCGGGCCGTCACCCTGATGGGTCCGTCCGGTGCGGGTCAGCTGACCAAGATGGTCAATCAGATCTGCATTGCCGGGCTGCTGCAGGGCTTGTCCGAAGCCATGAATTTTGCCAGTCGCGCCGGTCTCGACGGCAACCAGGTAATCGATGTGGTTTCCAAGGGGGCAGCCCAGTCATGGCAGATGGAGAATCGCGCCCGTACCATGCTGGAAGGGAAGTTCGATTTCGGATTTGCGGTGCAATGGATGCGCAAGGATCTCGCCATCTGCCTGGCGGAAGCGAAGAGCAACCACGCCCGGCTGCCGGTAACGGCACTGGTGGACCAGCTGTATGCACAGGTCGAGGCGCGCGGCGGCAGTCGGTGGGATACGTCAAGCCTCATTCATCTGCTGCAGAACGATTGAGCCGGGCTCCGGGCGGTGTTCGCAACCCCTGCTGGGCATGCAGACGCTCGATGAACGGGTGGGCTGCCCGGCCCGTGATCGTCGACCATGCTGGCGGAAAGACGCTCAGGCCCGCCCGGTTGCCGGTCGGGCCGGCACCCACAACTCCTGGCCTGCATTGCCGGGGTGCCTTGGACCGGAAGGTTATTCGGAACTATCGGCCGGACCACAACCTCGACCCCGCGTCGGGGTCGACATTCCGCAGAGCCCCTTCGGCGCTCCCGGCGGCCTGCTCGAGCGCCGTGACACGTTGCTGAAACCGTGCGTTGGCGCTGTCCAGGGCGACTTCCGGTTCCACTCCGGCCGCCCGCGCCAGGCGGACCAGGGCAAACAGGGCATCGCCGATCGCGCGACCGGCTTCCTGCGATCCCGGCTCCGACCCCGGCAAGCCCCCGAGGGATCGTCTGATCTCGGTTGTGGATTGCTCGAGCGCCGAAGTGCGGTCTTCCGACACAACCCGGACCACCGCTTCCTGCAGCTTTCGCGCCCGGACCAGCGCCGGTCCGGATCGCAGCACGTTCCCGAGAACGGTCCCGCGCCCCGGGTGCCGGGCGTTCTCGGCTTCCTTGATGCGCTCCCAGTTACGCATGACGGCTTCCGGATCGAGCGTTTCCTCCCTCTCGAATACGTGGGGATGTCGACGAACCAGCTTGTCGATCAGGGCCGCAATCACGTCCGCAGCGGAAAAGGATCCGGCTTCCTCCGCCATGCGGGCGTGGTAGATCACCTGCAGCAACAGGTCTCCGAGTTCATCACACAGATGTTCCATGTCGCCCGCCCGGATGGCGTCGACAACCTCGTACACTTCCTCAACCGTGTAGGGAAGGATCGTTTCGAAGGTCTGCGCACGGGTCCAGGGGCAGCCGCGTTCCGGATCCCGGAGTTCCGCCATGAGTGCCAGCAGGTGCTGAAACGCTGCTCCCGCTTCGGCTGGTGCGGGTTCCCGCCCCTCGGGCCGAGGGACAGGGTGTGGCCGCTGGTGTTCATCCATGGAATACTCCGGTGTGCCCGCCGGTCACTTCGATTCGACGGGCACCGCATGCGGTCCGATGGTGGATACAGGATTTCAGGGGCAGGGTCTTGCGACTTCGTGACTTCCGCGCCCTGAGCTTCGATTGCTACGGTACGCTCATCGACTGGGAAAAAGGAATCTGGACGGCTCTCGCGGCCCTGCGGCGCCTTGGGCTGACAGATCGGGATGCCGTGCTTCGGGTGTTCGCGGCCCGCGAGAGTACGCTCCAGGCAGCCCACCCGGGGGCGGGCTATTCCGACATACTCGCCGGGGTGCACCGGGGAATCGCTGACGAGTTTGGCCTTCCGTGCGATCAGGAACTCGACCGCCAGTTCGGGCGCTCGCTTCAGCACTGGCCTCCCTTCGCCGATTCGCAGCCGGCTCTCCGGTACCTTGGGCGGTATTTTCGCCTGATCATTCTCTCCAACGTGAGCCGATCCGGATTCGCAGCGAGTGCGGAGCATCTCGGAATCCAGTTCGATGCGGTCTACACCGCTGAGGACATCGGCAGCTACAAACCGGATTCCCGGAATTTTCGGTACCTGATCGAGCACTGCCAGCGAGACTTCGGGATCGGCAGGGAGCATCTCCTGCACGTGGCGCAAAGTCTCTACCACGACCATGTGCCCGCTGTTGCCGCCGGTCTGTCGACCGCCTGGATTGACCGGCAGCAGGGACGATCCGGGGCCACCCATCCGGTCGGCACCCGGCCTGACGTCAGGTTTGTCTTTCCCGACCTTGCTGCCCTTGTCGCCTGTCACCGAGCCGAGCGTTGATCATGGCTGAGGGCGCTGCCACCGATGAGGGTCGGGACCCGGCGCGCCGCAATTACGTCGGGACCTGCACCCACCGGCCGGACCGGGCGGTGGCAAGCGGCGGACCGGGCGTGATGGGGGCTGATGGGGTGTACGGGCAAGCTTCATCGGCTTTCTCCAGCCGGGTGCGCCGCTACCTCGTCCCTTCGGAAAACCTGTTACACTGAACGTGCGAATCGACAAGACTGGAAACAGCCGGTTTGGCACACGGCCCGGGTCAACCGTATAGCTGGGGATGGGAAACCGGAGCGTCGCATGGGCAAGTCACTCAAGCTTGATATTCCGGCTCAACCCAGTTCGCTTTCCGACGTGACGACCAAGGTCGAGGAGTATTGTGACGCCGCCGACATCCCCATGGCGCGTGCATTCAAGATCAATCTCGTGGTCCAGGAACTGCTGACCAACAGTTTGAACCACGCGGATTTCGGTGAACGAGAGCCCGAGATTTCGCTGTGTATTCGTTGCGATGGAAAGCAGATCGAGATGCTGTTCGAGGACAATGCGGCCCCCTTCGATCCCTTCACCGAATCACCGTCGCCGGATCTCGACTCGAGCATCAGCGAACGCCAGATCGGTGGCCTCGGCATTCATCTGATTCGCTCGTTCTCGGAGCGGTCCAGCTACGAGCATGTCAACGGGGTGAACCGGATCCGGTTGACCAGCCCGGTCCACTGACCGAATCCGCAGTCCGTGTCATTCATCACGGAGACCAGGGCTGGAGAGGTGCTGGTGATTTCTCTTGCCGGTCGTGTTGAAGGCTTGCGCGTGGCGGAATTCTCCGAATGGCTCATGCGGCAGATCGATAACGGAGAGAACGACATCGTCCTGGATTGCACCGAGGTCAGGTTTCTTGCGGCGTCGGTCCGGAGAGTGCTGGTTGCAGCCGTCCGCCGACTGGCTTCCCGCAAGGGCATGCTCAAGATTGCCGGCCTGCGTCCGGCGCTGCTTCGCTTCATGGTCGAGCCGCCGGGGCCGGACGGGCCGCTGCCTCATTACGGGTGCCTGGCCGACGCACTGAACCAGGCGTGACGGCCGCCGGCGGCGGGTTTCGGCCCTTTGAATCCGTCAATTCCCAGGGCCGTTTCCCGGCCCTTCTGGTTTGCGACCACGCAGTGAATACCGTGCCGCCGAACCTGTACGATCTGGGCCTGGATGCGCACGAAATCGACCGGCATATCGGTTGGGATCCGGGGGCGCGGGCCGTGACGCTGGAACTCGCTGCTCTCCTTGATGCCCCAGCTCTGCTGGCCGGGTTTTCGCGCCTCGTGATCGATCCGAACCGAGCCCCGGATTCGGGTACGTCAATCCTCGAGATCAGCGACGGCACGGTCATTCCCGGCAACGTCGGATTGAGCGCGGCGGCGCGCTCCGAACGCATCGCGACCTGTTTTCGGCCCTATCACAAGGCCATAGACGAGGCTTTGGACCAGCGGGAGCTGGAGCGTGGCGCCCTCCTCTGCATTCACAGCTTCACGCCGTTCCTCGCCGAAGGCGGTGCACCGAGGCCCTGGCATGCATCGGTGCTGTGGGGCGGAAAGCAGGAATCGCTTGCCGGGCGGGTGCAAACCGGCCTCCGACGCGCCACCGGCCTCAACATCGGCAACAATGTTCCTTATGCCCAGGTTCCGGAATTCGGCTATACCGCCGATGCGCATGGGGAACTCCGGGGGATTCCAAACCTGCTGGTCGAAATCCGCCAAGACCTGCTCATGGGCGAAGACGCGCCCCGGTACTGGTCCACTCGCCTGGCCGAGGTGCTGGCCGCAGAGTTTGTCGGTCCGCCGGCGGTGGCCAGAAGTTGATTCGGACAGTCAGGTGCGCGGTGGCGGGTGCCTTGCACCCGGCGGGCGTGGTTACCGCCCCCTTGGCGGCACGGCGGGCGTCGTCGCCGGTGCGGCCCGGGGCGCGGGTCCCGCCTCTCTGATTCGTATGGTTGCGGCCCTATCTTTCGAGTGACGCCGCAGCCCGTCGTCAGTCGCCCGCCTCGTGTGTTCCGCAACTTTTTCCGGAGATGCTCCACCATGCGCGTACTTGCCGCCCTGACCTTCGTTCTGTTCACCTGGCCCGCGGCCGCCGAGGAAGCGGAGGAACCGCTGCTGGAAAAAATCCTCGGCAGCCCGGATGCGCCCCACGAAATCATCGAATATGCCTCGCTGTCCTGTCCGCACTGCGCGGTTTTTCACACCGAAGCTCTTCCCGAGATCAAGAGTCGTTTCATCGATTCCGGGCAGGTTCGGCTGGTGTTTCGTGACTTTCCCCTGGACCGGCCGGCCCTGATCGGCTCCGTGCTGGCTCACTGTCAGTCCGACGACCGATATTTTCCGGTCCTGGAACAGCTGTTTGCCCATCAGGCCAAGTGGGCAACGGCCGAAGCGCCGAAAGAGGTGCTGAAGGACATGTTCAGGCAGTTCGGTATCGGTGCAGAAGAGGTCGCCGGATGCTTCACGGATACGGATGCCAATCGCGTCCGCATCGAGCGGATACTGCAGACCCGCCTGGACGGGGCTAATCGGCTGGGCGTCGATTCCACGCCGACATTTTTCGTCAACGGATCGAGAATCACCGGCAGGCTGGATGTCGATACGCTCGCCCGTCTGATTGAATGAGCCCGGCGTCCGGTCGAACGCGCCGAGCGGTATCCGGAGGCTGCCCGTCGTCCCGTCGGCGCGGACTGGACGGACTCCCGGTTTGGCGGTAGTTTCGGCGCTCCTTTGCCGGTGCTGCCCGGAGACCGTGGCCGAACGTTGTCGGGCGGCGGTTCCCCGTTGCCCGCAATTCCGTCCTGCAGCTTCCTGCATACAGGTAGTCAGCCAACTGCTGTGAACCAGACAAGGGTGCCGCCCATGTTCCGTCCCAGTCTTTCGGCCTTGGTGCCGTTGCTAACCGTGCTGTTCGCCGGGGTGGCAAGCGCCGAGACCATCGTCAACCCCATGGTCCAGTATTCGACTGATTTTGACGGGCGGGCCCACTACCTTCGAATCACCTCGGATTCGACGCGGGTGACGACCCCGGAGGCCGTTTTCCGGGTCTCGACTCGTCTGATTCTGGAATACCGTTGCCACGAAGCCGGGCCCATCCACACCGGGCGACCGTTGGAAGTGACGGCCAGCAATTTCCGCCTGCCGACAGTGGATGAACGCGCTGCGATCTCGATGGAGTCTGTCGGCAACTTCCTGGCGGATTTCCTGGGTGTCGAGGCACCCCCGTTTGTCCGCACTTCCGGGACGATTCGCCTGACGGATCTTGGCACTGGCGGGTTCGTGGAGACCGCCGCGACGGTGCTTCGCGAGGGATACGGTTTTTCCAGAGATTCGACCTACCGGACCGAATTCGACCCGGCGGCGGCAACGCCCGAACGGCTGCTGCGCGCATTTTCCGACGAACATGCGGTGCGGGTTGATATCCGAACTCCGGGGTTTGAACTGGAGGCGGTGTTTGCCCTGACGCCCGAAGAAGCGGCCCCGCTGGCCACGCTTGCGAATCGCTGTCCGGCCCCCCGCCGGCAGTAGGGCCGGCCTGATCCGGACGTTTCACGGCTGGAGCGCTGATGGCGACCGGGCCCGTTGCCGGCGCCGTCCTCCTCGGGTTGAGAGCGTACCGGAGCGATCCGGTCCCGGAACCGGGCCTGCGCCGGATGGGCGCACTCCCGCCGGCCGGAACGCTCCGGCCAGCACGCGATGCAAGGGGCAGGGCGCACCGTCAGCCGCCGCGCACCCGTTGCGGTTCGAGCCGGCGCCCGGGCAACTTTTCTTCGCTCCGCTTGCACGACATGGGAGGCCACGGCCATGAACGTGAATCGGGCGGCTGAAGAAGCCGGTCGCATCATTCACGAATGTTGGCGCACCCGGACCGTGATCGACCAACTGCCTGCGGCCTGCCGGCCTGATTCACTCAAAGCCGGTTACGACATGCAGCGGGCCTTCGTGGTGCAGTCGGGCGAGACGCCGGCGGGTTGGAAGATTGCCGCCACCAGCCGCGCCGGGCAGCTTCACATCAACGTGGACGGTCCGATCGCCGGCCGTCTGCTCGCGGGCCGGATCCATCACAGCCCCGCCAGGGTCAGCCTGAACGGGAACCGGATGGCCGTGGCCGAGGCCGAATTCGCCTTCGTCCTCGGTCGCCCCTTGCCGGCCCGGAGCACCCCGTATTCGAATACCGAGGTGATGGAGGCGGTGGCCGCGGTCCATCCGGCGATCGAAATCCCCGACTCGCGGTATCGCGACTTCGCCCGCGCGGGCGGGCCGCAGCTCGTCGCCGACAACGCCTGTGCGAACCAGTTCATCCTGGGGCCTCCGGCAGTGGTCGAGTGGCGCGACTTGCTCCTCGCTGCCCACCCCGTGCGCTTGCTGATCGATGGCTCCGAAGTCTCCCGTGGAACCGGTGCCGATGCTCTCGGGGATCCCTGCGCCGCCTTGGCCTGGCTTGCGAACAACCATGCCGTGCAAGGGGCCTCACTCGAGGCCGGTGACGTCGTGACGACCGGAGTGTGCGGCCAGCCGAGCACAATCCGGCCGGGCGCGGGCGTGGTCGCCGATTTCGGGGTATTCGGGACGGCGGAAGTGCTGCTGGAGGACTGACCGCCGAAGGATCGAAAGGGAGGCCCCGGGGCTCTCGATGCGGGTCCGGTAGCGTCCGCCGCCGGCGGATGTCGGGGCGTCCGGAGGGCGGCGGGGTTGGCGCCCGCCGCACGGTCCCGTGAGGCCCCAAACGCTACACGGGTTTCCGGTAAATTTCGCTGCCGCCCCGGCGAAACTCCCGGGCCTTTTCCTGCATGCCCCGCTCGGCGTATTCCCGCACTTCCTGCGTGATCTTCATCGAGCAGAACTTGGGTCCGCACATCGAGCAGAAATGTGCGACCTTGTGGGCATCCTTGGGCAAGGTCTGGTCATGGTACTGCTGGGCGGTTTCGGGGTCGAGCGACAGGTTGAACTGGTCTTCCCAGCGAAAATCGAACCGGGCTCGCGACAATGCGTCGTCCCGCGCCCGGGCGGCAGGATGGCCTTTCGCCAGATCGGCCGAGTGCGCCGCCAGGCGGTAGGCAATGACGCCTTCCTTGACATCGTCGCGGTCCGGGAGCCCGAGATGTTCCTTGGGCGTCACGTAGCAGAGCATCGCGGTACCGAACCAGCCGATCATGGCCGCGCCGATGGCGCTGGTAATGTGGTCGTATCCCGGTGCGATGTCGGTGGCCAGCGGTCCGAGGGTGTAGAAAGGGGCCTCACCGCACACTTCAAGTTGCCGGTCGACGTTGACCTTGATCTTGTCCATGGGAACGTGTCCGGGGCCTTCGATCATGACCTGCACGTCCTGGTCCCAGGCGATCCTGGTGAGTTCGCCGAGGGTCTCCAGCTCCGCGAACTGAGCCGAATCGTTGGCATCGGCTATCGATCCGGGACGGAGTCCGTCGCCCAGCGAGAAGCTGACATCGTATGCCGCGAGGAGCTCGCAGATCTCGGCAAACTTGTCGTACAGGAAACTCTCCCGGTGGTGCGCGAGACACCATTTGGCCATGATGGAACCTCCGCGGCTGACGATCCCGGTAACCCGGCCCGCGGTGAGCGGAATATGGGCGAGACGCACCCCGGCATGCACCGTGAAGTAATCGACCCCCTGCTCGCACTGCTCAACGAGGGTGTCGCGGTACAGTTCCCAGGTGAGATCTTCGGGTACCCCGCCCACCTTCTCCAGGGCCTGGTAGATCGGCACCGTCCCCACCGGTACCGGGGAGTTCCGCAGGATCCATTCGCGGATGTTGTGGATGTTGCGGCCGGTTGAGAGGTCCATGATGGTATCCGCGCCCCAGCGGATCGCCCAGACCATCTTGTCGACCTCATCGGCAACGGACGACGTCACGGCGGAGTTTCCGATGTTGGCGTTCACCTTCACGAGGAAGTTTCGGCCGATGACCATCGGCTCGAGCTCCGGGTGATTGATGTTGGCCGGAATGATCGCCCGGCCGCGCGCTACTTCGGCCCGCACGAATTCCGGCGTGACCCGGTCGGGAATGGCGGCGCCAAAGGATTCGCCGGTGCGGGTTCCGGCGGCGGCACTTCCCGCCCGGCCCAGGTTCTCGCGCTCGGCCACGAATTCCATTTCCGGCGTGATGATCCCGCGCCGCGCATAGGCGAGTTGTGTCACGGCGGCACCGGCGGCCGTGCGCGGGCGCCGCGGAATCGGAAAGGGTCGCACGCCCCGCCCCGCCGCCGCATGACCGTTGTCTGGGTCCTGCATGCTTTGCCCGGCTTCGACCCGGGTATCGCCGCGCTGCTCGATCCAGGCCGTGCGCCAGCGCGGCAGCCCCGCCTCGATGTCCGTCTCGACGGTCGGGTCGGTGTAGGGCCCCGAAGTGTCGTACACCCGCAACGGCGGTTCATCGGCCGAAGGATGGAGGGTGATGTCGCGGTGCGGTACCCGCAACCCGCGGTCGGGGTCGCCGGTATACACCTTGCTCGAAGCAGGCAGCGAGCCGGTGGTTACCTGAATCTGAACAGGCGTGTCAGCGTCCATGAGCAGTCTCCTCGGGCCGGGGCCGCGATCCGAAGGCAATGCTTCGGGGTGCGAGGCCGAGCTGGCCGGGAGACCCGGACTCGTCCCGATTCCTCCGCCGGCATCACCCGGTTCAGGTTCGAAGGGTTTCCGCCAGACGGATCTCAGCCCGGGCACCCGGCCCCGGCACCCCTACGGAACAATGCGCCCGGGAGTGTGCGCGGATCGGCCGCCGACGTCAAACGGCGGCGGCCATCGGGGTTCGGGGTGTCGGGCTTGTCATGATGGCGGCATATCTTGTAATACATAAAGTACAAGTCATGGTCGCAGGAGAAATCGATGACGGGGATCCGGACCCTTGAGGAACGACGAGATCAGGCGTTAAGCCGGTTCGCCACGCTGGGTGATCTGCGTCCTGGAACCCTGTCGCAGACCGCGTCGCGGTGCGGCAAGCCGAGCTGCCACTGCGCCGAGGCCGGTGCCCCCGGACACTCCGGGCATGTGCTTCAACGCTCGCTCGATGGTCGGCAGAAATCGGTCCGTATCCGGGCACACGAGGTGGAGGAAACCCGGGCGCAGGTCGAGGAGTACCGCCGCTTCAAGGCCCTGTCGCGGGAGTTCCTGGAGGCCAGTGAGGCGTTGGCCGAGGCCAAGCTGGCCGCCGGACGTGGCGGCCGCGCCCCCAACCGGGGGCACTTCCGACGACAATCGAGAGCCAAATCTCGCAGGCCATCGACCGCCTGATCGACGGCCCCGTCGACGGGCTGGATGTCGAGATTCCCGAACGTGTCGTCCGGGAAACGAGACGCTGGGGGTGGCCGGGATCGCGCTGTCGCCACCCGCGGCCATGCAAAACCCGGCGGGCAAACCCACCGGAACCTGCGAGTTCGTTCCCGGGTGTTGGTGGTCCGTGCGAGAAGCATGATCCCACGGGAAAGCCCGGTGCCGGAAATCGGCACACCGGGTTCGGTGAGCGGGAGTGAGGAGAGGGGCCTTCCGTTCACCGCACCTCCTCCCGACTCTACTGTGGCCACCGGCCGGGCACCATTGCGCCCGGCCGGTTCGGTCGTAAACTCTCGGTACCACCCGGTCCGCGCCGTTCCGGAAGCCGGTGTGGTGCCGGCCCGCGTCTCAATCAGCTGTGGCCTCCGGACCCTGCGGCATGGCGGTTCCGGCTCGGTGCAGTCCGGACCGTCTCCGGCAATGGCATTCCAGGTGACCGGTTGTGCTTCGATTCGCGTTGGCCGCATGTGCGGTATGCCTTCTGCTTGATCCACCGGTATCTCCGGCTGCATCGCTGGCCCAGTCAGTTGCCTTGGCCGGCACTGCCCATGTCGGAGGCTTTCATGCGGGCAATGCGAATCTGCAGCTGGAAGTCGGCGAGGGCAGCTATTCCGTGCGTTTCAGTGCCGAGTCGCAAGGCTTGGTCCGGCTTCTGTTCCGCTGGGGATTCGAACTGAATGTACGCGGTACGCTTGAAACCGCAGACGTGTATCCGTTGCAGCCCATCGAATATCTGTCGAAACGCTATCACCGCGACGGGCACGTGGAGCGTCATGTGCGCTTCCGGTCCGGCAGGGCCGAAACCGTGTTGCCCGAGGGCGCGGCCCCGTACCCCTATCCGGTTCCGTCGGAAGAGCGGGTCGAGGTACTGGATCCGGCCAGTGCGCTTCTCGCGGCCGGGTTGGTGCTGGCGCGTACCGGACGTTGCGAGCAGACGATTCGCCTGTTTGACGGAAAGACCCGAAGCGACATGGTTCTGACCGAGTCGCCGGCATTGCAGCCCCGGACGCCGGACACCGAGATCAAGCGCTGTGCGTTTCACGTCCGCCCCGTCGCCGGCTATAGCGAGAAACGGCTTCGCAAGCCGCCGGTGCAGGGAGAAATGTGGTTTCGGCCGCACGGTGACGGCCTCATGGTTCCGGCCCGCCTCGAAACCCGTACGCGCATCGGCATGGCGATCTTTCGCTTCGTGGCGCCAAGCAGCTAGAGTACGGCGGGCCCTGTCGCTTTCCTTGCGGCTCCTGCGTGCTTCGAGCGGCGCCGGAACGCACGCCGGATTCGGGTTTTCTGCAAGCATGTTTTCCTGCCCTGACGAGGTCCAATGAAAGCCATTCTTTGCCATGCCTTCGGCGCCATCGAATCCCTGACCGTCGGTGATGCCGACCCGCCGGTACCGGCGGCCGACGAAATTCGGATTCGGGTCCACGCCGCCGGCGTCAATTTCCCCGACATCCTGATCGTGGAAGGCAAGTACCAGTTCCGACCGGAATTTCCCTTCTCGCCAGGGTCGGAATGTGCGGGCGAAGTGATCGAGGTCGGCCGCAAGGTACGGGTGCTGGCACCGGGCGATCGGGTCATGGCCCCGGTCGGCCACGGGGCGTTTGCCGAAGAGGTCTGCGCCCCGGCGAGCCAGGCCGTGAAGCTGCCGGAGCACCTGGACTATCGAACCGCCGCAACCCTGATGTTGACGTACGGGACGTCTGCGCATGCGCTGATTCAGCGTGCCCGTCTTGAGCCCGGAGAGACCCTTCTGGTCCACGGCGCCGCCGGGGGCGTGGGGCTGGCCGCCGTGGAAATCGGCAAGGCGCTCGGAGCCGAGGTGATCGCCACGGCCAGCACCGAGGCCAAGCTGGCGTTCGCCCGCGAGCACGGCGCCGATTTCGGAATCAATTATGCCGACGGCCCGTTCAAGGACGAGGTCAAGGCGCTGACGGGCGGCCGGGGCGCCGACGTGATCTATGACCCGGTGGGCGGCGATGTGTTCGAACAGTCGCTCCGCTGCATCAATTGGAACGGGCGGCTGCTGGTGATCGGCTTCGCGTCCGGAACGATTCCCTCGGCGCCGGCAAACCTTCCCCTGCTCAAGGGCTGTTCGGTCGTCGGGGTGTTCTGGGGTGCCTTCATCCGGCGCGAACCGGCCGTGCATCGGCGCAACATGGAACAACTGCTCGCCTGGCAGGCCGACGGCACGATTCGCCCGCACGTGGAGCTCACCGTACCCCTGGCCGGCGTGCCCGACGCCCTTCGGGCCTTGCGCAACCGGGAGGTCAGGGGGAAGGCCGTGGTACTGGTCGATGCGGATTGAAGGGAAGGGTTGCTTCCGGACTCTCCTTACAGGCTACCGCTCCCGAATGCCCGGTCATGGCCCGCAGCTTCGCGGCGGACGCTGGCTCCACTGCCGTCAGCCGCGCAGGTCACCGCGGAATCGAAAGGGTCCCGTTCCCGCGGCCGGATGGTTCGGACCGGAGCCGTTCCGGCCGTTCCAGCGGGTGTCCGGAGGCCCGCCCGGTCCGGCCGCCCACGTATGCCGCAAGAGCCGACGTCAGGTCGGCTTCGCGGCTTTCTGCTCGGCGCGGCGGCGATAGAGCACCGGTTCCGTGTAGCCCGAGGGTTGCCGGCACCCCTGCAAGACCAGGTCGCAGGCGGCCTGGAAGGCCGGACCGTCAAATCCTGGAGCCATCGGTGTGTAGTCGGGGTCTCCGGCATTCTGCTGGTCGACCATCCGGGCCATCTTTTCCATGACCGCTCGTACCTCGGCTTCGGTACAGATGCCGTGCCGCAGCCAGTTGGCCATGTGCTGGCTGGAAATCCGACAGGTGGCCCGGTCCTCCATGAGGCCGACACCGTTGATGTCTGGCACCTTGGAGCAACCGACTCCCTGATCGACCCAGCGAACCACGTAGCCGAGGATGCCCTGTGCATTGTTTTCGAGCTCGGCCCGGATGTCCGCCGCCGACCAGTTGGGCCGGGTGGCGACCGGGATCGAGAGGATGCTGTCCAGTTCCGCCGGCGCCCGCCCCGTGAGTTCTGCCTGACGGTCATCGACACTGACCCGATGGTAGTGGGTGGCATGCAGGGTGGCCGCGGTGGGCGACGGCACCCAGGCCGTGTCGGCGCCGGCCAGGGGGTGCGCGAGCTTCTGCTCCAGCATGTCGCTCATGAGATCCGGCATCGCCCACATGCCCTTGCCGATTTGCGCCCGGCCGCGCAGGCCGCAGGCAATTCCGATGTCGACGTTCCGGTCTTCGTAGGCGTCTAGCCAGGCCGCCGACTTCATGTCCGCCTTTCGAACCATGGGTCCGGCTTCCATCGACGTGTGAATCTCATCGCCCGTACGGTCGAGAAAGCCGGTATTGATGAAGGCCACCCGATGGCGGGCAGCGCGGATGCATTCCTTGAGGTTGACGGTCGTGCGCCGTTCCTCGTCCATGATTCCGATCTTGATGCGGTAGCGCTCCAGGCCCAGCAGGTCCTCGACCCGGGCAAACAGCCGGTCCGTGAACGCGACCTCCTCCGGGCCGTGCAGTTTCGGTTTGACGACGTAAATCGAGCCGGCCCGGCTGTTCCTGCGGGCCCCGGTCCCCTGCAGATCGTGCAACGCGATCAGGCACGTGAACGCCGTGTCGAGAATCCCTTCCGGTGCGGCCTGGCCGTCGGCGTCCAGCACCATCGGATTGGTCATCAGGTGGCCGACATTCCGGATCAGCATGAGGGAGCGCCCGGGCAGCGTCACCTGGCTGCCGCCGGGGCCGACGTAGGTACGGTCCGGGTTGAGCCGTCGTTCCACGGTACGGCCGTTCTTGGTGAAGCTTGCCGTGAGGTCACCCCTGATGAGACCGAGCCAGTTGCGGTAGGCCATGACCTTGTCTTCGGCATCGACAGCGGCGACGGAATCCTCGCAGTCGACGATGGTGGTCACCGCCGCTTCCAGCACCACGTCCGACACGCCCGCGCGGTCGGTTCGCCCGACGGGATGGGAGCGGTCGATGGCGAGTTCGATGTGGAGGCCGTGGTGGCGCAGCAACACGCATTCGGGATCGGCCGGGTTGCCGCGGTAGCCCGCGAACAGGGAAGGGTCAGCCAGGCCCGCCACCCCCGTTCCGAGCTCCGCAGCGAGTGTCCCGTCGACCACGCGGTAGGCCGTGACGTCGCGGTGCGCCCCGCCCGCCAGCGGGACGATCTCATCCAGAAAGGAGCGGGTCCAGGCAATGACCCGGTTGCCGCGCGCCGGGTCATAGCCTCCGGTTTGAGCAGCGGTTCCGGTCTCGGGTATGGCGTCGGAACCGTACAGTGCATCGTACAGGCTTCCCCAGCGCGCGTTCGCCGCATTCAGGGCATAGCGGGAATTGGTCACCGGAACGACGAGCTGCGGGCCCGCAACTTCCGCGATCTCTTCATCGATCCGGGAAGTGTCGATCGCAAAGTCGGGTCCTTCGGGCACCAGGTAGCCGATGTCGGTCAGAAAGGCCCGATAGGCATCCGGGTCTACCGGTTGTCCGTGGTGGGCCCGGTGCCATTCGTCGATCTCGGCCTGCAAGGTCGCGCGGCGCTGCAGAAGCTCCCGGTTGACCGGCGCAAGTTCGCGCAGCAGGTCGTCAAGACCCTGCCAGAATCGATCTCCCGTGATGTCGAGGCCGGGCAGAACCTCGGTTTCGACAAAGGCATGCAGTTCGGCAGCCACAAGGCTGTTTCCTGTTCGCACTCGTTCAACCATCTGCTTCAGGGTTCCGGGTTGCGGGAAGGGTGGATTTCATCGGCGCCACGCTGGCGAGGCCGCCCGACGGATCGCGAATTCAACAGCAACGCGGGCTGTTGGGCAATGGTGGGGTCATCATCGGTCGCCGAGCGGTCCATCAGGTTCCGGACTCCGGTCGGGGCGGCGGCCGGTACCGGATGCGCGGGATTCCGCTTTCCTGCAATACTCGTGGTTCCCCAACCGCTGCGGAACCGGCGGGATGCGTCGAGGTTGCGAATTCCGACCGCCACGACGGCTGCGAACTTCGGAGCTTGCTTGATAGATCGTTCTCTGTGGGTAACTGCCCAGCGCCGGTGTTCCCATCCGGTGTCGAAAGTTCCCGGGGCTGATCGCCGCCTTCCGGATGCAATCCACCCAACCGGCCAAGCCAAGCGGAGCAGATCAATGATGATATGATCTTTACAATATCTTTTTATGTTCTATCTTGATGGTGCAATGCCCACTTCTCAGGATGGTAAGGCCATGCAAACCGCAGGCGCGGACTATTGCCGGCTGCGGTGCGGCGGCCGGCTCGGCCCATGGGGGCGAGCCGTTTTCTCCGGCCGACGGGAACCAGGCAGCCGGTGCACGCCTTCCTGATTCGTATCGCGAGACGCTGCCATCCCGTATCATGAGGTGATCCGTGAACCCGCCGCCGACCCCACACGACGAACTGTTCCGGGAAATGGTCTCCCAACCGGACCGCGCTCTCGCGCTCTTCAAGGGTTATCTGCCCTCCAAGGTGGCCTCGCTGCTTGATCTCAGCACCCCGCCCGAGGCGCTGGAGGGGAGCTTCGTGGATGCCGCCGCCAGGTCCCGGTGCGATGCGCTGTTCAGGGTCAAGCTCAGAACCGGGCACGATGCGAGGATATTCTTGTTACTCGAACACAAGAGCAGAGTAGACGCCCGCACTCCCCTCCAGATCCTCAAGTACATGGTCAACATCTGGCAGCGCGAGAGCACCGGACGGATCGGGGACCGGTTGCCGCCGATCATCCCGATGGTCTTCTTCCACGGGTCATCAAAATGGACCGTGCCGCGCTCGGTACCCGAGATGATCGACGCCCCCGATGCGTTGCGGCCGTGGCTGAGGGAGTTTGCATACATACTCCGCGACTTGGGTGAGATCGAGCCGCGGCAGTTGTCCGGGTCGCCGGAGGTCCGGGCGGGTCTGCTGGCGCTCCGGGAGGTCCATGCGGTCGAGATTCGGCCTGACGTGCTGGACCTGATCACCAGCGGTCCCGTTGCAGAAAGTCCGTTCGAGAAACATATTTTCCGCTACCTGGTCAGGTACAGAAGCCTGACACAACCAATGCTGGAGGCGTCACTGCGCCGCACGAATCCGGACCGATGGGAGGGGATCATGGGCACGATTGCGGAAACTTGGCTTAAACAGGGCGAAGCCAGGGGCGAGGCCAGAGGCGAGGCCAGAGGCGAGGCCAGGGGCAGAGCCGCGGGCCGGGCCGAAGCGCTGGAGAACGTTCTGGTGCGTCAACTGGAACTGCGTTTCGGGAGGTTGCCCAGTGTGGCTCATGAACGAATCCGCGCCGCATCCATCCCGGCGCTGGAAGCCTGGGCAGATGCCGTGCCGTTCGCTGCGAATCTCGAAGAGGTCATGACCGCCCGGCCAGCGCCCTGATCCCGGTAACGGAACCCGAATCGGGCGGCCGGCGCGGACCTGCAGCCCCGTTCGATCCTGTTGGCTTTGCTGCCTACATTCCTTCTTGAAAAAACCGCCGATGACGGCCTCAGGATCGAGATGCCCAAGCGAGGTGAGCGGCCCGACCCGATCATGAGCACCTGATCAGGCGAATGAATGGAGGGCGCACAGGGACTCGAACCCTGGACCCGCTGATTAAGAGTCAGCTGCTCTACCGACTGAGCTATGCGCCCCCTTGCCGGTGGACGATACGCCCGGGGCGCAGGTTGGGCAACCGGGCAGGACGGTTAGAGCGATATCCTGCTGGACGGTCGTCAGTCTCGGCTACAGGTACATTGCGAAAGATGGCGGGTGACGGGGTCCTGCCCCTATTGGCAGGTCGTCTTCCACGCGTCGACCAGCTTGAGCGGAACGCTTCGGCAACCGGCCGGGCTGCCCGGAATGGCGGTCATGGTCGGCGGTGGTGTTCGTCAGCCAGGATTCCGGTTACAGTCTCCGGTACTGTGCACGGTGCAGATACGTGCGTAACTGTTGTCGGCGGTGTCAAGGTTTCGGGTCTCCGGCAGCCCCGTGCGGTGCGCGGGCGAATTCGCCCGGCTTGCGAAGGAAGCGATGCACAACTTGCGCCGCTGCAGATTGCGGATACCATGGACTGGCGTTGCGAGGTCGTTGTTGCGTACGAGATTGCCTGCGCAAGTGGGCGGCCGGATATCTTCCCCGACATTGTGAACGTCACCTGAGGATGCTCCGCATGGAGCAGTATTGCGGCCGAGCGGTCGCGAAAGGAAGTCGTCATGGCTACTGGTACCGTCAAATGGTTCAACCCGGACAAGGGATACGGATTCATTCAACCGGAAGATGGCTCAGCTGATGTGTTTGTTCATATCAGTGCCGTCGAACGATCGGGTCTGACCTCGCTGAACGAGGGAAACAAAATTTCCTTTGAGCTTGTGCCGGGCCGGAACGGCAAGATGTCTGCCGAGCACCTGGCACTCGTCGACTGACCGTTTTCGGGGCGTTTCCCGGCCCTATGACCTGAGTCCCGCCACGGAGATTGCGGGTCGGCCGGGAAGCCGGTTAACGGTTTGCCCGGTGCGGGCAGGCGCCGCCCCGATTTGATCAATCGGGAAGAAGTCTGGTTGTCGCTCCGAAGGAGGCCGGAACGTGCTTCCGGCGGCGAGGCGTCGCCAAAGTCCCTGATAATGGCTGGACGAGAATTCCGCTCCCTGCGAACGCTGCCCTTGATTCGATCCTTCTGACGGGAGCCAGAACGCTTGCGCCCGTTTGCGCGTGTCTGGCCGGGAGTGGAGCGGGTGATGGGAATCGAACCCACGTAACTAGCTTGGAAGGCTAGGGCTCTACCATTGAGCTACACCCGCGTGACGACTGGTGGCACGTGTCATTCTTGATTTCGGTGAAGGATGGTGCAGGGGGTAGGATTCGAACCCACGTAGACTTCCGTCGCCAGATTTACAGTCTGGTGCCTTTAACCACTCGGCCACCCCTGCATCCCGACCACCACTTCCGGCACAGGTTCCGGAATGTGCCCCAGTCTCGCCGTTTATGCCAGAGTTGCCCTGGGTCTGCAAAGGGTCTCCAGAGCCGAACGGATCGCCGGCTGCCAACCGGCGAGGGCCAACCGGCCGGAGGCCGGGAGCCCCGGGCCGGTGGGGTGCGCCCGATCCACCATTGACCGCGGGTTCATGACGAAGCGGTTGCGGCCCGCACGTCGTCCTCGTCAGGCATCAGCACGAACTCGGGGTACGCTTCAATGCCCAGTTCGGCCGCATCCTGTCCGATCTGCTCAACCTGCGCGGAAACCCGCACGCTGATAAGCAGATCCAGAATCTTCCAGGCTGCGAGCGACGCCACAAAGGCAAATACTCCCACGGCCATGATGCCGGTGAACTGCACGAACAGGCTGCCTCCCGACGTGATGCAAACCGCGAGGGTTCCCCAGATGCCGGCAATCAGGTGTGCGGAGACCGCTCCCACCACGTCGTCGAGTTTCAGGGTCTCCATCAGCCGCATGCCCAGTGTGCACAGCAGTCCGCCGACGCCACCGATCATGATCGCCCAGTAGTGATCGGCAAAGTCCGGGGCGGCAGTAACCGCCACCAAGCCGGCGATGGCACCGTTGAGACCAGCCAGCAGGTCAACCCGGCCGAGCAAGGGTCGGGAGACGGCGATAGCGACGATGACTCCCGCCGCTCCTCCGAGGGTGGTATTGACGAGCACGATGCTCATCGTGATGGCGTCAGCAACTCCGGCGAGGGCCAGCTGGGATCCGCCGTTGAATCCGAACCAGCCCATCCACAGAATGAAGATTCCGAGAGTCACGGCGACTACGTTGGATGGTGGAGTGGGTTTGACCGTGCCATCGGGGCGGAACTTGTGCAGTCTTGCCCCGACCACGATGATTCCGGCCAGAGCGGCCCATCCGCCGGTGGAGTGGACGATGGTGGAGCCCGCGAAATCCTGAAATCCGAGCTGATTCAGCCAGCCGCCGCCCCAGGTCCATGCGCCGATGACCGGGTAGATGACTCCGGTCAGGATGAGCGCAAAGGCGAAGAACGACCAGAGCCGCACCCGTTCGGCGATGGCTCCGGAGACGATCGACGCGGTGGTGGCCACGAAGACCATCTGGAAGAACCAGTCTGACATTACGGCGTGACCGTTGTCGAGAACTGCCGGTTCAACATCTGTTGTGCCGGCCAGCAACGTCAGTTCCTCGGTTGTCGCTCCGTACAAGAACGTCAGGGAGCCCGCAAACTGATCGACACCGGTGTACATCAGGTTGTAGCCGACGATGTAGTAGGCGAGGCCGGCAATGGAATAGAGGCCAATGTTCTTGAGGCAGATGACGGAAGCGTTCTTGGTGCGGACCGAACCGGCTTCGAGCATGGTGAAGCCGGCGCACATCCACATGACCAACACACCCATGATCAGGAACGAGAAGGTGTTGAGAACGAAGTCAGTGGCGGCATCGGCGGCGGCCAGCGCGACCGCAGGGCACAGCAGGGTGACGATCGCCGGGATCGCTGCCGTCATTCGCGTTCCGAGCGTGAGAGGGTTTCGTCGAACGCATGACTCGCGTTGCTGCATGTTTCAATTCCCACACTTGTTGTAGAGCATGACTGGAGTTCGGACGGGATGGTTTCCGGCAGGCTTTGCGGGCATCTCCCGATAATCATTATACGGCCCACCATCTTATACGGCCCACCATCGCCTGGTGTCGGGAAAGCGTTCACCCCCGGGGGATACGGTGGTGGGTGCGGGCACCGGGCCGGTCGTGCCCGTTTCTGCCGTCGGGGTTGCGGAGCGACCGACCTTCGTTGTCTGGGCCCATTTGCGTCAGTGCGTCTGGTGATGCGCCTTTGAAGGGGGACCGGACGACACCACGGCCGGTTGGTTCCCCCGGACCTGGGCCCGGACGCAGGGCGGCGGGTCCGCACGGCGACTGTCCCCGTGCCGAGCGGCGGCGGCACCGATTGACGTGTCCGGTGGAGCGTCTATGATCGGCCGGGTGCGCCTCGGTACATCGGTTCGCGAGTGCGGCATTTCTGCACGTCGGAGGATTTGCTGTGGCTCGGCTGGCCGGTGTCAATGTGCCCTCGGAAAAGAGGGTGGATTTTGCGCTCACTCACATCTTCGGTATAGGTCGGACGATGGCGCGGCGTGTTCGTGAACAGGCCGGGTTGTCGGAAGAGAAGCGTGTGCGCGACCTGACCGATGCGGAGCTCGGGCGGGTGCGCGAGATCATTGATCGGATGCCGATGATCGAGGGATCATTGCGGCGGGAAAGGGCGATGCAGATCAAGCGCCTGATGGACCTCGGCTGCTATCGGGGTCTGCGGCACCGTCGGGGGCTGCCGGTCAACGGGCAACGGACGCACACCAATGCCCGAACCCGTAAGGGGCGGGCACGGCCGGTTACAGGCAAGAAGAAGGCCTGACGGTCCAGGTTCGGTCTGGCAGTTCAGCGGAGTAACGGAATATGGCTCGTGAGCGACGTCGACGCAAGCAGCGAAAGAACATCAGTGCTGCAGTCGCGCACGTGAGTGCTACGTTCAACAACACCATCATTACCATCACTGATCATCAGGGCAATACGCTCGCTTGGTCGTCGGCGGGCGAGCGGGAGTTTTCGGGCTCGCGCAAGGCGACGCCGTACGCCTCCCAGATGGCGGCCGAGGCGGTGGGCCGAAAGGCGCAGGAACACGGGGTGAAGACGCTGGAAGTGGAAGTGCGGGGTCCGGGGTCCGGCCGGGAGTCAGCGCTTCGAGCCTTGCAAAGCACCGGGTTCGTGATCACCGCCATCCGCGATGTGACACCCATTCCGCACAACGGCTGCCGTCCGCCGAAACGTCGCCGGGTCTGACCCGGACCAGAACGCGGATACCTGCCGCCCGCTTTCGGAAGGCGGGAGCGGTGTCTGCGGTCAGTCAGGAGATACTATTCGCATGAGCGATTTGAGGTTGGATTCCGGACACCTGATCAGTCCGTCGTCCGTGGACGTTCGACCCGGTCCCGATCCCTCGCGCAAGGCCACGCTCGTCGTCGAGCCTCTGGAACGCGGCTTCGGACTGACGCTTGGGAACGCGCTCCGCCGCGTACTGCTTTCGTCCCTGCCGGGTTCGGCGGTCACGGCGATCCGAATCGAGGGAGTCCTGCACGAATTTTCGTCGATTACCGGGGTACGCGAGGACGTCATTGATCTCATCCTGAATGTCAAGGCAATGATCTTGCGGTCGCGTTCCGAGCGGTCGCGACACCTGGAATTGAGGGCCAAGGGGCCCTGCGCCGTCACCGCCGGCATGATTACTCCGACAGCGACGGTGGATATCGTGAATCCGGAACTCGTGCTTTGTCACCTCGATGACGGGGCCGAACTGAACATGGAACTGACAGTAGCTTCGGGAAAGGGGTACGTGCCGGCCTCCCAGAATCGGCCGGAAAACGCCTCGGTGGGCCTGATTCCGATCGACGCCATCTACAGTCCGATTCGTACTGTTGCCTACCAGGTCCAAAACACCCGCGTCGGACAGGTGACGGACTACGACAGCCTGTCGCTTACGGTGGAGACCGACGGTACCCTGTCTCCGTCCGAGGCCGTCGAGTTTGCGGCGCACATTCTGAACAACCAGCTCGGAATCTTCATTTCGGGCGGTCCGATGATCTCCGTTGGCCCGGGGGTCGAGACTGCGCCGGAGGTCACCGCATCGCTCAACCCCCACCTTCTCAAGAAGGTGGAGGAACTGGAACTTTCGGTTCGTGCCGCCAACGCCCTGAAGAACGACAATATCGTCTATGTGGGCGATCTCGTGCGCAAACACGAAGACGATCTTCGCAAGACGCCCAACTTCGGGGCCCGTTCCATGAATGAAATTCGGGAGGTGCTCAGAACGATGGGGCTTTCGTTCGGGATGCAGGTGCACGACTGGCCGCCCGAGAACATCGAAGAACTCATCGAGGCCCAGGCGGAAGCGCGTCAAGCGCGTGCGCGCTGAACGAAATCCCTCGGAGATCGTGGTCATGAGACACCGGCATAGCGGCCGCAAACTGAACCGGACGAGTGCGCACCGGAAGGCCATGTTTCAGAACCTGGCTGCCGCCTTGATCACGCATGAACGGATTCGCACGACCCTGCCCAAGGCCAAGGAACTTCGCCCCATTGTCGAGCGGCTGATCACCCTGGCCAAGGAAGACACGCTGCACGCCCGCCGGACGGCCATTGCCCGCCTGCCGCGCAATGCCGATATCGGCAAGCTGTTTGGTCAGCTTGCCGAGCGGTTTGCGAACCGGCCCGGGGGCTATACCCGGATTGTCCGAGCCGGTCACCGGTACGGAGATTCGGCCGCCATGGCCTATATTGAGTTCGTCGACCGGATGCCGGCGGAGGCCCGGCCCGGGGTCAGCGAGGCACCGCAAGCGCCTGCCGCACCCGTGGAGGCCGAGATCCGGCCGGACAAGGTCGAGAAGCAGCCGTGGTGGCGCCGGCTGATCGGCTTCAGCAAGCGATTGATGTTCTGGCGGGACAGGGGCTGATACCCGGCCGGCCCCGGGCGCGGCCGCCAGCAGTCCGGGGGCGGGCAGGAGCGTATTGACGGATCTATTTCAGGCGGCCGGGCTGCAGGCAGCGGCGCCTGACCCTCCCCTGGCCGAGCGGATGCGCCCCCGGTCGCTGGCCGATGTGGTGGGCCAGGACCACCTGGTACGGAAGGGCGGCCCGGTCGCATCGATGGTCGCGACCGGGGTCATCAGGTCAGCCATTCTCTGGGGCCCTCCGGGCACCGGCAAGACGACCATCGGGCGTCTGCTCGCCGAAACGGGCGGACTGGATCTGGTGCAGATTTCCGCGGTCGACCAGGGCGTCCAGACTCTTCGCAAGGCGTTTGCCGATGCGGCGGCGCGCCGGGCGGAGGGGCGTGGAACCTTGTTGTTTGTCGATGAGATTCACCGCTTCAATCGCGCCCAGCAGGATGCCCTGCTGCCGGCCGTGGAGGACGGGACCGTCACGCTGGTCGGCGCGACCACCGAGAACCCTTCTTTCGAAGTCAATGCGGCGCTGCTGTCCCGGTGCCGGGTCCTCACGCTCAAACGGCTGGAGGATTCCGCGCTCGAAGACCTGTTGCTGCGGGCGGAACGCCATCTGGATCAGCCGCTGGCGTTGCAGCCCGAGGCACGGCTGGCTCTCCTGGGCATGGCCGACGGAGACGGGCGCATGCTGATCAACCTAGCGGAAGATCTGGGGGCTGACCCGCCGTCAGCACCGCTCGGCCGGTCGGACCTGCGCACACGTGTGCAGGCCCGGTCCCTGTTGTACGACCGTCAGGGCGATCAGCACTACGACCTGATCAGTGCCCTGCACAAGTCGGTTCGCGGGTCCGACCCGGATGCTTCGCTGTACTGGCTCGCCCGCATGCTCGCGGCGGGCGAAAATCCCCGGTACGTGGGGCGGCGGCTGATCCGGATGGCAGTCGAGGATGTCGGGTTGGCGGCGCCGGAGATTCTCGGTCGGTCCATAGCGGCGTTCGATGCCTACGAGCGTCTCGGTTCGCCCGAAGGCGACCTGGCACTGGCGCAGGCGACCATCGACCTTGCCTGTGCGCCGAAATCGAACGCCGCCTATACCGCGTTCCGGGCGGCTCTGGATCTGGCGCGGACGTCGGGGTCGCTTCCGCCTCCCCTGCGTATCCGCAATGCGCCGACGTCCCTGATGAAGGACCTCGGGTACGGAAGCGGGTACGCTTACGATCATGATACTCCGGACGCGTTTTCCGGCCAGGAGTACTTCCCTGACGACTTGCAGCGGCAGCAACTGTACCGGCCCACCGGTCGCGGCCATGAGCAAGAGCTTCGGGTGCGTCTCGCACGGTGGGCGGCTCTCCGGGCGAGGGGCGGGGCCCCCGAGGCATCCTGACCTGATCGACCTTGAGCGGATCCGTTCCCGCTTCTACTCCGGAGCGTAACCGGAGGCTTCAGAGCGGATCACGAGGCCCGGCGGCACCGGCCGGCCTGTCGAATCCGTCGAGATCGCGCGAATGCGTTGCGCACGAGGCGCGGGGCGTCTACTTTCCCACGCTTTGGCAGGCGCTCTCAGCCTGTGGTCAACGATCTGGGGAGATCCTGATTTGAACAAGAGTGAACTCGTGGCCAGCGTGGCCTCTGTTACCGAATCCAGCAATGCTGATGCCGGCCGAGCCGTGGAGGCGGTGCTAAGTGCGATTGCCAATACCCTTTCGGCTGGCGGCGAGGCCCGGCTTCCCGGCTTCGGGACATTCCTCGTGTCGTCTCGGGAAGGCCGGACAGGTCGTAATCCGCGCACCGGCGAGACGATCCAGGTCAAGGCCTCGAAATCGGTCCGATTCCGCCCGGCGAAGGCATTGAAGGAGGCGGTCAACTGACGAGGTCGGCTGGTCCGCTGCTTCACGTGGCGGACCAATCTTGCGTGGATCGTGTCCGCCCGGGCGGCCGCCCGGCTGGACGGGCGAGCCGGGTGATCCGTCGACGCAATCATGGCGGCCGGAGGGAGCATGTGCGGCCGGCCTGATGGTGGCGCTTCGGGCCGGGATGCAGCGGGAGCAGGCGAACTGGAACCGGATTGATCGTGCGGGATTCCGGCTGCCTGCGGTTGACACTTTCCTGCCGAAAACCTACAACCTGATCCGGACAACCCCGGCAGCCTGTCCGTCTGGACGGGGGTGTAGCTCAGCTTGGTTAGAGCGCTGGCTTGTCACGCCAGAGGTCGCGGGTTCGAGTCCCGTCACTCCCGCCAAATTTCGAACTTGAGGTCATGAGCGCGTTCTTGGCGGACTATCTCCCGATCGCCCTCTTTTTTCTGGTGGCGGGTGCGCTCGGCGCGGCCATGGCGGCCGGGTCGTGGCTGATCGCGCCGCAGCGCCCTGACCCGGAGAAGCTCTCCCCCTACGAATGCGGCTTCGCCCCCTTTGACGATGCGCGCGGGCGGTTTGACGTGCGCTTCTATCTGGTGGCGATCCTGTTCATCATCTTTGATCTCGAGATTGCGTTCCTGTTTCCCTGGGCCCTGGCCCTGGGCGACATCGGATTGTACGGCTTCGGTTCGATGATGGTCTTTCTGGTGCTGCTGACCGCAGGTTTCGTGTATGAGTGGCGCAAGGGAGCACTGGAATGGGAGTAGGCGCACCACCGCTCGCAAATCGATTGGCCGACGGGCTGTCAGACCGGGGCTTCGTCGTGACTCAGCTCGACCGCCTCGTCAACTGGGCCCGCACGGGGTCGCTCTGGCCGATGTCGTTCGGTCTTGCCTGCTGCGCGGTCGAGATGATGCATGCGGGAGCGAGCCGCTATGACCTCGACCGGTTCGGGGTGCTGTTCCGCCCCAGCCCGCGCCAGTCCGACGTGATGATTGTCGCCGGTACGCTCACCAACAAGATGGCGCCGGCCCTGCGGAAGGTGTACGACCAGATGCCGGAACCCCGGTGGGTGATTTCGATGGGGAGCTGCGCCAACGGCGGCGGCTACTACCACTATTCGTACTCGGTCGTGCGCGGCTGCGACCGAATCGTGCCGGTGGATGTCTACGTGCCCGGCTGCCCCCCTACGGCCGAGGCGCTCCTGTACGGCATCCTGCAGTTGCAGAAGAAGATCCGGCGTACCGGAGGGGTCAGGGGGGCGTGAACGGATCGAGGACGGCCTCGGGCGCCGGGCGACTGCTGCCTGGCTCCGCAGAGAGATGACCGAGAACCCTGGTGCCCCCGCTGCCGGGCGCGAACCCGGGGACATCCCCGCCGCCGTTCAGCGTGCGTTTCCCGGGGTTCGCGGGCGGTGCCGCTTCGGGGACTGCGAACTGGAGGCCGCCGTTCCCGATATCGCTGGGGTGCTGACGTACCTGCGGGACGCGCCCGAGCTCCGATTCGCGCAGTTGCTCGATGTCTGTGCGGTCGACTATCCCGAGCGGCCGGACCGTTTCGACGTGGTGTACCATTTGCTCAGCATCCGGCACAACCGGCGTGTGCGCGTGAAGGTCGCTGTCCCGGAGGACCGCCCTGTGCCATCGGTTGTCGAGGTGTTCCCGTCGGCCGGATGGTACGAACGCGAGGTGTGGGACCTCTTCGGGGTCGCGTTCGAGGGGCATCCGGATCTCCGGCGAATCCTGACCGATTACGGGTTCCAGGGCCATCCCCTGCGCCGTGATTTCCCCCTGACGGGCCAGGTGGAGGTCCGCTATGACGACGGGTTGAAGCGGGTGGTGTACGAGCCGGTTCGGCTGCCCCAGGCCTTTCGGGACTTCGATTTCGAAAGTCCGTGGGAGGGGGCGCCGCCGGCGTCCGGGAAGCCGGACCGTGAGTGAGGTGCAGATCCAGAACCTGACCCTGAATTTCGGCCCCCAGCATCCGGCCGCCCACGGAGTGCTCCGGCTCGTGCTCGAGATGGACGGGGAAGTGGTCGAGCGCGCTGATCCGCATATCGGGCTCCTGCACCGGGGTACCGAAAAGCTGATCGAGCACAAGACCTACCTGCAGGCCATTCCGTATTTCGACCGGCTCGATTACGTCTCGCCGATGGCGCAGGAGCATGCGTTCGTGCTGGCTGCGGAGCGCCTGCTGGAGCTCGAGATTCCGGCCCGCGCCCAGTACCTGCGGGTCCTCTTTGACGAGATCACGCGGGTGCTCAACCACGCGCTCCAGATCGGCGCCCAGGCGCTCGACCTCGGCGCCACGACGCCGTTCCTGTGGCTGTTCGAGGAGCGCGAAAAGCTGATGGGCTTCTATGAGGCCGCATCGGGAGCCCGGCTGCACGCCGCCTACTACCGGGTGGGCGGCGTGCACCGCGACCTCCCGCCGGGCCTGACGGAGGAGATCCTGGGCTGGGCGGACGGGTTCGAGACGATCCTGTCGGACGTCGAGGAACTGCTCAGCGAGAACCGGATCTTCCGCCAGCGGACGGTCGATATCGGCGTGGTCGCGGCCCGGGACGCCCTGGCCTGGGGCTTCACCGGCCCCATGCTGCGGGGCTCGGGCATCGCCTGGGATCTCCGCCGGGCGCAGCCGTATGAAGTCTACGGAGAACTGGATTTCGAGGTGCCCGTCGGCGCCAACGGCGATTGCTTCGACCGCTATCTGCTGCGGCTCGAGGAGATGCGGCAGAGTGTGGGGCTGATCCGCCAGTGCATTGCCCGCTTGCCGGACGGGCCGGTGCTCGCGGGAAATCCCCGGCTTCGTCCGCCCTCCCGGCGTGACATGAAACATTCCATGGAAGCGCTGATCGCCCACTTCAAGCTGTT
Source organism: Alphaproteobacteria bacterium (assembly GCA_965203385.1). Taxonomy (GTDB): domain Bacteria; phylum Pseudomonadota; class Alphaproteobacteria; order TMED109; family TMED109; genus VXPW01. The sequence goes on from OZ241893.1 coordinate 2,550,473, forward strand.
CACCGAAGGGGTGCGGGTGCCCGAGGGAGAAGTGTACGCAGCGGTCGAGGCGCCCAAGGGCGAGTTCGGCGTGTACCTGGTCTCGGACGGCGGGAACCGGCCGTACCGATGCCATATCCGGGCGCCCGGTTTTGCCCACTTGCAGGGGCTCGACGCGATGGTCCGGGGGCACCAGCTTGCCGACGTGGTGGCCTGCATCGCCTCGCTCGACGTGGTCTTCGGCGAGGTCGACCGGTGAGCGGTGACCGCGACCTTTTTCCCGGTCCGGACCGGGGTGCGGTCGAGCAAATCGTCGCGCGCTACCCCCCGGCGCACCGCCAGAGCGCGGTACTGCCGCTTCTGGATATCGCGCAGCGCCGGAACGGCGGCTGGCTCCCGCCGGCCGTCGTCGACGCCGTGGGCGACTATCTCGGCATGCCATCGATGCGGGTGCGGGAACTCGTGACCTTTTATTCGATGTTTCACGACCGGCCGGTGGGCCGCCATCTCGTCCAGGTGTGCCGCACGACGCCGTGCTGGCTGCGGGGCAGCGACGAGGTCCTGGCGGCGGCGCGGGAGGAGCTCGGAATCGGTCCCGGCGAGACCACGCCGGACGGCGGTTTCACCTTGATGGAGGTGGAATGCCTGGGCGCATGCGCGGCGGCGCCCGTGGCGCAGATCAACGACGATTACCACGAGAATCTCGATGGGGACCGGCTGCGGGCGTGGCTGCGCGCGCAGCGGCAACCGGCCGCACCATGACCCTGCGCGCCGCTGACCGGGTCTTTTCCAACCTTGACGGGGCCGGGGACGCCGGTCTGGCCGGCGCCCGGGGCCGCGGCGACTGGGACGATACCCGGGCCCTGATTCTCCGGGGCCGCGGCGCCATCCAGGGCGCCATCCGCGAATCCGGCCTGCGGGGTCGGGGGGGCGCCGGTTTTTCCACCGGCCTCAAGTGGTCGTTCATGCCGGGGGAGCCCCGGCCGGAGCGCCCGCACTACCTGATCGTGAACGCAGACGAGAGCGAGCCCGGAACCTGCAAGGACCGCGAAATCCTGCGTCATGAACCGCACAAGCTGATCGAGGGCACACTGCTGGCGGGGGTGGCGGTCGGGGCGCACACGGCCTACGTCTATGTGCGCGGAGAGTTCGAGACCGAACGCCGCTGCCTCGAGGCGGCGGTCGCGGCGTGCTATGCCGACGGCCTGCTGGGGTCCGACGCCTGCGGGTCGGGCTACGACTTCGACGTGCATGTCCACCGGGGCGCCGGCGCCTACATCTGCGGCGAGGAGACCGGGCTGATCGAGAGCCTGGAGGGGAAGAAGGGGTTCCCCCGCCTGAAGCCGCCGTTCCCGGCCGGGGCGGGCCTGTGGGGTTGCCCGACCACGGTGAACAACGTCGAGACCATCGCCGTGGTGCCCACGATTCTCCGGCGCGGAGCGCCCTGGTTCGGCAGCTTCGGCCGTCCCCAGAACAGCGGGACCAAGCTGTTCTGCCTCTCCGGACACGTGGAGCGTCCGGGCACGGTCGAGGCGGAAATGGGGATTCCGCTGCGGACGCTGATCGAGGAGCACGGCGGCGGTGTGCGCGGCGGCTGGGACAACCTGCTCGCGGTGATTCCGGGCGGGTCGAGCACCAAGGTGCTGCCGGCGTCGGCGTGCGGGAACGTGAAGATGGATTTCGACGGACTGCGCGAGGCGGGGAGTGCGCTCGGTACGGGTGGGGTGATCGTGATGGACCGCACGACCGACATCGTGGCGGCGGTCGCCCGGCTGTCCCATTTCTACTGGCACGAGAGTTGCGGACAGTGCACGCCGTGCCGGGAAGGCACCGGATGGGTGAGCCGGATCATGGACCGGTTCGTGGCCGGCACCGCCGCCCCCGCCGATCTCGACACCCTCGAATCCATCTGCGGACAGATCGATGGGCACACGATCTGCGCCCTGGGTGACGCGGCGGCCTGGCCCGTGCAGGGTCTGCTGACGCACTATCGCGCCGAGCTGGAGGGCCGCATCGCGGGCCGCCGGCCCGCGCCGGCGGCTTGAGGCGCACGATGCCGAAACTGCGGATCGACGGCGCGGCGTTCGAGGTCCCCGAGGGAACCACGGTGCTGCGGGCCTGCGAACAGGCCGGCGTCGAAATTCCCCGGTTCTGCTTTCACGAGCGCCTGTCGATTGCCGGCAACTGCCGCATGTGCCTGGTGGAACAGGTGGGGGTGCCCAAGCCGGTTGCGAGCTGCGCCCTGCCGGTGGCGGAGGGGATGGAGATCCGGACGGATTCGCCGCGGGTGCGCACCGCGCGCGCCGGCGTGATGGAATTCCTCCTGGTCAACCACCCGCTGGACTGTCCGATCTGCGATCAGGGCGGGGAGTGCGACCTGCAGGACCAGGCCCTGTACTACGGCCGCGTCCGGAGCCGGTTCCGGGAAGACAAGCGGGCCGTGCCCGACAAGGATTTCGGGCCGCTCATCAAGACGGTGATGACGCGCTGCATCCATTGCACGCGCTGCGTCCGGTTCATGGAGGAAGTGGCCGGGGTGCCCGAACTCGGCACCTTCGGCCGCGGCGAGGACATGGAGATCGTGGCGGCGGTCGAGGGGGGGCTGCGGAGCGAGCTCTCCGGCAACATCGTGGACCTGTGCCCGGTCGGGGCCCTGACGTCCAGGCCGTACGCCTTTGCCGCCCGTCCGTGGGAACTGTCGTCCACCGAGAGCATCGACGTCCTGGATGCCGCGGGTTCCGCCATCCGGCTGGACGCCCGGGACGGCCGGGTGCTTCGGGTCCTGCCCCGGATCAACGAGGAAATCAACGAGGAATGGATCGGGGACCGGTCGCGTCACGCCATCGACGGACTGGCCGTCCGGCGGCTGGACCGGCCGTGGCTGCGGCGCAACGGTGTGCTGGAACCGGTGAGCTGGGATACCGCGCTGGCGACGGTGGCGGCGGCCCTGCAGGGGGCGGCGCCGGAGCGGACCGCCGCGCTGCTCGGGGACCTGGCCGGCCTCGAGGGCATGACGGCCCTGAGCGACCTTCTGCGCGGTCGGGGGGTGGCCAGTGTCGACTGCCGCCAGGACGCGGGGGCGTTCGAACCGGGCGAGCCGGCGTCCTGGCGCTTCAACCCGTCGATTGCCGGGATCGACCGTGCCGACGCGGTGCTGCTCATCGGCGCCAACCCCCGCCGCGAGGCGGTCGTCGTCAACGCCCGGATCCGCAAGCGCTGGCGCACGGCCGGCATTCCGCTCGCGCGCCTCGGCCGGGCGACGGACCTGACCTACCCGGTGACCGAACTCGGGCCCACCCCCGCAGCACTGGTCGGGCTTGCGGAGGGGTCCCACCCGTTCGCCGAGGTCCTGCACCGGGCCGAGTATCCGCTGATCGTGGTGGGATCCGGCGCCGTGGCGCGTGCCGACGGCGACGTCATCCTCGGGCTCGCCGGTCAGCTGGCCGCCCGGACCGGGGCGTCCGGCCCGGGCCGGAACGGCTTCGGGCTGCTCCAGCGCAGTGCGGCCCGGGTCGGGGGGCTCGAACTCGGCATCGTGCCTGCCGCCGGCGGGCTGGATGCAGCGGGGATGGCGGCCGCCGCCCGCGCCGGCCGGCTCGACTGTCTGTACCTCCTGGGTGCGGACGAGATCGATCCGGAGGATTTTCGGGGCACGTTCACGGTGTATCAGGGGCATCACGCCGACCGCGGGGCGCGCCATGCGGACGTGCTGCTGCCGGCGGCCGCCTACACCGAGCAGTCGGCCACCTACGTCAATACCGAGGGCCGGCCGCAGCGCACCCGTCCGGCGCACCCGCCGCCGGGGGAGGCCCGGCCGGACTGGAAGATCGTGGTGGCCCTCGCGCTGCGCCTGGGAACCCCCCTGCCGTACGATTCGCTGGCCGGAGTCCGGCGCCGGATCGAGGATGCGGCCCCGCACCTGGCCCGGCTCGGCCGGCTGCCGCCGCCGGCGCCGCTGCCGGCCATCGGCAACGCGGACGGCACGCTGGACCCGGCGCCGTTCGCGGAGGCGGTCCCGGACTACTACCGCACCTGTCCGATCAGCCGCGCCTCGGCGACGATGGCGGCCTGCGCCCGGGATCTGGCCGATGATTGAGGGCCTCGCGGCCCTGGTCCGGGGAACCGCCGGAGTCCTGCTGGTCGTCGTCCCGCTCCTCGCGGTCGTCGCCTACCTGACCTGGGCCGAACGCAAGGTGGTCGCCGCCGCGCACCGGCGCCGCGGCCCCAACGTCGTGGGCCCGTTCGGCCTGCTGCAGCCGCTGGCCGACGGACTCAAGCTGCTGGCCAAGGAAACCGTCATTCCGGCGCGCGCCAACCGGGTGGTGTTCGTGCTGGCGCCGCTGGTGACGTTCACGCTGAGCCTGGCGGCCTGGGCCGTGATTCCGGTCAGCGAGCAGGTCGTGCTGGCCGACATCAACGTCGGGGTGCTGTACCTGTTCGCGATTTCCTCGCTGGCGGTGTACGGAATCGTCATGGCCGGGTGGGCGAGCAACTCGAAGTACCCGTTTCTGGGAGCGCTGCGCTCGGCCGCCCAGATGGTCTCCTACGAGGTGTCGATCGGCTTCGTGATCGTGACGGTGGTGCTCTGCGCCGGATCGCTCAACCTGTCCGAGATCGTGCTGTCGCAGCAGCGGATGTGGTACCTGATCCCGCTGCTGCCCATGGCCGTGGTGTTTTTCGTGTCGGCGCTGGCCGAGACCAACCGGGCCCCCTTCGACCTTCCCGAGGACGAGGCCGCGCTGGTCGCCGGCTACGCCACCGAGTATTCCGCGATGTTGTTCGCCCTGTTCTTTCTCGGCGAATACGCTTCCATGATCCTGATGAGCGCGATGGGGACGATCCTGTTTCTGGGCGGCTGGCTGCCGCTGCCCGGGATGGCGGACCTCTCGATCCCCGGGTTCGTGTGGTTTGCGGCCAAAACCGCGTTCCTGCTGTTCGTCTTCCTCTGGGTGCGCGCGACCCTGCCCCGGTACCGCTACGATCAGTTGATGCGGATTGGCTGGAAGGTCTTCCTCCCGCTGGCGCTGGCCTGGGTGGTGTTGACCGCCGGGTTCCTGGTGGCGTTCGACGCCCTGCCCCGGGGCGAGGGCTTCCGATGAGGGAGAGGACCGTCCTGATGCGGGTGCTGCACGCGGTCCGGGCGGCCGCGCTGGTCGACTTGCTGGCGGGCCTGGCCCGCACGTTCCGGCGGATGCTGAGCCCTCCGGTCACGCTGGCGTATCCCCACGAAAAGGGGGCGCTCAGCCACCGGTTTCGCGGCGAGCATGCCCTGCGGCGCTATCCCGGCGGAGAAGAGCGCTGCATCGCCTGCAAGCTGTGCGAGGCCGTCTGCCCGGCCCTCGCCATCACGATCGAGGCCGAGCCGCGGCCGGACGGCAGCCGGCGCACCACCCGCTACGACATCGACATGACGAAGTGCATCTACTGCGGGCTGTGCGAGGAGGCGTGTCCGGTGGATGCGATCGTGCAGGGGCCCAACATCGAGTTTTCCACCGAGACCCGGGAGGAACTGCTCTACACGAAGGACCGCCTGCTCGAGAACGGCGACCGGTGGGAATCGGCGATCGCCCGGCGGCTCGCGGCCGAGGCGGTCGAGCGCTGAGCGTTCATGACCGCACCTGATCTGTTCTTCTGGCTGTTTTCGGCCGTGCTCGTGATGGCATCGGTGTTCGTGGTGTCGGTGCGCAACCTGGTCCATGCCGTGTTTTTCCTGATCCTTGCGTTCCTGAACGCCGCCGGACTGTTCATCCTGCTGGGCGCCGAGTTCCTCGGGATGATGATGCTGATCGTGTACGTGGGCGCCGTGGCGGTCCTCTTCCTGTTCGTCGTCATGACCCTGGATGCGGGCTCCCCCGCCGGGACGCTCCGCGCCCGGTTGCCGGCGGCGCTCGCGGCCGGCGCGGTGCTGCTGCTGGAACTGGCGCTGGTGGCGCTCGCGGCCGGATCGTCCGGGTCGTCCGGACCGCCGGCGCCGCTGCCCGGCGGCGTGTCCAATACCCGCGTGCTGGGCCGGCTGATCTACACGGACTACGCCGCGCTGTTCGAACTCGCGGGTGCGATCCTGCTGGTCGCCATGATCGGTGCGATCGTGCTGACCCACCGCCACCGCTCCGGCGTGCGCCGGCAGAATCCGGTGCGGCAGACGGCGCGGCGCGCTTCGATCCGGCTGGAAAAGCCCGCGGTCGGCGCCGGCGTGTCGGAGCGGGGGTCATGACCGTCACGCTGACCCATTACCTCATGCTCGGCGGGACCGTATTCACCGTCGGCATCGTCGGCATCATGCTGAACCGGCGGAACGTGATCATGATCCTGATGGCGATCGAGCTCCTGCTCCTCGCGGTCAATCTCAACTTCGTCGCGTTCTCGGCCTACCTCGGGAACCCGGACGGGCAGGTCTTCACGCTGTTCGTGCTGACGGTGGCGGCGGCCGAGGCGGCGGTCGGGCTGGCGATTCTCGTGGTGTTCTTCCGCCTGCGCGGCACGATTGCGGTCGGCGACATCCGGGAGCTCCGCGGATGATGGCGGCGGCGGCGGTCTTCCTGCCGCTCGTCGGGGCGGTACTCGCCGCGGTGCTGTCCGTCCGCCCTCCGTCCGCCCTGGCCGGCCTCGTCGCGACGGGTGCGGCCGGACTGGCCCTCGCGGCGGCGCTCGGGGTTCTGGCCGGGCTCGGCGCGGAGCCCGCCCGCGTGACGCTGGCGACCTGGATGGCGGTCGACGGGCTGGAGCTCGACTGGTCGCTCCGCATCGATTCGCTGTCGGCGCTGATGCTGGTGGTGGTCAACGCCGTATCGGCCCTGGTCCACCTGTATGCCGTCGGCTACATGGCCGCGGACCCCCACCGGCCGCGTTTTTTCGCCTTCCTGTCGCTGTTCACGTTTGCCATGCTGCTGCTGGTCAGTGCGGACAATTTCGTCCAGCTGTTCTGCGGCTGGGAAGGCGTGGGCCTGGCATCGTATCTCCTGATCGGCTTCTGGTATCAGCGGTCCGCGGCCAATGCCGCCGCCATCAAGGCGTTCCTGATGAACCGGATCGGGGACGTGGGGCTGGTGCTGGCGCTGGCGGCCATCGCGCTGACCTTTGACAGCCTGGCCTTCGACGCGGTGTTCGCAGCCCCCGGGCCCGCCTCGGCCACCCTGCTGGGCCTCCCGGCCCTGGAGGTCATCGGCGTGCTCCTGCTGATCGGGGCCATGGGGAAGTCGGCGCAGATCGGGCTCCACACCTGGCTGGCCGACGCCATGGAGGGCCCGACGCCGGTCTCCGCGCTGCTGCACGCCGCCACCATGGTGACGGCGGGGGTCTTCCTGGTGGCGCGGTGCGCGCCGCTCTATGCGGAAGCGCCGGTGGCGCTCGGCCTGGTGGCTGCGGTCGGGGCGGCTACGGCCCTGTTCGCGGCGACCATCGCGCTGGCCCAGCACGACATCAAGCGGGTGGTGGCGTGGTCGACCTGCAGCCAGCTCGGCTACATGTTTCTCGCGGTGGGGGTCGCGGCCCCGTCGGCGGCGGTCTTCCACCTGTTCACGCACGCGTTCTTCAAGGCGCTGCTGTTTCTCGGGGCCGGCGCGGTGATCCACGCCCTGGCCGAGGAGCAGGACCTGCGCCGCATGGGCGGGCTCGCGCGGAAGCTGCCGTTCACGTGCACGGCGATGGCGGTCGGGAGCCTGGCCTTGACGGGGGTGCCGCCGTTTGCCGGGTTCTGGTCGAAGGACGTCATTCTCGAAAGTGCGTTTGCCGCCCATGACCCGGTGGCGCTGGCGGGGTTCTGGACGGGCCTGGCGGCGGCGTTCCTGACGGGCCTGTACAGCTGGCGGCTGATGTTTCTGGTGTTCGCCGGCGAAGCGCGGGCCCCGGCCGGCGTGTACGCCGGTGCGCACGAGCCGGGCTGGACCCTGCGGTTCCCGGTGCTGGTACTGGCCGTGGCGGCGGCCGTGGCCGGCTGGTGGGCGCACGGCCTGGCGGCGGCGGAGGCGCCCTTCTGGCGGGGCCTGTTTCCGGCGGCGGCCCATCCCGGCGTTCCGGCGTGGGTTCCGCTCGCCCCCGCGGTGGCGGGCAGCGCCGGCCTGCTGGCGGCCTGGGTGCTGTACGGGCTCCGGCCCGGTTTCCGCGAGCGGGCCGCCGCCCGGCTCGGCGCCGTCGGCGCCTTCCTGGCGGCCGGCTGGTACTTCGACGCCGTCTACGATGCGCTCGTGGTCCGGCCGGTCCGCCGGTTCGGCGCCGTGCTCGCGCGGGCGGTGGACCGCGGCCTGATCGACCGCTACGGGCCCGAAGGAATCGCCCGCCTGGTCCTGGCCGGCGCGGGCCGCGTCCAGATTCTCCAGACCGGCCAGCTGCACCACTACGCCCTGGCGGTGGTCGCCGGGGTGGCGCTGTTCGCGGCCTGGAACCTGCTGGCGGGAGGCCCGTGGTGAGCACCTGGCCGATCCTGTCGCTGCTCGTGTTCCTGCCGGTGGCCGGGATGGCGTTCCTGGCGCTGACCGGTCGGGACGGCGCCGGGAACGCCCGCGAGGTGACGCTGTTCACCTCGCTCGCCAACCTGGTCCTCGCGATCGTCCTCGCCGTGCAGTTCGACCCCGGCCGGCCGGGCTTCCAGTTCGTCGAGTACGCGGCGTGGCTGCCCGGGTTCGGGGTGGCCTACCACCTCGGGGTGGACGGCATCTCGGTGCTGTTCATCCTGCTGACCTCGCTCCTTGTGCCGATCTGCATCCTGGCTTCCTGGACCACGGTCGTCGAACGGGTGCGGTCCTGGATGGTGGCGTTCCTCGCGCTGCAGGCGCTCATGACCGGCGTGTTCGTGGCGCGGGATGCGCTGCTGTTCTACGTGTTCTTCGAGGCGATCCTGATCCCGATGTTCCTGATCATCGGGATCTGGGGCGGCGAACGGCGCGTGCACGCGGCCTTCAAGTTCGTGCTCTATACCCTGGCCGGGTCGGTCCTGTTCCTGGTCGCGATCCTGGTGCTCGCCGGCCTCGCCGGCACCACCAACATGGACGAACTGACGAGGACCCCGGTCGCGCTCGAGGTGCAGCGCTGGGTCTGGCTCGCGATGTTCGCCTCCTTCGCCGTCAAGGTGCCGATGTGGCCCCTGCACACCTGGCTGCCCGATGCCCACGTACAGGCGCCGACCGCCGGGTCGGTCATCCTCGCCGGCGTCCTGCTGAAGCTCGGCGGCTACGGGTTCCTGCGCTTCTCGATTCCGATGCTGCCGGAGGCCAGCGCCGAATTCATGCCCCTGGTCTACTTCCTGAGTGCCGTTGCGATCCTCTATACGTCGCTGGTCGCGCTCATGCAGCGGGACATGAAACGTCTCATCGCCTATTCATCGGTGGCGCACATGGGGGTGGTCACCCTCGGCCTGTTCACCGCCTCGGCGCGCGCCATTTCCGGCGCGGTCGTGCAGATGCTGAGCCACGGACTGGTATCCGCCGCCCTGTTCCTCGTCGTCGGCGTGGTGTACGACCGCCGGCATTCCCGCGAGATCGCCGACTACGGCGGCCTCGTGCACGCGATGCCCCGGTATGCCGTCGCCTTCATGCTGTTTGCCCTGGCGGCGGTCGGGCTGCCGGCGACCAGCGGTTTCGTCGGCGAGTTTCTCGTAATCGTCGGCGTGTTTCCGGTGAGCCCGCTGCTGGCGGCGTGCGCGGCCGGGGGCATGGTGCTGTCGGCGGCCTACATGCTCGGACTGTACCGCCGGGTGATCTTCGGGGCGGTGCCGGCCGGCGCCCCGCTCCCGGACCTCGACCGCCGGGAAACCGGGCTGTTCCTGCCGCTCGGAATCCTGGTCCTCTGGCTCGGCATCCAGCCGGGGTTCGTGCTTGACCTGGCCGCCGGCCCGGCGGCCGAGCTGGCGGCCCGGCTGCTGGCGGCGCAGGCGGGCGCCGGTCCGTGACGGAACCGGTCCCGGGGCTCCTCGCCATCCTGCCGGAAATCGTGCTGGCGCTCGGCGCCACGGTGCTCACCGCGGCCGGCCCGTTCGTCGGCCGGGAGCGGCAGCCGTGGCTCAACCGGGCCGCGCTGGCCGTGCTGGCGGCCGCGCTGGCCCTGGTGCCGGCGGCCCCCGACGGCCCGGTCTTCGGCGGGCTGTTCGTGGTCGACGGTTTCGGCAAGTTCATGAAGGTGCTGGTCCTCGGTGCGACCGGCTGGACGCTCCTGCTGGCCGGGGAGAGCCGTCAGCCGGCGAGCCTGCGGGCCTTCGAGTATTCCGTGCTGGTCCTGTTCTCCGCCCTCGGGATGCTGGCCGCGGTCTCGGCCGGCAACCTGATGAGCCTGTATCTCGGGATCGAGATGATGAGCATCCCGCTCTACGTCCTGACCGCGATGAAGCGCGAGTCGCGCTACGCCGGCGAGGCCGGGATCAAGTACTTCGTGCTGGGGGCGCTGGCGTCGGCGGTGCTCCTGTACGGCTGCGCCCTGCTCTACGGGTTCACCGGCACGACCGGTTATGCCGGCCTGCGGGCGGCGGCGGCGGCCGACTCGTCGCTCGGGGTGACGGCCGGCCTGGTCTTCCTCGTGGCGGGGATCGCCTTCAAGCTGTCGGCGGCCCCCTTCCACATGTGGACGCCGGACGTCTACGAGGGGGCGCCGACGCCGGTGACCGCCTTCCTCGCGGCCGCTCCCAAGGTGGCCGCCGGGGCCCTGCTGCTGCGGGTGCTGTTCGATCCGTTCCTGGCCCTGGCCGGCGTGTGGATGCCGGTCCTGGCGGCGCTCGCGGTCCTGTCGATGGCGGTCGGCGCGCTGGGGGCGCTGCGGCAGACGAGCCTGAAGCGGCTGCTGGCCTACGGGGCGATCGGCCACTCCGGCTACCTGTTCGTCGGAATCGCCGCCGGCACGCCGCAGGGGGTGCACGGAGCCAGCGTCTATCTCGCCGTCTACGCGGTCATGACGATCGGCGCCTTCGCGTGCCTCCTCGCCCTGCACCGCAGCCACCAGCCGTTCGAACAGGTGGAGCACCTGGCCGGAATCGGCCGCCACCGGCCGCTGTTCGCACTGGCGTTCTCGGCCTTGCTGCTCTCGATGGCGGGGCTGCCGCCGCTGGCCGGTTTCCTGGCCAAGCTGTACGTGTTCCGGGCGGCGGTCGAGGCCGGCCTGTTCTGGCTGGCGGTGCTGGGGGTGCTGACCAGCGTGGTGGCGGCGGCCTACTATTTCCGGGTGGTCTACGTGATGTATTTCGCGGACGGGGACGAGGACTTCGAGCGGCCGCCGGGGCGGCCGGTGGCGTGGACGGTGACGGTGACGGCGGTGGCCGCGCTCGGGTTCCTTGCGGTCGCGCCCGCCGTGGTCGAGGAAGCGGCCACGGCGGCCGGCGCCCTCGGCTTCTGAGGCGGGGATGGCGGCGGCGTTCCAGGTGGTCCGGCTCGACGCCGTGGACAGTACCAACACCGAAGCCCGGCGCCGCGCCGGCCCGGCCGGCGCCGGCCGGCTCGTCGTGTGGGCGCGCCGCCAGGAACAGGGCCGCGGGCGCCACGGGCGGAACTGGGTCTCGCCGCCCGGGAATCTCTACGCTTCGGTGGTGCTCCCCGTGGCCGACGGCCGGCGCCCGGCCCTCGAGGTATTCCGGGTCGGGGTGTGCCTGGCGGAGGCGGTGCGGGAGGTGGCCGGAGGGAGGGTGCCCGTGCATCTGAAGTGGCCGAACGACCTGCTGGTCGAGGGCGCGAAGCTCGCGGGGATTCTCGCCGACACCGCGCCCGAGCGGGCGGCGGCGGTGGTCGGCACCGGTGTCAACCTGGTGTCCCACCCCGCCGCCGCGTCGCAGCCCGCGACCGATCTCGCCGCGGCCGGCGCACCGGGGGTCAGTCCGGCCCGCCTGCTGGCCGCCTACCTCGGCCGTCTGGCCGCCCGGGCGGAGGAGGATCCGGGCCGGGTGCTCGAGCGCTGGCGGGAACTGGCGCTGGCGGCCGGCACCGCGCTGCGCGTGCGGGTCGGGCCGGCGGAGGTATCCGGACGCTACGCCGACATCGACGACGACGGCGCGCTGCTGCTGGACCTGGCGGACGGGCGGCGCCGGCGCATCGTGGCCGGCGACGTCTTTCCGGAGCTCGGGAACTGATGGAGTCGCAGCTGCTCGCCGTCGACGTCGGCAACACCAATACCGTGTTCGCGGTCTTCGCGGGGGAGGAGCTGCTCGTATCGTGGCGGCTGGCCACGTCGGTCGACCGCACCGCCGACGAGTATGCGGCCGTGCTGTCCCAGCTGATGCAGAGGGACGGGCGCAGCCCGGAGACCATCGGCGCCGTGGTGATCTCGACCGTGGTGCCGGCGTCGCTCTTCGAACTGCGGCTGCTGGCCGACCGGTTCTTCGGGTGCCGGGCCGAGGTGGTCGGCGACGGGCTCGATCTCGGCCTCGAGATCAACATACCGAGCCCGCAGGAAGTCGGCGCCGACCGCCTGGTCAATGCCGTCGGGGCCTACCGGCGCCACGGCGGCGCCGTCATCGTCATCGATTTCGGGACCGCGACCACGTTCGACGTGGTGGGTGCGGGGGGCTCGTACGAGGGCGGCGTGATCGCGCCCGGCGTCAACCTGTCGCTCGAGGCCCTGCACGCCGAGGCCGCCCGGCTGCCGCGCATCGCGATCGGTCGCCCGGCGGCCGTGATCGGCCGGGATACGGTGGCGGCGATGCGGTCGGGGATCTACTGGGGGTACGTCGGCCTGATCGAGGGGGTGATCCAGCGGATCCGCGACGAGTGCGGGTCGAAGGCGATGCGGGTGGTGGCGACCGGCGGCCTGGCCGACCTGTTCGCGCAGGCGACGGGCGTGATCGGCGCGGTCGATCCCAACCTGACCCTGTACGGACTGTGCTTCGTGCACCGCTACAACCGGGGCGCCGCCGCGTGAACGGGCTGCCGCTGCCCGGGCCCGACGAGCTGCTGTTCGTGCCGCTCGGCGGGTCCGGAGAGATCGGGATGAACCTGAACCTCTACGGGTTCGACGGCCGGTGGATCATGATCGACTGCGGCGTGTCGTTTCGCGACGAGCGGCTGCCGGAGGCGGCCGTCGTGATGCCGGACATCCGCGCCCTCGAGGGCCGGGAGGAGCGGATCGAGGCGATCGTCCTCACGCATGCCCACGAAGACCACCACGGCGCGGTCGGGCACCTGTGGCGGCAGCTCAGGTGCCCGGTGCTGGCCACGCCGTTCGTGGCCGCGCTCCTGCGCGAAAAACTCTCGGACGCCGGCCTGCTGGACGTGGTCCCGGTCGATTCGGTGGCCCCCGGTGACCGGCGCCGCGTCGGCCCCTTTGGGGTGGAGTACGTGCCCATCACCCACTCGATTCCGGAATCGCACGCGATCGCGCTGACCACCCCGGCCGGCGTGGTGCTGCACACCGGCGACTGGAAGCTGGACCCGCAGCCGGGCGTGGGGCCGGCGACCGACGAGGCCCGGCTGCGGCAGCTGGGGGAGGCCGGCGTGCTGGCCATGACCTGTGACTCGACCAACGCCCTGATTGCGGGAGAGACCGGATCGGAGGGGACGATCGGCGCGGCCCTCGCGCCGCTGGTCGAGGGCCAGGCCGGCCTGGTTGCGGTCGCCACGTTCGCGTCCAACGTCGCCCGGCTGCGCACCGTGGCGGCGGTGGCCCGGCGCTGCGGCCGCCGGATGGCCCTGGTCGGGCGTTCGCTGTGGCGGTTCACGCAGGCCGCGCGCCAGGCCGGCTACCTCGACGGGGTGCCGGCGTTCGTGGAGGAGGGGGCGATCCGGTCCCATCCCCGCCGTGAGCTCCTGGTCGTGTGCACCGGCTCGCAGGGCGAGCCCCGGGCGGCGCTGGCGCGGATCGTCGAGCGCCGGCACCGGGCCCTCCGGTTCGAACCGGGCGACCGCGTGATCTTTTCCTCCCGGGTGATCCCGGGAAACGAGATGGCCGTCAAGCGGATCTGGAACGGCCTGGTCGACCTCGGATGCGACGTCGTCACGTCCGATCAGGCGCCGATCCACGTGTCCGGGCACCCGGCGCGCGACGAGCTCGCACGCATGTACGGCTGGATCCGGCCCCGGATCGCCCTTCCCGTTCACGGGGAGCCGCTCCACATTCGCGCCCACGCCGGCCTGGCCCGGTCGCTGCAGGTGCCGGAGGTGTTCGAGCCGCGCAACGGCAAGGTGATCCGCCTGGCGCCGGGCGCGGCGGCGGAAGTCGGGTGGACCGCCGCCGGCCGGATGGTCCTCGACGGCCCGCACGTCGTGCCGATCGACGCCGGCCATCTGCAGGAGCGCCGCCAGATGACGCACCACGGGGCGGTCACGGTCACGCTGGTCGTGGCCGGCGACGAGGTCGCCGCGCCGCCGCGGGTGACGTGGCACGGGCTCGACCCTTCCGGCACCGGCGCGGCCGCGGCGGTCGCCCGGGCCGTGCGCGAGGCCTGGCGCGGGTTCGCGCCGGCGCAGCGCCGGGAAGACGGAGCCGCCCGCCCGGCGCTGGCCCGGGCGGTCCGGCGCGCCTGCCGCCAGGCGCTGCTCCGCCGGCCGGCGGTGGCGGTGGAACTGATTCGACTGGGGGAGGATGCGAGCCATGCCGCCGATCACGGGTGAACTCAACCATGTGGCCATCGTGGTGCCCGATCTCGAAGGCGCCGCCCGGCGCTACCGGGAGCTTCTGGGGGCCCGGGTCTCGGCCCCGCAGCCGCTGCCCGAGCACGGGGTGACCACGGTGTTCGTCACCCTCCCCAACACCCGGATCGAACTGCTGCACCCGCTCGGCGAGCGGTCTCCGGTGGCGGCGTTTCTCGCCCGGAACCCGGCCGGCGGCGTCCACCATCTCTGCTTCGGCGTCGACGACCTGGAGGCGTCCCGCGACCGGCTGGTGGCGGCCGGGGCGCGGGTGCTCGGCGACGGCGAGCCGAAGACCGGAGCCCACGGGAAACCGGTCCTGTTCCTGCACCCGAAGGACTTTGACGGCACGCTCATCGAGCTGGAGCAGCGCTGATGTCGGTCCTGGGGCTGGTGGTGGTGTTCTCGATCGTGTGGTGGCTGCTGTTCTTCATGCTGCTGCCCGTCGGCATGGAGCCGGCCCGGGACCGCGTCCCGGGACAGGATCCCGGCGCGCCCGCCCGCCCCCGGCTGTTCCGCAAGGTGCTGGCGGCGACGGGCGGAGCGGCCGTCGTGACCGGAATCCTGCACGTGGCGGCGGTGCAGGAGTGGATTTCGCTCTGGTCGCTGCTCGGGACCGGCAAGCCGCCGGGGCCGGGTTCCGCCTGACCGGCGCGTCCGCTACAGTCCGCCGACCGGCCGCGCCGGCTTCGGTGCCTTCGGCCCCCGGGATACGGAAGATGGATGCAGCCAGTGCCACCCACGTGCTCTCGGTGCTCGTGGACAACGAGTTCGGGGTGCTGGCCCGGGTGGTGGGGCTGTTTTCGGCGCGCGGCTACAACATCGAAAGCCTGACGGTGGCCGAGGTCGACCGCGACCGGAACGTGTCCCGGATCACCATCGTGACCACCGGCACCCCGATGACGGTCGAACAGATTCGCAGCCAGATCGGCCGCATCGTGCCGGTGCACAGCGTGGCGGACCTGACGATCGAGGGCCCGTTCGTGGCGCGGGACCTGTTGCTGGTGAAGGTGCAGGGGCGCGGCGAGAAGCGGGTCGAGGCGCTCAGGATCGCCGATATCTTCCGGGCCCGCGTGGTCGACAGCACGAGCCGTTCGTTCATTTTCGAACTGACCGGATCGGCCGGCAAGCTCGACGCCTTCATGGACCTGATGCGGCCGCTGGGTCTCGCGGAAGTGGCCCGCACCGGCGCGGTCGCGCTCGCGCGCGGCGACCGGGCTTCCTGATCGCCGCCCCGGCCGTGCGCCGGTTTTTCCCACAGGAGACACGCTCATGCGGGTGTACTACGACCGCGATGCGGACACCAATCTCATCAAGGCCAAGAAGGTCGTCATCATCGGATACGGCAGCCAGGGCCACGCCCATGCCGCCAACCTGCGCGACAGCGGCGTACGCGACGTGAAGGTCGCCCTGCGCGCCGGTTCGGGGTCGGCCGCCAAGGCGGAGGCGGCCGGCTTCGAGGTCGTGTCGGTGGCCGACGGCGCGGCCTGGGCCGACGTCATGATGATGGCGACGCCCGACGAGCTGCAGGGCGGGATCTGGCGCGACCACCTGGCGCCGCACATGCGCCAGGGGGCGGCGCTCGGTTTCGCCCACGGGCTCAACATCCACTACGGCCTGATCGACCCGCGGCCCGATCTCGACATCTTCATGCTGGCGCCGAAAGGGCCCGGGCACACGGTGCGCTCGGAGTACCAGCGGGGCGGCGGGGTGCCCTCTCTCGTGGCGGTGTACCAGGACGCCTCTGCCAACGCGCTGGAGATCGGCCTGTCGTACGGCTGCGGTCTCGGGGCGGGCCGCGCCGGCATCATCGAGACGACCTTCAAGGAGGAATGCGAGACCGACCTGTTCGGCGAGCAGGTGGTGCTGTGCGGCGGGCTGACGGAGCTGATCACCGCCGGCTACGAGACGCTGGTGGAGGCCGGCTACGCGCCCGAGATGGCCTATTTCGAGTGCCTCCACGAGGTCAAGCTGATCGTCGACCTTATCTACGAGGGCGGCATCGCCAACATGCGCTACTCGGTATCGAACACGGCCGAGTTCGGCGACTATTCCAGCGGCCCGCGCATCATCGGCCAGGAGGTGCGGGCCGCCATGCGGGAGGTGCTGGAGGACATCCAGAAGGGCCGCTTCACCCGCCGCTGGATGACCGAGTGTGCGGTCGGCCAGCCCAGCTTCAAGAGCATGCGCCGCCGGGCGGCCGAACATCCGATCGAGGACGTGGGCAACCGGCTGCGGGCCATGATGCCGTGGCTGACCGAACACAAGCTCGTGGACCGCGACAAGAATTGAGCGGCTGGCGCCGGCCGGCGGGAATTCCGTTGATCTGGCGCTGATTTCAGGCTAGGTACAGGCGGCGGCGCAGCGAACGAGCGCCGGGCAGCGGGCCGTATCGGTGGGCAGGGCGCCTGCGCACCGGCCCTCGGGGAACATCATGGCCAATCCCGTCGATCATGTCGCCATCTTCGATACCACCCTTCGCGATGGCGAGCAGTCGCCCGGCTGCTCGATGAACCTGGAGGAGAAGCTGCGGGTGGCCGAGGCGCTCTCGGCCTTGCGGGTCGACGTGATCGAGGCCGGTTTCCCGGCCGCTTCCAACGGCGACTTTGAGGCCGTGCAGGCGGTCGCGCGGACGGTGCGGGAGCCGGTCGTCTGCGGGCTGGCCCGCGCCAGCCGCCGGGACATCGAGCGGGCCGCCGAGGCGCTGAAACAGGCGGAACGCGCCCGCATCCACACCTTCATCTCGACCAGCGCACTGCACATGCAGCACAAGCTCCAGATGGAGCCCGAGGACGTGCACGGGCTGGTGGTGGACAGCGTGAGTTATGCGCGCAACTTCGTCGATGACGTCGAATGGAGTCCCGAGGACGGATCGCGTACCGACCACGATTTCCTGTGCCGGTGCGTCGAGAGCGCCATCGCTGCCGGCGCCTCGACCATCAACATTCCCGACACGGTGGGCTACGCCATCCCGTCCGAATTCGCCGACCTGATCGCCATGCTGCGGCACCGGGTGCCGAACATCGACCGGGCGGTACTGTCGGTCCACTGCCACAACGATCTCGGCCTGGCGGTCGCCAATTCGCTGGCGGCCGTCGGGGCGGGCGCCCGCCAGGTCGAGTGCACGATCAACGGCATCGGCGAGCGCGCCGGCAACGCGGCGATGGAAGAGATCGTCATGGCGCTCCGGACCCGCCGGGATACGCTGCGCTTCCAGACGAACGTCGAGACGCGGCACATCACCCGCGCCTCGCGCCTGTTGTCGCAGGTGACCGGTTTCTCGGTTCAGCCGAACAAGGCGGTGGTCGGCGCGAACGCCTTCGCGCACGAATCGGGCATTCACCAGGACGGGATGCTGAAGCATGCCGGCACCTACGAGATCATGACGCCGGAATCGGTGGGTCTCACCAGGTCCAGCCTGGTGCTCGGCAAGCATTCGGGCCGGGCGGCCCTCAGCGAGAAGCTGCGGGAGCTCGGCATCGAGCTGGGCGCGAACCAGCTCCGTGACGTGTTTGTCCGGTTCAAGGAGCTCGCCGACAAGAAGAAGGAGATCTTCGAAGAGGACCTCCTGGCCCTGGCGGAGGTCGGCCTGGCGCGGGACGACGAACGGCTGGTACTGGCAGGTCTCGAACTCCGGTGCGGCACCGGACAGGACGCGCAGGCCCGGGTACGGCTGCGGATCGACGGCGCCGAACAACGGACCGAGCAGCGCGGATCCGGTCCGGTCGACGCGATCTTCAAGGGCATCGCGGCGCTGGTTCCCGGCGACTACCGGTTGGAACTGTTCCAGGTCAGCGCCGTGACCGAGGGCACCGATGCGCAGGCCGAGGTGACCGTCCGGCTGGAGGAGAACGGGCGGATGGTCACCGGGCATGCGGCCGACACCGACACGATGGTGGCCGCCGCCACGGCCTACATCGCCGCCCTCAACCGCCTGTTCACCAAACGGCAGCGGGGATTGCCGCCGGCCTTCGCGGCGCAGGGCTGATCGTGGGCCCGCGCGGGACGGTCTGATGGCCCTGTTCTCGAGGGTTCTGGACGCGTTCTCGAGCGAGTTCGGGATCGATCTGGGGACGGCGAACACGCTCGTGTACGTCCAGGGACAGGGCGTGGTCCTCAACGAGCCGTCGATCATTTCGGTCGGTTACCGGGACGGCAAGCCGCAGACGCTGGCGGTGGGCAAGGATGCCAAGCAGATGATCGGGCGAACCCCCGATTCGATCAAGGCCATCCGTCCCATGCGGAACGGCGTGATCGCCGATTTCGAGATGGCCGGCCTGATGCTGGAGCACTTCATCCGGCGGGTGCATCGGAGCCGCAGCTTCATCTCGCCGCGGATCGCCGTCTGCATCCCTTCCGGCGCCACGCAGGTGGAGCGCCGGGCCATTCGCGAGTCGGCCGAGACGACCGGTGCGCGCGACGTGGTCCTGATCGAGGAACCCATGGCCGCGGCGCTGGGCGCGGACATGCCGATCATGGAATCGAACGCGTCGATGGTGGTCGATATCGGCGGCGGCACGACCGAGGTGGGGATCATCTCGCTCGGCGGGCTGGCCACGACCCGGTCGGTGCAGCTGGGCGGCGACAAGCTCGACCAGGCGCTGATGACGTACGTGCGGAACAACTTCCAGCTGCAGCTGGGCGAGCAGAGTGCCGAGAACCTGAAGAAGGACATCGGCGCGGTCTGTCCGCCGGAGGACGGTACCGACGGGAGGGTCTGCGCCGTGCGCGGGATGGATCTCACGACCGGTCTGCCGCGGGAGATCGAGGTCACGGAACGGCACATGTACGAGGCCTATGCCGAGACCGTGGACCAGATCGCCGAGACCGTGCGCGACGCCTTGCGGCACACCAGCCCCGAACTGGCGGCGGACCTGGTCAACCAGGGGGTGCTGCTGACCGGCGGCGGCGCCCTTCTGAAAGGCATTGACCGCGTGATCCGCGACGCGACCGGCCTGCCGGTGGCCGTGCATGACGAGCCGTTGCTGTGTGTCGCCTACGGCACCGGGAAACTGCTCGGCAACCGGCTGCTGCTGCGCCAGCTCGCCCAGATCGGGGCCGGATGAGGAACGCCCGTGACGGGTCGCGGTCCGCAGCGCGGCCCCCGGGGGAGGGTGGCGGCCCGTCGACATGAAGGGTGGACACCGGCTGACCGGCGTTGCCGACCGGCTGCAGGCCGGCTACCGGCGGTACGCGGCCGGTTTCCTGGTCTCCTGTGCGCTGGCCCTGCTCCTGCTCGGGCAGTTCGAAACGCCCGCGATGTCACGCATCGAATCCGCCCTGCTCGATGCGATGGCCGCGACCGTTGCGGTGGTCAGTGTTCCCGTCGAGGGAGCCGGCATGCTGGTCCGCGATTTCGACGAACTCGTGCAGGCCCGGCAAGACAACCAGCGCCTGCGCGCCGAGCGGGACCGCCTGAGCCGGCAGGTCAATGCCCTCAGGGGGGCACAGACCGAGAACGCCAGGCTGCGGGAACTGTTGGCGCTGGTCCCGGCCGACCTGCCGTCCTATGTCTCGGTCCGGATCGTGGCCAGCAGCACCTCGGTGCCCCGCAACACGATCCTGGTCGACGGCGGCGGGCGCGACGGAATTCGCGTCGGCGATACCGTCGTGTCCCTCGGCCGGATGGCGGGGTACGTCACGGCCGTCGGGAAGCGCGCGGCGCAGGTGCAGCTGCTCTCCAGCATCGCGTCCCACGTGCCGGTGTTCGGCGAACGCTCCGGGCTCAGCGCCGTGGTCACCGGGGGGCCGAACGGCCTCCTGCGGTTTGCCTATGTCCGATCCTCGTCGAATCTCACCAGCTTCCTGGACCGCGAGGCCCTGCATACGTCGGGCCAGGGCGGGATGTTCCCGCCCCATCTCCTGGTGGGGACCGTCGTCCACACCGATGCGGGCATGCTGGTTCGTCCGGCCGTGGACCTTGACGGCCTGCGCTACCTGCAGGTGATCCTCACCCGGCCGGTTGACGCGCCGGCGGCCGAGCGCCTGCGGTGAGGCGGTTGCCGACCCGGGCGTTCGGGCCGACGGCCATGTTCTTTCCGGTGCTGGGCCAGGCCGTTCTCGCCGGCCCCGCGTTCTCGGTTGACCTCCAGGCCCCGATGCCGGTGCTGGCGGTGGCCGGCCTGTGCTGTCTGTACCCCGCCCACACCGGCCGGCTGAATCCGCTGATCCTGTTCGCGCTCGGCCTTGCCTGCGACGTCCTGTCCGGGGTCCGGCTCGGAACGGTGCCGCTGACGCTGTTCGTCCTGCGGTTCGCGATCGTTGCCTTGCAGCGGCGCTTCGCCACCGCCCGCCCCTGGTTCTATCCGTGGGTGCTCGGGCCCTTTCTCACCGTCGGTGCGACCGTGGCCGTCTTCCTGGTCGGACGGGATCCCGCGGATGGCGGGTCGCTCGACGATCTGGTGTTTCAGGTGGCGGTGATCCTGCTCCTGTACCCCGTGATCCTGCAGTCATTCGTGATGCTGCAGTACCTCTTCCAGCCCCCGCTGGCCCGCCATGAAGCCCGCTGACCGCCGCCGCCGGCATGAATTCGACCGGCGTTCCCTGCTGGTGCTGGGCCTGAACGGCTGCCTGTTCGCAGTGATCGCCGAGCGCCTGTACCAGTTGCAGGTCGTCGAGCATGAACACTATGCGGCGCGGTCGGACGAGAACCGCGTCAAGCTGCAGTTGCTGGTGCCGTCGCGCGGGCGGATCTTTGACCGCCGGGGGGTGCTGGTCGCGGGCAACCGGTGGCACCACTACCTGCACGTCGAGCCGCCGCGCGATCCGGGACGCCGCCGGGCCACGGGGCTGCAGCTGGAGCGTCTCCTGCGTCCCTCGGCCACGCGCTACAGCGGGCTCCGGCAACTGTTCGAGCCGTCCGCCGCAGAACCCGGGGCCAGCGGCCGGATGGTCCGTCTGCAGTCGTGGGAGGACGTGACCCGGGTGGCGTCGCATTCGGTAATGCTGCCGGGCGTGTCGGTCCGGCGCGAGTCCGAGCGCCACTATCCGGCGGGAGAGATCCTGGCCCACCTGCTGGGGTACGTCTCGTCGGTGACGGACGAGGACATCGACCGCAACGAGGTACTCGCCCAGCTGAGCAATTTCCAGATGGGCCGGGTGGGATTCGAGCAGACCCGCGAGGAGGTTCTGCGGGGACGGATCGGCACCCTGCACGTGGAGGTCAACGCCCGCGGCAAGCCGGTCCGCAATCTTCTGGAAAAGAAGGCCGTGCCGGGCCGGGATCTGCAACTCACGGTCGATTCCCGGCTGCAGCGCTACGCGGCCGGCCAGTTCACCGGCCAGACCGGCGCCGCGGTCGTGCTGGATGCGATCAGCGGCGACGCCCTGGCGTGCGCCTCCTCCCCCAGTTTCGACCCGAACCTCTTCGTCTCCGGGCTGGACCGCGCAACCTGGAACGCGCTGAGCCGCGACCCCCTGACCCCGCTGTTCGACCGAACCGCCCGGGGCCGCTATGCCCCCGGTTCGACCTTCAAGCTGGTGGTGGCGCTGGCCGCCCTGGAAGCCGGCCACGATCCCGAGATGAGCGTGGCCTGCGACGGGGTGCGGGAAATCGGCGGCAACCGGTTCCATTGCTGGCGGCGGTCGGGGCATGGCCGGCTGGACCTGCATGACGCGATCGCGCAGTCCTGCGACGTCCACTTCTACGAACTCGCGCTCGAGCTCGGGGTGGACCGCATTGCGGACATGGCGCGGCGCCTGGGCTTGGGGCAGCCCGCCGCGGTTGACGGTGCGGTCCGTGAAGGGGTGGGTCTGGTGCCGACCCGGGAGTGGAAGCAGCAGACCCATGACAAGGAGTGGTACCCGACCGATACGGCGAACATCGGCATTGGTCAGGGGTACCTGCTCGTCACCCCGCTGCAGTTGGGCGTGATGACCGCCCGGATCGCGAGCGGCCGGCAGCTGGGAATCCGGTTCTTCCAGGGCGAGGGCGGTCCGGCGGCGGGCGGTGAGCGGACGGCGTCGCCGCCGGCCGCCGCCGGCCGTCGGGTTCAGCCGCTGGATCTCCGGGAGGACTCCCTGGAGTTTGTCCGGTCGGCCATGTCGGCGGTCGTCAACACGCGCCGGGGGACCGCCCGCGGGGTTCGGATCGAGCAGCCGGACTTTCGCATGGCCGGGAAGACCGGCACCGTCCAGGTTCGCCGGATCTCGGCCGCAGAGCGGACGACGGGGGTCCGCAGGAACGAGGACCTGCCGCGGGAATTCCGCGACCATGCGCTGTTCGTCGGCTTCGCCCCGGTCGAGGAGCCCCGCTACGCCACAGCAGTCATCGTCGAACACGGCGGCAGCGGATCCCGTGTCGCCGGCCCGATCGCCCGGGACCTGCTGCTGGAAGCGGACCGGCTGAACCTGGTGGGCAGGGGCCCCGCAGCGAGGCAGGTTGCGTGAGCGGGGTCGATTTCGTCCGCGAGACCGACGAGCGGGTGCCCGGGTTCCGCGAACGGCTGGAGGGGCTGGTCCAGACGCCTCCCATCTACCTTCTGCTGGCCCTGCTGGTTCTGGTCTCGGCCGGGCTGGCCGTGCAGTTCTCGGCCGCCGGCGGCCAGCCGGACCCATGGTTCTGGCCGCACGCCCTCCGGGCGCTGGCCGGCTGTCTCCTGATGGTCGGGGTGGCGCTCGTCGATATCCGCTTCTGGTTCCGGTTCGCCTATGTCCCGCTGGCGCTGGCGCTGGCCCTGCTGGTGACGCTGGAGTTCCTGCCGAGTCACCTCGCCGTCGATCGATGGATCCGGGTCGGTTCCTTCCAGTTCCAGCCATCGGAGCCGGTGAAGCTGGCGCTGGTGCTGGCCCTCGCGCGCTTCTTTCACGACCGGGGCCCGAGCGTCGGCCTCCTGGCGTTGATCGTCCCCGGTCTGATGATTGCCGTCCCGGCGGTTCTGGTCTGGCGCCAGCCCGATCTCGGTACCGCAGCGGCGATCGTGGTCGTGGGCTGCGTGACCGCGTTCCTGGCGGGGTTGAGCCTGCGGGTGGTGGCCGCCGGCATCGGGATCACGGCCGCGGCGCTGCCGCTGGTCTGGTGGTTCCTGCTGCACGAGTACCAGCGGGTGCGGGCGCGATCGTTTCTCGACCCGGAATCCGACCCGCTGGGAGCCGGGTACCACCTTCTGCAGTCCCAGATCGCGGTGGGGTCCGGCGGGATCTTCGGGAAGGGGTTCCTGGGCGGAAGCCAGACCCAGCTCAAGTTTCTGCCCGAGCATCACACGGATTTCGCCTTTACCGTGTTCGCCGAGGAATTCGGCCTCTTCGGCACGTGGTTCCTGATCGCGCTCTACGGGCTGATCGTGGTCTGGGGGCTCATCCTGGCCCAGTTCGTGCGCAGCCACTTCGCCCGGGTAATGGCCGCGTCCATCACCGTCATCGTGTTCCTGTACGCGTTCATCAACATTGCGATGACGACCGGTACGATTCCGGTCGTGGGGTACCCGCTGCCGCCGATCAGTTACGGCGGTACCGCGATGCTGACCCTGTTCGCATGCATGGGATTGCTGCTGAACGTCTACGTGCACCGCGGGAGCGTACTGGGCCGGCGCCATCAGACGCTGCTGTGAGGTCGGCCGCTGCGAGGCGGGCCCCGGCTTCGTGGCGCGCCCGGCACCCCGTTTCGCGAAGCCGGCCGGGTGGTCGGCGTCAGCCGGGAAGTGCTGTTCCGGCATCCCCTTCACGGGCGGCCTTCAGCGCCCGGGCGTACCACTCGATCTGATCGGCGAAGTCGCCGAATCTCCGCAGGATACGGGAATCCCCGGTATGGCCGTCGTCGTCGAACGCCTCGTGGAGGTTGCCTACCCGGAACGGTGCGCCAATCGGCGGAGCGCCCAGAACCGTGAACAGGTGGCGTAGCGGAACGGCGGCCAGTGCGCCGCCGAGCGGTCCGGGCGAATAGGTGCAGACCGCTGACGGCTTGCGCGCGTACTCGGGCAGAAAGTGGTCGAGCAGGTTGACCAGGGCGGGCGGGACCGAGCCGTTGTATTCGGCGCTGACCGCGACAAATGCGTCCGCGCGGTCAAGAATGCGGTGCACCGAATCGAGGGCGGCCGGAGCCTCTCCCTCACCGTACTCCCGATAGCGTTTCTCGAGAAGCGGAAGGCGGTGTTCAAGGGGATCGACGAGGATCGCCTCGGCGCCTCGGTTGCGGAATGCCCGGGTGACGAAGCGGGCCATCCGGATCCCCACCCGCTGGGGCCGGACCGACCCGTAGATCACGGCGATACAGAGTTCCATGGCGGCATCATCCTTCCGTTGACGGGACGGGCGGTCAATCCGGGCGCCGGTACACGCCCGGACGTTCGCCAGGGAGTGGTTGCAGGCACCGAAAGCATCGCTGCGCCAGGCGCGGGAAGCACGGCGCCGAAGGGCGCCCCGGCTGCGTTTCCTGCCCGCTTGCACCGTCGGGCGAGAAAGCCGTCACGCCTCCGGCCTGCAGCCCGGGCGGCGCTTGAGCGGGGCCGTCACTTGCGGAGACGGTTCCCGAACCGCTTCGTTTCACTGTAGGAAGCCGGATGCCGCAAAGCAATGCGGGAAGTGAATGAAGCCAGGCGCGCCGAAAGTTCCTCCTGGTTGCGGTCCTTCGCTCCACCAACTCCGCCGCCCCGGCGTTTTCTGCACATGACTGTATGAGAATCACCCCCAATGAGTCCGCCTCTCCGTGCCGCCAACACGCTTGCCCGGGGTCCGGCGAAGGGGTAGCGTCGCCGGGAGTGCAGCGCGCCGGGATGCCGGAACGGCGACAGGGGAAACGCCCGCGCACGCCACAGGCCCGACGCTGCGCAGGGAGAGGCCATGACCCGGCAGCGTCTACCCATCGGCATCCAGAACTTCCGGCGCCTCCGGGAGACCGGCAGCTACTATGTCGACAAGACCCCGCTGATCCGGCAGCTGGTCGAGCAGGGGGATCACTACTTCCTGTCGCGCCCGCGCCGCTTCGGCAAGAGCCTGCTGCTCGACACGCTGGGGTCGCTGTTCGCCTGTCACAAGCCCCTGTTCGAAGGGCTGGACATCCGCCCACACTGGGACTGGTCCGCGCCGCACCCGGTGGTGCGGCTGAGCTTCGGCGGGAAGTACAATGAGCCGGGCGAGGTCGAACGCAACGTCCTCACGCAGCTGGAGGCGACCGAACGCGACGCCAGCCTGCTGCCCGCCTCCTCCACGACCGGACCCGAGCGCCTTTTCGACCTTCTCCATCGACTGCACAGGAAGACGGGCCGGCCGGCCGTGGTGCTGGTGGACGAATACGACAAGCCGATCCTCGACGTGCTCCACGACCCGGACCTCGCACGGGCCAACCGGGACTGGCTGCGGGGCTTCTACGGCATCATCAAGGACAGTGCCGAACATGTCCGCTTCGTCTTCGTCACCGGGGTCAGCATGTTCTCGAAGGTCAGCCTGTTCTCGGGCCTCAACAACCTGAAGGACATCAGCCTCGACCCGCGCTACGCCGCGATCTGCGGTTACCGGGACGAGGACCTCGACCGGGTGTTCGCGCCCGAGCTCGACGGACTGGACCGGGACGAGATCCGCACCTGGTACGACGGCTACCGCTGGCGCGGCGAGGAGCCGGTCTACAATCCCTACGACGTGCTGCTGCTGCTGGACAGCCGCGAGTTCCGTCCCTGGTGGTTCGAGACCGGGTCGCCGGAGTTCCTGTTCCGGATGCTGATGGAGCAGTCGGTGAGCCCGCTAGAGCTGGAGGGCCGGCTGGCCGGGATGGACCTGGTCTCGAAGTTCGACGTGGGTGACATCGGCATCGAGGCGCTGCTCTTCCAGACCGGCTACCTCACCATCACGGGCGAGGAGCGGCAGGGCCACCGGACCCTCTACCGTCTGGACTATCCCAATCGTGAGGTCCGGCTCAGTTTGAACGACGGGCTACTGGCCTGGCTGGGCCAGAAGGGGGTCGAGCCCCTGGAGCGGGGCCGGGAGTTTTGTGCGCTGCTGGAAGCGCACGACTTCGCGGGCTTCGGTGCGACGCTGCAGGCCTGGCTCGCGGGCATCCCCTACCAGTGGCACGCGACGGGCGACCTCGCGCGCTACGAGGCGTGGTATGCGAGCCTGCTCTACATGTGCCTGCGCGCGGTCGGCGCCGACCTGCGGGTGGAAGAGGCCTCCGCCCGCGGCCGGGCGGACATGGTGCTGCGGCTCGGCCGGCAGGTCTTCGTGATCGAGTTCAAGATGGCCGAGGGCGCAGACGGCGGCGCGGCCGCGCTGGCGGCGGCGCTGGCGCAGATGCGCGGGCGGGGCTATGCGGACCAGTACGCCGACCATGACGGGCCGGTCCATCTGGTCGGCGTGGCCTGCGGGCGCGAGACGCGCAACCTCCTCGACGTCCGCGCCGAACCCGCCTGAGCGGGAGCGGAAGGGGCGCGGACGAGCGCCGCTGCGTCTTGTGAATCCGCGCGGCAACGGCGCTTGCCCGGGGTCCGGCGAAGGGGTAGCGTCGCCGGGAGTGCAGCACACCGGGACGCCGGAACGGCGGCAGGGGAAACGCCCGCGCGCGCCGCAAGGCCGGCGCTGCGCAGGGAGAAAGCCATGACCCGGCAGCGTCTACCCATCGGGATCCAGGACTTCCGAACCATCCGGAGCGAAGGCTTCTGCTATGTCGACAAGACGCCGCTGATCCGGCGGTTGGTGGACGAAGGACGCCACTACTTCCTGTCGCGGCCGCGCCGCTTCGGCAAGAGCCTGCTGCTCGACACGCTGCGGTCGCTGTTCGCCTGCCACAAGTCCCTGTTCGAGGGGATCGACATCTACCCGCACTGGGACTGGTCCGCGCCGCACCCGGTGGTGCGGCTCAGCTTCGGCGGGAAGTACACTGCGCCCGGGGACATCGAGCGCAACGCCCTCAACCAACTGGCCATCATCGAACATGCCTCCGATCTCGACACGGGGCCGGTCGCTGATACGGGCCCGGAGCACCTGCAGAACATCCTCTACCGCCTGCATCGCGCCACCGGCCGGCCGGTGGTGGTGCTGGTGGACGAGTACGACAAGCCGATCCTTGACGTGCTCCACGACCCGGACCTCGCACGAGCCAACCGGGACTACCTGCGGGGCTTCTACGGCATCCTCAAGGACAGCGCCGAACATGTCCGCTTCGTCTTCGTCACCGGCGTGAGCATGTTCTCCAAGGTCAGCCTGTTCTCGGGCCTCAACAACCTCGAGGACATCAGCCTCGATCCGCGCTACGCCGCGATCTGCGGCTACCGGGACGAGGACCTCGACCGGGTGTTCGCGCCCGAGCTCGACGGGCTGGACCGGGACGAGATCCGCACCTGGTACGACGGCTACCGCTGGCGCGGCAAGGAGCCGGTCTACAATCCCTACGATGTGCTGTTACTGCTGGACAGCCGCGAGTTCCGTCCCTGGTGGTTCGAGACCGGATCGCCGGAGTTCCTGTTCCGGATGCTGATGGAGCAGTCGGTGAGCCCCCTGGAGCTGGAGGGCCGGCTGGTGGAACGCGGCCGGGAATTCTGTGCGCTGCTGGAAGCGCACGATTTCGCGGGCTTCGGCGCGACGCTGCGGGCCTGGCTCGCGGGCATCCCCTACCAGTGGCACGCGACGGGCGATCTCGCGCGCTACGAGGCGTGGTATGCGAGCCTGCTCTACCTGTGTCTGCGCACGGTCGGCGCCGACCTGCGGGTGGAGGAGGCCTCCGCCCGCGGCCGGGCGGACATGGTGCTGCGGCGCGGCCGGCAGGTCTTCGTGATCGAGTTCAAGATGGCCGAGGGCGCAGACGGTGCCGAGGCCGCGCTGGCGGCGGCGCTGGCACAGATGCGCGGGCGGGGCTATGCGGACCAGTACGCCGACCATGACGGGCCGGTCCACCTGGTCGGCGTAGCCTGCGGGTGCGAGGTGCGCAATCTCCTCGACATCCGCGCCGAATCCGTTTGAGCGGGAGCGGAAGGGGCGCGGACGAGCGCCGCTGCGTCTTGCAAATCCGGGCGGCAACGGCGCTTGCCCGGGGTTCGGCGAAGGGGTAGCGTCGCCGGGAGTGCAGCGCATCGGGACGCCGGAACGGCGGCAGGGAAAACGCCCGTACGCGCCACATGGCCGGTGCTGCGCAGGGAGAGGGTCATGACCCGGCAGCGTCTACCCATCGGCATCCAGGACTTCCGGACGATCCGGAGCGAGGGCTTCTACTATGTCGACAAGACCCCGCTGATCCGGCGGCTGGTGGACGAGGGGCGCCACTACTTCCTGTCGCGCCCGCGCCGCTTCGGCAAGAGCCTGCTGCTCGACACGCTGCGGTCGCTGTTCGCCTGCCACAAGTCCCTGTTCGAGGGGCTCGACATCTATCCGCACTGGGACTGGTCCTCACCGTATCCGGTGGTGCGGCTCAGCTTCGGCGGGAAGTACAACGAACCGGGCGAGATCGAAGGGGACATCATCGAGCAGCTGGAGGCCGTGGAACGCGGGCGCGATCTTGCGCCGGCCCCGACTTCCGATACCGGCCCGAGGCGTCTCCGCAATCTTCTCGACCGTCTTCACGACACCGCCGGCCGGCCGGCCGTGGTGCTGGTGGACGAATACGACAAGCCGATCCTCGACGTGCTCCATGACCCGGAGCTTGCGCGGGCCAACCGGGACTACCTGCGGGGCTTCTACGGCATCATCAAGGACAGCGCCGAACATGTCCGCTTCGTCTTCGTCACCGGCGTGAGCATGTTTTCGAAGGTCAGCCTGTTCTCGGGCCTCAACAACCTGAAGGACATCAGCCTAGATCCGCGCTACGCCGCGATCTGCGGCTACCGGGACGAGGACCTCGACCGGGTGTTCGGCCCTGAGCTCGACGGACTGGACCGGGACGAGATCCGCACCTGGTACGACGGCTACCGCTGGCGCGGCAAGGAGCCGGTCTACAATCCCTACGATGTGCTGTTACTGCTGGACAGTCGCGAGTTCCGTCCCTGGTGGTTCGAGACCGGGTCGCCGGAGTTCCTGTTCCGCCTGCTGACGGAGCAGTCGGTGAGCCCGCTGGATCTGGAGGGCCGGCTGACCGGGATGGATTTGGTCTCGAAGTTCGACGTGGACGACATCGGTATCGAGGCCCTGCTCTTCCAGACCGGTTACCTCACCATCGCCGGCGAGGAGCGGGATGATTTCGACGTCCTCTATCGTCTGGACTATCCCAATCGTGAGGTCCGGATCAGCCTGAACCGGGGCCTGCTGGCCTGGCTGGGCCAGAAGGGCGCCGAGCCTCTGGAACGCGGCCGGGAGTTCTGCACTCTGCTGGAAGCGCACGACTTCGCAGGCTTCGGCGCGACACTGCAGGCCTGGCTCGCGGGCATCCCCTACCAGTGGCACGCGACGGGCGACCTCGCGCGCTACGAGGCGTGGTATGCGAGCCTGCTCTACATGTGCCTGCGCGCGGTCGGTGCCGACCTGCGGGTGGAGGAGGCGTCCGCCCGTGGCCGGGCGGACATGGTGCTGCGGCGCGGCCGGCAGGTCTTCGTGATCGAGTTCAAGATGGCCGAGGGCGCAGACGGTGCCGAGGCCGCGCTGGAGGCGGCGCTGGCGCAGATGCGCGGGCGGGGCTATGCGGACCAGTACGCCGACCATGACGGGCCGATCCATCTAGTCGGCGTGGCCTGCGGGCGCGAGGCGCGCAACCTCCTCGACGTCCGAGCCGAACCCGCATGAGCGGGAGGTGCGCACGATCCGTTCCCCACGGCTCTTTTTGAATCTGTATGGGTGTGATTCTCATCTGGCCGCGTTTGCCTGGTTCGCTTGAAGCCCTGGAATTATCTGCCTTCCGTGAACCGGACGACATCGGTCTCGGGACAGTCGAGAAACACTCCAGCAGGAAGCGTTCGCCGGTTACACGCCGTCGAGGATGTCCTTCAACGTCCCGAGCGGCGAGTCAGCCGTGCGCGCAGCGTGGCAAAGCGCGATCAGTCCGTGCGATTTGCCGCCGCCGTACGAAGTGTCGAGGCGGAAGATCGGTGCAGCTTCGCCGCCGGATCCGCCAAGTCGGCGGCAGACATTCTCCAGCAGGTTCTTCAAGCCCCGGGTCGGATGGGTGTTGGCGAAGAACCGCGCCGGATCGACATAGTCGTCGCTTCCCTTTCCGACGATCACCTGCGCAAGGTCCGCCGCGAAATCGGCCTCTGTTACCGCGCCCGCCAGCACATCCGGCCGCGGCCGGCAGGACTCGAAGATTGTTGGAACCGTCATTGCCCGTCTGCTCCTTGCCGACCTTCCCGGCGCGGGCCGACCGCGTCCCTGTCCGTCCACTGGCCGGTATCTGCCTTCCCGAACCGCCAGGAACCGCCGGTCTTCACGCCTGGAGTGGTTCCGTTGCCGAGCAGGCGGCAGTTCATGCCGTCTCTGGCTTTCAGGTGGTCTGCCGTGCGGCCCACCGATACCCCGATATCGTTTCCGGCGGTCATGCTCGTTCCCGTCCGTTTGACGGCCCTGCCTGCAGCCATGCGCAGAAAATACGTCAGATTACCCGCGGTCGTCGATGCGGCCGGCGGGAGCGGCCGCCGACCCGGACGGCGCACGGTTCTGTCGGGTCCGGGATTCCCGTCACCGGGCACGGAGCCCAATGGCCGCGCCCGGCCCCGACTCCGGTGGCTCGATACCGGCTGTTGCTTGCGGGTTCTTCGCGGGTTCCGCGCCGCCCGCGATGCCCATCGATGCGTCGATTCTGGCGGCGGTCCGCCGCGCAAGGCTCGCACCGCCGGCCGACGTCCGGCCCGCGCCGGAACCTCCGGGTGGCCGGTCATGCGTGACCAGGAGCGGGCCGGCAGCCCGGCAGCGGCCGGGTCAGCAGGGCGCGCTTCGGCCGGACTTGCGGTCGGGCGGGGCGACGCTGGTATCCTGCCGGGCGTCATGGCCCCGACTTGCGGGGGCAGCCGGAAGCGCCCCTCTCCGGGCTTCCGCCAGTTTGCAGACAAAACGGCCCACGGAGAACCTGATGCCGATCAATCACCAGGAGCATTCCATCTACGGTGAGGGCCTGACCCGAACGGCCAGCGGGGAGACTCTCGTGTCGGTCCAGCGGCTGGCGCAGGAAGTCGGGGCGACGGAGGAGGACATCCGCACGGCGTTGAAGAGCGGGTTGTTGTCCGTCAGGCGAATCCGTGATTTCACCGGTCATCCGGTGGATGCGATCAACCTCGATTCCGCGCGCCTGCACTTCAATATTTCCGAGCCGATGGCCAACCGCCTCCACCGCCCCACGGCAGAAGATCTCTCGGTCGAACGCCTCGCGGCCCTGTGGCCCGAATCACGGCGAGGGCCCGCCGCAAAGGTTTCCGCTGCGGCGGAGACCGAACGACCGGGACCCCGGAGTCGGACCACCAACCTTCGCGCCAGCCGGCCCGATTCGGTGTCGGCGCCAGCCGGACGCAAGCCGTAGGGGCTGCTCTGCGCCCGCGAAGATCCGGCAAGCAAGGAAGTCAACCGAGACCGTGACCCTGCGCGCCGCGCTCCATGCCTTCTAGAACTTGAGTTGCTCGAAGGTCCGAAGCGGGAGATACAGGCGTAGCGGCCGCGACGGGAAGGGCAGGAAGCCGTACCGCTCATAGAACGCGCTGGCCCGGTCGTGCAGCGCATCGACCACCACGGCATAGACCCCGATAGTGTCGCCCGCGCGGACCACGCGACGGATCGCGTCGAGCAGCAGGATTTCGCCGAGCCCGCTCCCCTGGCTGCGAAGATCAACACCCAGCCGCCCGATCACCGCCGCCGGCACCGGATAATGCGGCAGGCGCCTTTCGACCTCCGCCGGCAGGTCGTTCCTCTCGAAGCTCGCCGCGCTCAGCGTGTAGTAGCCGGCGACCCGTCCGTTCGGCCCGCCCGATACGACGAAGACCCGCGCGACTCGCCGCCGGGCGTCTCGGGAAGCCTGCCGGCGGATGTAGCGATCGAGGGAGGGCTCCCCGCAGGAGAAGGACGCGCGGTCGTGATGCGAGGCAAGCGGCTCGACCGTCAGCGGCGGTTCATCCACCGATGCGCTCGCGGTAGCGGCGTGCGGCCTTCCTCAAGGCCGCGTTCGGCGCGGGCGGGTCGAGCAGCACGTCGTGGAAGGCGTCCCAATCCGTCGCTGGGAGCACGATCCGCTCGCGTGCCTCGATCACCCGCTCGGCGGCGGCGACGGCGTTGCGCAGCATGAAGCGGCTGACCGTGGTTTCCTCGTAGGCCGCTGCGCGTTCAAGCTTGCGCTTGCTCCTTGCGTCGAGGCGCAGGTGGACGCGCTGGTGCTTCGTCTCGGCAGTTTCGGCCATTACGCTGTCTTCCGCGTGAGAAGGTGATGAAAATATGCACCATAACGGCGTACATTGCAAGCGTGTCGGCACTCAAGACCGGCGAGAGACAGGAGACCCGGCCTGATGGCCATCCGCGCCGCGCTCTACGCCCGCTCGTGCCCCTCGCAGGGTTCCGGTGGGTGCGTGCCACACCCCCCGACAGGGCTTCCCGTGTGGCCGCCCTTTCCCTCTTCCATGCGTGCCGCTGCCGCTACCCCGGCGGAACCGGCGGGTGCCGGCGTCGCTCGCATCCCCGTCCGTGGCAGCCTTCCCCGCATCCTCGCCGGGTCAGCTTCCGCATCCGACTTTTTTCGAAGCCTGTTCAGCGTTCACTTCATCGCCCGCTCCCATTGCTACCGGCTGAAGCGGCCGGTTGCCGGGCGGGGCTTGCCCCCGCCAGGTAATGACGCCTTGTCCACGGCGCACGAGGGTCGGCACTTGCGGAGGGCGGTCAGGATGAAGTATCCTTGCCGTTCAACCGTATCCCCCGGTCAGGTTTGGTTCCGATCGTCGCCGGCAGCGATGTTTCCGGTGGGGGCGGTATCGTGCCACGCAAGGACTCGGCCATGAGCGGAACGTCGCCCATTGAATTTCTTCGGGAAATTCGTCAGGAGTTGACGAAGGTCACGTGGCCCACCCGGAAAGAGACCGCCGTCACCACCGGGATGGTGTTTGTCATGGTCTTCCTGCTGGCACTCTTCTTTCTGGGCGTGGACCAGCTGGTGTCGATGGCGGTCCAGGCCATTCTCGGACTGGGCAGTTGATTCAGGGGGAAACGGCGGCGCCGGCGCCCGCCTGGTTCATCGTGCACGCCCATTCGGGCTTCGAGCGGCGGGTGGCGGAAGCCATTCGGACCGAGGCGGACCGGCTGGGTCTGGCGGACGACATCATGGAAGCGGTCGTCCCGACCGAGAACGTGGTCGAGCTGCGGCAGGGCAAGAAGGTTGAGACCGAGAGGAAGTTCTTTCCGGGCTACGTGCTGGTGCGCATGGCCCTTTCGGACCAGACCCGCCGCCTCGTCCTGGATGTTCCCCGCGTGCTGGGCTTCGTCGGCACCGAGGGGGATCCGAGCCCGATTTCCGACGAGGAGGCGGGCCGGGTGCTCAGCCAGATTCGCGAGGGCGTGGAACGTCCCCGGCCGGCCGTCATTTTCGAGATCGGCGAGAACGTGCGGGTGGGCGACGGCCCCTTCACGTCGTTCAACGGGGTCGTGGAAGAGATCGACGAGGAACGTTCTCGCGTGAAGGTATCCGTTTCGATCTTTGGCCGCGCCACCCCGGTCGAGCTCGAATACTCGCAGGTCGAGAAGATCTAGAATCAGGTAACGGAGGTCAGGGCATGGCAAAGCAGATTGACGGTTTCGTGCGCATCCAGGTGCCGGCCGGCCAGGCGAACCCGTCGCCGCCGATCGGCCCGGCGCTCGGTCAGGCGGGGCTCAACATCATGGAGTTCTGCAAGGCGTTCAATGCGCAGACCCAGGGGGCCGAGCCCGGCGCCCCGCTGCCGGTGGTGATCACGGTCTACCGTGACCGCAGCTTCTCCTTCAAGGTGAAGAAACCGCCCGTCTCCTACTACCTCAAGCGCGCCGCCAAGGTCGACAAGGGTTCCGGGGAGACCGGACGCAGTTCCGCAGTGGGGTCGGTGACCGCCGCGCAGGTGCGGGAAATCGCAACGGAGAAGATGCCGGACCTGAATGCGTCGGGCGTTGACGAGGCGTGTCGTATCGTGGAAGGTACGGCCCGCTCGATGGGCATCGGAGTGGGCTGAAACGATGGCGCGTCCAGGAAAACGGCTGCGGGCCGCCCGTGAAGGGCTCGACCGGACCCAGCCACAGAAACTGCAGGATGCGGTGGCGCACCTGAAACGGCACGTCGGCACCAAGTTCGATCAGACCGTGGAGATTGCGGTCAACCTCAATCTCGACACGCGCCAGTCGGATCAGCAGGTTCGGGGCACCGTGATGCTGCCGGCGGGCACGGGCAAGACGGTGCGGGTGGCGGTCTTCGCGCGCGATCAGGCGGCGGCGGAGGCGAAGGCTGCCGGTGCGGACGTCGTCGGCGCCGAGGACCTGGCCGAAACCATCCAGAAGGGTGAGATCGATTTCGACCGGGCCGTGGCCACGCCCGACTGCATGCCGGTCGTCGGGCGGCTGGGGAAGATCCTGGGGCCGCGCGGCCTGATGCCCAATCCCAAGCTCGGCACCGTCACGACCGACGTCGCGGCGGCCGTGCAGGCGGCCAAGGGAGGACAGGTCGCGTTCCGGGCCGAGAAGGCCGGAATCGTGCATGCCGGAGTCGGCAAGACCAGCTTCGATCCGGACAGCCTGGCCGCCAACGTCCGCGCGTTCGTGGACGCGATCCGTGAGGCGCGCCCGTCCGGAGCGAAGGGCG
The DNA here is from genome assembly GCA_965203385.1 of Alphaproteobacteria bacterium. GTDB lineage: Bacteria > Pseudomonadota > Alphaproteobacteria > TMED109 > TMED109 > VXPW01. Next base: position 2,585,621 of record OZ241893.1, read on the forward strand.
TGTATATTGAGAAAATCTGGTTGTCGTCGACCATGGGGCCCGGGGTTCCGCTGGATGTCGGCGAACTGGAGGCCGGGGCCAAGGCCGCGGCCTGAATGATCTGACTTGCGGTCTCGCTATCGGGACCGCCACCTGTCCGAGACTGCAGGCGGCGACAGCCTTAATTTCCTGCACAGACGGGGTGCGGACGCAGCCGTTGGCGGCGCGTCCGGACTCGGGCATCGGACAGGCGGATCTTCTGGCCGGCTTGGGCCGGCGGAAACTGCTGGGCGGTGCCGCACGGCCTGCCCCGGTATGGAGGAGGCCGGCGCATGGACCGCCAGACGAAAGAAGCGGCAGTGGCTGCGCTGCATGAGACCTTTGCGCGGGGGGAGACCGTGATCGTGACCCATTATGCGGGTCTCGATGCGAACGCCGCGACCGAGCTGCGGCGGCGCATGCGCGAGGCGGGGGCGCAGTTCCGCGTGGTCAAGAACCGGCTGGTGCAACTGGCGATCCAGGACACGCCCCATGCTGGCCTGGCCGACCTGTTCACCGGGCCGACCGCGGTCGGCTTCAGCCCGGATCCGGTGGCGCCGGCCAAGGTTCTGCGCGACTTTGCCGGAACGCACCCGCAACTGATGATCCGCGGCGGCGGTCTCGGGACCCGAACGCTCGACGAACGCGCGGTCCTGCAACTGGCCAACCTGCCGTCACTGGATGAGCTGCGGGCGAAGCTGGTGGGCGTGATTGCCTCGCCGGCCCGTTCCGTCGCCGTCGTCCTGCAGGCTCCGGCGGGAGCCCTTGCCCGGGTCGTCCGGGCCTATTCCGAATCGGAAGCCGCCTGAACGCAAGGCGAGTCGTACCGAAATCCTGTCCACTCGTCTGAAGGGAGAACATCAGCCATGGCGGACATCGAGAAACTGGTCGAGGAACTGTCCACCTTGACGGTCATGGAGGCAGCGGAACTGTCGAAGCTGCTCGAGGAGAAATGGGGGGTGAGCGCGGCCGCGCCCGTGGCCGTGGCCGCCGCGCCCGGAGCGGCTGCCGAGACGGGTGGCGGCAGCGAAGAGCCCGAGTTCGTCACCGTCACGCTGACCAGCTTCGGAGAAAAGAAGATCAATGTGATCAAGGAAGTGCGGGCGATCACGGGGCTCGGGCTGAAAGAGGCGAAGGACCTTGTGGAGGGGGTTCCCAAGCCGGTCAAGGAGGATATTTCCAAGGAGGAGGCGGAAGAGCTTCGGAAGAAGCTCGAGGCGGCTGGCGCATCGGTCGAAGTGGGGGCGTGAGCCACTCTTTGGCGGTCCGTCCGGAACCGGCCGGCGGCGCCGGTGCACCCGTTCGCGTTTCGAGCGGACCGGCGGGGGGCGTCCCGGTCTCTCGGCGCCGGGCGGGGCGGCGGCCCGGCCGGGTGGGGCGGTGAAACCGGGTCTCCGGACCGGTTGCGTACGGGGCTGGGGCGAATGCGGCCGTTCCGGGTACCCTTGATCGTGACTGCGGGGCCGGGGCTGCCCGAGCGGATTTGGGGATTCCCGTGTGCGGCCCCGTCTGCGATCCCCCGGTGTCGGCGGCGGTTGCACGGTGCGCGGGACCTGCAGCTGCCGGCCGGCGGCGGCAACGACCGGGCTTCTCCTGGATGCACACGATCATGAACGCTCCGGCCGCATGGTGACGCGGGTCAAGCAGCGACGCGAGGCCGCCAGGCCGGCTGCGCGGAACTTGCGGGAGTTGCGGGCCCTGGAGCGCAAGGTGGCGTGGTTGTCGGCCTGGACCATTCACCACGCGAACCACCTGCGACCGGCGCCGGACGGGCTCAAGGTCGGCGGCCACCAGGCGTCCTCGGCTTCGGTGGTGACGCTGTTGTCGGCCCTGTACTTCCATGTCCTGCGGCCCGAGGACCGGGTCGCCGTCAAGCCGCATGCCAGCCCGGTGTTTCACGCCATCCAGTACCTGCTGGGCCGGCAGACGCGGGCGCATCTCGAGGCCTTTCGCGGATTTGGCGGCGCCCAGAGTTATCCGTCCCGCACCAAGGACGCCGACGACGTCGATTTCTCGACGGGGTCCGTCGGCCTGGGGGGTGCGATGGCCCTCTTTGCCTCGCTCGTGCAGGACTACGTGGTGGACCACGCCCTGGTTCCGGAAGGGCATCGCCTGGGGCGCATGGTGACGCTGTTCGGCGATGCGGAGCTCGACGAGGGCAACGTCTACGAGGCGTTGCTCGACGGGGCCAAGAGCGACCTGCGCAATTGCTGGTGGATCATCGACTACAACCGGCAGAGCCTGGACGCGATCACCGCCGACCGGTCCTTCGCCCGGATCGCCGGGCTGTTCGAGGCGATGAGTTGGCGGGTCGTCACGCTCAAGTACGGGAAGCTGCTGCAGGCGGTCGAACGGGAGCCGGGGGGCGCGGCCCTCACCGACTGGATCGACCGGTGTCCGAACGACCTCTATTCGGCGCTCACGTTCAAGGGCGGCGCCGCGTGGCGCGAACGCCTGGAAGGGGATTTTGCGGGGAATGCGGACGCGCTGGCGCTGGTCGCGCGGCATGCGGACCCCGACCTGCACGCCCTGATGACCAATCTCGCAGGCCACGACCTCGAATCGGTCATCGAGGCGTTCGAGGCCGCCGAGGATGACCGGCCGACCTGCTTTATCGCCTACACGATCAAGGGGCACGGACTGCCGCTGGCGGGCCACAAGGACAACCATGCGGGCCTGATGAACGAAGCGCAGATGCATCAGTTCCGGGCCGCGATGGGCGTGCCGGAGGGGGAGGAGTGGGACCGTTTCGCGGGTCTCGAGGTGGCGCCGGCAGTCCTCGAATCGTACCTGGCGGGGGTGCCGTTTGCCCGGTCCGCCGCCCGGCGCCACGACCCTCCGCCGGTTCCCGTCCCGGACCGCCTGTTCGATTCGTCGCCGCGGCGCGCGGCCACCCAGGAAGTATTCGGCCGGATCCTCCGTGAACTCGGCCGGGGCGAGAGTGAACTGGCGCGGCGGATTGTCACGACCTCGCCCGACGTCACGGTGTCCACCAATCTCGGGGGCTGGGTCAACCAGCGCCAGATCTATCGGCACACTTCCCGCACCGATGTGTTTCACGAAGAGAGCGTGGTCTCGCCGCAGCGCTGGACCATGTCGCCGCAGGGCCAGCATGTCGAACTGGGAATCGCGGAAAACAACCTGTTCCTGCTGCTCGCGGCGGCGGGTCTGTCGCACTCGCTGTTCAACGCCCGCCTGATCCCGGTCGGGACGCTGTACGATCCCTTCATTGCCCGGGGCCTGGATGCGCTCAACTACGCGGTCTATCAGGACGCGCGCTTCATCCTGGTGGCGACGCCGTCCGGCATTTCGCTGGCGCCCGAGGGCGGCGCCCATCAGTCGATCAGCACTCCCCTGGTGGGCATCGGGCAGCCCGGCCTCACCGCGCTCGAGCCGGGCTTCGTGGACGAGCTGGCGGTGATGCTCCGGTGGGCGTTCGCCTACCTGCAGGAACCGGACGGCGAAGCGGTCTACCTGCGCCTCTCGACGCGTCCGGTCGAGCAGCCGGAACGCACGATGGACCCGGCGCTGGAACAGGCGGTCATTGCCGGCGGCTACTGGCTCCAGCCGCCGGCGCCGGGCTCGTCGCTGGCGCTGGTCTATACCGGTGCGGTGGCGACCGAAGTCCTCGAGGCGGCAGCGGAAATCCGTGAGGACCTGCCGGAAACCGGAATCCTGGCGGTGACCTCGGCGGACCGCCTGCACACCGGCTGGCGCCGGGCGCAGGCCGAGCGGCGGCGCGGGAAGGCTGCACAATCCCAGCTCGAGCGCCTGCTGGTGCCGCTCTCGGCGTCGGCGGGGCTGGTGACGGTGGTCGACGGCCATCCGGCCACGCTCTCGTGGATGGGGTCGGTTCGCGGCCAGCGGACCGTGGCGCTGGGGGTGGATTCCTTCGGGCAGTCGGGGGATCTGCACAGCTTGTACCGCACGTACGGGATCGACCGCGACGCGGTCGTGGATGCCGCCGCCGAAGCGCTGACGGGACGATGACACCGGCTCCCGGAGGCACACGGTCCGGAGCGCGGGCGTGGTGAAACTGGTAGACACGCGGGCCTTAGGAGCCCGTGACGCAAGTCGTGGGGGTTCGAATCCCTCCGCCCGCACCAGCGGCGGCGCCGGCGATGCAACGAGAGGCAGGAGACCATGAAGGTTCGACGAATCTCGGGCCGCGGCCTGAGTCAGACGTTCAGCGTCGTTGTTCCAGCTGATCAGTTTGATTCGGTCAAGGACCAGCAGCTCGGGGAACTGGCGGCGAGTACCGATCTCGACGGATTCCGCAAGGGCAAGGCGCCGATGGCGCTGGTGCGGCATCGTTTCGGTTCGGACGTGGAGAATGATCTGGCGCGCCAGTTCCTGCAGTCGGCGCTGAGTCAGGTACTGGCTGAACGCCAGCTTCAACCGCTCGAAGTCGTGCCGGAAATACCGCCGAACCGCCCGCCCGGAGAGCCGTTCACCTGTCAGTTCACGGTACACGGGGTGAAGCCGGTCAAGAAGATCCGGTACGGCGGATGGAAACTTGACGTGCCGGTGGTCGACATCACCAGCGAGGACATCGATCAGAGGGTGGAGGAGCTTCGCCGGTCCGTCGCCGAGAGCCGGGAACCGGAGCCGGAGCACCGGGCGGGTCCGGGCGATCAGCTGCTGGTGAGAATGGAGGACCACACCCACCAGCGGAAACCGCGGCCGATCCCGTTCGCCGGCGGCTTCACGCCGGCCGAGTTCAGGGACCTGTGGGGCGAAGCGGCGGACCTGACGGGCATGCGGGCCAGAGAGGATCGCACGTTCCGGGTCAAGCCCCAGCCGGGAAACGGCCACGACCGGGTGCGGGTCCTGAAGGTTTTCGCAGTCAAAATCCTAAGCTGCGAGCCGGCGAGCGAGGAAGAGGTGATCAGCGCCCTGGGGCAGGAAACGGCGGCCGACATGCGGTCCTTGCTGCGAGCGTCGATGAAGGCCTTCGTGAAAGAGGTTTGCGGCCGTCTGCAGATGACCCGTGTGGTGGAAAAGCTGGTGCGCTCGAACCGGATCAGGCTGCCCGGCCCGCTCATGGAGAGACTGGCCAAAGGGCTGGAGGGCAGCCACTGGTTCCCGGATATCACAGGGGAGCGCACCGGTCCCGTTGCGGAGCTCGCGCGGCTCAATATTGCGGCGCCGATCCTGCTGATGGCCATCGTGCGGGAGCAGAAGCTGGAGCCCGACAACGAAGACCTGATCCATGCCGCGGCCCGGGACAGGGACTTGTCTCGACCGGAGGTCAGGAGGGAGATGGAAGAGCAGCTCAAGGACAGCCGGGAGGTGACTCGGTTGACCAGGCAGGTGTCCATGGAGAGAGCCGCCTGGCATCTGGTCCATGAGACCCAGTGGCGGGAGACGCGCATGACGTACGCTGCTATCCGCCGCTGGAACCGGACGATGTGGGTCCCGCGGTTGCTCGCTCCCCGACCCGAGCGTGATGACGCTGCCAGGCTCCGACACGGGGAGGGCCGCTGATGACCATCTCTTCCCGGGCGGGCAGCCCGGCTCCCTCGATGAGCACGCTCGTGCCCATGGTGGTCGAGCAGACCGGACGCGGCGAGCGCGCCTACGACATCTATTCGCGCCTGCTCAAGGAACGCATCATCTTCCTCACCGGCGCCGTGAACGACGAGGTGGCTTCCCTGGTGATCGCGCAATTGCTGTATCTGGAGGCCGAACATCCGGACAAGGAGATCGCGTTCTACATCAACAGCCCCGGCGGGCATGTCACGTCGGGGCTCGCCATCTATGACACCATGCAGTACATCCGCCCACAGATCTCGACCCTGTGCGTGGGCCAGGCCGCCTCCATGGGGTCGCTGTTGCTCGCCGCCGGAACCCGGGGCAAGCGGTTCGCTCTGCCGAATGCCCGAATCATGGTGCACCAGCCGTCCGGCGGTTTCTCGGGGCAGGCAACGGACATCGAGATCCATGCGCGCGAAATCCTCGCGATCAAGGAACGCCTCAACGAGATCTACGCGCACCATACGCAGCAGGGCGCGGAGGCGGTGCGCGAAGCGCTGGAACGGGACCGGTTTCTCACACCGGAGATTGCCAAGGAGTTCGGCCTGATCGACGACGTGGTCAGCGAGCGGGCGGCGGGCGGCGCCTGACTCCGGGTACCGGGCCGGGACGAATATGGGATGTTGAGAAACTTGCTAGACTCGTGACCGTTCCGGTTCGGGCGGCAGACACGGAGACGGCTTTCGTCATGACCACGAGGAAGCCCGCCACGGTGCCGGAGCACCTTGCGGGGCAGGGTGATACGCTGGTCGAGCCGGAGGTCGAGACCAAGAAACCCTCGCTCTACCAGGTTCTGCTGCTGAACGACGATTACACGCCGATGGAGTTTGTGGTCATGATTCTGGAGCACTTCTTCCACAAGGATCGGGAAGAGGCCACCCAGATCATGCTCCATGTGCACCAGAACGGGGTCGGGGTGTGCGGGGTGTACACGTTTGAAGTGGCCGAGAGCAAGGTGTCGCAGGTCACGGACTGCGCCCGCGAGAACGAGCACCCGTTGCGGTGTACCATGGAGAAGGTCTGAGCGGTCGAATCATGTTGTCCAGCAATCTGGAAGCCAGCCTGCAGAAGGCAATAGAATCTGCGCGGACGTATCGACACGAGTTCGTCACTCTGGAACACGTCCTGCGGGCGCTGACCGAGGATGAGGATGCGGCCGAAGTGCTGCTCGCCTGCCGCGTCGACCTGGAGCGCCTCCGGAACGACCTTGACGCGTTCCTCGAGGAGGGCCTGGCGGAGCTGGTGCGGGAAGGCGAAAGTCCGGCCGATTCGGTCCCGAGCACCGGGGTGCGAAGAGTGGTGCGCCGCGCCGCCCAGCATGTGCGAGGGGCCGGAAAGGCCACGGTGACCGGCGCGAACATCCTCGTCGCGATGTTCTCCGAGCGTGACAGTCACGCGGTGTATTTCCTGAGCCAGCAGAACATGCGGCGCGTGGATGCGGTGTCCTTCATCAGTCACGGGGCGAGCGGCAGGGCCAGCCTGCCGGCGGCCACCGATGCGGCGACCGCGGAAGGCGGGGCGGCCAAGGATGCGAAGTCGGCGCTGGATGCCTTTTGTACCAATCTGAACGAGAAGGCCAGGGCCGGACGGATCGACCCGCTCATCGGTCGGCAGCAGGAACTGGATCGCACGATCCAGATTCTCTGTCGGCGCACGAAGAACAATCCGCTCTATGTCGGCGATCCGGGCGTCGGAAAGACCGCCATTGCCGAGGGGTTTGCCCGGCGGATCGCCGCCGGCGAGGTGCCCGAAGTACTGGCCGAGGCGGTGGTCTACTGTCTGGATATGGGTGTACTGCTGGCCGGTACCCGGTACCGCGGGGACTTCGAGGAACGTTTGAAGGCCGTGGTGGAGGACCTCGGCAAGCAGCCGAAAGCCATCCTGTTCATTGACGAAATCCACACCCTGATCGGGGCCGGTGCGACGAGCGGCGGCGCGATGGACGCGTCCAACCTGCTGAAGCCGGCCCTTGCCAGTGGCGACCTGCGCTGCATCGGTTCCACCACCTACAAGGATTATCGCGGGTATTTCGAAACGGACCGGGCGTTGGTGCGCCGGTTCCAGAAGATCGACGTGAACGAGCCGACGGTGGCGGACACGATCAGGATCCTCAACGGTCTGAAGCCGTATTACGAGGAATACCACGGGATTCACTACACCCGGTCGGCCCTGCGGGCGGCGGCGGAGCTTGCCGGTCGGCACATGTCCGACCGAAAGCTGCCGGACAAGGCGATCGATGTCATCGATGAAGCCGGGGCTGCGGAAATGCTGAAACCGGCGTCGCGCCGGAAGAAGGCGGTCGGGGTGAGCAGCATCGAGGCCGTCATCGCGCGGATGGCGCGGATTCCCCCGAAGCAGGTATCGCGCGACGACCGCAGCGCATTGGCCACGCTCGAGCGGGATCTGAACCTCGTCGTGTTCGGGCAGGAGGAGGCCCTGCAGATGCTGGCCAGCGCGGTCAAGATGTCGCGGGCGGGGCTGCGGGAGCCGGACAAGCCCATCGGGTGCTTTCTGTTGTCGGGCCCGACCGGCGTCGGCAAGACCGAGGCGTCGCGCTGCCTGGCCGACTTGATGGGGGTGAAACTGATCCGGTTCGACATGTCGGAGTACATGGAGCGCCATACGGTATCCCGCCTGATCGGCGCCCCTCCCGGTTACGTCGGGTTCGACCAGGGCGGCCTGCTGACCGATTCGGTGGATCAGCACCCGCACTCGGTGCTGCTCCTCGACGAAATCGAGAAAGCGCACCCGGACCTGTTCAATCTGCTGCTCCAGATCATGGATTACGGGCGTCTCACCGACCATAACGGGAAGGCGGTCGACTTCCGGAATGTCACGCTGATCATGACCACCAATGCCGGTGCGAGCGAACTGGCCAGGTCGGCGGTGGGGTTTGGCCGCGAGCGCCGGGAGGGAGAGGACACCGAGGCGATCAACCGGCTGTTCACGCCGGAGTTCCGGAATCGGCTGGACGCCGTCATTCCCTTTGCGCCCCTGTCGCGCCAGGTGATGGCCCTGATCGTCGACAAGTTCGTCGCCCAGCTTGAGGTGCAGTTGCAGGACCGCAAGGTATCGATCGAGCTGACCGATGAAGCGCGGAACTGGTTCGCCGACAAGGGGTATGACCCGACGTTTGGCGCCCGCCCCCTGGCCCGGCTGATCCAGGACCGGCTGAAGAAGGAGCTTTCGGACGAACTCCTGTTCGGAAAGCTGGTGCGCGGCGGACACGTCAAGGTCGATGTGCGCGACGACCAGGTATCGATCGAGATCGCTGACACGGTCGACAAGGAACTCGCCCCCGCGTCCTGACGGCCGCCCTGCGGGCCCTGCTGGCGCTGCTAGGGCAGGTGGCCTCCCTCCCGGGCCTTCGTCTCGAGATACTCCCGGTTCTTCGGGCTGGGTGCGAACCGGTGCCGCACCCGCTCCACCACCTGGATGCCGAACCGGGTCAGCGCCGCAATTTTCTCCGGATTGTTGGTCAGCAGCCGCACCCGGGTGACGCCGAGCTGACGCAGGATCTCGGCGGCCACGCGATAGTGCCGCTCGTCATTGTCGAAGCCGAGCACGGCATTGGCGGCGTAGGTATCGAGGCCTTCGTCCTGCAGGGTGTACGCCCGCAGCTTGTTGACCAGCCCGATGCCCCGGCCCTCCTGCGCCAGGTAGACCAGGACCCCGCTGCCGGCTTCGGCGACCGCGGCCAGGGCGCCGCGCAACTGGTCACCGCAGTCGCAGCGCAGGGAGCCCAGCAGGTCGCCGGTAAAGCACTGGGAATGCAGCCGCACCAGTACCGGCAAATCGGGAGTCAGTTCGCCGATCACGATCGCGATCTGCTCCGTTCCCCCGGAGGCTGGCCGGAATGCAATGAGTCGGGTGCGGGCGGCGACGCCCAGCGGAACGTTCGCACTGCTCACCCGGCGCAGGTTGAAGTCCCCGTCGGCGCCGTAGCTTTCCAGATCCCGTACGTGGACCGTGAGCAGGTCGCGCTCGGCGGCCCAGGCGCGGGTCTCGTCGAGGGTCAGGCCAAGCGGTTTGAGCAGCGCCGCCGGGGTCAGGTTGGCATGTTTCGCGATTTGTACCGAGGCGGCGGCGAGATCGTCGACCCCGGACAGGCGGTGGAGTTCGGGCGGCGCCATCCCGGATTCCGGGTTGGCAAGGGCCTGGACGGTCATCGGGGCGATATCCGGACCCAGGCGGAAGACCACCACTTCCTGCTCTCCGTCCATGCCGAGAGCCCGGGCGCGCGCGCCGGTAATCACGATCCGCAGCGCCCTTCCCGGAATCCGGGTCATGGCCGCAAAATCGCCCTCTCCGAGGAACTCGGTCGAGCGCGCGACGGCGCAGCCGGTCTTCCCCAGGATGACCACGGCCTGGCCCCGCCGGAGGTCGCCGATGGCCCGGTCCACGGCGATCACGGAGCGGGGCGTCGTGCCGGAGAAACGTTCGGACGATCCCGCTGGGTCGGGTGGGGGCATGATGAACTCCGGAAGCAGACCGCATCATCCTGTCATGGATGTGCAACTGCGCCCGTCAGTATACTGGCTCCGGCCTCCAGCCCGGTTCCCGATCGCGGGTCAGAGGGGCCGACGGCGGGAGCGGCGGGGGTGGGCGGTACCGTGCACACCACTTGGGAATCCGCACCTCAGGTGCTCATGGTGGAGGACGACGATGTCCTGCGCGAATCCCTGTCCGAGCATCTGTCGTACAGCGGGTTCTCGATGGTGGCCGTGGCAACAGGCTCTGAAGCCCTTGAACAGGTCGAGTCCCGCCGTTTCGACCTGATCCTGCTGGACGTGAGGCTGCCCGACGCCGACGGCCGTGACCTGTGCCGCCGCATTCAGGAATCAGGCAGGGGACCGCCGATCATCATGCTCACGGCAGCGGATTCTTCGGCCGACATCGTGCGGGGTTTTGATTCGGGTGCGTATGATTACGTGGTGAAACCGGTAGCGCTGCCGGTGCTCGTGGCCCGGATGCGGGCGCACCTGCGCCAGCACGAATTGACCGATGATGCCGAGTTCGGCCTCGGATCCTTCCGGTTTCGTCCGGGCGCCAAGATCCTGGTGGATGCGGATGGCCAGCAGGTTCGGCTGACGGAGAAGGAGACCGCTCTCCTTCGCTGTCTCCTCAGGGCCCACCCGGCGCCGGTACCCCGCAGCCGGCTCCTGCAGGAAGTGTGGGGATACCATCCCTCCGTTCGGAGCCACACCCTCGAAACGCACATCTCCCGCCTGCGCAAGAAGCTGGAACCGCATCCGGACAGTCCGCGAATCCTGGTCACCGCCCCCGACGGCAAGGGATACACCGTGGTTCGGAAGGGAGGCGGCCCGACGGAGGGCTGATCAGTCATCAGCCTCCCGGAGCCGTTTTTCTGAACGGGGAGAACCGGGTCTTGATGGCGTCGATTTCAAGATGCACCGCTTCGGTCTCGCGTTCGAGTGCCTGCGCCACCGCGTCACGGAACTGTGGGTGACGGATCCAGTGGGCACTGTAGGTGGGCACAGGCAAGTAACCGCGCTGGATCTTGTGCGGCCCCTGGGCTCCGGCCTCCACCCGTTGCAGGCCGTGGCCGATCGCGTATTCGATGGCCTGGTAGTAACAGAGTTCAAAGTGAAGAAAGGCATGGTACTCGGTGCAGCCCCAGTACCGTCCGTACAGGGTCGTGTCACCGGCGATGTGCAATGCCCCGGCGATGATCCGGCGGTCTGACCGGGCCAGGATCAGGACCACGCGGTTGCCAAAGACCCGGCTCAGGCGCGGAAAGAAATCAGCGGTCAGGTAGGGCCGGCCCCATTTGCGCGCGCCGGTGTCCCGGTAGAAGCGGAACATCGCGTCCCAGTCTTCGGGACCGATCGCGTCGCCCTGAAGGCGGACGATCTCCATGCCGCTGTCGGCCACGGCCCGCCGTTCGCGACGGATGGACTTGCGTTTTCGCGCACTGAGATCGGCGAGAAACGCGTCAAAGGACGCGTAGTTCCGGTTTACCCAGTGGAACTGCTCTCCCGTGCGGGCAAGAAAGCCGTTCCGGCTGAGCTGACGCCACTCCGATTCTGTCGGGAAGGTGACATGCAGCGACGATACGTTGGTTTGGTCAGCCACCGATACCAGGGCCTCAAGCAAGGCCGAGCGGGCGCGTTCGCCGGCCTCCGAACGCACCAGCAATCGAGGGCCGGTCACGGGGGAAAACGGGACGGCGACCTGCAGCTTGGGATAGTACCTGCCCCCGGCGTTGCTGAACGCCTCCGCCCACCCGTGATCAAAGACGTATTCTCCCTGGGAGTGGCTTTTCGCATACATTGGCGCACATCCCGCGATCCGGCCGTCGGCGGACTCGATCACCAAGTGAAGGGGCATCCAGCCGGTCTCGGCGGAGACCGAACCGGAATCCTCCAGCGCCTGCAGGAAACCGTGCTGCACGAACGGATGGGAATCGCCGGCGCACGCATCCCACGCCTCGGCCGGGATGTCTCCGATGCGGGTGACTGTGCGGGCGACAAACACCGATCAGGCAATGGCGAAGACGGCATCGACTTCGACGGTCACGTTTCGGGGAAGGGCATTGGCCCCGACCGCGAAGCGGGCGTGACGGCCGGCTTCGCCGAAGACGCTCAGCATCACGTCCGACGCGCCGTTGGCGATTTCCGGCTGCCGGTCGAAGCCGGCCACGCACTGCACGAAAACCCCGAGCTTCACGCATTGGCGGACCCGGTCGAGATTGCCGTCCAGGGCTGCCTTCAGCGCTGCGAGGACATTGAGCGCACATGTCCTTGCCGCTTCCCGGGCCGTATCCTCGTCGACTTCCGCCCCGACGGTTCCGGTGTAACGGATCTCGCCGGCTACGGCGGGGATCTGGCCGGCCACGAATGCAAGTCCGGAAGTGAGAATGACCGGCGAATAGCTGCCGCCCGGCGCAGGTGCTTCGGGGAGGTTGATTCCAAGCTCTTCAAGCCGATCGTCGATGCGCGACATGCTTTGCTCCAAGGTTGGCGGGAGGTAAGGGGTACAACCGGTTCATTGTAGCCCCGGCGGCGGCAACGTTGAGATTCCTGGCCGTGGCCGCGCTCCTCGCCACCATTTCCGGGAGTGGCGTTGGCTGTGCACCTGCAGACGCTGGCGGCAACCGGACCGCGCGATTGGGGGATCCAACCCTGATGGCGCGCGGTCTTCGGTTGCCTTGGGGGGATCTCGGTGGTCGAGATCGCGGAATCGCCTTCGGTCGCCAAGCCGTGACCGCCTTCCGCGGCGGCCGAACGATACGGATTTCTGGTAACTGCCCCTCCGTTAACCGCTGAGAGAGTAGCGGCACCGGAGGGTTCGACCTCGATGACCCGGTATTCGTCGCCGGTGATCTCCCGCCCGAGCGCCTCGGCATGGCGTTTGACGGTCTTCGGCGCAACCGCCAGGCCCGCCAGTTCGCGCAACAGGGCGCTGGAACCCTCGAAGCTGGTACGGGCGGCAGCGATGCCGGTCATGCGCAGCGCCGCCGGAGAGAGGAAGGTGTCTTCCATGCCGCGGGTGCGGTCACGCGGGCTGAAACCGTGGCGGCAGCGGTCGCAGTGATACTCACGAGCAAGACTGCACATGCGATCAAAACCGTGGTACAGACCGACGAATCAGCACCTTATCGGTGTGCTACGGAGCGGTTCCATGCAACCAGAGTGTATCCCGAAGCAGTTGTGTTTTGAAGGTCTGGGCCGCCGTCGGGTGGAGAGATGTTTCGACGGCGGTCGGCTGACGACGGACGGTGGCGTACTGCTCCTGCGGGAGGTCAACCAGCGGTTCCGCGTGACGGAGCGCCTGGCTGGCTGCTTCTAGGATCATCGCGCGGAAACGCGCATTGAGCACCGTCTGGAGACACCGGGAAAATCCGGTTCTCGGTCCGCTACAGAAGTTCATCGGCCCGGCACCTCAGAGGATCCCATGCGAAACTGACGCCGGACCTCGCCGGTCCCGACAAATTGCGACAACAACCGATAATTCTTCCGTTCGTATCGAACCTTCCCTGCAACAATAGCCGGGTGCACTTGCAGAGCGTTGGCGAGGTTCATCACGGCCATGGCCGTCGGGTGATCCCGCACTGCGCTGGCTTTCCAGTCCACGCCCGGAACGAGCGCTTCCTCCGCCCATTCGTCAGCCTGCCTCTCCCTAGGGTCTTCCCGTCTTCCATCAAGTTTCCGAAGCGTGAAGTCGTCGACAAAGGCTTCCCCCCTGTCGTGGTCCATGTGTCGACCCACATGGGCCAACTCGTGCAGCAGGGAGAACCAGAAATTGTCGATTCTGTCGTAACGCAGAGTGAGTCCGATCACCGGCCTGCCATCGCCGAGCCGCAGTGCCGCCCCGTCAAGGTATGTCTTCGGCAGATGCCTTTCGATCACCAACGCAATGCCGTGCTTGACCAGCAATTCCTTGGCCAGCCTCGGGCCGTCTTCCGACCAGCTCAGCCGCGCGACCTTCCTCAGGAAGTCCAAAGTTACGGTCCCGCGCTTGTAATCCGCCTTCGGGCGGTCATCGGTGGCTCTTGCCAGGATCTGCCAGCACCACGCCTTGAGCGCATAGGGATCCATTTTGGCATTCGCGCGCGCATGATCGTTCTTCCGGCAGAGCGCGGCGGCCGCGACGTCCGGTCCCCCTGCTCGGTTGATCAGTTCCCGCATGACAGGCTCGGCGCATCTCGCCAGGTCGGGCCGGTCCGGAACCCAGCCCAGCTTTGCCATCGACCTGACGGGAAACCGGCTCCACTCCATGCCGGCCCACGGATTGTCCAGGTCGACATCCGGATCCTGCAATAGCACGTCCGCCGGAATCCCGAGATGCTCATGCAGCGCGCGCGCCATCGACATGGTGATTGCGCGCTTGCCGGAAAGAACTTCCGAGACCTTGGCGCGGCTTCCGATGAACGGGGCAAGGTCGGCGGGGCGCAGGCCGGCCTGTTCCATACGAAACTCGATCGCGGCGACCGGACTTGGGTAACCCATCGGCACTTGTCTGCTTTCGTACAGTTCGACGAGATCGACCAGGACATCAAGCTCATCGCCCTCCGCGCTGTCGGCTTCCGTATCCATGAGTTCAGTGATCCGGTGCAAAGCCTTCTCGTAGTCCCGTTCGGACCGGATTGGCTTGATATTGGCCATCTCACACCTCCTCCACGTCTACGTTGTCGTACTCGGCATGCGTACCGACAAAGCGGGTGTAGACGACGCGATACCGGTAATTGATCTGCACCACGAGGCGATAGTCGTTGCCCTTGATGTTGAAGATCACCCGGTTGTCACCAACGATGCCCGCGTTGCCGTACATCTCCTTCAGGGCGGCCGGCATATCCCAATCCGCTTGCTTCACTTCCCGGTACCAGGCGAGAAGCGGGTCTTCGGCATCCGGGTGACGCTGCCAGAAATCCCGAAGCATCTTTTTGGCGATGATCCGCATGAGCTATATACACCGTTCCCGACTGCATATCAAGTACAATGATCCTAAAAAGGGAACTACTGTATACAAGGGTTCCGTCTCCCATATCAAGCGATCTGGCTTGGCCAGAAGATCCCGTGATACGGACGTGATCCGCGACGTGACAACGGGCCGTCCCGGTCCGACGACGCGGCCCGTCCGCCCCTTACCGTCACCGTCACGATCCGGTGTGGCGGTGCTCCAAGCGTCCGTGGTCTTTATCGACGCTCTCGTGCCAGGTGTTGGACACGCCGTCGTCGTGAGTGGCTGACACGCAGGCCCTCGCTGACGAAGGTACCGGTCAGGGGGCTGAAGGGCTGTCGGACAGGAAGGCCGCGCTCTCCGGAGGGATGCACTGGCGGATCAGTGCATCGGCCCGCCCGTGCCCCTGGACCAGCGCACGGAAGAGCGAGTTATGGGAGTGGACCGGCGGCATCGGGCCTCGCTGTCAGGGTACCGACCGGTTCGACGGCACGGCCGGTTGTCCGGATTCCGGGAGGCGCGAGAGCATCATGGGGCGGCGCACAGCGATTGTTCATCGCACGGCGCCAGGCGCCGGCGGAGCGCCGCCAGCCAGCACAAGCAACAGTCAACGGAGGAGTGAGCAGTTACGATTTCCGGTTGAACTCCGGGACCGGTTGAGTGATGCGGGACGCGGGGCCGATGTGGCCCATGAAGTCCCGGAGAGAGACATGCGCCGATGTTTTCCGGGTGGGAGGCCATCCCGGAATCGAAACAGTTGCGTCGGGTTGATATTGTCGTGTGGAACGGCTTTCGGCTTGTCGCCCTGAACGGTATGGCACTCTAGACTGCAGGGGCCGACACCGCAGGTGAGCAGGTGTGATGATCCGTCTTACTGTGCCAGGCGGGCAATCACGCGTGAGGATGACCGCGAATAGGGGAGGCGCAAGGGTGCTTGCTGCAGTTTCTCAACCACCGATTCAGTCAGGACCCGTTTGTCCGCCCCAATTCGCAGACCGAGCGCCGGCCGGGCGCTTCTTGCCGGTGCTGGTTGCGCTGGCTGTGTGTCTGGCATCGGGTGAGGGGAACGCCGCTCCCCGGATGCTGCCGCACCACGCTGAGTACCGGATCATGCTGGATACGGTACGGGCCGGTGCCATGGTTTCGGCACTGACCGGTAAACTGGGTTTTGAGCGGCGAGACGTGTGTGACGGATGGGCAGTCAATCAGCGGCTGGGTCTCCGCTTTACCGACCGGCAAGGTCTTCTCCATTCATCGGACCGACGCTATCTGACCTGGGAGGCCAAGGACGGCACGGCGTTCCGGTTTTCGGTTCGTGCAGTGCGGGACAATGTCGTCATTGAAGAGGCCGAGGGGCAGGCGGCTCTGCATGAGGGCACCACGGGCGGAGAAATCCGGTTCAAGCTGCCCTCGCCCTATCGGGCAGCGCTGCCGGAGGGGGCGATCTTTCCGTCTACCCATTTTCTTCGCATCCTTGAGGAATTGAAGGATCCTGCCGGCCCCCGTTCTGACATCGTCTTCTCCGGGGAGGAAGATGGCCTGCAACGTGTCAATACCATCTTCGGGGCCGAGGTTGCAGCTGAAACCACGGGGGTTGAAGCGGACCCTGACGAGCCGTTTGGACGTTCGGTCCGGATCGGGTATTTCCCGTATTTCGAACGCAGTCTGGAAGCCGACTACGAGGCCATCTTGCAGGTGCGGGAAAACGGTGTGGTGGACCAGTTTGTCATCGATTACTCCGATTTCAGCATCAAGGGGGTGCTTGACGGGTGGTCCGAGCTTGAGGCGGCAAATTGCTGAGTCTTCATCGGCAGTTATGCAGCTTCTCCGAACTACTTGATCTTGCCTTCCTTGAACATCACATGCTTTCGGGCGACGGGGTCGTATTTCTTCAGTTCAAGTTTCTCCTTGCGGGTGCCGGCCCGGGTGCGCTGGGTCTTTCGCGTCACATAGTAGTAGCCGGTATCCGCCGTGCTGATCAGGCGAATCTTGTCCGAAACTGTCTTGGCCATGACGGGTTCCCTAATTTGAGGACAATGAACGGGGCGGGTCACTATACCCTATGTGTCAAACCTTCATGCGCTTGCGTGAGCCGAATTGTACCCGCCGATGATTGTTCTCGGCTTCGACTGCCGGCCCAAGCGCTCATGATCGAATCGGGCCGCTCACCCTGCTTGGACATGTAAATTTTGCGACTGCTATCCGCTATTCTATCCGGTCAATACCTCACCCAGCTTGACGGGACATTCGGGGGCCAACGAGGAGCTTGACGCATGGCCAAACACTCTCAACCAGGCAGAATGTCGTTGTGGAATACACTGTTTGTGGCGCTGGTTTGGGTGGGTTTTAGCGGCCCCGTCCATTCCGGTCCCGAAGTTCGCAATGAGGCCGGCCTTACTCCGCTGCACTTTGCGGCGAGGGATGGTCATACGGATGCGATAAACGCCTTGCTTGCAGCAGGTACCGATCCCGAAGTTCGTAACGAGGAAGGCTTTACCCTGCTGCACCTTGCGGCGATGCATGGTCATACGGGTGCGATAAACGCCTTGCTTGCAGCAGGTACCGATCCCGAAGTTCGTAACGAGGAAGGCTTTACCCCGCTGCACCTTGCGGCGATGCAAGGTCATACGGATGCGATAAACGCCTTGCTTGCAGCAGGTACCGATCCCGAAGTTCGAGACGAGTACAGGATTACCCCGCTGCACCTTGCGGCGATGCAAGGTCATACGGATGCGACAAACGCCTTGCTTGCAGCAGGTACCGATCCCGAAGTTCGAGAAGAGCACAGGGCTACCCCGCTGCACCTTGCGGCGATGCAAGGTCATACGGATGCGATAAACGCCTTGCTTGCAGCAGGTACCGATCCCGAAGTTCGAGACGAGTACAGGGCTACCCCGCTGCACCTTGCGGCGATGCAAGGTCATATGGACGCGATAAACGCCTTGCTTGCAGCAGGTACCGATCCCGAAGTTCGAGACAAGGACGGCGCTACCCCGCTTCACCTTGCGGCAATGGAAGGTCATATAGACGCGATAAACGCCCTGCTTGCAGCAGGGGCCAATCTCGAAGTTCGCGACGAGAATGACGATACCCCGTTTCACCTTGCGGCGAGGCGAGGTTATACAGACGCGATAAACGTCCTGCTTGCGGCAGGGGCCGATCTCGAAGTCCGTGGCAAGGCTGGCGTTACCCCGCTGCACTTTGCGGCGAGGGAAGGTCATACAGGCGCGATAAACGCCCTGTTTGCGGCAGGGGCCGATCCCGAAGCTCGTGGCAAGGCCGGCATTGCCCCGCTGCACCTTGCGGCGATGCAAGGTCATACGGGCGCGATAAACTCGCGCAAGAGAACGATCAGTTTCGGAACAGCGAGGCGTACTGGCGGCTGAAAGATGCACAGTCCCATTGAGCCGCCAGCGTCCGCCACGGGAGCACAACCCGGCTTCCCCCGACGTTCATTGACCGGAACTCTCCCGTTGGTCCGGATCGGTTTCATCGGCTTCCTTTAGAAATATCGCTAAAATAACTTGATTAATAATCACCTATTGCTGAGTGTGTAATTCGTGCTTGTCAGCCCCCTGTTCTGGACTCTGGGCTGCGAGTGCCATTGCTTGCCCGACCCGAGCGCCGCTCGGTGGCCGATCCAGGTCAAATTCCGGATGTTTTTGTCGGGCAGACGGTGTGTGCTGCGTCCCTTTCTGCCGGAACCAAACCGGTTGGCGGTCATTCGCGCATAGGTGTCCCTTCTGGTCCGGTTCGATCAGGCTGGAATTGATGGTTTGAGGTGGGGTCGTTAGGTGGTTCGTCGTCGTCGCGCTTGACGGCGCAGCAGCAGACCGATGCGACAGATGTTCAAGGAGAGCGCGGAGAGAGCGACCACCTGCGCAAAATCTTCGGCTTCATAAGCCCGGATACGGTCGAGATCGCGATGCTCAAGGTTGTTGATCGCATGCGCCGTGGAAAGGCGCCATTTTCTGGCGGGTGGAATCCCGCCCGGCAACAGCTCCAGCCGGTAGCAATCGGGGCCGGCGATGGAACATTGTCTGAAGCACCCCGAGCAAGAAGAAATCGTGCTGGCGGTTCCGGTGCCTTGAACGCGGTGGCAGAGTGGTATCATGATTGGCTCAGTGTCCGCATATTCTGGGAGATCCTGTCCATGATTCATGAACTTCGTTCGTATACGTGCCGTCCCGGGACGGCCCCGAAGGTGATCGAGGCGAGCGGAACCGTCGGCCAGCGCATTCGTGGCGGGGATACCTACGGGCGGCTGGAAGGGCATTTCGGTAGCGAGGTCGGCGGCTTGAATCAGTATGTGCATCTTTGGAGCTATGCGGATGTCGGTGAACTCGTTCGCTTGCGCAGCGAACTGGCGCAACTCGAGGCCTGGCGTACCGAATTCGTTCCGTTGGTTGCCCCGCACATCGTCACCCAGAGCGTACGGGTGTTGCGTCCGGCGAGAGACCTTCGCACACCGGATTCAGATGGGAACCTCTATGAACTTCGGGTGTACCGGCTAAAGCCGGGAAGAGCCGCATCCTGGGTTCAGCGCATGCTCGAAGCCTTTTCTGCACGCGAGCAGTATTCGATGAACGTGGGCCTCTGGACGACACTGTTTCCGGACCCGAACGAGGTCATTCACCTTTGGGCGTACTCCAGTTTCGAGGAACGGGCCAGGGCGCGGGCGGGTTCTCAGGCCGATCCGGTGTGGAAGGCTTTCCTGGCGGAGGCGCTGCCGGACATCGAGGACATGACGTCCACACTTCTTCTGCCGTCAGCGTACTCGCCCCGGAAGTAGGGTTGAACGCGAAAGCGCTGCTTTCCCCGCCCGTTTGCCTCGTTTCACGTCCACCTTTTCGATGGGTTCATTCTCCCGCCCTTATCAATGGCGGCCACGGTTGTCGCCAATTCGACCGGGAATAGCTCCAGACCGGGCCCCGGACCCTGACGTCACGTGCGCCCGGTTCGGGGACTCGGCGTACGCGATGCAGCCGGTGACCGACCGTCGTCCGCGGACCGCGACCGGTCCGCAGGGGCAGCCGCCGGGAGGGTCAGGACTTCCGGGCTTTGGTACCTCGCCGCGCCGCCGGTTTGCGCTTGGGCGTCTGCTTGGTCTTGGCCTTGCTGGCGAGCAGGTCGACTGCCTGTTTCAGGGTGACGCTCTCCATCGGGACATCTTTTGGCAACGACGCGTTGATCTTTCCGTGCTTCACGTAGGGGCCGTAGCGGCCTTCCTGTACGGTCACGTCCTGGTCATCATCCGGATGCGGCCCCAGCACAATCTGGCTTGACGGCCGGGAACCGCGTTGACCCTGTGCCAGCAGGTCGATGGCGCGGTTCATGCCGATCGTGAGGACACTCTCCCCCGCCGGGATCGAACGATACGTCTTCTGGTGTTTCACGTAGGGGCCGTAGCGTCCGATTCCCGCCTCGACCGGATGTCCGGTTTCCGTGTGCTGACCGATCGTGCGGGGCAGGGCGAGCAACTGCAGCGCATAGGCCAGATTCACGTCATCAGGAGCGACGTCAGGCGGCAGTGACACCCGCTTCGGCTTCCCATCGTCAGCGGTCTGGTCGCCGATCTGCGTACTTGCAGTCCGGATAGTTTGTGCAACCGCAACCGAAAAACGCGCCGAACTTGCCAATCCGCAGGCCGATTTTTCCCTCGTTGCACTGCGGGCAGAGGCGTGGATCCTTTCCGTCCTCGCGGGCGGGAAACACGGCCGGACCGAGGAAGGTTTCGAGGCGGTCGATCACCGCGCGCAGCCGAAATTCGGAGACTTCGTCCACGTTGGTCTTGAAGTCCCCCCAGAACTCCTTCAGGACCTGTTTCCAGTTGACCTCACCGCGCGAAATATCGTCGAGTTTCTGTTCGAGATTGGCCGTGAAATCGTACTCGACGTAGCGTTCGAAGAAGCATGCGAGGAACGTCGTGACGATGCGGCCGCGAGACGAGGGAACGAACCTCTTCTTTTCGAGGCTGACGTACTCGCGGTCTTGCAGTACGGAGATGATCGACACGTAGGTAGAGGGCCGCCCGACGCCGATCTCTTCCAGTTTCTTGACCAGTGACGCCTCGGTAAATCGAGGGGGCGGGGCGGTGAAGTGCTGCCGGGGGTCGGTTCCGTGATATCCGAGCCGGTCGTCTTTCGTCAGCGCCGGCAGCAGCCGGCCGTCTTCGCCGGCGTCCTCCTCGGTTTCCGGTTGATCGCGGTCTTCGCGGTACAGTTTCTGGAACCCGTCGAACGTGACCGTTGAACCATTGGCGCGCAGGCCGACGCTCCCGTCCTGGTTCCGGATGTCGGCGGTGGTCCGGTCGATCAGTGCTTTCTCCAGCTGGCTCGCGACGGTGCGATTCCAGATCAGGCGATAGAGCTTGGCCTGATCGGACGACAGCTGCGGGGTGACCCGGGACGGGCTGCGTTCGACATCCGTCGGCCGGATGGCTTCGTGCGCCTCCTGGGCGTTGCGCGCCCGACTGCGATAGCGGTGGGGTTGGTCCGGCAGGTACGGCTTGCCGAACTCGCGGAGAATCGCCTTGCGAATGGCGGTGACGGCAGCGGGCGCCAGGGCGACGGAATCCGTGCGCATGTAGGTGATGAGGCCCGCACTGGCACCGTTGATCGCCACCCCTTCGTACAGCGACTGGGCCGTACGCATGGTCCGGGCGGCGGAGAAACCCAGCTTCCGCGAGGCTTCCTGCTGGAGCGTGGAGGTGGTGAATGGCGGAGGGGGTGAACGCACGATTTGCCGGGTCTTGACTGCCGATACGTGGTACGAACCGGCGGCCACCCGTTCGGCCGCCTTCCTGGTCGCGGCCTCGTCGGGCAGGGCGAATTTCCCGAGCGGCTTCCCGTCGATGCTGGTCAGGCGGGCCGAGAACGCCGCGCCGTCGGGGGTGGTCAGGGCGACGCCAAGCGTCCAGTACTCCTGAGCACGGAACGCCTCGATCTCCGTCTCGCGTTCGCAGATCAGCCGCAGGGCCACCGACTGGACCCGGCCGGCCGACCGGGCGCCGGGCAGCTTTCGCCAGAGTATCGGCGAGAGCGTGAAGCCGACCAGGTGGTCGAGGGCGCGGCGGGCCTGCTGGGCGTCCACCAGATCCATGTTGATGGTGCCCGGGTTGCGAAAGGCGTCAAGGATGGCGTCGCGCGTCACCTCGTGAAACGTGACGCGATGCGCCGTGAAGCCGGCCGCTTTCTTGCTGCGCCCCTCCTTCAGAGCTGCAAGGATGTGCCAGGCAATCGCTTCGCCTTCGCGGTCCGGGTCCGTGGCGAGAAACAGATTGCCGTTGGCGGCAAGGTCCGTCGCGATGGTCCGAATGTGCTTGTGTCCGTCGCGCGCCGTCTCGTAATGCAGGGTGAAGTCGTTGTCGGGCTCCACTGCGCCGTCCTTCGCGACGAGATCCCTGACGTGCCCGAAACTGGCATGCACCTTGTAATCGGACCCGAGATACCTGCCGATGGTCCGCGCCTTGGCGGGTGATTCCACGACGACGACATGGGTGGCTTTGGACATGGGGCAAGAACAAACCAGGCGGGGCGGGCTTCAACCCGGACAAATCGGGGATGGCGGGCGGGGGTGGGCGGGAAAATGGAGAGCGGGAATGCGAATGTCAAAGGGGCACCTGCACCGCAGCCGCCGCATCGAGCCAATCCGCACGAGGTCTCGACGGCCAGCTGTCGTGACGTCGTCGGGGACGAACCCGGCTCGGGGGCCAGAGAACGGCGGTCGGGCGGGCCTGACGTCGAATTTCTTGATCAAGCCTGCAGTCTTCGCCGCTCATCGTCAAGGGTGCGCCATGAGGTTCGGCCGGCGCCACCGAACCCGTGGGGACGCGATCCTCGGTGGGGCTCCTGATTGGTCTTGCGATTCTGGATTGCCGGCACGACCGGCAGGTCGGCTGGCGTACGGGCGCGCATCGCGACCGTCGGGGTACTTGCCGGGAGTTCCGATTGCGCGGATGATCCGGAACCGTACGGCGATGGGCCTCCGGGACGGATGCGGGAACGAACGGCGGGGAGGGCAGGAAGATGGGTGGCAGCAGCCGGGTCGAACCGACGCAACCTCCCTTCAGCTTTGACGCGTACGTATCGACGCGTCTCCGGGGTCCGGCGCATGCCCCCATGCGTCTGCCGGATTCCGTGGGCGCGGTCCCCGTCCGGTTTGCCGACCTGCCGACCGATGCCGATCTGACCCGAAACGGACGATGCAACGGCGAGCCGGTGGGCGAACGGATCATCGTCACCGGCCACGTGCGGGACGGAAACGGCCGGCCGGTGGCGCACGCGCCGGTGGAGCTCTGGCAAGCGAACGCGGCCGGGCGGTACGTGCAGAAGAGCGACCAGCACGATGCCCCGCTGGATCCCAACTTTCTCGGTGCCGGGCGGTGCGAAACCGGTGCTTCCGGGCACTATGCGTTTCGTACCGTGAGGCCCGGAGCATATCCGTGGCAGAACCATCCCAATGCCTGGCGTCCCAGCCACATTCACCTGTCGTTGTTCGGCCCGACCCTCGGGGCCCGGCTGATCACGCAGATGTACTTTCCCGGCGATCCGCTGCTCGGGATGGACCCGATCCTGAACAGCGTACCGGGCCCTGCGCGCCGCCTGTTGATGGCCGAACTGGATCTGGAGCAGACCGAGCCCGGGATTGCTCTCGCGTACCGGTTCGACATCGTTCTGGGCGGTCCCGGTACCGTTCCTGCCGGACGTTGACGTGACGGTGCGGCCGCAGACCCCCTCGCAGACCATCGGGCCGTTCTTCGGCTTTGCCCTGGTGCCCGGCCAGTACGGTTACCCGGGCCACGAACTGGGCGCGGGAAACCTGGTCGGGGAGCAGGAACCGGGTCCGCGAATCCGGATTGTCGGCCGGGTGCTGGACGGCGCGGGATCCGTTGTTCCGGACGCACTGGTGGAAATCCGGCAGGCCGATGCGGCCGGCGGTTACCCGGGTTCGGAAGGCGGCGGGGGAGCGGCGCCAACCGGTTCCGGATTCACCGGTTTCGGGCGGGTGGGCACCGGTGCCCGGGCCGATGGCCGATTCGTGTTCGACACGATCAAGCCGGGGTGCGTCGACGGCACACAGGCCCCCCACGTGCACGTGACGCTCTTCATGCGGGGATTGCTGCGCCACGTGTTCACGCGCATCTATTTTCCGGACGAGGAAGCAGCGAACCGGCGGGATCCGGTGCTGCTGGCAGTGCCCGAGAATCGCCGGAACACGCTGATCAGCCGCCGCACCGAGACGCGGGCGGGGCCGGCGTATAGTTTCGATATCCACATGCAGGGGGATCGCGAGACCGTCTTTTTCGATGTCTAGCTTGCCGCGGCCGTGCCCTGGTGACGGCTGATCCGTTCTCGGCGCCTTCGCTCGGCGAGTTGTTCGCGCCCGCCGCGATGCGCCGTCTGCTGGCCGACGAACGCCGCGTCAGGGCGATGGTGCGCACGGAAATTGCGCTTGCGCGGGCCAACGCCCGGTGCGGGATCATTCCCGAGGAGGCCGCGCGGGCGATCGAGAAGGCGCTGGCCGACTGCCGGCCGGACCTTGGCGGCCTCGGCTGCGGGACCGAGGCCGCCGGGGTACCGATACCCGAACTGGTCGTGCAGCTGCGCGCCCAGGTGGGCGGGACGGCCGGAGAGTACGTGCACTGGGGGGCCACGTCGCAGGACGTGATCGACACGGCGCTCGTCCTGGTGCTGGGCGAAGCGCTCGATCGCCTCGAGCTTCAGCTGGGCGAACTCATCGACGCACTCGGGAGGCTGGCGCACCGGCACCGCGACACTGTCATGCTGGCCCGCACCCGCATGCAGCAGGCGGCCCCCACCACCTTCGGTCTGAAAGTGGCGGGCTGGCGTGAGCCGCTTTGCCGGAGCCGGGCCCGGCTTGATGAGCTGCGGCCGCGTCTGCTGGTGGTGCAGCTGGGGGGCGCAGCGGGCACCCTGGCGCCCTGGGGGGCCGACGGGCCGGCCGTGCGGGCGGCATTGGCGGAGGAACTCGGATTGGGGGTTCCCGCACTTCCCTGGCACACGCAGCGTGACGGCATCGTGGAACTGGCCGGCTGGCTGGGCCTGGTCACGGGTGCGCTGGGAACCATCGGAGTCGATGTCGGACTGCTGGCCCAAAGCGAGGTCGGTGAGGTGGCCGAGACGGCGGAGGCCGAACGCGGCGGATCCTCGACGTTGCCGCAGAAGAACAATCCTGTATCCAGCGAGATGCTGGTGGCCCTGGCTCGCTACAATGCCAATGCCGTGGCAGCCATGCATCAGGCGTTGCTGCACGAAGGCGAGCGGAGCGGAGCCGCGTGGGCGCTCGAGTGGCTGACCCTGCCGGGGATGGTGCTGACGGCGAGCGGTGCGTTGAGGCACGCGCACCGGGTGGTCGGCGGCCTCGTTGTCGATGCGGCGAGAATGCACCGAAATCTGGAAGCGAACGGTGAGCTGTGTCTGGCATCGTCCGCCGTCTTTGCCCTGGCTCGGTCCATGCCACGCTCACAGGCGCAGTCCCTGGTGCGTTGCGCTTGCCGCGAAGCGCAGGCAACGGGGGAGCGGTTGACCACCGTGCTGGCGCGACGCACCGAGGGATCGCTGCCGTGGGACGGGTTCGCCGACCCGGCCCGGCACACGGGCGCGGCCGGCACGCTGGTCGACGCCGCCCTCGGCGGCCCGGATGACCCGGTCCCGATGGCCTCGCAACCGGAAGCACGGGCGCACGGACCGTCAGGCAACGGGGCGGCGGAGCCCGGATGACGCGTCTGGCCTCGGTACATCCGTCCGTCGGGGGCGACTTGCCTGAACGGCCGCGGCGGGCGGTGACGTTGAAGCCCGCCGCCGCGACCGACGGCCGGCCGTGTGCGGCTACACCGGCGGGCCGGCCGTCAGGCCGGACACCCGCGGGCCGGCCGGTCCGTGTCTGGCGTGCCCGGAGGACCTGCCGGCCGGCGGCGGTCTGCAGGAAGCCGGCCGCTGCCCGCAGCGCGGTCAGCGAGGCGCGGACCTTCCTGTCCGGATAGCGGGAATCATGCGAGTCCCGGTCGTCATCGTCGGGGGAGGGCCATCGGGTCTCCTGTTGTCGCAGCTGCTGCATGTCCACGGTGTGGAATCGGTCGTGCTCGAGCAGCGGACCCGGACGCACGTCATGGCGCGCATTCGTGCCGGCGTGCTCGAGCAGGGGACCGTCGACCTGCTGGATCAGGCCGGCGTGGCCGAGCGTCTGAAGACCGAGGGGCTGGTGCACGAGGGGTTCGACATCGCGTTTGCGGACCGGCGCCACCGCCTCGACCTCGCGGGTCTGACCGGCGGACGTACCGTCACCGTCTACGGCCAGACCGAGGTCACGCGCGACCTGTACGCCGCCCGGGACCGGGCCAACGGCGTCGTGATCGATCAGGCCGAAGGCGTGACCCTGCATGATCTCGCGGGTGATTCTCCCTACGTCACCTTCCGGCATGCCGGCGAGCCGCGACGAATCGACTGCGAGTTCGTGGCCGGATGCGACGGCTTTCACGGCATCAGCCGGCGTTCCGTGCCGGCGTCGGTCCGGCGCGAGTACGAGAGGGTCTACGCCTTCGGATGGGTCGGGGTCCTGTCCCGCACCCCGCCGGTTTCCCGCGAACTGATCTACGCCCGGCATCCCCGGGGCTTCGCCCTCTGTTCCATGCGCTCTCCCACCCTGAGCCGGTACTACCTCCAGTGCCCGGCGGGAGATTCGACGGACGACTGGCCGGACGACCGGTTCTGGGCGGAACTCAAGCGGCGGTTGCCCCGCGATACCGGGCGCGCGCTGGTGACGGGGGCTTCGGTGGAAAAGAGCATTGCGCCGATGCGGAGCTTCGTGGTCGAACCGCTCCGGTACGGACGGTTGTTCCTGGTTGGCGATGCGGCCCATATTGTGCCGCCGACCGGTGCCAAGGGACTGAATCTTGCGGCGTCGGACGTGCACTACCTGTCCCGCGCGCTTGCCGGTCACTATCGCCGGAACGACGACAGCGGACTCCATCGCTATTCGGAAACCGCGCTTGCGAGAGTCTGGAAGTGCGAGCGGTTTTCGTGGTGGATGACATCGTTGCTGCACCGGCCTCCGGACCCGGACGGGTTCGGGGAGCGGC
The DNA here is from genome assembly GCA_965203385.1 of Alphaproteobacteria bacterium. Lineage (GTDB taxonomy): Bacteria > Pseudomonadota > Alphaproteobacteria > TMED109 > TMED109 > VXPW01. The sequence continues at coordinate 2,612,697 of OZ241893.1, forward strand.
TGCAGCAGGCCGAGCTCGACTACCTGTTCTCCTCGCTTGCGGCCCGGACGTCCCTGGCGGAGAACTACGCCGGGCTGCCCTACTGATCGCGGCCGCGTCCGGTCGGGCGCGGATCCGGCGGCCGGGTCGACGGGAACGCGCCGGGACCGGTGCCGGTCCGCGTGGCCGTCGGGGCTGCTTCAGTGCGGCGGAAACCGATCACGGGCTCCGTGCCGAGCACCAGCCGGCGCACGTTCGCGTGGTGGCGCAGGGCGATGAGGAGCGCGATCACGAGCAGCACCGGCAGGTGGACGGGATCCCCCGGGAGTTCGAGCGGAAGAATGCCGGCGCGCTGCAGTGCCAGCAGTCCCCAGAGCCATCCGGGGGCGACCGCCACCAGCGCCCCCAGGGCGCCGACGGACGAACGACGAAAGATCGCGACCAGGGCCACCCATGCGAGGCCCGATGCCAGCGCCACCGGCCAGGCCAGCGCTGCGAGTGCGCCGAACGTGGTGGCGACCCCCTTGCCGCCGCGGAAGCGGAGCCACACCGGAAACATGTGCCCGAGGACGACTGCCAGCGCGGCCCAGCCGGCGGGCCCGGGGCCGAGGCGGTCGGCCAGCGCCACGGCGAGGGCACCCTTGCCGGCGTCCAGCAGCAGGGTGAGGGCAGCGAGGCCCACCCGGCCGGTGCGCAGCACGTTGGTCGCGCCGATGTTGCCGGAGCCGTGTTGACGCACATCCCCGACCCCCGCCAGCCGGCCAAGGATCAGTCCGGACGGGATGGAACCGAGAAGGTACGCCGGGGCCAGGACGGACGCCCAGTAAGCGGTAGGGCCGGCCGCGAGATCGGCGATCACGGGTCGATGTCGAAGACCGGACGTCCGTCCACCACCGTCCGGACTGCCCGGCCCCGGACCGGGTGCGCGGTGTAGGGAGCGTTTTTCGACTTGCTGCGGAACTTCCGGGCATCGAGGGTCCAGGCATGGTCGAGATCGATCATGACGAGGTCGGCCGCCGCCCCCGGCGCCAGGCACCCGCCCGGCATGCGGAAAACGGCGGCCGGGCCGCTGGTCACCCGCCGCAGGAGATCCAGCAGCGACATTCGGCCGGAATGGACGAAGTCGAGCGCCAGTGGCAGTACGGCTTCCAGGCCCGCCATGCCGAACGCAGCCTGTTCGAAGGGCTGGCGCTTGTTGTCCTCATGGTGCGGTGCGTGGTCACTGGCGATCACATCGATGACGCCGCTCACGACTGCCTCGGCGACCGCGGCCCGGTCGGTTTCGGAACGCAGCGGCGGCGACACCTTGGCAAAGGTGCGCCAGCCCGAGACCTCCTGCTCGGTGAGGGCGAGATACTGCGGCGCCGTACCGGCCGTGACGGCGACGCCGCGCGCCTTGGCCGCGGCCACGGCCTCTACCGCCCCGAGCGTGGAGAGGCAGGGGAAGTGAATCCGCGAGCCGGCCGCTTCGGTCAGCCGGAGGTCGCGCTCGATCAGGATCGTCTCGGCCAGCGCCGGCCGGCCGGGGAGCCCGAGCTGCGTGGCGAGCGGTCCGGCGTTCATGGTTCCGTTGCCCGCCAGGGCCGGGTGCTCGGGATGCTGTACGAGCAGCAGATTCAGCGAACGCGCATACTTGAGCGCGCGAAACATCAGCCCCGCGTCCGCGACGGCCCGGTGGGTGTCGGTGAAGGCCAGCACCCCGTTTTCTGCCAGCAGACCCATTTCCGTCAGTTGCCCGCCCCGGCAGCCCACTGTGATGGCCGCGCTCGCGTAGACCTTGACGAGACTGGTTTCGCGGGCCCTTCGACTGATGAACTCGACTTCGGCCACACCGTCGATGATCGGGTCCGTGTCCGGTGTGCACAGGATGCTGGTGATGCCGCCGGCCGCGGCCGACCGGCTCGCGGTGAACAGGGTTTCCTGGTGCTCCGCCCCGGGCTCGCGGAGATGGGCGCGGGTGTCGATCAGGCCCGGTGCCAGCACGCGCCCGGCACAGTCGATATGGACCGCATCCTCCGGCGGGCCGTCGGCGAACAGGCCCGGGCCGACATCGATGATCCGCTTGCCGTCGGTGAGCAGGCCGCCCGGGGCGTCGAGCCCGGACGCCGGATCGACGAGACGGGCGCCCGTGTAGGCGGTTCGCCGCGGCGGGGCGCGGAACGGCGGGGCCGCGGTCAAGTGCCGGCGCCTGGGCGGCGGCGCTCGACGAGCGCCTCGAGGACGGCGATCCGCACGGCAACCCCGTGCGCCACCTGCTCCAGGATGAGCGACCGGCCGATGTCGTCGGCCAGCACGCTGTCCAGCTCGACGCCGCGGTTGATCGGCCCGGGGTGCATGATCACCGCGTCGTCCCGGGCGGCGGACAGCTTGTCGGAATCCAGGCCGAAAAACCGGAAGTACTCGCGAACAGAGGGGACGTGCGAGCCCTGCATCCGTTCCAGCTGCAGCCGGAGCATCATGACGACGTCGGCGTTGTCGAGACCCCGGGCCATCGATTCGTAGGGTTGGGCGCCGCAGGCCTCGATGCCGGCGGGCATGAGGGTGGCCGGGGCGACGACGCGCACGCTCGACCCCATGATGGTCAGCAGGCGAATGTTGGAGCGGGCGACGCGGCTGTGCATGATGTCGCCGCAGATGGCGACGGTCAGCCCCTCCAGGGTGCCCTTGCGGCGCCGGATCGTGAGTGCATCGGTCAGCGCCTGGGTCGGGTGCTCGTGATTGCCGTCGCCGGCATTGACCACCGCGCAGTTGACCTTGTGGCTGAGGAGATGCGGTACGCCGCTCATGGCATGCCGCACGACGAGCACGTCAGGCCGCATCGCGTTGAGCGTCATGGCGGTGTCGACCAGGGTCTCGCCCTTGCCGGTCGAACTGGTGGCGACCGGCATGTCCACCACACTGAATCCGAGATGTTGCCCCGCGATCTGGAACGATGCCCGCGTCCGCGTCGAGTTCTCGAAGAACAGGCTGATGAGCAGGTGGCCGGGCTGCGGATCCGACGGCGGCCGGCCCGCTGCCAGCCGGTCGGCGATGCGGTCGGCGCGGTCAATCAGGTCCACGATCTCGGTCCGGCTCATCTCCTCGATTCCCAGGAGATGGCGGCGCGGCACGGACCGGTCTGAAGGAGTTGCGCCCATGCTGCGACGATACGAGGGGGGCGGCACGGCGGCAAGCGGTGCGGTCTCCCCCCGGGTGCGCTGCCGGTTGACGGCGACGCCGCTCCGGATGACGCTCCTGAAGACGCTGCCTGTCGAAGCCGGCATGGACTTGAGCGGGGCCGAGAAGCCGGTTCATCCTCGCCGTGGTCCGGCTGCCGTCAGATACTCAAGCCGTGCGCCGGTGTCGCGTGGATGCGGGAATCCTGTTTTATCCGACTGCCGTTGAATCGCGGAACGGTTCGTTCGCAGGAGTCTCCTCGATCGATGCCTGCGCCCACTTGAATCGCATGATCTGAAGATCCCTGACCCAGCGCCTTCCCTCTCTCGGCGGCCGGAGTCGGCCCGACAGCCCGAATCGGTGCTGGTCGAGAATCCGAAGCCGGGCGGCGAGACCGAGTTGCTTCAGTCGCTTGCAGTTTCGTTCCCGGACCGTCCGTTACTGCTGGAAGCCGAGCCGGTCTGCGACATGTTGCTCCCGCCGCCCGTCTGACATGGCGAGCGGATGCGCTGCGAGAAAACGCACGAGTTCGGCCGTTGCGATGCGGACCAGACCCTTTATTGAACCTGCGGGCAAGCCTTGTCAGACCGTCGGACAAGTGAATTTCCTACGTGAAATCAATTTCTTGTCCCCTCATGTCCTCTTCCGGTAGGACATGAGGGGACTGGCGATGTCTGAAGGATGATCGAAAAAATCCGCGATCATTGCGCGTAATCGGCCAGCAGCACGACCGATTCGCCATGCTCAGTCGGCGCCACGGCATTCGCGAACCGGCGGTCCGCCGTGACCACCGTTGCACCGATGCAGTGCGCGAGCGCGAGATAGACGCAGTCGTAAATCGGATGGTCGAGCGCCAGCGCCAGACGAGCCGCATTTGGGGACAGGATTTCATCGGCGCCCCAGCGCACCGGCATGTCCTGCACATCCCCCAGCAGGATGCCGGCGGCACGGCGCTCTATCTCGCCCGTCCGCGTCTTGTGCCACAGCGCATTGGCGACCTCCGAAGCCATCAGGCGCGGCGCATGCAGGTCGTGGCCGCCGGTCGTCAGTTCCTCCGCGATATCCGCATCGTCTTCGGCGATCAGCCACTTGACCGCCACGCTCGCATCGACCACGAAGCGCATCAGAAGTCGTCGCGATGGCCGCGGTCGCGATCTTCGCGGATCAGCACTTCCGCCGGTGTGTGCTTGCGCCCTTCGGTCAGGGGACGCCGCCGCTTGATGGTCTCCGCGAATGCCGCGCGCTTCGCCGCCATGTCGTCGTCGGCAGCGCATTCGAGGAGGTGGCGCACCTCGCCCTCCAGGGAGCGGTTGTTGCGCGAGGCGCGCGCCTTGAGGCGGTCCACCACGTCGTCGTCGAGCCGCCGCACATTGATCGTCACCACGGGTTCGCCTCCCACCTCGGTTGTCAAATTGTTATCAATCCGGCGCGGCCCATGCAAGCTTCCGCGGGAAGGACGCGGCGACACTTGCGGCCATGCCTGCCACGACCAATTTCGCGCAACCCGCCGATCATGCCGGCCGATACCGCCGCACGTCGATCTCGCCGGCCCGCGCGCGCATCCGTCCGGCATCGTGCCATGCCATTCGTAGAGACCGGCTCCATCGCGAGTGGAATTACACGCTGTTACCGCGAACATAATGGACAAGTTATTTTGTCGATAGACCTATGCGGTATCGTCGCGCTGTCGTTGCGAACCGTACCCTGTGTTAGGGTTCATGGATAATTCCAGTGGCGGTGGCTGTCTGCTCACTGGTTTGCACCATTCGCAATCCACCACGATAGGGACACTTCAGATGGCTATCTGTGCTCTGTGGCGGAGCGTGCGATGGAACCTTGGGAAATACGTCGGGTCGGACTGCCTCTCGATGTCCAAGGAACGGGGGTTCATGTCGACTGAGGACATCGGCGGACAGTGACTAGCAAAGCGCACGCGGGAAAACACCCTGCAACCCTCCGAGCGCTCCAGGCCCGCAACTACCGAAGTCTGCAGCACGTAGACCTGAGGTTCGACGGGAATCTGTACGTCCTCGTAGGCCCGAACGGCAGCGGCAAGAGTACGCTGCTGGACGCGATCGCGTTTCTCACCGACTACCTGCAGCGAGGACTGGAACGGGCAGTGGGAAAGCGCACACGAAATTTCCAAGATCTGGTGTGGGGCCGCCCGGCCAAATCGCCAAGCTTCGAGCTGGCGGCCGAGTTTGAAGCGGGTGATCACGCACTGCGCTACGAGTTGCGGGTCGAGGAAACCGACAAGGGCGTGAGGGTGACCCGTGAGAACGCTTACCTCGTGCGCCTCACGCCTGAAGAGTTCGCAGCAAGTGAGCGATCCGGTTCGATTGTTCGGACGTCCGGCCGCGGACCATTTCAGGTTCTCTGCCGGAACGAGCGCGAAGGCTTAACGTTGTTCCGCTCCGAAAATAAGGAGGGCGGAGAGGTAGACATCGAACACGACCCCGACGAGAGTAGTTCGACGTACCTTTCAATGCTGCATGGCGTCCTGTTTAGGGCCGAGAGGAAGATGAATTTTTCCGTCTCGTCGCGGATCATCGACACGTTGAGACAGGGCGGCGTGCAGCACCTTCAACTGGATAGCCGAAAACTCAGGCAAGCGTCCAGGCCAAACGGTGACGATGGCAGCCGGCTGACGGACGACGGCGGCAATTTGCCCCGTGTATTGGCGAAGCTGAAGTCGAATCCCAAGGAATGGAGACAGTGGCTTGAATCCGTGCGCCTCGCACTGCCAGGATTCGAGGAGATCAGGATCGTCCACCGTGAGGACGACCGCCACGACTACCTGATGGTCAGGCGCGACGGCATCGAAGTACCGTCCTGGGGGATCTCCGAAGGGACGCTGCGGCTGTTCGCCCTGACCGTGCTTCCCCACCTCCGTGCGTTCCCGTTGGCGTATCTGCTGGAGGAGCCCGAGAACGGCATCCACCCGATGGCGATTGAGTTCGCCTACCAGGCACTGTCGGCGGTGTTTGATGCGCAAGTCTTCATCGCCTCCCACTCTCCGACGCTGCTGCGATGTGTCGGAATCGACGAGGTCCTGTGTTTCGGGCACGACCCGGAAAGAGGCACAGTGATCATCCCCGGCGAGGAGCATCCACGGTTGCGGAACTGGCAGTTTTCGGTTGATGATACGGTCTTCTGGGCGGCCGACGTTCTGACATGAAAGACCTGTGGATACTCGTCGCTGACGTCGATATCGAGGCGACGATACGGGGTCTGTTAACCAAACGGCAAGCTGCTCTCGGGATACGAGGCATCGAATTTACGATTACGAGGCACCTGCAGAGAGATCCGGGGTGTCGCCGGTGGCGGCGACGGCGGCGCGTGGTTACGTCAACGACCACAACTACGCTCTAGTACTGTTCGACAAGGTCGGGAGTGGAGACGAGGGGGAGGATCGGCAGCGCATCCAGACCGCCGTAGAAAGGGATCTTGGACGCAGCGGATGGGAGGATAGATCGAAAGCGATAGTGATCGAACCCGAACTGGAGACTTGGGTGTGGTCAACGTCTGCGAACGTCGGCAAGATCCTTGGCTGGGACGAAGGAACTAGTGCCCGCCAGAAAATTATCAAAGGGTTGACTCTAAGTGAAAATACCGATAATGTTGTGATCGAAGATTGGGACGAAAAGGCTGTTTCCGGCCGGTTTGCCCCCCGATCCCGACGATTCCAGCGATTCTTCGCGAGTAAAGCATGAGATACGCCCGCAATCCGCACCGCGAACTCGGCGAAGTTCGTATTGAGGACATCGAGATCGACGTCAAAAGTCGGGATGACATTCCGACACTGTTGCTGGGCCTCCAACATCTCTACTGCGACGAGAAACTTCGGTCTCGGCTGTTTGCCCTCCTGGAACAGCACATTCTTCCCGACAGCAACCGGAACGTGGGACGCCCGGGCATGGAGCTGTGGAACATTCTGGTGATGGGCATCTTGAAGCAGGGTCTGGGCTGCGACTTCGACCGGCTGCATCAGCTGGTGAACCACTACAGCACGATTCGCGAATTTCTCGGTCATACCGACTTGTGGGAAAAGAAACGGTACGAGTATCAGACGATCGTTGACAACGTGTCTCTTCTGCGTCCGGAATTGTTGGCCAAGGTCAACCAGATGTTCGTGGAGAGCGGCCATTCGGTCGCCCGAAAGAAGTCCCGAAAGAAGCCCTCAAAGCCGCTGTGCGGGCGTTGTGATTCCTTTGTCGTCGAGACCGACGTGCACTATCCCACGGATGTGAATCTCCTGTGGGATGCGATGCGGTGTCTGATTCGTACGACGGGTCGAGCGGCCACCAGGAAAGGAGTTCCGGGCTGGCGCCAGTGGAAGCACCTGTCGGACTCGCTGCGTACGCTGTTCCATCGGGTGCGAATCACCCGTCGGGCCCGTCCGGAGCAGGTCGAGGCGTATCTCTCGCGTTGTCAGGAACTGGTGCAGCGTGTCGAACAAGCCCTGCCGTTGCTGCTCGCCCGGGGTGTCTCTGGCTTGACGCTGGTCACCCTCGACGTGTTTCTCGCCCATGCCAGGCGGCAGATGGACCAGGTCGAACGTCGTCTGCTCAAACACGAGACCATCCCGCAAAACGAGAAGGTGTTTTCCCTTTTCGAGCCGCACACACGCTGGATTTCGAAGGGCAAGGCCGGCGTACCGGTGGAACTCGGGGTGCCGGTGTGCATTCTCGAAGATCATCACGGTTTCGTGCTGCACCATGAGATCATGTGGAAAGGGAGCGATGTCGATTACGCGGTACCGATGGTGAAGGCTGCGCAAGAGCGGTTTCCAGAGCTCCGCGCGGTCAGTTTTGATCGCGGTTTTCACAGTCCGGAAAACCGTCGCCGTCTCGACGATCTGCTCGACGACAACGTGCTGCCCAAGAAAGGTTTTCTCAGCAAGGCCGAGCGGGCCCGCGAACAAGAAAAGGAGTTTGCCGAGATGCGTCGCAAGCATCCGGCGGTGGAATCCGCGATCAACAACCTTGAGCAACGCGGACTTGACCGCGTTCTGGCTCATGGAGCCGACGGTTTTGCGCAGGTAGTCGGTCTTTCCGTGCTCGCCTTGAACGTCCATCGCATCGGTTTGCTGCTGCGTCGCAAGGCACGACGACGACGAACCGCCTGACGGCTCCACCTCAAGTCATCGATTTCCACCTGGTCGAACGGAACCAGGAGGGATACCTATGCGCGGATGACAGCCAACCGGACTGATTCTGACAGAAACGGCACGCCGCGCGGCGCCGACCCGGAGAAAACACCCGGAATTTGACCTGAGCTGGCCGCCGAACGGGGCTCGGATCGGGTCAAAATGACATCTGTAGCCCAGAACCGGGGGGTTTTCTGGCGGGCACGAACTAAAATATTACGAAACTGGCTGCGCGACCATCATCTTTGGTCGGACGACGAAGCCAAGCCGCCGGACCCGAAATCGGCATTGAAGCAAGCGATGAGGGAGAAGAATCGCAGGCCGACTGCGGCGACGTTCAAGAATCTTGCCCTAAAAGTGGGTCTCAACGCATGCGAGGATCCTGCATTCCGTGAAGTGCGCGAAACGCTTCGAGGATGGTTCCCTGCTGCTGCGTGAACCTCGCGCGGACCATGGCCGCATCTCCCCGCGCTGCCGTGAAAAACGTCCTGGAAGACGTCGTCGCCAGCGCCGAGGCCACCTGAACCAATCGCCGGCTCAGCCGGACGTCGCCGAGGGCCGCACCCTGCCCAGTGCTCACAAATAGCGTCACCACAAATGGCGTTCCGGACCGCCTCACGTCACATCACTGAAAGCCCGCCAGAAAACCCCCCGGTTCTGGGCTACAGATGTCATTTTGACCCGATCCGAGCCCCGTTCGGCGGCCAGCTCAGGTCAAATTCCGGGTGTTTTCTCCGGGCCAGCGCCGCGCGGCGTGCCGTTTCTGTCAGAATCAGCCCGGTTGGCTGTTATCCGCGGCTATTTTTTAGTCTACATGTAGTGTATCGACACCCTAATTTCTACCAAATATAGGATTCTTTCATCGACTACGAAGAACTTTGCGAGATCCTCGGTGGGATGACCGGCACGCATGGATGTCAGGGCTGGCTATTTCATTCCCGATGTGGCAACGTGCCGGCCATGGTGATTCGCCCGACTTGGGCGGCATGCCCAACCCCGTTATGTATGCCCGGAAAATCGTGTTTTCTGCTTCCGGCGGACAAAAATAGGCTGTATTACACGTTACCGCATCTAATCCGGGGATTCCGACCCACACCCATGTAGCGTCAGCTTTTATTTCAGATACCCCCTCTTTACCGGTAGCCCAATTAGGGGCTTTCGGAGTTATTTCGCCAGTTCTATGGGGAACGCCCCCCCCCACCGCATCCGGCGACAAGCAGCAGGGCGGTTACCGACAATAAACATAGGTGTCTCATCGTAATTTCCCATTGTATCCATTGGGGATCTTGCAGTAAGCGTTCAGTCGGGTGTGATTTCTGTGCTGATGATCCCGACCTTGGCTTCTTGGGGTGGTAGATTGCTTCTGAAAGCACAACGCCTCTTGACGGTGGCGAATAAGGAGCACTCCAATGATCAATTTACAGCTTGGCGACTCCATTGCCAAGAACGCTGATGGATGGAAGCATATCCGTCGAAACAGCGTGGGAAGAACTGATGAAAGCGGGTGTCGCTCTGGTCGAGAATCCGGGGCAGGGCGGGCGAGGTCGAGTTGCTCTAGTCGCTTGCAGCCCCGTTCCGGACCGTCCGCTGCGGATGGAAGCTGAGCCGGTCTGCGGCATGTTGCTCCCACCATCTGCCTGACATGGCGGGCAGATGCGCTGCGAGGAAACGCACGAGTTCGGCCGTTGCGATGCGGATCAGACCCTTTATTGATCGTGCCCCATCGCAGCAGCTGGCTCCTTCCCCGGCTGGTTCCAGGCGTCCTGCCATGCCTTGAACTGCGGCGGCCTGATCCGGTGGCGCGCGAAGTTGCCCTCATGGAGCCCCAGAACCTCGTTCTCGGCAACTTCCCTGAATTGGTCCTGTTCACCGGCCTCGATGTTCTTTCCGGCCCAGGCGGCGATGCGGGAGAAGGCTGCTTTCCGGTCCAGCCGCTCAAGCACGACAGTCCGGACAATTTCACGCAAGGCTTCTCGATGCTTCAGGCGGAAGGGGTCCGGCTCACCCAGTGATTGCCTGACCGCGGCGTGGCGTGATGCGGAATGCTCGTAAGCCCAGATGAAAACGTCCTTGAGCAGATCGATCCGGTTCAGTTCGTACACGCCGAGCATGGCTTCCGTGTAGGTCTTGACCGGAACGTTGGTGAATGAGAGCGGCGTGAGGTTCGTCCGGATCAAAGGCAGGTTCGCGGCAAGGCGCGAGACGCGCTTGTTCACGTCGTCGAACGGTTGCAAGTACGGCAACTGCACCATAACGAAGAATGCCTGTTCGAATGGGTTTTCAATAGCCTCGGCAGTGGCCAGAATTTGATCGAAGCATTCTTCGATGAGTTGCGGCACTTCGAGCGGATGAAACGCCGATTTTTCTATGCCGACCGCGATCCGGCGCAGCCGGCCCGTCGCTTCCGGGTCGGCCAGAAGGTTGTTCGCCAGCAGGGCATGAAGGTTCAGGATCGTGTGCCGGTTGAACCCGGTCTCTTCCGCCGAACCCACGAGAAACTCGATGGCGTCCTTGTGGTTCAGGATCATTTGCGTTTCGAGTTGTTCTTTGCCTTCGGCCACTTCGCCGAAGGCAATCAGTCGCTTTGTATCGAGCAGCGAGTAAGTGTTCCCCTCCAGACGGCTGGAGTTCCATGACAGATCGACAAGCAGTCGGTTCAGTATCTGCTTTGCGTATGTTCCGGCGGGCTGCTCCCCGAAAGCCGAGGTCCCAACCTTCCGCAGGTGCGTACGTTCCTTCGCTGACAAGTAGGCGGTGTCGTTGGGTCTGTAGGCATCAAGGAACGTGCGCCGATAGCCGACGGGCTTTCGGGCGCGGAGGGGCTTGCATACGTGTTCCTGGATTTTCACCGACTGTCTTGAGAGCGGAATTTCTCCATCCGGCCCCCCTTTGGATACTTTGGGAGCCTTTGCCTGGTGCCGGGTGGCGGCCGGCAGCAGATACCTGGCCCAGCGCCGGTTGCCCTCCTTGGCTAGACGGCCTTCGTCAACCAGGTGCTTGAGACGATATTGAAGCGTGCGGCGAACGGTCTCCTCTGCCAGTTCCCCCTGGATGTCCTGAATCGCGATGCCCTCAGGATGGGCAGACACCACCGCTTCAATGGCTTTCAATTCCTGCTCTGGTATGGGCTTTGCCATGTCACTCCATCTTGCGCATAGATGATATGCGCAATCAAAGCACGTTTATACGCAATTATCAATCCCGTGCGCAATTGATGTTGCGCATAACCGGTTCCTGGTTGGGTTCAGGCTGAACTTCCTGGGGCCGTAAGCATCCGGTCGTAGATGCCGGCGCAACCCTGGCGTCTCTACGGAAATGCAGCGCTCAGGAATGAGATGGAGGCACACAGGCGGGAAAGCCATCACCACCTTGCGAGAGCCGGTTCTCTCCAGCCGCTTTGATCACGCACGGAAACACCCCCGACACCGGCAATCTTCCAGTTGAGAATGATGCGCCAATCGGCTCGATAGGAGAATCACGCCCCGGTGCATGGTACACTGGCGTACCGCTGCCGCCCGGCCTCCGCAAAGGTTCCTCTTCCATGCTGTCCTGTCTGTTTTCCGGACCCTGCCGGGTCGCGTCGCGCGCCGGCGTCCTCGTCTTGCTCGCCTGGGGCCTGCCGCTTCCGGGCGGGGCCGTGGAGTTCACGACCTCGGCGCCGCAGGGGTACCTCATCGACGCCCAGACCGGTTCGGTCCTGATGGCCAAGGAAGCCGACCGCCCGGCGCCGCCGGCGTCCATGAGCAAGCTGATGACGGTCTACATGACGTTCGAGGCGATCCGGGACGGTCGGCTCTCGATGGACACCCAATTGCCGGTGAGCCACAAGGCCTGGAAGAAACGCGGGTCGAAGATGTTCGTCGAGGTGGATACCACGGTGTCGGTGATCGACCTGCTGCGCGGGGTGATTGTGCAGTCCGGCAACGACGCGAGCATCGTGCTGGCCGAAGGAATCGGCGGTACCGAGAGCGGCTTCGCGAGCCTGATGAATCTCCGGGCCCGCGAACTCGGGCTTCAGGACAGCGTGTTCATCAACGCGACCGGATGGCCGGACCCGGGCCACGTGATGTCCCCCCGCGACCTGGCCCTGCTTACCCTGCGCCTTGCCGAGGATTTTCCCGAGCATTTTCCGCTGTTTGCCGAGACCGAATTCAGCTACGGCGGGATCGATCAGAAAAACCGGAATCCGCTGTTGTTCCGCAATATGGGTGCGGAGGGCATGAAGACCGGCTACACCGAGGCTTCCGGGTACGGGCTGACGGCGTCGGTGAACCAGAACGGGCGGCGGCTCGTGCTGGTCCTCAACGGCATGAGTTCTCCCCGGCAACGGGAAGCCGAGGCGGCGCGTTTGCTGGAACTGGCGTATGCACAGACCGAAGCCGTGCACCTGGCCGATGCGGGCGAGGTCATTGCCACGGTGGACGTGGCCGGCGGCCGGGACCTGGAGGTGCCGGTGGCGTCGGCCGCACCCCTGGTGGTCACGCTGCCGCGAGGGGCGGGCCGCGACGATACCGAGTTCCTGCTGCGATATTCGGGGCCGGTCAGCGCCCCGGTCGCGGCGGGCACCCAGGTGGCGTCGCTGGTGGTTCGCAACCCGGTGCAGGCATCGACCGAGTATCCGTTGATCGCGGCGTCCCCGGTGCCGAAAGTGGGTCTGGTCATGCGCATGATCCGGGCGGCCGGGATATTGATCTGGGGGCCGCCGTAACCCGCTCCGGTTCCCGTCGCGGCCGGTTCATCAGTTTCGAGGGCGTCGACGGCAGCGGCAAGTCTCACCACGCGCACATCGTCGCTGAGCGGCTCGAGCAGAACGGGGTGGACGTGGTGCGCACCCGCGAGCCCGGCGGCACGCCGATGGCCGAGCAAGTGCGGGCGCTGCTGGCGGAAGAACGGAGCCGCGACCTGAATCCATCCGCCGTGGCCATGTTGCTGTCGTCGGCCCGGTCCGATCACTGCCAGCGCTTGATCGGGCCCGCCCTGCGGCGGGGGGCGTGGGTGGTGTCGGACCGGTTCGTCGATTCGATGTTCGCCTATCAGGTGTCCGGCGCGGGCGCGCCGGAGGCGCTGGTGAGGTGCATGGCGGCGAACTCGGTGGAGGGCATGATGCCCGACCTCACCGTGATCTGCGATGTTGACGTGGATACGGCCCATGACCGCGTGGTCCGCCGGGTCCGCTCGGCGGGCGTCCAGCTGAGCCGGTACGAGCAGGCGGACCGTTCCTTTCGCCACCGCGTTCGCCTGGGATTTCACCAGCGCGCGGCGCTGGCGGCGGAGCGGTGCGCGGTGGTCGACACGGAAGCCTCCAAGGATACGGTAGCGGCGCGGATCTGGTCGGTGATCTGCGAACGGCTGGATGTGGACGATGGCTGACACAGGGAGCGGATCCGGGAACGCGGCGCCGCATCCCCGCGAGGGGCGGGAGCTGGTCGGTCACCTGCGGGCCCGGGAGGCGTGGTCGACCGCGCTCGAGTCGGGGCGGATTGCGCACGCGTGGTTGCTCACGGGCCTCCAGGGGGTGGGGAAGGCCACGTTCGCGTATCAGGCCGCACTGGAAGTGCTGGCCGGGGGTGCCCGGGGTCGATCGAGCAGCGGCCGCGACGCCATTGAACGGCGGGTGCGGGCCGCCACGCACGGGGATCTGCACGTGATCGAGAACGCCGCCGATGCCGGGCTCGCGCAGACCATTCCGGTGGAGGAGGTACGCGAACTGCGCAACCGCCTGGGTGGGGTGACGGCGGCGGAAGCGGGCTGGCGGGTGGCCATCGTCGATGCGCTGGACCATTTGAGCCCCCAGGGCGCGAACGCGTTGCTGAAGATTGTCGAGGAACCGCCGCCGCGAACGGTGTTGTTCCTGATCGCGCACCGTGCCCGGGCCGTGCCCGCGACCATCCGTTCACGGTGCCGGCGGCTTCCCTTCGCGGCCCTGGATTCGACCGAGTGCGGCCGGGTGCTGGAGCGATTGCTGCCCGGCCGGGACGCCCGGGGCCGGGCCGGACTGGCCCGGCTGGCGGCCGGCTCGCCCGGGCGGGCGGCGACCTTTGCCCGCGGTGATGCCCTGGACCTCCTGGGCGAGATCGGCGAGATCTGTCGACCCTTGCCGGCGCTGGATATCGCGGCCGCCCATGCGTTCAGTGCCCGGGTCGCCCGGCCGCCGGTGGCGTTGCGGTTCGCGACCTTTGCCGCCATGTTCCGGATCTGGGTGTACCGGGCGGCGCTGCGGCTGGTAGCGGGCGACCCGGTGGCCGGCGAGGACATCGTCGAGGGCGAGGGCGAGGCGCAGCGTCAGTACGGCAAAGCTGCGGGCATTGCGGGCGTCCTCGCATTGTGGAACGATGTCGGCCGGATAGCGGATGCGGCGGCCGGCACCAACCTTGACCGCAGACAAGCCGTGCTCGACGTGCTGTTGGCCAGCCGCCAGCAGGCGCGCGGCGTGTGAGCGGGGGAAAGCCAGTGGACGTCTCGCCGACTGCGCCGCGCTATTACGTCACGACGCCGATCTACTACGTCAACGACGTGCCGCATCTCGGGCACGCCTATACGACGGTCGCGTGCGACGCCCTGGCCCGGTTCATGCGCCTCGACGGACGCGACGTCCGGTTCACCACCGGGACCGACGAACACGGCCAGAAGGTCGCCAAGTCGGCCGCTGCGGCCGGCGTGGAGCCGGCCGCGTTCACCGATCGGGTATCCCGGCGCTTCCGGTCGCTGATCGATGCTGTCGGCGCGTCGCCCGACGATTTCATTCGCACCACCGAGGCGCGCCACCACCAGGCAGTGCAGCAGATCTGGCGGCGGCTGGTGGGACGGGACGAAATCTATGTGGGCAAGTACGAGGGCTGGTACTCGGTGCGCGACGAGGCCTACCTGGCGGAAGGCGAACTCATCCGTCAGCCCGAAGGCGGGGTGTACACGGCGAGCGGGGCCCGGGCGGAATGGGTGGCCGAACCGAGCTATTTCTTCCGGTTGTCGCGCTGGCAGGAGCCGCTGCTGCGCTGGTACGCGGAGCACCCCGACTTCATCGGCCCCGAGTCCCGCCGCAACGAGGTCATCCGCTTCGTGGAGGGCGGGCTGGAAGACCTCTCGGTGTCGCGGACCAGTTTCCGGTGGGGCGTCCCGGTGCCGGACGATCCCGGGCACGTCATCTACGTCTGGGTCGACGCCCTGACCAACTACCTCACCTCGGCAGGTTTCCCGGAGGAGGATTCCGAGACCTACCGCCGCTTCTGGCCGGCCGATCTCCACGTGGTCGGCAAGGACATCGTGCGGTTCCATGCCGTGTACTGGCCGGCCATGCTGCTGGCCGCCGGGCTGTCGCCTCCGCATCGGGTCTTTGCTCACGGCTGGTGGACGGTCGAAGGTCAGAAGATGTCGAAATCCGTAGGCAACGTGGTCGACCCGTTCCAGGTCGTGAAGGAGTTCGGGCGGGATCAGGTCCGCTATTTTCTCCTGCGCGAAGTGCCGTTCGGGAATGACGGCGACTATTCGCGCGCCGCGATGCTGCACCGGGCGAACGCCGACCTTGCCAACGACTACGGGAACCTGGTCCAGCGGGTGCTCACCCTGGTACAGCGGAATTGCGGCGGCGCGGTGCCCGAGCGCGGACCGGAGGTTCCGGAGGATCGCGCACTGCTGGAGACCGCCGCCGGTCTCGGTGCCGCGCTGCGCCCGCTCATGGAGGCCCAGCAGATGCACCTGGCTCTCCGGGCGCTGTGGGACGTGATCCGGGCAGCCAACGCCTACATCGATCACACCGCTCCCTGGGCCCTGTCCCGCACCGCTCCCGACCGGTGTCACACGGTCCTGAGCGTTCTGCTCGAGACCATCCGGCGGACTGCCGTGTTCTCGCAGCCGTTCGTGCCCGATGGATCGGCCGCGATCCTTGACCAGCTCGCGGTGCCCCCTGACCGCCGCGGTTTCCGCCATGCCGACCGGCCTCTGCCTCCGGGCACTCCGCTCGCACCACCCCGCCCGGTCTTTCCACGGCTCGCGCCCCGGCCTGCACCCCATGCTGGTTGACAGCCACTGCCATCTCGATTTTCCCGACTTCGCGGACGATTTTGCGGCGGTGCTGGCGCGTGCGCGCGCCGCCGGCGTGCGCACGCTGCAGACGATTTCGACCCGGTTGGCGGCAGCCGATCAGGTGATCGAGATTGCCGGTCGGGATCCGGACATCTGGTGTTCGGTCGGCCTGCACCCGCACGAGGCGGCCAGCGAGGACGACGTGTCGGCGGACCGGATCACCGGCCTGGCCGACCATCCCGAGGTGATCGGTATCGGCGAGACCGGTCTCGACTATTTCTACGAGCACAGCCCGCGCGAGCGGCAGCAGGCGTCGTTTCGCAGTCACATCGAGGCGAGTCGGAGAACCGGGCTGCCGCTGATCGTGCATGCCCGGGAAGCGGACGACGATACGATTGCGGTGCTGGAGGAAGAATACGCCCGCGGTCCCTTTCCCGGGCTGATCCATTGCTTTACGGCCGGCCCCGAACTGGCCCGGGCCGCCCTCGCGCTCGACTTCCGGATTTCGATTTCCGGCATCGTCACCTTCAGGAAGGCAGAGAACGTCCAGGCGGTGGCGCGCGACATCCCGTTGGACCGGTTGCTGGTGGAAACGGACGCGCCGTTTCTGGCGCCGGTCCCGCACCGCGGCCGCCGCTGCGAACCGGCGTTTGTTGCCGATACGGCAGCGGTGATCGCCGGGTTGCGACAGATCGAGGTCTCGCGTCTGGCGGCGGCCACCACCGACAACTTCTTTGCGTTGTTCTCGAAGGCTCGTCGGCCGGATGCCTAGTCTGAACCGTAAGCGTTCGGCCTTGCCGTGAGGGAGCGGCTTCCCGCTAAGCTGCCCCCACGTCAACGGATTACCTCCCCCCGTGTTGGGATTCCGCCGCTTCCTCCGGCCGCGCCGGAGTGCTAGGGTCACCGCCGGATACCGTCACCTGATCGAGGCTACTGATGTCGAGTTACGGGCCTTTCGCGCTGCTTGCGGCAACCCTGCTGATCATGCCGCTTCCGGCGTTCGCCGCGGAGCCGGCCGGGGCGGGGCCGTGTCTCGTGTGCCATACCGTCGATGCGCCGCCGTCCGATCCGATGCTGCCGCAAATTGCCGGCATGCGGAAAAAACATCTGCTTGCTGCGCTGCAGGATTACCGGTCGGGCGATCGCCAGCATGCGGAGATGGAGCAGGCCGTGCGGGGTCTCGACGACGCGGTGCTCGAGGAAATCGCCGCCTGGTACGCGGAACAGCCGTGGATTCCCGGGGCCGGCGGCGCCATCGATGCCGAACTGGCGAAAGCGGGCAGCAGGAAGGCCCGCGCATCCTGCAGTTCGTGCCATCGGGCGTCCGGTGCGGGCGCGCTCAGCGCACCCCGCCTCGGCGGTCAGAGCGTCGGGTATCTCGATGCGGCCCACCGCGCCTACCGTGACGGCACCCGCACCAGCCCGACGGCGCGCGGCAAGGCATTCGTGATGAAATCCCTGACCGATGAGCAGATCCGCGCACTTTCCCACTACTATGCGAGCCTGCGCTGAGGCCTGACGGTGGCCGGTCCTGAGGTGACAGGATCCGGAGTGGTGGTGGAGCGTTCCGTCAGAACAAGGGGCCGGTGTCACTGCCCATGTAGATGACAGCAAACTTTGCCGTGAACACTCGGGCGGGCCGGGCCAATCTCTGGCGTGGCGGTCTACAGCCCACACTGTTTGCCGTGAGGTCCCAGCCTTTCAGCCGAACAGACGTTCGGGCCAGACCGCAAAGGACCGGCACAGCGGACCGTTGGTGTTGAGCGATCCCTCGCTGATAGCCGCGCCCATCAACGGGCGTTTGCGCGTTGCGAGCCATGCGCGGATCTCGGCTTTGGAACGGCTGGTGAAGAGAGCGTCGTGCGGCACCTTTCTGATGTAGTCCGCCGCAAGCGGCCATACCGGATCCCCGTCTGGTACCATCGTTGCGACGAAGTCCTCCAACGCGCCAGAGACGCGATTGTCCGGCATGAGCCAGATGCCGATGCGCGGGTATCCGTCGGCACCTTCCATGAGCGTCCCCACCGGGTCGGGGGAGTCGGGAAGTTCGAGGTTCCGAATCCGCAGCTTGCTGGTAACGGCGTTCCATCTTCCTGCAGGGTGATCGTCGGTATCAAGGACGAAGCCGACCGCTTGACGGCCCGCCTCCGCTATCTCCACATCGATCGACTCGACTAACGCATTCACGCCACCTTTTTCGACTATGTCAAACTCCACGGCGGGTACGCGCTGCCTCGACAAGTACTTGATCACATGGAGGTCATCACGGCCCTCGACGACCAATATGCGGGAACGCTGTTGGTCGAGATCCCTCACAGGACTATCTCACCTCGATCCTCTGGTCAGCAGCGACCTGTAGCTGTGCTTCAGTGTAAGCCACGGCGCGAACCTGGCCATCAGCGCGGTCGAGGCGCAGCAGCAAGCCGTCCTCCTCGGGAGTTTCATTCACGGCTTTTGCAAAACCAGCGATACAGTCCCAACTGTGGGTGGTCGCGAACACCTGTACATCGTTTTCTTGCGTCGCCTTTAGCACCATGCGCCAGAAATTTCGCTCGACGGACCAGTGCAAACCGTTCTCCGCCTCGTCTATCAGAAGAAACCCGCCCGCGCTGTTCGCCAATGCCAAGGCGACACCGAACAAGCGCGTTGCGCCATCTCCGCAACTCTTGAGAGGAACCGGTCTGTCGCAACCCTTCAGCTTCACCAGAGCTCGGCGGCTTACCCTCATGCCAGATCCATCGCGCGAATACGAATATGGGTGGCCTCCGCCAACTACCGTGATGCGCTCCACCTCATCTCCAAGAACTAGCTTTAGTGCTTCAACTGCTCGGTGTTCGGCATCGGTAAGGGCTACCCGATCCCAGAATTCGGCCATACGAGCGTTACTCAGTAGACCAGGTCCAAGTACTTGGCATTTCAGTTCCGGAGATCGATCGGCTTTCTCGGATTCGCGAACAAGTTTGCGTATATTCCTCATGATAATTGGGGAAATGAAGTTCGAATGCGTTGAAACAAGTGCAAAGGGGATGATTCTTTCAATGCCCCCAATATATGTTCTGATTATTTTAGGGTCATCTAACTCCAATAATTCTGGAAACAGGTCGTTTTTCTCGACAATCTCATCACCCAGTGATGTTAGTTCAATTATCAGACTGTTTGAAGGTGTTCCAATTTGTATTCTGGGAGCATTTTCGATTTTCCTTCCATGAAACAAAGACAGCCAGTCTGGGGTGAGCAATGTATCCCCACTTTCGTTAGCATTGCTGGAAAACTCTTCCCTCCCATCCAGAATTTTTCGAAGTACAGAGCCGTTGCCTCGAGCCGCATAGGCACGGACAGCATCAAGCACAGTTGTCTTCCCGGCACCGTTCATCCCGGTTAACAGAGTAACGCGCGCCAAGCGCGGGATCGACAGTTTGTCGATTCCGCGGAAGCCATAGATAGTTAGTTCTGGCAGGTGCAGGCCCTCGTTGCTCCGTGTCTCGGCCATCATGGTATGCGTTCTTCCCGCGATCAGGGTGACAAAATTTTACAGGCAGGGCTGAATGTCCAGCTTGGCCGGCCTTCGAGCGCCGCGTTTACGACCCCTCGTAGCTTCGGTTGCCTCTGGCGGAGGATCTTGTGCATTTCTGCCGCCGATGTCGTAGCGCCGCCCGGCCGGGCGCAGCCAGATACCGTCTTGGGCCGCGTTACCCCGCTGGAAGAATGACAGGTTAGCACCGTTGATCGCTTCGAGAGCGCTCGGCAGGTTCAGCTCATAACCCTGGCGGGATGTCTGAGGTGGCTTCGGCTTGTCGGATCGTCTGACGGCTTTGTCCCTCTCCTCGCTGCGAGTGGCGATGGCGCAGCGTCTTTCAACTCGACGGCGAAACAGTTGCGTATGGCACGGTAGTTTTCGACAAAGAGTGACAAGATCAGATATCCCGCGCGTCGCGGAAAGGCGCCATTTCCCAGCGATGCAAATCCCGTGACAGGTCGAAGGAATCTTGGGGGTCGGCCGGGCGTGGACGGCGGTTGCGGTCTGCAGCAGGGGGAGAAGCCGCCATGTTTCGGGGCGGCACACGGCGGCAGAGCGGTGTGTCCGGCACTCGCCGCCTGGCCGGGAGCGTAGCGGGCCGGCGTTCGCGGAATAGGGGAATGCGCACAGTATCGAACGGGAGAGTCAGGAAAACCGGGCGAACTTCACGCCTCCACGGCCGCTCCTGAACGGGGAAGAGTTCAGAACTACCCGATGCCGACCACTGCAAGCAAACGGCCGTAGCGTCTCTCTCCGGCACGGAGGTTTCGACGATAGCTGAAGAATCGGCCGGGTTCGGCGGCGGTATCGTGTCCCAGCCGGTCTACTCGGCCGATTCCGGCCTCGGCGAGACGACGTGCGGCGTATCCCGGGAGGTCAAACAGAAGCTTGGTGCCCGCCCGGCGAAACAGGGATTGGTGGGCCGGGTCGTCGCGCAGGAACGGCGCGGCAAATTCGGGATCCACCTGATAGCTGGCCTGGGCGATCGTCGGGCCGATGGCCGCAATCATGCGGCTGCGGCGGGCACCCAGCCGCTCCATGCCGGCCACCGTTGCCTCGATCACCCCCTCGAGCGCTCCGCGCCACCCTGCATGGGCGGCGCCGACGATCCGGGCGGTTGGGTCGGCAACCAGCACCGGCGCGCAGTCTGCCGTGAGAATTCCGATTACCAGATCTGGCTGGTGCGTGATGATGGCGTCTGCCTCCGGCGGTTCTGTCCGGTGCGAATCGGCGACCGCAACCTGGTGGCCGTGGACCTGTACCGGCGTGATGAGGGTGCAGCCTTCGAGGCCGGCGGCGACGATGGCGCGGCGGCGATTCTCGGCCACGCGGTCGGGCGCATCTCCGCTCCCGTACCCGCAGTTGAGCGAACGGAACGGACCTTCGGAAACGCCGCCGCGACGAGTCAGGAAGCCGTGCGGCATGGAAGCGGCCTGCAACCGGGCAGACCGGAGGATTTCCGGCTTGTTCATTCCGAGAACCCGGCCGGCGTGACCGGCCCCGGGCCGGCAATGGCAAGGGCCTGAAACCGCGCCCCCATGCCGTCCGGGCGGGCCAGTCTCCGGTACGCAGATTCGATCCCCACCCGTTGTTCAGGCTGGGTGGCGGCCAGCCGCTCGGCCCGTTGGCGGAGCCCCAGGGTCTCCAGGAACGCTCCCTGCGCACACGGGCCGTGTACGGTTGCGCCGTCCGCCCGTGCGGTTTCGGCAAGTCTTTCGAAATCGACCCGGGTCGAGAGATCGGCCTGGCCCGGGTGCGCCAGCGGGTCCACTGATTGGTGCGCACGAACGGCGCGCAAGGTTCCGGCCGGTTCGCGCCGGTCCCGCGCGTAGTCGACGATCAGGCTGGTCCCGCCGTCGGCGACAGCGCGCCGGGCAAGGTCCGACACGATGGACTGGGCGGAGGGCGAGACTTCGGCGATATCGCCGTCGCTCGCGGCGGCCGGAAGATAGGTGCCGATGGGCGCCGGCTCCGGTGTCAGGACAAATTCGAAACGTTCGGTCGACGGATCCCAGGCGATGGCGCGCTCGTGCCAGCGGCCTTCCTTCCTGACGTACTGATGCACGGGCAGGGCGTCAAAGAACTCGTTGGCGACGACGAGCGAGAAACCGGTCGGCACCGAGGCCAGACTCTCGGCAAAGCGGGCGTTGGGAACCGCTGCCGCCTGCTGGCGGCGCAGGAGCGGGGAGGTTTCCACAAACCAGATCTCGGCCGCGCGGGCAAAGGGCGGCGCCACCGTGGCGGCCGTGCGCAGAATGTCCTGCATCAGGGTGCCTCGGCCGGGACCCAGTTCGATCAGCAGAAAGGATGCCGGCCGGCTGGAGCGCTGCCAGTAATCGATGAGCCAGGCGGCGATGATTTCGCCGAACATCTGGTGCAGTTCCGGCGCAGTCGTGTAGTCCCCGGCTTGGCCGATCGGTACCTGCCGCGCGTAGTAGCCGTATTGCGGGTGAAGCAGGACCACGCCCATGAAGTCCGCGACCGACAGGGCGCCGTCGCGTCGGATGCGGGCCACCAGCAGTTCCTGCAGGGTCACGGAAGTTGGCGATAGGCACGGACCCACAGGAAGGCGCCCGTGGCCAGGACCGGAAGAGACAGCAGCATCCCCATGGTGAGCGGTCCGGCGAGATAGCCCAGATGGGAATCCGGTTCCCGTACCAGTTCCACGAGGATGCGTGAGCAGGCATAGCCGACCAGGAAAATGCCGGTCAGGGCACCGGGATGCCGGATGACGGAGGTGCGGGCAGCAAGCAATCGAAGAATCAGGAACAGGAGCACACCCTCCAGGGCCGCTTCGTAGAGCTGGCTCGGATGACGCGGTTCGGGGCCAGCCGCGGGGAAGACCACGCCCCACGGGAGGTCCGTCGGCCTTCCCCACAGCTCTCCGTTCACGAAATTGGCGATCCGCCCGAAGAACAGGCCGAGGGGGATGACGCAGGCAATGGCGTCGCAGAACGAGGCCAGCGCGAGACCGCGGGCGCGGCAGAAGAGCCAGGCCGCAACGGCACTCCCGGCGAGACCGCCGTGGAACGACATGCCCCCCTGCCAGACGGCGAACACCGCCAACGGATCATCGGTGACGAGGTGCTGGCCATAGAACAGGACGTAGCCGGCCCGCCCGCCCACGATGATCCCGAGGATGGTCCAGACCACGAAATCGCCGACATCCTGCGGCGTGGCCCGGGCCGGAAACCGTCCGATTGATCGGGAAAGGAGCCGCCAGCCCAGTAGAATCCCGGCGAGGTAGGCAAGGGCATACCAGCGGACCATGACCGGTCCGATGGAGAACGCGACGGGATCAATGTCAGGGAACGGCACGGGCGACGGGCTTCGGATGAGGTCACGCATGGCTGATCGCCACCGTCCTGTATACTAGCGTCCGACGCCGGGAGATACAGGAACATGTCGATTCTTCGGTACGCCGCATCCGATCTGTTGCTGGTGGCGAGGGAAACGGCACGGGTTTGTCGCCGCGCCGGCAGGGAAGCGGTGGTCCGCAGGTTGCCGCCCCGGATGCGAACGCTGGACCGGCTCGGATTGGTGCCGCGTGAGGAGTTCGACGCGGTCCGCGAGTTGGCAGAGAAGGCCCAACTCGAGAACGAAATGCTGGCCGAACGCGTCGCGAAACTGGAGGCCGGAACCCGCAAGCGGGCGCCGCGGAAGCCGCGGGCGTCCAAGGGTGCGGAAGCTGCCGAATCGTGATCCGCGCTGGCGGGTCGAGCTGAGGGGGTCGGGAACCGTGCGGCTGCTGCTGGTCGGATGCGGCCGCATGGGCTCCGCCCTGTTGCGGGGATGGCTGGAAGAATCGATCACCGATGCGGGCGCCGTCACGGTGGTGGAACCTGACGAGAACCTGCGAACCCGAGCGGCGGAGGCGCATGGCGTAGCAGCGGTGGCGGTCAGGCCGGATGCGTGGTTGGGCGATGTTGTCGTGTTTGCCGTCAAGCCGCAGATATTGGAACGAATTCTTCCCGCCTACCGCCCGCATTGCGCCGCCGCCGCCGCCATTTCGATTGCTGCCGGCAAGGATTTGCAGACGCTCGAAGAGGGGCTCGGGGGGACGGTTGCCATCGTGCGGGCCATGCCGAATCTGCCGGCTTCGGTGGGGCGGGGGGTCACGGTCGCGGTTCCGAACCGCCATGTGAATGAAACGGTCCGGGCCTGTGTCCATCGCCTGCTGGGTGCAGTCGGCTCGGTGCACTGGATTAGGGACGAGAGCTGGATGGATGCGGTTACAGCGGTTTCGGGAAGTGGCCCGGCCTACGTGTTTCTCTTGACGGAAGCGATGGTCAGGGCTGCGGAACGGGTCGGGTTGCCGCCGGCACTTGCGGGTAGTCTGGCGCGGGAGACGGTAGCCGGTGCCGCCGCGCTGCTGACGGCGGTTGAGGATGATCCGGCAGCGTTGCGCACGGCCGTCACGAGCCCCGGGGGGACCACGGAAGCAGCGCTGCGGGTGTTGATGGACAAGGACCGATGGGTTTCGGAAGTGGCCGCGGCCGTGGCCGCTGCGACGGCCCGCTCACGCGAACTGGCCATGATCCAGGAAGATTGAAGAGCCGAAGAAGAAGGGGAGGCTGGCCTCCGTAGCCGCGTGCGCCCCCGGAGGGACGCTCCGTTCGCTTCCGGGGACTCGTAGTCCATGCACCCACGGTGCCGAACGCGGCCTTTCCGGATAGCCGGGCCCGCCGCTCCGTTCGACGTCTTCCCGCCGGTCAGTTGAGACTACCGAGCTCGACGCTGGCGACTTCGATTTCGTCTGATAGCCGGCCCCGCCCCCGGAGACGGCGGCGGGGCTGTATACCCGGGTGGGCGCATGCAGCCGATACCGACGCAGGCCTGTCGCGGCTCTCCGAGATCGGCGAACAAGGGTGCATGAGGGCAGCATCTGCCATTTCGAAGCAGCGCGGCATGTCGGAGCCGGCGATCTTTCCGCCGGGC
Organism: Alphaproteobacteria bacterium; assembly: GCA_965203385.1. Lineage (GTDB taxonomy): Bacteria > Pseudomonadota > Alphaproteobacteria > TMED109 > TMED109 > VXPW01. The sequence goes on from OZ241893.1 coordinate 2,637,455, forward strand.
GCACGGTCAAACTTTCTGCGTCTGCCAAGTGTTTTGATGGCGGTGCGAAACGCGTGCCGTATGTCAACTATCGACGAGGTCTGCCCGTGCCGCCAGCAGATCGGCCTTGAGCTTTTCCAGTCGCTGGCGAAGTTCGCTCTCCATCGGCACGGCGGCGGGATGCCGAATGGCGTCGATTCCCTCCTGGCGCAGGGCCTTTCGGGCACCGTCTATGGTGAGGCATCGATCGTGCAGAAGGTGCTTGATCCCCCGGATCAGCGCCACATCCTTGGGGCTGTAGCGACGCCGCCCGCCAGCCAGCCTCCGGGGCCTCAAAGCCGGAAATTTCTCTTCCCAGTATCGCAACACGTGTTGTGGAATCCCGAGTTCAGAAGAGACGTCACCGATTTCCCGCAGTGCTGTTTTCCGGGCGTCTCGTTCCGGACCCGGACCTGTGTGCGACTCAGCGGACGAGGGCGTATTCATCTGCGGCTGACCGTTGGCGGCGGCAGATTGTGCGACGTCGTGTGCACCGGCATCCAGGCCACGCATGCAGAAACGGATGGAGTTGTGTCAGCGTTGGGTTGGTGGGGACTTTCTCGTTCAGTTCGGTCACGGGTGTTCTTCAATGGTTTTGCAGCGAGGGATTCATCCGCTGTTTGAGGGTGCTGGATGAACGGAAACTTACCACTCGCCTTGCCTTGATGAGGGCCTCAACCTGCGTTTTCGGATTGCGGCCGATTCGCTTTCTTTTCTCATGGAGCATGAAACGCCCGAAGTTCCGAATTTTCACTACTTCGCCTTCGGCAAGGGCCGAAGCAATCTCTTCAAAAATCTGATCGACCAGCGACGCAGCGAATTGCCGGGAGACCCCTAGATCCTCGTATACCGCCTGGGCCAGGCCAGCGCGGGTCAGTGTTTCCTTGCTCATTCTCGTCCGCGCCCTTCTATCGGTACGGTTACCCGAATCCAATGTACCGGCCCGTCAATCAAGATGTCAATGTGCGGCATGTATGCCATGCAACCGTGGAGGGGCAGACGGCAAGGCTGTCGGTGGGTCGGGATCCCATGCGCGTGACAGTGTGGACCCGATGTTGCTGATACGGAGGAGGTCAGGCTCCCGTCCATCGTGCGCGCCGTGAAAGGCGCCATTTCCTTGCGGGTGCAAAGCCCGCCCGGCCATTGCCGTTCCAGCCGGTAGCAGAGTTGGAGCGGGCTGTTGGAAGTAGACATTGCCTGAGGCTTTCCAAGCAGAAGGTTTCCTCGGGGTCAGCGGCCATGCGGGCCGCACGTGACGTGAGTGCCGGGCAGACCCCAAAAAGCTTGCCGTGGACGAAGGGTACGTAATTTCGTCGGCCAGCCGGGTGCAGGAAAACCGCCCGTCCGGTTGATGAGCGGGAGTGAGGAAAGCGGATCTACGGGGGATCTCCATGCACCGGCAGTTGGCGAAAACCTTCGACAACCGCTACGGCTGCAGGTGAACGGCTCGAGAGAAGGTCGCCGTCTCGCTGGTCCGCATGCAGGAGGGCGCAGCCGCTTGAGCGGCCCACAAAAATCCGGAGGTTCGATGGGTACGGCCGCGCTGCCCGGCCGTCAGGACGCCTCAACGTCTCCGATGTTCCGAATGGCGTCGAGAATATGCTGGTTCATGTTGCCGTGCACCATGTCGTACGCAACATCAATGGAATGCGCGAAGCCCAGGGCGTCGGTGCCGCCGTGGCTCTTGACGGTCACTCCGTTCAAGCCCAGAAGAATTGCCCCGTTGTGTTTTCTGGGATCGAGTTTCTCGCGGAGCGTCTGCAAGGCGGGCCGGGCAAGCACTCCCGCCATCAGCCCGCCAAGCGAACTTCGCAGAGCGGTACGCAGGTAATGGCTGCAAAGCCTGGCCGTCCCCTCGGCGGTCTTCAGTACCACGTTGCCGGTAAAGCCGTCGGTTACCACTACATCAGTCTTGCCTGCCGTCACGCCATCTCCCTCGATGTACCCGCGATACAGTTGGCCGAGCGGGCCGTTTCGCAACCGCGAGTCTGCCTCGCGAATGACCGTGCGCCCCTTGCTCCGTTCCTGGCCGATGTTGAGAAGCCGGACTTCGGGATCGACACGGCCCAGCACCACCTGCGCGAACGCCGTCCCCATCACGGCAAACTGGACCAGATGATCGACTTCGCATTCTGCGTTGGCTCCCATGTCCAGCAGTACGCATTCACTGTTGCGCGTGGGAATCGTGGCGGCGATGGCCGGCCGATGAATCCCGGGAAGACACTCAAGGAACTTGACGGCAAACGCCATCAGGGCACCTGTGTTGCCGGCCGATACGGCCGCGTCGGCGGTTCCGTCCTTCACGGCCCCAACGGCCAGCGCCATGCTCGAGTTTGTCTTGTTTCGAAGCGCGAGCGAAGGCCTTTCGTTGGCTTCCACGCTGGTTTCGGCCGGGACAAGGTCGCAACGGTTTCGCAGGGCTTTCTGGCGTTCCAACAGCGGTCTGATGCGATCCGGGTCGCCGACCAGAAGCATGCGAGCATCCGGGTGGCGGGCGCAGGCCAGTGCGGCGCCCCGAACCATGAGCTCGGGCGCACGGTCGCCTCCCATCGCATCCACTGCGATAGTCGGCTGTCGGTTCATGGAGATGAGGTTCAGCTGCGAGTGGAAGGCTTGCTGTCTGCGAAGTCCTGGTCGCGGTAATACCCGCACGCCCCGCACACGTGATGCGGACGTCGATAGGAGCCGCAGACCGGGCATTCAGAGAGGTTTACCGGCTTGAGATGCTGGTGTGCGCGCCGGTGCCCTCGCCGGGAACGTGTGACTTTCTTTCTTGGAACTGCCATGAGATTTTCGGGTCCGATCCGAAGATGAAGCGGGCTAGGTAATCCAATCGCCCTCAGGATGCAACCCGGACGCGTGCACGGGTATGCGTGCACCGAGTATAAGGTGCCGGGTTCCAGCGGGTGCAAATCCTGCCCGGTAACTGTCGCTCCAGCGTGCGCCGTGAGAAGGCGCCCTTTCCTAGCGGGTGCAAATCCCGCCCGGTATCTGTCGTTCCAACGTGCGCCGTGAGAAGGCGCCCTTTCCTAGCGGGTGCAAATCCCGCCCGGTATCTGTCGTTCCAACGTGCGCCGTGAGAAGGCGCCCTTTCCTAGCGGGTGCAAATCCCGCCCGGTATCTGTCGTTCCAACGTGCGCCGTGAGAAGGCGCCCTTTCCTAGCGGGTGCAAATCCCGCCCGGTATCTGTCGTTCCAACGTGCGCCGTGAGAAGGCGCCCTTTCCTAGCGGGTGCAAATCCCGCCCGGTATCTGTCGTTCCAACCGGTAGCAATTGGAGCGGGTAGTGGAGGCAACGACACTGGCTGAAGCACTCCAAGCAAAAGGCCCCCTTGGGGGGCCAGCGACCATGCGGGCCGCAACGCGAAGTGAACGCTGAGCAGGCCTCGAAAACGGTTACTGCGGAAGCCGACCCGGCGTTGGAGCGGGGAAGGCTGCCATCGGCGGGGAAGCGAGCGACATGTGCACCCGCCGGTTCCGCCGGGGTAGTGGCGGCGGCACGCATGGAAGAGGGAAAGGGTGGCAACACGGGAAGCCCTGTCGGTGGTGTGGCACGCGCCAACCGGAACCCCGCGAGGGGCAGGCCGGGCCGGCAGGGTGGCGGAGAGGCCCGTAGTATCGGAGAAGCCGGGTAATGCCGGTGGAGAGAAGGGGCCTCAGGTAGGGAGCGATGTCATACGGAAGAAAGCCCGCGGGATTGGCGATGCCTATAAACCCGCATGTTCGGCAGAGATTCCGGAAGCATCACATGCCTAAGCGAAGGAGGTGAACCTGGTTTGCTGGCCGTCGAGGCGAGAACCGGCTCGGCGACCCGCTGGCACACCGGACTTACAGGTCTGGCCGCCGTGTCGCGGCCATACAACACCCGGAGGGGCAACCTCACCGGAACCTGTGAGTCCGTTCTTGGGCCGGTGATCCGTGTGCGAGAAGCATGATCCCACTGGAGAGCCCGGTGCCGGAAATCGGCACGCCGGGTTCGGAGAGCGGGAGTGAGGAAAGAGGGCCCTTGCGGGCACCGCGCCTCCTCCCGACTCTACCGGTAGCAATTGGAGCGGGTAGTGGAGGCAACGACACTGGCTGAAGCACTCCAAGCAAAAGGCCCCCTTGGGGGGCCAGCGACCATGCGGGCCGCAACGCGAAGTGAACGCTGAGCAGGCCTCGAAAACGGTTACTGCGGAAGCCGACCCGGCGTTGGAGCGGGGAAGGCTGCCATCGGCGGGGAAGCGAGCGACATGTGCACCCGCCGGTTCCGCCGGGGTAGTGGCGGCGGCACGCATGGAAGAGGGAAAGGGTGGCAACACGGGAAGCCCTGTCGGTGGTGTGGCACGCGCCAACCGGAACCCCGCGAGGGGCAGGCCGGGCCGGCAGGGTGGCGGAGAGGCCCGTAGTATCGGAGAAGCTGGGTAATGCCGGTGGAGAGAAGGGGCCTCAGGTAGGGAGCGATGTCATACGGAAGAAAGCCCGCGGGATTGGCGATGCCTGTAAACCCGCATGTTCGGCAAAGATTCCGGAAGCATCACATGCCTAAGCGAAGGAGGTGAACCTGGTTTGCTGGCCGTCGAGGCGAGAACCGGCTCGGCGACCCGCTGGCACACCGGACTTACAGGTCTGGCCGCCGTGTCGCGGCCATACAACACCCGGAGGGGCAACCTCACCGGAACCTGTGAGTCCGTTCTTGGGCCGGTGATCCGTGTGCGAGAAGCATGATCCCACTGGAGAGCCCGGTGCCGGAAATCGGCACGCCGGGTTCGGAGAGCGGGAGTGAGGAAAGAGGGCCCTTGCGGGCACCGCGCCTCCTCCCGACTCTACTGGGTGCCTTCCCTGGTCTGGAGCACTGGCAAGGGTGACCCGATCCCGGTTTCGCTTTTCTCTTCTGCTGTCCGGAGACGTGGCGGCCGGCCAGACCCGGCTGCGCCCCGGTGAACGAAACGCATGCAACACGCGGTCGACCGCGAGTGTCCCGCGGATCACCGATCTCCGGCAGAGGAACACGGAAGTGCGTGCAGCGGGGAAGGGGACCGAGAACCGGTGCAGCCGGACCGACGTATCCGGTCGGGCGTTGTCGTCCCCCCCCCCCCCCCCCCCCCCCCCCGGGGGTGCGATCTCTCTCGTTGATGGACGCGTTGCGGGTGAAGGCCCGTGAACTGTTGGCCCGGTCTTCGAGGGTTCCGCCAGCGGTGATGGCACCGGTTCGGATCCGCTCGATGGGTCGGGTGCCGGATCACGCCCCGGGTGTTGGTGCCGAAGCAGGCGAGGGGGCTTCGGAAAGCTTCGCCTTGCCCTTGGCCCATCACAACATTCCGGCAGCAAGACCATCTACCGCATTGCGGCCGCCCAGCATCCAGAAAACGGCCGGTCAGGCGGAGAGTGAATCCCGGCGTCGGAGTGGAGCGGGGTTGGCTCAATCTCTCCTCATCGGCCTCGTTGCAGCGCGTCTAGATCCGGCCGGATCTGCCGGTCCACTGCGCCAGCTGCAACGCGAGTTCCGATTCGGGATTTCCCTCCAGCCAATCCGCTTGTCCGCGAGGCGGTGCATTCGGGTGTCGGGGGTAGGGATCAAGGGCCACGGACAAATGCTGTACAGCCAGTTCACCGAGTTGCAAGCCTGCTGCTCCGAACCATTCAGGGTCATCGCTCGCCGGCTCTTCGGGTTTGTCCCCGGGCACGGCGGAGCCGGCGCGTTTCTCAAACCTTGCGGAAAAACGCTCGGTGATCACCTCCTCGAAATCTTCCAGGGTCACGATGCACGTCCGGACGACCTGAGCGGAAACCTGTGTCGAGACGGATATGGCAACTCCGGACTCGGTTGTGATCGAGGCCTCGACCGCCAGTGACTTTAATTCCGGCAGGGAGAGTCGCTTGGCAATCTCTGCTCGTTCCTCGTTGGACGCACGCAACTGCAGGCGCCCTTCTCCTGTTTTCGGCAGCAGGTCGGCGGGGACAGGATCCAGTAATGTTCGGGAAGCGGACATGGTCAAGGGTCCTTGCCGAGGCCACACGCGAGATGGCAGATACGCTTGCCCCGGCCTCGGAGTGTACACGGCGCACACGACGGAGAACGGGACGAGGGGAGTTTCCGGTCCGTGATGGAAGGTGGCAGCGACTGGTGCTCGTGTTGGTGATTCCAGTTGTGCTTCGGAATGAAGGTGAAATCGGGAGACTTGTGAGGATCGATCGGCAGTAGAACAGTAACCATCAAGGGCGGTCCAGCGGGAATGGTTTGGCCCTTTGTGTCTTCAAGCATCGAGAACAGCCATGATGACACGCGGCAGGGCTTGGTCCGGAGTGAGTCCGTGTGCACACCATTTTTCCCTGCTCGCGCGGATCATGCGCCGTTGCAAGGGGTAAACTTGCCGGGCAAGTGTTCGGCCGTGCGGTGAATAGCGGTTTTTGCCTCTCTGATTATTCCTTCTGACAGATCTGCAGCGACACCAGAATCGAGTGCCGTCACCCCAAGGCCGAACCCTTAACCTTGCCGGGATCATGAGACGTCTGCGCAACAGCATTGGGCGCGGGTATCTCAGGGCGTGCATATGGGGCATTACTTTCGTCGGACGCACTCTGTACAGGCGAAGAGCGCGGCGGCCAGCTGCTGGTCGCCTTCTGCCCCGAGATCAGAATGCGTCCGGTTTGGGTTACGGAACCGGGCCGGAGAAGCAAGACCGCAGACGCGTTTGCGATGATGTTGTGCCCTTCGCCCGGCCCGGTGCACCGATTCCTGCTCCGCCGATGCGGAGGGTCTTCCGGACGACGGGATCATGGCCGGGGACGATTCCGATGGCCGCCGGAAGCGAGTCTTGCCCGGCGTTATCGGATACGATGCCGTCGTGCCCGGAGGCGCGCGGGAATTGGCGCCAGCGGAAGTTGCGGCTCCGGACCGTGGAAGGGGTGTGCCCATGAACGTGGCCGAAATCGTTGCGGAAATCCTGAAGCGGGAGAACGTGAACCTGCTGTTCGGCTATCCGGTCAATCACCTGTTGGAGTATGCGGCCCGGGCGGACATCCGGCCCGTCATCGTGCGGCAGGAACGTATTGGCATCCACATGGCCGATGCGCTGTCCCGGATGACCTCGGGAACCCGGATCGGCGTGTTCGCCATGCAGCACGGGCCCGGTGCCGAGAATGCCTACGGTGCGGTTGCCCAGGCGTTCGGTGAATCGGCTCCGGTACTGGTATTGCCGATGGGGTATCCGCGGCGGATCGCCCACGTTCCGCCCAATTTCAACTCGACCCAGACGATGCGTCCGGTGGCCAAGTCCACCGAGACTCTCACGCTCGCCGCCGAGACGGAAAACGTGTTTCGCCGGGCCTTCTCCAGGCTGCGAAATGGTCGGGGTGGGCCGGTAGTGGTCGAGATCCCGACCGACGTCATGCAGGAGGAGGTGCCCGGAAACCTTGGCTACAAGCCGGTCTATGCGACGCGCTGCGGTCCTGCGCCGGAGGCCGTCGCCGAAGCGGCCGCCCTGTTGCGGTCGGCGCGCCGACCGGTGATCTATGCCGGCCAGGGGGTTCACTATGCGAAGGCCTGGCCGCACCTCGTGGCGCTGGCCGAGAAACTCGCGATTCCGGTCTGCACCAGCCTTGGCGGGAAAAGCGCGTTTCCGGAAGATCATCCGTTGAGTCTGGGTGCCGGCGGGTTGGCCCTGCCCCGGCCGGTACGGAAGTGGCTTGACCAGGCCGACGTGATTCTCGGCGTGGGCTGCAGCTTTACCGAGACGGCGTTCGGCGCGTCCATCCCGGCGGGGAAGTCCGTCATCCACGCCACCCTCGATCCCCTCGACCTGAACAAGGACGTGGCTTCCGAGGTCGGACTCGTCGGGGATGCCGGGTTGACGCTGCAAGCGCTGCTCGACGCACTGGATGATGAACCCGGCCGGGACGGGTCGGCTGTGGCGGCCGGGATCGCAAGGGATTCGCAAGCATGGATGGCAGACTGGCTGCCCAGGCTGACCAGTGATGCCGTGCCGCTCAGCCCGTACCGCGTCCTCTGGGACCTGCAGCAATCCGTGGACAAGTCGAAGGTCGTGATTACCCACGACGCCGGCAGTCCGCGCGATCAGCTCGCACCGTTCTGGACATCCACGGCGCCGTTGTCGTACATCGGCTGGGGCAAGACCACCCAGCTCGGCTACGGACTTGGCCTCGCCATGGGGGCGAAGCTCGCCTGTCCGCAAAAGTTGTGCATCAACGTGTGGGGCGACGCGGCGATCGGCTTTACCGGGATGGATTTTGAGACGGCGGTGCGGGAACGGATTCCGATCCTCTCGATCCTCTTGAACAACTTCTCCATGGCGATCGAGCTCAAGGTCATGCCGGTGGCCACCCGGAAATACCGGTCCACCGACATCTCCGGTGACTATGCGGCCATGGCGCGCGCCTTCGGGGCGTACGGGGAACGCGTGACGGCGCCCGGCGAGATCCGCCCGGCGATTCGGCGCGGAATAGCCGCGACCGAACGGGGTCAACCGGCGTTGCTGGAGTTCATCACCTCCAAGGAAACCGCGGTCTCCAGGTACGAGTGATAGGGCACCGCGGGCGGGGATCGTCTCGGACCAGCCGGCCCGCGGAGTTTCGAGGGTCGGGCGTTGGACAGCGGGCCGTCGCCGGACGGCGCGACAGGAGCCTCGTCCTGTGGCAGCTTACCGGCACCCGGCCGGCTGCTGCCGGGTATCCTCTGGTCCGTTCGGGAGTTCTCGTGTTGCGCAAATCGCTGACGGCGCTGCCGCTGTTCGCCGTGCTGCTGCTGGTCTCGGCCTGCGGCTCGCCGCGGGTCACGACCAACGGTTTCCTGTTTACCGGCCTGGACCTGTCGTTTCTGGAGGACGGGGGCGTCACGTGCCGGGACGTCTACCAGACGCTGGGAACGCCGACCGCCCGGCGACACTTTACGGGTGAGCCGTTCGGTAGCGACGTATGGTTCTACATGGGGCAACGGGTCAGCTATTACGCGTTCTTCCAGCCGGAGGTGATCGACCAGCACGTGCTTGCGGTACGCTTCGACGGCGAGATCGATTCGGCATCATCGGTGTGCGGCGACAACCCCGCCGTCGCCGACGTGGCAACCGTGGAAGAGAACGAATTCCGCCACATGGAATTCAATCCGGATAGCACCGTGGTGATCGGGAACACCCGGACCCTGTTGCAGGAGCTGTTCGGCGACATCGGCCGGTTCTCGCGGCCCGGAGTTCAGTAACCGTCCGGATGCGGCCGGGTTCGGGAAATCAAGGTTGTTGCAATTGGGCGAATGGGCTAAATACTGGTCATCGAATACCTTGGCAGGCGCACTCCGCCGTCGACCGCAGGCAACCATGCAGCCCATGACGTTTTCCTTTCGGCACCCGGGGCGGAAGCTTGCAGCCGCAGTAGTCGCGCTGGCCGGGGCGACCTCCGCGGCTGCGGCCGACGTGACGGAGGACATGCGCGAGCGCGCGGCGGCGGCGGGGATCGTGATCGAGCATTCGCACGACCCGAAACGGCCCTACCAGAGCACCGATTATCTGCTTCGAGATACCAACGTCCGGTATATGCAGGGACTCCGGTACGCGTCCGTGTTCCAGCTCGGCGATGCCTTTGAGATGTTTCTGCTGGGAGCCAGACGCGGTCACGCGCTTTCGCAGATCCATCTCGGCAAGTACTACGCCAACGGTCAGGGTACGGAGATCGATCGGGTGGAGGCGTACAAGTGGTTTCGGTTGTCGGAAGAACCGAATGCCGGGTACTACATCGAGGTGCTGGTCGAGGAAATGACCGCAGCGGAAGTGGCCGAAGCCGAACAGCGGGCCCGCGACTTCGTCGGATCCTACGAGTAGGCGGCCCGAGACTGCGCGGCCGGCTCGAAAAACCGGTTGGAAGCCGCGCGCTGGTTCTCGAAGATCGACCCTTGGTGCTGGGCCGCCGGCAGCGGAATGCGGACTGGTACCGGTTCCAGGCGCGGTGACAGCGACGGGCGGCCGCGCACCACGCGCCCATCGAATTCGTCAAGGTCGACCGGCCCCATCAGCGGCCAGGCGTCGGCGGCCGCATATTCCCACAACAGAAGCCGGCGCGGCCGACCGGAGCGGTTGGCGCTGGAGCCGTGTACGAGACGGACGTGATGCACACTGATGGAACCGGCGCGGCCGGTTACCGTTTCCGCCTGGTCGAAGTCGAGATCGCACGTGTCGAGGTCGATGGCGCCAGAGAACTTCCCGCCCGAGTGATGGTCATACACCGGGCCCCGGTGGGTACCGGGAAGCATCAGAATCGGACCGTTTTCTCCATCCATGTCGTCCAGCATGACGCCCACCGCCAGGAGGTCGTCGTTGGTGTGCGGGTAGAAGGCCCAGTCTTGATGCCACTCCACGGCGTCATCGGCGGTGCCGGGCTTGAGGTTGATCTTGCCGCCGTGCAGACGGATGTCGCCGCCCAGCAGGTCGGCCACGATATTCGTGACGACGGGGTCGGCGGCAAACGCCCGGAACTCCGGGTGCACCTTGTGGGGGAGCTTGATTCTGCGCACCAGTGGAGCGTCCGGGGTATGACCGTCGGCGACGTCGTAGACGTCGGTGTGGCCGGTTACGCCGGCCGCATCCCCGGCGACCTGCCGGGTCAGTTCCTTGAGCGATGCGAGCGCGGCAGGGGTCACGACATCCTCAATGACGAGGTAACCCTGCCTTCGGTAGCTGTCGATCTGGGCGGAGGTGAGCATGCTGGGGGCTCCTTGCACCACGGGCCCGAGACTTCAATGCAGCCGCTTCCCGGTTTGCCGGGATCAAGGCCGGCAGCATGGACGCTGGAGCGGTGGCACCGGCGGCAATCCAGTATAGTAGCAGACGCCTCCAGCGGGTGAACGGATCGGCGGATACCATGCTTCACGGATCTCTCTGTGCGTTGATTACCCCGTTTCGGGACGGGGAGATTGACGAGCCCGCGCTGCGGCGAATCGTGGACCGGCAAGTGGCCGCGGGAACGAGCGGACTGGTACCGTGCGGAACGACGGGTGAATCACCGGTGTTGTCGCACGAGGAACACGACCGGGTCATCAGTCTGGTGATCGAGCACGCGGCCGGTCGCGTGCCGGTGATGGCGGGGACGGGATCGAATTCGACGCACGAAGCCATTCGCCTCACCCGGCATGCGCGCGAGGCCGGGGCGGATGCCGCCCTTCTCGTCATGCCGTACTACAACAAGCCGACCCAGGAAGGCATGTACCGCCACTTCCGGGCCGTGCACGATGCGACCGACCTTCCCCTTTACATCTACAATATCCCCGGCCGCTGCGTGGTCGACATGGCGGTGGAGACCATGGCCCGGCTGGCCGAACTGCCACGCATCGCCGGCGTCAAGGATGCAAGCAATGATCCCGTTCGGCCGCATCTGTTGCGGGCGGCGGTGCAGGGACGGTCCTTCAACCAGCTTTCCGGCGAGGATGCTTCCCAACTGGCGTTTCTCGCCTGCGGCGGGCATGGAACGATATCGGTAACGGCGAATGTCGCGCCCGGGGAGTGCGCCGCCGTGCATCGGGCCTGGGCCGCCGGCGAGGTCGGGGAGGCGCTCGCGCTCCACGAGCGACTCATGCCGCTGCACGAGGCCCTGTTCCTCGAAACCAGCCCGGCCCCCGTGAAGTTTGCAGCGTCCCTGCTGGGCCTGTGCACCCCGGAAATCCGGCTGCCGCTGGTTGAGCCGCAGCCGTCTACGCAGGCGGCTGTTCGTTCCGCCCTTAGCCGACTGAATCTCGGTATTGGCGATTCGGATTGATTCGTGCGGCATCCCGTTGCGGTCAACCGCCGCGCCCGGCATGATTATGAACTGGGAGACCGGTACGAGGCGGGGCTGGTACTGCAGGGGAGCGAGGTCAAATCGCTGCGCGCCCAGGGCGCAAGTCTGCGGGAGGCATACGCCGAACCGAAGAACGGGGAGCTCTGGCTGATCAACGCCCATATCGCACCGTGGACGTCCGCCGCCAAGGGCCACCAGCACGAACCCAGGCGTCCGCGCAAGCTGCTGCTGCAGCGGCGGCAGATCAGCCGGATTACGTCCGCCATCAACGAGCAGGGGATGACGGTGACCCTGCTTTCCATCTACTTCAACGAAAAGGGCACGGCCAAGGCCGAGATCGCGCTGGCTCGGGGCCGCAAGGGCCGCGACCGGCGCCAGGAAATCCGCAAGCGGGAGTGGCAGCGCGAGCAGGCGCGTCTGATGCGCGAACGGAATTGAATTGCCGCCGCACGGACCTCGGGCGGTGAATTCGCGGGAACGACGGGCCCGGTCCCGTGAGGAACGCCGGGGGCGGCTTTCCGCGCCCGGCCGCACCCGGTCCGCGTTTCCGGTAGTTCGGTCCGGCGGCCGGACCATCGGAGCCGGCTACCGCATCCGGTCGTCGCGTTCGGATCCGGAGTTCGAACGGAGGGCGCAGCCGACTTGGCCGCTGTATCGCTGCCGTTCCGGAGGCCGGCCAGCCTCCGGCGTTTCTCGCGCCGAAGGCGGCCAGCGTTTTCTTCCGGTGCGAGTCAGCGGAGCGTCGATGGGGTTCCGTGCCGGTTCGGTTGTGCCCAGGGCAGCCGGGTGCAGCGGAGACGCCCGCATCCGGACGCGCGGAGCCTGCGTCCGGTGGACAGCGTCGCGGGCGGGTGAGCGCACCTTGTCCGACCGGCCCTGCGGCAGGGTACGCGCGCCGCGCGGGCGGCCCCTGCCGCCGGATGCGGCGCTGATCGGCATCGGCGCCAATCTTCGGTTGCCGGGGCGCGGCCCGCTGACGGCCCGTCCTTCACTGGTGATCCATCACCTGGTCCGGGTCGGTCTGCAACCCCGGCGCATGTCACGGCTGTACACCTCACGGCCGTGGCCCCGCGGCTTCGGCCCCGGGTTTGTCAACGCCGTGGTGCAGGTTCGCTGCCGCCTCGCGCCGCCGGTCATTCTCGGACGGCTGCTGGCCATCGAGCAGGTGTTCGGCCGGTGCCGGCGCCGCGGCCGGAATGCTCCCCGATCCCTGGATCTCGACCTGCTCGCCGTGGGGGCAGTCGTGACGGAGCCGCGCTGTGAGCCGATACTCCCGCATCCGCGAATGGAAGTGCGGGCCTTTGTCCTGCGGCCGCTGCTTGACGTTGCCCCCGGGTGGCGGCATCCGGTGCACGGAGCTCCGGTCCGGACGCTGCTTGCGCGGGCAACCCGGCCGGAAGACACGAGGATGTGGAAGGGGCCGGCGGTACGGATACGGCGTTGAATCACCGAGCCGTCCCGGTCCTCAACATTCGGGATCTTTTCTCTCGCCGCAGCGCAGCGCCGGGCGCCGTTTCGGCCCGCGAGCAGGCCGGGGTTCTGCTGTGACAGACCCGGGACCCGCTGCCGGTCACCGCCGGTGGGGCTTTCGCCCGCCCGATTCGGCGGACGCGCCGTGGTGGAAAGCCGCCATCCCGCCCGGCACCGATCGCTTCGTCCGGATGAATGTACGAACCGTCTCACCGCCCTGACGGGCAGTCGTGCATGCATGTCCGGGCCGCGTTATTGGGGTCAACGTCGAAATCGACAACGTGCCGTTCCCGAACGGATTGCGGCCGGGTTCAGGCGGGCTCGGCGCGGATCGCGAGAAGGTTACGCACCTCCCGCCCGCAGGCCACGCCGACCAGATGGACCGGCCCGTCATGGTCGGCGTACTGGTCCGCATAGCCCCGCTCGCGCATCTGCGCCAGCGCCGCCGCCAGCGCGGCCTCGGCACCGTCCTCGCCCTCGGCCATCTTGAACTCGATCACGAAGACCTGCCCGCCGCGCCGCAGCACCATGTCCGCCCGGCCGCGGGCGGAGGCCTCCTCCACCCGCAGGTCGGCGCCGACCGCGCGCAGGCACATGTAGAGCAGGCTCGCATACCACGCCTCGTAGCGCGCGAGGTCGCCCGTCGCGTGCCACTGGTAGGGGATGCCCGAGAGCCAGGCCCGCAGCGTCGCGCCGAAGCCTGCGAAGTCGTGCGCTTCCAGCAGCGCACAGAACTCTCGGCCCCGCTCCAAGGGCTCGACCCCCTTCTGGCCCAGCCAGGCCAGCAAGCCCCGGTTCAGGCTGATCCGGACCGCACGATTGGGATAGTCCAGACGGTAGAGGACGTCGAAGTCGTCCCGCTCCTCGCCCGTGATGGTGAGGTAGCCGGTCTGGAAGAGCAGGGCCTCGATGCCGATGTCGCCCACGTCGAACTTCGAGACCAGGTCCATCCCGGCCAGCCGGCCCTCCAGCTCCAGCGGGCTCACCGACTGCTCCGTCAGCATCCGGAACAGGAACTCCGGCGACCCGGTCTCGAACCACCAGGGGCGGAACTCGCGGCTGTCCAGCAGCAGCAGCACGTCGTAGGGATTGTAGACCGGCTCCTCGCCGCGCCAGCGGTAGCCGTCGTACCAGGCGCGGATCTCGTCCCGGTCCAGCCCGTCGAGCTCGGGCGCGAACACCCGGTCGAGGTCCTCGTCCCGGTAGCCGCAGATCGCGGCGTAGCGCGGGTCGAGGCTGATGTCCTCCAGGTTGTTGAGGCCCGAGAACAGGCTGACCTTGGAGAACATGCTCACGCCGGTGACGAAGACGAAGCGGACATGTTCGGCGCTGTCCTTGATGATGCCGTAGAAGCCCCGCAGGTAGTCCCGGTTGGCCCGTGCAAGGTCCGGGTCGTGGAGCACGTCGAGGATCGGCTTGTCGTATTCGTCCACCAGCACCACGGCCGGCCGGCCGGTAGTGTCGTGAAGACGGTCGAGAAGGTTGCGGAGACGTCTCGGGCCGGTATCGGAGGTCGGAGCCGGCGCAAGATCGCGCCCGCGTTCCACGGCCTCCAGCTGTTCGATGATGTCCCCTTCGATCTCGCCCGGCTCGTTGTACTTCCCGCCGAAGCTGAGCCGCACCACCGGATGCGGCGCGGACCAGTCCCAGTGCGAGCGGATGTCGAGCCCCTCGAACAGGGACTTGTGGCAGGCGAACAGCGACCCCAGCGTGTCGAGCAGCAGGCTCTTGCCGAAGCGGCGCGGGCGCGACAGGAAATAGTGATCCCCCTGTTCGACCAGCTGCCGGATCAGCGGGGTCTTGTCGACATAGTAGCTGCCGGTCTCCCGGAGGCGCCGGAAGTTCTGGATGCCGATGGGTAGACGCTGCCGGGTCATGGCTCTCTCCCTGCGCAGCGCCGGGCCTGCGGCGCGCGCGGGCGTCTCCCCTGCCGCCGTTCCGGCGTCCCGGTGCGTTGCACTCCCGGCGACGCTACCCCTTCGCCGGACCCCGGGCAAGCGCCGTTGCCGCGCGGATTCGCAGGGTGCGGCGGCGCTCGTCCACGCCCCTTCCGCTCCCGCTCATGCGGGTTCGGCGCGGATGTCGAGAAGGTTGCGCACCTCGCGCCCGCAGGCCACGCCGACCAGATGGACCGGCCCGTCATGGTCGGCGTACTGGTCTGCATAGCCCCGCTCGCGCATCTGTACCAGCGCCGCATCGAGTGCAGCCTTGGCGCCATCCTCATCCTCGGCCATCTTGAACTCGATCACGAAGACCTGCCGGCCGCGCCGCAGCACCATGTCGGCCCGGCCGCGGGCGGAGGCCTCCTCCACCCGCAGGTCGGCGCCGACCGTGCGCAGGCACATGTAGAGCAGGCTCGCATACCACGCCTCGTAGCGCGCGAGATCGCCCGTCGCGTGCCACTGGTAGGGGATGCCCGCGAGCCAGGCCTGCAGCGTCGCGCCGAAGCCCGCGAAGTCGTGCGCTTCCAGCAGCGCACAGAACTCCCGGCCGCGCTCCAGGGGCTCGACCCCCTTCTGGCCCAGCCAGGCCAGCAGGCCGTCGTTCAGACTGAGCCGGACCTCACGATTGGGATAGTCCAGACGGTAGAGGGTCCGGTGGCCCTGCCGCTCCTCGCCCGCGATGGTGAGATAGCCGGTCTGGAAGAGCAGGGCCTCGATGCCGATGTCGCCCACGTCGAACTTCGAGACCAGGTCCATCCCGGCCAGCCGGCCCTCCAGCTCCAGCGGGCTCACCGACTGCTCCGTCAGCAGGCGGAACAGGAACTCCGGCGATCCGGTCTCGAACCACCAGGGGCGAAACTCGCGGTGCCGCAGCAGCAGCAGCACGTCGTAGGGATTGTAGACCGGCTCCTCGCCGCGCCAGCGGTAGCCGTCGTACCAGGTGCGGATCTCGTCCCGGTCCAGCCCGTCGAGTTCGGGCGCGAACACCCGGTCGAGGTCCTCGTCCCGGTAGCCGCAGATCGCGGCGTAGCGCGGGTCGAGGCTGATGTCCTCGAGGTTGTTGAGGCCGGAGAACAGGCTGACCTTCGAGAACATGCTGACCCCGGTGACGAAGACGAAGCGGACATGTTCGGCGCTGTCCTTGATGATGCCGTAGAAGCCGCGCAGCCAGTCTCGGTTGGCCCGCGCAAGTTCCGGGTCGTGGAGCACGTCGAGGATCGGCTTGTCGTATTCGTCCACCAGCACCACCACCTGCCGGCCAGTCTTCCTGTGCAGTCGATGGAGAAGGTCGAAAAGGCGCTCGGGTCCGGTCGTGGAGGAGGCGGGCAGCAGGCTGGCGTCGCGTTCGGTCGCCTCCAGCTGCGTGAGGACGTTGCGTTCGACCTCTCCCGGCTCATTGTACTTCCCGCCGAAGCTCAGCCGCACCACCGGGTGCGGCGCGGACCAGTCCCAGTGCGGGCGGATGTCGAGCCCCTCGAACAGGGACTTGTGACAGGCGAACAGCGACCGCAGCGTGTCGAGCAGCAGGCTCTTGCCGAAGCGGCGCGGGCGCGACAGGAAATAGTGGCGCCCCTCGTCCACCAGCCGCCGGATCAGCGGGGTCTTGTCGACATAGTAGAAGCCCTCGCTCCGGATCGTCCGGAAGTCCTGGATCCCGATGGGTAGACGCTGCCGGGTCATGGCCCTCCCCCTGCGCAGCGCCGGGCCTGCGGCGCGCGCGGGCGCCTCCCTGCCGCCGTTCCGGCGTCCCGGTGCGCTGCACTCCCGACAACGCTACCCCTTCGCCGGACCCCGGGCAAGCGCCGTTGCCGCCCTGATTTGCAAGACGCAGCGGCGCTCGTCCGCGCCCCTTCCGCTTCCGCTCAGGCGGGTTCGGCGCGGACGTCGAGAAGGTTGCGCGCGTCGCGCCCGCAGGCCACGCCGACCAGGTGGACCGGCCCGTCATGATCGGCGTACTGGTCCGCATAGCCCCGCCCGCGCATCTGCGCCAGCGCCGCCGCCAGCGCGGCCTCGGCACCGTCTGCGCCCTCGGCCATCTTGAACTCGATCACGAAGACCTGCCGGCCGCGCCGCAGCACCATGTCGGCCCGGCCGCGGGCGGAGGCCTCCTCCACCCGCAGGTCGGCGCCGACCGCGCGCAGGCACATGTAGAGCAGGCTCGCATACCACGCCTCGTAGCGCGCGAGATCGCCCGTCGCGTGCCACTGGTAGGGGATGCCCGCGAGCCAGGCCCGCAGCGTCGCGCCGAAGCCCGCGAAGTCGTGCGCTTCCAGCAGCGCACAGAACTCCCGGCCGCGCTCCAGGGGCTCGACCCCCTTCTGGCCCAGCCAGGCCAGCAGTCCGTCGTTCAGACTGAGCCGGACCTCACGATTGGGATAGTCCAGACGGTAGAGGGTCCGGTGGCCCTGCCGCTCCTCGCCCGTGATGGTGAGGTAGCCGGTCTGGAAGAGCAGCGCCTCGATCCCGATGTCGTCCACGTCGAACTTCGAGACCAGGTCCATCCCGGCCAGCCGGCCCTCCAGCTCCAGCGGGCTCACCGACTGCTCCGTCAGCAGGCGGAACAGGAACTCCGGCGATCCGGTCTCGAACCACCAGGGACGGAACTCGCGGCTGTCCAGCAGCAGCAGCACGTCGTAGGGGTTGTAGACCGGCTCCTCGCCGCGCCAGCGGTAGCCGTCGTACCAGGCGCGGACCTCGTCCCGGTCCAGCCCGTCGAGCTCGGGCGCGAACACCCGGTCGAGGTCCTCGTCCCGGTAGCCGCAGATCGCGGCGTAGCGCGGGTCGAGGCTGATGTCCTTCAGGTTGTTGAGGCCCGAGAACAGGCTGACCTTCGAAAACATGCTCACCCCGGTGACGAAGACGAAGCGGACATGTTCGGCGCTGTCCTTGATGATGCCGTAGAAGCCGCGCAGCCAGTCTCGGTTGGCCCGCGCAAGTTCCGGGTCGTGGAGCACGTCGAGGATCGGCTTGTCGTATTCGTCCACCAGCACCACCACCTGCCGGCCAGTCTTCCTGTGCAGTCGATGGAGAAGGTCGAAAAGGCGCTCGGGTCCGGTCGTGGAGGAGGCGGGCAGCAGGCTGGCGTCGCGTTCGGTCGCCTCCAGCTGCGTGAGGACGTTGCGTTCGACCTCTCCCGGCTCATTGTACTTCCCGCCGAAGCTCAGACGCACCACCGGGTGCGGCGCGGACCAGTCCCAGTGCGGGCGGATGTCGAGCCCCTCGAACAGGGACTTGTGACAGGCGAACAGCGACCGCAGCGTGTCGAGCAGCAGGCTCTTGCCGAAGCGGCGCGGGCGCGACAGGAAATAGTGGCGCCCCTCGTCCACCAGCCGCCGGATCAGCGGGGTCTTGTCGACATAGTAGAAGCCCTCGCTCCGGATCGTCCGGAAGTCCTGGATGCCGATGGGTAAACGCTGCCGGGTCATCGGTACCTCTCCGTGCGGCTCCGGACCGTGCCGTCAGCGGTCGAACCCGCCGACAGGCTGCCCCTTCCTTGCCGCTGCTGCGGCGTCACGGCATCCGAAGACTGCACTTCGGACAACGCTATCCATTCGCATGGGCACGGGCAACCGCAGCCGGTTCGGGTGAACCCGCTTGACCGGCATCCTGCCGTCCCGTTTACTGGTCCGGTCAGACGGCCGGATGGCTGCCCCTGAGCCCCTGTGCGGGGGAGGAAAGTCCGGGCTCCACGGAAATACGGTGCCGGATAACGTCCGGCGGAGGCGACTCCAGGGAAAGTGCCGCAGAAAAGAAACCGCCGGCCCGCTGGCGCCGGTAAGGGTGAAACGGTGCGGTAAGAGCGCACCGCGTCTCCGGCAACGGAGACGGCACGGCAAACCCCACCGGGAGCAAGACCGAATAGGGACGGCGTGACCTGATCACAGGTCGAGGGTGTTTCCGCCTCCGTCCGGGCCGGTCGCACGAGGCACGTGGCAACACGGGCCCCAGATGAATGGCCATCCTCGACAGAACCCGGCTTACAGGCCGTCTGACGCTTCCGCCCTGGTCGGCTTGCTTTCCGTTCGATCCCGGTGTCTGCACGGCGGTAAGGAACAAATACAGATCAAGATATGTATCTTAAAAACATGGGGATAGCGGTTGACAGTTGCCCACGAATAGGCATAAATTCCCATGTCTGCCCATTCGAGGCAGATTCTGTACCGGCGCCGTCGTGTTGGGGTTCGAGCGATGCAAGACGACGGTCTCGACGCCTTTTTCGTCGGTACGTATCGGCACCGGATCGATGCGAAGGGGCGAATCAGCATCCCGGCCCGTTGGCGTTCGGCCTTCCGTTCCGAGGAGGTCCCGCATGTGTACGTCGCGCCCATGGTGGAACAGGGCGCGTACGCAGCGATCGAGTGCGTGACGCAATCGAATCTGCGCCAGCGGATTTCCGAGCAGGCCGACCGGACCCATTTGTCCCAGAAACGAAGGGGGTTGCTCGGAGTCCATCATTTTCATGCCTACTCCGCCCAGCCGATCGATCCCGCCGGGCGCGTCCAGTTGCCCACTGACGTGCTGGTTGCGGCCAAGCTGACACGGTCCGGGAACCGCGAGTCGGTCCGGAACGGGGACGGGGGGCGGGCCCCGTCCCTGATGGCCGAACTGATAGGAGGCGGCGACCGCTTTTTCATTCTTCACCCAACGCAGGTACCAGGATTGCGGGCGGCGGCCGAGGCGGAAGCCGAGCGGGCCGACAACCGTGCCGAACCCGGACCCTAGAGACGCCGGCACGTGGGTACGCTGCCTTCCTCCCCTCGACATGGCCGCCAGGCCATGACCCACGTGCCGGTCCTTCTTGCCGAGCTTCTCCGGGAGTTGCACCCGGTCGATGGCGCGCTCTACGTCGACGCCACGTTCGGCCGGGGCGGGGTGACGGCCGCGTTGCTGGAGGCTGCCGATTGCCGGGTGATAGCCGTGGATTGCGACCCCGATGCAGAGCCCGTCGCCGGTCTGTTCGCGAAGCGGTATTCCGGTCGCTTCGACTTTCTTCGGGGGCGGTTCGGGCAGCTGGTCGCGTCCCTGGAGACGCGGGGTGTACGGGTCGTGACCGGCGGCATCGTCTTCGATCTCGGGGTGTCGTCGCCGCAGCTGGAAGACGCGGGGCGCGGATTTTCGTTCCGGCGAGACGGACCGCTGGACATGCGGATGGACCGGACCGGCACGACCGCCGCCGACCTGGTCAACACCCTGGGCGAGACCGAGTTGGCCGGCGTATTGCGAACCCTCGGGGAGGAGCGGTACGCCCGCCGGGTCGCGCACGCGATCATCGCCGCCCGGCCGATCGCACGGACCGCGGAACTGGCGGCCGTGGTACGCGCGGCCGTGCCGTCCCGGCAGCAGACGATCGATGCGGCGACGCGGACGTTCCAGGCGCTGCGGATCGCCGTCAATGATGAGCTCGGCGAACTGAGAGCCGCCCTCGAGGCCGCCGAGTACCTGCTCGCCGAAGGCGCGGTACTGGCGGTCGTGTCGTTCCATTCGCTCGAAGACCGCCTGGTCAAGCGATTCCTGCGCGAACGGGCCGGCCGGGCGCCCCGGGGGCCGCGCCATCTCCCGACCCCGGATGCATTGCGGCAGCCGACGTTTCGCCTGCCGGCGACCGGGCTGACCCGGCCGGATCCGGCCGAACGGGGCCGCAATCCCCGGGCCCGTTCGGCCCGGCTTCGGGCCGCCGTCCGGACCGCCGCCCCCGCCGCCCTGCGCCGGGCCGCGTGATGTTCGGGTGGGTCTTCCGGCTGACCCGGCTGCTGGGCTTCTGGCTCAGCCTGTCGGTGGTGGCAGTCGTGGTGCTGGGTACCAGCACGGTCTGGTCCCGCCACCAGGATCGAGCCGAGGAAGTGCGCCGGACCGCGCTGCAGGAACGGGAACGGGAACTGCTCGCCGGGATCGACCGGTTGGCGCTGGAATGGTCGCGGCTGAACCAGCCCGAACGGCTTGCCGGGCTGGCCCGCAAGCACCTCGACCTGCAGCCGGTTCCGGTGCGGCGACCGGCCGAGATTGTCGAAGTGCTGGTGCCGGTCAGGCAGCCCGGGGAGGCCGGCCGATGAAGCGGCGCTGGCGGAAGTTCCGCCGGGAGCCGGTGGTCAGCCTGTGGCATCGCGGGCGGAGTCGTCCCGAACAGGCGAGCGACCGGCTGCGGGCCGCCATGACCGTGCTCGCCATCGCGTTTGTGGCGGTCGGCCTGCGCCTCGGCGATGTCGCGGTGTTCGGTGACTCCCGGCCCCGTTCGGCGGCCACGGCCGGCGAGGCGCCGGTTCGGGGCAAGATTCTCGACCGGAACGGCACCTTGCTGGCCACGACGGTCTGGGTTCCCTCGGTCTGGATCAACCCCCTGCACGTTCGCGATCCGGAGCGGTTGGCGGAACAGCTGGGCGGCATCTTTCCGGAACTCGATGCGGACCGGCTCCGGCAGCGGATCGGCGCCGCCCGGCGCGAGGACCGCCAGTTCCTGTGGGTCCGGCGTCATGCGGGTCCGGCGCAGGCCGAGGCGGCCATCCGGATCGGGTCGCCGGCGATCTACGTGAGAGAAGAGAAGCGCCGGGTCTACCCCCAGGGCCGGCTGGCGGCCCATGCGGTCGGGTACGTCAACATCGACGGCGAGCCGCAGGCCGGCTTCGAACGGGTTGGCGACTCCTCCGTCCGCCAGGGCCCGGTGAGGCTGACCCTCGACGTGCGGGTACAGCACGTGCTGCGCAGCCGGCTGCAGGCGGCCATGGAACGGTTCCGAGCGAAGGCGGCGGCGGGAGTGATCCTCGACATCGCTTCCGGTGACGTGCTCGCCTCCGTGTCGCTGCCCGACTTCGACCCCAACCGGGTGCAGGATGCGGAAGATCCCGGCATGCTGGATCTCGGGACCCAGGGCGTCTTCGAGATGGGGTCGACCTTCAAGACGTTTACCGTCGCTGCGGCGCTGGACACCGGACGCTCTGCCATCAACTCGCACTTTGACGCGACCGAACCGATCAGGATTCACGGGTACACGATCAACGACTATCACCCCGAGAAGCGGTCGTTGCGCCTGTCCGAAGTGTTCGTGCACTCGTCCAATATCGGCACGGTGCGCGTGGCGGAGGCCCTGGGGGAGGCCGATCACAAGGAGTATCTGCGGCGTCTGGGGCTCCTGCGCGACATTCGCGGGGCCGGAATCCGCACCCCCCCGCCGCGCCTGCCGGTCACCTGGGGCCGGGTGGAGCGCGCCACCGTGGCGTTCGGGCACGGGATTGCCGTATCGCCGATGCACCTGGCGGCGGCCGCCGCCGCGGTGGTGGGCGACGGCCAGTACCGCGCCCCGCGCCTGCTGCACACCGGGCAACCGCCCCGGTCCGAGCACGTGTTCCGCCCGTCGACGGTCCGGCAGATGCGGACGCTGCTGCGCCAGGTCGTCCTCCACGGTACCGCCGGGCTGTCCGATATCGGCAACTACGAAATCGGCGGCAAGACCGGCACCGCCCAGAAGGTGGTGAACGGCAGGTACCGGCGGGGGGTCCGGACCAATTCGTTCGTGGCCGCGTTTCCCATGCGCGCCCCCCGGTACGTCGTGGTCGTGCTGCTGGACGAGCCCAAGGCGGCGCCCGGCACCCACGGATTCGCGACCGCCGGCTGGAATGCGGCCCCCCTGGCCGGCGCGGTTGTGGCCGGCGTCGCGCCGCTTCTGGGCGTACCGCCGGTCCCGGTGGAAATCCCGGACCCGGTCTCGGTCACACAGGTTGCGTTGCGGTAGGGAACGGTGGGCATGAAGCTTGCCGAGCTTGCCGCCCGCTCCGGGCCGCCTCTTCCGTCCGGTGCGCCGGACCCCGAGATTCACGGGCTGAGCGCGGACTCACGCTCGCTTCGGACCGGCTATCTCTTTGCCGCCCTGCCCGGCGTCCGTCAGGACGGGATGGCATTCCTGGAGGAGGCCGTGGGCCGCGGGGCAGTCGCGGCCCTGGTGCCGCCGGCCGCCGAAGCGCGGGCCCGGACGCTCGGAATCGCCGTGGTGGCAGACGCGCTCCCGCGCCGGCGGCTGGCCCGGATGGCAGCCGTGTTCCACGGGTCCCAGCCCGCCACGGTGGTCGCCGTCTCGGGTACCAACGGAAAGACATCGACGGCGCACTTCCTCGCCGGTCTCTGGCGGCATGCTGGCCTGGCCGCCGCCGCCGTCGGCACGCTGGGAGTCCGGACCCGCGACGCGCCCGCCGCCGCCCCGTCCGTGCCGCCCCTGACCACGATGGAACCGGTCGCGCTGCACGCCCGGCTGACGGCGCTGGCGCAGACCGGCGTCACGCACACCGTGCTGGAAGCATCGTCGCACGGCCTCGACCAGTACCGGCTCGACGGTACCCGCATAGCGGTCGCGGTCCTGACCGCCATGGGCCGGGACCACCTCGACTACCACCGGACCGAACACGCGTACCGCGCCGCGAAACGGCGGCTCTTCGCAGAACTGCTCGCGCCCGGCGGCACGGCGATCGTCAACCGCGACACGGCCAGTCACGACATCGTCTCCGGGGCCGACCGTGCCGACGTGACCGTACTGGGCTACGGACGTTCCCCCGGGGCGGACTGGCGCTTGCGGGCCGCCCGGCCGGCCGGGCGGGGGCAGCGGCTGCACCTGTCCACGCCGGACGGAGAGCGGACCGTGCGGTTTGGTCCCCCGGGCGGGTTCCAGGCGGACAACGCGCTGGCGGCGCTGGCGGCCGCCGTGACGACCGGAGTGCCGCTGGATGCTGCGCTCGCCGGCCTGGAATCGCTGCAGGCGCCGGTCGGACGGCTCGAGCGGGTGGCGGCTCCGGACGGGGCCTCGATCTTCGTCGACTACGCCCACACGCCCGATGCCCTGGCCGCCGCGCTCGATGCGCTCCGCCCGCACGCCGAAGGAGGCCTGCATGTCGTTTTCGGTTGCGGCGGCGACCGCGATCCGGGCAAGCGGGTACTGATGGGAGAGGTCGCCGCCGAACGGGCCGACCGGGTGACGGTGACGGACGACAACCCGCGCTCGGAAGACCCCGCGGCGATTCGGGCGGCGGTCCGCCGCGGCGCCCCCGATTCGCTCGAGATCGGCGATCGCCGCTCGGCCATCGAGCACGCGCTGTCGCAGCTGCAGGCGGGGGATGTCCTCCTGATTGCCGGAAAGGGTCATGAGACCGCCCAGATCGTGCAGGGTGAGGCGAGGCCGTTCGATGACCGGGCGCTTGTCCGGAGCCTGGTGGCCGGGGCCGCCGGATGAACCCGCTCTGGACGGCGGCCGCGGCGGCGGCGGCGACCGGCGGGCGGGCCGGCGGCTCCTGGGTCGCCACCGGGGTGTCGATCGACACCCGCCAGCTGGTGGCCGGCGACCTGTTCGTGGCGCTCGCCGGCCGGCATGCCGACGGACACGCCTTTCTCGATCAGGCGCTGGCTGCGGGCGGGGCCGCCGTCATGGCCCGCCGGGCGGCGGCCGACCCCCGGCGCTGCCTGGTGGTGGACGATCCGCTGCAGGCGCTGGCGGCCCTGGGCCGGGCGGCGCGGCAGCGCACCCGGGCCCGGATCGTCGCCGTGAGCGGGAGTGTCGGAAAGACCGGAACCAAGGAACTGATCCGGGCCGCGCTGGCGCCGCTCGGGACGGTTCACGCCAGCGCGGCCAGTCACAACAACGCGATCGGGGTGCCGCTGAGTCTGGCCCGCATGCCGGAATCCTCGGCCGCCGCGGTCTTCGAACTCGGCATGAACCGGGCGCGTGAAATCGGGTCGCTGGTCCGACAGGTTCGCCCGGACGTTGCGCTCGTGACGAGCGTGGCGCCCGCGCACCTCGAAACGCTGGGCAGCCTGGAACGCATTGCCGCGGCCAAGGCGGAGATTTTCGAAGGCCTGCAACCCGGCGGCGTGGCCGTCATCCCGGTTCGGGCGCCGGGGGCGGACGTGCTCCGGGCGGCGGCGGTCGCGGCCGGGGCCGGCCGGATCGTCACGTTCGGCACCGCGCAGGAGGCCGACGCACGCCTGCTCGAGGTCAGCCGATCCCCGGCCGGGGCCGCGTTTCGCTGGAGCTTCGCCGGTCGCGTCCGCTGCGGCCGGCTGCAGCTGTCCGGCGCCCACTGGGCGCTGAACGCCGTGGCGGCCGGTTGCGTCGCGGACGTGCTGGGCGTGTCCCCCGGCCCCGCCGCCGCCCGGATGGAGACCGTGGAACCGCTGGCGGGGCGGGGGCGGCGGCACGCGGTCCGGCTCGCCGACGGGGAAGCCTGCGTGATCGACGAGAGCTACAACGCCAACCCGGCCTCGATGCGCGCCGCCCTGGCGGAACTGCGGGCCGCGCCCGGCCGGCGCCTCGCGGTGCTCGGCGAGATGAAGGAATTGGGTCGTGAATCGGCGGCGTTCCACGCGGCGCTGGCGCCGGAACTCGCGGGGATCGAGCGGGTCTGGTGCGTGGGGCCCGAAATGGCGGCGCTGCACCGCCAGCTGCCGCCGGCGACCGCCGGCGAGCTGCTGGCGGATGCCCAGGCGGCTGCCGACGGGGCCGCGGCGGAGCTGCGGGCCGGCGATGTCCTGCTGGTGAAGGGCAGCCGGTCCAACGCGCTGGAGTCGGTGGTGGCGCGACTGACCGCAGGAACGGGGCGCTGATGCTGTTCTACTTCCTGGCCCCGCTGGCGGACTGGTTCGGTCCGTTCAACCTGTTCCGGTACCTCACCTTCCGCACCGGCGGAGCGCTGGTGACGGCCATGCTGATCGCGTTCTGCCTGGCCCCGATGCTGATCGAGCGGCTGCGCACCCTGCAGGGCGACGGCCAGCCCATTCGCGAGGATGGCCCGGACCGCCACCGGCTGACGAAACAGGGAACGCCGACGATGGGCGGTCTGCTCATCCTGACGGCCGGAATCGGTGCGACCCTGATCTGGGCCGATCCCGTGAACTCGTACCTCTGGACGGTGATCCTGGCCGGCCTGGGCTTCGGCCTGATCGGGTTGTGGGACGACCTCCGCAAGGTCCGCCGCCGGCAGGCCGGCGGGATTCCGGCCGCGGTCAAGTTCCTCCTGCAGCTTGCCGTGGCCCTCCCCACGGTGCTGGCCGTCTACTGGCTGTCGCCCGACTGGCTGGCCGGGCGGCTCGCGGTGCCGTTCGCCAAGGATGTGCTTCCCGACCTGGGTCTGGCCTGGATCGCGCTGGCCGTGTTCGTATCGGTCGGCACCGCCAATGCCGTCAACCTGACGGATGGTCTGGACGGGCTGGCCATCGTGCCCATCATGATTGCGGCCGGCGCCTTCGGCCTCATCGCGTGGCTGATCGGAAACGCCGTCTTTGCGGCGTACCTCCGGGTGCACCACGTGCCCGGTACCGGCGAGCTCGCGGTACTCTGCGGCGCCCTGATCGGATCCGGTCTGGGATTCCTCTGGTACAACGCCCACCCGGCCCGGATCTTCATGGGCGACACCGGATCCCTGTCGGCCGGCGGCATGCTGGCGACCATCGCGCTGATCACGCGCCACGAGATCGTCCTGGCGGTGATCGGCGGGCTGTTCGTGGTCGAAACCGTGTCGGTCATTCTCCAGGTGCTGTCGTACCGGCTGACCGGCCGGCGGGTGTTCCGGATGGCGCCGCTGCACCACCACTACGAGCAGAAGGGGTGGCCGGAAGCCACCGTGGTGGTGCGGTTCTGGATCATCTCCGCCGTTTGCGCCCTGGCCGGGCTGGCCACCCTGAAGCTGCGGTGAGGCCGGGAGTGGGTTCTCCTGTCGGGGTGCTGGGCTTCGGCCGGACCGGCGCGAGCGTGGCGCGGGTGCTGGCGGCGGCGGGCCAGCCGGTGGTCGTCTGGGACGATCGGCCGGGCGCGCGCGCGGCGGCGGCCGAAGCCGGCTTCACGGTCCGTGAGCTGATACCGCCGCTCACCCGGATCGTGGCGAGCCCCGGGGTCGCCCCCGCCCACCCGCAGCTGCGGGCGGCGGCGCAGGCCGGCATCCCGGTCCGGAGCGACATCGACGAGTTTGCCCGGCGCCCGGACCGGGATCCCGCCTCGATCGTGATCGGGGTGTCGGGGACCAACGGCAAGTCGAGTGCCGTGGCCATGATCGGGCACCTGCTGGGCGCGTCCGGGCGCGCGTGCTCCGTGGGCGGCAACATCGGGATTCCGGTGCTGGATCTGCCGCGCCCCGGCGGCGGGGTCTATGTCCTCGAGTTGTCCTCGTTCCAGCTGGCCCGCTGTTCGGCGTTTCGGCCGAATATCGCGGTCCTCCTGAACCTCGGGACAGACCACCTGGACTGGCACGGGACGCGGGCGGCGTACGTCGCGGCCAAGGAGCGGATGTTTCGGGGGCTGCGCCCGGACGATACCGCGGTCGTCTGCGTGGACGACGCCGACGGGGCGCGCATCCGGGGGCGGCTCGAGGCCCGGTCACCGGGCCCGCGGGTGATCGCCGTGTCCACGCGGCAGCGCTGCCCGGGCGGGGTCTGGATCGAGCACGGCGACCTCCACGACGACTGCGGCGGCGACGACCGGGTGGTCGGGCCGGTCGAACGGTTGCTCCGGATCCCCGGCCGGCACAACCGGGAGAACGCGGTGGCGGCGTGGGCGGCGGCCCGGTCGGTCGGAGCGGACGCCGGCGGACTGGCGTTGGCCCTGCCCGCGTTTCGCGGGTTGCCGCACCGGCTGGAACCGCTGCCGCCAGTCGCCGGGGTGGCGTTCTTCAACGACAGCAAGGCCACCAATGTCGCGGCCGCGGCCGCCGCACTGGCCTCGTTCGAGCGGGTGTGCTGGGTCGCGGGGGGCCGGGGGAAGGGCGAGGAGTGGGGCCGGCTGGTCGAGCTGGCGCCCCGGCTCGAGGCGGGGTTCTTCTTCGGCGAGGAGGGCCCGGGGCTGAAGGCGGCGTTCGAGCGCCGGGTGCCGGCCGCCCGCTTCGCGGACCTGGAGGCCGCGGTGTCCGCCGCCTTCGGCCGGGCCCGGCGCGGCTCGCCGTCGGTGCCGGTGCTGCTGTCGCCGGCGTGCGCGAGCTACGACCAGTTCACCGATTTCGAGGCCCGCGGGGAGGCCTTCCGCCGCGCGGTCGAGGCGCTGGCGGAGGTCGAGCGATGACGTTCGCGCCGGAGGTCCTGCCGGGCTGGTTCGGGCGCTGGGCCGGGAGCGTCGACCGCATCAATCTCGCGCTGATCGCCGGCCTGGCCAGCATCGGCGTCCTCGCCGTGATGACCGCGACCCAGCTGGTCGCGCTCCACCGGGGACTCGACGCACTGCATTTTTTCAGTTGGCATCTGCGGGTGCTGGTGCCGGCCCTCGCCATCATGGTGGCCCTGTCGTTTCTTTCTCCGCGGGGCGTCTTCCGGTTGTCCCTGGCGGGCCTGTCCGCCGCCATGGCCCTGATGGTGCTCACCCTGCTCACCGGAGAACCGGTGAACGGAGCCCGGCGCTGGCTCGATATCGGCGGCGTGTCGCTCCAGGTCTCGGAACTGGCCAAGCCCTTTTTCGCCGTGGTCACCGGGTGGCTGCTGGCGCGTGGACACGGCACCCCGGCCGGCGTCCTGGCGGGCTCGAAACCCTCGCTGCTGGCGCTCCCGCTGGGCCTGCTGGCCGTCCTCTGGGCGTTGCTGGTGGCCCAGCCGGACATCGGCATGGCGGCGATCCTCGGAATCGCGTGGTGCGGCCAGCTGTTCCTGGCCGGCCTGCAACTTCGCCTGATGCTGGTGGCCGGGGTCGTGGGCTCGGCCCTGGTCGGCGTCGCGTACCGGACCCTCCCGCACGTGCAATTGCGCCTCGACCAGTTCCTGCAGGCGGACGGGGTGCCCGGCTATCAGGTGGCGAAGGGGCTCGATGCCTACGGCCGCGGCGGCTGGCTCGGGCAGGGGCCCGGCGCGGGCACGGTCAAGGCGAGCATCCCGGACGCCCACACGGATTTCGTCTTTCCGGTCATCGCCGAGGAGTTCGGGATGGTCGCCTGCATCGCGATTCTGGCCGTCGTGGCCGGGATCACGTTCCGCGGACTGCGCCGGCTGCAGGGCGGTCAGGACCTGTTTGTCATGCTGGCGGCCGGCGGTCTCCTGCTCCAGTTCGTGGTGCAGGCGCTGGTGCATGTCGCGGTCACCCTGAACCTGGCGCCGACCACCGGCGTGACCCTGCCGTTCATTTCGACCGGCGGCTCGTCGCTGCTCGGAGTGGGCATCACGATGGGTCTGATGCTGGCCCTGACCCGCCGGCGACTGCGGACGGGCTGGAACCGGTGACCCGTACGGTGATTCTGGCGGCCGGCGGCACGGCCGGCCACCTGTTCCCGGCGCTGGCGCTGGCGGAGGTCCTGCGGGAGCGGGGCTGGCAGATCCGCCTGCTGACCGATCACCGCGGGGCCGGGCACGTCCCGGACGCTGCCGGGGTGCCGTGCACGGTCGTGCCGGCGGCCGGGATCGCGGGCCGGAATCCGTGGTCCCGCGTCCAGGCCCTGTCGCTCCTCGGCCTCGGCGCCGTGCGGGCGGTGGCGGTGTTCCGCCGCTGCCGCCCGGCCGTCGTCGTGGGCTTCGGGGGGTACGCGTCGGTGCCGTCGGGTCTGGCCGCGCGGGTCCGCCGGATCCCGTTGATCCTGCACGAGGCCAACGCCGTGCTGGGCCGCGCCAACCGGATGCTGGCCGCGCGGGCGCATACCCTCGCCACCACCTTTCGCAGCGTGGCCGGCGCCCCCGCCCGCCCGCCGGTGCGCCAGGTCGGCCTGCCGGTGCGCCGGGCGTTCGAGGACCTGGCGGGAGTTCCCTACGATCCGCCCGGACCGGAGGGGCCGGTGCGGCTCGTGGTCACCGGCGGGAGCCAGGGTTCGCGGGCGCTCGGCGGGATCGTGCCGGCGGCGCTGGCCGGGGCCGCTGGCGCGCTGCGCCAGCGGGTGGAAGTGGTGCAGCAGGCGCGGCCCGAGGCGGTGGCCGCGGCCGCGGCCGCCTACCGCAGCGCCGGCATCCGCTCGACGGTGGTGCCGTTCATCAAGGACATGGCCGGCGCCCTGCGTTCGGCCCACCTAGTGGTGGGGCGCGCAGGCGCGGCCACGGTCGCCGAAAGCGCGGTGGCCGGCCGGCCGGCCGTCTACGTGCCGCTGCCGTCAGCCATTGACGGCCATCAGGCGGCGAACGCCGCCGCGGCGGCCGCGTCCGGTGCCGCGTGGGTGGTCGACGAGGCGGCCGGGGCGGCGGCCATGAGGGCGCTGCTCGAGCGATTGCTGGCCGCTCCCGAGGCGCTGGCCGCCGCCGCTGCCGCCGCCCGCGCGGTCGTGCCGGCCGGGGCGGCCGGGAAGCTGGCCGAGCTCGTCGAGAGCGCCGGCCGGAGCGGCGGCCGGTGACCGACTTTCCCCTCCCGCTGGGCGCCGTCCACTTTGTCGGGATCGGCGGCATCGGGATGAGCGGGATCGCGGAGGTGATGCACAACCTCGGCCACCAGGTGCAGGGCAGCGACCGGGTGGAGAGCGCCACCCTCCGCCGGCTGCGCGCGCTCGGGGTCAGAACCTGGGTCGGGCACGATGCGCAGCACGTGGCCGGGACCTCGGTGGTCGTGGTTTCGGCCGCCCTGAGCGCTGACAACCCGGAAGTGCAGGCGGCCCGCCGCGCCCGGATTCCGGTCGTGGCGCGGGCCGAGATGCTGGCCGAACTGATGCGGTTCCGCCCGTCGGTGGCGGTCGGCGGCACGCACGGCAAGACGACCACCACGTCACTGGTGGCGACGGTGCTGCACGCCGCCGGACTGGATCCCACCTTCGTGAACGGCGGCGTCATCAACGCGCACGGGACCAACGCCCGGCTCGGGACCGGGGCCTGGACGGTCGTCGAGGCTGACGAATCGGACGGTTCGATTGCCCGCCTGCCGGCGACCGTGGCCGTGGTGACCAATATCGATCCGGAACACCTTGACCACTACGGAACGTTCGCCGCGCTGCGCGACGCCTTCCGCCGGTTCCTGCAGCAGCTGCCGTTCTACGGGGTGGCCGTGATGGGGGTCGATCACCCCGAGGTGCGGCACCTGGCGGCGGCGGTCACCGACCGCCGGGTGGTGACCTACGGCCTGATCGAGTCGGCCGATGTCCGGGGCGTGAACGTCCAGGCCGACCCCGGCGGCATGCAGTTTGACGTGCGGCTGCGGCCGGCGGCCTTCGGTACGGGCGGCGGCGCCGACCGCATTGACGGCCTGCGGCTCGGCATGCCCGGGCGGCACAGCGTGAAGAACGCGCTGGGCGCGATTGCCGTCGCGCGGGTCATCGGCGTCAGTCCGGCCAGCATCCGTACCGGGATCCGGGACTTCGGCGGGGTGCGGCGGCGGTTCACGCGGGTCGGGGAAGCCGGCGGCGTCACCGTGGTGGACGACTACGGCCATCATCCGGTGGAGATCCGCGCGGTCCTGGCGGCCGCCCGCGAGATCACGCGGGGAAAGGTGGTCGCGGTCGTGCAGCCGCACCGCTACTCGCGGCTGCAGTCGTTGTTCGACGACTTCTGCCAGGCCTTCGAGGATGCGGACGCGGTGATCGTGGCCGACGTGTATCCGGCCGGGGAAGCACCGGTCGCCAACGTGGACCGGGAGGCGCTGGTCCGCGGCATCCGGGCCGCCGGCCATGCCGGCGTCCATTCGCTGTCCGGCCCGCCGGCGCTGGCCGACGTGCTGGCGCCGCTGGTATCGCCCGGAGATACGGTGCTCTGCCTGGGTGCCGGCGACATCACGAACTGGGCCGCCGACCTCCCGGCGGCGCTCGAATCCCGGTTGCCCGGCCGCCGTCGGGCCGCGTCGTGATGGTCCTCGCCGCGGCGCACCTGCCGGAGGTTCGCGGCCGCATCCGCACCGATGTGGTCCTGGCCCGGAACAGCTGGCTCAGGGTCGGGGGGCCGGCTGACGTCGTGTTCACCCCGGCCGATCTCGACGACCTCGCCGGGTTTCTGCGGCGGCTGGACCCGGCGGTTGCCGTGACCGTGGTCGGGCGCACCTCGAACCTGCTGATTCGCGACGGCGGGGTGCAGGGGGTGGTCATACGGCTGGGCCGGGCGTTCGCCGGTGCCGCCGTCGACGGTGCGGTCGTGGAGGCCGGCGCGGCGGCGGCCAGCCGCGACGTGGCCCGCACGGCCCAGGCCGCGGGCATCGCCGGATTCGGGTTTCTCGACGGCATTCCGGGCAGCATCGGCGGCGCGCTGCGCATGAATGCCGGCTGCCACGGGAAGGAAGTCCGTCATGTCGCGGTCACCGCCTGCGCGGTCGACCGGGCGGGCGGCGTGCACCATCTGCCGGCCGCCGAACTGGGTCTGGGCTACCGCCGGTGCGCGGTGCCCCCCGACTGGATCTTTGTCTCGGCGCGGTTGGCCGGAGCGCCCGGGGACCCGGCGGTCATCGCCGCCTGCATGCAGCAGTTCCGGGCCGAGCGGGCCCGGACCCAGCCGGTCCGGGTGGCGACCGGAGGCAGCACCTTCCGCAATCCTCCCGAGCACAAGGCGTGGCAGCTGATCGAGCGGGCCGGCTGCCGGGGGCTTCGGCGGAACGGAGCCCGCGTGTCCGAAAAGCACGCCAACTTCCTGATCAACGACGGGACGGCCAGCGCCGCCGACCTCGAGGCGCTCGCCGAGGAAGTGCAGCGCCGGGTGCAGGCCGACAGCGGCATCCTGCTGGAGTGGGAGCTGCACCGGATCGGGCGGCCGGCGGGAGGCCCGGTCCGGTGACCGGTCCGGGCCGGGTCGTCGTGCTGATCGGCGGGACGTCAGACGAGCGCGAGATTTCGTTGCGCAGCGGCGCGGCCGTGGTGGATGCGCTGGCGTCGCGGGGCCTGTCGGTGGACACGTTCGATCCGAGCTTCGGGGTCCCGGCGCTGGTACGGGCGGTCGAGCCGCCCGGGACCGTCGTCTTCAACGCCCTGCACGGGGGCGCCGGCGAGAACGGGTCCGTGCAGGGCCTGCTGGAGGTCATCGGGGTGCCGTACACCCATTCGGGGGTGCGGGCGTCGGCCCTGGCCATGGACAAGCCCGCCGCCCGCGACCTCTTCGCGGCCCACGGCATGGACGTGGCCGCGGGCCGGGTCGTCACGTCCGGGGAGCTGGCCGCCGGCGATCCGTTGCCGCGGCCGTACGTGGTGAAGCCGCTGGCCGGCGGGTCCAGCATCGGGGTGACGATCGTGCGCGCCGGGGCCGCCGGGCCGCCCCCGCCGGCGGCGGGGGCCGGCGACCGGGTCCTGGTGGAGGAGTACGTCCCGGGTCGCGAGCTCACGGCCGCCGTCCTGGACGGCCGGCCGCTGGGGCTCCTGGAAATCCGCGTCCCCGAGGGCTTCTACAGCTACGACAGCAAGTACCATTCCGACCGCACCCGGTACCTCGAGCCCGCCGACCTGCCCGAGGCCGTACGCGAGGCGGCGCTGCAGGCGGCCGTGCGGGCGCACACCTGGCTGGGCTGCCGCGGGGTCACCCGAACGGACTTCCGGCTCGATGACACGGCCGGCCGGCACCGCCTGGTCCTGCTGGAGCTCAATACGCAACCGGGTCTCACCCGCACCTCGCTGGTGCCCAAGCTCGCCCGGCTGGCCGGGGTGGGCTTCGAGGAACTGTGCGTGGCCCTGGTGGAAGACGCCTCATGCAGCCGGTGAAGCTGCGCTGGCTGCTGCTGGCGGCGGCGCTGGCGGCCGGGGCGGCGGTCGGGCTCGTGAAGAGCGGCGCGGGGGACCGGCTGGAGTCGGCCGCGCGCCAGGCGAGCGCGGCGGCCGGCCTGACGATCACCGAAGTCTGGGTCAGGGGCCGCCGGCAGATCGAGCGGTTCGCGCTGATCCGGGCCCTCGCGCCCGCGATGGGGCAGCCGAGCCTGTTTGTCGACATCGAGGCAGTGGCCGCTGCCGTCCGGGACGTCGACGGGGTGCTGGACGTCGAGGTGCGGGTCCGGTTTCCGGGACAACTGCAGGTGTTGCTCCGGGAGCGGGTGGTGGCCGCCGTCTGGCAAACCGGCGGGCGTCACTACACGATCGACGCCGGCGGCCACGTCATCCGGCGGGTACCCGTCGGCGCGCACCCGGAACTGCCGCTGGTCGTCGGCGACGGCGCCAACCGCATGCTCGCGAACCTTGCGGAACTGTTCGACGCCCGGCCCGGGATCGTCCGGCACATCGATTCGGCCATCTGGGTGTCGCGGCGGCGCTGGACCTTCAGGACCCGTCGGGCCACCACCGTCCACCTGCCGGAACACGAACCGGCGGCGGCGCTGGCGCGGTTGTCGGCCTCGCTGGGCGACCTTCCGGCCCTTCCCCCGGAGATCTGGGTCGTCGACCTGCGGGTGCCGGACCGGATGTTCGTGCGCATGCGCCCGTCTCACCCGGTGCCGAACGGGCGGGAAGGGGTCTGACGGTGGCCGAGGTGTATTCGGTGCTCGATGTCGGGGCCGAGAAGACGTGCTGCCTGATCGCGGTTCGGGAGCCCAACCGGCCCCTGTCCGTGATCGGTTGCGGCCAGACCGTGTCGGAGGGCTTCGAGAACGGCGTGGTGACCGGGATGGAAGCGCTGCATGCGACCATCCGGAAGGCGGTCCGCCGGGCCGAGGAAATGGCGGAGGGGCGGATCAATCAGGTCATCGCCACGCTTCCGTGTGCGCAGCCGCAGTCCGTGCATCAGCACCTGCCGGAATTCCAGGTCAATGGCGGCCGGATCACCGAACAGAGTTTCAGCGGGATGCAGCTCGACGGTCCGGGTCAGGGTGACTGGGAGAAGATGGGAATCATGCACGCGCTGCCGGTCCGGTACGAACTCGACGGCAGCCGCGTCGACGATCCGGTCGACATGGTGGGCAACCGCCTGCGCATCCAGGTGCACCTCGTGTGCGCCGAGCGGTCGGCGGCATGGAATCTGGAAACCTGTCTGGCGGACGCCGAAATCGAGGTCAAGGCAATGGTGTTTCCGGCGCTGGCCGCCGGTCTCGCCACCATGACCGCGGAAGAGCGCGAGATGGGATCCGTCGTCATCGATATCGGTGCGAGCCGGGTTTCGCTCGGAATCTTCCACAAGGGGGCCCTCGTGCATGCGTGGGCGACGGTGGGCGGGGGAGACTATTTCACCCGCGACCTGGCGCGCGGCCTCGGGGTGTCCGTGCAGGAAGCCACACGCATCAAGAAGCTCCACGCCTCGACCGTGGTCGGCGAAGGGCTCGGACCGATCAGGGTCCAGCCGCACGAAACCGAAGCCGAAGAGGAGCAGGTGGAGGTCCCGTCGTCCGTCATCAACGAGATCGTGACGTCGCGGGCCCGAAGCCTGTTCGAAGAAACGGCCCAGGCGCTCGCCGCCAGTGGATTCCCGAACGAGATGGGGGGCGTGGTCGTCCTGACCGGCGGCGGCAGCCAGATGCGCGGCCTCGCCGAACTGGCGTCCGGCGCCCTCGGACGACAGGTGCGCCTCGGTCGTCCAGACGGTCTGCCGGGTCTCCCCGATACGCTGCGAAAACCGGAGTTCGCGGTGATCGTGGGTCTTCTCAGATACGCCGAACAACCGCCGCGGGAGTTCCTGTCCCGCGCCCTTCCACCCCGGCCCGGCGGGCTGCGCACCGTGCTGCGCTGGCTCCGGGAAAACTTCTAACCCTGCGCGGACATACCGTCCGGGCGCAAACGGAGATCACCATGCCAATCAGCATCAGTGTTCCAGAAGATCTTGACTTCAAGCCGAAAATCACCGTGATCGGGGTTGGCGGCGGGGGTTGCAACGCGGTGGACCACATGATCGAGAGCAAGCTCGAGGGGGTGTCGTTCGTCGCCTGCAACACCGACCTGCAGGCCCTGCGGCGGTCAAACTGCCCGGTCCGGGTCCGGCTCGGGGTCAACAGCACCCAGGGGCTCGGGGCAGGTTCGAATCCCACGGTCGGGAGCGAGGCGGCCGAAGAGTCGCTCGACGAGGTGCTGGACGCGGTCGGCGATACCCACCTGCTGTTCATTGTCGCCGGTTTCGGGGGCGGGACGGGCACCGGCGCGGTGCCGGTCATCGCCCGCGCCGCCCGCCAGCGGGGGATTCTCACCGTGGCCGTGGTCACGACCCCGTTTGCCTTCGAGGCCGTCAACCGGACGGAAGTGGCGCAGGCGGGCTTGCGGGAACTGCGGCAGGCGGTCGACACGTTCGTGGTGATCGCCAACCAGAACCTGTTCGACCTCCAGACTGCGAACATGAGCCTGCTGGATTCCTTCCGGCTGGTGGACAACGTCCTCCACGACGGGGTCCGGGGCATCTCGGACCTCCTCATGTTCCCGGGTCTGATCAATCTCGACTTCGCCGATGTTCGCTCGGCCATGAAGGATGCCGGAGCTGCGCTGATGGGAACCGGCCAGGCCACCGGCGACAACCGGATCGAGGAGGCCACCAATGCCGCGATCAGCAACCCGCTGCTCAGCAGCCGGGGGCTGGAAATGGATCAGGCGACCAGCCTGCTGGTCAACATCACGAGCAGCGCCGACGTGAGCCTGGTACAGACGGAGCGGATCATGGAGATCATCCGGGAACGGACCCATGAACGGGTGAACCTCAAGGTCGGCGTGGCGATCAACGACGAGATGGGCGACGCCATCCGGGTGTCCGTCGTCATGGCCGGACTCGAGGGGTACGACAGTCCGGTTCCGGATTCGATGGCCCCGCTGGTCCGTGATCTTGCGCCGACGGCGAGTCCGGAGCATCCGTCGGTGCCGCTGTGCAGCCATCCGGCCGCGGACGGGCAGGGCTGGCTCGAGGGCACCGATGGGCCGAAGCACGGGGCAAGGCGCGGTGCCCGCCCCGATTCACGTCCGGCGGTTGCGGAGTCGCGGCCGGCGTGGTCGAGCGCGAACCGTGAGGCCGCGACGGTGGACCGGGCGCAGACCGGTCCGGAACGGGCCGCGGTGGCGGAGTTGGCGCTGGAGGGGCCGGAGGCGGCGGACGGAATTCCGGGTGCAGGTAGCCGTCCGCGTGATTTTGGCCGTGCGCGGGGACCGGAAACGGGCCGGGCCGGGGGCGTGATGCCCGCGGTGATGACGCAGGAGCCGCCGGCCGTGGCACCCGAGGAGGATCCGCGTGATTCCGGCTTCGCGCGGGAACCGGAAACGAACCGGACTGAGGGCGCGATGCGCCGAGCGCCGACGCAGGAGCCGCGGGCCGTCGCACCCGAGGCGGGTCCGCGCGATCCGGCCGGCAGAAACCGCGATGATTACGGCCGGACTGCGGTCGGGGCGAGCGGAGCCGAGCGGTTCGTTACCGGCGAACACCAGGCCGAGACCGACCTCCGGGACCGGAGCAGCCCCCGTCCGCTCGCTGCCCGGGCCGAAACGGAACCCGGTCTTGCCCCGTCGCCGGACCGGTCCCCGGAGGCGATGCCGGACGGAACTGCGGCCACCGTGACGCTGCGCCCGGCCGTTCAGTTGAACGGCGGTGGCAAGTTTCGGTCGTTGTCGTGGGGCAAGGTCTTCCGATTGATTTCGGGACGCAAAAAGCTTGATGCCGGGCGCCGGGAACCCTTGTTGCAGTCGCCGGTACCCACCGCCAACCCGATGGGGAAGGGCGACCGCCCGGTACCGGCCACCGGCTTCGGGCGCGGGAGCGGCCAGGGGCCGGAAGCGGCGTGGGGGAGCGGAGAACCGGTCAGCGCGCGCGCCGTTCTGGGAATCGACCCTCAGCAGATTCCGAGCTTTCGAAAGTGAGATGCGGGCCGGGTGTGACGGCCGGTTGGCGGCCGCACCGCGGGACGACGTGCGGAAGGTCGTGCCGCGCCCGGCCACGCGGCCCATCTGCTGGCGGGTCTTCGCGGTCGCGCGCACAAGGCGGGGCCGTTCGGGCGGCGGCCCGGTCACGTCGCGCGGCCCGGCTTCCGGATGGGGTATGTCTGGCGGAAGAGAAACTGCTGCGGGGATACGAGTGAGCGGATAGACGGCATGATGGGGGAGCGAATGGCTGCGGGTCGGGCGGGCGCGGGAAATCGCGCAATCACGGCTGGAGGGCTGGAGGGTCAGGGCCGTTCAGTACAGCCTCGAGGCGGCGGTACGCTGTGGAATGCCGCCGCTGGCCGGCCGATGACCGACAGGCGCTGCCTCTTGACCCTCGGAATGTCCGGGCTTCGCTGTATACATGGAGGGCTGTTCCGAAGCGGCTGGCGCGGAAACGGCTGGCGGAGGCAGGTGAATGAAACGCAGCAAGAAGGGGCAGCGGGCCGAAGGGTACGCGGGCATCCTGAGGCGAGCGCACTGTTGCGGCCGGGTGTCGGCACGCAGGTGTCAGACCCCCATCTGCACCACGTTCGGGAGGTGACGGACGAGAGGTTCGGACCGGAGTGCTTCGTTTCGCAGACCCCCTCGGGGTTCCGGACCCGGACCCTGGGGACGCCGGCGCCAAGAGCTGCGGGCAACTCTACGTGATCGGCTTTGCTCTTCAGCCCGACGCCCGACGACTGATCGAAAGCCGTGAACAATCGATTGGAGTGCCGGCAGTCCGGGTGCAGGCAGGCAGCGATCGGGCCATGGGAGACCGGCTCAAGAACGTGCGGTCGAGCCAGATATTCGCGGTCTGTGAACTGCCAGATGTTCAGATCAGACGCGCGGGTGAGGGAGCATGTCAGGCCGCACTCCCTGGCCTCGACGTATTCGATCCGGCGGACGTGAATTCCGCTCGCCGGGAGGGAAACGGCATCTCCGCGCGGATTCCTGACACGGACTACAACGGTCTGGATTTTCCCGTCTGTCAGGCGTTCTTTCCGCGTACACCGGCCCGGGAAGGCCCCCAGCGCTCGTTGCGGGGCGAGTTCGACGACAGCGTCTGGACGCATCTGTCGGGAACGGCGAGCACGCCGCTTGCGGCGGGAGAACCCGAACAAGCCGCGGTGAAGGCGATTGACGACCGGGGTCATGAACTGATGGCGGTCAAGCCTCTCCCGGAGGCGGCGGTGTGATACAAACGGTTCGCATCCGCGGCTTCAAGCGTTTCACCGAGGCGACTCTCAGGCTGCCGGGGCATGTCGTCCTCGCCGGTCCCAACAACACCGGGAAGACCACGGTTCTTCAGGCGATCGCCTCATGGTCCCTGGCGCTTCGGCGGTGGCGCGAACTCAACGATTTCAATCCGAGAACCGGATACACCTACGCGCCCATCGCCCGACAGTCGTTCACGCCGGTGCCGCTCCGAAGCTTCGATCTGCTCTGGCTAAACCGGCTCTACCGCCCCCGTGTGCGTGTCGAAATCGCGATCCGGCACCGCGCAGGCCGGTCGGTGACCATGGAGTTCAAGGCCGACAGCACCGAGCAAATCTACGTCCGGCCGAAGGCGGATACGCCCCCGGAAACGCTACGCGAGATCGATCCCGGCGTGGTGTTCGTGCCACCGATGACCGGAATAGGCATTGACGAACCGGTGTTCCAGAAGCCGAAGATCGAGCAACTGCTCGGACTCGGTCGCCCCGGAGAGGTCTTGCGCAATCTGCTTGCGGAAGCGAACCGCGACGAATACGCGTGGGACGCCCTCCAGGCGTCCATGGTGAAGCTCTTCGGCTGCAAGCTGCTTCCGCCCGACACTGGCGGCCCGCACATTCGCGCCGAGTACCGAACGGCCGATGCGGAGGGTGGGGCGCGCCCCCATCTGGACATTGCGAGCGCTGGCAGCGGCTTCCAGCAGGTTCTGATGCTGCTGGCGTTTCTCAATACGCGACCGGGCGCCATTCTGCTGCTGGACGAACCGGACGCCCATCTGCACACGCTTCTTCAGGATGCGATCTACCACGAACTGAGGACCGTGGCCGCCCGGCAGCGCTCGCAACTCATCGCTGCGACGCACTCGGAGGTCGTCATCAACGCCGTGGAGCCGCGCGAACTTTACGTGATGCTCGACGAGCCGAGAGCGGTCGCGGATAACGTTGAACGCAGTCGGCTGATCCCGTCGCTTCGCGTCCTTGGCAACGTCGACGTCATGCAAGCGCAATCGGTGCGCGGCGTCCTCTACGTCGAAGACCATACGGACATCAACCTCTTGCGGGCATGGGCGACACAACTGGGTCATCGGGCCGAGACCCTGCTGACGACCGAAGCGATGGTGAAATCCGCGGTGTTCCAGACGCGGGGCAAGGGGGTGGCCAACGCCGGCGGCCGTGCACGAGATCATTTCGACGCCCTGCAACTGATACGGGAAGGTCTGCCGGGAGTGGAACTCCTCGACGGGGATGCTCACCCGGACATACGGGAAAGCGAGATTACCGGAGCGGGCCTGCAGCGGCTGCGTTGGCGGCGCTATGAAATCGAGAGTTACCTGCTGTGTCCGGACTCGCTGGTCCGGTTCGTGGAAACCGTGATTGGCACCGAGGCCGCCCGCCCGCACATCGAGGACATGCTGGCGTACTGGCAGGATACGTTCCCACCGGCGGTGGCCAGAGATCCGTTCGGCGATCATGAGTTCCTGAACGCGACGAAGGCTCGCACACGTCTTCTGCCCCCGCTGCTCGGAGCGGCTGGAATCGGCGAGTTTCCCTGCACCCGTTATCACGAGATCGGGCAGGCAATGCTCCCCGAGGAGATTCATCCGGAGGTTGTCGAGAAGCTTGACGGGATCTGTCGGGCATTGGGAGTCGAGCCGTGAGCGTGATACATGCCCCCATGCGCGCTCCCTTTAGACGAGAAATGCGGATCAGGGTTGTCCGAGTTCGCGCAAGCAGGATTCTGCCTGTTGAAGACTCTCCAGTGGACGGGTGAACGGAAAGCGCTCACGTCGGTTTTCGCCCAGGAAGTCCGCCCCCTCGGGGTCAATTCCGATCAGTTTCCAGCCCGGTTGCGGGCCTGGGTCTCCGGGAAGGGGCCACGATGGAAAATCGGCGTTCAGGGAAGCGAGCAACCGGGACTCGGCGGCAGCAAGACCGATGCGGTCCGAAGCCGCAAGGTCGGTGCCGGTCAGCCAGTGAATCGCGCCGAAGCCGGCGACGATGTGCGCGCAATCGATTCGTACCCGGTACATGCGGAAGTCGGCGAGCGCCGCGTAACGGACCGCGTCCGGGTACCGTCGGAGATAGCGTTCGCGGTCCGATGCGTTCGTGGTTGCAATCACCTTTCCCATCACGCAGACGCGATTCCCGGACAGGGGTTCCCGGCCTCCGTCGCGGGCATCGTACAGCAGGGCAATCCGGGGATCGGACCCGAGATTCTGGGTGTGAACCGCGAGGTCCGAGAGCAGGAGCAGCGGGTCCCCCTCCATGGTGGTCGCGGCGAGTGCCAGCGAACTGTGCGGTCGGGCGTGATCCCGTGCGAGGCATGTGGACAGCGACACCGTCGACCCCGCGCGCACCAGATACCGGGCCTGGGCGGTCGGTTCGCTGAATTCGGGTCGCATGGACGGATTGCTCCATGGCTTGCTGGGGACGGTGCCGCGTAGACGGCGGCGTCAGCGCAAGGCGCCGGGTTCCCAGGGGTTATCAAGGGTCGGGCAGAATACCGGCAACCTGCACGGAAGCGGTTCGGCGGGTGCGTGATTCTACTGATTTGACCTCCGACAGCGAATCGCGGCCGACGAAGATGCAGGGCAAGGTGCCGGGGTGTGCAACCGGACAGCCGGCACCGGCGGATCCGGCTTGCGGTTTGCGACGGTTGCTCCAATGTGCGATGGATTGGTGGGGAATGGAACCCGTTGTTGCAGGGAGGTTGCCGTGATTTTCAGGCCGGAAACGGCGAAAGCGTGTGTGTTCGACATGTTTGGCACACTGTTCAACGTGCATTCCAGCGTGGCGGCCTGTCAGGATGCGTTCGGACAGGAAGGGCAGGAGTTCAGTGCGAAGTGGCGTCGGCGGCAGCTGGAGTACTCGTGGCTTCGCGCACTGATGAAGCGGTACGTGCCGTTCTGGCAACTGACCCGCGATGCGCTTGACGTGACCCTGCAGGAGTTTGACCGCGCCGGCGATTTCGATCTTCGTGACCGGCTTCTCGACGCGTACCTGCAGATTGCGCCGTATTCGGATGCGGAGCCCGCTTTGCGCGAACTGCGCGACCGAGGAGTGCGGGCCGCGGTCCTCACCAACGGCAGCCGCGACATGACCGAAAGTGCCCTGAAAACGTCCGGTCTGGATCAGTACGTTGCCGAGGTCATGAGCGCGGACGACGTGCAGACGTTCAAGCCCGACCCGGCAATGTATGCACTGGCGCCGGAAGTGCTTGGCCTCCAGCCGAGCGCAATCGTGTTCGTCTCCACACATCCCTGGGACCTTGCCGGGGCGACCCTTGCCCAGTTCCAGACCCTGTGGGTGAACCGTACCGCCGAGACACACCCGGAATTGCTGGGATTCGGACCGCATCTTTCCGTTGGCAGCCTGGAAGAACTGCCGGGTAGATTTCCTGCGCAGAGGGCGGAAACGGCAGCGGGCTGACCGCAGCACCGGACGGACGAAAAAGGTGCCGCGAGCGATGCCGGGCGCCGGGCGGTGGTCACACGGAAGAAGAGATGACGCAGGATGGAGAAACCCGGGAGAGGAAGATGAATTCTGTACCCCTCTCCCACAAGCCGCACCCCGCCTGGGAGCGGGCCTTGGGGGAAGGCACCTTTGGTGGCGAGGAACCCACCGCCTGCCTGCCCGAACCCAGGTTACCCACCAGGAAGGAGGTTTCCGCATGACAATTCGCTTCAACGTTCTTTTCCCCATTTTGTGCATCGTGTTTGCGGCACTGGCGTTCGTGTTCGTCCACGTCAAGGGGAGGGAGGCGCAAGCGCACGAGTTGCCGCTCTTCGAGCCGCTACCCCTGCTTCCGACCTACAAGCCGCTACCCCTGCTTCCGACCTACAAGCCGCTACCCCTGCTTCCGACCTATAAGCCGCTACCTCTGTCTCCGACCTACAGGCCGATACCCCTGTCCCCGACCTACAAGCCGCAACCTCTGCTTCCGACCTACAGGCCGATACCCCTGTCCCCGACCTACAAGCCGCAACCTCTGCTTCCGACCTACAAGCCGATACCCCTGTCCCCGACCTACCGGGCGATGCCGATGGCACCGATGCCGCCGTTGTACGGGCCCATCACCATCCCCGTCCCGGCGCCGCGGCCCAGCATTCTGGACAACCTGCCGATTACGCCCGACCCGGGGCCGCTCCCGAACCTGTTCGACCCGCGAGAGCAGCGGGAAGCCGAGTGGCACGTCCACCGCATGAACAAGGCGGTGGGCGACAAGATGGAGAAGGACTACCTGCTCCGGTGTGCGCCCTACAACCGGGCGTGTGCACAGCAGCTCTACGGTGGGCGGTGATGGGGA
The DNA here is from genome assembly GCA_965203385.1 of Alphaproteobacteria bacterium. Lineage (GTDB taxonomy): Bacteria > Pseudomonadota > Alphaproteobacteria > TMED109 > TMED109 > VXPW01. Next base: position 2,680,763 of record OZ241893.1, read on the forward strand.
ATCCCCGCCGCCGCCGGCCCGCCGAACAGCCCCTGCCGGGTCATCAACTTCTCCGGCGGGTGCGCGCCGGTCTACATGCTCAGACAGATCCTTGACGCCGGCGGCGGCCGGATCCCGGATCACGCCACGGTGATCTTCTGCAACAAGGGGGTGGTCTGTTCGCCCCCTCGGCTCCTGTGCTGCGTAGCCGCCGTACCTCTTGTTGCAATTTCGAGCGTGTGCAGCTGCCGGCCTTCCCGAACCCCCGACCGCTGTCGTGCTGCCGCGGCCAGGTTCCGGTGCGAGGCGGTGCGGAGTGCGGCTGCAAGTGAACGCGCAATTCACGCGCGGGGCCGGTACGATTTGGGCTCGGGTGCGAATTTCGGCGGGGCCGAACAGGCGATCGCCGTGTGCGGGGGCTGCCACCGCGGCACCGGCCAGGGCATCGCGGCCGGCCCGTTGTCCAGGTTGTCGTTCCAGGCCGGCAAGGCTGCCTGGAACCCGACCCGGACCGCAAGCAGCGGCGGCCGCCACCGGTGCTTCGCCGCGCTTCGTCCGAACCTTCTGGAGTCTTCAGGATGGGTGAGGTAGGGAAGGGTACCGCGCGGGGCGAAAAGATAGCCGTCTACGAGAGTACCGAGGGCGAAGTCCGGGTAGACGTGCAGATCGACCGGGAGACGGTCTGGCTGACCCGGCGGCAGATGGCGGAGGTATTCGGCACGACCCCCGAGAACGTGCTGACCCACCTGCGCAATATCTTCGGCTGCGGGGAACTGGAGGCGGAGGCAACCGCTAAGGAATTTTTGGTGGTTCGGAACGAGGGGCGGCGCCGGGTTCGGCGCCGCCTGAAGCACTACAACCTGGAGGCGATCGTTTCGGTCGGCTACCGGTTGAACTCCAGGTGCGGCGTTCGCTTTCGCCGGTGGGCCACGCGCACCCTGCGCGACCATCTGGTGCGCGGCTATACCCTGAACGAGCACCGATTGGCCGAGCGCGGTTTCCGCGAAGCGCGCGAGACGCTCGACCTGCTGGCACGGACCCTGCGGAATCAGTCCTTGGTGGTGGATACCGGGCAAGCCGCGCCGGAAATCATCGCCGGTTACGCTGACACATGGCGTCTTCTACGGGAGTACGACGAGGACCGGCTGCCGACGCCGCCCGGCGTTCGCCCGTCTGCCGGGATGCTTGATCCCGCCCGCGCCGTCGGGGCGGTCGCCGAACTCAGGCGCGACCTGATGGCCCGCAACGAGGCCTCTCCACTGTTCGGTAACTCTCGCGACGACGCCCTGGCCGCCATCCTCGGCAATATCGAGCAGACCATGTTCGGAGAACCCCTCTATCGCTCGCGCGAGGAGAAGGCGGCGCATTTGCTGTACTTCGTGGTCAAGGACCATCCCTTCTCTGACGGCAACAAGCGCATCGGGTCCCTGCTGTTCCTGCTCTATCTGAGGCAGGAGGGGGTGGAACACCGGCTCAATCCTCAGGCCTTGACGGCGCTGACGTTGCTGATCGCCGAAAGTGCACCCGCCGGGAAGGACCTCATGATCCGGCTGATCGTCAACCTGCTGGTCGAGCCCGTCAATGGCTGAGTCGGGCCGGTTTGCGGCTGTGCGCCGGGCACGCTGACGGAGTTAGTGCCCGCCAGAAAACCCCCCGGTTCTGGGCTACAGATGTCATTTTGACCCGATCCGAGCCCCGTTCGGCGGCCAGCTCAGGTCAAATTCCGGGTGTTTTCTCCGGGTCGGCGCCGCGCGGCGTGCCGTTTCTGTCAGAATCAGTCCGGTTGGCTGTCATCCGCGCATAGGTATCCCTCCTGGTTCCGTTCGACCAGGTGGAAATCGATGACTTGAGGTGGAGCCGTCAGGCGGTTCGTCGTCGTCGTGCCTTGCGACGCAGCAGCAAACCGATGCGATGGACGTTCAAGGCGAGCACGGAAAGACCGACTACCTGCGCAAAACCGTCGGCTCCATGAGCCAGAACGCGGTCAAGTCCGCGTTGCTCAAGGTTGTTGATCGCGGATTCCACCGCCGGATGCTTGCGACGCATCTCGGCAAACTCCTTTTCTTGTTCGCGGGCCCGCTCGGCCTTGCTGAGAAAACCTTTCTTGGGCAGCACGTTGTCGTCGAGCAGATCGTCGAGACGGCGACGGTTTTCCGGACTGTGAAAACCGCGATCAAAACTGACCGCGCGGAGCTCTGGAAACCGCTCTTGCGCAGCCTTCACCATCGGTACCGCGTAATCGACATCGCTCCCTTTCCACATGATCTCATGGTGCAGCACGAAACCGTGATGATCTTCGAGAATGCACACCGGCACCCCGAGTTCCACCGGTACGCCGGCCTTGCCCTTCGAAATCCAGCGTGTGTGCGGCTCGAAAAGGGAAAACACCTTCTCGTTTTGCGGGATGGTCTCGTGTTTGAGCAGACGACGTTCGACCTGGTCCATCTGCCGCCTGGCATGGGCGAGAAACACGTCGAGGGTGACCAGCGTCAAGCCAGAGACACCCCGGGCGAGCAGCAACGGCAGGGCTTGTTCGACACGCTGCACCAGTTCCTGACAACGCGAGAGATACGCCTCGACCTGCTCCGGACGGGCCCGACGGGTGATTCGCACCCGATGGAACAGCGTACGCAGCGAGTCCGACAGGTGCTTCCACTGGCGCCAGCCCGGAACTCCTTTCCTGGTGGCCGCTCGACCCGTCGTACGAATCAGACACCGCATCGCATCCCACAGGAGATTCACATCCGTGGGATAGTGCACGTCGGTCTCGACGACAAAGGAATCACAACGCCCGCACAGCGGCTTTGAGGGCTTCTTTCGGGACTTCTTTCGGGCGACCGAATGGCCGCTCTCCACGAACATCTGGTTGACCTTGGCCAACAATTCCGGACGCAGAAGAGACACGTTGTCAACGATCGTCTGATACTCGTACCGTTTCTTTTCCCACAAGTCGGTATGACCGAGAAATTCGCGAATCGTGCTGTAGTGGTTCACCAGCTGATGCAGCCGGTCGAAGTCGCAGCCCAGACCCTGCTTCAAGATGCCCATCACCAGAATGTTCCACAGCTCCATGCCCGGGCGTCCCACGTTCCGGTTGCTGTCGGGAAGAATGTGCTGTTCCAGGAGGGCAAACAGCCGAGACCGAAGTTTCTCGTCGCAGTAGAGATGTTGGAGGCCCAGCAACAGTGTCGGAATGTCATCCCGACTTTTGACGTCGATCTCGATGTCCTCAATACGAACTTCGCCGAGTTCGCGGTGCGGATTGCGGGCGTATCTCATGCTTTACTCGCGAAGAATCGCTGGAATCGTCGGGATCGGGGGGCAAACCGGCCGGAAACAGCCTTTTCGTCCCAATCTTCGATCACAACATTATCGGTATTTTCACTTAGAGTCAACCCTTTGATAATTTTCTGGCGGGCACGAGTTACAAGACCGGTTTGAATGACCGCTTGCGGTGCGGCCTTGCCTCACGGGGGTGCAGCCCGATCGATGCGCATTTCCATCAGGTCAAGAAATGACGCGTCATAGGCTTCATCCACGTGATTGTTGTTCCACAGACCGGAGAGGCGCACCCGTTCCCGGTCGCTCCAACGCCCGAGCCAGCCCGCCGAAGCCGGGTTCTGCGGCGCTTCGCGGTAGGCGCTCAGGAGGGCGATGGCATTACGTTCGATGAAGCCGCGTTCGCTTGCGGGACCCGGCTCGTCTTCCACGCCGAGAAACAGGAAAGGCATGGCGCCAAGGCAGCAGCTCACCGACGTTTCGAGTTCCGCCTCGCCCGCCGTCACCTCGGTGCGCCCCGCCCCGGGCCGCTTCGCGGCAATGCCCGGGCCTCTGCGCAAACCCCAGGATGCCGGCAGGGAAGTCCCGGTCTTGCGCGCCAGAGCGACGCCCGCCAGCAACCGAAATATCGAGCCCCGATGGTTTCCGCCGCCAGTGCGCACCGTGCCGCGGTGCTGCTTGAGACGGCCCCACAGAGTGCTCTTGCTGCCTGCGTGGAGGGCGTGAGTGCCGACCCGGACCACGCGAAGGCCGGCACCCGGGCGGGAGCGCGTCTCCCCCGCTTCAAAGAAGAAGTAGACCCCGCGCTTGGGCCAGCCCATGCGACCGCTGCATTCTGCGAGGAGACGGGTCCCGCCGACTCGTCCCTGCAGCCGGTGCATCAGCTCGTAGAATCGCGACGTGTCGGAGAGTCGGTCAACCATGGAGGCGGGTGTTCAGCCATTGCATCTGCCGTCCCTGACTCAGCCCGGCCATGGGAACGGTCACCGTCAGTTCCCGGTTGCGCAATGCCGGTTCGAGAAATTCGCGATATCGCCGACCCGCGAAAAAAACGATCGTGTCGACGCCATTGAGGCAGGTCTCGAGGTGCGCCATGACGTCTTCCGCCCATGCCCGTCGCTCATCGATCCTCATCGCGTTCAGCGTTCGCTCGTAGGGCCGGACTTCTTCGTCGGGGTCGAGCAGACCGTACTCCGCCGACAATATGCGCCATGGATGGCCGGTCCCTTCGACGTATGCCCTGGCCTTACGGAACCACGGGGACACATAAAGTTCCTTCGCAGCCGCACGGGTATGGCGTTTCGTCTTGACGCACGAGACCAGGTAGAGCGGGTTTCGTGCCCCTGACGCCGCTGGCGGTGCCGCCTCCTGCGGCGCGCTGTTCACAAACCGCTGGGATACAGGAGCAGGGTGGCTCCCCCCGACCGCTTCTGTGCTGCTCTCCGCACATCCGCCGGAAAATGCATAGCGGAACTCCGTCGTGGTGCTCTGGCGGGGACCTCTGCGTTCCACCAGCCGCAGTCCGGCCTGGTCAAGCAGCAGTTTCGATTCAAGCGCGCTGCAGATCGCAGGAACGCGGTTTCCCAAGCGCAATTCGCGAGCCACGTCGCCGGCACGGATCGTCACTGTATCGCTGCCGTCGTGCCGTGCCGCGTCGAAATATCGGGCCCGAACATGTTTTCTGATTTGTCTGCTCCGCTCTCGCCCGGATTCATGTTCGACGGTCCCGTTCCTTTAGCGATGCAGATATTGAGGGCCTCAGGGGTTCGACTGGCTAGCGCCATTGGCGCAATCCGTTCGACCGGGGTCGCCGATTTTTTCGATCAGACCGGGCAACCGCCGGGGCACGTTGTCGTTGCCACCCTATCACAAGCCCTCTTGCTGCTCCGTGTTGATGCGGGGAAACGCGACCTTGCCCCACCTTTCCGAGTCCCGGTTGTTGTCGATGTCTTGCTGCATGAGGTCGAGAATGGCCGGCACAAGCGACGCCATGATCCGGCTTCCGTCCCGGATCTGGTCCCGGCCGCGGCCACTGGGGTACGTCGTGCCGCCGTGGAATATCTGGTTGCGCAGGGTATAGAGCCGGTCGAACACAACCGACAGCACGGTCGAGACGTTGCGGTTCGCCAAGGCCGCCAACGCCACCCTCGTGCCGGTATCGAAGCGGTATCTCCAGTCGGCGCCACGGATAGAGCCCCACACAGCCAGCCAGAAGGGGCGGTACACATACCGGTTCGACAGCAGAACCCGGATCGGACCGGGAAACTTGTCCCAGACGATCGTCTCGAGAACGCCGGTCTTGTCCTGATCCACGATATGCCGGAGGAAGACCCGGAAACGGTCGGGCTCGGTCTCCCTTGGTTCTCCGCCTTCGACGAACTCCCGCAGCGCCGACTCGTCTCCGTAGGCAGCGTTGAACGAGATCCACAGAAACATGAACCGTTCGATGTCTTCCGTTCCCTCCCTTTGGCTTCGCTTGAGCCAGGTATAGGCGCGGCGCATGCGATCCTCGTTGTGCTGCCGCTGCGAGGCAGGGTCGTCGGATCGTACGGTCATACGGTTTCACCCCTGAATTTGGCGCCCCAGAACCGTTCGGGGTTCCAGCCCTTCTCGGCGACCCGGTCGTGCTCCACCGAACGCAGCGGTGCGGCCGGACCGTTCGGGATTGCCGGTCACGCCTTGATGACTGCTGCCGGTGAAGATACCGGTCAGCCTGCCAGCATCGCCGCCCGTCTTCCGGATGGCCGGCAGGCTCCCGGCTTCGCCCATAGCGGCGTCACGGCTGCGGGGTAGCGGAAGTCCGCCATCGCCCCGCGTCGTGCCGGTTCCTGCCGTGCCGGGGCGGTGTGCGCGGCCCATTGTTCGAGTCCGGAAAATGCTGCTGTGCCGATCAGGGAGGCGGTATTGACCGTGATGGCCGAATCGACCATGGCGGCGCTTCCGACGCTGGCGCGAAGCCCCCCGGGCTTCCCGTCCCGTGTCACCGTGCCGGACATTCGACAGGAATGGGGTCGTCGAGTGTGTTGCCGGTGATGAAGTGGGGCTGCCCGACACGACGCTCCGGAGGCCGAGGCCGCACCGGGCGGAGTCCGGTTCCGGCTTCCCGTTTTCCGGCGGGACGGCATGTACCGTCCTCACCGCTGCTGCCACCCGATCCGTCTGCGTCGTTGCACCGATCAGGCGGATGCGGATGGCGGTCGAGAGGGTGCGGCTGGGCGCGACTTGCGGCAGGTATCGTTCCACCTGCGCCGGGCCCGGGCCGTCATCGGGTCGGCCGAGGCGGATTTCTGCCCCGCCTTGATGCGTCACCACGGGCAGGGGAGCCAACCCGGTCGGGCCGTTCGAGAGGCGCCGGCAAGGAGTCGCCCGCCGGATCCGGCCAGGTTCGGTATAGTGGTGTCGGGTATGCACGTGCAGACTCCCCCGAAACCCCCGATCTCTCACTCTCCCTCGTTCAAGTCAGAATCATGGCCAACCCGACCCACCCTGTACCCGGTGCCGGCGATCCGGTGCCGGCGTTCGACCTCCCGACGCTTGACGGGCGCGTATCGGACACGGCGCTCAAGGGCCGACCCTACGTTGTCTACTTCTACCCCAAGGATGATACGCCCGGCTGCACGAAGGAGGCCATCGCCTTCACCGGCCTCGGTTCCGCATTTCGGGAACTGGATGCAGCCATCATCGGTATTTCCCGGGATTCCCTGACCAAGCACGAGAAATTTCGTGACAAGCACGGTCTCGACGTGGTGCTGGCTTCCGATCCGGACGGCGTGGCCTGCGAAGCCTTCGGGGTGTGGGTGGAAAAAAGCATGTACGGCCGAAAATACATGGGAATCGAGCGGTCAACGTTTCTGGTCGGACCTTCTGGCCGCATCGAGCAGGTCTGGCGAAAGGTCAAGGTCACGGGGCACGCGGAAGCCGTGCTTGCGGAAGTGCGCAACGTGGTTGGCGCGGCCGGATCGTGAACGCGGAGTGTGACCGTGCCCGGAGGCCGGGGCCGGCGTCCGGATAGCAGGAACCCGGCCGGGAGGCCGGGGCCGGCGGTCAGGTCGCGGCCAGGCCCTTTCCGCCCAGGCGGGCGGCCAGCGCCGCCGCCAGGAACGAATCCAGTTCGCCGTCCAGCACCGCCTGCGGGTCACTCACCTGAACGCCGGTGCGAAGGTCCTTGACCATCTGGTGGGGCTGCAGGACGTACGACCGGATTTGATGACCCCAGCCGATTTCCGTTTTCTCGGCTTCCACGGCCTGTCGTTCCTCTTCGCGCTTTTGCAGTTCAAGTTCGAACAGACGCGCCTTCAGCATCCGCATGGCCGTCGCGCGGTTCTGGTGCTGCGAGCGCTGGCTCTGGCACTGCACCACGATTCCCGTCGGCTTGTGGGTGAGGCGTACCGCCGAATCCGACTTGTTGACGTGCTGGCCTCCGGCCCCTGACGCCCGGTAGGTGTCCACCTTCAGGTCCTTGTCCTCGACTTCGACCTCGATGTTGTCATCGACCACGGGATAGATCCACACACTCGCAAAACTCGTGTGGCGTCGTCCCTGTGCGTCAAACGGGGAGATCCGTACCAGCCGGTGTACACCGCTTTCTGTCTTCAGCCACCCGTAGGCATCCGCACCGCTGACCCGGACCGTGACCGACTTCAAGCCTGCTTCCTCGCCGTCGGTTCGGGACAATTCCTCCGTTTCGCACTCGTGCCGGGAGGCCCAGCGCAGGTACATCCGGAGCATCATCTCCGCCCAGTCCTGACTCTCGGTACCGCCGGCGCCGGCGTGGATCTCGAGAAAGCAGTCGTTGCCGTCGGCTTCGCCCGAGAGCAGCGCTTCGGTGGCCCGGCGCTGCGCCTCGATTGCCAGGTTTCGAAGGTTCTCTTCTGCGTCGGCGGCCGTCGCGTCGTCGTTCTCGTCTTCCGCCAGTTCCAGCAGCTCGACCGTGTCGGCCAGCTCCTGTTCGAGACCGGTCAGCGCTTTCAGCTGGGCTTCGAGACTGGCCCGCTGCTGCATGACCCGTCGGGCGCGGTCCGGCTCGTCCCACAGGGTTCCGTCTTCGGCCGCGGCGTTGAGCTCGGCCAGACGACCCGCTGCTTCATCCTTGTCAAAGATGCCTCCCGAGCAAGGCCAGGGAGCTGCGGATTGCTTGTACGAGGTCGTCCAACTCGGCACGCATGGCTGCACTTCCGGAAGGGGTGAAACGACGAGGGAGGGGGTCGAACCGCGGTCGACGCCGACGGCCGGTCAACCGGGAAAAGAGGATATCGGCGCGGATGTGCGGCGCAAGTCCGGGCGCCGAATCTTGATGATTCCGGCGGGATCTGCCGTTGCCGTTGCCGTGAATGCGACAAGACCGACGGGCTCCCGGAAACCGTAACGGCAAGCACCGTGCCCTTCGGGCATGAGCAGGTACGGATGTGCATGGGAAACCTGGCTCAACCGGGTACCGGAAGCCTCCCTGCTCACTGCCCGGTCCTGCGGCTCGGAATGGAAGCGGGCAGCGACGTTCCCGGTACTCGGCCGGGGGAGTCGTGCGCTTCTTTCCGCGTCCGCTGGGTCCCCGGTCGTCGGTCCCGGGGCGGCGGGTCAGTCGATGTCGCTCTCGATATGGGCCTTGGTCATGGCCGCAACCCGTTCACGGGCGGCAACCAGTGCGTCCATGAGGTCCTCGCCGCTGTCGAAGCCGGTCGCGCGTCCAAGTCGGCGGATCAGGGCGGGCGGCAGCTGGGCCGGATCGGACTGGCTGCCGACGGTGATGCGGAGCAGGGCCTGGGCCGCCTGATAGAGATGGGCGGTCTCGGTCAGTTGGCGGGCGTCCGGTGCGGAGAGCACGTTGAGACCGTCCAGGGTCTCGATGACGTCGGTGGTCGAGCCGCGGATGGCGCGGCCGAGGTCGCGGGACGACCGCACCGCGAGGAACTGCACGAGCAATTCCAGATCGAGCAGCCCGCCGGGTGAATGCTTGATGTCGAACGGCCCGGAGGGGCGGTGGGTGTCCTCGATCTTGGCGCGCAGTGCCAGGAGATCCGAGGCCATGGCATCGTACTCGCCGGCGGCGGTCAACGTCCGGTCGATGATGGCGTTGAGGGTCTCGACGGTTTCGGGCGCACCGGCAATGACCCGGCTGCGGACCAGCGCAAGCTTCTCGACCGGCCAGGCGTCGTTCTGCAGGTAGTGCTCGTACCCGCTGAGTGCCGAGGCCAGGGGGCCGGCCCGGCCGTGCGGACGGAGGAGAAGATCGAACTGCCACAGCCGGCCCGCCACGGTATGGGCCGTGAACCCGGTGATCAGCCGGTTGGCGAAGCGCGAGAAATAGGCCGAGGCGGCGAGTGGCGAGGATCCGTCGGACGCGGCGCCGACTTCGGGGGCGTCATAGAAGAACACCCCGTCAAGGTCCGAACCCGGCAGCAAGGTACGGCCGCCGAGTTTGCCGAGACCGAGGAACGCGGCCCCGCCACCGGGCACGCGGCCGTGTCGCGGTTCGAACTCCCGGGCGACCCGGTCCATCAGGCGCCGGATGGCGATGTCGGCCACATGGGTCAGTACGACGGCCGCGTCTTGCGATTTCTCGACGCCGAACCACAGCTTCAGGGCGGCGAGGAAGCGGAGTTCGCCGGCCCACCGCCGGAACGCGTCGAGGTCGTCCTGATAGTCTCCGCGCCCCAGCGCCAGTTCGGTATCGAGGGCGGCTTCAATGGTGTCCGGGCCCGGGAGCGGTGCTTCCAGCGGCGTTTCGAGCAACTGATCGAGCAGGCGCGGATTGGCGGTCAGGGACTGGCCGAGTTCCGGCGCCGAGCCGGTGATTTCCACCACCACGGTCAGCAGCGACGGGTGCGTGGCGAACATCGACAGCAACTCGACGCCGGCATTCAGGCCTTCGAAAAACCGGGCGAACCCGGCGAACGCCGCTTCGGGGTCCGCCGCCTCGCCGATGGCGGTGAGCATGCTCGGCGTGATCTCGGTCAGGAGGGACCGGCCCCGCTCGGACCGGGTGGCGGCGATCCGGCCGCGATGCCAGTTGGAGATCTGCGCGATGACGCTCTCGGGATGCCGGAATCCCATGCGCGCAAGGGTGGTGACGGTCGCCGGGTCCGGGTCGACGCCGGTGAAGACGAGGCTGCCGAACGGGTGGACCAGACTCTCGTCGGCTCCCTTGTTCTCGGCCGTGAGCTTCTTCACGGCCGCGACGTGTTCGCCGAGGTCCGTTTCGAATTCCGTCAGGCTGGCGTATCCGAGGAACGAGGAGAGGCAGGACCGATCGCCGGATCCGGCCGGTACGACATGAGTCTGTTCGTCCCGGATCATCTGTACGCGGTTCTCGACCCTGCGCAGGTACCGGTAGTGCGACACGAGTTCCTCGGCCGTCGCTGCGGGGATGCGCTCGGCCGCGGCCAGTGCGCGCATGCCCTCGGCCGTCCCGCCGCAGCGCAGCGAGAGATTGCGGCCGCCCCAGACCAGTTGCTCGGTTTGGAGGTGGAACTCGATGGTGCGGATGCCGCCGCTGCCGAGCTTGAGATTGAACCCGGCCGGATCGAATTCGCCGTCGCCGCGCCGGGTCTGGCGGAGCATGGCCCGGATGTCCCGGACCGCGTTGAAGTCGAGACTGCGCCGCCAGACGAACGGCGCAATGCGTTCGAGGAACCGGTGGCCGGCCTCGAGATCGCCGGCGATGGGGCGGGCCCGGATGAACACGGCCCGTTCCCAGTTCTGGGCGAAGCCGGAATAGTAGAGCTCGGCTGCTTCCATGGAGACCGCGAGAGGGGTGGATCCGGGGTCCGGCCGGAGGCGGAGATCCATCCGGAAGAGGTAGCCGTCGCCGGTCCGTTCCTGAAAGAGATTGACGAGGCGCTGGGTGATCCGGGTGAAGTGGCGGGAGGCCCGGCCGTCCCGCGCCTCTTTGGGGGATCCCGGACTGAGCGGGTCATGGAACACCGCGAGGTCGAGATCGCTGGAGTAGTTCAGTTCCCGGGCACCCAGCTTGCCGAGGGCGATCACCACGTATCCGGATTGCCCGGCTTCGGTTCCCAGGAAATGAAAGGTCGCAGACTGCAGCAGGTCCCCGGCAAACGCGCTCCACTCGTCCAGCACGCGCGGCACGGGCCACGCGCCGCTGATATCGGCGAGCGCCACGGCCAGCGCCACGCGCCGCCGGACCAGCCGCAGGCGGCGGGCGATGTCCGGGGTCGCGGCCGCCGCCGCGGCGGCCGGGTCGGGGAGCCCGCTGCGGGCCAGGGCCAGGGCCCGGTCGGCGCCGTCGGCGGCAAAGGCCAGGGGGATGGCGGGTTCGGCGACGGCGATGTCGCTGAGAAAGGGGCTGTGCCCGAATACGGTGTTCAGCAGGTCCGAACCGGAACTGCCGAGTTCGGTCCGGTTCGGGTGGCCGGCGTCGGCCCAGCGCTGCCAGTAGATATCCTGCTGCGGCTCGGGCCCGCTCCAGGCGCCCGGGGACTGTGCTTCGACAGGCTGGTGATCAGTCATCGCTACAGTACCGGACAAACCGGACAAGGTGTGGGCCGCAGGCGATCCTCTCTCGCAAGCCTACTATAGCCGTGGCAGGGCCGTCAGGATGACCGAATTGCCGGTATCGGAGTCCGGGCCACCGTTGCCGGAACGGTGCAATTGGCGGAAGGGCCGGGGAGCCTGGGATGCCGGTGGACAGTCCTCGAGCGCGTGATCCGGGCCGGCGCCTTCGCCGGCGGCGGTGGTACCGATGGACGGCGGTGGCAGGGGTCGCCGTGGCCGGTCTGGCGGCGGCCGGTGTCTGGCGCCTGACCGACCGGCCGGTGGTCGTGCCGGTCCTCTCTTCGTATCTGGCTGACCGGCTGGACCAGGCCAGCCTGCCCGTTGCCGCCGAGTGGGAAGAGGTTGCCCTGCACTGGCCTTTCATGGCCCCGTGGCTGCACGTCTGGTTCGCGGACGTCAGTGCGAGCGAGCTGCTGGAGGCCAGGCGCATCGGTGTCCGGATACCGCTGCGTGATCTGGTGCGGGGCCGCGTAGCGGTCGCTGGTGTCGTGCTGGAGGCACCGGAGCTGGCAATCATCCAGTCGGAGGACGGGGATCTGCAGTGGGGTGGAGGAACGTCCGTTGCCGGTCCGGAATCGCCCTTGGCAGCGGTGCTTTCCGGCACCACGATTGAGGTCATCGACGGGGTGGTGACGCTGGCGTTGCGCGAAGCGTCTTCCGGGGTCCGGATTGCCGGGATCCAGGCGAGCCTGGAGGATCAGGAGGGGCAGATCGTGCTCCGCGGCACCGGAGTCGCGCGGTTCCCGGGGCATGCGTCGGTACCACTGGAACTGTCGGCCGGGTTCGAGAAGCGCCGGGCAGAGGTGGGGGCCGAACTGGTCCTTGGCCGGTTCGAACCGCGCCTTCTGGGGGATCTTCTGGGCGTGAATGTTCCGCTGCACCGGCTGCAGGTGCCGCTCGGCGGCACGGTCACGGTCGCCGGACCGATGGATGCGGTCGTGATCGCCCTGGCGGCGGCCGGGGCAGACGGGCACCTCTCGGTCCCTGACCCCCGTACCGATTCCGGCTCGGCGGTACTTCCCGTCGATGCCGTGCGCATGAATCTGCAGTACGGGGTGGCGGAGCGCATCCTGGAACTTCGGGAATTCACGGTTTCGGGTCCGGCGGGGAAGTTGCGGGTTGATGGAAACTTGCCAGAGGCTCCGGACAGGTCCGGATTCGTCGGCGTTACGTTTGCGGGTGCGCTGCCGGTTGACGATGTGACGGCGTGGGCGGGTCTCGGGCTGAACCCTGCGACTGTCCGCTGGTTGCAGGAGCATGTCGAGGGTGGAACCCTGACGGCCGTCTCGGGCAGGGCCGATTTTCCGGTCGACGGGTCGGCGGATCCGGACCTGGAAATCAACGGCGCGGTACGGGATGCGGTAGTGGACTGGAGAGATGGAGCACCGCCGCTCCGGTTGGCCGCGGCGGAAGTGAATCTCGTCGGGCCTGCGCTCTCCGTGACGGCACCTGTGGCGGTGGCCGGACCGGCGACCCTCCGCGACTTCCGCCTGGCCAGCAGCGACGTACTTGACGCAACGGGCGAGGTGGTCCTGACCGCCCGGCTTTCCGGCGAATCCGGTGCCCTCTTGCGACTGGCCGGCGCGGGCCCCGGATCGGGTGCGGAACCCGCACTCCGGGGCCCCGTCCAGGACGCGGCATTCCGGGTGCGAATTCCCCTGGATTCGGCCCGCGACGAAGAGATCTTCCTGCAATCGGAGTTCCAGGGCCTTCGGGTGGATCCGTCGGGGTTGCCGGCGCGCTACGCCGGCCTTGACGTGCGGGAGCTTTCGGGAACCCTGGCGTACGGTCCCGCCGGCCTTGACCTCCGCTTTGGCGGAGAACTGGGCGCCTCCATTGCGATTCGGGACGGGACTCTGGCGGCGGCGGGACCGGAGGCGCCGTCCTGGCACCTTGCCGCCACGTTGAGCGGGCCGGTCGCGGATCTCGTGCGCATCGCGGGCGGCACCGGATGGCCCCCGGCGGCGGGCGCAGTCACGGGGACGGCGGAGGTCCGCGCCGCGGTCTCGATCCCCCGGCATGCGGACGCCCCTCCCGCGCTCAAGGCGCTTACCGGATCTTTCGTGGTCCCGTCGTTGACCGCGGAAGCTCTCGGACTGGGCCTGGGGGGCGAAAATTCGTTCCGCGACGTGCAGGGAGACGTCGAGTTGCAGGAAGGTGCCCTGGTCCTCTCGGGACTGGCCAACCTTGCCGAGTCGAGGTTTTGGTTCCACTGGCGGACTCCGGCCTCGGAAGACCCCGGTGAGGAAGAAATCACGATCCGGGGGTCCTTCGGTGCGAACGCCCGCGCGGCTCTCGGCCTGCCGTTGCGCGGTCTGGAGGGGACCGTTGATCTCGTCGGCAGCGCGGTGCGGCGGGCGAACGGGACGGCCTGGGAACTGGGCGCCAATGCGGATCTCGCAGCCGCCGAGTTGTCGGTTGCCGCCCTTGGCTGGGTCAAGCCGCGCGGAGTCCCGCTGGAAGCCCGAATCCGCGGCGTGCTCGCGGACGGGGAGGCGCTGGAGATTCGTCTGGAGGGCGGCGAGATCGACGTGCAGAGCTACCTGTGGTTGCAGGATCGCCAGGTTGATCGTGCCGTGTTCAATCGGCTGCAAATCGGGGAGCACCGCCTCGCCGGGACCGTGGCCCGGGCCGCCGACGGGCGTTTCGGGATCGTGCTGGACGGCGAACAGGTGGACCTGCGTCCGTTTTTTTCCGCCGGGCAGGGTCCACCGGCATCCGTCCCATCGCTCGCACTCCGTCTGGACAGTGGCCTCGTGCGCACCATGGCGCCCGCGCCGGCGGGCCCGCTGGCGGTCTCGCTGGATGCCGACGCCGACGGGGTGCGAAATCTGCACGTGGGGTTGGAACTCGCGGACGGGGAGGTGATGGAGTTGCGAGGGGTGCGTGACGGGGCCGCCCTCAAGCTGCTCCTGACCGGTTCGGATGCGCACTCGGTAGCCGATGCCCTGGGGCTGCGCGTCGCCGCCGATGACGGAGCGGTGCGGGTGGAAGCGGTCCAGCAGGACGGGCGGGTCGCGGGCACCGTGCATGTCGACGAGTTCGCCATGGTCGACGCACCGGTGTTCCTGCAGCTGCTTCAGAGCATCAGCCTGATCGGACTGCTGGAGCGCGCCGCGACGGGCGGCAGCCTGATGTTTTCCAGTTTCGATGCCGAGTTCACGCTGGCAGACGGCGTGCTCACGGTCCGGAACGGCATCGCGAGGGGCCTGATGCTGGGGATGACGGTGGAAGGGGAGATCGATACCCGCAAGGAAGTGCTCAGTCTCCGCGGTGCGCTGATCCCGGTGTACGCCATCAGTTGGTTGTTGTCGCAGGTTCCGGTGCTGGATGACCTGATGACCGGAACCGATTCGCGGGGGGTCGTGGCGGCCGATTATGCGGTCGAAGGGCCGGCGTCCGATCCGGTCGTCACCGTGAACCCCATGCAGTTCCTGTTGCCCGGGATCCTCCGGGAACTGTTTCCCGAAGGCGCCGAGGCCCCTTCCGGTTCGCCCCGCAACTAGGAGACGGATGGCCGCTTTCCGGAAACAGGACGGTTCAGGTGGGCGTCGGCAGCACCGTGCGGTGGAAGGAGATTGTAACCGTTCGGTCGTCCAGTGATAGAGTGGTTTTCGCCGCGGGGATTATTCCTTCTACCGGAACTACGGGGACGGCAGGATTGACTGCCGTCACCCCAGAACTGAACGCTTACATGCAATGAAAGGAACGGCCATGCGAGAAATCTCCATAGAGAACGCAACCTTTGAACGCCTCCAGCGTCATGCGCAGCCGCTTGTAGATACTCTCGATACGGTCCTTAATCGGGCGTTGGATGCATTGGAAGGGCACCCACATCAACGGCCGACAATAGCGCCGGTACGTGAATTCGATTGGCAAATGCCACCCAATGTTTCTCACACCAAAATTTCAAACGCTGTGTTGGAGGGACAGCGCGTAAACAATCCGAAGTGGAATCTTTTGCTTAGTAAAGTTGTGATACTGGCAATGCAACGGCTTTCGGACTTCGAAGCAGTACGGAAAATCTGCCCCGTCAACATGGTGCGCGGATCCAAGACCGATGAAGGATACAAATACCTCTCTGACGTCAATCTCTCCCTACAGTCTGCGAGCGCGAACAATTCGTTAAGGGCTATCATAGCGGCGACACGAGGACTTGGCGTCGAAATTGAGATCAGTTTTTCATGGCGAAATAAGGAGGGTGCCGCCTACCCGGGAGAAAGTGCTCGCCTTAGGTGCCGGAGGGTAGAGTAGGGAGGAGGCCGCGGTGCCCGTAGGTGGGAGGAAGTAGCTGTTGCTGACGGCTTTCGCCAACTGCCGGTGCCTTGATCTCCCCCTTAGCTCGACTTTGTTCATTTATGCGGCATAGCATAACGCCTCGAACACGCGTTTGACTCTGTTCAGGGGCACCAGGGTCAGGTCGTTTTCGTCTGCCAGGCCGCAAACGCGGCTGCTGGCGGTTCCGGGCGGCGGTATTTCTTTGCGCTCCGGGTCTGGCGGGGAGCGTGGAGAAATGCCGGCGAGCCAGATCTCGGTTCGAACGGCGGCGATGGCGTCGGAGAAGGTGAAGCGTGTCTTGTGATACCAGGCGGCCAGAAAGGGGTGGGAGCTGCGGGCGAGGATGTTGCCGGCCCACAGGCAGACGAGGCTGTAGAGGCCGAGCAGGGCGGGTGTGGTTCTTTCGATGGCGAGGTCGGACCATTGCCGCTGGGTTTCGACGCCGAGATGGGCGCGCGCTTCCTGGTATGTGACCTCGACCTGCCAGCGACGCACGAAGAGGGCGATGATGGTGTCCGGCTCGAGGTCGGGGTCGGTGCTGAAGAAGGCCTGCGGCTCGCGCTGGCCGTCGGGGTCTCGGACCAGCACCCAGCGGATGGTTTTGGGCGGCGTACCGGGACGGTGCCAGATCGCGGTTTCGGAGAGGATCTCGAGGGCCTTGTCCTTCTTGCCGCCGTACCAGTTCCCGACCGTGATCGGGGTCCAGACGGCGTGGGGGTCGTCAAGGTGGGTGCGGAGTTTGGGCAACGGCTTTCCCTTGATCGGCGGCCGTCCCCGTTGGCCGGCGGTGCGCGGCGGTGGCGGCGCGAACAGGCTGGCATCGAGCCGCAGCCGGCTGATCAGCGTGGCCTTCCCGCTGACGGCGTGGGCGAGTTCATGGGTGCCGAAACTGCTGTCGCCGACGAAGATGACGGAGCGGTTCGACAGCCATCTGAGGATCATCAGCATGACCTGGCGCGCCCGTTCGGGCAGCGTCTTGTGGCGCCGTCCCTGGCCTTGCGCCCACCGCTCCGATGGCGCCAGCAGCGTCAGGAACGGCAGGGCCTTGATGCCGGGCAGCCAGGGCAGCGACGTCAGCAGCATGAAGCTGAGCCAGCGCAGGCCGCTGGCCTTGACGAAGTGGCCGTGGCTGGAGCGGACGGGATCGCGGTAGATACCGCGGGCGCGGATGCGCGGGCCCCAGCGCCGCTCGATGGTGTCGTCGAGTCCGATGACGACCGGCTCGTTCGGGTCGAGCAGTTGCCCGATCAGGAGCAGGAGCAGCTGCCGGGAAATCTTGCGCGGGTTCCAGCGCGCCCGGTTGAGGACCTTGTGATAGCAGGCGAAGTTGGCGGCCATGGCCCGTCCGGTGATGCGCAGGCAGGACGTCACCGTCCGCTTGCCCGGGGCCAGCAGGGCGCCCATGACCAGGGTCACGGCGTGCGTCCAGGTCGGAGCGGTGAAGAACTCCCGGAACGGCTCGAGCCAGAGCTGCAGGACGGCCGGCGCCGGATCGCCGCCGTCCGCCGGTCCGAGGCCGCTCATGGCCGGTCCGCCTCGGCAGCCATGACGGCGGCGAGCACGGCCAGCCGCTCGCCGGGCGGCATCGCCTGGTACCTCCGGGCCCAGCGGGCGGCCTTGCGCTTGATGCGCTGGCGGTCGGTGAAGTTCCGCCCGGCGCAGCTGGCCCAGTGCACCCGGTCCGGCGTGAAGTTGAACCAGATGACCTCGGTGCGGACGATGCCGTGCGTCATCACCTGCAGCTCCAGCCGCCGCCAGCCGGACAGCGCCTCGTTGTAGAGCGCCGAGGGATGCCCCGACACCATCACCCGGCAGGGCAGCGCCGGCAGCTGGTCCAGAAAGGCCGCATGGTCGGCCTCGGACCAGTCGCAGCGGTAGCGCCGCTGCGAGCGGCGGGTGGCGCGCAGGTAGGGCGGATCGCAGTAGACCAGTTCCGATCCCCGGAACGGAAACTCCGCCAGGAAGCGCCGTGCGCATCCCTGATGCAGCTCGACCGGGTAGCCGCAGCGGAACGACGCGATGGCGGCGGGGTCGAGATCGATGCCGATCGACCGCTCGGCCGGAGGCTTGCGCTGCATGATGGCGCCCCCACCCAGAAACGGCTCCAGATACACGTCGTGAGGAGGCATCAGGCTGATGATCGCCTGGCACAGGCCGGGCACAGCCTTCGATCCGAAATATCCCATGGTCCGCTCCCGTCGTCAGGGAGCGCCATCGATAGCCCCGGCCGGCTACAAAGTCAAGCACCGGGCTTGCGCGCCAGACCGCGCCGTGCGACAACACCGGCCATGACCGATCCGGACCCCGTTCTGGCCCGCATACAGGCCTTCGACCAGAAGGCCGGTGGTGGCGTGACCGCGCACCGGAGCCGGGGTGGCTACACGCTCATCCTGACCGCCACCGACGCCCCGATCGCACGGCTCAAGCCGGAAGGACCGAACGGCAAGTTTCGCATCCAGTACTGGTCGTATCAGAACCGCTGGAAGGACGTCGGCGACATGGGCGGCCTCGTGCTGCCGCTCGACGAAGCCCTCGAAACCATCGCCGAAACCGAGATCTTCTGGACTTGGGCCTGATCAGATTTTGAACAAAGTCGAGCTTAGGGCCGGCGAAAAATAATATCATATTTTATGGTCTGATTCTGCCATAGGTTCGACCCTTCCCAGTGCAGCAGGTACGGAGATAGTGCCCGCCAGAAAATTATCAAAGGGTTGACTCTAAGCGAAAATACCGATAATGTGATGATCGAAGATTGGGACGAAAAGGCTGTTTCCGGCCGGTTTGCCCCCCGATCCCGACGATTCCAGCGATTCTTCGCGAGTACAGCATGAGATACGCCCGCAATCCGCACCGCGAACTCGGCGAAGTTCGCATTGAGGACATTGAGATCGACGTCAAAAGTTTCAACCACCGTTGCCGGTCGCGTTGCCCGCAAGTAACTCGCGGGCGGCGCCGCGGCCAATCGGGGGAATTTTGACCTGCCGCGAGCCGCGTGGAAGCCGGTTTCAGCGGGAAACCTACGGGTTAGTTACATAGGAGTTTCAACCACCGTTGCCGGTCGCGTTGCCCGCAAGCAACTCGAGGGCGGCGCCGCGGCCAATCGGGGGAATTTTGACCTGCCGCGAGCCGCGTGGAAGCCGGTTTCAGCGGGAAACCTACGGGTTAGTTACATAGGAGTTTCAACCACCGTTGCCGGTCGCGTTGCCCGCAAGCAACTCGAGGGCGGCGCCGCGGCCAATCGGGGGAATTTTGACCTGCCGCGAGCCGCGTGGAAGCCGGTTTCAGCGGGAAACCTACGGGTTAGTTACATAGGAGTTTCAACCACCGGGTTAGTTACATAGGAGTTTCAACCACCGTTGCCGGTCGCGTTGCCCGCAAGTAACTCGCGGGCGGCGCCGCGGCCAATCGGGGGAATTTTGACCTGCCGCGAGCCGCGTGGAAGCCGGTTTCAGCGGGAAACCTACGGGTTAGTTACATAGGAGTTTCAACCCCCGTGGCCGGCCGCGTTGCCCGCAAGTAACTCGAGGGGCGGCACCGAGGCCCGCCGGGGGGATTTCGACCTGCCGCGAGCCGCGTGGAAGCCGGTTTCAGCGGGAAACCTCCGGATTCCCGGAATCTCATGGAGTCAACCCCTACGTCGAGCGTGGCATCGAGGCCTTCGAAGCCGAGCGCAAGCATCGCCAGATCCAGCACCTGAAGCGCCGTGCGGCGGCCCTGGGTCTCAGTCTGCACCGCGTCGAAACCGGTGAAGTTCCCGCCTGAAACGGCGGCTTCTCGCGGGAAACCTCCGGATTCCCGGAATCTTTCGGAATCAGTGCCTTACGGGTTAGTTACATAGGAGTTTCAACGCCCGTTGCCGGTCGCGTTGCCCGCAAGTAACTCGCGGGCGGCGCCGCGGCCAATCGGGGGAATTTTGACCTGCCGCGAGCCGCGTGGAAGCCGGTTTCAGCGGGAAACCTACGGGTTAGTTACATAGGAGTTTCAACCACCGTTGCCGGTCGCGTTGCCCGCAAGCAACTCGAGGGCGGCGCCGCGGCCAATCGGGGGAATTTTGACCTGCCGCGAGCCGCGTGGAAGCCGGTTTCAGCGGGAAACCTACGGGTTAGTTACATAGGAGTTTCAACCACCGTTGCCGGTCGCGTTGCCCGCAAGCAACTCGAGGGCGGCGCCGCGGCCAATCGGGGGAATTTTGACCTGCCGCGAGCCGCGTGGAAGCCGGTTTCAGCGGGAAACCTACGGGTTAGTTACATAGGAGTTTCAACCACCGTTGCCGGTCGCGTTGCCCGCAAGCAACTCGAGGGCGGCGCCGCGGCCAATCGGGGGAATTTTGACCTGCCGCGAGCCGCGTGGAAGCCGGTTTCAGCGGGAAACCTACGGGTTAGTTACATAGGAGTTTCAACCACCGTTGCCGGTCGCGTTGCCCGCAAGCAACTCGAGGGCGGCGCCGCGGCCAATCGGGGGAATTTTGACCTGCCGCGAGCCGCGTGGAAGCCGGTTTCAGCGGGAAACCTACGGGTTAGTTACATAGGAGTTTCAACCACCGTTGCCGGTCGCGTTGCCCGCAAGCAACTCGAGGGCGGCGCCGCGGCCAATCGGGGGAATTTTGACCTGCCGCGAGCCGCGTGGAAGCCGGTTTCAGCGGGAAACCTACGGGTTAGTTACATAGGAGTTTCAACCACCGTTGCCGGTCGCGTTGCCCGCAAGCAACTCGAGGGCGGCGCCGCGGCCAATCGGGGGAATTTTGACCTGCCGCGAGCCGCGTGGAAGCCGGTTTCAGCGGGAAACCTACGGGTTAGTTACATAGGAGTTTCAACGCCCGTTGCCGGTCGCGTTGCCCGCAAGCAACTCGAGGGCGGCGCCGCGGCCAATCGGGGGAATTTTGACCTGCCGCGAGCCGCGTGGAAGCCGGTTTCAGCGGGAAACCTACGGGTTAGTTACATAGGAGTTTCAACCACCGTTGCCGGTCGCGTTGCCCGCAAGCAACTCGAGGGCGGCGCCGCGGCCAATCGGGGGAATTTTGACCTGCCGCGAGCCGCGTGGAAGCCGGTTTCAGCGGGAAACCTACGGGTTAGTTACATAGGAGTTACATAGGAGTTTCAACCACCGTTGCCGGTCGCGTTGCCCGCAAGCAACTCGAGGGCGGCGCCGCGGCCAATCGGGGGAATTTTGACCTGCCGCGAGCCGCGTGGAAGCCGGTTTCAGCGGGAAACCTACGGGTTAGTTACATAGGAGTTTCAACGCCCGTTGCCGGTCGCGTTGCCCGCAAGCAACTCGAGGGCGGCGCCGCGGCCAATCGGGGGAATTTTGACCTGCCGCGAGCCGCGTGGAAGCCGGTTTCAGCGGGAAACCTACGGGTTAGTTACATAGGAGTTTCAACCACCGTTGCCGGTCGCGTTGCCCGCAAGCAACTCGAGGGCGGCGCCGCGGCCAATCGGGGGAATTTTGACCTGCCGCGAGCCGCGTGGAAGCCGGTTTCAGCGGGAAACCTACGGGTTAGTTACATAGGAGTTTCAACGCCCGTTGCCGGTCGCGTTGCCCGCAAGTAACTCGCGGGCGGCGCCGCGGCCAATCGGGGGAATTTTGACCTGCCGCGAGCCGCGTGGAAGCCGGTTTCAGCGGGAAACCTACGGGTTAGTTACATAGGAGTTTCAACCACCGTTGCCGGTCGCGTTGCCCGCAAGCAACTCGAGGGCGGCGCCGCGGCCAATCGGGGGAATTTTGACCTGCCGCGAGCCGCGTGGAAGCCGGTTTCAGCGGGAAACCTACGGGTTAGTTACATAGGAGTTTCAACCACCGTTGCCGGTCGCGTTGCCCGCAAGCAACTCGAGGGCGGCGCCGCGGCCAATCGGGGGAATTTTGACCTGCCGCGAGCCGCGTGGAAGCCGGTTTCAGCGGGAAACCTACGGGTTAGTTACATAGGAGTCGGGATGACATTCCGACACTGTTGCTGGGCCTCCAACATCTCTACCGCGACGAGAAACTTCGGTCTCGGCTGTTTGCCCTCCTGGAACAGCACATTCTTCCCGACAGCAACCGGAACGTGGGACGCCCGGGCATGGAGCTGTGGAATATTCTGGTGATGGGCATCTTGAAGCAGGGTCTGGGCTGCGACTTCGACCGGCTGCATCAGCTGGTGAACCACTACAGCACGATTCGCGAGTTTCTCGGTCATACCGACTTGTGGGAAAAGAAACGGTACGAGTATCAGACGATCGTTGACAACGTGTCTCTTCTGCGTCCGGAATTGTTGGCCGAGGTCAACCAGATGTTCGTGGAGAGCGGCCATTCGGTCGCCCGAAAGAAGTCCCGAAAGAAGCCCTCAAAGCCTCTGTGCGGGCGTTGTGATTCCTTTGTCGTCGAGACCGACGTGCACTATCCCACGGATGTGAATCTCCTGTGGGATGCGATGCGGTGTCTGATTCGTACGACGGGTCGAGCGGCCACCAGGAAAGGAGTTCCGGGCTGGCGCCAGTGGAAGCACCTGTCGGACTCGCTGCGGACGCTGTTCCATCGGGTGCGAATCACCCGTCGGGCCCGTCCGGAGCAGGTAGAGGCGTATCTCTCGCGTTGTCAGGAACTGGTGCAGCGTGTCGAACAAGCCCTGCCGTTGCTGCTCGCCCGGGGTGTCTCTGGCTTGACGCTGGTCACCCTCGACGTGTTTCTCGCCCATGCCAGGCGGCAGATGGACCAGGTCGAACGTCGTCTGCTCAAGAACGAGACCATCCCGCAAAACGAGAAGGTGTTTTCCCTCTTCGAGCCGCACACACGCTGGATTTCGAAGGGCAAGGCCGGCGTACCGGTGGAACTCGGGGTTCCGGTGTGCATTCTCGAAGATCATCACGGTTTCGTGCTGCACCATGAGATCATGTGGAAAGGGAGCGATGTCGATTACGCGGTACCGATGGTGAAGGCTGCGCAAGAGCGGTTTCCGGAGCTCCGCGCGGTCAGTTTTGATCGCGGTTTTCACAGTCCGGAAAACCGTCGCCGTCTCGACGATCTGCTCGACGACAACGTGCTGCCCAAGAAAGGTTTTCTCAGCAAGGCCGAGCGGGCCCGCGAACAAGAAAAGGAGTTTGCCGAGATGCGTCGAAAGCATCCGGCGGTGGAATCCGCGATCAACAACCTTGAGCAACGCGGCCTTGACCGCGTTCTGGCTCATGGAGCCGACGGTTTTGCGCAGGTAGTCGGTCTTTCCGTGCTCGCCTTGAACGTCCATCGCATCGGTTTGCTGCTGCGTCGCAAGGCACGACGACGACGAACCGCCTGACGGCTCCACCTCAAGTCATCGATTTCCACCTGGTCGAACGGAACCAGGAGGGACACCTATGCGCGGATGACAGCCAACCGGGCTGATTCTGACAGAAACGGCACGCCGCGCGGCGCCGGCCCGGAGAAAACACCCGGAATTTGACCTGAGCTGGCCGCCGAACGGGGCTCGGATCGGGTCAAAATGACATCTGTAGCCCAGAACCGGGGGGTTTTCTGGCGGGCACGAGATAGCAGTCTGAGCCTACCGATCGATATTTTCCTTCCAGGTAGCGGGGCAGCAGTAGGCTGCGCGGGTTGGCGTACGAAGGAAGGGGTGGCTCGCACGGTCTCATCACCGCCGGGCCATGGTGAACATGCAACTCCGCCTGAAGATGGGTCTGTCCAGCGAGGAATATGTTGCCACAAGTGCGTGGCGAAAAGCAACTCTTTCGGTTTGTCCGCTGCATCCCGAAGGCGGGTGCGGCCTGACGCGCCACGAGGTAAGCTCTTTCGGTTTTGCCTTGGTGCCCCATCTTTTTTTCCTGTTCCACTATTGATGGCTGGTTCCTCATCGGACGCTTGCGTAGCGCCTTCTTCGGTTCTGAGGCTGTCATCATCTTGACTCTCCTATGGCCCCTACACATTATCACAAGGTCACCACACAGGCCCCGCTAGGTCGGGTCGCCTGCCGAATACAATAGCTGCTACGTCCGGTGCGGAGTCATGATCCGCGCCTATGCGAATAGGCAGGGCTTCACAATTCCTGTGTGGTGACAACGGCCCGGCGCTCGCCGGTGCCGTGGCAAAATCTGGATCACCACAATGAAATCTTTCATTTACGGTACCTTACTCTATGCAAGTTTCCTGCTCGCTGCCTGCGGTGGTGGGGGCGGGGGTGGACCTTCAGCTAAAAGTGTTCGGAATGTTGTCGAGGATCCCAGCGCAGTTCAAGCTCTGGTCGGAGGATCTCCGTTTAACGCCTCCAGTTCCCAAATTGAAGCTGCGCTCAAACGGAAATTTCGGGAGGCTACGTCCCTACTCGGAGACGAACATAATCTTGACGCCTTCTTTGGCAGAATTCGGTCAAGTTGCCGGGGGACGGTCTGCGTTACCAGTTCGGGAAGAATTTCCATCAGCAGCCTTCAGGAAGAGATTACGGAAATCGCTGGGATCCCGGTTCAGGCGGACACCGACTATTCCTCTGTCATGTCCTACCGCGGCACACCGATTGCACAGGCTCGAGGTCAAATCACTGCTCCCAGTCGTCCAGATCTCACTATCGAAACCGTGGGATTGGGTGCCTGGCTTGACTACAGTGGATTCTACGTCTCGGCCACCGCGCTGTACGATGGCCCAACTGATGAAGGCTATCTGACGGCAAGCGTTGCACAGATATCAGTGGGCGAAAGTTCAGGTCGGCCTCCCCAAAGCGTATCAGGCATCGTAACTTGGAATGGTTCCATGGTCGCTGCCGATACTAAGTTCCGTAACGCGATCGTTGGTGCGTCCACCGTAAAGCTTAACCTCGCCCGGATGGATGTTGACGTTCGGATGAGCAATGTGTGGGATATCGACGCTGGCACGAGCCTGTCGCCTTTCGAGTGGAGGGGTCTCCCCATTCAAGCGGATGGCACGTTCGGTGACGGTCAGACACTTAAAGCGTCATTTTACGGTGCCAACCACGAGGAAACAGGAGGGATCTTCACTACCAGTACGCTGATCGGCGCGTTCGGAGCCAGACGCGAGTAACCTCAACGAGGGCGGGTGTTTTCCTCAAGCACCCGCCTTACCACAACTAGAATCAGAAATTTCGTGATCGATCCCGGACGCCTCGTTCGATCGCACCCTTCGAAATTTCGAAACGGCAGAAGCTTCCGGGAGCCAAAGCGTGCGCTGTAGGCCGCCACGCCAGAACTTGGTCCGGCCCGCCCGAGTGCTCACGGCAAACTTTCAGAACGGCGCCGGACCGCCCTTCGGGCCGGAATCGTCGAACGGGGCCGGCGACGCCCGATCCTCCTCCGGTTCTGCCGCCGCTTCCAGCATGCCGGCGATGTCGTCCCAGCCTTCCTCGCGGGCGAACTGCAGCGCCGTGCGGCCGCGCAGGTCCTGTGCGCCCGGATCGGCCCCCGCCGCGATCAGCGCGGCGACCCCCTCGGCGTCGCCGCGCATCACTTCCTGGTGCAAGGGACTGCCGCCGCAGGCAATCCACGATTCCAGCGACGGAATCGGGCAACTGTAGACGCGATTCCTGTCGCCCTGGATCAGCCCTCTGGCCAGCATCTGCCGGAAAGCCGCCTCGGCTGTCATGCCAAGCGGGCATTTTCTGTCCTCTTCCTCCAGAAGGCTGAGGATCGAGTCCTGATTCAGGCCGCTTCGACCGATCTTCGCCATCACACGGCCGAGCACTTCCCGGCGTCTCGGAA
Source organism: Alphaproteobacteria bacterium (assembly GCA_965203385.1). Taxonomy (GTDB): domain Bacteria; phylum Pseudomonadota; class Alphaproteobacteria; order TMED109; family TMED109; genus VXPW01. The sequence continues at coordinate 2,706,481 of OZ241893.1, forward strand.
GCACATCATGCGTACGCTGACCATAGTAGCTGGCCCGCAGCGCTGCTGCCCGTTTCTTCACGGTCAACGGCCTGATGCGGCCGAGGTCGCCACCGTTGCCCGAGAGTGCTCCGGCCAGCGCCTGCAGCGAATTGTGCACATGCATCGGCCAGCCATCGGACCATCCGGCGATGGTCTCCGGCCAGCCGGTACGGTCTCCGGCCACCTCGAAATGATCGAGGAACAGTTCCACCGACCGGGCCGCCTCGTCCGGAGCCAGCCGGCCCAGCGGCAGACCGTCCGGCGGCGACAACCGGTTGAGGCTGGAATCCAGCAGCACCGAGGTCGAATGGGCGAGGCCCGCCAGCACCGGCACGATCGGCGCGCCGTGGGTGCCCAGATGCAGGGTTCGAAGCAGTTTGATTTCGGCCGCCCGTGGATCAGGCGGCAGGGTCTGGATCTCGTCGATGAACAGCACGATCGGCCGACTGACCTGTTCCATCCCGGAGCCAGGATCACGGAGGTCGACGCCGAGACCGGCGCCCAGAACGTCGGGGTTGATCGAACTGAAACGGCTGAAGGCGCGGGCCAGCCACTGTCCGCTGCCGCCGGCGGGAACGGCTCTTTCAATGGCCCGGGACAGACCTTCGGCGCTGCCGAGCTCGTTGATGTCAATATCAACTCCGAACGGCTCCTCGCCTGCTGCGCGGCTCCACTGACGGCGCAGCTTCATCATCAGCGAGGTCTTGCCGGCGCCGGGCACCCCGGTAATCAGTACCGTGCTGCCGGCCGCCACTTCCCGGTCGCCCGCCCGATGCCCGGCGGCGACCGCCTGCACCCGCTTGGTGATGAAGGCGATCTCCTGCTCGCGGCCGACGAAGAACGCGGTCAGGCGGCGATCGGACAGCGCGGCGAACGCTTCCAGTCCCTCAATGTCGGGTGTGGTTCCAAGGGTCATAGGCAATCATGCCATAGTGCGGCTGGCAACGCACTTGCTGGTACTCTCACATCCCATGTTTGAGTCAATCCGTCCCAAGGCCTGATCGCTTCCTTCTACGGAAAGCGCGGCTACCAGATCTGACCTTCTGAAGGTAGCGGAAAGCCGCTGCAGCGTTTGCTTCCGGCCAGAGAACAGCGAATCAAGAGCAACGCCAATGGCTGTTTCTGCCCTCGTGATGTATTCCGCATGCTTTTCTTCCAAGAGTGCGCGGGCTTGAGCAAAATTGCGATGATCAAGCTGGGTGATGGAGATTTGCATGTCCGAAAGAAGGAACCGGCCCATCAACATTGCGATGAATCTGGAGCCATACGGAAGAAAATCAGGGGTTTTCCCGACAGGTCTTTTCCTTCGGTGTTCCGCATGTCTGTGCAACAGTGCGGAAATTATTGCCTGGGCGCCATTCAGGTCCGCAAATATGTGATCATAAAGTGCGCCGAAATGCTCCCGGCTCCTGAAGCGGGCCTGATGAGGTCTGTTTCGCCATACAGCCAGGACGGCCTCAGCGACCACAGCACTGGTGAATTCGTTTGAGGAAATCACACGATCTTCCCGTTTTGCTCGGTACCGGTAGCCCAGCGCCGTGATGGATTCGGCGAGCATTTTTTTGCTTGGGATCGTTCGCCTTCAAATCCCTCAAATCAACGGGATTCTGGCTGTTGGTTGCAAATGTGATTGCCTCGATCAAATCACTGTCGTTTTCGGCAATTTCGTACAACCTCACAAGCACTTCCGCCGTGCCAATATCGGGACCAAGTTCCCTTGCAACGTTTTGTACTGTTCGCGCCGTCTGGCCGCCATTGACAATTTGAAGATCGTCAACTTGGGCGCGCCAGTTCTCACCTTGCAATGCGTTATGCCGAAATTTTGAACAGGTAATCGTGACCCCATTGTTGTAAAAATAAAAATTAGGCCGCTGGCTGGATTCTTTGAGCGTGTAAGCCACCGCTTCGTTGACGCGGTTGCCGACCAAACCCAGATAACGTCGTATGTTCTTCCCAAACAACCGATTATCGTACTGATCGGCCAGGTCTGCAAGTTGAGAGACGGACATCCGTCCGACCAAAACCCGGCGAAAGTCAAACGACTCTACGAAAGCCTTTCCAACAAGCTGAAGATCCGCACTGATGGGTTTTCGTGCTTGCAGCATCGAAACGAATTCGTCTGCCCCTACATGGCGCCATTCGATCAGGTTGGCGTGTTTGGTTGAAGCGTTATCGATTCGTTGTTGCGCTTCCTGAGACCAAATTGACCCATTGTTCGCAGCTATGGCGGTTACTCTAGGAATTGCGCCGTCGACAATGAAGGAACGAACCTTTTCTAGGCGTCGGCGAAGACGCGCGTTTGGTGTAAAGGGTAACGCCGGATCGAATAAAGCCTCAATAACGTCAAGCATTTTGATTACACCATCTTCAGGGAACGCCGATCTGCCATCAAGCCTGGTTCTGTATTTAGCTTGAATTAATGCAACCTTGATTTCTCCTTGATCGGGAAATTCGAACCAGATTGAATCCACACCAAAGTCATTTCCGCCATCGACCATGCTATCGAGTGTTTCTTCGTCTGTCAGGTCAAACATTGTTTTGGTTACAAGAAACAAGAATGCCAGGGACCGTCTTTTATTTTTATCAATGCCTGCATTAATTTGTTCGGTAAAAGCCTCATCTTGTTCCTTCACAATTCCGGAAACCCGCTGGTCGACAATTTGTGCGGAAAGGGACATGGTCTTTTATCTTCCTGGCTTGGTCCAGTTTATTTGGTTGGAGAATGTATTTTGAGTTGGCCTGCCGGGAATACAACAGGCGGTATCCGACAAGATCGGTGATCAGAGCAGACTGGCGCGGCAAGGGCGTGCCCTTGCGCTGATCGTGGGCCTGATGGCGCGAATGCTTTCCGGGCGGCAACCGCATACGTTCATGGCTGTGGTCAGCCGCCGTTTCCGGGTGCCGCCATGCGGAGTACGGCATGGCGCTTGCGGCCAGCGGAGAGGCGCACTTCTCCGTTGACCAGGTCCGATGGACTCAGCTTCTGGTGCTCGTCGGTCACCTTGACGCCGTTGATGCGGGCACCGCCTGCGCGAATCAACCGCCGCGCCTCGCCGTTCGTCGACACGAGCACGGCGTCGCGCGCGAACGCCCTGACCACGGAGAGACCGGCCTGGAGCTCGTCCTCGGGCACCACGATGGCCGGGAGGCCGGCACCGCTTTCGCCCTGTTCGAACGTGGCCCGGGCCGTCGCTTCCGCCTGTTCTGCTTCCCCGTCGCCGTGCGCGAGCCGCGTGGCTTCGCTGGCCAGCCGGATCTTGGCGGCATTGGCGTCCTGTCCCTGCAGGGTTTCGAGCCGGCGAATCTCGTCGAGCGGCAGCTCGGTGAACAGGCGCAGGAAGCGCCCGACGTCGGCGTCGGCCGTGTTGCGCCAGAACTGCCAGTAGTCGTACGGGCTTCGCAGCGAGGCGTTGAGCCACACGGCCCCCCGGGCCGTCTTCCCCATCTTCTCGCCGCTGGCGGTGGTGATCAGCGGCGACGTGAGGCCGTAGAGCGGCGGCACCGGGTTGCCGGCTCCGCCGAGCCGGCGGCCGAGTTCGACCCCGTTGACGATGTTGCCCCACTGGTCCGATCCCCCCATCTGCAGGCGGCACGCCAGCCGCCGGGCGAGTTCGGTAAAGTCGTAGGCCTGCAGGATCATGTAGTTGAATTCGAGAAAACTGAGCGGCTGTTCACGCTCGAGCCGCAGCCGTACCGAATCGAACGTGAGCATCCGGTTGACCGAAAAATGGCGCCCGACCGTGCGCAGGAAATCCACGTAATGAAGCTCCCCGAGCCATGCCTGGTTGTCGATCATGACCGCGTCCGAGGGTCCGTCACCGAAGGTGAGAAAGCGCTCGAACACGCTCCGGATAGCGGCCGCGTTGGTGGAAATGGTCGCATCATCCAGAAGCCGCCTCGACTCATCCTTGCCCGACGGGTCGCCGACCCGGGTCGTGCCGCCGCCGATCAGGACGATCGGCCGGTGTCCGGATTGCTGGAAGTGCCGCAGCAGCATGATCTGGAGGAGGCTTCCGACATGCAGGCCCGGGGCCGTGCAGTCAAATCCGATGTAGGCTCCGACCGGGGCTTCGTCGGCCAGCAGGCGGTCGAGCCCCGCGTAGTCGGTGCACTGGTGAAGGTAGCCTCGCTCGGAGACGCGCTGCAGGAAGTCGGATCGGAATTCGGTCATGGGATCGGCACGGTGCGGGCGGCGGGGAGGGTGGCGGAAAGTACCATGAAGGAATGACGAGCGGAGGCGGACCGTCGATGCGGGTGGCCATCGGGCTGATGAGCGGTACGTCGCGGGACGGCGTTGATGCGGCGCTGATCCGCACTGACGGTCGTGATCAGGTGGGGTTCGGTCCGACCCTGACCCAGCCGTACGACAGCCAGTTGCGGGAGATCGCCGCCCGTGATCTGAGCCGCCCGTCGGTGGTCCGGGCGCTCACCGACCGCCACGTAGCGGTGGTCAGCGCCCTGCTGGAGAATGCCGGGGTCCGGGCCGCCGAGGTGAGCGTGATCGGGTTTCCCGGTCAGACTCTCGCGCACGCGCCGAAGGAGGGCTGGACCTGGCAGGTCGGGGACGCGGGCCGGCTGGCCGCCGCAACCGGGATTCCCGTGGTGACCGATTTTCGCAGTCGGGATGTGGCGCACGGGGGCGAGGGAGCGCCCTTGGTGCCGCTGTTCCACCAGGCGGTGGCCGGTTCCCTGGCCCGGCCGCTCGCGGTTCTCAATCTCGGCGGCGTCGGGAACGTGACCTGGCTCGGTCGCGGCGGAGCGGTGCTGGCGTTCGATACCGGGCCGGGCTGCGCACCCCTGGACGATCACGCGCGCCGGGTGCTGGGAACGGCCTACGACCGGGACGGTCAGCTGGCGGCTGGCGGCGACGTACCGGAAGACGCCCTGGACACGTTGCTGGCAGATCCCTACTTTCGCCGGCCGCCGCCGAAGTCGCTGGATCGTGATCATTTCCGCACCCGCTGCCTGCAGGAGGGCAGTTCCCGTTCTCCCGCGGACACGGCAGCGCTGCTGACCGCCCTGTGTGCGGAAGCCGCGGCCCGGGCGCGGGAATGGATGCCGGAGCCGCCGGTTCGGTGGCTGGTCACCGGCGGCGGGCGGCGGAACCCGTCGCTGATGACGGCCCTCGGGGACCGGATCGCGGTTCCCGTAGACCCGGTTGAGAGCGTGGGTCTCGACGGTGATGCGCTTGAGGCGCAGGCTTTCGGGTGGCTGGCGGTCCGGTCCCTGCAGGGGCTTCCGCTCTCCGTTCCGGCCACCACCGGGGTCGCCGGCCCGACCAGCGGCGGGGTTCTCGTCTATCCGCGCCGGACGTAATCAGACCGCCGGCGGCATGCGGCTCGAGACGTACCGCACGACGGCTTGCGCAAGTTTGTCGAGGTGACCCCGGAAAAAGTGGTCGGCACCGGGAATCATCTCGTAGGAGATGGATACGTTCTTCTGGACTTCGGTTTCCCGGGCGAGCTTGGCCACGGCCGCTTCCGACACGATGACGTCCTGGTCTCCCTGCAGGATGAGTCCCGAGCTTGGACACGGTGCGAGGAAGGTAAAGTCGAACCGCTCGACCGGGGGTGCGACCGAGACGAATCCACTGAGCTCCGGCCGCCGCATGAGGAGATGGAATGCGAGCCAGGCGCCGAAGGAGAATCCGCTGATCCAGACGTTGCGGCTGTTGTCGTGTACCCCTTGCAGCCAGTCCAGCGCTGCCGCCGCATCCACCAGTTCACCGTCGCCGTTGTCGTACGATCCTTCGCTGCGTCCGACTCCCCGGAAGTTGAACCGCAGTACCGAGAAGCCCATGTGTGCGAACGCGTGGAACAACGCGTACACGACCTTGTTGTTCATGGTGCCTTCCCCGAGCGGGTCCGGGTGGAGCACCAGGGCGAGCGGGGAGTCCGACTCCGGCCCCGCATGGTACCGGCCTTCCAGGCGTCCGGCGGGGCCATTGATCGTGACTTCAGGCATGGGGGCTCCTGCGCACCCACTCGGGGGTGCACGTCTAGGCGGCCGCCGGGACAGGTCGGCGACATCCCGCAGATCGGCATGATCGTATATAATTCCCGGCCACGATACCAATAGGTTCAATCTCGCGGGCTTGGTCTGATGATGGCGGCCGTTCAGCAAGTTTTCCCGTCCGACCTTTCGGAGTGTCCATGTTTACGGCACTGAGGGAGGAATTCAGCGCAATCAGGAAGCGGGACCCGGCAGCGCGAAGTGCGCTGGAAATCCTGCTTTGCTACCCGGGGTTCCATGCGGTTGCCGTCTACCGTCTGTCGCACTGGCTGTGGCGGCGTCGAATCCGGCTGCCGGCCCGATGGCTCATGCATCTCGTTCGCTGGCTCACCGGCATAGAGATCCATCCGGGGGCGGCGATCGGCCGGTGTTTCTTCATTGATCACGGCATGGGGGTCGTGGTCGGAGAAACCGCGGAGATCGGCGACGACTGCTTTCTGTACCAAGGTGTGACCCTGGGGGGGACGTCACTCGAACCGGGCAAGCGGCATCCGACGCTGGCTGATGGCGTGATCGTGGGTGCCGGCGCCAAGGTGCTCGGGCCGATCACGCTGGGCCGGAACGCACGCGTCGGCGCCAACGCGGTTGTTCTGCGCGACGTGCCGGCCGGGGCCACGGTGGTCGGCATTCCGGCGCGCCGGATCGGGGAACCGGACAAGAGCAACGAGCAGATCACGGCCTACGGCACACCGGTGGACGTGCGGGACCCCAATGCGGCGGCGCTGGAGCGCATGGCCGCCGACCTTGCGGCATTGCGTGCAAGGCTGGCCGTGCTGGAAGCGGCGTCCGCCCCTGACGCGGGGAGCGAACAGGCCGCCGCCGCGCCGGCGCTCGATACCGAAGCCCGCTCGGAGCGCTGACCCCGGACGGGTTCTCTGCCGCGCCCCGCTCAATGGTCCGTCCGTCCGTCTATTTCGACTACAACGCTTCCGCGCCGCTGCTTGAGGTCGCCCGGGTGGCGATGATCGAGGCGATGGATTGCACGGGCAACGCCTCGTCCATTCATCGATGCGGACGGGCAGTGCGGCGTCTGCTGGAGGACGCGCGCGAAGCGGTCGCAAGTAGCGTGGACGCGTCACCCGGAAAGGTGGTGTTCACCTCGGGTGCGACCGAAGCCAACGCACTCGCCTGCGCCGGGCGTTCCCCGGACCGGGTGCTCGCGACCTCCATCGAACACGATTCCGTGCGCGTTCTGGCCGGGCGCCGCGCCATTCCCGTCCTTGCAGACGGCACCATTGATCTGGCGCGCCTCGAGGTTCTGCTGAACACGGACCCCGGTCCGGAACTGGTCGCGATCATGCTGGCCAACAACGAGACCGGGGTGATTCAGCCCGTCGCCGAAGCTGCCTCCATGGCGCGGGCGGCTGGGGTGCGGGTCCATTGCGATGCGGTTCAGGGGTGGCGGCGGATGCCGTTCACGCTGGCAGGCCTCGGGGTCGATTCCCTGGCGTTGTCGGCGCACAAGGCTGGCGGGCCCAAGGGGGCGGGTGCCCTGATCACACGGGACGGGTTGGTGGGTCAGGCGTTGCTGCGCGGCGGCGGTCAGGAACGCGGGTGGCGGGCCGGTACCGAGAATGTGGCCGCTGCGGCCGGGTTCGGTGCCGTGGCGGCGGCCGGTCTGCCGTCCTGGTCGGTACTGCGCGAAGTGCGGGACCGGATCGAGCGCACCCTGTGCGAGGCAGTCCCGGAGACCTGCGTCATTGCCCGGTCCAGCGACCGGCTGCCGAATACCTCCATGCTGGCGCTGCCGGGGCGCGATGCCGAGGCGGTTGTGATCCGGATGGATCTCGAGGGGGTGGCCGTCAGCACGGGTTCCGCCTGCTCGTCGGGCAAGGTGGGGCCCAGTCACGTGCTGGCGGCGATGGATCTGGCGCCCGAGGTGGTGCGAGGAGCGGTTCGGGTGAGTTTCGGGCCCGAGGTGACCCAATCGGACGTGGACGCGCTGGCGGCGGCATGGGGGCGGGCAGCGGCATGTGAACGCCGGATGCCGAGTTGACGGACAGGATTCCCTCGGCGGTCAGCGCACTGTACTTGATACCAGAAGAGGAATCCCGGTCCCACTGAATGCCGTCTGTTTGCCGTAATTTGGCTCTTTCTGAGCTTGAGTTTGTATAGAATCATGCTGCAAAATCCGCTCTAAAAGCGGACAATGAAGCATGATTCACGATCGACGCTCCGCTCTTGCCAAGCTATCTTAGTAATCTTCTGTTCATGGGCCGACAATATGATTTCTGAAATCCAAACGTGATTTTACTCAAATTCAGATTAAAACGTTGGTAGGGTGCCAGCCCCCTACCGAATGCTGGGGTCGGTGCCTTTGGGAGCCGGGGCAGTTTCACTGCGCCAGCCGATACGGCGTTCGCCACGCAATGCTGATGGCAGCCGATGATTCGGCGGCCGAGGCAGTGCCGGCCCAGGATTGTCGATCAATATCTCAATCTGCCAAGCAGGAGCCTCGGTCTACCGTAGGTTCACGCAAATTACGATCCAGGTATTATAATGTGACGAATAATGCTACCTTGTCAGTGTCATGTCTGCATCTGCCACGCCGCACGCTCGCAACCTCATCGCCGACCTGGCCGTCTGCGGCCGGTATCACTTTACCTCGTCCGAGTTCCGCTCGGCCCTTGGAGTCTCCCCAGCGGCTGTGCGCCAGGCGCTGAGCCGCCTTGCAGCCAAGGGGGAGATCGCTAGCCCCGCGCGGGGCTTCTATGTCATCGTGCCACCCGAGTACAGGCGGCTTGGCTGCCTGCCGGCGGATCAATTCATTCCGTTGCTGATGGAGCACTGGGGCACCCGCTACTACGTGGGCCTCCTCTCGGCAGCGCAATTTCACGGCGCGGCCCATCAGCGCCCTCAGGAATTTCAGGTGGTCGTGGAGAGGAACCGGCCGGCGATCGTCCGCGGCGCTGTCCAGGTCGCTTTCGTCGCGCGGCGGAATCTCGATGCAGTGCCGGTCAAGCGGTTCAACAACCCGCGCGGGACCGTTCTTGTTTCGACCGTGGAAGCGACGGCGGTTGACCTCGTCGGATACTTGCGTCGCGCTGGAGGCATGGACCGGGTGGCGGGCGTACTTTCTGAGCTCAGCGAGGATATGAATCCGGGACGTCTTCTCGAGGCGTCGAGTTCAGCGTCGATTCTCTGGGCGCAGCGTCTGGGTTACCTCTTGGAGCACGTTGGGGCCGGAGACAAAACAATACCGCTCAAGAAGTATGTGCGACGGTGCGCACGAAACTACACGAAACTACTGCCCGGTGCGGACGCCACGGGTGCGCCGCGGTCGAAGGAATGGCGGCTGTTGGTGAACGCAAGCATTGAGGCAGACGCGTGATCCCACGGGACTACATCACTCAATGGCGGGAACGGGCGCCGTGGGCCGACGACTTCCAGGTCGAGCAGGATCTGGTTATCAGCCGGGCCTTGGTCGAGATATTTTCCGATCCTGTTCTTGCCGGGGCGCTTGCCTTCCGCGGCGGCACGGCGCTGTACAAGCTCTACCTGACGCCGCCTGCGCGGTACTCCGAGGATATTGATCTGGTTCAGGTGGAGCCTGGGCCGGCCGGCGCGATGATGGACGCCTTGCGAAATGCGCTTGAGCCCTGGCTCGGCGAAGCGCGGTGGAAGCAGTCGCGGGGCCGAGTGACATTCGGCTACCGGTTCTTGTCCGAGGACGTGCCGGCGAACCGGCTGCGCCTCAAGATCGAGATCAATACTCGCGAGCATTTTTCGGTGCTGAATTTCACCGAACGCCCGTTCTCGGTCGAGTCGCGGTGGTATGCCGGGAAGGCCGATATCACGACGTTCGCGCTGGACGAACTCCTAGCAACCAAGATGCGGGCACTCTACCAGCGCCGCAAGGGTCGGGATCTGTTCGATCTGGTGATGGGGCTGGGGGACGCACGGAGCAATCCGGGACGGATCGCTGCCGCGTTCCGGGAATACATGGATCGCGAGGGTGGTTTGATAACCCGCGCAATGTTCGAACGGAACCTTGCGGGAAAGATCGGTGAAGCGCAGTTCAATGCCGACATGAGCACCTTGCTCAGACCGGGGTTCGAGTGGCGGCCGGCAGAGGCTGCCCGGATCGTGTCCGAGCAACTGGTTTCGCTTCTCCCCGGTGAACCGTGGAAGCGGGAGACGAATGATTGAGCAGGTGCCGACCTGCACGATAGAGACAATAAACGTGCACGCATCAGAGGATCTTACAAGATTCGCGAGTAAAACAGCAACCTAACAACATAATTTGTCAATTTGCGTGCTGATTACTGCATACGATCAAGCAGGTCAAGAAATTTTCAATTTTCTGGGATCTTCCCGCAGAGACCTTTCGCGTTCCAGAGCTTGGTGGCGGAAATCCCCATCGCGGTTTCCACGGCGTTGGCAGCGCGGGTGACGCCAAAGAGATTGAGATCTTCCAAGGCTCCCTGAAAATTCGCGAGATAACTCTCGCTCTTCGGAGTCAGTCCGGCTCGTTTCGCAACCACGTACGCCGTGGTTTCCGCCTCCACCTCCATCAACGGTCGACCGACCGTGCTCCGGTCGGGAACCCGCCGCCCGCGATCTGGCCCCAGGTGCCCGAGATACAGGTGAGCAAGCTCGTGAGCGACCGTGACGAAACGTGTCGGCGCAGGGTGATTGCGGTTGCAGGCAAGTTCATACCAATGCTTGCCTCTAGGCTTCTCGGATTGTGCGGTTCGTCGAATCCAGCCCGCTTGTCCATCACCCGAATCGAGTTCAATGAGATTGATCTGCTCCGTTTCAACTGACTGCATGATTTCCGCAAATCGCAGATCCGTCAACATTCCGAGTGTCGGGAACACGAAGGCGCTGTTCGGAAGATCACGCCCCTCGGTGTCCTGGACGTCAAAGACAAAGTCGACTGGCCCCATGGTCCGCAGGACCAAGAGTGGCCGTGCACCACTCTTGGGTGCACGGCCGAACCGTTCCCACCAATCGTTGGCGGTCGCCGCGTGGGTCAGGCCCGGTTTCTGGATGTGAAGCAGCATCGCGTTGAATGGGGCGAACGCTCGCAGCCTGATGGTGAACTCGACAAGTTCATGAATTGCCTTGCTGTTGTTGTAAAGCTTGGTCGCGACGATCAACTGATCGATCAGCGCACGTTCGGATACTGGCGTCGATTTCTCTTCAGCCATCATTTCTTCCCGACCGGCATGGACAGGGTTCCGTCACTCCATGAGGCCGGAGCCTCCAGCACGAACGGTCACCGGTCGGGGCCTATCGAGCATGACCGACTGACCGTCTCGCGTAGTGGGATGTCGGTGATGCAGCCGGACGGCAACGCCGACGGAGAGTTTTTCAGTGCGCCGGGCACGGGCCGGCTGGGCGGATCCTACGAAATCACGGGGGCCGCGCAGCTTCATCCGCCTTCGATCAAACGTATCGGATCGGGCGGTGTTGTCGGACGGTCAAGCAGAGTGATGTCGCACTGCTCTACGAGTCGGGCTGCGATTCCGGCGACCGTCGATGGGGCGTCTTCCTGTAGGAAGCGGAGGCGGGAAGGCCATTCCGTGCTGCGGTCGTCCCGGTGACGTGTTTTTGACGGTTGCCGGGGAATCCGCAAGACTCGATCATCACACACGATTGCATGTAACGCTGGGAACAGGGTGGGAAAGGTGTTGCACCCAAGATGGCCATGAAGATATCAATCATCTGATTCTTCCGGGCGAGGTATTCACTCGAATGGAGAATTCTCCTGATGGCTTACGACCCGCAACCTCTTGCTCTTCTGCGAAGGGCACTGGACGACAAAACGGCACGATTCCGCAAGGGCCAGTTCGAGGCGATCGACGCCATTGTAAACCGGCGCGAGCGTCTGCTTGTCGTTCAAAGAACGGGTTGGGGTAAGAGCTTCGTGTATTTCATTGCGACGCGCCTGTTGCGAAATGCCGGTCGCGGACCGACGTTGATCGTCTCGCCGTTGCTGGCACTGATGCGCAACCAGATCGATGCCGCCAGCCGCCTTGATCTCAAGGCATTTTCGATCAATTCAACCAATCGCAGTGAGTGGCCAGAAATCGAGCGGGAGTTGCGTAAAGACCGCGCCGATGTGCTCCTGATATCTCCTGAACGGCTGGCGAACGAGGATTTCGTCGAGGGTGTTCTCATGCCGATAGCGGGGCGTATCGGCCTGTTCGTAGTCGACGAAGCGCACTGCATATCGAATTGGGGCCACGACTTTCGGCCCGATTACAGGCGTCTGGTGAACGTGCTGCGGTCGATGCCCGAGAACGTGACGGTTCTGGGCACTACGGCGACGGCGAATGATCGTGTGATCGCGGATGTCAGGGCGCAACTCGGTGACATTGGGATCCAGCGGGGGCTTCTCCGACGCCGCAGTCTCGAGCTGCAGACGATCCGGATGCCGTCCAGGGTCGAGCGCCTGTCTTGGCTCGCACGGCATGTCGACGCGTTACCGGGCACCGGGATCATCTACACACTGACCACGCGCGATGCCGATTTGGTCGCGGACTGGCTCAGTCGGAACCGTGTTTCCGCCGCCGCCTACCATGCCGGCATACCTGACGAGAAGCGCAAACAGCTTGAAAACCGGCTTCTGGAAAACCGGTTAAAGGCACTTGTCGCGACGACGGCGCTTGGCATGGGGTACGACAAGCCGGATCTTGGATTCGTGGTTCACTTCCAGGCGCCGGGATCGATCGTCGGTTACTATCAGCAAGTGGGAAGAGCCGGCCGCTCCATCGACCGCGCCGTCGGGATCGTCTTGGCAGGGGAGGAAGACGGTCGCATCCACGAGTACTTCCGCCGCACCGCCTTCCCCAACGAGACGTGGGTGGAAGCCATCCTGAAGGTTCTCGAAAACCACGACGGTCTAGGCATCCGGGATCTGGAAGCGATCCTCAATCTACGATATGGCCAGATCGACAAGGCGCTGAAATTCCTTTCGATCGAGACCCCGGCTCCGGCGGTCAAGATCGAGGGCAAGTGGCGGCGCACGGCGGTCGGCTACCGAATGGATCGCGATCGCATCCGTAGGCTCACCGGTCAGCGGGAGATGGAATGGAACGAGGTTCAACGCTACCTCCAACACCGCGGTTGCCTGATGGAATTCCTGTCCCGCGCACTTGATGATCCGGATCCTCGTCCTTGCGGCAAGTGTGCAGGGTGCTTGGGCCGTCCGGTAGTATCGCCTGAATACGATCATGCTGCTGCTACGGCAGCGGCTCGTTTCCTTGAACGTTCGGAAATCGAACTCACATGCAACCGACAGATTCCCAAAGATGCGTTCGTCGAATATGCTCTGCGGGGCAATCTTCCAGCCGAAGAGCGCGCCGAAACCGGACGGATTCTATCCCGGTGGGCCGATCCGGGCTGGGGGCGTGCGGTCGCGGAAGACAAGGCTTCCGGTCACTTCCGTGACGCGCTGGTGGAGGCCGCCGCCGAGATGATGCGCGAGCGCTGGCGACCGGTACCGGCACCGGGCTAGGTCGCCTGCGTCCCGTCCCTCAGGCGGCCCCGCTTGGTCCACGACTACGCCGTCCGGCTTGCTCGCGCATTGGGCTTGCCGTTCGTGGAAGCGGTGGTCAAGGTGCGGGACAACGAAAAGCAACGGGTGCAGCAAAATCGCTACTATCAGTGCCGGAACCTTGACGGAGTCTTTGCGGTCCGCGGCGAGGCGCCGTCCGATCCAGTGTTGCTGATCGATGACGTTGTCGATTCGGCGTGGACGATGACGGTCGTTGCCATGCTCCTGAGACGCGCTGGGAGCGGCCCGGTCTGGCCGCTGGCGCTAGCGACCGCGGGTTTCGCGAACTGACATGATTGAGGATCCGAAGACCCAAGCGGTGCTGTTGCTGACGGTCTCCCTTGGCAAGGCGGACCGGGATGGCACGAAACCGCTTTCGCCCGGCGAATGGGTGCGATTGACGGCTTGGCTGGAAAACCGTGGTTTGGATCTGGCCACCTTGATGACGGGCGATTCTCGTGACGTGCTGTCCGGATGGAACGATCTTGCGATCACGCCGGATCGGCTGGACCAACTTCTCGGCCGAGGTGCTGCGCTTGGCTTCGCCATGGAGAAATGGCAACGGGCCGGCTTGTGGGTTCTCGCACGGCCGGATCCCGGCTATCCAGCACGGCTGGCCCGTCGTCTGGGGGCGGCCGCGCCGACGGTGCTTTTCGGCTGTGGCGCACGGGCGCTCCTCAATCGCGGCGGGCTCGCCGTCGTCGGGTCGCGCGATGCAAGCGAAGTGGTTCTGGCCTGCAGCAAAAACCTCGGAAAAATGGCTTCGAAGGAGGGCTACTCGATCGTTTCGGGCGGCGCACGGGGCGTCGACCGGAGCGCGATGAGGGGCGCGTTCGCCGGTTCGGGAACAGTGGTCGCCGTGCTTGCCGACAGCCTGCTGCGCGCAGCGGCTTCCGCGCTCTACCGACGTCCCTTGCTGTCCGGCGACCTGGCCCTGATTTCGGCGGTGAATCCCGAGGCGCGGTTCCATGTCGGCAACGCGATGGCGCGCAACCGTTACATCTACTGTCTGGCCGACGCTGCCGTCGTGATGGCGAGTGCGCATGGGAGTGGCGGTACATGGAACGGGGCCTGCGAGAACGCGAAAGCGCACTGGGTGCCGCTATGGGTTAAGCGAGCCGTGGAAGCCGGTTCGGGGAATGCTCACTTGGTTGCCAGGGGTGCGCGCTGGCTGCCGGAACCACTGTACTCGGTGGCTGGGTTGTTCGAACGGCAGGATGCTGTGCCGGAACTTGCTGCGGACAGCGTTTTCGAGGAAGAACCGTCTTGGAGAGCATCGTCTCCCCCGGTCCCCGGCAACCTTGAATTTTTCGATCTGTTCCTTGCCCGGCTGATGGTGATTACCGCAGAAGAGCCGCTCCCGGATGATCGGATATCGGACCGCTTGCAGGTCGCGAAAGGCCAGGTGAAGGATTGGATAAGGCGCGGCCTGGCCGAAGGCAGGATCGAAAAGGTGACTGGACCGGTAAGGTACCGTGCTCCGCATCGGGCGCCGCTCTTGCCGCTGGCAAAAGAAACGGCGCCGAAGGCCGTTCCAGCCGGGCTGGATTTCCCGAACCTGTTCATCGAGCGGCTGGCACAGCTGTCGGCCGATGAGGCACGCTCTGCTGATTTTTTGGCACACAATCTTGACCTTGCTCCGGGTCAAGTGCATGCGTGGCTCCGACACGGCGTCGTGGCCGGCAGAATCCGCAAAATCGGGCAACCGGTGCGGTATCGCGCACCGGCGTAGAGCCTCAACCTGTTTGGCGGCGAAGGCACCGGCGAGCGGGTGATCGCATGTATTGGGCTTGTCGCTCCCCGCGGTGTTTTCGCATGCCCTTTGCGGTAGTACCCGCCCTGATTCCTGACAATCGTCCGCTGCCTGTGTGGGTCACTTCAGCGGGACGCGTGGCCGGCGCTCAGCGTTCGCGTTCCTCCTTGCGGGCTTCGGCGCGCGCCTGGACGATTTCGTCAGCGACCTTGCCGGTCAGTTCCTGCAGATGATCGAACGCCGCCCGGTAGGTCGCGACCCCCTGGCTCAGCGACCGCAACTCGATGATCAGGTCGTGCAGTTCCGACTGGGGCATGTGGGCCTGCAGGGAATCCCAGCCGGTCCATCCTTCCTTGGGTTCGAATCCGAGAATCTGGCCGCGGCGGCCGCTGATCAGGCCGTGGACCTTGTTGGTGTACTCCGACGGGACGTCGATGGTGACCTTGGCAATGGGTTCAAGGAGCACGGGCGCACATTTCGGCATCCCTTCGGTCATCGCCAGGCGGGCGGCCAGCTTGAATGACATCTCGTTGCTGTCGACGGAGTGAAACTGGCCGTCGGTCAGCGTGACCGCGAAGTCCACGACGGGAAAGCCCAGCGGACCTTCGCCGGCAAACTCCTTGATGCCGGATTCCACGGCCGGGATGTACTGACGCGGGACCGAGCCGCCGACGATCTTGTCGGTGAATTCGAAGCCGCTGCCGCGCGGACGCGGAGCGATGTCCACGATGACGTCTCCGAACATTCCGTGTCCACCGGTCTGGCGCTTGAACCGGCCGTGCTGCGTCACGGGCTTGCGGATCGTTTCCTTGTAGGGAACATGCGGCCGCCGGGCCGTTGCGGCCACGTTGTACTTGGAGCGGAGCTTCTCGAGCGAGATCTGCAGGTGGATATCGCCCTGGCCCAGCAGCACCAGTTCGTGGGTATCGTCGTTCTGCTGATAGGTCAGGGACGGATCCTCCTCGTTGAGCCGCTGCAGCCCGCCGGTAAGCTTGACCTCGTCGCTCCGGTTTTCGGACGTGATCGCGAGTCCGTACACCGGCGAAAGGGGTTCGGGCCACCCCGACCCGTCCGCTGCCTCCGCCCCGGCGCGGAGTACGTCACCGGTACGGGCGCTCTCCATCCGGCCGAGCCCGGCGACGTCGCCGAATCCCGCCGAGGGAATTTTTTCGGTCTGGCTTCCGACCAGCGCCTGGAGGCTGCCGATCCGGGCTCCGCCAAGAGTCTGGCCGTCGGCAATCTCGCCGCTCCAGACCCGGGCGAGAGAGATCTTTCCGCTGTGCTGGGCATGAAACGTCTTGAAGATCTGGACGGCCGCCTCGCCGTCAGGATCAAAGCCGAGGTGGGCGGCCCGTTCCGCCGGCTGGGGAGCGTCGTGACGCAGCGCCTTGAGGAGTCGACGAACGCCGTGATTGCGTTCAGCCGAGCCAAAGAAGACCGGAACGATGTCACGATCCCGCATGATTTTCGCCGTCTTTTCGTACACCTCGGCCGCTTCCGGAGTCTTTTCCTCGAGCATCTGTTCCAGCAGCGCGTCGTCAAAGTCGATGAGCACCTCGAGCATTTCCTCGCGGGCGAGGGTCACCTCGTCCGACAACGATTCCGGGAACTCAATCTCCGTGGACTCCTTTCCTTCCACGTAAGAGTAGGCACGCCGGCTGGCAAGATCGACGTAGCCGGTCACCGCTTCGCCGTCCCGGATCGGGTACTCCCGCAACAGCAAGGGGGTGCCGGTTACATCCTTGAGTGCGCTCACCACGTCGGATACCGATTCGGTCAGGGTGTCGACCTTGTTGATGAACACCATGTAGGGAATCTGCCGGGACCGCAGCGCCTGCACGATGGGGGTGACGGTGACCATGCGGTTGATCGACGGCTCGATCACCAGCACCGCGATATCGGCCACATGGACGGCATTCAGGGTTTCCTGCATCAACTCGATCGAACCCGGGCAATCAAGCAGGGCCCAGCGGTCCCCGAGGTACGTCATGCGGGCCGGGGTCAGTTCGGTGCTCATGTTGCGTGCCCGCGCCTCGTCGGACGAATCTCCGACCGATGTCCCCTCCTTCACCGATCCGCGTCGACTGACGACCTCGGTGGCAAAGAGAAAACTCTCGAGCAGGGTCGTTTTGCCGCTGAGGTAGGGGCCGACCAGGGCGGCGCAACGGGTGTGATCAGACGACATCGCGTTTCTCCAGTGTTGCGGCATCCGCAGCCCCAACGGTGGCGATACTGACCGGTGTCCGGTCAGCGTCGGCGGTGGGGCGACAATGAACCCTTGATCGGCACCTTGGCCGCATCACGGGTCGGATAGTACCAGCGTTTGGTCGGCCATGAACGGGTGGCGTCACGGTTCTCCTCATCCTTCCTGATCAAGGGCGCCCCCGGAAATCTCCCGTTCCGGGAGAGGCAACAGCGGACGGGCCTGCGGGATTGCAGCCATGGTTTCGCCGAAGCCGGGACCCGAGCTGCCGGCTCGGGCCGGTCGTGTTTTTCGGTCAGCATTCCGGGATCGAGATCAAGTCCCGGCGGCCGCAAGCATTCCGGCCTGGGAGGGTTTTGAGGTTACGAGGAGCGGTTCGATGAGTGCCCCCTCGGTTCGCCCGGAGAGAATTGGGGTTCCTGGCGGCAGATTTCCCGCTCGTGTACGGAGCGCCGGCAATCAGTTGATCCTGTCCTTCACACCGGTGCGCCGACCGGGTCCGCCTCGTGGACGGATCCGCTCATCGCCCACGGCCCGGCCGTCAGGCAGTCCGAGAGGGGGGCGGACTTTCATCCGAGGGACCGGGACAGTGTGCAGCACAGCCGATCAGGATCCTTCGCCTCCAAGGTCGCCGACCGCCGGCGGCGGAGCTTCGGCGTTGAGCCAGGGGAACGCACTCAACTGTTCTCCAGAAACTGGATGACGGTCTCCACGGTCGCTTCCGGACGTTCCTGTTGCACCCAGTGGCCCGCTCCCTCGATCAGATGCACGGCCTGCATGTCGGTGCAGGCCTTCGACTGCATCTGGACGAACGCGCCGGGTGCCTGATGCACGCCCCAGTCCGCAGCCCCGGCAAGGAACGCGGACGGCACCCGGACGGCGGCTCCGGCATAGAGCCGCAGCTCGTCCGTCTGGTCGGAATCCAGCATGACGCGGTACCAGTTGAGCCCTCCCTGGAACCCGGTGCGGGCGAACTCACCCGCGTACACGGCGAGTTCGCGGTCGGTCAGCCAGGCCGGCGCGCGGGCCGGCGCATGGGCGGCGACAGTGGCGGCCATCGTTTCGTGACGATCCATCACGTAGTAGGTCGGCAGCCTGGCCAGTTCGGCCGCCGTCCAGGCTTGCAGCGGAAAGGGACGGTTATCAGACCAGTCGGCGCTCTTGTGGTGCGAGTAGGCGCGCAGGAACGCGGAGAGTCCGTCGGGTGCGTCCCGCATGTCGCGGTCGGCCGCCGGCGTCGTGAAATAGTACTGGTAGTGCTTTCTCGGGCGCGGCAATGCTTCCAGTTCGGGCTCCACGGCCAGGACCGGCGGCGGGGCCCGGTCGAGGGGAACCCCGCCGACCGGAGCACTCATCAGGACCAGGCGTCGAAACAGGTCAGGGCGGGCCAGGGCCGCGAAATAGGCGACGGTGGCGCCGAAATCGTGGCCGATCACGGCCTCGAAGGAATCGATGTCGAGAGCACGGCGCAGCCCCACGATGTCCTTGACCAGGTTGAGGAAGCGATAGGGGGAAAGGTCGGACTCGTAGGGGACCGGCCCGGGGGCGGTGAGGCCGTATCCGCGTTGATCGGGCGCGATGACGTGGAACCCGGCGTTCGCCAGCGGGATCATCGTCTTGCGCCAGCTGTAGGCGAGTTCGGGAAAACCGTGCAGCAGGAGCAGGCTGCCGTGGCCGGGCGACCCGGCCTCCAGGACGTGCATCCCGAGGCCGTTGGCGTTGTCCACGATTCGGCTGCGAATCCCTTCGGGCAGGGACGCGTGAGGGTAGGACATGGGCCCCTCCTTCTCGGGCTTTCTGGCCGGGCAGTGCGGGTCGGGGAACGGGCAGCGCGCGTCCGGTTACCGCCCGGGTTCCGGCGTGGCGGCGGCGCGGGCCCGGAGGGCGGACTTCACGACCTTGCCGTTGGCGTTGCGCGGCAGCGGCTCCGCCTGCAGCGTGAAGGTTTCGGGAACCTTGTAGTCGGCGATTCGCGGCGCGGCAAAGCGGGTCAGTTCGTCGGCCGTGAGCGCATCCGAAGCAACGGTGACAAAGGCGTGTACGCGTTCGCCGAGCACCGGGCAGGGCCGGGCCACGACCGCGGCCTCCACGACCCCGGGGTGTTCGATCAGCAGGCTTTCCACTTCGGCCGAGTACACCTTGTATCCGGCCCGGTTGATCATGTCCTTGCTGCGGTCAAGCACCTCGACGTAGCCGTCGGCATCCATTTTCCCGAGGTCGCCGGAGCGCCAGCTGCCGTCGCTGAAGGCCTCCCGGGTGACGTCGGGAAGGTTCCAGTAGCCCGGGACCACCATGGGCCCGGAGATCCGGAGTTCGCCGGTCTCGCCCGGGGGCAGTTCCCGGCCTCCGGCGTCGCACACCCGGATTTCCGCACAATGCACGGGAAGCCCGACGCTGTCGCGGCGGCGAAGGGCGTCGGCGGCCGGCAGCAGGGTCGCCGGGGAAGTCGTCTCGGTCGATCCGTAGGCGTTCATCAGCTCGAGGCCGGGAAGCCGGCGGTGGACGTCCTCGATCAGCGCGGACGGCATCGGAGCGCCCCCGTAGGCGGCGATACGCCAGCGGGGGAGCGGCGTTCCCTCGAGGGCGCGGGAGCGCAGCAGCAGGTTGTACATGGCCGGCACCATGACGGTGTGGGTGATGCGTTCGTCGCGGAGCAGCCGGATGGCTTGGTCGGCCCGGAAGTCGCGCTGCACGACCACGGTCCCGGCCCGGGCGAACAGGGTGAGGATCTGGGCCACGAGGCCGGTGATGTGGGTGAACGGGACGGCCAGCAGGGTGCGTTCCGTCCCGTCCTCGAGGCGCATCCCGCGAATGTAGTGCAGGATGCTGTGCGCGAGGTTGAAGTGGGTGATCATCGCGCCCTTCGGCCGGCCGGTCGTGCCGGACGTGTACAGCAGGAACGCCAGGGCTTCCTCGCCGTGCTTCGGCTCCGGCCGCCCGCGGCCCCCGCGGCTTCCGGCGCCCAGGTCCTCCAGCCGCACCGTGTGACGGAGACCGGGCACCCGGCGGTTCCCGGGGGCCCGGTCGGCCCGCGCCTCGTCGACGATCAGGATTTCCGCTCCGCTGTCCTCCAGCATGTAGGCGACCTCGTCGGTCTGCAGGCGGTGTCCGAGCGGTACCGCGACCCGATCGGACCGCAGGCAGGCAACAACCGCGACGAGGGCCTCCCAGCGGTTGTCCGACCAGATGCCGACCCGCCCGCCCGCCGGCAGGCCCAGACGGTCCAGGTGTCCCGCCATCCCTTCGGCGTGTTCCAGCAACTCCCGGTAAGAGAGCCTTTTTCCGCCATCGATGACGGCTTCTCCGTCCCCCTGGCGGGCGACGCTGTCGCCGACCAGCGCGCCGATGTTGGTCGGGCGCGGCCGAAAACAGGTCAGCGTGCGCCCGAAATGGAGTTCCGTGGCCAGTCCGTCAGGATCGAGGCCGCGCCAGCCGGCCGGATTCACGGGGACCGACCGGAGACCAGCGCCCAGGCGGTGGTGGCGTAGGGGACCGTTTGCGCACCGATCTCGCGGGCGTTGGAGGAGCTCGCGTTGCCGCCGAGCGCCCGGGCCAGCACGCCTTCGGCGATCGCGGCAAACCGGAACATCGAGAACGCCACGTAGAAGTCGGTATCGACCGGCCGCCGCCCCGTCCGTCGGCAGTAGGCCGCCACGTAGCTCTCGCGGTCGGGAACGCCGTAGGTGCGCGGCAACCCCATGATCCCGTGCCGAACGGTGCGGGGGATATGGAATCCCGAAATGTTGTAGCCGAGATCGCCGAGCGGGTGACCGAGGGTCGAGAGTTCCCAGTCGAGCACGCCGATCACTTCCGGCCGGTCCGCGGCGAACATCAGGTTTCCCAGACGAAAATCGCCGTGCACCACAGCGGTTTCGTCGCCGGGCGGGATGTGGGCGGGCAGCCACTCGATCAACCGGTCCATCTCCGGAAGGTCGCGGGTGCGGCTGAGTTCCCACTGCCGGGTCCAGCGCGCGATCTGGCGCGCGAAATAGTTGCCCGGCCGGCCGAAATCGGCCAGTCCGGCCGCCGCCGGGTCGACCTGGTGGAGGGCCGCAAGGGTGCGGTTCATCGCGTCGTAGAGCGCCCCCCGCTCCCCCGCCGCGACCGCGGGGAGCAGCGGATCCTCGAATACCCGCCCCTCCAGCCGCTCCATCACGTAGAACGGCGTGCCCAGGATCGATGCATCGTCGCAGTAGAGATGCATCTCGGGCACCGGCACACCCTGATTCCGGAGCGCCGACTGGACCCGGAACTCGCGGTCGACGGCGTGCGCGGACGGCAGCAGCTCGCCCGGCGGCTGCTTCCGCAGGACCCAGACCCCGCCGCCCCCTTCCAGGGCGAAGGTGGGATTGGACTGGCCGCCATGGAACTGGCGCACCCGGTCGAGGCGGGTGAAGCCGGGGAGGCGCCCGGCCAGGTACGCAGCGAGCCGCTCGAGGGCGAAGCGGTGCGACGGGCGCACGGCGACCAGGCCGTCGTCCGTCATGGGGCGCGGCGTCGGTGCAGGCCGGCCGCTCCCAGGGCCAGCGCGGCCACGGCCAGGAACGCGCAGAGGTACAGCGTTCGCCCGGCGACCTCAATCCCGCGGTTTCGGTCACGCCGGAGCGCCCCCTCGAGTTGGGCGCGGGTTTCGGACAGCACCCCGTCCAGGTCTGCCGTAGCCCGGGCCACCGCCTCCAGCCGCTCCGGATCGGCCGGATCACCGGCCAGGTGCCCGGCCCGGCCCGCCAGGTCTTCCACCGCCTCCCCGATCCGCCCGATCCGGTTGGTGACGGCCGGGCGTTCCGTGGCGGGCAGGTGGTGGCCGGCCTCGGACCAGTACGCTTCCATTGCCCCGTGCCGGCGTACCAGGGCGCGCGCGCCGTCGACGATTTCGCGCGCCACGCCCGCATCCACCGGTGAGGCCGCCAGCAGCAGGCGGTTGGCGGCGCGGTGAACGGCTGCATCCCGTGCGGCCCGTTCCAGCGCCAGGCCGTGCACGCGGTCGAGCAGCCCCCAGCGGACCTCCGTGCGCGTGGCCGTATCGCCGGCCTGGCCGGAGAGCATCGCGAGGCTGATTCCGAGCGCCAGGAACAGCAGCAGGACGGCGGCCGCCTGCAGCCGGACCGCATCCCGCTGCCGGGCGGTCGGGGGCATGTTCAGTTGTAGCGCCGCAGTTCGAGTTTCGCGATCTGGTTGCGGTGCACCTCGTCGGGGCCGTCGGCGAGCCGCAGGGTGCGGGCGTTGGCGTAGGCCGACGCCAGCCCGAAATCGGACGTGACGCCGCCGCCGCCGTGCGCCTGGATGGCCCAGTCGAGCACCTTGCAGGCCATCAGCGGCGTGGCCACCTTGATCATCGCGATCTCCTTCCGGGCTTCCTTGTTGCCGACCGTGTCCATGCGCCAGGCAGCGTGCAGCACGAGGAGGCGGGCCTGATCGATGCTGATCCTCGCTTCGGCGATCCGTTCCTGGGTGACCGTCTGTTCCGAGACGGGCCGGCCGAATGTCACGCGCGACTTCACGCGCTTGCACATCTTCTCGAGCCCCCGCTCGGCCAGGCCGATGAGCCGCATGCAATGATGGATGCGGCCCGGTCCGAGACGGCCCTGCGCGATTTCGAAACCGCGCCCCGCCCCCAGCAGCAGGTGATCGGCGGGGATCCGCACGTTCTCGAACGTGACTTCGGCATGGCCGTGCGGCGCGTCGTCGAATCCGAATACCGGAAGGTGCCGGACCACCGTGACCCCCGGGGTGCGCCGGGGGACCAGCACCATCGACTGCTGCTTGTGGCGGTCGGGATTGCCCGGATCGGTCTTGCCCATGACGATCAGGATCTCGCAGCGCGGAGAAAGCGCCCCGGAGGTCCACCATTTCCGGCCGTTGATGACGTATTCGTCGCCGGCCCGCTCGATCCGGCACTCGATGTTGGTGGCGTCGGAGGAGGCGACGTCGGGTTCGGTCATGGCAAAGGCGGAGCGGATCTCGCCGGCCAGCAGGGGCGTCAGCCAGCGTTCCTGCTGCGCCCGGGTGCCGTAGCGGGCGAGGACTTCCATGTTGCCGGTGTCGGGGGCCGAGCAGTTGAAGATTTCGGGCGCGTGTTCGGAACGACCCATGACCTCGCAGAGCGGCGCGTATTCGAAATTGGACAGGCCGGCACCGAATTCGGACTCGGGCAGGAACAGGTTCCACAGGTCCGCCTCGCGCGCCCGGTGTTTCAATTCCTCCATGAGCGGCGGATGCGACCAGCGGTCGCCTTCGGCGATCTGGGCATCGATCGCGGCTTCATTTGGATAGACGTGCTCGTCCATGAACGCGCCGATGCGTTCCAGCAGGTCGTTAGTGCGGTCGGAGAATGGCAGCATGGTTTCCGGTTTCCGGTGCGCGGGGCGGTGGCCAGAACATCAGGACGCTGACGACGGCCATGGGTCCCGACGAACGCGCCATCGTAGCCAAGTGGCGGGGGGACGTCACCGGATTCCGGGCGCGCCGCGGCCGGATCCGGTGCGATGCCGCTTCCAGCCCGGATCCGGCCGGATCCGGCCGGGCGGGCGCGCGAACGGGGGAATCTTCATCCGGCGGCGGGGCGGAGGCTGATCCGGAGGGGGTGGATCCTTGAAGTTCTTGTCCCACTCATCACCCACTTCGTTGTTGGACGACATGTCCTTCCGGGTGTCTTTCGTTCGCCGTGTCAATCAACCCCATGTAGACCATCCGGAGATACTTTCTGACCCTTTCTCCGATCAGCTTGATCATCTGGTTGGCCCACGGCAGGAACTTGCGAACACCTCTCCTGATCAGGACTCCGCCGACCTGTATGATCTTGACCATGGCCGTCGGGTCTATGCCGGAACCGGCCTGGTTCATGCTCTGTTTCAGGATGTCGTCTAGATCATTGAGGAGGTCCTGCAGTTCATCTTTATCTTCGTCGGTAAGGTCCAGGTTCGGGTCGTCCAGCGCCTCAATGCCGCCTCCGTCCCCTGCCCTTATATTTCCGCTACCGCCGCCAGGGCCTCCTCCCACGTTTCCGCCTGGGCCAGGGCGCGGCCCTGTTTCTCCGGGTCCACCATCGCCAGGTTCAGAAGGTTCATCTGGCGGGCGAGGCCCTCCACCCACATTTCCACCCCCTGGTCGGTTACGGGGACCTCGGGGTCCGGTCCCAGGAGGGCGTTGTTCGCCATTAGGGCCGCCATCTCCATCATCATCTCCGGGCGGTCTTTCGTCGGGGCTTTCCGCAGGAGGTCTTCCCACCGGTCCAAAATCTGGCTGCTGGTTGCCATATCTCACGTGTCCTTTCTCTTCGTCCCAGTTTCTCAGCGCATCCCAGGACCGGTAGATCCGGGGCGCACGTTCCGCCGGGTGTGGAACGATCTGCTGGTCATCCGCCCCACGTCGGCCACGAATGACAACGACATCCACCGGGTAGGACGCCCCCTGCTTCCGATACAGGTTCCCGTCCACGGTGAAGATGTCCGTTACGTTGAAGTTTTCCTGTAGCCAGTAGTAGAACTGGAGCTTGGCTCGGGAGCGATAGCCGTCTTCGCGCCGCTCGCCAGGCTTCTCCATCACGCCACCCAGAATCAACACCGCCCGGCCGTCGTTGGGAAGCTCGTTCAGGGCATTGACGCTGATCGCGTGATCTACCTGGTTGGTGATGGTGTGACGACGGCCCGATCCCTCCGGTCCCGCTCGCGGGCGTACAGCCACGGACGGTGGCGGCGGCTGACCCGGCACCGATCCCGCTGTCGGCAGGGCCGCGACCGGATCCTGCCGTGCGGGGCGGTTGGGGCGAGTGATGGGACTTGAACCCACGACCCCCGGTACCACAAACCGGTGCTCTAACCACTGAGCTACACTCGCCATCGTGTCGGGAAGATGTGTAGGCAAGACCGCGGCCCGCGGTCAAGGGCCGGGCGGGTGGATCGGTGTGCAGGGACCGCCTTCCCGCCGCCGCCCCGCTACTGCGCGGTCAGCAGGGCCCGCGCCCGGGTGAAGATCCGGTCTTCCAGGGCCGTTTCCGTGCCCGCTGCGACCGCTGCGGTGGTGGTCCCGCCGTCGGCCTCCCGCAGGCGCCGGTAGATCCGGACCCGCAAGTTGCCGATCCCGAGTTCCCGGCCGGTGATCCGGGCCACCACCTTCATCTCTTCGTTCGGGGCATCGGCCAGTTCCGCCCATTCCGTGATGATGACGCCGCCCGTCGAATCGACGGAATCGAGGGGCAGGAAATCGAGCACCTCCAGCGCCGCCTGCCAGAGGTGCGGGTTGACGGCCATGCGCACGCCCGCATCCGCATCGCCGTCGCCGCCGAAGATGCCGGAGAGCGAAAATCCGGGAGAGAGTCCCTGGGCCTCGAGCTGCTCGCGACGCGCCCGTTCGGCCGGGGTCTCCGGAGGAGGGGTGATTTCGGTGGGCCCGCCGCACGCGGTGAGGGCGACGGAGCCGAGACCCGCCGCCAGCACGGGCAGCGCAAGCAGGCCGGCGAGGGTTCGCAGGGGGGAAGGGGACACGGGCGTTCGGCGCTCCCGGACACAGGCGGCGGGGAAAGAGCGGGTTCCTGACCCGCTTATATCACACGACCGCGTCCGGCCACACGCGCCGCCCGTTCGATCGTATGCTGGCCGGTCGTGAACATGTGCCAGGGGGCCGCGGCATGGAGCCCGTTCTGTTGCCGTACAGGACGTTCAGGCCGGCGCTGGCGCCGGACCTGCACTGCGGACCCGGTGCGGCGGTCATCGGCCGCACCGACGTCGCCGAGTCCGTGGAGCTCGGACCGCTGACCGTCCTGCGCGGCGACGGCGAGCGGATCACGGTGGGGGCCCGCTGCTGGCTGGGTGCCCGCGCCACCGTGCACATTGCGGACGAGGAGCACGGCTCCGTGCTGGGGGCCGGTACGGTCGTCGGGCGGTTCGCCCTGGTGCACGGCTGCACCCTCGGCGAGCGGGTCGTCGTGGGGGACGCGGCGGTCGTGATGGACCGCGCGGAAATCGGCGCCGGCGCGGTCATCGGGGCGGGTGCGCTGGTGCCTCCGGGCAAGGTGCTGGAGGGCGGCCGGCTGTATGCCGGGATTCCGGCCCGGCCGGTCCGGGCGGTGACGCCGGAAGAGGCGGACCGGGCGGGGGCGGCGGTGCGGCGCGCCGGTCCTTCTCCGGCGACGGCGACCGAGCACGAGCCGCTGCCGGACCTGGATGACGCCGCCTACCGGCCGGCCGGCGCCGCCGGCCCGCTCCACCCCGGGGAGCGGGCCGCGCCCGCGGTCGCGGCGGATGCCTATGTGGCGCCGACGGCCGCCGTGTGGGGCGACGTGCGCCTCGACCGCCGCGCCAGTGTGTGGTTCTCGACGGCATTGCGGGCGGGCCCCGGCCGGATCGAGATCGGCGCCGGCAGCAACGTGCAGGACAACTCCTTCATCGATGTTCAGGAAGCCGGGACCGCGGCCGTGATCGGGAATGACGTGACCATCGGGCACAACGTGCGGATGCGTGACTGCCGGATCGGGCAGCGGTGCCTGATCGGCATGGGCGCCTCGCTCGGGTCCGGGGTGATCGTCGAGGACGATGCCATCGTGGCCGCGCGGGCGTGGGTGGCGCCGGGCACGGTCGTGCGCGGGGGCTGGATCTGGGCCGGCCGGCCGGCCCAGGCCTTCCGGCAGGTCCGGTCCGACGAATCCGCCCGCTTCCTGCAGGGCAAGGCCATGTACGAGACGTACGCCGGCCAGTACCGGGAGCCCGGAACCCCGGCATGATCCTGAAGCTCGCCGTCGCGGTCGCGGCCCTGATGATCCTGCGGCTGGTCTTTCCGGCCCTGGTCCGGGGTGTGCGGCGGTCGCTGATGGTGATGGCCGCCGCGATCGTGGTATTCGGTGCGGTGGTATGGCTCAACGCGCAGTGATGCGGTTCCGCTCGCCGGCGGCGGGCGGGGGGAGGTGGACATGACGCCGAAACGCTACCGGATTGCCGTCATTCCCGGCGACGGGATCGGCCGGGAGGTGGTGCCCGAAGGCCTGCGGGTGCTGGATGCGGCCGCCGGCCGGTTCGGGTTCTCGATCGCGTGGGATTCGTTTCCCTGGAGCTGCGAGACCTACCATGCCACCGGCCGCATGATGCCGCCCGACGGTCTCGACCGGATCGCGGGGCACGATGCCATCTTCCTGGGGGCCGTGGGCTTCCCCGGCGTGCCGGATCATGTCTCGCTCTGGGGACTGCTGATTCCGATCCGCCGCCGCTTCGATCAGTACGTGAACGTGCGCCCGGTCCGGGTGCTCGAGGGCATGGAGTCGCCGCTCCGCAACCGCCCGGCGGCCGACATCGACTTCATCGTCGTCCGGGAGAACGTCGAGGGGGAGTACTCGGAGGTGGGCGGGCGGCTGTACGCGGGCACCGACGACGAGCTGGCGATGCAGGAGAGCATCTTCACTCGGCGCGGTGTCGACCGGGTGCTCGACTGGGCCTTCGAGCTCGCGGCGACCCGGCCGGCGCGGCACGTCACCTCGGCCACCAAGTCGAACGGGATCGTGCACACGATGCCGTTCTGGGACGAGCGGTTCGCGGCCGCCCGGGCGCGCCATCCGGACATCGGCACGTCCCAGTTCCACATCGATATCCTGACGGCCCATTTCGTCCTGCACCCGGACTGGTTTGACGTGGTGGTCGGCTCCAACCTCTTCGGCGATATCCTCTCGGACCTGGGTCCGGCCGTGGCCGGCACGATCGGGATCGCGCCCTCGGGCAACCTCAATCCGGGCCGCCAGGCGCCTTCGATGTTCGAGCCGGTCCACGGTTCCGCCCCCGACATTGCGGGACAGGGCATCGCCAACCCGATCGGGCAGATCTGGTCGGGCGCCCTGATGCTGGATCACCTCGGCGAGGCGGCCGCGGCGGCGGCCGTGACCCGGGCGATCGAGGTGGTCGTGGCGGAGGGGCCCCGGACCCCGGACATGGGCGGGGCGGCGACCACCCGGGACGTTGGACAGGCCGTGGCGGCGGCCCTGGGCTGACTTCGCGGCGGCCGGGCTTCGGTGGTCCGGCCGGCTGCAGCGCCGGTTCGGGGAAGCCCGGGGAACCGCCGGGCGGCGGCGGCGCGGGCTCCGCGCGCCGCGGCGGGCGGTTGCCCGCCGCCGCCGCATGTGCTAGATTAGGGTACGCGATGGCCCCGGACGCGTCGGCACACACTGTATGACATGACAACCGCTCGGTCTCTTCGGGAGACCGAGGGGCGGTTTGTTGCGCTTCTGGCACCGTGCGCACCGCGGGGCCAGGCGTGCAGTTGGCTGTGCGCCCTGTCCGGAACGTGTTGTGGGCCGGGGAGGTTTGATGTCGACGCACGCCAATGACCTTTCGTTCACGGGCCGCAAGCGCCTCCGCTTGCATCTGGGCCGCCACGCCGCCGATCCGATGGAGATGCCCGACCTGATCGGGATCCAGAAAGTCAGCTACGACGCCTTCCTCCAGCGGGATGCGGATCCGGACCAGCGCGGCGATGACGGCCTGCAGCGCGCCTTCACGTCCGTGTTTCCCATTACCGATGCCGCCGGCCGGGCCCGGCTGGAATTCAAGCGCTACGAGTTCGATCCGCCGAAATTCCAGGTCGACGAGTGCCTGCGGCGCGGCAAGACCTACGCGGCTCCGCTCAAGGTCACCCTGTCGCTGATCATCTTCGATGAAGGCCGGGACGGCGCGCGGTTCCCGAAAGAGATCAAGGAGCAGGACGTGTTCATGGGCGACATGCCGCTCATGACCGACAAGGGCACGTTCATCATCAACGGCACGGAACGCGTCGTGGTCAGCCAGATCCACCGGGCCCACGGCGTGTTCTTCGACAACTACAAGAAGACCACCCAGAGCGGCGAGGAACTGCTGCCGCAGGCGCAGGTCATCCCGGCCCGCGGCTCGTGGCTCGCGTTCAAGATCGATGGCCGCAAGAAGGACGGCTACCGGATGAGCGTGCAGTTCGGCCGCGCGCTGGAGCGGATTCCGGTCACGGTCCTGCTGCGCATCCTGGGGATGACGTCGGAGGACATGCTCGCCGAGTTCTGCGACGTTGCGGTGTATTCCCACGGCGAGGTCGGCAATCCCGACGGCAGCACGGAACCCGGCTGGTCCACCCGGCTGGACGTCGACGAGTTCCGGGGCCGGGCGCCGCGGTGGGATCTGGTCGACGCCGCGGACGGCAGCGAGATCGTCCCCCGGGAGCGGAATCTTTCGGCCGGCGAGTGGGAGGAGGTGGCCCGGACGGGCGACCGCCGCCGGCGGGCGGGGTTGCCCGAACTGCAGGACCTGCGGATGGCGCGGGACGTGGTCGACCTGAAAACCGGCGAGATCTTCTTCGAGGCCGGGGAATGCATCGGTCAGGTCGAGGACATCATGCCCGGCACCCTGGAGCGCATGCTGGAGGCCGGCATCACCGACCTGCCGGCGGTCAAGGTGCGGGCGGCCGAGGGACCGTTCGTGCTCAACGCGCTCGAAGAGGAATGCCGGAAGATTCGTCCGGTCGACCTGCTGGTCCTGGACCCGGGCGGCGGCGAGGACCTGCCGGAGGTGGCCGAGGCCGTCGCCAGAGTCCTCAAGATCACGCCGCGCCGGGCCGAGGAACTGCTGGGCCGCGGTCCGGGGTCGCTGTTGCGGTCGATGTCGTGGGAAGAAGGCGAACGGGTGCTCCGCGTGCTCGGGGACGGGCGCGGTTTCCGGCGGGTGAGCCGGTGCGTGACGGAGCACCGGAGCAGCGGGATGGTCATCGCGATCCGCAACCGCGGGGTGCTGTCGCGCGACCGCATCTTCGAGCGCACGTCCGGCGCGCTTCGGGAGGGCGGAGTGTGGATGGGCGAGGAAGGCGCGGAGCGGTTCTTCTACAACCTCTTCTTTGCACCGGCGGTGGTGGCGGCCGACCACGTGAAGGCCCTGACGGCGCCCCGTGAAGACGCCCGGGAAGCCTTCGTGCTGGAGCGCACCGCGGTCGGGGACGCCGGCCTGTGGATCCTGGATGAGGAAGACGGCTGGACGCTGCTCGCGGTGTCGGTGGCCCACCGTCCGCCCGGCGCGCCGGCGACGGTCTGGGTGCAGTCGGCGGCGATCGAGGAGCGGCTGTCGGAAAACTACGACCTGTCGGCGGTGGGCCGGGTCAAGCTCAACGGCCGGCTGGGCATGAACATCGACGACTCGGTCCGGGCGCTGCGCCGGCGCGACGTGCTCGAGGTGGTGAGGACCTTGGTCGGTTTCCGGCCCGGCGCGAGCCTCATCGACGACATCGACCATCTCGGCAACCGCCGGGTCCGCTCGGTCGGAGAACTCATGGAGAACCAGTACCGCATGGGCCTCGTGCGCATGGAGCGGGCGGTACGGGAGCGGATCGGTTCGGCGGACATCGAGAAGAGCATGCCGAACGACCTGATCAATGCGCGGCCCGTGGCGGCGATGGTGCGGGAATTCTTCGGCGGGTCCCAGCTCAGCCAGTTCATGGACCAGACCAATCCGCTGGCCGAGGTGACCCACAAGCGGCGCCTGTCGGCCCTGGGTCCGGGCGGGCTCACGCGTGAATGGGCCAACCTGGAAGCGCGCGACGTGCATCCGACCCACTACGGCCGGATCTGCCCGGTGGAGACCCCCGAGGGCCCCAACATCGGCCTGATCAGCTCGCTGGCGACCTTCGCGCGCATCAACCGGCACGGCTTCATCGAGACGCCGTACCGGATGGTGCAGGACGGGGAGGTCACGAACTCGATCGAGTACATGACGGCGATGGACGAGCAGGGGCACACCATTGCCCAGGCCAGCACCCCGCTGTCGCCGGACGGCCGGTTCGAGCGCGAGATCGTGAACTGCCGCCGGGGCGACAACTTCATCCTCGCGCCGCGCGAAACCGTCGACTGCGTGGACGTGTCGCCGCGGCAGCTGGTCTCGGTGTCGGCGGCGCTCATCCCGTTTCTGGAGAACGACGACGCGAACCGGGCCCTCATGGGGTCGAACATGCAGCGGCAGGCGGTGCCGCTGCTGCGTTCGGAAGCCCCCCTGGTGGGCACCGGCATGGAGGGCCACGTGGCGCGCGATTCCCGGGCCGTCCAGACCGCGGAGCGGGCCGGGGTGGTGGACCAGGTCGATGCCCGCCGGATCGTGGTCCGGGCCACCCGGACGGTGGACGACGAGGAGCAGACCGAGGGGGTCGACATCTACAACCTCCGCAAGTTCGAGCGCTCGAACCAGAGCACCTGCATCAACCAGCGGCCGCTGGTGAAGGTCGGCGACCGGGTGCAGGCCGGTGACGTGATCGCCGATGGCTCGAGCACCGACCTCGGCGAACTGGCGCTGGGGCGAAACGTGCTGGTCGCGTTCATGCCCTGGCAGGGCTACAACTACGAGGACTCGATCCTGGTGTCCGAGCGGCTGGTGCGCGATGACGTGTTCACCTCGATTCACATCGAGGAGTACGAGGTCATGGCCCGGGACACCAAGCTGTGGCCGGAGGAGATCACCCGCGACATCCTCAACGTCGGGGAAGAGGCGCTCCGGCACCTCGACGAGACCGGCATTGTCCATATCGGGGCCGAAGTGGGGCCGCGGGACATCCTGGTGGGCAAGGTGACCCCGAAGGGGGAGACCCCGTCCACGCCCGAGGAGAAACTGTTGCGGGCGGTCTTCGGCGAGAAGGCCTCGGATGTGCGCGACACGTCGCTGCGGGTCCCGCCCGGGGTGTCGGGGACGGTGGTCGACGTGCGGATCTTTTCCCGCCGCGGCCTGGAAAAGGATGCCCGGGCGATCGCGCTGGAACGCGAGGAGGTGGCGCGCCTGACCAAGGACCGCGACGACGAGCTCGCGATCATCGAACACAACATCTACGAGCGCCTGCGGACCCTGCTGGTGGGGCGGGCGGCCACCGGCGGGCCGGTGACCGGGAAGATCTCGGCGGCGGCGCTTCGGGATATCCCGAAGTCGCGCTGGTGGTCGTGCAAGCTGGAGGATTCCGAGGCCACCGCCCGCGTCGAGGGCCTGCACCGGGATCTGGAACGCACGCGCAAACGGCTGCAGCAGGGGTTCGAGGACAAGGTCGAGAAGGTGCGGGCGGGCGACGAGTTGCTGCCCGGCGTGCTCAAGATCGTCAAGGTCTACATCGCCGTGAAGCGCAAACTGTCGCCGGGCGACAAGATGGCCGGCCGCCACGGCAACAAGGGGGTGATTTCCAAGATCAACCCGATCGAGGACATGCCGCACACCGAGGACGGCACCCCGGTCGATATCGTGCTCAATCCGCTCGGCGTCCCGTCCCGCATGAACGTGGGCCAGATCCTGGAGACGCACCTGGGCTGGGCGTCGGCCGGGCTGGGGCGCCAGATCGGCGCCGCACTGGAGGCCGGCCGGAATGCCGCGGAACAGGCCCGCAAGGCGGCCCCGGTCCTGCGCAAGATCTACGGAGCGTCCACCTGGAAACGGGTGCGCAGCACCCTGGACGCCCCGGGCGTGGTCGAGCTGGGATCGAACCTGGTGCGCGGTGTGCCGGTCGCGACCCCGGTGTTCGACGGTGCGGCCGAGGTCGGAATCCGGGCGATGCTGAAGAGCGCGGGGTGTCCGGAGTCGGGCCAGGTCACGCTGGTCGACGGCCGCACCGGGGAACGGTTCGCCCGGCCCGTGACCGTCGGCTACATCTACATGCTCAAGCTCCATCACCTCGTCGACGACAAGATGCACGCCCGTTCCACCGGGCCGTACAGTCTCGTCACCCAGCAGCCGCTTGGCGGCAAGGCGCGGTTCGGGGGGCAGCGCTTCGGCGAGATGGAGGTCTGGGCGCTCCAGGCCTACGGCGCCGCCTACACGCTGCAGGAGATCCTGACGATCAAGTCGGACGACGTGTCGGGGCGCACCAAGATGTACGAGACGATCGTCCGGGGCGAGGACACGTTCGAGGCCGGCGTGCCCGAATCATTCAACGTGCTGGTCAAGGAGCTGCAGGCCCTGGGCCTCGATGTGCAGGAAGTTCACCATGAATGAAATGATGCTGGCCGGCCGCCACGGCCCGATGGGGAACCTCGTGCCGGCGGCGGCGCGCCCGGAAGCGGCCGCGCCGTCCACCCCCGTGCGGTTTGCCGGGATCCGGATCGCCGTGGCCAGCCCGGAAAAGATGATGTCGTGGTCGTACGGCGAGGTCCGCAAGCCCGAAACGATCAACTACCGGACCCTGAAGCCCGAGCGCGACGGGCTCTTCTGTCCGCGCATCTTCGGGCCGGTGAAGGACTACGAGTGCATCTGCGGCAAGTACAAGCGCATGAAGCACAAGGGCGTCCTGTGCGAGAAGTGCGGGGTCGAGGTGATCCAGTCGAAGGTCCGGCGCGAGCGCATGGGCCACATCGAGCTGGCGGCGCCGGTGGCCCACATCTGGTTCCTGAAGGCGCCGCCGTCGTCGCGCATCGGGCTGCTGCTCGACATGACGCTGAAGGACATCGAATCGGTTCTGTATTTCGAGCGGTACGTCGTGCTGGAACCCGGCACCACGCCGCTGCCCAAGCGGGCGCTGCTGACGGAAGAGCAGTACCAGCAGCTGCAGGCCGATTACGGCACCGGCACCTTCACGGTGAGCATCGGGGCCGAAGCGGTCAGGGAACTGCTGGCCGAGCTCGACCTCCACGCCCTCCGCACCGAGATTCGCGAGAGCCTGGACATCAGCCGCTCGGAGATGAAGCGGCGGAAGCTCGCCAAGCGGCTCCGGCTGGTGGAATCCTTCATCCGTTCCCGGAACCGTCCGGAGTGGATGGTGCTGACGGTGGTGCCCGTCATTCCGCCCGAGTTGCGGCCGCTGGTGCCGCTGGACGGCGGGCGGTTCGCCACGTCGGACCTCAACGACCTGTACCGGCGCGTCATCAACCGCAACAACCGGCTGAAGCGGCTGATGCAGCTGCGCGCACCCGACATCATCATCCGCAACGAGAAGCGCATGCTCCAGGAGGCCGTGGACGCCCTGTTCGACAACAGCCGCCGCCGCCGTCCGGCCAAGGGTGCCAACAAGCGGCAGCTCAAGTCGCTGTCGGACATCGTCACCGGCAAGCAGGGGCGCTTCCGCCAGAACCTGCTGGGCAAGCGGTGCGACTACTCCGGGCGGTCGGTGATCGTGGTGGGGCCGGAACTGCTCCTGCACCAATGCGGCCTGCCCAAGAAGATGGCGCTCGAGCTGTTCAAGCCGTTCATCTATTCGAAGCTGGAGCGCTACGGCCATGCCGCCGCCATCAAGAATGCCAGGCGCATGGTGGAGCTCGAGGTGCCCGAGGTGTGGGACATTCTCGACCAGGTGATTCGCGAGCATCCGGTGCTGCTCAACCGCGCCCCCACGCTGCACCGCCTCGGCATCCAGGCCTTTGAGCCGGTCCTCGTGGAAGGCAAGGCGATTCACCTGCACCCGCTGGTGTGCACCGCGTTCAATGCCGATTTCGACGGCGACCAGATGGCGGTGCACGTGCCGCTGTCGGTGGAGGCCCAGCTCGAGGCCCGCGTCCTGATGATGTCGACGAACAACATCCTGAGCCCGGCCAACGGCAAGCCGGTGATCGTCCCCACCCAGGACATCGTCCTCGGGATCTACTACCTGAGCCTGGAGCGCGACGGCGCCGAGGGCGAGGGGATGGCGTTTGCCGGGCCGGACGAGGTCCGGCATGCGCTCGCGGTCGGAGTGGTCGACCTGCACGCCAAGGTGCGGGTGCGGCTCGCCGATTCGCAGACCGGTGCCAGCCGGGTGGTGGAGACCACGCCCGGGCGCACGCTGCTCAGCGCGCTGCTGCCCAGGCATCCCGCCATCCGCTTCGACCTGGTCAACCGCAAGCTCGCCAAGCGCGAGGTCAGCGAACTGATCGGGCTGGTGTACCGGCATTGCGGACAGAAGGAGACGGTCGTGTTCACCGACCGGCTGATGAAACTGGGCTTCAGCGAGGCGTGCACCGCCGGCATCTCGTTCGGCAAGGACGACATGATCGTGCCGGCCGAGAAGAAGCTCCTGGTCGACGAGGCGCGGGGCCGGGTCAAGCTGCTGGAGCAGCGCTACCAGGCCGGGGCCCTGACGGCGCTGGATCGCTACAACCGGATCATCGACACCTGGAGCAAGTGCACCGACGGGGTGGAGAAGGCCATGATGTCGGTGATGGAGGGCACCGGCGGCGGCGACGTGAACTCCATCTACATGATGGTGGACTCCGGGGCCCGGGGTTCGGTGATGCAGATGAAGCAGCTGGCCGGCATGCGCGGGCTGATCACCAACACCTCCGGCGAGATCATCGAGACGCCGATCACGTCGAATTTCCGGGAAGGGCTCGAAACGGCCGAGTTCTTCAACTCGACCCACGGGTCGCGCAAGGGCCTGGCCGACACCGCCCGCAAGACCTCGATCTCCGGGTACTTCACCCGGCGGCTGGTAGACGTGGCGCAGGACGTGATCATCACCGAGCCGGACTGCGGCACCCGGGAGGGCATCGAGAAGACCGCCGTGGTGCGGGGGTCGGAGATCATCGAGACCCTGGGGGAACGGGTCGAGGGCCGCTATGCGGCGCGGCGGATCGTGCATCCGGAGACCGGCGAGGTGCTGGTCGAGGCGGACGGCTTCATCGGTCCGGCCGCATGCCGGGCCATCGACGATTCGGGGATCGGTTCCGTGCATGTCCGCTCGGTGCTGACGTGCGAGACCATCAGCGGGGTATGCGCCCGCTGCTACGGGATGGACCTGGCCCGGGCGACCGACGTCAACACCGGCGAGGCGGTCGGCGTGATCGCCGCGCAGTCGATCGGCGAACCCGGCACCCAGCTGACGATGCGGACCTTCCACATCGGCGGCGTCGCCAAGTCCGGATCCGACCAGTTCGGAGTCGACAGCACGGCGGAAGGCGTGGTGCGGTTCCGCTCCACGGATGGTGCGCCCCCCGGCAACGTGGTGGCCAAGCGCATGGTCATGACCCGGGGCCTCGAGCTGGTCGTCGAGGATTCCCACGGCCGGGTGCTCAGCCGGGCCCGGGTTCCCTACGGGGCCGAGCTCAAGGTGGAGGACGGCATGGCGGTGACGCGCGGCGCCCGCCTCGCCGAATGGGATCCCTACACGCGCCCGATCCTGAGCGAGATCGGCGGAACGATCCGGTTTGACGACCTTCGGGTCGGCGTGTCGCTGGTCGAGCGGATGGACGAGTCGACCCGGCTGCCGTCGCTCGAGGTGGCCCAGTGGCAGGGGGTGAAGCAGAGCCAGGAGGAACTGCGCCCCCGGATTACCGTGGTCGGCCCCGCAAACGGCGGCGAGCCGCCGGAAGAACGGAGCTACGAACTGCAGGTGGGCACGGTCCTCGTGGTGAAGGACGAAGCGGTGATCGATGCCGGTGATGTGATTGCGCGCGTGCAGACCGAGGGCCGCAAGTCCCGCGACATCGTCGGGGGCCTGCCGCGGGTGATCACCCTGCTGGATGCGCCGAAGCCCAAGAAACCCGCCGTGCTGGCCGAGTTCGACGGCACGGTCGAATCGATCAAGGAAGCGGCTGCACGGGTGCGCATCACCCTGAAGCGCGCCCGGCCCGGGGCCGAGACGAAGGCGGCGGCCGAAGCGGAGACGGCGACGAAGGCAGCGTCCGAAGCGAAGACGAAGGCGAAGTCCGAAGCGGAGGCGAGGACGAAGGCGGAAACGGATCCGGAAGACACCAAGGTCCATCTGGTGTCGCGCGACCGCTACGTGCTCGTGCAGGAAGGCGACCA
Source organism: Alphaproteobacteria bacterium (assembly GCA_965203385.1). Lineage (GTDB taxonomy): Bacteria > Pseudomonadota > Alphaproteobacteria > TMED109 > TMED109 > VXPW01. The sequence continues at coordinate 2,743,641 of OZ241893.1, forward strand.
GGTCCGCCGGGGTGATCCTCTGACCGACGGCAATCCGGTGCCGCACGACATCCTCCGGATCCAGGGGGTCGATGCACTGGCGCACCACTTCGTCGAGGAAATTCAGGACGTCTACCGGCTGGAAGGCGTGCGGATCAACGACAAGCACATCGAGGTGATCGTCAGCCAGATGCTGCAGAAGGTCCAGGTGCAGGATCCCGGAGATTCCGAGTTCCTGCGCGGCGACGAGGTCGACAAGCGAACCTTCCGTGAGGCCAACCGGGCGATCACGGAGGACGGCGGCCGGCTGGCGACCGGGTCGCCGGTCCTCCAGGGCATTACCCGGGCGAGCCGCGAGACCCAGTCGTTCATTTCTGCGGCCTCGTTCCAGGAGACGACGCGGGCGCTGGCGGATGCGGCGCTGGCGGGCAAGACCGACGAGCTTCGGGGCCTCAAGGAGAACGTGATCGTGGGCCGCCTGATTCCGGCGGGCACGGGCCACAGCACTGCCAGGTACGCCCTGCGGGCGGCGAAGCGGGACCGCGAGATCCTCGAGAAACAGCAAGAGCGGGAGGCCGAGCATGCGGCCCGGCGCCTCGCCGCCGGCGTGATGTCGTCAGGCTCCGGCGTCCCCCTGCCGGAAGCGTTTGCGGGTTTCGGGGAACTGACGCGCGGACCTTGAGGCCGGTCGCGGGACAGCACTTGACGCGAGTCGGTTGACGGCGTAGGGTGCCGCCCGTCACGGGATGCGGGCCGTTTCCGGCCCGCATCCCGTGTTTCAGTCGCAGTAACCGTTGGTCGGACCGCCGTGTCACGCCGGCAGCGTGGCGCGGATCGGTCCGCTTTCGCATGAACTCCTGCGGAGTTCGGAAACGGGGCAGGCATGCCGACGATCAGCCAGCTTGTGCGCAAGGGCCGCAAGATGCCCCGGAAACAGCGGAAGGTGCCGGCACTGCAGGCGTGTCCGCAACGGCGCGGCGTCTGCACCCGGGTGTACACCACGACTCCGAAGAAGCCGAACTCGGCCCTGCGCAAGGTGGCCCGGGTACGGCTGACCAACGGCTACGAGGTGACCAGCTACATCCCCGGCGAGAGTCACAACCTGCAGGAGCACTCGGTGATCATGATTCGCGGCGGCCGGGTCAAGGATCTGCCGGGGGTCCGCTATCACGTCGTGCGCGGCACCTACGACACCCAGGGGGTCTCGGGGCGCCGCCAGCGCCGCTCCAAGTACGGCGCGAAGCGCCCGAAATAGCCGCGCGGAGTTTCGACCATGTCACGACGGCATCGCGCAGTGGCGCGCGAGGTTCTTCCGGACCCGCGCTACGGTGACATCACGGTGACGAAGTTCACGCACGCGCTGATGCGCGGGGGCGCGAAGTCGGTGGCCGAGCGCATCCTGTACGGAGCCTTCGACCGCGTGGCCGAACGCACCAACCAGGATCCGCTGGCGGTCTTTCGCCAGGCCATCGACAACATCATGCCGGACGTCGAGACGCGGTCCCGCCGGGTCGGCGGCTCGACCTACCAGATTCCCATCGAGGTCCGGCCGGTCCGCCGTCAGGCCCTGGCCATCCGGTGGCTGATCGAGGCGGCACGCGCCCGGTCCGAACGCACCATGCTCGAACGCCTGGCGGGCGAGCTCGTCGAGGCCGCCTCCGCCCGCGGGGCGGCCTACAAGAAGCGCGAGAACACCCACAGCATGGCTCGCGCGAACCGTGCGTTCTCGCACTACCGCTGGTAGGCGGGAGAGGATCGATGGCGCCAGCCGTACCGCTCGACCGGTATCGCAATATCGGGATCATGGCGCACATTGACGCCGGCAAGACGACGACCAGCGAGCGGATTCTCTACTACACCGGACGGTCCCACAAGATTGGCGAGGTCCATGACGGTGCGGCCACCATGGACTGGATGGAGCAGGAGCAGGAGCGCGGCATCACGATCACGTCGGCGGCCACGACCTGTGCGTGGCGCGACCACCGGATCAACCTGATCGACACGCCCGGCCACGTGGACTTCACCATCGAGGTCGAACGCAGCCTGCGGGTGCTGGACGGTGCCGTGGCCGTCTTCGACGGCGTCGCCGGCGTGGAACCGCAGTCCGAGACGGTCTGGCGGCAGGCGGACCGGTACGGCGTGCCCCGGATCTGCTTCATCAACAAGCTGGACCGGGTGGGGGCTGATTTCGAGGGCGCGGTCCAGTCGATCCGCGACCGGCTCGGGGCGGCGCCGCTGGTCCTGCAGTTGCCGATCGGCCTCGAGGCCGAGTTTGCCGGGGTCGTGGACCTCGTCGCGATGCAGGCGATCACGTGGGAGGCCGAGGACCTCGGGGCCACGTTCACGGTCGCCGACGTGCCGGCCGGGCTCGTCGAGGCGGCGGAGCGGGCCCGCACGGCCCTGATCGAGACGGCGGTCGAGCACGATGACGCGGCGCTCGAACGCTACCTGGACGGGGAGCCGCCGGACGAAGACACGCTGCGCCGGTGCATCCGGAGCGGTGCGATCAAGTCGGCGTTCACGCCGGTTTGTTGCGGTTCCGCCTTCAAGAACAAGGGCATTCAGCCTCTTCTGGACGCCATTGTCGATTTCCTTCCGGCGCCGGCCGACCTGCCGGCGACCCCGGGCCACCACCCGGTGTCCGGCGACGAGATTTCCCGTCCCAGCCTTCGGGACGCGCCGTTTGCGGGGCTGGTGTTCAAGATCATGAACGATCCGTTCGTCGGGTCGCTGGCGTTCGTGCGGGTCTATTCGGGGAAGCTTCCGTCCGGCGCGACGGTTCTGAACCCGACCAAGAACCAGCGCGAGCGGATCGGTCGGATGCTGCTGATGCATGCCAATTCGCGCGAGGACATCAAGGTCGCTGCCGCCGGCGACATCGTGGCCCTGGCCGGCATCAAGTCCGCGGCGACCGGCGACACGCTGTGCGACCTGCAGGAGCCGGTGATCCTGGAGCGCATGGAGTTTCCCGACCCGGTCATGGAACTGGCGATCGAACCCAAGACCAAGACGGATCAGGAGCGCATGGGCCAGGCCCTGGGGCGGCTGGCGGCCGAGGATCCGTCCTTCAAGGTATCGGTCGACCACGAGACCGGTCAGACCGTGCTCAAGGGAATGGGGGAGCTGCACCTCGATATCCTGGTCGACCGCATGCGACGGGAGTTCAAGGTCGATGCCAACGTCGGCGCGCCGCAGGTCGCGTACCGCGAGACCATCACGCGGGCGGCGGAAGTCGACTACGTGCACAAGAAACAGACCGGCGGCTCCGGCCAGTTTGCCCGGGTGATCATGACCATCGAACCGGGGGAATCGGGCGCGGGCCTGGAATTCGTCAGCAAGGTGGTGGGCGGAAACATCCCCAAGGAATTCATCCCGGCGATCGAGAAGGGTATTGTCAGTGCCATGCAGAACGGTATGGTGGCCGGCTACCCCGTGATCGATGTCCGGGTCACGCTCACCGACGGGGCCTACCACGAGGTCGATTCCAGCGCGGTGGCGTTCGAGATCGCCGGTCGCGCCGCGTTCCGCGAGGCCATGCAGAAGGCGGCGCCCCGCCTGCTGGAGCCGATGATGCGGGTCGAGGTGGTGGTGCCGGAGGCGTTCGTCGGGGACATCATCGGCGATCTCAACGGCCGGCGCGGCCAGATCGAGGGCATGGAGCCGCAGGGCAACGCGACGCAGGTTCGCGCCCATGTTCCCTTGGCCACCATGTTCGGCTATGTCAACGCGATCCGGTCGCTCTCGCAGGGGCGGGCGCAATTCACCATGTTTTTCGAGCGGTACGACCGGGTGCCGCAAATGGTTGCCGAAGACGTGCGCTCGAAGCTCGCATGAGCGCGCGAAAGAAGGAGAAGTAGGCGATGGCCAAAGAGAAATTCGAACGGACCAAGCCCCACGTCAACGTGGGCACCATTGGCCATGTCGATCACGGCAAGACGACGCTGACGGCGGCGATTACCCGCGTCCTCTCGACCCGCGGGGGCGCCAAGTTTGTCGGCTACGAAGAGATCGACCGGGCGCCGGAAGAGAAGGAACGCGGCATCACGATCAATACCGCGCACGTGGAATACGAAACCGAGAACCGCCACTACGCGCACGTCGACTGCCCCGGACACGCCGATTACGTCAAGAACATGATCACCGGCGCCGCGCAGATGGACGGCGCCATTCTGGTCGTGTCCGCCGCCGACGGTCCGATGCCGCAGACGCGCGAGCACATCCTGCTGGCGCGCCAGGTCGGGGTGCCGGCCCTGGTGGTGTACCTCAACAAGGTCGACCAGGTGGACGACGAGGAACTGCTCGATCTGGTCGAGCTCGAGGTCCGCGAACTCCTGTCGGAGTACGATTTTCCGGGCGACGACATTCCGGTGCTTCGGGGGTCCGCCCTGCAGGCGCTGGAAGGCGATGCTTCCGGCGAGACGTCGATTCTCGAGCTGATGCAGGCGGTCGACGACTACGTCCCGCAACCGGACCGTCCGGTCGACGGCGCGTTCCTGATGCCGATCGAGGACGTGTTCTCGATTTCGGGCCGGGGCACCGTGGTGACCGGCCGGGTCGAGCGGGGCATCGTGAAGGTCGGAGACGAGGTGGAGATTGTCGGGGTGCGGGAAACCGAGCGGACGACCTGCACCGGTGTCGAAATGTTCCGCAAGCTGCTCGATCAGGGCCAGGCGGGTGACAACATCGGCGTCCTCCTGCGGGGCGTGGAGCGGACCGGGGTGGAGCGCGGACAGGTACTGTCGAAACCGGGCTCGATCACGCCGCATACCCGGTTCCGGGCCGAGACCTACGTGCTGACCAAGGAAGAAGGCGGCCGGCATACGCCGTTCTTCAAGAACTACCGCCCGCAGTTCTATTTCCGGACGACCGACGTGACCGGGACCGTCGCCCTGCCCGAGGGCACCGAAATGGTCATGCCCGGCGACAACGTCGAGCTCGAGGGCGAGCTGATCGCGCCCATCGCGATGGAAGAAGGGCTCCGGTTCGCGATCCGCGAGGGCGGCCGCACCGTCGCCTCGGGCGTCGTGACCAAGATCCTCGCGTAGGACGGGCCGGGGCGGACAGGGACGATGGAACACCAGCGAATCCGGATCCGCCTCAAGGCGTTCGACCGGCGGTTGCTTGACGAATCGGCGCGGGAGATCGTGGGGACGGCGATGCGGACCGGGGCCCAGGTGCGGGGGCCCGTCCCGCTGCCCAACCGGATCCAGCGCTTCACGGTCAACCGCTCGCCCCACGTCAACAAGAAGTCGCGGGAGCAGTTCGAAATCCGTACCCACAAGCGGGTGCTGGACATCCTGGACCCCACGCCGCAGACCGTGGATGCCCTCATGAAGCTGGACCTCGCCGCCGGGGTCAACGTCGAAATCAAGCTGGGCTGACGCGATGCGCTCCGGGGTACTGGTACGGAAACTGGGGATGACCCGGCTGTTCCTGGCGGACGGGCGGCATTGCCCCGTCACGGTCCTCTCGCTCGAGGACTGCGAAGTGGTCGGCCGGCGTACACCGGAACAGGACGGCTACAGCGCCGTCCGGGTGGGGGCCGGCAGCATTCCGGACCGGCGGGCGGCCAAGCCGCAGCGGTGCGCCGCCGCCGCCCACGGGGTGGCCCTGAAGCGGCGGGTGCGCGAATTCCGGGTGTCCGCCGACAACCTGCTGGAGCCGGGCAGCCGGTTTCGCGCCGGGCACTTTGTCGTCGGGCAGTACGTGGACGTGCGCGGGACGACCATCGGGAAGGGCTTCGCGGGGGCCATGAAGCGGCACAACTTCGGCGGCCTGCGGGCCTCTCACGGGGTGTCGATCTCGCATCGCAGCCACGGTTCCACCGGCAACAGCCAGGATCCGGGCCGGGTCTTCAAGGGCAAGAAGATGGCCGGGCACATGGGGGCCCGCCAGCGGACCATCCAGAACCTCGAGGTCGTGTCGACCGACGAGGACCGGGGGCTGATTCTGGTGAAGGGCGGGGTGCCCGGGGCGCCGGGCACCTGGCTGGAATTGTCGGATGCGGTCAAGCGGGCCCTGCCGCCGGGGGTTCCGTTTCCGGCCGGACTGAGGGATCAGGCGCCGGCGCCGGCCGGCCCGTCGGACGCGGCGGCCACGGCTGAATCGCCGGCGGCCGCGCCGGCCGCGGCGAAAGACGGGGAGTGATCCGGTGAAGATCGAGGTGCGGACGCTCGACAACGAGACGGTGGGCGAGACCGAACTGGCGGACGCCGTGTTCGCGGTGGACGTTCGCAAGGACATCCTGCACCGGATGGTGAACTATCAGCTGGCCCGGCGCCGCCGCGGCACCCGCAAGGCGCGTGAGCGGGGAGACGTCGCCGGGAGCACGGCCAAGATCTGGCGCCAGAAGGGCACCGGCCGGGCCCGGCACAGCTCGCGGAAGGCCGTGATCTTCCGGGGCGGCGGCGCCGTTCACGGCCCGCGGCCGAGAAGCCACGCCCATGCGCTGCCGAAAAAGGTGCGCCGCATGGCGCTTCGCTGCGCCCTGTCGCTCAAGGCGGCCGAGCGCCAGCTGGTGGTGCTGGAATCGCTGGCCCTGGCGGCCCCGCAGACGCGGATCCTGGCCGAGAAGCTGCGGGCGCTGAAGGTGGACCGGCCGCTGATCGTCGCCGGACGGGAGGTGGACCCGGGTTTTCGCCGGGCGGCCGCCAACCTGCCGGGCGTCGACTGCCTGCCGGTGCAGGGAGCCAACGTGTACGACATTCTCCAGCACCGGGCGCTGGTACTGCTGCCGGAAGCCGTGCGCGCCCTCGAAGAGCGGTTGTCATGAACGTGATCCGTTCCTGCGAGGTCCTGGTGCGGCCGCTGGTCTCCGAGAAATCGTCGGCCGTGCTCGAGCACAACCAGGTGGTGTTCCGCGTCAACCGGCGGGCGACCAAGCCGCAGATCCGGGCGGCGGTCGAACGCCTGTTCAAGGTGGAGGTGGTGGCCGTCAACACGCTCGTGACCAAGGGAAAGTGGAAACGCCTGCGCGGCATCAAGGGCCGCCGCAGCGACCAGAAGAAGGCGTTCGTCACGCTGGCGCCCGGGCAGACGATCGATCTGGGAAGCGAGGTCTGACGATGGCCCTCAAGCAGCATCGCCCCGTCACCCCGGGCCGGCGGCAACTGGTGCTGGTCGACCGTTCGGACCTGTACCGCGGGAAGCCCGAGAAGGCCCTGACCGAGGGCCTGACCAGCACCGGCGGACGGAACAACCAGGGCCGGATCACGGCCTGGCATCGCGGCGGCGGGCACAAGCGGCGGTACCGGATGATCGACTTTCGCCGGCGCCGCGACGACGAGCCGGCGCGGGTGGAACGGCTCGAGTACGACCCGAACCGGAGCGCGTTCATCGCCCTGGTCCGCTATCCGGACGCGACGCTTTCGTATATCCTCGCGCCGCAGCGGCTGGCGCCGGGTGATACGGTGATATCCGGCAGCCGGACCGACATCAAGCCCGGCAACTGCATGCCGCTCGGCAACATGCCGGTGGGCACCATCGTCCACAACGTCGAACTGAAGCCCGGCGCCGGCGGCCAGCTGGCCCGGGCGGCGGGCAGCTATGCCCAGCTGCTCGGAAAGGACGCGGACCGGGTGGTGCTCCGGCTGGTTTCCGGCGAGCAGCGCCTGGTCCGCGCGGAGTGCCGGGCGACGGTGGGGTCGGTCTCGAATCCCGATTGCCAGAACCAGAAGCTCGGCAAGGCGGGCCGGAACCGGTGGCTGGGCCGGCGCCCGCATGTCCGCGGCGTGGTCATGAACCCGGTGGACCATCCGCATGGCGGCGGCGAGGGCCGGACGTCGGGCGGGCGGCACCCGGTGACGCCGTGGGGGGTGTCGACCAAGGGGCACCGCACGCGCAACAACAAGGCGACGGATCGCTGGATCATCCGCCGCCGGCGGAAGCGATAGGGAGCGGCACGATGGCCCGGTCAGTGTGGAAAGGTCCCTTCGTGGACGGCTATCTGCTGCGCAAGGCGCAGCAGGCAACCGAAAGCGGCTCCCGTGCGCCGATCCGGACGTGGTCGCGACGGTCGACGATCATGCCGCAGTTCGTCGGCCTCACGTTTGCGGTACACAACGGTCGGCGGTTCATCCCGGTGCTGGTGTCGGAAGACATGGTCGGGCACAAGTTCGGCGAGTTTGCCCCGACGCGGACGTTCTACGGGCATGCGGGCGACCGCAAGGCGACCCGGCGCTGATCGGTCATGGGTAAACGTGCCGCCCCCAGCCGTCTGGGAACCGACGAGGCCATGGCCATGGCCCGGTCCATGAAGGTCAGCCCGCAGAAGCTGAACCTGGTCGCCGGACTGATTCGCGGGCGACCGGTCAGCGAGGCCGCCCGGGCGCTGGAGTTCTCCCGGCGGCGGATTGCGGCGGACGTGCGCAAGGTGCTGCTGTCGGCGGTGGCCAACGCCGAGTTCGGCGAACTGGACCCGGACCGGCTGGTCGTGGCCGAGGCATCGGTGGGCAAGTCCCTGGTGATGCGGAGGTTCCGGCCCCGCGCCCGGGGCCGGATGGGGCGCTACCGGCGGGCCTTCAGCCGGCTGACCATCGTCGTCCGGGAAGAGGAATAGGGGCAGGTCATGGGGCACAAGGTCAATCCGATCAGCTTGCGGCTCGGTATCAACCGGACCTGGGATTCGCGCTGGTATGCGAACGCCGACTACGCGGATCTGCTGCACGAGGATCTCCGGATGCGCCGGTACATCCAGTCCGACCTGAAGGGCGCCGGGGTCAGTCGAATCACGATCGAACGCCCGCCCAAGAAGGCGCGCGTCATCATCCACACGGCCCGGCCCGGCATGGTGATCGGCAAGAAGGGGGCCGACATCGAGCGCATCCGCAAGAAGCTCGCGACGATGACCGAGAGCCAGATCCAGCTCAATATCGTCGAGATCCGCAAGCCGGAGATCGAGGCCCAGCTGGTGGCCGAGAACGTCGCCGAACAACTGGAACGGCGCGTCGCCTTCCGCCGCGCCATGAAGCGCGCCGTGCAGGCCTCGATGCGCCTGGGCGCCCTCGGCATTCGCATCACGGTCGGCGGGCGCCTCGGCGGGGCCGAGATCGCCCGGGTGGAATGGTACCGGGAGGGGCGGGTGCCCCTGCACACGCTGCGGGCCGACATCGATTACGGGGTGGCGACGGCGCGCACCGCCTACGGCACCTGCGGCGTCAAGGTGTGGGTGTTCCGGGGCGAGATCCTCGCGCACGATCCATCGGCGATGGAGCGGACGCGGAGCGAGCAGCAGCACCGGCCGCTCGCGGGCAGCCCCAAGGGCGGCCGCCCGGGGCCGGGCCGCGGCAACCGGTCCGGGCGCGGCGGCCCGGGGAAGAAGCGGGAGGCCGAAACGGAAGCGGCCGCGCCGGCGGCGAATGGTGCGGCGGCAGAGGCCGCCGTTCCGGTGACGGCCCCGTCGGCCGAAACCCCGTCTCCCGCCCCGGCGGCGGCAGCGCCCGGGACGGCCCCGACCGCACCGGCGGGGCCTTCGGAACCGCCGGAGGCCGGGGCCCGCCCGCCGGCCGCGGCCACTCCGGCGGCGCCGGCCCCGGCGGACGGTCCGCCGGCGGCTTCGGTACCGGCGGGGAACGCCGAACCCGGGCCGGAGGATTCGCCTTCGGGTGCGGCCGGCGAGGCCGGTCCCGGTACCACGGCGGCCCGGCCGGACGCGGCCCCGGAAACTCCCGCCCCGGCTGGCGGGGAAGCCGGCAGCAGCGCCGGGTCCCCGGAGAGAGAAGCCTCCGAAGGGAGTGACCGGTCATGATGAGTCCGAAGCGGACGAAGTTCCGCAAGGCCCACAAGGGGCGTATCCACGGCAACGCCAAGGGCGGCACCGCGCTCAATTTCGGCGCGTACGGCATCAAGAGCCTGCAGGCCGAACGCGTGACCGCCCGCCAGATCGAGGCCGCCCGGCGGGCGGTCACCCGGCATATCCGCCGTCAGGGCCGGGTCTGGATCCGGATCTTTCCGGATGTGCCGGTGTCGACCAAGCCGACCGAGGTGCGGATGGGAAAGGGGAAGGGTTCTCCCGAGTACTGGGTATGCCGGGTCAAGCCCGGACGGGTGCTCTTTGAACTCGACGGCGTGGCGGAGGGAACGGCCCGGCGGGCCTTCGAGCTCGCGGCGGCAAAACTTCCCGTGCGCACCCGGTTCGTGACCCGGCTGGAGCAATAGCGATGGCCCTGCGGATCGCGGACGTGCGACAGAAGACCGACGACGAGTTGACGACCCTGCTGGACGAGCGGGCGCGCGAGCGCCTGAACCTGCGATTCCGGCAGGCCACCGGAGAACTCGAGAACACCGCCCGCGCCCGCGAGGTGCGGCGCGAGATCGCACGGATCCGGACCGTGCTCAACCAGCGCCGGAAGGGGGCCTGAGGGATGCCGAGACGCGTGCTTCGCGGGGTCGTGGTCAGTGCGGCCCCCGACCAGACCGCGGTGGTCCGGGTGGAACGCCTGGTCCGCCACCCGCTCTACAAGAAATTCATCCGGCGCTCGGCCAAGTTCCACGCCCACGACCCCGACAATGCCTGCCGGGCCGGCGATGTCGTCCGCATTCGCGAGCGGCGGCCGGTTTCCAAGCTCAAGTGCTGGGAAGTCCTGCCGCCGGATGCGAACTGAGGTACCGGCAGCGTGATCCAGTCTGAGACCAACCTCGGGGTGGCCGACAACTCCGGCGCCCGGCGCGTGCAGTGCATCAAGGTGCTGGGCGGTGCCAAACGGCGCTACGCCTGGGTGGGCGATATCATCGTGGTTTCGGTGAAGGAGGCGATTCCGCGGGGCCGGGTCAAGAAGGGCGACATCCACCGCGCCGTGATCGTGCGTACCGCCAAGGAAATCCGCCGGGCCGACGGCACCGCGATCCGGTTCGATTCCAATGCGGCGGTGCTGGTCGATCAGGAGAACGAGCCGATCGGTACCCGGATCTTCGGGCCGGTGACCCGGGAACTGCGCGCCAAGCGCTTCATGAAGATCGTGAGCCTGGCTCCGGAGGTCCTGTGATGGCCGGAAAATTCCGAATCCGCACCGGCGACGAGGTAGTGGTGCGAACCGGCCGCGACCGGGGCCGGACCGGAAACGTGCTGCGGGTGGACCGCGCCCGGTCGCGGGTCATCGTCCGCGGGATCAATATCGCCCGCCGGCACACGCGCCCGAAGCCGGGCACTCCGGGTGGTATCGTGGACCGGGAGCTCTCGATTCACATCTCGAACGTGGCGCTGCTCGACCCGGCCGACGGGAAACCCACCCGGGTCGGTTACCGGATCCGGGAGGATGGCGAGAAGGTGCGGTATGCCAAGCGCTCCGGCGACATCCTGGACGACTGAGGGGATCATGACGCCGCGTCTGCGTGAACTGTACGACACCCGCTACCGGGAAGAGCTGCAGCAGGAACTGGGGATCGCCAACCGGTTCGCCGTTCCCCGTCTCGACAAGATCGTCCTCAACATGGGGGTGGGTCTGCCGTCCCAGTCGGCCGCCCGGGGCGGCGTGGCCAAGGAGGACGACAAGGGGGTGGAGGGCGCGCTCCGGGACCTGGAGGCGATTGCCGGCCAGAAGCCCGTGGCGACCGAGGCGCGCAAGCCGATCGCCGGTTTCAAGATCCGTCAGGGGATGAAGATCGGGTGCAAGGTCACCCTGCGGTCGGCCCGCATGTACGAATTTCTCGACCGGCTGATCAACATCGCCCTGCCCCGGGTGCGGGATTTCCGCGGCGTGGACCCCGGCGCCTTCGACGGCAACGGGAACTTCGCGCTTGGACTGCGGGAGCAGATCGTCTTCCCCGAGATCGATTACGACACGATTGATCAGGTTCGAGGCCTGGATATCGTCATCGGCACGACCACGCCAAGCGATGACCGGGCGCGGGCCTTGCTGCGCAAATTCAACATGCCGTTTCGCCGGCAGGGAGCCTGATTCCATGGCCAAGACGAGTGCGATCATGAAGAACCGCCGGCGCCGGCAGATGGCGGAGCGGGGGCGGCGGGTCCGCCTCGCCCTGAAGGCCCGGGTCCACGACCGCTCGGCCGCCCCCGAGGAACGGTTCCAGGCGGCCCTGGCGCTCGCCAGGCTTCCCCGGAATGCCTCGCCGGTCCGGATTCGCAACCGCTGCGAGCTGACCGGCCGTCCCCGGGGCTACTACCGGAAGATGCGGATCTCGCGGATTGCGCTTCGGGAACTCGCGTCCATGGGGCAGATTCCCGGCATGACCAAGGCGAGCTGGTAGGAGGGCGGACGATGACGATGACGGACCCTCTGGCCGACATGCTGACCCGAATCCGCAACGGCCTGATGGCGGAGCAGTCAGCGGTCCGGTGCCCGGATTCCCGCCTCCGCCGGGGCGTGCTCGAGGTACTGCGCCAGGAAGGCTACATCCGGGCGTGGAGCGTGGAGGAACAGGGCGGTCCGAAGCGCGACCTCGTGATCGAGCTGAAGTATCACAAGGGAGCGCCGGCGATCCGGGAGATTCGGCGAATCTCCAGCCCCTGCCGCCGGATCTATTCCCCGGTCCGGGAGATCCCGCGGTTTCACGGCGGGCTCGGGATTCATGTCCTGTCGACGCCGGCGGGCGTGATGTCCGACCGGGCGGCGCGGGCGGCCAATGTCGGCGGCGAACTCCTCTGTCGGGTGTTTTGACCGTGTCGCGCGTGGGCAAGCACCCGGTGCCGGTTCCCGGCGGGGTGGCGGTCACGATCGAGGGGGGCCGGGTGACGGTCCAGGGCCAGCTCGGAACCCTGTCCGAGACGTTTCCGGCCAGCGTGGCGATCCGCCGGGCCGATGACGCGATCGAGGTGTCGCCCCGGTCGCAGAAGGACGGCGCCCGGGCCGCGTGGGGCATGACGCGGGCGGTGCTCGCGAACATGGTCACCGGCGTCAGCACCGGGTTCACGCGTCATCTCGACATCGAGGGGGTCGGGTACCGCGCGGCGGTCAAGGAGGGGGGCGTGCTCAGCCTGCAGCTCGGCTACAGCCATGATGTGCACATCGCCGTGCCCGATGATCTCAAGGTGACCTGCCCGCGGCCGACGGAAATCGAGATTTCGGGCGCGAGCCGCCAGCGGGTCGGCCAGCTGGCGGCGGAGATTCGTGCCTTCCGCCCGCCGGAACCCTACAAGGGGAAGGGCGTGCGCTACCGGGGCGAGTACATTCGCCGCAAGGAAGGCAAGAGGAAGTAGCCGATGGCGGTCTCTCCACGCGAACGCATGCTGCGCCGCCGCCGGCGCAACCGCCGCCGGCTGCGGCAGGCGGCCAACGGGCGCCCCCGGCTGTCGGTGTTCCGCTCGAACTGCCACATCTACGCCCAGGTCATCGACGACGCGACGGGCCGGACGGTCGCCAGCGCGTCCACGCTGGACCGGACCCTGCGCGCCGATTCCGGTCTCGGCCGGGGCGTCGAGGCGGCGCGCGCCGTGGGCGCGCTGGTGGCCGAACGGTCGAAGCAGGCGGGGGTCGACACGGTGGTGTTCGACCGCGGCAGCTATCTCTATCACGGGCGCGTACGGGCGCTGGCCGAGGGGGCCCGGGAGGGCGGCCTCGGGTTCTAACCGAGGGTCGGGAACGCATATGGCGCGGAGACAACGAAATACCGAGGAACGCCAGGAACTCGTCGAGAATCTGGTCAAGATCCGCCGGGTGGCCAAGGTCGTGAAGGGCGGCCGGCGGTTCGGCTTTGCCGCCATTGTCGTGGTCGGCGACGGCCAGGGCCGGGTCGGGTTCGGCTCGGGCAAGGCCAAGGAGGTGCCGGAAGCGATCCGCAAGGCGACCGAGAACGCCAAGGGGAAGCTGATCCGGGTGCCGCTGCGCGAGGGCCGCACCCTGCACCACGACACCCGGGGGCGGCTCGGTTCGGCGCGGGTGATCCTGCGCGCGGCCCCTCCCGGGACCGGGATCATCGCCGGCGGTCCGGTGCGGGCGGTGCTGGAGCGGCTGGGGGTGCAGGACGCGGTGGGAAAATCGCTCGGAAGCGGGAACGCCATCAACATGGTGCGGGCCACGTTCGACGCGCTGCAGAACATGCAGTCGCCCTCCGAGGTCGCCGCCCGGCGCGGCCGCAAGGTCTCGGAGATCCTCGACCGCAGCGAGCGGCGCCCGAAGCGGGGCGGACCGCGCGGCGGCCGCGCCGCCGGGAAGGGGGCGCCCTCCCAACCGGCGGCGACGGCCACCGAAGCACCGCCCCCCGGCCCGGCTTTGGCGCCGCCGGCCGCCGCCGGTGCGGACCTTCCCGAAGGCGCGGTTCCCGCGTAGCGTACCATGGCAACACTTCCTTCCGGGCGCATACGCGTCACCCAGACCCGAAGTCCGATCGGCCGCAAGCCGGTACAGCGCCGGACCCTGATCGGGCTCGGCCTCAACCGCATTGGCCGGGTGTCCGAGCTGGAGGACACGCCGGCGGTTCGCGGCATGATCGCCCGCGTACGGCATCTGGTCGTGGCGGAACCGGCCAACCTCGGGGAGCCCCCGCATGATTCTTGAGGACCTCCGGCCCGTTCCGGGCGCGCGCCGCAAGCGCAAGCGGATCGGCCGCGGCATCGGTTCCGGTACCGGCAAGACGGCGGGCCGGGGGCACAAGGGGCTGAAGGCCCGCTCCGGTTCCGGCACGTCGGGTTTCGAGGGCGGACAGATGCCGCTCTACCGGCGCCTGCCCAAGCGCGGTTTCCGGCCGTTCCGGCGGCGGCGGTTCGCCGAGGTCAGCCTCGGCCGCCTGCAGGCGGCGGTCGATGCGGGCCGGCTGGACCCCGCGTCCGTGGTGACGGCCGCGGTGCTGCGCGACGCCGGAATCATTCGCCGCATCCGCGACGGGGTGCGCCTGCTCGGTTCCGGGCAGCTGTCCGTGCCGCTCAACCTGGAAGTCGCCGGCGCGTCGCGCCCGGCCGTGGCCGCGGTGGAGACCACCGGGGGCAGCGTCCGGGTGGTGGTACCCGGGAAATCCGGCGAACCCGCTCCGCGCGCCCCCGCGGACGCCGCTCCGGCCCCGGCGTGAAGCCGGTGTTCTCCCGTCGTCCCGGGCCGGCGGGGCGCAGTCCAGACTTCGGGGAGGCCGGCTGATGGCGTCTGCCGCCGAACAACTTGCGGCCAATTTCAACTTTGGCGCGATCGCGCAGGCCACCGAGCTCAAGCGGCGCATCTGGTTCACGCTGGGGGCACTGATCGTCTACCGCATCGGGACCTACATCCCGCTGCCCGGGATCGAGACCAGTGCGGTGGCGGATATCTTCCGGCAGAATTCCGGCGGCATCCTCGGGATGTTCGACATGTTCGCCGGCGGCGCACTCGGGCGGATGACGATCTTCGCCCTGAACATCATGCCGTACATCTCGGCCTCGATCATCATCCAGCTGATGACCACGGTCTCGGCGCACCTCGCACAATTGAAGAAGGAAGGCGAATCGGGCCGCCAGCGAATCACGCAGTACACCCGCTATGGAACCGTCGTGCTGGCGGCCATGCAGGCGCTCGGGATTGCGGTCGGGCTCGAGAGCCTGTCCGGCTCGCAGGGGCCGGCCGTGCGCGATCCGGGCCTGTTCTTCCGGTTCGTCACCGTGATCACGCTCACGGGCGGCACCGTGTTCCTGATGTGGCTCGGCGAGCAGATCACCTCCCGCGGCATCGGCAACGGGATCTCGCTGATCATCATGGCGGGAATCGTGGCCGAGCTGCCGGCGGCCCTGGTGGCCACGCTGGAACTGGGCCGGACCGGGGCGCTGTCGGGCGTCCTGATCCTGCTGCTGATGGTGCTGGCGGTGGGCGTGATCGCGTTCATCGTGTTCATCGAGCGGGCCCAGCGGCGCATCCTGATCCAGTACCCCAAGCGGCAGCTGGGCACCAAGACCTTCGGCGGCGACACCAGCAGCTACCTGCCGCTCAAGCTCAACACGTCGGGCGTGATTCCCCCGATCTTCGCGAGCTCGATCCTCCTGCTGCCGGTCACGGCGCTCAGCTTCAACGCCGGGCAGGGCCCGTCCTGGCTGCTCGATGTCACCGCCGCGATGGGACGGGGGCAGCCGGCCTATCTCGCGCTCTACATCGCCGGGATCGTGTTCTTCGCCTTCTTCTACACGTCGGTGGTCTTCAATCCCGCCGATACGGCCGACAACCTGAAGAAATACGGCGGGTTCGTGCCCGGGGTCCGGCCCGGCGCCAACACGGCCGCCTACATCGACCGGATCCTGACCCGCCTCACGACTGCGGGGGCGGCCTACCTCGCGCTGGTGTGCCTGCTGCCGGAACTGTTGATCTCCCAGTACGCGGTGCCCTTCTACTTCGGCGGCACCAGCCTGCTCATTGTCGTCAACGTGACCATGGACACGGTGGCCCAGATCCACTCCCACCTCGTGGCGCGGCAGTTCGAGGGGTTGATCAGGAAGGCGAAGCTCAGAGGCCGGTCGTAATGCGGGTGGTGCTGCTGGGGCCGCCCGGCTGCGGCAAGGGCACCCAGGCGGCGGTGCTGCGGGACCGGTTCGGGATCCCGCATCTCTCCACCGGCGCCATGCTGCGCTCGGCGGTCGAGGCCGATACGGAGATCGGCCGGAGGGCGGCGGCGATCATGAGCCAGGGCGCACTGGTGCCCGACGAGGTGGTACAGGGGATCGTTACCCACCGGCTCGGCCACGGGGATTGCGCGGCGGGGTATGTCCTGGACGGATTCCCGCGCACGGTCGCCCAGGCCGACGCCCTGGAGCAGATGCTCGAGCGCGCCGGGCAGGCCCTGGACCGGGTGGTCGAGTTCACCATCACCGAGGACGAACTGGTGCGCCGGATCACCGGCCGGTACGTCTGCACGAAGTGCGATGCGGTCTACAACGAGCACTCGAAGCCGACCCAGCGCGAGAATATCTGCGATGTCTGCGGCGGCACCGGGTTTCGCCGCCGGGAGGACGACCGCGCGGATACGGTGGCCGAGCGGATGACGGCGTACCGGGCGGAGACGGCCCCGTTGGTGCCCTACTACGAGGCGCGAAACCTGCTGGTCCGGATTGACGGCGCCCGGGGCACGGCAGAAGTCACGGCCGCGCTGCTCGGTGCGCTTTCCTGACGACACCGTCCGCGGGGACGTGCGCGCCGGGCGGCCGCGGCCGTTCGATCCGGTCCAGTCGACTCGCCCGTGAAGCCGGCGCGCCTGACACGGCAGTTTTCG
This sequence comes from Alphaproteobacteria bacterium, assembly GCA_965203385.1. GTDB lineage: Bacteria > Pseudomonadota > Alphaproteobacteria > TMED109 > TMED109 > VXPW01. The sequence goes on from OZ241893.1 coordinate 2,760,732, forward strand.
ACGAAGGGTGACAGGATCAGATACCCCTCCCGGAGGTTGCAGGTTCCCGGCAGCGGCTGCCGTTTCGGCGGGACAGACCCGCGTGAGGCGGGTGGTGTTGACGGCGAAATCGACGATGCTCTGATCCGGGGCGGGCGGGGCCGCGTTGCCGGCGGTGGTTCGGCTTCGCCATGTGCCGGGCCAGGGCCCGGATCTCGTCGCGGTGAACGACCGAGCGCACCGGCGCCCCCGGCGCACGCCGCGCAAGGCGCTCGACTTCAGGCAGGCGATGGTCCATGCCGGTAAGGCAATGCGGCAACCCCGTCGTCACCGGAGATACGGATGACGGTGGAAGTTGTATTGCATTCGGCTTCCGGTTACACTATGCAACAGGTCTGGACTGTTTGGATTGTTTGCTGCCTGTTGTGAGGTCGCAAACCGGTCCGGAATTGCGGAGGCCGAGGTCGTGACGAATACCGCAAGCGTCATTGCGATGCGCGACCTTCGTACCCCCCCCCCCCCCCGCAAGGGAAAACACCTGCGCCTCTGTCTCTGAGCGGCGCCCAGCCGGACGCCGCCGGACGCAAGCGTCCCGACGCCTTCCTGTCCGCTTCGCCCTGCCGACGGCGGGGCGGGACGGTCATGGCCGGCAAGGAGACATCGGCTGCGCGCGCCGCTCCGGAAGGCTCGCGGCGAGGACATCGGCAAGCCCGGTCCTGGCCGCCCACTCCGGCCGGGCTGTGGGTTGGCAGGTGTGCCGGGAGCGCAGGAAGCTGGCGAGACCCGACATCTGCGAACCCGGCGGCGCCTCCGGCGCCCTGCAGGGCGAATCGACGCCAGCCACCGGTCGTGCACGGCCACCATGCAGAACGCACGTTCCTGCAACGGTCCCACATCTTGAAATCAAGGAGTCCATGACATCATGAGCGAACGACGGGAATTCAAAGTCTCCGGCGAGGTCGTCGACCATTCGAGCCAGGACGGAGACCGCAGCTACACGCCCGCGGACGGTTTCTACGGGCTGATGAAAGTCATCGGCGGAACCGGCAACAACTGGTTCTACGGCGGCCACAGGGGCGACTGGTACCAGGGCGGCGCCAACCGCGGTGCCCAGGACACCGTCAAGGGCGGTCAAGGCAGCGACTTCCTCGCCGGCGGCAAGGGCGCCAACGTTCTCAAGGGCGAAGGCTGGGACGACATCCTGGTCGGCAATTTCGAGAACGCGTACCACGACCTGATGTACGGCGGCAACGGGCACGACACGCTGGTTGCGGGCCGCGTGGACTGGACGACCCGCGACTACAGCGAGCACCCGAGCGTCGGCCCGAAGCTGGTACGGGACGCTCATGGCAACATCACCGGCGGCAACGTCATGTGGGGCAACGAGGGCGACGACGCGTTCGAGCTGCACCGTGACGCCTATGTCCATATCGCGGATTTCAACCCCGACGAGGACATCATCCGCATGACCGGCCTGACCGGGCATACCCTGGAGGAGTCCATCGACGTGGTCTACCATCCCAAGGGACCCTGGGGGGACAGCGGTTTCCGCCTCGTCCTCGACGGCAGCACCGTGATCGCGGAGGTCAATTACACAGGCGCGCTCGACGTCACCGATCCGGACTCGATCCAGGGCGCCATTGACAAGATCACAGCGAAGATTCACGCCGTGCAAGGCAGCACCTTCTTCGGCTCCCAGGGCAACGACCAGATCAACGGCACCAAATGGAACGACACCATCTACGGCTGGGGTGGCGATGACGTGATCGCCGGCGGCAGCGACGGCGACATCGTCTACGGCGGCCACGGCAACGACACGATCTACGGCAACGGCGGCAATGACGCGCTGTACGGCGATCATGGCAACGATACGGTCTGGGGTGGCGCTGGAGATGACGTCGTCGACGGCGGCACGGGCAATGACGTTCTCTACGGCGGTGCCGGCAAGGACGTCCTTTTCGGTGCCGGCGGCAACGACCGGCTCGACGGCGGCGCCGGCGCCGACCAGCTCTATGGCGGACAGGGACGCGACATCTTCGTCATGGACCCCAGCGGCAAGACGCCCGATGTCATCTTCGATTTCAAGGTCGATAAGGACTACGTGCGCCTGCCATTGGGCCTGGCCCAGGCCGACGTGCGGTTCGTCGCCGTGGCGGAGTTCACCAATCCCTATGACGGAAGCACGGTGGCCGCGCAGAAGCTGGTCACCGGCAGCGGGGACAGCGAGAAGACGCTCGCCGTCTTCCTGAACATGGACGGACAGGACCTGTCGAAGGTGGAGTTCATCTGGGACTTCGACCCGAACAAGGAATACCCGCCGCCGCCCGATGGCAAGACCATCGACGGGACGGCAAAGAAGGACTTGCTGCTCGGCACCCGGGGCGATGACACCCTCAACGGCAAGGACGGCAAGGACGACCTCTACGGACGCGACGGCGACGACACCCTCAACGGCGACGAAGGCCATGACAAGCTCTACGGCGAGAACGGCGTTGACACGCTCAACGGCGGCGGCGGCAAAGACATCCTGGAGGGCGGCAAGGGCGACGACTTCCTCTACGGCAATGACGGCGATGACGTTCTCAGGGGCGGTTCCGGCAACGACACCCTTGAAGGCAACGACGGCGACGACCGCCTCTTCGGCGGAGCCGGCAACGACGCCATGTCCGGCGGCAACGGCCATGACCGGCTCTATGGCGGCAGCGGCGACGACACGCTCGACGGGGACGACGGCGCCGACCGGCTCGAGGGCGGCGAGGGCAACGACATCCTCGTCGGCGGCAAGCACGACGACCGGCTCATCGGCGACGGCGGCAACGACCGGCTGCAGGGCGGCGAGGACGCCGACTACCTGACCGGCGGCGAGGGCGCCGACGTGTTCCTGTTCAGGAAGGGCGACGGCGTCGACGTCATCACCGACTTCGAGGACGGGACCGACACCATCGTGTTCCTCGCCGAGAAAGAGAACAAGCTGGGGTCGAAGTTCATCGGGTTCGATGACCTGGTCATCGAGGAGACCGACTACGGCGTTCGCATCACGTCGAAGAAATTGGTCAAGGGGCACGAGATCCTCCTGCAGGGCGTGACCGCCGACCAGATCGGCGCGGAGGACTTCAGCTTCGTCACCATTCAGGATTACGAAGGCCTGCTGATCACCGCCTGAGCGCGACGCAGCGGTAGAAAACGCGAGGCAGGCGGCCGGGCAACCGGCCGCCTTGCCGTTTTCGGCGGCGGCTTGCAGGGTTGCTGATAAGCGCCGCGCCGTTACCCTTGTTGACGGGTGACGCTCGGGATTGTCGGGGCGAAGTTCCAGGGCGTGAGTTCGTCGATGCGTGACACGGAGTGCATGTCGACGGTCCGGCGCAAGGTGTCAGTCAGGCAGACCTGCGGATTGACGCCGTCGAGCTTGCAGGTGCCGATCAGGCTGGTGCACCGCGCGCAGATCCTGAAGCCGCCGCCGCCGAACAGCGCGTTTTTCTTCGTTTGTGCGCCTCATCTGGGCGTGATTCTCATATGGCAGTATTTTGATCTCATAACGATCTCATTTCTAATCACGCGGCGAGCGCGAGCTGCCGGTTCTCGTTCGCGCATGGTGGCGGCTGGAAGCTGCCACTGCGGCTCAGGTGCGGGATCAATGCCGCCCAAGCCCGATCGAAACGTCCGGACTTGAGAAGCGACCGGAAGGTCAGGACGCCTTGGCCGCCATCGCTGCCCCAGCGCTGCCCGGAGCGTTTCATCCGGACCGTCACGAGAACCTTGTTGGCGGCTTCCACGGAACCGGCACCGATCGGGAAGCCAGCGACGACCGCGGCCGCATAGTCCATGCGGTGACGGTGGTTGCGAAAGAAGGCCGGTTCCCTTCGGATGACGGCGGCTCCCTTGCCCTTCCGCATCAGGTTGTGCCAAGCTGTTGACGGTCGTGACGGTGTCGAAGCCGAGGTAGCGGCGCAGGTCGGCGGCGGTCCGTGACGCAGGCGAGGAAAAACCCAGCTCACCGTCTGCTTCATGCTTCATTGAAAACATAAAATGAACAATAATGGATTAGAAGAAGTATACATCTCTGCTACGACATCCCGGTCTACAAGAACATGCGTGGGGCTGTTCAGATCGCCGTTTCGTGTTTTCGCAGCAAGGAGACCGTCCGGCGCAGACAGAGACGTTCAAGGGCCGCCAGATGGTCCCCCGCCGACCGGGGCGGGCGGCGCAGCGCCGAACGGTGGCCACGGACCGCGGCGAGCACGGCGTCGGCCTCGAACAGTTCGACGACGAAGGCGTCGGGGTGCTGCGCCGCAATTCCGTGGGGCATCAGACGGTCAACCGGAAAATCCCGCAGATTGCGGGTCACGATCACGTCCGCGCCGCCATGGATGGCGGCCGCCAGCACATGTCGGTCGTCGGGGTCGGGCAGATCGAGGGTGGTGGCAAGGGCCTCGTAGCCCGTCACGATCGCCCCAGGGAAATGGCCGTCCATGACCGCTCGGGTCCGCTCCAGCACGGCGGCTTCGATATCCGGCCGGTCGGCAAGAAGGCTGCGCATCCATTCTTCATGGATGTCGGCGCTCCAGAGCGGCGCATGGAGATGGCGGTCGGCGAGACGCAGGAGCAGGTCGCGCAGACCGGCCGGATAGAGGACATCGGCGTCAAGCAACGCCGCCGGAGGGGACATCGGCTATTGCAGGCCGAGTTCCTGATCGCGCGCGGTCAGTTCGTCGAGCGCCTCGCGGCGGCGGGATTCCGTCTTGCGGCGCCAGGCCAGGATATCCCCGGCCCGGACGCGACGGTGCGAGCCGACCATCCGGCAGGGAATGCGCCCCTCATCGAGAAGCTGGACCAGATGCGTCCGCGAGACCTGCACCAGTTCGGCCGCCTGACGCGTGGTGAGTTCGGCATGAAGGGACGTGAGCGCAACCCCCTCGCCGTGCGCCATGCGGTCGAGGATTTCGCGAAGGAGGCGCACCGCCGGGGTCGGGAGATCGACGGTCTTGTCGCCGAACCGTGCCGATACCGGCCGGGTTCCCTCAATCAGCGCCTCCAGCGCCTCCAGCGCCCGGCCAGCCCGGTCCGCGAGCGCCGCATCGTGTTCGCTCGGAATGCCGCAGGCCGCGTCCGGCGCAATCTTCGTTTCCATTCCGGCATCTCCTTCGATCGGGTGGACAATGGACCATGAACGCCGTAAATGCAACAAGTGGCGCAGGTGACAATCAGGGATCCCGATTCGACGTCGCGTTACGCAGGCGGCCCGGGCCTCTGGCGCAACAGTATCGGGTCGTAACACAGCAGGAAGAGGACGAACGCCGCGATCCAAGTGGCAGGGTGGATGGCCGCTCCGTCATCGGCTGACGCAAACAGGCGGGCTTCTTCGCTTTCTCGGCGTGGTTGTTGCATGGCCCGGCACCATTCCGGCACCGGTGTGGCCGCGGTACTTCTCCGCAGAGCCCCGCCCGCGCATCTGCGTCATCGCCGCATCGAGCACGGCCGCGGGAGGAGGCCTCTTCCACCCGCAGGTCCGTGCCGACCGTGCGCAGGCTCTTGCCGAAGTGACGCGGCGGAGAAGGCCGGAGCAATCATCGCCACCGCGATGGCGAGCGCCCACGGCCGATACCGGCAACAGCACCGCAGCGATCCGGGTCGCGGAGCTCGTCCAGAGCGTGCATCAATCCGGCGCGACGGTGTCACCCGTGTAGAAGGCCGCCGTGCGCTGTGCTGCTGCGCGCGCAACGTCGGGGTCCGTTCCCGCTGCCTCGGCCGCCCGGCCCCACGCCGCGCTGCTTCCGAGGATGAGCGCCCTTCCGTCGCGGGTCGTGTGGAACGTTGCCGCATCCAGCCTGGGTTCGTCCGGCCACGAAAGATGCAGTTTCATCCCCAGCAAGCCCATCTCCCAACCGACGCCGACGGCGCCGGGGCCGAACTCGTGCCAGTGGTCCGACATCAGAGCGGTATGCGTGATCACCAGGCGCGAGCGGGCGGCGCCATCGCTGCACAGATGCGCCTCCACCCAGCTCACGTCACCGCCGAACTCCCATGTCAGTCCGAGGTAGGAGGGACGCTCGCAGCGCCTGATGGTGCCGCCTGCGTTTCCCTCCAGCTGGAAGCGGCCGCCGGGTTCGAGGCGGCCGCTGACCGGCAGGAACCAGCGCCGGATTCGTTCCGCGCTCGTCACGGCGTCCCAGAGGTCCTCCACCGTCGTCGCGTAGCCGCGGGCGAGGGTGACCGCGCGCGCGGCTTGTCCGTCGCGCTCCGGGGACGACACCGTGCGCTCCACGGCGCTGAGGAGGTGTTCGACATCCAGGTCCATGGCTTCTCCGTTTCGTCAGGCAGGCGATTGTCCATGCCGATAACGCAATGCGGCAACCCCATCGTCACCGGATATATAAGAACGGTTGCGGATGCTGAAGCTGCATTCGGCTTGTTTCGACCTTTGCCCTGTGGGCGGTCACGGTGCGCCCGACCCGTGGCGAGGGCGAGCACCAACACTGGGATCGCCTAGTCACGGAGTGCCATTATCTGCTATCTGCGGTTCCGTGGCATCGTTGGCAAGGCCCTGCGCCACACGGCGAGACTTGGCTGGTGGCCCTGGTACTGGTCGGCTGGCCGTCGGGTACGCGTTCAAACCGGCGGCGCACGAGCGCTGGCTCGGATGGTCGCTGGAACAGCAATTCAACACCACATTGCACTTCGGAGTGGAACGGGGTGCTGGAATTCCGGGTTGCGGTTTCGTATTCTCGCCTCGGATCTGGAAAGACGGATGAACGCCGTAGAAATTGAGGAAGCGGTATCTGCGCTGGCTGCGCAACCTTTTGATGCCGCCGAGTTTCCGTTCGCCTTTCTGGGTGCCTTCGGCAACAAGGCGACGACGATCAGGCGCCTGCGCTCCGGTGTGTCGAACGGTTCGGACCTCGGCGGGGTGCTCCAGCGCGGCAACATCCACATCAAGGCGTGCTCCGCAGGCGAAAGCGCCGCGACCCTGGCGGTGCTCAAGGCCAGTCCGGCGACGTCGCGCGCGAAAGCGAAGTTCATTCTGGCGACCGACGGTGTGGAGTTTCACGCCGAAGATTTGAAAAGCGGCGATGTCGTGGTCTGCGACTATCCCGATTTTCCCGAGCATTTCGGTTTCTTCCTGCCGCTGGCGGGCATCGCGACAGTCCGGCAGATTCGCGAGAGCGCATTCGATATCAAGGCGACCGGACGCCTGAACCGCCTCTATGTGGCGCTGCTGAAGGAAAACCCCGACTGGGGTGCCGCCGGTCTCCGTTCCGAAATGAACCGCTTCATGGCGCGACTGATCTTTTGCTTCTTCGCCGAAGACACGGACATTTTCAGGGACGAGCAGCTCTTCACCGGCACGATCGAACGAATGAGCGCCGCGGACGGCTCGAACGTCCATGCGGTGGTCGGCGAGATCTTCCGTGCCATGAACACCGATGCCGAGACCCGGCCGGCCGCCGGCATTCCCCGCTGGGCCGACGCGTTTCCCCATGTGAACGGCGGGCTCTTCTCCGAAGCGGCGAAGGCGCCGCGTTTCAGCCGGATCGCGCGCTCCTATCTGCTTCACATCGGTGCCCTCGACTGGAAGAAGATCAACCCCGACATCTTCGGTTCGATGATCCAGGCGGTCGCCGACGACGAGGAGCGGGGCGCGCTCGGGATGCACTACACCAGTGTGCCGAACATCCTGAAGGTGCTCAATCCGCTGTTCCTCGACGACCTGCGCGAAAAGCTGGAAGGTGCCGGAAGCAACTCCCGAAAGCTCCTGAACCTGCGGAAGCGGATGGCGCGCATCCGGGTCTTCGATCCCGCCTGCGGCTCCGGCAACTTCCTGGTGATCGCCTACAAGGAAATGCGGCAGATCGAGGCGGAGATCAACGAACGGCGGCGCGAGCAGGGGCGCAGGTCGGACATTCCACTCACGAACTTCCGGGGTATCGAACTGCGCGAATTCCCGGCCGAAATCGCTCGCCTTGCCCTGATCATTGCGGGATATCAGTGCGACGTGCTCTACCGCGGGCAGCAGGAGGCCCTGACCGAACTCCTGCCGCTCGACGCCCAGAACTGGATCACCTGCGGTAATGCGCTGAGGCTGGACTGGCTGGCGCTCTGTCCGCCCACCGGAACCGGCGTGAGGCTGACCGCCGACGATCTGTTCGAATCACTGCCCGATCAGGACGAGATCGATTTCGCCAATGCGGGAGGGGAGACCTACATATGCAGCAATCCCCCGTATCGCGGCAGCCAGTGGCAGACCGATGAGCAGAAGGCGGACCTGAAGGCTGTATTCGAGGTGCGGACAAAGCACTGCAAGTCCCTGGATTACGTCTCCGGCTGGTTCATGAAGGCGGCCGACTACGGGATGCGAACCCGGACGGTTTCGGCCTTCGTGGCCACCAACTCGATCTGTCAGGGCCGCCAGGTCGGGACACTCTGGCCGCTAGTTTTTGGCACCGGTCATGAAATCGGTTTTGCCCATACATCCTTCAAGTGGGCAAACCTTGCCGCCCACAACGCCGGTGTGACTGTGGTCATCGTGGGGATATCGACACGTTCAATTGCGAAACGGCGTTTGTTTTCGGAGTCCGACGAAGGGGGGCTTATCGTCAGGGAAGCGGACAACATCAATCCCTATCTCGTGCCCGCGCCGAACTTGTTCGTGCGTCCGACTCCGAAACCGTTGAGTGATATAGCGGGCATGAGCTTCGGCAGCATGCCCAACGACGGCGGGCATCTCCTCCTGAATGCGGCCGAGGCGTCGGATGCGATTGAGAATCGACATGTCGTTCCTTCCTTCATCCGCCCGTTCATCGGTTCGCAGGAGTTCATCCGGGGTCTGGAAAGACGCTGCATCTGGGTCAAGGAATGCGAGTACGAAGCCGCCCGAAAGAACGATTGGCTGAAATCGCGCTTTGAGGCCGTGCGAGAACACCGGTCCAACTCAAACCGACCGACCACTAGAAGCTTGGCGACGGCCCCCTTTCGGTTTGGTGAGGTTCGGCAATCCGGTGAGGAGACCGTGATCGTTGTTCCGCGTGTCAGTTCGCAGAACAGAGACTATCTTCCGGTCGGAGTTGCGGCCCGAGGCACAATCGTCGGAGATCGTAACTTCGCCCTTTACGATGCCCCGCTGTGGAGCATGGCGCTGATCGCGGCGCGGCTGCACCGGGTTTGGATCGCGACGGTGTGCGTGCGCCTCCGTACGGACTTTTCCTACTCCAACACTCTTGGCTGGAACACCTTCCCGGTGCCAACGCTCACGGCCAAGAACCAATCCGATCTGACGGAGTGCGCGGAAAACATCCTGCTTGCCCGGGAGGCACATTTCCCGGCAACAATTGCCGAACTCTACGACCCGGCGATGATGCCGGACAATCTGCGCGCCGCGCACGACCGCAACGACGAGGTGCTGGAGCGCGTCTATATCGGACGGCGTTTCCAGAACGATACGGAGCGGCTGGAGAAACTGTTCGAGATGTACGCGAATGCGACCGGCCCGGAGGGGATTTCATCCGGAACGGCGAATCGGGTCCGAACATCCGGGAGATGTTGAAGATGCGTTTCACCAGCCTTCGCCTCTCGGATTTTCGCGGCGCGCGCGAACTGGAGATCGGCTTCGAGCCTGACATCACCGTCATCGTCGGCCGAAACGGAGCGGGAAAGACATCGATTCTGGATGCCCTGGCGATGATGGGCGCTTGGGTGCGCTATGCGCCCGGCCAACTTCCGCAACACACTTCCGCAGGTTTCACCCCGGCGCCGTCCGACATCCGGTGGGGGGCGCAGCGCTCCACGCTGTATGCGACCTACCAGCTCGAAAACCGGCCATTCGGCCCGTCCCAAGCGAACAAGCTGAAGATCACCATCGAGACCGACGGCGAACAGCCCGCCAAGGCTCGCAGATCCGGCGTGCAGCCCGACCGGTCGCAGTTTCGGTTCGTCTATTCCCGCCAGGAACGTGGAATCGCATCCGAAGAAGATGGCAGTTCCGAGCCTCCCGCCAAGGACCTGTTCGATCCCGAAACGGTCCAGGACCGCTCTTTTCAGAATCATCAACGACCGATCGAAGACCTGGCTGCATGGTGGGATCAGCGCGATGCACAGGAGGCCCGCCGGGTCCGGGATGGCGAGCGCGACTACCGGGACCCCCAACTCGAGGCGATCCGCGGCCTGATCGCGAAGATCGACAGTTTTTCCACCGCCGCCTACGATTCGACGGCGTCGCCTCCCGGATTGCATTTCGTCAAGAAGGACGGAACCCCGGTACATGTCAGCGGTCTGTCGGGCGGCGAACGGTCCTATATTGTCTTGCTGGCCGACCTGGCGCGGCGCCTTCAGGTGTTCGCCCCCGGCAAGCCGCTGCACGAGATTTCCGCAATCGTGCTGATCGACGAGGTCGAGCTCCACCTGCATCCGGGTTGGCAAAGCGAGATCGTGCCGACGCTCACGTGTGTTTTCCGGGGATGCCAGTTCATCGTGACCACCCATTCTCCGCAGGTGCTCTCGGGCGTGGACAGTTCAAAGGTGCGCATGATCGAGGACGGCGTGTCCGATCAATGCTGGAAGGTCACGGTTCCGCTCAGCACGCGGGGACGGACCAGCAACTACCTGCTGGAAGGCGTTCTCGGCGCCAGCGAGCGTTACCCGCCGGTAGACCGGTTGATCGGCGACTTCAACACTGCCATCGATCGGGAGGATGTCCCGGCGGCGGCGGATGCGTTGCAACGGATCGAAGCCGAGATCGGTGACGACACGCCGACCCTGCTCGTCCTGCGCAGGCGACTCAAGAAACTGCAGGGCGCGGCATGAGGGGCAGCCACGAAAAGACCGCGCCGGCGGCATTGCAGGACTGGCAGGCCCTCGAAAACTCCGATTGGCGGCCGTCCTATCCGTTTCCGGGCGATGTCCGGAAATCCGTCGTCGAGGCGCTCCGGCAAGCCCAGCGCGGCTTGTGCGTCTATTGCGGACGCCGCTTGCATCTCGACAGGCCGGGAAGATTCCATATCGAACACTTCCGTCCAAGGTCGGCCTACCCGGATCTTTCGGTGAATTTCGCGAACCTGTTCCTGAGCTGCGGTCCGGAAGCCGATGCAGGGGAGCCATCGGGAACATGCGGAAACGCAAAGGGCGACCGGTTCGACGAGACCGGTTGTGTCGAACCCGGGTATCCCGCGTGCACGCATCGCTTTCGCTTCCTGCTGACGGGTAAGGTGGCTCCTCGTTCCGACAGCGATGCCGGGGCCGGGGCGATGATCGAGCTCTTGCGCCTGAACCACCGGGAACTCACCAAGGACCGGGAGGACATCCTTGACCGCATCGACGGCGGAAGCCTCGATCTTTCCGATTTCGTCAATCCCGTGAATGGAGAAGCGGAGAGTTATGCCCATGTCGTGTGTGAGCGCCTTGGAACAGTCATTCCCTGACAGCGGGCCGGTGGGGGATAACTCCTGGCGCGGTTCGGGTGTATCCCGGCTGCGCACGGGGACCGAATGCCCACCTGCCGGCGAACAGGACTTCTCATGACCAGCGCCCAGAGCATCCCCTCCGTCACGGTGTCCTGCGCCGGCAGCGGCGCATCGACCCGATCGAACGAGCTCGGCATGCGTCCGATGCAGGAGCGGGCGTGGCAGAAGCGCGGCGAGCGGTATCTGTTGATCAAGTCTCCGCCGGCCTCGGGCAAGAGCCGGGCGCTCATGTTCATCGCGCTCGACAAGCTGTACAACCAGGGCCTCGCGCAGGCCATCGTCGTCGTCCCGGAGAAGACCATCGGCGCGAGTTTCGGGGATGCGCGGCTGCGTGCTCACGGATTCTGGGCGGACTGGACGGTGCGCCCGAAGTGGAATCTCTGCAATGCGCCGGGTGCCGAAGGCGGCAAGGTCAAGACGGTGAAGGCGTTTCTGGATGGCGATGACCGGATTCTGGTCTGCACCCACGCCACTTTCCGCTTCGCCATGGACCGGTTTGGTGCGGAAGCGTTTGACGACCGGCTGATCGCGGTCGACGAATTCCACCATGTTTCGGCCAATCCCGACAACCGTCTGGGTGTGCATCTCGGTCAATTGATGGCGCGCGACCGGAGCCATATCGTGGCCATGACGGGGTCGTATTTTCGCGGTGATGCGGAACCCGTGCTTCTGCCGCAAGACGAGGCGCGGTTCGAGACCGTCACCTATACCTACTACGAGCAGCTCAACGGCTACGAACACCTGAAGCAGCTCGATATCGGCTACTACTTCTACACCGGAGCCTACGCGGACAGCATTCTCGAGGTGCTCGACCCGGACGAGAAAACCATCGTCCACATTCCCAGTGTCAACTCACGGGAAAGCACCAAGGACAAGATCCGGGAAGTGGAGCACATCATCGAGGAGCTCGGCGACTGGCAGGGCGCGGATCCGGAGACCGGGTTCCAGCTTGTCAGGACGCTCAACGGGCGCGTGCTGCGCATCGCCGATCTGGTGGACGACGACCCGGCCAAGCGGGAGCGCGTCGCGGCGGCGCTCCGGAACCCGGTGCAGGAGGAGGACCGGGACCATGTGGACATCATCATCGCGCTCGGCATGGCCAAGGAGGGCTTCGACTGGATCTGGTGCGACCATGCGCTGACAGTCGGTTACCGATCGAGCCTGACCGAGGTCGTGCAGATCATCGGGCGAGCGACCCGGGACGCGCCAGGCAAGACCCGTGCCCGCTTCACCAACCTGATCGCTGAACCTGACGCCTCGGAGGAAACCGTTGCCGAAGCGGTGAACGACACGTTGAAGGCCATCGCGGCGAGTCTGCTGATGGAGCAGGTGCTGGCGCCGCGTTTCAACTTCACGCCGAAAACGCCGGAAAGCCAACCCGCCGATGGTGTCGATTATGGAAAGGAAGCATACGACCCGGCCCGGTGCAATGTCGGCTTCGACGAGGAGACGGGTGAGTTTCACGTCGAGATCCAGGGACTGGCCATGCCGACGAGCAAGGGGGCCAAGCGCGTCTGCCGGGAAGACCTGAACGAGGTGATTGCCGCGTTCGCGCAGGACCGGGTGGCGGTCGAGCGCGGGCTTCTCGACGAGGAGGCCGTGCCCCAGGAATTGACCCAAGTGCGGATGGGCAAGATCGTCAAGGAGAAATACCCCGAGTTCAGCGAGGAAGACCGGGAGGCGGTGCGCCAGCACGCCGTTGCTGCCCTGAACCTGACCCGGAAAGCGAAGGAGCCATCCCCCAACGATACGGATGGGGACCGGACCGGAAACACGGCACTGATCGACGGTGTCCGCAGGTTCGCGATGGACGTGCGCGATCTTGACATCGACCTGATCGACCGGATCAATCCCTTTGAGGCGGCCTATGCGATCCTCGCCAAGGCGATGAGCGAGGAGAGCCTGAAGCAGATCGCCGCGGTGATCACGGCCAAGAAGATCCGGCTCTCGCCAGAGGAGGCGCGCGATCTCGCGCGGCGCGCCCTCAGGTTCAAGCAGGAGCGCGGGCGCCTGCCGTCCATGACCTCCCCCGACCCTTGGGAGCGGCGCATGGCCGAAGGGGTCGCCTTCCTCGCACGGATGCAGGCGCAGGCTGTTGATGGGTAACAGGTTCACCGCAGAAGATGAGGCGCTTCTTGCGGAACTCGGAGTCGCAGCCGGGCCGAAACAGGCGAGCGGCCGGACGCCACGTGAAGAACGAATCGTTGCGGGCTTCGAGGACATCCAGCGCTTCTTCGACGCGCACGGCCGCGCACCGCGTCATGGCGAGGCGCGCGACATCTTCGAGCGACTTCAAGCCGTGCGGCTGGATTGCATCCGAGAGCAGGAAGAGTGCCGCGCACTACTGAGTCCCCTGGACAGGCAGGGTCTGTTGGCCGAAGGAGGCGAAGGCGGCACCCCTCCGGCGCCGGAAAGCCTGAACGACGACGCCTTGCTGGCCGAACTCGACATCAAGGCAGTCGCACCCGACATGACCAATCTTCGGCACGTTCGTTCGGCCGCGGAGAAGCGGTTGGCGGAGGAAATCGCGAGTCGCCGCAAATGCGACGATTTCGAGATTTTCCGGCCGCTCTTCGAGCAGGTCCAGCAGGACCTTGAAACAGGCGTCCGCCAGACCCGGCCGCCCAAGGCCACGGCGGACATCCAGACCGGCCGTTTCTTCATCGTCGGCGGCCAGAAGGCCTACGTTGCCGACATGGGTGAGGAGTTCAGGCAGGATTACGGCTACAGGGACGCGCGGCTGCGGGTGATCTTCGACAACGGCACCGAGAACAACATGCTCAGGCGCTCGCTTCAGCGTGCGCTCCACAAGGACGAGGCCGGCAGGCTGATCTCCGACCCAACGACAGGGCCGCTCTTTGCCGACCGGAGCGCCGCCGGCGACGAGGCGAGCGGCACCATTTACGTGTTGCGGAGCAAGTCGGAGATTCCGTTCATCGCAGAGAACCGGAATCTGGTCCACAAGATCGGCGTCACCGGCGGAAAGGTTGAAGCGCGCATCGCCGGCGCACGGCTCGACCCGACCTTTCTGATGGCCGAGGCCGAAGTCGTTGCGACCTACCAGCTCTACAACGTTGACCGGGCTCGTCTGGAGAAGCTGGTTCACCGGGTCTTCGCTCCTGCGCGCCTCGACATCGAGATCCGGGACCGTTTCGGCAATCCTGTCGTCCCACGCGAGTGGTTCCTCGCCCCTTTGGACGCCATCGACGATGCGGTCGGGAAGATCAGGGAGGGGGTAATCGCCGACTACGTCTACGATCCCGGTTGCGCTGCCCTCGTTCGACAGCCGTGATGCGAACACGGCCCACGGTTTGCAGCGCCCCAACCGGGACGTTTCTGTCGGTGATTTCACGGACGGGGGCATGCTCCGCACAAGCGGAGCCACCCAGTTCGGTCATGGCGAAGCGTGACCGCAGCAGAACAGGGAGGGCATGATGACGGACACGCTGATCGACCGGGATCCGAGCATCTTCGGCGGAACGTCCGTATTTGCGGGAACCAGGGTGCCCGCGCGCATCCTGATGGAATCTCTCGAAGCTGGTCGACTACCCGACGGTATCGCGGCGCCAGGCGGTTGCGCTGCTGGAACGCACGACAACCATGCTGGTCGCTTGCGGAAATGAAGCTGTTGCTTGAAGGGCGCCATCATGATCGAAAGACGTTTCAGGGAAATATGGGAACAGTTGCAGGGCAAGAAGCCCCACCTTCCCCACTTTCTCGGGGAAATTCATCTCAGCGGGATTCGCGGAATCGACAATCTGCGGACGGTGTTCGACTACCCGGTCAGCGTCATTGCCGGCGGCAATGCCAGCGGGAAATCGACGGTGCTGTTCGCTGCGGCCTGCGCCTATCGGGTGCCCGGAGCCGGCGTAAGGGACTTCGTGCCCTCGACGCTGTTTCCCGATTACCGCCCCCGGCTCGGGGTGCGCGAGGATCACAAGGACGAGGTCCGTATCGATTTCGACTATGCGACGCCAGAAGGCCGGCGCTCCATGCGCTGGCGGCGTTCCAAGGGCTGGAATCGAAGCTTCCTCGGGAGAAAGAATGCCAGCCAGCCTGAACGGCCGGTCTATCTCAGAACTCTCAGCAATCTCAGCAATCCATCCGAAGTGCGCGGGGTTCTGAGCATGTCACGTTCGGCCCATGCGCCGGAGGAGACGGTTCTGCCGGCGTCGCAGATCGAGTTCGCGCATCGGATGCTTCCGTTTCGATATTCCGAGGTCGTGAATCTGTCGAGCGGAAGCAAGACATTGCTCTTTGCGGCCCGGGAAGGAGGGGCCGTATATTCCGAGCTGCACATGTCGGCAGGTGAGCGGGCAATTCTTCGGCTTTCCCAGGAAATCGCCCAACTCAAGGGGGCGCTGGTACTGATCGACGAAGTGGAAGCCGGGCTGCATCCCTGGGTGCAACAGCTTCTCATGCTGCAGTTACAGCAACTGGCGCTGCGCAACGACCTTCAGGTGATCGTCACGTCGCACAGCCCGGTCGTGCTGGATTCGGTGCCGGCCAACGGGCGTGTCTTTCTCGAACGTGACGATGCCGGCCAAGTCTCGGTCCGCCCTCCGTACCGCGACATCGTTCAGAATGCACTCTACGGGCGGTCAGGAGACGCACTCAACCTCCTTTGCGAGGACGAGGTGGCCGAGGGCATCCTGCAGGGCGTGTTCGATGTCCTTCTTCCCCGCCAGGGGATCAGGACGGAAGCGGTTCGCATCGGCCGTGACACAGGAGCGGAAGAGTTCCCGGCCCATGCGGCGGCCTTCCGCAAGTTTGGCCAGATCGACAACTTTGTATTCGTGTTGGACGGCGACAAGCGCGGCAGTGCGGCGGAAACGAGGCTGCGCACCCAGGCGGGGGACGTTTCCGTGTTTTTTCTCCCCGGCGACGCCCCGGAGATCTGGGTATGGCGCGCGTTGAGAAATTTCACCCCCGAGGAGGCTGCCGAACTGGGCCTTCAACCGGACAACCTTGCAGCACGCATGAACCAACTGGACTCGATCTACGATTCGGCGTCGGACTCCCCTGCGCAGATCGCCAAGACCAAGCTGCACGGTCTCGCCGAAGTTCGAGGCCGGCGTGCGCCGGATGTCGCCCGATTGGTCGGGAGGCTGGAGACACGAAAATCGGAGAGCGACATTCAGCCCCTGACGGAAGAGCTGGAGAATGCGCTGCTTCGATGGCGTGCCGCTGACCGGTCGTCGCGCTGACTCCTCAACCCCTCAAGGGCGGCCCATACGGGTTCGACGGAAATTCGAAGGTGTTTTTTCGGATGATGGAGGCAACCTCAGTGGTATGCGGTCGGTCGTGCAGTGACGGGGCGGTTTTCGCCTCTCGGATTGTTCCTTCTGGTGGAGTTACGGAGATGGTGGGATCGACTGCCGTCACTTCTATCCACTGCATGCTCGTTCGATCTAACCCCAGCCGAAGGATGCGGTTGTGATCGGCGAAGAGCGGAGGAGTGTCAGTTCTTCTCCAGGTCTAACAATTCATCCCGCAGCACAATTGCCAGCGCATCCAGCACATTGTCATGGCCAATCCCGTTCTCAAAGGCCCACTGTTTCATGCGAACCTCATCATTTGTGCTGAATTCATATTTTTCGCGGATGTAGTTAAAGCAAAATTCTTGAATGTCATAGGGCAACTTCCCTTTTATTTCTGGTTTGACGGATACAGCAATCTTCCTTGCCATGCCGGGCAGATCTAGATCTGCCGAGACCCTCTGTCCGGTTTCGCTTAGTCGCAAGGGGCTGTTTCTTTCAATGGTTGGGGAATCTTGCCGGCGCAAAAGATCTTTGATGTCTTGTCGAAGCTCACGAATATCGTTTCCGATACGCCCCATGAATTGGTTGAAGGAGATACGGTCACCGTTGACAGCGCCCACCCACCGGCCAAATGCGAAAGGTGCACCGGCCACACTCAAGGCGACGACAATCCAGATTGGATTGAATCCCAAGTCAGGCATTGGATTGCGCTCCTGCTGCCGGTCCATTGTCCGGGATGAGGGCGGCGTAGGTCAGCCGCTTGCCCGCCATGTATGCGACGCCATGATTGACAGCTTCATGGGCGTATTCACCGCCGAGACAGGTATGTGGAAGGTATAGGTTTCATGCTCGTCCGTATAGATCGCGCTGTTTGGGCCGCGGTGGCGGCTGGAAGCCGGCCACCCTGCGCCAACGAGAACCGGCAGGTCACGCAGGTCGCACTCGCTGCGTGATTCTTGGCTGGGTCATTGTACGATCAGACGTCATGACCCGACCCAACTTTGGTTGACCCATTTTCCGGTTCCGGGCTGCCGGCGATCTGGTAGACCAGACGAAGCTGGGTGCCGGGATACCGGGTCCGGGTCTGGGTGAGCTGCTCGAGCAGCGGCTTGAGCATCTGTTCCGCGGCGTGATTGCCGAGTCCGAGCAGTTCGACCCGGAGCACCCCCTGGTCGGGTTCGGGCACGAGATTGGCATCCGCCTGCAACAGTGTGGAAAGGAGCTTTCGGGGACGGGATTTTTTGCCCGCCGCCACCGCCGGCATCATGCGGGTTTCGGCGCGGTAACAGATCATGCGGACCACATCGACGAACAGGCGCCGGGCGACCGGCAGGGTGTGGAGTTTTCGATCGTCTGGCAGGTTGCCGGCGCGCACATGGCTGGGCAGTTGGTCGGCTTGTTGCTGGAGGATTTTCAGTTCGCGCTCCAGCGCCCGGACCTCGGCGGTCAGCGGGGCGGTTCGCTTCCTCTTGTTGCGATATTGGCGGATGCGGTGGGAGAGCTTCTGCAGGCGCGGGCGGAGCTTGTCGATGGCCTTGCGGGCCGTCCGGTGGGCCGGATTGACCACCCGGGTATCGGGATCGAGCGGTTCCAGCGCATGCTCGGGGAGCGCATCAAGGTTGCACTCCTCGCGCATATATTCAGATGTCCTGACACGACCCAACTTTAGTCGGTCCATTTTTCTGATGATAGACGTGGCCTCAGCGGGAGAAATCGGAAAAGAAAGCATCTCTGGCTTTCAAATAATGGTCCATCTATTCAATAAACGAAATATGGCTTCCTGTCAGGTGTTTCCGACCGCAAGAACGGAACCAAGTCATTGAAAATTATCCGGTGGAAAGCACCACCAGTCAGTAGCCTCATCTGATCAGTTCAGGACATCTGATATTTGAAGAAGTTCTCCTGCGACCAGCGCGAGAACATGGCGCCGGCGACTTTCTCGACGGGCAGGCGGGGATGGGTCGTGATCAGGGGTACCTGGCGCCCGTTGTCGAGCCGACGCCGGATCTGCCGCACCCGCGGAGCATTCTCCAGATCGATGTTCTTTTCGGCCAGACTGACGGTGGTCGAGCTGCATCCGGCCGGGCCGTACACCGGAATTTTGTGTTTGTGGAAATCCTTTGGCGGCCAGTCCTTGCCTTGAAAGTTCTTGTGCCAGGTGATGCAGGCGCCCCCCCCCCGGCGGGCCAGCCGTTGGAACAGGGCGGGACTCCAGCCCTCGCGATCAAAAAAATGTTCATATGAGAATCACACCCAACGCTTACGCTCCATCTGGTCGGGTCAGGACGTCTGATATTGTAAGCGTTCGGTCGCAGGGTGGTGGCCGTCGATGCCAGAGGACAGGCACCGGCTGAAAGGCAATAGTTCTGCACCCTGATCCGGTGCCGCCCGGACCGGCCGTGTCGTGGGCCGCCGTCCAGGCAGTTCCGGCACGGCACTTCGATCCAGGCGCCCGGACGGTTGCTCTTTGCTCTGGAACCGGCGGCATTCCTTCGGCGCCGGGTGATGGACAATCGCCCCGCCCCCTCCCATGATGCTCCCGCACCCCCTCCCCAGGAATCCGGACAACCGGCGGCGCCATCGCACCGGCTGGCACCCGGACAGCGAGGCTCGATGGCATTCCGCCACTCCCATGACGCGTTCTTTCGCACCCTGATCGGTGATCCCGTGCGGGCCGATGTGCTGATTCGGCGATGCCTACCTCCGGAAACGGCGGCCCTTCTCTCCGACGAGCCCTTCAGCCCCCTCCCAGACACCCTCATCAGCGACACCCTCCGCACCCTGCGCACCGACAGCTTGTTCATGACAGGCCTCAAGGAAGGGGGTATGGCCTACGCATTACTAGAACACAAGAGCACACCTGATACAAGGACACCGCTACAGATTAGCGAATACATCATCGGCATCCTGCGCAGCCATGACCGCCTGCAAGGCCGGGGCGACCCGCAACCGCGCCCGCTCGTCATCCCCATCGTCGTCTACCACGGCGCCGCGAAATGGACCGCGCCGCGGTCGGCAAGGGATCTGGCGGCCGAGACGGAAGACCTGTTCCGATACCATCTCCTCGACCTCGGCCGCATACCCGATCCCGAGCTGTCGTCCGACACTTCCCTGCGCGGCGGCCTCGCGCTCCTGAAATACACCATGGACCAGGACCCTCCGAAGGAGGAACTGGTGGCGGCGTTGGGAGCGCTGCGCGACTTGAGGGTGCCGGCGATCGAATATATGGTTGAGAAGTACCAGTTGCCCCGCGAGGCTCTGGAGCAGATCATCCGCGAAGCGGATCCGGAACTATGGAGGACACTCATGCCGACGGTCGCAGAAGGGTGGAAAGAGGAAGGCAAGGCGGAAGGACGGGTGGAAGGACGAGCGGAAGGACGGGTGGAAGGCAAGGCGGAAACGCTGCTCAGATTGCTTGAGCGCCGCTTCGGCACCGTATCCGAAGACGCAAGCACCCGTGTACTTGCCGCACCAGTCGAAGACCTTGATGTCTGGCTTGACGCCATCCTTTCCGCGCCCACGATCGAAGATATCTTCAGGAACGGTGCCGTTCACTGAACCGGGTCGGGGCATGTGCGCCCCCGTTGCGGGGCTACGAAACCCGGCCGTCTGGCCGTCCGTTCGACGAACCCGGTTCAGGGGTCTTGGCCTGATCGACGCTCAACTGACGACTTGCGTCAGTCTTGGCTTTGCCCTGGCGTCAGGCCGAACGTGAGCGTTCGGTTGTGGGGTGACGACGGAACCATGGCGTCTTTATAGGTCCGCCGGAAGGGACCATCAGAGAGGCGTGAAGCCGCTCCATCACTGCCCGCCCGAACGCTTACCTGATATTTGCCTTCAAGAAAACCTTGTATTATTTTGATGCACTTCTGGTTTGAAGCCTGCACAATGGAAGCCTCCCGTAAGAAACTCCGATGGCTGTAGAAGTCCAGGACGTCCTCTTGGTTGACGCTGTGTTTGTCGGTCTTGAGTTGCTCTGAAACAACGATGAGATCGTCGCGTGCAGCGCCGCGATCGGATCGGAAATCATTACCGAAACCGGGCTGTTGCTTGGCCCGCTCCAATCGACTTCGGATCAGGCGCGCCTATTGAGGATCCCTCGCGATCGCATGCTCGTGGAAACCTCTGCCCACAGAACGCGGGCAATGCGGGAATACCCAATCCACATCGACGATGTAGCTTCGGTCGTTCGGTTGGCAAGGCAGGCAATCGCCAACACCGACCTGCAAGCGACGGGTCCTTCGTCTTTCGGCTTCAACATCGAGCCGGTCTACAATCAAAACTCTGGAGAGAGTGCGTTCACCTATCTGGGACAGCGCCTTTTCGCCCGTGCAAGCGATCTGAACGAAAAATGGGGGAGTGTGGGCGGATCCGGCAAGTTGGTCGTGCATGAGGAGAATTGGAGGTGGACGATCAGCCTGGAACCCCGATTTCAAGCTATCGATACTGAAAAGGTGTTCCTGAGCGCCAATCTCCATGTCCCGGAACCGCGAATGCCCGATGAAGGGGAAATGAAGGCGATGCTTGAGAGACTATGGGTCGGGGTCCATGACTTGATTGCGAGGCTGGATGAAAGGGGCCATGAATAGCCTGCCCGTGACGCCATCGGCGACGGTTCGACCCGATCAGGAGAGCCCTTGGCGCTTCGAGTTAAGGCAGCGCAGCAGAGCCAATCTGTGGACCGCCCGTTTCGCTAATTCGAATTCTGCAGCCGACCCGGCTGGTGCCGCTAATTCGAAGACAGCCAAACAAGACATCAATTGGCAGGTCATTCCCGTGCGAGAGCCGCAGGGGAACCGGACAATCAACATGGTGGGAAGTTGGGAGTCTATGGGTCGATTTCAACGATTTCCTGTGGAGTGGAGGGCTGATGCCTCCCACGGAGGTATGTTCCTCTCGACTTGGATGAAGCACCTTCTGCCGAGCCAGATTCTCGCGCCTCAGTCTCGTGCAGCTATCGTGCGTCCAGACGCTTTCGACCGCGACAAGATCGAGACGCTCGCGGATCGATCCCGCACAGCGATTGATGATCTCACCAAGCTCTCTCCAGGGTGGGACGGCTACCGCGGAGTCGCGGTCTTGCCCGGAGTCGCCAAGCACGCGCTTCGCCTCCTGAACTCGATCGACGCATATACGCAGTTCGTTCCGGATGCAGTCCCGCTCTCAAACGGGGGACTGCAACTGGAGTGGTATGTCGGCATCCACGAAATCGAGATCGAAATTGCTCCGGACTGCGCAACACGGCTGCATCGGGAATGCGTTGGCGATGGAGCCTCCATCGAAGTTTCCATAGGCGACCCTTTCGACATTGCAGAAGTCGCAACCTTCTTCCAAGCATTAAGCCGCTAGATGGGCTGTGCAGCCATGGATCCCCCTCAGCGGGATCCCGAGGGGATAGTGGTTCCACACGACCATCCGCAGATCTATGGGGATGACGCCGTCATGCGAGGCATTCCGGCACAGCATATCATTCCGACCGGTGATGGCGGACAGCGGATATCGTCGGGTGCCTTCAGTCAGTCAAGCGACAAGTACAAGGGCATGTCGCTTGGTGCGAGGAAGATATTGGATTGCACCGATGTGAGCATCGAGCGACGGGCTGGAAACCGTTTTCATGCCGTCGTATGCTTTCCGGCCTCCGTGCTTCGGAAACGCGACGTCAAGGTAGGGTGGGATCCGGACCCCGACGATCCGGCCCACTGCAATGCATGGGGAAAGCTCACCACCGGAGACAGGAAACGCCTCGCCAGAGATTCAAATAGGCGGTTCCTGACCCCTGCTTCTTAGCCCGGATTTCTCACCAGCGCCCGGCATGCTATGGCACTGAACGGCACTGAACACCGCTTCAGCCGACCTCCGAGAGCGGGTTGCAAGGCCTCCGTAGTGCGATTCCCGACCCGAACGCCGACTGAATCGGTGTTCAGTGTCGTCGTGTTGGGCGCTGGTGTTGAGAAATGCGGGCTAGGTCATGGATTATGAAGACAGCAGCACCCGCTTCACGGCCTCCGGCTCTTTCTGGATCACGCGCAGAAGCGCCGCCGCCGGGCCGCTGACCCGGCGCGTTCCCTGTTCCCACTTGCGATAGCCGGACAGGCTCATGCCGACCAGCGGCGCCATCTGCGCCATCTGCGCCTGGGTCAGTTTTGTCTGCTTGCGGACCTCGCGCGGCGTCACGGGCGCATGCACGATGGCAGGGCCCTTGCCTTCAGCGTGGGCAAGGGCCTCGTTGAGGGACTGGATCAGGTCTTCTCCAAAAGTGCTCATCGCTTCTTCCTTGCGGTATGCTTGATGGCTGCGACAATGCCGCCGGCGGCGCGGCGTTCGGGTGGGCTCAAGTCGGTCTTGCCGGATTTTGCATAGGCGAGAAGCACGTAGACCGGCATGGTTTCGCCACTATAAAAGTAGATCACCCGGGCACCTCTCTGCTTGCCGCGGCCCAGGGCAGCAAAGCGCAGCTTGCGGATCCCTCCCGTTCCAGAAATTTCATCTCCTGCCAAGGGGTGTTCGGCCAATGACGAAAGCCGCCGGCAACAGCTACTTCCTCCCACCTATGGGCCCCGCGCCTCCTCCCGACTCTACCGCGATAATTTAGGCCCGAGTCCCAAGCGTTCGCTCGTGCAGTGATGAAACGGTTTCGCCCGTCGGATTATTCCTTCTGACGGAACTGCAGAGACGGCAGTATCGACTGCCGTCACCGTACACCGACCTTTACGTTGCTCGGTGGCAGATCCTGCTCTGCCCGATTGTTCCTCGGTGTCATCCGAAGCTACTTTCCGGAAAACGCGGCTGGCGACGATGGTGGAAACTCTGGTCGACCGGACCCGCTGCCGGCGCGCACCTGGACGTCATCCGTGCAATGGTGCGCAGGCCGCCTCCAGCCAATGACGTGTGGCAGGATCGAGCCGGGGGCCCAAGGTGGTTGCAACCTGCTGGTGGTAGCCGTCAAGCCAGTCTCTCTCGTCACGGTTGAGCCGGCCGGCGACGATCAGCCGCCGGTCGACCGGGGCCAGCGTCAGCGTCTCGAATCCGAGCAGATCGATTTCGGCCCCGTCCGGCGGAGGTTCGTCGCGAACCGCGATCAGGTTTTCGATGCGAATCCCGTACGCGCCCTCACGGTAGTACCCGGGTTCGTTGGAAATCACCATGCCGGCGACAAGCGGGACAAGTGCGCTGGCCGAGACCGTCGGCCGTCCCGTGCGGTCGACCCGAAAGGAAATGGATTGCGGGCCTTCGTGGACGTTCAGGAAGCTCCCCACCCCGTGTCCCGTGCCGTGGTCATAGGCAAGGCCGGCCTGCCAGAGCGGGGCGCGGGCCAGAATGTCGAGTTGCCCTCCCGTCGTGCCGCGGGGAAAGCGCGCGCGCGCCACTGCGATATGCCCCTGGAGTACCCGGGTGAAGTGCTCCCGCATCTCCGGTTCGGGCCGCCCCACGGCCACGGTCCGGGTGACGTCGGTGGTGCCGCCCGGGTACTGGCCGCCGCTGTCCACCAGATAGAGGTCACCCGGCCGCAGCCGCCGGTCGGTCTCGGCGGTGGCCCGGTAATGCACGATGGCGCCGTTCCGGCCGCTGCCGGAAATGGTGGGGAAGCTCGGAGAGCGAAAGTCGGGGTTCTCGCGCCGAAAGGCCTCCAGCCGCGCCGCGGCGCGGCATTCGGTGACGCGGCCGGCCGGAGCCTCGGAATCGAGCCAGCAGAGGAACCGCGCGAGCGCGACGCCATCCGTTTCATGGGCGTCCCGCATGCCGTGCAGCTCAACCTTGTTCTTGACGGCCCGCGGCAGTTCGACCGGGTCGGGTGCGCGCCGGACCGTGACTCCGGCTGCCGTCAGCAGCGTCCCGACCGCCGCCGGCGTGGAAGCCGGGTCGATCTGCACCGCGGCCCGCTCCCGCCCGAGCGCCGACAAGGCAGCAGCCAGCGCCGCTGGTGGTTCCACGGAGACGGCGGTTCCCAGGTGTGTGCGCACGGCGTCGGTAATGGTGGCGGGATGTGCGAACAGTTGCGCGGAACCGTCGGCCAGCAGGACGGCGCGGACCAGCGCCACCGGCGCATAGGGGAGGTCGGTCCCGCGGATGTTGAGGAGCCAGGCGACCGATTCGGGCGATGCGAGCACCACCGCGTCGAGACCCTGCTTGCGCAAGTCCTGCGCCAGCCGCTGCCGCTTCTCGCTGCTGGTCTCACCTGCGAGGGAGAGCGGGTACGGGACGATGCAGCCGTGCGGCCAGGGGGGCCGGTCGGTCCAGTAGGTGTCGATCGGATTCGCGGACACCGGTACCAGGTTCTGGCCGCCTTCCGCGGTGGCCCGCGTGAACTGTTCCAGCCGGAGGACACTGATCAGTTTCGGATCGAACCCGGCCCGGCCGCCGCTGGCCAGCGTCTTGGCGAGCCAGCGTGCCGGCGACTGGGTGCCGCTGTTGACGACCTCGAAGCGGCTGGAAGGAGCCTGCGCGCGCGCCTGCAGGGTGTACCTGCCGTCAACAAACAGCGCCGCGCGGTCTTCCAGCACGATGACGGTGCCGGCCGAGCCGGTGAAGCCGGTCAGCCAGGCCAGCCGTTCGGCGGCGGCCGGGATGAACTCGCCGAGGAATTCGTCTTCGTGCGACTGAACGAAGGCCTGCAGGCCCTGTTCCGACATCCACCTCCGGACCAGCCGGAGCCGTTCGTCAATCATGGGTTTCCTGTGCGGCAGGGAAGGCCGGATGCGGAAGCCGGATACGGTGGCCGCAGCGCCGGGGATCGGGGCTCTAGGGTAGCACCCGGGCCTCGGCCCCGAAGCGCGGCGAGGTCCCGCCGGGCGAGGGCCCGGCCGCATCCTGCTATCCTCCCGGAACCGGTCCCGGATCGGCCACGCGGAACCCGGGGCGTTCCCGCCTCGTGGCGCCGGCTCGGGTTGCGTCAACGGCCTGCAAAGGGCTAGGTTTCCCTTCTCCCGGAACCGTGGCGGACGGTCCGGTCCACATGAACGGACGGTACATGAGCAGCGATTCTGGCGGCAAGGACGGAAAGAACGGTCTGTTCTGCTCGTTTTGCGGCAAGAGCCAGCACGAAGTACGAAAACTGATCGCGGGCCCGACCGTGTTCATCTGCGATGAATGCGTCGAGTTGTGCATGGACATCATTCGTGAGGACAACCAGTCCAGCCTGGTGAAAAGCCGCGCAGGGGTGCCCACGCCGGCCGAGATCTACACGGTGCTCAATGACTACGTGGTGGGTCAGGACCATCCCAAGCGGGTGCTCTCCGTTGCCGTGCACAATCACTACAAGCGGCTTGCGCACGGATTGAAGTCGTCGGATGTCGAGCTGGCGAAGTCCAACATTCTGCTGATCGGTCCGACCGGCAGTGGCAAGACCCTGCTGGCGCAGACGCTTGCCCGGATCCTGGACGTGCCGTTCACCATGGCCGATGCCACGAACCTGACCGAAGCCGGTTACGTGGGCGAGGATGTGGAGAACATCATCCTCCATCTGCTGCAAAATTCCGAGTACAACGTCGAGCGGGCGCAGCGCGGAATCGTGTATGTGGACGAGATCGACAAGATCAGCCGCAAGTCGGACAATCCTTCGATCACGCGCGATGTCTCGGGAGAGGGCGTGCAGCAGGCCTTGCTGAAGATCATGGAGGGAACGGTGGCGAGCGTGCCGCCGCAGGGAGGCAGGAAACACCCCCAGCAGGAATTCCTGCAGGTGGACACCACCAACATTCTTTTCATCTGCGGGGGTGCCTTCAGCGGCCTGGAACGAATCATCGCCGACCGGGAGAGCGGGAGCGGCATGGGGTTTGGCGCGGATGTGCGCTCGTCAGAGGAAGCCCGGAAGGACGACATCCTCAAGAAGGTCCGGTCGGAAGATCTCCTGAGCTACGGACTCATTCCCGAGTTCATCGGGCGGCTGCCGGTGGCGGCCACGCTTAGCGACCTCGACGAGGCGGCCCTGGTCGAGATCATCACGACGCCGAAGAATGCACTCGCCAAGCAGTACGTGCGCATGTTCGAGATGGAAGGGGCAAAGCTCACGGTGACCGACGATGCGGTGCGGGTGATCGCCCGGAGGGCCATGGAACAGAAGACCGGTGCACGGGGCCTGCGGTCCATTTTCGAGAACATTCTGCTGGATACGATGTTTGACCTGCCCTCGCGGGACGGGGTGCAGGAGGTGGTGATCGATTCAGAAGTGGCCGAGGGTCGGCGCCAGCCTCTCATGATCTTCGCGGACCCGGCGGCGGGCGGGTCGGTCGATCAGCTCTCGCGGCGGGCGGTTTCCCGGGCACAGGCCAGATCTTGAAATTGTGCGCCAGCGATCACACCTGTGCACGATGGCACCTGTTGTGTCCGGCACCACCTTGAGGACCAAGCCGCATGCAAGAAGCTCCTGAACAGGCCGCTCCGGCGAAGAAACGGGGAGGTGAGCCGTGGGTCTTGCCGGTTCTGCCGCTCCGCGACATCGTCGTGTTCCCCAACATGATCGTCCCGTTGTTCGTGGGACGGAAGAAGACGGTGCGGGCCCTGGAAGCGGCCGTGACCGGCAACAAGCAGATCCTGCTGGTGGCGCAGCGCGAATCAGGCAAGGACGACCCCGGCCCCAAGGACATCTATCGGGTTGGGACCGTGGGAAAGATCGTTCAGTTGCTCAAGCTTCCCGACAATACCGTGAAGGTGCTGGTCGAAGGTGTGGCGCGGGCGTCCATCCAGGACTTCCCGGTGACCGACCGGTACCTGCAGGCTGCGGTATCGGAACTGGAGGATGACGAACCGGAGGTCGACAGCACGTTCGAGGCGCTGTTGCGGGCAGTCCATGCCCGTTTCGAGACTTATGCCAAGCTGAGCAAGAAGATCGGCCAGGAAATGGTGGCCTCGATCGCGCAGATAGATTTTGCCGATCCCGGCCGGATCGCCGATGCGGTGGCGGCCCAGATCGGGAGCAAGATCGCCGATCGTCAGGCGCTCCTGGAAGCTGTCGACGTGCGGAAGCGGCTCGATCTGATTCATGGCTTGATCGAGGCGGAGATCGAGGTCCTGAAGGTCGAGCGCAAGATCCGTACCCGCGTCAAGACGCAGATGGAGCGTTCGCAACGCGAGTACTATCTGAACGAACAGATGAAGGCGATCCAGCGCGAGTTGGGCGAGGGCGGGGAACGCGGCGAGGAGGACTCCGACGATTTCCGCTCGCGGATCATGGACACCAAGTTTTCGAAGGAAGCCAAGGCGAAGGCGCTGTCGGAACTGCGGAAGCTTCGATCCATGAGTCCGATGTCTGCCGAGTCCACGGTCGTGCGAAGCTATATCGAGTGGCTGCTGGACGTTCCGTGGAAGAAGTTCAGCCGGGTCAACCGGGATCTCAAGAAAGCGGAACGGATCCTGGACGAGGACCACTACGGCCTGGAGAAGGTCAAGGAGCGGATTCTCGAGCATCTCGCCGTGCAGCAGCGGACCAAACGCGGGCACGGCCAGATCCTGTGCCTGGTCGGACCACCCGGGGTGGGGAAGACGTCGCTGGGTGAGTCCGTGGCCCGGGCGACCGGGCGGAAATTTGTCCGAATGGCGCTCGGAGGCATCCGGGACGAAGCGGAGATCCGCGGGCATAGACGGACCTATGTGGGTTCCATGCCGGGGCGAATTATCCAGGGCATGAAGAAGGCCAAGGTGTCGAACCCGTTGTTCCTGCTCGATGAAATCGACAAGCTGGGTTCCGACTGGCGCGGCGATCCGACCTCGGCCCTGCTGGAGGTGCTGGATCCGGAGCAGAACGTCACGTTCAACGATCACTACCTGGAAGTGGACTACGATCTGTCGACGGTGTTCTTCCTGACCACGGCGAACACCCGCAACATGCCGCAGCCCCTGCTTGACCGGATGGAGATCATTCCGTTGCCGGGCTACACGGAGCGCGAGAAGATGGAGATCGCCAAATCGCACCTGATCGGCAAGCAGAGAAAGCGCAACGGCCTCCGGGCGGACGAATGGACGCTTGAGGATGATGCGCTGGAGACCATTATCCGCCGCTACACCCGCGAGGCCGGTGTGCGGGGACTGGAGCGGGAAATCGCGAAGCTGTGCCGCAAGGCGGTTCGCAAGATCGTCGGCGGCGAGACAGAGACGGTGATCGTGCGGCCGGAGGACCTGACGGAATATCTCGGGCCGTTCCGCTACCGCTACGGCGAAGTCGAAAGTGAACAGATGGTCGGGGTGGCGACCGGACTGGCGTACACCGAAGCCGGCGGAGATCTCCTGACCATCGAGGCGGTCACGATGCCCGGCAAGGGCCGCCGCCAGATCACCGGCCAGCTGGGCGACGTCATGCAGGAGTCGGTCAAGGCAGCGGTCTCCTACCTGCGCTCCCGGGCGCCGCTCCTCAACATCGAAGCGGACGCCTTCGATTCCCGCGACATCCACCTGCACGTGCCGGAGGGGGCCACGCCGAAGGACGGGCCCTCGGCGGGACTGGCGATCGTCACTTCCATCCTGTCGGCCTTCACCGGAGCCCCGGCCTCCGCCCGGGTTGCCATGACCGGAGAGGTGACCTTGCGGGGACGGGTGCTCCCGATCGGAGGTCTGAAGGAAAAACTGCTGGCCGCGCTGCGGGGAAGTATCCGGACGGTTCTCATACCGAAGGACAACGAAAAGGACCTGGCGGAAGTTCCGGACGAGGTGAAGGACGGCCTGGAGATCGTGCCGGTGGAGGAGGTCGATCAGATCCTGTCGTACGTCCTCCCCGGCATTTCGACCCGGGAATGGGATGACGAGATGGGGCAGCTCACCATCCCGGCGGGCCCGCCGATGAAGCCGATCAGCGACGACGTTACCCGTCATTAGGAATCCGGTTCCGGGCGATGAACCGGGGGCGGCAGGAGCCAGTACATGCAGTTCAGCAAGATCCATGCATTCGTGACCGGCGGCGCGTCAGGACTGGGGGCGGCGACCGTGGAGGCGGTAATCGCCGCCGGCGGTGCCGCGAGCATCGTGGATATCGATCAGGCCGGTGCCGAAGCGCTGGCCGCACGGCTCGGGTCATCCAGCCGGGCGGTCGCGCTTGACGTGGCCGACGAGTCGGCGGTGGCCGAAGCCGTGACGGCCAGCGTGGCCGCGTTCGGGCCGCTCAGACTCGTCGTGAACTGCGCAGGTGTGGCCACTCCCGGCCGGGTGGTGGGGCGCAACGGGCCCCTGCCGCTTGATGCCTATGTGCGGGTGATCCAGATCAATCTGGTGGGGACGTTCAACGTCCTGAAGGCGGCCGCCGCCGCCATGCAGGACAATCCGCTCGAGGGTGAAGAGCGGGGCCTGGTCATCAATACTGCCTCGGTCGCGGCGTTTGACGGACAGATCGGGCAGGGAGCGTACGCTTCATCCAAGGGAGGGGTTGCGGCGCTGACCCTGCCGGCCGCGCGCGAACTCGCCCGTTCGGCCATCCGGGTGGTGACCCTGGCCCCGGGATTGTTCGAGACGCCGATGCTGGCCGGGCTGCCGGACGCTGCGCGTGAGTCGCTGGTGGCCTCCACCCTGCATCCGTCTCGTCTCGGACGTGCAGAGGAATACGCGGCTCTGGTGCGTCACGTCTGCGAGAATCCGATGATCAACGGCGAAACCATCCGGCTGGACGGCGCAGTCCGGCTCGCGCCCCGGTAGGCACCGTCCATGCCGGCGCTTTCCGGAAAGACCGTCCTGATCACCGGCGCCAGCCGGGGGATCGGCAAGGCGATCGCCGTCCGCTGCGGGCGCGACGGCGCCAATGTGGTGGTCACCGGCAAGACCGAGACCCCCCATCCCAAACTGCCGGGCACGATCCATTCGGCGGCCGAGGAGGTGGAACAGGCCGGAGGCAAGGCCCTTGCCGTCGCCGTCGATGTGCGCGCCGAGGAGCAGTTGGCCGACTGCGTCCGCCGGACCGTCGAGACCTTTGGCGGGCTGGATGTTCTCGTCAACAATGCCAGCGCGATCCATCTCGCGGGCGTCGAGAAGACGCCGGCCAAACGCTTCGACCTGATGTTCAACATCAATGTACGCGGCACGCACCTCGTGGCCCATCACGCCATACCGCACCTGCGGCAGGCAGCGAACCCGCATATCCTGACGCTGGCTCCGCCGTTGAACCTGAACCCTCACTGGTTTGCCAGGCACGCGGCGTATACGGCGTCCAAGTACGCCATGTCGATGCTGGCCCTGGGCATGGCCGGCGAACTGGCGCCGTCCGGCATTGCCTCGAACACGCTGTGGCCGCGCACCACGATTTCGACCGCAGCCATAGAGTTTGTCGTCGGACCGGAACTGATCGAGCGAAGCCGGCGGCCGGCCATCATGGCGGATGCGGCGCATGCGATCATCACCCGTCCGGCGCGGTCGTGCACGGGCCAGGCCTTTATTGATGAGGACGTGCTGCGCGAAGCGGGTATACGCGACCTGCAGTCCTACGCGGTAAAGCCGGAGGTCGAACTGCAGCGGGATCTCTTTCTGGATTGAGGGGGCGCACCGGTTGGCGGCGGTGGCCGGCCGACGATGAAGAAACTGCATGCCTGTCACTCTCTTCATGATGAGGACGGAGGTCGACCGGCCGCGGCCGGAGAGCATGTCAGGGATCCTTCAGAGACAGTGCTGCAGTGCCTGGGTGTGCGTTGAAGGGGCGCACCGTCGGGCTGCTCCCGGATTGACCCATGACATTTTTGCATGACGGGTTCGCGTAGTGGTCTCCTTGAAGGAGGCGTCCCGATCCCTACATGATTTTCCAGGTACGCACGGTGCGTGCCGGAAAGGATCAAGGAAATGAATACCCGCTTGTATGGGCCCGGTGCGACCGTCCGGTCGCCTTCTTCCGTCAGTGCAGAATACCTTCAGCTTGCGCGAGCAGGGCGCGGGCTCCAGGCGCGGGCGGTACGCGCCGTCCTCTCGGGCCTGGTGCGCCGGCTCGGGACAGGTCTCGCGGATTGGCTGGCCGGCCTCCGGGGGACGCGCGCCGCCTGACCGCGGCTTCCCGGTCACGAACGGTGGGCGGGGCCGGTCCGGAAGGGCCGGCCCCGCCCCGCAGGCTACGTCAGGATCCGGGTGGTGTCGGAGGTACTGAATCCCGCTTGCTGAAAGGCAGTATCCATCGGCGCCGGCAACGGTGCCTGGATGCGGAGGGAGATTCCTTCCAGGTCCGGCACGGCAATTTCCCGCGCGTGCAGTTGCAGTCCGGTTTCCTTCCCGGGGCGGTGGCAGCCGTACTTCCGGTCGCCGCGGATGGGGCACCCGAGCATCGCGCAGTGGACCCGCAACTGATGGGTCCTCCCGGTCTCGGGCCGTAATTCCAGCCAGGTGGTGCCGTGCGCGGATCCCCGCGTCCGATAGCGGGTCGAGGCCGCCTGCCCCGAAGCGCTTTCCACCATGCTGCGCACCCCACCCGTGGAGTGTTTTCGAAGGTAGCCCGAGATGTGACCCGCCCGCGGGGAGGGTACGTCGTCTACCAGCGCCCAGTAGATCTTGTCGGCGAGGCCGTCCCGGAAGACCTGCGCGCAGTGCCTGGCCGCGCGCCGGGACCGGGCCAGAAGGATGACCCCCGTTGTCTCGCGGTCCAGCCGGTGCACCAGACGCGGGCGTTCGTCCGCGCCGAACCGCAGCGCGTCCAGCATCCCGTCCAGATGACGGGAAAGACCGGTTCCGCCCTGCACGGCGAGGCCAGCCGGCTTGTTGAGGGCGATGAAGTGATCGTCCCGGTAGAGGATCCGGTCGAAGATCCATCGGGCTTCCTCCCCGGCCGCTTCGGTTCGGCCGGAGGTATGCAGTCCGGTCGATACGGGGGGAATGCGCACTACCTGCCCGGCCGCGAGCCGCCGGTGGCCGCGAGCACGGTGGCCATCCACGCGTACCTGGCCGGTGCGAATCAGGCGCTGGACCTGGCCATAGGAAAGGTTTGGCAAGCGTTCTCGAATCCAGCGGTCCAGCCGGATTCCGTCATCATCGTCGCGAACGGCTTCTGCTCGCCGTTCGGGGGCTACGACAGGAGCCATTTTGCCCCGACCCCGCCGACATAGAAGGCGCCGACACAAAATGACACGGAAGCGCCGACGTAGAGGAGGCCGGCCACCGGCGCCGACCGGTCAAACAGGTTGACCGTGTCCATGGAAAAAGTCGAAAACGTGGTAAACGCCCCGAGCAGGCCCGTGGCGATCAGGGCCCGTAACTCGGGTGAAAGCTTCAGGGTCGACGCTCCCGCTTCCTGCACGGCGCCGAGCGCCAAGGATCCCAGCAGGTTGACTGCCAGTGTGCCCCACGGGAAGCCCGCGCCCACCCAGCTGTACAGGCTGGTCGTTGCTGCGTGCCTCAGAACCGCACCGATTGCACCGCCGACTGCTATTGCGAGGAACGTGGTCATACGCGGGAGAAAATACCTTTGCACCGGGGTGGGTGCGCACCGGTCGCCTGCGGCGGCGGCGAAAGACCGGGGCCCTGGTTGCAGGGATCCCGCGCACCATCGCCGGCTGTCGGGGCATTATGGGCGATCACATGCGCGCCAGGACCGCATCGTCGGGGCGGCGGTCGCGCCGGCGCTCAGTCGAGGGCAAGCACGGCCTCGGGGCCGTGGATGTGAATGAGCATGATCACCCACTTGCCGTCTCTCTTCCTGAGGGTGTAGGTGGCGCCGGCTTGCTGATAGACCTGTCCACGGGAATTCAGGCGCTCGAACGCCGTGCTGGCGATCGCGGTGCCGTCCGTCAGCCGGTTGACATTGAGCGCGACCCAGCGGGAATTCTCGAAGCCGCTGTGGAGCATGTAGCGCTTCCACTTCTTGATCGTCAGCCGGATGTCCCGTGGCGTTTCATAGGTGCGCAGATCCCCGTTGGGAGCCAGCATGAACAGCGGAGCATCGTAATGCGACACGATCTCCCGGGCATGGCCATGATCGAAGGTCTCGAGGTAGTTCCGCATGAACGCGGTGACGTCGGGATCGTCCGCGTCCGCCCGGACCGGAAGCGCCAGGGGAGCCCACGCCACGGCGACGGCGATGAGGGCGGCGAGCCTCACGCCGGGAAGATGTCGCGGTTGCCGCCAGTCGGCTGCACATATCATGATCCTGCTCCCTGGGACTTCATCGGGTCACATCGGTCCACCCGTCGGGACGATGTGGCGGTGCGAGACCGATCATAGGCCGGTACGACGCGGCGCGGCCGGTGGGACCAGAGGTGGGGACGGGACATTGACGGTGCAGCCCTGCCGGGGGCCGGTCCTGAACCCCGGCCGGCCTCTGGTCCGCTTGCGGCACGACTGCGTCTGCCGGGCCCGGAGCTCCCGGAGCGGTGCGAGGCGGTCGGCTCCCGTCGCTAACCGGACCCTTGCTGCCGGACCACGTCTTCCAGGATGGTGTCGGCCGCCATTCCCTCGGCTTCGCCTTCGAAGCTCAGAATGATCCGGTGGCGCAGGGCCGACGGGACCATCGCGTCGATGTCGCGGCGGCTCACGTTGAACCGGTCGTTGAGCAGTGCCCGCACCTTGCCGGCGAGCACGAGGGCCTGGGCGCCCCGCGGGCTTGCCCCGTACCGCACAAACCGCTTGACGCTGGCCGGGGCGCCGTCGGACTTCGGGTGGGTGGCGAGGATCAGGCTGGCCACGTGCCCTTTCACCTCCGTCGGTACCAGCACGTCGCGCACGATCGGCTTGAGGCTCTCCACCTGATCGATGTCGGCGACTTGCGCCCCCGCCGACTGTTCCTGGCCGGTGGTGCGATCGATGATGTCCACCACCTCCCCCGCGGCCGGCATCCCGACCGACAGCTTCAGCATGAAACGATCGATCTGCGCTTCCGGCAGCGCATAGGTACCGTCGATCTCGATCGGGTTCTGGGTGGCGAGGACGAAGAACGGACGCGGGAGCGGATGGCGCGTTCCGCCCACCGTGACCGCGTGTTCCTGCATCGCTTCCAGGAGCGCGGACTGCGTCTTCGGCGTGGCACGGTTGATCTCGTCAGCCAGCAGGATCTGACCGAATACGGGACCAGGCTGGAACCTCAGTTCGCGCCCGGCCTCGAGATCCGCAATCACGTCGGAGCCGATAATGTCGGCGGGCATGAGGTCGGGCGTGAACTGGATACGGGCGAGCTCGACTCCGAGACACCCGCATAACGCCTGAACCATCCGGGTCTTGCCGAGTCCGGGCAGGCCTTCGATCAGCGCATGGCCGCCCGTGAACAGGCAGATCAGCATCTGTTCCACGACGCGGTCGTGGCCGACGATGGTCATGCCGATCCCGGCCCGCAGCCGTTCGAACGTATCGAGGAATTCCCGGACGCGGTCCGAACCGCTGCCGGGCGCGGCCGGATCCGTCACCGCGGATGCCTGCGAACGTGTCGTGGTCGTCATTCTTGCTCCTTCATCCGGTCGGCGCGCCACCGGGCGCCGAGATCCAGCAACAGCATGGCAAGGGCGGCGGCCAGCAGCCATTCGCGAATCGGAACGGGATGCGTCGACGGCGTTCGCCGCAGCTGGAAGACATCGGCGGCGCGGGCGAGCACCTGTCCTCCGGTCTGGGTGGCCAGGGCATGCAGGAAATTCCGGTCGGGCGGGCGGTGGCGGTATTCGTCCGGATAGGAACCGACCGCGCCTGCGATGGCGGAGAGGGGGGCGGGGCTCGGGTGGTCGCGAACCGGTTCCGGGAGCCGGTCGTCGTTCACGGCCGGCTCGAGGAGAGGATCCCGGTCCATCGTGACCGCGAGGAGGTACGCCCCGGGCCCCGCGGCGGCCACCGACCCCCGGTGTCGCCCCGGCGCGACCTGGGGCAGTTCCAGAACCCGGCTCTGTTGGTCCGGCCGGATCACCTCGGCCCGCATGCGCGCGAAATTGACCGGCCGCCCATCGCCGTCCGCCACGTCGACCGTGATGGCTGCCTGGTCGGTCGCAACCTCGGTACGAACGACCAGGTCGTCCCGGCGTTCGCTCTTGGCCGCCCAGCGGACGAGTTGCGCAAACAGGGGCCCGAGCGATTCCCACTCGATCCACTGCGCGCCCCAGCGCGGCTTGATCTCGGACGTGAACACCGCAGTCCGGCCGAGGCCGAAGCGCCAGGCCGCGAGGATCGGATCCTGCTCCGGACTCTCCAGCAGCACGTCAGCGCCGCGCCGCGCGATGGTTGCGACGTATCCATCAAGTGCGGGCGCATCGTCGAGCGCGATGCCGCGGGCGATCTCGTGGTGACGGGCCCGGATCACGGGCCGGAACGATTCCTCGACAAGACCGCTGCGGGTCGCCAGCTGGGTCTCCATGGTGAAGATGCGCGGCAGTGTCGATGCATCGCGCGAGAAATAGAAACGGCCGCGGCCCATTTCGCTGATGCCCTGCAGCTGCGGCTTGCCCGTTTCCGAACCGATGGTGACGGCGGAGACCGTGATCTTCTTCCTGACCATGCGTTCGAGCAGCTCCGGAAACTTCGAGGAGTAGACCTCGCCGTCGGAAAGGATGATCACGTGGCGGATGACGGCGGGACTGCTGTCGATGGCGCGGTACGCCTTCTGGAGGCCCCACAGGAGCTGAGTTCCGCCGCCCCCGGCGCGCATCGAGGCAATGGCGTCGAGCACCTGGCCCGGTGCCCCGATCGGGCCGATGGGCACCACCCAGCTCGACTTCATGTCGAAGGCCAGCACCCCGAGTTCCGTCCGCTGGTCCATCACCGACACCGCGCGCTGGGCGGCCTCCCGCGCGAGTGCGAGCCGGTGGTGGTCGCCGTCAGCCTGATTCATGCTTCCGGACCGGTCAATGAGAAGTACGATGGCGGTGGAGGGCGCGTCGAGCTTGCGGCGGGCCACCATCTGTACCGGGAGCGCTTCCTCGACCGGGGTGCGGTAGTACCCGCCGAGGCCGAAACTGCGCTCGCCGCCCAGCATCACCAGCCCCCCTCCGTGCTCGCGTACGAACTCGCGCAAGGCGACCATCTGGGCGTTCGTCAGGGCAAGCGACGAGAGGTTGCTGAGCAGCACCACGTCGTAGCCGGCGAACTGCTCCGGTCCGAAGGAGTCGGTCCCGGCGGGGTCGGGCCCGACCGAGGCCGGATCCCGAACGATCGTGACGTCTATGTTCTGGGCCCCGAGGCTCTGGGCGAGGAACTCCGCCTCGGCCGGTTCCGGGTCGATCAGCAGGGCTCGTACCGCGCGTTGGACCGCGACCACCCCGGCCGCGTGGTTGTTGCCGGGCTGCCCGTCCTGATCGGACTCGATTCGCGCCTCGAAGATGCCGAATCCCTCGCGCTCCATCACGTCCCGGTGGACCAGCGGGTTGTCCCCGCGGCGGAGTTCCACCGGGCCCGATTGCACGAGTGCCCCGTCGCGAAACAGACCCAGACGTGCGACGCCGTCGCGGTGCGCGCGTACCGTGATCCGGATGTCGAAGGGTTCGCCGCGCCGCACGTCGGCCGGCACGTCGACCCGTTCCACCGAAACCTCTCCCGGCGCGGGGCCGCCCACCACCACCGGATGGATCGCGATCCCGCGGCGATGCGCCCGCCGGACGATGTCGGCCGGATCGGACACCGTGTCGTGACCGTCCGACAACAGGACCACGCGACGATCACCCGTTTCGGGAAGAAGCATCTGCGCGTGTCGCAATGCCAGCGTCAAGTCGGTCGCACCGCGGGCCGGACCCGGGGGCGACCCGGCGGCGCCCGGTGCGATCACCCTCGCGGTCCCGCTGGCGCCGAGAATGCCGACGGTGTCGTCCGGACCGGCCGCGCGGACGGCCGTCGTGACCGCGTCCCGCGCCGCCTCCCCGGCGCCGGCTCCGACGCTGGCCGATTCGTCGATCACGAACACCACGTGGCGTGCCTGCGTGTGCTGCAACAGCCGGGGCTGCCAGAGCGCAACCGCGGCCAGGGCCAGGGTGCCGAGCCGCAGCACGGTCGCCAGCGGCGACGCCTGCCGTCGCCGCCGGTACAGGTAGAGGGCGAGTTCGCCGCCGCCGGCAGCGAGTGCGACCAGGGCGAGGATCAGCCAGAACGCCTGCTGGTGCGGGTAGGTCGGAGCCGCTAGGCCGGCGGCGGGCGGACCGGGGCTGGCCCGGTCCGGAGCGATGTTGGACTCGACGGCGTCGAGGAGGTTGATCGCGACCTGGCCGGGCCGGTCGCCGCCGGTGTCCTGGCGGGCCTGCAGGCCGGTCCGGAGCCCCAGGTCGGGGGATTCACCGGGCACCGGCGCTCCCGTACGGTAGTGCACCGGGAGCGAGTCCAGCCGGACCGGGTGCAGCCATTCCAGCGCGTTGCCGATGAGGAGGGGAAAGGCGACCCGCACCCGCAGGTCTGATTGCAGGGAGCGGAAGCCGAGAAAAACGGCGCGGACGGTTCCGGCCGCCCCGTCTCCGGTTCCCGGGCCGGCGCCGCCGTTGCCCGTGGCCGTTCCGTCCTCCCGGCCGTCCGTCCGTTCCGCCGCCGTGTCCCACGCGTACATGAGCAGCGTGTCGCGCGCTTCCGCGAGGACGGTACCGCGGCTCTCCGGCCCCTTGCGGTTCACCGCGAGCGCTTCCGCAACCAGAAGGTCCGTGAGGTCCACGTCGCGCATCACCGGATGTTCCTGGTGCCAGCTGGTGACGGCGGGCCGTTCGACCCGGCCATCGGCCGCAAGGGGGGCGTCGGCGGGGACGGCCCCCAGCAGCAGGTAGCGCCCGGGCGGCAGGGGGCCGGGCGCCACGGCATCGATGACCACGACATCGGCCCCGGCCGCGTGCGCCGCCGCGACCGACGGGGCCCGGAACAGCCGGGCGGCGCCGTCGGACTGCAGCGCTTCCTCGAGGAACAGATCGCCATCGCCGACCAGCGCGACCCGCCGCGGGCGCGGCGCCGGCAGTACCGCGTGTACCGCGTCGTCCGCCGCCAGTGCGTCGCCGCCGTGGAGGCGCGCGGACAGCACCCCTCCCGCCTCGTGCCGAAACGGCAGGACCACGGCTCGCTGCACGCCGGGCGGCAGCGACAGGCGCTGTTGGTGGAGCAGGGCGTCTCCGAACTTGACGTCGAACTCGACGGACCGGGCGGCGGCATCGAAATTCGCGATCGTGACGTAGAGCTGATAATTCGCCCCGGGTGCGGGATCTCGACGCAGCGCGAACTCGGTGATCCCGGCATTGGCGGCGGATCCGCCGACCACGTGCCAGACCGCGGGCCGGTCGGGGTGCGGCTCCGGGGCCGGCGCCGCGGCATCGGTAAACAGGTGGATGCGTGCGGCGGGGCCGTCGGCGACCAGGTTGCGGGCGACCGCCAGGGCGTCGGTGATCCGGTCCGGCAGGTGGGTCACGGCCAGCGTGTCGATCCCCGCCTGGAGGCGGTCCCGGTCCGCGGTAAAGGGAACCACGATCTCCCCCCGCGATGTCATGAGCATCGCGGACTGGCCCCGCTCAAGTGCCCCGGCCACGTTCCGGGCCCGCTGGCGGGCCGCTTCGAAGCGGCCGCCCGGGACATCGGTCGCACTCATGCTGGCGGAGGTGTCGACGATCATCACCGCCCGGGGCCAGCCGGACTGGGTGGTCGACCACAGTGGATTGGCGACCGCGAGGGCCGCCGCGACCACCGCGAGCAGCTGCAGTGCGAGCGAGGTGCTCGGCCGCAGCCGCATCCAGGCCGGACGCGGGGAGCCCCGCCGGTCGTCGACCGCCTCCCACAGGGACAGGGTGGTCACCCGGATCTTCCGGCGGCGCACGTGATACAGGTGCAGCACGACGACGGGCAGAACGGCAGCGAGCAGCCAGAGTGCGGCCGGGTTGGCGAAGCTCATGCGAGAAACCCTGCGGCCCGCAGCCGACGCAGGATCTGGACATCGGAAGTGCCGGTGCCGGCGAGCTGCAGGTACGGCACCTCGAGCCGTCGGCACAGGGCCGCCCGGGCGTCGAGGAAACGGTCGAGATTCTGCCTGTATCGCCGGAGGGTTGCCCGCTCGGCGGTCAGCTTCCTCGCCGGTGTCGACAAGGGATCTTCGGCGTCGAGCAGCTCGACATCGCCGGCAAGGCCGGGCGCCATCTCGTCGGCTGCAAGCACCTGGACCACCCGTACCTCGAGGCCGCGCGCCAGCAGGGCGCCGAGACCGGCTTCGATGCGGGGCACGGGCTCGATGAGATCGGAGATGAGCACCGCCACCCCCGGCGGGAGCGGTGTCCGCGCATAGCCGGTCAGCGTGTCTCCGAGCCGGGTGCGCCCGCCCGCCTCGAGGCGGCCGAGCTCGCGCAGGAGGGGTGCGATCTGATGGTGACCGCGGCGCGGCGCCATCCTGCGGTGCAGGTTGTCGGCGAGCAGCCCGACGGCGACGCGTTCGTGATTGGCGAGCGCCGCACAGGCGAGCACGGCGGCGGCGCGCAGGCCGTGTTCGAGCTTGGACGGGGCGCCGGCCCCCATCGAGGCGCTGGTGTCCACGAGGAGATGCAGGCAGAGATCACGGTCCTCGCGAAAGCGCTTGAGGACGATCCGGCCCAGCCGCCGATAGACGTTCCAGTCGACGTAGCGCGTGTCGTCCCCCGGCGCGTAGGGCCGGACGTCGACAAACTCGAGGCCCGCGCCGCGGCGCGGGCTGCGGCGCTCGCCGGGCATGCGCCCGCTGACCGCTCGCGCGGCCCGCAGCCGCAGCGTGGCGACCCGGTACAGGAAGGCCGCGTCGAAGCGGTCCGCGGCGTTCATCGGCGCGCCTGAATCGCCTGGAAGTACCGCTTGATATGGCTCCGGGCATCCAGCGGCACCCACTCCTCGTTCAGGGTCTGTTCGGCGCGCCGGGTGAATCGTGCCCGCAGGTCCTGCATCGGCCGCCGGGCCCGCGCCGGCGCGACCCGTCCCGCCGAATCCGCCAGGAATGACCGGTGCGCGCCGTCCTGGCGCAGGCCCGCGGGTTCGACGTCTGGCGCCTGGTCGGTGTGGATCCGCTCGGCCGGCAGGCCGGGCGGCAGAACGGAAAATCCGGTGCCGGGTTCCCCGGCGTTGCGGCCGGTACCCTCCTCGCTGTTCGGGCTGTCATCGTCCATACCCTCGCCGGAGCCGTGCTTGGGCCAGGGGGGCAGATCGCCCGTTGGGGTGTCGGTCGCTTCGGGAAGGCTCGCGAAGCGATCACTGGTCGGGGGCAGGCGTTCTTCATCGGGAAAGAGCGGCATGGCCTCGGGAGGCTCGCCCTGCGAGCGGTCGTGATGCACCGGTTCGCCGTCTTCCGGTTGGTTGGCGGGCCCGCCCACCTCGGGGTGCTCCTGCACGACGTCCAGCGGCGGGGGCCGGGTCAGGTCGCGTTGCCGCGCACCGCCCCAGAGGGATTCCAGTTCGCCGAGG
This sequence comes from Alphaproteobacteria bacterium, assembly GCA_965203385.1. GTDB lineage: Bacteria > Pseudomonadota > Alphaproteobacteria > TMED109 > TMED109 > VXPW01. The sequence continues at coordinate 2,801,647 of OZ241893.1, forward strand.
GCCTCGGCCGCCTCGGCCCGCGAGTAGCGCCGGGCCGACAGCTCGGTGCCGGGTCGGGACGCGGCGGCGGCCGGGACGGGGAGGCTGCTTCCCGGCTCTCCCCCGACCCGCAAGCCGGGCAGGCGATCGCCCAGGTCGAGGTACGGGTGGCGCTCGCTGGCCAGCCGGAGCGAACGCTCGAGAGTCTCGGGGTCGGTCTCGACCGGCGTATCCCGGAACTCGACGGCCGGCGTTTCGGCCCCGGGTCGCCGGAGCGGGGGCCGCACCGGGTCGCCCCGCGCCAGCGCCGCCCGCCGCTCCGCCGGCTGCGTCTCCGCCGCCGGTTGTGCGTCCGGCGCGGCATGGACGGCGGCCGGCGGGACGAGCGGGACGGGAGGAAGCCAGACCAGGAGGGCGGAGAGGGCGAGAACGGCCAGGGCGGCGCGGACCGGCCGCACCGGCGGCGCAAGGGGGACGCCCGCCCGAACCGAGAGCCTTCCGGCGCAGGCGTCGGCGTCGGCCAGGAGCGGCGCCACCAGGGGCAGGTCGGGGCGGGGGGCGAACTCGAGGGCGGCGGTCAGCCGCTCGTCCAGCCCCAGATTGCGGTCCAGGGTCCGAGCCGCCTGCCGGAGCGGCACCGGAACCAGGAGGCCGACCAGTCCCCCGAATGCGCCCGCCGCGCCGACCGCCAGCACGTAGTCGGGTCCGGTGATCGGCCATACCGACTTCAGCACCAGCCACGGCACCAGGACGAGATGCGCCGACAGCCCGGCGAGCACCGCCCCCGACAGCCCTCTTGCCAGGCGAATCCGGCGTCCCGCCCGGCGCAGGGTCGAACGGACGCCGGTCCGGTCCGGCCGCGCCGCCGTCACCGCCCGTCTCGCCGCCGCGCGAGGAACATCAGGACGACACCCTCACGGTGATGCCGGGCCGGACCGCGCCGGGAGGTGCCCCCGGCGCGCGGGGCGCATGACGGGCGCTGCCTCGATCTGTCGCTGGGGGCGCCTTGGGTCCGCATCGTGCGCCCGCACCGGCCCCCGGGGGACCGAACCTGTTCCGGCGGTCGGAAGACAGCATCGCGGGGTCCGGACAGGTCGACATGAAGGGTCCATCATTCCCCGCCCGTGTCCGAATGACAATGCCGGCTGTGGAAGCCGCCGCCTTCGCGGCTTCCGGAGGCCGTCGGGCCCGGCCGGGAGCATGGTGCGTCGACCCCGCGTCGCTGCAACCGGCCGGAGGGACGTGAGACCGCGGTCTCCGGAAGCCGCCCGTTCCGGTCGCGGGTGCCCGACGGCAGCCGGGAACGGGCGCGCGCGGCACTCGGTGCGAACCCCTGCGAACCCACCGCGCCGAGGGTCCGGCCGGTGACCCCGGGCGGGTGCCGGCGGGCTTCCCCGGACCGGAATCCCGGGATGGGGCGTCGTGGCGCCGGGAACGTGATCGGGCCCGAACCGGGGATCGGGCACCGTTCGGCTGCCCGCATCGGGAGTGTGGCAGGGTATTGACGGATCCATTCGGCTATTATGATGGGGTCATGGTGCGCGCACGCGGGACCGGGTTTCCTGTCACGGGGGGATGCGGAACGGATGAAGGAATTCAGACCCGACCGGAGCCTCGGTATCGGTCACAATCGTCGTCACGTCGTACAGGGCATCCTGGGTCTGGGTATGGCCGGGCCCCTGGCTTCCGCCGACGCCTGGGCGGCCGGCGCCGAAGCGGAGGAGATCGCGCGGCAACGCCCGCAGGACGGCGATCAGCTGACGTTCTTCGGGGGCGACCGCGACGGCGAGGTCATCGTGCCGGCTGATCTCTTGCTCGGAGAGCAGCCCCTCATCGCCTATCCTCGTGACCCGTCGGCCGGCGTGATCCGGAACGGGTCCCGCCTCAACCAGATCACGTTGCTGCGGGTTGATCCGTCCCGCTTCGACGACCGGACCCGGCCGGGCACCGTGGACGGCATCATCGCCTTTTCGGCTACCTGCACCCACCAGCAGTGCCCGGTGACGGCGTGGGACGAAAAGGCCGAGGCGCTGTTCTGCTTCTGCCATCGGTCACGCTTCAATCCGTGGCAGGCCGGCAAGGTCGTGAACGGACCGGCCACCCGCCGGCTTCCGACGCTGCCGTTACGGCTGGATGGCGGGCACGAACTCAGAATTGCGGGCGGCTTCAGCGGACGGGTCGGAAGCTGATGCCGCAACCTGGAACTCGGGCATGTCTCCGTGGGAGGAGATGCCCGGAGCGTGCTTCGGCACTCCATCCCACAGATCCCTCAAGGGGTACAACCACGGGAGGAAATTCTGATGAGGAAAGCATGGATTGACAAGGCGGTGGCGGCCACGCTGCTCGCCGTGATGGTGGGCGGCGCGGCCAGCGCGAACGCCATCGAGAACTACAACCCGGTCACCGAAGACCGGCTGAACAATCCCGAGCCGCATAACTGGCTCCAGATTCGGGGCAACCGGCAGGGATGGGGGTACAGCCCGCTCGATCAGATCGACGCCTCGAACGTCGCGTCCCTGCAGCCGGCGTGGCTGTTCTCGACCGGCGTCCAGGAAGGACACCAGGCTCCGCCGCTCATCAACGATGGCGTGATGTACGTCACCACGCCGATGAACCAGGTCCTGGCTCTCGATGCCGTCACGGGCGAGTTGCTGTGGCGCTTCCAGCGGGAACTGCCGGAAGATCTCTTCCAGCTTCACCCCACCAACCGGGGACCGGCGCTGCTCGGCGACCGGCTCTACGTGGCGCTCACCGACTGCTTCCTGGTCGCGCTCGACGCCCGCACCGGCGAGGTGATCTGGGAGACGGCGGTCGACGACTACCAGGCGGGCTACTACATGACGCTCGCGCCCCTGGCGGCCAAGGGCAAGATCATGGTGGGCGTGTCCGGCGGTGAGTACGGGATCCGCGGGTACATCGCCGCCTATGACGCGGAGACCGGTAACGAGGCGTGGCGCACCTACACGGTGCCCGCACCCGGCGAGCCGGGCAGCGAAACCTGGCCGGACGACGACGCCTGGAAGACCGGCGGCGGCTCGGTGTGGCTGACGGGCAACTATGACCCCGACACCGGCATTTCCTATTGGGGCATCGGCAACGCCGCCCCATGGATGGGCGACACCCGCGGCGGCATGGACAACCTCTACACGACGTCGGTCATGGCCGTGAATGTCGAATCCGGGGCGGTCATGGGGCATCACCAGTACCATTGGAACGATTCCTGGGACTGGGATGAGGTCTCGCCGCCGCTCATCTACGACGTGACCCGGGACGGGAGGACGTTCAAGGCGCTCGTCAACGTGGCCCGCAACGGCCACATCTACGTGCTCGAGCCGACCGCGGACGGCCCCATCGAGTACGTCGACGCGTGGAACTACGTCTACACCAACGTGGTCACCGGGTTCGATTCCGCCACCGGACGGCCATCGTACGACGAGAACCACTGGCCGGGCACCGGCAAGGAAGCGCTGTTCTGCCCGTCGCTCTGGGGCGGCAAGGACTGGCCGTATTCCGCCTATAACCCGGAGACCGGGCTGCTCTACATCCCGGCCAACGAGAACCTCTGCAGCACGCTCGAGGGCGCCGAAGAGAAGTACGTGCCGGGCGAGCTCTACATCGGGGTTCCGATTCCGGTCATCCTGGGCGGCTTCAGCCTGCGCGACGGGTGGGAGCACATCGGGGAAATCCAGGCCTGGGACGTCAACAATCGTGAAGAGGTGTGGAGCAGGGACTTCAAGCACCAGAACTGGGGCCCGATCCTCACGACCGCCGGCGGAGTGCTGTTCTCCGGCGGTACCAACGACCGCATGTTCCGGGCCCATGACGCGACGACCGGTGAAACGCTGTGGGAATACCCCACCAATTCCGGCGTGACCGCGGTGCCGAGCACCTACAGCGTCAAGGGCAAGCAGTACGTGGCCGTACAGTCGGGCTGGGGGGTGGACGCCGAACGCAAGCAGGATGTCCTCCGCACCATCATTCCCGGGTACGACGTCCACGTGCCGCAGGGTGGCGTGATCTGGGTGTTCGCGCTTCCGTAAGGCTTGCCTGCAGCCCGTCGGAGGGCGGCGCAACCAGTGTGCGCCGCCCGGTCCCGGGCATGAGGCGCCTCGCGACCGGAGTCCGGGAACCGGGCTCCGGTCGTTTGCGGTACGGCTGCGCCCATGGATCCACCCGTTCCCTGCGGCGCCGTCGTCGGTGCGCATCGCGGCGCCGTCGCGGTGCGGCCGCCCGGCGCTGACCCTGGGGGCGGCGTCCGGACGGCCGGATGCTGCGCGGTCCGCCGAGCCGGGCGGGCGTTCCCGGCGCCATGATGGTGAGACGCGTCCTTGACTGGCTTGGTGCCGGAGGGCCCGGTTGGGCGAGGTCGCTGGGGCACCGTCTGGCCGGGTGGGTCGTGCGCCGCCTCGTCCGGTTGTTCCTCCTGGTCGCGGTCCTTCTGATCACCGCGGTCGTCGTGGTGAGTTGGGGGGTGCAGGAGCCGGGCCCCGACCGCGCGAAGCCCGGTCGGGACGCAGGGCTCCAGCGGACCTCGCCGGTAACCCGCATGCCGCACGGGGATTCCCTGGCCCGGGTCAATTGCGTTCTGGGACCGCGTCCGGCGTGCGAGCAGTACGTGGCGGCCGCGACCGCCTACGAGACCTGGAAGGGGAAGCTCCTGGAGACGGTCGGTGGAGGGTCGCTGGGCCCGGCTGACATGACGGGGGTTGCCGGTGCCGAGCGGCGGGTTCGACGGGCGGTCCGGCGGCGGGCCTTCACCGAGGCCGTACAGGAACTCGCCGCGGCGAGAAGCGCCCTCGCCGACCGGTTCACCATAGCGGGTGACGAGACGCTTCCAGAGGTCGAACAGCCCCCGGACCCCGTGCTGCCGACGACCCGCGCCCGGCCGCACGGTCGGCCGGCGGCGGATCCGGTGCTGCGCCCCGATCACTCGGCGGGTTCCGGCGTGACAGCCGGAACCCCCGCCGGTCCCGATGCGGGCGAACCATCGATTCTCTTCTCGGTGCTGTCCGACCGCAAGACGCTGGTCGTGATTCGGGGTGTACAGGCCTTGGGCCGGTTCGACCGGATGGCGGTTCCACTGCCGCCCGGGACGTACGTGTTCCAGGGGCACCGGGAAGGCTACGCGCCGGTGCGGGTGGAGGTCGCGGCGACCCCGGATGCGGACCCCGTGGAGGTCACGGTGATCTGCGACCGGCCGATTTGAGAGTCTGGGAGCAAGCGTTCGGTTCTGGGGTGCGCGCCGTCCATTCAACCCGGTCGCTGCTCCGGCCGGTGCTTCCATCCGCTTTCCGCCGAGAGACAAGCCTTATCGGCTGCTGCCGGTCCGGTGAACAGGCTGCCGCCGTTCCTGAAGGCTTCCCGGCGCCGGTGCACCCAGTGCCAGACCGAGGTGCCCTGCGTGACCTCCAAGTCCCTGTGCAGATTCCTGCCCGATATGGACTTGAGTGCCTCCGGTCGATTGCCCGCAAGTCTTGCCCGAGCAATTGCTGGTAGACCCCGCTGGCCGGACCCATCTTCAGCAGGCGTTCGCAGGTTGGACCATTGTGGCCAATTGGGTGTAACTCCGTCCGGGAGAGAAAGGCCCAAATCAGTTCCCGTTCATGCCATGCCGCTCCCGTACACCTCAGGTGCGATACAACAGCAAATCAAAATCAAAATCGATGCAAGCAAGTTACCGTTTACTAGGCGAATGCTCGGAAACCCGAATCCGTCCACGAACAAAACCGCCAACAGCACATCCTGTCCTTTCTGACGGACGGTTTCGCGCACCTGGGCGCTGCCTGGTTCCGCCGCTGCCCGCACACCGCCGGAAACCGAACCGAAGTTTCGTTGGTGAGAAGACTTACCTGGACAGGGGGTAAGTTTCCGCCTGTCCGGCCTCGTTGCGATGGCCGACGCCGGCATGCTGGAACTGAATCTTGATAACGGGCAACTTTTGCGAACATCAGGACCATTTTATTTTCGGATTCGAGGGGTCAACGCGGCCGGGAGCGGGCGTGACGGCGGCTGATTCGCCGTCCGTTCACCGCTTTTGGCGGCCTTGAATGGCCGCCCATGGCTGTCTGAATCGGGTTTTTCGGGTGTCCGGGCACAGTGGTCCGGTCGCGCCGCCGGCGGCGCGTTCGGCGCGGCTCTCGCGCGGTCAATCAGAGTGGATGGTGGGTCGTTATGGGTCGGGCGGAGTCAGGACCGCGTCGAGCGCCTCCTGGGGGTGGGCGGCGTAGTGCCGGTTGGCCTCGGGTAGGTAGTGGTCGTACGCGCCCCGCCCCGGTTCTTCTGCAGCTCCTCCGGAAGCTCGCCCGGAGCCCGCAGCCGCCGCCACGCGTCCCGCCGCAACCGGCGGACCCAATAGCGTTTCTTCCCCGGCTCCGCTGTTTCCTTCGACTCTTCCCCGGCGGCCGGATTCGCCTTCGTCCGGGGCTGGGTGTAACTGCCCTGATGCCGGGCACTGCCGTGCGTCTCGCCGAGCTCCTTCCAGTTGGCCGCCGCGTAGACCGTCCCCTTGAACGATTTCGGATCGACGAACGTCTCCACCATCAGAATCGGGTGGCCGTGAACTCGCTGCCAGTCGTCGCTCAGCCGGCGGGTGATCTGCCCCAGCACATACGAGCCCAGACGCGGAAACTGCCCCCGCTCACCCAGAATCACATAACGAGTGTTGTTCGAGATCAGATGCAGGCGAGTCCATTTCTGGTTCCCTTGCCAGCCGATCAGCTGGTTCCGGTGACGGCTCTTCCAGGCCGCCGTCCCCCAGCCCGACAGCGCCACCCATTGCCCGCGCCATTCCGCCACATACCGAAGCCCTCGGCCGGCAAAGCGACGGAAGCCCAGAGGATGGTGCTGATTCATCGTCGCGTCCCACTGGGAACGCTCATCGGGGCGGCACAGACGCACCGTGACGTCAGCGAGCGAAAAGCCCGCGGTCGACGCCGGAGGCAACAGAACGGAAGGGGACAGCGACACCATGCAGGTAGTCATACAACGCCCCGAGCCAAAATACCAGCCCCAGCAGGAAAATTCCGCTTCTCATGCCGGAATCCGGTGCCTGCCAGAGCGTGGGATTACCTTGGGTCGGACCCGGACGCCCGCCCGCCACGAGAGACGAGCTGACGGACAATGGGGCCGGGCCCGCCGGGTCTGAACGGCACAACAAGCGGGCAACTTTTGCGAACATAACGGCTCCACAACCTTCCCGACACCCCTGAGATCGATGAACAATGAAGCTCGGACGGGAACCTCAGAATTTGATCAGGGCACCCAGAACCGCAGCGGCGACGGCGATCATCCCGCCCACTGCCAGCAGAAGCCGCGTTTCGCGCTTGGCCGCTTCCACATCGCGCTTGGCGGCTTCCACATCGCGCTTGGCCATATCCTCGCGCAGCAGGGCCCAGCCCTTGTCGTAGCGTTCATCCATCGTCTTCATGCGCGTTCATCCATCGTCTTCATGCGCGTTCATCCATCGTCTTCATGCGCTCCTCCAGCACGGCGAGCCGCCGGGCGAGTTCGTGATTGTCCTGCGCTTCGCTTATGGAAAAGAAAATAAAAACGGACTGTGGAAAAGGCAAGCCCGTGCCCGCCGTCCCTTCAGGGTGCACTCGTGCCGGGCGGCCACGATGTGACGCTCGCGGACGCACCTTACGGATGGTTTCCGACCCGAAGTGCTATCGGCGCGAGGTCAAACCGGATGTGACGCTCATGGCCAGAATCGGATATGCAAAGGTCAACTCGCCGGACCAGAACCCCGGCATCCAGAGCGAACGGCTGAAAGCCGCCGGATGCGCGGTTGTGCGACCGGGGACCGTCATCGGGTTCCTGTGGGACGGGGAGAAGCTGGTCGTCTGCCGCCTCGGCCGTTCGACACGGGACGTGCTGAACCTGGTTCACGAACCGGACGTCAAGGGGGCCGCGCTGCGCGGTTTCGATCCGGAAGTCACCACTGCGAGCGCAGGGTGATACCACGCTGGAGGGGGTTGCCGGATCTAGGGCCGGCTGTCGGCTCCCGGGCAAGGCCGAGCAGGACTGTGCCGGCCCTCCGTCGGCCGGCTTCGGCCGGTTTCGGAGCTGACAGGGCTTGAACCTGAGGATCGGGCCCCGTGCTTCGCCTCCGCTGCGGGAGCCAAAGCCGGGAATGTAAGGGAGTGTGGGAGCGAGTCCCGTTCAGGGCTGCGGGATCGTCTGGAAGATGCTGTCCCGGTTGCCGCTGTAGGTGCGCAAGGTGCTGGCCAGTTTCTTCATGCAGTTGTTCTTACAGATGATCAGAGCGAGCGCGAGGGCATTGCACAGCGCGTTGTTGTGGGGCCCGTGTCCGGTGCGCAGGCGCGAGGATTCCTCCATCAGGCTATATCGACGAGCGCCATTGGCTCGAGAACGCTTGGCGCGGAGCAATGGCGTCACTGGCCGGGCGCTTCGTCAGGGAATGCGCCGCGGTCGGATCGGATCCGCCCACCCGCCCGCCATGAGAGACGAGCTGACGGGCAATGGCCGGGCCCGCCGGGTCTGAACGGCACGGCAAACGGGCAACTTTTGCGAACATAACGGCGCCGCATCCTTCCCGACGCCCTGAGATCGATGAACATGAAGTTCGGTCGGGAACCTCAGAATTCGATCAGGGCACCCAGAACCGCGGCGGCGATGGCGATCATCCCGCCCATTGCCAGCAGAAGCCGCGTTTCGCGCTTGGCCGCTTCCACATCACGCTTGGCCATATCCTCGCGCAGCAGGGCCCACCCCTTGTCGTAGCGTTCATCCATCGTCTTCATGCGCTCTTCCGGCACGGCGAGCCGCCGGGCGAGTTGTCGGTCCCATGTACATCTTGTTGGTGAGAAATCCGGGCTAGTCCCGGTTTCCGAGTGTCACCCAGGCGGCAAGCGCACGTCGGTCCTTCATCTTCGTTTCCTTGAGCTTCCTGATGGCGGACTCGGCCGCGATGATGTCGCTCAGGACTTCCGATCGGGTGATTCGAAAAGCAGGGTCGTAGTCCGCCGCGTGGCGTTTCGCCTGGGCGTTGACAAAGGTGTTTCCGAAATCCTCGATCTCTTTCGGGAAGGCCTTCATCACCCGCTGACTGGCGAGGCGGTTCTTCGCCAGTTTGTGTCTCGGCGATCGATATGCCTGGCTCCACGCCGGCCGGCTCCGGTCGGCACCTTGGGTACCGATGAACGCGTCGGCGCAGTTCTGACAGAGCGCGTGAAATAGCGCGTAGTAGGTCGTGCTCACGGCACGGCGCAGATCTGATTCGCGCGGTCTGCGCCGTTTCCCCATCTGGGCCAGGCGCCGCGCCGTCCGGACCAGGTCAAGCGGTTGCAGCGCGCTCCTCCGCGGCGACGAAGGACATCACCGGAAACCGATACTCACCGCGTTCAGAGAGCGCCGGGCGCAAATGCCTCACAAGTCCCGAGAGCTGCGCACCGTCCAGTTCGCTCTCTCCGGACTCGTAGACGACGGTGACGTGAAGCACCGGGTCGCCGTCCGCGTCGTATTGTTCTTCCACTTCGACGTCGACCGTGCGCACCCGGTCCAGCCGGCTCTTCAGTGTGTCGCTGACGACTTGGTGCACCAGGTCCAAGGCCTTTTGTTCGGTGTCGACCATCTCTCCTCCTCCGCTTGCGCGAAAGCCTACACCAAGAATGTCGGGACGCGCGAGCCGATTTGTCGCCCACCTATTCACCGTGACCTCATGCCTCTCAACGCCCGTTCGGCCTCGATATCTTGATCCGCGCAGGCCTTTATGAGCGACCAGCCGAAGTCCTGCATCTGCCGCGTGCAGCGGTCGACGATGGCGGCGTGATCAGCTGGGTATTGCAGCAGAGCCTGGTGAGCCTCCATATCCTGATCGACGCACGCTTTGACCAGGGAGCTTCCGTAAGACCCCATCTGGGATCGGCACCTGCGTATCACGTCGTCGAGAACCGCCGACGCTTTGTTCTGCCCTGCTGGCCTTGCCGAACGAAGCTTGGACGTGAGGCCGTCGAAGCATGCGAGCCTTTCGACGTCGTCCTGCAGCAATATGCAGCGCGACCACTCGGATTCGGGGATGGCGCCCGCGAGCGACGGTGGTGTCAGAAGCGCGACGCTCAAGGCAGATGCAGCCAAGCCGGCCCTCGCGCCAGCCAGTACCCACAAGCGCATCAGCCTTAGAACGGGGTCCGAGTCTGTCATGGTCGGTCTTATCGCACAGCGCGGTATGATGCGCAAGCTTGGGGGCTGATTTCCTAGCCCTGCATCGTTCACCAGCGTCGAACCAGATGATACCGAACCGGGCTGAACACCGATTCCGCCGGGGGTCGGGTGGGGAATCGCGCTACGGAGGCCTTGTAGCCCGCTGTCGGAGGTCGGTGAGGGGTCTTACGGGACCGATTCGGCGGTGGGCACGGGGAAATGACCGGACGCGGGGTAGGCCCTGTCGTCGGCGCTTCAGGGCAGCGCGTCGGATCCTGTAGCGGGCAACCCGTGGGTGGGGGCGGTCTCAGGCGCGGCCGGCGGTGCGCGCAGAGCCGCGAGCACGTGGGCGAATAGCGGCTGAAGCGGATAGACCGACGCGAATGCGATGAGGATACGCTTGCGTCGGGGAACTCGTCGGCGGATGGCCGCAAATCAGCCGATGGAGAGCAGACCGCCAAGCGCGCCGCCGCGATAGAGTTTTGGTTGCGCCCAAGGCGCGACGCTTGCGGTTCATCCGGTTGGCCTTTTCGGCCCAGGTCCGCATCACCTCGGCTCCATCAGCCAGTCCTTCAGACCGGCAAGGACGCGTTCTTCGATTACTGTGCGCTGACGCTGGGGCCGTTGGAGCACGTGACGGTCATGATGTGGTTCGAGCAGCCGTAGCCGTCCTAGCCGCACATGGAGTAGGGGCCACCGTAGAGGCCGCATTCGAGCAGGTCCGAGAGCAGGTGCCGGGTCCGGTGGGCACCGCTCAACCGGTTGGCGCGGGCGAATTGCGTCGTCTCAATGACGGTAGCGTAGTGCTCTGTGATCTCGCCTTGGCGGCCCGTCACCGCCTTCCACAGCGCGTCGTCAACGATGTGGGGCTCGAGAACCTCCGCGACGATCCGTTGGGTGCGTTGTTGATGGCTGCGAAAAAGCGCGGGATTCTGGCGGTAAGCCGCGTTTTGGCCAGGATCGTTCCTTTTCCCATTGTACGGTCCTATTGGTCGAGTCGTACCGTGGGGTATCGATCGTGTGCGCCGGCCGGCGGCCGGATTTCCGTACTGTGTCGGAGTGAGATTCGCGCCTGAGGCAGGGGTCGGGCGCACGGCACCATTCGGGATAGATCGAGTGCGTTCTTGTCGCCGGTTCGGTCGGGCCGGCTTTGCCACGGCCGTGTCCGCGTGGTATCGCAGCAGGGAAGAAGAGAGCGATGCGGCGCCGGCACAGATTCAGCAAGAATCCCGGCGCCGCACCTGAACGAGCTGGTCACGGGGACCGAACTCCCGTGGAGTATCCGGCATTTCGGCGTTTGGGTCTACCTCGCTCTCGGGCGGAGCGATGTGCCAGACCGGACGCCTGTTCCCGTGCCAGCGGTGCCGTCGGCAGGTCGTGATCTGCCGGTCCTGCGACCGCGGCCAGATGTACTGCTCCCGGGCCTGCAGCGAGCGGTCCCGGGTCGAGAACCGCCGGGCGGCGCGGAGGCGCTACCGCCGCACCGAGCGGGGGCGCGAGACGGGCCGGATCCGTCAGCAGCGCTACCGGAGGCGTCAGGCGCTCCGGGCGCGCCTGGCCGCCCGGGCGGCGGCCGCGGGCCCGTTCCGCGCCGCTCCTTCGGCCCCGGCTGGCGCCGCTTTCCGCCCAACCGTTACGGACCACTCTTCCGGACCCCGGCGCGAGCCCCTATGTCGGGTGTTTCCGGCGCGATCGCGGCGCGAATCCGTGCCTCGATGCGTCATCTGCGGTCGGGTGTGCTCGCACCTGGTGCTGGCGGACCCCTGATCGCGTCATGGAGACACAACGGGAGGCGATTTCATGGCCATCGACGAGGAGATGCGGTCGACGATCGTGCGGCTGTCGCGGGCCGAGGGCTGGCCGGTCGGGACCATCGCGCGGCATCTCGGCGTACACCACGGTACGGTGACGCGGGCGCTGCGGGCGGCCGGCGCGGAGCGGCGGCCGCGGGCGAAGTTCATCGACACCTTCGTGCCCTTCATCCGGAAGCAGCTCGAAGAGGAGCCGCGGCTGCCGGCCGGCACGCTCTGGCGGCAGGTCAAGGCGCGGGGCTACCAGGGCGGGGAGGATCACTTTCGCCACAGCCTGCGCGCCCTCGCCCTCCGGCCCGCCCGGCGGCCCGAGCCGTCGCTGCGGCTCCGCTTCCTGCCGGCGGAGCAGGCGCAGGTCGACTGGGCCGAGTTCGGGAAGGTCGATATCGGCCAGGCGCGGCGCCCGCTGATGGGGCTGCTGGTGACCCTCAGCTATTCGCGCCAGACCTCTCTCAGCCTGTTTTACGACGCGCGGATGCCGAGCTTCCTGCAGGGCCATGTCGAGGCCTTCGAGGCGTTCGGCGGTGTGCCCAGAAGGCTCCTGTTCGACAACCTCAAGAGCGCCGTGATCACGCGCCGGGGCAAGGCCGTCACCTTCCATTCGACCCTGCTCGCGCTGGCCGCCCACTACGCCTTCGAGCCGAGCGCCGCCTGGCCCCGGCGGCCGCAGGAGAAGGGGCGCGTGGAACGCCGCGTCCGCTTCGTGCGCACCAGCTTCTTCGCCGGCCGCGACCTCTCGGCCCCGCTCGACGAACTCAACGCCGCGGCCCGGGCGTGGTGCGCCGGCATCGCCGCCGAGCGGCCCTGGCCGGACGACGACCGCCAGCTCGTCCGGGACGCCTACGAGCGGGAAAAGCCGATGCTGGTGCCGCTGCCGGACGCACCCTTCTCGTGCCACGAGATCCGCCCGGCGCGCATCGACCGGACCTGTTACGCGCGGTTCGATACGAACGATTACAGCGTTCCGCCCGACTTCGCCGGAGCAACGCTGACCCTCGCCGCCGACCGCAGCACCGTCCGCCTCCTCGACGGTACCCGCGAGGTCGCGCGCCACCGGCGCTGCTACGACCGGCAGCAGGCCGTCAGCGACCCGGAGCATGCCCGGGCGCTGGCGGCGCGCAAGCGGCACGGCCGGGCCATGAGCCTGCGCGACCGGCTGCTGCGCGCCGTGCCGCGGGCGGAGGAGATGCTCGCGCACGCCGGGCATCGGGGCCGGAACGTCACGTACTGCGCCCGGATCCTGACCAAGCTGCTCGACACGCACGGCGCCGACGAGGTCGACCGGGCGATCGCCACGGCGCAGGAGCGCGGGTCATATCACCCCGAAACGGTGCGCGCCATCCTCGAGGAGCGCCGCCGCCGGCAGGGCCTGCCTCCCGTCAGCCTCGCCGACGATGACCGCGACGGCCGCGGCACGACTCCCCGGGCGACCGGCCTCGACGCCTACGACCGGCCCGCCGCGGCTGACCCGGACGCGTCATGAGCGACCTCAGGAAACGGGCCGCCGCCCTCGGCCTCCGCGGACTGCTCGAACGCTGGGAGGAGGTCGGCAGCGCCGGCTGGGTCGAGGAACTGATCGCCAGCGAGGAACGGGCGCGCCACACCCGCAGCTACGACCGCCGCCGCGCCGGGGCGCGGCTGCCGGCCTTCAAGCCGCTGGCGGACTTCGACTGGACCTGGCCGCGCGACCTGAGCCGCGACCGCGTCGAGGCCCTGATGAGCCTCGCCTTCATCGAGCGGGCCGACAACGCCGTGCTCGTCGGCGGACAGGGCACCGGCAAGACCATGATCGCCGCCAACGTCGCGCACCAGGCGCTCCTGCACGGCCACACCGTCCGCTTCGAGAAAACGCCGGAGTTGCTCGACAAACTCGTCGAGATCTCCTCGAGAAGCGAACTGCGCCGCCGCCTCGGAATCCTCGCCCGGCCCCGCCTGCTGGTCCTCGACGAGATCGGATACGTGACCCTCAAGAGCCCCGCGGCCGACATTCTCTACGCCCTCGTCTCGCGGCGCTACCAGCGCCGCTCCACCCTGGTCACCACCACGCTGGCCTTCGCCCAGTGGGACCGCGTCTTTCCCAGCGCCGCCGGCATCGCCGGCACCGTCGACCGGCTGATGCACGACGCCGCCCTCATCACCATCGACGGTGATTCGTGGCGCACCCGGCGCGAAGCCGGATGACCTACGTCGACTTCGACGCGCTCAAGCGCCGGCCGCTCGAGGGCATCGCGGCGGACTGGGGATACGTCCGCGATCCCCAGGCCTCGACCCGTACGAACCCCGTGCTCCGCGCGCCGGGCCAGGCGAAACTCGTCACGAAACTGTGCCCCAACGGACACTGGGTCTACTTCAGTACCCTCGATAGCGATGACTGCGGTACCGCGATCGACTTCCTGCTCCGTCGCGGCCTCTCCTTCGCCGAGATCCGCACCCGCTACGGCAAACCCGCGGGCACCGCGCGCGACTTCCGCCGCCACTGGCACGCGGCCGTACCGGACCCGGCGCCGGCCTGGCTGGTCGGCCGCGGCATCCGCCCGGAGACGCTCGCCGCCGCCCGCCCGCTGATCCGCCGCGACCGCCACGGCCGCGTCCTCTTCGCCCACCGCGACCGCCACCGCCGACTCACCGGCTTCGAGATCGGCCCGCCCGACGGCGCGAGACGCTTCGCCACCGGCGGCTCCCGCAGCCTGTTCGCCGTCCGCGCCGGACACGCCGCCGACCTGAAAACCCTCGTCATCACCGAAGGCGCCGTCGACGCCCTCAGCCTGGCCCAGATTGAGCAGTGCCACCCCAGCCAGGCCTTCCTCTCCACCGCCGGCGCCCCCTCGCGCCGACAACGCGAGCAGATCGGCCTCGCCGCCCGCACCCTCCCCAACGTCCGCACCGTCGTCCTCGCACAGGACCACGACGAGGCCGGAGAGCGCCAGGCCGAAGCCTTGCGGCGCCAACTCGAAGTCCCCTCGCAGGTCGCGTTCCAGCGACGCCGTCCGCCCGAACACGCCGACTGGAACGACGTCATCTGCGCTGCCGCGACAGGCTGACGCCACCGGAACGCCCGGGACGGGCCGGAGAGGTCACGGCGCACCCCTGTGCCGACGGCCAGCCGAAGCCTGCGCGGCGGCCGGAAGTCCCGGTCTCCGGACCCCGTTACGTAACGGGGCGCAAGGGATCAAGAAAGGCAACCTGATGGCACTGTCCAACGCCGAACGGCAACGGCGCTTCCGCCAGCGCCGGCGCGAGGGTCAGCCACCGGCGGCGCGGCGCCCGCCGCCGGACCGGCGCTCGCGCCGGCAGCGGCTGCACGACGCCATCGACGCCATCATCGCGATCCGGGAGGAATACCGTGACTGGCGGAACGCCCTGCCAGAGGCGCTGGAGACGACGGCGACCGCGGAACTCCTGGACCAGGCGGTCGAGGCCCTTGACGACCTCAACCTCGAAGCCCTGGCAGAACAGGAACTGCCCCTCGGGTTCGGTCGTGACGGGTGATGCGGGTGCCCGCTGTAGCACCGTTACGTAACGCAGCGGCCTGACGGGCCTGAGCCGCCGGAGGTAACGGCTGGCCGGCTCAAGGAGGCCGCTGAGCCACCCGCGATCCGTTCGGCGCCGAACGCGCCTTCCTGCCACCCGGCGGCAGGAGCTCCGGCAGTCGTACAATTCCGGCAATCGTACAATAGGGAAAGAAACGACCTTCGGAAAAGCGCGGCTTACCGCCAGAATCCCGCCGTTTTATTTCGCCGCCAACACCGGAAACCATCCGTACGATGCGACGGGCGCGAGCTTGTCTTTTCCGCAGTCCGTTTTTATTTTCTTTCCCATGAGCGAAGTGTCGCACAACCATGAACTCGCCCGGCGGCTCGCCGTACTGGAGGAGCGCATGAAGACGATGGATGAACGCTACGACAAGGGCTGGGCCCTGCTGCGCGAGGACATGGCCAAGCGTGATGCAGAAGCGGCCAAGCGCGACAAGGACAATCTGCGCTGGCAGATCGGACTTTGGGTCGCCGCGGTGGTCATCATCGGCGTCATTCTCCGCTGGCCTGTCCTGCCGGTTGCGTCCGGATCCTGATCCGGTCTGGATGGACAGATCAAGCCGAACGGGCCGTCCGGCCGTTCGGCGTCATTCTCCGCTGGCCTGTAACGCGGGCGGTAGATCATTCTCTTGGAGTAACTGCTCACCCCGGTACATCGGGAAGGTCAACCCGTCACCTGTCCAGCGCCCTGATTTTCAACTGCAAGGGATCTGGGCGTGAAATCAGGTGCCTCCCGCAAGCACCCAGTTTGCCTCGCAGGCATTCATTCTCTGTAGTTCCACCAGAAGGGATCATCCGAAGGGCGAAAACCGCTCTATCGCTATACACCCGAACGCTTGTCCCCCGGGCCCGCTTCATTGCTCGTTGTCAAAGTACTTGTTGCCGGTCCATTCCGGCACCTGCTGGTCGTCCTTCAGTTGCCTTTGTCGGAGACACACGGCTTCGAAGATGTCTTCCAGCGTTTTGTCAGATCTGATGACAGATGGAAGAGTCGACCGCGCCTCGAGCCAGAATCGTTCCGAGACCCTCGACTGGTTGACATACGCTGATTCCCACCAATCGAGAATCCGGTTCCGGGCGGAATCGAGAAGCCGATCCGCTGGCAGGCGTGCCCCTTTTTCACGTTGGTTCACCGCCTGATGGGCCGGCATCAGGTTCCAAAGATCGCCGCAGGCCCAAGCGGCCCAAGGGAAACAATGATCGATATCCAAGGACTGTTGATTCAGTTGTCGACCGCTCCACACGCAATGAAGTTCCCCCTCAGCCAACATGCTGTGCGCCCGCTCTCGCGCCAAAGCCACATCCCGCTTGGGATCGTCCCACGTCATCGACTTCGCAATAATTGCATCATCCACGCAAACGCCTTGGCGGGAAGCATAGAACTGGATGAGACGGCTCCATTCAGCGACAAGTGCCGGTTCAACCCAGACACCGAACCTCCGAAGCGCCCGCCACAGATGTCTCGGGACCAATAGCTCACCGAACTGAAACAGGTAGGTGTGATCCAAGATGATCGATGAGGGCCGACGAGACATCATTTCGGGTCTCAGAACCGGAAATACCGGCCCTCCGTTCGGATATGTCAGGTGCGTCGCAGGCATCTTCACGATGGTGCCCGTGGCGTCCTTCAGTGCCTGATGCAGGATCTTGCCGGGTTCTCCGGAAAATCTGACACCAACGCGCAGATCAGAACCCGGAACGTCGATCAGCCTGTGATACGCGTCCTTGACGAACCCGAGATTTCGCAGACCAACATTGGACGGGTGTTGCGGAAGGTCTCTGGACAACAGGGGTTTGAACAATCGAAGCCACGTGAGCGCGACCAACCCCAGTGGCACGGCGACGTATTCGTCATCGTGATCACGGACGAATCCGGGTGCGCCGTCTGCCAGCCGGCAAAGCACACGAAGAAGGGCCAACTTGTACGTCGAGCTCTTGTTGTCATTCAGGATGACATGCCGCAACAACGGAAGCGCACCGGTCCCGTCGTCGGGCAACCGAATCGCCACCTGTATCCAACGGATGCCAGGGCGGCCCCGGCGGTCCTCCGCCTCTGCATGCCTCTCAACAAAGCCACCGTGATCGCGAGCCAGCGCCCCAACCTCCTTCAGCGAGACGGGGTGGATACCTCTTGCCCTGTCCGCCGGCCCATCACGTAGGGTGATCGCCAGCACACCGCCCGGTTTGAGCAGATTGACGATCTTGCGAAATGCCCGCGGCCGATCGCTCGGAGGCAGATGCATCCAGACAGCACTCAGAAGAATCAGATCAAAGGACAGGCCGGATCGAGAAACGGTGGCCAGGGCCGGCAGACGGTCATTGATCCATCGAATGGGAATCTGGGCATGGATGGCCGCTCCGGCAGCCCGCATGGAAGCGGACGGTTCAACCGCAACCACGTCGTAGCCTTTGGCCGACAGCCAAGCAGCGTCACGACCGCTGCCCGCGCCAATATCCAAGATTGCGGCCGGAGCCCCGGGCAGCAAGTCACTAAGCCAGAGGTGGACAGCACCGGCAGCCAGCCCCTCGTATTGGGTGACGGCTGTCTCGGCGTTCGCCTCGTACCAATCGACCGGATCCGTCATTCCGATTGCACCCAAGCAATTCTCGCGTCATTGTATCCGTTAAGTCTAGGTCTACCCGCCGGTTACGATCAAGGCAGCGTAGGTTGCTTAGCAGTAGAGTCGGGAGGAGGCGCGGAAGATTCCACGGCCGCCACGACAGAACCCTTTCGGAGAATCAAGGTTTGATCACATAATTTCTCGATAATTTCCTGTTTTTGCTCGGCTATCAGGATGGAAAGATGATCCTGTCGCTTGAGTGCGATCAGCAGTTCGAGAATCCGGTCGACGAAACCCGGCTGGATTCCTTCCACGGGTTCATCAAGGAGCAGCAGCCGGGGACGGGTGCACAGGCAGCAGGCCAGCGCGAGTAGCTTCCGCTCGCCGCCGCTCAGCGTCCCGCCGGTGCGGTTCAGCAGGGGAGCCAGTACCGGAAACCGATCGAGGGTACCGGAAAGCGTGTTTGCACGGCCGCCGGCCGCCGTCATCGCGTACCGCAGATGCTCCCGAACCGTCATCCGGAGAAATACGCCCTGCTCCTGCGGGACATATCCGAATCCGGCGCGTGCGCGAAAATGCGGCGGGTCGGCCGTCACATCGCGACCGTTGAACTCGACCCTCCCGGCCGTCACGGTGAGAAAGCCCATGAGCGTGCGCAGCAGCGCGGTCTTGCCCACGCCGTTCGGGCCAAGCACGCCAACAGCCGTGCCCGCATCCAAGGAGAGATCAACGCGGTCAAGCACGGGAATCAAACCGTAACCCGCACAGAGCCCCGTCACCTTCAGCATGACGGATGCACGGAAATCCGGCCGAGGTATACCTCGCGCACCCGCACATCTTCCAGAACGGTCTGCGCGGAACCCTCCGCAAGGATCCTTCCCCGGTGCAGGACGGTCACGCTGTCAGCCACCATCCGAACAAACTGCAAGTCATGCTCGACCACGATGACCGCCCGGTCTTGCGCGAGAGTCCGAAGGAGCCGGGCAGTGCGGACCACCTCCTGCCGTGTCATGCCCGCAGTGGGCTCGTCCAGCAGCATCAACCGGGGGTCTCCGGCCATCACGAGGCCCAGTTCCAGCCACTGCCGCTGGCCGTGGACCAGGGAGCCTGCAGTCCGGTTGGCAAGCTCGGCAAGACCGATCGTCGCCAGGACCTCGTCCACCTTGCGGGCGCGGGCCACCCGGTGACCGCTCGGCCAGGCAGCCAGCCAGAGATTCTCGATCACGCTCAACTCGTCAAAGAGAGCCGGAACCTGAGTCTTGACCGATACCCCCATCTGCGCGATCGCATGCGCGGCGGCGCCGGTGATGTCCTCTCCCCCGAACCGTACGCGTCCGCTGCTGGGCACGAGTTGTCCGCTCAGACAACCGAAAAACGTGCTCTTTCCGGCCCCATTGGGACCGATCAGGCACCGAAGTTCGCGCGCCGAAACTCGAAAGTCCACATCATCGACGGCGGTCACGCCGTCGAATTTCTTGGTCAACCCCGTGGTTTCGAGGCGGGGGGCGGCAGTCACCGTCGGCTTCGATGCGCACGTTGCAGTCCGGCCATCCAACTGCGCGCGCCGGGGATCAGGCCGCGGCGGGCAAACAGCACGAGCAGCATGAAGCCGGCGCCCAGCACCAGGTTCGTGTCCGCAAGTTGGTGCTCACCGAGCCACGTGATGACGGTCTGCACCAGCAGGCACCCGAGCACGGCGCCGCTCAAGGTGCCGAGACCGCCGACCAGTACCCAGATGATGATCTGGGCCGTGAATGTCAGGGAGAACACGTTCGGGCTGATGTACGCCCCCCACGCCGCAAACAGCACACCGGCAAGGCCGGCAATCGCCCCGCCGATCACGAAGGTCGCAAGTTTCCGGACCCGCACGTCGTATCCCAGCAGCTGGGCCCGTTGCTCGTTTTCCCGGATCGCCACCACGGTCCGGCCGAAATTCGTGGTCAGCAGCCAGCGCAGCCCGCCATAGACCAGCGCCAGCGTGCACGAGACCAGTACGTAGAGATCCCCGTAGACGACCTCCCGCTGGGGCCACCCCGGAATCCTGATGGGAGGTACCGACGGAATGCCGTTGTACCCCCCGAGTTGCACGTTGCCGATCCGGAATTCGCTGCCGGCCGAAGCTCCGGCCAGGTAGTAGAAGATGAGCGCCGTCGCAAGCGTGATGACGCCGAGATACACGTCGCTGATCCGCTGCCAGAACAGCACGCAACCCAACAAGCCTGCGAACAGTGCCGGCAGGAGCACGCCAAGAAGCACCGGCGCCGTGCTGTCGCCCGTGTTGATCGCCGCAATGGCGTAGGTGTAGCCGCCCAGCCCGAAGAACATCGATTGGCCCAGACACAGGATCCCGCCATATCCCCACACCCAGGCGAGGCTGACGGCGAGCATTGCGAAGATCAGAAACAGCGTGAGTTCGAACAAGACATACGTTTCGGCTACAGCCGGAACCGCAAGGATCATCACGCCGCCAAATGCCAGCGGGATCAACAGACCCGCACGGGCCCGGATCCGGGTCACAGCGCCGTGCGGAAATAGCGTCCCGAAATGCCGGCGGGCAACAATCGGAGCAGGACGATTGCAACGAACAACACCGCCACTTCGCCGAACACCGGCCGACTCACAAACGCTACGGCCTGGCTGGTCACCCCGTACACGCCCGCCGCCAGAGCCGTGCCCGTAAGCGCCGCCGCACCACCGCTGATGACCGTGATGAAAGCCTTGACAATGTAGGTGGATCCGATTTCCGGCAAGACGCCCGCCAGCGGCGCGAGGACGGCTCCCGCCAGGCCGCTCAAGGCTGATCCCAGCACGAACGTGAGGCTGCGCAGCCGTTGACAGTCCGCACCGAGCGCCGCGGCGAGTTCCGAATGCTGCATCGCGCCGCGCACCAGCAGGCCCCACCGGGTCCAGCGCAGCCACGCCAGCACCAACATGATCGAAAGGGCCGCGACGGCCATCACGAAAAACATATACCCACCAAGAGTATACGGGCCGATTGTGACGGTCCCGAAAGGTGGCGCCACGCCCCGCTGATGGTAACCGAGGAAGGTTGCCGCCAGACCGATAAGGAACAGGCTGAGTCCCCAGGTGGCGAGAATCGTGGCGATGACGTCGCCTCGAAGCGGGCGAATGACCATCCGTTCGACCAGCCAGCCGAACCCGCCCACCACGACCGGCGCCACCACCAGCATCGCAATCCAGGTATTGAAGCCGGCATCTACCGACAGCACGAAGGCGTACCCGCCGATCATCAGGAATTCCCCGTGCGCGAAATTGATCACCCTCAGCATGCCGAAGATGACGGCCAGCCCGAGACTGACCAGCGCCAGGCTGGCCACCGCGTACAGGAGGTGCAGCGTGACGACGAGGACGTGCTCCATCGTTACCGCAACCCGAAAAAGGCCGGATCAGATGTCCGGCGTGAACATCGTGTTGGTGTCCGGCCGCGCTGGCAGGTCGCACTGCTCCGCCGGATTCGTCGGGGCCACGTTCTCGTAGTGCTGGAGAATGCGGAACGAACCGTCCCGGGCCTCCGCCAGGTAGGTATCCATGAAACAGTGATGGGTGGCCGGATCAATGCGGAGCGACCCGCCCGGACCGTCTACCACGACCCCGGTTTCGAGCGCTTCGATGACCGCTTCCCGCTGGGTGGTTCCCGCCCGGCGCACACCCTCCGCCCACAGCATCCAGCCGTACCAGTCCTTGACCGGTACATCGGTCAGATAACCGTAACCCTCCCCGTAGCGGCTCCGGAATTCCGGCAGCCACGTTCGGTTGAACGGGTTGTCGAGATCCTCGTAGTACGAGCCGATCACCAGGATTCCGTTTACCACTTCCGGCGGCATGCGAACAACTTCGCTGGTGCCGCCGAATGTCGTGGACATCATCGGAATCCGGCGATTCATGCCGGCCGAGGCCCACTGCCCGTAGAACGCCTCATGGGCCGGGCCGACGAACACGTTCAGGACCACATCGGGCGCCGCCGCCTGGATGCGGCTGATCGTTGCACCGAACTGATTCACGTCGAGCGGAAAGAACTCCTCCCCGACGACCTCTCCTTCCAGCCTCCGCACCGCCCGGCGAATCCACTGAGCCGAGATCTGGCCGTAGTTGTAATCAGCCGCCAGCACGTACACTCGCTTGCCCCAGCGTTCGGCGGCCGCCTGCAGCAGCAGATCGACATAGATCCCCGGCGTTGCACCAGTGGCAAAGAAGTTGCGGTCGCAGACTCCGCCTTCGTAATTGGTGTTGTAGAAATAGAGTGTGTCAAGCCGGTGCAGGATCGGACGAATGACCTCGCGCGATGAACTTGTCAATCCGCCTTGAACCACAGTCACCCGGTCGCGCAAGGCCAGCTGGTGGGCAAACTGGTTGTAGAGCTGCATATCGGATTGAGCGTCATACAGGTTGACTTCGACCGGCCGCCCGAGCAGTCCGCCGGATTCATTGATCTGGTCAAGCGCCATCTGCGCACAGCGCCACTGGTTGTCACCGAAGCCCCGGAGCGGGCCGGACAGGTCGTAGATGGCGCCGACCGGAATGGCATCGCTCGCCAGCAGGGAACGTCCGCCCAGAACGGGGAGGGCGGCAACGGCGGCTCCTCCCTTGATCACTGCACGCCGTGTTTGCACTGTCCGCCAGTCTCCCGGAACCGGTGAGGGCAAGGTCGCCATGCCGGAGGGCAGCATCGGCCCCGTTCGCATTGGCTACCCATCGATGCCGCTACCGGAAGAGTAGCAACTTTTCTCTCCGGGCCGTTGCCGCCCCGGGACCACGATGCGGGCCTCTGCCGTTGATCGGCAGGCAGTGTTCGGCGGCGGGGCGACAGCGGGTCGGATACAGCGTTCGAGTTTCCGCCTTCCGGTCATGCCAGCGGCTGAGGCCGTGTATCCTGGTGTGGCCGGCCGGTTGTCCGCACCGTTCCCGCCAATCAGTGCGGCCGGATCCCGAAATCAGGCCGGCGGGGTTCTGCCCAAAGCCTGGAAAACGGCACTCATGCGGACCGGAATCTCGATCAAACGTATCGACTTGCATCGCTGTCGGGCAGTCGCGTGACATTCGTGCGTCGAGGAAGCAGCCGATCGGGATACTTCCGCAGGAGTGCGGTCGGGAGCGGCTCCGGAACAGCATCAGCGCCCTTGGGCAGCAACTCTGCCCGGAGGAAAAGAAAATCGTCTTGCCGCTGCTTCAGCATCCTGATCATCAATCGCAACAGATCGGACCGCGATGCCGAACTTGCCATGCAAACCGTTCGTTTATGCGTACAGGGCGTTTCTCACAGAACTGAACTGCTGCCCGCACCCCCATCCGGGAGCGAGAACCTACGAAATTCTGGAATCGGCATCGTTCCCGCCGATTTCACGTCAGGATGCGGAGTGCGGTCTCGGGCGCCCTGTCGAGCACACGCAGCAGAGCGCGCGCCGCGCCGGTCGGGCAGCGCTTGGCCTGTTCCCAGTTCCGAATCGTTTCCGGCGACACGTTGATGCGGCGCGCCATCTCCGTCTGGCTGATGCCCATCCGCCGCCGAACACGGCGTGCATACCGCGCCATGTCCTGCAACGCCTCGTCCTCGTCCTCCCGTTTCTGGGCCGCGACCTCCGCTTCCGTGGTCGCGTCAACCCTCGCAGCGTCGATACGCCCCTTCGGAAAGGTGGTCGGGTCGTCGGGATCAACCCTGATGCGTACTGTGCTCATACTCCTGGACCTCCTTCGGGTTGGCCTTGCGGGCCGAAATGATGCGGACGGCCGCGCCCCTCAGCGTGTAGACGACGACATAAACCCGCCCGTCGACCGTACCGAGCAGCCGGTAACGATCCTCGCCATAGTCGCGCCGCCGATCCTCGATGACAATCCGCTGCGGATCGTGGAAAGCGTGGACGGCATAGGTGAAATCAAAGCCGCGACGATCGAAGCAGGCGTTGTTCTTGGCCTCGTCTCATTCGAATTCCATCTTCTAGACTATAGGCCACCGGCCCATGACCATCAAGCGCATCGCCCTTCGTGGCGCACCCGGTTACAGGCACGGACCGCGCCGCAACTCACGGTACCGGAGGACGGTACTGTCCGTTCGACGTTGGTTCCGAAGCCCGCATACGCTTGTCTGGCCGGTACGGATCAGGAAGATTGCCCCGCCACGCCGGGCGTGGAATATTTCGGAAAAGGTGACAGCTCATCGCCGAACATAACTGCACACCCTGAAGAACAAGGAAATCAAGTTGCCGCGGCTCCAGCGCACTGATCCTCGACCGCGAGAGATTCGACCAAGAAACAGGTGTTGCCCCACAGATCTTTCCGACGCGTGACAGCGTTCCACGGTACAGGGATCGACCGAACCGGTCGCCACGCGCAGTGAGCGTTGAACGAGTCTCGAAGATGACGGTGCGGAGGCCGACCCGGGCGGTGTGCGGAGAAGACTGTCGCCGTCTACAGTTTGAGCCACAGGCTGATTGATTGCCGACTGCTGCCCGTCCGAACAGCCAGTTTCCTGGCGGAGCGAGTGACCCGGAGCGGTGATACCTGCACCCTCCGGGTTCGTTGACAGGCGACGACGCTGCACCATACGATCGGCACTGTTCACAACACGACGAAAGGGATCGTGGCCAGTGGGGTATTCGCTGGCCTCTCCGGCCTCTTGCGCTCGCTCATCCCTCCCCCTTGGGGCATTAGCCGCCACGTCTCGGTCCGCGGTATGATCCGTTGTCTTGGCCGACTGTCCCAACTTGCGCCCGCAATTTCCGGCGACGTTATTGTCCGGCCTCCCCTCGATTTCGCGCTACCGATCCACTATGCCACGGACATAGCCACCGTCCCCGATCATCACGATCAAGGCGGCGGTCTTTCTGTCGACCCCCGTCAGTTCCTTCCGGCCACTTGCGCCCGAAGCGTGGCGCTCGCGGTTGACCTATTTCGTCTCATCGTTATCGGCCTTCATCGCCTCGGCGGCGGCTTCTTCTCCCGTTGACGCACGGGCCGGTCATGAGATGGTTGGAGCAGTTGTAGCGATCCTGGCCGCGCACGGCGGTATGATCCGGCCGATTGGAAGCCTCCTGGAGGGTGAACGAACTTGAGCAATCTCGACCTCAACTGGATCGCGAACTACATCTGGAGTATCGCGGACGATGTGCTGCGCGATCTCTATGTGCGCGGCAAGTATCGCGACGTGATCCTGCCGATGACCGTTCTGCGCCGGCTGGATGCGGTTCTGGAAGAGGGCAGGGAGGCCGTCCGCGACATGAAGGCTGCGCTCGACACGGCCGGCGTGGTCGAGCAGGACGCCGCCTTGCGCCAAGCGGCGGGCCAAGCCTTCTACAACGTTTCACCATTCATCCTGCGCGACCTGCGCGCCCGCTCCAACTCTCAGCAACTCAGGGCCGACTTCCAAGCCTGGCTCGACGGTTTCTCACCCAACGTGCAGGACATCCTCGACAGCTTCGAGTTCCGCAACCAAATTCCGCGCTTGGCACGAGCCGACGCGCTCGGGGCCCTGATCGAGAAGCTGACCTCTCCGAAAATCAATCTCGGACCCGACCCGGTGATGGAAACGGACGGCAGTGTCCGTCATCCCGGTCTCGACAACCACGGCATGGGCACGATTTTCGAGGAGCTGGTGCGCCGCTTCAACGAGGAGAACAACGAGGAGGCGAGCGAGCACTGGACCCCGCGCGACGCCGTGCGGCTGATGGCGAAGCTCGTCTTCCTGCCGGTCGCGGACCGGGTCGAGTCGGGGACCTATCTACTCTATGACGGTGCCTGCGGCACGGGCGGCATGCTGACCGTGGCTGAGGAGACCTTGCAGGAGCTTGCGGCCGAGCACGGCAAGCAGGTCTCGACCCACCTCTTCGGCCAGGAGATCAACGCCGAGACCTGCGCCATCTGCAAGGCCGACCTGCTGCTGAAGGGCGAAGGCGAGGCCGCCGACAACATTGTCGGCGGCCCGGAGCATTCGACGCTTGCTAACGACGCTTTCCCATCGCGCGAGTTCGATTTCATGCTCTCCAATCCGCCCTACGGCAAGAGCTGGAAGACTGACCTTGAACGCATGGGCGGCAAGCAGCGGATGCAAGATCCACGTTTCCTGATCGAACACGGCGACAATCCCGAATACTCGCTGATAACACGCGTGAAAGACGGACAGATGCTGTTCCTCGCCAACAAGCTCTCCAAGATGAAGCGGCAAACCACGCTCGGCAGCCGCATCGCCGAGGTGCACAACGGCAGTTCGCTCTTCACCGGTGATGCCGGTCAGGGAGAGAGCAACATTCGGCGCTGGATCATCGAAAACGACTGGCTGGAAGCGATCGTCGCTCTGCCACTCAATCTGTTCTACAACACCGGTATCGCCACCTATGTGTGGGTACTTACCAACCGCAAGCCGGAACACCGGGTCGGCAGGGTGCAGCTGATCGACGCTGCTGCTTGGCACCGGCCGCTGCGTAGAAACCTCGGTAAGAAGAACTGCGAACTGGGTGAAGACGACATTGCCCGAATCTGCGATACCTTCCTCGCCTTCGAGGAGAGCGGACAGAGCAAGCTCCTCGACAATGCCGCGTTCGGTTACCGGAAGGTGACGGTCGAGCGCCCGCTTCGCATCGAGGAAGCCGAACCCAACCGGGCCTACAAGACAGCCGAGATCAAGGCGTTGAAGGAGGGCGGCCGGCGCAGCGAAGATGCGACCCCCGTGATACGGAAGATCCACAAGCGGGGCACGGAGGCCGATCCGCTGTGCGGCCTGTTCGAGACGAGGATCGACGGCAAGCTCACCGTTGTGGAATACGAACCGGACAGGGCCCTGCGTGATACCGAGCAGGTCCCGCTGCAGGAGGAAGGCGGTATCGAGAAATTCTTACGACGCGAGGTGCTGCCTTGGGCGCCCGACGCTTGGTATCGGCCCGAGAACGTGAAGATCGGCTACGAGATCAACTTCAACCGCTACTTCTATAAGCCGCAACCGATGCGCCCGCTGGACGAAATTCGCGCCGACATCCTGGCCTTGGAGAAGGAGACGGCGGGGCATCTGGCCGAGATTACAGGCACCGACGATATGGAGGAGACAACACCATGACCGAAATTATCTTTGAAGTGACCGAAGACGAAGTTGACGGCGGTTATGCGGCGGCTGCCCTTGGATACGGCATCCATACCCAAGGCGATTCCGTCGAGGGAATTCGCGACAATGTCAAGAAGGCTGTCGATTGCTACTTCGACGACACGATGCCACACCCGAAGTTTATCCGTTTGCATTTCGTGCGCGATGAGGTTCTCGCAGCATGAAGCTGCCTCGCAACGCAAGCGGCACAAGGCTTCAGGCGTCGATTCGACGATTGAATT
The DNA here is from genome assembly GCA_965203385.1 of Alphaproteobacteria bacterium. Classification (GTDB taxonomy): domain Bacteria; phylum Pseudomonadota; class Alphaproteobacteria; order TMED109; family TMED109; genus VXPW01. The sequence goes on from OZ241893.1 coordinate 2,829,019, forward strand.
ACGGTGCCGCGAGACAGCAAGGCTCCCATGTACGGGTCACGACTCAGGTCAACGGAGAGCATCATGAGGTGACCCCCGTCCACAATTCAGACGCTTTCGGGCATTCTCAAGAGCGCTGCCCAGCATCACGACATGACCGTCGCGAAACTTTCCGTGACCCCGGTCTGTGACAGCAACGCCATCATGACTCGGAACGACATCCAAACCTGCAGGCCCTACCCGGCCTACAAGCCTTCCGGCGTCGAGTGGCTGGGAGATGTTCCGGCGCACTGGGATGTTACACGGACAAAAAACATCGCTTCTATACTGAACGGAGCGACCCCATCGACGAGCAATCCATCATATTGGAACGGCGAAATCCTTTGGCTAACCCGAACTTCCAGAGTGCTGAGCACATAATGCCTTGAATCGGAATGACATGCAAAAATTCTGACGTGATTTTACTGGACAGGTTGTCAGGAAATCCGCAGACCGAGCAGGCGGAAGGCCTCCTTCTGTACCGGGGTGGGTTGTGACAGCATCTCGAACTGAGCCGAGGTTTCCGATTTCGGCGCCACCTGCATCCGGGTCAGGGTCGCCAGATGTTGCATGAGGCCCTGGAAATGGTGGACCGGCAATCGGTTGATGGTCATCCGGGTCGCCGCCTTGGTCTGCGCCGAGCGGGATGGTGTTGCCGGCGCGACGGCCGATTTTGACCGGGGTGGCCCTTCATCGTGGAACAGGATCGACTTCCAAGCGTCACGCAGATGCCATTCGACGTAATAGGCGAGGGTGCATAACAGGATATGGGCCCGCACCCGGTCGGCGAGGCGATGGTGAACGGGTCGGACTTTCAGATCCACGGTTTTCAGGCTGCGAAAGGCTCGCTCCACCCGTGCCAGACTCTTGTACGATCGCACCGTTTCATCGGCGCTGATCGTGGTTTCTGGCAGGCTGGTGCGCACGATGTAAAACCCGTCGAGCGCCGCTTCGGCGGCGATACTTGCGGTATCGCGCTTCCAGGTAAATCGCGTGCTCCGCACCGTGACGATGAAGTGTTTCCGCATCTTGCGCTTGCCCAGTACCTTGTCGAGGCGCCGGGTGATCGCCAGCTTCCCCTTGAGACGGTACTTTTCGCGCCGGGTGGCCGCGTCCACTGCGCGCAGGTCGGCCTCGGTGGCCTGCAACAGCGCCTCGCGGGTCCGGGCCCGTTCCGCGGCCAGCGCCGGGTTGCGGCAGACCATCAGCCGTTCGCCCGGATACAACTCCTCGCAGGTAATTTCCGCGAGGTCCCGCTCGTCGAACAGGGACGGCTGAAAGGCCTCGGCGGCGACCAGCTGGCGGATCGCCGTTGACCGCAGGGCGCTGATCCAGTCCAGACCGGCCGGTTCGATGTCCTCCCGGATCCGGGCCTCGGTCAGCATGCCGCGGTCGCCGACCACCACCACCCGGTCGAGGCCGAACCGGTCCCGCACCCGCTTGACTACGGTGGCGACGGTGGCCGGATCGCTGGTGTTGCCGTCGAACACCTCGACCGCAACCGGCCGCCCGTCGCGATCGCACAACAGCCCGAATTCCACCTGGAGCTTGCCGCTCTTGCCGTCCCGGGAATGGCCGTACCGGGCCAAAGCGCAGCGGCGGCCTTCCATCCACACCGACGTCAGGTCCCACAGGACCAGCGCGTTTTCCTCGAGGTGACGGGCGGCTAGTCGGCGCTCGATGTCCGGCTGCCGGGACAGCAGCCAGTCCATCGCGGCATACAGTTCGTGGGCGTCGGTATCGGCAATATCAAGTTCGTGCGCCAGGGTGTCGGTCGGGCTTGCCGAAGCCAGGCCCTGGGCGGTCGCCAGCTTGCTTCTCGGGTCCAGGATGCGGGCGGCGATCATCCCCACCACGAGGTCGCGCTGGCGCGACGGACGGGGATGGATCAAGGTATCGAGACCGAGCCGTTTCAGGGTGCCGAGGATGGTGGCGACATGGCCGTGCGGCAAAGCCTGTTCGATGGTGAACGCGTCCGACAGTTCGCGGGCCGACTGCCCCTTGAGGCAGGCCCGGATTTCGTCGACCAGGCCGGGTGGCAGCTTCGACAGGTTGGCCAGGGTCCGCTTGCGCGCCTTGCGCTGCTCCTTGTCCCAGTAGGACTCGCGCAGCAACACCGCCGGCGGCGAATTGCGGTTGGGGACGACTTCCACATACATGAACATCCATATACGGGTCAAAATCTATGATGTCAACAGGGGACCGGAAAAAACGTACCGGCAAAATACATGGACAGGAAATTTGGCCTGAAAATCCTCAAATCTCTCATAGTTCGTTGATCTGAAAGCGTATTTTAATGAGTTGCGCACGAATCCCGCTGGAAGTTCGGGCTAACACCTGACGATCTGGGGTTGAATAAGAGTATTCGAGTGAGAACAAGTGCCAGGAAAATAACCCAGGACGGCTACGAATCTTGTGGTACCTCTCTCGCCCCCCGTGGCAGCATTGTCATTTCTACCAGAGCTCCAATAGGCCACATCGCAGTTCTTGATCAACCTGCCTGCGTGAACCAAGGTTGCAAGCTGCTTGTACTGGGAGACGGCACGGATGACACCCATTCCGGCTACATTTATTTCTTGTTGAAATCGATCCGGCAAGAACTTCAGTCTCTTGGCGTAGGAACCACTTTCAACGAACTCTCTAGGACAAGGCTTGGGAATCTTTGTTTGACCCTCCCGCCCCTCCCCGAACAAGTCGCCATCGCCCGTTTTCTTGGCCGTATGGACCGTCGCATCACCCGCTATATTGCCGCCAAGGAGAAGCTGGTCGCGCTGTTGGAGGAGTACGGGCAAGTCCTTGTCAGCGACGCCGTGACGGGCCGGTTCGATGTATGCACCGGAAAGCCATACCCGGCCTACAAGCCCTCTGGCATCGAGTGGTTGGGAGATGTGCCGACGCATTGGGAAATACAAAGGCTCAAAACCTGGCTGGGTATCAATGAACTCGTTCTTCCAGAGCATACGGACGCGGAATATACATTCGCCTATCTGGACATAGGAGCAGTCGAGACTGGACGCCTAGTAATGATGCCAAAACGAATACGATTTGGCGATTCCCCGTCTCGCGCCAGACGCATCGTTAGAGCCGGGGATACCCTTGTTTCGACAGTGAGAACCTATTTGAAAGCAGTCTGGTGGTATGAAGGGGAAATGCACAGCGACAACGGTGACTTGATTGCATCTACCGGTTTTGCAGTATTGACGCCGAGACACGATACATGCCCGAAGTTCGTGAGCTATGTTTGCCAGAGCGATCCATTCACGGACCGTGTCACAGCGAATTCTGTAGGAACTGCATATCCAGCAATCATCGAGACAAATCTTGGGACATTCAACGTCTGCGTCCCACCCCTCTCCGAACAAGCGGCCATCGCCCGCTTTCTCGACCAGAAGATCGAGAAGATCGGGAAAGCCATCAATCGAGCACAAGGAGAGATCGACCTGCTCCGCGAATACCGCACTCGCTTCATCGCCGATGTCGTTACCGGCAAGCTCGATGTGAGAAACGCAGCAACAGAGTTATCCAAGGCCGAGCTGGCTGCGGACGAAAAGGGAGTCGATGAGGTTCAAAGCGAGGCAGGGTTCCATATGGCCGAGGAGCGCATTTTGCAAGAGGAGAACAGCCGATGACCGACTGGACGACATGCCCGGCGGTGGAACGAAAGCCCGGAAGGGTCAGCGGTGCGTGGGTTTTCGCCGGCACACGAATTCCGCTGTTCGCGCTTTACGAGAACCTGGCTGGTGGCGCCACGGTCGATGAGTTCGTCGAGTGGTTCCCGGGCGTCGAGGAGAAGCAGGTTCGTGCAGTACTCGAACACGAAGCCCGGGCGCTCCGAACGGCTCTGTCGCGGTGAAGCTGCTGTTCGACCAAGGAACGCCTGCCCCTCTGCGGCACCGCCTGCCGGCTCATTCCGTGGATACGCTGGCGGAGATGGGATGGTCGGAAAAGGACAACGGCGAGTTGCTCGACCTGGCCGAGCAGGAAGGGTACGAGGTCTTCGTGACGACCGATCAAAGCATGCGGCACCAGCAGAACATGGCAGGCCGACGAATCGGCATCGTCGTTCTGCTTTCCGCGAACTGGCCCCTGGTTCGTCTTCGCACGGCGGACATCGACCGGGCAATGGCGGCGATTCAGCCCGGCGAGATCGTCGAGATTCCCATTCGGACCGATTAACGTGACAACGGATCTCACCGAACAAGGGTTGGAAAGGCTGATCTGCACAGCGCTTGCGGGCCATTCCTGCGAGCCAACCGCTGCGGATGCTGTCGGCAAAGAGACCGTCGGCTCCGACGGCGCAGGCTGGTTCGGTGGTAGCCATCACGACTACGACCGTGAATATTGCGTCGATATTGTCCAGCTTACTACCTTCCTGCGCACCACCCAGCCCGAGATTGCCGGGAGTCTGGCACTGGACAAGGACAGCCCGGTCCGTCGGAAATTCCTGGCGCGGCTGCAGGGAGAGGTCTCGAGGCGGGGCACCGTCGAAGTACTGCGCCAAGGCATCCGGCACGGTGCCCATAGTCTGGAATTGTTCTACGGAACACCGTCACCCGGAAATCGGCAAGCAGAGCAGCGTTTCGCTCAGAACCGCTTTACCGTTACCCGGCAACTCCGCTACAGCCGCCAAGAAACGCAGCGGGCGCTGGACATTGCGCTCTTCATCAATGGGCTGCCAGTGATCACATTCGAGTTGAAGAACAATCTCACCAAGCAGACGGTAGACGACGCCGTCGAACAATACCGGAGGGACCGTAATCCACGCGAGAAACTGTTCGAAGTCGGGCGCTGCATCGCGCACTTCGCGGTGGACGAGTCCGAGACGCGCTTCTGCACCCACCTGAAGGGCGGGAGTTCGTGGTTCCTGCCATTCAACCGGGGCTGGAACGACGGCACCGGCAATCCCCCCAACCCGAACGGGTTGAAAACCGATTACCTGTGGCGCAACGTGCTTACTCGCGAGAGCCTGACCGACATCCTGGAAAACTACGCCCAGATGGTGGAGATTCGGGACGACAAAACCGGCCGCAGGAAACGGGAGCAGGTCTGGCCCCGCTATCACCAACTCGACGCGGTGCGCCGATTGCTGGCAGATGCCGCCTCCCACGGGGCAGGACAGCGCTATCTGGTCCAGCACTCGGCCGGGAGCGGCAAAAGCAACTCCATCGCCTGGCTGGCGCACCAGCTGATCGGGCTCGGGAGAGATGGCGCCGCGATCTTCGATTCCGTCATCGTGGTCACCGACCGCCTCCTCCTCGACCGGCAGATCAACGACACCGTTCGCCAATACGCCCAAGTCGGGGCCACCGTAGGCCACGCCGACCGCTCCGGCGATCTGCGTCGATTCATCGAAACAGGGAAAAAGATCGTCATCTCGACGGTGCAGAAGTTTCCCTTCATCCTTGATGAAATCGGCAACGAGCAACGCAGTCGACGCTTCGCCATCGTCATTGACGAGGCTCATTCCAGCCAAGGTGGTCGTACCAGCGCCGCCATGGCGCAGGCGCTCTCCGAAGCGGGCACCGAGGGACAGGACGAAACGTTCGAGGACCGTATCAACCGGCTGATGGAGTCGCGCAGGCTGCTTACGAACGCCAGCTATTTCGCATTCACCGCCACGCCGAAGAACAGGACGCTGGAGATATTCGGCGAGCCTGACCCGCAACCGGACAGCGCGGTCAAGCATCGCGCCTTCCACAGTTACACCATGAAGCAGGCGATCCAGGAAGGATTCATTCTGGACGTTCTGGCCCACTACACGCCGGTAACGAGCTATTTCAGGCTCACCAAGACCATTGAGGACGATCCGGAGTTTGACTCAAAGAAGGCACAGAGGAAGCTGCGCCGCTTCGTCGAGGGCCACGATCATTCGATCCGTCTCAAGGCAGAGATCATGGTGGACCATTTCCACGACCGCGTTCTCGCGCAGCGGAAGGTGGGTGGTGAGGCGCGGGCGATGGTGGTTACCAACGGGGTCGAACGGGCGATACGGTATTTCCACGCCGTCCGGGACTATCTCGCGAAACGCAAGAGCCCATACGAGGCCATTGTGGCCTTCTCCGGCGAGCATGACTTCGGCGGCGACAAGGTAAGTGAAGCCTCCCTCAACAGGTTTCCTGCCTACTCGACCGCGGAAAAATTTCGAGAAAACCCTTATCGCTTCCTGATTTGCGCGGACAAGTTCCAGAGCGGCTACGATGAGCCGCTGCTGCATACCATGTATGTGGACAAGACCCTGTCCGGCATCCGGGCCGTGCAGACCCTTTCGCGCCTCAACCGCGCGCATCCCAAAAAGCATGACGTCTTCGTGCTGGATTTCCTCAACGACATTGAGGCGATCCGCAGCGCGTTCGCAGACTTCCATCGCGTGACCGTCCTTGCCGATGAAACCGACCCCGACAGGCTGCACGACCTGCAGACGGCGCTGGACGGCGCACAAGTCTATGCAACCCGCCACGTCGAGGAATTTGCGAGGCTCTATATCGACGGGGCCGGGCGCGAACAGCTCGATCCGATCCTCGACGCCTGTGTCGCTGCCTACAAGAACGATCTGGACGAAAACGCGCAGGTCGATTTCAAGGCCAACGCCAAGGGCTTTGTCCGGACCTACAACTTCCTTTCCTGTGTTCTCCCTTGGACCAATCGGACCTGGGAGCTTCTTTCGATCTTTCTCAACTTCCTGATTCCCAAGCTCCCGGCTCCGCGGGAAGAGGATCTATCGCGAGGCATCCTTGACGCTATCGACATGGAGAGCTACCGCGTCGAGAAACAGGCGATGCAGCAGATCGGACTGCCCGACGAGGACGCAGAAATCGAACCCGTGCCGACGATCAAGGGCGGTCACCGGCCCGACCCAGAACTTGACCGCCTCTCACGCATCATCGACCAGTTCAACGACCTGTTTGGCGGCATACAGTGGGAGGACAGGGATCGCGTCGAGCAACTTATCACCCGAACAATCCCCGAGCGAGTGGCCGCCAACGAGGCGTACAGGAACGCCCAGAGAAACTCGGACGCCGAGAACACGCTGGTCGAATTCGAGATGGCTCTGCAACACGTGATGAACTCAATCATCCAGGACGACAACCAGTTGTTCAAGCAGTTCATGGACAACCACGGCTTCAGGCGCTGGATGACCGACACGACGTTTGAGCTAGCGGCAAAAGAGGCAAGTTCACCATTACCAAGGTAATGGCTTCGTGTAGTGGCTGTCCGAGATTCCATCCGCAAGACTGGCACTTGCCAGCAGGTTTCCAAGAAGCATCGTATCTGCTCACCCCTCGCTGCCAACGCAGGAATACTGACAACCCGAATGATGAGAGGTGTGCCAATCAGGAATGGACCGAGGAGTAATGCCGTTCCCTGAACAGGTCTTGCATCAGTGCTGAGAATCAGGTTGCTGATGCAGTAGCCACACCGTTCAGACCATCCCGGGGTGAGCTGTTACCATTCTTCAATGTAACCTGCCCCGGCTCCGCCCAAGCGGCACATTCGTCGGACGGCCCAGTGGAATACCTGTCCGTTCGCAGCCATCACCTGTCTTCACCGGAAAGCCCGATCAAAGCCACGCCCTCCGTCTCGGCCGCCCTCGCCAACCGTCGGTCGAAGGTTGCGAGCGGCAGGTTCCGTCGAAAGGCAACCTCAAGATAGGCCGCATCGTAAACGGTCAGGGAATGCCGGCGCGCAAAAGCGAACATTGCGGTCTCGTCATGCCCACCATCGACCTCAATGCTCAGGGCCGCAATGTCGGTCAACATATTCGCCAATTGCTGTGGCGCGATTCGGCCACGGCGCTCATTCATCAGCAGGGCGTTTCGCAATTCATACCACCAGATTTGCGGCACCACGGCCCCTGTCTCAAGCGTTTTGCGAATGGCTTCGGTGGCTGTCTCTTCCTCTTCCTCAGCCAAGTTCCAAGCCAGAAGCACGGAGCAGTCGATAACGATGAACATCAATAACGATGACCCTCATGGATCGTCTCCATCAACTCCGCCATAGGCGCAAGCTTCAGGCGGCGACGGCGTTCGGCGATACGTGCGACCGCCTCCCGGGCACGGGCACGGTCGCCGGCAACGGGAACCAGTCTAGCCACCGGCTTGCCGTGCCGCGTAATGGTAAGGCTTTCGCCCTGCGCGACTCGGTTGAGCAGCGTCGGCAGATGCGTCTTGGCTTCGTAAGCCCCGATGCTTTCCATATCGGCTTCCTCCGCAAGTCAGACCGTACTATACGACTAGTCTGAATTTGGGGCAACCGCAACTCAATCGAAAAAATGTGCTCACCGTCGAACGCTGCGGTGCCGGAGCTTTCGCCAGCAGACCTGCGCGAAACGTCGTCACCGGCCCGCTCTGACACGACGCCAGCGGGTCAAACCCGCATATCTCCAACAACGCCGGTTTGCGCCCAAGTTCCCGCAGAAGCAACTGGACTGAGGTGTGTGGGGCGGGCAATAGGAGCGACGAAATAGTGCCCGCCAGAAAATATATAAACGTCTGAATTTAGATTGGAATATCTCATATCTGACTCGCGAAGAATCTTTGGAATCATCTGAATCGGGGGACAAACCGGCCAGAAACGGCCCTTTCATCTGAATCTTCGATCAGAGATTATCGATTTTTTCTCTTAGAATCAATATTTTGGCGATTTTCTGGCGAGCACGAAATAGGTCTCGTTCGGAGTACCGAGGCTGTCACACCGGCCGAAGGCAACACTGCCGTCACCGCTCTGGTGATGAAAGGCTCCGGACAGCGCCGGAGCCGTGATGGTGGCCAAGGCATTCTGACCTTCCGTTCGCTTTTCAAGTCGGACGTTTCGACCGGGTTTGGGCGGCATTAGTCCGGCGCGTGAGCCGCGGTGGCGGCTGGATGCCGCCGCCATGAGTCAACGAGAACCGGCAGGTCGCGACCGCCGCATAATTCCCGATTAAGTCATTATAAGATCACATGGAGGGAGCGAAGAGGTTGTACTCTCGTCCCCGGAGTTCGTTGACAGGCGACGACGCCACCATACGATCGGAACTGGCTCACAACACGACGAAAGGGCTGCGGCCGTGGACGCTTTTTTGGATCAGGAACAGCAACTCTTCCAGGACGCGGTCCGACGCTTTGCCGAGAACCGCATCGCGCCAAGGGCGGCCGACTGGGACCGTGACGAGTCGTTTCCCGTCGATGTACTGCGGGAGGCAGCTCGCCTCGGTATCGCCGGGCTCTACGTGCCTGCGGAGCATGGCGGCACCGGACTTTCGCGGCTGGATGCCGCCGTCGTGTTCGAAGAGCTTTCGGCCGCGTGTCCGTCGACCGCGGCATATCTTTCCATCCACAACATGGTCGCGTGGATGGTCGCCACCTTCGGGAATCCGGAACAGCGCAACCGCTTCCTGCCCGGCATGATGACGATGGAACTTCTCTCCAGCTACTGCCTGAGCGAGCCCGATGCCGGCTCGGATGCCGCTGCGCTCTCGACCCGGGCGGTGCGCACCGGCGATCATTACGTTCTGAACGGGTCAAAGGCCTTCATCTCGGGTGGATCGACATCGCATCTCTACGCTTGCATGGTGCGCACGGGCAGCGAGGGCCCGCAGGGCATTTCCTGCCTCATGGTCGAAAGGGATTCCCCGGGGCTCAGTTTCGGCCGGCCGGAGAGAAAGCTCGGCTGGCACAGCCAGCCCACCGCCGCCGTGATTTTCGAGGACTGCCGGGTGCCGGTTGCCAACCGGATTGGGGCCGAAGGCGAAGGGTTCCGTATCGCGATGCAGGGTCTTGACGGCGGGCGGATCAACATCGCCTCGTGTTCCCTCGGCGCCGGCCGAAGGGCCCTGGCCGAAACCCGGGCGCACCTGCGCACCCGCAAGCAGTTCGGCGATACCCTGGCCTCCTTCCAGGGGTTGCGGTTCCGTTACGCCGATATGGCAACCGAGCTCGAGGCCGCGCGGCTCATGGTGCATGCGGCCGCCCGCGCCCTCGACGCCGGCGACCCGGACGCCACCATCCGTTGCGCCATGGCAAAGCGGTACGCCACCGATGTGGGATTTCATGTTTGCGATGAAGCGATCCAGCTGCACGGCGGATACGGCTATCTCAACGACTACCCGCTGGAGCGGCTGCAACGCGACACCCGGGTTCACCGCATTCTCGAGGGGACCAACGAGATCATGCGGGTGATCGTGGCGCGCGGTCTGCTAGACGACTGACATCTGGCCTTCAGGGAATCCGAAAAAATGGGAGCGGCACTTCACTGGTTGCGCGAGGGGGTGGCCGGGCGCATCATCCTTGACCGTCAGGAAGCGCTGAACGCCCTGAATCTGGAAATGGTCCGGGCATTCGCAGAGGCACTGGATTCCTTTGCACAGGACCCCGGGGTACAGGCGGTCACGGTCGAGGGAAGGGGGGAGCGCGCATTTTGCGCCGGCGGGGACGTGCTGGCCTTCTACCGGAAGCGGAATGGTGACAGCAGTACCCTGGGCGCCGACTTCTTCCGTGAGGAGTACACGCTCAATCGCCGGATCAAGCGTTATCCGAAACCGATCGTGGCCTTCATGGACGGAATCACGATGGGGGGCGGCGTGGGTATCTCGCTGCACGCCTCGCATCGGATCGTCACGCACCGCACGCGCTTTGCGATGCCCGAAACCGGAATCGGTCTGTTTCCAGACGTGGGAACCGGGCATTTTCTCAGTCGTCTGGACGGCGGCCTCGGGATCTGGATCGCACTCACCGGCAACCGGCTTGGCGCCGGCGACTGCCTCGACATCGGAATCGGAACACACGCGCTGGATCCCGCCGTGTCGGTAGGCGAGGCGGTACAGGCCGTAACGGCCATGAACGATGACGTGGAAACGGCCCTGGCCCCGCTGCTCGCCGAACCTCTCCCGGGGGCTGTCGCGGAAGTCCGGGAGCCTGTTGCCCGGTGCTTTGCCGTACCGGATGCGGAAACCATCCGGCAGGCACTGGCAGACGATCCATCAGACTGGGCCAGACAAACCGCCACCGAGCTTTCCCGGAAGTCGCCGACCAGCATCCGGATCACCCTCCGTCAGCTGGAGCTCGCTACAACCGCCTCCTTCGAAGAGGAACTCGTCACGGAGTACCGCATGAGTCAGGCCTGTCTCGCCGGCCACGATTTCATGGAAGGCATTCGGGCTGTGCTGGTCGACCGGGACCGCAATCCGCAGTGGCGCCCGGACCGCCTTGAGGACGTGACGGAAGTCCTGGTCGCCAGCCATTTCGGTGTACCTCCCTCGGGCGACCTTCGTTTCGACTGACCGCTGCGCGTCTACGGCCGGTTCGGTCGGCGCGACAGAGGCTGCGAGCCTGCATCACGCCGGCAACCGCGGACCGTCAGCACGCATCCTTCGAAAAGGCGGTAACGAAACGAGTGCCGCTCACGGCGACTCCAGACAGAGCTTTCACGATCGGATATGTCCATGGCGCCCTCTCAACAGAACGGGTGAACCTGCACGCTTTCGGCGGCAGGACCCGGCCCTGCGATACCCGTTACCACCCGGAGTCCAACCGGAGTCCACCCGGGATGCCGCTTGCCGGTCTCCCTGGTTCAGAGGACGGCAAAGTACTGTCGGGCCGATGCCGATCTCCCTATGCGAAACGCCTGCCGGCTGCATCCCGGAACGGTCCATCCCGACACGAAACCGCCATCTTCGCGACGGACGATGTCCCACGCTCGTGGCCGAACCTTCGGTACACCAACCGCCGGCTCCAGGGTCCGGCCGGGAGCGCGGTTCCCGGCCGTGTGGGCATCCGGCTCCCGGTTCCTTGTGGCGCATCATCCCCGGATCGCCTCGAAACCCCGCCCAGGCAGCGGGCGCCGGGTCCGGTCATCGATCCGGATGGCGGACTCGAAAGCCTTGAGCCGTTTGTATATCGAAATGAGCTCGACGATGGTGGACCATGAGTTGACCAGGAACTGAAACGACGACTCAACCCGTTCGAACGCGCGCAGGATCTGCTGCAGGACGCCGAGTGTGATCACTCCCGCGACAATCGTGGGGCCCATCATGATGTAGGGAACGATGACTCCGAACTGCAGGTACGACCATTTCGCGATGTCGAAATAGAGATAGTGCTTGTAGAGACGGAAGTAGTTTTTTCGCACATTGACGAACAGCTGCCCGACGGTTTCCGGTTCGGCGCGGGTCTCGTGATCCTCGCCGTACACCAGTTCCTTTCGATACGCCGCCTCGACCTTCTGGTTGTTGAACTCCAGGCCCGGGAGCTTGATGCCCACGACCGCCAGCAGCACCGTGCCGGCGGCAGCGGAAACGATCGCCAGGTAGACCAGGGAGTGGGGGATGGCCCCGATCCAGGGAAACTCGGTAACGTGTGCACTCAAGTTCCAGAGCAGGGGCAGAAACGCAACGAGCGTCATGACCGAACGCATGAAGGCCACGCCCAGCCCCTCGACGATCCGGGCAAAGCGCATCGTGTCTTCCTGCACCCGCTGGGCCGCACCCTCGATGTGGCGAACTTGGTCCCAGTACGACATGTAGTAGTCGTTCATCGCGGTCCGCCAGCGAAACACGTAGTGGCGCACGTAGAATTCGAGCACCACGGCTACGGTCACATAGATCGCCGCGATTTCGGCAAAGGTCAGGCATTTCGCGAGGAAATCGGTGAATTCGACAGCACCCGGTTCGGCCAGCGCGTTCTGCAGCGTGTCGTAAAAGTCGCCGAACCACTCATTGATCCGCACGTCAAGCTGGACCTTGTACCAGGTCACTCCGAGGATCGCGATGCTGCCCAGTACCGACCAGTGCATCCATTTGCGGTTGGCAAAAAACGATCGAAACATGAGCTTCTCTCCGAAGGAACCGGCGGGCCGTCCGCAAGGTATCCGTTATTCGTGCCGGCACGGTGTGCAGGGTTTCAAACCGTTGCGGTGCAAAGGAGACCGTGAAGGGCGTGATGAGCCGACACCGGAACTGGAGAGCTCACCCTCACGTAATTTATCGCGGCCGGGAACCGGGTTCCCGGTCCCCCGCACAGATCCGTATCTTGCCCCGTCTATTCGCCTGCCAGATACCGGAAAGGAGCAATCTAAGTGTTTCCAATCAGTCATGGGGCGCCAGCACCCCCAGCGCACATGCACTAGCTGCGGCCCGAAATATTGCCACCATATTCTGGCACGGGAGAACGGCCATGAAAAACGCCCGCACTCCGGCTGACGGGGCCGGACACGACTTTGTCCGGGAGATCGTGCGTCAGGACCTCGAGTCCGGTCGCACCGAATCCGTCATCACGCGGTTTCCGCCGGAACCCAACGGCTATCTGCATATCGGACACGCCAAGTCGATCTGCCTGAACTTCGGAATCGCACGGGATTTCGGGGGGCGTTGCCATCTGCGGATTGACGACACCAACCCGGCAAGGGAAACCCAGGAGTACGTCGATGCCATCATGGCTGACGTCCGCTGGCTCGGATTCGACTGGGGTGTGCACCGCTACTTTGCCTCCGACTACTTTGAACAGCTGTATGCGTGGGCCGAGCATCTGATCGTGAACGACAAGGCCTACGTCGACGACCAGTCGGCAGAAGCCATCCGCCAGCATCGGGGAACGCTCACGAGACCCGGCACCGACAGCCCGTTCCGTACCCGCACCCCCGGCGAAAATCTCGACCTGTTCCGGCGGATGCGCGCCGGCGAATTCCCCGACGGCCAGCGCGTGTTGCGGGCCAGGATCGACATGGCATCCGGCAACATCAATCTTCGCGACCCCGTGCTCTACCGGATCCTGCGGGCTCCTCATCCGCGAACCGGCACCGCCTGGTCCATCTATCCCACCTATGACTTCGCACACGGCCAGTCCGACTCCATCGAGGGCATCACCCATTCGATCTGCACCCTGGAATTCGAAGATCACCGGCCGCTGTACGACTGGCTGATCGACAATCTTCCGGTACCCACTCGCCCCCGACAGTACGAATTTGCCCGGCTCAACCTGTCCCATACGGTGCTCTCGAAACGCCGCCTCAGCCGACTGGTAGAAGAGGGGCATGTCGACGGCTGGGACGATCCGCGGCTACCCACGTTGAAGGGGCTGCGCCGCCGCGGCTATCCACCTGCAGCCATCCGTGAATTTGTCCGGCGAATCGGCGTGACCAAGCGCGACAACACGGTTGAGTCTGCCCTGCTTGAGCATTGCGCCCGGGAGGTTCTCAACCGAACGGCGAACCGCCGGATGGCAGTACTGCGTCCGCTCAGGCTGGTGGTGGAAAACTATCCGGCCGACACGGTCGAGCACCTTGAGGCCGTCAACAACCCGGAAGATCCGGCGAGCGGAACCCGGCGGGTTCCGTTTGCGCGGGAGTTGTACATCGAGCAGGACGACTTCATGGAAGACCCCCCGCGCAAGTTCTTTCGCCTGGCTCCCGGCCGCGAGATTCGACTGCGTTACGCGTATCTCGTGACCTGCCGCGACGTGGTGAGGGATGCTTCGGGCGAGATCACGGAAATCCGCTGCACCTACGATCCGGACACACGGGGCGGCAACGCGCCGGACAACCGTCGGGTTCGGGGAACCCTGCATTGGGTTTCGGCGCAGCATGCGGTCGCGGCCAGGGTGCACCTGTACGGACCGCTCTTTCTCTGTCCGGATCCGGGAACGGCTGACGACGCTTTCGCTCAGCTGAACCCGTCGTCACGGGAAGTCCTGGCGGGTTGCCGACTCGAACCCGGCCTGGCCGATCTTGCTCTGGGCACGACGGTACAGTTCGAGCGCCAGGGCTATTTCTGCCTCGACCGCACCAGCCGACCCGACCACCTGGTGGTAAACCGGACGGTGGCACTACGTGACAGCTGGGCGCGGGCCGTGGAGAAAGATCCCCGGCGGTCAGGGGACCGGACTGCCCGGCCCGGCCGATAGCCGCACAGCGGACGGATACGGAAAAGCCCGCCCGAAGCGCGCATCACCGCGGGGCCCATTCCGGTGCCCCGCTGTCCCGATCAACGGAACCCTCGCAAGCCGACAAGCCCGGACCACGCTGACGCGGCGCCGGACCACCCGACCTGGTACAACCTGCTGCTTCTGCCGGTTCTTCGTGCAGGCAAGATCAGGAAGCTTCGGCCCGCCGCGAAACCGCCAGTACCGGCGCTCACGGACCGGACCCGGATCGATGGCTCCCCGGACCCGTCAACCGTGGTACTTCCGGCCGAACCCGGAAGCCTTGCGCCGTGACGCGGCCGCCGCCCCGGCCCGCGGCTCCAGGCCGGTTCCGGAGCGGCCAGACTCTCAACATGAGCGGGCTTCGACCCTTCGGTTTCGAGGCGGCATCCAGTCGATGAAATGGCGGACGAGTGCCTGGTCGACATCGGTCATGGGCACGTCCACTCCTAGTTCCTTGAGAGAGGTAACCCCCGCATCCCGGATCCCGCACGGAACAATCGCCTCATAGTGCGACAGGTCCGGATCGACATTCAGCGACACCCCGTGGAACGTCACGCCGCGCCGCACCCGAACTCCAATCGCCGCGATCTTCGCGGAATCATCCGCACCCCGCGGCACCCAGACGCCAATGCGTCCCGCGCGGGTTTCCGCTCGGATCCCGAACTCCCGCAAGACCGCGATGATCCACTGCTCG
The DNA here is from genome assembly GCA_965203385.1 of Alphaproteobacteria bacterium. Classification (GTDB taxonomy): domain Bacteria; phylum Pseudomonadota; class Alphaproteobacteria; order TMED109; family TMED109; genus VXPW01. Next base: position 2,844,625 of record OZ241893.1, read on the forward strand.
AGGCCGCCGACGAATGCCCGCACGTCCCGGCCCCGGGTCCGGAGATCAAGCATCACGTACGCCAGCCGCTGGCCAGGCCCGTGGTAGGTCACCCGCCCGCCGCGTCCGGTCGCAAACACCGGCAGGCAGGCTTTCGGCAGGATCTCGCCGGGACCCGACCGGGCGCCCGCGGTGTACAGTGGCGGATGCTCTGTCAGCCACACGCATTCGTGGGCCTCTCCGGACACAATTCCCGCCACCTGCTTGTCCATGAACGCCACTGCCTCCGGATACGGCACGGCAGTGGTGCTGTATCGCCAGGCGATTCCGTCGCTCGTATGCAGCATCTCGTCTGCCCAGGTCATTCGCGAACAGGCTCGCTCGCCACAGTGCAAAACGCCGGCCTGCCAACGAAAGGGGCCGCATCCCGCAGGTTTGATGCCGAATACCGATACGCTGCCATCGATTGTACCTCCATTCCGAAACCGGGGGGCAAGCCGTTACCCCTTCCAATACACCCGCAATAGAACGATATTCTCCCCGGCGGTGCGGCACGACTGCCATGGCAGGAGGGACGGATGCCCGAATTGCACGCCACCGCCCGGGAATCCCACCTGGAACTGATTGCACGACTGGCCGATGCGGCCCTCGAGCCGTCCGGTTCCGACCTTGCCGAGCTCCGCAGCTGCCACCCGGCCGATCTGGCTGACATCTTTGAGCAGCTTTCCGCCGAACCCCGACTTCGCACCGTGCAGCTTCTGGGCAGCGACCTCCCTGCGGACATGCTGGCGTCGCTATCCCGCCGTGTGCTGACCGAGGTGGCAGCGGCCATCGACCCGAATCTGCTCGCCCGGCTGACCGGAAAGCTGGAAACGGACGATGCGGCGTACGTCCTTGATGCACTGGATGAGCCGCTCCGGGCCCGGCTGCTCGCGGACATGCCGCCGGGCGAAAGCGAGCTCGCCCGTCAGGCTCTGGAATTCGACGCGGACAGCGCCGGCCGCATCATGCAGCGGGACTACGTGGCGATTCCCTCGTACTGGACGATCGGGCAGGTCATCGATCACTTGCGGGAATCACCGGACATTCCGGACGAATTCTACGCCCTGTTCGTTGTCGGCGCCCGCCATACTCCGGTGGGAACCATCCCGCTGCACCGCGCCATGCGCACCCGGCGCGACGTGCGGGTGGCCGACATCATGACCCGGGATCCCAAGGTGGTCGAGGTACACGCGGACCGGGAAGACGTGGCGTACCTGTTCGACCAGTACGAGCTCACGTCCGCACCGGTCGTCGACGTGCAGAACCGCCTGATCGGCATGGTCACCGTTGACGACGTGGTCGACGTGATTCAGGAAGAGGCCGGCGAGGACATGCTGCGGCTGGCGGGGGTCGGGCCGGAGCACGATATCTACACGGCCGCCTTCCAGACCGCGCGCAACCGCTTCAACTGGCTGCTCATCAATCTGTTCACCGCGTTTCTGGCCTCGGCGGCCATCGCCGTGTTCGCCTCCACCATCCAGCAGGTGGTCGCTCTCGCCGTGCTCATGCCGATCGTCGCATCGATGGGCGGGAACGCCGGCATGCAGACCCTGACGGTCGCGGTTCGCGCCCTCGCGACCCGAGAGCTTACGCCGGCCAATGCCCGGCGCGTACTGGGAAAGGAAGTGCTGGTGGGCACGTGCAACGGACTGGCCTTCGCGGTGTTGACCGGCGTGGGGGCCGGAATCTGGTTCTGGAGTGGGGCGCTCGGGCTCGTGATCGGTGCGGCCATGATCTTCAACATGGTGGTGGCCGGACTGTTCGGCGCGCTGGTCCCGATGCTGCTGGAACGGGCGCGGATCGATCCGGCCCATGGGGCGGCGGTTATCCTGACCACGGTCACGGATGTCGTCGGATTTTTCGCCTTCCTGGGGCTCGCCCAGTTCACTTTGCTGTAGGGATCCGGTAACTGCTCACCCCCTCCTTTCTGGATGTGTGCCATCCGGTTGGTGAGAGCATATCCCGTGTTTTTGCCAACCTGAATTCCCAATCTGTGGCGGGGCCCTGCGACGTAATGGCCGAGTCACGGCCGCCCGGGTTGAGCGATTTGCTTTAACGTCATGGCGTTATGTGCCACGAATACGATGCTCCTGCGTAACTGCTCACCCCTGCATTCGGGTTGGCAGTATTGCTGCGTTGGCAGCAAGGGGTGCGCAGATGCCAAACAGAAAGCGAGCAGTGCAATGGATGGTTGGAAAACCGCCTGCATGGCGTCCGCGATTTCACCTACGACGAAGACCGTTGTCGGGCCTACGTCGGCCGCCTGCCGCGCAACCTGTCCTGCCTGACGAACGCCGCCATCTCCGTCGTGCGCTGAGACGGCCGCTTCCAGTACTGCCCGAGGCCGACCGGCACTGCGCTGCCCGCGCCCAGGAAGCGCTCGGCGCGCTCCCGCAACCGCCCACCAGCACCTGATCCAACTCGGCTGACCGCGCGAGCCGGGCGCGGAACGCGCCGTGGACGGCGCGACGGGACAACCGGGCCCGGACAACCGATTCCGACTGCTACGAGCGGCCTCTCGTGGTCGCCGGAATCGATGCAGGAACGGTGCGACGGCCTCGGCGATGTCCGCTCCAGGTTGTATCGGCCTCTCGAATTCGAAAATAAAGTGATCCTGAACACTTGGGCCCCGACTTGCAGGAGGCTGGAAAATCGGTATGCTCCGGCCGTGCAGGGGATACGTAGTGCCCCCTTGCCGAAATACTGTCCACTTCCACTCGAGAGGAGACAGGACACATCATGAGCGCACGACAGGAATTCAAGGTCTCCGGCACGGTCGTCGACCATTCGGGCAAGAGCGGAGACCGCAGCTACACGGTTGCGGAAGATTTCTCCGGACTGGCGAAAGTCATCGGCGGCACCGGCAACAACTGGTTCACCGGGGGCCACCGGGGCGACTCGTACCAGGGCGGCGCCAACCGCGACGGCTCCGACACGGCCAGGGGCGGGGCCGGCGACGACTTCCTCGCCGGCGGCAAGGGCGCGAACCTCCTCCGGGGCGAAGGGTGGGGCGACATCCTCGTCGGCAATCGCGACGATGCGTTCTTCGACCGGATGTACGGCGACAACGGCGACGACATTCTGGTCGCGGGCCGCGTGAAGGCGGAGAGCCGCACCGAAGAGGGGCCCAATGGCAACAGTGTGCGGGTTGGCCCGCAGCCCGACAACCCCGAGTGGTGGTCCCCGGCGCTGACGAAGGGCAACTTCATGCAGGGCGGCGACGGCTTCGACGATTTCGTGCTGCACCGCGACAGCTACGTCCACATCACCGACTTCCTCCACGAGGAGGACCGCATCGTCATCTCCGAGCTGGGGGGCCACACCCTGGAGGAGTCCATCGAGGTGGTACACCACCCCGACGGATACTACGGGGACGTCCACTTCCGGATCATTCTCGACGGCAACATCGTCCTCGCCGAGATCAACGGCTACCGCATCACGGGCGGCCCCGACTTCGACCCCGAGGATTCGGCCCAGGTCCAGGCGGCGATCGGCAGGATCTGGAGCGCCCTCGAGGGCGTGCAGGGGGCCTACTGGTTCGGAGGCGCGGGCAACGACGAGGCGAGAGGCACCGCCTACGACGACCAGATGTGGGGCTGGAACGGCGACGACATCATCGATGCCGGCGCGGGCGACGACGAGGTCTGGGGCGGATACGGCAACGACACGATCCGCGGTGGCGGCGGCAACGACGAGATCTTCGGCGAACACGGCAACGACACGCTCTGGGGCGGCGACGGCCGGGACGTGGTCGGCGGCGGGAAGGGCAACGACACCCTCTACGGCGGCGACGGCGAAGACACCTTGTTGGGAGACGGCGGCAACGACCGGCTCGACGGCGGGGCCGGCGTCGACCGGCTCTACGGCGGCGGCGGGCGTGACATCTTCGTCATCGACCCGAGCGGCGACGCGCCCGATATCATTGGCGACTTCAATGTCGCCGAGGACTACGTGCGCCTTCCTCTCGGTATGGCCCAGGCCGACGTGCGGTTCGTCCCCGTGCCGGAGTACGTGGATACCTCCTACGGCAGAACGGTAACGTTGCCCGCGCAGAAGCTCGTCACCGGCAGCGGGGACAGCGAGAAGACGCTCGCCATCTTCCTGAACAAGGACGGACAGGACTTCTCGAACGTGGAGTTCATCTGGGACTTCGACCCGGACAAGGAGTATCCGCCGCCGCCCACGGGCAAGACCATCGACGGGACGGCAAAGAAGGACCTGCTGCTCGGCACCCGCGGCGACGACACCCTCAACGGCGGGGACGGCAAGGACGACCTCTACGGACGCGACGGCGACGACACCCTCAACGGCGGCGAAGGCCATGACAAGCTCTACGGCGAGAACGGCGATGACACGCTCAATGGCGGCGGCGGCAAAGACATCCTGGAGGGCGGCAAGGGCAACGACACGCTCTACGGCGGCGACGGCGATGACGTTCTCAGGGGCGGTTCCGGCAACGACACGCTCGAAGGCGACGACGGCGACGACCGGCTCTTTGGCGGGGCGGGCAACGACAGCATGTCCGGCGGCAAAGACAATGACCGGCTCTATGGCGGCAGCGGCAACGACACGCTCGACGGGGATGACGGCGCCGACCGGCTCGAGGGCGGCGAGGGCAACGACATCCTCGTCGGCGGCAAGCACGACGACCGGCTGATCGGCGACGGCGGCAACGACCGGCTGCAGGGCGGCAAGGACGCCGACTACCTCACCGGCGGCGAGGGCGCCGACGAGTTCCTGTTCAGGAATGGCGACGGCGTCGACGTCATCACCGACTTCGAGGACGGGACCGACACCATCGTGTTCCTCGCCGAGAAGGAGAACAAGCTGGGGTCGAATTTCATCGGGTTCGGTGACTTGGTCATCGAGGAGACCGACTACGGCGTTCGCATCACGTCGAAGAAGTTGGTCGAGGGGCAGGAGATCCTTCTGCAGGGCGTGACCGCCGACCAGATCGACGCGGAGGACTTCAGCTTCGTCACCATTCAGGAGTACAACGACCTGCTGATCAACGCCTGAGCGCGACGCAGCGGCAGCAGATGCAGGGGCGGCCGGGCGACCGGCCGCCTCGTCGGTCGCTGCACGGAGGCCCGTACGGCCGGGCCATCAGCGGCACTGGTACGGAGAACATGCCCGGGGTGTGTGCCCGTCTGGTGTGGGATCAAGATCGGATCGCAACTGCCCGTACTCTCGCTTCGGCACTGACATCGCAATCCATCAGAACGTCGGAACGGGGCGCCAGCACTCCTTCTGCCGAATGCCTGTGGCCGGCCCCTTCTGGCGCCAGGGGTGGGCAGTTACGGAATACCATACATGGTGCCCATGCTTTCGAACGTGCCCGCCAGCTTCAACTTCAATCTCGGCGAGACCGCTGACCTGCTGCGTACCAGTGTGAGCGGGTTTGCCGCCCGGGAGATCGCTCCCCGCGCCGCCGCCATCGACGCTGCCAACACGTTTCCCGGCGATTTGTGGGAGAAGATGGGCGCCATGGGCCTGCTCGGGGTGACCGTGGAAGAGGCCTACGGCGGTTCGGGGCTCGGCTATCTGGAACATGTCGTGGCCATGGAGGAGATCAGCCGGGCCTCGGGGTCCGTCGGGCTCAGCTACGGCGCCCACTCCAACCTCTGCGTGAACCAGATCCGCCTCAACGGATCATCGGAGCAGCGCGAACGGCATCTGCCGGGGCTGGTCGCCGGAACGCACATCGGGGCACTGGCCATGAGCGAGGCGGGGGCGGGGTCGGACGTCGTGGGGATGCAGACCCGGGCGGAACGGCGCGGCGACCGGTACGTCCTGAACGGCAGCAAGGCGTGGATTACCAACGGCCCGGACGCCGACCTGATCGTTGTCTACGCCCGGACCCGTCCAGGACCGGGGGCGCACGGCATTACCGCCTTTCTCGTGGAAGGGGGGTGCAAGGGCTTCCGGCGCGCGCCCAAGCTCGACAAGCTTGGCATGCGCGGTTCCAACACCGGAGAACTGATCTTCGAGGATTGCGAAGTCCCCGTCGAAAATGTTCTGGGAGCGGTCGACGAAGGCGTCGCGGTCCTGATGAGCGGGCTCGATTACGAGCGGATCGTGCTGGCAGCCGGACCCCTGGGCCTGATGCAGGCGTGCTGGGATCTCGTGGTTCCCTACGTCCACGACCGTCGGCAGTTCGGTGAGCCGATCGGATCGTTTCAGCTCATGCAGGGAAAACTCGCAGACATGTACACCACGATGAACGCCTGCCGCAGCTACGGTTACGCCGTTGCGCAGGCCTGTGACCGGGGCGAGGCGACAAGGAAGGATGCCGCCGGAGTAATTCTCTACACGGCAGAGCGCGCATCCTGGATGGCATCGCAGACCGTGCAGGTGCTGGGCGGCAACGGCTACACCAACGAGTACCCGGCGGGCCGGTTGATGCGTGATGCGAAGCTCTATGAGATCGGTGCCGGAACCAGTGAAATCCGGCGGATGCTGATCGGGCGCGAGATCTTCGAGGAATCCGCGTGACGCAGGTGCGCCCGGGCCTCCTCGCCGCGCTGCTGACGGGGGTGCTCGTGACGAACGCCCAGGCCCTGCCGCCGGCGCCGCCCGCGGTCCTTCCGGCGGCGGCACCCGACTTTCGTGCCATCGGGGCTTCCGAACGGATGTCCCCGTTCCCGCTCACTCCCTTGCCGCGAACTGGGCCCCGGCCGGGCGCGGCCGGGAAAGCCGGCGAACCCGCCGGGGTCAGCCCGTTCCCGCTGCCCGGAGACGCTTGGGCCCGGTCTCCGGACGCGAGCGACGTCAATCCGCCGCCACCGGCGTCGAACAGGAGAGGTGCGGCGGACTCGCCCGGTGCGCGACCGGAGACGGAAAGCGAGCGCCGGCGCATGCCCACCGAACGGGAAGTCGGTGTGCCGCCCTTTCCCTATGATCCGGAGGCACGCGGCCGCGGGGCGCGGCAGTGCGTGCGCGACTGTACTACCGCACAGTCGGTTTGCGCCGAATCTGGTGCACCCGCGCAGCAGTGCGAGGGCGGTTTCGTCTTGTGCACCCTGCACTGCACCCGCGCGTCGGGCCCCGTCGACCTGCGGCACCCGGGCGACTAAACCCCATTCGCAGCGCGGGTCCCCCGCACTGCAACCGAAACGGAGACCCTCGACATGCTTCAAGATCCGATTGTCATTGCCGGCATGGCCCGCACCCCCATGGGAAGTTTTCAGGGATCGCTGCGAGACGTCACGGCACCGGAACTGGGCAGTGTCGCCATCAAGGGCGCGCTGGCGCGGGCGGGCGTGACGGGCGATGACGTGAGCGAAGTGATCATGGGGTGCGTGCTGCCCGCCGGCCAGCGGCAGGCGCCGGCCCGGCAGGCTGCCATCGGGGCCGGGATCCCGGTCGAGGCGGGCGCCACCACCGTCAACAAGATGTGCGGTTCCGGCATGCAGGCCGCCATGTTCGCCCACGACACGCTTGCGGCGGGCAACGCGACGGTCATGGTCGCCGGCGGTCTCGAGAGCATGTCGAACGCTCCCTACGTGCTCCCCAAGGTCCGGGCCGGGCTTCGCATGGGGCACGCAGAGTTGCAGGACCACATGTTCGTGGACGGACTTGAGGATGCCTATGAACCCGGGAAGCTGATGGGGCATTTCGCCGAGGCCACCGCCCAGAAGTACCAGTTCACGCGAACCGAACAGGACGAATTCGCGATCCGGTCGCTGGGCCGCGCGCGTCAGGCGAACGAGGACGGCACCTTCCGGGACGAGATGGTTCCCGTCACGGTACGGGCCCGTCGGGGCAGGGACGAAACCGTGGTCGAGCGAGACGAGCAGCCGTTTGCGGCCAACGTCGAGAAAATTCCCTCGCTCCGGCCGGCCTTCAGCAAGGACGGAACGGTGACGGCCGCCAATTCGAGCTCGATCTCGGACGGCGCCGCCGCGCTGGTGCTGATGCGCGAATCCGAAGCGGAACGCCGGGGGCTGACCCCGCTGGCCCGAATCGTGGCGCATGCCACCCACAGCCAGGAACCGGCCTGGTTCACCACGGCCCCGCCGGCGGCCATGCGCAAGGTTCTGGAGAAGGCCGGCTGGGATGCGGCTGACGTCGATTTCTACGAGATCAACGAGGCGTTTGCCGTCGTCACCATGGTGGGGATGCGGGAATTCGGCCTGCCGGCCGACAAGGTCAACGTGCACGGGGGCGCCTGCGCGCTCGGCCACCCGGTGGGCGCTTCGGGGGCCCGGATCATGGCCACCCTGATCGCGGCCCTGCGCAAGTACGAAGGTGAGCGGGGGGTTGCCTCGCTGTGCATCGGCGGCGGCGAGGCGACCGCGGTCGCCCTGGAGCGCGTGCACTAGCAGCGGTTTCCGCCGGCCATGCCGACGCTGGTCAGCCGCCTCGACGTCCAGGGGGCCGGATACCGCTCCAACGCGGCGCGCATGCGGGAACTGGTGGACGAACTCCACACCCGGACGGCGACGGCCCGGGAGGGCGGCGGTGCGCACGCCCGGCAGCGGCACGTGGAGCGCGGCAAGCTGCTGCCGCGCGACCGGATCAACCGGCTGCTGGATTCCCGGGCCCCGTTCCTGGAGCTTTCGCCGCTGGCCGCCTGCGGTCTCTACCAGGACGAGGCCCCGGCCGCCGGCATCATTACCGGCATCGGGCCGGTCGCCGGGCGCCGGTGCATGCTCATCGTCAACGACGCGACGGTCAAGGGCGGCACCTACTACCCGATCACGGTCAAGAAGCACCTGCGCGCCCAGGACATTGCGGCCGAGAATGCGTTGCCGTGCATCTACCTAGTCGATTCCGGCGGCGCCTACCTGCCGCTCCAGGACGAGGTCTTTCCGGACCGGGATCACTTCGGGCGCGTGTTCTACAACCAGGCCCGGATGTCGGCGCGCGGCATCCCGCAAATCTCGGTCGTCATGGGTTCGTGCACGGCCGGCGGCGCCTACGTGCCGGCGATGTCCGACGAATCGATCATCGTCTCGGGCCAGGGGACCATCTTTCTGGGCGGGCCTCCGCTCGTGGAGGCTGCGACCGGGGAAGTCGTCACGGCCGAGGAACTGGGGGGTGCGGACGTGCACGGGCGCCGGTCGGGACTCGTCGACCATGTCGCCGATGACGATACCCACGCCCTGGCTCTGGTGCGCCAGGCCGTCGGCCATCTCCGCTCCGCTCCTTCCCGGCCGGCGGGCGGCGAACCTCCCGATGCACCCGCGTATGATCCGGAGGAATTGTACGGCCTGGTGCCGGCGGACCCGCGCGTGCCCTGGGACCTGCGCGAAGTGATCGCGAGGGTCGTCGACGGCAGCCGGTTCGACGAGTTCAAGCCGCTGTACGGATCGACGCTGGTATGCGGGTTCGCGCACATCTGGAATCACCGGGTCGGCATTCTTGCCAACAACGGCGTACTGTTTTCCGAATCCGCCCGGAAGGGGGCCCACTTCATCCAGCTCTGCGAACGCCGCGGCATTCCGCTGCTGTTTCTCCAGAACATCACCGGCTTCATGGTCGGGGCCAGCTACGAAGCGCGCGGCATCGCGAAGGACGGCGCCAAACTGGTCACCGCGGTTGCCACCTCCAGTGTGCCGCGGTTGACGGTGATCGTCGGCGGCTCCTTCGGCGCCGGCAACTACGGCATGTGCGGGCGGGCCTACAGCCCTCGATTTCTCTGGACCTGGCCGAACGCCCGCATCTCCGTCATGGGCGGCGACCAGGCCGCCCACGTGTTGTCGGTCGTGCGGCGGCAAGCCCTGGCCCATCGCGGCGAGGAATGGACGGAAGCCGAGCAGGAAACCTTCCGCGCCGGGATCCGGAACCAGTACGAGGAGCAGGGCAACCCGTACCATGCCACGGCCCGGCTCTGGGACGACGGCATCATCGATCCGCGCGAAACCCGCCGGGTGCTCGGGCTGGCGCTGGGTGTGGTCGCCTCCGACCCCGACCCGCAGCAGCGGTTCGGCATCTTCCGGATGTAGGTTGCGATGGCGCCGGCACGAGACCTCCCCGTCCTCCAGACCGTCGATTCGCACGGCATCGCCCGGGTGGAGATTGCCCGGGAACCGGTGCGGAATGCGCTGGACGCCCTGACCATCCAGGGGCTGGCGGCGGCGTTCGCCGACCTGGCCCGGAATCCTGCCGTGCGGCTTCTGCTCCTCTCCGGCCGCGGACCGGCCTTTTGCGCTGGTGCGGACCTCAACTGGATGCGACAGAGCGCCGCCCTGAGCCCCGCGGACAACGTCCGGGATTCCGAGCAGTTTGCGGCCATGCTCGAGGCCCTCGCCGATTTTCCGCACCCGACTGTGGCGCGGGTCCAGGGCGCCGCCTTCGGCGGCGGCCTCGGACTGGCCGCCGCAACGGACATCGTGGTGGCCGCCGAATCCGCGCGCTTCGCCCTCTCGGAGGTGCGGCTGGGGCTCGAGCCGGCGATGATCGCGCCGTACGTGGTGGCCGCCATCGGCGCGCGCGAATTTCGCCAGCGGGCCCTCACCGGCACCGGCTTCGGAGCGGCAGAGGCACAGCGTCTCGGACTGGTGTACCGGGCCGTCCCCGATTCCGACCTGGAACCGGCCGTCGAAGAGGTGACGGCGGAACTGCTCAAGGGCGGCCCGGACGCACAGCGGGAGATCAAGGTTCTCACGCGACGGGTGGCCGGACGAGAGCATGACAGGTCGCTGCGGACCGAACTCGCCCGGCGGATCGCCGCCCGGCGGGCCGGTCCCGAAGGGCAGGAGGGGACGGCCGCATTCCTGGCCAGGCGGGCTCCCGCCTGGACGGAGTGAGAACGTTGTTCCGGCGGATCCTCATTGCCAACCGCGGGGAAATCGCGGCCCGGATTGCCCGCACGTGCCGACGGCTGGGCGCGTCGCCGGTCGGCGTTGCTTCGTGGGCAGACCGGGAAGCCCTGCACACCCGGGCCATGGACACCGTCCTCCCGCTGGGACCGTCGGCGTCCAGCCTGAGCTATCTGGACCCGGACCGCCTGCTGGCCGCCGCGCAGGCGGCCGGGGCCGAGGCGCTTCACCCGGGCTACGGCTTCCTCTCCGAGAACGCGGCGTTCGCGGAGGCCTGCGAAGGGGCGGGGATTCGCTGGATCGGCCCCGCCGCCGACGCCATCCGGCTGATGAGCGACAAGGACGCCGCCCGGGTCCGAATGCAGCAGGCCGGGGTGCCGGTGATCCCGGGATTCGCCGTCCACTCGACGACCGCCGCCCGCGAGCGGTGCCGGGCACTGGGCTATCCGGTCCTGGTCAAGGCCGTGGCCGGCGGCGGCGGCCGGGGGTTGCGGCAGGTGCGTACCGAAGGGGAACTCGAGGAAGCCCTGCGCTCCGCCGAGCGCGAAGCGGAAGCAGCCTTCGGAAACGGCCGGCTCCTGATCGAAAAGTGGGTGACCGGTGCCCGCCACATCGAAATCCAGGTGCTGGCGGACCGTCACGGCCGCACGGTACACCTGCACGAGCGCGACTGTTCCCTCCAGCGCCGCCATCAGAAAGTCATCGAGGAAGCGCCGGCGCCGGGGCTGGATGCCGAGGTCCGCACCCGACTGGCCCGGTCGGCGTGCGAGGCCGCGGCCGCCGTCCGCTACGCGAACGCGGGAACGGTCGAGTTCCTGCTCGGGGCCGACCATGCCCACTACTTCATCGAGATGAACACCCGCCTTCAGGTGGAACATCCCGTAACGGAATGCGTGACCGGAATGGACCTCGTGGAATGGCAAATCCGGATCGCGGCCGGCGAACCTCTGGGCATCAGCCAGGACGAAATTCAGGTGCGCGGTCACGCGATTGAGGCGCGGGTATGCGCCGAAGACCCGGCGCACGACTTCCGTCCCCAGCCCGGTCCGGTCAGGGAGGTTCAATGGCCGGCCGGCGACGGCCTTCGGGTGGACGCCGGCGTGGCTTCGGGCGATCGTGTCCCTCCACACTATGACTCGCTGGTCGCCAAGGTCGTAGCCTGGGGGGATGACCGCGAGCAGGCCCGCTCCCGGCTGGCCGCAGCCTTGCGCCGAACCTGGTTCGCCGGACCCGCTACCAACCTGCCATTTCTCGTTGCCTGCCTCGACGATGCGGCCTTTCGCTCGGCCCGGTTCGATACCGGATTCATCCCCGACCGAATCGACGTGCTCGCCCGCCCGCCGGAACCGCCCGCCGACGAGGTGTTTGCGCTCGCGGCGGCAGCCATCGCCGCACATGCGTCGACCGGTGCAGCCGGCGACCCGTGGACGACAGTCGACGGATGGCGGGGATCAGGTCGAGACGCCCTGTCCGTGCCGCTGCACTGCACCGGTCGACGCGTTGGTGCGCTCGTGACCCGCACCGGCGCATCAGTCACCGACTCGACCTGGGCGGTACTGATCGGCCGGAACCGGTTTCCGGTTGCCGCGGCCCCTGACGAAACCGGTGCGCTGCGCGTCGGGATCAGCGGAACCGGTGCCATGGCCCGGGCCGCCGTCGACGACCTCCGGGTCTGGGTCGGGCGGGACGGGCACCTGTGGGCCGTGGACCGGCTCGACCGCACCATGGGGAGCCGCACCGGGCCCGGGCAGGCCGCCGACTTCACTTCGCCCATGCCCGGCCGCGTGACCGACATCCAGGTCGACCCGGGCGCACGGGTTGCGGCCGGGACGACCCTGCTCATCGTCGAGGCGATGAAGATCGAGCACCGGATCACGGCCCCCGTCGACGGTCGGGTCAAGGCCTTGCTCTGCGAGGCCGGCGCCTGGATCGCCGAAGGCGAAGCACTGGTCGACTTTGTCCCGGACCCGCGTTGAGTTCACATGCGTGGAAGCGTGGCGGTGGCCCCACCCGGACTGGGATCTCAGCGGGCCCCGGCGGCCGCCGGATCCGGAACATACCTGTTGTTTCCCGTTCCTGGTCATTGGTTTGCGGGAGGTTTCTTTCCTCGTGATCACCTGCCTTCCCGATCCTCCTGCAGTGAACCTGCGGGGCTGCCGACACCCGTCGGGAAAGCGGCCGCAGTCCGGGGACCGAACCGCCGGACCGCCGCCGCCGGCCACCTGGAAGAAACCGGACGGTCGCTGGCATGCGCCGCCGTCACGCTCCGAACCCTGGGCCCGGGGGCGGCCTGCCGTTCGGGTCGGAACCGGCAGCAGACCCTGGATTGTCCCCCGCGAACAGCGTCTCGATCAGATCATCGGATCGATCAGCCCGGCCGCGCTCACACCTGGGACCGCCGGCCGGTTCCCCTGGGCGCGGGTGCGCCCCGAGCTCCGGGAGTTCACGCGTCCGGCCGTCCGCTCGGGACCGGATCGGTGATACGGCCGTTTTCGGCCTTCGTTCCGGCATCCGCATGCCCCAGGTACCGCCTCCCGTCTTGCGGGCTTGCCGGACGCTTCCGATGAGCACCCGGCCAACCTTGCATCTGGTCAAGATCGCGCAGGGAATCGCATCACCGGCAGCCCTGCGCCAGATCCAGCAGCGCCGGTTGAAGTCGGACGCCGAAGGGCGGCAGCGGTTGACCCATTTCACGCGCAACCGTCCCGTGCGGGCGGAGGAGCTTCTGGCCGGCGGGTCCATCTACTGGGTGATCCGGGGCGCGATCGCCGCCCGCCAGCGGCTGCTGGACATTGCGGGTGCGACCAATGCCAAGGGCGTACAGGGAGTGGAGCTCGTGTTCCATCCCGACCTGATCGATACGGAACCGCGCCGCTACCGGGCGTTCCAGGGCTGGCGGTATCTCGAATCCGGCCAGGCACCCCCGGACCGGACCGCCGGGGCCGACTCCGGCCTGCCCCGCGCCCTGGCCCGGGAACTCTACCGGCTGGGACTGCTGTAGGGTCGACCATTCACGCTGCCGGTATCGTGCGATACTGTGGACCGGCGGGCCCGTACTTCGTGGTCGGTTTCCCCCTGACGAATGGAGAGTTTCCCCATGCCCAAGTTTTTCTTCCTCCTGATCGCCGGCATCTTCACGGCTGGTCTGACCCCGGCCCTGTCGGATGCCCATGTCGAGATGCGCCCGATGCTGACGCTCGGAATGGCCAAGCAGATGGCCGACGCCTGCGAAGCGTTTCGCGAGACGCAGACTGATTTTCGCCCGCTCAATATCGCGATCGTGGACCGCGGCGCCGACCTGGTACTGTTCCGGCGCCAGAACGACTCCTTCCTCGGCAGCTTCGAGATCGCGCTGCGGAAGGCCCAGTCTGCGGCCCGCCTGCCGTTTCCCACGCGCACCCTGGGCATGATCGTGCACGGCAAGGACGGAGAGCCCGGCCGGGCCCCGGCGCTGGGCGAGTTTCATCATGTGACTGCGCTGACCGGCGGATTGCCGATTCGCATGGCCGACGGAGCGCTGGTGGGCGCCATCGGCGTGAGTGGCGCCACCGGCGATCAGGATGAACAGTGTGCCCAGGCAGCAATCGATGCCGTGGCCGACATGCTGAAATAGAGGCCCTCCATGCATGATCTCGCCATCCGCAACGCGCTGATTGTCGACGGTACCGGCAAGCCGGCGTTCCATGGAGACCTGGCCGTCGAACACGGGCTGGTGGTCGCCCGGGGCGACGATGTCGGCAGTGCCCGCGAAACGATAGATGCGGAGGGGCTGGCGCTGGCTCCGGGAATCGTTGACACCCACACCCATTTTGACGCCCAGCTGACGTGGGACCCGGGGGCCTCTCCGTCGCCGTCACTCGGGGTGACGACTGTCGTGATCGGCAACTGCGGGTTTACCGTGGCTCCTTGCCGCGAACGGGACCGGGACGCCACGCTGCGGAACCTCACCCATGTCGAAGGCATGTCGCTGTCGGCTTTGCGGGAAGGTGTGCGGTGGGACTTCGAGAGTTTTCCCGAGTACCTCGACGCACTGGAGCGGCGCGGCACGATTCCGAACGTCGCCGCCTACGTGGGGCATTCGTCGGTTCGCACCTACGTCATGGGCCCCGCCGCCACCGAGCGGGTGGCCACCGATGACGAGGTCGAGCGGATGGCCGAGATCGTGCGCGATTCCCTGAAGGCCGGTGCTGTCGGGTTTTCGTCGACCACGTTCGAGGGCCACAACGGGGAGCACGGCGTTCCGATGCCGTCGCGTTTCGCGTCGGGAACGGAATTCAGTGCCCTGGTGCGGGCAATGGGAGAGACCGGGCGCGGGGTATTCATGCTGACGTCCGGCAGCAAGACCCGAATCGAAAAACTGGAGGAACTGGCGGCTGAATCCGGACGGCCGGTGCTGGTGGCCGCCTTTCTCCACAACCCGACCCGGCCGGACGGTGTACAGCGGGCGCTTGATCGACTCGACGCGGCCACGCAGCGCGGCAACGAGATGTGGGGTCAGGTCTCGTGCCGGCCCCTGAGCATGGAATTCACGATGGCAAGCCCCTACCTGTTCGAGGGACTGGCGGCGTGGAAGCCGGCCATGCAGGCGGCGAACGTGGAGGAACGGCGGTCGATCTACGCTGCCAGGGATTTCCGGAATGCGGTCCGGGAAGAGTTGTCAGTCCCGGCCAAGGTTCGGGTGTTCAACGGTGACTGGGACAAGATCATCGTTCGGGAAGCCGGCGCGGGAGAAGATGCTTCAATCGAGGGGCGCTCGTTGCAGAATCTCGCCGATGCCGCCGGTCAGGATCCGCTCGACTGGCTCCTCGATCATGCCGCTGGTGGAGGCCATGAAACACTGTTCGTCGCGATGCTGCTGAACACCGACGAAGCGGCGGTAGGGGAGGGCCTGACTCACGCCCGGAGCCTGATCAGCCTGTCCGATGCCGGCGCTCATCTCACGTTCTTCTGCGATGCGGGATTCGGGCTCCACCTGCTCGGTCACTGGGTTCGTGACCGAGGCCTTCTCTCACTGGAGGAAGGCGTACATCGTCTGACGGCGCGGCCGGCCAACATCATGCGCATTCCCGGCCGGGGACGGCTGGTACCCGGTCAGGCAGCCGACATGATGCTGTTTGATCCGGCGGAGGTCGGTGTGAGCGCGTCGACCCGGATTCGAGACCTGCCGACGGGGTCGCCTCGCCTGGTCGCGGCCGCACAGGGGCTGCAGGGTGTCTGGGTCAACGGAGTCCAGGTTGCAGCAGGCGACGGCAGCGTCGCCGTAGACGGGGCACCGGGGCAGATCGTCCGGTCGTTTCACGCCTGAGACCCGGAAACGTCGAGAGGCCGGCGTGAGGCCCGGTGATCCCCGGAACGGAAGCCACGGCCAAGAGCACGGCAGGCCAGTACCGTTGGCAAGCGCCGAAAGCGTTATGGATACCGAGCATCCAGACCCGCCCAGCAGCCGCCTGCGAACCCTGCCTTGACACCTCAACGCCGCAAGCCGGCACCCTCAACGCCATCAACACGGCCTCCAGCCGGTCCAGCGGGGCCCGCCAGTACACACCCGTTCTTTCCATGGCCACCGCAGTGACGGCATGCGAAGTCAACCATTCGGCCAAGGCATCCAGACCAGGCCCCAAAGCGCGGAACGTCTGCGTCTCGCACATCGGTTCGCCGGCACCCGTGGCCAACCGGACGGTGGCCGTCAGCTGGTGCTTGTGCACGTCCACTCCGGCAGCGCACGGATGGACAACATGCAAGGTATCGGTAATCATGGGTCGTCTCCCAGTGAGATGGCTGGAGACGGAGTGGGTGACCGGGGGAAGCACTCAAGGTGGCCATTCGGCTAACCGCGGTGCATACATTTTGCCGTTCGTCCTCATCCGCAAAGGATGGGTACATACAGGGGTACGCTACCTGGTCACCCGGAACAGTTTGCTGGCGTGGTCTAGGCCAACACTAAAAATTCGTTCTCCTTTCCGTCTCCAGCACCCAGTGTATCCCGGTTCTGGAGCCCTCCAAATCCGCCGGGAGCACCTGTGAACGAAAACGAGAACCCGCCGCGAAAGGTGGGGGAAATAATTGTCCGCGAAGTGCAGTTACGAAGACCCAGCCGCGAAAAAAGCCACGCTAGAGCTCGGCCCGGCCCGGCCGGGTGTTCATGTACTGGGGTGAGGGTCAGCGCGCCTCATGAGCGTTTGCTTTATGCTCAGATCCGGTACATTGTGAGACCTTTGGCAACGGAAGCATGACGATGACAAGAGACCCGGCCCGCGACACCCGGAACGGCATCAACATCAAGGTTCGCCCGAAGCTTCGCGCACGAGCGGATGCGTACGCAACCTTGGACGGGCTGACCACGCCGGAATTCGTGCAGACTGCAATCATCGCCCATTGCGAGCGCAGCGAGAAGCTGCACGGCCAGCGTGAGCGGGCGCGGAAGGCGGCAGAAACCAAGCAATGACTGCAGCATTCGACACGCTGACGGCCGCCCGCGAAATGGAAAACGCCGGCTTAAAGCGGGAGGCAGCGGAAGCCGTCGCGTCCGCGATCCGCGCCGGGCAGAACGAGCCTGCGACTAGGTCAGACTTGCAGGCGCTGGAAGCCCGGATGCAGGCGATGCTTTGGCGGGCGATGCTGCTTCAGGGCTTCGCCATCGTCGGGGCCGTGGTCGCGCTGCTCAAATGGCTGCCATGATCCGGAACCGGATGATGAGCGGCGGAAGAACCGCCGTCGCCGCGCTCGCCCTGGCGGCGTGCCTGGCGTTGTTGCGCCAGCGCAGGTCGAGCACTTCGTTCCTGCGGCATCCGATGAGGGCCAGCAAACGGACCGCGGCGCCCGCCTCGGGGCAGCGAGCTTCGTGCCCATTGAGCGCACGCCCGAGCCAAGCGACGTTGCGCCTCGGGCTCTCTTCCTAATGCCGATGCAGGGATTGAATCCGCGATCTCGGAAGCCGAACTCCTTGGCGTGAAATACTTACGGCCGACTGATAGTCCAGAAAGCGGCCGCAGCGGCGTTTCATCGGGAAAGCCGCACGAAGGTGCGGGAAGGGATGAATCGTAAAACCTGTGTTTACAGGACTTTCACCCGGTCCGTGCGGAGGCGGACGCCGGCCGGATCTGCACCACGGGTGCGTTCCGGTGTGTGCCAGCGACAGGGCTGCAGTGTTGAGCCTCGGCCTGGGAGGCCCAGATCTACAATTAGCAGAAACCCGTTAACAAACGCCATGCCGTCCAGATGTCCCGGCGGGGTGAGCGGGCACCCCGCCGGGTTTGGGTGTTGGCGCTGCGGTGCGGGGAACTACAGGTTCTGGCCGCTTACCATTGCGAACAGCATCGGCACGGACAGCATCGTGTTGGTTCGGGAAAACAGCATGGCCGTCCGGGCCGCGGCCGCCTTGGTGTCGGCATCGGCCTCCACCAGCCCCAGGGCCTTCTGCTGGTTGGGCCAAATCACGAACCAGACATTGAACCACATGACGATACCCAGCCACATGCCGATGCCGAGCAGGGTCTGGGACAGGGTTCCCCCAACAATGCCCAGCGACAGCGTTTCCACCAGATATCCGTTCATCCAGGCCAAGAGCAGGCCGGTCACGATCGTGGCCATGGCACCCCAACGGAACCAGCACAGCGCAAGCGGCGCAATGACCTTGGAGATGGCAGGTTTCTGCTCGTCTGGAATTTCCGGCATGCTGGGGATCTGGACAAAGTTGAAGTACCAAAGCAAACCGATCCACATCACGCCGGAAACAACGTGCAGCCACCGGACAAAGAAGCTGGGGAACGCATCGGCGGAATACCCCATGGCCACGTAATAGAAAATGAATAACAGCAGGGCCAGCACAAAGCCGGCGATTACCGTATTGCGAAGAGAGGTAAGGATGGGGGCCATGCGAGATTCTCTCAGGAAGTGTGGCGATGGGCACGAACTCTCTGCGCGGGGGCGCCATTGTCCGTTGCGAAACTATATCAGAGCAACCTTGCAGTATTCAGGAGGCTGGCCCCCATGACGGCATGCCCGGGGCTTGCCCGTCGAGAGCAGACAACGAGGGGCACCGGTAACCGCAGGACGCTGCTTTCTGTCATTCCCCGTGATCCTTGTTGGAGACGTCTGTTCTCCGCATACAGTACCCCCTCAACATCGCTGCCCGCCTGGGCCTGCGACCCGCTTTCCGAAATCTCCGGCCCGCTCAACCTGACCGGCAATGGGACCCGCCCGGGCAGGAGATTCACGAGGGCCAACAGCTCCGGTCGATGCGCTTCCGCTCGGTTGGAGAACAGACGCGGCGACGCTCTTTCGCCGCCGGCAACTACGGTGCAGATTTCTGCAGAGGGGCTGCGATTCCGAAATCACGGAGCCAATCCAGCCCGGCCTCGAAGGTAGTTCGCGGGCGGTACTCGCAACCTACCCAGCCCGGATAGCCGTCTGCATCCATGTTCCGCAGCAATCGCGGGCCGTCGATGACGCCGCCTGACGGTTCGTGGCGCCCCGGTATTCCCGCGATCTGTGTGTGCCGGATCATCGACCTGTACCGGGCAAAGGCCGTTTCGACATCACCCTCCATGATCTGCGTGTGGTAACAGTCGAACTGGAGGCCGACGTTGTCGCGGGCGGTGGATTCGATGATTCGCCTAGCATGCCGCAGCCTCGACAGGTGATAGCCCGGCACATCGCGGTCGTTGAGTGGTTCGATCAGGATATCGATATCGAAGCGAGCCGCGGTTGCGGCCGCATGACGCAGATTCTCGACGAAGCAGGCGTCGCAGGCGTCCGGTTCGTCCGAAAGCAACCCTGCCATGACATGAATACGGGGACAGGACAACTGCGTGGCGTAATCGATCGCTGCCTCAAAGGCGGCATGGAAGTCGGCACGGCGCCCGGGCAGAGCCGCGAGTCCGCGTTCCCCGCGGTTCCAGTCTCCCGGCGGGGAGTTGATGAGTACCAGTTCGACATCCGCCTCGTGAAGCCACACCTTGAGGTCTGAAACCGGCCAGTCGTAGGGAAACAGAATCTCGATACCGCGGAACCCCGCCGCACGAACCCGACGCAGCCGTTCAGGCAGCGGGCCCGACGGAAACAGCATCGACACATTGGCCGCCAACTTCGGCACGGTACCCCCACCAACACATCCGGGGCTGGTCGGAGTGGCTGGATTCGAACCAGCGGCCCCTGCCTCCCGAAGACAGTGCTCTACCAGGCTGAGCTACACTCCGCAGCCTCCGACGAGCATATAGCCCGTCTGGCCCCGTCAATGCAAACCGCGCCCCCTGTGTCGCGATTGCGCCGGGAATCGGGGGAAGGCAAGCCATACCGAATACCGGAACCGGGGCTGAGCCCGGTCCCCTGACAGCATGGCCGCTGCAACAGGTTTCCCCTGACGGGGTCCGAACAGGTCGGCCGACCACACCGGGATGATCTTCAGGCCCTGCGTAAAGCGCCTCCCGGTCGGCGGCCGGCGGTTACTGCTTCCGTCGGCATGCGATGTGCGCAAGACCGGCTAGCGCACTGCGGCACGGACCCGGCGGCAGCACCTCAAGGGCGGCGACCGCGCTCTCGCTGCATGCCGCGGCGCGTTGATAGGTCGACGTTATGGTCCCTCGCTGCCGCAGGATACGGCACGCCTCGGAAAAATCGTCCGCCGTCTGCTGTCGCTGCCCCAGGGTCCGGTCCCAGAAACTGCGCTCCTGTTGATCGGCCTGCGCATAGGCGAGAATGACCGGCAACGTCAACCGGCCCTCGCGAAAATCGCCGCCGGTGGGTTTGCCGGTCGCTTCCGATTCACCCAGATAGTCCAGCGCATCGTCGGCAAGCTGAAAGGCTGTGCCAACTTGATGGCCATAGCGTTCAAGCCCCTCCACCACGTCTGGATCAGGCGCTACCAAGTATCCTCCGACTGCGGATGCAGCGGCAAACAGCCGGGCCGTCTTGGCCCGTACCACTTCAAGATACTCTTCCTCCGTGGTCTCCATGTTGCCGGTGATCACGAGTTGCAGGATCTCGCCCTGGGCAATCACGGCGGCCGCGTCGGAAAGCAGGCGAAGCACCGGCAGTGAACCATCGGCAACCATCAGCCGAAAGGCCTGACTGAACAGAAAATCTCCCACCAGAACACTGGCCGCGTTGCCCCAGATCGCATTGGCCGATTTCAGGCCCCGGCGCTCATGGCTCTGGTCCACGACATCGTCGTGGAGCAATGTAGCGGTGTGGATGAACTCAATGACTGCCGCCAGCCGAACATGGCGGCGACCTTCGTAGCCCGCAGCCCGGGCGGCAAGCAGGGTGATCAGCGGGCGGATACGCTTGCCACCGGCGTCCGTCACGTGTCGGGCCAGTTCCGGGATCAGCGCGGTGGAGTTGACCAGGTTTTCGTCAATGGTTTGGTCGACTTGGACAAGATCGTCAGCAACCAGCGTCCGGATGGCCGCAAGATCGGGCAGGTGGGGTTCGCGTTCGTCTCCGTTGGCTGCATCCACGAAAGGATCTCCACGGTCACCGTGACAGCGATCAAATTGTTCCTGTCCCAACCAGCATAGGAAGGGGTCCCCGGAAGGGTCAACACGGCCGTCGGAACTGACCCGTCTGTAGCCGTCGGCGACCTTCTTCGGAACGTCTTGACCCATACCTCCTGCAGCGTACTTCCGGCCGGAAGGGGAACAGCGGTTTCGGCCATCCCCCGTTGACGGCAAGCCTCCTGCCGCTCTTCAGGCGGCCCGATTCGTGCGTCAACGGTCGGGCAGGTTCGGGTGCAATCAAGCTTTCCCGCCGGAAGATTCGCAGACGCCTTCGTTCGCTGCTAGCATCCGTCGTGATGCTGACATCGGTAACCGGTCGTCGGCGTCGGTCCGGGGAACCCCGGATTGGATGGATATGGCGGACGCAAAGGCGGGCCGACCGGGCAGCGAGACGCTTGCGACCGCACGCGTCCCTCGGGTTTCCCGATTCCGGTTCACGTCGAGTCCGGCATACAACTTGGGAGGACTTGCATGATGTTCGAGAAATTGGGCGGTGTGCGCCCCTTTGTGGTCGGAGCAGTGGGTGCGGCGTTGCTTGCCGGCACCGCACTCGCCGGCAACGTTACGCATGACCGGCTGGTAAACAGCGAAAGAGAACCAGAAAACTGGATCAATCATCACGGCAACTATGAGGCTCACCGGTTTTCCGGCCTCCGTGAGATCAACAAGGGCAACGTCAAGGACCTGAAGGTTGCGTTCACGTACGCCATGGGCAGTGCCCAGGGCGGCGGCACCGATCCGGTCGTGTTCCCCTTCGCCGGCCTGGAAGGGACGAGCATCGCTGAAGACGGCTTCCTCTACCTGACGACCGGCTGGGGGATCGTGACCAAGCTGGACGTGCGTGGCGGCAAGCCGGTCACGGTCTGGAAATCGGATCCCGAACCCGACAAGGACTGGGCCCCGAGCGTGCTGTGCTGCGGTATCAACAACCGTGGCGTCGCGCTGCACGGAGACATGGTCATCGCCGGAGTCATTGACGGCCGCATCCGCGCACTGAACAAGACGGACGGCAGCCTGATCTGGGAAACCCAGGTGGCTGACCCGGGTATCGCCGAGACCATCACCGGCGCGCCGCTGATCGTCAAGGACACGGTCGTCACCGGCATGGCCGGGGCAGAGTTCGGGGTCCGGGGCTGGATTGCCGCGCTCGACATCAACACGGGCGAGGAGATCTGGCGCACCCACACCATTCCGGGACCGGGTGAACCCGGCCACGAGACGTGGAAGGACGATTACGGCGCATGGAAAACCGGCGGCGGATCGACATGGGTGACGGGATCGTACGACCCGGAACTCAACATCATCGTCTGGGGCACTGCCAACCCCGGCCCCGACTGGGATAACGCCTACCGTCCCGGCGACAACCTGTGGACCGACAGCACCATCGCGGTGGATGCCGATACCGGCGAGTTCCTGTGGGGCTTCCAGCACACCCCGAACGATCCGTATGACTACGACTCGATCGCCGAGAACACCTTCGTCGATACCGTCATCAACGGACAGTTCGTGCGTGCGACCCTGCATGCCAACCGCAACGGCTTCGCCTACGCTCTTGACCGTTCGAACGGCGAGTTCGTCTGGGGGACCCAGTTCGTCAAAAAGCTGAACTGGACGGACGGCCTTGACGAGAACGGCCGACCGGCCTCCTACGACCCCAGCGTCGACGTACAGCACTACAACCCGGGAACGGCGGCGTATCGCGGCGAACTGACCGAAGTGGGTGCCCGGAGCGAGATCGAAGGGATTTCCTGTCCGGCTCACACGGGCGGCAAGAACTGGCCGCCGACGTCCTACAGCCCGCACACCGGTCTGTACTACATTCCGGTAATCGAAAGCTGCAACAAGGCCTTTGCTGCAGTTTCTCCGAAGAACTTCGACCCGTCGACGCGTCAATGGTTCCTCGGCGGTGCGCCGTACTTCACGTTCGACGACCCGCGTTCGGGCCGCATTACCGGCAGCGTGACGGCAATCGATGTATCGACCGGAGTGGTGGTCCGCAAGTGGGAAACCGAGTTCCCGATGCTGGGCGGGATCCTGTCGACAGCCGGCGGCCTGGTCTTCACCGGCACGGCTGACGGAGCAGTGGTCGCGCTTGACGACACGACGCTGGAGGAACTCTGGCGGTTCGAAACGGGATCAGCCATCAACGCTCCGCCGATGACGTACGAAGCTGACGGCAAGCAGTACATTGCCATTCAGGTCGGACTGGGCGGCGCATGGCCGCAGTGGTTCACGGACTCGACGCCTGAGTTGAAGTCCGCTGTACCGAGCAACGTCCTGTACGTATTTGCGCTGTAGAGCAGATACCTCAGGCGGGCCGGCTCCTTCGGGAGCCGGCCCGCCTTTTTTGCCCGATCGGGCCCGCTCGTTCCGCTTCCTGCTACGGCAAGTCGCGGCGCGGCCGATCAATCGCTCCAGCCGCACCCTCACGGCCGAAACCGCCACCAGCCTGAGTGTTCACGACATGCAGCATGCCAATCGACCCCGATCCCCTCTCGCGACCCTGACGGCCGCCGCGCTCATCGGCGTCGCGTCCTTCGCGGGGCCCGCGACTTCCGTACAGGCAGCCGACGAGAAGCCGCGGCGTTCCGGTCCACCGCCAATCGTCTTTACCGAGTTTCCGAATCAGTGTGCACGCTGTCACAAGGCCGACGGGCGCGGCGGACCTGCCTACGGGGGGTTTGCGGCCGACCTCCGCGCCACGTTACTTGACCACGACGGCCTGGTGTACGTGATCACGGTCGGCATCCGGGATCGTGGCATGCCCGAATTCAAGAGCACGATGTCGAAACGCGAAATCGCGGGAATCGCGACCTACATCGAGGAACAGATCAAGGGTGTCTATTACGACGAGGCCGGCAACCGCATCACGGCCGAGGAAGCTGCCGAACTGGACGGTTCGAGGAAAGCCGTCTCCGGAAACTAGATCCTGGTTAGGTGAGTGCTATCGGCGGGGCCGCTTGCCACGACCACGATACGGTGCGAGCAGTGCGAGCACGATGGCCGATACGAGGATGGCAAGGTAGATCAGGTGCATTTTTCGGAAAACGATATCCGGTAAAGTTGCGAATGATATGGCCGCCTGGGTGGCTTGTCTTTTCTGATTCTGGCGGTTGATCGGAGGTCGTGCTGGGTAGCCGAAGGCATTGCCCGCAACCGCCCATCAGCCAGCAGCCAAGCCATCCCGCTTTCAGAACTCGGCTTCGGCCTGAAGCGCAGAGCGGAGTTGTTCCGGCGTCATGATGGCCTCAAGCCGGCGTTTCCACGGAACCAGATACTCCTCACCCTCGGCAATCGCCCGGATGATCCAGCCATGCGCCTCGACATTGTCGTGGTGCCGGCCCTGACCCGCCTGCAGGTGAATCATCTTGAACAGCATCCTGCCCCCCAGAAAGCCCGCTGCCCGAGCGCGGGATGCCCACCGGTAGGCGTCGCTGTAGTTTCCGGTTTCCCGCGCCGTTTCGTAGGCCTCACGCCCTACCATGTACATGGCGTGGGCATCACCGTTCTCCGCCTTGCACAGATTGCCCTCCGGCCCGCTCGGACAGCCGGCAGCATGTACCGCGTTTGCACCCACGAAGAGCGCCAGCAGGGAGGCCGCGAGTTTCATATCTGTTCCTTTCCGAAATACGTTCGAGATTGTGTGCAGCCAACGGACAACCCCCGCCGCACCGGCCCAGGCGGCTCAGGGTATCCATACCCGGGGAGAGGGATTCCGCCGGCAAGCACGAGCGTATGCTTGAGAAGCCGGCAACTCACGATTCCTGACACGGGGCGCTGAGTTCGATCGCTTCGACGAAGGCCGTTACTGCCGATTCCCGCATCAGCGCAGGACGACGGGCAACCCAGTTTACGAAGGTTGCCGACAGCTCGCCCAGATCCTCGGGAACGACCACACAGCGCCATCGCGGCGCACCGTCCATGAGCACCTCTCCGGCCTGGAACGTGGCCGCGATCGTGCCCACGACGGCTCGGCACTGGACGATCAGCATCCACCGGTAGAACTGCTCGCCAACCACGCCGTCGAACCCTTCAACCTCCTGGCCGCAGGCGAACTTGAGATCGGAGCCGGTCTCGACCGGATCAATGGGTCCGTGCGGCGGCGATCCGCCCGCGGCCCAGACGGGGCTGCCGCCCGGACCGGGAAAAAGGACCAGCACGGCAAGGATCGCGACGAATCCCCGGAGCCAATTGGGCATGGCGGCGAGTCTCCTCATCAATGCATGTCGGCGGTTCGCATCTTCGCCTCGCTGAAGCGCCGGCGTCACGGAACCCGACCGCCGGGTGGACTGCCTAGCCACGACCGTCAGGGTCATGGAGCGATGGCTCAAGGAGATCAAACGTGAGTCCCCTGGAATCGGATGCCCTTACCCGGACCGTCTGGAGACGATCCGGCAGGTCAAAGTAGAAATCGGGGTTGGCGGCGAGCGCAGCGGACGTCACCAGGTCGGCAATCGGACCTGACGCATCGCCGAGCGTCACCGTGTCCACGTAATAGGGAGGGACCACTGCACCCTCGGCATCTTCCACCAGACCGGTGTCCATCGGGTGGGTGATGCCAACCTTGAGACGGGTCACGTTGTGCGGCCGGCGATACCGCTTGATGGCGATGGTGCCGACCGGATTCTCGGCACTGCCTGCTCCGCCGGCGGCTGTGCAGCCGCCCGGGTTCTGGACTTCGACCCGGACGCTGGCGACGTGCCACACCCCCTCCGCGTCACGCGCGGCCGCCCGCACCGGCGTCGTCTGCTCCAGGCGGATGTTCATGCCTACCAGGCGCAAGGGGCGGCGGGGAAACATCCGCGCGGCGGTCTGGATGGGGTTGTTCTCCGCAATAATCACCACTTCCTCGACCGGTTGAACGCGTTCGGAAAATTCCACGACCAGGGGAACACTGAACGCGTCCTCCACCGTCCGGGGAATGACGAGGCGAACCTGATAGTCGTACTTGACCGGTCCCTCGCCGAGCAGCTCCTGATGCATGTCGGCCCACCAGGCCGAACGGATCGGGTCGTAATCACCCGCTCGCGGTGCAGCGGCAACCACCAGGAAAACGGTGCAGAACGCGAGACAGGCAAGGCCAAAACGGTACATGGGGGTGATCTCCACCTGTGCCGACACGGACGTGCAGCCTATCAGACTCCGGGTCCGCGGAACAATCCGGTGAACGCGCCGGTATCCGGGCCGCCGGATGCCATCAGGTGTCGGCGCGTCTTCTCAAACCGCTCGCCTGCCCGAAGGTATGATGTCCCTGCCAACGTCTCCGCCGCGGAGCGCGGAGGAACTTGGCCGCGCCCGGGTTGGTGGTGCCGACGCCTCACCGACGATCGGGGCAGCGGTGGACGGCACAAGCTTCGCACGCCGGGACCGTGGTGGTTTGCGCTCGGCCGGGGCGGCGCCGAATCGGCCAGCAGGCGAACGGGGAACAGCGTTGCAGGAACTCTTGCGCACCAATGACGTGGTCCGCCTCGAGTACGTCCGGGCCCTCCTTCGCGAGGAAGGCATCGAGACGTTCGTATTCGATGACCACATGAGCATCACGGAGGGCAGCATCGGCATCCTGCCGCGGCGCCTGATGGTGGCGGACCCGGATATCGGCAGGGCCCGCGCAGTTCTGCAAACCGCGGCCACCCCCGGGAATCCGGCCGGCGGCGGCCCCTGATGCCGGGGGTCATGGACGCTTCTGGCGCACTCCGATAGGTTCCGCAAATGCGTATCTCCCAATCTTTTCCCCGTCGCGCTCCCACCGTACCCCTGGTGCGCCTGACCGGCGTGATCGGCATGCGCGCCCGCCCGGTCGGCCCGGAAACCCTGACGGCCGCCGGGCTCCGCCCCGTCCTCCGGCGCGCGTTCTCGACCCGGGGAGCGAAAGCCGTGGCGCTCGCGATCAACTCTCCCGGCGGTGCTCCGGTGCAGTGCGGCCTGATGGCCCGTGAAATCCGGCACCTGGCCGGCAAGCATGACCTGCCTGTCCTGGCCTTCGTCGAGGACATCGCGGCCTCCGGAGGCTACTGGCTTGCCTGTGCTGCGGACGAGATCTTTGCCTGGTCGTCCTCGATCGTCGGAAGTATCGGCGTGATCAACGCCAGTTTCGGGTTTCCCCGGTTGCTGGAGCGCTTCGGCATTGAGCGCCGGGTCTACGCCGAAGGCCGCCACAAGGGCATGATGGATCCGTTCTCGCCGGTGCGCGAGGCCGACGCCGCCGTCCTGCAGGCGGTCCTCAAGGACATCCAGGCCGACTTCCGTGAACACGTGCAGGACCGGCGCGGCGCCCGTCTCAAGCACGACCCGGAAGAGATCTTCAGTGCGGCGGTCTGGAGCGGGCGCAGCGCCCTCGAACTGGGGCTTGTCGACGGGCTGGGGGAAGCAGGCACGGTGCTGCGGGAACGGTTCGGCGAGAAGGTCAGGATTCGGGACCTCACCCCGAAGCGCCGCTGGTTCCGGCCTGCGCTGGGTGCGGGAGACAGTGCCCGGCTGACCCTTGGCCTCCTGGACGCCCTCGAGGAACGCACGCTCTATGCGCGCTATGGCCTGTAGGGTGTTCCGACCCGGAACCAAGGGTCGTTCCGCGGCGCACACGGAAACCTGAGTGGTGTTCGGATTCAGCGTTCCCAAGCTGTTGCTGCTCGCGATCATGCTGGTCGTCGTGTGGCAGATGTTCAAGCTGATCGACCGGCGGTCCGCCGCCAAACGGCGCCGGGAGATCGAGCGGGCCGCCGAGGCAGTCGTTGAACGGGGGGTGAACAAGCGCCGGGCGGCCGAGCGCTCGGCCAGCGTCGAAACGGTTGAATGTTCCACCTGCGGAAGCTTTGTCCCCCGCAACGGTCCCGCTGCCTGCGAGCGTCAGGACTGCCCTCACCCGGCGGCTTGACCGCGTACCGATGGCCTTCGTAGTTTGCGTCTCCTTCGTCGCCCCTTCGGGGATGGTTCCGTGCCGACGCATGACACCTCGTTTCAGGGTCTGATCCGCACCCTGCAGGAGTACTGGGCAGCAGAGGGCTGCGTGGTCCTGCAACCGCTCGACATGGAAGTCGGGGCCGGCACCTTTCACCCGGCCACGACGCTCCGGGCTCTGGGTCCGGACCCCTGGAAGGCGGTCTACGTGCAGCCCTGCCGGCGACCGGCGGACGGCCGCTACGGCGAAAATCCCAACCGGCTCCAACACTACTACCAACTTCAGGTCGTCCTGAAACCGTCGCCAGACGACATGCAGGAGCGCTACCTCGGAAGCCTGGCGGCCCTGGGGATCGATCCGCTGATTCACGACATCCGGTTTGTCGAAGACGACTGGGAAAGCCCGACACTCGGTGCCTGGGGGCTCGGCTGGGAAGTTTGGTGCGACGGCATGGAAGTGACGCAATACACCTATTTCCAGCAGATGGGAGGGATCGACTGCCGGCCGGTCACCGGCGAGATCACGTACGGCATGGAGCGACTCGCAATGTACGTACAGGGCGTGAACGACGTGTACGATCTGCGCTGGAATCAGGACGGCGTCACCTACGGGGACGTGTTCCTCGAAAACGAACGCCAGCAGTCCGCCTACAACTTCGAGCAGGCCGACGCGAAAAAGCTGCTCCGCCGCTTTGATGACTTCGAGGACGAATGCCGGTCGCTGCTGGCCGCCGGCCTGACACTCCCGGCCTACGAACAGTGCATCCGGGCCTCCCACGCGTTCAACCAGCTGGATGCCCGCGGCGCCATCGGGGTAGCCGTCCGCGCCGACTACATCCTGCGGGTACGGACCATGGCGTCGGCCTGCTGCGAACGCTGGCTGGAGGCTGCAACCCGCAATCGGCCGGCTTCTCCGGATGCCTGACCTGCTGCTGGAACTGCGGTCGGAAGAGATCCCGGCCGCTGCCCAACGGCCGGCCGCCGCTGCCCTGGAGCGCGAACTGGCCGCGGCGCTGGGCGAATCCGGATTGCCTCCCCGACACACCGTCGCCTGGTCCACACCCCGGCGCATCGCGGTACGCATGTCCGGTCTTCCTGCCGCCCGGCCCGCATCCCGGACCGAATGCCGCGGTCCGCGGGTGGACGCCCCCGATTCCGCGATTGACGGATTCTGCCGGGCCAACCGCCTGGATCGCACGGGTCTCGAAACCCGCGAAACTCCGAAGGGGCGCTTCTACTTTGCCGTTCTCGAACGACCGCCGGTGCCGGCGGAACTGTTGCTCAGGGAGGTGATTCCCGAAGCGGTGAGCCGGGTACCGTGGCGCAAATCCATGCGGTGGGGCACGGACGAATTTCGCTGGATCCGGCCCTTGCGCGGACTGCTGTGCGTGTTTGACGGCAAGGCCGTGGCGGTGGATGTCGGGGGGCTGACCGCCAGCATGCATACGGCCGGACACCGGTTCCTGGCGCCGGACGGTTTCACGCTCGGCACCCCCGCCGATTATTCGGACGAGTTGCTCGCCCGGAAGGTACTGCTCGACCCTGATGCCCGGCGGGAACGGATCCTCAGCCACGGGCGTGAACAGGCCGCCCGGGCCGGTCTGACCCTGGCCGCCGATGATGATCTGGTCGACGAGCTCACGGGACTCACGGAATGGCCCGTGGTCATGATCGGGCGCTTCGAGGAGTCTTTCCTGACGCTGCCGCCGGAGGTTCTGGCCACCACCCTGCGCCGGCACCAGCGCTACCTGCCGCTGTCCCGCAGCGACGGCGCGCCGGCGGCTTCCTTCCTGATGGTGGCAGACATCGAACCGCAGGATGGGGGAACGGCGGTTGTCGCCGGCAACGAGCGGGTGCTCCGGGCGCGTCTGCAGGATGCAGCCTTTTTCTGGCAGGCGGACCGGAAGCTGCCGCTGGAGGAGCGGATCCCGGCGCTCGCCGAGATCGGATTCCACGCACAGCTCGGCTCCATGGCCGACAAGGCGCGGCGTCTCGAAAGCCTGGCCAGACTGCTGGCCCGGAAGCTGGGGTGGGGACCGGAACCGAGCGAAGCGGCGGCGGCGGCGGCACACCTCGCCAAGGCCGACCTCACAACCGATCTCGTGGGCGAGTTTCCCGAACTCCAGGGCGTCATCGGCGGTCATCTGGCGCGCGCCCAGGGGCTGGCACCCGACACCGCAACGGCAGTCGCCGAGCATTATCGCCCGCTCGGGCCTCGCGACCGGTGCCCGAGTACGCCGGTCGCCGCGCTCGTGGCCCTGACCGACAAGCTCGACACGCTGGTCGGGTTTTTCTGGAAGGGGGAGCGGCCCACGGGGTCCGGCGATCCGCTGGCGCTCCGGCGCACGGCCCTGGGCCTCATTCGCATTGCCCTCGAGCACGACATCCGGCTCCCGGTCGACGACCTCGTGCAATCCGCCCTGGCGATCCATTCCGGAGATGCCGACCCGGATCCGGCCCGGCCGGAGTGGGTCGAAGTGCGGCGGGATCTGCGGGCATTCTTGAAGGAGCGACTCCGTGTTGTCCTGCGATCCGGAGGCGCCCCCCATGATCACGTCGCCGCCACCCTGAATGCCCGCGGCGGAATGCGGGATCTGCCGGGACTGGCCGATCAGGTGCCGCTCCTGTCGCGCTTTCTCGCGACCCGGGAAGGAGCGACCCTCCAGGCACTGTACCGCCGCTCCGCGAATATCGTGAAGATCGAGGCCCGCAAGTACCGTGATGCCGCCGGGGGAAACCCCGACCCCCACCTGGTGGACGAACCGCCGGCCCACGCCTTCATGGCCCCCGACCCCCACCTGGTGGACGAACCCGATCTCCGCCTGCTGGACCAGCCCGAAGAACGCGCGCTGTACGAAGCGCTGCAAAAACACGGGTGGGTGGCACGGCAGCATCTGGAAGCGGGCCGGTTTCTCACGGCGCTCGAGGCCCTGGCGCGCCTGGGGGATCCCCTCGACCGGTTCTTTGAAGCGGTCAGGGTCAACACCGAGGATGCGGACCTGCGCGCCAACCGTCTTCGGCTGCTGGCGGCACTGGAACACACGATCGCACAGGTTGCGGACTTCTCGAAGCTCAAAGGTGGAGAGACCGGTCGCCATGGGTAAACATGTGTACCGCTTTGGCGGCGGTCAGGCCGAAGGAGGTGCCGACATGCGGGACCTGCTCGGGGGCAAGGGCGCGAACCTGGCCGAAATGAACAGCCTGGGGCTTCCCGTGCCTCCCGGGTTCACTCTCACCACCAGCGTCTGCAGCCACTGGCAGGCGCACGACGGCGCCTACCCGGAGGGACTGCAGGACGAGGTCGATGACGCCCTCGCCGCCGTGGAGTCCCTGACGGGGAGCGGTTTCGGCGACCCGGTTCAGCCGCTGCTGGTGTCGGTGCGGTCCGGGGCGGCCGCTTCCATGCCCGGCATGCTGGATACCGTCCTCAATCTCGGCCTGAACGACGTCACCCGGACCGGACTCGCCGAGGCCAGCGGCGACGCCCGTTTCGCGGCTGACAGCCACCGCCGCTTCATCCAGATGTATGCGAACGTGGTCCTCGGAATATCGCACCGGATGTTCGAGGATGTGCTCGATCACGTGAAGGCCACGAAGGGACTCGAACAGGACACCGACCTGACCGCCGGAGATTGGCTGGTCGTCATCGGACGTTATCGCGAACTCGTGCAGGAAGAGACCGGTGCCCCCTTTCCCGAGGATCCGCGTGAACAGCTTTGGGGAGCCATCGGCGCGGTCTTCCGAAGCTGGGGCAATGCCCGCGCCGTGACCTACCGCCAACTCCACGGACTCGAGCATTTCGGCGGCACGGCCGTGAACGTGCAGGCGATGGTGTTCGGCAATATGGGCGAGGAATCGTGCACCGGGGTGGCATTCACGAGGAATCCTTCGACGGGCGAGGCCTCCTACTACGGAGAATACCTTCCCAACGCCCAGGGCGAGGACGTGGTGGCGGGAATCCGGACGCCGAGACCACTGACGGTCGACGACGCCGGCGACAGTGACGCCCTGCCCATGGAACTCTCGATGCCCGAAGTCTATGCGGAACTGGCAGCAGCGTTCTCGCGACTCGAAACGCACTACCGCGACATGCAGGACATCGAGTTCACCGTGCAGAGGGGAAAGCTCTGGATTCTCCAGACCCGCAGCGGCAAGCGGTCGACGAAAGCCGCCCTGCAGATCGCCGTCGACATGGCCCGACAGGGGCTGATCAGCCGAACCGAAGCCATCATGCGGATCGACCCCGAGCGGCTCGACCAGCTCCTGCACCCGACCCTGAACCCCGACGCCCACGCCCGGGTCCTCGTGCGCGGCCTGCCGGCCTCTCCCGGGGCGGCGGCCGGCCGCGCGGTCTTCAGCGCGGACGAGGCCGAACTTCAGGGAAAGGCCGGAAAGAAGGTCATTCTCGTCCGCTCGGAAACGAGCCCTGAAGACATCCACGGGATGCATGCCGCATGCGGCATCCTCACCAGCCGCGGCGGACAGACCAGCCACGCAGCGGTCGTGGCCCGGGGCATGGGGCGTCCGTGCGTGGTAGGGGCCGGAGAACTCGTGGTGGATCACGAAACCCGAACCGCCAGGACCTATTCGTCCGGTTTCCGGGAAGGCGAGATGATCACGATCGACGGGTCTACCGGCGCAGTGATGCAGGGCGAAGTGCCGACAATCGATCCCGAGTTGCCGGAGGCATTTCATGAACTGATGAAATGGGCGGACGAGGTTCGCAGACTCCGGATCCGGGCCAACGCGGAGACCCCCGTCGATGCCGAGACGGCGCGGCGATTCGGCGCCGAGGGGATCGGCCTGTGCCGGACCGAACACATGTTCTTCGACGGCGACCGCATCCAGGCGATGCGGCAGATGATCATGGCCGAGAGTGCGCAGGAGCGACGGACGGCGCTGGCGCGCCTGGCCCCGATGCAGCGCCAGGACTTCATCGACCTGTTTCGCATCATGGCCGGCTGCCCGGTGACCATTCGGCTACTCGACCCGCCGCTGCACGAATTCCTGCCCGGAAACCGGGCCGAACTGGCCGAGGTGTCGGCCCGGTCCGGAATCGATGTCAAGGCCTTGCAGCGCCGTTCGTCCGAACTCGCAGAAACCAATCCGATGCTCGGACATCGGGGATCGCGGCTCGGGATCTCGTATCCGGAGATCTACGACATGCAGGTTCGGGCAATTTTCGAGGCCCTTCACGCGACTGCCGATGCGCCGGTCGAACTCGAAATCATGCTGCCGCTGGTATTTGGCCGGGAAGAAGTTGCGATTTTGCGAACACGGATCGCCCGGGTAGCGGACGAACTGACGGCCGCCATCGGATGGACGCCCCGTTATACCGTCGGCACCATGATCGAACTGCCGCGCGCCGCCCTGGCGGCCGGCGCGATCGCGGAATGCGCGGACTTCTTCAGTTTCGGTACCAACGACCTGACCCAGACAACCTTCGGGATCAGCCGTGATGATGCGGGACGGTTTCTGGCCAGGTACCTGGAGACCGGCATTTTCACCGTGGACCCGTTCGTCTCCATCGACCCCGAAGGGGTGGGCGAACTCATCCGCACCGCGAATGCCAGGGGGCGAGCCACGCGCCCGGACCTCAAGGTGGGCATTTGCGGAGAACACGGCGGCGACCCGGCCTCCGTGGCTCACTGCCACGATTGGGGCCTTGACTACGTTTCCTGTTCACCGTACCGGGTACCGATCGCGCGCCTGGCGGCGGCGCGGGCGGCCATTGACACCGGCACCGTAGCCGACACGTAGACGTTCGGGCGTACCGTGATAGGGCAGTTTTTGCTCCCCGGATGATCCTTATCTGGCGGGACTGCAGAAACGCCGGGATCAATTGCCTTCCCCCAAGACTGAACGTTTGCGATCCGGGGACGGTGATAGGTTCGGACCCTCGCCTCGCAACCCGGGATCTCACCTGACGATGGCCGATCTTCCCACTCCCCACGACACGCTTTTCCGGGCGCTGCTTGCCGACCCGGAACGCGTCCGCGACTTCCTCCGCGACCATCTCCCGAACAACATTTCGGGCCTTCTGGCCGACACCCCGCCAGAGCTCGTCGAGGGCAGCTTCGTCGACGAGGCGCTGGCCGGCAGCCAGAGCGACCTGCTGTTCAGGGTCGGCCTCGTCTCCGGCGGAGACGCCTTTGTGTTCATATTGATGGAGCACAAGAGCCGACCCGACCCCGGCCTGCCCCTCCAGCTGGCCTCGTACATGGTCAGGATCTGGAAACGGTTCGCCGGCACGTCGGCGGCCCGGCTCCGGTCGCTGCCGCCGATCATACCGGTCGTCGTGTACCACGGAGCGGCCGGCTGGACGGTGCCCGACTCCCTGCTCAACATGATCGCGACCGACAATACGGATCTGGCCTTTCTGCCGGGTTCGGGCTATATCCTGCGCAACCTGTGCGCCATGGACTTCGACGCACTGTCGCGGAACGCCGCGCTGCGGGCCGGCTTCATCACGCTCCGGAGGGAGGCGCTGGTCTTCCTTGCGGTGATCGCGGAAAGCCTTCCGGAGGGCGACGACCTTAGGCGGCAGATCCTTGAATACATCCTTCGCGTCTATAACGTTGATCTGGATAGCCTGAGGACCCTGCTGCGGAACCAGGGACATACAGAACTGGAGGCGACCATGGGAACGATTGCAGAGACGCTGCTCAAACAGGGGGAGGCGCTCGGGCTGAGCAAGGGCGAGGCGCTCGGGTTGAGCAAGGGCCGTCTGGAAGGGAAGGCAGAGACCTTCCTGCGGCTGGCGCGAGTCCGGTTCGGGGCCGTTCCCGCGGCACGATCCGACGAGGTGCGGGCCGCCGATGCGGCGACCCTTGACCGCTGGCTTGACGCGCTGGTCATCGCTGAAACGCTGGAGGAGGTCTTCGAATCCCACAGGCGCCACTGACCGGGCTGTAGAGGCCTACTGTTGCCGAATGCCAGCCACAGGACGACATGAGAGCCTGATTTCAAGATACTGATTTTCTGTCTTTCACAGCCAATACGGAAGAACGATCCAGTGGCGGTTGCCTTGACCTTCAGATTTCCATAGCGCAAGCTGGTCGCGTTCGTCGGCCTCTTTTCCGACAATATCTGAGGAGACTCAATTCATGAACATGCGTGTGATCGTAGCGATCGTGGCGGCTTGTCTGCTGGCCGCACCGGCTCACGCCGGCAACAATCCGGTCGATGAAAACTGGTGGCCCAGCGAGTTCGGACCCGACGATGAGGCGGGGTCGACGAACTGGATCACGCCCGAGAAACGGATGGCGGCCGCCGCGCTGGTCAAGACCGGCCGCGTGGCCACGCTGGGGATGCCGTACCACAACACGACGCCGCTCTTTCCGGGACGGGTGCTGTCCATCACGATCCCGGGCGGGGGTGTACCTACCCATGACCTGGCCTGGTCAGGCGACGGGTACCGACAGACCTTCATGGACGAACTGATGACCGCCAACATCGGGCAGGTCGGCACCCAGTTTGACTCACTCGCCCATCCGATGATCAAGGTGGAAGGGCAGGAAGGCTGGAAGGACGGCAATTATCTGTACAACGGTGCGCGGCTGGAAGATGTCGGGGGCCCCTACGGTCTGAAGAAGAACGGAACCGAAAACGTCGGATCGTTCTTTACCCGCGGAATTCTGATCGATCTCGTGGCGCTCAAGGGTGAAAACCTGCCCATCGGCTACCCGATCACCATGGACGACTACAAGGCCGCCTTGGCCGCCCAGGGGATTGCCGACGCCGGACAGGGCGACGTGGTGCTGTTTCGGACCGGTTGGAACGACATCTGGCGAAACAACCACAACCTTCCAACCGGTGAAGCGATGGCCAACAATGCCGCCTTCAATTCGGGTGGGCCGGGCATCGCTCCGGATGTCTGCGACCACCTTGCCGCTCGGAAAATTGCCATGCTGGGTGCCGACAACTGGGGGATTGAACCGTACGATTTTACCGGTGAAGGACAGTGGCCCACGCCGTTTGCCGAAGTCAAGGACTGGGCGTACTGCCATATGAACCTTTCGGTTCGTCGCGGCATCTACCTTTTCGAAAACCTTGACCTGAAACAGCTTGGCGAGGACCAGGCCTACGAGTTCCTGTTCTCCTGGGCACCGCTCAAGCTGGTCGGTGCAACGGGGGCTCCCGGCAACCCGATTGCTGCGTACTGAGCGTACTGGGACGCCGGGGGCCGACCGGCCCCCGGCGTCAATTGCACGGAATGGTCAACTGACGCGAAGGAGCGGCAATGTTTGGGCATCGGCTACTGGCGACCTGCAGGCAGGCGGGCGTTCTGGCGGTTCTGGTCGCTGTGCTCCCGGCGCAGGCCCAGCAATCGCAAAGCAACCTGTACCCGATACCGAAGGTGGAGGGGGCGATCTCGTGGCAGTCGCTGGCCGAGGCCCGTGTCCGGTTCGTGGACGGGCACATGCAGGTGGAACTGCCTGACGAGATCCGCGCACTGAATGGAGAAATTGTCAAGGCGGTGGGTTTTCTCCTTCCTCTCGATACTTCCGGTGAACGCCAGTTCCTCATGGAAGTGTCACCACACTGCCCATTCTGCGTACCAGTCGGGAGGGAAGGGCTGATCGAGTTGTCGGGCGCCGGTCCGCTCGGATTCCTGCTTCGGGCAGTCGTAGTCGAGGGGCGATTTGCCGTCGCCGACGATACTGCCGAAGGAGCTTTGTACCGAATGACGAATGTGGAGCTTCTGGATGAGTAGCCGGCTTCGGGGGGGCTTGCTGTGCGCGGTTGCCAGCAGCGCGATCGGAACCGCAGCGCCGGCCGGAGAGGACGTTCTCGTGCGCATCGATTGTCCGGACCGGATTCTCTACCGGTTTCAGTTCTCCAGCGGAGCACTCGCTGCACCCGCAGAGGGAAACTGGGACGTCAAGCTCCGCCGGACGGACGGAGAGCGGACCGTTGAACTGCCAAAGTTGTACGTGCGCGGCGATCAGCTCGTCTGCGAATACCAGCTTCCGAACGGAGCCTTTGCGCAGGCAAGCCGAAACTGGCCGGAAGCAGCCGGGGAATGCACGGCCGGTGCGGACGATGCGCTTTCCGTTCCCTATTTCGCCTGCAGGTAAGGATCGGATCCTGCAGATACTCTACGGCTCTCGGGGCGTGCATCGTTTTCAGGCGATTGCGGGTTGACGCTGGGGCACTCGTTGCCTACGTTCGGACCGGGCTTGCGGCCGTGGCGGAACTGGTAGACGCGCAGCGTTGAGGGCGCTGTGGAGGAAACTCCGTGGAGGTTCGAGTCCTCTCGGCCGCACCAATTGCCGGGCGGGATGTGCAGGCGGCTGTGGCGGAATTGGCAGACGCGCTGGCTTCAGGTGCCAGTGGGGGCAACCCCGTGGAGGTTCGAGTCCTCTCAGCCGCACCACGCAATCAAGCGTGAACCGGGTTGAATTTCCGTGATGCGACACACCAGTCTGGCCGTGGGCATTGCCGCCCTCCTGTTCGCCGGCTGTGCGCGGCAGGCACCTCCGGCGCCGGTGATTTCCGAAACGCCCCTGCCGGATGATTCACCGGCCGTAACGGAGAATGCGGCCGGGGAAACCATTACGGTCCAGCGTGGCGATACGTATTCAGAAATTGCACAGGCCCATGGTGTTTCTACGAGAGCCCTCATTGAAGCGAACGAAGCAGAACCGCCGTACACCATCTATCCGGGAGATGTCCTGCGCCTGCCCGAACCGAAAGTCTACGTCGTGGTATCCGGTGACACGGCAACCAGAATCGCTCGATGCCAGGGAGTCGATATCTGGTCGCTGGTGCAAATGAATGATCTCAAGCCTCCCTATCTTTTGTCCATCGGCCGCCAATTGCGCCTACCGCGATCAATCCGTAACCCCCATTGTCCGGTGGCCGCTGACGGCCACGATCCAGCCCTGTTGGAGGTAACGCCCCTGCGTCCTCCTGTTCGCCAGTCCGACGCAGCTCCTGAAGACTCGCCCGAACCCGCAGGGGGCGGGCCCGTTGCAGTTCCCCTGACCGCTGCCGCCGGAGCAACCGGAACCGCCGTTGCCGCGGCACCGCCCCTGGCTGCGGCTGCCGAAACCGCTCGACCCGCCGGGACCGCCGCTACTACCGTAACTGCTGCAGTGCCTCTCGCTGCAACCACGGCAGCCACTGGGGCGGTCACAACCGCCGAACCGCCACAGGCTGCGGCTGCCGAAACCGCCCGATCCGCCGGGACCGCCGCTACTGCCGTAACTGCTGCAGTGCCTCTCGCTGCAACCACGGCAGCCACTGGGGCGGTCACAACCGCCGAACCGCCACAGGCTGCTGCTCCCGAAGTCTCTGGAAACACGCCCGCCAAGAGCGGAGGAACCCCGGCACCAGCCTCGGCCGGAACAACGCCCGCCACTGGCCCGGTTGGGGATCCATCACCTGCTCCGCTGCCAGTCGCAGCCGTACCCGATCCGGTACCCGTGGCCGGAGCGGTTGCGGTGACGCCTGCGGCAAAGGGGGGCGGCAGCAAGTTCCTGTGGCCGGCGGAGGGGAAAATCGCTTCGCGTTTCGGCACGAAATCGGGCGGGCTCAAGAACGACGGCATCAACATTGCTGCACCGGCGGGAAGTCCCGTCCTAGCAACGGCCGACGGCACGGTCGCATACGCCGGAAACGAGCTTCAGGCTTACGGCAATCTCGTGCTGATCAAGCACGAGGGAGGTTGGATGTCAGCATATGCGCACAATCAGGAACTCAAGGTCGCGCGCGGTGACCGGGTCAGCCAAGGACAGATGATCGCGCAGGTGGGTCAGACCGGAAACGTGCCCGGCCCGCAGGTGCATTTCGAACTGCGAACCGGGAAGGGAAGACCCGTGGATCCGCTTGAACACCTCGGGAAATGACGCCGCTATGAAAGCGTGATCCCCAGCTTTCCGGCCCTGTCCTGGATGAACTGCCACGCCACTCGACCGGAACGGGCGCCTCGGGTAACCGACCATTCCAGTGCGTCCCGCCGCAGGGACTCCAGTTTCGGAAGACCGTAATGTTCAGCATATGCACCCACAATTTCCAGATAGTCGTCCTGAGAGCAGGAATGGAAACCAAGCCACAGACCGAAGCGGTCGCTCATGGAGACCTTCTCCTCTACCGCTTCGGACGGGTTGATGGAGGTAGAGCGCTCGTTTTCGATCATTGACCGCGCCATCAGGTGGCGCCGGTTGGAAGTGGCGTAGAACAGCGTATTCGCCGGCCGACCCTCCAGACCACCCTCCAGCATCGCCTTCAGTGATCGATACGAGGCATCGCCCGCCTCGAAGGACAGATCATCACAAAACAGCACGTACCGCTCGGGACGCGGGCGCAGCGCCTGCAGAAGGACGGGAAGCGTTTCGATATCCTCCCGCGCGATCTCCGCCAGCCGCAACCAATCCCGTGACCGGTCGACGTTGACGGCCGCGTGCACCGCTTTCACGAGCGAACTCTTGCCCGTACCCCGCGCACCCCACAACAACGCGTTGTTGGCCGGATATCCCTCTGCAAATCGACGGGTGTTCTCGAGAAGAACCGAGCGGGAGTAATCGATTCCGCGAAGCAGGTCCAGTGGAACCCGATTGACCTCCGAAACGGGGCGCAGGCACTGCGCCTTTCCGTCCCAAAGAAAGGCGGTCTCGTCCGATTCGGGTACGGCAGGTTCCGGCGTTGGCGCGAGGCGCTCAAGGGCACCGGCCACCCGCCGCAGAAGCTGCTCCAGCGATTCTGCCTTGTCCAATGTGAAATTCCCGGCAAACGTGTGCGCGTCCAGTTAAGGGCCGGCCAGCAACAGCTATCGGGGGGAGAAGCCAGATTACCCGAAAGGGTCTGCAGCCGGAACCGGGCGATGAGCATAATCGACGGTTGCAACCGCCCGCGAGAGAGCCCTCCCGTTGTTGCCTGCCGATGCTGTGATTTCGGGAACCCCGGCAGTCTGCAGTGCATGGCAACCGGCGGTTGGCGACTTTCCCCCTTGTTTGCGACTTCCCTGCCCACTACCGATCTGGTGTTGATGGCTGCGAAAAAGCGCGGGATTCTGGCGGTAAGCCGCGTTTTGGCCAGGATCGTTCCTTTTCCCATTGTACGGTCCTATTGGTCGAGTCGTACCGTGGGGTATCGATCGTGTGCGCCGGCCGGCGGCCGGATTTCCGTACTGTGTCGGAGTGAGATTCGCGCCTGAGGCAGGGGTCGGGCGCACGGCACCATTCGGGATAGATCGAGTGCGTTCTTGTCGCCGGTTCGGTCGGGCCGGCTTTGCCACGGCCGTGTCCGCGTGGTATCGCAGCAGGGAAGAAGAGAGCGATGCGGCGCCGGCACAGATTCAGCAAGAATCCCGGCGCCG
Source organism: Alphaproteobacteria bacterium (assembly GCA_965203385.1). GTDB lineage: Bacteria > Pseudomonadota > Alphaproteobacteria > TMED109 > TMED109 > VXPW01. The sequence continues at coordinate 2,885,124 of OZ241893.1, forward strand.
CACCTGAACGAGCTGGTCACGGGGACCGAACTCCCGTGGAGTATCCGGCATTTCGGCGTTTGGGTCTACCTCGCTCTCGGGCGGAGCGATGTGCCAGACCGGACGCCTGTTCCCGTGCCAGCGGTGCCGTCGGCAGGTCGTGATCTGCCGGTCCTGCGACCGCGGCCAGATGTACTGCTCCCGGGCCTGCAGCGAGCGGTCCCGGGTCGAGAACCGCCGGGCGGCGCGGAGGCGCTACCGCCGCACCGAGCGGGGGCGCGAGACGGGCCGGATCCGTCAGCAGCGCTACCGGAGGCGTCAGGCGCTCCGGGCGCGCCTGGCCGCCCGGGCGGCGGCCGCGGGCCCGTTCCGCGCCGCTCCTTCGGCCCCGGCTGGCGCCGCTTTCCGCCCAACCGTTACGGACCACTCTTCCGGACCCCGGCGCGAGCCCCTATGTCGGGTGTTTCCGGCGCGATCGAGGCGCGAATCCGTGCCTCGATGCGTCATCTGCGGTCGGGTGTGCTCGCACCTGGTGCTGGCGGACCCCTGATCGCGTCATGGAGACACAACGGGAGGCGATTTCATGGCCATCGACGAGGAGATGCGGTCGACGATCGTGCGGCTGTCGCGGGCCGAGGGTTGGCCGGTCGGGACCATCGCGCGGCATCTCGGCGTACACCACGGTACGGTGACGCGGGCGCTGCGGGCGGCCGGCGCGGAGCGGCGCCCCCGGGCGAAGTTCATCGACACCTTCGTGCCCTTCATCCGGAAGCAGCTCGAAGAGGAGCCGCGGCTGCCGGCCGGCACGCTCTGGCGGCAGGTCAAGGCGCGGGGTTACCAGGTGTTGATGGCTGCGAAAAAGCGCGGGATTCTGGCGGTAAGCCGCGTTTTGGCCAGGATCGTTCCTTTTCCCATTGTACGGTCCTATTGGTCGAGTCGTACCGTGGGGTATCGATCGTGTGCGCCGGCCGGCGGCCGGATTTCCGTACTGTGTCGGAGTGAGATTCGCGCCTGAGGCAGGGGTCGGGCGCACGGCACCATTCGGGATAGATCGAGTGCGTTCTTGTCGCCGGTTCGGTCGGGCCGGCTTTGCCACGGCCGTGTCCGCGTGGTATCGCAGCAGGGAAGAAGAGAGCGATGCGGCGCCGGCACAGATTCAGCAAGAATCCCGGCGCCGCACCTGAACGAGCTGGTCACGGGGACCGAACTCCCGTGGAGTATCCGGCATTTCGGCGTTTGGGTCTACCTCGCTCTCGGGCGGAGCGATGTGCCAGACCGGACGCCTGTTCCCGTGCCAGCGGTGCCGTCGGCAGGTCGTGATCTGCCGGTCCTGCGACCGTGGCCAGATGTACTGCTCCCGGGCCTGCAGCGAGCGGTCCCGGGTCGAGAACCGCCGGGCGGCGCGGAGGCGCTACCGCCGCACCGAGCGGGGGCGCGAGACGGGCCGGATCCGTCAGCAGCGCTACCGGAGGCGTCAGGCGCTCCGGGCGCGCCTGGCCGCCCGGGCGGCGGCCGCGGGCACGGTCCGCGCCGCTCCTTCGGCCCCGGCCGGCGCCGCTTTCCGCCCAACCGTTACGGACCACTCTTCCGGACCCCGTCGAGAGCCCCTATGTCGGGTGTTTCCGGCGCGATCGAGGCGCGAATCCGTGCCTCGATGCGTCATCTGCGGTCGGGTGTGCTCGCACCTGGTGCTGGCGGACCCCTGATCGCGTCATGGAGACACAACGAGAGGCGATTTCATGGCTATCGACGAGGAGATGCGGTCGACGATCGTGCGGCTGTCGCGGGCCGAGGGCTGGCCGGTCGGGACCATCGCGCGGCATCTCGGCGTACACCACGGTACGGTGACGCGGGCGCTGCGGGCGGCCGGCGCGGAGCGGCGGCCGCGGGCGAAGTTCATCGACACCTTCGTGCCCTTCATCCGGAAGCAGCTCGAAGAGGAGCCGCGGCTGCCGGCCGGCACGCTCTGGCGGCAGGTCAAGGCGCGGGGCTACCAGGGCGGGGAGGATCACTTTCGCCACAGCCTGCGCGCCCTCGACCTCCGGCCCGCCCGGCGGCCCGAGCCGTCGCTGCGGCTCCGCTTCCTGCCGGCGGAGCAGGCGCAGGTCGACTGGGCCGAGTTCGGGAAGGTCGACATCGGCCAGGCGCGGCGCCCGCTGATGGGGCTGCTGGTGACCCTCAGCTATTCGCGCCAGACCTCTCTCAGCCTGTTTTACGACGCGCGGATGCCAAGCTTCCTGCAGGGCCATGTCGAGGCCTTCGAGGCGTTCGGCGGTGTGCCCAGAAGGCTTCTGTTCGACAACCTCAAGAGCGCCGTGATCACGCGCCGGGGCAAGGCCGTCACCTTCCATTCGACCCTGCTCGCGCTGGCCGCCCACTACGCCTTCGAGCCGAGCGCCGCCTGGCCCCGGCAACCGCAGGAGAAGGGGCGCGTGGAACGCCGCGTCCGCTTCGTGCGCACCAGCTTCTTCGCCGGCCGCGACCTCTCGGCCCCGCTCGACGAACTCAACGCCGCGGCCCGGGCGTGGTGCGCCGGCATCGCCGCCGAACGGCCCTGGCCGGACGACGACCGCCAGCTCGTCCGGGACGCCTACGAGCGGGAAAAGCCGATGCTGGTGCCGCTGCCGGACGCACCCTTCTCGTGCCACGAGATCCGCCCGGCGCGCATCGACCGGACCTGTTACGCACGGTTCGATACGAACGACTACAGCGTCCCGCCCGACTTCGCCGGAGCGACGCTGACCCTCGCCGCCGACCGCAGCACCGTCCGCCTCCTCGACGGTACCCGCGAGGTCGCGCGCCACCGGCGCTGCTACGACCGGCAGCAGGCCGTCAGCGACCCGGAGCATGCCCGGGCGCTGGCGGCGCGCAAGCGGCACGGCCGGGCCATGAGCCTGCGCGACCGGCTGCTGCGCGCCGTGCCGCGGGCGGAGGAGATGCTCGCGCACGCCGGGCATCGGGGCCGGAACGTCACGTACTGCGCCCGGATCCTGACCAAGCTGCTCGACACGCACGGCGCCGACGAGGTCGACCGGGGGATCGCCATGGCGCACGATCGCGGGTCATATCACCCCGAAACGGTGCGCGCCATCCTCGAGGAGCGCCGCCGCCAGCGGGGCCTGCCGCCTGTCAGCCTCACCGACGACGACCGCGACGGCCGCGGCACGACTCCCCGGGCGACCGGCCTCGACGCCTACGACCGGCCCGCCGCGGCCGACCGGGACGCGTCATGAGCGACCTCAGGAAACGGGCCGCCGCCCTCGGCCTCCGCGGACTGCTCGAACGCTGGGAGGAGGTCGGCAGCGCCGGCTGGGTCGAGGAACTGATCGCCAGCGAGGAACGGGCGCGCCACACCCGCAGCTACGACCGCCGCCGCGCCGGGGCGCGGCTGCCGGCCTTCAAGCCGCTGGCGGACTTCGACTGGACCTGGCCGCGCGACCTGAGCCGCGACCGCGTCGAGGCCCTGATGAGCCTCGCCTTCATCGAGCGGGCCGACAACGCCGTGCTCGTCGGCGGACAGGGCACCGGCAAGACCATGATCGCCGCCAACGTCGCGCACCAGGCGCTCCTGCACGGCCACACCGTCCGCTTCGAGAAAACGCCGGAGTTGCTCGACAAACTCGTCGAGATCTCATCGAGAAGCGAACTGCGCCGCCGCCTCGGAATCCTCGCCCGGCCCCGCCTGCTGGTCCTCGACGAGATCGGATACGTGACCCTCAAGAGCCCCGCAGCCGACATCCTCTATGCCCTCGTCTCGCGGCGCTACCAGCGCCGCTCCACCCTGGTCACCACCACGCTGGCCTTCGCCCAGTGGGACCGCGTCTTCCCCAGCGCCGCCGGCATCGCCGGCACCGTCGACCGGCTGATGCACGACGCCGCCCTCATCACCATCGACGGTGATTCGTGGCGCACCCGGCGCGAAGCCGGATGACCTACGTCGACTTCGACGCGCTCAAGCGCCGGCCGCTCGAGGGCATCGCGGCGGACTGGGGATACGTCCGCGATCCCCAGGCCTCGACCCGCACGAACCCCGTGCTGCGCGCGCCGGGCCAGGCGAAACTCGTCACGAAGCTGTGCCCCAACGGACACTGGGTCTACTTCAGTACCCTCGATAGCGATGACCACGGTACCGCGATCGACTTCCTGCTCCGTCGCGGCCTCTCCTTCGCCGAGATCCGCACCCGCTACGGCACGCCCGCGGGCACCGCGCGCGACTTCCGCCGCCACTGGCACGCGGCCCTGCCGGATCCGGCGCCGGCCTGGCTGGTCGGCCGCGGCATCCGCCCGGAGACGCTGGCCGCCGCCCGCCCGCTGATCCGCCGCGACCGCCACGGCCGCGTCCTCTTCGCCCACCGCGACCGCCACCGCCGCCTCACCGGCTTCGAGATCGGCCCGCCCGACGGCGCGAGACGCTTCGCCACCGGCGGCTCCCGCAGCCTGTTCGCCGTCCGCGCCGGACACGCCGCCGACCTGAAAACCCTCGTCATCACCGAAGGCGCCGTCGACGCCCTCAGCCTGGCCCAGATTGAGCAGTGCCACCCCAGCCAGGCCTTCCTCTCCACCGCCGGCGCCCCCTCGCGCCGACAACGCGAGCAGATCGGACTCGCCGCCCGCACCCTACCCAACGTCCGCACCGTCGTCCTCGCACAGGACCACGACGAGGCCGGAGAGCGCCAGGCCGAAGCCTTGCGCCGTCAACTCGAGGTCCCCTCGCAGGTCGCGTTCCAGCGACGGCGTCCGCCCGAACACGCCGACTGGAACGACGTCATCTGCGCCGCCGCGACAGGCTGACGCTACCGGAACGCCCGGGCCGGGCCGGAGGGGTCACGGCGCACCCCCGTGCCGACGGCCAGCCGAAGCCCGCGCAGCGGCCGGAAGTTCCGGCCTCCGGGCCCCGTTACGTAACGGGGCGCAAGGGATCAAGAAAGGCAACCCGATGGCACTGTCCAACGCCGAACGGCAACGGCGCTTTCGTCAGCGCCGGCGCGAGGGTCAGTCACCGGCGGCGCGGCGCCCGCCGCCGGACCGGCGCTCGCGCCGGCAGCGGCTGCACGACGCCATCGACGCCATCATCGCGATCCGGGAGGAATACCGTGACTGGCGGAACGCCCTGCCAGAGGCGCTGGAGACGACGGCGACCGCGGAACTCCTGGACCAGGCGGTCGAGGCCCTTGACGACCTCGACCTCGAAGCTTTGGCAGAACAGGAACTGCCCCGCGGGTTCGGTCGCGACGGGTGATGCGGGTACCCGCTGTAGCACCGTTACGTAACGCAGCGGCCGGACGGGCCGGAACCAACGAAGGCAGCGGCCGGCCGGCTCAAGGAGGTCGCTGAGCCACCCGCGATCCGTTCGGCGCCGAACGCGCCTTCCTTCCACCCGGCGGCAGGAGCTCCGACAGCCGTACAATAGGGAAAGAAACGACCTTCGGAAAAGCGCGGCTTACCGCCGGAATTCCGCCGTTTTATTTCGCCGCCAACACCAGGGCGGGGAGGATCACTTTCGCCACAGCCTGCGCGCCCTCGACCTCCGGCCCGCCCGGCGGCCCGAGCCGTCGCTGCGGCTCCGCTTCCTGCCGGCGGAGCAGGCGCAGGTCGACTGGGCCGAGTTCGGGAAGGTCGATATCGGCCAGGCGCGGCGCCCGCTGATGGGGCTGCTGGTGACCCTCAGCTATTCGCGCCAGACCTCTCTCAGCCTGTTTTACGACGCGCGGATGCCGAGCTTCCTGCAGGGCCATGTCGAGGCCTTCGAGGCGTTCGGCGGTGTGCCCAGAAGGCTCCTGTTCGACAACCTCAAGAGCGCCGTGATCACGCGCCGGGGCAAGGCCGTCACCTTCCATTCGACCCTGCTCGCGCTGGCCGCCCACTACGCCTTCGAGCCGAGCGCCGCCTGGCCCCGGCGGCCGCAGGAGAAGGGGCGCGTGGAACGCCGCGTCCGCTTCGTGCGCACCAGCTTCTTCGCCGGCCGCGACCTCTCGGCCCCGCTCGACGAACTCAACGCCGCGGCCCGGGCGTGGTGCGCCGGCATCGCCGCCGAGCGGCCCTGGCCGGACGACGACCGCCAGCTCGTCCGGGACGCCTACGAGCGGGAAAAGCCGATGCTGGTGCCGCTGCCGGACGCACCCTTCTCGTGCCACGAGATCCGCCCGGCGCGCATCGACCGGACCTGTTACGCACGGTTCGATACGAACGACTACAGCGTCCCGCCCGACTTCGCCGGAGCGACGCTGACCCTCGCCGCCGACCGCAGCACCGTCCGCCTCCTCGACGGTACCCGCGAGGTCGCGCGCCACCGGCGCTGCTACGACCGGCAGCAGGCCGTCAGCGACCCGGAGCATGCCCGGGCGCTGGCGGCGCGCAAGCGGCACGGCCGGGCCATGAGCCTGCGCGACCGGCTGCTGCGCGCCGTGCCGCGGGCGGAGGAGACGCTCGCGCACGCCGGGCATCGGGGCCGGAACGTCACGTACTGCGCCCGGATCCTGACCAAGCTGCTCGACACGCACGGCGCCGACGAGGTCGACCGGGCGATCGCCATGGCGCACGATCGCGGGTCATATCACCCCGAAACGGTGCGCGCCATCCTCGAGGAGCGCCGCCGCCAGCGGGGCCTGCCGCCTGTCAGCCTCACCGACGCCGACCGCGACGGCCGCGGCACGACTCCCCGGGCGACCCGCCTCGACGCCTACGACCGGCCCGCCGCGGCTGACCCGGACGCGTCATGAGCGACCTCAGGAAACGGGCCGCCGCCCTCGGCCTCCGCGGACTGCTCGAACGCTGGGAGGAGGTCGGCAGCGCCGGCTGGGTCGAGGAACTGATCGCCAGCGAGGAACGGGTGCGCCACACCCGCAGCTACGACCGCCGCCGCGCCGGGGCGCGGCTGCCGGCCTTCAAGCCGCTGGCGGACTTCGACTGGACCTGGCCGCGCGACCTGAGCCGCGACCGCGTCGAGGCCCTGATGAGCCTCGCCTTCATCGAGCGGGCCGACAACGCCGTGCTCGTCGGCGGACAGGGCACCGGCAAGACCATGATCGCCGCCAACGTCGCGCACCAGGCGCTCCTGCACGGCCACACCGTCCGCTTCGAGAAAGCGCCGGAGTTGCTCGACAAACTCGTCGAGATCTCCTCGAGAAGCGAACTGCGCCGCCGCCTCGGAATCCTCGCCCGGCCCCGCCTGCTGGTCCTCGACGAGATCGGATACGTGACCCTCAAGAGCCCCGCGGCCGACCTCCTCTACGCCCTCGTCTCGCGGCGCTACCAGCGCCGCTCCACCCTGGTCACCACCACGCTGGCCTTCGCCCAGTGGGACCGCGTCTTCCCCAGCGCCGCCGGCATCGCCGGCACCGTCGACCGACTGATGCACGACGCCGCCCTCATCACCATCGACGGTGATTCGTGGCGCACCCGGCGCGAAGCCGGATGACCTACGTCGACTTCGACGCGCTCAAGCGCCGGCCGCTCGAGGGCATCGCGGCGGACTGGGGATACGTCCGCGATCCCCAGGCCTCGACCCGCGCGAACCCCGTGCTCCGCGCGCCGGGCCAGGCGAAACTCGTCACGAAACTGTGCCCCAACGGACACTGGGTCTACTTCAGTACCCTCGATAGCGATGACCACGGTACCGCGATCGACTTCCTGCTCCGTCGCGGCCTCTCCTTTGCCGAGATCCGCGCCCGCTACGGCCAGCCCGCGGGCACCGCGCGCGACTTCCGCCGCCACTGGCACGCGGCCCTGCCGGATCCGGCGCCGGCCTGGCTGGTCGGCCGCGGCATCCGCCCGGAGACGCTCGCCGCCGCCCGCCCGCTGATCCGCCGCGACCGCCAGGGCCGCGTCCTCTTCGCCCACCGCGACCGCCACCGCCGCCTCACCGGCTTCGAGATCGGCCCGCCCGACGGCGCGAGACGCTTCGCCACCGGCGGCTCCCGCAGCCTGTTCGCCGTCCGCGCCGGACACGCCGCCGACCTGAAAACCCTCGTCATCACCGAAGGCGCCGTCGACGCCCTCAGCCTGGCCCAGATTGAGCAGTGCCACCCCAGCCAGGCCTTCCTCTCCACCGCCGGCGCCCCCTCGCGCCGACAACGCGAGCAGATCGGACTCGCCGCCCGCACCCTCCCCAACGTCCGCACCGTCGTCCTCGCACAGGACCACGACGAGGCCGGAGAGCGCCAGGCCGATACCTTGCGCCGCCAACTCGAAGTCCCCTCGCAGGTCGCGTTCCAGCGACGCCGTCCGCCCGAACACGCCGACTGGAACGACGTCATCTGCGCCGCCGCGACAGGCTGACGCCGCCGGACCGCCCGGGCCGGCGGGGTCACGGCGCACCCCTGTGCCGACGGCCAGCCGAAGCCTGCGCGGCGGCCGGAAGTCCCGGTCTCCGGACCCCGTTACGTAACGGGGCGCAAGGGATCAAGAAAGGCAACCCGATGGCACTGTCCAACGCCGAACGGCAACGGCGCTTTCGTCAGCGCCGGCGCGAGGGTCAGTCACCGGCGGCGCGGCGCCCGCCGCCGGACCGGCGCTCGCGCCGGCAGCGGCTGCACGACGCCATCGACGCCATCATCGCGATCCGGGAGGAATACCGTGACTGGCGGAACGCCCTGCCAGAGGCGCTGGAGACGACGGCAACCGCAGAACTCCTGGACCAGGCGATCGAAGCCCTTGACGACCTCGACCTCGAAGCCCTGGCAGAACAGGAACTGCCCCGCGGGTTCGGTCGCGACGGGTGATGCGGGTACCCGCTGTAGCACCGTTACGTAACGCAGCGGCCAGACGGGCCGGAACCAACGAAGGCAGCGGCCGGCCGGCTCAAGGAGGCCGCTGAGCCACCCGTGATCCGTTCGGCGCCGAACGCGCCTTCCTGTCACCCGGCGGCAGGAGCTCCGGCAGTCGTACAATAGGGAAAGAAACGACCTTCGGAAAAGCGCGGCTTACCGCCGGAATCCCGCCGTTTTATTTCGCCGCCAACATCTGGCGTGCAATTCCGGAACGCCGGGAAAATTCAAGCCCGATGCAGGTCCTGGTCGGTGTGCCCTCGTTGGCCGCCATCATAGTTCGAATGGTCGGTACTCGATCAACGCAGACCGGCCGATGATGTCCACGATGATGACCGACAATTCCGCACCATGAGCGTCCGTCAACCGGATCGGTCGGCCGGGTCGAACCGGCACCGGTTGCTGCCGCCCCTCGTCGATGGCGATGTTGTCGGCGTACAGATAGGTCCGGTCAGAAGAATCACGGACCGGCTCCAGCCGTCCGCGCAGGCCGGGAAGGTGCCCCGTTGCCTGGGTGAAAATCGCGGCACCGCCGGATTCAAGGGATTCGAGTTCCAGCAACAAACCGCCCTGACCCGGCATCCAGGCTCGTTTCAGTCCGGCCGCATACCCCGGCCCGGCGGCATAGATCGTCATCGGCAAATGCGACGTGTAAAGGTCAAGAGCGGCATCGCCGGTGTCGTCGGTTGTCGCGCGCACCCAGGTCTTGTTGGGAAATAGCGCGAGGACCTCGATGCCGGCGAGGGGTTCGCCGCCGGAATGCACCGTGACGGTCGCATCAGCGGGAACCAGTTCGAGCCTCGCGGCGGGAATGCGGAGTAACAGGCTCGATTCGTCCACGATTTCGTACTCCGGCGGCAATCCGGTGGCTTCCCGGGTTTCCGCCCGGATAATGGATACGCCGTCCCCCCGGCGCTCCATCAGGTACCGGCAATGGCCTGAACCTGCCATGCTGGCGACGGGTGTACGGCCGAACACGGATGCGATCACCTCGTTACGCGTCGCCTGACTGGCCTCCATACCCTCGATGGTCATGCCGTTCGGAAGCTGGCCGGGTGAATCAATCTCCAGCCGATCCCTGAACAGGGACAGTCGAATCCTCCGCGTCGACATGGAGTAATCCCGGTGCACGACCGCGTTGACCACCGCTTCAAACACTGCCGCTTTGCTGTACTGGGGCACGTCCTCTCGTTCCGGTACCTTGCGCGCAGAAACGCGCATATTGCGAACGACGAACTGAACCGCATCCGCGATCTGTGCGGGAAGCGGCCCGGCAATCTCCTGCGCGTCCAGTTGGCCCGAAACACGGTCCGATCCGCGATAGTGTGTCGCCGCAATGGTCGCTTGAGGCAACCAATCCTGCGGTGACGAGGTGCAGAGCAATACGCCAGCCACGGTAGCCCGATCCAAGCCGGTTTCGTCCCGCGCCAGCAGGCGGAGATTCAGCAGGCCACGCCGAGGATCCGTCGCACCCGAGACGCTGAGCAGTGGCTCCCACAGACGCTCGCCAAGCGTCTCGAAGCCAGTGTCGGGCACGATCTGTCTGTCGAACCCGAGATAACGGTTCTGCGCACGATTCTGCGCCAGCCTTTGAATTTCGATCCGCTGGAGACGTCGCTTGGTTGCACCCACACGAATGAATGCCTGTCCACTTCGTTCATGCACGGCTTCGCCGCGTGGCACCACCACCAGCACGAACGCCTTGCCATCCAGTTCCCTGTGATGGACTTCCACACGCAGCGGCGGTTCGAGGGTATCGGTACTGACCTCTACCAGCCGGCGATCCAGCGCTACCATCTGCTCCCGTGACATCCCCTGAATGGTTCCGTCGTCTGCCACCCCGCACAACAAAATTCCACCGGCCGCATTCGCGAAAGCGCCCAACTCGTCTGCAAGACTCTCTCTGCCCGGATTCGTCGGATGATGGCCGCTGAACTCGATCTGTTTGAATTCCCAACGGCTATCCTCGCCCAAACGAAGTTGACGGCGGATATCCTCGCCTTGAATCGTCACGCGACCTCCGTGGTCATGGCCTCAATGGCCTAGAGGCGGATTTCGCCAGAGATGCGTTTGTGCAGGAGAAGATCGCACATCTGTACGAGGTTTCCGTCTTCCTTGAAGTTGCGATGATCGGAACGTGTCTGATAACTGCTTCCCGTTCCGTTGACCATTGATTGGGCTCGCTTGCCGGCATGCTGAGGCATCGAGGCAGGATTCGCAAGCAGTCGGTAGTCGGGTCTGGATGCCCGGTGTTCAGGAGACGATCAGTATCGCTCGCCTGCCTTGCTGTTCATGGCCGGCCGCGGGGTCAAGGGGGACGAGCCAGATATCTCCGCGCTTCACTACAGGAGCTCTTCACCAATCGGTTTAGCATCGATCCAGGCACGGTTCTGGTCTGAGGGCGACTCCATCTCTGTGCACTGCGCCAATAGGGCCGTCGTCCGAACAGGTGTCCCGCCAGTGTGGCGGAACGGGTTGCCATGGCCCGGAAAACGAGCGGCTCCCCGAACGGCTCCCATTGGGCTCATGGTTGCAGCAACGGGGCCCGGGCCTGTATAGTCCGCGCCTTCCCTTTAGGAGTGTTCGCGCATGCTCATTGCGCCTGCGTTCGCCCAAGGAGCGTCCGCTGACGGCGGGAGTTCCTTCTTGATCCAGTTGCTGCCGCTGGTTCTCATTTTCGCGGTATTCTACTTTCTGCTGATCCGGCCTCAGCAGAAGCGCCTGAAGGAGCACAAGGCGATGGTGGCCGCCGTAAAGCGCGGCGACCAGGTGGTGACCGCCGGCGGCGTGAAGGGCCGCGTCACCCACATTGACAACGAACAGACCATTTCGGTGGAAGTCGCCCCCGACATCACCGTGAAGGTAGTGCGCGACACGCTGTCGCAGGTCTTGCCCAAGGACAAACCTCCGGCCTCCGGCGCGACCCCGTCGTCAGCCAAGTCCTGAACAGACCGCAGCCTCCGTTTCAGGGAAACCCGGTGTGATTCACGTACCGCGCTGGCAAATTGTCTTGGCCGTCGCCGCCGTCGCATTCGCGGTGGTGTACTCGGCCCCGAACTTCCTCCCCTCAAGCTCCTGGCTGCCGGGCGATCCGGTCCGACTGGGCCTTGATCTCCAGGGGGGATCGCATTTGCTGCTTCGGGTCGACTCGGACGTTGTGCTCACGGAACGCCTGGAATCCGTGCTGGACGAAATTCGCACCCGCTACCGGAGCGCGGGAATCGGCTACACCAATATCGGGGTTGAGCAACGGATGGGCGGGCTGACGCTCACGGACCCGGCCCAGGCGGAACAGGCGGAACTCCTCGCCGAAGAGGCAGAAGCGACCCTCGAGATCGAGGTCGACAACAGCGGCCGGCTGACGTTTCGGCTGGAGGCCGACGCCGAGAAAGAACTCCGAATCTCGGCGCTTTCCCAGTCACAGGAGGTGATCCGGCGGCGAATCGACGAGACCGGCACCAACGAGCCCACGATTCAGCGCCAGGGTGACGACCGCATCCTCGTGCAGCTCCCGGGAGTGGATGACCCCGAGCGGATCAAGCGACTTCTGGGCCAGACCGCCAAGATGAACTTCCGCATGGTTGACGAAACCGCATCGATCCCGGAGGCCCTGTCCGGCCGGGTGCCGCCGGGCTCCGAACTGCTCTTTGAAGAGAACGGTACGGAACAGGGAATTCCCATTGTGGTCCGGCGCCGCGTGGGGGTGAGCGGCGACAATCTGGTGGGGGCGGCACCGGTCATCGATCAGAACAACCAGCCGGTCGTGACGATTCGGTTCGACGCGGCCGGGGCCCGGCGCTTCGGCGACCTCACAACGGAGAACGTGGGACGCCGGTTCGCCATCGTCCTCGACGGCCGCGTCATCAGCGCTCCCGTGATCCGCGAACCCATCCCGGGCGGCAGCGGGCAGATCTCGGGCAACTTCACGTTTGAATCAGCCAGTGACCTCGCACTCCTGTTGCGGGCCGGGGCCCTGCCGGCACCGCTGGTCATCCTCGAGGAACGCACCGTGGGGCCGAGTCTCGGCCGCGATTCGATCGCGGCAGGGTCGCTCGCCGGGCAGGTCGCACTCTTGCTCGTGATGGTCTACATGATCGCGGTTTACCGGCTGTTCGGGCTGGCGGCCAACGTTGCCCTGGGGGTGAACATCGCCCTGCTGCTCGCCATTCTGTCCGCTCTCGGCGCGACCTTGACCCTGCCCGGCATTGCCGGTATCGCCTTGACCATCGGCATGGCGGTCGACGCCAATGTCCTGATATTCGAACGGATCCGCGAGGAGACCCGGCGCGGTCGGTCACCGGTGTCGGCCATCGACACGGGATACCGCCAGGCATTGCGGGCGATCATCGACGCCAACGTGACGACGCTGATTGCCGCGCTGGTGCTGTTTCAGATGGGGTCCGGGCCGATCCGCGGCTTTGCGGTGACGCTGGCGGTCGGTGTCTTCACCACCATGTTCTGTTCGCTGGTCATCAGCCGGCTGCTGGTCCTGGCCTGGCTCCACCGCACCCGCCCCAAGATCCTGACCATCTGAAAGGCATCAACGCATGCGGCTGAGGCTCATTCCTGACGACGTCTCGCTCCAGTTCATCCCCTGGCGGCGGCACGCAATGCTCGGTTCGGTCGCCGCCATCATCGCGTCCGCCATCCTCTACGCGGCCATCGGCCTCAACTTCGGCATTGATTTCCGCGGCGGGATCCTGATGGAAGTACGCGTTCCCGACGTGCCTCACGTGACCGACGTACGCAATGCGTTCGAAGGCGCCGCCCTGGGCGAGGTATCGATTCAGGAGTTCGGCGAGGAAACCGACTTCCTGGTGCGGATCGAACGGCAACCGGGTGGGGACGAAGCGCAGCAGACCGCGGTGGAACGGGCCCGGTCACTCCTGGGGGCGGCGTTCGGCGAGAGCGTCGAGTACCGGAGGGTGGAATTCGTCGGCCCCACGGTCAGCCAGGACCTGCTTCGCGGCGGTGCCATTGCGGTCATTCTCGCGGTGGTCGCGATGCTCCTCTACATCATGTTCAGGTTCGAACTTACCTTCGCCTGGGGGGCCGTCGCCGCCCTGGTCCACGACGTCATTCTTACCGTCGGCGTGTTTTCGCTGACCGGCCTGGAATTCAATGTGGCGACGGTGGCAGCCCTGCTCCTGATCGTCGGGTATTCCATGAACGATACCGTCGTGGTGTATGACCGCGTGCGCGAAAACCTGAGAAAGTACAAGAAAACCGACTTGGCGAAGGTCCTCAACCGGAGCATCAACGAAACGCTGTCGCGAACGGTGAACACCACGGCCACGACCGTGCTGGCGCTGGGGGCGCTGATCCTCCTTGGAGGTCCGGTGGTACGGGATTTCAGCTTTGCGATGATCTGGGGAATCATCGTGGGAACCTACTCATCGATCTTTCTCGCGGCCCCGCTACTGCTGACGTTTGGTGTGCGCCGTGATTCAGAAGCCGGAAAGGCGCAAGCCGATGCCGAAAGGACGGCCTGAGGAACAGCAGGATCCCGTCCGGATTGATGGGTACGGTCCGATTACGTTCACCATCTCCGGCCAGCGGATCCGGGGATCCGTCGCCTTGCGTCAAAGCGGCGTTCTCCCCTGGAAGGATGCTGCCAGGGCCGGGCTGCTTGAAGCCGCCGCCCGGGAGCTGCTCGCCGATTTCCGCCCGCCGGGGATCGTTCTGATCGGAACGGGCAGGGAGCGGCTGCTTCCGGAGCATGCGTTCACCGCGTGGTTTCGGACGCACGGGATCGAACCGGAGGTGATGACCACGGGGGCCGCGTGCCGAACCTGGAACGTGCTCGCGGCCGAGGGGCGCGAAGTCATCGCCGGATTGATGCCCGCCTCCTGGCACCCGGCGCAGATGACGGGGTAGCAGGCGTCCATCAGTCCGGCCCCCCGCGCATCCAGCCGCTGCCGGCAACCAGGCGGTCCCGGTCTTCAGGGAAGCGCCAGCTTGCTCCGGAGGTAGCGGCCGGTGTGACTCTCTGGAATCCGGGCCACCGAGTCCGGTGGACCCTGGGCCACCACGCGGCCGCCGGCCGCTCCCCCTTCCGGCCCCAGATCGATGATCCAGTCAGCCTGCTTGATCACGTCAAGGTGGTGCTCGATCACCAGCACGGTGTTGCCCTGGTCGACCAGGGCGTGAAGCACGTCGATGAGGGTCCGGACATCCTCGAAATGGAGGCCGGTTGTGGGCTCGTCGAGCAGATAGAGCGTCCGGCCGGTGGCGCGCCGCGAAAGTTCCTTTGACAGCTTGACCCGCTGGGCCTCGCCTCCGGACAGCGTGGTCGCACGCTGTCCGAGACGCACGTATCCAAGCCCGACCCGGCAAAGCGTGGCCAGTTTCTCGCGAATCGCCGGGATCGCGGAGAAAAAGGCGGCGGCGCTGGCCACGTCCATATCCAGGATATCGGCGATCGATTGGTCACGATACCGGATCTCGAGCGTTTCCCGGTTGTAACGCTTGCCCCGACAGGCCTCGCAGGTCACGTACACCGGTGCCAGGAAATGCATCTCGACCTTGATCACGCCGTCGCCCTGACAGGCCTCGCACCGCCCGCCCTTGACATTGAAGGAGAAGCGTCCCGGCCGGTACCCGCGCGCGCGCGCTTCCGGCAATTGCGTGAACCACTCGCGAATGGGGCCGAACACGCCGGTGTAGGTAGCCGGGTTCGAACGGGGCGTACGGCCGATCGGTGACTGGTCGATGTCGATGACCTTGTCGAAGTTCCAGACCCCGTGAAGGCGGTTGTCGTGACGCTCGGGCTGGGCGAGGGCCGAGCGCAAGAGGGGATGGAGGGTGTCAAGAACCAGGCTGGACTTGCCGCTTCCCGACACGCCGGTCACGCAGATGAGAAGTCCGGCCGGAATCTCGGCACTGATGTTCTGCAGGTTGTTGGTGCTGATGCCCTGCAGGGTCAGGGTGCGCTCCGGCGAGGGCGGGCGGCGGGCCTCCGGCACCGGGATCGAGCGAGCGCCGCTGAGATATTGGCCGGTGAGGCTGCCATCGTGCGCCTTCAGTTCATCGGGCGTCCCGGTAGCGACCACCTGTCCACCGTGTTCCCCGGCGCCGGGACCCATGTCCACGACATGATCGGCGGCGGCAATGGAATCCTCGTCGTGTTCCACGACCAGCACCGTATTGCCGAGATCACGAAGGTTCTTGAGCGTTTCCAGCAAGCGGGCGTTGTCCTTCTGGTGCAGGCCGATGGACGGCTCGTCGAGGACGTACAGCACGCCGGTAAGCCCCGATCCGATTTGCGAGGCCAGCCGAATGCGCTGGCTCTCTCCTCCCGAAAGGGTCGCCGAACCCCGGGCCAGGGTCAGGTACTCGAGACCGACATCCACGAGGAATCCGAGCCGAAGCGACAATTCGCGCAGGGTGCGCTCGGCAATGGTCCGACTCTGGTCGTCGAGGGTGCGGGGAACCTCTTCCTCGACCCACGTGCGGGCCTCGGCAATGGTCAGATCTGACACCATGCCGATATGCCGCTCTCCGATTCGAACGGCCAGCGCCTCGGTCCTGAGGCGGTGGCCGCCACAGGAACTGCACGGGAGCTTGGCCCGGTAGCAGGCCAGCTGCTCGCGGGTTCGCGGGTCGGACAAGTCCTGCCAGCGCTTCTCCAGGGAGGCAATGACGCCCGGAAAGGGCCGCTTCACCCTGTGTGCGGTCCGGTCATCGCCGTACTCGATCGCCACCGCTGTCGCCCCGGAACCCTGCAGCACCGCCTTGCGCACGGCCTGCGGGAGGTCACCCCACGGTTGCTCCAGCGAAAACTTGAAGTGCCGCGCGAGCCCCTGGAGCGCCTGCAGGTAGTAGCCCGACAGCGGTGACCCCCAGGGTTCGATGGCGCCCGCTTTCAGCGAAAGCTTCGGATCGGGTACCAGCCGGTCGGGATCGAAGAACTCGACGACACCGATGCCGCCGCACCGGCTGCACCATCCTGCAGGGCTGTTGAACGAAAACAGGCGCGGTTCGATCTCGTCGATCGAGAATCCCGATACCGGGCACGCAAAGCGGGCGGAGAAGGTCACCCGTTCCGAGGTGTCCGCATTCTCGGCCAGCAGCAGCCCGCCCGACAGCGCCAGCGCGGTTTCGGCACTGTCGGCCAGACGGGATTCCAGTCCTTCGCGAATGACGACCCGGTCCACCACCACTTCGATGTCGTGGTTGCGGTGACGGTCCAGCGAGGGGGGATCATCGGTTTCGTGCAGCTCTCCATCGATCTTCACGCGCTGGAAGCCCCGTCGCAGCAGGTCTTCCAGCTCTTTTCGAAACTCGCCCTTGCGGTTCCGGACGATGGGGCTCAGCAGGAGCAGCCGGGTGCCGGACGGCTGCGCCATCATGGCATCGACCATTTGGGTCACCGTCTGGCTGGTAATGGGCAGACCGGTGGCCGGGGAATAGGGGATTCCGACGCGGGCAAACAGCAGACGCAGATAATCCTGAATCTCCGTGACGGTGCCGACGGTTGAGCGGGGATTGTGCGACACGTTCTTCTGGTCGACCGCAATGGCCGGCGACAAACCCTCGATCTGGTCGACGTCCGGCTTGTCCACCATTTCGAGAAACTGCCGGGCATAGGCCGACAGGCTCTCGACGTAGCGCCGCTGACCTTCCGCGTAGACCGTGTCGAAGGCCAGCGAGGACTTCCCGGAACCGGAGAGACCGGTGATTACGACCAGGCGGCCGCGCGGGATCGTCACATCTATCGATTTCAGGTTGTGGGTTCGGGCCCCCCGGACCAGAATGGCGCCAAGAGCGCCGGGGGCCGCTTCGGGTACATCCACCGCGGCGACCGCCGGGCCGGGGTCCCGGGCGGGTGAAGGCTGGATCGTGGGGGCTGGCATCAGGTCATCTGCTCCGGGAACCGGGCCCTTCCGGGGACTGCGCCGCGGACCCCATCTGCAATGTCCGGACGGATTGGAGGCGAAATCATAGGTCACAGGTTCGATGGGTGGTGATGATCATGCCGCCACTTCCGCCAGGTGCCCGCCCGTCCGGCCAGGAGCCGACAGGACGAGACCCTGCGGTTCGTCCCGGCCGCAAGGGTTTTTGACGCCAGCGGTCCCGCTGCCGGGAGTTTCCGTGCGACGACCCTCATCACTTCGTGCAAGGGCGCATGAGGAATCCCACCTGCCGGCCAAACCCCTCACCGTACGCGTACGGTATGGTCCGGACAGATCGTGTATATTTTCCGGCCACCGCCTTTTCCAGGGTGTGGAAACATCCCGAACCAGATTGCATGGTCCGAACCGACTCGAGGAATCGCTTCATGGTAATGAGTGTCAATAAGGTCATCCTGTTGGGAAACGTGGGACGCGACCCTGAACTGCGCGACCTTCCGAACGGTGGAAGAGTGGCCAACTTCTCGGTGGCAACCGAAGAACGCTGGCGCGACAAGCAGACGGGCGAACAGCGGGAACGGACGGAGTGGCACCGGATCGTCGTGTTCAACCCGATGCTGATCGACATCGTCGTGGATCGCGTGTTCAAGGGAACCCGCGTCTATATCGAGGGCCAGTTGCAGACGCGGCGCTGGCAAGATCCTTCGGGCTACGAGCGGTTTACCACCGAAATTGCCCTCCAGCGGTTCGGGAGCCGCATCATCGTCCTGACCGACCAGCGCTATGGTGACGAGCATGCTGACGGGGGGGCGGCGCGGGGCCGAAGTGCCTATCCCCCCCGCACACACGTCAGCGATCCTCACGATCCAGAGTTCGAAGGCGAGGTCCCGTTCTAGTTTCCTGGCCGACGGGTCAGCCGCAGATCGCCCCGCATCCTTCCCGCTCTGATCCATGAGTTCTGCCGCCGGTTCAGGACCCCGCACCCCGCCCGGTGAATCTGTCGCGACGGTAACCATCATCGACGAGATGCGCCGGTCGTATCTCGACTACGCGATGAGCGTGATCGTCAGCCGGGCCTTGCCGGATGTGCGCGACGGGCTCAAGCCCGTTCACCGCCGCATTCTCTACGCAATGCACGAGAACGGGTACGGCTGGAATCGTCCGTACCGCAAGTCGGCGCGCGTCGTCGGCGACGTGATGGGGAAGTACCACCCGCACGGGGACAGCGCGATCTACGACGCCATGGTCCGCATGGCCCAGGACTTTTCCATGCGGCTGGAGCTGATCGACGGGCAGGGCAATTTCGGCTCGATCGACGGCGATCCACCGGCGGCCATGCGGTATACCGAGGTTCGCATGGCGCGGGCGGCGGCCACGCTGCTGGAAGACATCGGTTTCGAAACGGTCGATTTTCAGGACAATTACGATTCCTCGGCAGCGGAACCGGTGGTCCTGCCGGCCCGGTTTCCCAATCTGCTGGTAAACGGTACGGGCGGAATCGCGGTCGGCATGGCCACGAACATCCCGCCCCACAATCTCACCGAAGTGATCGACGCCTGCCTGGCGTTGATCGACGATCCCGAACTGTCGATCGAGGCGCTGGGCCGACACGTCCCGGGACCCGACTTTCCGACCGGCGGCCTGATCGTCGGCCGGCAGGGCATCGTGGACGGCTACCGCACCGGGCGCGGCCGGGTGGTCATGCGCGGACGTACCTCCGTGGAGCCCCTGCCCAAGGACCGCTCGGCCATTGTCATCAGCGAGATTCCCTTTCAGGTGCTCAAGGCGCGCATGATCGAGCAGATCGCCGACCGCGCCCGCGCCAAGGTCATCGAGGGGGTGAGTGCGCTCCGCGACGAATCGGACCGGGACGGCCTGCGCATCGTGATCGAACTGAAACGCGGCACCACACCGGAGGTGGTGCTCAATCAGCTGTACAAGTTCACCAGTCTCCAGACCACATTCGGCATCAATGCCCTGGCCCTGCACAACGGCAGACCTGAATGCCTCGACCTGAAGCAGATGCTGGAGGCCTTCCTGGCCTTTCGCGAAGCCGTCATTACCCAGCGTACGCTGTTTCTTCTGAAGAAGGCCCGGGCCCAGGCCCACGTGCTGCTGGGGCTCGTCATTGCCGTCGCCAACCTCGACGAGGTGGTAACCCTGATCCGGCAATCTGCGGATGCGGCAGATGCACGGAGACAGCTCATCAGGCGCCAATGGCCGGCCACCGACATCGAGGCCTATCTCGAGCTGATCGCGGAACCCGGCCGGGAGGTGGCGCCTGACGGAACCTGCCGGCTGACCGAGCGCCAGGCCAGGGCGATCCTGGATCTGCAGCTCCACCGGCTGACGGGACTGGAACGGGAGAAGATCGGCGGGGAACTGCGGGAGAGGGCGGAAGAAATCGACCGCTACCTGGCCACCCTTCGCTCCCGTCCGCGGCTGCTGAACATCCTGCGGGAAGAACTGGTCCAGATTCGCGACCAGTTCGGAACGCCGCGCCGAACCGAGATTGTCGAGGCTGCGGAAGATGCCGACCGGGACGACCTGATTGATCGTGAGGACATGGTCGTGACCCTCACCCGGGACGGCTACGTGAAGCGTACCGAGCTCTCGACCTACCGGTCGCAACGACGGGGCGGGAAGGGCCGCACGGCCATGGCGGTGCGGGAGGACGATTTCGTCACCCATGTATTTACGGCCAGCACGCACGATGTCGTCCTGTTCTTCACGTCTCAGGGCATCGTGCATCGCCGGAAGGTGTACGACCTGCCGCTGGGGGCGCCGCAGGCACGGGGGCGGCCGATCGTCAACGTCTTGCGCATCGGCGAGAAGGAGAAGGTCACGGCCATGCTGCCCCAGCCTTCGGAGGACCCCAAGGAGCAGTCGGCTTCCGAGCTCGTATTCGTGACGCGGGCAGGGTATGTGCGGCGAAACCGCATGTCGGATTTCGCGTCGATCCACGTCGGCGGAAAGATCGCCATGAAACTGGATCCGGGGGATGCACTGGTAGGGGTGGCAGAGGTGGCGCCCGAGGCCGATCTGATGCTGGCCAGCCGGCAGGGGCGGGCGGTCCGCTTTCCCATCGAAACGGTGCGGCTGTTCGTCAGCCGGTCGTCACGCGGCGTGCGGGGCATGCGCCTCGCGGCCGACGACCAGATCATTGACATGTCCATCCTGCCGCATACCGACGCCTCACCGGAGATCCGGAGTCTCTACCTGCGCTACACCTCGGCCATGCGGCGGAAAGCGACGGTCGACAACCCGCCGGACACCGCGACCCTGAAGCGGCTCGCGGCCGAGGAGGTCTTCATCCTTTCGGTTACCGAAGGAGGATTCGGCAAGCGCACCTCGTCGCACGAGTACCGCCCGACCACAAGGGGGACACAAGGCGTGCGCAACATCCGCACCGCCGGGCGGAACGGCTACGCGGTCTGCTGTTTTCCCGTCACCGAGACGGACGAAGTGATGGTGGTCACCGACGGCGGACGCATCATCCGTTGCCCGGTCAACGATATCCGGGTGGCCGGGCGCGATACGCAAGGCGTGCGGGTCCTGCGTCTGAGGAGCGGCGAGAAAGTGGTGTCGGTGACCCGCCTGCAAGGATCGAAGGACGACCATACCGATGCGGAGCCGGAGCAGGAGCAGGAGCCGGCGCAAAAACAAGAGCAGGCGGCAGTCAGCAGCGAAGGAGAACGGTCGTGACGGAGCAACGTGTCGCCGTCTACCCGGGAACGTTCGATCCGGTCACCACCGGGCATCTGGACATCATCCAGCGCGCAACGCGCATCTGTCACCGGCTGGTGGTCGGGGTCGCCTACAACATCGACAAGCGGCCCCTCTTCACTCCCGACGAGCGCGCCGAGATGGTGCGCGGTGAAATCGAAGCCATGGCGGACACCCTCGAATGCGAAGTAGAGGTCCGGACTTTCTCCGTGCTTCTCACCAAGTTTGTCGAAGAGGTGGGGGGCACCATCATCGTTCGCGGACTTCGAGCGGTCACGGACTTCGACTACGAGTTTCAGATGGCCGGCATGAATGCCCGGATGCGCCCCGATATCGAGACGGTGTTTCTCATGGCCAGCGAGCGGCACCAGTTCATTGCGTCTCGCCTGGTCAAGGAAATCTGCCTCCTCGGAGGGGATGTCTCCGGCTTCGTTTCACCACGGATCCTGGTTCGAATCAAGAACCGTATTCAACAACCTTCATAGGGATTTCAGGCATGCCCGGAACATTTTCCACCTCACTCGCTGCGGCCGGTCTGGCCCTGGCCGGCCTTGTATTTGCCACCACCTCCGAGGCGGCCGAACCGGACCGGATCCACCTTGTGCTCAAGGACGGCACGGTCGTCATCAAGCCCCGGCCGGACCTCGCACCCAATCATGTCGCCCGCATCAGCGAACTGGTGAGAGCAGGCTTCTACGACGGCCTCAAGTTTCACCGCGTGATCGACGGCTTCATGGCCCAGACCGGTGACCCGGACGGGGACGGCACCGGCGGTTCCGGAAAGAGAATTGCAGCGGAGTTTTCGGACCAGCCGCACGTCCGCGGCACCGTATCGATGGCCAGGTCCAGTGATCCCAACAGTGCCGACAGCCAGTTCTTCATCGTCTTTGATGACGCCCCCTATCTCAACCGCCAGTACACGGTCTGGGGCGAAGTCGAAAGCGGAATGGAATACGTGGATGCGATCAAGCGCGGGTACGGTCCGAACGGCATGGTAAGCGAACCGGATATCATCGTCCGGATGTACTTTCCGGATGAGTAACGGCCAACTGTCACGGGCCTCAGGTATACTGCCCGTCAGCGTTGCGAGCCTGTAGCTCAGTCGGTAGAGCAACTGACTTTTAATCAGTAGGTCCAGGGTTCGAATCCCTGCGGGCTCACCACCTGCATGGGCGGTGGTGATGGGTGTGATTCTCATATGGGGCATACTTGCGAATCATTCTCAACTTGAAGATTGCCAATGGTTTTGGAGTATTTTCCATGCGTGATCGAAGCGATCGGAGAGGGCCAGTGCCCGCAAGGTGATGATGGCTTGACCGCCTGTGTGCCTCCATCTCATTCCTGAACGCTTCATTCTCTGCGTGATCAGATTCTTGTTCGTTGATTCCACGATTCCGCTTCCGATCATGAGATTGGCGGCCTTGCATTCCGCGTAGTTCATCCTCTGCTGGCTGTTCCTGAAATAGGTGATCGTTTTTTCAATGTTCGGCGAATACCGTCGGCGAAGATAATCTAAAGATCTGATCACGCTTCTGGCTCCGCCCGGTTCAGTCAGCAGTCGTTCCCGTAGAATCCGGTATTTCCGGATACCTTTATCGCTGTCCTTGCCGTACGCGAAATCAACGGCCTCTTTCAGCTTTTCCGCCGCATGGAAAAAGTCGAGTACCTGTTCCGCTGTCGGGAAGGCTTCGCCAAGGAATCGCCCGTTGTCGCGGGCGCCGTTTGCGATCGTGACCAATTGCAGGTCGTCAGGTTTTTGCGTCAGCAGACTTGCGACTTCGTTCTGAAGCAGGCGTTTCAGGCTGGCCTTTCCGGGTTCGGGCATCCGGCCATGGCGGATGGTTCGGATGATATCGCCAGCCATCGTCGCGACGGTGACGGTTCCGCAGCAGGCCTCGCGCCATTCCACCGAACCAGATCCTTGCTTTCCCTCGCTTTTTCCTGCCATGGGGATCATCAATCCGTCGATCTGGATGGTCGCCACACAGGCACCAGCCGGCAGTACCTCGCTCGCGCGGATGTCCTCGTAGGCGGTATCAGCGATCGCCTCCCAGTGCCGGCCCGCGGCCTCATAGAGCCGGATCAAGCTCGATACGCTGGGACACATGCCGCCCTGTTTGCGGAAGTCTCTCACGCAATCGCGCGGCGGAAGGAACGACAGCTTGAAGAGCGCGTTCCGGGCGGCAAGGGGGCTCCAGTATCCTTCGATCAACCCGACCGCCTGGTCAGCCGGGAACATCGACGGAAAGCCCTTTCGCCGGTACCTTGAGCGTTCGTACTCGATCATCCCGAAAGGTGGTCATCACCTGCTTCGTCGACGTGCCTTCACGATGGTATCGCTTGCCCTCGTGAACGATCCAGGGGTCCTTGCGGTCACAGGCAAGAAAGGCGGTCTTGAGAATGCTGGCCGACAGCCGGTTACTGGCATCGCGAACGCCGGCCTCCAACTCCAGGGAATCATTGCGTTCGAAATGTTCACGCACCTTTTCGAGCACCGTCTCCAAGTGTTCCTCGTAAGCTTTCGGCAGGGCTTCCGCAAACAGCAGCCTGCTCTCTTCCTTGATCACAGCAAGGTGCGTATCAAGCAGAATCAGGGAGCCCTCTCCAGAGTAGATTCATGGATATTCTCGGGCGATCCTAGCCTCAAACAACCGACCGACACCAGGAAAATTGACAAAAATTAGAAAAATTTGCATCTGGATTCGATCAATTAAGGGTCAAATAACGACCTAACAGTGTACAAACTACCCCATATCAGGATCACACCCGTGGTGATCCTCCGGCGAGCCGGAGATTTCGGCTGCGGACTGCCGCCTCTCCGTAAGCGTTCGGGAGTGCCGTAAGGGGCGGTTTCACGCCTCTCTGATCGTCCTCTGGCGGATCTGCAGAGACGTCAAGGTTGCGCCATCGTTCCACAGCCGAACGCTTACGTTCAGTCTAAAGAAGGGGGAAGCCCGTCGACGATGGCAGAGGTTTTCACGCTGACATGCACGATTTTCCGGATCGCTGCGATCAGATCACGTGGGTCGTCAAACCAGCCGTTGGGATCGTTGCGAATGCCGCTCCGCTTGTCTGTTGTGATCCGGTAGCGGTCGATGAACCATTCCAGTGGGGTGCGGCCGTTCACGACGTAGCGGTGCGCTTCGGCAGGAATGCCTGTGAGTCGAACATGGTCGTTGACGATCAGTACAGTTTTGGCGTTGTCCGCAAAGCGCATCGAGTGAGTTGCTGTTGCGATTCGGAAGTGTTCCGACTGCAGTTCGTCCGGTTTTAAGGCAACGTCCAAAGGGTATTTCTCGCTGGTCTCGTATGCGAGGTGAAGGCGAGCCAACGATTCTCCGGCGTCGGCGAATACGCGAAAATCCAGCGCCATCGGAATCCTGGGCAGTTCCTTGGCAAGGTCGTTTGAAAAGCGTTTCCGGTAGTCAGGAGCATGCAGGACGCCGTAGATATAGTCGAAAATAGCATCCTTATCGATAGTGTCGTCCGTGTAATGCTTGCGAAACCTGGCGAGAACATGATCAGAAATGTTGTCAACGCGCTCAAGTGAGACACCGGCCCCGAAAAGACCGGCTTCACTGTTGGCGGGCTGCACGTAGCGGTAGCGTGGAAAGCACTGGCCGAATGCGATCAGATGAAGGTCCGGCATCGTGTCAACCATGAGAGCGGAAAACGGCTTGGTCGAGCCGATTCCAGAAACGCAGATCACGCAGTTATCACTGTCTGGTGACGGAAAGACGCTGTCCTTGATGGCCGGCCGCTGAGCAAACATAGAATCCGCATAGAGATAACATTTGACGAAGGGTCGGTAGGCGACTTTTCGAAGATGATCTGAAGAAAACGCAATTGTGCTTCGCCGCCGAAGTTTTTGCTTCAGCTTGTGATCCCATTGAAGACCAGAGGAATGCCGATTCACGACTTCATCGACATCGGGTTTTCCAGTTTTTGCGTCCGTTGCGTCCTGCAACGTCCGCAATGCCTCGCAATAGCCGTCGACCATCCTGCGGGCATTGGTGGCGCAAGCCTTTCGGGAGAAGTTATAGACGTACGAGTCCCGACCCGACTTGTAGCCATTGCTGAACAGCTGGAACACCGCATCGTCCGTCCCGCCCGCCTTGGCGTCTTTCGACCCCAGCGGATAGAGCGACCGGAATGCCTCGTCGCGCTGCCCGATCCAATCGTGATGGCGGTCCGGCACGATTGTCTGCCAGTCCTTGATGCCAACGATTGAACCTGCTTCAGTGAGCGTCGAGAGTTTTTGCTCACGTGTGCGGTAGTCGCCAATATCACAGTAGCGGATCCGGCATCCTCTATGTTCCGCGTTCGGGTTGCGGACCAAGACCGTGATCGCTACCGGCGCGCGAGAACCCTGCACGAAGACATTGTCTCCTTCGGACCGGCGTCGTTCCCCTGACATTCGTGCATTACCGCGAAGATTGACGACGTGAACCGAACTGAATTCCTCTGCCAGACAGGCGCGAATCCCGGAGTCTGCATATCCTTCTATGTAGGATCCGTTTGTGACGAACGCCATCACACCTGATTCGCCTATCCGGTCCGAGGCCCAGCGGATGGCCATCTTGTACGTGTCATATAAGCTGTTCTTGTTGGTTGCCGACGACCTGTTGGCATAGGTCTCAGCGATGCGGGCCTCAATTGCCGGATACGACACGTTCGGGTTGTTGTCCGCAGAACTCCGCTGCCCGGCAGACCAAGGAGGGTTCCCCACGATCACTCGGATATCAAGGTTCTTCTGGCGCTCGCGCCGGCTGGAGTTGTGCGGGAAGATGGCTGTAATCAGGTCGCCGCCGTCCAGCATCGCGAAGGTATCCGTCAGGCAAATGCCATCGAACGGCCGGTATGCGGCATCGGTCGCACCCTGGAAGGCGGTCTCGATATTGACGGAGGCGATGTAGTAGGCGAGCAGCACAATCTCATTCGCGTGAAGCTCGGGCACACGGCCATCGCCACCATACTTCCGAATGATTTCTTCCTTTGATAGGAGGCCTGACTGGAGCAGCCGCGTGATGAACGTTCCAGTCCCCGTGAAGGGATCGAGGACATGTACGCCGGTGTCGCCAAGGTTCGCCCGGAATTCCCCGTGAAGCACATGCTGGACCGAATGCAGGATGAAGTCGACGATCTCCACCGGGGTGTAGACAATCCCGAGCCGTTGGGTGAGGCGGGGGAAGGCGTTGCGGAAGAATTTGTCGTACAACTCGACAACGATCCGTTGGCGCGCTTTGGCTGTGATGGCGCCCTTAACGCGCCGACGCACTGATTCGTAGAACGCATCAAGATTCTCGGCTTCCCGATCGACCCCGGCGGGCTTCAGCACGTCAAGAACCGTTTGCATGCCTTGGCTGACGGCATTGTGCCGGGCCGCAGCAGCTTCCCCGAACAGCGCGTCGAAGACCGGCTTCGTCACCATGTGCTGGGCGAGCATCTCGATCGCATCGGTTTCGGAGACCTCTGGATTGAGGTCGTCGCGCAACTCAGTCAGAAACTCTTGGAATATCTCGCGCTCGGCTTCGCCGCTCTTTACGATCGAGCGGATTCGCTCAATGTGGGCACTCGCAATTCGTGCAACGTCGCCGGCCCAATCCTCCCAGTAGCGGCGGTTACCACACTTCTCGACGATCTTCGTTCGGATCGCTTCCGGCAGCCCTTCAAAGACGATTGGACGTTGTGGGGGGGGGGGGGTGACGCCGTTACCGTTGGGGCCCGGCGCAGGCCCCGGATTCTCGCCAACCGTCTTCGGAGGCATCCAGTCGCTGATCGTGATGATCGAGATCCTGTCGCCCGGCTCGCCGAGCGCCATGCGATTCAGCATGCCTTCGAAGCGCTCGTCGTGGCTCCGGATTGCGTTCAGCGTTTGCCATACGCTCCGCCAACGGGCGTCGTCTTCCAGCGCCTGCTCGGGCGTCGTGCTCGACGGCACGACAACAGGCAGAATGACGTAGCCGAGTTTCTTGCCGGGAGCTTGACGCATGACCCGGCCGACCGCCTGCACCACCTCGATCTGGCTCTTCCGGGGATGCATGAAGAGGATTCCGTCAAGAGCGGGCACGTCCACGCCTTCGGTAAGGCAACGGGCGTTGGTGAGGATGCGGGTCTCGTTGTCGGGCGTCTCCTCTAGGAAGGCAAGAGCATCGGCCCGTTCCGATGCGTTGAATGTACCGTCGACATGGCAGGCCTTTACCGGCGGTGCGTCGTAGTCACCGATGACTTCGGCGTAACCGGCGGCGACGTCTTCAATTCGCTCCTCGAGTTGTTTCGAGGAAGCGATGAAGTTGCAAAATGCGATCACCCGGCGCATGGGCGCTTGGTCGTCAGCCGGGAACTGATCCGCATCGGTCTTTGCCAAGGCTCGAAGACAGCCGATCATGCGCCCCTGCTCGTCGACCTTCAGGTCTGCAGCCTCGGCGAAATTGCGGATACGAATATTCGCGGCGAGGGCTTCTGGCACCGTGAGGACGATCACGCGGTAGTCTGCGAGAAGGCCCTCCTCCACTGCGTCGCCGAAGCGCGTTTCGTGCAGGACGGGACCATAGCGATCCTCGTCGTCCATTGAGCAGAGTGTCGTGGCGAGTTGACCCGCGCGCCTGTGTGCGCTGGCAGCGTATACCTTCGGGGTCGCGGTCATGTACAGCCGACGAACGGCACGGATTCTCTCGTTATCGTGGACCCGCACGAAGGGCGACGGATCCTCGTTCGGGATCAGGGCACCTGCCGTGCGATGGGCTTCGTCCGCGATCGCCAAGTCAAATGCCGACAGGCCATGGTCACGCTGCGCAGCCTCCAGAACGGCGGTCGACTGGTAGGTAGCAAAGACCACGGTCATCTGTCCGGATGCGGCGGGGCTCGCGTGTCCGGCGAGGCGCTCGGCACTGGTGGTCGCAGGGTAGGCGAGGTCAAGCGCGTCCATGTCCGCGGTATCGTCGTTGCTGCGCCGGGGACGGCCTGTCTGACTGTCCGAACACACCGCGAAGGCTCGAATGTCCAGGGTCGCGTCATCGATCCAAGCGCAGAGCGTCTGCGAAAGCAGGGCGAGACTTGGTACTAAAACGAGTACGCGTCCGCCCGCTCCGACAACGTTCTCAGCTATTCGGAGGCCGACCAAGGTCTTGCCGGTTCCGCAAGCCATGAAGAGTTTGCCGCGGGTATCGTGTTCCGCGAAATGCGCTGTCGCGCTATCGATAGCCTGTTGCTGGTGCCTCCAGACGGCTTTCGGTTCGCGCTTTACAACGATGTCGCGGGAAGCGACATACTTCGACCAACTGATCGGGCTCTTTTTGAGATCATGGAGGCCGATTCGCTGAACAGGGATATCTTGGTGGCGGAGCGTTTCCTTGAGCACGGAGGACCAACGACGACCTGTAGTGTCGATAATGATCCTCCGGCGAAACTCGGGCCGTCCCGAATCAGCGAGAAATGAGTCGATTTCGGAACGGGGGATGGTGCCCCGGATTTTTCGGAACTTGCACTGAATGGCCGCGTAACCGGATTCGTTACGGAGCTTTGCCACGAGATCGATGCCGGCGTCTCGCTCCACGAGACCTTGGGCCTTGGCCCATTTGCCGAACGGCTGGACATCTTCGAGGTATTGCGCTCGCGTGGGATCATGGGTCAGGTACGCTCGGCAAAGTTGCTCGAAAGCCGTACCCATCTCGCGCGTTCGACTGAAGGGCGCTTCGGCATTCTCCCGGCGCCATCGCTCAAGGATCGTGTCAAGTGGGTGCACCGGCAGATCCTCTAGCTTTCCCGACCCGCGCGAAGCTGATCAGGCCCCTCGGGTTCAGACGCATAGCAGCCCCGGATCCACGGTACCAGACAACACCGCCAAATCTGGCCGCCGACTAATCCACATGAGCATTCCATCATCCAGTGCACTGTTTGTCAATATTCTATAGCACGGGCAGTTGCCCGGCCGGGAGAATGGGAGCAGGGAATCTGGGAGCGTAAGACACCGTTGTCGGGCCAACATCCGCTATCTGCCACGCAATCTGTACTGCCTGACATACGTCATCGCCGCCATGTCCTGCGCCGGACGCTTCCCCCGAAAGGCGCTTGCCCAGCTGTAGCATTTCCCCGTAACTGTACCTCATTCAATCTCGTACCGGCGAAGGCGAATCGTTTCGGCGTTCACTCGAGGTCCGGGCCAGTTCCTCGCGCAGCTGTCGAACCTCGCACACGAGCGAATGCAACTCCTTCGAGGTCGCCAACGATTCCTGCCGGGCCGGCGCCGAATCCCGATCGTCCTGGGCGTGCATCGTCTGCATCGAATCGATGACGACGGCGATGAAGAGATTGAGCACCGTGAAACTGGAAACGACGATAAAGGACACAAACATCACCCATGCCCAAGGGTACGATTCGAGCACCGGACGCACGATCCCCATGGACCAACTTTCCAGGGTCATGATCTGGAACAGGGAAAACATTGACTTGCCGATCGATCCGAACCACTCCGGGAAAGCAGATCCGTACAGGCTGGTAACCATCACCGAGTACACATAGAAGACCAGCAACAACAGCGAACCGATGGCGGCGACGCCGGGAAGGGCATGGAGAAGAGCGCCGGTCACCCGGCGGAGCCGCGGGATCGCCGAGACCAGTCGAAGGATCCGGAGAGCACGAAGGGCGCGGAGGACCGAAAACGAATCGGCTGCCGGCGCCAACGTGATGGCAACCACGAGAAAGTCAAAGACGCCCCAAGGGTCACGAAAGAACCTCGGACCGTGAGCCACCAGTCGAAGCCCGATCTCCACGCAGAAGGCGGCAATCACGAAGCGGTCGAAAAAGGTGAGTGCCGGGCCTGCGAATTCCATCACAGCGGGTGAAGTCTCGAGACCTAGTGCAATCGCGTTGGAGGCGATCAGAACCATCACACCGATCCGAAACCAGCGGGCTTCGACCAGACCCCGGATTCCTGTCCTGGCTCGTTCACCTTGCTGACGGAAAACCGGGGCTTTGGCAGGAGAGTACTTCAGCTTTTTCTCCATACGGTCATGATCTTACAGCGCCTCATAACCGTTGGCGTACAGGATGAACTGTATCCCCAAACTCACCAAACGCTCATGAGGCGCGCTGACCCTCACCCCAGTACATGAACACCCGGTCGGGCCGGGCCGAGCTCTAGCGTGGCTTTTTTCGCGGCTGGGTCTTCGTAACTGCACTTCGCGGACAAGGATTTTCCCTACCTTTCGCGGCGGTTTCTCGCTTTCGTTCACAGGTGCTCCCGGCGGATTTGGAGAGGGCTCCAGAACCGGGATACACTGGGTGCTGGAGACGGAAAGGAGAACGAATTTTTAGTGTTGGCCTAGACCACGCCAGCAAACTGTTCCGGGTGACCAGGTAGCGTACCCCTGTATGTACCCATCCTTTGCGGATGAGGACGAACGGCAAAATGTATGCACCGCGGTTAGCCGAATGGCCACCTTGAGTGCTTCCCCCGGTCACCCACTCCGTCTCCAGCCATCTCACTGGGAGACGACTTATGATTACCGATACCTTGCATGTTGTCCATTCGCGCGCTGCCGGAGTGGACGTGCACAAGCACCAGCTGACGGCCACCGTCCGCTTGGCCACGGGTGCTGGCGAACCGATGTGCGAGACGCAGACGTTCCGTGCTTTGGGGCCTGGTCTGGATGCCTTGGCCGAATGGTTGACTTCGCATGCCGTCACCGCGGCGGCCATGGAAGGAACGGGTGTGTACTGGCGGGCCCCGCTGGACCGGCTGGAGGCCGCCGGGATCGAAGTGCAGTTACTGCACGCCCATCACGTCAAGCAGCTGCGGGGGCGCAAGACCGACGTGGAGGACAGCCGCTGGCTGGCGCGCGTCTGTCAGTTCGGACTGTGCCGTCCGAGTCTGGTGCCGAATCAAGAATTCCATGGCCTGCGGCGGATGAGCCGCTATCGCCGCCAACTGGTGCAGAAACGTAGTCAGACACGGAACCGGATTCAGAAGGAGATCGACGATGCCGGGGTTCGGATCGGCGGCATCCTCTCGGATGTCTTCGGCAAGAACGGCCGGATCATTCTGGAGGGCCTGGCGCGAGGCGAGGACCGCGAGACGATCCTCTCGCGTCTGACTCCGCACGTGGCGGAGAAAATCAAGCTGCTCGGGGAGGCGCTCACCCTGAAGCTTAGCTGCTCGGGTCGTATGATTCTCAACCACCTGATGACGGACGAGCGCGCCGAACAGGCTCGCATCGCGGCCGTCGAAGCCGACCTGATCCGGGCGTTTCGGCCGTACGCTTCCCAGCTGATCCTCCTCCAGACCCTGCCCGGGATCGACCGGATCGGCGCCGCCGCGATCCTCGCCGAGATCGGCGGTCCCGACGTCACGCCGTTCGCGTCCGCCGAGGCGTTTACGGCCTGGGCCGGACTGGCACCAGGCAATCACGAGAGCGCCGGCAAACGCCGGAAAGCCACCACGCTCAAGGGCTCCCGCTACCTGCGCACCCTGCTGGTGGAGGCCGCCCACGGAGCCGCACGTACCAAGAACTGTCAATTCGCCAGCTACCGGAAGGTGTTGACCGCACGCCGTGGCTATAAGCGCGCCATCGTGGCCACCGCCCACAAGATGGCACGTGCTCTCTATGCCATGCTGCGGGACGATGTCCCGTATCGCGACCCCGACATCGATTACGAAGCCCTGCTGGTCGATCGCAATGCCCCCCGGTGGCTGCGACAACTCAAAGAGTGCGGCGTACTCAAGCCGGTGGGCGACCACACCTTCCGAATCGACTGGAGTGCCAGGACGGCCCGACCCAAACCGGCCTGAAACTTCCTCTGCGCACGATCCCGGACCACCGGCCCGTTGTCCAAAAAACAGGGGAAGACAACACCGCCAAGCCCCGAGATCCGGCGCAGATATCGACGACCCAAAGCGTGCGCTCTAGGCCGCCACGCTAGAGCTCGGCCCGGCCCGCCCGAGTGTTCACGGCAAACCATCAGTCGAGGCACTCGAGACCGACGGTGCCGATACCGTCGACCGGTTTGGGGGCCGGACCGGGCTTGGCACTCGCGACCGGAAGTCGGGCAGAAGAAACTACCTCATCCAGGTTCGAGTGCACGGCAAGCCGCGCGGGTACGCCATCAGCCGGCACAGTCGCATCGGGTGTGATTTCTGTATGGCGAAATGTCAATTTTTTAATGCGTTGAAATCAAAAGGTATTTTCTGATTCGAGTTCGGGAGCCTGTGCGGATTCGGCCAATTTCGCGAAAATCAGCCGCTCCGGCCGTGATTTTTCCACGATCACCGTGCTCGCCGATGCTCCCGGCCTTGGCTTCTTGGGGGGTGTAGAGTGCTCCTCAATCTCAACAACGCCCCTGACGGGGCGACAAAAAGGAGCACTCCAATGACCAACGTACAGATTGACGCCTCGATTGCCAAGAACGCCGATGGAAGCGTGTCCGTCGAAGCGGCGCAGGAAGCCCTGATGGAGACGGGTGCCGCCCTGGTGAAAAAAGCCGCCGAGCTCGGCTTGGCGGGGGACGTGGCGGCGATGTACCGCCGTGATCCGCTGACGGCCGAGAGCCAGCTCCGGGACATGCTCTTCGGCGTGGCCCGCACCATCCTGACCGACGCGTTCACTGCGCTTGACGATCATGGCAAGACGGTCAAAGTCGAGGGGAAAACCTATCGCAAGGCCGCGCCCACGTCGGGCCGTGCGATGACGCTCTTCGGACCGGTCGACTTCCTGCGGTCTCGGTACCGTCCCGCGGGAGCGGGTGCGTCCCTGATCCCGACCGAAGCCCTCCTCCGCCTGATGCCCGGCGGGCTGACACCGGCCGCGGCGGGCCTCTCGCTGTACCTGATGAGCAACCTGACAGCCCGCGAGAGCGAGGACATGTGGGAGAAACTGTGCGGTCAGGGGCCCTCGGTGGCGTCCCTGGTGCGATTGTCCGGGGATGCCGGAACCTGCATGGAGGCGTGTTCTGACGATGTCCTGAAAGGCCTCCGGGAGGAGGAAGAACTGCCGGAGGAGGCAGAGTCAATCCTGGTTTCCCTGGACGGTGTCATGATGCGCATGCATGCCGAAACGACCAAGGAACAAGCCACGGACGCGGGCTGGCGCGAGGCGTCGTGCGGCGTGGTGGCCTTGGTCGATGGCAGCGGTAACCTGCTGGAAAGCCGGTACTCCGGCCGTCTTCCCGAGACCGGCAAGACGAACCTGAAAGCACAGTTGACGGCGGAAGTACGCCACTGGCAGTCGGTCAATCCGAACCTGAAGCTGGTGGCGGTCGCTGACGGCGCGAAGGACAACTGGACGTTCCTGGAAGCGCTGGACCCCGAAGTCATGCTTCTAGACTTCTGGCATGCGACTCAACATCTTAAGGCTGCGGCCGACGCCGCCTTCGGTCCAAACACCGCCGCCGGGACGGCTTGGTTCGAGAAGTGGCGGCACCTTCTGCGCCACGACCCCAAGGGCGCCGGCAAGGCGATCGACGCCTTGCGCTACCTGATGCGGAAAGGCAAGGGAGTAGACGTCATCCGGAGGGAACTGACTTTCTTCCGCAATCATCGTCACCGCATGCACTATGCGGACGCCGCCGCCGCCGGCTTCCCCATCGGTTCCGGTGCCGTGGAAGCCGCCAACAAGATGCTTGTAACAATCCGGATGAAACGCTCCGGGCAGCGCTGGGGCCGTGACGGCGGCCAGGGCGTCCTGAGCTTCCGGTCGCTTCTCAAGTCCGGACGTTTCGATCGGGCCTGGGCGGCATTGGTCCCACGCCTGGGCCGCGGTGGCGGCTGGAAACCGCCACCCTGCGCCAACGAGAACCGGCAGGTCGCGCAGGTTGCGCTCGCCGCATGATTTTTGGCTAGATCATTGTAAGAACAAAAAGTGTCCATATGAGAATCACACCCGTCGCATCACTCCTGAAAAAGGAACTCTCCGTGAGGCGGAAGGGTCCGGCCCGGCAAGGGGCTTCGGGTCGGGAATCCGGTGACAGTCCGTTCTGGAAGAACCAGCCCTGAACCGTAACAGAGGTCGGCTCTCTTGCCGATCCTGAAAGACTCCAAGGTGGATTTTCTGCTTATTCTATGTTTTTCTTCCGCTGGTCGGGAGGAAATCCGCTCATGAACGGTCTTGGTCACAACCTTGGTGAGGCGCTCGGCTTGATCCTGACCGGCGATTCCGACCTTCTTGAGATCATCGGTCTTTCACTCAGGGTCACGCTGACAGCGGTGACCCTGGCTTGCCTGATCGGTCTCCCGCTCGGGGCGGCGATCGGTACTTTCCGGTTTCCGGGTCGTTCTCTCGCCGGCCTCGTGCTCAACGCTCTCATGGGGCTGCCTCCCGTGGTCGTCGGGCTGATGGTCTACCTGGCACTCTCGGCCTCCGGGCCGCTCGGCCCCCTGCAACTGCTCTATACGCCAGCCGCAATGATCATCGCGCAAGCAGTTCTGGTAACTCCCATCGTCGCGGCCCTTACCAAGCAGGTCGTGGAGGACCTGCATACTGAATACTCGGAGCAATTTTCCTCCCTGGACATCGGACCCTTTGACCGCGTTGCCGCCCTCTTGTGGGATGCCCGGTACAGCCTGCTGACCGTCGCATTGGCGGGATTCGGACGGGCAATCGCCGAGGTCGGTGCGGTCATGATGGTGGGAGGCAACATCAACCACGTTACCCGCGTGATGACCACCACCATCGCGCTGGAAACTTCCAAAGGCAATCTCGAGTTTGCCCTGGCCCTCGGTATCGTGCTGCTTGTGGTCGCGCTGGCCGTGAACGGTGCCGTGATGTCGTTCAGGGCATCGGCCGCCCGACCGATCCATGGCTGAAGGATGGTGCAGCACGGCCCGCCCGGAAGCGGAATGCGGGCAGGGCGCCACCGTCGAAGACATCATGCCCGAGCCGCTGCTGCAGACGCGGGGATTGTGCTTCGACGTCAACGGAAAACGGCTCATTGACCGGATCGATACGGAAATCCGCCAAGGCCGCTGTACCGTGATCATGGGGGCCAACGGCTCTGGCAAGAGCCTGCTTCTGCGCCTCCTTCATGGCCTTATTCCTCCCACCACCGGAGAAATTCTCTGGCAGGGGCGGCCGCTCGGCCGCCGGAGCCGCAAAGCCCAGGCGATGGTTTTTCAGCGGCCGGTAATGCTGCGCCGGTCGGTACTGGCCAACGTCCGGTTTGCACTCACGGTACGAGGCATCGCCGGTCGGGAGCGTGCTGTGCGGGAGATGGAAGCGATCGACCAGGCCCGTCTCGGTGAGGTCGCCAACCGGCCGGCGCGGGTGCTCTCCGCAGGCGAACAGCAACGACTTGCGGTGGCCCGCGCGCTCGCATGTACACCCAGCATGCTGTTCCTTGACGAACCGACGGCAAGCCTTGATCCGGCCTCGGTTCATGCGGTCGAGCACCTGCTGCGCAAGGCCCGCGCCAGCAACGTTACCATCGTTCTCACGACCCATGATGTCGGGCAGGCGCGACGACTTGGCGATGATCTGGTGTTTCTTCACGCTGGTCGAATCGTCGAAACCGGCCCGGCCGAGCAGGTACTGCACGAACCGCGGTCGGAGGCTGCCAGGGCTTGGCTCAACGGGCGGCTCTTTCTGGATTCGGCGTCGTAGCGGCAAGGCCGCCGGATGGTAGTACGTCGATGAACAGAGGGACGCTCCGGGGGTTCCTGCTGCTCGCCGCTTCCCTGTTCGGGGCCGTTGACCGTCCGGCCGTAGCCGAGCCGTTTATCGTTGTGCAGTCCACCACATCCGTCGAGCATTCAGGCCTCTTCGACCATATCCTCCCGGCTTTTCGGGCGAGAACCGGCATTGAGGTACGGGTGATTGCCGTGGGCACCGGTCAGGCGATCAAGAATGCCATGAACGGCGACGGCGATGTCCTGTTCGTTCACGACCGCATGGCCGAGGACGCGTTCGTGGCGGCCGGCCATGGGGTGAGCCGCGAGGACGTGATGTACAACGATTTCGTCATCGTCGGCCCGGTCGAGGATCCGGCCGAAGTGGACCGCCTGAGAAATGGAGTGGCGGCCCTGCTGCGGATCGCCGGCCGGAAAGCGCGGTTCGTTTCGCGGGGTGACGATAGTGGCACCCACAAGGCGGAGTTGCGCTTCTGGGAAGAAACCGGAGTGGATCTGGAATCAGCCTCGGGCACGTGGTACCGGGAAACGGGCACCGGCATGGGTGCCACCCTCAACACAGCCATCGGACTGGGTGCCTACACGCTGGTGGACCGTGCCACCTGGCTCAGTTTCCGGAACCGGCGCGGCTACCGCATCCTCGTGGAAGGGGACCCGGAATTCGTCAACCAGTACGGAATCATCCTGGTGAACCCCGAGAAGCATCCGCACATCAAAGCAGGTCCCGGCAAGCAGTTCATCGACTGGATCCTGTCAGGGGAGGGGCAGGCTGCCATCGCCGGCCACCAGATCGACGGGCAACAATTGTTCTTTCCAAATGCCTCCAACCCGCCGTAAATTCAGATGTCCTGAATTGATCAGATGACGCCGCTGACTGGTGGTGCTTTCCACCGAATAATTTTCAATGACTTGGTTCCGTTCTTGCGGTCGGAAATACCTGACAGGAAGCTATATTTCGTTTATTGAATAAATGAGCCGCGATTTGAAGGTGAGAGATGCTTTCTTTTCCGATTTCTCCCGCTGAGACCACGTTTATCATCAGAGAATGGACCAACTAAAGTTGGGTCGCGTCAGGACATCTCAAATTAATCCTTTGGGCGTACAGTGATGGAGCGGCCTCAGGTCTCCCTGATGGTCCCTTCTGGCGAATCTGTGGAGACACCATGATGGCGTCGTCACTCCATAACCGAACGCTTACCTTCAGGCCCGGTGCCGGGGCATTGTGATTGCATTTCGGCTGATTTCAATCCATTCTTCCCGATGCCAACCCACAGGGTTCGACCATGTGTCGGGCCACCCGTTGAATAGAATAGCCTCTATGTCCGGTTCGGGGTAGCTCCCCGTACCTAGGCGAATAGGCGGGGACCTCAGGAAATCCTTGTGGGTTGGCAACGGCCCGGCGTTCGCCGGTGCTGCTGTCTTTCGCAGCAAGGAACCCCCATGCGCAATCTGTATGTCGCCGCACTCGCGACGCTACTCATCCTGTCCGCCTGCGGTGGTGGCGGCGGTTCGCCTATCTCCCAAAACGACCAGCCCACGCGAGGTTCCGCCTATACGGCCGATCCGAGCCAGAACCTCAACAGCGCCAAACGCGCAGCCGTCGCCCGACCTGCCTTCGGCAGTGTCACCCAGTCCTCCAACACGAACATCGCGGGCGTTACGACCGATGCCGCCAAGGTCAGATTCGAAGGGAACACGTTCTTCCTGACCATCCGCCGACAGGACGGCAGCACACTCGCGATCAACTCCCGCGACCATCTGCAGCATGTCAAGACCGGTCTGGCGTCCCCGTATGTGGACGGGCGATCGTTCGATGAAGGCTGCCTGGGCAAGGTTGACGCGCGTGGAGTCACCATCATGTGCGGGGCCGTCGAATACGACGAATACGACTACGACTTCCTCGGCGA
This sequence comes from Alphaproteobacteria bacterium, assembly GCA_965203385.1. Lineage (GTDB taxonomy): Bacteria > Pseudomonadota > Alphaproteobacteria > TMED109 > TMED109 > VXPW01. The sequence continues at coordinate 2,922,970 of OZ241893.1, forward strand.
CTGGTTGGCCGGCGGCTATTGGCTGCACGTGCAGGGGAACGTGCAGGCTGGCCGTGTGACTGGCGTCGAGCTCGGTGCGTTTGTCGACGGCCCGGAGATCTCGGGACCGGTCGACCTGCCGCTGCGCGGAACCGCCACCTACAACGGCCCCGCTGGCGGAATCGGCATTACCCGCACCGGGAACGACGCTTGGCTGATCGCCAACGGTGTGCCCGTGGGAACTTACGAAGTAGTGGAATACACTGGAAGCTTCCGGGCGGTGGCCAACTTTTCGGACATGACCATCTCCGCCACTATCTCCAATTTGAGGGGGGACGCTTGGCAGAAATTCCCCGACGGAACGAGCCGGGAAATTTACGCAGCAGCAGCCCCCGGTGTCGCCTATTTCGGGCCCACGCCGATTAATTCAGATGGCACTTGGTCCGGCACCGACTACCGATTTGTTGATCCGCGCTACACCGTGGCAACGGCGGAAGGGTCATGGGGTGGCCGGTTCTCGGATACGGCCGACACCGCGGGCGATCCACGCCTGATCGTGGGTACGCATGGCGGCCACGTGATCACGACGGGGGGCACAGAGATCATCTTCACGGGATCGCACCATGGCGTGACCGCCAGCTACCAACAGCAGTAATGGTTCCAGACGTGGCTTGGGGTCCGCGCGAGGAACCGTAGCCGCCCGCCCAAGACTCTGAAACCGTGGCGGACGCGGTCGATGAGCAAGGAAAGGCGGTCATTCTTCGCAAAGCTTCCGCGTACAACGAGAGCAAGTGCTGTTACTGCGGACGCGGCTTCACCCGCGCCGAGATGAAGTTGCCGCCGCTCCCCCTCCCGAAGTGCCTCAACGAGGTCCGTCCGCTGGAATTCCGGATCGTGACGGGCAGCACCCGGAAACTCCGGCTCTGGAACGAACTCATCACCCGCTGGCACTATCTCGAATACACCCACTTGGTCGGGGCGCAGATGCGTTACGCGGTCCATGACCACAACGGCCAGCCGCTGGCCACGCCCGGTTTCGCAGCCGCCGTCTGGAAGTTCACGCCCCTCGCTGCTCACCCATCCCGCTAGGGTGACAGCCATCGAACCATCCCGAGGTCGGTCAGCCGGTAACCGCCCATGGCCGCAGCCTTCAGCCGGAAGGATTCCGAACGGGAAAACCGGAACAGGGTCTGGAGAGGCTCGGTAAAGTAGGCCCGCCGGTCAACCAACAGATCGAACCGTTCCTCGATGAGGGGCAGGAACGGCAGCCGGAACTGGCAGGCCATGGCCTCGATCCCCAATGCGGCGTCGGCTTCACCCGCCGCCACGGCAGCGGCGGCGTCACTTTCTGTCCGGGCGATTCCCGGGGCTGGAACCAGGTCCTTTGACGTCAATCCTGCACCCGCCAACAGTTCCTCGAAGATGGCCGCACCACCGGCCCCCGGCTGGCGCAGGACCACGCGCCTTCCTTTCAGGTCAGCCACGCCATGCACGTCCTTCTGCACCTCGCTCGACAAGATCAGGCCGCGCACCCGCCCTGCCCAGGCGATCAGAACACAGGAGGTGAGCCCGGTCGCTTCGGCCGACTGCACGTTCCAGCCCTGCCGGTCCGGAAGATGGATCCCCGCAACCGCTGCACGGCCTTCAGCGAAACGCCTGAGGCCGTCGGCACTCCCGTTGAAGAGTGTGGCGAGCGCCGCCCCCGAATCCCGCACCGCCCAGTCGAGCAACGGGTCGTGTGATCCCGCGAGCACCGCCGGGCGCACCCGGGGCTGCCGGTCCTTCCCGCCCTCGATCCATTTCTGAATCTCAGCCGCGGGAAAGAGCAGCTTGCCCGTCACCCGCCGATGGGGAATCCCGCCGGCAGCCGCCAGGTCGTAGATCTTTCGTTCCTTCACGCGAAGGAGATCTGCCACCTCCCGGGTCGTCAGGTATGGGGGAGAATCCTGGGTTGCCCGCTCGACCGGTTCGTCTCTCATGATCCGGCAACGCCGCTCCACCGGTTCCCCGGCGGCTGGACCGGTCTCGGCGAAGAACCCGACGATGTCGGCGCGGGGCCCACGGTCCGGTGCCTGCCCGTCATGGAGTGCGTGGACATCCTGCTCATGGCATCACCCCCGTCCCTGCGGCCGGGTCCGCCGCTGGAAACCTGGACCGGATTCCCTTCCCTCTGTCCGCATGGTAGGTACGCCGGACGGTCTCGCATACCCCGCGGCACGCCCATCCGTCCGGAACCCCGCCATGCACCAGATCAGCGACATCGAGATCGCTCGCGCCGCGCACTTGCTGCCAGTGCCGGAGATCGGAGAAAAGCTCGGGATTCCGGCCCGACACCTGATCCCCTGGGGACGCCATGCGGCCAAGCTGGAACTGGACTTCATCGAATCCCTGACGGACCGTCCCGACGGCCGGCTCATTCTCGTGACGGCCATCACGCCCACTCCGGCCGGCGAGGGGAAGACGACCACAACGGTCGGACTCGGTGACGCTCTCAATCGGATCGGGGAGCGTACAGCCATCTGTCTGCGGGAGCCCAGCCTCGGCCCCTGCTTCGGGCTGAAGGGCGGCGCGGCCGGCGGGGGCTTCGCCCAGGTCGTGCCGATGGAGGACATCAATCTCCACTTCACCGGGGATTTTCACGCCATCGGGGCAGCCCACAACCTGCTGGCCGCCCTGGTCGACAACCACGTGTACTGGGGCAACGCACTGGGCCTCGATGTGCGGCGAGAGGGATGGCGCCGGGTCGTCGACATGAATGACCGGGCTCTCCGCGACATGGTGCTGTCGCTGGGAGGCGTCGGCAACGGTTTCCCCCGGCAGTCCGGATTCGACATCACCGTCGCCTCGGAAGTCATGGCCGTCTTCTGCCTGGCAGAAGGCCTGGCCGACCTCGAGCGAAAGCTGGGCAACATCATCATCGGACGAACCCGTGCGCAGGAAGCCCGCCTGGCCCGGGAACTCGAAGCGAGTGGCGCGATGACGGTCCTGCTCAAGAACGCGCTGATGCCCAATCTGGTCCAGACCCTGGAGCACAGCCCGGCTTTCGTGCACGGCGGCCCGTTCGCCAACATCGCACACGGATGCAATTCGGCGATCGCCACCCGCGCGGCGCTGAAACTCGCGGACTTCGTGGTGACCGAAGCAGGGTTCGGAGCCGACCTTGGGGCCGAGAAGTTCTTTGATATCAAGTGTCGAAAGGCCGGACTGACGCCGGATGCAGCCGTCGTCGTGGCCACCTGCCGGGCCCTGAAAATGCACGGGGGTGTGGCGGCTGCAGACCTCGAAACCGAAAACCTCGGTGCCGTCGAAAAGGGTCTGGCCAATCTCGGACGACATCTGGACAACATCATGAAGTTCGGAGTGCCGGCCATCGTGGCCGTGAACTGCTTCACCCACGACTCCGAAGGCGAACTCTCGCTGATCGAGGATTACTGCGAAGCGCACGGTACCCGGGCGGTGCTCTGTACCCACTGGGCGGAGGGCAGCGCGGGAGCCGAACAACTGGCCCGCAGCGTCCGGGAACTGATGGATGCCACGCCGGCATCGTTCCGGCCCCTGTACCCCGATGATCTGGGTCTGTGGGAAAAGATCGAACTGATCGCTCGCGAGATCTACGGGGCCGACACCGCCGCCGCACCGTCCGGAGTCCGGGCGCAGATCGAACGCTTCGAGGCTGAAGGCTGCCGCCGATTTCCCGTCTGCATGGCCAAGACGCAGTACAGCTTTTCCTCCGATCCGGCCCGCAAGGGGGCCCCGAGCGGGCATACCCTCCCGGTTCGCGAGGTCCGACTCGCGGCCGGGGCGGAGTTCCTGATTGCGATCTGCGGCGACGTGATGACCATGCCCGGGCTGCCGCGGAAACCGGCGGCGAATCGTATCCGTCTGGATGAGCAGGGGCGCGTCCAGGGACTCTTCTGACGTCTTGCCGCCCCGGACCGGACGGGCAGGCAGTTCCGACGCCGGCTTTTCCGGACGCGGAACGGCAGGGTGCGTCCGGCGTACGCCCCCTCCGAGGCACCTGCGACCTGCGACCCACCGACCGGACACCGTCCGGGCGGCCGGATCCGGATTCCCTCGACCCGTGCGCAGGCGCAAGGTCGACCGGCCGCCGCTGCAATACCGCCGGGCCGATCTCGCGGGCCGCATGGCCGGTCCTTGCCCGGATCCCGGACCAGGCTGCGGAGACACTGCCGCGACCCGATTGACGCCGCCGCCGGACCGGTTGACTTCACCACGGGGTGCAGGCATGACGCACCCGTACTGCGCCTCGCGAACCTCGACATGCGAATACCGTATTCACCCGCTTCGCAGTCGACCCGCTTCGGGACCACACCGACCCGACGGCTGTTCAGGCGGTTCGTGCGCCTGTTCACCGGTGCCGGGCGTGACCTTGTACCGCTCGTGTGCGTGGTGGCCTTTTTCCAGGTCGTCGTGTTTCGCCAGCCGCTGCCCGATCTGGCTTCGATCCTGATCGGGCTGGCCTGCGTGCTTGCCGGGCTCGCCCTGTTTCTCCACGGGCTGGAAGCCAGCCTGTTCCCGCTGGGGGAAGATCTCGCCGGTGCGCTCACGGCCAGGGCGAGTGTGCCCTGGCTTCTGGTGTTCGCCTTCGGGCTGGGATTCGGCACGACGATTGCCGAGCCGGCGTTGTTCGCCGTCGCCGGCGAGGCCGGGAAGGTAGCGGCTGAAGCCGGCATGATCCGCTCGGATCCGGACTCCGTCGAAGCCTGGTCGGACCGGCTTCGGCAGGTCGTCGCCCTGTCTGTGGGCGCCGCCATCGTGGTGGGCGTGTTCCGCATTGTCCGCGGCTGGCCGATTCACCACATCGTGATCGCCGGCTACCTGCTGGTCCTGGCCATGACGGCATTTACGCCGCCGGAATTCATCGGGATCGCGTACGATGCGGGCGGGGTCACGACCTCCACCGTCACCGTTCCCCTGGTCACCGCCCTGGGAGTGGGGCTCTCGGCCGGTATTCGCGGCCGCAACCCGATCACGGACGGCTTCGGCATGATCGCCCTTGCCAGCCTGTTTCCCATCATTTTTGTTCTCAGTTTCGGCATGCTGTCGTGACCGGCTTGACGCAGGCGGCCGCGGACCTGCTGTCCGCGCTCCCGCAAACCCTGGCGGACGTGCTGCCGATCCTGTTGCTCCTGGTGATCTTCCAGGTGGTGATCCTGCGCCGGAAGCTCCGTGATCCCGGCAGGAAACTGGCAGGCCTCGTGTCCGTCGTGGCCGGTTTGACGCTGTTCGCCGCCGGACTGGAAAGCGCACTGTTCCCCCTGGGGCGCAGCATCGCGGCCCAGCTGACCGACCCCGGCTTCCTGGGCATCGCTCCGGGAGCGACGGCGAAGCCCGGAGATTATGTCTGGGTGTACGTATTCGCCGCCGCCATCGGGTTTGCCACGACCATCGCCGAACCCGCCCTGATCACGGTCTGCCTGAAGGCCGAACAGGTATCGGCCGGCACCATCCGGGCCGTTCCGCTGCGGCTCGCCGTGGCCGCGGGCGTCGCCGTCGGCGTGGCGCTCGGAACCTACCGGATCGTCACCGGCGCGCCGCTCTACTGGTATATCACCGCCGGCTATCTGGTGGTGGCGGCACAGACGATCTGGTCCTCGCGTGTCATCATCCCGATCGCCTACGATTCGGGCGGCGTGACCACGTCTACGGTAACGGTTCCGGTGGTCTCTGCGCTCGGCCTCAGTCTGGCCGCCGCCGTTCCCGGCCGCAGCGCCCTGGTCGACGGATTCGGCCTGATCGCATTCGCCAGCCTGTTCCCGATCATTGCGGTGCTGGCCTACGCATGGGCAGCCGGACAGGTGCTGCGGTACCGCCGCAGGACCTCCCGGCGCGGGATCTCATCATGAAGTTCAAGCTCATCATCGCCGTTGTCCCCCAGGACCGCACAGCAGACCTGCAGGCCGCCGCCCGAGAAGCCGGCGCCACCGGCATCACCGTGCTCCATCAGGCTCGGGGTGAAGGCCACACTCCGCTCAAGACGTTCCTCGGAATGGATGCGCAGCTGATCTGTGACGCCCTGCTGCTGGTCGTCTCGGAGGCACGCGCGCAACGGGTCCTCACGGCGATCACCGAAGCCGGCGGCCTGGAAGCCGAGGCCGGGGCGGGAGTCGCGTTTCAGCTCGACATCGAGGCCGCGAGAGGGTTTCTCACGCAACTGCCCGAATGACGCCCGGCCCGCTTCCGCCGTGCAACCGCCGCCGGCATCAGGGAAGCTCCCGCTACCGGCGCTGGCGCGGCTTCCGGATCCGGATCGAGTAGGTGCCGTCCTGCTCCGTGATTCCCACCAGTTCATGGCCGGCGATTTCACAGAACGCCGTGAAATCGGAGGGCGCCGACGGATCATCCGCCAGAATCCGCGCTTCGCTGCCCGCCGGCAGGCCGCGCAATGCCTTGCGGGCCCGGATCACCGGCAACGGGCAACGGAGGCCCCGATAGTCGATCCGGTGGGGCGAATCGTCCGTCATGCCGGCGTCTCGGCCACCGTTTCCTCGTCGCGCACCCGGCGGGCGATCCGAAACGCGGCCACCCCGGCCGGCATGCCGCTGTACACGGCTACCTGAATGAGGGTCTCGCGAATTTCTTCCCAGCTGCAGCCGTTGCGACGGGCGCCACGCAGATGGAGTTCCAGTTCCTCGTCCCGGCCCTGGGTGGCAAGGATGCAGAGATTGTTGAGACTGCGCTGCATCCTGGTCAATCCGCCCCGACCCCAGACCCCGCCCCAGCAATATTCCGTGAGCAGTTTCTGGAAATCGTCGGTCAGCGGGTCGGAACCGGCGGTGGCCTGGTCAACGTAACGGCTTCCCAGCACCTCGCGGCGAATCGCGAGTCCCTGCAGATAGCGTTGTTTGGACATGCTGATGCCCCCATTGTTGGAAATCGAATACTGCCGCCGCGATCGGCCCGGCCGCCGGCCGTCAGGAACTCGTCGTTCCCGCCGGCGGCCGGTTCTCCCGCGATCTTGCACACCGACCGGCGGCAGTGGCCCGGCCGAACCGGGTTCGGGAACCGGTCCTGACGCGGCCGGCGGAAGCGGCCGGCATACCGGTCGCCCGGGCGGGACTATGCCCCGAATCGGCGGTCCACTAGAATCAGATCATGGATGATCTCCTGATCAGGGGCGGTGCCGTGGTCGACGGTACCGGCGCCCGCCCCCGTACCGCTGACGTCGCCATCCGCCAGGGCCGGATCACGGCAGTGGGGAAGGTAAACACCCCGGCCCGGCGAACCCTGGACGCGGACGGCGCCCTGGTGCTGCCCGGTTGGGTCGATATTCACACGCACTACGACGGGCAGGCCGTCTGGGACGATGAACTTGCGCCCTCGTCGCTGCACGGCGTCACCACCACCGTGTTCGGAAACTGCGGGGTCGGATTTGCCCCGGTGCGGCCCGGGAGCGAATCCTACCTCATCAATCTCATGGAGGGCGTGGAGGACATTCCGGGCACGGTCCTGTCCGAAGGCCTGGACTTCCGGTGGGAATCCTTCCCCGAGTACCTGGACACCCTGGCCCAAACCCCGCGCACCATGGACGTGGCCGCCCAGGTGCCGCACGGCGTACTCCGGTTCTATGTCATGGGGGAGCGGGGCGCCGATCACGAGATCGCCCCCACCAGCGACGAAGTGGTCCGGATGCGGGATCTCGCGGAGGCGGCGCTGCGGGCCGGTGCGGTCGGCATCTCGACGTCCCGGACGACCAAGCACCGGGCCGCCGACGGCCGCATGACCCCCGGACTGTCCGCGGCCGATACCGAACTCTTCGGGCTGGCCGACGCGCTGCAGCGGGCCGGGACCGGGGTATTTCAGTGCAACACGGACTTCGGGCCCGGCGAATACGGGATCCTGGAGTCCGTGGCCCGACGTTCGGGCCGCCCGCTGTCGGTGCTCTTGCTGCAGACCGACCGGGAACCCGAACTGTGGCGCGAAACCCTCGCCGGAATCGCGCGCTCCAACCGGTCCGGCCTTGAAGTCCGCGGACAGGTCGGCTGCCGGCCCATCGGCGTCATCATGGGCCTCGAGACCAGCATGAACCCCTTCGCGACCCACCCCGCCTGGCAGCCGCTCGCGAAACTGCCGCCAGGCGAGCGGGCGGCAGCCCTGAGGGATCCGGAGCTGCGGCGTCGACTGATCGACGAACGTCCGACGGATCGCCATACCCGGTTCCTCGACTACGGTCTGACCCGCGCTTCCGCCCTGACACCGGACTTCGACTATGAACCGCTGCCGGAAGAGACGATTTCGGCGCGGGCGGCGGATTCCCGGCAGTCGCCCTGGGAACTGGCGCTCGAACTCATGCTGGAAAACGACGGCAAGGGACTGTTGTTCTTTCCGTTCGAGAATTATGCCGACGGCAATCTGGAAGTGATCCGCACCCAGCTTCGGTCCCCCCACACCATCTGCGGTCTCGGCGACGGCGGTGCGCACGTGGCCACACTCTGCGATGCGGGGTACCCGACGTTCCTGCTCTCGTACTGGGCGCGGGACCGGGTCAAGGGGCCCCGACTGCCGCTTGAGCATCTCGTGCACAAGCAGACCATGGCGACGGCGCGCGCCTACCGGCTGGACGACCGCGGGCAACTCCTTCCGGGCTTCCGGGCCGACCTCAACGTGATCGATCTTGACGCATTGAAGGTTACCCATCCGGAGATCGTCTATGATCTTCCGGCCGGAGGGAAACGCATTCTGCAGGGGGCGGAAGGCTACCTTCACACGATCGTTGCCGGGACGGAGGTGCGTGCCATGGGTCAGTTCACAGGCGCACGGCCGGGACGTCTGCTGCGGGGGACGGCGGCGAAACCCCGGATCGCCGGTCGAGCCGGATAGCCGCCATGCCGATCCGCCCCCCACGACCTTCCCCCGCCGCACCGGTCCGCGCCGACCGGCTGGCCCGGGTGCCGTCCCGACGCGCACCCCCCGTCCGGCGTCTGGACCGCGGTAACCGGTGGGCCGGGGTGGCCCGGCGCACGATGCTGGTAGCCGTCATCGGCTACGTCTCGTTCCACGTGCTGCAGGGAGAGTTTTCCTTCGGTTCCCTGGCCGAACAGAACAACCGGACGGCCGAAGCCGAGGAGCGGATAGCGGAGTTGCAGCAACGCCACGACCGCCTCGAGGAGCGGGTCGCGAGGCTCTCGGGGAATTCGCTGGACCTCGATCTCCTGGAGGAACGGGTCCGGGCCGTGCTGGGCTGGGCGCGGCCCGACGAGTACGTCTTCGTCGTCAAATCCGGCCAGGCCGTGGACTGACACGGCCAGCCCCGTAGCATAATTCCCGATGGCCGCTGCAAAACCGATGGAGAATCCAGGAGAACCGGCACCCTCTGACCTCGCGTTCTCGCCCCCATCACTCCCCTTCGGTCTGCCGTCCTCCGGCCCGGCATCCGCCGCCCCCGATGCGCCGCCTGCGGAACTGCTCGACATCCATCACCGGATGCTGCTGCTGCGGCGGATGGAGGAGCGGATCGGCCAGCTCTATGCCATGGGAGAGATCGGCGGGTTCTGTCACCTCTACATCGGGCAGGAAGCCGTTGCCGTCGGCATGGAGCGCGCCGTCCGGCCCGATGACCCGGTCATCACGGCCTACCGCTGTCATGCCCACATGCTGGCGCGCGGCACGGCACCCGAGGAGGTGATCGGAGAACTGCTGGGCCGGGCCGGCGGAATCTCCGGGGGCAAGGGCGGGTCGATGCACATGTTTGATCCTGCCCGGAACTTCTACGGGGGGCACGGGATCGTCGGGGCCCAGGTCCCGATCGGGACGGGCATTGCCTTCGCCCTCAAGTACCGGAAGAGCGACCGCGTATGCATCACCTATTTCGGGGACGGTGCCATCAGCCAGGGCCAGGTCGCGGAATCCTTCAACATGGCGGCCCTGTGGAAGCTGCCCGTTATCTTCGTGGTCGAGAACAACCAGTACGGGATGGGCACCGCGGTCGACCGGGCCAACGCCGTGTCGGACCTGCACCGGCGCGGGGAATCCTTCGGCATTCCGGGCGCGGAAGTCGACGGCATGGATCCTGTCGCCGTGGAACGCGCGGGCCGGCAAGCCGTGCAGTACGCCCGGGCCGGAAACGGGCCCGTGCTCCTGGAGATGCAGACCTACCGCTACCGCGGCCATTCGATGTCGGACCCTGCGCTGTACCGCACCCGGGAGGAGGTGCAGAAGGTCCGGGAAGAGCGGGACCCCATTGCCCGAATCGCCGACCTGCTCGTCAAGTCCGGGGAGGTGGAGGCGGCGGCGCTGAAGGCCGCGGACCGGAAGATTCGCGACCGGGTGCTCGAAGCGGTGACCGCAGCCCAGGCCATGCCGGTACCGGACCCGGCCGAACTCCTGACCGACATCCATGCTGCCGGAGCCGGGACCGGTGCGTGAGATAACGGTGCGGGAGGCCCTTCGCGACGCCATGGCCGAGGAGATGCGGCGCGATGATTCGGTGTTCCTGATGGGGGAGGAGGTCGGCGAATACGAGGGCGCGTACAAGGTAAGCCAGGGGTTGCTGAAGGAGTTCGGCCCCGAACGCGTGGTCGACACGCCGATCACGGAAGCCGGTTTCGCCGGCGTCGGCGTCGGAGCGGCCATGATGGGCCTGCGCCCGGTCGTGGAGTTCATGACCTGGAACTTCGCCATGCAGGCCATCGACCAGATCGTGAACTCCGCGGCCAAGACCCGGTACATGTCGGGCGGCCGGATCACCCTCCCGATCGTGTTCCGGGGGCCCAACGGTGCGGCCTCGCAGGTGGCCGCTCAACACAGCCAGGACTACGCTGCCTGGTACGCCCACGTGCCCGGCCTCAAGGTCGTGGCCCCGTTCGACGCCGCCGACGCCAAGGGGCTCCTGACGGCGGCCATCCGCGATCCGGATCCGGTCGTCTTCCTGGAACACGAACTTCTCTACGGGAACACCGGACCGGTTCCCGACGGCGACCACGTGGCCGAACTGGGCCGCGCCCGGATCGTGCGACCGGGCCGGGATGTCACGCTGGTCGCATGGTCGCGGGGGGTGGCGCTCTCGCTTGCAGCCGCCGACGAACTGGCGGGGCAGGGGATCGAGGCCGAGGTCATCGATCTTCGCACCTTGCGCCCGCTGGATCGGGCCGCCATCCTCGGATCGGTGGAGCGCACCCACCGCATGGTCTGTGTGGAGGAAGGATGGCCGAGTTGCGGGGTGGCGGCCGAAATCGTGGCCGCGATCGCAACCGATGCGTTCGATGCGCTTGACGCTCCTCCGCAACGGGTAAGTGGCGCCGACGTGCCCATGCCCTATGCCGCCAATCTCGAGGCCCTGGCCTTGCCGATGCGCGATACCGTGCTCCGCGCGGTCCGAGACGTGTGCTATGCGGATCCGGTGCACGGCCCGCAGCCGGGAGAAACCTGAACGATGCCGACCATGATCCGGATGCCGGCGCTGTCGCCCACCATGACTGAAGGTACCCTCGCCCGATGGCTGAAGCAGGAAGGGGACGGCATCGAACCCGGCGAAGTCATCGCCGAAATCGAGACGGACAAGGCGACCATGGAAGTCGAGGCCGTCGACGAGGGCCGACTCGGAAAAATCCTGGTGGCCGACGGCACCGAGGGCGTGGCCGTGAACTCGGTCATCGCGGTCATGGTGGACGAAGGAGAGGATCCGGCGCTGCTGGAAGCCGCAACCCGGGATCTCGACCCTTCACCGGCGCCGGCGGCGTCCACACCGGCGGCTCCCGCTCCGGCCCCGTCGACGGACACGGCGGGCGCAGTTCCCCCTCCGCCATCTCACACCCCGGCAGCGCCGGCCACCGCCGGGACTCCCGCGCCGGCTGCGCCCGGGCCGGCCGCACCACCGGCCCCGGAGCGGGTGGCGGCCAGCCCGCTCGCGCGGCGGATGGCGCACCAGGCGGGGATCGATCTCGCTTCCGTGCGCGGGTCCGGACCGCGCGGAAGAATCGTCAAGTCCGACATCGACCGGGTGCTGCAGACCGGGCTCCCGGCCGCCGGCGAAGCGGAGCCCGCAGCGGAGCGAATCGAACTCAGCAGCATGAGAAAGGTCATCGCGGCGCGGCTGCTGGAGGCCAAGCAGACCATCCCCCACTTCTATCTGGAACTGGATGCGGCGGCCGATGCCTTGCTGCAACTGCGCCAGCACATCAATGCGGAGCGGGAAACCGACCGGCGCGTGACCGTGAACGACCTGGTGGTCAAGGCGACGGCGATGGCGTTGCGGCGCGTGCCTGAGGTCAATTCGGCCTGGGGAGGCGACCACATCGTGCGGCACGGCGGTGTCCATGTCGCGGTGGCGGTGGCGGTCGAGGACGGCCTCCTGACACCCGTCGTCCGGAATGCCGACCGCAAGGGAATACGCGCCATCGCCGACGAGTTGCGGGCGCTGGCAGGCAAGGCCCGCGCCGGTCAGCTGCGGCCGGAGGAATACCAGGGCGGGACCTTCACCATATCGAACCTCGGGATGTACGGGATCCAGTCGTTCGCCGCGGTCATCAATCCGCCGCAGTGCGGGATCCTGGCGGTGGGCGCAGCCAGCCCGCAGCCGGTCGTGCGCGAGGGCGCCGTCACGGTGGCGCCCGTCATGACCCTGACCCTCTCCGGTGATCATCGCGTGATCGACGGAGCCCTCGGCGCCCGCTGGCTGGCCGAACTGCGGTCGTTCATCGAACGCCCCGCCCTGATGCTGGCATAGGGGCATGGACCGATCCGAGTATGACCTGGCGGTGATCGGCGGCGGCCCCGGCGGCTACGTCGCCGCCATCCGGGCCGCCCAGCTGGGCTTGCGGGCGGCCGTGATCGAACGCGAGCACCTCGGCGGGATCTGTCTGAACTGGGGCTGCATCCCGACCAAGGCGCTGCTGCGGAGTGCGGAACTGCGGCATCTGCTCGGCGAGGCCGACGCCCACGGCCTGTCCTTCGGCGAGGTCAGGGTCGACGTCGGGAAACTGGTCCGGCGCAGCCGGACCGTGGCCGGCCGGCTGTCGCGGGGCGTCGGCCAGCTCCTGCGCAAGCACCAGGTGGACGTGATCGAGGGATCGGGTCGGCTGGCGGGGCCGGGCCGGGTCCTCGTGGTACGCGACGGCGCCGACGAACGCATGTTGTCGGCTGCCCACACCATCATCGCCACCGGCGCCCGGGCCCGGACGCTGGAACGGGTTGCGCCGGACGGCCAGCGAATCTGGACCTACCGGGAAGCACTCCTGCCCGAAGAAATCCCGGCACGGCTGGTGGTAGTGGGGTCCGGAGCCATCGGGATCGAGTTCGCAAGTTTCTTCCGCGACCTGGGGTCAGAGGTCACGGTAGTGGAAATCCAGAACCGGATCCTTCCCGGTGAAGACGAAGAGATCTCGGCGCTGGCGGAAAAGACCTTTGCAAAACAGGGGATGCGCCTGCTCACCCACGCCGGGGTGCGGTCGGTCGAGGCCACCGACGACGCGCTGACCGTCGAAGTGGAACTTCCGGACCAGAAGATCGACACGATTGCGGCGGACCGGCTGATCCTGGCAGTCGGCATTACCGGAAATGTCGAGAACATCGGTCTCGAAGAGGCCGGCGTCGAGGTCGAGCGCGGCCATATCCGGACGAATCCCGCCGGCGCGACCGGGGTTCCGGGAATCCATGCCATCGGAGATGTGACCGGACCACCCTGGCTGGCCCACAAGGCCAGCCACGAAGGAATTGCCTGCGTGGAGGCGATTGCCGGCCTGGAACCCCACCCCCCCGATCCCTCCCGCATTCCCGCCTGCATCTATTGCCGGCCGCAGATCGCCAGTGTCGGACTGACGGAAACCGATGCCGTCGCGGCCGGGCACGAAGTCCGGGTCGGGAAATATCCGTTCCGCGGCAACGGCAAGGCCATCGCCCTGGGCGAACCGGAGGGACTGGTGAAGACCGTGTTCGATGCGGCGACGGGAGAGCTTCTGGGAGCCCACCTGATCGGTGCGGAAGTCACCGAACTGATCCAGGGCTTCGCGATCGCGAGGACCCTGGAGGCCACCGAGCTCGACCTGATGCGGACCGTGTTTCCGCATCCGACGCTGTCCGAAATGATGCACGAATCCACGTTGCAGGCGTTCGGCCGTGCCCTCCACATCTAGCCCTGCCCGCAGGGCCGCCGGCGTGACCGGTCCGCACCCGCGACCCGACGAGCAGCGGGAGCGGGCAGGAACAGTCCGCCCGACCGCGCCCCTCGAGCGGCCCGCTGCCCGGAAGCCCACCCGGGCGGGCAGCGGGGACCGCAGCCCCCGGCCCCGAATCAGCACGTCGCACCTGAGACCCGACGGGGCGGCCACAAAGTTGCGAAAACCCCCGTGGATTCGCGTCCGGGCTCCGACTTCGGAGGGGTATCGAAAAACGCTGGGGGTGGTTCGGGCGCAGAATCTCCGAACCGTCTGCGAGGAAGCGGCCTGCCCGAACCTCGGCGAATGCTGGAGTCGCGGGCACGCGACCATGATGATTCTCGGAGAAATCTGCACCCGGAAATGCGCTTTCTGCCATGTCGCCACGGGGCGTCCGCAGGCGGTCGACCCGGACGAACCTCGGCGGCTGGCCGATGCGGTCGCCGCGCTCGGGCTGTCCCACGTGGTCATTACTTCGGTCGACCGGGACGACCTGGCCGACGGCGGCGCCGGGCATTTCGCCGCCTGCATCCGGTCCCTGCGCTCGGTCTGTCCGGGCGTCACCGTCGAGGTGCTGACACCCGATTTCCAGCGGAAGGCCGGAGCCCTGGAAATCATTGCCGAAGCAGCCCCGGACGTCTTCAACCACAACCTCGAAACGGTACCCCGTCTCTACCGGACAGTGCGCCGCGCCGCCGACTATGCCCACAGCCTGGACCTCTTCCGGCAGATGCGGGCGCTGAATCCGGGTGTCTTCACCAAGTCGGGGCTGATGGTGGGACTGGGAGAGAGTGACGACGAAGTACTGGCGGTCATGGACGACATGCGCGCCCGCGACATCGATTTCCTGACCATCGGCCAGTACCTGCAGCCGACTTCCGGCCATCATCCCGTCCACCGCTTCGTGTCGCCGGCCGTCTTCGCCGATTTGCAGGCGGCGGCCCGGGAACGCGGTTTCCTGCTGGCGTCGGCCTCCCCCCTCACCCGGTCGTCCTACCATGCCGATCAGGATTTCCGGAGACTCCAGGAAGCCCGCCGCGCCCGCACGAACGAGGCCTCGCGGGCATTCGCCGCGACCGGCACCCGCGCCTAGGCGGGGCGGTCTGCATGCCCCGGCATGCCGAGCGCAGGCGGTCCGCCTACTCGGCCCAGCAGCTCTTTGACCTGGTGATCGACGTCGAGAAATATCCGGAGTTTCTGCCGTGGTGTCTGGGCGCGGCCATCACCGCGCGTCATGAAGGGGGGTTCGAAGCCGATCTCGTCATCGGGTACCGTGTGCTGCGCGCCGATTACCGCAGCCGCATCACCTGCGAACGTCCCTCCCGCGTGGACGTTGAACTGGTCCGGGGTCCGTTTCGACATCTGACCAACCAGTGGCTGTTCTGCGACCTCCGGGATGGAAACAGCGAAATCACGTTCGTGGTGGATTTCGAATTTCGCTCGCCGGTATTCTCGAAAGCCATGACGCCCCTGTTCGGCACCGTGGTCCAGCGCATGGTCCGTGAATTCGAACGCCGCGCCGAAACCCTGTACGGACGGGCGATCGAAATCCGGGATCCGGCCGATCCCGGTCTCCCGCCCGGCGGGTAACGTTCGCCCGAAAGCCCGACGAGCGGACAAGGGGCAGGGCAGGGTCCGGCTGAACGAACGAACGCGATTCGACGCAGTGAAGGTGTGCCCGGCAGGGAAAACGGCGGGACCTTCCTCCTCCCGCCGGGTTCCGGCCCCGCCCCGAAGTTCGCAGCCGGGGCAACCTCAATCGGACCTTTCCGGTGCGGACGAGCGCAGGGACCGTTCCAGTGACTGCAGCCGGCCAAGCTCGCGGTCCAGCATCGCATACGCCGCTTCCGCTTCCTGCACCCCATCCACGAGCCACCAGCGCCGGCACAGACGGATCCAGATCCAGGCCAGGGCCGCCGCCCGGAACGAGCGCTCCAGTTCGGTGCCGGCCAGGCTGGTGCAATCCAGAAGGTTCCCCATCGAGCGATGCACGCGCCGAAACGTGCGGATAGCGGAGGCGGGACATCTTTGCGCGGCGGCCCCGAACCCGCGGATCGCCGCCCGCCGTTCCGCCAGGAAATCCCAGCGGCACATCAGCGCTTCCAGCAGCCGCTCACGCGGAGAGGCCTCCGCCACATCTTCTTCATCGAGGGCGTCCGCCACCCGTTCGTCGATCTGCCGCGCGAAGGTATCGAGCACGTCCTCGGGATGGGGAAACCGCGCCTCGGCTTCCTCTCGTACA
This sequence comes from Alphaproteobacteria bacterium, assembly GCA_965203385.1. Classification (GTDB taxonomy): domain Bacteria; phylum Pseudomonadota; class Alphaproteobacteria; order TMED109; family TMED109; genus VXPW01. The sequence goes on from OZ241893.1 coordinate 2,939,302, forward strand.
ACGCCCGCCCGCTGCGCGAGACCCGCCATCGTCACCGTTCGCCAGGCTCCCTCCTCGGCTGCCTGACACGCCGCCTCGACCAGGCGCACGGACAGGGATTCAGGTACAGGCATAGAACCTCCGGCGACGGGCTGCCGCTACACGACCCCAAACGCCAGCATTGCGTCCGCGACCTTCCGGAAGCCGGCGATATTGGCCCCGGCCACATAGTTGATCTTTCCGCTTTCCATTCGTCCGAACTCGACGCAGCGCTGGTGAATATCCGACATGATGAGCGAAAGTTGCCGTTCCATATCGGCGAGATCCCAGGAGAGGCGGGCCGAGTTCTGGCTCATTTCCAGGCCGGACACCGCGACTCCACCGGCGTTGGCGGCCTTGCCGGGGCCAAAGAGGACACCAGCTTCGGCCAGGAGACCAACGGCGTCACTTCGAGTCGGCATGTTGGCGCCCTCGCAGACTGCCGTCACGCCGGTTTCGATCAGTTTCCGGGCATCGTCAAGATCCAGTTCGTTCTGGGTGGCGCAGGGTAGGGCCACATCACAGGGAATACCCCACGGCCGACACCCGGCGTGGTACGTCGCCTTGGGGAACTGTTCCACATACTCGCACATGCGGCCGCGCTGCCGGTTCTTCAAATCCTTCACCCAGGCAAGCTTCTCGTCGTCAATGCCGTCGGGATCGTGGATGAAACCACCCGAATCCGAAAGGGTCTGGACCGTACCGCCCAGTTGCAGCACCTTCTCGGCCGCGTGGAGCGAAACGTTGCCTGATCCCGAAATATTCACCCGCAGGCCGCCGAGCTCGCGCCCCGAAGCCTTGAGCATGTGAGTCAGAAACAGGACAACTCCGTACCCGGTGGCCTCGGTACGGATCAGGCTGCCGCCAAATTCCAGCCCCTTCCCCGTGAGGACCCCCTCGAACGACCCGGTGATTCGTTTGTACTGGCCGAACATGTATCCGATCTCTCTTGCGCCGACACCGATATCACCGGCCGGCACGTCAACGTTGGGACCGATATGGCGGTAGAGCTCGTTGATGAACGACTGGCAGAAGCGCATGATCTCGGTCGGCGACTTTCCCTTCGGATTGAAATTGGCCCCGCCCTTGCCCGCGCCCATCGGCAAACCCGTGAGACTGTTCTTGAAGGTCTGTTCAAAGGCCAGGAATTTCAGGATGCTCGGAGTGACCGTCTGACTGAACCGGAGCCCGCCCTTGTAGGGGCCGATGGCATTGTTCATCTGTACCCGAAAGCCGCGGTTGACGATGATGTTGCCGGCGTCGTCCTGCCACGAGACCCGGAACGAGATCATCCGGTCGGGCTCGGTCATGCGCTCGAGGATGCGGAACTCACGGTAGACCGGATGCCGCTCAAGGTACGGCAGAAGCGTCCTCGCGGTCTCGCAAACCGCCTGATGAAACTCCGGTTCGCCGGGATTGCGGAGGATCAGGCCGTCCATGAACTTCCGCAGGCCTGAGACATCACCCGGAGAGGCCATCAACTCCTCCCGAACGCGAGGTTACCCTGCACGTGCGTTCAGGAAACCCAGCTCGGCCAGTGACGCTATTCCGATCGACCGGCGCCGGAAATCGGACCAGCTGTCGTAGATCTGCTGGTTGATCGGTTCGTCAGCCGCCGTTTCCGCCAGGACCTCGTCGCTCACCTCAAACCACCGCTGCAGGATATCGGCAGGCAGGTGTTCGACCCTGGCGCCGTGTTCCTGGACCAGGCGTTCCAGGGCGCGGGCGTTGTTGGCGGTGAACTCCGCCAACATCTGCGTGGTTTCTGCCTCGGCCGCCACCTCGACCAGTCTCTGCAAGCGTTTCGGAAGGTCGTCGAAGGCCTCCTTGTTGACCATTACGGTAAGAGTCGTGCCCGGCTCATGGACACCCGGCCCGTAACAGTAGGGTGCAATCTTGTAGAAACCGTGCGCGAGGTCCATCCAGGGGCCGCCCCATTCGGCGGCGTCGATCAGCCCGGATTGCAGCGACGGCATGACCTCGCCGCCGGGCAGGTTGATGGTGGTCGCGCCGAGCCGGGCCAGCACCTCCGACTGCAGACCGGCCATCCGGACCCGCAGCCCCTGCAGATCCGCGAGGCTCTCGAGACGCTTCTTGAACCAGCCGATCATCTGCATGCCCGCATTCCCGCCGATGAACCCCTTCAGCCCGTAACGACCATAGAGTTCATCCCACAGTTCCTGCCCGCCGCCGTAGCGTATCCAGCCAATCTGTTCGACCGGCGCGAGCCCGCCGGGAACCGACCCGAAGAAGGCCATGCTCCGGTTCTTCGACAACCAGTAATACGGTGAATCATGTCCCATTTCGGCCTTTCCCTCGCGCACCGTGTCGAAGACTTCAAAGGCCGGCACGAACTCTCCTGCGGCAAAGAGCTTGATCGTGAGTTCACCGTCGGACAGTTCCGTGATCCGGTCCGCGATTCGCTGGGCGCCCACCCCGATGCCCGGAAAGTTCTTGGGCCAGCAGGTCACCAGCTTCCAGCGTCGTTGATTCCGGGCGTATGCCGGTGCGGCAATCGCCGCCGAAGCCGCGGTCGCACCGCCGATGAGCAGAGACCGGCGGTCGGGTCGGGGGTCGGGCATGGAGTTTCCCCATCGGACGGATACGTTTCGAAGGTGCACTCTGCAGATCATAGGTCAGTTTGCATGCGAACGCCCATCGGGCCCTTCACCCATAGAAGGTTTTGGGGCGTCCGTACCAAGCGTAGAAGACGACTGTCCCCGAGGTCTCACATCGGGACAACGCGCCGGTTGTCCGGCTTCCGCCCGGTGCTTCCTGCCGCCGGTGCTGCCGATTGCCCCGTACAATGGCCCGTCCCGATGGTCAGCTCCAGAAAGAATGGGCAACCTGATGCCCCGGTCGGTGTGAACCTCGCACCGTTCCGGTTGCATCAGCGCCATCTTCTGGCGGATGAACATGCACTTCGTGTCACGAATCTTCCGCAGGACAACAGCCAACGTACGAGCGGCGCGGATTGAAGATCACACAATGCCCGTGACGGCAAGGAAATACGGCACATTCGCGCTGAAATGAGGAGAGCACTCATGAACTGGCGCGATCACATCACCGTGGACCCTGAAGTTTGCCATGGCAAGGCATGCATTGCGGGCACGCGCGTTCTGGTGACGACGGTGCTGGACAATCTGGCGAACGGTCTGGATGCGGAGGACATGGCAAAGAGCTGTCCGTCCGTATCCCTCGAGGCGGTGCAGGCGGCGCTTTGCTATGCCGCTGCCTTGGCCAACGAACGGGTTGCAGCGCTCGGGTAGTAGGACAACCAGCGTGCGGTTCAAGCTGGACGAGAATCTTCCCGCCGATCTGGCGGACGTCTTTCACGGGGCCGGGCACGATGCGGTGACCGCGCTTGATCAGGATCTGAAGGGCGCGAGGGATTCGATTCTTGCGTCTGTCTGCATGCGCGAGAGCCGAGCCCTAATCACGCTCGATACCAACTTTGCGGACATCCGGATGGATCCGCCTGACGCCTATCCCGGGATCGTCGCCTTTCGGCCGAGCAGCCGGTCTCGCGACCACATCCTGAGAATCGGTGCCCGACTGCTCCATGTGTTGTCCGATGCGACACTTGCCGGGCAGATCTGGATTGTCGAGGATTCACGCATACGGCCGCGACGGTGACAGGAAACCGACCGTCGAAAAAAGGTCTTCGAGACGGTGTAACTGCTCACACCCCTGGAGGGGAATGCAATCATCGTACAGTCCCATGGGACGTGCCTGACAGAGTTTATTCGGATTGACGGTTGGATCTCGTGCATTTGTCAGTATGCCGGGCCGTTGGCAAGTTGATGTTCCTGACAAATCTGGGGCAGCCTACCGCGACGATGCCACGAATTTGACGTGCACCCAGAATATCGTGATGCGCTTGAAACGCGGGAGGAGCTGCTGATATAATGTATCGTTCTCTTTCTCGCCAAAGGAAGGTGAGGGCACACGAAAATGTGGAGAGAACAAACAGACCGCGCCTCATGTCACGACGTGGCAGCGCGACACGCCGATTGTCCGCTCGGGACATGATGATCCAGTCGTGATGATCCTGTCGCGGAATTTCGGGGAGCAAACAGCATTGCCAAGAATCCACCGTTCCTTGTGCATCCCGCAGGCCTCCGTCAGTAAGCGTAGGCGCAATGGGGAGGCGCCCATCCCTTCCTGCCCCCCAGCGGAGACCTTCAGCGTCGTGGCGGGCAAGGCAGGGTTTCCCCTGACACACCCTACGCTTCATGATGGTTATGGGTGTGAAGACCGTGGCTGGGGGCGGGTTCTGGCATGAACTTTCGAAACCATGCCGCGCACAGGATCATTCTGGTCGGAATTGTCCCGAGGCTGGTCTGTGTGGCCCTGATCGTCATGGTGCTTTGGGCCGGATTTTTCTGGGCGACCCACCCGCCGGGGGGCTCATGACCTACGCTGTTGCCTTCCGGGACCTGACTCTTGGATACGACCATCATCCAGCCGTCCGCAATGTCGAGGGCGAGGTTACCGACGGCAGCTTGACGGCCATCGTCGGGCCCAACGGTGCAGGAAAATCGACTCTGCTGAAGGGAGTGACGGGGGCGCTCCGTCCACTCGCAGGACGGGTGACCTTCGGTACCTGCTCACGAAGCGATATCGCATACCTGCCGCAGGTATCGGACATCGACCGGTCATTCCCGATTGCGGTCGTCGACCTCGTTACGGTAGGCCTGTGGAGCAAAATCGGCGGATTTCTGGGACTTAGCGCAGCGCTTCGGGCGCAGGTCGACGACGCCATTTCCGCGGTTGGCTTGACGGGCTTCGAGCTCCGGCCCATCGGTTCGCTGTCGAGCGGGCAAATTCAGCGCGCCCTGTTCGCGCGACTTCTGCTGCAGGACGCCCGGCTCGTGTTGCTTGACGAGCCGTTCACCGCCATCGATACCAAGACCATGATGGATCTCCTGGAAGTGGTGCGGCGCTGGCATGGGGAGGGCCGTACAGTGATCTCCGTGTTGCATGATGTCGAGATGGTCCGCGCACACTTTCCCGAGACGCTGATTCTGGCCCGTGATGTCGTTGCGCACGGCCCCACCTCGCAGGTACTGACGGCTGCGAACCAGTTCCGTGCCCGCCAGATGTGCGAGGCCTGCATCGGGCCACCCCACGACTGCGGCAAAAACGTCCCGTAATGTGGGAATTCCTGGTGCAGCCCTTTGCTGAGTTCGGCTTCTTGCGCCGCGCCCTGCTCGGCTGCATCGCGATTTCGATCGGCGCAACACCGGTCGGTGTCTTTCTGATGCTGCGCCGCATGAGTCTGACCGGCGATGCGATGGCGCATGCGATTCTGCCCGGCGCTGCACTCGGCTACCTCCTCATGGGGCTCTCGCTCGGAGCCATGACGGTAGGAGGCTTGGTGGCCGGCATGGCGGTGGCGCTGCTTTCCGGCCTCGTCACCCGCGTCACGGCACTGCGCGAGGACGCAAGCCTGGCGGCCTTCTATTTGATTTCACTTTCGCTGGGCGTGTTGATCGTGTCCACGCGCGGCAGCAATGTCGATTTGATGCACGTCCTGTTCGGGACCGTGCTTGCACTCGACGATTCGGCATTGATCTTGTTGTGCAGCATCACGAGCGTGACGCTGATCGCACTGGCACTTCTCTTTCGCCCGCTGGTTCTTGAGTGCGCGGATCCACAGTTTCTGCGCACGGTGAGCAGGCTGAGCGCGGTGACGCATTTTACCTTTCTTGCACTAGTCGTCATGAATCTCGTCAGCGGCTTTCATGCGCTGGGCACGCTGATGGCCGTCGGGATCATGATCGTACCGGCGGCCGCCGCACGTTTTTGGGCCGTCAGCATTGGCGGGCTGATCCTTACCGCGGTCACTATCGCCATCCTTGCCGGTGCCTGCGGCCTCCTCGTCTCCTACCATTTCGGACTTCCGTCGGGGCCCGCAATCATTCTCGCTGCGGGTCTCGCCTACGGTCTGTCACTGACCTTCGGACCGACGGGTAGCCTGATTGCGTCGGCCTTTCCGAGTCGGCACGTCGAAACCTGAGAACCGGCGTAACGACTCACCCCCGCTGTGAGTACCTATCGATCCAGTTCTGCAAAACCGCGTTCGAAGCTAGCCGAAAACCAGGCTGAACCTCGTTTCGGGCCGGCACGGCCGCAAACCCCCTGCAAGCTCGGCCGGACTGTAAAGGCCCGAGGTGATCATGCGGCGCCGTATTCTTGATGCCAGCAGCTGTGACGCAGTGCGGAAACGTCGGTCACTGGGCTGAGCCTGGTTTCGAGTATCAGAAGAGCAGACAACTCACCCGGCTGGTCCGTTTCCTGCCTGGCACCTCGCTTCATTGTCCGGGCACAGCAGAGCTGCTGCGCTGGCCGCAGCAAGGGGAGGGCAGATACCGTGCGGCGCCGCCTCAGGTGTCAGCGGTTTCGAGACATTCCGGGCAGCGGCCAATCACTTCCAGAACTGGAGAGGTAACCTTGAAGCCAGACTGGCCAGCCAGTTCCTGCACCGTGCGGCGCAATCCGTCCGCGGTCGGTTCCGCCACCAGTCCGCACCCATCGCAGATCAGCAGCGCCGAGCCGTGTGCTTCTTCCTGCCAGCAACAGGCGACATAGGCATTCCGGCTTGCCACGTGGTGCACCAGCCCCATGCCCTCAAGGAAGGAAAGCGCACGATAAATCTGGGCCGGCGCGGGTTTTCGGCCCTGCCAGTCAAACCGTTCCAGAATCTCGTATGCGCCGGCAAGCCGATGTTCGGCCAGCAGAAGTTCAAGCACTTGCCGACGGTTTTCGGTCAACCGTTCGTGCCGCCCCCGACAAACATCCTCAGCCCAGGCCAATCCAGCTGCGATACAAGCGCGGTGATCATGACGAGACAGCGGTAACGCAGAGTCATGGAATGTCACGCTTCGTTTCCCCTTCCAGATGTTGTCAACTTCACCGGTAGGCCAGCGAGCCTCCGCACAATACCATGAGCCAGACCGATCCACGCAGTGCTTCAGGACGCCGCCCGGCCGCCGGTCCTTGGCCGGTCACCGGACCGACGACCCCGCTGATCGGTTGCCTGGCCCTGTGAGTCGAACCGGAGCGGGGTGGGGGAATGTCCGCCGGTACGGTGACCCGTCGATTTCCATCCTTGCCGCGACCGGCGTGCAGCCGGCGAATGGGCAACCGGTACACGCCGGAACCGGGTGCCTGCTGCGCGTGAAATGGCGGAAAGGTTGGTCTGCCCGACCCGGTACGCGTCACGCGCTCATGCCGACAGTTGCCGGTGTTGCCGGGTTTCTCCATCGTGGTTGCCTTGGACCGGTCGCTTGCGCTTACACTCCCTGACCCGCCCACAGTGCCTGACACAAGGACCGCCATGCCGCTCCCTGCCTACCTTGAAGGTCGCCTCTCGCTGCCGCTGATCGGGGCCCCCTTGTTCATTGTGTCCAATCCCGACCTCGTCATCGAGCAGTGCAAAGCGGGGGTGATGGGCGTATTTCCGGCACTCAATGCCCGCCCGCCGGAAGTACTGGATCAATGGATACAACGCATCAAGAACGAACTGGAAAACCACGCCGCTGCGCACCCCGAAACGCCGGTGGCACCGTTCGCCGTGAATCAGATCGTGCACCACTCCAACGAACGTCTGGAGCACGACGTGGACATCTGCGTGAAGCACGAGGTTCCCTTCATCATCACCAGCCTGCAGGCACCGACCGCCATTGAACGAAAGATTCACTCTTATGGCGGGCGGATCTTTCACGACGTGACCAATATCCGCCATGCCCGGAAGGCTCTGGATGAGGGGGCGGACGGGCTGATCCTGGTTTGCGCCGGAGCCGGCGGTCACGCCGGCACCCTGAGCCCCTTCGCCCTCGTTGCCGAAGTCCGCCAGTTTTTTGACGGGCCCGTGATTCTCTCGGGTGCCATGGCGACGGGAAGGCAGATCCTGGCAGCGCAGGCGATGGGCGCTGATCTTGCCTATTTTGGCACGCGCTTCATTGCCACCAGGGAAGCCAACGCACCCAGCCAGTACAAGCAGATGGTGGTCGACAGCCGCGCCGCCGACATCGTGTACACGAACCTCTTTACCGGGGTGAAGGGAAATTACCTTTCCGGCAGCATCGTCAACGCCGGCCTGAACCCGGACGACCTGCCGGAATCGGACAAATCGGCCATGAACTTCCGCTCTCGGGGCAGCAGCAAACGCCGGGCGTGGCGGGATGTCTGGAGCGCCGGACAAAGCTCTGGCATGATTGAGGATGTGCCGACCGCTGCGGAAGTGATCCGGCGGCTTCGCACCGAGTATGCGGCGGCGAAACAGGACCTGCGGATGTACGCCGAACCGTTTCGCGCTGCCGCCGCCTGAGCGGTTCCGGGCCCGCCGGTCCAATCCGTGAACGTCGCCGTAACGGAAAGTCGGGGGATCTGCCGTACCCACCCGGTGGCCCATGGCTGTTTGCGATACCCGCGGACCGCAACCGGGCGCACGCGTTCCGTAACCAGGAGTTGAGCATGTTCTTGAGAGCCATGACGGCCGCAACCCTCGTGGTGCTGGCAACGCCTCCCGCATCCGCCGACATCAAGATCGGTTTCGTCACGACCCTCACCACCCCGGCCGCCGTCATCGGCCGGGACATGCAGGATGCCGTCGAGCTGGCCCTCGAGCACATCGGCGGCCGGATGGGCCCGGAAAACGTCGAGGTAATCTACGGTGACGACGAATTCAACGCCCAAAAGGGCAAGCAGGCCACCGAACGGCTTGTGCTGCGTGACGACGTCGATCTGGTGACCGGCTATATCTGGTCCAACGTGCTGCTAGCGTCGGCCCCGGTCGTGCTGAACGCCAACAAGATACTGATCAGCGCCAATGCCGGCCCCGCTCCCCTGGCGGGTCGCAGGTGCCACCAGAATTTCTTCAACATTTCGTGGCAGAACGACCAGACCCCGATGGCGCTCGGTGAGCTTCTCAACCGCAAGGGCATCCGGTCGCTCTACATCGTGGCCCCGAACTACGTCGCGGGCCAGAACATGGTCGCGGGCGTGGAACGGGTTTTCTCCGGCGACATCGTCGGCAAGGACATGACCGTCTGGCCCTCGCAGCGCGACTGGTCAGCGGAGCTTTCCAAGATCAAGGCCGCCGGCCCGCAGGGGGTCTTCATGTTCTATCCCGGCCCGGCCGGTCCGGCATTCGTCAAACAGTATCAGCAGGCGGGGCTGGTCGAGCAGATCCCGCTTTTCTCGGTGTACACCTTCGACTCCATCAGTCTCCCGCTCTTCCAGCAGGCCGGCGTACAGGGTGTGCTGGGCAGCCGGATGACCCAGTTCTGGGCACCCGATCTGGACAACCCCCAGAATCGAACCTTCGTGGCCGCATTTCGCGAGAAGTACGGCCGCTACCCCTCTTTCTATGCCGCGCAAAGCTATGATTCGATCTTCTACATCAAGTCTGCAATCGAAGCGGTAGATGGAGACGTCGCGGACCTGGAGGGGTTGCGGGCCGCCTTGCGGAAAGCTGCGTTTCCATCGGTCCGCGGCGCGTTTCGCATGGGTCCCAACCATTTCCCCATCCAGAATTTCTACGAACGGCAGGTGGTCGAGGATGCCGACGGCATCTGGACCACGTCGGTTCGCGGGGTGGTTCTGGACGCACATCAGGATCCCTATTCGGACCAGTGCGGGATGGTGGACTGACCTGCCTGCCTGGCGCCGGCGGGGGTTCGCGGTGGACCGGCCTGAGCACATCCGGGCCGTCCGGGTGACGTTCGCAACGCATCGAAAGCTGCACAACCGATGAACTACGTCCTGCTGGCCGAGCAACTGCTGAACGGCTTCCAACTGGGAATCATCCTGTTTCTCATGGCGGCCGGACTCACGCTGGTGTTTGGAATCATGGACCTGGTGAACCTGGCCCACGGTTCCCTGTTCATGCTGGGCGCGTTCATCGGCGGAACCCTTGTGTTGTGGACCGAATCCCTCATTCTCGGCGCGGTGCTCATGGTGCCCGCGATGTTTGTCCTCGGGACCCTGATCGAGGTCACGACGTTGCGAACCCTGTACCTTCGCAGCCACCTGGATCAGGTCCTTGTCACTTTCGGGCTGATCCTGTTCTTCAACGAAGCGGTCCGCCTCGTCTGGGGACCGGCCGGCATCGTCGTGCCGCTTCCCGACTACCTCGACGGCAGCGTGTCGCTCGGGGCCGGGATTACCTACCCGCTCTACCGCATGATCATCATTGCCACCGGTCTGGCAGTGGCGCTTGGCCTGTACGTCCTCGTTGCCCACACCCGCTTCGGCATGCTGGTCCGCGCCGGCGCTTCCAACCCGACGGTCGCCGGCGCCCTTGGCGTGAACATTCCCGTCCTTTTCACGCTCGTATTCGGGATCGGCGCGGTGCTCGCGGGACTTGCGGGCCTGATCATCACCCCGATTACCCAAGCGGCGAGCGGGATGGGGGAAGATATCCTGATCCTGGCTTTCGTCGTCATCGTCATTGGCGGCATCGGCTCGGTTCGCGGCGCCTTCCTTGCCGCCGTCCTTGTCGGCATCATCGACACCATGGGCCGGGCCTTTCTGGATCGGCTGCTGCTGCTGGTGCTGTCGCCGAACGCGGCAGAATCCGCGGGTCCGGCGCTCTCCTCGATGCTGATCTACATCCTCATGGCTGTCATCCTGTTCTTCCGGCCCCGAGGGCTGTTTCCGCCGCGCGGCACGACGGTGCTGACCCCATGATCCGGCACCTGAGCGTCGCCAGGGCCGTACCCGCATTGCTGCTGGTCCTGTGCGCGGCCGTTCCGTATCTCGCGCCGGTATTCGACGAGCCCTTTTACGTCATCGTGTTCGCCCGCATCATGATCTGGGCGATTGCCGCAACAAGCCTGAATCTGATCATGGGGTACGGCGGCATGATCAGCTTCGGCCACGCAGCCTTTCTGGGCATCGGCGGCTACGCCGTGGGCATCCTCGGTTTCCATGATGTCAACAGCGCGTGGATCCAGCTCCCCGTGGCCCTCGGGGGGTGCGCCCTGGTGGCCCTGGTGTTCGGCCTCATCTGCCTCCGTACCCGCGGCATCTACTTCATCATGATTACGCTGGCCCTGGCCCAGATGGTGTTTTTTCTGAGCGTCAGCGCGGAACGTTACGGGAGTGATGACGGGCTGAACATCTTCATGCGGAGCGATTTCGGATCCGGCTGGTTCGACCTCGAGAACCCGCTGGTCATGTACTACGCCATTCTGGCTGTACTCCTCGGCAGTCTCCTGCTGCAGCGCCAGATCGTCGGTTCACGCTTCGGCCTGGTCCTTCGGGCGTCCAGTTCCAACGACGCGCGCGTGCAGGCGGTTGGCATTCCAACCTACCGCTACCGCCTGGCGGCATTCGTGATTGCCGGGGTTCTGTGCGGCGCCGCCGGATTCCTGCAGGCCAACCTGGAACGCTTTGTATCGCCCGACATGATGAACTGGCACCGCTCCGGCGAACTGATCCTCATGACCGTGCTCGGCGGCACTGCGACCCTGTTCGGGCCGGTGGTCGGCGCTTTCGTGTTCCTGCTGCTGTCCGAGCTCCTGGCATCGATCACGATCCACTGGCACCTCGTGTTCGGTCCGTTCCTCATTCTCGTCGTCCTGTTCACCCGGGGCGGCGTGATGGGGTTGCTGGAACACCGGTCCCGCCATGCCTGAAACGCCGGCGCCGAGTCTGGAGGCCCGTGCGCTGAACAAGCGCTTTGGCGGACTTCAGGCGGCTGCCGACCTCTCGATCACGGCGTACCTTGGAGAAATTCATGCCGTCATCGGCCCCAATGGCGCCGGCAAGACCACGCTGGTCCACATGCTCTCGGGCATCCTGCGGCCCGACAGTGGAACGATCACCCTGAACGGCCGGGCCATCACCCGGCTGCCACCGGCGGCCCGGGTGCGGCTCGGGCTCGCGCGGTCATTCCAGATCACCAGCATCTTCCACGATCTCACCGTTCTGGAAAACGTGCTGCTGCCGGTTCAGGCGCGCCAGGGCCACAGCTTCCGCTTCCGGCGGCCGGCGGTGCGCGACCCGAGCCTGCTGGCGCCGGCCCGGACACTGCTGGAAGAAGTGGGACTTGCCGACCAGGCTGCGGTACGCGCCGGTACACTTGCGCACGGCCGGCAACGGCAGCTGGAACTGGCCCTCGCGCTGGCCACCCGACCTTCTTTCCTGCTGCTCGACGAACCCATGGCCGGCATGGGACCCGAGGAGAGCCGTGAGCTGATCGGTTTTCTGGGACCGCTGAAGGCGAAACACGGCATGCTGCTGATCGAGCACGATCTGGACGCGGTGTTTGCACTGGCCGACCGGATTACCGTGCTCGTACAGGCCCGGGTCATCGCGTCCGGCGCCCCGGACGAAATCCGCAGGAACCCGGAGGTGCAGACCGCGTACCTCGGCAAGACCTCCGGCTGATGCTTGAGGTGCGCGCCATCGAGGCCGGCTACGACAACAGCCAGGTGTTGTTCGGCCTCGACCTGACCGTCGGGGCCGGAGAGGTGGCCACGCTGCTCGGCCGCAACGGAATGGGCAAGACCACGACGGTGCGGGCCATCCTGGGGATCATCAGACCGAAAAGCGGGCAGATCACCTTCGACGGGAAGCGGCTGGACGGGCTCCCGTCGCACACCATCGCCCGCGCAGGCATCGGACTGGTCCCGGAGGGTCGGCAGATCTTTCCCAACCTGTCCGTACGCGAAAATCTGGTTGCGACAGCCCGACCTCGGCGGCACCAGGGTGAGGGATGGACCCTGGAGCGAGTGCTGGAATTGTTCCCACCGCTCGCCACCAGGCTGGCCAGCGCGGGCGCACAGCTTTCCGGAGGGGAACAGCAAATGCTGGCGGTCGGGCGGGCGCTCCTGACCAACCCGCGGCTGCTGATCCTCGATGAGGCCACCGAAGGCCTGGCTCCGCTGATCCGGCAGGATATCTGGGCCTGCCTGGCCCGGCTGAAAGAAGCCGGACAGGCCGTTCTGGTGATCGACAAGAACATCGAGATGCTGGTCTGGATTGCCGACCGGCACCATATTGTCGAGAAGGGGAAGGTGGTGTGGCAGGGCACCAGCAAGGCACTGCGGCAGGACCCCTCGCTTCAGGCCCGCTATCTCGGCGTCTAGGCCTACCGAGTCATGATAACTTTGCGTGACACCGGATCATTCCGCTTCTCTCAACACATACCGCCGGCCGGCCTGAAACCCGATCCGGTGGCCGAGAGCTGCACTGCTCAGCCGGTTTTGGCCATGCCACATGATCTGGTTGCCGGGGTCCGGATCATGCTTGCGGTCACGATAGCCACCGAGGTGCGCCACCAGCCGAACCGCGTCGCCCAGCCGGTTCGGTGGCGGCATGGACTGTTCTTCGGAATAGTCCCGCAGGAAATCGAGCTCCTGGTCGGTGAACAGGAGATCCGGTGAGCAGTCCGGAACCTGACGGCCGAGCAGGGTCATGACCATGATCCGCCAGGCGATCACACTATTGATGGCAATCGCCCGTTGCAGCCGGTCGGCCGTGCGAAACAGCAGGAACTCGCTGCGACAACCAGATTTCAGGACCCGAAAATAGTCCTCGACTTTCCAACGCTGGAGATAGAACGCCACCATTTCGCCGGCATCCTTGGCACTGCCAACCGCCAGAGTGGTCAGCAGGTACCACTGGACCGGATCCTCGTCTTCCGGCGGTGCGGTCTCGACGATATGGACCGCAGACACGGTTACCGGTTCCGCGTCCGGCAGCACCTTGGTGGCCGGCAGGGTGATCCGGCGGTACCGCAGTTCACAGTTGGCCAGCCGCTTGGCGCGAGCCGAACGGGCCTTCTTCTTGCTCGACTTGGGTCGTGCCGTCAGTCCTTCGATCTCAATCGCGATGCGCCCGGCCGGCGGTCCGCTGCTCATGGCCGCAAACAGCCTGCCGCGCCGCGGTCCCAGAACCCGGTCGTGTTTCGCCCGCACCAGCAACCCGACCCGGGGACACTGGCGCTGGGCGTCGAACAACTCAAAGCAATCCGCTTCCCGGTCGCAGACCGCGATCACCCGGGTCTTCCCGCCGACCTCGCGCACCGCCCTGACGGTATCGGCAAGGGCATCCAGCCAGCGCCGGGTCTTCCGCAGCTTCTCGGCTTCGGGCGGGCGCGGCTTCAGATCATCGAAACCCAGCCGCAGCACGCCCAGCGGCAAGCCGGTCTCCGTGGTGGCCAGCGTCGCGTGCAGATGCAGGCCGCGGCTCTTCGCCCGAGTCTGGTTGGTGCCGATCACCTGCAGGCCGTCACACCCCGGACGGGTACTGAAATTCAGGTCGGTGCCGTCCTGAATCGCCAGCACCGTGTCCTGCCCCCGGATCCGCTGAATGCTACGGGCGCGGTGCGGCGCCAGAATATTCTCGACCGTGACTTCCGATTCTGCCGGCATCTCGATCAGCCGGTAGAACGCACTGATGGCGGTGCGGTCGCTGGCAGAATTGGCATTGATCTTGCCGCCCGGATACGCCGCCAGCAGGCCAGCGCTCTTGACCAGGCGAGCCGACAGACGCTTGTCTCCCAACGGCGCTCCTCCGAATTCGTTGGCCGCCCACTCGGCCGCGTTCAGCCCCTCACCCGGCGCCAGCACCGGGGCCGAATCGACCCCGGTCACACCGAGCTGGCGCCGCCAGTTGCTGACCAGTGCATACAGGAAAACGGTCTTGACTGTCTTCTCCCGCCGCTTGTGCCGGTCCTGCCGGCCGCGGCCGGCCGTCACCCCGACGCGCCGGAAATTGGCCGCCCGCAGGCAAATGCCCTCGTAGCCCTCGTCCGCAAAGCTCTCGACCAGCAGGGGTCGGAAGCCGTACCGGGCCTCGAAGTCCCGGGGCAGGCGCCGGAGAACCCGGCCCAGCACGTGGCTGGCGAGATGAGGGCAAGTCACCGACGAACGGATCAGGAAGCGGCTCAGGCAGACCACCCGCGGCAGGTGATCGAGGCGCTGCGCATCGGTCCAGGTGATCCACCGGTCCCGGGCCCGCACCCGCCGGGCGGCAGCAGAAAACCCGGCCGCACCGAGCCAGCCATGAGCCGAACCAACCAGATAGCGGACCTGACAGCCGGCGAAGGTGGTCAACCCGTGCGGATGTTCCCGCGCGATCAGAGTGTTCCACAGATCGCGGTCCGATCGGGTGGCCACCAGCGTGATCCGGAGATCCTCGATCGCAGCCGGATGGGCCGGGACCGCGACCGGTTCGGGAACGTCGGTGGCCAGCACCCGTGGGGTGTTGTCGATCGCCGGCCCACCGGGCGGCGGCAGGACGATGTCGGAACCCTCCCGGGCCAGCGCGGCCAGCGCCTTGACGCACCCGGCGACCTGCAAGCGGCCCAGCGGGTCGACAAAGGAAAATTCCTCGCAGACCCGGCGGCCCAAGGCACGGCGGCTGTCGAACTGCTCCTGCGACAGAATCGCGGCGACCCGCGCCCGTTCCGTCGCGCCACGCAGTGTGCGGCTGATCTGAGATTGTGCCATAACGGCACCGGTATAGCGCGTCCGGTCCTTCGAGTACAGACCCCTTTATCATTACATGGTAGGTCTAGGCCCATGTGGACGAGAAGGGGCTGAACAACGGATTTCGTCCGTGCTATTCCAGCAGCATGGCATAGTCACAGATCATCCGCACTTTGCGAAACGAGGCGGAAATTTCGCGGATGTCATCCTGTCGCGAGAACAGTTCGGGAGCCGGAACGCCCTGGGCCGACGTATAATCTGCGAAGAGTTTTCATTAGTACGCCCACCACGGTCGCCCCCGTTTGGCCGGCCCGGATCTCGGCCGCGTCGGAGGCGCTGTCCATCAGGTCATACAGGCTGGTCACCTGTTGGGCCGACAACGTGAGTGCAGCCCCTTGGAAGATTTCCGTCACGCATAAAAGAAGAGTTTGCGGGGCGCACTCGGTTTCGCAGTTGAACTTCGTACGACTGAAGACCAAGATGCCCCAGCAGCAAATGTCCTGATCAATCTGGGCTACATTGTTTTCCGAAATTTTCGTGCACCCTTGAACAAACTCCCATGCAACTGGTTCCGGGCATTTTCACGGCAAACCGGGAAGCCGGTAGCATCCGAGCCCGATTTGGTAGGCCTCGCCGGCTTGCATCAACCGACGAAACAGGCTTGGTGCAGTTTCGGGCCGCCGACAAATGCAGCTTCGAGCCATTGCTCCATGGTGCTTGCATGCCTAATTTAATATGCATATAATAACTCTGTGGAACTCGACTGGGACGAAACGAAGCGGCAGGCGACACTGCGGGAGCGCGGCCTTGATTTCGCCGATGTGGCACTAATCGACTGGAAAACGGCGATCATCTTCGACGATGAACGTCGGAACTACGGCGAGAGGCGTCAGGTCTGCCTTGGCCGCCTGTACGGCCAAGTGGTCGTCGTGGCGTTCACGTTCCGGGGAGATGCGCTTCGCGTGATCTCCATGAGAAGGGCAAACAAACGGGAAAGGAAAATCCATGAAGGGCACCGAACGGGCACCGCTGGTCGGCGAGGACGGCGAGGTGCGTGAAATCACCGAAGCGGATCTGAAGTACGCGATCCGGCCCGGGCGTCCGCCCATGCCACCCGGCCTGCGCAAGCGCCACGTTACCATGATGCTCGACCCTGACATCATTGACCGCCTGAAGGATGGCGGCCGCGGCTGGCAGACGCGCGCGAATGCGCTCTTGCGCGAGGCACTGAAACTGCAGGGAAAACGGAAGACTCAGCATGACAGAGGAGGAACCGACGGTTTTTGACCCCGCCGATCACCTGGAGTCCGACCGGAACACCGCCTTGAGCAAAGGCCACCGCCGACAACCGGCACAAGCGGCGGGAGAAGACGGTCAAGACCGTTTTCCTGTATTCACTGGTCAGCAACTGGCGGCGCCGGCTCGGTGTACCCGGGGTCGATTCGGCCCCGGCGCCGGTGCTGGCGCCGGGTGAGGGGCTGAACGCGGCCGAGTGGGCGGCCAACGAATTCGGAGGAGCGCCGTTGGGAGACAAGCGTCTGTCGGCTCGCCTGGTCAAGAGCGCCGGCCTGTTAGCGGCATATCCGGGCGGCAAGATCCATGCCCACCCCGCCAGCGGCCACACCGCCATCAGTGCGTTCTACCGGCTGATCGAGAGCTGCCGGCGGAATCGGAACTCACTCACGGTCGTACAATGGGAAAAGGAACGATCACGGGAAAACGCGGCTTACCGCCAGAATCCCGCGCTTTTTCGCAGCCATCAACAGATTGCGGTCAACGGCGTGATCGCCTGGCGGATCATGGTCATGACCTTGCTCGCCCGTCAGGTTCCGGACTGCTCACCGGACCTCCTGTTCACCGATCAGGAGCTCGACTTCCTGCGGGACTATTCCGAAGAACAGTCCATGCCGGCTCCGAACCGGGCGGACGATGCGGTCCGGCTAGTGGCACACCTCGGCTATCGTGACCGCAAGCATGCTCCGGGCCCCGGCAACCAGATCATGTGACATGGCCAGAACCGGCTGAGCAGTGCGGCTCTCGGCCACCGGATCGGGTTTCGGGCCGGCCGGCGACATGCATTGGGAAAGGCAGACTGAGCCGGCGCCGCGCAAGGCCATGATGACCCGGCAGGTCTAGGTCCGCAGCTTGAAGCGCTGAATTTTCCCCGTTGCCGTCTTCGGAAGGTCGTCCACGAACGACACCCAGCGCGGATACTTGTAGCGTGCGAGTCCGTCCTGACAGAACTCTTTCAGCTCCTCCGCCAACTCGTCGTGCTGCAAGTTCCCGCGGTCCTTCAGCACCACAAACGCTTCCGGCTTGACGAGTCCGTCCCCGTCTTCCCGGCCCACCACGGCCGCCTCCAGCACGGCCGGATGCCCGACCAGCCGCGCCTCGATCTCGACCGGCGACACCCAGATGCCGCCCACCTTGAGCATGTCATCGCTCCGACCATGGCAGGTAAAGTGCCCGTCCGCATCGCAACTGTACGAATCTCCGGTCCGAATCCAGCCATCCGCGAGGGCCTCGGCCGTGCGCTCAGGCTGATTCCAGTACCGCGACATGACCGAATCACCACGAACCCAGAGATCACCGGTCTCGCCCGGCCCGGCTTCCACACGCCGGTCATCAAGAATGCGCGCCTCGTAGCCCGGCACCAGCTTGCCGCTGCATCCGGCCCGGGCATCGGACGGCGCGTTGGCGATGAAGATGTGGAGCAGCTCGGTGGTGCCGATGCCGTCAAGAATGGTAAGCCCGGTCCGTTGCTGCCATTTCTCGAAAATCCCGGCGGGCAGCGGCTCGCCGGCCGACACGCACGCCCGTACGCTCGACAGATCCGGAGAACTGCTTTCCAGAGTATTGAGTTGCTGGGCGTACATCGTCGGCACCGCGTAGTACAGGGTGGGGCGAAACCTCCGGATTTGCTCAAACATGTTGGCCGGGGTGGGGCGGCCGGCAAATAACACCGACTGGCCTCCGGTCCACAGCGGAAACGTCAGGGCATTGCCCAGGCCGTAGGCGAAAAACAGCTTCGCAGCCGAGAGATGCACGTCCTCCGCCGTGATGCCAAGCACCTCGACGCCATAGTACTGACTGGTCACGACCATGTCCCGGTGCGCATGCACCACCCCCTTCGGGGGGCCGGTGGATCCTGACGTGTAGAGCCAGAAACAGTCCGAATCCGCAGTCGCCGGCGCCGGCTCCAGATCGGGATCCGCATCCGCCATCAGGGTCGCCAGCGAACGGCCGTCACCGTGCGCGGCCAGCCGATTCGCCGGCACCGGCGAGACCGAATTCAGGGCCGCCTCCATTTCGGCGCCGATCTCCGGAGACCAGATGACGCACGCGGCCCCGGAATCCCGGATCATGTGCCGATAGTCTCCTGCGCGCAGGAGCGTGCTGACGGGTACGGGCACGAAGCCGGCCTTGATCGCTCCCCAGAACGCGAAGTGGAATACAGGGCCGTCGGTAATCGCCATGAGAATCCGATCACCGCCCCGGAGCCTCAGACGGCGCAGTGCGTTTCCGGCCCGATTGACCTGTTCGAAGAGCTCTCCGTAACTCGTATCGCCCTCGACCGTGCGAATCGCCGTGCGATGGCTGCGCCCCTCCGTCACGTGCCGGTCGACGAACGCCACCGCGACGTTGAACGGTTCGGCGAACGTGAGGGTCGCGGGGGAGGTCGAGGCGTCGATGCCAACAGTGTTGGGCTCCATGGCTAGTGGAACCGGACGTACTCGTAGTCGAAGGGCCGGCCGTGCACGCCGCGCCGGGGTGGTGCGATCCAGCCCGCGACCTTGCCCGGAGCGGTCACCGGCACCATGAGCGAACGAACGAAGGCGCGCTCCTCGTCGGTCGGCAGCCAAGCGTCCTTCCGCCGGCGCCAGTTCGCATCATCCAGGATCTCGCCGTCAGGAGAGGCGTGCATCCCCGCAAAGACCCCGATTCCGCGATGGAATTTCTCGTCCGGCAGTGTCAGTTCAAAATCGATGGAATGGGCACGAATGATCTTGTTGAAGCGATCGATACCACGTTGACAGTCGAGCGTGAAATCCTTGCGGAGCAGGAGGTTCATGCCGGCGCGGACGGGAATCACCTCGGTCTCCACTCCCCCGGCCGTGACTTTCGGCACCTGGAGCTGCTGCTCGGCGAGGACATGGTCGTCATCCCGCTTGCCCTCGTGGTATCGACCCTTCAGCCCCATGGCGAAGTAGTTCGCAGCATTGGTGGAGCGTTCCGAGCCGAACAGGTCCAGACAGATCGAGTAATGGAAATTGATCCACTTCTGAAGAAAGGACAGGGGCACACCACCGACATGGCGGATGTCGGCCGTATCGTGCTCGGACATCAGCTCGCAGGAGCGCTGTACGACTCGCATGAGGCCGCTTTCGCCGACGAACATGTGATGCGCTTCCTCGGTCAGCATGAACCGGCACGTGCGGGAAAGCGGGTCAAACCCGGATTCCGCCAGGGCCGCCAGCTGAAATTTTCCGTCCCGGTCCTGGAAGAATGTGAACATGAAGAACGACAGCCAATCATCCGTCGGTTCGTTGAACGCCTGCAGGATGCGGGGCCGGTCGGGGTCGCCGGCATGCCGTTCGAGCAGCCCCTCCGCTTCTTCTCGTCCGTCGCGCCCGAAATGGGCGTGCAGCAGGTACACCATTGCCCAGAGATGCCGTCCTTCTTCCACGTTGACCTGGTAGAGGTTCCGCAAGTCGTACAGGGAAGGGGGCGTCTGCCCGAGCTGGCGCTGCTGCTCGACCGAAGCCGGCTCGGTATCGCCCTGGGTCATGATCAGGCGGCGCAATTCCACCCGATACTCGCCCGGAACTTCGGTCCACACCGGTCTTCCCTTGTGGTCGCCGAATTCGATCATCCGCCCGGCCTCCGGTCGGGCCAGGAAAATGCCCCACCGGTAGTCCGGCATGCGGACATGATCGAAATGGGCCCACCCGTCCGCTTCAACGCTGACAGCAGTTCGCAGATACACTTCATGAGCATCGGAATTTGCCGGCCCCATTTCCTTCCACCAGCGGAGGTACGCGGGCTGCCAGCGTTCCAGGGCTCTCAACAGACGACGGTCCTCGCCCAGGTCGACATTGTTGGGAATGGTCTCGTTGTAGTCGGCTTGCATGATCTCAAATCCGTCGCTGGTCGAAATCGGGCTGTCTCCCCGACCCGTACAATTGAAGCGCGCCGTCTCTGCCCACGGCGTTGGGGCGCTGAAAGATCCAGTTTTGCCACGCACTCAGACGGGCAAAAATCTTGCTCTCTATGGTCTCCGGTCCCGGAAACCTCAGGTTCGCCTCCATACCGGACAGCGCGTCAGGCGAAAATGAAGCACGTTCCTCGAGCGCAAGCCGGACTTCGTCCATCCAGTCGATGTCGTCCGGCGCGAACGTGATGAGCCCGAGGCGGTCCGCCGCCGCCGCATCCAGATCATCATTCAGGCAGGCCTGCACGGTATCCAGCGCTTCGGCATCCCCCAGAAACC
Organism: Alphaproteobacteria bacterium; assembly: GCA_965203385.1. Taxonomy (GTDB): domain Bacteria; phylum Pseudomonadota; class Alphaproteobacteria; order TMED109; family TMED109; genus VXPW01. The sequence goes on from OZ241893.1 coordinate 2,960,260, forward strand.
GTGTTTGCAACCGGGTCAGTCCGGTACACATCGGAAACGAACCGAAATTCATGACTGTGGGCCGGATGGCGGCCGGAGGCAGATTGGAGTTCTCAAAGGCGCCCGTCAGCATGAAGGACCGGTCGGCGGCCAGCGCCACCTCGAGGAGCGAGCCCGCGAAACAGGATCCCGGCTCGACCAGTGCGATCAGCGACCGTGACGATACGTCCAGCCGCTTGAGCGTTCGTCGCAGGTGCAGTGTGATCTCGCGCACCAACCAATGCCCCGCATGTCTTTGCAGGAACTCATCGTGGGCAGCAACCTTGCCGACTTCTCCGACGCTTCGGAAGAGCCAGGTTCCGATGGCCGGCTCATTGAACCGCAGATGCAGGATCGCGTCATCCAGTTCCCGCGACAGTGCCAGGGGCCAGTAGCCGGCGCCCTCCGCCGCGCCGCCATCCGGATCGGCCGGCGGCGGTCGGTCGGGGCCCTGCAGCAGGAAGGCCGCCGTCCGCGCTGACCGGTCGATCGTGACCGTGAGGTGCGGATAACGGATCTCGGCTTCCGACAGCTCGCGGCGCAGCGGTGTCAGCACCACGCCCTCGGCATTTTCAGGCCGGTCAGATGCATTCGCCAGAGCCTCGGCCCGACTGCGAACGAACGTCTCGAGTTTCGAACGCGGCACCAGCGCATCGACAAGATTCCAGTCAACTGCACGCTGACCCCGCACCCCTTCTCCCGTCGTGCAGAAATAGTCTGCGCGGTCGCGTCGTACGCGTCTTTTGTCCACCACACGCGTGAGTCCCCCGGTACCAGGGAGGACCGCCAGCAAGGGAACCTCGGGCAGGGAAACCGCACTGGATCCGTCATCCACGAGCACGATATCCGTGCAGGCCAGAGCCAGTTCGTAACCGCCGCCAGCCGCGGTCCCGTTGATCGCACACAAATAGGTCTGACCCGATTCAGAGGCCGCTTCCTCAATCGCGTTTCGGGTCTCGTTCGTGAACTTGCAGAAATTCACCTTGGCAGCATGCGTGGCCCCCGCCAGCATCGGGATATTGGCCCCGGCGGAAAACACCCGATCCATCGCCGACGTAATCACGACTGCGCCGACGTTCGGATGTTCGAACCGAAGCCGCTGAACGGCATCGTGCAACTCGATGTCGACTCCGAGATCGTACGAATTCAGCTTGAGTTCGTATCCGGTCTCGATGCCACCCTGCTCATTCACATCCAGGGTGAGTGTGGCCACCCGACCATCGATCTCCATCCGCCAATGCTGATACCGGGACGGGTGGGTATCAAACCTGACGACCGGGCGGGATGAATCCGGGGCGGGGGGTATGTTCATGGTTCAGGCAACCCGAGGTCACAGGGGGTGAACTGAGCACGGCTGGACGGACCCCTGTCAGCATGCCAGCGAACCGCGCCAGATAGCAACTGCAGGAGCCACCCGCAGCATGTCCCACGGAGCCTCCGCAGAAACCCGGTGGATGCACGCCGGCAGCCACCGTGTCGAATACTACTGGACACGCCCGCGCAAGGACGGGGAGCCGGTTCTGGTGTTCCTGCACGAAGGCCTGGGTTCAGCCCGACTATGGCGAGACTTTCCCGCGACAATCAGTGATGCGTGCGACCTCCCCGGGCTGGTCTACTCCCGGTACGGCCACGGTGCATCAGACGTACTGAAAGGTTCCCGTTCGGCCAACTACATGCACGAGGAGGCCCTCGAAAGCCTGCCTGCGCTTCGCCTCGGCCTTGGGCTCGACGATGTCATCCTGATCGGGCACAGCGACGGCGCATCCATCGCACTCATCCACGCCTCTTCGGATCAGTGGCCGGTGCGGTCCGTAATCCTGGAGGCCCCGCACGTCTTCGTCGAAGAGCGCACGGTCGCCAAGATCAGGAAGACGGGAACCGCCTATCGTAACTCGGACCTCGGAGCGAGGCTCAACCAGCACCATGCCGATGGCGCAAGAACCTTCTTCGGCTGGAGCCGTATCTGGCTTGACCCTTCGTTCCGGTCCTGGAACATCGAGGCCTGCCTGCAGACCATCCGGTGCCCGATGCTCGTCATTCAGGGGCGGGAGGATGAATACGGCACCATGCGACAGGTTGACAGCATCCTCAGGCACAGCCCGGGACCGGTCGAAACCTGCATCCTTGATGACTGTCGCCACGCTCCGCATCACGATCAGCCGCAGGCCGTGTGCCGGCGCGTCAGCGGGTTTGTTCGGCGCCAACGGAACCGGCCGGTGACCATCAGGGAGGGCGGTGCATCAGCCATTTCATCGTATTCGGCAGAATCACCAGGCCCCCGATTCCGTACTGAAGCCCATCACCAAGCGCTTCGGGACGGAACCGGGGAACCCAAAGGTCACCAGGCGTGAAACGCCTCCTTCGCTACATCGGCTGAATCTGCCACGTACCGTCGGGATTCCGGCACGCTTGGCCAACACCGGTGTGAACTTCACCGCCGATCACGATTTCTTGCACGTATTCGCGACAGAACGTGTCGCCAACCTGCACTGCTCTCTTCGGTGTAACCGTGCCGGAGTTCCCGCTATCGGGGTTCGACCAGGCAACCGGAGTTCCGCTTTGTGTGTGTTCCAAAGCGTTTTGGGTCGAGCGTTCAAGGTAGAGCTGGTCCGCCTTGTCGAGGCTGGCGCCGATCTCATTCCCCAAAGCCGCCCCGATCAGCGTACCAACCCCCACGGCGACGAGTTTTCCATCGCCCTTGCCAAACTGCGATCCTGCCGCTCCGCCGGCGATGGCACCGACCAGCGTTCCGATCTGCTGCTTCGGTCCACTCGACTGGCAAGCTGTCAAACCGAGCAAAAGAACGCACAGCAACGGTAAGCTGCGGGAAAAAAGTGGAGTATTCATGGCACAAATTCCTGCAATCCGACGACCCGTTAGCCGGATGGCTCACGGTCAATAATCATGCATCTTCAAGTATAGGGCACCGGCTCACAGCCTGTCTATTTTCCAGACCGGTTCGTGCGAACAGAGGCATTGGGAACTCCGCAGCCGGGCCGTCTCACCGCCGAACACGAGCGAATCTTGCTGATCACCAACGGAACCGCTCGGTGCCTGAATTCATGCTCACGGAGGCCGTTACGCACAGCTATGGCTTGCAGGGCCTTCGGGCGATTGCCGGTTGCCGGGCTGGATTGGTCCGCGCTGCGAGTGCCCGCGATTGAACTCTTTCTTCGGCCAACCTATCTGTTCTGGAACCATTGCAAACTGCGGTCACGACCAACGATGGTCGCCTCACCGCAAGGGAGAAGGACACATGTCTCGGAACGAAAGCCAGCGTGCCATCAATATCGGGATTTCCGAAGCACACCGGAAAGCGATCGCCAGCGGCCTTTCGCGCGTACTGGCTGACAGCTACACGCTCTATCTCAAGACCCACAACTATCACTGGAACGTGAAAGGACCACTGTTCAATACCTTGCACCTGATGTTTGAGCAACAGTACAATGAGCTCGCACTCGCCGTGGACCAGGTTGCAGAACGCATTCGGGCTCTGGGGCACCCCGCACCGGGTTCCTACGCCAGCTACGCCAGACTGACCGCCATCCCGGAAGAAGAGGGCACCCCGACCGCAGAGGAGATGATCGCCAATCTGCTGGAAGGTCATGAGACCGTAGCCAGGACGGCGCGTGAAGTGTTTCCAGCTGCCGATGAAGGCGGCGACGAACCGACCGCCGACCTCTTGACCCAGCGGATGGACGTGCACGAGAAGACCGCGTGGATGCTCAGAAGCATGCTTGATCGCTGAGGGGGCTTATCGTCGCGGCAAGGGATATATTGACCCGGTCAGCTAGCTCGTGCCCGCCAGAAAATTATCAAAGGGTTGACTCTAAGCGAAAATACCGATAATGTTGTGATCGAAGATTGGGACGAAAAGGCTGTTTCCGGCCGGTTTGCCCCCCGATCCCGACGATTCCAGCGATTCTTCGCGAGTAAAGCATGAGATACGCCCGCAATCCGCACCGCGAACTCGGCGAAGTTCGTATTGAGGACATCGAGATCGACGTCAAAAGTCGGGATGACATTCCGACACTGTTGCTGGGCCTCCAACATCTCTACTGCGACGAGAAACTTCGGTCTCGGCTGTTTGCCCTCCTGGAACAGCACATTCTTCCCGACAGCAACCGGAACGTGGGACGCCCGGGCATGGAGCTGTGGAACATTCTGGTGATGGGCATCTTGAAGCAGGGTCTGGGCTGCGACTTCGACCGGCTGCATCAGCTGGTGAACCACTACAGCACGATTCGCGAATTTCTCGGTCATACCGACTTGTGGGAAAAGAAACGGTACGAGTATCAGACGATCGTTGACAACGTGTCTCTTCTGCGTCCGGAATTGTTGGCCAAGGTCAACCAGATGTTCGTGGAGAGCGGCCATTCGGTCGCCCGAAAGAAGTCCCGAAAGAAGCCCTCAAAGCCGCTGTGCGGGCGTTGTGATTCCTTTGTCGTCGAGACCGACGTGCACTATCCCACGGATGTGAATCTCCTGTGGGATGCGATGCGGTGTCTGATTCGTACGACGGGTCGAGCGGCCACCCAGAAAGGAGTTCCGGGCTGGCGCCAGTGGAAGCACCTGTCGGACTCGCTGCGTACGCTGTTCCATCGGGTGCGAATCACCCGTCGGGCCCGTCCGGAGCAGGTCGAGGCGTATCTCTCGCGTTGTCAGGAACTGGTGCAGCGTGTCGAACAAGCCCTGCCGTTGCTGCTCGCCCGGGGTGTCTCTGGCTTGACGCTGGTCACCCTCGACGTGTTTCTCGCCCATGCCAGGCGGCAGATGGACCAGGTCGAACGTCGTCTGCTCAAACACGAGACCATCCCGCAAAACGAGAAGGTGTTTTCCCTTTTCGAGCCGCACACACGCTGGATTTCGAAGGGCAAGGCCGGCGTACCGGTGGAACTCGGGGTGCCGGTGTGCATTCTCGAAGATCATCACGGTTTCGTGCTGCACCATGAGATCATGTGGAAAGGGAGCGATGTCGATTACGCGGTACCGATGGTGAAGGCTGCGCAAGAGCGGTTTCCAGAGCTCCGCGCGGTCAGTTTTGATCGCGGTTTTCACAGTCCGGAAAACCGTCGCCGTCTCGACGATCTGCTCGACGACAACGTGCTGCCCAAGAAAGGTTTTCTCAGCAAGGCCGAGCGGGCCCGCGAACAAGAAAAGGAGTTTGCCGAGATGCGTCGCAAGCATCCGGCGGTGGAATCCGCGATCAACAACCTTGAGCAACGCGGACTTGACCGCGTTCTGGCTCATGGAGCCGACGGTTTTGCGCAGGTAGTCGGTCTTTCCGTGCTCGCCTTGAACGTCCATCGCATCGGTTTGCTGCTGCGTCGCAAGGCACGACGACGACGAACCGCCTGACGGCTCCACCTCAAGTCATCGATTTCCACCTGGTCGAACGGAACCAGGAGGGATACCTATGCGCGGATGACAGCCAACCGGACTGATTCTGACAGAAACGGCACGCCGCGCGGCGCCGACCCGGAGAAAACACCCGGAATTTGACCTGAGCTGGCCGCCGAACGGGGCTCGGATCGGGTCAAAATGACATCTGTAGCCCAGAACCGGGGGGTTTTCTGGCGGGCACTAGCTCCACCGAGTATACGTAAGTGTGACAAGATAAGGAAACACCTTGCGGTTTCGGCGCATGCCTCCAGTCCGCAATGCCGCCGAGGCAAACGCACCAGCTACTTTCCGGAAAACGCGGCCAGCGACGGTGGTGCTTCCAACAGCGTCGTCAGACGCGTGACAGAACACGAGGATTTCGCCCGTTATGACCGTGCCGCACGAATCGGATCCGCACTGTTCGGCTTGTTTCATCTGTCGGCACCCACTCCGGTTGAACGACTGCAGCGCCCCTCCCAATTCATCCCGCCCGGAATGACCGGTATTCCGTGCTGGAGAATTGATCGATCAGATCATCTCGAACCTGGGCACTGGAGAGGAAACCACGGTTCCAGAGGTGGCAGGCTGCGGTCTGCGCGCCGACCCCGTACCTTTCCAGCACCTGCTCGAACCTTTCCGGTTCGGCGTATGAGTCAAGGGCATGGATATCGTCTCGCAACGCCTCACTGGGCAGGAGAAACTCCGCAGCAAATGTTCCCGCTCGGCGCCGCGCCCAAGGTTGAGCGAATGCGGTCGATGCGGCCCCGAGCGCATCTTGCCGATACGGGTCCAGGAGAAGGTGGCCCAACGCTCGAACCGCCTCAAACCTTCTGCCCCATGAGGTGGCAGTTTGAGGAGTCCGATTTATGACGGCGGCGGCACCGCAGCCCCGTCTCGACCCGGTGAACATTCGCTCGTGAGTACACATCACGTCCGAGTCGATCAGCCTGATTCCGAATTCCTCCAACTGTTCGTCAACAACGCCGATCGGTCGGGCCGTCAAGGCCAAGGTGGTCCCTTAACCCCTGCGCAGCGAGATAACCGGAAGTTTTCGGATCAGACGCCGGGCGCACGGCGTCGCGCACCAGAATCCGCAGTTCCTCGGCGAAGCCCGTATCGGATCGCGTTTCGCGATCCAGACGCCAGACCTGGTCCCATACGATGTCGGAAATTCCAAGTGGAAGGTCTCGCAGCACTTGAGTGATCACACTGCCGCCAGGGTCTGTTCCGTCTACCGCCAGCCCCAGTCTCTCGCGCAGTTCGGCGTCGTCGCAAGATTTCGTGCGTTCACGGAGGACATCCGCAGCAATGCCTGTGTAAGCTTGCAACGTTTCAGACAAGGGCGGTATCACCTCGTGTATAGGGTCGTCTTGGCACACCCATGGATACACCTCCCCGATTTCACTGTTCCGGAGCCAACGGGCAACATAGGAAACAAACTGGGCAAGAACTTCCTTCCCTTCCGCCCAGGCAACGATATGACGACCGTTTGCTGACAGGAATCTGGGTGCCGCAGAACCGACAGACGTTGCAGGCGCCCATTCCATGAAAAGCCGTTCATCCCCCCGGATCAGGGAGAGATTTGGCAGGTACGCTCCGTCCGCCCCGGCACGAAGAAAATGCCGCGACCACCAATGTTCACGCGCGTCGAACCACTCGTCTTCGCTGATTCCGGCTGGAGCCGGCGCATCACCCCATCGGGTGATGGTCGTGCCGAGAGAAGCGTGCAGAGGAAACCGTCGAGGGCGTTCCTCGAATTCCAGAAATGCCCAGGATCGTACGAGCCCGTCCGCGATCGGCGCCAGGGGCACGTTGATGCCGTCGCGAGCGGTATTGGATCCGTCCATGAGATTGCAGCAGATGTTTTCTCCATTGATCCACAACGAGAGCCGGGCCCAGGCCGTGAATTCAGGAAGGAACCTGCGTTCCCACGACGGATCGAGTGGCTCGATACCGACTGCAAGGCTGTTTCGGTTTCCGATCAGCATCGTCATCCAAGCCTCTTTACCAGCCTTCGATATTCCGACTGGGTGATGACGCCATCGTCCCTGAACTGCCGCAGAACTCGACCTGGAACGTAACCTGTGGGGTAACCGTGATATTCGGTTACATTGTTCACGATCCGTGTCATCTGGGCAATGAGGATCTGAACGATCACGAACGTCTGCGCCCGGCAGTCTGCTGGCGCTGACGAGTGGATGCAAGGACCTCACCGGGAAACTGCCACGCCGGAAAGAACCCCGCGTAACCCGGTTCCCGATCCGACCGCCGGCTGAATCGGTGTTCAGCACCGCTCCATGCCATCGGGTCGGGCGCTGGTGAGCGATGCGGCTAGGACCGGAAAGCCAACCGCTGCAGCATTTTCTCCGTCAACGGATGATGCTCATCGGCAAGGGTCTCGAGAAACGTGAAATGGTTGCAATCTTGCGCGACGAAGAATTCCGCCTGCACACCGTATTTTTCGAGGTGCGCAGCAAACGCCTGCGACTGTTCGATCCAGCCAGATGGCTCGGCCCCGCCTACCGCGACCAGCGTCGGCCAAGTGTGCTGAAGGCTTCGCTGCAGTACATCATTCTTCGCCGCTTCGGCTGCATCAAGACCGATTTCATCGTTGACGGACAAGCTGCGGACGACTTCCGGTTCATAAATGCCTGAAATCGCGAAGACCCCCTGGATCTGATCGGATCGCACACCGATTGACGAATCGGATTCCGCCATCAACGAGGCCGCGAGATGCGCGCCGGCGGAATGACCGTACAGGTAGATGCGGTCCGGATTTCCTCCAAGGTCGATAGCATGCCGAACTGACCATTCCAGACCTTGTCGAATTTCGGCCGCAATCTCGCTCACCGTTACGTTCGGACATAAGTCGTAGTTCAGGTTCACGAATACCGCGCCGGCACGGGTAAACGGCAGTGCCAGGTGGGTGTGGTCGTTCTTGTCGAGCGCCCGCCAATACCCCCCATGAATGAACACCACCACCGGCGCAGGTTGGTCCGATGACGAGCCTCGCAACACGTCCAGGTTCTGGTTGGGGCCATCTCCATAATCGATATCGAAGCGGGATGTCCGGGAAAGTTGTTCCCGAGCTGCGGCTGCAGCGGTTGCCGCGCGTTGCAGATAGGCGTCCGCAGACGGCACGGCGACACGCGGATTAAAATGCTCCTCGCGCTCGCGCAGTGTCATGGTCTTCCACGTAGTATCCATGGTGCTGCCTTCCTTGATCCGGGCGCAAATGGAGTAAATCCCGACCGGGCTCCAGACCGAACTTAGCAGTGAGTGCAGATATGCAAACCCATCGTCTTTTCCGCTTTCCCCTGCACCTGGGCCGTGCAGCAGGCACCACCATCGTCACGGCGGTGGCTGCGTGTCTGATCACAACACCTGTGATCGGCGAACCATTCGCAGAGTGGCTGGCAGGCGTGCGGGCAGAAGCGGAGACGCGAGGGGTAGGGGAGGCCAAACTGCAGGAAGCGTTTCGAGGTCTGGACGGACCCCTGACGCGCGTCCTGGAATTGGATCGGAAACAATGGAAACAGAGCGTAACGCTGAAGCAGTACCTCAACCGCATAGTTACGGACGAACGAATTCATCGGGGCCGGGAACTGGGGCGCAAGCACCAAAAACTGCTTGAGCGTATATCCGAGCAGTACGGCGTACAGCCGCGGTTCATCCTGGCGATCTGGGGGATCGAAACCCACTATGGAAAGATTACCGGAGGCTTTCCGGTGTTGGGGGCCTTGGCCACACTCGCATTCGACGGGCGACGGCAGGAGTTTTTTCGGGAGGAGTTGCTGGAGGCACTCCAAATCATGGAGCAGGAGAATCTGCAACCTGCCTCCATGCTGGGTTCCTGGGCAGGCGCAATGGGCCAAAGTCAGTTCATGCCGACCAGCTTCAGCAATTTCGCGCAAGATCATGACGGAGACGGACAACGAGATATCTGGACGAATGAAGGCGACGTTTTCGCTTCCATCGCCCATTATCTTCGAAGTCACGGCTGGAAGAATGACATCACGTGGGGGAGGGCGGTCAGGCTTCCGCCGGAATTTGATCCGGATTTGATCGGGCTAGACGTCAGGCGCCCCCTTCCCGATTGGCAGGCACTGGGAGTCCGGCGAGCCGATGGGGCAGACTTGCCGTCACGGGCCCTGATGGCTTCTGTCGTGGCACCGGATCACCCTGATGGACTCGCGTTCCTCGTGTACGATAACTTTCGGGTTACGCTACAGTACAACCGGTCGAGCCTGTACGCGACCGCAGTAGGGGTTCTATCTGACCAGATTGCTCGTGGGCTCTGACATGAACCAAACAACAGCCTTCGCGCTAGCGTGCACGGCATTGCTGGTGGCGGCATGCGGAAAGCCTGCGCAGGTAGTGGTTCCGCAGGACATCCCCCCTGCGGCTATCACCGTCCCCCCTGCAACCACCCCCATCGTCGCCAACGGCGGCGGCGGGGGGATCTACAAGATTGGCGAACCCTATACGGTTGCAGGGCGCACCTATACGCCACGCGTCCAGCCGGGTTACCGGGCAGAAGGTCTGGCTTCATGGTACGGGCCAAATTTTCATGGGAAATTGACGGCCAACGGCGAGATTTTTGATCAGTACGCGGTCACTGCAGCGCACCAGACGCTGCCCCTGCCAAGCAAGGTGCGAGTAACCAATCTCTCCAACGGACGTCAGTTGGTGGTTCGGGTAAATGACCGCGGGCCGTTTGTGGGTGACCGAATCATTGACCTTTCCCGTAGATCGGCCCAGCTCCTGGACATCGAAAAATCCGGAGTCGCACCCGTACGTCTGGAGCTGGTGGACAGCGGCCCTCATCTGTTGCCGGGCCCGAAGCCAGAAGCGCCGTTAGCGCACCGGTCACCGGAGCCCGCCGAGATCAAGACGGTAATGCCGGCCCCAAGAACCGATACCGTGTTCGTCCAGTTGGGAGCCTTTCGACTTCCTGACAATGCCTATCACTTCGCAAAAAGAATCACCCGGTTTGGCACTCCCAGCATTCAGGTAAGCGAGGACCGTCGCTGGCACCGGGTACAGCTCGGACCGTTTGCCTCAACCTTGGAAGCCGACCATCTCGTCGAAAAACTGAAACGTGCCGGGTACGTTCCCCGCATCGTGGAACAAGACCGTTGACATCAGTCGCCGCCCGGCAGTTCCAGCGCACCAGGATGACGCCATAATTCCTGGCCTTCCACCACCGAAGGAACGGGCCTGAACTGACAACCAATGAAATGTCGACGATCTCCTGCAACAGAGGTATCCCATGACTATTCGATATGCCACCGCTGTTGTGGCGGTCCTTATCCTTCCCGCCTGTGGCGGTGGAGGCGCTGGTACACCTATTTCCAACAACCATCAGACCGATACCTCCACCCCAACATCCCAGCAGACGTCGCCAGTTCAACCCAAGCGGCGGAACCCGGTCGCAGCCGAATCCGCGTCCTTTCCCTTTACAAGCCACGAACCCATAAACACTGATGCGTCAGGTACCTTCGCATTTGTTGGCGGGGCCGAAATAACGGCGCTTCTCCAATGGATGGAGGGAAACTGCACATTGTTCACTGCAGGCACCTGCAATACGTGGGACGCGAAACTACAGCAGCAATCCGACCGTGCCGAGACATGGCACTTCCTCATGAATGATGGCACCAGCAAGAGCAGGCTCGTCGACTACTTAGTGGCGGATACCAATGACCGTCAGGGTGCGGTCGTGCGGTGGCAAAACCCTCCGACCGTGCGGATGGAGCAGGGCTCATCATCCGATCAGGAGGCCGGTGTACGCATGGCTGTTCGGATTTTGAACAGTGCGCTTCCGTTCGATTGGCAGATCCGCTTCAGCGACCAGCGAGCAGGTTCGTTCAACTACAGCAGGGGGGACATCATCGTTTCCTTTGCAGCGCAGCATCGCAATCGCGATGACGGTATCGGGGATGCCTTGGGCATCGCGTGGAGCCAATTAGACGACGATGAGAGTCTTGCCGCAGGACTCGTATGGATCAACGAGGCGAAACTTCCAAACGAGCGTGATCGAATCGAGGTGATCCTTCACGAATTGCTTCATACGCTTGGCCGGGGGCACGTCCCCGAGACCCGGTTTTTCGACACGATCATGCACACGTACGCCGGAAGTCAAGCCGATCTGCTGGTGATGCATCAACTGGACTATGACGCACTGCTGGCCGTCCACAATCGCCTATCGGCAGGCACCCCTGTCAGCGACATCTACACGAAACTGGGGGAGTGGACCGAGACCTCGAACCATCTGTTCGGTCGCATTGGCTACGTACCCGGCCAACTGGAAGCCGTTCTCTACGGAGCGGTCGGCCGCAACGGCCTCGTGCGGCCTTGGGCATTCTTGGCTATCCCCTCGCCACCGCTCGAACGAGGGCTGGGAACGGCCAACTGGTCGGGCCGGGTTCTTGGCCTGACCCCGGACCTTCGGCCGGTATCGGGTGATGTCGGCATGATGGTGCACTTGGATCGACTGACCGGAAATCTCACCTTCACGGATCTCGAGATGTGGAAAGCGGGCAGCGTCGCGGGCGTGGAGGGCACCGGCGTAACGTGGGGTGACGGGGACCTCCGCTACGACATCGCGGTATACGAGAACGCGTTCCGGGAGACTGGCGGAGACGCCGGCAGGATTACTGGCGTCTTTGGCGGCCAGAACCACGACAACGCGGCCGGCACGTTGAGACGGTCAGACTTGGCTGCAGGCTTTGGTGCTGAGCGCCGGTAGAGCTTGCAGGGCTCTGCCCGCGACAACGGGCGCCGCCTACCAGCCCGTGACGAGACAGGATCTCATCATGAGCAACGAAATAAGCTGGTTAACGATATTTTACATAATCATCATTATGCGCACTTCCGGCTTGGCGCGCAACGTCAATCCTGCAGATGCACAACCGGTCAGAAACCTGGACCCGTCCCGTCGCGCACCCGGTTCACTACTACGGCCGAGCCGCCAGCAAGGAATCTCGACAAAATAAATTGTCTATTATGTTCGCGGCAACAGCGTGTAATTCCACTCGCCATGGAACCGATCTCTACGAATGGCGAGACTGTCCATCTCCTCCTCGGTGACCTTGGTCCCGAGCGAATAGGTGTTGTCGTCGAGGTCAGAGTGTATGGTCAAACCGGTGCCCGTGGTGGTCGCTGCGATCAGATTGACGATCACCTGATGACTGATGGGAGGACGGCCCCGCCAGTTCTGCGTGATGTGACTGGACATGCGGTGTTCGATCTTGTTCCACTTGCTGGTTCCGGGTGGGAAGTGCACCACCGAGATCGTCAAACCGAGTTCATCAGCAAGCTTCTGAAGTTCGAGTTTCCACAGGCGGTTGCGGCTACTGTTCGAGCCGCCCCCGTCGGCAGTGATCAGCAAGCGCCGGGCGCCGGGATAGAGCGGGCGACCCATGTGCCGCCACCAGCGACGCAGGGTCTCGACCGCGAAGGTCGCAGTGTCATGATCAACCCCGACACTTACCCAGCCGGCGTTGGCGGTGAGATCGTACACCCCATAGGGGACTGCCTTGCCGAGATCTGGGTCCGGGAAGTCGTGCATATTGACCGCCACGGGCGCATCTTTCGGGTGCCATTCCCGGCCGCCATTACGATATTGGCCAACGATTTCCTTCTTTTGGGTGTCGACCGACACAACGGGCTGGCGCAACCGCTGAAACGCACGCACCCGCCGGTCAATGCACCGGAACTGCGCATCCCGATCCGGATGCTGGCGCCCTTCCAGCGTCTTGCGGTTGCCCTGAAGACTGTACCCCAGATCGTGCAGCAGTCGGTTCACCGTCCGCTCACTGACCCGGTGGCCCTCGGCCGTCAGTTGCCGTGCCAATCGTGCGGCGCTCTTGCACGTCCAGCGCAACGGTGTTTCCGGGTCGCCGCGCGTGACCGGTTCAAGATGACGCTCCAACGCCGCCTCAAGGTCGGGATCTATCACCGTGACCGACTTGCGCCCTCCGCCGGGCCGGCGCTGCCGACCGGAAGGCACGGCGTCCGAACCGTCGCTACCGGCCGGCGAGTCGATCTCAGCCAGACCGGCACGAACCGTCCCGCGCGACATCCCCGTCGCCTCAGCAACCCGCGCGATGCCACCGCGGCCAATGGCACGGGCCTCCGTCGCTGCCCACAGACGCCGCGCCCGTTCCCCCAGAAATGGGCGCATCACCATAAATTTGGATCGGAGCGTTTCGACCATACCATTCATAGCGTCGTTGGTGGTAGGTCATCGATAGCAGATTTGCTCAAAAAATCAATCTAATTTCGCGAGATCCCTAAACGTTCGGCCGTGCAGTGATGAGGCGGTTTTCTTACCCCTTTCGAACGGCAACGCAGAACGCGCCCACGGATCCTTTCGTCTTGATACAGCGCCGCTACGGCTGGAACTCCTTACCGTTTCTAGGATTGCGTCAAATCGCGGCTTGTGGCAGTTTGCTCGGATCTCCCGACGGACGGTCAATAGTAGGAGGCACGATCAATGGGGCCAGTGGCTGCTATTTTCTTCTTGGCGCTGGGGGCTGTGGCTTGGTTTCAACACCTGTACACCTGTTTCACTGACGAGCGATGGGGATTTCTAATCGCGGGCGCAATATTTTTTCCCATTGCAGTCATTCACGGAGTCGGAATATGGCTAGGACTTTGGTAACACTGTAAGCGTTCGTGAATACTCGCCCACCTTGAGGGTTGCCCGATGCTGATTCCGGTTTCTTCGTGCCCGGGCACACTGTTATCGCCTCGCACGGCGCATCTACTCGTCGCCATTCGCACAGGCACGTTAACGTTGCATCGGAGCACGGTCTGATTGTCGCGGGAAACTCACCTTGTATCGGGCGCACTACACGCCCGCTCTCGCCGCATGCAAGCCTTTTCGATGCCCGGCCGTGAACACCAGACAGGATCGATCTACCAGCACATCTCCCGACACCGAAATCGTCGCCGTATGATCCTAGGTGATTCGAACGACTTGGGCATGCCGACCCTGGCGGCTAATCGCCGTAGATGATGCCACCGGCAAACACAAAGAACGCCTCAACCACCACACATCCTGCAATGCCGACTCTGACCTTGGTCGATCGGTATTTTGTCCAGAGCCACCCCGCCACAACTGCGACGATCAGAAACTCCAGCGGCGCAACCACACGGGCACCGTACCGAACGTCCCAGTACGAGAACGGACTGAAGTACACCCAGTCCGAGAACGGCCACCAGGGCGGATGGCCATCACCGGCATGCAGTGGAATGTCGGTGAGCACGTGCAAAACGGCTGATACCGCAAAAGCAACCAACCATCGGCGCCGGGTCAGGACCCCGAAGAACCCACACGCCAGAAAGACCGGCACCGAATTCGAAACTGCAAACACTTCCTGCCAGAACGGGCTGAAGTAGTCGATTCCGAAGATTTGCGCCCCGGACCGGCCCACCACCCACCCTTGCCAGGCCACCATGGCGATGATGGTCGCGTCGGGCAGCAGGGCGCCGGAGATGGTCGCCGCATTTCGCGCCGGCTTGCCCGGAGCCCCGCAGACTGCCATTCCCAGCAGCACGTGAGCCGGTGTGTTCACGGCCGGTATGCGGCGGCGGTCACAGCGGGATGCGAAAGCGCGCCCGGAGACCGCCCGCCGGTGATACCCCGAGTTCGATTTCTCCCCCGTGACTGCGCGCCACGTCCCGCGCGATAGTCAGACCGAGACCGGTGCCCCGTGACGGCACTCCGTGATCCAGCTTCCGGAACGGTTTGAACACCTCTTCGCGTTGGGCCGCCGGAATGCCCGGACCATTGTCGTCCACCACGATTTCGACGTGATCTGGTCGGCTCTGAAGGCTGATCTTCACCCAGGTCGCACGCTGCAGGCCGTTTTCGATCAGGTTCGAGAGTGCGCGCCGCAACGCTCCCCGCCGGACCCGGGCCCGTACCGGTTCCGGCTGCTCCAACAGGATCCGCTCGGAATCATCGTCGAACCGGCCGACCACGGATTGCAGGATTTCGGCCAGGTCGGCGTCTTCCGGGGGCTCCTCCCCTTCCCCTTGCGCGAACGCAAGATACGATTCGATCAGAACCTCCATTTCGTCGAGGTCGGCCTTCATGCCGTCACGGTCCTCACTTCCACCCAGCAACTCGAGTTGCAACCGGAGGCGGGTAACCTGCGTGCGCAAGTCATGACTGACCCCGGCAAGAAATTCGGTTCGCTGCTCGATCTGGGCACGGATGCGGTCTCGCATGGTCAAGAATTCACGCGCCACCCTCCGGACTTCGGTGGCGCCCTGGACCGCCAGGGGCTCGTGGATGTCTCCGCGGCCGAATCGTTCCGCAGCGCGGGCGACGGCGCGCAACGGCAGTACCTGCTGGCGCAGGAAGTAGACGGCCAGAACAAACGCGAGAACCGAACTTAGAATCATCAATGAAATAAATATGTTGGTGGTGGGACTTGAGACGTGCTCGATCGGGGCGACGACGGACAGGACGCCCGCGGGCAGGCCGACTTGTACTTCCACTGCGTTGCTGCGTGTGCGGGTATCGTAGCGGTAGGGATGGTCGAGTCGACGGCTGAGCATGCGTTCCAGGGCGAAGTCCAGATAGGTACTGGCGGGATGCGGATGCGCAACGGGCAGGGTACTGCCGGACTGGAAGTGCAGCCGAACGTTGAACGCCGTCTCACTCTGGCGCAGAATCTGTTCCGCCTGGCTGGGTTCGGCGGCAACTTGCTGGCTGACCAGCCTGATCTGGTTGGCAAACTGGAACGCCAGCTGGCGCCCCACTTCTTCCCAGTGTTCCTCGTAGAAGATGGCGGCAAGCAAGAGCTGGAGAAGCACCAGCGGGACGGCGACAATGACCAGTGCCCGGCCGAAGAAGCCCCGCGGCAGCAACCGGCGAAGTTCAATACCGGGCCATCCAGGCAGCGTGAACCTCATTGGGACCTGGCGCACAGGGCGTAGCCCGTGCCACGAACCGAGATGATGTGACGGGCCGACCGGGCGCTTTCACCGAGCTTCCGGCGAAGCCGGTTGATGCAAACATCGATACTCCGTTCTTCGCGCGAACTGCCCTGCCCCAGCACACTGCGCGGCACCGGGATTCCCTGCCTCTCGGCCAGGCGCAGCAGGACTTCTCCTTCTCGCGACGTAAGCGCTACCGGGCCTGACCGGTTCCAGAGGCACCGTCGCTCCAGATCGAACCGGAATTCACCGAAATACACCCACCCCGCCGGGACAGTTGACGTGACGCGCCGCAGGAGACCAGCCACACGCAAGGCCAGTTCGTGCGGGTCAAACGGTTTCCCCATGTAGTCGTCCGCACCCGCCTCCAGCCCCTCGATTCGGTGCCGGGTCTCCTTGCGCGCGGTCAGAAACAAGATCGGCACGTTTCCCAGCGACCGCAGTGACCTCGCCAGTGCCAGTCCGTCCTCCCCCGGCATGGCGACATCAAGCACGATCAGGTCATAGAGAATCCCCGCGATCCGTTTTCGCGCATCCTTGGCATCCGATGCCGTATCGACCCGGTATCCAAGACCGGAAAGGTAGCGCTGCAAAAGGTTTCGCAATCGTGAATCGTCATCCACGACCAGTAGCCGGTTGGCGCTCGCAGGGTCCTTTGCCGGCGCCAGCCGGTTCACGACGCCATCTCAATGTTCGCGAGTTCTTCCGGTTCGATCCATACCGGCAATACCGCGTGTGCCCCGTGCCTGCGAACGAATCCGGGCAATGGCGCGGCCCGCTCGATGCGGGCTGGTGGCGCCTGCCGCCAGAATGCCACAGGCACACGTTCGGCCGGGGTGTGAAGCAGCGTGCCGCGCCGCCGGCGAGTCACATCGGCCTGGCAGCCCGGCGGCTTCCCTGCCGTCAAACCGCGCGGTGCGCGGGCAAAGGCTTGCCCGACGGCCTTCCGTGACATCACCCGCCGGCACACTCGAACACAGCTGCAGCGCTCGGTGAATGACGGGGTGTGGTGTCTGGCCCTGACGGGACCACGGCTTGCAGGCACCCGGTCGGCGGCGGCGGTGAATACCCGATAGCCGAAGAAGAGGCGTTCAGCGACAGCGTGGGCTGCGGTGTCTGACATGGATGCGTCAGCCATGTTGACGTTTCGAATGGCAAGGTACTACGATGCGGCCGTTTCCGGAACGATTTCTCGATTCCTGTGGACCTCCCCCATGATTGAAGATTACGGCCAGCTGCCCGGGCAGCTATGGTTTGATGGCGAGTTGCTGCCCTGGCAGTCCGCACGCCTCCACGTGCTAAGCCACGCGCTGCACTACGCGAGCTCGGTATTCGAGGGCGAGCGGGCTTACGGCGGGAAGGTCTTCAAGGAGCAGGAGCATACCGAGCGACTGATCCATTCGGCCACCACGCTCGGCATGAAGTTTCCCTGCTCTGGAGAAGAGCTCGGCCGCGCCCGGCGCGCAGTTCTCGAAGCCAATGACATCGAAGACGGCTACCTGCGCCCCGTGGTGTGGCGCGGCAGCGAAATGATGGGCATATCTGCCCAGCGCAATACCATCCATGTGGCGGTCGCCGCCTGGGAATGGCCCTCGTATTTTTCTCCCGAAGCGCGCCTCAAGGGAATCCGGCTGGCGCTTGCCGATTGGCGCCGGCCTTCACCGAAAACCGCCCCCGTGAACACCAAGGCAGCAGGTCTGTACATGACCTGCACACTGGCCAAGCATGCCGCCGAGCGCGACGGCTACGACGACGCCCTGATGCTCGATCATCGGGGGCGGGTAGCCGAAACGACGGGCGCGAACATCTTCTTCGTACGAGACGGCGCCCTGCACACGCCGGTTCCTGACTGCTTTCTTGACGGCATCACCCGTCGCACGGTCATCGACATCGCGAAAACGAAGGGCATCGAGGTCATCGAGGAGGTCATCCTGCCGGAAGACATCGGTCTGGCGGACGAGGTATTCGTGACGGGGACGGCGGCCGAGGTGACGCCGGTGTCCGTCATCGGCCCGCATACCTTCCGACCAGGCGACATGTGCCGGCTCATGATCGACGAGTATGCGCAACTGACCAGTGGATAGACCGCGCCGTCGCCCGGTGCGGCCTTCCGCTGCCGCAAGCCGACCCTGCCGAGAATCTGACCCCGGCTTCCAGTGCAAGGAGCGGTGTGTCAGCACCGGACAGGCGGGCACGGCCGTCGCCGTGTTGCCCACACCATGCGTGGCGGCCGTATGCGGCTGGTTCCAACGCGGCCAGCATCTGGGCGGCACTATCGTGACACCCATCGTCGAGGCTGACGCCATGGAGACCCCCAACGACATCGCCGATCCCAGCTTTCCTGAGGCCGAAGGCCTGATTTCCGTGCTGTGTCGGAGTGAGGTTCGCGCCTGAGGCAAAGGCCGATCACCCTACTTGAGCATGCAAATTCTGAAGTCCTTACCGGAGTAATATATCGCGGCAGGGAACCGGGTTTCCCCGGTGCGGCGGTCAGTCCGGCCGGTTGATCTCGACTTCCAGGGCGCGGAGCCGTTCGATCAGTGAGTCGAACCCCGGCGCGTCGGCGCCGACGATGCCGGCCAGGCGCATGGCGTCGTAGTCGGACCGCAGGCCGGCGAATCCGTCATCGTCCGGGACGAGCCGGAGCCGGCCATCCAGGCAGTCGCCATAGTTGGCGTAGCTTGCATTGAAGAAGACCGTCTTGTGGCGGACGACGTCTTCGAGCAGCGCGCGGTCGGCAAGCGCCGCCCGGCCCGCGTCCTGCCGGGCGAGGCAGGCCAGATCGAACCAGTGGCGTGAGAGCCTGTGGGGGCCGGCAGCGAGCCGGCCCCGGTGGCACTCGACATGGACCAGCGTGGCCTTCTCCCAGAAGGTGCGCGCCGGGGACAGCACCGTCACCGCCGCCTTCGGATATTCGAGACCGTCGGTGAGCGCGGCGAGGTCGGGAACGAGCTCGTGGCGCTCGTTCGGATCGATGACGTTGCGCCCGCCGAACTCCAGCAGCACCTCGCTTGCGAGATAGCCGAGCGGGTTTTCCACGACCGAAGGATAGGCGAGGCGGACGCGTTCGCCGCCCTCGCCGATGCGGACGGCGGACCGGCCCGACGCCGGCAGATCGCCGGCCGCGGCCTCCAGGGCGGGACCGACCACGGCGCGGGTGTAGCGTCCCACGCGCGACTTGAGAACGTCGCTGAACCGGCGGATCGCGGACCGGCTGACGCCCGGTGCGAAGGGATCGAACCCGTCCGCGAAGGCGCGGTAATCGAGGGTGATGTCCACATCCTCGGAAAACCGGTCGACGATCCGGTAAACCTTCGAGAGCGACGTGCCGCCCTTGAACGCCATCGGGTGCGGGTCCGGGATGGAAAACAGCACCTGGAGCACCCGGCAGATCCAGACGTCCTTCTCCAGGATGACGGCCGGCCGCCCCGACCGTGCGGCGGCGGTCTCGAGAATGTCGCGCCGGTCGGCGGCGGGCAGCGACAGGAAGGCGTCAGCCACGGGCGGCCGACCCGGTGTCGAGCGCGTGGGCCATCCAGGCCGGCATGTCGGCCGACCGCAATTTCGCGAACGCGTCCGGGCCGATCGCGGATTCGATCCGCGCGACCGCCTCCGGCGTCGCGTTATCCTTGCCGAGATACCAGAGCGCCGCCAGCGCAAGGCCGGCAGGCTCGCCGGCAAACTGGAGCCGGCGGCGGTTGGAGGTGTGGATCATCCTGACGGTGACGTTGCCGATGCGGATCGTGCGGTTGGACGCGCTGGTGTGGAACACCGGCACGATCGGCGCCTGGGTGCTGAGGCCGAAGCACCGCAGGGCCTCGGCGCCGTGGACCTGTACGGTCTCGCCGTTGTCCCGGGCAATGGTCCGGACGATGTCGGCAATGCCCGGAAGGACGCTGCCGACATAGCGGTTCTCCCTAGGGCGGACGAAGACGCCCCGGGCGAGGCGCTCGATTCTGCCCTCCCGCACGAGGCGCGAGAGCGTCCGGTCGACGGTGCCGCGCGGACCGTGGGCGGCGAAGCGCGAGGTCGTGAAGGGCCGTCCCCTCGGCAGTTTGCGAAGATCGGCACGGATGGCTTCGGCGACGGACATTGCCATTCCTCCTCCTTGTCCGTAAACATAAGCCTTTTGCGGACAATCGCAAGGCCGTTCCAGCATCCCGTCAAGCGGACGGGACAAGCTCAGTGGCAGACGTCGCTCCCGGGGTCGTCGTGCTCGGCGCACACGGACCTGGACCGCCATGGCGGTCCAGGCCTCGCGGTCGTGCCCGAGGCGGCGGTTGACCTACGGGGGAGATAAGAACTCGGGCCCAATTATATTTCCATACTTTCTCGCGCGCCTGGAAGCACCATCTGCAGCAGTTCGCTGACGAGACGCGTCTGCGCATCCATATCAGCCACTTCCCGCCAGGCACCAGCAAGTGGAACAAGATCGAGCACCGGTTGTTCTTCCACATCACCGGAAACTGGAGGGGCGGCCCCTGACCAGCCACGCGGTGGTGGTAAACTTGATCGGCCATACGAGGATCCGACGAGGGCTCACCATTCACGCCGCACTGGATGACAACACCTACCCGACCGGCCAACCGGTCACGAAGCAGCAAATGGATCACCTCTCGCTCCGGAGAGACCGATCTCATGGCGAATGGAACTACAGGCTCGTGCCGAGAGCACGCTGTTGGAACTCAAGACGATGCAACGATGAGTTCAACACCAAGAACCTGGGATGCAACCGCATTGAGCGTCGGCCGGATCATGGTCAACAAAACATGTTATTTGGCAGGACTCCCAAGGCCGAGCTCACGTTGAGCCGTGGGGTGACGGCCTTCGGACCGGTCGATTTCCTGCGACCCCGGTACCATCCCGCGGGGACTGGGGCGCGTACCTGATTCCGACCCAAGCCATCCTCGGCCTGATGTCAGGCGGGCGCTGACACCGGCAGCGGCGGGCCTCTCGCTGTGCCTGTGATGAACGGCCCGACGGCCCGCAAAAGCGTGGACGTGTGGAAGAGACTATGCGGGCAGGGCCCTCGGTGGCGTCCCTGGTACGACTGTCCGGGGAGACCGGAATCTGCGTGGAGGCGTACTCTGACGGTGTCACTCCCTTTATTGCATGATATTGCACCTCGATTTTGTTCACTTATTGGGCATAGCATCAGATGTCCTGACGCGACCCAACTTTAGTTGGTCCATTTTCTGATGATAAACGTGGCCTCAGCGGGAGAAATCGGAAAAGAAAGCATCTCTCACCTTCAAATCGTGGCTCATTTATTCAATAAACGAAATATAGCTTCCTGTCAGGCATTTCCGACCGCAAGAACGGAACCAAGTCATTGAAAATTATCCGGTGGAAAGCACCACCAGTCAGCAGTGTCATCTGATCAATTCAGGACATCTGAGCATAACGCCTCGAACATGCGTAACTCTGCCTTGGGGCACCATGGACAGATCATTTTCGTCCGAACGGTTACACCCCGAGTTCCACCAGTACGCCGGCCTTGCTCCTCGAAATTCAGTGCGTGTGCGTCTCGAAATGGAAAATACCCCCTCGTTTCGCGGGACAGAACAATCCCGCCTGTCGCCCCCGTCGAAGGAACGTGATAGGATTTGAGCATGATAAAACCACTGCGTAACTCGGGTTCCGCCGTGACAGCCGTCGCGAACGGCCGGCTCGCCGAGGCGGTGCACTTGCAGGCGATCGAGGGCAATCCTCTGACGGCGGAAGAAATCGCCATGTTCGAGATGTTTGAGCGCGAGCAGTGGTCGCCCGAGCGGCGGCGCGCCCATATCCTCCGCCGGGTCGAAGATCGCGGCCGCCTCACCGTGGCGGGATGAGCGACCGCGACGCTGATGGCTCCCGCCTGCCACGCCACCGTCCCCCACCATTCCTTATGTAGCGAACCTGTAAGAGATTGATTTAACGAGAGTCTGGGAATCAAGATGTTTCCTGCCGGAATCGGCCTCCACGCTGCTCGCGACAGATCAGAATCCACCCAATTGGCCTCGCCGCCGCCAATAGCGATGATTTCACACATCCCGCGTTTTCAGTTGCAAGCAACATTGCGCCCTTAGTTGCATGGTATTGCACATGCGCTATCGCATGTGTCATACTGCGGCAGCTTGACCCGTGTGCGAGAACATTCTCCGAGAGAAAGCGGTGCGGATGGCAGGCGAACAGATTCCCGAAGACTACTCTGTTCGGGTCCGGGATTTACGAGAACGGCTCGGGCTGACGCAGACGCGCATGGCGGAGCGCATCGGCGTGTCGTTCGCGACGGTGAATCGGTGGGAGAATGGTCAATCAAGGCCGGCCCGTCTCGCATGGCGGCGGCTCGTCGAGTTGGAGGCGGATGTCCAGAAAGCGACCCGGCAAAAGAAACCCGCTGATACTTCGGCTGTCCCTCCGCTCGACTTCACGGCGAAACCGGAAGCGGTTACCGCAGTCGCCGAGGCGACCCGCCTCGCATATGGCCACCTCTCCAACCCGGCATTCGCTGCGGAGATATCGTCGATCGATCCGCTGCCGCACCAGCGTATCGCCGTGTACGAACACATGATCGGTCAGTCACCGCTTCGGTTCCTCCTCGCCGATGATGCCGGGGCAGGAAAGACCATCATGACCGGCCTCTATCTTCGCGAGATGCTGGCGCGCCGCCTCATCCGGCGCGTTCTCGTCGTCCCTCCGGCCGGCCTGGTCGGCAACTGGGAGCGGGAAATGCGTACGCTTTTCCGCCTTCCGTTCAGCATCGCGCGCGGTGCCGATGCGCGCTCCGGCAATCCCTTCATCGGCTCCCTGAGCGACCATCTGATCGTCAGCATCGACACCCTCGCCAGCGAGCGCATGTTCGGGCGGATGCGCGAGGCGGTGGCCTCCGGAGCAGCACCCCCCTACGACTTCGTGGTCTTCGACGAGGCGCACAAGCTGGCTGCCAGTCGCGAGCGGGATTTCCAGGTCCACAAGACCGACCGCTACCGTCTCGCCGAGGCTCTGGCCGGCCTACCCGTCGAAAACGCACGTTGGCGGCTCGGCTGGTCGGCGGCCAACCTGCTGCTGCTGACAGCGACACCGCACATGGGCAAGGACTTTCCCTACTACTGCCTCTGGCGGCTCCTTGCGCCAGACGTGCTCGCGACTTTCGACGCCTTCAAGAGCTTCCCGGAGAAACAGCGGCGCCGTCACTTCATTCGCCGGACCAAGGAGGAGATGGTCCGTGCGGACGGACGGACGCTTTATCCGCAACGGCACTGCGACACCTTGAGCTACGCCCTGAGCCCGGCGGAGCAGAAACTCTACGACGCAACTACGCAGTACATTACCCAAACCTACGACAAGGCGCGAAGACTGAACCGTTCGGCCGCGCGCCTCGCGATGAGCGTGTTCCAGCGTCGTCTGGCCAGTTCGACCTATGCCCTGACAAGGTCGTTCGAACGCCGTCTTGCCCGACTGGACGAGGCCATCGAGCTCGTCAGGGCCGGCCGCATCGACGATCTGGAGCGACGCCAGACCCGAATCGCCGCCACACCGGATTTTTTCGAGACCCGAACCGCCGACGAGGATGCCGGGGACGACGGCGAACCGGAACGCCACGAGGCGTTCGAGGCGGACGCTCTCGGCGGTCTCGTCACAACCGCCCTGTCGGAACTGCGGGACGAGCGGGACGAGGTCGAGACCCTTATCTCCGAGGCGCGCCGCCTGGCCGAGGCGGGCAACGATTCCAAGTTCGAAAAGCTGCGCGCCTTTATGGCCGATCCCGCCCATGCCCGGGAAAAGCTCATCGTCTTCACCGAACACCGCGATACCGCCGAGTTCCTGGTGCAACGCCTGGAAGGACTCGGTTTCACCGGGCAGGTGGCCCTGATCCATGGCGGGCTGAATTACCGCGAACGGGAAGCCCAGGTCGAGCTGTTCCGGCGTCCGGCCGATACGGGCGGCGCCGGCGTCTTGGTGGCCACCGATGCCGCCGGTGAAGGCATCAACCTCCAGTTTTGCTGGTTGATGGTCAACTACGACATCCCGTGGAACCCGGCGCGCCTTGAGCAGCGAATGGGCCGCATTCACCGTTACGGACAGCTGCGCGACCCCGTGGTGATCGTCAATCTGATCGCCGGAGAAACGCGCGAAGGGCGGGTTATCGGAGTCCTTCTCGAAAAGCTGGAGGAAATCCGTGCGCAACTGGGTTCGGACAAGGTCTTCGACGTTATCGGCCGTCTTCTCGAAAACGTCCCGCTCAAGGACTACCTCGAGATGGCGGCGACGGAGTCCGGCGCCCGGATTGCCATCGAAAAGCTGGGCAGCGGCCTGAAGTCCGACCAGGTGGCCGCCATCGCCGGGCGTGAACGGACCTTGTTCGGTGGCGGCGAGGTCAGGAAGCACCTTCCCGAGCTCAAGGCGGCAATGGAGCGGGAACACTACCGCCGCCTGCTTCCCGGTTATGTCCGCCGCTTCGTCGAAACGTCGTCCCCTCTGGTGGACTTGCGGTTGGAAGGCGACCCGGACGGTCTTTTCGATCTCGCTCCCGCACGGCCCGGCGCTGCCGATTCGTTGCGTGAAGCGATGGACCTCTACCCGGAAGCGCTGTGGAGCCGCCTGACAGTCCATCGCCCGGACACCACCGACGGCGCCATCTGGATGCATCCCGGCGAACCCGTGTTCGAACGCTTCTGCGCCGCCTTGCTGGCGCGCCGAGCGGATGAGGCCAAGCGCGGTGCCATCTTCGTCGACCCGCTCGCCGACGCCCCCTACCTCCTCCATCTGGCGCAGACATCGATTCTGCGCCGCAACGGGGAATCGCTGGAGACGGTCGAGACCCGTCCAGTCGGCTTGCGACAGGAGAGCGACGGCGTCATCGCAACCTGCCCGCTGGAGCATCTGCTTCTGTTGCGCGGCGCGCGCGGCATACCGCCCGGAAGCGTGCCGCTGGCCCGGCAGGCGCGCCGGCTGACCGAAAGCGCGGAAACGTGGCTGAAGGAAGACCTGCTCTTCGGCATGGTGCAGGAATGCCGATCGCACATCCGGCACGGATTGCCGGAACGGCTTCATTGGGCAGCGCGCGGCTACGATCACAAGATCGCGGAACTGATGACCAAACGTCGGCGCTTGAGCGGCGATGCGCGCGAGGGTGATGCCCGCGCGCAGGCAGAACTGGCTCTCGTCAAGAACGAGCAGAGCCAGCTCATTGCGGAAAAGAGGCACGGCCTGGCGCTTCTGGAAGCCGAGGCGTCGCTGATCGAACCGGGCGAGATAACGATGATCGCCCATGCGCTGGTGGTGCCTACGGACGATCCGGAGGAACAACAACGGCATGACACCAGAATCGAAGCGATCGCCATGGAGCGGGCCCGCGCCCACGAGGAGGCGGCGGGCGCTGTCGTGCATGACGTATCCAGACCAGAACTCGCACGCCGCGAAGGTCTCGGCGACTGGCCGGGCTTCGATCTCCGCTCGAAGCGCCCCGCAGGCCCGCAGGGGCCGGAGGAGGAGCGGGCCATTGAAGTCAAGGGGCGTGCGGGAACCGGCGCGGTGGAAGTGAGCGAGAACGAATGGGCGGCCGCCTGCAGCCTCCGGGATCGCTACTGGCTCTACGTCGTCTTCGACTGCGCGACGCCCCACCCCCGTCTGATCAGGGTCCGCGACCCGTTCGGCCGGCTGCTCGTGCAGGCCAGAGGGAGCACCATCATCGCGGAATCCGAGATTTTTTCAGCCAGAGCGGACGAGGCTGGAACATGAAGGTCTGCTATGTCGACGAAAGTGGTAATACCAAGCAAAACCCATGCCTCGTGATGGTCGGCATTTTGGTCGACTCTTTGCGCCTGCACAGGACGCAGCAGGAGTTCTCCAAGGTCTTCAATATTGTGCAGGGATTGTTCCAGGAGAATTTGCGCGAGTTGAAGGGTTCAAAGATGATTCTCGGGCGCAACCGTTGGCGAAAGGTGGCCCCCGATACCCGGCAGAAGATCGTCGATTTCTTCTGCGGCTGGATCGTGGACAGGAAACATCGTCTGATCGTCACGGCCGTAGATCGGGCCAAGCTGAAAGAAAATAAAGCGGAACAGGAACCGGCAGAGCAACACGACGCATGGCTGGCCGCTGGGTTGCACGTGGCGTTACAGATTCAGAAGGCCAATCAGAGAAGCGGCAAGCACAAGGGCCGCACCTTCCTGATCTTCGATGACAACAAGGTCATGGCGGACAAACTCGCCGAATTGCTCTGGACACCGCCGGACTGGACCGATGACTACTACGGCAGGAAGGGAAAGCAGGTGCGATTCGACCAGATTATCGATACGACATTCTCGGTCAAATCGCACCATGCGGGATTGGTCCAGGTGGCCGACCTGTTCGCATTCATTTTCCGCCGCTATGCGGAAATCGAAGACTATGACGCAGAGGAGGAATGGCCAGGCGAGAAAGCGCTGATCGACAAATATGTGGGTTCGCTTGCCGGTCGGCTTCTTCCCAAGTCCGTGCGGTGGCCGGTTCGGACTGGGAGCATTGCCGCCAAATGGTACAACGATATCGCTCCTCCGGCCCTGAAGGCGCTAGGCTAATGCTACGGACCTCCAACAGGATAGTTTCTATGAGCAGACCAGAGAATACGGAATTTCCGGCAGCACCCTCATCGCCGCCTTTGGATATGAAAGGGGCATCCGGACGAAGAAAAACGAGCATGACACGAGTTGAGGGTACGCGTCTTAAGCGGATAATGTGCGGAATAGAGAGATGATTTGTTCCTCCGAGATTATACGGGCACACATTCTATGACCTCCGACGCACCCCGCCTGATCGAGGTCGATTTTCCGTTGGAGCGGGTCTCCATCGACTCTGTACATGAGAAGAACGTCCGGCACGGTCATATCTCGACTCTGCACATCTGGCCGGCGCGGCGGCCGCTGGCGGCGTGTCGTGCGGCGCTGATCGCGACACTGCTTCCGGACCCCGGCAACACTGCCAAGCGCAAGGAAATCTATCGCCGGCTTGCAGGCGAGGTCGTCGAGACAGTCAAGAAAAAACGGCGGGGCGGTCGGATGGTCGAACAGCGCAAGCGGGAGACGCACGGCGGCGTTCTGCATTGGGGGCGCCAAGATGGCCCCAACCTCGACTGGTTTCGTGAAAGGATCCGCAACGCCCATGATGGACGCGCACCCAGGGTGCTGGATCCTTTTGCCGGCGGCGGCGCGATCCCGTTGGAGGCGATGCGGCTGGGATGCGAGGCGACCGCCATCGACATCAACCCGGTCGCCTGGTTCATTCTCAAATGCACACTCGACTACCCGCGCCGGCTGGTCGACGAGACTCTCCCACTGCCCGATTTCGCGTACGCCGACGTCGATTTAATGGAGGCTTTCTTCAAGGCGAAGGGGATCAAGGGCAAGACCCTGTCTCGCCAGCTCGCCGCGCTGGGCCTCGGCGAAGCCGAACCAACGCTGCTCGACGATGCCCTTGAATACGGCAGAGCGCTTCCCCAGGCCGATCTGGCCTGGCAGCTGCGCGCCTGGGGCCGATATGTGCTGGCCCGTGCCCGAGCGGTGCTGGCGGAGTGTTATCCCACCTATGCCGAATTCCAGGCGCTCATGCCCGGCGGCAGATCCTACGAGAAGCAGCCGCTCGCGCTGCTGAGGCCGGACGAAAGAGGCGAAACCGTTGTCGGGCCGCTGAACGACAGGTTAGACAAGGCGTATCTGGAGAACCCGCGCAATCCGCGCTGGGTGGCGAAACCGACGGTGGCCTATCTGTGGGCACGCACGGTGCGCTGCAAGGGCTGCCGGGCGGTGCTGCCTCTGCTCAAGACGCTCTGGCTATGCAAGAAGGACAACAAGCGCGTTCTGCTGACCCTGACACCGAGGGAGGATGGAGGCGGGGTCGATTTCGGCGTCGAGACCGGTGCCCCCCGGACCGGCGGGAATGCGGCGCAGCAGCGTGAACACGACAAACGGCTCGGCGCCGGCACGATGAGCCGGAGCGGCGCACGCTGTCCCTGCTGCCCGGCGATCATGACCATGGAGGATATCCGCCTCGAAGGCCGCGCCGGCCGGCTGGGCGCAGTGATGACCGCCGTCGTGGTGGACGGGCCGAAGGGCAAGGAATACCGCCTGCCGGAAGATGCGGAACGGGCCGCCGCCGAAATATCGTCGGAAAAGATCGAAGCGATCTATGCCAACATCCCGTTCGGGCTGCCGGAGGAGCCGTTGCCGGGCAAAGAGGCTCTCGGTTTCCGCATACCGCTCTACGGCTTCGACCAATGGTCCAAACTGTTCACGGATCGGCAGCTTCTCGCCTTGGGAACGTTCCTGCGCGAGATACGCGGGTGTGCGGATGAGATGAACGGGGTTCCCGAAGAATGGCGCGAGGCAATCATAGCCTGTCTGACACCTTCTTTGGGCCGACTAGCGGACCGGGGCAGCGCACTGGCGACCTGGACCAATGATCGCGATACGATCCGCAGCACGTTCGCTCGTTTCGCCCTTCCCGTCGTATGGGATTTCGCCGAGTCCTGTCCGCTGGCTGACACCACCGGCGGATTCATCCAGGCTGTCGAGTGGATCGCCCGCGTTGTCGAACACCTGCAAAGCGCGGCGAAAAGCAATCCCGGCGCATCCGTCTTGCGGCAATCCGCCACCGACTCCGTGCAAGGCGGGTTCGATGTCATCTGCACCGACCCGCCCTATTACGACGCCATTCCCTATTCGGACCTCATGGACTTCTTCCATGTCTGGCTGCGGCGTGCGCTGCACGGCGTCGTGCCGGAAACCGACCCCGTTTTCGCCGGACCGCTCGGACCGAAGTGGGATCGCGAGGCTGATGAAGGCGAACTGATCGACGATGCCAGCCGGTTCGGCGGCGACAAGACGTTGTCGAAACAAGCCTACGAGGACGGCATGGCGCGCGCCTTCGGGCAGTGCCATGAGGCGCTGAACCCGGAGGGGCGTCTTGTCGTCGTGTTCGCCAACAAGTCCCCCGACGCCTGGGAGACCCTCGCCGCTGCGTTGATCCGCGCCGGCTTTGTCGTCAATGGCTCCTGGCCGATCCAGACGGAGATGCAGAACCGGCAGCGTTCGCTGACCTCCGCCGCTCTGGCCTCCTCGGTCTGGCTCGTCTGCCGCAAACGTACGCCGGCGGCGCGGCCCGGCTGGGACAGCGCCGTTCTCTCCGGGATGCGCGAGAACATCACGCGCAAACTGCGCGATTTCTGGGATGCCGGCATTCGCGGGCCGGACTTCGTGTGGGCGGCAACCGGGCCGGCACTCGAAGCCTTCTCCAGACACCCGGTGGTAAAGAAGGCTGACGACCCGAACGCGCTGCTGACGGTCTCCGAATTCCTGCGCGAGGCGCGTCGGATGGTGGTCGATTTCGTCGTCGGGCGCGTACTGACCGGCGACGGGGAGGCCGACGCCGCAAGCGGGATCGACGATGTGACCGCTTACTATCTGCTGCACCGGGGCGACTTCGGCCTGGGCGAAGCGCCCGTCGGGGCCTGCATTCTCTATGCGCTGTCCTGCAACCTGTCCGACCGGGACCTCTCGGACCGCTTCGCCATCCTTTCGCGTCCCGGCCGGACCCCGCTCAACGAACTGGAGGACGACGGCGAGGGCACTGGCGACGAAGACGGTGCCTTGGGCGGCGGCAAGACGAAGCTGTTGCCCTGGAGACAGCGCCGGGCCAAATGGCTGGGACATCAAGGGCCGGGCGGACGACCCGTGCCGCTGATCGACCGGGCGCACAGGCTGATGCACCTCTGGCGCGACGGCAACGAAGCGCGGGTGAACACCTATATCGACGACAACGGCCTCGGGCGCCATGCCCTGTTCGCCCGACTGCTGCAGGCGCTGATCGAGCTCGCACCGGACGGATCGGAAGAACGAACGATCCTCGAATCGCTGTCCAACCACATCGCTGCCCGGGTCGGCGCGGGGCCGGTGTGGCAGGAAGCGTTCGATCTGGAGGCGCAATCATGATGACCTCGTTCCGGATCAAGGACTTCAAGAATTTCGCCGACGAAACTCTGCGCACCGGCTCTTTCACCGTGATCGTTGGTGCCAACGCCAGCGGCAAGAGCAACATCCGAGACGCCTTCCGCTTCCTCCACGGCATTGGCCGCGGCTATACGCTGGCGGAGATCATCGGCGGAAAGTACGGGGCAGGCGGTCAGGTCGAATGGGAGCCGATACGAGGCGCAGCGAACGAGATCATCCGTATCAACGCTTCGGCAGATGGGTTTTCGGCTTTGCCCTATCCGGGCTTCGGTCTCGAGGTTGACATGAAAGTGGCGGACACGAGCGCCAAATATGAAGTCGAAACCAGTACTGAGACAGGCAAGAGCGGGTTCAGGATCACCTACGAACGATTGCAAATGGCGGAAGAGGTCGTCTATGAGAAGAAGCGCAGCACATATGGATGTCGTGAAGTTTTTGTCAAAAACGAAAGAAATCTAGAAATTGATTCGGGCAAACCCGCTCTAACGCAGCTATTATATAGTTTGAACTGCCCTATACCGGAACAAGAAAGAGAACACATTCAATCAATCATACATGCATTATCGCGTGTGCGTTTTCTGGATTTTTCACCAGATCGCATGCGAGAACCTTCATTCTCAAGTCAAGTAATATTGGGCACTCGGGGAGAAAATTTGACGGCGGTCCTTATGAATCTATGCAAGGATGCCGAACGCAAGTGGGTTCTGAAGGAATGGATACGCGAATTGACACCGATGGATGTGATGGATTTCGAGTTTAGCGAGGATCCATCGGGCAGAGTGCATCTTGCTATCCGGGAAAATAACGGCCGACGGATATCGGCTTACAGTGCGTCCGACGGCACCTTGCGCTTCCTGGCCATGCTCGCCACGCTGCTCGGCGAAGGCCCGGGAGGACTCTACTTCTTCGAGGAAATCGAGAACGGCCTTCACCCCTCGCGACTTCATCTCCTGATCGACCTGATCGAACGGCAGACCGCGAAAGGCAAGATACAAGTGGTCGCCACCACCCATTCACCAGAACTGCTCTCCATCGTGAACGACGACACGTTCGCGAACCTGTCCGTCGTCTGCCGCCTGGAGAATGGCGACGACGCCGTCATCCGCCCGGTTTCCAAACTGCAAAACGCCCGGGAACTGCGGAAATCCCAGGGCTTGGGGGAGCTTCTCGCCGGCGGTTGGATGGAGGACGCGCTCGCCTTTACCGAAGGCGGCAACGAGGGCGAAGCAAGGTGAATGTCCTTGTCATTCCCGAAGACTTTCGCAATGACCAGTACATCCTCAAGCCGCTGTTCGAGAGGCTCTTTGCGAATATGGGCCGCAGGCGCGATCAAGTCCGGATCTGCCAGGACCCTTTGCTCGGCGGCGTGGGCGAGGCCTTGAAACCCGGGCGCATCAGTGACATCGTCGAACGATACGGCGGAATGACCGACATCTTCATCCTCTGCATTGACCGGGACGGCGACCGGGGCCGCAGGCAGAGACTGGACCAGATCGAGGAAACCTTCTGCGATGGTTGTACTTTCCTTGCCGAGAACGCATGAGAAGAGATCGAAACATGGTTGCTTGCCGGCCTAGCCCTGCCAGGGGACTGGCGATGGAAGGACGTGCGTGCAGAAATCCGTGTCAAGGAACGGTATTTCGAACCGCTTGCCGTTCGGCGTGGCATCGCCGACGGTCCCGGTGGCGGACGCAAGGCACTGGGTATGGATGCCGCACGCAATATTCACGCAATCCGCGGGAAATGCGCTGAAGATTTCGACGCTCTGGCCAGGCGTCTGGAGGCCGTCCCATAAACTCAGATGTCCTGAACTGATCAGATGACGCTGCTAACCGGTGGTGCTTTCCACCGGATAATTTTCAATGACTTGGTTCCGTTCTTGCGGTCGGAAACGCCTGACAGGAAGCTATATTTCGTTTATTGAATAGATGAGCCACGATTTGAAGGCCAGAGATGCTTTCTTGTCCGATTTCTCCCGCTGAGGCCACGTCTATCATCAGAAAAATGGGCCGGCTAAAGTCGGGTCGCGTCAGGACATCTGAAACTCATCTAACGAGGTCGATATGGCAAAAAACCTGCCCTGGACTCCTTGGCACAACGTCGTGACGCTGCGCGAGGACGTGCGCACGGGCGAACTGTCGCTCGCCGATTTCGCGGCCGACCTGCACGACGTGATGATGCAGAAAGGCGCACGGCCAGTCTATGAAGATCCGGACCGCTTCTTTGCGCTCACATATCCAACCATCCCGCTGCGCGAACTCGCGCGCGATGTGGCATTCCGTCTCGCCGGAAAGAGCGACAAGGCCATCCGCCAATTGGAACTGACCTATGGCGGCGGCAAGACGCACACGCTGGTGACGCTGCGCCACCTCGCGCACGCCCCGGAAGCGTTGCCGGACTTGCCGGCGGTGAATCAGTTCCGGTCCCATATCGGTGAGCCCCTGCCGAAGGCGCGTGTGGTGGCGCTTTGCTTCGACAAGCTTGATGTCGAGAAGGGCATGAAGGCGCGTGGCCCGGAGGGAGAATCGCGCTGGCTCAAGTATCCCTGGAGCGTGCTGGCGTTCCAGATTGCGGGCACCGACGGGTTGCGCGTGCTGCATCCCGACGACGCTGAAGATGAGCGCGAAACGCCGCCCGCCGAACCGCTGCTCGCCGAACTGCTGTCGCACCCGCAGCAGCAAGGTTTGGCGACCCTGGTGCTGATCGACGAGGTGCTCATGTACGTCCGCGAGAAGGTTGCGATGGACGAGGTCTGGCGCGCTCGGCTGATCGACTTCTTCCAGCATCTCTGCCAGGCGGTAGTCAAGGTAGACCGTTGCGCCCTGGTAGCCTCGCTGCTCGCCTCCGACCCCGCCAAGAGCGATGCCTTCGGTAGGGAGCTGAGCCAGCAGATTTTCGACATCTTCAAACGGCAACGGGAGGAAGGTGTCCAGCCGGTGCAGAAGCAGGACGTTGCCGAAGTGCTGCGTCGGCGCTTTTTCGAGTCCGCATCGATCTCCGATCGGGATTCCTTCCGCCCGCACGTCACGGCGGCAGTAACCAGTATCGCCGGCATCAACGACACCGTTCGCAAGGACAGGGCGGCCGCCGAACAGCGCTTTCTCGACAGTTACCCCTTCCACCCGGACCTGACGGAGCTCTTCTTTACGAAATGGACGCAACTCGATGGCTTCCAACGCACCCGCGGCATTCTCAGGACGTTCGCCGTTGCGCTGCGCGACGCCGAGGCTTGGGACACGGCGCCGCTGGTCGGCCCCAATGTCTTCCTCGCCGCGCCCGGGGAAACAACTCTGGCGGAAGCCGCGCGCGAACTCGCCAGCACGGCCACGCACGAGGTGACGGAAGTCGGCGGCAACGATTGGAGCAGCGTAATCGAAGGCGAACTAGCCAAGGCGAGAATGGTTCAGCAGGAACAACCGGCGCTGAAGTTCCGCGAAGCGGAGCAGGCCGTGCTTGCGGTGTTCCTCGCCTCGCAACCGATCGGCCAAAAAGCACATACGTCGGAACTGATGGCACTGCTCGGCGCCACCCGTCCGGACCGGATCGAGATCGAAAAAGGCCTTCGCCGCTGGACGGACCTGTCCTGGTTCCTCGACGAATCCGAGTTCCCGAATGCTTCCGGCCCCGATTTGCTGCCCAAAGCATGGCGCCTGGGCAACCGTCCCAATCTGAAGCAGATGCACGACGACGCCTGCGCCAACCGGGTCACGGCGGAGCTTTTGGAGCAGAGACTTCTCGCCGAAGTCCGGCGGACTAAAAGCCTGACCCAAGGCGCTGCGGCCGCCGGCGTCCGCACGCATACGCTGCCGGAACGACCGCGGGACATCGGGGACGACGGAGATTTCCATTTTGCCGTTCTGGGACCGGAGACAGTATCCCGTTCGGGCAAGCCCAGCACCGAAGCGAAGCGTTTCATCGACGAGACGACCGGGCCCGACCGCCCCCGTATCTGCCGCAACGCCGTGGTACTGGTCGTCCCGTCGCGGGACGGCCTGGAAGCAGCCCGGGTGTGCATCCGCGAATATCTGGGCTGGGAGGAGGTACGCAGCCTACTCGGAGACCTGGCGTCGGACCCCGTGCGTGAAGGCAAGCTGGCAAGTTCAACGGAACAAGCGCGCAGGCGCATCCCGGACGCGGTGCGTCAGGCCTGGTCGATCGTGGTTACCGTCAACGAGCACAACAACATCCTGGCGTTCAAGGCTGTCGTCGGCGCCGAGCCCCTGTTTGCGACCGTCAAGGCCGACCGGCGTGCGCGTATCCAGGACACAGCGATCAATGCAGAGACAATACTTCCCGGTGGACCTTACGATCTTTGGCGCGCCGACGAGGCCTCGCGCCGTGTGAAGGATCTGGTCGGCGCATTCGCCGAGAATCCGAAACTGCCGAAAATGCTCCGGCACAAGGAAATTCTCGATACCATCGATCAGGGAGTCCGCGACGGCATCTTCGTCGCATCCCTCGCCCGACCCGACAAATCCACCAGGACCTGGTGGCGAACGCCCATCGACGAGGCGGCTCTCACGGACGCCGCTCTGGAACTGTTCCTGCCGGGAAAGGCAAAACTTTCGCAGCTCGACCCAAACATTCTGGCACCGGACACCCTGCCGGAGCTATGGGGCGAAGAGGCAATCACGTTGGCAGATGTCATTGCATACTTCGCGGGCGGGCGGACCGTGACCGAACAGCGTGAAGGCTACACAGAGCAGTTCTTCATTCCCGCCTGTCCGCGCGACGCCGTGGAGGCAGCCGTGTCGGAAGCGGTCCGCCAGGAATTGCTGTGGATCGTTAACGGACCCGCAAGTTGCCAGGGCGAATCCGTGCCGCCCGGTGTTCTGGGAGAAACCGCCGTACTCCGAGCGCCATTACCGCCATTAGCTTTGGACCAGCTGACCGAGGACGCCGTGCCGGAAGCATGGGCAGACGGACGAACGAATGTCCTGGCCTTGTCTGCCGCCTTGGCAACAAAACTCGGCAGTCCGCTGCCATGGTCGGTCCTCCGTCGCGCGCTCGACGATGCATTTGCCTCACGCTGGCTGGAGAGAACGCCTGATTCCGGCCCTTGGCCGTGCGATCCGGCAGGCGCAGCGGCCGTGATGCTGATCGTACCCGAAAGGAAGACGGGATCTGAAGAAAACGGAGAAACCCCGCCAAGTGCGCTTGTCGCCGCTGCCGACCTGGAACCCCACGAACTCCAGAACCTGGTCGAGGTGCTGCCGGACATCATCGCTAGAGCGGCGGGCGTCCCGCTGAAACTCCATCTCCGCATCACCTTGGGGGACAAAACGAAGGTACCGACCGAATTGCGGTCGTCTCTCAACGAACTTCTTGAAGGGGTCAATACCAACCTGCGTTTGACCGAGTAGCACACACGCCACTACAGATGAAACACCCCCATGTTGACGGCACTCACACCGCCGCCCAGCAATCGCTTGTATTCGGACAAGATGGGATCGAACAACACGATCTCGTGCCGCCGCACTGCCCTGTCGATGACCTCGCGGCACGTGCCGTTGGTTCTCACCGCCGATATCAAGGCATTGCAATTCAAGACCATTCTCATCTGTCGTGGCAGCGTTCACGGCGAAATTCGGCTATTTCAGTGATTGCATCCTTCATAACCTCGTCCTCAGGGCGTTCAAGATCGTCAGACGAAGGACAGGTCGCCGCAAACTTCGCGGCAACGCGGTCGGCGGCCGCGTCTCGGTCCACCAGATCCTTCAGCCGGAACAGGATTCCGTTCCCGACAAGCGTGGCCTCCATGATGTCGCCCTCGCGCAGATCGATACCTCGGCGCAATTTGGCTGGAATGGTGACCTGAAACTTCGGCTTCACGGTTACGAACGGCATAGCGGCCTCGCACATCAATATTGGAAAGTTGTATATTCCTGCAGGATAAGAGCCAGTTCCACAAGATTTCTGGAGATTTCTGACGCTGGGCCGCTGGAAGTTAGCTCCCGATTTCAGGACATCTGTACTCTGTCGCTGGGCTGATGTTCTCGTCCTCCGATCCCCCGTCAACTCAGGCCAGTTGTTGCGGCTCATAGCGCTTGACATCGATCTGACTCTCTCGTTGCCGGGCCTGAGCGACATCATACGCCGCCTGAAGACGTATCCAGGTTTCCGTCGTCGAACCGAAAGCCTTGGCCAGGCGAATCGCCATGTCTCCGGAAACCCGCGCTCGGCAGTTGACCAGGTTGGAGAGCGCCTGACGGCTCACGCCCAAGACTTCGGCACCCTGGGTAACGCTCAGACCGAGCGGGTCAAGACACGATACGCGCACCACCCTGCCAGGGTGCGGCGGATTCTTCATCGGCATCACCGTTCTCCCTCCGCCAGTGATAATCGATCAGTGACACGTCGTGGACGTCTTCCCCATCGAAACGAAAGATGATCCGCCGGTTTGCCGTCACCGTGACCGACCAGTAGCCCCTCAGGGCGCCTTGAGAGCATGCAGCCGATATCCAGGAAGACGCATTGATTCAGGGGAACTGGCGATGTCGAGTTGGGCAAGCATCACCTCCACACGCTCGTGCAGATCGGGCCTGATGAGTCTTCGGTCCCCGCGCTCATAGAAGCGCTTGAGCCCGCGATGTCGGAAGCTGCATATCACCGGCAAAAATGTAGCGTGTCTATGGACACTTGTCAAAATGATTGAGAACACTTTCCAGAGGCCGGTATTCGTCCGGGCGGGCAGTGCGAACGCCAGCGCGATTTTGCGCCAGCGTCAATCACGGGTCTCGCGTTCGGAGACACCGGCAAGCTCGACCGGGGGACGGTCAGGAAAGCGGGCGACCAGCGACAGGCTGCCGCCCTTCGCCGACTCCCGACACCTGGAAAAGAATGCTGCCCGTTCGCTTCTTGTTCTTCACCTCGGAAGCGCATATCCGGCTTCCACGGAGTCGCACGAATTCCGCATTCGCCGAAGCCTTGTCTCGATGACAGCGTCGATCAGCAAAATCGCATCGCCGGCGCTGGGCGCGGGTTGCTTCGAGCGCGATGGCTACTACGCGAAGGACCATGACGCGCAAGGCGGGTGCCTGGGCAGGAAAGGGCGCGGCGCTGGGTCTATCCAGCCCGGTCGCCGGCCTCGAGGCGTTCTGGTCGGTGCCGAAAGGCAAGTTCCCGGCGGACACCGTCTCGGGCTCCGGAAACCGAACGGCAGCATCACGCACCGGACCTTGGACAACGCATTGGCGGACAGACCCGGCTTGTTGAGTTCGTCGCGCAGGACCTCATCTGGACACACAGGCCTCATTTCGTTCTTCGCGTTCATGTCAGGTGCCTTCAGTAACAATCCACGATCTCCACATCGTGCGGCCCGTCGTCCGTCCGACGGAAGCAGCCGCCCACAGCACATTGATTCGAATGCCGCGCTACCTGACGCGAACCGGCACCGGCCCGCCACTGCCAGAGCGATTCTAGGGTACGGTTGCGTTCTGCCAGCGTGAAGCCGCAACGTCGTCCCGGGCCTGCGCCTCCACCCAAGTCGCGCCCGCCTCGGTTTCTTCTTGCTTCCAGAAAGGAGCCCGGGTTTTCAGCCAGTCGATGAGAAACTGGCAGCTTTCGAGCGCCGCCTGCCGATGCCGGGCGGCCGTGACCACCAGGACAATCCGGTCGCCGGGCACCATCCGTCCATAACGATGGATGACCAGGCTGCCGGCAAGGTCCCAGCGCCGGTGAGCCTCTTCCTCGATGGCCGCAAGCATGCGTTCGGTCATGCCGGGATAGTGCTCGAGAGTCATCGCCGTCAGGGCGGGCCCCGAAGGGTCGTCACGGACCACGCCAAGAAAACTCGCCACGCCGCCGATTCCGGTTTTCCCGTTGAGGATTCGGTCCATCTCCGCACCGGGATCGAAATCAGCTTCCTGCACCCGGATCACGGGATCAACCTCCGGTCATCGGCGGAAAGAACGCCACCTCGTCGCCGGCGGCCACCGCCTGGGACCACGGCACGTGCTCCTGGTTGACCGCCGCTCTCAGCAACGCGAGATCCCGGAAGGCGTCGGCGTGGCCCGGGCTGCGGGTTGCAAGCCAGTGGGCCAGCTCTTCCACGGTACCAACCGAATCCGGCGGCGTGACCTGTTCACGGGCCGCACCGATACGGTCCCGGACCCACGCGAAATACAGTACTTCCACCGAACGTTCCCTACCCTGCGAAGCGGCCGCGGCGGAAGGCTTCCTGCGCCGTGCGCAGTTCCGCAAGCGTGTTCATAACAAACCCTCCGCTGCGTGCAACCGGTTCACGTAACGGGCGCCCGGCCGCGAACAGGAAGCGGGCTCCCCCGGCTCCCGCCGAGACCCGCAGTTCCGTGCCCCCCGAGAGCTGGGCGAGGGTTCCGGTTGCCAGCGGATGCACACCAAGATCGTCCCCCGGAAACTCGAGGGTGCCGGCCATCATGTAGACCACGGCGCTGTGCCCGCCGGGCACGGGTTCGACCACCGCCGCTCCGGGCCCGAGCCGGATGTCGAAACAACGGAGATCGGTCAGCGACGGAAGAACCGGACCGGTTGTACCCCGGCTGGAGGTGCCGGCGAGCACGTGGACGCTGATCTGTCCGCCGCGGTTCTCGACCGGTATGGCCGTCGGACCAAAATCGCGGCAGGCAGCCGGAACGTCCTTGTGTGTGCGGGGCAGGTTTACCCAGAATTGCAGGCCGGCGACCGGACCGGAACCGTGGTGCAGTGTATCCGAGCGAACGACACCGCGGCCGGCCTGCAGCCATTGCACCCCACCCGCCTCCACTGTGCCCGAGTGCCCTTCATCGTCCTCGTAGCGGATCTCCCCGGCCAGCAGATACGTCACGCACTCGAACCCCCGCTGGGGATAAGAGTGAGGATCCGGTGGAGGTTCCCGTTCCGGCACCGAAAACGCATCGAACCGGAGGAACGGATCGAGCATGTCAATCGCCGGGATGCCGATCAGGCGGCGGACCGGCAGGCCGCCGGCAGCCGTTTCGTCCTGGCCCGTGAACACGGCGCGCGGGACGCGGTACTCGACCTTCGGGGCTTCAAGCATGGTTCCTCACCGACCGGCGGTCCTGGCCGCATCCGATTTGCCGGCTTGGACGGCGCCGGAGACTGCGGTCACGGCCTCCGCCCCCCGCCTTGCCGATCAGGGGCCGCAAGGGCGCGCACGGCGCGAAGCGTGTAGAGACTGCCACTCCAGAGACTGAGCGCAACGCCGGCCCAGAGCAGCCCTGTCCCGGCGACCGTCAGCCATTCGACGCCGGGCACCCCCGGCGCGAACAGCAGCCCGCTCAGGGCGGCAAACACCAGCGCCGTCTTCCACTTGGCGACCCGGGTCACCGACAGGTCGACCCGGCCCCGACTGGTCTGCCGCAATCCTCCCACCAGCAGATCCCGCGCCAGCAGGATGGCGGCGGCGACCGCCGGTACGCGTCCATCGGCGGTCAGCATGACCAGCGCCGACGCCTGCAGGATCTTGTCTGCCACGGGATCAAGAGCCGCTCCGAGTTCCGTCACCCGTTCCAGCCGCCGGGCCAGCCATCCGTCCAGCGCGTCGCTGAGGCCGGCCACGACGAACAGGCCGCCCGCCCCCCACGAACCCCACGGATCCGGCACAAAAAAGCAACCGACAAACGGGATCACCAGCAGGATGCGGGCACAGGTTACCAGCAGGGCAGGATTCACCCGACGAAGATCAGGCATCGACGGCGAAATGGTCGCGCAGGGTCCGGGCCACGGCCGCACTGATCCCCTCGACCTGTACCAGCTCGGCGAAGGTTGCATCCCGAATCGCCTGCACCGATCCGAAATGCAGAATCAGCGCCCGCTTGCGGCGGGGGCCGATGCCTGGCAACTGGTCGAGTTCCGAGCGGGTGCCGGCGCGCAACCGCCGGGCGCGGTGCCCCTCGATCGCAAACCGATGGGCCTCGTCCCGGAGGCGCTGGAGAAAGTACAGCAGCGGGTCGTCCGCGGCCAGCGTCAGCGGCTGGTCCAGACCCGCGTGAAACAGCTCCCGGCCGGCGTTGCGGTCCGGACCCTTGGCCACCCCCACCACCGCCGGTCCGGAGACGGACAACTGCTTCAGGACCTCGAGCGCGGCACTGCGATGCCCCGCCCCGCCATCGATCAGGAGAAGGTCCGGCCACTGGCCGCGGGACCGGTCCGGGTCCTCCTGCTGCAGCCGCCGGAACCGGCGCCGCAGCACTTCGCGCAACATCGCGTAGTCGTCACCCGGATCGGCGGTCCTGACATTGAACCGGCGATACGACGATTTCATGAACCCGTCAGGGCCGGCGACCACCAGCGCCCCCACCGGATGAGATCCCTGCAGGTGACTGTTGTCATAGACCTCGACCCGGCGGGGAGGCGCCGCCAACGCGAACACTCGGATCAGGCCGTCCAGCATTTCCAGCTGGTTCGACCGCTCGGAAATCCGGCGGGCCAGCGCGGCCCTGGCGTTGTCCTCCCCCGCCCGGACCGCCTGCCGTTTCTCGCCCCGCTGGGGAACCA
Source organism: Alphaproteobacteria bacterium (assembly GCA_965203385.1). GTDB lineage: Bacteria > Pseudomonadota > Alphaproteobacteria > TMED109 > TMED109 > VXPW01. Next base: position 3,001,059 of record OZ241893.1, read on the forward strand.
GGACCGCAACCCGCCGTCCGACCTTGATCGAAAGCGCCTCCGCCAGCAATTCCAGGTCGGGTACCCGCTCGTTGAGCAGCAGCGTCGCCGGCGGTGCCTGCGTGTCATAGAACTGCGAGATGAACGCGCCCAGCACGGTCTGCGCCGGCACTTCCTTGCCGTGGACCGGGAAGTGGGTGCGGTTGCCGAAGTTGCTGCCGCCGCGAAAGAAGAACACCTGGACCGCGATCTGCCCGCCCTGCTCCGCCACGGCAAAGACGTCGGCGTCACCCACGTGCTGCAAGTCGCCGCCGCGGGCGGTCTGGATCGCGTTCAGCGCCTGAATGCGGTCCCGCAGCACCGCCGCGCGCTCGAACTCCTGTTTCGCGCTGGCCTGGTCCATGGCCGCCCGCAGGGAGGCCTGTACCTCCCGCCCGCCGCCGCCGAGGAATCGTTGCGCCTGCTCCACGAAGCCGGCGTACTCGGCCGCCTCGACCTTGCCGACACAGGGGGCCGTGCAGCGCCGAATCTGGTACTGCAGGCATGGCCGGGTGCGAGACTCGAATTCCCGGTCCGTGCACGTGCGCAACGGAAATGCCCGCTGCAGCGCATTCAGCGTCACGTTCACGGCGCGGACCGAAGCGAAGGGCCCGAAGTAGTGCCCGTTCCGTCGCTTGCGGCCACGGTGCTTCAACAGTTGCGGCCACGCATGATCGGTTCGAAGATGGATATAGGGATAGGACTTGTCGTCGCGCAGCAGGATGTTGTAGCGCGGTCGCAACCGCTTGATCCGGTTGGCCTCAAGCAGCAGTGCCTCGGCCTCGTGTTCGGTTACCGTGAATTCGACATGCCGCACCCGGGCAATCATCCGTCGCAGCCGAACGGGAAGGCGCCCGACCGATGCGTAGGTACTCACGCGGTTGCGGAGCACCCGCGCCTTGCCGACGTACAGGACTTCCCGGTCGGCTCCCTCCATCTGGTAGACGCCCGGCCGGGCCGGAAGAGTCCGCGCGGCCTGCCGAATGACTTCGGCGCCCGCCTCCAGATCGCTGACCTTCGACGGTTCCGGGCCGGCGGCCGCAGGATCGGATGAGCCGGTCGGTGGCGGTGCTGTTTCAGGGCGACGTTCCATGCCGGAGTCTCGCCGGAATGCCGGGGACAGGCAACCGCCGGAAGTACGGCAAGCCCGAGAGCCTGTCCGGCCGCCTCGAAACCCCGGGGATCCCGGATTCCCTCCCCCTGCACACACGCACCCGTTCGGCCCGTCGCCGGAGTTTCCATCCTCCCTGCGACCATCCCTTTGCCCGCCTTTGCCTGCCGTCCCGGCCCCGTGCACGGGCAGGAGGTCCCGATGATGCGGAATCAGGCTTCCCGCGACGGGCCCAACAGACCCGGAAAGGGCGCGGCACCCACGAGTCAGGATCCGTCCGTTCGTAAAATCCGTCACCACCGAGGGTCTTGCAAAAAGATCGGAATAAGCGGAATTACGGCCGGAATCAGGCGAAATTCGGTGGGACCGGCCGCCATCTTCTGGTATCCTGAGAATCCAACACACCCCGGATCAGAAGGGAGAGCGACCATGTCCCTGAAGGTGACTCTATCGCAGTATCACGCCGTGTTGCAAGGCGAACTGTTTCCCCTGCTGGAATCGAAGCTGGGTCCGCTGCCGACGCGCTACCAGCGCTTCGTGGAATTGATGGAGTTCGTGTTCGTGGACATGTCGGTGATTCCGGGTCCGTCGTCAGGTCCGGGTCGGCCGCTGGAGGACCGTTGGGCGCTGGCGCGGGCGTTTCTGGCCAAGGCGGTGTTCGATGTGCCGACGACGCGGGCCCTGATTGAGCGGCTGCAGGAAGACGGGAAGCTGCGGCGCCTGTGCGGCTGGATTCGAGCGGGGGAAGTGCCGAGCGAGTCGACGTTCTCGCGGGCGTTCGCGGAGTTCGCGGCGTCGGCACTGCCGGAACAATTGCATGCGGGGTTGGTGGCGAAGACCTTGGGGCGGCGTCTGGTCGGGCATATTTCCCGGGATTCGACGGCGATTCCGGCACGGGAGAAGGCGACGCCGAAGCCCCCGCAGCCGAAGCGCCGCCGCGGCCGTCCGCGTCGCGGCGAGCAGCGGCCGCCACGGCGGCGCCTGGAGCGTCAGCAGACGATGACGTTGCCAGAGATGTTGTCGGACCTGCCACAGGCGTGTGATGTGGGCACGAAACGCAATGCGAAGGGGCACCAGGAGAGCTGGATCGGCTACAAGCTTCATATCGATGCGGCGGACGGCGGGGTGCCGGTGAGTTGCATTCTGACTTCGGCGTCGGTGCACGACAGCCAGGTGGCGCTGCCACTGGCGCATCTGTCGGCCCAACGGGTGACCAGCCTGTATGACCTGATGGACAGCGCCTACGACGCGGCCGAGATCCGGGCCTGCAGCGAACGGCTCGGACATGTCCCGATCATCGACCCCAACCCGCGCACCCGTGAGCGCAAGCAGGCGATCCAGACCGAGGCCCGGGCTCGCCGGGCCGCCCGCCGGGTCCCGGCCGAGCGCCGGCGTCTGCGGGAACGCTCGAACGTCGAGCGGGTCAACGGACGCCTCAAGGACGAATTCGGCGGGCGCCGGATCTACGTCCGTGGCCCCGCCAAGGTCATGACCCACCTCATGTTCGGAATCTGCGCACTCAGCGTGGACCAGCTATTCCGCCTGCTGAACTGAGCCCGGCTCTCCCGCCCTTCCCAGACATCTGCCCGAAACCGGGCCACGGGACCGCTGTGCCCCACGTCCGGAAAACGACCCTCAGCGAGAAAAAATCGGGCGGACCGGCGGTCCGATGGCCGGCCCGGATGCCGATTCTGCTGCGGCCCGGGCGGTGATTCCGGCGCTTCGTCGCCGAATTTGATGCCGCCAGGAATTTTGCAAGAGCATCCACCTTGTTCAAATATCTCTCAACCGTAAGTCTCATGCGGTTGAACGCGCTGTACCACTGTGGAAAACCCTGTGGAAAATATTTCCCGCACATGTCCGGTTCGTGGACCAGGCAAGATCCCGGTTCAGGGCACATTCTAATGTGAGAGAGAAGAATGCAGCATAAATTATTGTATTTTATTGTAATAAAGAAAAAATAGAATTTTTAGTGGGGCCCGGAAGTCGAACAGGCCCGCGCTCACCCGTCTGGTCGGTGGCCATTTCGGGTGCTGTGCATAAAAATCGTGCAGCTACAGGCCGCTAACCTCCCCGCCCGCCATCAGACGATGTTTCCCGCGCCTGCTCCACCCGCACGCCCAGGGCCGCGGCACCCGGCAATACGTCGGGCTTGATCACCGTGACCTCGACCCCGAGGGCACCGTCAAACTCCAGACAACAGGAGGCCACCCGGTCCGCCAACGTTTCGACCAGCTGCACGTGGCCGTCGGCCGTCAGGCGCCGCACCGCGTCCACCACGTCCTCGTAACTGATGATGCGGCGGAGGTCGTCATCATGGCGGACGGGTTTCACCTGCAGCTCAATGTCGATGAGAACCCGCTGCGCGGTACGGCGCTCGTGCTGATGCACACCGATCAGGCATTCCAGTTCCAGGCCGCGCACCAGGAGGGTGCGCGAATCAGCCACGGACCGCCTCGTCGGCCGCCGGATGGAGCCAGCCCAAGTGCTGGCCGCCGTCCGGGGCGATCATCTGACCGGTTACCGACTGCGCCCGCACGAGATAGACGAGCGCCTCCGAGATATCCTCGGGCGACGGCCCCGGCGTGAGCGGCAGGCGGTCCCGCACGGCGTGAAACCCGGTCTCTCCTTCCGCTTCACTGGCCAGCGTCGGCCCCGGACCGATCGCATTGACCCGCACCTGCGGCGCGAGCTCCAGGGCAAGAATCCGCGTCGCGGACCACAGCCCCGCGCGGCTCACGCTGTACGACAGGTAGTGCGGCGTCACCGTCCAGACCCGGGGATCTAGCAGATTCACGATCAGCCCGCGCCGCGACGCCGGGAGCAGGTCCGCGAAGGTGCGGCTGAGGACCAGGGGGGCGCGGAGGTTCAATTCGAGGTGGTTGTCCCACGAGCTCCGGGTGCCGGTGCGCAGGGTATCGTAGGCAAAGTGGGAAGCGTTGTTCACCAGCACCGTGCAACAGCCCAGTTCGGCCGTGGCTGCCTGCAGCAGGTGCCGGGCATCACGTTCGGAACGCAGGTCAGCCGCAAACGCACTCGCGGTACTCCCGGCTTCCCGGAGTTCTTCCACGAGTGCGGCCGCCGCTTGCACCGACCGATAATGGTGCACGGCAACCGAATACCCGAGCGTGGCCAGCGACTGTACCAGACGGGCGCCGATACGCCGCGCCCCGCCGGTCACAAGGGCCATCCCGGGCTCTGCGACCCCCTCCACTTCAGCGCCGTCTCGCACGCGCCCTGGCGGCCGCTCCGAACGGGCGGCGCCGGGGAGGCGGTGCAGGCGGCTTGCCGGCCAGGCCGAGATCACGGTCCCGCAGCGCCTTCAGTTCATCGCGCAGGTGCGCGGCCTCCTCGAACTCCAGCGCGGCCGCGTGCTCGTGCATGCGTTCCTCCAGCTCGGCTTCGTAGGCCTCGCGGTTGTGTCCGATGCGGTGGGGAATGTCCGGCTCGATCTCGACCGTCACGCGGTCCTGCTCATGGATGCTGCCGAGCACGTCGGCGATCTGCTTGCGTACGGATTCGGCCTGAATCCCGTGCTCCCGGTTCCACTTCAGCTGAAGTTGCCGGCGGCGGCGGGTCTCCTCGAGGGCCGCCTTGAGGGACTCCGTTTCCCGGTCGGCGTACAGCACGACCCGTCCGTCCACGTTGCGGGCAGCGCGGCCGATGGTCTGGATCAGGGAGATGCGCGAGCGGAGAAATCCCTCCTTGTCCGCGTCCAGGATGGCGACCAGCGCACATTCCGGAATATCCAGACCTTCCCGCAAGAGGTTGATCCCGATGAGAATGTCGAATACCCCGCGCCGGAGATCACGAATGATTTCGATCCGTTCCAGGGTGTCGATATCGGAATGCAGATAGCGGACGCGAAGCCCCGCCTCTTCCAGGTATTCGGTCAGGTTTTCGGCCATGCGCTTGGTCAGCGTGGTAACGAGCACCCGCCCGCCGCGCTCGGCGACGGCCCGCGCTTCCCCGATGAGATCGTCGACCTGATTCCCGGCCGGGCGCACTTCGCACTCCGGGTCGACCAGCCCCGTGGGGCGGATCACCTGTTCGATGGCCTCGCCGCGAGTCTGCTCGAGTTCCCAGGGCCCCGGAGTCGCCGAGACCAGGACCGTGGCCGGGCGCATCCGGTCCCATTCCTCGAACTTCAGGGGCCGGTTGTCCACGCATGACGGGAGCCGGAAACCGTGGGTGGCGAGGGTGGACTTGCGGTTGAAGTCCCCGCGAAACATCCCCCGCAACTGCGGGACGGTGACATGGCTCTCGTCGACAAACAGCAGCGCGTCGGCCGGCAGGTATTCGAACAATGTGGGCGGCGGTTCACCGGGAGCTCGTCCCGTGAGATACCGCGAATAGTTTTCGATCCCGGCACAACTGCCGGTGGCGGCCATCATTTCGAGGTCGAAATTGGTGCGCTCCTCCAGCCGCTGGCGTTCCAGCAGCTTTCCCGACGTCTCGAACTCCTGCAGCCGGACAGCCAGGTCGACCCGGATCCGCTCCATCGCCTGTGTCAGGGTCGGTTTCGGGGTGACGTAGTGGCTGTTGGCATAGATCCGAACCGTGTCCATGGTGGCGGTGCGCTCCCCGGTCAGCGGATCGAACTCCGACAACCGGTCCACGGTGTCGCCGAACAGGTCGACCCGCCAGGCCCGATCCTCGAGGTGAGCCGGAAATACCTCGACGGTATCCCCCCGGGCCCGAAAGGTGCCGCGGACCAGGTTCACGTCGTTCCGCCGGTACTGGAGCTCCACCAGGCGTGCGAGAAACGCGTTTCGCTCCAGGATCCCGCCCTGCCGCAGCTCGATGATCATCCGCGTATAGGTTTCGAGCGGCCCGATCCCGTAGATGCAGGACACGCTCGACACGATGATGACATGGCCCTGTTCGAACAGGGAGCGGGTGGCGGCGTGGCGCATGCGGTCGATGTGCTCGTTGATCGAAGCGTCCTTTTCGATGTAGGTATCGGTGCGGGGAACGTAGGCCTCCGGCTGGTAGTAGTCGTAGTAGGAAACGAAATATTCCACGGCATTGTGCGGAAACAGCGACTTCATCTCCCCGTACAGCTGCGCCGCCAGCGTCTTGTTGTGGGCAAGGATCAGGGCCGTGCGCTGCAAGCGCTCGATGACATGGGCCATCGTGAAGGTCTTGCCCGATCCCGTCACACCGAGCAGGACCTGTTCCCGCCGGCCTTGTTCCAGGGCTTCGACGAGACTCCTGATGGCCTTCGGCTGGTCCCCGGCCGGCCGGACATCGGCCACCAGATGAAGCCGGTCGGCTCCCGCGGGAACCGCCGCCGGCGCAGGGCTCCTGCTCACCGATGCCCACCCCAGCCCTCGGTCACCGCCAGTCTCCGGATCCTGGCCAGCGCCGTGCGCAGATCTTCGACGCCCGCCGCGTAACTGAGGCGGAGATAGCCCTCACCGTGCGCCCCGAAACTGGTTCCGGCAACGGTGGCGACATGCAGTTCCTCCAGCAAGCGGTTTTGCAGTTCCAGCGCCGGAATGCCGGTTTCCCGGATATTGGGCATCGCATAGAACGCGCCCTCGGGCCGGGTCATGTGGAAACCCGGCAACGATGACATCTCGTCGATCAGGACGTCGCGCCGGCCGACAAAGGCGCGAACCATCGTCTCGACATCGTCCTGCGGTCCCTGAAGGGCGGCAATCGCTGCATACTGGGTGGCGGCGTTGGTGCAGCTCACCGAGTTGATGTTCAGCCGCACCGCACTGTCCACCAGCGATTCCGGCCAGACCGCGTAGCCGATCCGCCAGCCGGTCATGGCGTAGGTCTTGGACCATCCGTCAAGCATGATGACCCGGTCACGGAGATGGGCGTAGCCCAGCATGGAGGTGAACGCCGCGCCCTCGTAGACGATGCGCGAGTAGATCTCGTCGGACAGAACCGCGACGTGGGGATGATCCGCGAGGCCGGCCGCCAGCCGGTCGAGCACCGGTGCCGGAATGACGCCTCCGGTGGGATTCGCCGGACTGTTGATGATCAGCAGGCGGGTCTGCGGCGTGATCTGGTCGAGAACCTCGTCTGGGTCGAACGCGAATCCGCGGGTTTCGGAGAGCGCAATCGGAACGGGGGTCGCACCGGTGAAACGGATGGCTGATTCGTAGATGGGAAACCCCGGATTGGGGTACAGGATCTCCGCGCCGGGCCCGCCGAACATCAGGATTGCGTGCCACATGGTCACCTTCCCGCCCGGCACGATCACAACCTGATTGGGGTCCACCTCGACCCGGCGGCGGGCGGCAATGTCGGCCGCTACCGCTTCGCGCAACGGGAGGATCCCGTTGGCGGGTGTGTACCCGTGGTGGCCGTCGCGCAGGGCGCGAACGGCGGCTTCGACAATGTGATCGGGGGTCCGGAAATCCGGCTGTCCGATGCCCAGATTGATCACGGCATGACCCTGCCGTTCCAGTTCGGAGGCCCGCCCCAGCACCACGAACGCGCTCTCGGTTCCGAGACGGTCCATTCCCTCCACAGGCACAAGATTCGTCACGTATCGGCCTCCGGAACCCGCTTCATTTCGGAATCGGCAGTATACGCCGTGGAGGGCGCTCCACCGACGATCCCGGACCATGAACCCGCACGGTACCGTTCGGCCATCCTGGTACATCCGGGTCTGGCTACGGGCCTTCGATACGCAGATGGGAAACATTTCCGGGCGTATGAGCAGTTAACTTGCCGTTTTGAACATAGCCGACATCAAGGCCAGTTTCTTTCCCCGAGTGGCGACCGGGAATGCGCCTTTGCCAAAATCGAGACGGCAGCAGTTACAATTCCTCACAGATCCAGCGGTCCAGATCGCGGCGGCTTTCGAACTGCCCCTCTGACAAAATCGCGATGACACGTACCCCTTCCATCGTGCCGCACAGCGTACGGGCCGATTTGAAACTGTGCCGTAGCGGCACCGGTATAGTGTGTCGGGGGTTTCGATTCCAGCCCCTTATCGTAATATGATAGGACCAGTTCATTGCACCATAGTACAACCGGGAAATAATCAAGGCGCGGAGAAAACCCATGGAAGCAAGGACGGCAAATACGAACGAAGGGCAAATTCAAGACCGCTGGGACGGCCGAACCGCCGGCATTCCCGTCCGCCTGAGGGACAACCCGGGCCGTCAAGGAACGACGACCGGCAAGACCCGGCAAACAGGAACCCGTTTATTTGTACAGATCGATTTTGGGTCTAACGACAAGCTATACAAACCGTACGAACTGATCGAACCTGTTTGTTCCGCCCCAGACGTTCATGACCTGCTTGATGCGGGCAGTTTTGGTGGTCCGAGCGATCTCAGGCGCATACTCACGTTCGAAAAAATCAAGGGAGAACTCACCAATGTCCTCTATTCCATGGAGGCGAGCAATACGGTCTTTTTTCCGCATCAATTCAAACCAGTACTGAAGTTCATCGAATCTTCTGTCGGGCGATTGCTCATCGCGGATGAAGTCGGGTTGGGCAAGACCATCGAATCAATTTACATCTGGAAGGAGTTGCAGGCTCGAAACGACGCAAGACGTCTCCTAGTGGTCTGTCCTGCAATGCTTCGGGAAAAATGGCGAAGCGACTTGCGGAACCGATTCAATATCGCGTCCGACATTGTCGGCGTAAGGGCCCTGCTGCAGGCACTTTCCGACGCCTCCTCGCATGGAGTGAGTCGAAGTTTTACCTATATCGCCAGCCTTGAAGCCCTCAGACCGCCAACGAATTTCGAGGACCCCGAGGAAATGTCCCCCCGCGCCAAACTGGGAAGACTGCTTGATGAAAATACCGCATCGGAAGAATTCGCCCTGTTCGATCTGGTTATCTTTGATGAGGCTCATTATCTGCGTAACCCCACCTCGGCCAGTAATCGTTTGGGACGCCTCCTTCGAGAGGCCGCGCATCACATGGTGCTTCTGACGGCTACCCCAATCCAGATCGCCAGCAACAACCTTTACCAACTCATCCGCCTTATCGACCCTGACGAATTTCCCAGCGCCTCAAACTTCGACAAAGTGCTGAAAGCCAATGCGCCGGTGGTCAACGCACTTCGATGCCTCTGGCGTCAGCCCCCAGACCTCGCTGGTGCAGGCAGATCGGTGAGAGCTGCGTTGGCCAACGAATATTTTGAGGATGACGAAGCCCTCCGGCAAATCTCTGATCAGATCCTCCACATCGCCTCCGACCCCGAACGGCGTGTCGAAATTGCCAGGACACTGGAAAACCGGTCCCTGCTGGGCCATTACATGGTACGTAATCGAAAACGTGAAGTTCTTGAAGCCAAGGCGAGACGATCGGCGCAGGTGTTGAACGTGCAGTACTGCTCGATGGAGCAAAATTTGTACGAGCAGATAACCCTCGATATCCGAAAGCGGGCAACCGGTTTACGTGGTGCGTCACTGTTTCCACTCATCGTGCGGCAGCGTCAAATGGCGAGTTCATTGGTCGCGGCGCTGCGAGGTTGGAATGAAACCGGATTACTCGAAGAACTGTTATGGGAGGATCTAGGTTACCTGATCCCCATTGACAAACAGCAGTTCCAAGATGACCACAGGGACAGCCTGATCGACCTCGAAACGTTGGAGGCTGCGGATACAAAATACTTAACATTTCGAAACTTTCTCGCTCAGGAATTGCGGCGAAATCCGGGCGAGAAGTTCGTCGTGTTCGCGTTTTTTCGACCAACCCTGCAATATCTGGCTCGCCGCCTTGAGAGCGATGGTATCAGGGTGGCGCTGATTATGGGAGGTATGGGGGACGCCACAAACAATATTCTTCGAGAATTCAGCCGACCCGAGGGCCCATCAGTACTGTTGTCGTCCGAAGTTGGTAGCGAAGGTATAGATTTGCAATTCTGTCGCTTTGTCGTCAATTACGATCTTCCTTGGAATCCCATGCGCGTGGAGCAGCGGATCGGCAGGCTGGATCGGCTCGGACAGAAAGCCGAACGCATCATTATAGTGAACTTGGTGGTCGCCAATACGATCGAAGATCAGATTCTGCAGCGTCTCTACGATCGCATCAATCTGTTTCAGGAAAGCATCGGTGATCTTGAGGAAATCCTTGGCGACGTAACGGAACAACTCGTGCTTGAGTTGCTAAATCCGAATTTAACCCCCGAAGAACGGGAACGGGATGCTGAGCTTGCGATCGTCCGAATCCTGAACCGCCGCAAGGTACAGGATCAACTTGAGAGCGAGGCGGTTAACCTGCTGGGGTTCTCTGACTATATTCTGGACAGCATCCGGGACAGTCGCAACAAAGGTCGGTGGCTTGGCGCGAACGAGTTAATCGTCTTTGTGGACGACTACTTCGCACGCAGGCATCCCGGCACAACTATCGAGTCCCAACAGAATTTGTCTGGCACAGTCTCGGTTCGGCTACCGCCAAGCGCCAAGGCGGCACTAGGATCGTTCATCCAACAGGCAAAGCCGGCGACGCGGACCCGACTGCACCAGTCCACAAAATCCGTTCTATGCCTGTTCGACCCTCGTCGGGCAGATTCACTTGGAAGCAACGTCAAAGCTGAGTTGATCGAACCCACGCATCCTCTGATTCAGTGGATCCGCGCAGAGTACGCTAAGGACGGTACGCAATTTCACCCAGTATCCGCAACACAGGTGAATGCCAGCCAAGCTGACATTTCATCGGGTGACTATGCGTTCGCGGTACATCGATGGTCACTGCTCGGGTTGCGGGAAGAGCACGTGCTGGCCTACCGGGCGATTGCGCTGGACGCTAAACTACCTTTGGACGGGCCCGCTTCGGAAGCGCTGGTCACTGCTGCCGCAAGGCACGGAAATTCGTTCCCAAATGCGTTGAACGTCCTCGGCGATCTCGAGCGCGTGAAAAATGGAGTTACCCTATGCGAGGAGAGGCTCTATCAGGTGTTCGATGCACGCCTGACCGGCTTTGAAGAGGAGAACACAGCCCGCTGCCGTCAACAGGAAACCAGTGCGCGCAAATTTGCGGAGCGACGCGTGACCGAGTTGCGGGAACGCCTTGCACGTTTCCGGACGCAAGGAAAGCTGCGACCGATCCCGATGACCGAAGCATTGCTCAACAAAGAAGAGACGGAGTTGCAGACAAAACTCAACCGCATTGATGAACGACGCAAGATCGATGCGGACTTCGCTCCGATGGCGATAGGCGTCATCAGGGTCGGTTGATCGCAATGTCGGTTGGTTGGAAAGATAGGCTACGGGCCCTTCGACAGCGGATCAGTTCAGAAAAGACGGACAGACCTGCTGCATCAAGCCGAGCATTGCCCCATACTGGTGTACCGTTGGTCATCAACCTCGGCATCGACTTCGGTACAAAATTCACGAAAGTTTGCTTCCGGGACGTTGGTCTTGAAGAAACGGAAGTCGTCACGTTCGGAGGGGACACGATTGAAACCGCGATGATCCCCTCCGTGGTCGAGATCAGGGATGACGGAAGGCTATCGTTAAGTACCGATAAGGCCAATGATTTAGCCAAGCAGATAAGGTATTTGAAAATGATGTTGGCCAGTGAGCCGGCCTCGATTGACCCGCTGACCTGGCACGGAGAGGAACTCTGTCACGGTAACGAAATCGAGGCACTGGCGAGCTGGTTCTTGGCCAAGGTCATCCTTAAGACCAAAGTATGGATTCACGAGTACCGGGGGGGTCGCATCGAGGGGCGATCAGTGCAGTGGTCAGCGAATGTCGGTGTACCAGTGGAATACTACGATTCTCCGACGATCGAAACGTTTGAGCGGGTGTTGTCCGTCGGATGGGCATGGGCGGAAACCGGCAAAATTCCGTCGAACTTCGAAAGTACGCGCAACCGATACCGGCAAGATACTTCGAAGTTGCAAGTTGGTAGGAGCAACTGCCATGCTCTCCCGGAAATCGCAGCGGCGGTCCAGTCTTTCGTAATGTCACGCGAAGTGCAGCCTGGCATTTACATCTATTTCGATATCGGTGGCGGAACGATGGACGGCGTGGCCTTCCAGTATTTAAACCCTGGCGGTGAAAGAAAGGTAAATTTCTATTCGGGGAAGGTGGAAGAGCTTGGCATTTTCGCGATTGCGAGTCGGTTATGCGGGGAAAACCCAGCGTCTGTCGAGAATCTTCTCGTTCAAGGCGGATCAATGTCCGTCTTCGGAAACAAGATTGAACCCTTAAAGAAAGAAGTACAGCGGCTTATCGCCAAGGTCATCATGACTGCGAAGAAAAAAGATGGACGAGATTGGCAACAAGAGGCTGGTCACGAGTTCTCTTGGCCCGGAAACCGGTTGCTGAGACCGGAGCCGTCGAGCATGCGTCTACTGCCTGTGTTCGTAGGAGGTGGAGGAGCGCACGCGAAGTGGTATCGGGCCTCTATTGAGTCAACCCACGGAGATTTTGGTCAGATAAATGCAGGGATCCCACCTTATCTTTTGCGAGAAGTAGCGAAACCGAACGATCTCAACATGAACGACCTCGGTGACACCAATTTCCGACGGATGGCAATCGCTTATGGTCTCTCTGTACCAAAGGGAGAAGGGCCAGACATCGAACTGCCAAGCCAATTTAAAGTTTTGGTCAAACCAGTCCGCCAGCCCTCAAAGGAATTCGTGGACTACTTGGATAGCAAGGAAGTCTTTGACTGACAGTTTCGTGAAGGCTGTCCACAACAATCCGTGTGCGCTTTCTCATTATCGACGGAATAGAACCTGCAATCGATATGCAGTTGCTTGTGGTACGTTGATCTTCGTGCAGCCTGTCACCGGATTCCAGATGTTGAATTCTGAATAGTGTCGTTGAGATGGTTCCGGATTTGACCGGAGGCCGGGGCCGGTTCTGTCTCGAACTGATCCGATCTTTTCCCCAGTAGCCGCCAGATTTGGATGGTTGACAGCGGAGCGGCCGTACGGCGCCCGCGTCGAAGCGGTCAGTTGGCGTCGGTTCTTGTGTCGGGTTGTGCGCGTCGGCGGTCTGGAGGATGTCGTTCCAGTCCTTGGCGTCGTGCGGTCGGATTCGTGTGACGCGCGGGTCGGCTGCCGCCAGGCATGTGGCGCAGTCGTCTCCGGCCTAGTCGGCATCGTATGCGCAGAGGATTTGAGTGAGGTTCCGGGTCTTGAGCCAGGCGGGGAATCGTGCAGTGGCGCCGGTGGTGGAGACGATGACCGTTCCGGGACGGCATCGGGTTCCGAGGATTCGGAGGGACAACGCGTCGGGCGAATAATCCAAAAAAAGGGGGGAGGTCAGGGCCTTTCACTCTATCATTGTTAACTCCGTGTTTTCGATGACGTGGACGATGAGTTGGATTTTTTCGTCACCCCGGAAGCATTTGAGCGGGCCGGGCAGGGGTTGTCTCTTGGAGGACTCGAAGCCGACAATGCGGCCCATGCCGATGACATAGTCGCGAACGGTGGGTGGCGCCCTGGCCGCGGCGGACGCCTCCCTGGCTCTACGGCCTGCGTTCGGGGAGCGGCGACCGCGAGGATCTGCCTCGCCGAGGGTCGGCATGCGATAGGCCGTCAGAATGCGGTTGAGCGCCGTGACCTCCACCGGTCGTACGACCTCGCTGGCGGGCGTATCGGGTGCCTCGCGGGCCAGACGCGACAGTTCGTGAATGCGCCAGGCAGCGACGGCATCGAAAGCCAGGCACTTGCGCAGATCCTCGGCGTCGTCCAGCCGGCGGTCACAGATGCGGGTGCCGTTCTTGAGGGTGTCGAAGTACCGTTCGATGGCCCAGCGGTCTTCGTAGATCTCGATCACCTCGAGCGCGGTTTCTAGCGTCGCCTCGCCGGTGCTGGACAGGATGACCCAGTTCAAGGGCCTGGCCGGATCGGCCGGGGTCACCTCACGGACCTGCACGGCCAGCATCTCCAGCGGCGCGTCCGTCCGGGCGTCTCCCGGCGGCAGGACCGTCACCCGCGCCGCCCGCAGCAACAGTTTGACCGTGCGGGACGACCGGCGGCGCGGGCCGCCGGCGGCATCAAGCACGAGGGTCTTCCGCCCCAGTTCGGGCTGCGTGTCGATGAAGGAGAACAGGTCTTGCGGCGAACCGTCGGCCGTCACCACCCGGCGCTGTTTCGAGCGGCAGGCGCGGACCACGATGCGGACCTCCGTCTGCGCCGCCAGACGATGGACGGCCCAGATGTCCATCTCGCGGTCGCCGACGCAGATGACTTCCGTGTCCTTGCAGGCCGCCGCCAGTTCGGCGCTCACCCGCACCCCGTCCTCCCAGCGGCGGCTTTCCGTCTCTTTCTTCCCTGCCCGGCGAAAGCCGGCATCGGCCGACAGTACACCCAGCGGACGCCCCCCGGGTACGAACGCCAGCATCATGTGCGCCGCCAGTCCCGTCGCCCCCTGACCGCCGCCGCCGAGCGGTGCCAGGCCGGTGGTGACCGCCGAACGGCCGCTGTAATTGAGCATCGTCGTGTCCTGCACCGCGAGAATCCGGCGGTGGGCGCGGCAGCGCTTCACTGTGGCCTCAACGTGGGAGCCGAGCACATGCTTCATGGTGACTTCCCGGTTCGACAACAGGCGGTACACCGCCTGCCGTTCCGCGGACTCCGGAAACATCTCGGGAATCGTGGCGGCAGCCTGACGGCCCCAGATGTCGCCGATCCGCCGGATCCGGTCTCCCAACCGCCCATCATGATGATCCACATAGGCAAACTCGGAGTCGCCGTTCGGGCCCGGATCCTTCACATGGGCATCCGCCCGGGTGCCGATCGGCCGCCGTGGCACGGTGCGCATCCGCCGTTTCCAGCCCCGCTGGAGCGGCACCATGAAAATCCGGCACGGCGCCTTCACCACGCCGGCCCGATCCTGCGCTGCCGTCCAGCCGACGCACGACCAGTTGGCCGCACGGTAGCACGTCCCCGGTCGGGTCTCGTTGACGTAGGTGTAGGCCATCTGCGGGCGCACGCCGTGCTGCTGTTCCCAGTCGTCCCCGATCTGCCGCCGCGCCAGACCCAGGACATGCGACGCCAAATGTGGCACGGCAACACCGGGCATGAGGAGAAAACGGTAGTGGTTGAGCAACCGGTTGAGGTGATGGCGCTTCGCCTCGTTCGACCAGCCGATGTGCTGGTCACGGGCCTTCACGTGCCAACTGGCGGCCCGGAAACCGAGACCGCCGAGGCGACCGTGGCGCGCGGACACGATCCAGTAGTTCAGGACCGCGCCCGGTGCTTTCGGGCAGCCCTGCGGATGCCAGCGCTCCATCATCGCCCGCCAGCTACCGACCGCCGCCGCGCCGACCGGTTCAAGACGGACTTCGCCCAGCTCCCGCAACGAGCCGGAAAACGTGACCGCCGACTCCGACCGGGCGACCTCCGGGCGGGCGTTCGGCACCAGGCGGCAGGCCCGCTTCGCCGGCAGCGCCACGTGCAGCTCCCGGGCCAGCTGCGGCAGCGCTCGCTTGGCTGACGCCACGCACAGGGCACCCCGTGCATTGCGCCAGTCCTCGCGTTCACACAGGCCGCGGGCCAGTCCATGGCGACTGGTCTCGCCGGAGGCCGCCGTCCTCTGGAACCACGCCGCGGTGTCCGCGGAAATCATGCGCGTGCCGATCTGCATGGCGGAATACATACGCCAGGCAATATCGAAAGTCAACAGTGACTCAGTGAAAGGGTCAGGGCTGCCCGTTCGGCCTCGAAACAGCCTTGGATGCCTGATCCTCGTACGGTTCCGGGATGAGTGATTACGCTCAAGAACAAACGGTCAGGATGCGCGGCCGGCTGCCAGTAATTCCGCCGTGCGCAGGTCGTCGGCCGTGTTGACATTGAAGAACGGGTCAACCGGCTCCGCTGGCCATTCCACCGTCGCAATGCGATAGGCCGAGGTAAATGCATCGATCTTGCGGACCCCGTCATCAAGGGCCACACGCAGGTCTCCAACGATCGTCACCGGCCAGCAAGCCACTACGGGATGCCGCCGCCCGCCGGAACACGCAACGGCGATTTCAGCCCCGTCGATCTCGCGTGCGGTCTCAAGACGAGTCACGAGATCCGCCGGCAGGAACGGTGCGTCAATCGGCACGGTGATGACACAGGCCGACGGGCCGACGGCGTGTTCGGTCCAGGCCAGGACGGCGTACACGCCGGCAAGCGGGCCCGCGCCGCCATCGGGCGGGCTGTCGGGAATGACCGTGGTATCGAGAAACCGAAACCGCTCAGGGCTTCCGTTGGCATTGAGTACCACCCGGTCAACCTGCCGCACCAGACAGGCGTGAACCCGCTCGACCATCGGCCGACCGCAAAGCTCGACCAAACCCTTGTCGCCCCGACGAAGACGCATCCCCCGGCCTCCGGCGAGCAGGGCGCCGACCAGTCGCGGAGCAGTTGTCACGCAGCCCCCGAACCCTTCCGGATGCTCCTCGGCAGATCGTCCGGAATCTCTGCCGGATCGGCATCGTGAACCAAGCGTTCCGTGCCAGCCAGTGCCAGGAATCTCCGACCGCGCACCCGCCCGATCAGCGTCAGGTTGGCCCGTTCGGCAAGCTCGACCCCCTGCGCCGTGAATCCGGACCGGGACACCAGAGCCGGTATCCCCATCTGCACGGTCTTGATCACCATTTCGCTGGTCAGCCGACCGGTCGTGTAGAGCAGCATGCGCGAGGCATCGACCTGGTTGAGCCACAGCCATCCGGCAATCTTGTCGGCAGCGTTGTGCCGGCCCACGTCCTCGACATAGAGGAGTACCCGCCCCCCGTCGCACAAGGCGCAGCCGTGGATCGCACCGGCCTTGAGGTACAGCGACGGCCGGAGCGTGATCTGGCGGCTGAGGGCGTACAGCACCGACGTGCGAATCCGAACCGCGGGGTCCAGTCTGATTTCCTCGAAATTCTCCATCACCTGCGCAAAGACTGTACCCACCGCACAACCCGAGGTGCGGATGCGGTGACGCATCATTTCTTCGTAATCCGTGGTTCGCCGGGTTCGGACGACCACCACTTCTCCTTCTTCGTCGTAGTCCACCGAGGTCAGCGTGTCGTCGGGACGCAGCATCGCCTGGTTGACGAGGTAGCCGACGGCCAGCAGTTGCGGATGATCACCAACCGTCATCGCGGTGACAATTTCCTGATCATTCAGAAAAATGGTGAGCGGCCGCTCCGCCACGACAAACGTGGTAACCGGCTGGCCTGCATGGTCTACACCAGAGACCTCCCGGGTAAGTTCCGGATGGTTCGGATCAGGGGCGATCAGGAATTCGCCGGACGGGATCCTGCCGGCGGGGTCCGGCATATCGATCGGCATGCGTTCTTGATGGAGACGGTTCATGGACAGCGACAAGTGGTCCGGATGTCGACCTGATTGTCACTGTCAGCATACGTACCTTGACCGGAATCTGCAGCGGCCACTCCGGCGACGGCAGTACAACAGATTCGTGGAACCTGCCCGGGTACCAGTGCGGGCACGAATTCCAGTGTGGTCGTGGCTGCCGGCTGCGTACCATCGCCTCTTGCTCACCACGGCCAATTGCTGTGTAATCGCCATGCAACTTTGTGCCGGGCCCGCACCTCCGATTCGCGATCGCCGGTAACCGCAGCGCGGGGCGACCTAGAACCGGGACCAGCGGATGATCGCAACCGAAAAACGGCGGGCTTTCCGACAAGGACAGAAACCCTTGCGGGGCATGGTGGCTCACGGCAGGCATACGAATGTTGCGGCCCTTGGTGTCTCCAAATCCTGCGGGGTCGAGAGCGTGAATAATCTTCTGGCGGGAGAAAACGAATGAAGGCATTCTTGCTGGCCATGCTGGCCACGGGGGGCATCGCCCTGATCGCTGCGGTCACGGTGCCAACGTGGGCCGGTTGCTATGGCCAACACACTCGGGTGGGTGCGGAAGTAAGGCTGTAGCCGGCCCGGCTCCGCACGGTTTCCCGAGCATCGCTCCACCCAACTTGTCTCGCGGGGTCACCCGTTGGCTGAACTCCCGAGACAGTGTCTTGGTGAAGGAGAATCTTGCAGAAACTCTGAGAGCTACGATCGACACTAACGGATCAATGCCTGCAGTGGCACGAGTCGCTCCCCTTTGCAGCCGGGGCGGGCGGGGCCAAGCCGCAGTCGGGGTCGTCAAGGGCCACGGCATCAAGAGTCCAAAATTGTGGAGCTGACATGATGGCCCAACCAACCAAGGCAACTATCGGACCCGGCACGAACGAGGTCCGGGATCTCCGACGCATTGCGGCGTCTCCGAATAATATTGCGGATTTCTGCAGACGCTGGCAAATCATCGAACTCGCGCTGTTTGGTTCGGTGATTCGCGACGATTTCTCACAGGAAAGCGACATTGATGTGCTGGTTGATTTCGAGCCCGGCGGCACACCGGGGATCGAGTTCGTCAGCATGACATCGGAGTTGTCGGATCTACTGGGAAGGCCCGTCGATGTTCTGACCCGGTCCGCTGTTGAACGAAGCCTGAATCCTATCCGCCGGGAGATGATCCTGGGGTCGGCCGAGGTCGTTTATGCGGCGCGATGATCTCTACCTGCTCGACATGCTCGTTGCTGCCCGCAAGGCGGTTCTTTTCGTGCAAGATCTCGAATACGAGCAGTTTTGGTCGAGCGACCTTCACCAGAATGCGGTCTTCAAGGTTCTGGAGATAATTGGTGAATCCGCATCCCGCATCAGCAGTGACGCCAGCGGGAAAAAATCCTCGACGACCCCAAAGCGTGCGCTTTAGGCCGCCACGCTAGAGCTCGGCCCGGCACGCGCCCGAGTGTTCACGGCAAATACGATTGACGACCATGACCAGTCTTGATATACTATTCGTCAAAACACAGTTATCTCGCAAGTTTCGCGACAAGGTCAACCATGACATTCGCCACCCGCTCGCTTTCGTCTCAGGAGAGTCGCGTCGTCCTCAACATGGCAGAGCACGGCAGCAAGGAAATCGAGCGCGGCGAAATTATCGACATGCTCGGCGTCAGTCCGCAGGCTGCTGATCATGTGATCCGCTCGCTGCGCCGGAAGGGATGGCTAGAACGCGCCAGTTGGGGCCGCTACCTGCTGATACCTCCCGAAATGGGACCCGACGCGCTCGGGGAAAGCAACATCCTGGGACTCGCCAGCCGCATTGCCGAACCCTACTACTTCGGCTACGGGACGGCCGCGATGCATCACGGCCTCACAACACAGCACCGCCAGGTCATTCGACTCGTCACGCCAGTGCGCACGCGCAACCGACATGTGCTCGATACCGAGGTCCGCATCGTCAATCCGGTCCCGCGTAAGTTCTTCGGTTTCAGGCTGGTCAATGCCCTCGGTTACAATGTCATGATATCCGATCGCGAAAAAACGGCCATCGACTGCGTCGACCGTCCTGACCTCGTCGGCGGCGAAGGTGAAGCAGCGACCATCGTGGCGACGGCTTGCCGCCGCATCGACTGGCACAAGGTAGCCAGCTATCTGAAACGGATAGGCTCAAAAACGCTCACCCGAAGCTTCGGATGGCTGGCGGAACATGCCGGCGCCACCATTCCCGAGGATGTGCGCCCGCATCTCCAAGACCTTGCAAAGGGTACGGGCCGATCCTACTTCGGTCCGAGAACCCCCAAACCCGGCGCAATTGGCTATCAGGAAGGCTGGCAGCTCACTGCCAACGTCGCCAGCCACGAATTGGGCGACAGTGCCGGCATCGCGCAGCTGCGATCTGTCGACCGGAAGCGCTAAGCCATTCTCAATCGTCCCCAAGTTCAGCGCTATTCCGCTGAGGCCGGACTGCGCAACATCATGATCGCCGAAAACGAGATCGTGCTGACCTACTTGCTTCAACTGATGGCGGAGCGCGGCATCCTCGACAAGCTCGCCTTCAAGGGCGGCACCTGCCTTCGCAAGATGTTCATCGGCAGCAGAGGGCGCTTCTCGACCGATCTGGATTTCACGCGAATCGAAGAACACGACCACGAAGATGTGATCCTCGCCATGATGGAGGCATTTGAGCGGCCATTTCACGGCATCCGGTTCGGCGTACCCGATAACAGTTACTATGAAACCCAGGACGGCCTGTCCTGGGGCGTCAATCCGGTCTACGCCCACGACTGGAACCCGGGCGGGCAAAGTCGGATCAGACTTCAGGTCAGCCGCCGCGAGACACCCACTCTTCCCCCATCTCGGAACGCACAACGCATTCAGAGTTACTTCCGGCACCTGCCTTTCGACCCGGTGGACATCACGTGCCTGACCCTGCCCGAGATCATCGCCGAGAAGATCCGGGCCTGCTACCAGCGCAGCAAGGCACGAGACATCTACGATCTCAGCGTCTTTGCCATGCGTCCGCTGAACCGGCCGCTTATCCGACGACTCGTCGTGCTCAAGCTCTGGCAGGCACACGACGCCTTCAATCCAGAGGCCTTCTTGGAAAAACTTGCCGATGCCAACGCCTTTGATTGGGAGGATCTGAGGCAGTTAGTCGGCCGAAGCCAGGCAATCAAACCCGACCAGGTTATTGCTGCTTGTCTGCAAGGCCTGGCCTTCCTCGTCGAACTCGATCCCATGGAAGCGGCGCTCGCAGTCGACCCCCATCAACGCGACCACGCGTCGTGGAGAATGCTACGAAACGATCTCCCAATTGGCCCGACTTGATGAGCTTTCGAACGGAGACCTGTACCGTGTTGATGGTCACGAAAAAGCGCGGGATTCCGGCGGTAGGCCGCGCTTTTGCCGGGATCGTTCCTTTTCCGCGACCCGGAAACCGACTACGACAAGCTGATGGTCATGCGCAACACGCGCTCTGGTTCCGGATGCTGTGCGAGCACGGCCTGATGGACAGGACGGAGGTACGGCCGGCGATCTTCTTCTGAGCGAGAACGCCGAAGTCCGCGCGGGCGAAGGTGCCTGAAAGCGCCAACGGGCGGAGCCGAAAGCGGGGCACCTCCTGCACATGCAGTCCGGCGCACCGCGGCCGCATCACGTTCCTCAAGGCAGAAACCGCAGGGTTCAGCCAACGGATCCGCTTGGCCCGCTGACCGGGAATCTGCACAGCCAAGGGCCGTGCTCCAGAAGCAAGGCAACTGCAATCTACCCGCACAAAGCGTAACGACCCGCTCGGCGGCCATCCCCGATTGATCGACGTTCAGCCCGCTCCTTCTGCGCGTGACACGGGTTGAACCGCCTCGCGCGCCCCCTCCTCCGCATCCGTTGCCCAGAGACTGTGATGCTGGCGGGCCCAGGCCCGGTCCACCCGGCCGCTTCCCATCGCCTGAAACGCACCTTCCATGCCGATGGTCCCGATGTAGATGTGGGCGAACATGACGATGATCAGCCCCAGGGACACAACGGCATGCCACAGGTGCGCGAGCTGCATCTCCTGCATGGCGGTGAGCGTCTCGGGCAGACCGAAACCGAACAGGTTCAGAAACGCGAAAGTCTTGCCGAACAACGGGAGCCCGAACGGCGCCAGCAGCGAAATGCCCGAGAGGCTCACGGACAACCCGCCCAGCACCACGATCCAGAAGATGACCTTCTGGCCGGCATTGAACCGCGCCGACGGCGGGTGGTGCCGGTCGGACAGCAGTCCGCCGCCCTGCCGAATCCAGGTCCAGTCGACCCGCGCGGGAAGGTTGTGCCTCACCCACAGCACGAACATCAGCACGATGCCCACCATGAACGGGGCGGCCACGAAATTGTGGAGGATCTTTCCGGCTTCGGTGATCACCGCGAACGCGTCCTTGCCGATCACGGGAATCAGCAGGTAGCGTCCGTACAGGAGATTGAGCCCCGACAGCGCCAGCACGATGAAGCTGCCGGCCGTCAGCCAGTGGGCAAAGCGCTCGACCCCGTTGAACCGCACCACCTCGCTTCGGGCCGGCGTGGCCGTCACCGGGATGCGCCCCCGCCAGGCGTAGAACAGGACCAGCGCCGCCAGCATGGCGAACATGCCCCAGACCCCCGCCATCGTCAGCGGGCCGTTGCGGATGGAGCGCCAGATCTCTCCCTCCGACTGGATCAGGACCGCGGCCTGCGGATCCGGCAGCGACACCCGGCCCGCTCCCCCGCTGCGCACACCGCGCCACCCGTCGGACTTGCCGGCCGCGGCGGCGGCCCCGTCCGGATTTCCCGTCACGCCTGCCGCACCGAGGATGACCACCCCGTACCCGGCCAACGCCAGGGCCGCAACCAGGCCCGCGGCCGCGAGAAACGCTCGCAACGCGGACACCGGTCAGAACCGCTGGAATTCGGCGCGACGGACGAGGGCCTCGCGCACGTCTGCACCCAGCGCCTGGTCAGGCGGACCGGCGTACACGCCCTTGGCCGTGTCGAGCCGGCGGCCCTGCTCGCTTTCGCGGCAGCCGCCCAGCGCCACCACCGCGAGCACGCAGAGAGCGCTCAGGAATCGGTGTCGTACGCCGTGTTCCATCCCCACACTCCGCCCCCGAAGCCGCGGGTCGTGACCCGTTCCCGGTAGATGTCCGCCACGGTATCGCCGTCGCCGGCCAGCAGCGCCTTGGTCGAACACATCTCCGCACACAGGGGAAGCTTGCCTTCCGCGAGGCGGTTTCGGCCGTAGAGGGCGAACTCCTCCTCGGAACCGTCTTCCTCCGGACCCCCGGCGCAGAACGTGCACTTGTCCATCTTGCCGCGCCCGCCGAAGTTCCCCGCCTGCGGGTATTGCGGGGCCCCGAACGGACAGGCGTAGAAGCAGTAGCCGCAGCCGATGCAGAGCTCCTTGTCGTGGAGGACCACGCCTTCCTCGGTCTGGTAGAAACAATCGACCGGACACACCGCCATGCACGGCGCGTCCGAACAATGCATGCAGGCGGTCGAGATCGAGCGCTCGCCCGGCTGGCCGTCGTTGATCGTCACCACCCGCCGGCGGTTGACCCCCCAGGGGACCTCGTGCTCGTTCTTGCACGCCGTCACGCAGGCATTGCACTCGATGCAACGGTCCGCGTCACACAGGAATTTCATGCGGGCCATCGTGATGGTCCTCCTCAGGCCGCGGAGATACGGCAGAGCGTGACCTTGCTCTCCTGCATCTGGGTGACCGAATCGTAGCCGTAGGTTCCTATCGTATTCGAGGATTCACCGAGCACGTAAGGGTCGGCCCCCTCCGGATACCGGCTGCGCAGGTCCTCCCCCATGAACCGGCCGCCGAAGTGGAACGGCATGAACGCCACCCCGGGATCGACCCGGCGGGTGACCAGCGCCTTGACCAGCACCCGTCCTCCCTCCGGGCCCTCGACCCAGATGTCGTCACCGTCCTTGAAGCCGGCGTTGTTCGCATCGCGCGGGTGCACCTCGCAGAACATCTCCTGCTGGAGCTCGGCCAGCCAGGGGTTGGACCGACTCTCGTCCCCGCCGCCCTCGTACTCGACCAGCCGGCCCGTGGTCAGGATGATGGGGTAGTCCCGGGCAAAGTCCCGCTGCTGAATCGAGCGGTAGAGGACGGGCACCCGGTACCCGCGGGTATCCTCGTAGGTGGGGTAGTCCGCCACCAGATCCCTGCGGGTCGTGTAGAGCGGCTCACGGTGCAGCGGCACGGGGTCCGGGAAGTTCCAGACGACGGCCCGGGCCTTGGCATTTCCGAACGGCGCACACCCGTGCCGGATGGCGACTCGCTGGATGCCGCCCGACAGGTCGGTCTTCCAGTTGGTCTTGTCCCCGGCGATCGCCTCGATGGTCGCCCGTTCGGACTCGGTCAGATCCTGATCCCAGCCCAGCCGCTTGAGCATGGCCATCGTGAATTCGGGGTACCCGTCTTCGAGCTCGGAATCCTTGCTGTACGAACCGTCCGCAAGGAGGTTCTCCCCGTCCCGCTCCACGCCGAAGCGGGCCCGGAAGGTGAGTCCGCCCTTCGCGACACTCTGCGAGGTATCGTACAGGATCGGGGTACCGGGATGGCCCAGCTGCTCGTCGCCCCAGCACGGCCACGGCAGCCCGAAGTACTCACCGTCGCACGGTCCGCCCTCGGCCTTGAGGGTCGTCCGGTCGAACGTCGCCATGTTGGCCATGTGCTTGCGCAACCGTTCGGGCGTCTGGCCGGTGTAGCCGATGGTCCACATCCCGCGGTTGAACTCGCGCGTGATGTCCTCGATCACCGGTTCGTGGTCGCGCACCTCGATATTCTGGAACAACGGACCTTCGATTCCCAGCCTTCGCGCCAGTCGGTAGATGATCTCGTGATCGGGCTTGGCTTCGAACAGCGGCTCGACCACCCGCTCGCGCCACTGCAGCGAACGGTTAGAAGCCGTCACCGAGCCGTAGGTCTCGAACTGGGTGGCGGCGGGCAGCAGATAGACGCCGTTCTGCCGCTCGTGCAGGACGGCCGAGAGGGTCGGATACGGGTCGACGACCACCAGGAGGTCGAGCGCGTTCATCGCCCGGCGCATGTCGGGCAGCCGGGTCTGGGAGTTCGGTGCATGCCCCCAGAACACCATGGCCTTCAGCGTTTCCGGCTGATCGAGATTGGACTTGTCTTCCAGCACCCCGTCCACCCAGCGGGATACGGGAATGCCTTTCGAGTGCATCAGTTCCGATGAGGCAAAGCGGGCCGCCAGCGCCGGGTACGACACGCCCCAGACCCGCGACCAGTGCTGCCACGCGCCTTCCGACAGCCCGTAGTACCCCGGCAGCGTGTGGCTCAGCACCCCGAGGTCGGTCGCCCCCTGCACGTTGTCGTGGCCGCGGAAGATGTTCGTGCCGCCACCGGCCTTGCCCATGTTTCCGAGGGCCAGCTGGAGAATGCAGTAGGCCCGCGTGTTGTTGTTGCCGGTGGTGTGCTGGGTGCCGCCCATGCACCAGATGACCGTTCCCGGCCGGTTCTCGGCCATCGTCCGGGTGATGTTGCGGACCTGGTCTCCGGGCACACCGGTGACGCGCTCGGTTTCCTCGGGCGTCCAGCGCGCGACCTCCTGGCGAATCTGGTCAAGCCCCCAGACCCGGGAGCGAATGAACGACCGGTCCTCCCAGCCGTTTTCGAACAAATGCCACAGCATCCCCCAGATCAGCGCCACGTCCGTGCCGGGGCGGATCCGCACGAACTCGTCGGCGTGCGCGGCCGTGCGCGTGAACCGCGGGTCGACCACGATGAAGGGCGCTCCCTGTTCCTTGGCCTTGAGCAGGTGCACCATGGAAACCGGGTGCGCCTCGGCCGGGTTTCCGCCAATCAGGAAAATCGACCGCGCGTTGTGAAGGTCGTTGTAGCTGTTGGTCATCGCGCCGTAGCCCCAGGTGTTGGCAACCCCGGCGACCGTGGTGGAATGACAGATCCGGGCCTGGTGATCGACGTTGTTGGTACCCCAGAAGGCGGCGAACTTCCGGAACAGGTACGCCTGCTCGTTGTTGTGCTTGGCGGACCCGAGCCAGTACACCGAATCCGGCCCGGCCGTGGTCCGGATCCGCTCCAGTTCGGCCCCCACTTCGTCGATGGCGCGGTCCCAGTCGATTCGTTCCCAGCGCCCGTCGACCAGCTTCATCGGGTACCGCAGACGGCGCTCCCCGTGCGCATGCTCGCGCACCGACGCCCCCTTGGCGCAATGCGCCCCCAGATTGAACGGACTGTCAAAACTGGGTTCCTGGCCGATCCACACCCCGTCCTGCACTTCGGCCGTCACGGCACAACCCACCGAGCAGTGGGTGCACACGGAGAGGATCTTCTCCACCCCGGCGGCCGGATCCGGCGCCGGACCGGCGGCCGCCACCCGACCGCTGGGCACCAGTCCCGCCAGGGCACTGCCGGCCGCCGCGATGCCGGAATTCCGGAGAAAGGCCCGGCGGTCGAGACCGGCGCCGGCGGCAGATGAACGAGTGGACATCAGGACACCTCCTCCCTGATCCGGGACCTAGAAGCGCGCCAGCCGGTACACCGTGCGGACATGCTCGGTTTCCCGATAGCCCGCCGGCGGGCGGGCGGGCGGCGGGGCCGGGCGGGCCCCCACCGGCTGCAGGGCAAGGCCCGCTGCACCGGTCGCGCCGGCCGCGGCGACGAGGGTGCGCCGATTGATCCCGCGGCGCCGCACCGCTCTCCCGGAAGCGATCGAATCCCGTGACATGCGCTCCTCCCTCAGGGGCTGTCCGGGCAACTATAGCCGAAACCGCCCGATCGCCAAAGCGGCGCACCGATGGCCGGTGCAGCGCCGGACTTTCCTCCCGCCCGGGCCGGCCCCGCCGCTCCGACACCGGGGCGCGCGGCCTGCCCCGCAGTCGCCCGCCCGGGACCGCCGGCCGGGCTCCTCCCCGGTCCGGGCCCGCGCCTCGTCCGCGCGGGCGCCGGCACAAAAAAGGGCGGCGGTCTTGCGACCGCCGCCCCCGATGCGGATGCAAGGAGCCTTCGTCAGGCTTCCTGCATGGCCGCCTTGACCTTTTCCGCCGTGATCGGCCACGAACGCACCCGTGCGCCCACCGCCGCCTGGATGGCGTTGGCGATGGCCGGGCCGACGACGGTCACGACCGGCTCACCCGTTCCGGCCGGATAGTGGCCGTTCTGGATGATGCTGACGTCGATCTCGGGTACCTGGTTGATCCGCATGGGAGTCCAGGTGTCGAAGTTCGACTGTTCGATCGCTCCGTCCTTCATCGTGATGTTCTCGTACAGCACTCTCGACGTGCCGTAGATCGCCGAACCCTGGATCTGTGCAAGCACCCCATCCGGGTTGACCGCCGTGCCGACATCCATCGCGACGGTGAGCTTCTTCACGGTGGGCTCTCCGGAGTCCGGATCCACGTGCACCTCGGCCACACAGGCCGTCCAAGTCGGAGAACCGCGCTCCTGCGAGGTCACGCTGGCAATGCCCTGACCGGTGTTCTCCGGCAGCGGCTTCACGCCGTAGCCGGCCCGGCCGGCGGCCACCAGAAGGGCGTTCCGCAAGCGCTCCGCACCCCCTACCGTGTTGGGGGGCGTGCCGGCGTTCTTGCCGACCGACTTCAGCAGCGAGGTCCGGAACTCGAGCGGGTCCCGGCCGGTGGCGTGCGCCACCTCGTCAAGGAAGGATTCGACGGCCCACTTCGTCCACGTCGGCGCCACGGCGCGCAACTGCCCCGGAGGGGTCGCACTCTGGCCGACCACGTTCTCGATGGAACGCACGAACTGGTTGGGGACGTTGTACCAGTGATCCGACCCGTTCGTGGAGAAGGGGTCGATCTTGCCCTTCTTGTCCACCGATTCCGCCAGGAATCCGGGGGCCTGCCGCTTGGTCGCCCAAGCGGAACAGACCGTGTGGACCATGGTGTCGAGATCGCCGGCCGCATTCACCCCGCCCTTGACGGTCTGATAGGTCAGCGACTGGTGGAAGTCGAACATCACGTCCTGCTCGCGGGAGTACACCAGCTTGACGGGCCGGCCGACCGCCTTGGCGGCCAGGGCCGCGGCGATCATCGCGTCCGGTTCCAGCCGCCGGCCGAAGCCGGTCCCGGCGTACTGCTGGTGGTGCACCACGTTGGCCGGTTCGACCCCGAGCGCCTCGGCGGTCATCGCCGTGCAGCGGGTGGCCCACTGACAGGCGGTGAAGAGATGCCAGACGCCATCCTGCTCCATCGCCACGCAGTTCATCGGCTCCATCATGCCGTGGTAGCCGATGCTGGTCTCGTACTCGGCCTCGACGACGGAAGCCGCGTTCGCCATGCCGGCGTCGGTATCCCCATCGATCACCCAGGCGAAACCTTCGCCGTCGGCCGTCGCCTTCTTGGCGTAGGCAAGGATGTCGGCCGTGCTGACGTTCGCGTTCGGCCCGAGGTCCCACTCGACCGAAACCGCATCCGCGGCCTTTTCGGCCGCCCAGATGCTCTCGGCCAGCACGATGGCGTAGCCCCGCTGCACCCCGGTCGGATCCTCGATGATCTCGGTTCCGATGTACCCGTCAATGCCGCTGGCGGCCGAGTCATTGACCGACTTCGGCATCGCGCCCCAACGCGTGGGCCACGTCACGATCCGCCCGTACACCATGTTCGGGACGAACACGTCGATCCCGTAGCGCGCGGTGCCGTCGATCTTGGCCGGGATGTCCAGCGCCGGAACGGACGTGCCGACGAGCTGGTACTCGCCGAACTGCTTGAGCTGGATGGCCTTCATCTCGTCTTCGCTGAAGGTCCGGTCAATCGACCCGGCGCTGATGATCTCGGAGTAGGTCGCCGAGCGGCCGGTTTCGGTATGGGTCACCGTGCTGTTGGCAGCGGCGCACTCGTTCGCCGGAACTCCCAGCATCTTGGCGCCGGCCTCGACCAGGGCCATGCGGGCTGCGGCGCCGATCCGCGAATTGCGGTCGAACGTCCAGTTCACCGACCACGATCCGCCGGTGATCATCAGACCCCATTTTTCGTGGCTGTCCGGATAATCGATCCGAACGTCGTTCCAGTCGATTTCCAGTTCCTCGGCCACGGCCTGCGCGAGCGCGGTACCGACGTGCTGACCCATTTCCGTCTTGGTGACATGGACCGTCGCGATTCCGCTCGGCTCCATGGTCAGGAACAGGCTCGGCTCGAAGTTGCCGGCCGCCAGGGCCTCCCGGGCGCCGCCGGTCAAGTGCGGCAGGGCCGAGTAGCCGATCACGAGACCCGAGCCCGCTACGGCCGAACCCACCAGAATGTCGCGGCGCGTCGCGCCGCCCAAGTTCTTCATGTGCTTGCTCACGATCAGGCCTCCTGCATCATCTGGGCGGCCCGGCGGACCCCCTGCTTGATCCGAGCGTACGTGGAGCAGCGGCAGATGTTGCCTTGCATGGCATCAAGAATCTCGGAGTCGCTTGGGTTGGAATTCGACTCAAGAAATGCCGCCGCATTCATCATCTGCCCGGACTGGCAGTACCCGCACTGGGGAATCTGCAGCTCCAGCCACGCCTTCTGCACCGGGTGCTGACCCTTCGGGTCAAGACCCTCGATCGTTGTGATCGAAGCACCTTCGGCATCCGACACCTGCAACTGGCAGGACCGCACGGCCTCACCATTCAGGTGAACCGTACAGGCCCCGCACAGGCCAATGCCGCAACCAAACTTCGTGCCGGTGAGACGCAGATGTTCGCGAATTACCCACAGAAGTCTGGTGTCCCCCGGTGCATCGACGACGTGCGACACGCCGTTGATGTTAAGAACAGCCATAATCCCTCCTCAGGACACTAAGGGGCCGCCGACGAGGCATGACGCCAATCTGCTGGCCGCGCTTGCTGGGCGCAACCGACCCCGGTTTTCCCTATTCTAGGTTGCCGGGTGGGTCAGGGCAAGTTCGGAGCGGCGGCGGGGTGGAGCCCGGGCGGTTCCGAAACGGCGGCCGCCCGCCGCCGCGCCGCCCGGCCAGGAAGCGGAGCGCCCCGGACACCCTGCACAGCGCCCCGGCCGGGGTCTCGCGTACCGGTCCGGGGACGGGCGGCCCACCGCCAGCCGGGGTTTGGGCACGGGAAGCCGGGGATGCCATCCCGGCCCGCCGTCTTCCCCGCCCGGCCCGGAATCGGCCGCGCCGCCGGGCGGCCGCCTCGCGCGGGATTGCAGCGGTACGGGACTGGCGGGCTGCTCCCGGACGGCGGAGCCGGCGGCTCAGCCGCGGCGGTCGAGCGGGACGAACGGCCGCTCGGCGACGCCGGTATACAGCTGGCGGGGGCGGCCGATCCGCTGGTCGGGATCTTCGATCATCTCGTTCCACTGCGCCACCCAGCCCACCGTGCGGGCCACGGCAAACAGCACCGTGAACAGATTGGGCGGGAACCCGATCGCCTGGAGCGTGATGCCGGAATAGAAGTCGACGTTGGGATAGAGCTTCTTCTCCACGAAGTAGTCATCCTCCAGCGCGATGCGCTCCAGCTCCCGGGCCAGCCGGAACATGGGTTCGTGCTCCTTGCCGAGGGCCCCGAGGACCTCGTGGGCGGTCGACTGCATGGCCCGGGCGCGGGGGTCGTAGTTCTTGTACACCCGGTGCCCGAAACCCATCAGGCGGAAGGAATCGCCCGGGTCCCGCGCCCGGTCGATGAAGGCCTTCACCCGGGACACGTCGCCGATCTCCTGCAGCATGCTGATCACGGCCTCGTTGGCGCCGCCGTGGGCCGGGCCCCAGAGCGAGGCGATCCCGGCGGCCATGCAGGCGAACGGGTTGGCGCCGGACGACCCCGCCAGGCGCACGGTCGAGGTCGAGGCGTTCTGCTCGTGGTCGGCATGGAGGATCAGGATGCGGTGCATGGCCCGCGCCAGCACCGGATTGACGACGTACTCCTCGGCGGGCACCGCGAACATCATGTGCAGGAAGTTCTCGGCATAGTCGAGATCGTTGCGCGGATAGATGAACGGCTGGCCAATCGAGTACTTGTACGCCATGGTCGCGATCGTCGGGATCTTCGCGATCAGGCGGTGCGAGGTGATCATCCGCTGATGCGGGTCGGTGAGGTCGGTACTGTCGTGGTAGAAGGCCGACAGGGCGCCGACCACCCCGCACAGGATCGCCATCGCGTGGGCATCGCGGCGGAAGCCCCGGAACAGATAGGTCAGCTGTTCGTGGAGCATCGTGTGCTGGCTGATGGTCGTCGCGAACTCCCGGTAGGCGGCCGCATCCGGAAGGTCGCCCCGGAGCAGGAGATAGGCGACTTCGAGGAATTCGCAGTGTTCGGCCAGGTCCTCGATGCGGTAGCCGCGGTGCAGCAGGACCCCCTGCTCGCCGTCGATGAACGTGATCCGGGATTCACAGGAACCGGTCGAGGTATAGCCGGGGTCGTAGGTGAACACGCCGGCTTCGCGGTACAGCGACCGCACGTCGACCACGTCCGGCCCCAGGGTCCCGGTCCGTTCCGGGAGTTCCAGGGTGCGGCCGTCGCTCAGCGTCAACTGCGCGAGTTTCCGTCCTGCATCCGGGGTCATGGGCAGATTTCTCTCACGTCGACAGGAAACGGCCAACCGGAACGTACCGTACCCGCCCGCCCCGGCCGGGGCAAACGCGCCGGCGGGGCGAGGCTCACTGCTCGATCAGTTCGATCTTGTAGCCATCCGGGTCCTCGACGAACGCGATCACCGTCTGGCCGTGCTTCATGGGCCCCGGCGGGCGCGGAACCGGCACGCCGTCGGCCGCGAGGCGGGCACAGGTTCCGTGGATGTCCGGAACCCCGAGCGCGACATGACCCCAGGCGTCCCCCTGCTGGTACTCGTCGGTCTGGTCCCAGTTGTGGGTGAGCTCCAGGACCGTGTGGCTGTCCTCGGGGCCGTAGCCGACGAAGGCGAGCGTGAACCGTCCGTCCGGGAAGTCCCGGCGGCGCAGCAGCTGCATCCCGAGCGCGCCGGTATAGAAGGCGAGCGAGCGGTCCAGGTCCCGGACGCGAATCATCGTGTGCAGCATGCGAAATCGATCGGAATCGGTAGCGGTCATGGCGGCGGGTTCCTCTCCGGGCGGTGGCGGGCGTCCAGCGTAGCAAGGATCGCGCGGGCCGCACGGCGGCTGGGCGGCAGGGTGCCTCCGCGCAGTTCCTCCACCACCGCGGACGTGGCCGCCACCTGCCGGCGGCGGGCGGCGGGATCATCGAGGAGCCCGGCGACCGCCGCCGCCAGCCGTTCGGGGCGACAGGCCCCCTGCAGCAGTTCCGGGATCACCTCGCGACCGCTCATCACGTTGACGACACTGGCATGGCGGATCGTCGCCAGCCGCCGGACCAGGGCCCAGGTGAGCGGCGCCATGCGGTAGGCCACGACCATCGCCGTCCGATGGTGCGCCAGCTCCAGGGTCACACTGCCGGACGCGGCCAGGGCGACGTCGGCCGCCGCATACCAGTCCTGCCGCGCGGCAGCGGTCTCGGCGAAGACGACCGGCTCGCCGGCAAAGGCGTCCCGGACCTCGCGGCCCCGGCCGGGAGCCACGCCGACGACGGTCCGGAGCCCCGGCCGGAGCCGGCGGAGCCGGCGGGCGCACCCGGCAAACGGCGCCGCCAGGCGGCTCACCTCTCCGGCCCGGCTTCCCGGCAGGATCAGAAGGACCGGCTCCCCGCTCCCGATACCGTGCGCCCGGCGCAGCGCCGCGGCGGGCCGGGGAGCCCCGGACTCCACCACCGGATGCCCGACAAAGCTCGTCGCGAGGCCCTCGCGTTCGAAATAGGGGGGCTCGAACGGGAACAGGGTCAGCATCCGGTCGAGAAACCGCGCCACCCGGCGGGCCCGCCCCGGTTTCCAGGCCCAGACGGTGGGCGCCACGTAGTGAATCAGGGGAATGCCGGCCCCCCGGAGCCGGGCCCCCAGCCGGAAATTGAACCCCGGGGCATCGATGGTCACGACCGCATCGGGCCGCAGCGTGCGCACCGCGGCTTCGGCGGTGCGCAGCCGCCGCAGCACCCGCGGCACCCGCGGCAGGATCTCGGCAATCCCGGCCAGGGCCAGGTCGTCGGCCGGAAACAGCGGCACCAGACCGGCGGCGGTCATTTCGGGCCCGCCCACGCCGTCGCAGCGGACCCTCCCTCCGGTCTCGGCGGCAAGGGCGCGGATCAGCCGGGCGCCGAGCACGTCCCCCGACGCCTCACCGGCCACCAGGAAGAGGCGGGGCACCCGCTCAGCCGCCGGGGCGGCAGCCGCAGACAAACAGGCCGTGCCCGTCGGCCCGCCGGATCACCTCCGGCCGCCGGATCACCAGCACGGAGCCGGCCTCCACCGCGATCCCGGCGAGGCCCGCAGCGGCGACCGCGTCCACGGTGTCGGCACCGATGGTCGGCAGGTCGACCCGCCGCTCCTGGCCCGGCTTCGCTGCCTTCACGAGCACGCCGCCGCCGCCGCCGCGCCGGTGCCGGCCGGCGCGCTCCACCAGGCCGGCCGTGCCCTCGGCCGCCTCCACCGCCAGCACGTGGCCGCCCTGGACCACCACCGCCTGGCCGACGTCCACGGATCCCAGCGCCCGGGCCACGCGCAGGCCCCGGTCGATGTCGATCCGGTCCTGTTCACCCGGCGGCCGGGCGGACCACACGCCGGCCGGGGCCAGCAGCTGCTCGACCAGACTGTCGGCGCCCACCACGTGAAAGCCCTCGCGTTCGAGTTCGTGCACGATCGCCCGCAGCAGCCCGTCGTCGCCCAGCGCCAGCCGGGCGGCGCGCGCGAGCACCCGGAGGGCGCGGGCATCCGGGCGGAGTTCCGCGAGGGAGGGGCGGCGGACGTGTCCGGCCAGCACCACCGTCTCGACCCCGGCGCGGCGCAGGGTGTCGAGCAACTCTTCGGACGCGCCCAAGCGCACGCGGGCATGCGGCTCGGCGCCGGCGGCCGGCGGATCCGCCTGCCCCGCCAGGGCCAGCAGGACGTACCGGCGGTTCGCCGCCCGGCAGGCTTCGGCCACCAGCCCCGGCAGGGCCCCCCCGCCGGCAATGATGCCCACCGGCGAAGCCGGCGCCGGCCCGGCGTTCAGGGGCGGCCGTTTCGGGGCAGGCACATCCCCCGCCGGGCCAGTTCCGACACCTTCTCGATGCCGCGGCAGAAGCGCACGATCTCCGCCACGCCCGGGGATTCCTGCAGTTCGGCGTCGAGGTTGCCGACCTGCTTCCAGAACAGCTCGTCTCCGGAAAACAGGAGCCCGTACGCCTTGCGCAGGTTGTCGATCTCCGCCTTGCCGAAACCCGCCCGCTGCAGGCCGATGATGTTGAGGCCGCGCAATCCGGCCCGGTTGCCGATCGCCAGCCCGTAGGGGATCACGTGCTTCTCCACCGCCGAACACCCGCCGATGAAGGCGTAGGCGCCGATCCGGACGTGCTGGTGCACCCCCGTCAGGGCGCCGACCTGGGCGAAGTTCCCGATCACCGCATGGCCGCCGACCTGGGCGCCGTTCGCGAGGACGACCTGGTCACCAACCGTACAGTCGTGGGCCACGTGCGTGCCGACCATGAAGAGCCCGTGGCTGCCGATGCGGGTCATCCGGTCGCCGCCCGGCGTACCGGTGTGCAGCGTCACCTGCTCGCGGAAGACGTTGTGCGAACCGATGGTGAGCCGCGCCGGGCCGGAGAGGCCGGAGCGGACCTGCGCGGGATAGCCGATGGCGACGAAGGGATAGAGCAGGTTGTGGGCGCCGAGGTCGACCTCGCCGTCGATCGCGACGTGCGAGACCAGCCGGGTGCCGGCGCCGATCCGCACCCCCGGGCCGACCGTGCAGTACGGACCGATCTCCACGCCGTCCGCGATCTCCGCCCGGGGATCGACGACCGCGGTGGCATGCCAGCCCTTCACCGGGATTCAGCCGCCGGCCGGCGGTGCCGGATCATCGCGCTGAGCGAGGCTTCCGCGGCGCGCTCCCCGTCGACCTCGGCCGTGGCCTCCACCCGCCAGACGTTGTTCCGGATGTGCTGCCGGGTCACCCGAATCCACAGCTGGTCGCCCGGTACCACCGGCCGGCGGAACCGGACCCGGTCGAGTCCCATGAGATAGACGATGTGACCCTCTCCCTCCTGGCCGATCGAGCGGATCGCGAACACCCCCGCCGCCTGGGCCATGGCCTCCACCACCAGGACGCCGGGCATGACCGGGTGCTCGGGGAAATGGCCCTGGAAGAAACCCTCGTTGATCGTGACGTTCTTCAGCATGACCGCGTGCTCGTACGCGACGAGTTCGGTGATCCGGTCGATCAGGAGGAACGGATAGCGGTGCGGAATCGCCTCCAGGATGGTCGCCAGACTGCCCGCGCCGGCGGATGGGTCCGATTGCGTCATGCTTCTGCTTCTCCCGCTGTCTGCCGGCCCCTGGCCGCGAGGTGCCGGAGTGCGATCACCTGGCGGAGGTGACTACCGAGCGGTACGGCGGGCGTTCCGGCCACGCTGGCGCCGTCGTCAAGATCGCCCCGCACCCCGGACTGGGCGCCGATCCGGCACCGGCGGCCGACCGCGACATGATCCGAAATTCCCGCCTGCCCGCCGGCGATTGTCCCCGCCCCGATCGAGGTGCTCCCGGCGACGCCCGTCTGGCCGGCCAGCACCACATGCGGACCCACCTCGACGTTGTGGGCGATCTGGACCAGGTTGTCGAGCATGGCGCCCTCCCCGATCACCGTGTCTCCGAGGCTGCCGCGGGCGATACAGGTATTGGCGCCGATGTCGGCCCGGTCCCCGATCCGCACGCGCCCGAGTTGCGGCACGCGCTCGTGGCCCGCCCCGGCGTCGGCCAGCACGACCCCGAATCCGGCCTGACCGATTCGCGCACCGGCGCGGATGCGGACCCCCGACCCCACGACGGCGCACTCGATGGTCGCGTTGGCATCCACGCGGGTGCCGGCTCCGAGCACCACGCCCGGACCCACCGTGGCGTTGCATCCGACCCACACCCGCTCCCCGATTTCGGCGTCCGCCCCGATCACGGCCCCCGCGTCGATCCGGCAATCGGCGTGCAGCACCGCGCGCGGGTCGACCACGGCCCGGTCGCTGATCCCGGGCGCCGGCGACGGGGGCGGGAACAGGATCGCCGCCATGCGCGCAAAGGCGCGGCGGGGATCGTCCGTGGTCAGCGCCGCGGTCGGCGGCGGCACCCTCGCCGCCAATCCGAGCACGGTCACACACGCCCCCGCGCCGCGCGAAAGGCGCTTCATGTCTGCGCTGGTGGCGCAGTAGGTCAAGGCCTCCGGCCCGGCCTCGGACGCCCGGGCCACGGTTGCGATCCATCGGTCGCCGTCATCGCCGCGCACCAGACCGGCGCCGCACCGGCCGGCGAGTTCGACCAGCCGAACCGGACCCGGGGACGCAAAGAAACGCGGGTCTGGCATCAGGTTCACCCATCCTCCTCATCGTCGTCATCATCATCATCATCATCATCATCATCATCATCATCATCATCATCATCATCGTCGTCGTCGTCGTCCGATATCGCTTCGGCTGCGGGAATCTCGAGTTGCGGAAGCCGCTCGTTCAGGCGTTCCACGACCTCTTCCGAAATGTTGATCTGCTCGGCGGCGATCACCAGCTGGGAGGCATCGAACACCAGCGCGAAGTTCCGTTCCAGGGCGATCTGCGCGACGATGCGAACGGTTTCCTCCTGCACCTGCTGCTGGCTCTGGGCCATGATCTCCTGCAGTTCCTGGTTGCGCTGGCTCACCCGCTTCTGCAGTTCCTCGACCTCGCTGCGAAAGGCCGCCTCCTCCAGGGCGTACTCCTGGGGCGAGAGGACGCCGCGTTTCTGCGACAGTTCCTCCTGCTGTCCGCGCAACCGCTCCTCGGCCACCGTGATCTCTTCCCGGTACTGCTGCTCGCGGTCGCTGATGGCCTCGCGCACGCCGGTCAGTGCGGTCGACAGGCGGAAAATCCGGTTGATGTCGATCAGGCCGATCGCGAACCCCTCGGGGACCGCGATCATCTGCGGCTCGCTGTCGGGGTCGTCCTGGGCCAGGGCGACGGAGGCGCAGGCCAGCAGCGTGAGGGCGGCCAGGAGCCGGAGGAAGGGTTGCATCATGGAGGACTCCTTGGGAAGCGGGGGGGGGGGGGGGGTCAGAAGGTGCTGCCGAGGCTGAACAGGATGCTCTCCGTGCGGTCGTAGGGCTCGTGCGCCAGGGCGCTGGTCCAGTCGATTCGGACCGGACCCACCGGCGAACTCCATGACAGCCCGACCCCGGCCGACGCCCGCGCCGACCCCGAATCGAGTACCTCGCCCTCGCCCACGATCGTGTCCCGGTCGATCCCGGTGAGGGTGCCGACGATCGCGAAGACGCGCCCGTGCAGGCCGAGTTCCTCCGGCAGGCCCAGGTCGACCTTGAGTTCGGTGGTCAGCGTGGCAAAGAGGTTTCCGCCCAGACCGCTGGAGCCTCCGGACCCCAGGTACCGGGGTCCGACACCGGCGTACTCGAACCCGCGGAAGGTCCGGTCTCCGAGCAGGAACCGGTCATAGATGCTGATGTCCTGATCGATGCCGTCGATGATTCCGGTGTTCACCAGAAGACCGAGGATCCAGTCGTCCCTGAGGAGGTCCGTGTAGTAGCCGCCGCTCAGGGTGGCCCGCGCATACCGGTCGTCGCCGCCGAGGCCGGCCAGCGTGGTCGACAGCCGGAGGTTGTAGCCCTCGGTCGGCAGCAGCGCGCTGTCGCGGCGGTCGTACGACCACGTGGACGTGACCGAGGAAATCATCCGCCGCCCGAGGTCGACCTGCACCGCCTCGCTGCCGGTCACCCGCACCCAGGTCAGCCCGTAGGTCACCTGCTGCCGGAGGTATTCCCCGAGGCTGAACCCGAAGCCCAGCCGCGCGCCCGTCTCGTCCGATTCGTACGCGGTTCCGATCCGGTCCGTACTCGACGAAAAGACACTCGTGGTCAGCGACACGTCGCGCTGCCGGAAATAGGGCCGGGTATAGGCGAGGCTGTACAGGGCGCCGGTGCTCGCATTCTCCAGTGCGACCGTGAGGCTGCTGCCCGTCCCCAGCAGGTTTCGCTCGCGGAGCGAGATGTTTCCGATGGCGCCGCGGCTGCTCGAGTACCCCAGGCCGAAACTGATTTCCCCGGTCGAGCGTTCCTCCACCTCGAGTTCGATGTTCCGCTGGTCGGGCGCCCGCCCGGGCACCTCCTGGAACTGCACGTCGGAGAAGAACCCGAGGTTGCCCACCAGGGTGCGCGACCGGGCCAGCAGGCCGCGGTTGAGAGGATCCCCCTCGGACAGCCGCACATAGCGCCGGATCACGTGGTCGAGCGTGCGGACATTGCCCCTGATCTCGATCCGGTCGACGTACAGGCGTTCCCCCTCGCTCAGGTGGTACTGCAGCGCGATCGTCCGCGCTTCCTCGTCGACCTCGGGCTGCACGTCTACCTGCACGAAGGGAAATCCCTCGCTCACCACCGCGTCCGAGAGAATCCCGATCGTGTCCTGGATGGCCGCGCGGCTGTAGTCGTCGCCGACCCGGGTCTCGACGAGCTCCCGGAGCGGCTCGGCCGCCACTTCCGGGAGGGCCGAACTCACGGACACGTCGCTGACCGTGAACTTGTCCCCCTCTTCGACCGCGACCGTGATCACGAACGCATCCCCCGCGGGCAGCAGCTCGACCGCCGTCGACAGGACCCGGAACCGGAGGTAGCCCCGGTTGAAGTAATGCCGGCGGAGCAACTCCTCGTCGAAGGCCAGGCGATCGGGGTCGTAGCGGTCGCTCGAGGACAGGAACCGCCACCAGCGACTCTCGCGCGTCTGCATCACCTCGCGCAGGTCCCCGTCGCTGAACCGGTGATTCCCCACGAAGCTGATGCTCTCGATGCCGGTGAGCGGCCCCTCGTCGATCTCGAAGACCACGTCGACCCGGTTCTGGTCCAGCAGGATCACCTTCGGCACCACCGTGGCCGCGAACCGGCCGCTCCGCCGGTAGACGGTGAGAATGCGTTCCTGATCGGTGCGCACCCGGCTGCGGGTGAAGACGGTCCGCTGGCGCAGGGCGATTTCCCGGCCCAGGTCCTCGTCGTCGATCCGCCGGTTGCCCTCGAACGCCACCCGGTTGACGATCGGGTTCTCGGCGACGCGGACGATCAGCACCGAGCCGTCGCGGACCAGCGTCACGTCGGCGAACAGCCCCGTCTCGAAGAGGGATTTGAGCGCGACGTCGAGCAGCAGCGGGTCGAACGTGCTTCCCGGCTCGAGCAGCTGCCCGGGCCGCACGACGAGATTCGACAGGATCGTCGAATCCTCGATCCGCTGGTTCCCCTCCACCCGGATCTCGCTGATGGTGCCGTCCTGCGCCAGCCCGGCCCCCGGCGCCGCCGCCAGCCACAGCGCCGCCGCCAGCCCCAGCAGTCCAGAGACCCGGCCCGGCGGGGTCACCGGAACAACCCGTCCACGAAGTTCACGACCCCCGGCCGGCTGAGGTCGTTCACGAGCACCAGCACCATGAGCCCGCCGACCGTCACGAGACCGCTCTTCTCAAACCAATACATGAAGCGCGGGCCGGGTTTTCGTCTGCGCACGACCTCGACCAGCGTCAGCACGATCTGGCCGCCGTCGAGCATCGGTACCGGAAACAGGTTGATGATCCCGAGGTTGATGGAGAGGAACGCGATGAAGCCGAACAGCGGGAGCCATCCCTGCTCGGCAAAGTTGCCCGAGACCTGGGCGATCATCACCGGCCCGCCCAGTTCGTCGGTGCTCCGGCGGCCGGAGAGGATCTCCCCGAACGCCTGCAGCACGGACCGCGTCAGGTACCACGTCTCCGCGACCGCCTCCCGGGCGGCCGCCGGAAGGGTCGCCGGCTGCCGTTCGGGAAGGGCGAGGGCCACCCCGACCCGGCCGATCCGGTGCACGGTACCCAGCGGGTCCTGCCAGTCCTCCGCCTCCGGGGTCACCCGGAGCTCGAACGCGCGGCCGTGCCGCTCGATGACCAGCGCGAGGGCCGTCCCCGGGTGCGGACTGACGGCGTTGCGGATGTCCTGTGCCCGGGGGGTCGCCCGCCCCTCGATCGACACGATCCGGTCGCCGGCCTGGAGCCCCGCCTGCTCGGCCGCACTGCCCGGCTGCACGTCCTCCACCGTGTTCGAGGCGCCCTCCGTGCCCACCGCCAGGAACAGCCCGAAAAAGACCGCGACGGCAAAGACGAAGTTCGCCGCCGGTCCGGCCGCGAGAATGGCGATCCGCGGCGCCGGCGGCTGGGCGAACAGGCTCGTGTCAGGGCGGCCCGCGGCGGCGGGCGGGTCCGGAAACCGCACGTATCCGCCGAGCGGGACCAGGCTGATTCGCCAGCGGGTGCCCGCACGGTCGGTCACGCCGAACAGTTCCCGTCCGAACCCGATCGAAAACACCTCCACCTTCGCGCCGTTCAGGCGGGCGATCAGGTAGTGCCCGAGTTCGTGGACGAAGACCACGATGCAGAGCACGAACAGGAACCAGAGCAGGGAAGCAATCACGGCTGATCAGGAGTCCGGGGGCGCACCGGTCAGGGCACGGGCAGAGGCACGGGCGCGGGCATCGACCGCAACGACCGCGGCGAAATCATCGATGGGGATGTCCGGGAGCGTCGCGAGAACCTCCTCGGACACGGCGGTGATGCGCGTGAACGGCAGGGCGCCGTACAGGAACGCGGCGACCGCTTCCTCGTTGGCGGCGTTCAGGATCGTAGGAGCCGAACCGCCCTGTTGCAAGGCTTCCCGGGCAATGCGCAGCGCCGGAAAGCGGCGGGGGTCGGGCCGCCGGAAGGTCAGGCGCCCCCGGGCGGCCAGATCCAGCCGCGGCAATTCCAGTTCCAGGCGGTCCGGCCAGGCCAGGGCACAGGCGATCGGCACCCGCATGTCCGGCGGGGCCAGGACCGCGCACGAGGAGCCGTCCACGTACTCGACCAGGCCGTGGAGCAGCGACTCGGGATGGATCAGGACCTCCAGCTGTTCGGGCCGTACGGGGAAGAGATGCGCCGCCTCGATGAGCTCGAGCCCCTTGTTCATCATGGTCGCCGAATCCACCGAGATCTTGGCCCCCATCTCCCACACCGGATGCGCGACGGCGTCTGCCGGCGTGACCGACGCGAGGCTGGCCGGACTGCGGTCCAGGAACGGTCCGCCCGACGCCGTCAGGACCACGGCCCGCACCCGTTCCGGCCGCTGGCCGTCGAAGACCTGAAAGATCGCGTTGTGTTCGGAATCCACGGGAATGATGCAGGCCCCCGACCGGGCCGCCGTCTGCCGCATCAGGGCGCCCGCGCAGACCAGGCTTTCCTTGTTGGCGAGCGCGACCGTCGCCCCCTGCTCAAGCGCCTTGATCGTCGGCGCGAGACCGGCGGCGCCGCCGACGGCCGCCATCACCCACTCCGCGGGCCGGGCACCCGCCTCGATGACCGCGTCCGCGCCGGCCCCCACCTCGATCCCGGTGCCGGCCAGCTCGTCCTCCAGCACCCCGGCCTGCTCCACGTCGGCGATCGCGGCAAACCGGGCCCCCAGTTCCCGGGCCTGCCGGGCCAGCCGGGCGGCGTTGCGGCCGGCCGCCAGGGCCACCACCTCCCAGCGTTCCCGGCCGCCGCGCAGCAATTCCACCGTGTTCCGCCCGACCGAGCCGGTCGAGCCGAGCACCGTGACCGTCTTTCCCGCCGCGTCCATGTCAGATTCTTTCGACGACCAGCTTCCAGACCGCGGTCACCGCAACGCCCAGCAACAGCCCGTCGACCCGGTCCAGCACCCCGCCGTGTCCCGGGATGATCCGGCCCGCATCCTTGCGCCCGTGGACCCGCTTCGCCCAGCTCATCGCCAGATCGCCCGCCACCGCCGCAAGGCCCACCCCGGCGGCGGCGGCCATCGAGAGGACCGGCGAAAACCCGAGCCCGGAGGCCGCGGCCGCCCCCGCCACGACCGCCGCGGCGAGACCGCCGAGCAGGCCGCTCCAGGTCTTCCCGGGACTGATCGCCGGGACCAGCCGGGGCCCGCGCAGGATTCTTCCGCAGAGATAGGCAAACGTGTCGGTGGACCACACCACCAGCAGGCACCACAGCAACAGCCGCTGTCCCTCCTCGCCGAGCGCCCGAAGCTCCCAGATCAGGACCAGGGGCACCGCGAGACCGACGATTCCGAGCCCTTCCCAGAGGACGGACCCCCGCGATTCGCGCACCGCCAGCGCGGCGGCCAGGGCGCCGGCGCCGGCGGCGGCGACCCCCGCCAGCGGCCCGCCGACCGCGTACACAGCGACGCCGGCGCCGGCCGCCGCCAGGGACAGGCGCGCCGCGGCCGCACCGGACCGGCCGGTCATGCGTGACCACTCATGACCGATGCGCCAGCCGGCGAGCCCGAGGAGCGCCGCCAGCGGCCATCCGCCCACCCATGCCGGCACCAGCGCGACGGGCATCAGCACCACCGCCGAGACGGCGCGGATCCGGAATTCCGCGGCTTCCCCGCTACGCATCGATGCCCCCGAACCGGCGGCGGCGGCGGCGGTAGGCCCGAACGGCGTCGGCGAAATCCTGCCGGGTGAAATCCGGCCAGAGAACGGAAGAAAAGTACAGTTCCGAATAGGCGACCTGCCAGAGCAGGAAGTTGGAGAGGCGGTGTTCTCCCCCCGTCCGGATCACCAGATCGGGGTCCGGCACGTCGGCCGTCATCAGGCGGGCCGCGACCACGGCTTCGTCCACCCGCGAGGGATCCAGGCGGCCCGCCGCCGCCTCGGCAACGAGCTGGCGCAGCGCCCGGACCAGTTCGCTGCGGCCGCTGTAGTTCAGTCCGACCTGCACCCGCAGACCGCCGTTGCCGCGGGTTCGGCATTCGATCACGGCCATTTCCTGCGCCACCTCGGCCGGAAGACTGTCCCGCTCGCCGATGAACGTCACGCGGACATCCTGTTCGGTCAGCCTGTCCACCTCGGTCCGCGCATGCCGGACCATGAGCGACATCAGTTCCTCGATCTCGCTCCGGGGTCGCTTCCAGTTCTCCGTCGAAAACGCATAGAGCGTCAGGTACCGCACCCCGCACGCCAGCGCCCCGGCCACGGTCTCCCGGACCGCCTCCGCGCCCTTGCGGTGTCCATCGACGCGGACGAGGCCGCGCTGCACCGCCCAACGGCCGTTGCCGTCCATGATCACGGCCACGTGCGCCGGCTCGCCGGGCGCCGGGTCAGCCCCGGGATGCACCGGACACGGGAGAGCTTCCTGCGAACTCACACTTCCATGATTTCCCGCCGCTTGAGCGCACTCAGTTCGTCGATCTGCTTCACGAAGTCATCGGTGAGCTTCTGGACTGCCTCTCCTTCACGGCGGTGTTCATCCTCCGACAACGCACCCTCGCGCTGGGCATCGCGCAGGCTGTGCATCACGTGCTGGCGGACATTGCGGACGGCCACCCGCGCCTGCTCGGCATAGCGGTCTGCTGTCTTCGAGAATTCGCGGCGCCGCTCCTCCGTCAGCTCGGGCAGCGGCACGCGCAGCAGGGTTCCCTCGGTGACCGGATTCAACCCGAGGTCCGAATCCCGGATCGCGCGCTCCACGGCCTGGACGTTCCCCTGATCCCAGACCTGCACCGTCAGCAGCCGCGCCTCCGGCGCCCCGACGGTTGCCAGTTCCGAGATCCGCATGGTCTGCCCGTAGGCCTCGGCCCGGACCGGCTCGAGCAGGCTGGTGTGGGCCCGCCCGGAGCGCAGG
Source organism: Alphaproteobacteria bacterium (assembly GCA_965203385.1). Classification (GTDB taxonomy): domain Bacteria; phylum Pseudomonadota; class Alphaproteobacteria; order TMED109; family TMED109; genus VXPW01. The sequence continues at coordinate 3,044,055 of OZ241893.1, forward strand.
CCCGAGAACTCCTCCTGAAGGACGCGGATGGCGCCCGTCATGCGCCGCCTGGCGTCGGCAATGCTGGTATCGGTCATGTCCCTTGCGACCTCCCCGGTTGCATCTTCCCGAAGACCTCCTCGCCAACCCGCCGGTCGTGCAGCACCAACTGGCGGGGTTCGTCACTGACCATGGTGAACGTTCCCCGGCCCTGCACGGCATCCACCAGCGAATTGGCGCCCTCGAGCGAGAACACCACGATCGGGATCCTCGCATCCCTGGCGATGGACAACGCAGCCGAATCCATGACCTGGAGATTCTTGCTCAGCACAAACTGGTAGGAAACCCAGGGAAACCGTTTGGCCTTCGGGTTGCGGTGCGGGTCGGAATCATACACACCGTCCACCTGCGTCCCCTTGAAGATGGCGTCGCAGCGCAGTTCCGCCGCCCGCACGGCGGCGGCGGTGTCGGTCGTGAACAGGGGGGACCCGGTCCCGGCCGCACATACCAGGACCTGGGATTGCTCGAGATAGGCCTGGGCCTGCCAGCGCACGAACGGCTGGCAGATTTCGGGCATCGAGATGGCCGACATCACGTGGGCCCTGATGTTCTGCACACGCAGGGCGCGATGCAGCGCCAGGCCGTTGATCACCGTGGCCAGCATGCCCATCTCGTCGGCCGTCGGGCGGTCCAGGTAGGTCAGCTTGCTTTCCGTTCCCCGGAAGATGTTGCCGGCGCCGATGACGATGCAGACCTGGATGCCGAGGCGGTAGACGGACCGGATCTCGTTGGCGATGTGGCGGACCCGGTCTCCGTCGATTCCGAAGCCGCCGGGCCCGGCGAACGCCTCCCCCGACAGCTTGACCAGCACCCGCCGATAGTACGGCCGGGGCAGCAGCCCCGCCGCCCGCTCCCCGGTCATCGAGCCCGTGCCCATCGGCCGTCTTCGCCGCCCGCGTCGACCGGCGGGCTAGCCGCCGAGCGTGTCGGCCACCTCTGCCGCAAGGTCGGAGGGGCGTTTCTCGATACCTTCGCCGAGGACCAGACACGCCAGACCGGTCAGGCGGGCGGCCACCCCGGTATCCCTGACCACCGACGCCAAGGCGTCGGACACCCTGGTCTTGTTGTCGATCACCCACACCTGCTCGGTCAGCACCACCTCCCCGAAGAATTTCCGCATCCGGCCTTCGACCATCTTCTCGATGATCGGATCCGGCCGGCCGCTGTCCCGGGCCTGTTCCACCAGCACCGCCCGTTCCCGCTCGATCACCGTCGGCGCCAGGTCCTCGCGGTGGAGGGCCTGCGGCCGGGTCGCCGCGACATGCATGGCCAACTGCTTCGCAAACTCCTCGAAACCCGCCGAGTCCCCTTCTGTCTCGAGCCCGATCAGCGCCCCGATGCGGCCCAGTCCCGGGGCCACGGCGCCGTGCACGTAGCTCCCGACCGCGCCGCGCCCGACCGACAGGACCTCGGTGCGGCGCACCACGATGTTCTCACCGGTCCTCGCACTCACCTCGACCGCCCGCTCGGCCACCGTGGCGCCGCCGGAAAGAGGCTGCGACAGGAGTCTTTCCAGCCCGCCGCCGGCCGCAAGGGCCGCCTCCGCCACCGCCCGCACAAAGGCCTGAAATTCCGTGTTCCGGGCCACGAAGTCGGTCTCGGAGTTGACCTCCACCAGCGCCGCCTGCCGCCCGTCCACCACGAGCCCCACCAGCCCGTCGGCGGCCGTGCGACCCGCCTTTTTCTCAGCGCCGGCAATCCCCTTGGCGCGCAGCCAGTCCCGAGCCGCCTCGAGATCACCCCCGGTTTCCGAAAGCGCCCGCTTGCAATCCATCATCCCCGATCCGGTCTGCGTACGAAGCTGCTTGACCAATGAGGCAGAAATCTTTTCCATCTACTTGTCCTTCATTTCATTTTCTGATTCGGGCTTGGCTTCGGATGGGGCCGGATCGGCCTCCGTGACCGGCTCCGGCGGCGGGCCGGAATCCCCGGCGCCGGTTTCGGCATCGGGGCCTGCTGACGCTTCCTCGACCGCGGCCGGGGAGGCCTCGACCGGCTCTTCTTCCGGGTCGGATTCGTCGACCACCTCCAAGGATTCCTCGCCCGCGGCGCCTTCCCGCGATGCGCCGATATCGACGCCGGCGAGTTTCTGCTCTTCTTCGAGCCCGCTCAGTACCGCGTTCGCCGCCAGTTCGCAATAGAGGATCACCGCCCGGGTCGCGTCGTCATTGCCCGGAATCGGGTAGTCGATCCCGACCGGATCGGAGTTGGTATCCAGCACGGCAATGACCGGAATGCCCAGCGACCTGGCCTCGGTCACCGCGATCCGTTCGTGATTCGTGTCGATCACCACCATGGCATCCGGCAACCCCCCCATTTCCCGGATCCCGCCCAGCGACCGAAGCAGTTTTTCGCGTTGACGCTGAAGGGTGAGAACTTCCTTTTTCGGCAGGTTTCCTTCATCGGCCTCGAGCCGGTGCTCCAGTTGCTTCAGCCGGGCGATGGACTTCGAAATGGTCTTCCAGTTGGTAAGCATGCCGCCAAGCCAGCGTTGACTGACAAAGTGCTGCCCGCAGCGCCGCGCATGCTCCTCGATGGGGTTCTGCGCCTGCCGTTTCGTACCGACGAACAGCACGCGCCCGCCGCCCGCGGCCACATTCCGCAGGAACGCCAGGGCCGAGTACAGCATGGGTACGGTCTGTTGCAGGTCGATGATATGGATACCGTCGCGCTCGCTGTGAATGTACGGGGCCATCCGCGGGTTCCAGCGCCGAACCATGTGGCCGAAGTGCACACCAGCTTCGAGCAGCTGGCGCATCGTGAAGAGGGGAACAGACAATTCAAGGCTCCTTTTTATCCGGTTGGACCGCCACGGGAGAAACCGGAAATCCGGCACCGGAAAGCCGGGCGCACGGCGCGCCAGGCCGATCCCGTGTGAGTGCTGCGTGTCCTGTAGGCGGAAATCCCCCATTTTGCAAGTGACCCGCCAGCCTGGGGTGCACGTCTCGATTGTGAGATTTACGGCACCGCCACCGCCCGTCGTTCCCAGAAATCGTCGAAACGATTGCTCTCGACGGCGCATCGCAGTGCAATGATGGCGTTCGCACCATTGACAGTCCAGTGCATCCCGCCCTGCTTGAGGCGGTTGCCGACGATGTTCTTGCAGGCCCCCTCCACCACGCCGCTGGCGACGCACAGGCCCATCGCGCGGAATTTCGGATAGTCCATGCGCCTGCGGTTGTTGGAGAAGTACTCGATATTCTTGCGGGCTTCCTCACAGGATTCAACATGGCTGCGAAGGGCGGTGATCACGTCGTGGATGCGGCCTTCATCGAGTTCCTCGCGCCGCTTTTTGGCCCACTGCTGACCGATCTCGCTGCCGGGTCCGTAGATGGCCCTGGCGACCTCGAACAGGTGGCCCTTCGCATGAAAGATGTCGACGATCTGGATGGCATGGGGAAAATGTTCGTCGGCAAAGTTCCAGATCCACGCCGCACCGTCGCCGAGCACGACCTGACGCCCTGCCTGGTCGAAGCCGCGGCGTTTCGCCTCGCGCAGGACGCGCCGGGCGAAGGGCGCGGGCTCGGTGTCGGTATCACGGGTAGCGATGGTCTCGATGGCAGCGTTGTAGGAGGCAGACCCGGGATCGCGCCGTGGGCGATTCTGCTCGTCACGGGTTTCCGCCGACCAGACGACGGCGAGCTTGGCCTCTCGTGTCTTGGCAGAACCGTCGGCCTGCTTGCCGGTACGGCCCTCGACCCCGCTGCGACGTGCCGGTACCCCGGTGCCGTCGAGGCCGAGATAGAGCGTCGGTGGGTTTGACGGCTCGGGCTCGATGACACCCGCTTCGTCGGCGGCCACCTCGCGCCCCAGGGCCTCAGCGTGACGCTCCACGGTCTTCGCCGAGAGGGCCAGACCGGCGAGTTCGCGTAACAGGTCGCTGGAGCCCCCGAAGCTGGTCCTGGCAGCAGTCACGCCGATCATGCGCAGCACCGCCGGCGACAGGAAGGAATCCGCCATACCCAAGGCACGGTCACGGGGACTGAAGCCGTGACCGCACTCATCGCAGTGATACCAGGCACGCTCCAGTGTCAGGTCTCCCAAGGCCGTGGTGAAGGTCTTGGGCCGGCGCCCGGCAAAACGGGCCTCGCGGCCGCAGGCGCACGCCAGGCGAGCCCCCTGATGATCACTGTGATCGACGTTGATGTGCTGTGCGACCAGCGTTGCGACCACCCGCAGCGCAATCTCCCTGGCGCCCCGTTCCACCGCCTCGAAGTCGCCGTCTGCGAAGATCCCCTTGCCTACCAGAATCTCGAGATCCGCATGTAACGCGCTGGCCGCTTCATCGGCCAGGACGTCATCGTTTTTTTTGGATCTTGTCGCCCTCGCGCAACGCCAGACGACGAGCCTCCGCCAGTTCCTCGCTGGCTTGAATGAACGCTGCCGAGATCGCCCGGAAGCGCTTGTACTCGTCAAGCTCTCCACGTGCCGTTTCGATCTCGTCCTGGCGCAGGCGCACGGACTTCTTCTTGCTTCCCAGCGTACGGTTGATCATGTAGTGGGGGCCATGCTTGGCGGCCTCGTCAACGGCACAGCGACAGCCCGGCTTGCCGCACTTGGTGAAGTTCATCAGCAACGTGCCGGGGCGCAGGTCACCGAGGGTGGCGAACTGTGCGAGAGCGCGGTCACGGCGTTGGATCAGCAGGTTGATGTTGGAGCGGGTCATGAAGATCACCTTGGATGAGATGGGATACAAGAAATTGAACTCTAAAACATACAAGAAATGTGCCCGCCAACAAAGTCATTTCAGATGATCCCACAATCCTGACGTGCACCCGCCAGCCTGGCTGCGGGGATTGCGGGATACCGCGACGGTGGTGCCGGACGGGATGCACGCGATCGCCGGGCTGGATCGGGAAGCCCATCTCTTTGCCCTCTTTGCCAAACACCGGCGGCTGGACGCCGCTGATCTGTAACCGTTCGGACTTGGGGTGACCGATCGATCCCGGCGTCCCTGTAACCTCGCCAGAAGGGGTAATTCGGGGAGCAAAAACCTCTCCATCACTGCGCGCCCAAACGTGTACAGAAACGCACCCTGTTGGCGGCGAAATAAAACGGCGGAATTCCGGCGGTAAGCCGCGCTTTTCCGAAGGTCGTTTCTTTCCCTATTGTACGGCTGTCGGAGCTCCTGCCGCCGGGTGGAAGGAAGGCGCGTTCGGCGCCGAACGGATCGCGGGTGGCTCAGCGACCTCCTTGAGCCGGCCGGCCGCTGCCTTCGTTGGTTCCGGCCCGTCCGGCCGCTGCGTTACGTAACGGTGCTACAGCGGGTACCCGCATCACCCGTCGCGACCGAACCCGCGGGGCAGTTCCTGTTCTGCCAAAGCTTCGAGGTCGAGGTCGTCAAGGGCCTCGACCGCCTGGTCCAGGAGTTCCGCGGTCGCCGTCGTCTCCAGCGCCTCTGGCAGGGCGTTCCGCCAGTCACGGTATTCCTCCCGGATCGCGATGATGGCGTCGATGGCGTCGTGCAGCCGCTGCCGGCGCGAGCGCCGGTCCGGCGGCGGGCGCCGCGCCGCCGGTGACTGACCCTCGCGCCGGCGCTGACGAAAGCGCCGTTGCCGTTCGGCGTTGGACAGTGCCATCGGGTTGCCTTTCTTGATCCCTTGCGCCCCGTTACGTAACGGGGCCCGGAGGCCGGAACTTCCGGCCGCTGCGCGGGCTTCGGCTGGCCGTCGGCACGGGGGTGCGCCGTGACCCCTCCGGCCCGGCCCGGGCGTTCCGGTAGCGTCAGCCTGTCGCGGCGGCGCAGATGACGTCGTTCCAGTCGGCGTGTTCGGGCGGACGCCGTCGCTGGAACGCGACCTGCGAGGGGACCTCGAGTTGACGGCGCAAGGCTTCGGCCTGGCGCTCTCCGGCCTCGTCGTGGTCCTGTGCGAGGACGACGGTGCGGACGTTGGGTAGGGTGCGGGCGGCGAGTCCGATCTGCTCGCGTTGTCGGATCCGTTCGGCGCGAGGGGGCGCCGGCGGTGGAGAGGAAGGCCTGGCTGGGGTGGCACTGCTCAATCTGGGCCAGGCTGAGGGCGTCGACGGCGCCTTCGGTGATGACGAGGGTTTTCAGGTCGGCGGCGTGTCCGGCGCGGACGGCGAACAGGCTGCGGGAGCCGCCGGTGGCGAAGCGTCTCGCGCCGTCGGGCGGGCCGATCTCGAAGCCGGTGAGGCGGCGGTGGCGGTCGCGGTGGGCGAAGAGGACGCGGCCGTGGCGGTCGCGGCGGATCAGCGGGCGGGCGGCGGCCAGCGTCTCCGGGCGGATGCCGCGGCCGACCAGCCAGGCCGGCGCCGGATCCGGCAGGGCCGCGTGCCAGTGGCGGCGGAAGTCGCGCGCGGTGCCCGCGGGCGTGCCGTAGCGGGTGCGGATCTCGGCGAAGGAGAGGCCGCGACGGAGCAGGAAGTCGATCGCGGTACCGTGGTCATCGCTATCGAGGGTACTGAAGTAGACCCAGTGTCCGTTGGGGCACAGCTTCGTGACGAGTTTCGCCTGGCCCGGCGCGCGCAGCACGGGGTTCGTGCGGGTCGAGGCCTGGGGATCGCGGACGTATCCCCAGTCCGCCGCGATGCCCTCGAGCGGCCGGCGCTTGAGCGCGTCGAAGTCGACGTAGGTCATCCGGCTTCGCGCCGGGTGCGCCACGAATCACCGTCGATGGTGATGAGGGCGGCGTCGTGCATCAGCCGGTCGACGGTGCCGGCGATGCCGGCGGCGCTGGGGAAGACGCGGTCCCACTGGGCGAAGGCCAGCGTGGTGGTGACCAGGGTGGAGCGGCGCTGGTAGCGCCGCGAGACGAGGGCATAGAGGATGTCGGCTGCGGGGCTCTTGAGGGTCACGTATCCGATCTCGTCGAGGACCAGCAGGCGGGGCCGGGCGAGGATTCCGAGGCGGCGGCGCAGTTCGCTTCTCGATGAGATCTCGACGAGTTTGTCGAGCAACTCCGGCGTTTTCTCGAAGCGGACGGTGTGGCCGTGCAGGAGCGCCTGGTGCGCGACGTTGGCGGCGATCATGGTCTTGCCGGTGCCCTGTCCGCCGACGAGCACGGCGTTGTCGGCCCGCTCGATGAAGGCGAGGCTCATCAGGGCCTCGACGCGGTCGCGGCTCAGGTCGCGCGGCCAGGTCCAGTCGAAGTCCGCCAGCGGCTTGAAGGCCGGCAGCCGCGCCCCGGCGCGGCGGCGGTCGTAGCTGCGGGTGTGGCGCGCCCGTTCCTCGCTGGCGATCAGTTCCTCGACCCAGCCGGCGCTGCCGACCTCCTCCCAGCGTTCGAGCAGTCCGCGGAGGCCGAGGGCGGCGGCCCGTTTCCTGAGGTCGCTCATGACGCGTCCCGGTCGGCCGCGGCGGGCCGGTCGTAGGCGTCGAGGCCGGTCGCCCGGGGAGTCGTGCCGCGGCCGTCGCGGTCGTCGTCGGTGAGGCTGACAGGCGGCAGGCCCCGCTGGCGGCGGCGCTCCTCGAGGATGGCGCGCACCGTTTCGGGGTGATATGACCCGCGATCGTGCGCCATGGCGATCCCCCGGTCGACCTCGTCGGCGCCGTGCGTGTCGAGCAGCTTGGTCAGGATCCGGGCGCAGTACGTGACGTTCCGGCCCCGATGCCCGGCGTGCGCGAGCATCTCCTCCGCCCGCGGCACGGCGCGCAGCAGCCGGTCGCGCAGGCTCATGGCCCGGCCGTGCCGCTTGCGCGCCGCCAGCGCCCGGGCATGCTCCGGGTCGCTGACGGCCTGCTGCCGGTCGTAGCAGCGCCGGTGGCGCGCGACCTCGCGGGTACCGTCGAGGAGGCGGACGGTGCTGCGGTCGGCGGCGAGGGTCAGCGTCGCTCCGGCGAAGTCGGGCGGGACGCTGTAGTCGTTCGTATCGAACCGTGCGTAACAGGTCCGGTCGATGCGCGCCGGGCGGATCTCGTGGCACGAGAAGGGTGCGTCCGGCAGCGGCACCAGCATCGGCTTTTCCCGCTCGTAGGCGTCCCGGACGAGCTGGCGGTCGTCGTCCGGCCAGGGCCGTTCGGCGGCGATGCCGGCGCACCACGCCCGGGCCGCGGCGTTGAGTTCGTCGAGCGGGGCCGAGAGGTCGCGGCCGGCGAAGAAGCTGGTGCGCACGAAGCGGACGCGGCGTTCCACGCGCCCCTTCTCCTGCGGTTGCCGGGGCCAGGCGGCGCTCGGCTCGAAGGCGTAGTGGGCGGCCAGCGCGAGCAGGGTCGAATGGAAGGTGACGGCCTTGCCCCGGCGCGTGATCACGGCGCTCTTGAGGTTGTCGAACAGAAGCCTTCTGGGCACACCGCCGAACGCCTCGAAGGCCTCGACATGGCCCTGCAGGAAGCTTGGCATCCGCGCGTCGTAAAACAGGCTGAGAGAGGTCTGGCGCGAATAGCTGAGGGTCACCAGCAGCCCCATCAGCGGGCGCCGCGCCTGGCCGATGTCGACCTTCCCGAACTCGGCCCAGTCGACCTGCGCCTGCTCCGCCGGCAGGAAGCGGAGCCGCAGCGACGGCTCGGGCCGCCGGGCGGGCCGGAGGTCGAGGGCGCGCAGGCTGTGGCGAAAGTGATCCTCCCCGCCCTGGTAGCCCCGCGCCTTGACCTGCCGCCAGAGCGTGCCGGCCGGCAGCCGCGGCTCCTCTTCGAGCTGCTTCCGGATGAAGGGCACGAAGGTGTCGATGAACTTCGCCCGCGGCCGCCGCTCCGCGCCGGCCGCCCGCAGCGCCCGCGTCACCGTACCGTGGTGTACGCCGAGATGCCGCGCGATGGTCCCGACCGGCCAGCCCTCGGCCCGCGACAGCCGCACGATCGTCGACCGCATCTCCTCGTCGATAGCCATGAAATCGCCTCTCGTTGTGTCTCCATGACGCGATCAGGGGTCCGCCAGCACCAGGTGCGAGCACACCCGACCGCAGATGACGCATCGAGGCACGGATTCGCGCCTCGATCGCGCCGGAAACACCCGACATAGGGGCTCTCGACGGGGTCCGGAAGAGTGGTCCGTAACGGTTGGGCGGAAAGCGGCGCCGGCCGGGGCCGAAGGAGCGGCGCGGACCGTGCCCGCGGCCGCCGCCCGGGCGGCCAGGCGCGCCCGGAGCGCCTGACGCCTCCGGTAGCGCTGCTGACGGATCCGGCCCGTCTCGCGCCCCCGCTCGGTGCGGCGGTAGCGCCTCCGCGCCGCCCGGCGGTTCTCGACCCGGGACCGCTCGCTGCAGGCCCGGGAGCAGTACATCTGGCCACGGTCGCAGGACCGGCAGATCACGACCTGCCGACGGCACCGCTGGCACGGGAACAGGCGTCCGGTCTGGCACATCGCTCCGCCCGAGAGCGAGGTAGACCCAAACGCCGAAATGCCGGATACTCCACGGGAGTTCGGTCCCCGTGACCAGCTCGTTCAGGTGCGGCGCCGGGATTCTTGCTGAATCTGTGCCGGCGCCGCATCGCTCTCTTCTTCCCTGCTGCGATACCACGCGGACACGGCCGTGGCAAAGCCGGCCCGACCGAACCGGCGACAAGAACGCACTCGATCTATCCCGAATGGTGCCGTGCGCCCGACCCCTGCCTCAGGCGCGAATCTCACTCCGACACAGTACGGAAATCCGGCCGCCGGCCGGCGCACACGATCGATACCCCACGGTACGACTCGACCAATAGGACCGTACAATGGGAAAAGGAACGATCCTGGCCAAAACGCGGCTTACCGCCAGAATCCCGCGCTTTTTCGCAGCCATCAACACCGGTGCCTGCTTCCGAGCGCTGCATGGCTTCCCAGGTCTTCGGCGCCGTGATCGGCATCGCGATGTCGTCGATGCCGAACGGCTCCAGGGGCATCCATGATCACATTCACGATCGTCGGCGGGACCGCAATCGCACCGGCTTGACCGGCGCCCTTCACGCCGAGAGGATTGCGCCAGGTGGGGGTCTCCCGAAATTCGATCCGGAATTCCAAGGGAATGATCTACAGCCCGCGTTACAGGCCAGCGGAGAATGACGCCGAACGGCCGGACGGCCCGTTCAGCTTGATCTGTCCATTCAGACCGGATCAGGATCCGGACGCAACCGGCAGGACAGGCCAGCGGAGAATGACGCCGAACGGCCGGACGGCCCGTTCAGCTTGATCTGTCCATTCAGACCGGATCAGGATCCGGACGCAACCGGCAGGACAGGCCAGCGGAGAATGACGCCGATGATGACCACCGCGGCGACCCAAAGTCCGATCTGCCAGCGCAGATTGTCCTTGTCGCGCTTGGCCGCTTCTACATCACGCCTGGCTGCTTCTGCATCACGCTTGGCATCACGCTTGGCCGCTTCTACATCACGCCTGGCTGCTTCTGCATCACGCTTGGCATCACGCTTGGCCGCTTCTGCATCACGCTTGGCCATGTCCTCGCGCAGCAGGGCCCAGCCCTTGTCGTAGCGTTCATCCATCGTCTTCATGCGCTCCTCCAGTACGGCGAGCCGCCGGGCGAGTTCATGGTTGTGCGACACTTCGCTCATGGGAAAGAAAATAAAAACGGACTGCGGAAAAGACAAGCTCGCGCCCGTCGCATCGTACGGATGGTTTCCGGCCCGAAGCGACGCGGTCGGCGTGGGGTCAGGCAGGATGTGACGCTGTTGTGATGGCCAGAATCGGATATGCGCGGGTCAGCTCGCCGGACCAGGGCCCCGGCCTCCAGATTGAACGACTGAAGGCCGCCGGATGCGTGATTGTGCGATCGAAAACAGCGTCAGGGCCCGGTGTACCGGTTTGAGCAGTTACCTCAGGTTCACGGTAGCGCTGTCGGGATCCGGCAGGTACGCACCTGGACAGCCCCCGAAGCCCGGCGAGCGGTCACTTTCGATCGTTCCCGGTGCCTGCTTCCGAGCGCTGCACGGCTTCCCAGGTCTTCGGCGCCGTGATCGGCATCGCGATGTCCTCGACGCCGAACGGCTCCAGGGCATCCATGATCGCATTCACGATCATCGGCGGGGCCGCAATCGCACCGGCTTGGCCGGCGCCCTTCACGCCGAGAGGATTGCGCCGGGTGGGGGTCTCCCGAAATCCGATCCGGAATTCCAAGGGAATGATCTACCGCCCGCGTTACAGGCCAGCGGAGAATGACGCCGAACGGCCGGACGGCCGTTCAGCTTGAGCTGTCCATTCAGACCGGATCAGGATCCGGACGCAACCGGCAGGACAGGACAGCGGAGAATGACGCCGATGATGACCACCGCGGCGACCCAAAGTCCGATCTGCCAGCGCAGATTGTCCTTGTCGCGCTTGGCCGCTTCTACATCACGCCTGGCCGCTTCTACATCACGCCTGGCTGCTTCTGCATCACGCTTGGCATCACGCTTGGCCGCTTCTGCATCACGCTTGGTCATGTCCTCGCGCAGCAGGGCCCAGCCCTTGTCGTAGCGTTCATCCATCGTCTTCCTGCGCTCCTCCAGCACGGCGAGCCGCCGTGCGAGTTCATGGCTGTCCGACACTTCGCTCATGGGAAAGAAAATAAAAACGGGCTGCGGAAAAGGCTGTTGACCTTCCCGATGTACCGGGGTGAGCAGTTACTCCAAGGGAATGATCTACCGCCCGCGTTACGGGCCAGCGGAGAATGACGCCAAACGGCCGGACGGCCCGTTCGGCTTGATCTGTCCATTCAGACCGGATCAGGATCCGGACGCAACCGGCAGGACAGGCCAGCGGAGAATGACACCGATGATGACCACCGCGGCGACCCAAAGTCCGATCTGCCAGTGCAGATTGTCCTTGTCGCGCTTGGCCGCTTCTACATCACGCTTGGCCGCTTCTACATCACGCTTGGCATCACGCTTGGCCATGTCCTCGCGCAGCAGGGCCCAGCCCTTGTCGTAGCGTTCATCCATCGTCTTCATGCGCTCCTCCAGTACGGCGAGCCGCCGGGCGAGTTCATGGTTGTGCGACACTTCGCTCATGGGAAAGAAAATAAAACGGACTGCGGAAAAGACAAGCTCGCGCCCGTCGCATCGTACGGATGGTTTCCGGCCCGAAGCGACGCGGTCGGCGTGGGGTCAGGCAGGATGTGACGCTGTTGTGATGGCCAGAATCGGATATGCGCGGGTCAGCTCGCCGGACCAGGGCCCCGGCCTCCAGATTGAACGACTGAAGGCCGCCGGATGCGTGATTGTGCGACAGCCCCCGAAGCCCGGCGAGCGGTCACTCTTGATCGTTCCCGGTGCCTGCTTCCGGGCGCTGCATGGCTTCCCAGATCTTCGGCGCCGTGATCGGCATCGCGATGTCCTCGACGCCGAACGGCTCCAGGGCATCCATGATCGCATTCACGATCGTCGGCGGGGCCGCAATCGCACCGGCCTGGCCGGCGCCCTTCACGCCGAGAGGATTGCGCCGGGTGGGAGTCTCCCGAAATTCGATCCGGAACTCTGGCAGGTCGGCGGCCCGTGGCAGCGCATAGTCCATCAGGCTCCCGCTCATGAGTTGACCGTTCTCCGGATTGTACGCGACCGCTTCCTGCAGGGCCTGTCCGGTTCCCTGGGCCAGTCCACCGATCACCTGTCCTCTCGTAAGCTCGTTATCGAGGCGGCGTCCGTAGTCGTCGACCCCGACATAGCGCACCAGGGTTACCTCTCCGGTGTCGCGGTCAATTTCCACTTCCGCCGCGTGGCATCCGAACGGAAACGTGATGTCGGCGTCCGTTACGACTTCAAAGGCGCTGATGTCGGTCTCGGCGGCAATCGCAAAGAGACTGATCGTGCGAACGGTACCAGGCACAGTGAAGGCGCCTTCGTGGTACGTCAGTTCACGGGCTTCAGCTTGCAGGAGACGGGCCGCCTCCACATGCGCCCGGCGGATCACCGTATCGATCGCGGAGCACAGGGCGCCGCCCCCCATGTGCAGGCCCCGGGCTCCTCCGTGTCCCTGGCCCATCCGCGTCAGACGGGTATCGGCCTGCAGATAGCGGATCCGTGCGATCGGTACACCGAAACGCCGGGCGGCCAGTGTCGAAAACACGGTTTCGTGACCCTGGCCCGTCGAGTCGGTACCCATGCGGATTTCGATGACGCCGTCCGCGCAGACCCGGACTTCCGCGCCTTCACGGTCCGGCCCCCTTGACGATTCCAGAAAGCACGCCACTCCGAAACCGCGGAGCTTGCCGTCGCGTGCCGACGCGTGCCGCCGGTGGGCGAACCCGTTCCGGTCGGCCAGCTGCACGACCGTGTCGATACAGGCAGCGACGTCTCCAGTGTCGATGATGGTTCCGAGTGCCTTTCGGTAGGGGAATTGGCGAATCACATTCCGGCGGCGAAGCTCGACGGGATCCACGCCGAGCTTCCGGGCCGCTTGATCCACCAGGCGCTCCACGATGTGGTTCGCCTCCGGCTTGCCGGCTCCACGGTAGGCGTCGACCGGTGCGCAGTTGGTGAAGACTCCTCGCGTTTCCAGATAGACGGCAGGGATCGCGTACACGCCTCCCAGCACGGTAGCCGGAGCCAGCGTGGAGCTGTGCGGACCCGAACCGGAAAGAGACGATCCAAGATTCACCACGGCCCGTACATCCAGCGCGTGGAAACGCCCGGCCTGGTCGACTGCCAGCCGGGCGTGGGCCTGAACGTCCCGCCCGTGGGTGCCGGCCGCCATCTCTTCCGAACGTTGGGCGGACCAGTGAACCGGCCGGTTGAGACGGCGTGCACACAGTACGAGCAGGGGCCACTCGGGGTACAAGTGGTTCTTGCTGCCGAATCCCCCGCCCACGTCCGGGGCGGCCAGCCGAAAGTTGGCGGCGGGCTCACCGAAGACGGTGGCAAGCTGATCACGAATCGGATGCACCCCCTGCGCGGTCAGGGTCAGCAACGTGATGCCGGTTTCCGGATCGTGTTGCGCGAGTCCTGCACGGGTTTCGATCGGCATGGCGCTTACCCGCTGATTGGAAAGCGCCAGCGTAATCACGTGGTCCGACGCATTGATGGCGTCGACCACGGCCTTTTCACAACCTGCCGTGAACCGGAACGCGAGATTCCCGACCGCCGCGTCCCACAAGCCCGGAGCCGTAGGCTGGAGGGCCTCCCTGGCGTCCGTGACGGCGGGCAGGGGTTCGTAGTCAATGATGACGGCATCGGCGGCGTCCATGGCCTGCCAGCGCGTTTCCGCCACGATGAATGCCACCGGGTCGCCGACGTAGCGAACCCGGTCTCGAGCGAGCGCGTACCGGTTCGTGGTGACAAGCGCATGCGCGGTTCCGAGTTCCGTCACGCAGGGAAGCGGACCGAGACCGAGGTCGGATTCCAGCAGTACAGCAAGCACGCCCGGCATCTCGCGGGCGGCGTGTACATCGACGGACCGGATCCGGGCATGGGCGTGGGGCGAGCGCAAGACGACGGCTTCGGCGGCGGTCGGGCGGGGAAGATCATCGACAAAGCATCCCCGACCCGTGAGAAACCGGAAATCCTCCAACCGTTCCATTGCCGGTTCCTTTCTCAGAACATCGGGGCCCACATGGTCAATGGCCGCAGGGTATCGCCCGGAATCATGCAGAGACCCGCCAGGTCACCAGGCGGGGCAACTGGTCCTCGACCGGGCCGATAACCGGTTCGGCATGGACGGGGGCCGTTCCGGGCCGGATCCCTGCCGCCAAATGTCTGCAGGACCGGTCTCGTGCAGGTCGAGTGTATCGGTGACTCGGGTACCTCGGGCAGCGGAGAGTGCGCAAGCAAACCGGAATTGCAGCGGGACGGCCCATCCAGGCCGGATTCAGCCCGTTGCCCGGAGCCGGTTCATCGGGTGTGTGCACCCCGTCCGGCCCGGGGCGCCCGGGGTTCTTGGACGAAGCCCAGGCCGGCGCACTGGCAACTGCCGGGGCTACCCGACCATGGTGCCACCCCGCCCTCTTCAACCGGGCGCGGCCGTGCGGTCACGCCGCCGCCGAGTCCGCCGGAGCCCGTCAATGGGCGTGAAACGCTCGTCGCTGCAAGGCCGCTCCTTGTCCTGGGCGGCTGCAGGTGCTGCGTGACGTGTTCAGCGTTCAACGTGATGGGTCCCCTACTGCTGGCGGGCGAAGGGGTATGGCTTTGCGTCCAAGGGTACTTGTCTACCCCGGAATGTGATCTAGATCTGGTGAACAAGGGCTTACGTCCTGCAGTGAACAGGAAAATCAGACCATGAACAGGATCCGTTGCGCCATAGCCTTCCTGGCTGCAACCGGTTTCGCGGCTTCCACCAGCACAGCCTCTGAAATCGGCGAATATGCTGACGCTGATGACAAGACCCTTGAGCAGTGTCTGCAGGTTGCGCTCGATGTCTTCGGTGGAGAGGCGCTGAGCGTCGAGTACAAACTGGAAGAGGGGGACCCCATCTACGACTTTGACATCATGGCTCCGGACGGGGTCCGCTGGGAGGTCGAGGTGAATGCCGAGAACGCCATGATTTGGGAGATCGAGCGCGAGGTCGAAGCTTCGGATCCGATGTTTGCGGACCACGTGAAGGTGAACGAGACTGCCGCCATCGAAACCGTTCTGGCCATGTTCCCGGGAACCGTCGAGAGTGTGGAGTACGGGATTGAAGTGGACGGCTCACCCGTATACGAGATCGATGTCAACCTGGCAGGCGGCGGCGAGATGAACGTGGAAGTTGACGGCGTCACCGGCCGCATCACCGAGGCCAATCCTGAACTCTGGGAAATCGGCGAGAACGAGTAGCCGTCGGAGAACTGCTCACTCCCTGCTGTGTGTTCATCCGGGTCCGACACGCCGGTTCCGGGAGTGAAGCGACGGGTGGCCGGGTAGTGCGGATCTGCACAACGAACCGATGCAGTCCGCCAACAGAGATGGATTGCAAGCACCACCGGATTCCCCCGTGCACGGGACCCGGTTTGCTGGGCAATTGTCGGACGAATGTCCAGACGCTACAAATCGAGACTCGTCGGGGTCGCAAGGACGACACCGCACAGACGGAGAAAATTCCATGGACCGGCGCAACGATGTTGGGACGGGTGTGACGGAAGATCCCGAGCTGCGGCTGTCGCCGTATGTGCCGGAGTTTCAGCTCACCAAGGGGCAGCTGCCGCCGATCGCCGCGAACGGCGGTTTGTCGTTCATGTGTCTCGATCAAGGCGGTGACGCGGGGACGGCGGCTGCAATAGAGGCGGCCATCGCGCAGGTTCTGGAGGGCCGGGAACAGGCGTTCGTGGATCAGATCGAGAATGCGCCTCCCGGTCCGGTTGCCACGAAATGGGGCCCGGGATTCCGGACCTATGAGGAATGCCTGGATCACATTCGCGCCGGAGACAACAGGGTGCCGGAAGGCGGGATCGCTCTCCCGCTTCGCTACACCGTCTATGAAGAACCGTCGTATGCCGTGGTGCCGTCAAACTCCATCTGGCGGGACCCGGAACGGGTGCAAGAGACGGAAATCCTGCGCAGGGGCGAACAGAATCAAGACCGGCGCAACCTCTATTTTCCCCAGATCATCCGTGATGGCCGTCGCATCGGCGAATACTATCCCGGCCTTGCCGTCGACAGCCCTGCATGCATGGACCGACTTGGCATGTCCCTCGCGCAGCTGGAATCCCGGTGCACGAATTTCTACGACCCGGGCGAAGTGCAGCGCGTGTTCTACCCGGAGATCGAAAGCCTGCTTCTCGAATTCTTTCCGGGCGCCACCGACGCCCTGGCCTACAACCATGATGTCTTCGACAAGGACTATCCGGGAGACCGAACGGAGGATCAGGAAGCCAGGAATCCGGGCGTGAACAGTCAGTACGTCAATCTTGTGCACAATGATCTGAACGACAACAGCGGCCGCGTCCGCTGCCGGGAGTTGCTGACCAGGAATCTCCGCAATTTTGGTCGCGAACAGCGATACACCGAAGCCGAAGCCGATGCGAAAATGTCTCGCCGGTTCATGTCGATCAACCTCGCCAAGCCGATGGAAACCGTGGGTCAGTATCCGTTCGTGCTCTGTGCCTGGCCGTCCTTTGCCGGGCAGCCCTACATCACGAACTATCGCATCTACGACGACCGGGTTGGCGAGACGACCCGCTTCACATATCGTCCCGACCACGAATGGTACTGGTTCCCGCAGCAGGAACCTTCCGAAGTGTCGATGCTCAAGTGCTACGATTCCGTCACCGATGGTTCGGTTTCGCGCTGGTCCTTTCACTCTGCGTGCATCGACCCCACGGCTGCGGCGGATGCGCCCTGCCGGAAGAACGTGGTTGTGCGCACGTACGTGTTCTACTGAGATATCGGTTCATCGGCAGCAGCGGTCACCGGGCTGACGGCGGTCTGCGTCGCCCGCCCCGGGGCCGCACAACGGCGCTACGGGAAGACCTGTCAGGGGGCATGCCTGCGCGTCAATGCGCAAGCGTGAACTCACTCGCAGACGATGCCGTCCCCGTCGGCATCGTGCATGTAGGGGTACGCGGGGTGACTCTCGTGCACCGGAGCGATGCCGTGGGCGCGAGCCTCCTTGCATGTGATCCGGCCGTTCCGATTGTCGTCGAAACGCGCAAGTACGGCGCTGTCAGGATCCGTCGTCCGGTTCACGTCCGGTCCCGTGGAGGTGTGGTGGCAGACCATCGCTTCCATGGCGGTGCTCGCACAACCGGCAAGAACCCGTTCCAGGGCATCGGCTTCTCGACGGTCGATGGTGAGCCCCCAGGCGCGTCGGACCTCGATGACCTGCGCGGCGAACCAGCAGCGGTTTCGCTCCGGCAACCATTCCCCTCCGTCCTTGGTACCCTTGCGATAACGGTTCACTCGGGGCGAGGCAAGGGTGAGGTTGCGCAGGTCCGCGGCGAACCTGGTCCGCGTGAGCCTGTCGGCCGCGCAGAGGCCGCTGTCGTGGGCCTCGCTGGTGGCCACGATGTGCTCGATGTCGGTTTCGTACGTGGAGGAGAAACAGGTGCCGGTGTACGGGCCGTAGACTGCGCCCAGATGCCGTACGATGTCGCCCTCGATGGATTGCGGATAGCGGTAATCCCGGTCGCGTTCATAGGGAGAGCAGCGATGCTCGGGCGCCACGGTCAGGCCGCGCCACGTCTCGGCCCAGGTTCCCCCGGGAAGCGTCATTGCGGCCACTGCAGCGAGCAGGCCCGCCGTGGCCGTCCCGTGGGGCATCACTGCACGACCCCCGGGGTCCCGATGACCGTGCCGCGAACCCGGGTCGTGGGTCACGCGGTCCGTCGCCGGGTACTCGGGAGCACCGCCCCCGGGCAGCGGAAGTTTCCCCATGGCCATCTACCGCCGGCGCCGGAAACCGCCCCGGGGGCCGGGGAATGACAGCAGTAGCCGCCCGGCCCGCTCGGGCGGGAGGGATCGCTACCGATAGAGCACGGCACAACGGACCTCGATGCTCCAGCGGTCCGGCGCGTCCGCGGCCGCGGAAGGATCCACGAACGCACTGTGGAAGCTGAACGTGCATGGCTGATCATCGTCACCGTCGGCTGTCATGCCCTGTGATCGTGCGAGCGTTCCGGCCGAATCCCATTGCTTGATCAGCAGCGCCTCGTCGCGCGTCATGCCGGACCAGAACATCCACCGGTGGTCCGGGCCGTGTTTGGCGAAGTAGTTTTCCCCGATCCGGTCCCGGTAATGGATTTCGAACACCACGAGGTCCTGCGGGCGCACACTGGCGGAATCGCACAAGGCCAGCGGCCGGGTCGCCACCGGCTCCGGGGCAATGTTGCGCCAGACGTTGATGATGGCAAAGCGCCCGCGGGTGATCGCCCGTTCCACCGCATCCGGATCCAGCAGCGTTCGGCCCGCGGCCAGGCGCGCCCGGTACGTGTCGTTCGAGGTCGGTGCCCGGGCGAGTTCGCGCAACCGTTGCGGAGCGCTGGTCAGCGTGTAGTCGCCATGGACGAGGTGGGCGGGGCCCTGTACCTGCTGGCCTCCGCGAATGCTGCGCTTGCCGGATTTTCCGGTGGCCGAGCGCACATTGTGGTCAAAGGCCGCTACCGTTTCGGCACCGGTGGCTTCGCGCACGATGTCCATGCATTCCGGGTAGTAGCGCCGGAGCACTTCTTCCTGGTTCAGAAAGTCCAGGCCGGGATCGACAGTGGGTCGGGAAGCCAGCGCAAATCCGTTGGCGGCCAGTTCCGGCTGATCGGTCTGCGCCAGCGTCCGGGCGTCAATTACCTGCTTGTCGCGATGCTCCAGATCCACCCCCACGAACGCGCTGTCGCTGCCGTCTTGGTCACGGCGGGTGAATACCTTCCCATTCCGGTACAGTGAAGATGCTACCGACGGTTTGAGGTACCGGAAGGTCCCCGTACGCATCCGGGCGCGGCTGGCGGCCGAGACCGGCTCCGTCATGCTGGTCATGGATCCCCTCCCCGGCGGGCGCCTGCGGATCGTCGCGTTCTCGCTCCGGCCGGGAGTCTCCGGGTCACCGGGCACCGCTGGTGTACCGCAGACACCCTTCGTGCGAAAGCCTGCTGAAGACCGGCTCCGGGTCGCTCGCTCCCACCTTCGGGAAGATGGTGGAAAGAGCGGTGCCGCCGGCAGGGGAGGCTCGATTCGGGCAGAGCGAGAGCATCGTCCGGCGCTTCACCGCGCCCGTTCCGGGCCGGGTTTCGCCGAATGCCCCCGGCTTCGTGACAGAGAATGCTCCGGTCCGGTCGGCCCGCCAGGCAAGCGGGGCTGGTGCCCTGCCGAGAAGGAGGGAACGATACCGCGACGGACGGCAGCGTTTCCACTCAGGCGCGATACCACGATCGGGGCGGGCAGCAGGCACACGATCGGAAACCTGACGCGACAAGTATTCGGTGCCAGATTGCGCCGATCACTGGCACGCCCAATTCAAGGCTTGGTCAGGCATCAGGCTGGCCTTCCGTGTTCGCACGTTCTGCCGCGCGCAACTTCGCACGCTCCGCCGCGCGCACCTTGGCACGCTCCGCCACCCGCTCGCGTTCCGCCCGCCATTTCGCTTGGAAACGCCGCTGCGCCAACCGGTTCTGGATTCGCCGCGCGTGCGCACGCTCTTCCGGCGTGGAGTAAATCCTCGGAATGGTCATCAGGCAGTCCCCAGGTTCGCGAGATCACAATTGTCCATAGTAAATGCCAATACCACAAATTTGATGGCACCCTTGCTGGCTTCCCGGTCTCGCCGGCTCGCCCTCACGTATCGGCGTAACAGTGGGTCTCGGCCCGCGCCCCCGGATGCGTGACCGCTCCGCCGACTGCGGGTCCCACGAGTTGTGAGTACTTCCAAAGCTCGCCCGAGGTGTACTCGTGCGTGCGGGGGGCCCAGGCCGCCCGGCGCGCCTCCATCTCCTCCGCGCTCACGGCCACCGACAATTCCCCGGTCTCCGCATCGATCGTGATCGGGTCGCCGTCCCGGAGCAGGCCGATCGGCCCGCCGACGGCGGCCTCCGGCCCCACATGACCGATGCAGAACCCGCGCGTGGCGCCGGAAAACCGGCCATCGGTGATCAGGGCGACCTTCTCGCCGAGTCCCTGGCCGTAAATTGCCGAGGTCGTGGCAAGCATCTCCCGCATCCCCGGACCCCCCTTGGGCCCCTCGTAGCGAATCACCACCACGTCGCCGTCACGGATCTTCCGGTCCTTGACGGCCTGGAAGGCGGCCTCCTCCGTATCGAACACCCGGGCGGGACCCTCGTGCCGGAGCCGCTGCAATCCGGCCACCTTCACGATCGCGCCCTCCGGAGCCAGGTTGCCCCGCAGCCCCACCACCCCGCCGGTCGGCGTGATCGGCCGGCTTACGGGCCGGATGACGTCCTGTTCGTCCGGAAACACGACCGATTCCAGGTTGTCCGCCACCGTGCGCCCGGTCACGGTCAGGCAGTCCCCGTGGAGCAGGCCGCCATCGTGCAGGGCCTTCATCAGTACCGGCACGCCGCCGGCCTCGTACAGATCCTTGGCAACGTACTTGCCGCCCGGTTTGAGGTCGCCGATGTAGGGGGTCGATCGAAACAGTTCCGCCACATCGTGCAGGTCGAACTCGATACCGCATTCGTGCGCGATGGCCGGCAGGTGCAGGGCGGCGTTGGTGGAACCGCCGCTGGCAGCCACGACCCGTGCCGCGTTCTCCAGCGCCTCTCGGGTAATGATGTCGCGCGGTCGAAGGTTGCGCTCGAGCAGTTTCATGACGGCCTGGCCGGAGGCGAACGCGTACTCGTCACGGGTCTGGTACGGGGCCGGCGCCATGGCGGAATGCGGGAGGGCGAGTCCAACCGCTTCGGAGACGCAGGCCATCGTGTTGGCGGTGAACTGTCCGCCGCAGGAACCTGCCGACGGACAGGCGACGCGCTCGAGCTCATCCAGATCACGGTCGTTCATGCTGCCGCCCTGGTACTGGCCGACCGCTTCGAACACGTCCTGCACGGTGACATCCCGTCCGCGGAACCGTCCGGGCATGATGGAGCCCCCGTAGAGAAAGACGCTCGGCACGTTGAGCCGCGCCATCGCCATCATCACGCCGGGCAGGGCCTTGTCGCACCCGGCGAGGCCGACCAGCCCGTCATAGGCGTGGCCGCGGACGGTGAGTTCGATCGTGTCGGCGATCGCCTCGCGGCTGGCGAGTGACGCCTTCATCCCCTGGTGCCCCATCGCGATCCCGTCGGTCACGGTGATGGTCGTGAACTCCCGCGGGGTTCCGTTCGCCTGGTCGACGCCCGCCTTCGCGGCCTGGGCCTGCCGCCGGAGCGTGATGTTGCACGGTGCAGCCTCGTTCCAAGTGGTGGCGACCCCGATCAGCGGCTGGTGGATCTGCTTGTCGGTAAGGCCCATGGCGTAGTAGTAGGAACGATGCGGCGCGCGCTCGGGCCCTTCGGTCGTGTGCCGGCTGGGCAGTCGGTTCTTGTCGATGGTCATGGGGTGGTGTCCGTGCGGGATGCAGGGTGGGGAGAAAGACGGCGGCAGGATACGACGGACTTCAGGCGGCTTCCATCCCGGCCCCGAGCCGGGCCAGGGCGCGTGCGATCCGTTCCGAACGAACCAGTGCCTCCCGTTTCCGGTCGCGCTGTTCGTCCACGACCACGGGCGGGGCGCGGTCAAGGAACGCCGGATTGGCAAGCTTGGCCTCCAGCTTCGCGATGTCCCGTCCGAGCGCTTCGAGCTCCCGCGTCAGCCGGCTGCGTTCCGCCGCGACATCGATGGTGCCGGCGAGCGGCAGGACCGCGAGGGTCCCGGCCGCTTCCAGTTCGGCCACCTCTTCCCCGGGCGCGGGTTCCGCCGAGAAGGTCGCGATGCGGGCGAGCCGCCGAATCGCGTCACCGTGCGCGGCGAGCGCCCGCTCGGCCTCCGGGGTCAGGGTCCGGAAGCGGATGCCGGTTCGGGCCGCCTGGGGAACCCGAAGTTCCGCGCGCACGGACCGCACTTCGTTGACGAAGGCGATGAGCCAGTCGATCTCGCCCTGATCGTTCGCATCGGGTCCGGGCGCCGGATCCGGCCAGGGCGTGCGGGCCAGCAGTTCTCCGGATTCCCGGCGCAGCGCCCAGAGTTCCTCCGTCACGAACGGCATCATCGGGTGCAGCATCCGGAGAGTCACCGCGAACGCGGCCGCCGCGCTGCCCCGGGTTTCGGCGCAAAGGTCCGCGTCGGCGCCGGTCAGCAGGGGCTTGGCCAGTTCCAGGTACCAGTCGCAGTACGTGTGCCAGAGAAACCGGTAGGCGGCGGCGGCCGCTTCATCGAAACGGTAGCCCGCGACCGCCTCGCCGACGGCCGTGGCCGTCTGGGCTGCGGCCGCTTCGATCCACCGGTTGACGCTGAGGGTCGGGGTCGGCCGCGCCGCCTCCGGGGGGCCGCCGGCCCCTTGCAGTTCCAGGAAGCGCGCGGCATTCCACAGCTTGGTGACAAAGTTCCGGTACCCCTTGACGCGCTCCTCGGCGAGGCGGATATCGCGGCCCTGGGCGGCCATGGCAATGAGGGTGAACCGGACGGCGTCCGTGCCGTAACGATCCATCAGTTCCAGCGGATCGATGACGTTGCCTTCGGACTTCGACATCTTCCGCCCCCTGGCATCGCGGACCAGGGCGTGGATGTAGACGTCGCGGAACGGTACCTGCTGCTGGACATGGAGCCCCATCATCATCATCCGGGCCACCCAGAAGAAGATGATGTCGAAACCCGTGACCAGCACGCTCCCCGGGTAGTAGCGCTCCACCAGATCGGCGCGTTCGGGCCAGTCCAGCGTGGAAAACGGCCAAAGCCCGGACGAGAACCAGGTATCGAGGACGTCTTCGTCCTGTACCAGGGGCACCGGCCGGCCGAAGGCCGCGCGGGCCTCGGCTTCGGCCTCGGCTTCCGTTTCGGCGACATATACCGATCCGTCGGGGCCGTACCAGGCCGGGATGCGATGTCCCCACCAGAGTTGCCGGGACACGCACCAGGGCTGGATGTTGCGCATCCATTCAAAGAACGTCTTGCTCCAGCTTTCCGGCACGAAGCGGGTGGCCCCCTCCTCGACCGCCCGGATCGCCGGCCCGGCCAGCGCCTGCGCGTCGACGAACCACTGATCGGTGAGCCACGGCTCGATCACCGTTTGCGAACGGTCGCCGAACGGCACCGTGTGCACGACCTCTTCCGTTCGCTCCAGCAGCCCGGCCGCGTCGAGGTCGGCGACCACGCGGGTCCGCGCCGCGAACCGGTCGAGGCCGCGGTAGCCCGACGGCACGTTCGCATTGAGCGTGCCGTCGGCCTCCAGGATGTTGATCGGTGTCTGGCCGTGGCGGCGGCCCACTTCAAAGTCATGGAAGTCGTGCGCGGGCGTGATCTTGACCGCGCCGGTTCCCTTCTCCGGATCGACGTACGGGTCCGCAACCACCGGGATGACCCGGTCCGTGAGCGGCAGGCGGACCGAGCGCCCGACGGCGCCGGCCGTCCGCGGATCCTCCGGATGGACGGCCACGCAGGTATCCCCCAGCAGGGTTTCGGGCCGGGTTGTCGCGACCGTGATGTGGCCCTGGCCGTCGGCGAACGGGTAGCGGATGTACCAGAATTCCCCCTTGACCTCCCGGGCCTCAACCTCGAGGTCCGAGATCGCGGTGCGCAGCTGGGTATCCCAGTTGACCAGCCGCTTGTCGCGGTAGACCAGCCCGTCGCGGTGCATCTGGACGAAGACGCGCCGCACTGCCGCCGACAGCCCCGGATCCAGCGTGAAGCGCTCGCGGGACCAGTCCGCGGATGCCCCCAGGCGGCGCAGCTGGCGGCTGATCACGTCGCCGGAAGCGCGCTTCCAGGCCCACACCCGCTCCACGAAGGCCGCGCGGCCCAGCGCCTTGCGGTCCGGCGCCCCCTCCTCTGCCAGCTGCCGCTCGACCACCATCTGGGTGGCGATACCGGCGTGGTCGGATCCCGGCTGCCAGAGCACGTCCCGGCCCCGCATGCGCCAGTACCGGCAGATCACGTCCTGCAGGGTCATGTTGAGAGCGTGACCGATGTGCAGGCTTCCCGTGACATTGGGGGGCGGCATCATCACCACGAACGGCGGTGTCGCCGAATCCGGGTTGCAAGCAAACGCGCGCGCCTCCTCCCAGGCCCGGTCGATGCGGCCTTCCACCTCGCCCGGTTCGTACGAGCGGCTGATCCGGGGTTGCGGCACGTCTAGGAGGGTGGGTCGGAATCGGGGCCCGCAGGCCGGGAGGAAAGGTCGGAGCGGAGCATGTCGCGCACCGTCGCGTGAAGGTTCTCGCGCAGCCAGGCGCGGATCAGCTCATCGACCCGGCGGCGCGTATAGGCATCCAGCGGGTTGTCCGTCCGCGCCTCCAGGCCGGCGGATCGGGGGCCCTCCGGATGCGGACCGGTGCGCTCCAGATCGGTGCGGATTGCCTCCAGCGTGGCCGTGATCCGGTGATCGGGGGACGGGGGCACGGAAGGGTCAGAGTTCCCAGTGGGCAGCCGTCATGTGCCCGGTCGCGCGGAGCAGCCCATAGGCGGCCACCTGAAGGACGTGCTGGGCCTCGTTCAGTCGATCCTCGGCGACCAGCAACTCCTGATTGGCGTTCAGCACGTCGAGCGTCGTCCGGTTGCCCACCTCGGCTTCCCGGCGAACGCCCTCGGAAGCGATGCGATTGGCCCGTACCGAAGCTTCCAGGGCGGCGATCGTTTCGGCGGCGCTGCGAAAGCGATGCCAGGCGCTGAGGGCCACCTGCCGGACCCGGCGCATCTCCGAATCGAGTTCGCGGCGCGTCTGGGCCAGCCGCGCCTCGCTGCTCTCCATGGCGGCATCCAGCCGCCCGCCCGACCACAGGGGAACGCTGGCGTTGACACCGACCGAAAGATCCGTCGAGGATTCGAAGAAAGTGTTGGGGTTGCGCGAATAGCTGGCGGTGCCGCTCAACTCGAGCGTGGGCAGGATCTCGAGGACCGTTGCCTTGTCGGCCCGCGTCGCCGCCTCGAGTCTGGCCCGGCGCATGAGCACCGCCGGGTGCAGGCTGATCGCGTTGTCCTCCACTTCCAGTTCGCTGGCCGGGACCACCGGCAGGTCGCCCGGATGGACCGCACTTTCGGAAAAGTCGGATCCGGTGGCGAGCCGGAATTCGCGCCGTGCATGTTCCAAATCCTGGGCCCGGTTCAGCCGGTCCGCCTTGCGGTCCGCCAGCCTGGCTTCGGCCTGCGCGACATCGGTCGGCGTGACGTCACCGACTTCGAAGCGCTCCCGCGTCGCCTGCAGGTCGTTCTCGACCAGTTCTTCGCCCTTGATGGCCAGTTCCACCCGGGCCTGCGCCCGGAACACGTTCAGATAGGCGACGGCGGCATCGTACAACACGTCCTGCTCGATCGCCTGCAGCCGGTAGCGGGCGGCGTCGAGCAGCGACCGGTCGACGCCGACGCGCTCCCGGACTCGACCGAAGTCATAGATTTCCTTGGAGAGCGACAGGCGCGCCGAGGCCACCAGCGGCTTGGCGCTGGTCTGGGTGGAGGTAGCCGACTTGGCGGTCCGTTCCGTGAGGGAAGAGTTCAGGTCGGCGGTCGCGCGCGGCGCGTTCTGCGTCCCGGTTTCAGTGACCCGCGCTTCGGCCACCCGCACTTCCGCGCGGGCCGATTGCACGGATGGATGCCAGACGTAGGCGTCGGCCAGCGCGTCGGTCAGGGTGTCGGCCAGGGCCCCGGCGGGCGTGACGAGGAAGCAGGCCAGGATCGCAGGGGCGGCGCGGCGCCGGAGGACGGCTCCGGACCGGTCGGGTTCGGGGCGGGCGGAAATTAGTGGCATTGGGCACCTGGCATGCCGTCCTTGATCCATTCGACGGACAGCACTCCCTCCGGCGGATTCACACACCGGGCAGCGTAACGCTTGATGTTGACAAGTTCGACCCGTTCTTCGGAATCATTCCAGCGGGTGACGCCGATCGCCGATTCCTGAATGGCCTGATGGCCCCGGCCCAACGCCAGTTCGACCAGGCCCGAAGGCGTGTCCCACTGCAGGTATTCGAACGCATCGATCACCTCTTCGTTGGTGGGAAAGCGGCCGAGGGCCGCCGCCGCCTTCTCGAACGCGGATTTCACCCCGAGGATCGCCATGGCCGCCTTGTGCGAGGGCTGCGTGGTCGGCTTGCCGTAACGTTCGCTGAAGCCCTGGCGAAACCAGTTTGCGAGTTCGGTGTCCGGGGCAAAGTCCCCGTGCGGGCCGCGAGCCCCCACGATCAGTCCATCCGGCACGTTGCGCCCGAGCACCGGCAGCACATGGTCGGCGGCGACCATGACGACGTGGCGGTTCATGAACAGCCCGCGCTGGGCCCCTTGCAGCATGAACGCTTCGAGGTCGGCCCCCCACAGCGAGGTGTGAATGACCTCGGGCGCCCGCACCGTCAGCGCCGATATTTCCGTGCTGTACTGGCCCGCGAACAGCTTGGGGAATTGTTCCGTAACCGTGCGGACGCCCGGGTACAGGACACGCATCGCGCTCGAAAAATCGGCCCAGGCGTCCAGCCCCCAGGCGTAGTTCTGATTGATGCCGGCGATGGTGGCGATCTCCGAATCGATGTCCTGCAGGTAGCGGACCGCCGAAATGTTGTCCATGGCCGCATGCGGCCCGGTCCGGAACACGTATCGGTAGTCGGCCTCCTCGAAGACGCGGGGCGTGCCGCAGTCCACCAGGACCGTGAGCTGCCGGAGCTCCTCGGCCACCGGCGGAATCGCCAGGCAGTCTCCTGACGAGATGTACCCCATGACCAGGTCCACGTTCCGGCGCTCGACCATGTTCCGGTACTCGGTGACCTGCTTGGTGGGGCCGCCGGATTCGTCGACGACGAAATACTCGATCCGGGCGCCGGCGATCCCCGGCGTATCGTACGGAGCGGGCACGTCCCCGGCATTGATGGCCTCGACCATGAACTCGAAGCCTTCGAAGTTGGGAATGCCGAAACTGCCGGCTGCGGGCCCTGACAGGAAGGCCACGTAACCGATGGTCAGGGTTCGGTCTTCAGGGGTGTCTGCCGCCGCCGGCAGGCTTAGCCCGGCCCCGACCAGCAGGGCTGCGAGCACGTGCCGATGAGGTGCTGTCATGACGTGGGGTCTCCCGTGACGAGAGTGGCAGGGCAGGTCGTCGGGACAGAGGGTACCTGAATCGGGCTGCGATTTCTCGCCCCGGCGGGATGGCGGCGGGGAGGAAACCGCCCCCCGGTATCGGGGTGCGCCGGCTGGTACGCGGCCTCCCGGGACCCAGGATAATCCCACGCTGGAGGGGGTGGCCGGGTCTGGGGCCGGCGGTCGGATCCCGGGCAAGGCCGAGCAGGACCGTGTCGGCCCCGTCGGCCGGTTTCGGAGCTGACAGGGCTCGAACCTGAGGATCGGGGCCCGTGCTTCGCCTCCGCTGCGGGAGCCAAAGCCGGGAATGTAAGGGAGTGTGGGAGCGAGTCCCGTTCAGGGCTGCAGGATCGCCTGGAAGATGCTGTCCCGGTTGCCGCTGTAGGCGCGCAAGGTGCTGGCCAGTTTTTTCATGCCGTTGTTCTTCCGGACGATCAGAGCGAGCGCGAGGGCATTGCACAGCGCGTTGTTGTGGGGCCCGTGTCCGGTGCGCAGGCGCGAGGCGTCCTCCATCAGGCTCACGTCTCTGACATGGTGTTGTACCTCTACCGCCCAGTGCCGCCTGACCAGTTTCAGCAGTCGTTCGGGGGCTGCGTCGTTCGGGGACAGTGACGTGATCCCGTAGGATTCGGTGGTGGTGCGTTCGCCCCGCCGGGTGCTGCGGGAGCGGACATCGGTGCGGTGCCGTGTGATCCGGAAGGCTTGCCGGACCCCGGGCCAAGCGAGGGTTTCCGGGCTTGTTTCGTGCGTGTGGATGGAACGTTCGTCGAGGCGGCCGTGGTTCGGTTTGGGCTTTGATTCCTCGAAGCCCGGTGCCTCGCTCTCCCAATCGATGGCGTCGAGGGCCCGGTGCGTGTCGGGAGCGTTGCCCTTGACGATGAGCACGTAGTCCGCGCCGGCAGAGCGGAGCACTTCCGCCGTTTCGTGCGTGGTATGCAAGGCATCCAGGGTCACCACCTTGCCGTCGACCTCGACCTCCGACAACAGAGTGCGCGTGGCCGCGATTTCTCCGCCTTCCTCCCGGTAGCTGTGCAGAGCGACCGGTTCGCCGGTCTCATGGTCCACCAGGGTGACGGTCTCGTAGTGCTCGTCGCTGTTGCGGTTGGCGCCGCGGATGCGCTTGCCATCGACCGATAGTTCCTCAATCGCCGCCTGCCGACCCTGGCTATATTCCTGGACGGCTTCTTCCAGCTGATCCGGATCGAGCATGAGCAGCACCCGGTGGATGGTCGATTTTGAAGGCGGCTCGTACCGACCGGTCTCCGGACGCTGCCAGGCGCCAATACTCCGCAGCTGATCCTGAGTCATCATCTTCGCAAACTCCGCCATGGCGACTGGACCATGATGATCCGCGAGCTTCGCCGCGATGATGATCGACAGCACCGTGCCCAAATGGTGCTTGCGTCCCTGGGCCCGACGGGCATCGTCGACTTCGCAAAAGATCTCGTACAAGGACTTGAGCTCGGTGGTCGTACGCGCCCCGCCCCGGTTCTTCTGCAGCTCCTCCGGAAGCTCGCCCGGAGCCCGCAGCCGACGCCACGCGTCCCGCCGCAACCGGCGGACCCAATAGCGTTTCTTCCCCGGCTCCGCTGTTTCCTTCGACTCTTCCCCGGCGGCCGGATTCGCCTTCGTCCGGGGCTGGGTGTAACTGCCCTGATGCCGGGCACTGCCGTGCGTCTCGCCGAGCTCCTTCCAGTTGGCCGCCGCGTAGACCGTCCCCTTGAACGATTTCGGATCGACGAACGTCTCCACCATCAGAATCGGGTGGCCGTGAACTCGCTGCCAGTCGTCGCTCAGCCGGCGGGTGATCTGCCCCAGCACATACGAGCCCAGACGCGGAAACTGCCCCCGCTCACCCAGAATCACATAACGAGTGTTGTTCGAGATCAGATGCAGGCGAGTCCATTTCTGGTTCCCTTGCCAGCCGATCAGCTGGTTCCGGTGACGGCTCTTCCAGGCCGCCGTCCCCCAGCCCGACAGCGCCACCCATTGCCCGCGCCATTCCGCCACATACCGAAGCCCTCGGCCGGCAAAGCGACGGAAGCCCAGAGGATGGTGCTGATTCATCGTCGCGTCCCACTGGGAACGCTCATCGGGGCGGCACAGACGCACCGTGACGTCAGCGAGCGAAAAGCCCGCGGTCGACGCCGGAGGCAACAGAACGGAAGGGGACAGCGACACCATGCAGGTAGTCATACAACGCCCCGAGCCAAAATACCAGCCCCAGCAGGAAAATTCCGCTTCTCATGCCGGAATCCGGTGCCTGCCAGAGCGTGGGATTACCTTGCCCGGGACCGGGGCGTGCCGGCCGCTTCGGCCGGTGGTGCGGCAACGGGGCTCAGCCCGGCTTCTCCGCTGGGGAGAGGCCGGCCGGGTGGGCGGTCTCGATGTCCCTGCGTTCTCCGTGCCCGACGGTCATCGCGGCGGCCAGTCCGGCCAGTGCCGTTCGGAGCGACTCGTTCCGGACGCCTGCGGTGCGCACCTGCGCGGTTCGGCGGATCTCCCCGGTCGGCGCCGTCGACGCCGGGCGGGGCCGGTCTGGCGGCCACCGGCCGCACACCGGTCCCTGGCGGATGACAATGCGCTGTGCCACACGTTCACCGAAAGTCGTGGCGATCCGGTCAAGCACCATGGCGCTGCGGTGCTGAAATTCGGTGGCGAAGGCGGAATCGACCCGCACCGTCAGGGTACCGCGGGTCAGGCTGACGGGAGCGGTCCGCCGGGCAAACTGGGGGCCGATGATGTGATGCCAGCGGCGCACGAGGGCGGTTTCCCGAAAGCCGCGCCGGCGCAGCAGCGGGCGCACCGCTTCCTCGGCTGCGTCTGCGAGCAGCCGCATGCCCCGGCGCGGCGGGTCCTTGCGTTTGCGCCCCGGCGGCCGGCCGGCGTCAGGCATGCGGGGCTCAGGCCGCGTCACGCCGGGCGATTTCCGCCAGCCGCGACTGGTACTCCGCCTCGGGCACGAAGTTCCCTTCCGGCCAGAACCCCCAGTCACGGACGCGCCGGCCGGTTGCGAACAGGGTGACGGCCGGGCGCCAGTTGCCGTTCTCGTCTTGAGGGAGACCCAGGCAGTGAGCATGGACCGCCGGCCGGCAAACCAGCTTGCCGGCCACCAGTTCACGATGTGCCGGTGCACGGGCCGCGCCGCCGTGCGGTTTCCAGGTTTCGTGCTGCTCGCCGGACAGCAGCCAGGATGCACTGGGCCACGGATGATCATGGAGCACCGCGTGGTCAGGCTGGAGAAACTGGTGCAGGTAGAGCGCATACTCGCTCTGGCCCGACTGCTTGGGGCGCAGATGCCAGCGCAACAGGTAGGCGTGCAGCCGGGCCCCGGCTTTCGGCGTGCCGGTATCCGGGCGGTAGATGATCTCGTGCGGCTGAATGCGGGCGATGACCTCCGCACAGAGGCCGGCGAGCCCGCGCGGCAGATCGGTGTCGCTGACCGAGTAGGCGGCGGCGGCCGATTCGGACCGAGCAGACGCATCGAGCGGCCTGGCGGCGCGGCCGATACCGGCGGCCAACTTGCACCAGCCGGGCTCCGGTTGTGCCGGGGGCGGCCGTACAACAGACTGGGTCATGGAACTCGACGGATGGCGGGGAACGGAAATCATCAACCGTCTCTTTAACGCAGATCGTCCCGTGGGCGCAAGTCGCGTTCGCGGGCATCATTACCGATCTCCGGTCCGGTCGCGGTGAGCGCCCGCCCGCCGCCGGATGCCGACCGGCTGCTGGCCTGGTTCAGGCGGCATCGACGCGCCTTCCCGTGGCGGGGGCCGTGGGGCCGCCGGCGTGATCCGTACCGGGTCTGGCTCAGCGAAATCATGCTGCAACAGACCCGGACCGGTACCGTCATCGAACGGTACCCGGCCTGGCTCTCGCGCTGGCCGACCGTGCACGACCTGGCCCGCGCCGGGGAAGAGGAGGTGCTGGATGCCTGGGCCGGGCTCGGCTACTACCGGCGGGCCCGGAACCTCCATCGCACCGCCCGGATCGTCGTCGGCCGGTACAGCGGGCAGTTCCCCCGCACCGTCCGGGAGCTCGAGACGCTGCCCGGCGTCGGCCGGTACACCGCAGCGGCAATTGCCGCCCTGGCGTTCGGTGAGCGGGTGGTGGCCGTGGACGGGAACGCGGCACGGGTCCTTTCCCGGGTGTTCGCGGTCGCCGCCCCGGCCGGCCGGGCATCAAGGCGGCTGCAGGGCATCGGGGCGGAGCTGGCGCCGCAGTCGCTGGCCGGGGAATACGCCGAAGCCCTGATCGAACTGGGTGCCCTGGTATGCGGCCCGCGTCGGCCGAGGTGCGACCTCTGTCCCTGGCAATCGGCCTGTGCCGCCTTCCGATCGGGGCGAATCGCCGAATTTCCGGTCCCTGCATCGAGGAAGCGGCCGGCAGTCCGCTACGCCGTCGCCTTTCGACTGGCCAACCGTCGCGGGGAGGTCATGGTCCGGCGGCAGACCGTTGCCGGCCCCTTTCGCGGCATGCTGGTGCTGCCGGCCACCGCCTGGACGGCGGTACCGCCCGCCGCCGCCGAGGTGCTGGCGGCGATTCCGGAGGAGGCCGCCTGGCGGTGCGTGGCGGGATGGGTCGAGCATCAGCTCACCCACCTCACCCTTCGGACCCGGGTTCACGCTGCGGTTACGGGGCGCGAACCCGGGAGCGGGGAAACCTGGCTTCCCGGCCGAAGCGACGGTGACCGGTTGCCGGCCTATACCAGAAAGCTCCTGGCGCACGGTTGAGGATCCCTGAAGGCGGCGCGTATCGGGAACCGCAGTGGCCGCAACCCGGGTGCGATCGGCGTTCGAGACACGGTGATCCTCTGGATGCACGGAACTGCACAGGGGAAGCCCCGGCCGCACGAGGAGGGCGGTCCGGTCAGCTTCGTGCGGGCCTGCTCAACCGGCGCTTCGTTCTTTCGGGGGGTCGATGGGGGCCGCCGCCTCGATCCAGGCGTGCATGCCGCCGCGCAGATGGGCCACTGGTTGCAGTCCCATGTCCTGGGCGGTTTTCGCAGCCAGCGCCGAACGCCAGCCTCCGGCGCAATAGAACACGAAGGTCTTGTCTTCGGCGAACAGTTGCCGGTGGTACGGGCTTTCCGGATCGATCCAGAATTCCAGCATGCCGCGCGGAACGTGATGCGCCCCGGCAATCCTCCCGGTCTTGGCCACCTCGCGGATATCGCGCAAATCGATGAACGAGACGTCGGGGCGGGCATGCAGGGCAACCGCTTCGTGCACCGCAAGGGTGGTCACTTCGGCTTCGGCTTCGGCGAGCAGCTGCTTGTACGAACGCGTAATCTTCTGGGGCATCTTGGTCACCGGCTCGACCGGACCTGTTCCTGCAACGAAGCTGCAAACTGCAGGGCATGATCAAGCGGAGTGGTCCGCAAGTCAATCTTACCGGGTTCGTAACTGCCCTCTTGATGTGAGTGCAACAGGATGTGATTCTCGATCGGCGGGATCATGTTCAGGGTGCCATGAATTATGCATTGCCTCGCTCCGGTCACGTAGCAACAGGCATCTGGCTATTCGGGTCGTCACGAGAACCTTTTTGGCGGTTCCCACGGCATCGGAACCGATGGAGAAGCCTGCGACGGCAGCGTCCGCATAGTTCACGTCGCCCACGGGCGGAGACGGCGCCCCCCGTGATCATTGAGGATGACACCGATCCTGGTCGGTTCTGACTCTGGACTGACTGCCAACCGATGCGTTTGCCGTGAACACTCGGGTGAAGATGCGGAAACAGCAACTGATTGATACGCGTCGTGCGAGGTGGTGCGTCGTTGGGGCCTGAAGAGAACGGTCCCACAAGGTGAAAAAATGGGTGTGCCCATCCGGTGGTTCCCGGATGGGTGTTGAATTTGCACGATGGTTGACTATATTTGCCTCATTCGCCCCTTGGCAGTACGCCCCGCTTCCGTCCTGGGTTCAGGATCGGCGATTATGAGCGAGGCCGACCCCTTGGGGCTCTTCTTTTTAAGTGCCGGATCGGATGTCCAAGACCGCAATCCTGATCGATGGGGGGTACCTGCTGAAGCGTCTACCGGCCGTGCGGCCCGACTTGGATGCATCCGACGCTGAAGCGGTAGCCCTTTCGGTCAGCCAGTTGGTTCGCCATCACCTGAACCAGTTGAACGAGGTGCATCAGCTTTCGAACGCCTTTCGTCTTCTGTACCGGACATTTTATTACGACGCCCGGCCATATGCTGGGAAGGCACATACGCCTGTGGATAATCGTCCTGTCGATTACACCCGCACGGCCCAGGCTCTTTTTCGAGAGAAGCTTTTCAAGGCGTTGCACGGCCAACCCAACCTTGCTGTTCGGCTGGGTGAAGTTCGGAGAGATCCGAGCCGTTCCTGGCTCCTGCGAGAAAGGCCGCAGAAGGAGTTGTTGAGAGGGCGCATCGAGGTCGGTGACCTTGCCGACGACGATTTCATGCCCGCGTTGCGCCAAAAAGGCGTGGACATGAGAATCGGTCTCGACATCGCGTCGATCACCTTGAAACGTCAAGCCAACGTGATCGTGCTGGTGTCCGGCGATTCGGATTTCGTGCCGGCGGCGAAGCTCGCCCGACGCGAGGGAGTGAAGTTCATACTCGATCCGCTCTGGCAAGATATACCGGCTGACCTGTTCGAACATATCGATGGCTTGAGAAGCGGCTTCTACAGGCCAAAACGCGTACGTGCAACTCCGGCCTGATCGTGGCTGATGACAGTTCGGCACCTGTCATCAACGTCTTTGTTGAAATCGAACCTTCCGATGCTAGCGCACAGAGTCTTCGTAAACGTTGAACTTCAGCCTAGTAGTCGACACCTTCAACAACGGGTCCGAAGACTTCGCGGTGATGCCATTTCAAGGATTTCGAATCTGGATAGTTTTCCGTTTTCCCGGGCAGCAGAATCGAGCAGTGCGAGTACTGCTCAAGGGATTGGTCTCTGCCGGGTCCGACCGCTGTCGGCGCTGCAATGATCGTGTATTTTGGTGAAAGCGTAAATGCGCCGGCATCAAATAGCCGATGATGTAGAGCACATAGAGAAAGCCCATTGCTTATCTTGTCTCGGTCGGGGCCACCCGCTTGATGCCACTTGATATGTGCTGCGTCCAGCGCCACGGGTGCGCCATGCAAGCGAACAGAAAAGGCGCATACAGCGAACTGTTCGCCATAGGCCTCCACAACCGCCTTGGAGAATGCAGGATCACGCGACCTGCGCCGAACGTTCCTGAAGTCATCTTCGGCGTCTTGCCTTCCCCTGTCGCGGGAGTCTGACGCAGGGGTCCCCGCATGACCAGAGTTGATCCCGACTGCGCACAGTACGTCATTGTGCAGGGTATCCGGAAAATGGGCGTAAAGCAGTGAATACGCAATGTCCAGGGCCGTTACTCGGTCCTGCCGAAGCGCGAGAAAAACGTCATTTGGCAAACCTCCCCGCGCCCTTTCACGGCGCAACGACCCGATATGTGCGTGGCCGCTCAAAGTCTCGGTGATGCGATCGGCTTCCGGTACTTCCCAAACACCGTCGTGGCGAAGATGCCAGAATGGCAAGTCCGGATTGACGTGTTTTTGCGGCCGGCCGAAACGGCGGAGCAGGTTTCCCAGTTCACGGGCGATCTCGTCGTATGGTGCCAGACGTGCCTTATTCCGAAGACACCGTCCTATTGCCCATAACGCAAGCAATGGCTTATGCGGGGCTCGCTTCCCTTGCACGTGCCCGACCTTAAGATCGGCGAATAGGCTCTGTAATTCACGGGGCGTCATGGACAATGTTTCACCATTCTCTGTCTTCCCCGTTCATCCTAACACGCGGAAGTTTCAATTTAATTGACGTGCCGCTGTAAGCAAGATGAGACTATCCCGTCCATCGCTTGCGAGGCCGGCTTCCCTTCGCACCATTTGTCTGGGCCGCTGCGGCCTTGGCAGGTGTTGTGACGCGACCGGCCGGGCGCGTCCATTCTCTTGCCATCCAGTCCCGCGTGCCGAACACCCCAGCGACCAAGGCGGGGACATTAAGATCCGCGCCGATCACGGGCCAGTGCAGGTTGAAGCCGGCGCCATCGATCAAGATGCCGGACAACGCCTCAACATCTGCACCCTGCAACTCCTGAGCCAACTTCACGGGAAAGATGTAGGTGCAGCCATTCGCTAGTTCGACCACCACACGGTTGGTTTCACGGTCGTAGCACGCTGCAACGGCCCGGGGTTCGGACTTCATCATCTTACGGCCGTGCGCACACGCAGCCTCAAAGCCGGCGTCAGTCAGGTCGACCATAAATGCGCTCCCATTCCCGCATGGCCTGAAACGGCGAATTCTGGCAGAAAACCAAGAGTCCTGGAATCTTGTGAAATCAACACTTTACGGGTTAGTTACATGGGAGAAGGAGGGGTGACGCCCTCAACGCTTCGGCCTACACTCATTGTGATACTCCGCTTGAATTAAGTGTGCGTCCACGGAGACTTCAGGTGGCCTAGGCAGAAGGCCCCGCGAAGCGGGAAATCCCCGCACGGCCATGATTCCGGCATCAATGGGCCTGTGCGCCATCGAAGCGGTCGATGCGAAGCGCCGTATGGCGCGCCAGCACATCAAAATCGCTGTCGCGGTGAAGTACCTGCGCGGCCACGCGGATCGCAATCGCGGCAATGAGACAGTCAACCAGTCTGCGGACGGTCTCTCCCCTGCGACGGCAAAGGCGGTAGAAGGCGGCCGCTTCCTCATAGTCCGCCGGTCCGGTCGGAGCGGTCCGCGCCCGCGCGAGCAGTCCCCGGAGGTCCCGCAGATGCCCCTCGTCCTTGGCTCCGGCAAGGACCTCCATGCGAATGGCGTCACAGACGGCGATGTCCTCCTCAAGGACCTTTCCGACACGGTCACATACCGGTGAACCCGTGTCGCGGAGGAATTCGCTCCATGCGGACGTGTCGACCAGTATCACGCCGTCCGGCCGGTCCGCATCTCTTCGAGATCGCCTTCCCAGCCCGATCCCCGCATTCTGCGGGCCCTGTCGAGGCTGAGCCGCTCAGCCGCCACCGCCCGCAGCGCGAAATTGATGGCATCCCGCTTTGTCTTCAGGCAGTAGCGATGCATGACTGCCGTGCAGGCGTCGTCGTCAATATCCACATTTGTGCGGGCCATGTGTCAATCATACACACATTAGGCCGAACTTCCAGCGGGATTCGGGCGCAACTCATTAAAATACGCTTTCAGATCAAAGAACTATGAGAGATTTGAGGATTTTCAGGCCAAATTTCCTGTCCATGTATTTTGCCGGTACGTTTTTTCCGGTCCCCTGTTGACATCATAGATTTTGACCCGTATATGGATGTTCATGTATGTGGAAGTCGTCCCCAACCGCAATTCGCCGCCGGCGGTGTTGCTGCGCGAGTCCTACTGGGACAAGGAGCAGCGCAAGGCGCGCAAGCGGACCCTGGCCAACCTTTCGAAGCTGCCACCCGGCCTGGTCGACGAAATCCGGGCCTGCCTCAAGGGGCAGTCGGCCCGTGAACTGTCGGACGCGTTCACCATCGAACAGGCTTTGCCGCACGGCCATGTCGCCACCATCCTCGGCACCCTGAAACGGCTCGGTCTCGATACCTTGATCCATCCCCGTCCGTCGCGCCAGCGCGACCTCGTGGTGGGGATGATCGCCGCCCGCATCCTGGACCCGAGAAGCAAGCTGGCGACCGCCCAGGGCCTGGCTTCGGCAAGCCCGACCGACACCCTGGCGCACGAACTTGATATTGCCGATACCGACGCCCACGAACTGTATGCCGCGATGGACTGGCTGCTGTCCCGGCAGCCGGACATCGAGCGCCGACTAGCCGCCCGTCACCTCGAGGAAAACGCGCTGGTCCTGTGGGACCTGACGTCGGTGTGGATGGAAGGCCGCCGCTGCGCTTTGGCCCGGTACGGCCATTCCCGGGACGGCAAGAGCGGCAAGCTCCAGGTGGAATTCGGGCTGTTGTGCGATCGCGACGGGCGGCCGGTTGCGGTCGAGGTGTTCGACGGCAACACCAGCGATCCGGCCACCGTCGCCACCGTAGTCAAGCGGGTGCGGGACCGGTTCGGCCTCGACCGGGTGGTGGTGGTCGGCGACCGCGGCATGCTGACCGAGGCCCGGATCCGGGAGGACATCGAACCGGCCGGTCTGGACTGGATCAGCGCCCTGCGGTCAACGGCGATCCGCCAGCTGGTCGCCGCCGAGGCCTTTCAGCCGTCCCTGTTCGACGAGCGGGACCTCGCGGAAATTACCTGCGAGGAGTTGTATCCGGGCGAACGGCTGATGGTCTGCCGCAACCCGGCGCTGGCCACGGAACGGGCCCGGACCCGCGAGGCGCTGTTGCAGGCCACTGAGGCCGACCTGCGCGCAGTGGACGCGGCCACCCGGCGCGAACAGTACCGTCTCAAGGGGAAGCTGGCGATCACCCGGCGCCTCGACCAGGTACTGGGCAAGCGCAAGATGCGGAAACACTTCATCGTCACGGTGCGGAGCACGCGATTTACCTGGAAGCGCGATACCGCAAGTATCGCCGCCGAAGCGGCGCTCGACGGGTTTTACATCGTGCGCACCAGCCTGCCAGAAACCACGATCAGCGCCGATGAAACGGTGCGATCGTACAAGAGTCTGGCACGGGTGGAGCGAGCCTTTCGCAGCCTGAAAACCGTGGATCTGAAAGTCCGACCCGTTCACCATCGCCTCGCCGACCGGGTGCGGGCCCATATCCTGTTATGCACCCTCGCCTATTACGTCGAATGGCATCTGCGTGACGCTTGGAAGTCGATCCTGTTCCACGATGAAGGGCCACCCCGGTCAAAGTCGGCCGTCGCGCCGGCAACACCATCCCGCTCGGCGCAGACCAAGGCGGCGACCCGGATGACCATCAACCGATTGCCGGTCCACCATTTCCAGGGCCTCATGCAACATCTGGCGACCCTGACCCGGATGCAGGTGGCGCCGAAATCGGAAACCTCGGCCCAGTTCGAGATGCTGTCACAACCCACCCCGGTACAGAAGGAGGCCTTCCGCCTGCTCGGTCTGCGGATTTCCTGACAACCTGTCCAGTAAAATCACGTCGGAATTTTTGCATGTCATTCCGATTCAAGGCATTATGTGCTCAGCACTCTGGAAGTTCGGATTAGGCAACTGTGCAAGGGACAGAATGGACCGGGGAGCCAGGAATCCTGTCACGCGTCGGCGGCCTGGTCCGCCCGTCAGTCGTGCGCCCAGGCCCGGGGCGCCGCACACCTACGTCACAGCAGGGGACCGAGGAGCTGGTGGGGGAAATCCTGTAACGAAATCGTGGTGGCGAACCTTCGTTCATTGCGGGTCATGGACCGACAGGGTAATCCCACGCTCTGGCGGGAACCTGATTCTAGATTGATAAACAGGTCTTTACTTCTGATCCTGATATTTTCGTTCAAGGCGTTGTATGACTACCTGCATGGTGTCACTGTCCCCGCCCACCCTGTTGCCTCCGGCGTCGACCGAGGACTTTTCGCTCGCTGACGTCAAGGTACGTCTGTGCCGCCCTGATGAGCGTTCCCGGTGGGGCGCGATGATGAACCAGCACCATCCCCTGTCTCGATGCCTCCGCCCGCCGGCAAGCGAGCCCAATCAATGGCCAGCGGAGGAGGAAGCGGTTACAACTTGGCCTGACTGTTCCGTAACATCCTGGCCCCCAACTCCCCGGAACGGAGATGACGCTGCCATGACCCCCACCGGTTTCCGCGAGATCACGACCGGCCTCGGTTTCCCCGAGGGGCCGATTGCCATGCCCGACGGGAGCGTGATCGTGGTCGAGATCCGCTTCGGGCGTCTCACGCGGGTCTGGCCCGACGGCGGCAAGGAAGTGGTGGCGACCCCCGGCGGCGGACCCAACGGGGCCGCGATCGGTCCCGACGGCCGCTGCTACGTCTGCAACAACGGCGGCTTCGAGTGGCTCGATGGCCCGGCCGGAATGCGCCCGGTCCTGCAGGCGCACGACTACAGCGGCGGACGGATCGAAGCCGTCGATCTCGAGACCGGCGAGGTCGAGGTGCTGTACACCGAATCCGACGGCCACCTCCTGAAGGGCCCCAACGACATCGTCTTCGATGCGCAGGGAGGATTCTGGTTTACCGATCTCGGGAAGGTTCGGGAACGCGACATGGACCGGGGGCGCGTGCTGTACGCCCGCTCCGACGGCACCGAAATCCACGAAGTGTGCCATCCCATGATCACCCCCAACGGCGTCGGGCTGTCGCCGGATGAATCGCGGCTCTATGTCGCGGAAACCGAACCCGGGCGCTTGTGGGAGTTCGATATCGTGAGCCCCGGTGTCATTCGCCCGGAGCCCTGGCCTTCTCCCCACGGCGGCCGCTTCCTGAGCGGGGTGTCCCGCTACCGCCGCTTCGACAGCCTCGCCGTGGAGCGCGGCGGCAATATCTGTGTGGCCACGCTGATCGAGGGCGGAATCACGGTGATCGCTGCCGACGGGTCGCGATCCGAACACCTCCCGATGCCCGATACCTATGCCACCAACATCTGTTTCGGCGGACCGGATTTGCGCACGGCCTACATCACCCTCTCGTCGAGCGGACGGCTGGTCGCCTGCCCATGGCCGCGTCCGGGCCTGGCTCTCAACTTCCCGCCGCCCACGCCGGATTGACGGTCCGGCAGCCGGTGCTGCCGGCGACCCGCCCGTTCCGGTCTCCGGCATGAGGGGCGGCGTTCCCGACCGCTGCCCGGCGTCACCGCGTTCGGCCGGATGAAGCGTCGACGCCTGCGCGCCGACCAGCTGCTGGTGGCGCAGGGCCTGTGCGCCACCGGCGCCGCGGCCCGTGCCCTGGTGCTGGCCGGGTGTGTCTATCGACGGGATGAACAGATCAGGAAGGCCGGAACCCTGTTGCCGGAAGACACTGAACTGCAGGTGCGCCGCCGGCCGCATCCCTGGGTGTCGCGCGGCGGCGTGAAGCTCGCGCATGCGCTGGACCACTTCGCGCTGGATCCGGCCGGAGCGGTGGCCATCGACGTCGGCGCCTCCACCGGCGGATTTACCGACGTGTTGCTGCAGCGGGGCGCCCGGCGCGTCTATGCGGTCGACGTGGGCTACGGCCAGCTCGCCTGGAAACTGCGCACGGACCCGAGGGTCATCGTGTGCGAGCGGACCAACGCGCGGTACCTGGATTCCCGCCGGATACCGGAACCCGCCGACCTCGTGGTCTGCGACACCAGCTTTATCAGCCTTCGCAAGGTGGTCCCCGCCCCGCTCTCCCTGGCCAGGGCCGGTGCGCACCTGGTGGCACTGGTCAAGCCCCAGTTCGAGGTCGGGCCGGCCGACGTCGGCAAGGGCGGCATCGTCCGGAACCCCGAAGTGCGCACCCGGGCGGTTGCGGATGTACTCCGGTTCCTGGCGGACGACCTGGGCTGGGAACCGCTGGGCGAGACCGAGAGCCCGATTCAGGGAGCCCGTGGCAATGTCGAGATTCTTGTCGCGGCGGTCCGGTGCCCCGGGCCCGACAGTTCCGACTGATCGCCGGCCCGCGGCGGCCGGTTCCCGCGCCGTGTCCGGGGCGCGGAGCGCCGCCGCCGGTTCCCTGCTCTCGCGCGGTCTCGGGAGCTTCCGGCCTACCGGGCCAGCGCGTGGTATTCCGGGTTGGGCAGCATGCCGGTCGCGGCGGCAATCCGGTTCGACATGTTGAAGAACGCCGCGACTTCGGCCACCTCCAGGATGGTGCGGTCATCGCACCCGGATTCGCGCAGCGCGGCCCGGTCGGGTTCGTCGACGGCCGCCGGTTCGGCGGTGAGCTTCGCCACAAAGTCCAGCATGGCACGGTGCCGTGGCGAGAGGTCGGCGGCCCGGTAGTTGAAAGCGACGGCCTCGGCCAGGATCGGATCCCGGGTGATTTCCCGGAGCGCGGCCCCGTGCGCGACCAGACAGTAGAAGCAGCGGTTGATGCTGGAGACCACGACCGCGATCATCTCGCGTTCGGCCTTGGACAACCTGCCGTCACCGAGCATCAGGCGGTTGTAGCTGTCGGCAAAGGTCCGTAATCGTTCGGAGTCGATGGCGTTCGCGCTGATCACGTTCGGGATCAGCCCGAGGCGGTCCCGGCAGACCTCGATGTACCGCTGGAGATCGCTGTCCAGGGCGTCGAAGTCGGGTTCAATCGAGAGTTCCCAGATCTTGTCCCGATCCTCCATGCCCTTGCTATCGAGGGTTTCGGAGGGCGCGGTCGTG
The DNA here is from genome assembly GCA_965203385.1 of Alphaproteobacteria bacterium. Lineage (GTDB taxonomy): Bacteria > Pseudomonadota > Alphaproteobacteria > TMED109 > TMED109 > VXPW01. The sequence goes on from OZ241893.1 coordinate 3,085,700, forward strand.
GCGTGCACGGTGTGGGGGCCGGTCATGGCAACTCCTCGTGAGGCAAAGGGGGGCGGTCGGCCGCCGGCATCAGGTAACCGGACCGGGTACCTGGCCGCGGTGGCGAATCAGGTGGTCCGCGAGCACCAGCGCCAGCATGGCCTCCCCGACCGGGACGGCCCGAATGCCGACGCAGGGATCGTGGCGTCCCCGGGTCACGATGTCGGCGTTGTTGCCGTCCCGGTCGACGGTTCGGCGCGGCTGCGGGATCGAGCTCGTGGGCTTGACGGCAAAGCGGACGACGATCGGCTGCCCGGAGGAGATCCCGCCCAGGATTCCCCCGGCGTGATTCGAAAGAAACCGGACTTCACCGGGGTGGGTGCCCGCGCGCATCTCGTCGGCGTGCTCGGTCCCGGTTTGCGCGGCGGCCGCGAACCCGGCCCCGATCTCCACCCCCTTGACCGCGTTGATGCTCATCATCGCGCGTGCGATGTCGGCGTCGAGGCGGTCGTAGACGGGTTCGCCGAGTCCGGCCGGGACGGCGTCGGCCACCACCTCGATGACGGCGCCGCACGAGTTCCGCTCGCGCCGCACGTCATCGAGATACCGGGTCCACTCCGCGATGCTTTCCGGATCCGGGCAGAAAAACGGGTTGCGTTCGACCGCCTCCCACGCCCAGCGGTCGCGGTCCACCGGGAGGGGGCCGAGTTGCACCAGGGCCCCCCGGACCCGAACGGGTGCGATGACCTTCCGGGCGACGGCCCCGGCGGCCACGCGCATCGCGGTTTCGCGGGCCGATGACCGGCCACCGCCGCGGTGATCGCGGAGGCCGTACTTCTTCCAGTAGGTGTAATCGGCGTGGGCCGGCCGAAAGACCGTCCGGTGCTGTTCGTAGTCGCCGGAGCGCGTATCCGCATTCTGGATGGTCATCGCGACCGGGCACCCGGTGGTGCGGCCCTCGAACACGCCCGATTCGATCCGGATGCGGTCCGGTTCGCGCCGCTGACTCGTGTGGCGCGACGTTCCGGGGCGGCGGCGGTCGAGTTCGCGCTGAATGTCCGCTGCCGTCAGCGGCAGCCCCGGCGGCACCCCGTCGAGCACGCAGCCGATGGCCTGCCCGTGGCTCTCGCCCCAGGTCGAGAGGCGGAGTGCGGTCCCGAACGAGTTGCCAGCCATGCGCCCGGTCTCCGGGCTAGACCGCAGAGATGTCGGGTGCGTCAACCGCCTTCATGCCGACGATGTGATAGCCGCTGTCAACATGCATCACTTCTCCGGTCGTGCCCCGGCCGAGGTCGGAGAGGAGAAACAGTGCAGCTCCCCCGATGTCGTCGAGATCCGTGTTCCGTTTCAGCGGCGAATTGTACTCGTTCCATTTCAGGATGTAGCGGAAATCCCCGATGCCGGAGGCGGCGAGGGTCTTCATCGGGCCGGCCGAGATGGCGTTCACGCGCACCTCGGCGCCGCCCAGGTCAGCGGCCAGGTACCGCACACTCGCTTCCAGCGCCGCCTTGGCCACCCCCATGACGTTGTAATGCGGCATCACGCGTTCCGCGCCGAGGTACGTCAGCGTGAGGATGCTGCCGCCGGAGCCGATATGCCGCATCGCGGCCCGGGCCGCCTCGGTCAGCGAGTAGCACGAGATGTCCAGGGTGCGCAGGAAGTTGGCCCGGGAGGTCTCGATGTACTTTCCGGTCAGTTCGGACTTGTCCGAGAAGGCAATGGCATGTACCAGAAAATCCAGCCCGCCAAGCTTTTCTGCCGCCCGGTCAACGGCCGCGTCGAGTACCCCCTCCTCGGTGACATCGCACGGAAGGACGATGTCCGAGCCGGCCCGGGCGGCCAGCGGCCGGAGGCGCTTGAGAAGGGCGTCGCTCTGGTAGGTGAAGGCGAGTTCCGCCCCGTGCGCGGCGACCGCCCGGGCCACCCCCCAGGCGAGCGAGCGCTCGTTGGCAACGCCCAGGACCAGTCCCTTCCGGCCGGCCATCAATGGCCCTGCGGCCGTCGTGATGCGCCCAGTCTCGGGCATGGAAAAACCCTCGGTGGGCAAATTGGCAGGCGCATCGTAATCTCGCAGCCCCGAGCGTCAATGATCGGACCGCACCAGCGATGCCGGCAGAGCCCTCCCGCCTTCGCACCATCTGGCGTTCCGGCGAATCCGATTCGGTTGCGATCATCGATCAGACCCGCCTGCCCGCCGTGCTCGAGACCCGGTATCTCGAATCGCTCGCGGATGCGGCGGCGGCGATCCGGTCCATGCAGGTTCGCGGTGCGCCCCTGATCGGCGTCACGGCGGCGTACGGACTCGCGCTCGGTCTCTCCGGCAAGGCTTCCGACGAGACCCTGCGCCGCAGTATCGGCATGCTGGCCAAGACCCGACCGACCGGGCACGATCTGTTCGCCGTACTCGGGCTGCTGCGTGACCGGCTCCTGCAGAAGTCCCCGGCCGAGCGCCGGGAGGCTGCCTGGCAGCTGGCCGACGGGCTGGCGCAGGCCAGTGTGCGCGAGTGCCGGGCCATTGGTCGGCACGGGGCGGAGCGGATTGCCGGCCTTCCCGCCGCCAGGGAGGGGAAGCGAATCGACGTGCTGACCCACTGCAACGCCGGCTGGCTGGCCACGGTGGAATGGGGAACCGCACTCGCCCCCGTCTACGTCGCGCGGGAACAGGGCTGCGACCTTCACGTCTGGGTGGGCGAAACCCGGCCGCGCAATCAAGGCGCGGCCCTCACGTGCTGGGAACTGAAGCGCGCCGGCGTTCCCCACACCCTCACGGTCGACAGTGCGGCCGGGCACCTGATGTCCGAAGGGCGGGTGGACCTTGTCCTCACGGGGGCCGACCGCGTCTTGCGCGACGGCACCGTGTACAACAAGGTCGGAACCTACATGAAGGCGCTCGCCGCCCGTGACAACGGCGTCCCCTTCTACGTTGCGGTGCCGGCCGCCACCGTCGATCTCGCCTCGCCCGCCGGGGATTCGCCGGTCCCGATCGAGGAGCGCGATGCCGGGGAGGTGCTCACGGTTGCCGGTCGCACGCCCGATGGCCGGCCGGGTTCCGTGGCGGTGGCGCCGCCGGCGACGCCGGCGATCAACCCGGCGTTTGACGTGACCCCTCCCCGCCTGGTCGACGGACTGATTGCCCGGAACGGCGTCCAGCCGGCGACCGCCGAGGGGGTCAAGGCCCTGGCCGCTTCCGGTTTCGACGATCTCCCCGCATGAAGAATCGCTGGCACGAGGGCGCCGCCGCCGAGCTGACGGGGCGGTTGCGGGCGCGCGGCACGGGTGAGGCACTGGCCCTGCGGGTGTATTCCGCCCGCCTGCTCGGTCAGGATCCGAAATTGGTCCAGCACGGTGGCGGCAACGTTTCCGTGAAGGTGCGCCAGCCGGGAGCGGATCAGGACGGCGGCGAGGTGCTGCATGTCAAGGGCAGCGGCTGGGACATGGCCGAGATCGAGCCGGAGGGCCTGCCCGGACTGTTGCTGGCACCGCTCCGGGCCCTCCGCCGGCGGGCCGCATTGCCGGATCTCGCCATGGTCCAGGCGCATCGCGCCCAGTTGCTCGATCCGGCCGCGCCGTCCCCGTCGGTCGAAACCCTGCTGCATGCCTTTCTGCCCCACCCCTTCATCGACCATACCCACGCGCAAGCGGTACTGGCGGCGACCAACCAGCCGGACGGTCCGGACCGGGCGCGGGCGATCTGGGGCGGACGGGTCGGAATCGTGCCCTACGTGATGCCGGGTTTCCGGCTGGCGAAGCACTGCGCGGCCGTCTACGAACAGCAACCCTCGATCGAGGGTCTGATCCTGCTCGGACACGGCATCGTCACCTTCGGTTCCACCGCCCGAACGGCCTACGACCGCATGATCGAACTGGTCAGTGCGGCCGAACGGTTCCTCGCCGGTGCGCGTTCCTCCGCCCGGCCGGTTCGTTCAAGAAAGCCCCCGCACCGAGCGGTGGCGGCCACGGCGGCGGTATGGCGGGGACTCCTCTGCCGGGCGCTCGAACCGGACCGCAAGGAACTGCCCGAGCGCCGCCTCGTGCTCGCGGCCCGCACCGGTGCGCGGGCGCGGTGGTACGCCGACCACGCCGGGCTTGCGACCGGGCCGGCGACGCCGGACCACGTACTGCGCACCAAGCCTCGTCCGCTGGTGCTTCCGGCCCGGCGGCGAGGTGCGACGGACGAGGATCTTCGGGCGGAAGCGGCACCGGCGTGGGCTGCGTATGTCGAGCGCTACCGGTCCTATGTGGCGGCGCATGCGCCCCGGACGGATGGACGAATCACGGTGCTGGATCCGGCCCCCCGGGTGCTGCTATCGCCGGGGCTCGGCGTCTTTGCCGCCGGTCCCACCCGAAGGGCGGCAGACATCACGGCCGACCTTGCGGAGACCACGGCCGAGGTCATTCGCGACGCCGATGCGCTCGGATCCTTTCAGGCGCTTCCCGAGCGGGACCTGTTTGACGTCGAATACTGGCCCCTGGAACAGGCGAAACTCGGCCGGCGCCCTCCGCTGGCCTTCGAGGGCCACGTGGTGGTCATTACGGGTGCCGCCGGTGCGATTGGCCGCGCCACCGCCCGGAAGTTCCGGGACGAGGGAGCCGAGGTGGTGCTGCTCGACCGGGACCGGCGGGCCCTGGAACAGGTGGCCGTCGACGTCGACGGCCTGGCCATCGTGACCGATCTCACCTGCCGCGAGGCCGTGGCGCAGGCGTTCGAGGAAACCGTTTGCCGCCTGGGCGGGCTCGACATCCTGGTTTCCAACGCCGGAATCGCCCACACCGGCTCCATTGCCGACGTGGACGAGGCCAGTTTGCGGGAGAGTTTCGAGGTGAACTTCTTCGCCCATCAACGCGTGGCGCAGGCCGCCGTGGCAGTGTTTCGCGCGCAGGCCATCGGCGGGTGCCTGCTCTTCAACATCTCGAAGCAGGCCCTGAACCCGGGACCGGGCCTCGGTGCGTACGCCACCGCGAAGTCCGCAGCCCTCGCCCTGATGCGCCAGTACGCGATCGAGTGCGGTCGCGAGGGTATCCGGGCCAACGCGGTCAACCCCGATCGGATCCGAAGCGGGATTCTCGACACAGCCATGATCCGGTCGCGGGCCGCACAGCGGCAATTGAGCGAGGATGAGTACATGGCGGGCAACCTGCTGGGCCAGGAAGTGCAGGCGGACGACGTGGCCCGGGCGTTCGTGTATCTGGCCGGCCAGCAGCGCACCACGGCCGGCGTCCTGACGGTGGACGGCGGCAACATCGCCGCGGCGGTCCGCTGAACGTGCAGGCCTGGGAACTCACTCGTTGGTCGCGGGACGGACTGCGCTTGACGGAACGCCCGCCGCCGCGCCCGGGGCCGGGCGAACTGGTCGTCAGGATCGATGCCGCTTCCCTGAATTACCGGGATCTCGTGTTGATGGCCGGCGGCTACGGCCGGGCCGGCGGCCGCCTGCCGCTGGTGCCGGTCTCGGACGGGGCCGGGATCGTGGTCGAGGTAGGTTCCGGGGTTGCGGCCTCGCTGGTCGGACAGCGGGTGGTGCCGTCCTTCTTTCAGTCGTGGCGCGACGGGGTCTTTCCGGCCGATGCCCTGGCCGGCGCGCTTGGCGGACCGCTCGACGGAGTATTGCAGGAACACCTGCTCCTGGACGCGGGCGGTGTGGTGGCCGGACCGGACGGATGGAGTGCCGTGGAGGCGAGCACCCTGCCCTGCGCGGCGGTCACGGCGTGGAGCGCCGTCACGGTGCTGGCCCGGACCCGGCCCGGAGATGTGGTCGTGGTCGAAGGTACCGGCGGGGTCGCCTGTTTTGCCGTCCAGTTTGCCCGCCTGTGCGGCGCGCACGTCGTCGTGGTGTCGTCGAGCGACGCCAAGCTCGACAAGGTCCGGGCCCTGGGCGCCGACACGCTGATCAACTACCGCTACACCCCGCAGTGGGGCAAGGTCGTCCGCGATACCGTTCAGGAAGCCGACCTGGTCGTCGACCTCGGCGGTGCGAACACCATCGGGCAGGCCCTGCGGGCGGTACGCCCGGGCGGGACGATTGCGCTCATCGGGGTCCTGTCGGGCGGCACAGCCGAGATCCCGCTGGGCCCGGCGGTCACGCGGCAGATTCGTCTGCAGGCGGTGACGTGCGGGTCGCGCGCCCAGCTGGTCGACATGATTCGGGCGCTCAACGCCAGCTCGATCCGTCCGGTGATCAGACGTCCTGACATCGAAGGCTGACTCTCGGCAGGTGGGTGTCCGAAATCTCCAGCAATGTAGCCAAATTTCGCAAGTTTCCGCTTGACATTACAGGAAACGTGTTTACGTTTTGGCTTGCACCCGATTTAGAGGTTCGGACCCATGCGCACACTCCCGCTGCAACCCCATGAGGCCACCCCGATCGGCACCTCCTGTTTTTCCTTTGCCATCAGCCATGACCGGCAGATCTATTTCTCCAATTTGGAGCCCTTTGATTCTCACGCTGTAGGCAATCGCAAGGCGATGATGCTGCGCGTGGCCAAGCTGGCGGACGAAAGCGGGGTCCGGCGCCGCGACCTGGAGGAGGCGTTCCAGATCAACCGCTCCACGGTGCAGCGGGCGATCAACCAGTTGCGCGAGCAGGGTGAGGCCAGCTTCTATGAGCCGCGCAGGGAGCGCGGCCCCAGCGTGCTGGTCGGTGCGTGCAAGCAGGAAGTCGAGCGGCTGCTGGCCTCGGGGATGAAGCGGAGTGCGGTGGCGCGGCACCTTGGCCTTTCCCCTTCGACCCTCTACGACGCCTGCCGGAAGGGGGCCATTGTCATGTCCCGGCCGGCGGCCCCGGAACCGGAAGAGTCGGCGGCTCGTTCTGCGGGCCCCGAAGCGCACGATTCCGAAGGGCAGACGGGGCGTGGTATCGATCCCGCAGACCTCCCGGAGACCGTCGGCGAAACCGGCAGCACGGATGACCATACCGGGTCGATGCGGCCGCCGTCCGAGCCGGAAGAGCCGATCGATCTGCTGGATCGCAGCACCCGGGACCAGCAGGACCGTGAGGCCGCGATGGGCCGTGCTGCCCATGACACGACCGGCCGGCTGGCGGCCTCGATCGGTGCCATGAGCGAGGTTCTGCCCCGGTTCGAAACTTCTCTGTCAGCGGTGGCCTGCGGCGGTGTCCTGACCGCCCTGCCGATGTTGCTGCGCGAAGGTCTGCTGAAGCGTACCGGCACCTTCCTGTCCCTGTCGAAGGGGTATTACGGGATGACCAGCGTCCTCCTGTTGCTGGCCTTCTTGTTCATGGCCCGGATGCGCAACCCGGAAGCCCTGCGCTATCAGGCGCCCGGAGAATGGGGCGCTCTTCTCGGTCTCGACCGCTGTCCGGAGGTCAAGACGCTGCGCCGCAAGATCCGGGATCTCGGTCAGGACGTCCGGCCCGTCGAGGCCTGGCAAGGAGCGTTGGCGGCCGACTGGGCGGCGGCCGACCCGGAGACCTGCGCGACGTTGTCGGTGGATGGTCATGTCAAGGTCTACACCGGCCGCAAGGCACGTCTGGCGAAGCATTTCGTGTCGCGTCAGAAACTGTGTCTGCCAGCCACCACCAGCTACTGGGTCAATGCGCTGGGCGGACGGCCGCTGCTCTGCTTGAACAAGGAACTGGATCCGGGACTGGGCCGAGCGCTGGAGCAGGATCTGTTGCCGGCGCTGGAAACGATCGGTCTGCTGGGTCCGGAGGCTCCGGACCTGACCACGGGGCAGGATGCGCCGCCGGCCCTGACCGTGGTGTTTGACCGGGAGGGCTGGAGTCCGGCCCTGTTCAAACGTTTGGCCCGACGCGGCATTGCCGTGATCACCTGGCACAAGAACTTCAAGGGAGAAGCGTGGCCGGAGACCGATTTTCGACCCGTCGAGGTCCCGGTCCACGGCCCGGCCTCCGTTCGGACCACCAAAGTGCTCCTGGCCGAAAAGCGTATCCAGCTCAAGAACGGTCCTCGGGTGCGCCAGATCCGGCGGTTGCTGGACAACGGCCGCCAGGTGCCGCTGATCACCACCGACTTCCGGCTGCCGCTGGCACAGGCCGCCGGTGCGCTGTTTTCCCGCTGGTCCCAGGAAAACTTCTTCAAGCACATGCGCCAATCCTTCAACCTGGATGCACTCGCGGTTCACGGCATGGCCGAACTCGATCCCGAAGTGCTCGTGATCAATCCGGCCTGGCGCGCATGCGACAAGGCCATTCGGCGGCTTCGCAACCGGATGGGAACCCTCCGCAATCGGATCGCCAAGCTGCTCCAAGGCTCCCCTTCCCCCACCGCCCGTGCGACCGCCGACACGTTGCAGGGCGACCTGGCGGCCCTCGAGGCCGAACGGGAAGAGCGCCAGCAGGAGCGTGCCAGCCTCCCGAAGCGGGTCAAGACTTCCGAACTCACCCCGGAGCAGGCGCTGGATGCCCTGCCGGCCGGAGAAAAACTCTTGCTCGACGTGATCCGCATGATCGCGTACCGCGCCGAAACCCGGATGATGCCGGCGGTCGGATTGGCACAGGGAAAGAAACAGCGGCCACGACGCCAGCTCGCCGACCTGTTTCAGTCAGCAGCCGACATCATTCCCGAACCCGACAAGGGAGTCTTGCGAGTGCGCATTCTCGGCACCGCCAGCCAGGCCGGCGATGCCGCGATCGCCGGCCTGCTCAAGGAACTCAACCAGACCCGTACGGTCTTCCCCGGAACCGATTTGCGACTGGTCTACGAACTGCCACAGGAACCCGCAAAACACGGCAACACGGCGGCATGACATTTCGTGAAAATCGCTTCGATGTCAGGACGTCTGGTGATCGATGGCACCTATCCGTTCCGGGCCCTGCCCGACGCTCTCCGCCGGTTGCAGGCGGCCGAGCACGTCGGGAAGGTCTGTGTGACGGGAGCGAACTGAACCCTTCGGCGCAAGGGCGCCGAAGGTGCAGTCAGGTTGCAGAACAGTGCCGGACTCCCCGTACGCCGAAAGGCCGGTTCCGGGGTTTGGTCCATGCCTCCCGCCCTTCTCGCTCAGAAGGCGCAGGGCCCCTGGTCCAGCGGCGCCGGACGGATCAGGGGTCCGGATTGACGGGATTTACGAAGCCGGTTGGCGAGCGTTCTTTCGTCCCAGACCGAAGCGCTTGGCGGCTTCCGAACGCCGCTTGGAATAGTTCTCCGCCACCATGGGGTAGTCGGATGGCAGGCCCCACTTTTTTCGGTACTGTGTGGGCGTCATTCCGAAGTTGCTGTTGAGGTAGCGCTTCAGCATCTTCAGCTGTTTGCCGTCTTCCAGGCAAACGAGATAGTCGGGCGTGACGGAATCCGCGACCGGAACTGCCGGATCGGCAGGGTCCCTGCCTCGTTGTTTTCGTGACTTTACGGGGCCGCTTGCCTTGGCGGCGCCGGTGGGGTCGCCGGCCGGCTGGTTACCGGTTTCGGCGGTGCCCGGGGCGCTTCCGGCAGCGGTCGACGTTGGTGAGAGCGAATCCAGCGTTTTGTGTACAGCTTTGATCAGTTTTGGAAGTTGGGTGGCGCCTACAGCGTGATTCTGGAGGTAGGCCGCAACAATATCCCCCGTTAGTTCCACCGTTGACTTTGATACAGCGTCTGCCATGAGAAATGGTTCCTTGATTTTGCAGTTATCGAGGACGAGCCTCTATGGCGATATACTAGTTATGAGATCCTTCACTTGCAACAACTGTCTTGGGAATACTGCCCGGACCCGGTTCACTGGAGTTTCGCGAATCGGCGAAAAGCGAGCGGCCGGGTGCACAGACCGGTCGGAATGCGTGCGCGCCGGCGATTCCCCGTAACCGGAGCCTGAACCCTGGCGGCAGGTGACCGGCCCCTAGTACGGAAACCCGGCCGCCAGCCGGCGCACATCACCGATATCCCACGGTACGACTCGCCCAATGGGACCGTACAATGGGAAAAGGGATGATCACGGTAAAACCCGGCTTACCGCCAGAATCCCGCGCTTTTTCGCAGCCATTAACAGCCCCGGTCCTGTCGGACGGGCCGGACGAGCCGGCGGTCAGGGGGTGTCCCGGTTTCCGTTGCGGTATTCCGTCGAGGGCCGGGATTCGCTACCCTCGGCCCAGTTTGCCCCGCCTCCCCTGCCCGGATCTCGTGATTTCGTGATGGTGTCCCTGTCGAACGACCGTCCGTCGCCCAATACCGGCATGTCCGTCAACGGCGAACGCCTGTTGTCGAGTCTCGCTGCCCTGGCGGCGATCGGCGCGACCCCCAAGGGAGGGGTGAATCGACAAACCCTCACGGATCTCGACCGGGAGGCGCGCGACCTGTTCCGCACGTGGTGCACGGAAGCCGGCCTGAGCGTTCGCATGGACCAGATGGGCAATCTGTTTGCCCGCCGTGCGGGCCGCGATGACCGCCGCGCTCCGGTACAGACCGGGAGCCATCTCGATACGCAGCCGACCGGCGGGTGCTACGACGGTGCGCTCGGAGTGCTTGCCGGCCTGGAGGTCATGCGGTCCCTGAACGACGCGGATTACCGCACCGAGGCGCCCCTGGAACTGGTCATGTGGACGAACGAGGAGGGTTGTCGTTTCGCACCAGCGATGATGGGGTCCGGGGTGCATGCCGGCCTGCACGCCCGAGAGGTCATGCTGGAGGTGCAGGATCCGGACGGGCGGCGGTTCGGAGAGGAGCTCGAACGCATCGGCTATTGCGGAACGGTTCCCTGCAGCCACCGGCGCAATCCGACCGGGGCGCTGATCGAACTGCACATCGAGCAGGGGCCCCTGCTCGAAGACGGCGGGTTCGCGATCGGCGTCGTGACCGGAGGGCAGGCGCAACGCTGGTACGAAGTGGATCTGGTGGGCATGGAATCGCACGCGGGCACCACGCCGATGCCGGTGCGGCGTGATGCGCTGGTGGCCGCGGCCGGAATCGTGACTGCGGTCCGCGCCATCGGAGAGGAATACGCTCCCGATGCCCGGACGACCTGCGGGGTGCTGGAAGCCCGGCCCGGTTCCCGAAACGTGATTCCCGGTTCGGCCCTGCTGACGGTCGACCTGCGCCACCCCGATGCGGACGTGCTGGGCGCGATGGACGAAGCCCTGCGCACCGCCGCCCGCACCGAGGCCGGGAATGCCCGCACGGAATGTGACGTGCGGCAGATTCTCGACGTGCCGGCGACGCCGTTTGACGCCCGCGTCGTCGACGCGGTCCGGTCGGCGGCGGCCGGCCTGGCCTACGCGCACCGGGATATCGTCAGCGGCGCCGGCCATGACGCGATGAACGTGGCGAGGGTGGCGCCGGCCGGGATGATCTTCATCCCCTGCGTCGACGGAATCAGCCACAACGAGATCGAACAGGCACTGCCGGCGGACATCGTGTGCGGAGCCAATGTCCTGATTCGGGCGCTGGTCGATCTGGCTGACCGCCCGCCCCTCTCCGCCGATCCGTCGTGAGAGCGGGTTCGAAGGGTTCCGTCCAATGCGAGCGGGGCCGTTTGGGTGAAGAACGGCCCCTGAAACTTGCCATCCGTGATGGCCGCCCCACATTCCAGAAGGCGCTCTGCCGGACGAACCGAAGACATGTCACATGATCAATCCATGGACCCCTGAACGGGTACGAAGGCTTACCGAGCTCTGGCTGTCGGGATGCACCCGCGCCGAAGTGGCCCGGGTACTCGGCGCGCCGATTACGGAATCGTCGGTCAAGGGCAAGGTCCGCCGCCTGGGTCTGCGCCGCGAGGCGCTGCCCGCCGCCGCCCGGAAGGCTGCTGCCCTTACACCGCCCGGAGCGAGTCCGGCACCGGAAGGCCGGAAGGCCGCCTCGGCCAAGGACGTTTCGTCCCGCCACCGCTCGTCGGCGCAACCCGAACCAGGTATGCCGGAAGGCGGGCCGGCACCGGAAGCGGGTGGAACCGGAGCCCGGCCGGAGGCGGTTTCCGCGGTGGTGCGCGCCGCCGTGCGCCGGGTGGCGAACAGCGGACGCGGTGCGGGGGATGGACGGGAACGGGTGTTCCGGTTTCCCGAATACAACGAGTGCCATTGGCCGCATGGCGAGCCTGACAATCCCGATTTCGATTTCTGCCTGGCACCCGTGTCTCCGGGAAAATCGTACTGTGAAGAACATGCCGAGCAGGCGTACCGCAAGAAGGGGAGCTGACCGTTGAGCGTCATGCGCGTGTGGCAGATCGAGGGTGACGGTGGAATCGATGCCCTGTCGCTGGTGGAGCGGCCGCGGCCGGAGCCCGGGCCGGGCGAGGTGCTGGTTCGCATGCGGGCGAACGCCATCAACTATCGCGACCTCGCGACCATTCGTGACCCGATATCGCGCGGCCTCCCGCTGCCGCGCATCCCCAATTCGGATGGTGCCGGGGTGATCGAAGCAGTGGGGCCAGGTGTGTCCGACCTGACCCCGCATATGGGCGTGACCACCACCTTCTTCCAGGACTGGGAGGATGGCGGCTGTACACCGTCCGCCATGGCGAGCGCACTGGGCGGTGCCCGAGAGGGGGTGCTGGCCGAATACGTGGTACTGCGATCGGGCGGTGTCCTGCCGAAGGTCCCCGATCTCACGGATGCCGAGGCAGCGTGCCTGCCCTGTGCCGGTCTGACGGCCTGGAATGCGGTCTTCGAGGTTGCCGCCTTGAGACCCGGAGATACCGTCCTGCTGCTGGGTACCGGAGGAGTGTCCACCTTCGCCCTGCAATTTGCCGTCGCCGCCGGCATCCGTGCCATCGTCATTTCGTCTTCGGACCGCAAGCTGCAGGCGGCGAAGGAACTGGGGGCCGCGTACGGCATCAACTACCGCGAAACCGAGGACTGGCCCGCTGCGGTGCTCGAGCTCACCAACGGGTGCGGTGCGGACGGGGTAGTGGAAGTGGGCGGTCCCGGGACCCTGCAGAAATCGCTTGAGGCCGTGCGCGTGGGCGGGACGGTGGCCCTGATCGGGATCCTGACCGGAGGCACCATCGACCCCCTGCCGGTGATGCGGAAGTCGGTCCGGCTGCAGGGGGTGTATGTCGGCAGCCGGCGCATGTTCCGTGACATGAACCGGGCCATCCACCAGAACCGGATGAAGCCCCGCATCGCGGAGACGGTTCCCTTCGATCAGGCCAGGGAGGCCTATCGCCTGATGGAGACCCAGCAGCACATGGGCAAGATCGTCATCGACTTCTGATCCGGCGCAGCACCCGACTGCCGGGGCCCGGGCCGAATCAGAACTCGAACGTCCGCGGCCGGACAAAGGCGCGGAGCATCGGGACCGAGGCATCCAGCAGGTCGCGCTTGACCGGGTGCCCGTTGGTCATTTCCACCAACACGACCCGGCCGGGTACACCGGGTTGGCCCTCGACCGCCAGCAGCCGTCCGCCCGGCCCCAGCTGGGCGATCAGGTCCGGCGGCGGCTCGGGTACCGCGCCCTGCACCAGCACCACGTCGTAGGGAGCCCCGTCCGGCCACCCGTTTGGCAGCGGGCCCTGGACCACTGCGGCCTGGTCGACGCCGAGTTCGGTCAGGGACTCTTCCGCCTGCAAGGCCAGCTTCTCGTCGCTCTCCAGGGCAATGACCGCCGAGGCCAGATGTCCGAGCACCGCGGCGGTGTAGCCGGTCGCGGTACCGACGTCCAGTACGACATCGTCCGGGCGGATCCCCGCTTCCTGAACCAGCCGCGCAAATGCCAGCGGAGCCAGCAGGTATCGCTCTCGGCCAAGCTCGAGATGTTCGTCGAGGTAGGCGCGCGCCCTGAGCGGTTCGGGGACAAACTGTTCTCGCGGCACGCGGGCAAAGGCTGCAATGACCTGCCGGTCGGTAATGCGGTTGGGCAATAACTGTCCATCGATCATGTTCTGGCGCAAGGTGGCAAAATCGGACATTGAATCGGTCCTCTGCTGCCGAAGCCGGCCGAAGGCGATCTGTCTCCGGGGTCGACGCGGCGCAACTGCTCGGTGAATCCGGATGCGGTGACCCGGGGACTCCGATACTATGGCGTGCCGGGGCCGGGTGGCAGAGTGGTTATGCAGAGGACTGCAAATCCTTCCAGGTCGGTTCAATTCCGACCCCGGCCTCCAGCCCTTGCCGTGAAAATGCCCGGAACCAGGCGCAACAAAAACCGTTTGCGCCCGGAGTGATGCCCCGAGGCGTACGCCAGTCGCCATCTATGGTGCCCGTCTTGCAGACCACACCGGGGACTTCTCCGGTTGCGGTTGCATTCCGCTGCACCATGGTGCGCATGAGTGAACCGGCCACCTTCGCCATTGCCGCACGAGACGGCGGTCCCGCGCCGCTTCGGCAAGATCCTGCTGCTCGACCCGCTGCGCCCGCGGTTCGTCTGTCACCATCCGCCAACTCGTGATCCGGCCGAAGCGGGGGTGGATGCCGCCGCCGGCGCACGCCTCGCAACCGTGCCGGGGAAGAGACCGCCGGCACGCCGCGGGATCGAACCGGAGGGTGCGGCGGAACCGATTCTGGTGTTGCCTCGAAGCCATGTCACGGGCGCTCTCTCCCGTAGTGCGCCGCCTGCCGCCCCAACCCGAGTTTGAAAACGGGATCGAAAGGCCTCACAAAAGAAGCGTCCTCTTGCCCGCTTCCGCACCCGGAGACATGGCACATCCAGCAAGATCGAGGAAGATCGACCGGAAGCGACGACCCCGGAACCAGATGGAGCAGCCGCCGATAGCGAGCGACAGGCGCAAAATTTACATGGCCAAGCGGGGTGAGCGGCCCGACCTTGAAACGTGACGCCGATTGTTGTTATATTCACGTGTAACAATGGGAGATGGATATGCACACCACGAACCTACGCAAGATGGGCGGGTCCGTCATGCTGGCAGTACCGCCAGCCATTCTTGAGCTTTTGCAGGTCGGTATCGGAGATGCAGTGGATATTGGGGTTGAAAGCGGCCGCCTGATCATTCAGCCAAGGGTACGTCCGAGATACACCCTCGGCCAGCTATTGGCGCAGTGCACAGAGATGGATGCGCCCTCAGACCAAGACCGTGCCTGGATCGATGCCAAACCGATTGGTGAAGAGATTCTGTAGTGAAGCGCGGAGAGATCTGGCTCGTCACCCTTGACCCTGCCGGCTGGCCATGAACAGCAAGGCAGGCGACCGGTACT
The DNA here is from genome assembly GCA_965203385.1 of Alphaproteobacteria bacterium. Lineage (GTDB taxonomy): Bacteria > Pseudomonadota > Alphaproteobacteria > TMED109 > TMED109 > VXPW01. The sequence goes on from OZ241893.1 coordinate 3,100,717, forward strand.
GGTCATATCCCCTACAGCGTTCAACGAAGTTACGAGGACACCCATCGTTCTGCCCATCACCACGGGCGGGGGTTTCGCACGCCGAAGGGGCTTCGCCGTTCTGCTTGAAGAGGCAGGCACCCGGACAACCGGCATCATCCGCTGCGACCAACCCCGCGCACTTGACCTCGGAGCACGGGACGGCAAACAACTTGAAACAGTCCCTGAGCTCATTATGGACGATGTGCTTGCTCGGCTTGCCACGATTCTTGCTTAAAGGTAACGGCTCAACTCTTCTTGGGTGCTGATCGTGGATAGTGCAGCTTGATCTCGGCCTCTGCACGATGTTAGACGGTCTCAAAAACACAGTGTCGTAGAGGGTGCGGTGCTCCCGACTGATGGGGTCGGCGGCGGGGAGTGACTTTTGCATTTTGCATTGGCCCAATTTGCATGACATGGCGGCGCTCGGTCAAGGTTGCTCGTCGCTGGACTGTTAGGTTCCAGCCCACCACAGGAGATTTCCCGCTATGCCCCCTCTAAGATGGATTGCATTTGTAATTGCCGCCTTGGTGCTTGCCGGTTGCGCCAAGTCAGTTGACAAGATTTCAGCAGATTACGTCTCTCCGCTCTCCTACCGCGATAAGTTGTTGTTTCTGACAAGTCCAGGGCGAGCAGTTACGATCAAGCAGGTCACCGGGCGCCGGCCCATCTCCCGCCCCTTGAGACCCGCACGGACCGTGATGCGCCGCGCGACAGCCCGTCACTTTTGCCACGTGTGCGATCCGGCCCCGACCGACGGCCCGGGATCTGGCTGCCACCGAGCGGTGCCGGCCATGCTCCTTCAGCAAGAGCGACAACGCGGCAAATTTTGCCTGCAACACTTGACAAATTGAGTTCTGCATGTTGAACTCATACGTGGCGGAAGAGCCAAATCATTCCATTTGTTTTGGTGATCGGCCTAGTCTTCGGCCTGAACAAATGTTAGGGCGGCGAAATGTATCGCATTCAGTTAAACGAAACAATGTCGAAAGAATTCCTTCGATGCTGGAACGGTGCTGGAGTACATCTTCAGTCATGTGTCCAGGACAATATCTTGGGCTGGATTAAAGCAGAGCCATTCCCTCCCTTTTTGGAGCATTTCTCGTTCAGAATAGGGAATCAGGTCTTTTTCATCAAGGTAGTAGATGTAGAGGCAAAAGTAATAGGGCCCGGAAACCCCAACGGGTTTCGGATAATAGCGAATGAGTGGAACGGCCACGCGTGCGTCATGCCTATGCGTCGTTTCGGTGTGGGCTGGAAGCCCTGTGAACCGGGTTGGGGTTTATTGAATCCTGATACCGGCAAGCCTATCAATCCGCTGGAATTGGTATCAGATGAAAAAATCGAAATGACAAATTGGGAGCTTCAAGATTTTGGAGTCCAAATAGTCAGAGATCACATCCGAAAGAATCCCGAACACAAAATTATGTCAAGCAACGGAAACCCGGACGTGCAGCCATCAATATGGTTTGTAGGAGATGATGGACCGGAGTGGGTTGTAGTGCGTGTCGTACGGTACCCAGAAAAGCGGGCGAAAATGCCAACCGACATAGCGGATATTGCCAAGAATTGCAGCCAATTGAGTGATACAGGCCACTTTGCGTCAGTCGCCATGGAAAATCCTGAAAATGTTTCTGATCCGCTATGGCGGGGATACGCCACACATATAAATTTCGAAGGATTGGAGCCGATTATTCTGTAGTATTCCCCGATGATCCGTACTGGCTCACCGTCTGCTATGAGCGAATCGAACTGCCGTCAACATCACGCTGCAGGACCGCTGCCACAGGATCGAAACACGACTTGAACACCCAAGAAACGGTCTCACCAACCGGATGCCGAGCATTCAGACCCGCCACCGGCCGCTTGCAGACCCTGCCTCGGCGCCTCAATACCGCAAGCCAGCAAAATCAATGGTCAGCGGGGAGAAGGTGAGCCGTTACAAGCGGTTTGGCGTTGCACGCACACGATTCCTCTCGTTCCGTTCCGAGGCGCGATACAAGGAACCCTGAAAAGGGTGGACAAGGTGGATGACCGGCGGCCGGGTGGGAAGCGGAAACTGTCACCGGCGCTTGCCTGGAAAGTGCCGACGGCATTGACGGCCGACCCCAAATGGAGTTGGACTTCAGGATGGAACCGGAGGTTGCCGTACCCGAAACAGCAAGGGGTATTGCACGCGCACCGGGCGTGTCCCGCGTTTGGCCCGCGGGCACCCGTCCGAACCTTTCCGGTCGGGTCCAGGCCGGCGGAATACCGCCCGTTCGCTCCGCACCACGGTCGGAGGCCCGACGGTTTCCCGGCCGGTACTATCGGGGCCGGGACCCCAGCAGCCGCCCGAGAATCTGCTCGGCACGGTCGCGGACAGCCGGGTCAAACCGGTCGGCGTGGCGGTCCAGCAATCGGAGCACGATAGCCTGCTCCTTCTCGACGGCCGCTCGGAGATCGGCGGGGTTATCGCCCAGGTCCAGGAGCTGATTCGCCAGATCCGCCAGCAGCGTACCCGCTGCCTCCTCGGCCGCCTCCAGTTCGGCGGTATGGACGTATCCGTCGGCTCTGTCTTGCCGCAGCGCGTGAAGTGTCCGCAGCATCAGCAGGTCGGCGTACCCGCTCCGGAAACGGGCTTCCGCCAATCGCGCTTCGGGCACCGCGACGCGCGCCGTCTCGGGTGCCGGCGCCTTTGGAGATGGCCGGGCCCTGATCCCCGACGCCTGCGCCGCCCGGTACAACGCCGCGGCCTGTTCCACATCGACCGGGCCCCCGAGGCCGCGCCCCCACAGGAACGCGAGGTTCTTCATCGCTGGCGGGTGTCCGCGCCCGGCCGCACGCTGAAACCAGGCGCGAGCAGCATCGGGTCCGCCGAACTCCGGGCGCTGCAGGGCCAGCCATCCCACGGCGTTCTCGCAGTCGGGATCACCGGCTTCGGCCGCCTCGATGCAGGCTTCGTAGGCTTCCCCCAGGCTTCCCCTGGCAATGGCGGTCAGCGCTTCCGGATAGCCGGCGGATCCCGCGAACGGCCAGGCGCACACCAGGGCGGCGCAGGCGGTCGCGCCTGCAGACGCGCGCACGATCAGATGCCCCGGACCCTGCCCGTTCGTCCGTTCCGGAGACGCCGGGGCGGCGGCACGGTCCGGGTGGTGGGCGGTACTGGGATCGAACCAGTGACCCCTCGCGTGTAAGACGAGTGCTCTACCGCTGAGCTAACCGCCCGGGTCCGGGCTGCCGTGGAACGGGTCATGGTGGCCGGAGGCCGGCATGGTGGGCGGTACTGGATTTGAACCAGTGACCCCTCGCGTGTGAAGCGAGTGCTCTCCCGCTGAGCTAACCGCCCGAGCATGGATCCACGGTCTCCCCGGCTGCCGGTACCGGTTTTACCCGAGCAGGCCCAATTCAACAAGCAGATCCGGAACGTCCGCCAGTTGCCCGGCCACCCGGTCGGCGCCCAACCGGTCCACCGGTTCCGAGGCGTAACCGTAGCGGACGGCAATGGAGGCCACCCCCGCCTGCCGGGCGGCGGCAATATCGACGTCGCTGTCGCCGACCATGACCGCGCGCCGGGGGTCTCCACCGGCCTGTTCGATCGCGGTTGACAGGTGCAGCGGGTCGGGTTTTCGCACCGGCAGGGAATCGCCGCCCAGGACTGCCTGAAAGCACGTACGGATGCCGAACCGCAGCAGGATGTCCTCCGCCATCCCGACCGGCTTGTTGGTGCAGAGCGCGTGGCGGCAACCACGTTTCCGCAATGCATCAAGGGTGGCTTCGGCCCCGGGAAAGAGGCGGGTTTCCACCGTCATGCGCTCGGCGTAGAGCACCAGGAAGCGGTTTCGCAACTCCTCGATCTCCAGTCCCTCGAGTCCGCCCGAGCGCCCGAAGCCCCGGCGGATGAGCGCCAGGGCCCCATCGCCGACCATGGTCCGGACATCGGTCAGCGCGACGGCCGGCCGTTCGCGTTCGGCCAGAAGACGGTTGAGCGCGCCGGCGAGGTCGGGAGCGCTGTCGATCAGGGTTCCGTCAAGATCCCATGTCACCGTGCACGGCACCGACCGGGGGTTCATCGACATCTGCAACTCCCGCGCGGTTTCCCCTCACTCGTTGTATACACTTTGCACGTTCCGCTCGTGGACACGTCCTGCATCTGCAGCATCAGGGGCTCTTGCCATGGCCGCCCGTACTCTCGCCGTCGCCATTCTCGCCGGCGGCGCCGGTCGCCGGATGGGTTCCCGCCTGCCGAAGGCCCTCCAGCCGATTGCCGGCCGGCCGGCGGTGCTGCACGTGCTGGCAGCTGCCACCGAACTCGCTCCGTCGGTCACGGTCGTCGTCCACGGACCTGAAGCCGACGAGCTCCGGACGGCGGTCAGCCTGCAGGCCCCGGGGACGCGGTTTGCCCTTCAGCCCGAGCCGCGCGGCACGGGTGATGCGGCCGAGATCGCCCTCGCGGCGCTCGACGGATTCCAGGGAGATCTTCTCGTCCTGTGCGCCGATGTCCCGCTGCTCGCCGTCGATACCCTGCGGCGGCTTCGGAACCGGCTGCAGGCGGCCGACCGCCCCGCCTTGGCGGTCCTGGGTTTTCGCCCCGACCAGCCTGCCGGTTACGGCCGCTTGCGGCTGCGCGAAGACGGGTATCTGGAAGCGATCGTGGAAGAGCGCGATGCCGATGCCGACGTGCGTGCGTCCAATGTCTGCAACGCTGGCGTGCTTGCCGCCGACGCCGCCCGCCTGGGGCCATGGCTCCGGAGCATCGGCACCGACAACGCCGCCGGGGAGCGTCTTCTGACCGACGTCGTGGCGCTGGCCGGCGCCGCCGGCCAGCAGGTGGCGTGGGTCGAGGGGTCGGCCGCGGACCTTGCCGGCATCAACACGCGCGCGGAACTGGCGGCCTGCGAGGCCGCCCTGCAGGCCCGGTTGCGGCAGCGGGCGCTTGAGGCCGGTGCCACACTGGTCGATCCGGCGACCACATGGCTCGCGTGGGACACCGTGCTGGCAGCGGACGTCCGCGTGGAACCGCAGGTTTTCTTCGGACCGGCAGTGCGCGTCGATGCCGGGAGCGAGATCCTGGCCTTCTGCCATATCGAGGGCGCGGTGATCGGGAGAGACTGCCGGATCGGGCCGTTCGCGCGTCTGCGCCCCGGCACCCGACTGGGCGACCGGGTCCGCATCGGGAACTTCGTCGAGGTAAAGAGCACGGTCCTCGAGGCGGATGCGAAGGCGAACCACCTCGCCTACCTCGGTGACGGAACCGTGGGGGCCGAGGCCAATATCGGCGCCGGCACCATCTTCTGCAATTTCGATGGAGCCCGAAAACACCGCACCACCATCGGACCGGGCGCGTTCATCGGATCGAATTCGGCACTGGTCGCTCCGGTGCGGGTGGGAAGCCACGCGATCGTGGGGGCCGGCAGCACGATCACGCGGGATATCCCGGATGCCGCACTCGCCGTTGAGCGGGCCGTGACGCGGGTCCGTCCGTCCGGGGGACGGGCGCGTCTTCCGCACCGCCGGGACTAGTTTTCACGATGTGCGGGATCATCGGCGTGGCCGGCGCGACGGCGCGGGGGGCCGCGCCGCCGCTGCTCGACGGACTGGAATACCTCTCCTACCGCGGGTACGATTCGTGCGGGATCGCGACACTGCACGACGGACGGGTGGAACGCCGCCGGGCAGCGGGACGGGTCGCGGATCTCCGCACGGTCCTGCAGGCCGCACCGATGGCCGGCGATACCGGGATCGCCCATACCCGCTGGGCGACGCACGGAGTTCCGAACGAAACCAACGCGCATCCGCACGGCAACGCGGAGGTCGCGATCGTGCACAACGGGATCGTCGAGAACTTTTCCGCGCTTCGCGCCGAACTCGTGACCGCCGGTCACGTGTTTGAAACCGACACCGATTCCGAAGCGATCGCCCACCTCATCGTCTTTCACCTTCGTCGCGGTCTGGCCCCCGAGGCGGCGACCGACGCCGCGTTCACCCGCCTGAAGGGCGCCTTTGCCGTGGCCGCGATTCTGGCCCGGGCGCCGGAACGGATCTTCGTGGTGCGCCACGGATGCCCGCTCACGCTCGGACTCGGCGAAGGACAGACCTGGGTGGGATCAGATGCCCGGGCGCTGGCGCCCTTTACGGACCGGGTCGTCCATCTCGACGAAGGCGACCGGGCCACCGTGACCGCGACCGGGGTTTCGATTCGGACGGTCGACGGCCAACCGGTCGAGCGGCCACAGGTGACCTCCAGCATCGAGCCGGCCGTCTTTGGCAAGGGCGGGTACCGCCACTACATGCAGAAGGAAATTCACGAACAGCCGATCGTGATCGGTGACGCCCTGCGCGCCCTGATCGATACCCGTGCCCTGCGCGCGAAGGCTCCCGCCCTCCCCTTCCAGTTCGCCGAACTGGAGCGGGTCATGCTGATCGGTTGCGGCACATCGCATTATGCGGCCGGCGTGGCCCGCCACTGGTTCGAGGAAATCGCAGGGCTTCCGGTCGACCTGCACGTGGCCTCCGAATATCCGTTTGCCGCGTCGGCGGCCGGGCGGGGGCAGGAAACGGCGGCCGTCCTGATTTCCCAATCCGGCGAAACTGCCGATACGTTGTCTGTTCTCCGACACCTTCGGGCCCAGGGAGGGCGGACCATCGCCCTCGTCAACATGACCGCGAGCACCATGGCTCACGAAGCCGATGCTGTGGTGGCGGTGCACGCCGGCCATGAGATCAGCGTCGCTTCCACGAAGGCGTTCACGGCCCAACTTGCGTCTCTCGCCTGTCTGGCGCTGGCCGCCGGCCGAATCCGGGGGGTGCTGACCCCCGAACGGGAAGCGGAACTGGTCGCAGAACTGGCGGCCGTTCCCGCCAAGATTGCAGGACTCCTCGCCGATTCGAACCGGATCCCGGAAATTGCCGCCGACCTGGTTTCGACGTCGAGCCTCCTGTTCGTCGGCCGGGGGCCGGCGGCCTGGGTGGCGCGCGAGGGGGCACTGAAGATGAAGGAAATCTCCTACATCCATGCGGAAGCCTATCCCGCCGGCGAACTCAAGCACGGTCCGCTGGCTCTGGTCGACGAGCACCTTCCGACCGTCGGACTCGTGCCGTCGGACCGGTTCTTCACCAGAAACGCGTCCAACCTTGCGGAAGTCGGCGCCCGCAAGGGGCCGATCATCCTGATCAGTGACGACCGCGGGATCAGCGAGCTGGGGGAGAACGTGCGGTACACCATCAAGGTGCCGGACTCCGATCCGTTCGTCGCGCCGCTCCTGTATGCCGTGCCGCTGCAGCTGCTGGCCTACCACACCGCCGTGCTCAAGGGCACGGACGTGGACAACCCGCGCAACTTGGCGAAGACCGTCACGGTGCCCTAGCTCGTCCGGCGGCGGCCTTATACTTTGGGCTGGCGGTACCGTCGCCGGCACGATACCCGGGAGGGCGCGAACATGGACACGGATCTCACATCACCTCTTGCAGCGCTCCGCGACCCGAACCTGTTTCGCCAACAGGGGTGTATCGACGGGGAATGGCAGGATGCCGATTCCGGCGGAACGATAGCGGTCGACAATCCCGCGGACGGACAGCCGGTCGGGACCATGCCGAAAATGGACGCATCCGAAACCGGCCGGGCCATCGCGGCGGCGCATGCAGCGTGGCCCGGCTGGCGGGCCCGCACGGCCAAGGACCGCAGCCAGATTGTTCGACGCTGGCATGACCTGATTCTCGAGCACAGCGACGACCTTGCCCTGATCATGACGCTCGAGAACGGCAAGCCGCTGGCGGAGTCGAAGGGCGAGGTCGCCTACGCGTCCTGGTTTGTCGACTGGTTTGCCGAAGAGGGCAAGCGGGCGTACGGCCGCACCATCCCGAGCACGATGGATGACCGGCGGCTGCTGACCATCAAGCAGCCGGTCGGCGTGTGCGGCCTGATCACGCCCTGGAACTTTCCGGCCGCGATGATTACGCGCAAGGCTGCTCCGGCGCTCGCCGCCGGATGCACGATGGTCATCAAGCCGGCCTCGGCCACTCCGTTCACCGCGACGGCACTGGTGGAACTGGCCCTGCGCGCCGGTGTACCGCGCGGGGTCATGAACATCGTCTCGGGTCCGGCCGGCGAGATCGGTGACGAACTGTGCACGAATCCGAAGGTCCGGAAGATATCGTTCACCGGGTCGACCGAAGTCGGCCGGATCCTGATCCAGAAGGCCGCCGGCACCGTCAAGAATGTTTCCATGGAACTCGGTGGCAACGCGCCCCTGATCATCTTCGACGATGCCGATCTCGACGCGGCGGTGGAGGGAGCGCTCGCCTGCAAGTACCGCAACGGCGGACAGACCTGCGTCTGCGCCAACCGGATTTTTGTCCAGGAAGGGATCTACGACGCCTTTTCGGAACGGTTTGCGGCGAAGGTTGCGGGCCTCAAGGTCGGGAACGGGCTGGACGAGGGAACCGAGATCGGCCCGCTGATCGACGGGCACGCGGTCACGAAGGTCGAAAGCCACGTGAGCGACGCGGTGGCGTCGGGTGCGGCCGTGGCGGCCGGGGGCCGCCGTCACCCGCTCGGCGGCAACTTCTACGAGCCGACCGTGCTGACCGGTGTCAGCCGCACGATGCGCATCTTCCACGAAGAGACGTTCGGGCCGGTGGCTCCCCTCATCCAGTTCCGTTCCGAAGAGGACGTTGTGGAGATGGCCAACGACACCCGCTTCGGTCTCGCCGGGTATTTCTACAGCCGTGACGTCGGCCGGATCTGGCGGGTGGCGGAAGCACTGGAGTACGGGATGGTCGCCGTGAACGCCGGCATCCTCTCAACGGAAGTGGCCCCGTTCGGCGGCGTCAAGGAATCGGGCCTGGGGCGCGAGGGTGCGCAGGAAGGCCTCGACGAGTACCTCGAGACCAAATACCTGTGTCTGGCCGGCATCTGACGGTGCGCGGCAGCCCGGCTGGCTGACCGGATGGAGGCACCCGAATCCTACGACCTCGTGGTCCTGGGGGCCGGTTCCGGCGGAGTGCGAACGGCCCGCATCGCAGCCGGGCACGGGGCCCGGGTCGCGATCTGCGAGAGCGAGCGGGTCGGCGGCACCTGCGTGCTTCGCGGATGCATACCGAAGAAACTCCTCGTCTACGCCGCGCACTACCATGAGGAATTCGGTGACGCCGCCGCGTACGGCTGGTCCGTCGCGAACGTTCACCACGACTGGGAGAAGCTCCTTCGCGCGAAAGATGCGGAACTTGACCGGCTGAACGGCATCTACTGCCGGCTGCTCGACGAAGCCGGAGTGATGACCGTCATGGGGCGGGCGGTGCTCCGGGACGCCCATACGGTGGCGGTCGGCGAGCGCGTGCTCCGCGCCGGACAGATCGTGGTGGCCGTGGGCGGCTGGCCGCGGGTGCCGTCCTTTCCGGGGCATGAGCTTGCCATCACCTCGAACGAGGCCCTCTCGCTGGCCGCCCTGCCGCAACGGGTCCTGATCATCGGCGGCGGCTATATCGCCGTCGAGTTTGCCGGGATCTTCAACGGGCTGGGGTCGCAGGTCACGCTGGCCTATCGCGGCGAACGGATCCTCCGGGGCTTTGACCAGGATGTCCGGGCGTCCCTCACGACCGAGCTGCAGGTCCGGGGCATTGACGTGCGCGTCGGGGTCGCACCGGCTGCCATCCGCCGGACCGGGGACGGGCTCGAGACCCGGATGCGGGACGGCTCCGTCGTGGCGAGCGATCAGGTCCTGATCGCGGCCGGCCGGGTTCCCAATACGTCCGGCCTCGGACTCGAGGAAGCCGGTGTCGAGCTCGGCGACAACGGCGCGGTCATCGTGGACCGCCGCTTGCGCACGTCGGTCCCGCATATCCACGCCGTCGGTGACGTCACCGACCGGTTCCATCTCACACCGGTCGCCACGGCCCAGGGACACGCACTGGCCGATGCCCTGTTCGGCCACTCGGAGCGGTTCGTCGATCTGTCCGCCGTTCCTTCCGCCGTGTTCTCGCAGCCGCCGATCGCGACCGTGGGCGCGACCGAGGAGCAGGCCCGGGCCGAGGGCACGGCGACCGACGTCTACCGCACCTCGTTTCGGGCGTTGCGCCATACCCTGACCGGACGCCCCGGCAAGGTCATGATCAAGCTGGTCGTGAACCGCGAGGACGGCCGCATTCTCGGTGCCCACATGGTGGGAGACGACGCGCCCGAAATCATGCAGATGGTAGCGGTGGCCATGCGTGCGGGGGCGACCAAGGCCGATTTTGACACCACCATCGGGATTCATCCGACAACCGCTGAAGAGTTTGTTACCCTGCGGACGCCGACAACGGCGGAAGACCCCCATGCACGGTCCGGATAGCTTCCCGGCCGTTGCGCGCTGTTGTTCGACTTGCATTCGGGAACGCAGCCGATGACCGCATCATGGTCGCCGGGCAGTTGGCGGGATCTTCCGGCGCAACAGATGCCGGAATACGAAGACCGTGACGCGCTGGCGCGGGTGGAACGCGAACTTGCGACCTATCCACCGCTCGTCTTCGGTGACGAGATCCGCCATCTGAAATCACGGCTGGCGGAGGCTGCAGAGGGCCGGGCCTTCGTGTTGCAGGGCGGCGATTGCGCGGAAAGTTTCGCGGAATTCCGCGCCGACAACTTGCGCGATACCTTCCGGGTGCTCCTGCAGATGGCCGTCGTGCTGACCTACAGTTCCCGCATGCCGGTCATCAAGATGGGCCGCATTGCCGGCCAGTTTGCCAAGCCGCGTTCGGAACCCACCGAAACCCAGAACGGCGTGACGCTGCCGACCTATCGGGGCGACATCATCAACGACATCGAGTTCACCGAAGCCGGGCGCGTACCCGATCCGGCCCGCATGCTCAAGGCCTATTCACAGGCGGCGGCGTCACTGAACCTGCTGCGGGCCTTTGCGCAGGGCGGCTATGCGGACCTCCAGCGGGTTCACCGGTGGACCCTCGACTTTGTGCGCGGCAGCCGGCAGGCCGAACGGTACCAGAACTATGCCGACCGGATCGCGGATTCGATGGCGTTCATGGCTGCCGTCGGCATTTCAGGCGAGACGGCCCCCATCATCCGGACGGTCGACTTCTTTACCAGCCACGAATCCCTGCTGCTTCCCTACGAACAGGCACTGACGCGGGTCGACAGCCTCTCCGATCAATGGTTCGGATGTTCGGCGCATCTGCTCTGGGTCGGCGAGCGGACCCGGAATCCGGGCGAGGCGCATCTCGAATTCGTGCGCGGCATCCAGAACCCGCTGGCGGTCAAGATCGGTCCCCGAACCCGGCCGGACGACCTGACCCGTCTGACGGACCTGCTCAATCCGGACAACGAACCGGGGCGGCTCACGTTCATTTCACGCATGGGGGCAGATCAGGTCGCCGAGCGCCTTCCTCCCCTGCTCCGCACCACTCGCGACGCCGGACGAAGCGTGGTCTGGATCTGCGATCCGATGCACGGCAACACGTTCAAGTCGACGTCGGGATACAAGACGCGGCGGCTGGAGCGGATCTGTGCAGAGATCCAGGGGTTCTTCGAGGCCCATCGTTCCGAGGGCACGCACCCCGGGGGGATTCATCTGGAGATGACCGGACGGGACGTCACGGAATGCGTGGGAGGAGCCCAGCAGATCTCGGAAGAAAATCTCGGGCTTCGATACCACACCCATTGCGATCCCCGCCTGAACGCTGCGCAAGGACTGGAGGTCGCCTTCCAGGTCGCCGAACTGCTCGGGAAGAAGCATGTGCGGGAGCATCGGGGGGCAGCGCCGGGAGGCAGCAGCTGAGTGTTGGAGAGGAACCCCGATGGATCCGATGATCGGGGAGGATTCGCAAACGCCGCCGCGACCGGGTATGCTGGAGTTCATTCCGCGGTAGCTCAGTTGGTAGAGCAATCGGCTGTTAACCGATTGGTCGCAGGTTCGAGTCCTGCCCGCGGAGCCAGCTCTCCTCCTTGATGTTCCCGATGATCTCATGACCCGTACACTCGGCCGTGACAGCTTTCACGGCGCGTGAAATTCCACCCTCTTCAAACTAATAGATCCTTCGGAAACCGCTACTTCCTGCCACCTGCGGGCGCCGCGCCTCCTCCCGATTCTACCTCCGGAAGTTCGGCCTAAGTCTCCGGCGTGGTGATGCGAGGCAGCGCATCGCGCAGCACGACCTCATAGACCCGCCGTATCTGCTCGATTGCCGTACCGTGCTCGTATGCACCGGCTCTGATGTGCGCCTGAAACCCGGCATCTCCATCCATCCGTTTGTTGTTGCCGCACACTTGGAATCATCGTTGCTGCATCGCCAAATTTGGAAAAACCACCAACTAATGGCGGGGCGGGACGAATCCGCCCGACACAACGTAGACGGACCAGACGCGACCGGGAACATGCTCGCCGCCTGGCTCCGCGTAGCAGTTGCGCCTCTCCGCTTCCTGTTTCTCCTGAGCTTGCGCATCCTCATACGTGAGCCTTGCAGCAAGCACCTTTCCGTGCGTGTGCCCTTCTCGCTGCCTCCAGTACTCGATCCGCGTGTATGGTGTAGTGGACATCCCTACCCTGCACGCCATCGCCGTGTCTCCTCTCCCCAGCTCCGAACGGCGCGGCCAGTCTACATCGATCCGGCATCCAAGAAGGGGTGCGCAGTTGCCCATGGGCGGCCTCCTCCATTCGAATGCTCTCGGTTGTGGGTTCGTGCAGGCGTGGGTTCGGTCGGTGCGATCTTGCGGACGTCATGCTTCGAACAGCGCTGCGAGGCGAGCCGTGGCGTCTTCGGCGAATGGATTGATGAATTCGACACCGCTCAAGCGCCGGCCGTCCTGCATGTCTTCGCTGAGGATTGCCGAGCAGCCGACCTGCCGCGCTGCGGCCCAGAGCATCGCATCCCAGAACGACAGCCGATGCTCTTCGACTGCTTCCATGGTGTCAGCCAGGGCCGTGCTGTCGACCGAGGTGACGTGGAATACGTCGACCCAGTTGCGCACGAAAACACCTGCCCGGGCGGGGTCGAGCAGGTTCTTGCGTGTTGTTGCGTGGAAGAACTCGGCGAGCGCCTGGAGCGTCAGCACGCAATCGCGCCGGGCGGCCTGCCCGATGATCTCCCTGGCCTGCCCGTGGCGTTCGCCGGCATCGCGGTCTACCGCATGGACGAGGATGTTGGTATCGAGCGAAAACCGCCCCCTAACGGTCATAGAGCTCTTCCCGCTCGACCTTGAGGCCGCCGAGCGAGGCACCTTCCTCCAAGTGCGCCATCATTCGCCTATACGCCGCCGCCCACCGGGGGTCGGCCGTCTTGTCGGCCTTGTGGGGCACCAGCCTGGCAATGGGACGGCCGCGCCGTGTGATCTGGAAGGCCGCGCCGTGTTCCACTTCCTTGATCAACCTGGAGAACTCCTGGTTGGCGGTCATGAGAGAAACCGTGCGCATTGATCTCGTCCAAATTTATAGTATATACTATACTCAGGGTCATGGTGCGCGTCTGTCAGAGCCTGGTGCAAGAAACCGGCCCGCCGGATTGGGTGAGCGGGAGTGAGAAAAGAGTTCCAACCACTGTTGCCGGTCGCGTTGACCGCGAGTAACTCGAGGGCGGTGCCGGAGCCAATCGGGGGGATTTTGACCTGCCACGAGCCGCTCTTCGACAGTCCGTTCGCCCACCTGCTGGCCCGTCATGCGCCCGTCCGGCGCGACGCCGAACAGCACCTGGCCACCCTGCCGGTTGAGCATCGCGCAGACGGTCTGTGCCGCCTCGCGGCGCGTCCCGGTCGTGCTCTTGAATGCAAGCGTCTCGGACCCGCCCGCCGCAACCATCGTCGCAATCCGCTCTGCGGTCATAATCGTCCCCCGAGTGGTTGTTCTCCTCGCCCGACAGGCGGATGGAGAAGGTTCGAGACAACGGCGACGGTCTCCACACTGACATGCACGATGCAGCGCAGTACCGCGCACGAATCGCACGATGTGCCGAACCGCAGGTTCCGGATCGCCGACGATACCAATTTTCCGGAGCCTCCCGGTTCGGTGGCGGTCCATGAGCCATTCGATCGGGGCGTGCCTGCCGACCTGGTAGCCATACGCGTTCGTCGGAATGTCGGCGGGAAGAGATGGTCATGGACGAAGGTGACGGTTCGGTCGCGAGTTTCGAATTGTACGGTCTCCGTCCCGACCCGTGTGTTCTCTCGCAAGATTTCGCCCCCGGACGGTGTTCCAATCAGGTTCCGTGCCGGCTGAATCCGAAACGATTCGAAGGGGATCTGTTCCAGGCGAAACCGTCAGGGCCGGTCGGCTGAGCGCTCTCCCGCACGTTCCGGTCCGGCGTCTGCCGGCAGCCGGGGTGCGCGTTCATCCGATGGCGGACGACTCAAGCTGCCGGAATCTCAAAACGGGATGTCGTCGTCCTGAAGGTCTTCGTCAGGTACGTTCGCTACCGGGTTCTGGCCGCCCGTTGATGCCCGGCTCGCTCCTTCGCCTTGTGGGGCAGGGGCAGCCGTGCCCTTGAATTTGTCGAACCTGCCTTTCGCGGGAGCCGCCGGCGCAGATCCTCCCTCGCGCGGCGGAGAAAACAGCAGGCGAAATCCCGGTGCGCGCGGATTGTCGCTGTCGTTCGGAAATACCATCACAAACGAGCCCGCCGGAATCGTGATGTCCTGTTCTTCCGACGTGCGGCCGCCGATATATTCGCGTCCGCCTGCACTGGTGCGCTCCCAGAGGCCGGCAATTTCCTGAAGACTGTCGTCGCCGCGGCGAAAACGCTCGTCATTCATGGTCTGCTCCGCAACCTGTCCTGTACCCAAGTTAGCATGCCGTGCCGAAGATCGTCATCAGGAAACATCGACTACCTGGCAAGCAGTTGCTGCCGCAGGAAGTCGGCGCCCAGGGCGATTCCTTCTTCATCGATCGAGTGACCCAGCCGGGGACGGACATGGTACCGCACCCGCACACCCCGCTTCGCCAACTCGGCCACCATCGCGTACATGCCGTCAATCGGCAACACGTCATCGACGGCTCCATGGATCAGGCAAACGTCCGTCGGGCGGGTGGTTCCGGTAACCGGCAGGAGCGCACCCGAATAGCCCAGAATGCCTGCGAACGCTTTCTGGAGCCCGAGCGCCAAGGCCATCATGGTGCCCTGGCTGAAGCCTATCAATGCCACTTGATTTTCCTTCAGGCCCAGACGCTTTCGTTCGGTATCCAGGAATGCATCGAGATCGATCACGGCGCGGGCGGCCGCCGCCTGTCGGTCGGTTTCCGCTCGCTCCAGCCCGAACCACTGGAACCCTGCCGGATTCTGATCGCACGGTTCGGGACCGTGGGGCGATACGAACTCCGCGTCAGGCAACGCCGCGGCAAACAGGGGAGCCAGCTGGATCAGATCGTTACCGCTTGACCCCCAGCCATGCAACAACACCACCAGTTGCCGGGCCGGGGCGTGCGACCGGGGCGCTTCACGCGGTCCCGACAACGGACGGGGCCGGATCTCGCGGCCGGCAGTGCTTTCCATAAGCTCTCCGAGTTCCAACGGTCACCGCGGGAACGGATCCCGGCCGGTCCGGCGATGGTAGACAGGTGCGCGTGTCGGCCCGAAGCTCCGAGGCAGTTCCGGTCCTTCGCAGGCGTGACGACGGCTGCAACGATAGCACCGTCGTGCAGCCTCCCGTGCGGGTACAGGAACGGTGCGTGGCGGGGGTGTGGACGGAAGGGGTCGCGCTCCGATCCGCATGGCCCCAACGTGCGCAACCGGTCCCGCCCGGGTAGAAGGCTGGCCGCCGACTCCGAGGAACCCCGCGAACTCTTCGCGTCGACTATCCTGTTCGGGTCGGTTGTCCGGTCAAGGGGGGTCCGTGCAAGGCAAGACCGTGTTGATAACCGGTGCCACGGACGGCATCGGACAGGCGACGGCGGAAGCCTTGGCCGTTCAGGGGGCCCGGGTCATCGCGGTCGGGCGAAACCAGGTCAAGGGGGAGATGTGCATCGCCGCGATGCGCAAGAAAACCGGCAATGGCAACATGGATTTCTGTCAGGCCGACCTCTCCAGCCAGAAGGATGTCCGACGGTTGGCGCGAACCATCCAGACGGAGCATGACGGACTGGATGTCCTGATCAACAACGCGGGCGGCCTGTTCGCCTCCCGAAAGTTGAGTGCGGACGGGATCGAAATGACCCTGGCGCTCAATCACCTTGCCTATTTCCTGCTGACCAGGCTGCTGCTCGATCAACTCCGGGCGACGCCCGGTGCCCGCATCGTGAATGTCGCGTCCCATGCGCACCGGGGTGCACGCCTGGATTTCGATGACCTCCAGTTCTCTCGCCGCTACGCGGGATGGACCGCGTACCAGCGCTCGAAACTCTGCAACCTCCTCTTCACGCACAAACTGGCCCGCAAACTGGGCCCGGCGGGCCCCACGGTGAATGCGCTCCATCCCGGGTTCGTCCGGTCGCATCTCGGGCAGGGGCGCGTGGACAACTCGGTGTTCTGGCGGGGCGTCGCCGCCGTGGTCTTCCGCCTTCCCCTTGCCATCTCCACGGCGGAGGGGGCCCGCCCATCGGTGCATCTCGCCTCCGCACCCGAACTGGCCGGTGTCACGGGCGAGTATTTCTCCTCCGGCGTCGTCGGAAGGAACCGATTGCGAATCCGGCCGACCACGCCGTCGGAGGCGGCCCGCGATCCTGCCATCGCGGCCCGGCTCTGGGACGTTTCGGAGGCGCTGATCTCGTCGTGACCCGCCGGGCTGCAACCGCGAACCGAATGCCGCGAGCTCCTGATCGCCGTCGGTTACGGGCGGCCTGTCCGCGGGCGTCGAACTGTCAGCCGGCCATGGCCGCTGACCGGGCAGCGGTCCCGGCTGCCGCCATGGGCTCCCACCCGAAGCTGTTCGGTATCGGCACATACAGGCAAGCATCGTGAGTCAAATCAGCGGAGAGGGCCCTCGGTGCATCCCGACCGCCAGTGGCGCGGCTTCCCGCACCTGGCGGAAGTCTGCGGCCTGACGAACTGATCACGCTCCGAGAATGCGAGGTATCCATGCTTTCTGCATCCCGAATCGCGAGGAGGCTTGTCACTCCGGCGGCCAAGCGGGCGTTGCTGGCCTGGGAGCGGCTGGAATCGGGCGTGACCTACGACCCGACCTCCCCGTCGACGCGCGCGAATCCGTACGGCGTGTACCACGCCCTCCGCAGCAAGGATCCGGTGCACCGGATGCGGCTGATGAAGGCATGGGTCTTGACCCGATACGAGGATGTCGACCGCCTGCTCCGTGATCACCAGCGCTTCACGTCGGAGGGGCGAAACTACGGCTACACGCCCTACCTGACCCTGCTGGATTACGATCCGCCGACCCACACGCGCCTGCGGGGACTGGTATCCCGGGCCTTCACCCCGCGTGCCATCGAGGCGCTCGGACCCAGAGTTCACGCCATCGTGCACGAGCTTCTGGATGCAGTGGGCGACCAGCAGCAGTTTGACCTCATCGAGGCCATCGCCTTTCCCCTGCCGGTGATCGTGATCGCCGAGATGCTCGGGGTGCCTCCCCGGGACCGGGGCCGGTTCCGGGCCTGGTCCGACGATATCGCGCTGACGGTCGAACCGCTGCTGGGCGAAGCGGACATCCAGAAGGTCAGGAAGGCCACCGGCGAGCTGTTCGAGTATTTCGAGCAACAGATCGAAGCACGCCGGAGCGCCCCGCAGGACGACCTGCTGGGCGCACTCATGACCGCCGAAGATGCCGGCGACCGCCTGTCCCGGGAAGAACTGCTATCCACCCTGATGCTGCTGCTGGTCGCCGGCAACGAGACCACGCGGAACCTGATCGGCAACGGGATGCTGGCGTTGCTGCGCCACCCCGACCAGCTCGAGCGCCTGCGCGCGCAACCGGACCTGCTGGATGGGGCCATCGACGAGTTGCTCCGGTACGATCCTCCGGTCCAGCTCGATGCCCGGATGGCCCGCATGGACCTCGCCATCGGCGGCAAGCAGATTCGCACCGGTGATCGGGTGATCTCCTTGCTGGGGGCCGCGAATCGCGATCCGGACGTGTTTGCCGATCCGGACCGCCTGGACCTCGAACGGACCGAGAAAAGCCATATATCCTTCGGACGCGGAATTCATTATTGCCTTGGTGCATCGCTGGCCTTGCTCGAGGGAAAGGCTGCCCTGGGGGCCTTGTTGCAGCGGTTCCCGACGATTCGTCTGGCGGCGGAACCGGTACGGCGAAACCAACTGGTCCTGCGCGGCCTGTCCGAGTTGCGGGTGAGCGTGGCATGAACCCCGGAGCATCTCTGAGCGGTGCACCGGCAACCCCGCCCGCCGCCGCCGGGCGCGGTGCGGTCGGGAGTGCCGGTGGCCGCACGGTGGGGTATCCTGCTGACCCGCCGCCTGGTCGGAGCCGATCGTGACCCTGGTGCAGACGATTCTTCCCTACCTGATCGGAATCAGCCTCGCAGCGGTTGTTCTCGTGCTGGCCGGCGGTGTCGTCTCCATGTTTCGCGGCGGCGCGTTCAATCTCCGCTGGGGAAATCGCCTGATGCGCGCCCGGGTCGCGTTGCAGGCCCTGGCCATTCTGCTAATCCTTGCATTCGCCGCACTGATTCAGAATTCTTCCTGACCCTCGTTTCGCGCACCGGGTTCGGGAGGGTTCCTGTCCCCGTCCGCCGTGACGAGCCTGCCACGACTTCCCGCCTGCCGGAGCCGTCCGCCCATGAAAGTCCTTGTCGCCGTCAAGCGTGTCATCGATTACAACGTACGCATTCGGGTGCTGCCGGACGGATCGGGGGTCGAGACCGACAACGTCAAGATGTCGATGAACCCGTTTGATGAAATCGCGGTGGAAGAGGCGGTCCGCCTGAAGGAAGCGGGCGCGGCATCCGAGGTCATCGCGGTCTCGATCGGTCCCCCGCGCTGCCAGGAAACCCTCCGTACCGCGCTCGCCTTCGGCTGCGACCGCGGTATTCATGTCGAGACCGATCCGCCCCCGGAACCGCTCGCCGTCGCCAAGCTGCTGGCCGGCATCGTGAAAGCCGAGGAACCGGGGCTCGTGATCCTCGGCAAGCAGGCCATCGACGACGACAGCAATCAGGTCGGCCAGATGCTGGCCGCCCTGCTTGACTGGCCGCAGGGCACGTTCGCGTCCGAGCTCGTGGTGGGCGAGAACGCGTTTGAGGTGACGCGCGAGATCGACGGCGGTCTCGAGACCCTCTCGCTCCAGGCACCGGCGATCGTGACGACGGACCTCCGCCTGAACGAGCCTCGTTACCCGTCTCTGCCGGGCATCATGCAGGCGAAACGGAAGCCGATCGAGAAACACGCACCCGCCGATTTCGGGATTGACGTTGCCCCCCGGCTGGAAACCGTGACCGTGTCCGAGCCGCCGCCCCGCCCGCCGGGGCGGGTGCTGGAATCGGCCTCCGAACTCGTGCAGATTCTCCGTGAAGAAAAGGGCATTCTCTGATGGCAGTGCTGGTTGTTGCCGAAACCGAAGGGAGCCAGGTACCCCGCGGTACCCTCGCGGCCGTGACCGCGGCCCTCCGCATCGATTCCGACGTTGATCTGTTGGTGCTTGACGAGCAGCCGGAGGCCGGAGCCGAGGCGGCCAGTACGATCGTCGGCGTCCGCAAGGTGATCCGGGCCCGCGGCGCCGGACTCGCGGGCGGTCTCGCCGAGAATCTGGCACCGGCGGTGGTCAGCGCCGCCGAAGGCTACAGCAGCGTCCTGGCCCCGGCCGGTACGTGGGGCAAGAACCTGATGCCCCGGGTGGCCGCCCTGATGGACGTGCAGCAGGTTTCGGACGTCACGGACGTGGTGGATCGCCACACCTTCGTCCGGCCCATTTACGCCGGCAACGCGCTTGCGACCGTTCGCTCCCGGAATCCGGTCAGTGTCCTGACCGTGCGCGGTACCGCCTTTCCGGTGGCAGAAATGCCGGGCGGGGCGGCGGTGGTGATCGAGGGGCCCGAGGTCGCGCCGAAGGACGGCACCCGGTTCATCCGGCGTCAGTTGAGCGAGTCCGACCGGCCCGAACTGGCGGCTGCCCGCATCGTCATCTCGGGCGGCCGCGGCATGGGCAGCGGCGAGAACTTCCAGCTGCTGGACCAGCTCGCCGACAAGCTCGGCGCAGCGGTCGGTGCGAGCCGTGCCGCAGTGGATGCCGGGTATGTCCCGAATGACTTCCAGGTTGGCCAGACCGGCAAGGTGGTCGCACCGGAGCTCTATATCGCCATCGGGATCTCCGGTGCCATCCAGCACCTGGCCGGCATGAAGGACAGCAAGGTGATCGTGGCCATCAACAAGGATCAGGAGGCTCCCATCTTCCAGGTGGCCGACTACGGTCTGGTGGGCGACCTGTTCAAGATCGTACCGGAGATCATCGACGCGCTCTGATCCGTGCGATCCGGCGCGTCCTGCACGATCCCATGCGAATGATCTGTCTCGACCTCGAGGGAGTCCTGATCCCCGAAATCTGGGACGCCGTGGCGGTCCGCACCGGCATTGCCGCGCTGGGCCAGACCACCCGGGACGTGCCCGACTACGACGAGCTGATGGAGCAGCGCATCGAGATCCTGCGAAACCACGCCATTGGCCTGACGGAGCTCCGGACGATCGTGGAGGGAATGGAACCGCTGCCCGGTGCGCGAACATTTCTCGATCGCCTGCGCGGCTCGCACCAGGTAACCGTGCTGTCCGACACGTTCTACGAATTGGCGGACCCGCTCTTTGCCGCGCTCGGCCGTCCGAGCGTCTTCTGCCATCATCTGGAGGTGGCTGACGACGGCGGGGTGACCGGGTGGCGGAAACGAACCGCCGATCACAAGCGCCGTGCCGTGGAAGGGTTCACCGCCCTCGGCTTCGACGTGATGGCCGCCGGCGATTCGTACAATGACCTCGCCATGCTCGACGCCGCCCGGCGCGGGTTCCTGTTCCGGGCTCCGCAGTGGATCCGGGCGGACCGTTCCGACCTGCCGGCGTTGTCGGAGTACGCTGAACTGCTGGCGGCGTCCGCCGCGGAAGAGACGGCTGCAGGGCCATGAATGCGCGGGATCTCCTTCTGATCATCGACGTGCAGAACGACTTCTGCCCGGGTGGCAGCCTGGCCGTTGCCGGGGGGGATCAGGTGGTACCGGTCATCAATCGTCTGCTGCCCGGATTTGCCCACGTCGTGCTGACCCAGGACTGGCATCCCCCGCGTCATTCGTCATTTGCGAGCGAACATCCCGGAGCATCGCCGTTCGAGACGGTCACGATGGAGTACGGCGAGCAGACGTTGTGGCCGGATCACTGCATCCAGGGCAGCCCCGGCGCCCGTTTCCATCCCGGGCTCGAGACCGACCGGGCGCTCGCGGTCATTCGCAAGGGCATGAACGCCGGGATCGATTCCTACTCCGCCTTTACCGAAAATGACCGGAAGACGCCGACCGGGCTCGAAGGGCTGCTTCGCTCCCGGGGCCTGGAACGGGTCTACCTGGCGGGGCTGGCCCTGGATTTCTGCGTGTGCTGGTCAGCGCTCGACGCACGGGCGCACGGGTTCGAGACCACCGTCATCGAAGACGCGACCCGACCGGTCGACCTGCCCGGAACCGTGGCCGCGGCCCGCACCGCGCTGCAGGCGGCCGGGGTGGCGGTGACCACCAGCCGGGCGATCCTCGACGACACTTCCTCTCCGACGGACCCGGCGGCCGGATAGCAGGCTGCCTCCAGTCGTGGCCGTCCCGGTCTGCTTTCCTTTCCACGATCCCTGCCAGGCTGACAGAGGAGTTGCATGATGAGCAGAATGACGAAGAGATGGATTCAGGCGCTGCCCGCACTGATCCTGGCTGGCTGGGTCGGAATCGCGGGGGCCGCTGACCGCCCGGAGACGCTGACCGTGGGCATCACGGGCTTCCTTTCGGGGCCGGCCTCGGTGTTCGGCGAACCGGCCCGGGCGGCCTCCGAGATCTTGCTGGACGAACTGAATCGGGCCGGCGGGATCGGCGGCGTCCCGGTGGCCGCCATCTGGATCGACGAAGGCGCCGGCGGCGAGCATCTCCTGTCCGAATACCGCCGCCTCGTCCAGGAAGGCCGGGTCGACGCCATGTTCGCGTCGATTTCCAGCGGCAACTGCAACAAGGTCGCGCCGTTGGCGGAAGACCTGCAGATCCTCAACCTCCTGTGGGATTGCGGGACCCAGAAGATCTTCGAGGAACAGACGTAC
This sequence comes from Alphaproteobacteria bacterium, assembly GCA_965203385.1. Classification (GTDB taxonomy): domain Bacteria; phylum Pseudomonadota; class Alphaproteobacteria; order TMED109; family TMED109; genus VXPW01. The sequence continues at coordinate 3,122,864 of OZ241893.1, forward strand.
CGCTACGTCTTTCGCACCCAGGCGAACGCTACCCCCGAAATGCTGGCAACGGTCCTGTATCTCCTGAAAACCCGGCCGGACTTTGAAACGATCGCCGTGGTCAATCAGGACTACGCCTGGGGCCGCGACAGCTGGCACATCTTCTCGACCGCGCTGAAGCGCCTGAAGCCCGATGTCCGGGTCGTCGCCGAACTCTTCCCCAGGTTCGGCGCCCCGGACTTCTCGACCGAGATCAGCCGGCTGCTGGCGTTGCGTCCGGATGTCATCCTGTCGACCGCATGGGGCGGCGACCTCGACAACTTTGTCCGCCAGTCGGTGCAGCGCGGCCTGACGGAGCGCAGCACCTTCGTGCTCCCCCTCTTGGAAAGCTCGCTGCAGCGAATCGGTCCCGACCTGCCCGAGGGCGTCATCGTCGGCGGACGCGGCGACCATTACTTTCTGCATCCGGAGTTTCGGGACGATCCCGGATTTGCGGCGTTCGTCACCCGGTACCGGGAGGCGACCGGCGAATACCCGATCTACCCCGTGTTCCACATCGCGCAGGCGCTCGCCGCGCTGAAGGGAGCCTACGAGAAGGCTCTCGCCGCCAATGCCGGCGTCTGGCCCGACCGGGAACAGGTGGTGGATGCGATGGAGGGTCTCGAGTTTCGCGGGCTGGGCCGGACCGTCTCGATCCGGGAGGATCACCAGGGCATCGAGGACCAGCTGGTCGGAACAACCGCCCGCGACCCGGCCTACGACTTCGCCATCATCGACCACATGATGATCTTTCCGGGGGCGGAGCTCACGACGCCGCCGGGAATGGATTCGACGACGTGGCTCAAGGCGCTCCCGGACACCATTCTGGAAGTCCCGGTGGCGACCTACCGCCACACCCAATGACCGCACCGGATCGTGGGCGTCCGCTGCGAACCGCCGCCTGATGGACCCGATCCTGATCCTGCTGGCCGTCCTTGACGGCATTGCCTACGCGGCACTGGTGTTTCTGGTGGCCGTGGGGCTGACCTTGATCTTCGGCGTCATGCGGATCCTGAACGTGGCCCACGGCGGGCTCTATGCGATCGGCGCCTATGCGGCCGCCAGCCTGGTGATGGCGGTGGATTCTGCCGGTCTGAGCGGCTGGCTGGGGTTTCCCGTGCTGCTGGTCGCAGCCGCCGGGGTGGGTGCGACGCTCGGATTTCTCATCGAGCGCTACCTGCTTCGGCGGATCTACGCCAAGGAAGAGGCCCTGCAGCTTCTGGTCACGTTTGCCGTGTTCATGATTCTCGAGGACGTGCAGCGGCTGGTGTGGGGCGTGCAGCCGTATTCCGCTGCCGGCCCGGTCCGGTTGCTGGGCACGGTCGACATCATGGGCATTCCCTACAACACGTACCAGATCATCCTGTTGCCGGCGGTCGCGCTGGTGGTCCTTGCCGGCCTGCGCTGGTTCTTGCGCCGAACGCTGAGCGGCCGGCTCATCCTGGCCGTGACCGAGGACCGGGAGACGGCCACCGCCATGGGGATCAACGCCCGGCGGGTATTCACGCTCACGTTCGTCATCGGGGCGGTGCTCGCGGCGCTCGGAGGGGCCCTGGCGGCCCCGACCACGGCGATTCAGCTGGGGCTTGGAGCCGACATGATCGTCCTGTCCTTCGCCGTCGTAGCCACGGCCGGACTCGGACAGGTGGAGGGAGCGGCCCTGACCGCCTTGCTGATTGGCCTGGGTCGATCCTTCGCGGTCTACCTCGTCCCCGAACTCGATGTCCTGGTCCCCTACCTCATCATGGTGCTGGTCCTGCTGGTCCGGCCGCAGGGGCTGTTTGCCATCGCCGAACAGCGGCGGATCTGAGATGAGGCTGGTTCGCCATCTTCCGGTGATTCTGGTGCTGGTGCTGGCCGGCCTTCCCCTGGCCGTTCCCTGGCTGAAGATCGTGCTGACGGTGGCCCTGGCCAAGGGCCTTGCGGTGCTTGGCGTTGTGATCTTGCTGCGCGCCGGTCAGGTGTCGTTCGGGCACGCGATGTTCTTTGCCGCGAGCGCGTACAGTGCCGCGTTCCTCGTGCAGGGCTTTGCCGGCTCCGACCTGGTCGCGCTGCTGCTCGGCGGCCTCGTCGTGTCCGGCGGCATGGGGATTGCGATCGGCTGGTTCGTGGTCCGCTACCGCTACATCTTTTTCGGGATGCTCAACCTCGCGTTTTCGATGGTGCTCTATGCACTGCTCGAGAAGATGTTCCACCTCACCGGGGGCAGCGACGGCATGGCCGTGCCCCGCCCCACCTACTTCGGCCTTGCCCTCTCGCGGGCATCCTTCGAGACCGCCCTGTTCTACTCTTCACTGGTACTCGCCGGCGGGGTCTGCTGGGTCGTGCATCGTTTTCTGCGCTCCCCGTTGGGAACCGCTCTCGACGCGATCCGGACCAACGAGATTCGTCTCGAGTATCTCGGTCTGTCGGCGCACCGGATTCTCCTGATCGCCTATGTGCTGTCGGCCCAGCTCACCGGCCTCGGCGGCACTCTGATCGCCGTCAGTCAGGGGGTCGTGACCCCGGATCTTGGTTACTGGATCCGCTCGGGCGAATTCGTCTTCATCGCGATCCTGGGCGGCGCCGGCCACGTTCTGGGAGCGTTCGCGGGAGCCACCGTTTACGAACTCGTGCGGTTCTATGCGGCCTCTGCGGCCGCCGAGATGTGGCAGTTGGTGCTGGGTCTGGTCCTGCTCGGGATTATCCTGTTCGCTTCCCGTGGCCTGGTGGGATTGTACCGGGATCTTGAGGTACGCGCGAGCTCTTTCCGGTCTCGCAGCGGGCAGGAGCCGAAGCGGTGAACGGTATGCTCCTCGAGGCCCGGGATCTGCACCTTCGTTTCGACGGTGTAACGGCAGCGGACGGCGTCAACCTGGATGTGGTCGAGGGCGAACGGCTGGCCATCATCGGCCCCAACGGTGCCGGCAAGACCACGTTTCTCAATATCTGCACCGGCTATCTGAAGCCGACCGGCGGCGAGGTCTGGTTCCGGGAACGCGAAATCACCGCGCTGGCGCCTCGCGCGATCACCCGGATGGGGATCGCCCGGGCGTTCCAGATCCCGCAACTGTTTGGCGACCAGAGCATCCTGGAAAACCTGTTGCTGGCCGCCGCCGCCCGCGAGCGGACCTGGCATCACTTTCGGCCGCTTGCGCAGCTTCCTCAACGCAGCGAGATGCTGGAACTGCTGGCAGTATTTGGTCTCGCAGATGAGTCTGCAAGACCCGTCAACGAACTTCCGGAAGGCAGCCGAAAACTGGTGGACATCGCCATGGCCCTGGCGTTACGGCCCCGGCTGCTGCTGCTCGATGAGCCTACCAGCGGGGTCAGTTCGGAGGAAAAGTTTCAGGTCATGGACCTGCTGGTTCGGGCACTCTCCGACCAGGGCGTGACGGCGGTGTTCGTCGAGCATGACATGGAAGTGGTGCACCGCTATGCCGACCGCGTCGCCGTCTGGAGCTCCGGGCAGATCTGTTCGATTGGCCGGCCCGCGACGGTACTGGCGGATCCGGCCGTGATGCGCGACGTCATCGGAATGTAGCCGATGCTGGTGTTCAGGAGCGTCACCGTCCAGGTCGAAACGGCGCAGGTATTGCGGAACGTCTCGTTTGAAGTCGCGGCCGCTGCCACCCTCGCGCTGGTCGGCAGAAACGGCGCCGGCAAGACCACGACACTTCGCGCCGCGATGGGTCTGGTTCCCGTCTCCGGCGGCGAGGTCACCTTCGCCGGCATGAAACTGGATACGCTGCCCCCGCACCGACGGTCCGCACTCGGCATCGGGTATGCCCCGGAGGACCGCCGCCTGTTCTCGGCGTTCAGTGTCGAGGAGAACATCCTGCTGCCCGCCCGGGCGGGCCGTTTCGACAAGCAGCGAATCCGGCGCACGCTGGAGGACGTATACGAGACCGTGCCGGAACTGCGCGATCTTCGCCACCGGCCGGCGGGTTCCGTGAGCGGCGGACAGGGGAAGATGGTAGCCCTCGGGCGGGCGCTGATGGCGGGAACGAAGCTCGTGCTCCTCGATGAGCCCTTTCAGGGGTTGGCTCCTGCTCTGGTGCAGCGATATGCGAGCGCGCTACGAAGACTGCGCCAACGCGCCCCGCAACTCGCCATCCTGATCACGGAATCCAACCCGGAACTCCTCGCCGAATTCGCGGATGCGACCTGTCGGATCGAACGGGGCGCGATCGAATCCACATCCGGCTGAGGCAGCACCAGGTAGTGAAACGGCCCGGGTAATCGGGGCACGAGAGCCCCGTCCCGCAAGGCGTGAGCGCGGCATGTTCTCCAGGTATTTGTGCAAAACCCGACCAGGGCAAAACGGTACATCGCACGCGGCGCTTGATCGCGAGGATCCGGACTTTCCCATTGGATTTCAATGGGTCAGGCTTCGATTTTCAAACGGTTGAGGACAGACGATGCCATCAACGAATGTCGGAGGGCCTGACGACCAAATAGCAGAAGCACCCTTGCACAATGCCGTGTCTGAGGCGTCGCCGGCATCGAGTGGCCGAATTCATCGGTGCGTTCCCGCTCCGTAGAGCGGTTGCGGAAAATCGGACAAGTATCTCCGCAATAGACGCGGAGATACTTGTCGGCGCGGAGAGGGGCACTATATTCATCGCATAAAATGCGGAGTTTGTTCCATGTTCATCTGGCAACATCCTGAATGGCCCCAGTTCCAGCAAGATGATGCTCGGCTCGGTCAACTCCTCGCGGACACGCGCTACGCCCAAGGGAAGCTTCTCGGCCGCATGGAAGCCTTGGGTTTCGAGATGCGCAGCGAGGCTACCTTGCGCATGCTCACCGAGGATGTCGTGAAAACCAGCGAGATCGAGGGCGAAATTCTCGCCCCTGGGCAGGTGCGCTCGTCCCTGGCAAGTCGCCTCGGTCTGGATGCCGGCGGCCTGCCGGTACCGGATCGCAACGTCGACGGGGTCGTCGAGATGACGCTTGATGCCACCCGGAATTACGCTGCGCCCCTGACCGAAAAACGCCTGTTCTCGTGGCACGCCGCCCTGTTCCCGATAGGTTATAGCGGCCTCCGTCGGATCCACGTTGGCAAATGGCGCGACGACGCAGACGGACCGATGCAGGTCGTCTCGGGCCCGACCGGCCGCCAGCGTGTCCATTACAGCGCTCCACCGGCAGATCGCCTCGGCGACGAGATATCCGGGTTCCTCGAGTGGTTTGAGGGCGCGCGGTCCCTGGAACCTGTGCTGGCCGCAGGCCTGGCCCATTTCTGGTTCGTCTCCATCCATCCGTTCGAAGACGGCAACGGGCGCATTGCCCGGGCGATCGCCGACATGGCTCTGGCCCGCTCGGAAGACCACCCGGAACGCTTCTACAGCATGTCGGCCCAGATTCTTCTGGAACGCAACGCCTACTACGACGTCCTGGAGGAAACGCAGAAGGGCGGCCTGGATATCACCGACTGGCAGGTCTGGTTTCTCGGGTGCCTCGGACGTGCGATCGAAAGCGCCCGGCACACTCTTTCCGCCGTCTTGGCCAAAGCCGGCTTCTGGGAAGCCCATGCCTCTGACGTGTTCAACGAGCGCCAGGTCAGGATCTTGAATCGGCTACTGGACGGTTTCGAGGGAAAGCTCACGTCGTCCAAATGGGCGCGGATGAACCGCTGTTCCCAAGACACGGCCAATCGCGACATCCGCGATCTGATCGACCGCGGTATCCTGGTTCGCGGCCCGAACGGCGGCCGCAGCACCCACTACGAATTGGCAATCACGCGGGTCTGACAATCGAATGGAAAGAAGACGTCGCGACCGGGACGCCCCAAGCGAACGCGACCATCACCTCTGCAACCGGCAGCCTTTCGGGCCTCTGGCAACAAGACCCCCGATACCGGCACGATACCGTGATCGGCAGCGCTGGAAGCGTGACAGCTCCATCCTCAGCATCAACGGTATCCGCTTCTGCGACCATTTTGTCAATGGCTGCGAAAAAGCCCGGGATTCTGGCGGCAACAGCAGTGGTGGAGCGGCTTCACGCCTCTCTGATGGTCCCTTCCAGCGGATCTATAAAGATGCCATGGTTGCGTCGTCACTCCACAATCGAACGCTTACCATCCGTCGACCTCTCGCCGCTCGCCCCTGAGTCCTTGTTTGCGTGGCGGAGCTTCAGCGCAACGCCGCTCTCGGTCAGCACATAGGTCTGATGCGGGTGGTTGGGCTGGTCCAGATGGATCATGCGAAGAATGCCGCCCCGCAATAGGGGATCGAGATGATGCTTCTTGAAGTATCCTCGGTTGGTCACCCCGACCTCACCCATGATCTCCGCCAAGCGACGGGGCGTGTCGCAAAACCTGACGATTGTTTCCTGGGTCGCCGTGAGCTTGGTGGAAACATCGACTCTCGCCACGATGCGCGGCGCTCCGGTTCCGGAGACGGTGCCCGGTTCGGTCATTGGATGAGACTGCGCCCCGGATTCCGTATTTGCCGATGGCAGGAAGGCATCTTGTTCAGTAGACAAGTTGCCCGGATATGGATCGGGTTGTGCAGTGGACAAGCCCCCCTGCCCTTTCGGAACTTGGTCAGTAGCAGGGTTGGGCATTCCGGCACCTGTTCGGTCGCCGGACCGGTCGGGCTGATCAAGCCGCTTCCTGATATGTTCTGTGATGACAAAGATCGACGCTTTGTCGCCATCCGCCGGCGAAACGATCCCCTGGATCGTCAGACGCTCCAGGACCGCCTGTACATCGACACCGGAGAGGCCGGTGACGGCGCGGACATCGTGTGGACGCACCCTGCCCTCACGATACGCGAAGGCGAACGTCCGGGCTTCGGCATCGTCGAGGCGAACGCCGAGGCTTGCCTGTAACCGGAGTTGCTCCTCGGATAGGAGTTCCTCCTTGACCAGGATCAGCTGAAACGCCTTGCGCGCCCTGTCGTTGAAGATCGTCGGCGGGATACGTCCGAGTTGTCGCCAGTTGCCGACGATGGCGCGGATGCCTGTTCCGGCCTGCTCGCTCAGGCCGATTCGGCGGAAGGCGGCAACGATCCTTGGGTTGCGAACCTCCTTTTCGCCGGGGTCGAGCAGTTCGTCTGCGAAGGCGAAGGCGTCGCCGGGATTCCAGAATATCGTTCGATCTTCGTAGAACCGGATCACCGGCTTTCGGGTGTGGTCTGCATAATCCTGATGCATCAACAGGTTGACCGCGGCTTCGCGGAAAGCGATGTAATCTGGAGGATGGTCCTGGCGCTGCAGAGTCTCCGGATCGACGGAGAACGGCTTCTCGGCGCGCTGAAGGTAGCGATTTACCAGTGTCTTCCATGACTCCACGAGATTGGTTTCGATCACCAGGCGATCAGCCCAGCGTTCGTCGGACAAATCCTCCAACCAACCGCCGCGATTCCACTGCCAGTCTGCAACAGGACGCGGGAGTATCCGATGAAAGGCAGGCGCGGCGCCAAACAGCAGGATCGACGCTCGGGTCGGCGTCAGCCGGCCGTCGACTTCGACGACCAGACCCCAATGATGGAGAAACTCCAGATCCGACAAGGTCTCGTCGTGGCCGGGATTCCGGTCGTCGAACCGCTTGCGGTACCAGCGTATCGAGCCGCGGTCGAAACAGCGTTCAGGGTCAATGGACATGACTTCCCCGTCGTGGCGGTCGTCGGCCGCGTCCCGCAACAGCCGCTCGATTTCGGCTTCGGTGCAGCGCTGGTCGCCAGCGCCCCGACGCAGGAACGACCGCCGAATGTCGCCGTCGAGGTAAACCGGCTTGTCCTGTCTGCGCGCCTCGGGAATATGGAAAACGAGAAGCACCCTGCCGTCGTCTTCGATCAATTGCTCCTTCGCAGGAATGACCCGGTTAAGCTTTTTGCCGGAGCGCAGGGCACTGAGGAAATCGTTCTGTATCTTGTCCACATCCAGAACGCCAACAATTTCTACACCGCCTCCGTGCCCACGAACGCCGAGCACCAGCCAGCCGCCCTCGGTGTTGGCAAAGGCGGAGACGGTTTCATAGGCATTCTTCGGAATCGCACTTCTAGCCTCCTTGAACTCGATATCGGTCCATTCGTAGCCCTTGAGACGTTCGATGAGTTCCTTTTTCTCCATCGACGCTTACTCCAGCACTACCCGTACCTTGGTCATTTCCCGTACCTTGGTCATTTCCCGTCCCTCGGTAATGCCATCCAGAAGGTGGAGCGCGTCGAGAATCGCCGGGGCCGTCGCGGTTGTCGTGCCTGCGAGCCACCGCAATGCATTCCGGGCGGCCTGGGCACGGTTGAACGACCTGATCAGCACGGAGAAATTCGGATAGTCCGGTGCCTGGTCGGCGAAACGGGCATCGAGGACAGATACTGCCGCAGGCGAAGCGGACCCTGACGGAGCGAGACCCCAAAAAGAAGCTTCATATATGGTCGAGCAGAACGATGTCGCTTTCGGTCTCGGCAAACGATCTGCTCAACAAGCTGCCAGACATAAAGCGGGCGTTGCCACATAGCCAGATCCAGCAAGCGGCGAGAGAGTTAGGGATGGACGTTGACGACGGGCGCGCCATGCCGCTCGCCGACTTCTTTCAGGGCATCGGTATTGCCCTCGCCCTGCGCGTCAACGATCAGGACGAGACGGTGGTAAAGAGTGCGCGCAAGCCGCAATTTTTCGTCCACCGCGTCTGCGAGTCCATGCGTCACATGTCATCTCCTGCGTCCGTCGGGCCGTCCATGGCGCCCTGACCCAGCCAGCGGTCGATAGTCTCCTGCCGGCTCCGCCGTCCGAACTTCTGGCGTGGAATCCCTGCCTTTCTACCCAACATGTAGAACGTCGAACGCGGTAACCCCGGATATGCGGGCCATCGCGCTGGCCGCCCTCTTCTCCATCGCGGGGAAGCCACATTGCCCTGCGGGCCATCTCATGCGTCTGGCCACACGGACACTCGTATATTTATCAGCATTTGGCATTCGATGCCAATTCTTGAGCCATCGACAGCTACCTCCCAACCGCCCCAGTGCGCAACCGGTCGGGGGCGGCCGCATCCGTCATGGAAGCGTCCTTCAGCCAGAACACGTCGAGGCCTGCCTTGTCGCGGCGGAGGAGTTCCTCGCGCGAGTAGGCGCGCCATCGACCGTCTGAAGTTTCTCACTCCGTGAATACTCGGCTCGGCCCGCCCGGGTGTTCACGGCAAAGAGCACGCGGCACGGGCCGGCGTGATTCAGCAGCTGGTAGACCTGCGTGACCGCGGTGAAGGTCTTGCCCGCACCAGTCGCCATCTGAACGAGCGCCTGCGGCCTGTCCGCCTTCAGCGAGGCTTCGAGATTGGCGAGCGCATAGACTTGGCACTCGCGCAGGCCGGTTGAGTTCAGCGGCGGCAGCTCGGCGAGGCCCGACCGGAAGGACCGCGGGGCACGCGCCCAGGCATCGAAGGTCTCCGGACGGTGGAAGGCGAAGATTTCGCGGGAACGAGGCTTGGGACCGCGCCCGTTCGTGAACCGCGTGATCTGACCGGTGCTCTCGTAGAGAAAGGGCAGCGGTTCGTCGTTCGAGACCCACTTCAGCCTGGCCTTGGCATAGCTCTCGGACCGTTCCTCGACGGTGGTCAGCCTGCCCCCAGCTGTTCGGCTTCGCTTCGACGACGCCAACGGCCCGCCGGTCGGCGAAGAGAACGTAGTCGGCAGGTCCAACGTCGGTCTGGAATTCGCGCACCGCGATTCCAAGCCCTGCGTTGAAGTCCAGCGCATCCTTGTCTTGTACCTGCCAGCCCGCTGCCCGGAGCCGCTCGTCGATCCGGTCGCGAGCGATTTCTTCCGGCGTTTGGTTGATTTCATAAGGCATGCGATCGCTCACGCCCTTGCGATGCGCTTGCCGAACCGGCCCGAATCCGTAGATCGACGACAAACGGGGACGGAAACGATGTTCATTTCCGCGCTGCCACCCAGGGATCGACGGTTTCGACGCCGGTGTTGCGGAACTCGCCGGTGTTCCTCGTCACGACGGCAAGCCCGCGCGTGGCCGCCGCTGCGGCGAGCAAGGCGTCGGGCACGTGATCGTCGAGCGACTCGCCGCGCCTGCGCTTGTCTTCCATGATCCGCGCGCACGCCCGTGCATCGTTCGGGGTCCATTCGACGATGCGGTCCTCGAACAGATCTTCGAGAAGGTCGCGAAAGCGGTCGGCGAGACCGCGGCGGCGCTTGCTCGGAGCCAGGCGGCCGATGCCGTCCAGAACCTCCCACACGGTGATGGACGAAAGGCCAATGCCTTCGGCCTCGATCGCATCAAGGAATGCGGCGACCCGAGGTTCGGGCCTCGGGCGCATCATTTCGGAGACGACGTTCGTGTCTATCAGCCACGCGAGCGGGGCGGTCATTCCTCGCCCGAGAACGAAAGCGGATTGTAGCCGCAACGAATCGGGACGGGAAGCTCGACGCCGTGCTCCTCCCCGAAGTGCCGCGCGAAGGCCTCAGACGGCTTCGGGCGCCGCTCGGTCTTCGCGCGCTTCTCGTGGATCAGGCGGCGGACCAATTCTTCCATCGACACACCGACTTGCCGGGCTTCGCGCCGGAGCCAAGACTTGTCCCCGGGATCAATGTCGCGGACGGTGATGCTGGTGCCCATGGCGGCGTCTCCTGATCGGTCGGGAACCCTGCAAAGGGTCGACCGACAATCAAATTATGCTATCGAGAAACGCAGGTCAAAGACTTGCGGCTCCAGCTTTGGAGACACGCCGATGCCGCGGGTTTCGTCCGCAGTCCGGCTCTTGCGGAACCGGGTGAGCCTTGCGAAGACGCCGGCCGGTGACGTGACCAAGAGTTTGCCGGCCGGACGGGGAGGGAAGGCATGCTTCCCGGGCGGTCATGTTGCCAGGGAGCGCAACCGGCCGATGGCGGTCGCCAGCGGTAACGCACGCACACCGCCCGGCCCCGGCACCTCCCGGTCGCCCGCATAGACCAGGATCCGTTCTGTCGCGCCAAGCGCCTCAACCGCAGCGTGATAGCCGCGTGTGACTTTGGAACCGGTCGCACGCTTGACCTCGATCGCCCAGAGAGGGCCGGTCGGCAACTTCAGGATCAGGTCGACCTCGGACCCGGATGAGGTCCGGTAGAAGCCCGCTTCCGTACCGCGCGGTGCGGCGGTGATCAGGTTCTCGATGCAGAAGCCCTCCCAGGACCCGCCAGCCACGGGATGTCCCAGAAGCGCTTCCGTGGTCTTGATGCCCAGCAGCGCATGGGTCAGGCCGGCATCCCGGATATAGATCTTGGGCGACTTCACCAGTCGCTTGCCGGTGTTGGCATGCCAGGGCGGCAGCCGCCGCACCAGCATCAGGTCCACGAGCAGATCGAGATAGCGCGCGACGCTCTGCCCCGAAACCCCCAGACCTGCCGCCAGCTTGGCCGCGTTCAAGAGCCCGCCTTGTTCATGTGCCAGCATCGTCCAGAAGCGGCGTAGCGTCTCTGCCGGAATGCGCAGGCCAAAGCTCGGGATGTCGCGCTCCAGATAGGTGCGGACGAAATCATCGAGCCACAAGAAACTGGCGTGATCCGAGGCCGCCAGGAAACTGTCGGGAAACCCGCCGCGAAGCCAGAGCGCCGACAAGGCCCCCTGCCCGACTTCATCCAATGTGAACGGTGTGAGTTCATGATAGCTAACGCGTCCCGCCAGGGACTCTGCGCTCTGGCGAAGAAGTGCCTTCGAGGCCGATCCCAACAACAGAAACTGCCCGGTTCGATGCCCGTGCCGGCGCCGCCGGTCGATCTGACCCCGGAGTGCACCGAAGAGCCCCGGCATCACCTGTACCTCATCGATGATGACCAGCCTGCCCGACTGTTCATCGAGATAGAAATCCGGTTCCTCAAGGATCTGCCGGTCTGCGGGGCGTTCCAAATCCAGATAGACCGCATCCCGCGATTCAGCGATATGCCGGGCCAGCGTGGTCTTGCCTACCTGGCGTGGCCCCAGCAGCACCACCCCGGCCTGGGTCGCCAGCGCGTCTGCAATCCGTGTGCGGTGGTTTCGAAGAATCATGACGTGTAATTCTACCATGCCGTGGAACAATTGCAGGGTAATGGGAGTGAAATCGGAACGGCAAGGTTCCGCTCAGCCGCCCGTGCCATCTTCGGGCCACCCAAGGGCAGCGGTTTTCGCCCGGAATCGCCGATTCCAAAGGGCAGGTAGGGAAAAATCCTTCCTGGCCGTTGCTGTGAACGGGAATCCCCGGTGTTTCAGAGCAGAGGCGAGAATGATGATTTTCTGGCGGCTACTCGTCTGCCGCCAGCCGCTTGCCTGCCGCTTCGGACGGCTCCGCCAGTTCCTGTTCCATCATGTTCCGCATATCGAGTTTGCGGACCTTCCCGGTAACGGTCATGGGAAACGCGTCGACGAAACGCCAGATTCGAGGGATCTTGTAGCGGGCGATCTGGCCGTCGCAGTGGTCGCGCATGATGTCTGCATCAAGCCGGGTTCCCTCGCGCGGAATGATCCAGGCGCAGAGCTGTTCGCCGTATTTCGGGTCCGGTATGCCGAAGACCTGGGCGTCGCGCACGCCGGGATGGCGAAACAGGAGGCCTTCGACCTCGCGCGGGTAGATGTTCTCGCCGCCACGAATCACCATGTCGCTGGCCCGCCCCGCGATCTGACCGTAGCCCTCCTCGTCGATACTGCCGACATCCCCGGTGTGCATCCATCCGTCGGCATCGATCGCGGCCGCCGTCGCGTCCGGGTTATCCCAATACCCGATCATGACCGAGTACCCCCGGATGAGAATCTCACCCGCTTCACCGCACGCCGCCGGCTCCAGGGAATCACCGACCACCCTGGCTTCCACGTGCGGATGGACCCGGCCGATGGTGCCGACCCGGCGGTCGACGGGATCGTTTCGTTCGGTCTGGAACGTGATCGGGCTGGTCTCGGTCATGCCGAAGCAGATCGTCACCTCCGGCATGTGCAATTCGTCCAGGAGCCGGTGCATCAGCTCCTTCGGGCAGGGGGCACCACCGATGATTCCGGTCCGCAGGTGCGAAAGGTCGCGGCCGGCCAGCGATGGCTGCTCGAGCAGCGCCAGAAACATCGTGGGGACCCCGTAGAGCGACGTGCAACGTTCCCGTTCCAGCGAGTCCAGCGTGGCCGCCGGATCGAACCGCTCGCCTGGAAATACCGCACAGGCCCCCACGGTAGCGGCCGCAAGACTCCCCATCACCATTCCGAAGCAGTGATAGAGCGGAACCGGTACGCACATGCGATCGTTCGGACCAAGGTCCAGCATTCCCGCTACTTGCCGGGCATTATTGACAATGTTGTGATGACTGAGGGTGGCCCCTTTCGGGCGCCCGGTGGTACCGCTCGTGAACTGGATATTGATGGCGTCCGAAGCCGATTGCCGGGAGGTGATTCGTGCAAGCCCCGCTCCATCGGGCGGCGCGGCCGTCACGTCTTCAAACCGGAGCACCCCGCTTGCGGGGCCGGTTTCGAGCCCGATGACGAACTCGAGATCCGGCAGTTCCTTGCCGTCCCGGTCCACCGGAACCGCACCGCCGGTTTCCGGGTGGATCGAGCGCAGGATTCCGACCAGGTCCGCGTCCGCGTACCGCGGGGCCAGCACCAGGGCGCGCATCCCCACCAGCTGGAGGGCATGCTTCAGTTCCTCTGCCTGATAGGCAGGATTGACGGTTACGAGAATCAATCCGGCGCGAGCGCTCGCAAACTGCACCAGCAACCATTCCGGCCGGTTGGGAGACCAGATCCCGATCCGGTCGCCCGGTTCGAGTCCCAGGTTCAGGAGACCGGTTGCAAGCCGGTCCACCGCATCGGCAAAGACCTGATAGGACCAGCGCAACCCCGCTTCCGGAAAGACTGCGAACTCGTGCTCCGGCCATTGCCCGGCCGCACTGGTCAACGTTTCGGTCACGGTCTGATCAAGCAGCGGGGGCTCGGACAATCCCCGCACGCTGGCCTGGTGATGGGCAGGGATTCGCGGGTCTGGAGCAGGATTCATCTGTATCACTTTCCGGGGGCCGCCCCGAGGGGCATACGACGGACGGACGAACGCAGGTGCTGGTACGCGAGCAGGTCATGATTCACGGGGTTGAGCCCGGGAGCGTCAGCCATCACGACCGCTTTTGCATGATGGAAATCCGCCCGGAAATGGACTGAACTCTTCACGACGACCACCCGGAGCGAATCGGGATCAATCCCCACGTGACGAAACATCGACCGGTCGGCCGCCTGCATCCGTCGCGACGCCACGGCCACGGCCACCCGGCCGCATTGCAGACCGGCCATCGGACCGAGGTCCATCGTCGACCCCGCGAACATCGGGCCGGTCGCCGGAAAACGCCCGTCTCCCAATGCGGTAACCCGGGCGTCACCCACGTACGGCTGGCCGTCGCTGCGGCCCCCGAGGCGGACGGAAATCCGGCTGCCGACTCCGGCAGCGGCAGCCTGGGCCACGGTATCCGGATCGGCCAGTACGCCGACGCCCAATCCATCCTGTCCGGTATCAACCGCTGCCGACAACAGGCCGGTGGTATCCCCGGCGCCCCCGGCCCCCGGGTTGTCGCGGGTATCGGCTACCACCACAAGACCGCCTGAGGCGTCCGCGACCCTGATGGCTTTCGTGATGGCGGCGCGGGGGGAGTACAGGGGAAGGGCGAGGTACGGTTCGGCGGCGGTCAACTGCCGCAGAACCCGGGCCGTCGCCGCCGCGGCCGCCCGTTCGGTGTCGGCATAGCTCAGCACGACGGGTCCCGTCTCCCAGGTGTCTGCGGGGGGAAAGCCCATCGCGAGAGACATCGTGTACACCGGCGCGGGTGCGCCCGCCTCGTGTCCGGCAAGATCGGCATAGAGCCGGCGGACCGGATCGACCTCCGTGCATTGGCTGACCAACGGCACGAGGAAGGGTCCGCGTTCCAGCACCTTTGCCGGCGGCCGACCGTTTCGAACGGCGGGAAGAACGGACTTGAGCACCCGGTAGGTCCGCTGACCGGTCTCCGCCATGTCGAGATGCGGATACGACCGGAACGCCACCAGGACGTCGCTCGCTTCCACCATGGCATCACTGACGTTCGCATGAAGGTCCAGGCTCGCCACCACTGCGGTCGACGCTCCGACCTCGGCCCGAACCGCCGCCAGCGTCGCGCCGTCCCCGTCCCGGGCCTGCTCTGTCACCATGGCCCCATGCAGGTCAAGATACACCGCATCCACCGGGCCTGCTGCCCGCAAACCGTCAAGGATTTGCCCGACAATGCTCTCGTACGCCTCCGCCGTTACCGGCCCCGAGGGCACGGCCGAGCACCACAGCACCGGCACAATGTCGGCCCCGTCGCTGCGAGCGGCCCGCAGAAAACCCGCGGCGGCGATGTTGGCGTTGCCGAGTCCCCCATCCAGGTCATCGCGGGTCAGGAGTGGCGGCCAGCCATCCGCTTCCAGAAACCGGGAAAGCGTCGCAGTATGCGGAGAGAACGTGTTGGTTTCATGAATGAAACCGGCGACCGCAACACGCATCACTGAGGTCCGCGAACGACCAGCTTCACCCGGGTGCCGGCGGCCGGCATCTCGTCGACCGCCAGGCCGTTCAGTACCGCAAACCAGCGCCGGGGGTGAGCCTCCACGTCCATGCGCTCGCTCAATGCGGCCAGTGTATCGCCGGGGGTCACGGTGACGATCTGGATGATCCGGGGCTCGAACAGTCGCCGGTGGTGCGCATCAAGACGTCGAAAACTCAGTGCGGTCTGCCGAAAGTCCCCCTTCCGGGCCAGACCGAGCCCGACCGGCACCAGATAGCGAAGCCGGCAGGCGCGGTCATCCGCACAGTGAACGACCAGCGTCCGGATCTCGAATCTCTGGGCTCGCCGTTCGAGATATCGAACGCCGGTGGCGGCATCCATGCCATCCAGCCGCAGGAATTCGATCTCGCGGCTCCCCGACGGCAGGAAGTTCCCGATGCCGGCGGCCCGTCGGTGGAAGATCTCGTCGTACAGGATCAGGGTTCCGTCAACGGCCTTGGCGGTGACGCGGCCGGCTTCCCGCCGAATGTGAAAACCGTCGGGGACTTGAAACCGGATCTGCGGCCCTCCGAGCAGGATCCCTTGGCCGCGGACCCGACCCGTATCGGGGCGATCACCGAACAGGAGGCCGCTGATCCGGTCCAGGTATCCACCGGCTGAGGACTCGCCCCCTCCGACAGCCGCCGCGCCCTCAAGTGTGCTTGCCTGTTGCAGGCGTCGGAGGGTGCTGGGGTGCGATGACAGCAGATGGTCACGGGGTTGGCGGCGGTGCTGCGTGAGTCGTGCGTGGGCTTCGCTCGTCCTGAGCATCCGGGCGATCCCTCCCGGATCGAGTCCGGCGGCGCGCAGGTAACCGATAGCCAGCGCATCGGCTTCCAGTTCTTCCGCATGATTGAACCGGGCCAACAGCTCGTGACGACGCAGTTCCGATGCGCCCGGGGGCGAGGTACGCTCTTCCGGTGTTCGTGCGGGAGCGGGGGGCCGGCGGGCGGCAGCTGCCAATCGCGCGCGCCGCAGCGGCGCATGGCGCGCCGCCACGTGCGCGATCTCGTGCGCCAGTACCGCCCCCACATCGGAGCGGTTTCGAGCCAGGGCCAGCAGACCCCGGGTCAGATAGACATAACCGCCAGGCAGGGCGTACGCGTTGACCGCAGGATTGTCCAACACGGTAAACGTCCATTCGTCCTCACCGAATTTCGATTGCCCGGCAAGCAGTTGTCCGAGCTCGTTGATATAGGCGTGAAGCTCAGAGTCGCCACGGTAAACCCCGCCAAACGCCTTTATCAGCCGGAAGTGTTCGCGTTCCCCGATCACCCGGTCATCGGGCGGAAAACGGTCTGCCGCCTCGGCCGGGACGGACTGCGAGATCATCCACAGGACGGCGGCCAGCACGGAAAGTAGCGCGGTCTTCCGGCGGTACCCGTTATCGGCGTGTCCTGCCGACCCGTGCGGGGAAAGACCCGCTGCATCAAGCATCAGGGCACGTGGAGTTTCCTCCCTCCGTTTTTTCCATCCGGGCGGCCGACTGCTTCCGGATCGGATCACTGCTCGCCCTTTCCCCGGTGATGACGAAACATCCTCGATCGACCGGATCAGTAGCCTGGCCCGGAGAGCGATGCCGACGCAATCCAAGCATAATCGTTGCGGGCCGCAAGGGGATTGACCGCACACGTACGGCAGGGATCCGGACCGGCCGGCCCTGTGCAGGGTACAGACGGCAAGGAATGATGCTCCGGCCGGCGGTTCCGGCCCCTTCCCGTGATCAGGCGCGGCCGCCGGCTGCGGTGGCGGGCCCCGAAGACGGCAGAGGTTCGGAAAACCGGATCGTCGCACAGCGAACGCTTGGGGCCGGCGCCCCGGACGTTCGGGTATCAGCGATTGTGGACAAGATTGCGCGGACCCGTTCCGGATCTGCACCTCGTGGGTGGGGACGGAAGGCAGGCAGTTCCGCCGCGGCCGTGAAACGAACCCGTGCGGTTCCTGCCGGAGATCTGCGGTCGGAGGGAAACCGGCCGCCGGCGTGGGCAACAGACGGCTCGGCCGGGAGGGCCCCCGGCTGGCTGCCCGCCGGCACAAGGTGGATTTTTCCCGCCGGTCGGATATACACGGGCATGGAGGAACGGATGTTTCCCGCTCGGGAGAGGATGTTGTGATGGTTCCCCGGAGCGCCCTTTCGACTGCCTGTTCCCTTCCGGCCCGGCCGCTTGAACGTTTCGCGCCGAACCTGCCGTTCGACGGTCATGCCCGCTCCCGGCAAGCGGCCCTGCCACGATGACCGATCCGTCGCCACGATCCGGTGAAATCCGGATCAACCTCTTCAGCGACACGCAGACCCGTCCGACTCCCGCCATGCGTGACGTCATTGCTCGGGCGGAGGTGGGCGACGAGCAGTCCTTTGCCGATCCGAGCGTCAATGCCCTGTGCGGGCGGGTGGCGGAGCTGCTTGGCAAGGAAGCGGCCGTGTTCCTTCCATCGGGCACGATGTGCAACCAGATCGCCCTCCAGGTGCATTGCCGCCCGGGCGATGAAGTGATCGCGGAAGCCTCCTCGCACATTCTTCATTTCGAGGCGGGCGGGTCCGCTGCCCTCGCGGGTGTGCAGATTTGCGCCGTGCCGGGCCGGCGCGGCATCTTTTCGTCAGGGGAGGTCCGGGAAGCCCTTCGTGACACGCATCGGCATGCGCCGCGCTCGGCCCTGTTGGCAGTCGAGAACACCGCCAACCTGGGAGGAGGTACCGTCTGGTCGCTCGATGCGGTCCGCGCCGTCACGGAAGTCGCGCGCTCCCGTGGACTGGCAACGCATCTCGACGGCGCCCGCCTGCCGAACGCCGTCGTCGCTTCAGGGACTTCCGCGGCCGAATACGCGAGTTGTTTCGACAGCGTATGGATCGACCTGAGCAAGGGGCTCGGTTGTCCGGTGGGGGCAGTGCTGGCCGGGTCGGCGGCCTTCATTGACCAGGCATGGCGCTGCAAGCAGCGGATGGGCGGTGCGATGCGGCAGGCCGGCATCCTGGCTGCGGCCGGCCTGTACGCGCTTGATCACCATTGGAATCGCCTGGCGGAGGACCATGCCCATGCGGCGCTCCTCGCCAGCGCCCTTGCCGGCGTGGAGGGATTCACGGTCGAGCCGTGCGACACCAATATCGTGTTCTTCCGGGTCGAGGAAACCGGACTGAGTGCGGCCGACATCGTCGCCCGCGCCGGTGCAGCCGGTCTTCGCGTTGGTGCTCTGGGCCCCGGCCGCATGCGCGCCGTCACCCATCTCGATGTGAACCGGACAGATTGCGAGGACGCCGCCCGGATTCTCGCCGGAGCCGTGGCGTGAGCCGCAGCCGGCCCGGTTGCCGGGGGCGCGGGCATACGGATGCCCGCGGGCCGGAGTGCAGGCGGCGCACCGGGGAGCCACAGGATCGCCAGACGCCTGCCGTACCGCTCGCCGGTTCCCTGACCATGCCCCGCGTTCGAGGTTCACATGCACGTAACCGTTGACATCCTGTCCGACACGATCTGCCCGTGGTGCTACATCGGCAAGCGGCGCCTGGAAACGGCGCTCGCCCGGCTGGAGCCGGGCGTGACGGCCGACCTGCACTGGCATCCCTTCCAGCTCAACCCCGAGATGCCGCCGGGGGGAATCAGCCGGAAGCAATACGTCACGCTCAAGTTCGGAGGGGCAGAACGGGCGCGCAAGATTCTCCAGAACGTCGCCGACGCGGCCCGGGAATCAGGCCTGTCAATGGATCTCGGCCGCATCGGACGAACGCCGAATACCCTGAACTCGCACCGGCTGCTCGTTCATGCCGCACGGAACGGACGGCAGAACGCGGTGGTCGAGGCCCTGTTTGCCGCCTATT
Organism: Alphaproteobacteria bacterium; assembly: GCA_965203385.1. Taxonomy (GTDB): domain Bacteria; phylum Pseudomonadota; class Alphaproteobacteria; order TMED109; family TMED109; genus VXPW01. The sequence goes on from OZ241893.1 coordinate 3,142,169, forward strand.
TTCGGCATGGCCGGGATATCGGGAAGCACGAAGTGCTGGCGGAGATCGGGGCGGAAGCCGGACTCGATCCGGCCGAGACGGAACGCTACCTCGAAAGCTCCGCCGACCGGACCCAGGTCATCGAGAGTGATGCCCGGGCCCGCAGCTCCGGCGTGGGCGGCGTCCCGCACTATGTCATCAACCAGCGGTTCGCGGTTTCGGGGGCCCAGGAGCCGGAAGTCTTTCGCAACGTATTGGCGGTCGCTCTTGCCCAGTCTGCCGGGCGCGCGTGAGCGCCCGGACGCGGGCGCCCTGACCGGTCCCGCATCCTTCAATCGCTCACCGGGTCCGGACCGGTTGCAGCCGGCTGGTATCATCCCTGGCAAGGATGAGGAACCTCCTCCGCGGCGCGGCGGGCATTCTGCCCGTTGCGGGCGGAGAGAATCCCGCCCGTGCGCGGTGCAAACCGGCACCGGCGGCTACAGGAGAACGCATATGCCGAGTCCACAGCTACACAAGTTCATCGACCTCGCCGCGCCGAAGGGGCAGAACGATGACGCGGAGGCGAACCGCCGGTCCCCGGCGGTTGAGGCCACGCGCCGGGGCGTTCTGTCAGCGGCGGCCGGGGTGGCCGCCGTCACCGCGATGGCGCCCGAGGCCTTCGCCCGCAACTTCGGACCCGATGCCGAGCCCGTCCGTTATCCGGAACCCGACGTGGTTCCGCTTGACCAGCGTTTCCGTTACAAGCTGGGCAACACCCCGATCCTGAGACTGCACCGGGGCACCTTCTGGGCCGAGGGACCGGCCTGGAACGGCGTGGGGCGGTACCTCCTCTGGAGCGACATTCCCAGCAACGAGCAGCTCCGGTGGATCGAGGAAGACGGCCACGTCTCCCGCCAGTTCCGTTACCCGTCCGGCAACTCGAACGGGAACACGTTTGACTTCAGCGGGCGGCAGATCGCCTGCGAACACGGCAACCGCCGGGTCGTGCGCTACGAGTACGACGGCTCGATTACCGTGCTCGCGGACAAGGCCGGCGGCAAGGACTTCAACGCGCCGAACGATGCGGTCGTCCACCCCGACGACGGTTCCATCTGGTTCACGGATCCGGGGTACGGGTCCCTCATGAACTACGAGGGCAACCGGCTCAATACCGGCAGTCCGCAGCCCATCCAGAAGGAGGCGATCTACCGGATCGACGCGCAGACGGGAGAGGTGGCCAAGGTGGCCGACGAACCGTTCAAGCCGAACGGCCTGTGTTTCAGCCACGACTACACCAAGCTCTACGTGGCGGACACCGGGGCGAGCCACTATTCCGAGGCCTCCCCGGTCATCTGGGCGTACGACATCGACGGCGCCACGCTCAAGAATGCGCGGACGTTCTGCAGCATGGAACTGGACGGCAGGACCGGCTTTGCCGACGGCATCCGCTGCGACGAGGACGGCAACGTCTGGGCCAGCGCCGGCTGGGTCGGAGACGGCTATGACGGCGTGCACATCTTCGCGCCCAACGGCGACCGGATCGGCCAGATTCGTCTGCCCGAGATCTGCTCGAACGTCTGCTTCGGCGGCACCAAGCGCAACCGTCTGTTCATGACCGGCAGCCAGTCGCTGTACGCGGTCTACGTCGAGACGATCGGCGCCCACATCACCTGAACGGCTTCTGGCCGGCGCCCGCCTCGCCCCCTTCGGCGAGGCGGGCGAGTTCACCGGCGATCCGCAGGGCTCCGCCGAGAATCTGCGCGGCGTCCTTCCATTCCCGTCTGACCCGGATCGAGGCCTGATCCACGACCGCCGCACCGTCGGTTTTCCGGATCCAGTCCAGCAGGGCGTCCGGGCCGGCCACCGGGCCGGCGCGAAACCTCGCATCGATTCCGCGGCCACCGGCGGTCAGCAGTTCGATCCCGCCCGTCCGGCAACGAAGCCGGATGGCCATGATCCGCAGCAGGTTCCGCACCTCCTCCGGACAGGGCCCGAACCGGTCCTCGAGTTCCGCCCCGAACTCCGCCAGTTCGTCGTCTTCCCGCAAGGCGGCCAGCCGTCGATACAGGGTCAGCCGGACCCCGAGATCGGCAACGTATTCCTCGGGGATCCGGCTCGGAACCCGGATCCGGACCTGCGGCGACCAGCTGTCGGCAGCGGCGGCTTCCGGTTGTCCGGACCGGAGCCCTTCCACGGCTTCCCGGAGGAGCTGCTGGTAGAGTTCGACCCCGACTTCGCGAACATGCCCCGACTGGTCCGATCCCAGCAGGTTGCCGGCCCCGCGGATGTCGAGATCGTGGCTCGCCAGCGTGAATCCCGCCCCCAGCCCGTCCAGGCCCTGGAGCACCTGCAGCCGCTTGACCGCGTTCTCCGTCATGGCGCGGGCCGACGGAATCGTGAAATACGCGTACCCCCGGACGTGGCGGCGTCCGATCCGCCCGCGCAGCTGATAGAGCTGCGACAGCCCGAACCGGTCGGCATGCATCACGATCAGGGTGTTGGCTCCTTCGACGTCAAGGCCTGACTCGATGATGCTGGTCGATACCAGGATGTCGACGCGGCGGTCGTAGAAGGCCGCCATCACGTCTTCCAGCACCGCCGCGCCCATTCGCCCGTGGGCGGTCGCAATCCTGGCGTCGGGTGCCAGTCGGCCGAGTTCACGCGCGGCGGTTTCGAGCATGCGAATCCGCGGCACCACGCAGAACACCTGACCGCCCCGCCCCCGTTCCCGGCGGACCGCCTCGCCGACGACCACGGGATCGAAGGGGGTGACGTAGGTGCGGATCGCCAGCCGGTCCACCGGCGGGGTCGAGATCAGACTGAGATCCCGTACTCCGGTCAGCGCCATCTGGAGCGTACGGGGGATGGGGGTGGCCGTCAGCGTGAGGACATGTACCTGGGCCCGCAGCTGCTTGAGACGCTCTTTCTGCGCGACGCCGAAGTGCTGTTCTTCGTCGACCACGAGCAACCCGAGGTCCGCGAACCGGATACGGTCGGCGAGCAGGGCGTGGGTGCCGACCACAACGGGGAGCGATCCGTCCGCCAGGCCCTGCAGTACGCTGCGCCGTTCCACGGCCGAGGACAGCCTGGAGAGTTGCCGGACATCGATGCCGGTGCCCGCAAAGCGGGCCCGGAAGGTTTCGTGATGCTGCCGCGCGAGCAGGGTGGTGGGAACCACGACGGCCACCTGCTGTCCGGCCCCGGCGACGGCCCGGGCGGCGCGCAGGGCAACTTCGGTCTTGCCGAAGCCGACGTCACCGCAGACCAGTCGGTCCATCGGCCGGTTGCGCATCAGGTCCTCTTCGACTTCGCGGATAGTCTCCAGCTGGTCCCCGGTCTCGTCGTGGGGAAAGGCCGCGCAGAAGGCGGCGTAGCCGTCGTCGTTCGACGGCACGGGCTCGACGTGGCGCTCGCTGCGCTCGGCGGCCAGGCGGATGAGATCGTGCGCCAGTTCCGCCACCTGTTTCCGGACCCGGTCGCGGCGAAGGGCCCAGCCGGAGCCCCCGAGTCTGTCGAGTACCGGGCCCCGGTCGCCGTCCGCATTGCCGTAGCGCGACACGAGATCGATGATTTCTACCGGCACGAACAGCCGGTCCCCGCCCCGGTACACGATCCGCAGGCAATCGTGGGCCGCGCCGTCGGCATCGACGGTTTCCAGTCCTTCGTAGCGGCCGATTCCATGATCGACGTGAACAAGAAGATCACCGGTTTCGAGGGTGGTCGCCAGGCGCAGTGCCTCATCCGCTCGCCGCCGGGGCGTGGCCGGGCGGTGCACCCGTGCTCCGAACACGTCCTCCTCGGTGATGATCACGGTGTCGGCAGAATCGAATCCGGTACGAAAGGCGCCCACCACGACGGGGACCTCGGCCGGCGCGGCCGCGAACACGTCTTCCCAGGCCCGGGCGGTGCTCGCACCCGGCAACCCGTGGCGGCGCAACAACGGCACCAGGCGCGCCTGCGAGGACGGACTGCGGCAGGTGACGGCGACGGTTCGTCCGGCCGCGCGGCGCTGGAGCGCGAAACCCGCGACCGCTTCCAGCACGGCATCCGGCCCTCCTCTTCCCTCGCCGGCAAACTTCCGGCCCGCCCGGCCGCCGAGATCAAGCGTCGCCGGCGGGCCGGCAAACGGGACCAGCACCCCGCTGCGGCGTTCCGCGATCTGCGTCCAGAGTTCGTCGGGCGGGAGGTAGAGCCGCTCGGGTTCGAGGGGCTTGTACGAAAAGGCGTCGGCCCGGCGCCGGGTTCCCGCGCGGCGGGCCGCGACGTACTCTCCGATCAGTTCCCAGCGTTCGTCGACGCGCTCGGAGGTGTCCTGCTCGACGAGGACGACCCCCGGCCGCACATACTCCACCAGGGTTTCCATCGATTCGTGAAACAGCGGAAGCCAGTGCTCCATCCCCGGGTACGGGATCCCGCCGGCGACGGCCTCGAACAGCGGGTCATGGTCCCGCACCGCGCCGAACGCCCGGCGATACCCGTCGCAGAACCGGGCCTGACCGGCCGGGTCGAAGGGAATTTCCGAGTACGGCAGGATCGCGATCGAATCCCGCTCTCCGGAGGTCCGCTGCGAGAGCGGGTCAAATGCCCGGATGCTTTCGATTTCGTCGCCGAAGAAATCGACGCGGACCGGATGTTCGGAACCGGCCGGAAAAATGTCGATCACGGAACCTCGGGCGGCAAATTCCCCAAGCTCCATCACGGTGCCGGTGCGCCGGTACCCCCATCCGGTCAGGCGGGCCAGCAGCGGGTCCCGGACCGCTTCGCCTCCCGGCGCGAGTTGCAGCCGTGCATCCGAGAAATGCGCCCGCGGGGGTACGCGCTGCAGGGCGGCGTTCACGGTCGTGAGCACGATGTCCGGGGTCGCTTCGGCCAGTTGCACGAGCGCTGCCAGCCGCTCCCCCGAGACGTTCGGGTGGGGCGAGTTCCGGTCGTAGGGCAGACAGTCCCAGGCCGGAAAGGTGACCCAGGCCAGGTCCGGGTCCAGCATCCCGAACAGGTCCGCGGTCGCGGCCAGGTGCCGGTCGTCGCGAAGGATCCAGAGCACCGGGCTCGGGTCGCGCCGGCGCGAGGCGGCCTCGGTCACCTTCAACGCCGCGTACCCCTCCGGCATCCCGTGGACCGGCCGCGGCTGCCGGCCCGTCGGCAACCGGTCGAGAAACACGCCTGTCACGAGTCTGAACGGCGGAACTGAAGGTGGGCGTCGATGCGGATCGCGACCGGCTTCGTCCAGTCGGGCCAAGGCCGGGCCCCCAGCAGGAAATCCATCAGCTCCGGATCGTCGCACGTGTCGAGCAGGCGCGCGAACACCTGCAGCTCGGCCCCCGACAGGGCCGGGCCCTCCGACGCGAGGAAGTTCGACAGCAGCCCCGCCAGTTCGCGGGTGCCGCGGGACCGGCAGCGGTACCGGAGCTGGCGGATCAGGATCGCGAGGTCAGGCCCTTCGGCACCGTCGTCAGCCGGAATCACTGCTCGGCGGCGAGGGGCGGAGAGGCCGCCGCCGGGGGCGTCACGATCCCGGCGGAGATCACCATCTTGATGCCCTCCTCGACCGACATGTCGAGCCGTACGACGTCACTCAGCGGCACGAACAGCAGAAACCCCGACGTGGGATTGGGAGTCGTCGGCAGGAAGACGTTGACCATGTCGGTCTCCAGCCGCTCACGGACCTCACCCCGCGTGCGCCCCGTGATGAACCCTACGGCCCAGAGACCCCGGCGCGGATACTCGACCAGAACCACCTCGCGAAACGAGGACGAGGAGTCGGCAAACACCGTCTCGAAAATCTGCTTGAGCGCACCGTAGACACTGCGCACCACCGGCACCCGGCCGATCAGCCGCTCTCCCATCCGGAACACGATGCGGCCGATCAGGCCGGCCGCCAGGAAGCCCACCACCAGCAGGAGCAACAGGAGCGCAAGGACGCCGAGGCCGGGGATATCGAACGGAAGGTAGCGGATCGGGTCGTACTGGGCCGGTACCAGCCCGCGCATCCGGCCATCGACGAAATTGACGAACAGCACGGCCAGGTAGACCGTGATGCCGATGGGCGCGGTGACCACGATCCCGGTCAGGAGGTACGTGCGAAGCCGCGCCATCAGACCCCGCCGCCGCCGGATTTCCGGGGGCGAATCCGCTGCCGGCCGGTCGCTAATCGGCCGTCTCGCACAGGAATCCCGACAGGGCCCGGAGGGTCTCGTCGGGGGCTTCCTCGGGCAGGTAGTGGCCGCAGTCGATCGCCTCTCCGCTCACCTGCTCCGCCCATTCGCGCCATACCGCCAGCGGGTCGTAGAGCTCGTGCACCACCGCGCGGGCGCCCCACAGCACGAGGAGCGGGCAGCGGATGCGCCGGGCGCGGTCGGCCGCATGGTCATCCAGGTCGATGGTGGCGCCGGCACGGTAGTCCTCGCAGGTCGCGCGGATCGTGTCGGGGTTGGCAAAGCAGCGAAGGTACTCCGAGCGGATCCCGGACGGCATCCAGTCCGTTCCCTGACCCCAGCTCGCAAGCTTGGTATCGAGATAGAACTCCGGCTCGTTCCCGATCAGGCGTTCGGGCAGGGGGGCGGGCTGGCTGAGAAAGAACCAGTGGTAGTAGCGGCGCGCAATCCGCTGATCCGCGGCTTCGAAGACGTGCGGCGTGGGCACGATGTCGAGCACCGCAGCGCGCTCGATCCGGTCGGGCCAGTCCAGGCACATCCGGTGCGTCACCCGGGCTCCCCGGTCATGGCCGACCACCTGAAACCGCCGGTATCCGAGCCGTTCCATCACCGTGACCTGATCGGCGGCCATCACGCGCTTCGAGTACGGGCGGTGCTCTGGGTCCGACGGCGGCTTGCCGCTGTCGCCGTACCCCCGCAAGTCGGCAGCGACAACCGTGAAACGCTCGGTCAGCCGAGGTGCAACCTTGTGCCACATCAGGTGGGTTTCCGGATAGCCGTGAAGCAGCAGCAGCGGTGGGCCGCTGCCGCCGACCCGCACCGCGATCGAACACGTTCCGGCGTCGATCGTCCGTTGCTCGAATCCGGGAAACCACTGGGACATGAACTCCTCCGATCGTTGACGGCCCCCACCCTACAGAACTCCGGGGGGTTTGACGGGTCGTGCGCCTGCTATACCACGGGCCACGATCGTTCGTGAGTCCGGGAAGCGGGCGCTGGGGAGGACACCGTCCCGTCCGGTTCGGCCGGGCCGGTCACGCCGCCGACCCGGGGCACCGCAACGTCGGACCCGGCCCTGCCATCACCGCCGGTAGCCGGTATCTGCGGCTTCGATCGGAAGTTCGCTACCGAGCCGGCTCGGTATGCTCCGACGCCCTCCTCGGTTCCCGGGTCAGAAGAAAACCCTTGTAGCCGTCACGGACCACATCGTCACAGATCTTCCTGTACGTATGCACGCCGCCGACATACGGCATGAATACCCGTGGTTTGCCCGGTATGTTGGCACCCATATACCACGAATTCGCCCTTGGATAGAGTGTGGAATCGGCAACCTCCATGTTGTGGCGCACCCAGCCGTCCTGAGCCGCCTCGGTGGCCTCGATGGTGCGGTAGCCACGTTCCCGCATGTGTTGCAGGCAATTTGCGATCCAGTCGACATGCATTTCGATTGACAGGATCATCTGGCTCTTGACACCAGGACTTTGCGGCCCGGTCACCATGAACAGGTTGGGCAGGCCCGCGACCGTGAGACCAAGATAAGTTCTTGGTCCCCCTTCCCACTGCCGTTCAAGGGCAATGCCGCCGCGAACCCGAATGTCGATTTCCCGCATCGCGCCGGTCATCGCGTCGAACCCGGTCGCAAACACAATCAAATCCAGCGTGTAGTCGCCGTCACTGGTGGACAGGCCGTTCGGCGTGATTTCCGTAATCGGGGTCGCGCGCACGTCAACCAGGTCGACGTGCGGCAGATTGAAGGTTTCGAAGTAGTCCGTATCCAGAATCAGTCGCTTGGTTCCGATCGGATGGCTGTCCGGGCAAAGGCGTTTGGCCGTGACCGGATCCTTCACAATTGCCCGGATTTTCTCCCGAACAAACTCCGATGCGGTTTCATTGGCCGCATTGTCGAGCAGCAAATCCTTGTAGGAATACAGGTAACTGATGCTGCCTCCCTCCTGCCACTTGGTTTCATACTGGCTCCGGCGTTCTTCCTCGGTCACGTCAAGAGCGTTGCTGACAGGTGGGGGATATCCGGCGATTCCGAATGGTGTATCGAAGGCGGCAAGACGTCGATTGCGGTAGTCCTGCTTGTGCCGTGCCTCCCGGTCCGGGTCCATCGGTCCGTTTCGCGCCGGCAGGCTGAAATTCGCGGTACGCTGAAACACGGTCAGATGCTTTGCCTGGGCGGCAATATGAGGGATCGACTGCACTCCTGAGGACCCGTTGCCAATGATCCCGACCCGAAGACCGGAGAAGTCCACGCCCCTCTTCGGCCACAGACCCGTGTGGTACCATGACCCCCTAAAACGCTCCAGTCCCGGGAAGTCAGGCTTGCGCGGGGTCGACAGGTTGCCCGTGGCCATGATGCAGACGGGCGCCGTCATGGTCCGTCCGTCCTCCGACGTCAGGTGCCACAATCCGGATTCGGTATCGAATTCAGCCGCCGTAATGCGGGTTTCAAGCTGAATATCACGACGCAGGTCAAAGCGGTCGGCCACATGGTTGATGTATTCCAGAATCTGAGGCTGTGTGCCGTAACGCTCCGGCCAGTGCCATTCCTGCTCAAGGTCCGGATCAAACGAAAACGAATATTCGAGGCTTTCAACATCACAGCGGCAACCCGGGTACCGATTCCAGAACCAGGTTCCGCCAATGCCGTCACCCGCTTCGAAAGCGCGGACCCGGAGCCCCTGCTGGCGCAACCGGTAGATCGAATAAAGACCGGCAATTCCGGCACCAACAATGATGACGTCAAAATCGGGATTGCTTGTGTTGCAGTTCTCCTGGGATTCTGTCGAATCAGTCATCGGTTACTTCTCCTTCGTACCTTCGTACATCCCGGTGCCGGACACGCGTTCGAGGGAAAATCCGGGCCACGGTAGTCCTGTCGATATCCTAAAGCTTGTGCAGAAAGTGTTGAGCATTTCCGGTCGTTGCTTCTGCGACATGGTTTGACCCCTGCATCAGGAGGATGCCATGGCTCGGACCCGGACCGCCCTTTCCCGGTCTTCCCGAGCGGCTTCAAGATAGGTGCCAAGACGCTCGGGTGAGAGGAAGATTTCGAGATCATCGAGGATCTGTCCGTGCAGCAGAAGTTGTTGCCGTCCTGCTCCTGGTCCGCCGGTTCGGTTTCGGCGATACCCCGCCTGGAGGCCGTCCTGCTGACCGTTCTGGCAGCTTCTTGCACCTCGCGAAATTCCGGTTCGGGCTTCTTCAGCCGCACCGCCAGCCCGAGAGATGGGACGAGGCAGAAGCCCAGCGCGATGACCTCCTTGCCCCACTTCCTCTCGGATACCCGCCCGCTGTCTTTTTCCGGGTGCAACGGGACGACGTTATTCGCCGTAGCGTTTCTGTTCCCGCTCCTGATCGATGCCCTTCCGCCGCCGGTTCACACTCATCAATAGGTGAATTTCATCGTGCTGTTTTGGCCGGTGTCTTTACCGCAACGGCCGCCCTTCCCGCAAGTTATCACGCCCTTCCGGCATAGCCGGGTCGCGCGCGGCCGATTCGTGCGCCTCGGCCGACCGGATCATCTGTCGGAGACAGACCCGGAACGCAGGGAGTTTGGCGTTCCTTTTCGATCCTGACAGGCCCCAGCTCCCGCCGCTCCCCGGTCTTCAGAGACCGCCCGCCGGAGATCCGGCCCCGATCCCGAAGGGTTTCGGTCTCGGGCCGGACAAGGCGCGGAATCACCCGGTTTCCGTCGCCAACACCGGGGCCTGCAACGCCGGACCCAGCCTTGCATCACCGCCGGTAGCTGCGGTTTCGATCGCGAAGTTCGCTACTGAGCCACGGCCTAGTTCCGCTCGTTCTCGGCAATCACCAGCTCTCCGAGCACCCGCTCATGCCACTCCCTGGAATACGCCGGTCGAAGCGCTACTCGCGGTCGATGCCCGATGTCTTTGAGAAGTGCCTCCAGCGACACCAGCCTCTCGCGAAACCCAAGCCCCACCCCGCAACGCAGGCTGGCCCGGTCGGGACCGCAGAGGATCCAGTCGTCGCCTCGCCCGAGCGCGTGCGCCCACAGACAGGCCTCACCTTCGTCCAACGCCAGATCGCCAATCCTCACCGCGAGCCCGGCCCGCGCCCGATCGTCCACCGCAGTGACGGCCCCGAGCCGTTCCCTGAGCTCGGTCTCGTCGATCTGCTGCGCACGCCTGCGCCGCTGGTACCCCGTCTGGGTCTCGGTTACGCATTCCTCTACGGTCTCGACGCGATACCCGCCCGTCAGCGCCCGCCATGAGGCGGTCCGGTGAGCCTCGAAGATCACGTTCGTGTCCACGAGCACACCGCCGCGATGCCTGACCATGACGCCTCATAGCTCAACCGGATCGGCCACACCGTGGGCCGCGAACACGTCCGTCAACCCCTCGACCGTGAGGCCGAGCATTCCCGCCGCACGGCGCACTGAAACCAGGCCTTGCTCGAGGGCAAGCCCGATGACCTCCATGAACGGTCGTGAGAACAAGACCGACCGGATATTGTCGGCGTCCTCCCTCCCGTTGTGGCGCAACGCCACGTTCGGGAGGGCGCGCGCTCTGGCCAAACTCAATGCACCAAGCGCTACGAGCCGCCATCTCAGAGCCGAAGACGTCACGTGCAACTCGTCGGCGGCCGCGTTGAGCCTCGCAATCAGTGCATCGTCGTCATGCTTCGCCCAGTCCCCGAACCGCGCCACACGGTCCGCTGGCATCAGCAGCGCCGCCGCGAAGTTGTTGGCAAGCTGCTCGACGCGGTTTCCTCCGCTGTCGACTGCTTCCTCCCGGTGCTCCGGAGGCATCGCGTCCCAAGTCAGAACATGGAACAGTTCGTGGGCGAGATCGAAATGGCGGCGTCCCTCGACCTCGTGGCAGGCGATCAGCACTGAATCGAGCTCGGGCAAGCGGCACGCCGCACCGGAGATCCCGCGAGGCGCGTCCACCATGAGCACCAGGATGCGAAGCTCGCATTCCATGACCTCGGCGAGCCGCAGCGCGGGCACATCTCCAAGGTCGAACTCCCGAACGAAGCGCTCGCCGGCCCGCATGGCATCCTCGAACCGGGAGTGCCGTCCAAGACCGAGCGCACGGCGCATGAGCGGCATATCGCGACCCACTTGAGGCGCCAGTGTCCGGAACGCGGCCACCCAACGACCCGCTCTTTGCTCGTAGGCCTTGAGATCTTCGGCACCAACATCGGTCTGGCGCCAAGAGAACCGGCCCTCGCCAGCGAGCAGGAACGGATCCGTGAAATAATCGAGCGGCACGCCAAGCCGTTCCACCGCAAGGACCAGTTCGTCCGCCGTAACCCGCCTGGCTCCCGTCTCGATTGCCGACACGGTCTGCCGGTCGTTGAAGCCGAATATCTTCGCCAGATTCTCCTGCGACAGATTCCGTTTCTCGCGCAGCGCCCTGATCCGCTTGCCGATAAGCCGTGTCGACATTCGGAACCCTCCGCCATCAATCATGCTTGCATTTTTCTTTCTGCAAAATATATATGCGATCTGCAATGTGCATTCAACACCGCTCGCATTGCGTTCCCGCCCGAACCTCGGAGGCTCTCGCAAAGTTCTTCGCGGTCGGTGACGGAATCCTAAATTTGGCAGAGATTATGGTGTTAATACACTATATGTAGATGCTCTTGCAAAATTCCTGGCGGCATCAAATTCGGCGACGAAGCGGCGGAATCACCGCCCGGGCAGCAGCAGAATCGGCATCCGGGCCGGCCAGCGGACCGCCGATCCGCCCGATTTTTTCTCGCTGAGGGTCGTTTTTCGGACGTGAGGCACAGCGGTCCCGTGGCTTTCACTCTATCATTGTTAACTCCGTGTTTTCGATGACGTGGACGATGAGTTGGATTTTTTCGTCACCCCGGAAGCATTTGAGCGGGCCGGGCAGGGGTTGTCTCTTGGAGGACTCGAAGCCGACGATGCGGCCCATGCCGAGGACATAGTCGCGAACGGTGGGTGGCGCCCTGGCAGCGGCGGACGCCTCCCTGGCTCCACGGCCTGTGTTCGGGGAGCGACGACCGCGATGATCGGCCTCGCTGAGGGTCGGCATGCGATAGGCCGTCAGAATGCGGTTGAGCGCCGCGACCTCCACCGGTCGTACGATCTCGGTGGCGGGCGTATCGGGTGCCTCGCGGGCCAGACGCGACAGTTCGTGAATGCGCCAGGCGGCGACGGCATCGAAAGCCAGGCACTTGCGCAGGTCTTCGGCGTCGTCCAGCCGGCGGTCACAGATGCGGGTGCCGTTCTTGAGGGTGTCGAAGTACCGTTCGATGGCCCAGCGGTCTTCGTAGATCTCGATCACCTCGAGCGCGGTTTCTAGCGTCGCCTCGCCGGTGCTGGACAGGATGACCCAGTTCAGGGGCTTGGCCGGATCGGCCGGGGTCACCTCACGGACCTGCACGGCCAGCATCTCCAGCGGCGCGTCCGTCCGGGCGTCTCCCGGCGGCAGGACCGTCACCCGCGCCGCCCGCAGCAACAGTTTGACCGTGCGGGACGGCCGGCGGCGCGGGCCGCCGGCGGCATCAAGCACGAGGGTCTTCCGCCCCAGTTCGGGCTGCGTGTCGATAAAGGAGAACAGGTCTTGCGGCGAACCGTCGGCCGTCACCACCCGGCGCTGTTTCGAGCGGCAGGCGCGGACCACGACGCGGACCTCCGTCTGCGCCGCCAGACGATGGACGGCCCAGATGTCCATCTCGCGGTCGCCGACGCAGATGACTTCCGTGTCCTTGCAGGCCGCCGCCAGTTCGGCGCTCACCCGCACCCCGTCCTCCCAGCGGCGGCTTTCCGTCTCTTTCTTCCCCGCACGGCGAAAGTCGGCATCGGCCGACAGTACGCCCAGCGGACGCCCGCCGGGTACGAACGCCAGCATCATGTGCGCCGCCAGTCCCGTCGACCCCTGACCGCCGCCGCCGAGCGGCGCCAGGCCGGTGGTGACCGCCGAACGGCCGCTGTAATTGAGCATCGTCGTGTCCTGCACCGCGAGGATCCGGCGGTGGGCGCGGCAGCGCTTCACCGTGGCCTCGACATGGGAGCCGAGCACATGCTTCATGGTGACTTCCCGGTTCGACAACAGGCGGTACACCGCCTGCCGTTCCGCGGACTCCGGAAACATCTCGGGAATCGTGGCGGCAGCCTGACGGCCCCAGATGTCGCCAATCCGCCGGATCCGGTCTCCCAACCGCCCATCATGATGATCCACATAGGCAAACTCGGAGTCGCCGTTCGGGCCCGGATCCTTCACATGGGCATCCACCCGGGTGCCGATCGGCCGCCGCGACACGGTGCGCATCCGCCGTTTCCAGCCCCGCTGGAGCGGCACCATGAAAATCCGGCACGGCGCCTTCGCCACGCCGGCCCGATCCTGCGCGGCCGTCCAGCCGACGCACGACCAGTTGGCCGCACGGTAGCACGTCCCCGGCCGGGTCTCGTTGACGTAGGTGTAGGCCATCTGCGGGCGCACGCCGTGCTGCTGCTCCCAGTCGTCCCCGATCTGCCGCCGCGCCAGACCCAGAACATGTGACGCCAAATGCGGCACGGCGACGCCGGGCATGAGGAGAAAACGGTAGTGGTTGAGCAACCGGTTGAGGTGATGGCGCTTCGCCTCGTTCGACCAGCCGATGTGCCGGTCACGGGCCTTCACGTGCCAACTGGCGGCCCGGAAACCGAGACCGCCGAGGCGACCGTGGCGCGCGGACACGATCCAGTAGTTCAGGACCGCGCCCGGTGCTTTCGGGCAACCCTGCGGATGCCAGCGCTCCATCATCGCCCGCCAGCGACCGACCTCCGCCGCGCCGACCGGTTCAAGACGGACTTCGCCCAGCTCCCGCAACGAGCAGGACAGCGTGACCGCCGACTCCGACCGGGCGATCTCCGGGCGGGCGTTCGACACCAAGCGGCAGGCCCGCTTCGCCGGCAGCGCCACGTGCAGCTCCCGGGCCAGCTTCGGCAGCGCTCGCTTGGCTGACGCCACGCACAGGGCACCCCGTGCATTGCGCCAGTCCTCGCGTTCACACAGGCCGCGGGCCAGTCCGTGGCGACTGGTCTCGCCAGAGGCCGCCGTCCTCTGGAACCACGCCGCGGTGTCCGCGGAAATCATGCGCGTGCCGATCTGCATGGCGGAATACATACGCCAGGCAATGTCGGAAGTCAACAGTGACTCAGTGAAAGGTCCCGTGGCCCGGTTTCGGGCAGATGTCTGGAAGGGCGGGAGAGCCGGGCTCAGTTCAGCAGGCGGAATAGCTGGTCCACGCTGAGGGCGCAGATTCCGAACATGAGATGGGTCATGACCTTGGCGGGGCCACGGACGTAGATCCGGCGCCCGCCGAATTCGTCCTTGAGGCGCCCGTTGACCCGCTCGACGTTCGAGCGTTCCCGCAGACGCCGGCGCTCGGCCGGGACCCGGCGGGCGGCCCGCCGAGCCCGGGCCTCGGTCTGGATCGCCTGCTTGCGCTCACGGGTGCGCGGGTTGGGGTCGATGATCGGGACATGTCCGAGCCGTTCGCTGCAGGCCCGGATCTCAGCCGCATCGTAGGCGCTGTCCATCAGGTCATACAGGCAGGGCTACAGCAGCCTGGCGATCTCGGACATGCGCAGCACCAGCATGAGCGGCTCACGCTCCGAGAACGGGCGGAAGCCGAACCTCTCGTAGAAGGCCCGGGCGCAGTCGTCGATGGCCTGGACTACGACGGCGCGGGCGCCGACCACGCCTGCGGCGGCGAGCGCGCGCCCCGCCGCGTCGATCAGGAGGTCCGAGCCGAGGCCGTGCCCGCGCCAGACCTCGTCCACCGCGAGTTGGCCCAGCAGGATGACCGGGACCGGGTCGGGCATGTTCCGGCCGACCCGGGACGACAGCCGCCGCCATTCCACGGAACTGGCGGCGAGGCTGCAGAACCCCGCCACGCGGTCGCCGTCGCAGGTCACATAGGTGCGCGCGCCGCCCTTGGTCTCGTTCAGCCTTGCCTTGCCGCCCAGCCAAGCGTCGAGGATGGGGATACCTGAGGAGAACTGCGAGATGGCGTGGCGGCGGCGAGCGGCTCGGGCGGGCCTAGCGGGCCCACAGGGGCTTGCGCGCGTAGCGCGTCTTCACGGCGGGATCGATCTCCACCGGCGCGTCGAGCGCGGTAATGAAGTCGTCCCAAGCCTCGTCGTCGAGGGCGATGACCGGGCGTTCGTTCAGGACCTCGATCGCCGCCGCCTCGCTGGAGCGCAGCACGAACTCGGTGCGGCTGACTCCGCGGATCGCCGCCGCGCGGTCGATGACGGCCAGGCGCTCGCTGGAGGTGCGGAAGTTAACCTGGGGCATGACGGGCACCTTCCCGCGCACGGCGCGGGGTGTTGGGTCAGTTTCAAGATACAGCATTTGTGTAGATGGCAGGCAAGCGGCTGCCGCAGGACGGCGCTTCAATGTCACGGACCGCTCTCGGGACCGTCGTTCGCGGCCTGCATGGAGGCCGCCGCCATGGCGGTCCAGGCCTCGGGGTCGTATCCGAGCAGCGGTTGAGCTTGTCGCAAATGTTCAGGGCATCGTCGAGGTTCAACGCGACCGGCGACGGTGGTGGACTCGACCCGGACGGAGCCTGGAATCAGTCGGTTTCCGTCGCCTCCCGCAGGAGCACGTCCCGGGCCTCGTTGATCATCGCCGCAAGATAGTCGGTGCCCCCGGTGTCCGGATGCAGCCGGGCCTGCAGGCGGCGGTGGGCCGCGTGCACGGCATCGGTATCAGCGCCGGCGTCGAGCCCCAGGATCCGCAGGGCCTCCGCCTGCGTCATGGGACCGCTCCGGGCAGCGCCTCCTTGCGCAGTCGGATCCACATGCTCCCGCCAATCGCCCCCGTAGCGGTCGAGCCAGCTCTCGAGCAGCCGCAGGGAACGTTCGCACCGGGTGCTGCAATCCGCATGCAGCGAGCGCATCTCGTCGGTCGAAAGCGAACGCAGCTGCCGCCCGGCAAGGGGGCCTGACAGCACCTCTCCTTCCATTGCTCCGCTCGCGTGATCCAGCGTCATCCGCAGCACCCGGCCCTGGACCTGCGACGTTCCGGCCTGTGCCCGATTTTTCGCCGCCGCCCGCCCGAGCAGGCCGGCGAGCACCCGGCCGAACAGGAAGCCGCCGCCGTGGCGGAACAGCCACACGAACGCCATTCCGAGGACCGCCGGAACCGCGGCGAGCAGCCCGGTCCCGCGCAGCAGGATGAAACCCGCACCGGCGGCCGCGGTGATTCCCAGGACCGCCCAGAACAGCCGGTTTCCGTTTTTCGGCGCTAGCCGCAACAGGATCTCGCGCACGATCCCGAGCAGCGCGACAACGCTGAGTCCGATCAGGAGATACGTCATGGCGGCCCGGCGGGAGGACGCTCAGCGAGGTCGGCCGAGCCGCAGGACCCGTTCACCGGTCTTCTGTTCGTGCGCGGCCAGCGCCTGCCGCCCGCCGGCTGCGTACACGGCCGTCGCCCGGAGCAAGGCCCGCAGCGTGGCCGCGCTGCCCGGTCCGAACCGCGCGTAGGCACCCCCCGAGATCTGGGCGGCCGCGCGAAAGACGTCCGCGACCACCGGGTTCGAGCCTTCCTGGAACATGAACAGGCGCACTCCTTCCAGTCCGAGGGCTCCGGCCTGGGCGACCAGCGGGTCGGCGGGCTCCTCGCACGCATCGCCGACGTACACCAGCGCCGCGACCGGGTGGCGGCCGTGCTCGGCCGCCGCATGCGCAAACGCGCGCCCGATCTGGGTGAGACCTGCACGACACCGAACGGCCGACATCTGCCGGATCAGGTCATCGGCGTTCGCCGTCCAGGGAAGCACCTGAAATTCGCCGACGCCGCGGAACCACATCAGTTGCACCGACAGGCCGCCGACCCGGCCGGCTTCGCGAAAGAGCTCCGCCTGCACGGCGGCTGCCTGGTCCCACGTGTGCTCCCGGCTCATCGTGGCATCCAGCGCAAACAGCAGACGCCCCTGCCCGCGGGCCGGCCGGGGCACGGTCCGCGCCGCCGCCAGGAAGGCGTCGATGTCCCCGTCGCTCGAGACGGCCGGAGGAGTCCTTTGGCCCCTGCGATTCATGTCTCTATTCTCGCGTTTCCCGTTCCCCTGTCGAGTATCCCCGATCATGTCATCACCACGTCTGTTCACGCCGCTGACCCTTCGTGACGTCACGATCCGCAATCGCATCGTGATCTCGCCGATGTGCCAATACTCTGCCAATGACGGCGTGGCCGGTGACTGGCACATGGTGCACCTTGGCCGGTACGGAACCGGCGGCGCGGGACTCGTGTTTACGGAAGCGGCGGCCGTCGAGCGAATCGGCCGCATCACCCATGGAGATCTCGGCATCTGGTCGGATGTCCACCGGGATGCCCTTGCCCGGATCGCCGGATTTCTCCGTACGGAAGGTGCCACGCCCGCGATCCAGCTGGCCCACGCCGGCCGCAAGGCCAGCATGCAGCGCCCCTGGGAAGGCAACGGACCGCTGGCGGACGAGCAGTTTGCCCGCGGGGAAACCGCCTGGCCGATTCAGGCCCCGTCCGCCGAGCCGGTCATGCCCGGATGGCTGGAACCCGCGGCCATGACCGCTGACGACATCGCGCGGGTAGTCGACGCCTTCGCCGACGGAGCCCGGAGGGCCGATGAAGCCGGGTTCGATGTGGCGGAAATCCACAGTGCACATGGTTATCTGTGCGCCAGTTTCCTGTCGCCGGTCTCGAACCGCCGCAACGACTCCTATGGCGGCGGCCGGAGCGGACGTTCCCGCTTCCTGCTCGAAACCGTGGAGGCCGTGCGGGGAGTGTGGCCGGATGGAAAGCCCCTGTTCGTGCGGGTTTCCGCGGTCGACGGGGCGCCCGAGGGCTGGTCGCTCGAGGACACCGTGGCCCTGGCGCGGGAGTTGAAGGCGGCCGGCGTCGATGTGGTGGACTGCTCCTCCGGCGGTATCGCCGGACCGGTGACCGCAGCCCGCGGCCCGATGCCGACCCCGGGCTTCCAGGTTCCCTACGCCGAGGCGGTGAAGCAGCGCGCCGGCATTGCCAGCCAGGCAGTGGGCATGATCCTCGAGCCGGAACTCGCGGAGGCCATTCTGCAGGAAGGCAAGGCGGATCTCGTCGCGGTCGGCCGCGAGGCGTTGCTGGACCCCTACTGGGCGCACCATGCCGCGCGCCGCCTCGGAGCCGATCCGGCGTTCGAGGCCTGGCCGACGCAGTACGGCTGGTGGCTCAACCGCCGTGAACGGGCCATGTCGCGAGCCTGAAGTGACCGATCGCGTCGATGCCGCCGTAATCGGCGCCGGTGTGGTCGGGCTGGCGGTTGCGCGGGCGCTTGCCGTGGCCGGACGCGAGGTCATCCTCATCGAGGCCTCCAACACGATCGGCACCGAAGTCAGTTCGCGCAACAGCGAAGTCATTCACGCCGGAATCTACTACCCCTCGCACAGCGGCAAGGCGGTCCACTGCGTCCGCGGCCGCCGGCGGCTCTACGCGTACTGCAAGCGGCACGGAGTCGGACACGCCCGGCTGGGCAAGCTGATCGTGGCCACCGCCGACGCCCAGCGCGGTACGCTGGATGCGATCGCCCGGCAGGCGGCCGCCAACGGGGTCGAGGATCTTCGGCGGCTGGAGAGCGCCGACATCGCCAGGATGGAGCCCGCACTCGAAGCGGTCGCCGGGATCTACTCTCCTTCCACCGGTATCGTGGACAGCCACGGGTTGATGCTCGCGCTGCAGGGCGAGGCCGAAGATCACGGGGCCCTGATCGCCTTTGGCTCGCGGGTGACCGGCGGAGCGGCATCCGCAGACCGCTCCGACGGGATCGAACTGCACGTCGAGGACGGGTCCGGCGCGGTCGCGAAACTGCGGGCCGCCATCGTGGTCAACAGCGCCGGGCTCGATGCCCAGAGCGTGGCCCGTGCCATCGGCGGCGTGCCCCGGAAGACCATTCCGCCCCTGCACTACGCGCGCGGGTGCTACTTCACGATGTCGGGACGCTCTCCGTTCTCTCATCTCGTCTATCCCGTTCCCGAACCCGGCGGCCTCGGGGTGCACGTGACCCTCGACCTGGCCGGTCAATGCCGGTTCGGGCCCGATGTCGAGTGGATCGCCTCCCGCGACTACTCGGTCGATCCCGACCGCGCCGACCGCTTCTACCCCGTCATCCGGCGCTACTGGCCAGGGTTGCCCGACCGGGCCCTGACGCCGGGGTACGCCGGTATCCGGCCCAAGGTGGCGGGTCCGGGGGAGCCGGCCGGCGACTTCATGCTGGCCGGCCCGGCCCGCCACGGCGTGGCGGGCCTCGTGCACCTTTTCGGGATCGAATCGCCCGGCCTGACCGCCGCGCTCAGCCTGGCTGACCAGGTATGCACGGAACTGGGGGTCGTGCCCCGCGAGCCGTAGCCCCGCGAACCTGCGCCCCGGCTCCCCCGCCGGCGTTCAGCCCGGTGATCCGGCCGGAACTACCGCCCGCCGGCCACGTCCAACGAGGCCCCGGTCGAGTACGAAGCCTGGTCCGACAGGAGAAACAGCACGGCTGCAGCCACCTCTTCCGGACTCCCTGCCCGCTTCATCGGCAGGGATGGTGCCATGGATTCCAGCCGCCCCTCGGGGTGAATGTCGGTGTCGATGATGCCGGGCCGGACGCCGTTGACCCGAATCCCCGCCTCGGCGCATTCCAGCGCCAATCCCGTCGTCAGCGTATCCACGGCCCCCTTGGAGGCTCCGTAGTGCACCCACAGAAACGGGTTGGCGAGACGGGCCGCAACGGAAGAGACATTGACGATGGCCCCGCCGTTTCCGCCCCGGCGGGTCGACATGCGCCGGATCGCTTCCCGGGCGCACAGGAAATAGCCCGAGATGTTGACGGCGAAGGTGCGGGCGAGAATGGCTTCGGTGACGTCCTCGATCAGGCACTGTCCGCCGACCACTCCGGCATTGTTCACCAGTGCAGAAACCGTCCCGAGCTCACGGTCGCACGTTTCGAACAGACGCACGATATCCGCCTCGGACCCGGTATCCGCCTGCACCGCAACCGCCCGCTGCCCGGCTTGCCGGACATCAGCCGCCACGGCCTGGGCGGCGGCCTCGCTGTTGCAGTAGTTGACACACACGTCATACCCCCGGGCAGCGGCGGCGCGGGCGACGGCCGCTCCGATCCCCCGGCTGGCTCCGGTTACCATGAGAATCTCTGCCATGGTGGAAATGCTCTCCTTCGGTGGTGGCCCGTGACCATACAGGGATCATCATCGGCAAGCCCTTCCTTGCGTGGCCCATCCGCTCCCACCCCGGGCCGACGCTGCAAGGAGGTCGAGCACGATACCCCGGTCTCGCCGAGAAGTGGTCAACCCGGTGCGCGGCCAGATCTCGCTGCCCGACGGCGATCCACCGTACGGTTCCAAGGCCGGTTGTTCGGAGCGCCTGCGTCGGGACATGAACCGCCGCGTGGCGTCCCCGGTCCCGGTCGCAAACCGGCCGCCGGCATGCTGTTCCCGGGCGGGAACTTCATCGTGGCCGGCCGACAGTTCGATCTGGAAAGGGCAGAAGGGACGGCGAGAAGCGAACGGGAATATCCCGAGACCGGGAAGAAATCTGCGGAGAACCGGAGCAAGGCACGCAGGCAGCGCTCGGTCCGCTTCTCCGATTCCGGCTGGAACCTGATCTGGCAGGCTGCCGCGCGGCACGGTATGTCACCCGGCGAGCTCGTGCGATCGAGCACGGTTGCCGCCGCCGAAAACCGCTTGGGGGAACCTCCTCCGGCCACGCTGTCGAAGGGCCATGCCGCGCTCATCGGGGAGATCTGGCACTTCATTCACGTGATGGCGATGCTGGACCGGGAGGAGATGCTCGAAACCGAACGGGGTGCGAAACTCAGCGACCTTGTGGCCGCCACCCGCAAGAGCATGGCGGGGACGATGGACAAGATCCCGGTGTCCCGGCGTGAACGCATTGCCAGGCAAGGCCGGCTGTGGCACGGTGCACCGGGTGTTGGGGAGAGCCATGACCGTACCGGAAAAATGCGACGACGGGTCGAATGCCGAGCCGAAGGCCCCGGTGAAGCGTGTGACCGGATGGGGCCTGTCGCCGACCGCGGAGAAGATGTTCGGCGCTCTTGTCGACGAACCGTCTGCCGCTGAAACACCGTCCGCTTCGGAAGCCGGCGCGCAGCGCGCCTCACGGCCCGGTACCGCCTGATCTCGAGACCATCTTCGGCACGACAACCCCGTCGCCGTGTGGTTCGATGCAACTGTGCTGCTCGACGTTTTCCTCCAGAGTTCCAAAAGGGGATTATGCAAAAATTACATTCTCTTGATCTCGCTCATGACTGCACGCAGAACGGCTGAACTTGTGCTGTCCGCTCGCGGGCTGCGAGTGTCCAGGTCCGCGTAGCGGTTCTGCTGCCCGGCTCCCGGGACCGCCGTGTCGTTGACGGTTGCGGTACGCACAAACCCGTCGGTCCCGAGGGACCACCGGAGTGTCACCAGGACACTGGACCCGGCTTCTCCGGGGCGGCAGTACCCCGCAAGGCGGCACGTGTGGGTGATCCGGACGAGGCGGTCATCGCTCAGGGAAAATTCCGGCTGCGCCAAGAGCTCCGTTCGGGTTCGTTCCCAGTTGCCGGGATCCAGCAAGCGTGACGAAGCGGGCTTGCTTCCGCCGAACCCGACGGTGGAGTCTGCACGGCAGTCCCGAAAGAGTCGTGCGGCCGGTTCCTTCAGGGCATGGTTGACCGCGTCAAGCACGGGGCGGACGTGTAGACGGTACACTTGGTCGAGAACATCGATGTCCGCCGGGGAAGGTGCCGGCGGCACCCGGTCCCGGACGAACGCAGCCATCTCCCGACCAGCCTCGAGACGATCGAGGAAGCCGTGCAGGTCGTCGAACGGCACGGCCTCGCCGGCGCTTCGGGATTGCCGGACCGGGCCGCCGTAGACGACCGCCCGCAGCGCGATGTCCCCGACCGCCCTGGCCACGGCGTCGAAGGCGGAAAAGAAATCGGCGGTGATGGTCGCCCCCGACTTGATCTCGATCGCGCCGGTGCCGCCCGCCGTTTCAAACAGGAGGTCGCATTCGAGCCCCCGGCTGTCGCGGAAGAAGGTCAGGTTGGAGGTCCGGCCGAGGTTGAATCTGTGCTTCAGGATTTCGACCACGACCATGTTTTCGAACAGGGGGCCCCGGAGCGGATGGGTTGCGACGTGGTCCGGCCGCTCGATGCCGATCAGGTGGGCGGCCAGACCGACATCGTAGAAATACAGCTTGAGCGTCTTGACCAGGCGCTTGCGGAGATTGGCGTGGAACGGCGGCAGACGAAAGGCGATGTAGCTCCGCTCCAGAAGGTCGAGCCAGTGACGCGCCGTCGTATGGGAAATGCCTGCGTCCGCACCCAGGGACACGAGGTTGACCAGTTGCCCGACCCGGCCGGCGCAGAGTCGGACGAAGCGCTGGAAGCTTGATACGTTGCGGATCTCGGCGAGGCTCCGCACGTCTCGCTCGACATAGGTTTCGAAGTAGTCGCTCAGCGCCTGCCGCGGTTCGATCCGCTGATCGTGAATGCGCGGATAGAAGCCCGAGTAGAGGATGTCGTCGAGATCACCGCCGGCGCCCGCTCGCTCCCGCTCAGCGAGCGTGAAGGGCAGGAGGCGCAACAAGGCAGTTCGTCCCGCAAGCGATTGGCCGATTGCCTCCGACAGCTTGAAATGTTCGCTACCGGTCAGGACAAACAGGCTGTTGCACCCTTTTTCGTCGCCGAGAACCTGCAGATAGGAGAGCAGTTCGGGAACGCGCTGGATTTCGTCCAGGATGGCGCCCTGGTCGAGGCGGGCGAGAAACCCCCGCGGATCGGACCTGGCAAACTCGCGCTGATCGGGCGCCTCCAGATTGACATAGGCCAGGTCAGGAAAGGTTCCGCGGCAAAGCGTGGTCTTTCCCGATTGGCGCGGGCCCGTCACGGTGACAAACGGATAGTCCCCGAAGAGGCGGACCAGGCAGGGGGCGATCTCGCGCTCAATCATGCAGGCAGGATAGCAGATCATGAACAGATTGCATTTTCTGTCTTCAGATTGTCAAATTCCCGCTGCCCGACCGTTGTCCTTCTCTGTGCCTGCCGGCACTCCAGCAAGTGAGAGCCGGCGCCGCAACCGCGGGCTGGAACCGTGCCGGCGGGCGCTACGTGCGGACCTTATACCGCCCGGGACCCGCTCGGGAAATCAGCGAAGTCCTCGCAACCGAAGACGGAGCTTTCGACCCATCCACAGAGCCCGCTCAACATGGTCCCCGACCTCGTCCCCGGTTTCGGGATGGACCAGAACGTCAAGGCCCCGGCGATGCACCATCAACCAGGGGACGACCTCGGCGAATTCCTCGGGCGCAAACGCCGCCTGAAACATCGCTTGGGGATGGGGCCCCACCGGCGCATCCCGCCATCGGCCAACCTGCACGGAGAAACGTGCGGCCAGTCCTTCGCGCACGACTGCTGCGTCGGCGCGGCTCGATTCGTCGAAATAGACGTGAGCGTGATAACCCGTGACGGGCGGCACGCGCCGCACGTACCATCGACCGCCGCGGCGGGGCGGAACCTGTTCCTGGCCAACAATGCGGTTGGCCCGAAGCAGGTCGCGAAGCGGCAAGCCGGGCCGCGCGGTGGAATCGGGAAGCAATCCTGCTTCGGCCAGCCATCGAGCGGCCTCCACGGCGGGGACGGAGTCGCGGTTGTCTCGCCCGAGACGAAACTGCAGGTGCTCATTGATGGCACGGAGGTGATCAGACACGCCTCTTCCCCTGGATTTTGCCTGGCCGCCAAGGATGCGCCGCGGGCAACCCGGATTCCGGTTTCCGGCACCATGCCCGATACTTCGGTGCGGAAGTTCCGATGACAGGTTCCTCGACCGGAAACGGGGATTGTCGCCGGCACCCGGCCGGAAACCGCCGACGTACGGATTCCTACCACGCCCGGGATCGCGTTTCAGGTTTCAGGCCGGACGGGAGGCGTCCCGGGGTCGCCCTGACCGGGAGTGCAACCTGGGCCGGGGTACGCGGATCGGGCAACCGCATTGACAATCGGCCCCAATCGCCCAACATTGCACGCATGGAACCCGTTCTCGACACGCCTGTGCGCCTCACGCCCCGGGCCACCCGGCGGCTGGCCTTCATTCTTGCCCAGCCGGACCTCAGCGGGAAGTTCGTGAGGATCGCGATCCAGGGGGGCGGATGTTCCGGGTTTTCGTACGACTTCTCGATTGATGATGCACTGGACCAACAGGAAGATGTGGTCATCTCTCCCCGACCGGGCAGCGCCGGAGCCGGACTGGTGATCGATTCTCTCTCGATGGCGTACATCGCGGGCAGCGAGATCGACTGGGTGGAAAGTCCGGGCGGGGCCATGTTCAACATCGACAATCCCAATGCGACCGCAAGTTGCGGTTGCGGCACGTCGTTTGCCATCGAATAACCGCTGCACATGAAAATCGCGAGCTGGAACGTGAACTCGATCCGGGTTCGGATCGAGCACGTCACCGACTGGCTGCGCGACACCGGGCCCGATGTCCTGGCGCTGCAGGAACTCAAGGCTGCCACCGAACAGGTTCCCGTCGCCGAACTGGAAGCGTGCGGTTACTCGGCGGCGGTGGCCGGGCAGAAGGGCTTCAACGGCGTTGCGCTGCTATCGAAGTACCCCCTGGAGGACATCGTCGTCGGGCTCCCCGACCACCCCGGCGACCCGGCTGCCCGGTACATCGAGGCCTGGGTCGATGCCCCCGCCGGGGCCGGGGTGAGGGTCGGCTGCATCTATCTGCCGAACGGAAATCCGGTCGCGAGTGCCAAGTTTCCGTACAAGCTCGAGTGGATGGATGGTCTGCGGATGCACGCCGAACGGCTGCTGCGACAGGAAGAGGCGGTCGTGCTCGCCGGAGACTTCAACGTCTGCCCGTCCGATCTGGATCTGGCCGACCCCGCTTCCCTGCGCGATGACGCACTGTGCCGGCCCGAATCGCGGGCCCGGTTCCGGAGTCTCCTGCACCTCGGTTATGTCGACGCCTACCGCGGCCTGCATCCGGACACGGAGGCTGCCTATACCTACTGGGACTACGGGCGGGCTTTCGACGACAACCGCGGCCTCAGGATCGATCACCTCCTGCTCTCCCCGCAGGCGAGCGACCGCCTGGAGTCCTGCGAGATCGATATCGGCCCCCGCTCCCGGAAGCGGCCATCGGACCATGCGCCGATCTGGTGCCAGCTCCGGTAAGCGGCCGGAGTGTTCTCAAGCCGCTTGCGCCCCACCCACAGCCGGCCGCTTCCACGGTATCCTTGGAAGCGATGTCCGCCGACCGTCTCCCTGCCGCCCCGGTAAATCCATGACCGAACAGGTACTCTCGTCGCCCGGAAACATGTGGGGCGGCCGGTTCGCTACGGGACCGGTCGAACTCATGCAGCGAATCAACGCATCCCATCCCTTCGACCGCAGGCTCTGGCAACAGGATATCCGGCAATCGCGTGCGCACGCCGAGATGCTGAGAGACCAGGGAATCCTCAGCGCTACCGACCACCGGGCCATCGATGACGGACTGGCGCAGGTGGAAGAAGAGATTGCCTCCGGGGTCTTCGCGTGGAGCGACGAGCTCGAGGATATCCACATGCACGTGGAACACCGGCTCTCGGAACTTGTCGGTCCGGCCGGCAAGCGTTTGCACACCGCCCGGTCCCGCAACGATCAGGTGGCGACCTCCCTGCGCCTGTGGGCCCGGGACACGCTTGATCACCTCGAGGCCGGTCTTCGCTCCCTCCAGTCCGTGCTGCTGGATCACGCCGAGCGGCATGCCGGAACGGTGATGCCGGGTTTCACCCACCTGCAACCGGCGCAGCCGGTGACGCTCGGACACCACCTGCTGGCGTACGTCGAGATGCTGGACCGAGACCGGGGACGAATCCGGGATGCGCGCGAACGCCTGAACGAATGCCCGCTGGGGGCCGCCGCCCTGGCCGGCACACCGTTTCCCATCGACCGGGAAGCGACGGCCAGGATGCTGGGTTTCCGGCACCCCATGCGGAACTCGATCGATGCGGTATCCGACCGCGACTTCGTGCTGGAGATCCTCGCCGCCGCCGCCATCACCGCCGTGCATCTCTCGCGTCTTGCCGAGGAACTGGTGCTGTGGTCCACTCCGGCATTCGGTTTCATCACGCTGCCCGACGCGTTTTCGACCGGTTCCTCGATCATGCCGCAGAAGCGCAACCCCGATGCGGCCGAACTGGTCCGCGCCAAGTCCGGACGGGTGCTCGGGGCGTTTGTGGCGATTGCCTCGTTGCTCAAGGCCCTGCCGCTCGCCTATGCGAAGGATCTGCAGGAGGACAAGGAGCCCCTGTTCGATGCCACCGACGCCCTCCGCATCTCGGTGGCGGCGTTGACGGGCATGGTCGAGGCCACGACCTTCAACGTGTCCCCGATGCGGGCCATGGCCGAAGTCGGACATCCCACGGCCACGGATCTTGCGGACTGGCTGGTCAGCCATGCCGGAGTTCCGTTCCGGGATGCCCACCAGATGGCCGGGCGGGCGGTCCGCATGGCTGACCAGCGGCAGTGTCAGTTGCAGGAACTGCCCCTGGAAGACCTGCAGGCGCTGGCCCCCGGGATTACCGACGAGGTATTCGAGGTACTCGATATCGACGCATCACTGGTCCGGCGCACCAGTGCAGGGGGACCGGCCCCCGAACAGGTCCGGGCTGCCGTGCAGGCCGCCCGGAAGCGGACCCGGTAATGCGGTTTGCGGCCGTCGTTGCAGGGTTGCTGGTGCTGACCGGCTGCGGCCGGGCGGGCGACCTGGTCCGCCCCGAGGGAGGCGAGAACGCCCCGGCGTCACCGGGTCTGGAAATCGATTCCCCGTACCGGTTCTGATCACCCGTGCACCATTTCCACTACGACGAACAGGGCGTATTGTGCGCCGAGGGGGTACCCCTGCCCGACATCGCCCGGGCCGTGGGCACGCCGGTATACGTCTACGCCGCCGCCACCCTGCAGCGGCACTACGGCGTGTTCCGGGAGGCGCTGGACGGCCTTGACGCGCTGATCGCGTATTCCCTGAAGGCCAACCCCAACCTGTCCGTGCTTCGCCTGCTCGCCGGCCTTGGCGCCGGTGCCGACGTGGTATCGGGCGGCGAACTGGACCGCGCCCTGCGGGCCGGGATACCGGGCGAGCGGATCGTGTTTTCGGGGGTCGGCAAGACCGCGCCCGAGATTCGCGAGGCCCTGGCGGCGGACATCCTGCAGTTCAACGTCGAATCCGGGGCCGAACTGGACCTGATCGACAGGGTTGCACGCGAATCCGGCTGCAGCGCCCCGATCGCATTCAGGGTCAATCCCGACGTGACCGCCGGCGGCCACGAGAAGATCGCGACCGGACATCGGTACTCCAAATTCGGGGTACCCCTGTCTCGCGCCCGCGACCTGTACGCCCGGGCCCGGAAGCTGCCCGGAATCACCGTGCGCGGGATCGATGTCCACATCGGCTCCCAGATCCTGGATCTCGGTCCGTTCCGTTCGGCCTTCCGGTCGGTTGCCCGAATGGTCGCCGAACTTCGCGCGGACGGGCACGAGATCGACCTCATCGACCTCGGCGGCGGCATTGGCGTCCCCTTCGACGACGGGCCGGGACTCGCTCCCGAGGCCTACGCGCAGGTGGTGCGGGAGACCCTCGGTTCCGGCACCCGCCTGGTCTTCGAACCGGGCCGGGTGATTGCCGGGAACGCCGGTGTCCTGTTGGCGTCGGTGCTCCATGTGAAGGACGACTCGGAGCGCCGGTTCGTCGTCCTGGATGCTGCCATGAATGACCTTCTGCGCCCCACCCTCTACGGTGCGCGGCATACGCCCATGATGGTCAGGCGGCCGGGTCCGTCCACGGCCCGCCAGTCGTGCGATCTGGTGGGGCCGGTGTGCGAATCCGGGGACGTGTTTGCGGAAGGTGTGGACCTGCCGCCGCTGGCCGCCGGCGAACTGGTGGCGTTCGGAACCGCCGGTGCGTACGGTGCCGTCATGGCTTCCGAATACAATTCGCGCCCGCTCGTGCCGGAAGTGCTGGTGTCGGGTCACCGCTTCGGGGTGGTCCGTAGACGCCCTACCCGCGAGGAGTCACTCTCGCTCGAGATGCCGTTTGATCCTGGCGTCAACGCCGTGGGCCCCTGTGCATGAAACCCTCGCTCTCCCTGCCGGCCGGCATCACGCTCCGCGTTGCCCTGTCCCGGCTGCTGCTCTGGGTCGAGCGGGCAGTCCCCGCCTTCCTGCCGGCCGGCCTGGTCGCGGCCGGATTCCTCACCCTCAGCGTGTACGGGTTATGGGGCTTTCTTCCCGGATGGCTGCACCTGTTGCTGCTGCTGATTTTCGCACTCTCGTTCCTCATGGCGGTCGTGCGGGGCGCAGCCGGCCTTCACTACCCGACCGCGGTCGAGGGAATCCGGAGGCTTGAGCGCACCAATCATGCGCCGCACCGACCCGTGACCACGCTCGTGGATCCGCCGGCCGCCGTGATCGCATCGGCTCGCCGCGCCTGGGCGATGCACCTGGAGCGGAGCCTGCAGGCCGCGCGCCGGTTGCGCCTGCGCCGTCCGCGCAACCTGTTCACGCGGGCGGACCCGCTGGCCCTGCGGGTCGGCCTCGGGATTCTCCTGACAGTCGGTCTGGCCGCCTTCGGCAGTGAGACCGCAGCCCGGGTCGCCGGGGCGTTTCAACCCGATTTGTCGAGGGCTTCGGCCCCGCCCGGAACGCTCACGGCCTGGGTCGCCCCGCCGGGCTACACCGCCCTTCCCCCGATCGCGCTCGACGCCGGGGGTGCGGATACGTCTCCCGGTGCACCGGTCAGCGTGCCCGGCGGCAGTGTGCTGCTCGCCCGGGTGCACGGCGGCAGCGGGGAATCCGCTATCGAGATGGCAGACTCGGCGCCGCTTTCGTTCGTGCAGCTTGATGCCGCCAACGCTGCCCTCGAAGTTCCCGTTCAGGCGGCCGGACCGGTGCGGGTCCGGCAGGGCTCCGAAGTTCTTGCGCACTGGGTGTTCGAGATCCGGGATGACCAGGCCCCTGCCGTCAGGTTCGTCGAACCGCCGCACGGAACGGCCCGCGGCACATTGGTACTCAACGTCGCGGCCGAAGATGACTACGGGGTGCAGGCATTGCAGGCAGTGGTGCAACGAGTCGGTGCGGGTCCGCAATCGGCCGACCGCGATCCTCCCGTTCATCTGCAACTGCCCGCTTCGTCCCGCCGCGCCCGGACGGTCGAGCACGTCACCTACCATGATTTGGCGGCCCACGTCTGGGCCGGCGAGCCGGTGCACGTGGAGCTCGTCGGCACCGACGCGCTCGGACAGGCAGGAAGGATCTCCGTCGACACCGTGCTGCCCGAACGCCGCTTCAACCATCCGGTAGCTGCGGCCATTGTCGCGGAACGCAAGCAGTATGCGCTGCAACGCGCGCCCGTCCGCGAGATTGCCCGCAACCTGCAGGCGTTGGCGGCGGCCGGCGAGGCCTACGATGAGGCGGTACGCGCAAGGGACGCAATCGTGGAAGCCGCATCCCTGATCTCGGATCCTCCCGAGCGGACGGCGCGGCAGCAGGCGATCGACCGCCTCTGGGAAGCAGCGGTCTGGATCGAGGACGGGTCGTTTGCCGAAGCTGAAGCCGGATTTCGGGATGCCCAGGAGCGTCTGGCCGATGCGCTGCGGCAGGAGCGGCGACCGGAGGCCCTGGAGCAGATGCTGTCGGATATCCAGTCCGAAATGCAGGACCTTCTGGAGGAACTCGACGACCTGCCGCCGCCCGGACCGGAGGACGACACCGCAGCGTCGGTACCCGGTGGCATGGATGCCGATCCCAACGCGGTCCAGCGGGAACTGCAGGACAAGGTGGACGAGGTCGTGGAACTCGCCACTACCGGCGCCCCGGAGGAAGCGGAGGACGCTCTGGAGGAACTGCGCGAGATCACCGAGAACATGGATCGCGCCGGCGAGCGCATGCTGCGGGAATCCGATCAGCGGCTCGACCAGCGGCAGGCGATGATGCAGCAGATGCAGGAGATGATGCAGGAGCAGGAACAGATGATGGAGGAGAGCTTCTACCAGTCGGCCCGGGCCGGTGCCGCCGACCAGAAATCTCCGGGCTCCGGCAACTTTGATCCTCCCGACGAACGCCAGAACGAGCTTCGGGAGGAGCTGGGCGACGTCATGCGACAGATCGGAGAGGAAGGAGAAGCCATTCCATCCGAACTGGGTGAAGCGGAACAGGCCATGCGCCAGGCGGCCGAGGAACTGCAGCGCGGTCGGCCGGAACAGGCCTCCGACGCCCAGGGGCGCGCACTGGATGCCCTGCGTCTCGGGTACGAACGGGTGCGGCCCATGCCGGGCGGGCGGGGGCCAAGCCAGGTGGCCGGAGAGCGTCCGAGTCCGAATCGTCAACAGGCCACGGATCCGCTGGGGCGCGTACCGCCCGGTGACGGGGCGTCCGTGACCGGAGATATCGGCATTCCGACCAGGCCGGAACGGCGCCGGGCCCGCGAAATCGTCGAGGAACTGCGGTCACGGGCCGGCGACTCCTCCCGGCCGGAACTGGATCGGGATTACGCGACCCGCCTCCTGGACTGGTACTGAACCGCCACCCCGCCGCTCACGGCCGCCGGGATGCCGCCGGCCGGCGGCGGGTTGCGCCGGAACAGCTCTGCATGCAGAAGTCCGACCGCTGGATCCTGCCGGTCCCGAATCGTGCAACACCGAGGCGGCGCGAATGGAGTGGCGCTCCTGGATGACCGACGCCCGCTGACCGGCGGATCACCGGTCGGCGGGTTCGTCGAACGAATGCGGGCCCGTGCCGACGGGAAACAGGCGGGTCACGTGTCCCATTTTGCGGCCGGGACGGATCGCTTTCTTGCCGTAGAGATGCAGCCGGAGGTCTCCGTTCTCCAGATACTTGCCCCACTCTTCCGCATCGCAGCCGATCAGGTTCTTCATGACGGCGTCGTGCAGCCTGCGGGCGTTCCCCAACGGCAGTCCGCAGCACGCCCGCACTTGCTGTTCGAACTGGCTGGTGCGAGCAGCATCGATGGTCCAGTGGCCCGAGTTGTGAGGCCGCGGGGCGATCTCGTTGATCATGATCCCGCCGTCGGACAGAACGAACATCTCGACAGCGAGCACCCCCACACACTGCAGCTTGCGGGCGACCGTCCGCGCCGCTGACTCCGCCGTTTCGGCCACGGACGGGGGAATGCGCGCCGGGACGATGGATGTGCGCAGGATGCCCCCGGAATGTTGATTTTCGGTCGGCTCGTACGCGACCTCATCGCCATCCCCCGCTCTTGCAACCACGACCGAGACCTCGCACGCGAAGTCCACCCATTGTTCCAGAACCGCGGGTACTGCTCCGAGCCGGTCCCACGCCGGGGGCAGTTCGGCCGCGGTTTCGATCCGCACCTGTCCCTTCCCGTCGTAACCCTCCCGCCGGGTCTTGAGAATCGCCGGGAATCCCAGCTCACCCGCGGCACGGTCGAGGTCTTCCCTTGTGGCGATCGCCAGGTACGGTGCCACGGGCAATGATGCCCGGGACAGGAACTCCTTCTCGGCCAACCGGTCCTGGGCAACGGCCAGGACATGGGGCCCCGGCCGCACCGCGACCCGTTCCGCGACCCTCGAGGTCGCCGCCAGGGGAACGTTTTCGAACTCATAGGTGACGACGTCGACGGCAGCGGCAAACTGCCGAAGGGCTTCGCGGTCGGCAAAGGACCCGACCCGGGTCACGGCCGCCACCTCTTCTGCCGGCGTCTCGTGCTGATCGGTAAACACGTGTGTCCGGTAACCCAGGCGGGCCGCCGCCATGGCCATCATTCGACCCAGCTGTCCGCTGCCCATCAGACCGATAGTTGCCCCCGGAGGCAGGTGTCGGCCGCGGAGTGCGGGGCGTTCGGACGGGCGCTTCACCCGCCGGTTTCCGGCGTGTGGGCAACGCTCTCGGTCTGGGCTGCCCGCCAGGCCCGCAATTTCTGCTCCAGCGCGGCGTCGGCGCTTCCCAGTACCGCTACCGCCAGCAGCGCCGCGTTGACCGCACCGGCCTTGCCGACGGCCAGGGTCCCGACGGGAATCCCCGCCGGCATTTGCACGATCGACAGCAGACTGTCGATTCCGCTGGCAAACGCTGTCGGGATGGGTACGGCAAAGACGGGAACCGTGGTCAGGGCTGCTGTCATGCCCGGCAGGTGCGCGGCCCCGCCGGCGCCGGCGATCACCACCGCCAGTCCCCGCTCGCGGGCCGTGCGGGCGTACTCGTACAGCCGATCCGGCGTGCGATGCGCCGAGACGATCCGACGCTCGTGCGCAACCCCGAACGTTTCCAGTAGATCCGCGGCATGCCGCAGTACGGGCCAGTCGGACTGGCTGCCCATGATGATGCCGACTCTGGCCGGCCGATGATCAGCCATCGTGCTTTCCTTCCCGGTTCCACCGCATCGGAACTTCGGAGGGTTGCGAATCGATGTCCCGATGAACCGGGATCAGATCCTGAATTCAGGCAATGATATCGGGAGTTCCGCGCTCCAATACGAGGATCTGTTTCCTGATTTTGCGTTGTTCTTCGCGTAGCCGTCGAATCTCGGCGAGGTCACTGACCCTTCCCTGCGAAAGTTCGGAAATGCGGCGTTCCGCCTCTTCGCACCGTCGGCGAAGCGCGGTTACCAGCTTGCCATGATCAGACTTGTGTCGCATCAGCCCGGGCGCTCAGTGCAGGGCGGGCCAGCATGTATAGCAGAGACCCTGACCGACGAAGTACAATCTGTCATCGTTCCGTACCGTGCAGCACAGGAAACGACGGGCGACAGCGGACAACCCCGAATGGATGTTGGCCGGGAGGCCGGAGTCACGATGCGCCCCGAATCGCTCGCACCCCTGCTGCTGCGGTATCTCGATCCGGAAACCGCCCACCATCTGGCGTTGCGGGTGCTCGAGATCGGCGCCGTCAGCCGGGCTCGCATCAGGCCGGACCCCCGGCTGGCTACCGAGGCCGCCGGGATCCGGTTCCCTTCGCCGCTCGGACTGGCCGCGGGTTTTGACAAGGATGCTCGTGCGTTGCCGGGCCTTGCCCGGCTGGGGTTCGGTCACGTCGAGGTCGGAACGGTGACGCCACGGCCTCAGCCGGGCAATCCGCGACCGCGGATTTTCCGGCTGCCGGCGCAGCAGGCGATCATCAACCGCCTCGGTTTTCCCAGCGCCGGGCTGGAGGTTGTGGCCTCGCGGCTTGCGCGGCGCCCGCACGGGTTGATCGTGGGCGCCAACGTCGGAAACAACCGGAGCGCCCGGGATCCGATTGCGGACATCTGCACAGGATTGGGAAGGCTGGGCGGGCTGGCAGACTATGTCTGCGTCAATGTTTCCTCGCCCAACACTCCCGGTCTTCGCGATCTCCAGACCGGATCGGAACTCGAGCTCCTGCTCAGGAATATCCGACAAGTGATGGAACGTGTGGAAGACAGCATCGGCCGGCCCGTTCCGCTGTTCCTGAAGATCGCACCCGATCTCACTGAGCGGCAGGTGCGCGATCTGGTCGAGCGTCTGATCCGGCAACCCGTCAGCGGTGTGGCGGTTTCCAACTCGACGATTGCTCGCCCGTCCGCCCTGACCGACCGGCACCGCAAGGAGCCCGGGGGCCTCAGCGGTCCGCCGCTGTTCCAGCCATCGACCCGGTTGCTGGCAAGGCTGTACGGCATGCTGCCCCGATCCTTTGCCCTGATCGGGATCGGCGGAATTTCCAGCGCCAAGGATGCCTGGAAGAAGATCGAGGCGGGAGCCAGCCTTGTCCAATTGTACACCGGCTTCGTATATCAGGGTGCCGGACTGATCGACCGGATTCATGCGGACCTGGCGCACCGGGTTGAGCACGGGCGCTATCGATCAGTGTCCGAGGCCGTGGGAAGCCGGGCCAGCGAAATCTGCGACACGCACCCCCATGCGTAGCGCCCCCGTTCCGGTTATCTATGACTCGCTTGACCCGCCGGCACTCGCAGCCCGGGCCTACGTGCTGGACGTGTGGGGGGTGTTGTGGGACGGCGTCCAGGCCTATCCCGGAGCCGCCGCATGCCTGCTTGAATTGCGGCGCCGCAATCGACGGGTGCTCCTGCTGTCCAATGCGCCGCGCCGACGGCAGGCGGTGATCGAGGGGCTCGCCGGGATTGGCATCGCCGACCACCTGTTTGATGATGTCCTTACGTCGGGGGATCTGTGCCGGGCCGCGTGCGCCGGGGATCCGGGGCGGATCGGCAACACCTATCACTACCTCGGGCTTGCCAAAGATCGTGCGCTGCTGGAAGGACTGCCCTACCGGGAAGCGCCTGGTGTCGGTTCTGCAGACTTCATCCTGAATCTGGGTACCCGGCGTCTGGGGGACCGCAAGGAAGCCTACCGCTCGGAACTGTTGCGGGCACGAGACCGGAACCTTCCGATGCTCTGTGCCAATCCGGACCAGACCATCGTGCGGCGGGATGGAACCCGGATTGACTGTGCCGGCGCCCTCGCGGAACTCTATGCGAGTCTCGGCGGATCGGTACGATCGTTTGGAAAGCCCCTGCGCCCCACGTATGACGCCTGCCTTGCGCGGTTGCGGAACTGGTTGCCGGACCTCGATACCGGCAGCGTCCTGGCGGTGGGAGATTCGCTCATGACGGACATCAAGGGGGCACGAGCAGCGGGAATTCGCACTGCACTGGTAGCGGGGGGCGTACACGGGCGGGAGCTTGGCCTTCGGTCCCACGGCGAGCGTCCGGGCACGCAACAGGTGGCCGCTCTGGTCCGCGGATTTGCGGTTCGCCCGGATTTCGTGATCTCGAGCTTCCGGTGGCTTTCCTGACGTTTGTCACGGCAAAGCGCGAGAGTTTGGCCGGGCGGTGACTGACAGGCGGGAAAACGTTTCGAGATCACCATCATCACGGATGACGGCTTCTGCCGGAGCCGGCGAGGGGACCGGGTCGATGGTGTCTACGGACCGGGAAGCAGCCCCGATGCTGACGCTCCAAGCATGGAAACAGCGGAAGCGTACAAGTGCCGCGGGGGCGTGGAGTGCGCGTTCCACAATGCGAAGGGGGATCTCCGGGTCCGCGCCGGGTGTACGTCAGTTCCACCGGTCATTTCCGGATGCGCGTGTTTCCTGAATGTGCCGGCCCTGTCCGTGGCATGAAACAAGTGCCGACGCCGTTCAAGCACGACGGCCAGGAAGCGACGCGATTCGCCCGCGTCACTTCGGTCGGGAAGGTCCATCTGTCGCCACCCCATCGGAAACAAGCGTACGCTCCCCGATGCAGAATCCGGGCGGATTCCGTGTTTCCGGGGCAGAGGAGATTCTTGCGCCTTTACCGTCCCGGTTCTATATTTTTTCCATGAACGGGATGCCCGACCATCATGACCTCGCCCGGCAGCTTGCCGTTCTGGAGGAACGCATGAACACGATGTATGCAGATTACACCGCTGCGCACGAACGTCTGCGGGCGGATCTGGCCAAGCGTGATGCGGAGCGCGGTGCGGAAGCCGCCAAGCGTGATGCGGAAGCCGCCAAGCGTGATGCGGAGCGCAATGCGGAAGCCGCCAAGCGCGATGCGGAGCGCAATGCGGAGCGCAATGCGGAGGCCGCCAAGCGCGATGCGGAGGCTGCCAAGCGCGATGTGGAGGCTGCCAAGCGCGATGCAGAGTTCGCCAAGCGCGAAACGCGATTTCTTTTGGCCGTTGGCGGGATGATCGCGCTGGCGGTCGCCATCATCAAGCTTCCCCTGTTCTGACCAGAACCAGAGAAATGCCTTGAACCGTGTGAGGTTCATCGCCTCCCGGCTTTGGTCACCAAGCCAGCGTGAACCCGAACGTAAGCGTTAAGACCGTACGGTGAATAGCGGTTTCCGCCTCTCTGATTATTCCTCCTGGCAGATCTGCAGCAGCCACCAGAATCGAGTGCCGTCACTCCAGGACCGAACACCTGAGGTCCATCTGTCGCCACCCATCGGAAACAAGCGTACGCTCCCCGATGCAGAATCCGGGCGGATTCCGTGTTTCCGGGGCAGAGGAGATTCTTGCGCCTTTACCGTCCCGGTTCTATATTTTTTTCCATGAACGGGATGCCGGACCATCATGACCTCGCCCGGCAGCTTGCCGTGCTGGAGGAACGCATGAACACGATGTATGCAGATTACACCGCTGCGCACGAACGTCTGCGGGCGGATCTGGCCAAGCGTGATGCGGAGCGCGGTGCGGAAGCCGCCAAGCGTGATGCGGAAGCCGCCAAGCGCGATGCGGAGCGCAATGCGGAGGCCGCCAAGCGCGATGTGGAGGCTGCCAAGCGCGATGCAGAGTTCGCCAAGCGCGAAACGCGGTTTCTTTTGGCCGTTGGCGGGATGATCGCGCTGGCGGTCGCCATCATCAAGCTTCCCTTGTTCTGACCAGAACCAGAGAAATGCCTTGAACCGTGTGGGGTTCATCGCCGCCGGGCCTTGGTCACCAAGCCAGCGTGAACCCGAACGTAAGCGTTAAGACCGTGCGGTGAATAGCGGTTTCCGCCTCTCTGATTATTCCTCCTGGCAGAGCTGCAGCAGCCGCCAGAATCGAGTGCCGTCACTCCAGGACCGAACACCTGAGGTCCATCTGTCGCCACCCCATCGGAAACAAGCGTACGCTCCCCGATGCAGAATCCGGGCGGATTCCGTGTTTCCGGGGCAGAGAAGATTCTTGCGCCTTTATCGTCCCGGTTCTATATTTTTTTCCATGAACGGGATGCCCGACCATCATGACCTCGCCCGGCAGCTTGCCGTTCTGGAGGAACGCATGAACACGATGTATGCAGATTACACCGCTGCGCATGAACGTCTGCGGGCGGATCTGGCCAAGCGTGATGCGGAGCGCGATGCGGAAGCCGCCAAGCGCGATGTGGAAGCCGCCAATCGCGATGTGGAAGCCGCCAAGCGGGAAACGCGACTTCTTTTGGCCATTGGCGGGATGATCGCGCTGGCGGTCGCCATCATCAAGCTTCCCCTGTTCTGACCAGAGCCAGAGACGTGCCTTGAGCTGTGTGTGTGGTTCGCCGGCCGCCAACTTCGGTCGCCAGCGTGAACCCGAACGTGAGCGTCAAGGTGGTGCGGTGAATAGCGGTTTCCGCCTCTCTGATTATTTCTCCCGGCAGATCTGCAGCGACCACCAGAATCGAGTGCCGTCACTCCAAGACCGAACACTTGCAGTCGAATTGTAACCGTTCGGCCAAGCAGTGATAAACCGGCGTCTCGAAGCTGCTGATTTCTGCCCTTCGGGCCGACCATCACAGCTACGTAGAGGGTTTTCGGCCACAGCCGGTCCCGGGGAGAGGGTTGTTCGTCGGACGTCGAGAGGTTCGGCTCCGTTGCCGGGCTTTCTGTCTCAGTGACGCTACCGGGGGTGGGCTTGACGACAGATGCCCATCTCTGGGCGCAATGGAGCGGAGAAGGCAGGAGATCACCTGTTGAGTCTTCGCTTCCAATCCTTTTGGAGTGGGCAAAGCCAGATATCTTTCGAGCAGCCCCGGGCCAATTACCTTTCCGGGCAGGGCGGGTGCTCTTTGGTTGTTCAGCATTCCGTAGCAGCGGTGACGTTTCTGGTCACGGACTCCGGCCTGGGACGCTGGCTGATGAAGTAGGAAGTGAGCCGACTTCGTCCCACGAGATCAGTCGGGATCAAGACGCTGGACAACCGGTTGGGCGAGTGCATACGTCCCGCATGCCAGTTCAGGCGGAAACTTCCGTACAAGCCAGCTTGCGCAGGGCCTCCAGCAGCCTTGGGTCGTGAATCACGCGGGGAACCTTGTGTTGCCCTCCGAGCTTCCCCCGGCTCTTCATCCATGCCGCAAATCCCCCGGAGGGCATCACGGCAACGCGGGGAGGATTCAGGCCCCACCCGCCGGCCCGATGCGCCGCATAGTCCTCGTTCAGCCTCATCAGAACCGAATCGATCTCCGCCGCAAATTTCTGCGTTCGCGCCCTGTCAACGTCCGGTTCGGCAAATTCGACAATGAACAGATGTCCTCCCCGTTCCCCGCTGCCTCCGGAGAACAGGGAACCTGCCGCAAAGTCGCTCACGGTGGTGGCAATCGTTTCAGCGGCCCCCGCCACCGCGCGCTCAAGCTCGCTCCCGATCACATGTTCGCCGAACGCTGACAGCATGTAGCTGGTTCGCCCTGTTATTCGGACCCGCGGCGGGGCGCGACTGACGAGCTCGATGGTATCGCCGACCTGGTACCGCCAGAGACCTCCGGCCGTGGACACCACCAGGGCGTAATTGGTTCCGATCTCCGCGTCACCGATCCAGCGAATGTCCGTCAAGCCGGGCTGCGGGTCGTCGACCGGCATGAACTCATAGAAGATCTCGTTGTCGAGCAGCAGGCGCAGACCCTCGCCGTCGGCGCCATCGGCAACTCCGAAGAAGCCTTCACTCGCGGGATAGACTTCGCGGGTCTCCGCCCATGTTCCATCGAGCAGTGCGCGGAACCGCTCCCGGTACGGCGCCCAGGCGACACCGCCGTGAACGAGCAGTTCAAGGTCCGGATAGACGGAGCCGAGCCGTCCATCCGCCGCCCCGGCAATCTCCAGCAGTCGGTCAAAATAGATGAGCAGCCAGCTCGGAGTGCCGCCGACCGCCCGGATGTCCTCCCGAAGGGAGAGCCGGGCAAACCGTTCGACCTTGGTCTCCCAGTCGGCGATTGCCTCCAAATGACGCGGCGGAAAATAACGCGGCCCGACCCAGGCCGGTCGCACCGCCGCCGCAATTCCACTGAGATCGCCGCTGTGGATCCCGCGTGCGTGGCGGGTCAGGCCGGTCGATCCGCCCAGCATGAAGCAACGGCCCGCCAGCACCCGGCTGTTCGGGCGGCAGTCCACGTGGTGGGCCAGCAGATCAAGGACCGCGCGCGAGTTGGCGCGGTTCATCTCGCGGGTCACCGGCAGAAACTTGGTCGACCCGCGGGTGGTTCCGGACGACAGGGCGAAATACGGAATTGTGCCGGGCCAGGTGCAGTTCACGAGCCGCGGGAACGATTCCTCCCAGTACGTGTCCCAGAACGTTTCGTAAGTCCGCACCGGCACTCGCGCACGATAGTCCGCCAGTGAAGTGACGGCCCGGAATTCATGTTCCCGTCCGAACCGTGTGTCCCGGGCCCGGCGAACCAGTGACCGCAAGACCCGAAGCTGGGTCGCTTCCGGATCGATTCGTTTCAGCTGCCGCAGACGCCACGCGGCGTAGGCCCGAACCATCCAGGTAGCGTCATGCACGGCTCACTCCTGCCGGGTCGGAACTTCCGGCTCCCGCATGCGCAAGGGGATCGAGATCCGGTATCTCACCGGGCGCACCGGCAGTCTTCGGCAGGGTGGCAGGACCCCTGCCCGCTCCGCTTGGCGGTCGGGTTCCCGGCTGCTGTTGCTTCGCGGGCACAGCCGGGTCGGGTGGACGAGTTGCGCACGACCGAAGGGCGGTGACGCAGCGGGTGGCAGCCATCCCGGCATTTCGATGTACGCATCATCGGAATGCGGAGGAATGCCGTGGTCGGCCGGCAAGGCCCGCGGTGCAGCCGCCTCGCCCACGGCACCGGCCATCACCGCCGGCCGGAGCGATCGTGCATCACGAGTTGTCGAGTACCAGCTTGTGAGAGAAACGTTCACGCACGGCCTCCAGGGTCAGCGGCATCTGCACATACTTGCCCTCCCGCCACAGCGGCCATTGATCGAGCATCGTCGAACTGTTCAGCCGGCCATCCTGGCCACCGAGCAGCACGAAGTAGTTGGCATCAGGGTCGGACAGGTCCGAGACATGGCGGGCATTGGCCCCGTACTGCACCCCGTGGCGTTCGGGCGACCGATCATGGGCGGTCTTCATGAGGGTGTCGGAACTTCCCCCGATTCCGTACTCGGCAAAACGATAGCGTGCGCCGATGAGCGGAGCGGCGGCCAGGGGATGGGACAATTCCAGACGGTGCATGTCGCCCCAGTCGGTGTAGGTGGCCAGGCCGGCGGCCGCCGACTCGAGCCCGGCGACGAGGGCCGCGTGCACGACCTCGTCAGATGCCGCCGCAACATCGGCCGGCAGCAACGCGGCAATCCGGCCGACGGCAGCGAGCGCCCGGCCCTCCTCCTCCCCGAACGCCAGCGGGTAGAACGCGCGCGTAAACCCGTGGCGAAACTGCTCGAAACTGACGGCCCCCCGTGAGGTTGGTTGATACTGCCCGTCCCAGGCTCGCAGCCGCCGAATCGCTTCGGCCGCATCCCCGGTCGCTCCCCCGGCGATGCCCGTCGCATCCAGTCGGGCCACGAACAGGTCGCGGAGGGCGCGGGCCGACTCCATCTGCACGTCCTGCTGCAACTCCATGACGGTTTCGATACTGACAGGGGTCCGGGACCGGATCACTTCCGCCATGCGCTGTACGCGGTCGTCCGGGGAAAAAAAGAACCCGACCGGCATCCCGGTCGCTGCCGGGCGATTGTTGGCGGATGCCAGGAAACCGGAATCGGGATTGAAACTGAACGGCAGGTCCCGGACAGACTGGATCGAGTCCCAGTCGCCTGCAGCCTCGGGATCCACCAGGATATCCGGCGGCGGCGCGGTGCGGCGCGGCAACTGCACGGCCATGACCTGTCCGATGTGACCCTGGTGATCGGCGTACAACATGTTCTGGCCGGGTACGGCAAAGCGGTCGAATGCCTTCCGGAATTCGGCAAAGTCGCGGGCGCGGCTGACGGCCAGCATTGCACCGATTTCATCACTCGCCCGGTGACCGGTCCAGCGCAGCGCCGACGGCGGAAGATCGTACTCCGCCAGAAACGGTACATCCGAGAGAATGGGGCCCAGAGCCGTCTCGCGGATGACGACCTCTTCGTCGAACCACCATCGCACCGCGATCTGCTCGCGACGCTCGCTGATCTCCGCCGGAGGAAGGGCACTCACATCGTAGAGGTCGCTTGATGCCGCGCGCATGTTGGTCCCGCCCCATGCGATCTGCGGATTGCGCCCGATGGCAAAGATCGGCAGGCCCGGCCCCATCAGCCCGACCACATGGTAGGACGGGGATTTCACTCCCGCGATCAGCCACACGTTGGGTATCATGATCCCGAGATGGGGGTCGTTGGCCAGAATGCTGCCCCCGGTGGCCGTTCGGGAGGACGCGACCGCCAGACTGTTGCTGCCGGTCCGCGCATGGCGGCCCAGCCATTCATGCAGTCGGGCAGTCTTCGGATCCCCGTTGAAGCTCGGGAACGAGGCGGTTCCGTGCTGCACCAGACGAGCCCACAGCTCCGGCCAGTCCGGGCGGTTCCGCAACGGCAGCAGACTCGCCCATACCAGCCAGTTGACATCCGTGCCGACCAGCCGGCCGATGGTCAGCACGTCGGCGACCGTCCAGGGTTCCCGGGAAAGCCCGAGCACCGCAAACTCGTGGGGAAGGCGCTCGGTCGTGGCCAGGTAATGGTTGATGCCGTCGACAAACCGCCCGACCCAGCGCCGGGATTCCTCATCCATCGAGCGTTCGATCGCGGCCGCCGCCCGCGAGAAGGAGAGCGTTCGAAGGCCGCGGTCGATGTCCACCGCGACCGGGCCGACCATTTCGGACAACCTGCCATGCGCCAGCATGCGGACCATTCCCATCTGGCCCAGGCGGAGATGCGCATGCACGAGGCCGAGCGCAAACGCCGCGTCGTCATCGCTTTGGGCTTCGATGAACGGGATCTGACGAGCGTCCCAATAGATGTTGACCGGATGCTCCAACGGCAGCGACCGGACGGGAAATACCGCCAGGCGATCCGTCAGATCGAGCGGTTTCGGCAGGGAGGTCAGGGTCGTGCAGCCGGCCATGCAGCCGCCGACGGCAACCAGGCCCAGCCAGCGACCGACACGGGCAGCAGTCTGAGTCAACGTGAAGGTCAAGGTTGCAGTTCCATCCCGGTTCGTCCTTCGCTGTGGTTGCGGCCGCCGAAGTCCCGGCTTGGCCGGGGAAACGCCTCGGTGTACACAGTCAACGGCAGTTTCCGGCAGCCGGTGCGGCTGCGCAGCAGGTACCATCCGTGCATGAACCTATCGCACAGGGCGAACCGGTTCCACGCTTGATGCTGGCCCGGCTGCACGATTCCACGGCTGCATACCCCGCGACCCGCGTGCTGCGCCGGCGGCTCGAAAGAGACGGGTATCTTTGGCTGCGTGGACTCCTCGATCCGGCGGCGGTACTGGCGGCGCGACGGGAGGTCCTTGCCCGTCTGGCATCGGTCGGGGAGGTAGAACCTCCGTCCGAACAGGGAATCGCGACCGGTGTCAGCTTTCGCCGCGAGCGCGCCCCGGACCTCGGCTCCTTCTGGAAGTCCGTATCGGAGGGCCCGCGCCTGCGAGCGGTCACGCACGGATCCGCCCTCCGAAGGGTCATCGAGACCATAGTGGGGGAACCGGTCGTGGCCCACGATTACGTCTTTTTGCGCCCGGCACCGGTGGGACGCTCCACCGGACCGCACTGCGACTTCCCGTTCTTTGCCCGCCGCACCGAGCGGGTGCTCACCGTGTGGACCGCTCTCGGGCCCGTTCCGCTCACAGACGGTCCCGCCGCCATCGTCGAGGGGTCGCATCGCTCCCGTGACCTCATCGATGCCACGCGGGGGTTTGACGTCGCGCTGCATGCGAACCGCCGGGCGACGCGAACGGAGACGCTGGTCTCGTTTGCCCGCTCGCGGGGGGCGCGCCTCCTGAGTGCCGACTTTGGCCCGGGTGACCTGCTCGTCTTCGGCCTGTTCACCTGGCACGGCTCGCTTGACAACCAGTCGCCGCTCGGGCGCCTGCGGCTCTCGATCGACGTCCGGTTCCAGCCCGCCTGCGAACCCCGGGATCCGCGCTACTTCGGGGTGAACCCCGGCGGTACTACCGGTGCGGGCTACGGCGAACTCAACGGCGCCAAGCCGCTGACGGAGTCCTGGCACGTCCGCTGACCCCGCACGACTGCCGGGTGAGCCGGATCCAGTTCCCCGGGCGCGCCCCGCCGGTTCTCGGCCGCGCTTCGAGGGCTTTCTGCCTGTGCCCGGACGATTGCGCAACGGGGATCCGGGCTGTTCGCGGGACTTCGTGCGCCCCCGGCGAGCGGGCCCGCTTGCGTCATGCGGCCAGCCGGCCTTCGGGGCTCACCCCCACGGCCCTCGCCGGGGCGACGCACCGCGCCGGGAAGGACGTCGAATCCGGATATCGATGGGCCGCGCCCGGGCATCGCGGCTGCGTGGACCCCCGTCCGCGAACCATGCCACTCCCCGTCGCTTGAACACGCCGATCAGCAGCATGCCGGCGACGAACCCCCCGACGTGGGCCACGAACGCAACGCCCGGTTCACCCGGCGGCGTCAGTGCCGCCTGCACCGCCTGCCCTCCGAACCACAGGCCGAGCAGCACCCAGGCGCGGAGACGAATGATCGTGACGAAAATGCCGAGAAACACGAGCGTCGATACCCGTGCGCGCGGAAACAGCAGCAGATACGAGCCGAGCACACCGGATACCGCGCCGCTCGCGCCAATCATCGGAACATCCGACAACGGTGCCGTCGCGACCTGGGCAAGGGCCGCACCGACTCCGCACAGC
The DNA here is from genome assembly GCA_965203385.1 of Alphaproteobacteria bacterium. Taxonomy (GTDB): domain Bacteria; phylum Pseudomonadota; class Alphaproteobacteria; order TMED109; family TMED109; genus VXPW01. The sequence continues at coordinate 3,185,835 of OZ241893.1, forward strand.
AGGTAGAACAGCAGGAACTTCACGTGTCCGGAGGCGTCTTCGACGTTGTTTCCGAAAATCCAGAGGAACAGCATGTTGCCGCCGAGGTGCAGCCAGTCCCCGTGCAGGAACATGGAGGTAAGGACGGTCATCACCGGGGGCGCCGCACCGGGGATGAACCCGCCTGAACCGAGGAGTTGTGCGGGAATCAGACCGAGCTGCCAGACCACCGCCTCAGGCTGCGGCTGGTCGATCTGCCAGAGGAACGCCGCGATGCAGACGGCGATCAGTCCGACCGTGACGTAGGGCCGGCGCTCGGTCGGGTTGTCATCCCTCAGCGGAAACATCGGACTTCAAGACGGCCAGAACATCCCCGGCGACAACCCCCTTGCCGGCGGGTGCCACGAACAGGGGATTGATCTCGATTTCCGCGATCTGCGGAAACGCCGCCACCAGCCCAGACAGGCTGGACAGGGCGGATGCGGCGGCGGCGGTGTCACCGGGCGATCCGGAGCGTACGCCCTGCAGCAACGGAAAGGTTTTCAGGGAACGGATCATGGCCAGGGCGGTGCTCGGGCTGACCGGAGCCGGGCGCAGCGCGACGTCGTCGAGTACTTCGGCTGCGGTGCCGCCTGCTCCCACCACGGCCAGGGGACCGAAGACCGGATCTCGCCGTACCCCGATCAGCAGTTCGCAGGATGCCGGCACCATCCGGTGCACCGCGACCCCGTCAATTGCGGCATCCGGACGGTGCCTGCGAACCGCCGCCAGGATCTGATCGTGAGCCGCGCGGATTCGATCGGCTGCTTCCAGGCCGACGACGACGCCCCCGACTTCGGTCTTGTGAGGCAGGTCGCGGCTTTCCACCTTGAGCACGGCCGGGCCGCCGAGCCCGGCTGCGAGCCGCACCGCTGCATCCGAATTCGCGGCCAGAGCCACCCGGCTCAGGGGAAGGCCCAGAGCGGCAAGCAGTTGCATCCCCTCACCCTCCGAGAGAATTGTGCGGCCCGTGTAGGAGGTAAGCAGCGCCGTCAAGGCGGCCGTCGCTGCCGCCGGCAATTTCGGGGGTTCGGACACGGACAGCGGGCGGCGAAACAGCGCCCGCAGGGCCCGCAGAGCCCGTTCGGGGCTGTCGAATACTGGAATGCCCCCATCGGACAGGTAGTTCGTGAAGACGTCGTCGGTGTGCCGGCAGGCGAAAACGACCGGCTTGGGCGACCCGGCCGCAGCGCGCAGAACGGCTTCCGCGAACTCCAGACTCTGCGGGCGGTACATGCAGAAGATCGCCAGCACACCCTCAACGCCGGGATCAGAGAGCAGGGTCTCGAGGTAGTGCGGCAGTACCTGCTGTTCCCCCAGCGCCTGCAGGGCGAGATCGACCGGGTTCACCGACTGGATGTACGGGGGCAGATGGGCGCGCAGCGCCGCCTCCGTATCCGTCGCAAACTCGGCGAGACCCAGACCGGATCGCTGAACCTGGTCGGCGGCGAGCACTCCGAGACCGCCGGAATTCCCGAATACGGCAATGCCAGGCGGTGCGTCGCTGACGGGCTCGACGGCCGGAACGTGGACGGCGGCCTCGATCAAGTCGAACAATTCCTCGAGTCCGTCCGCTTCGATCACCCCGTGAGCGGCGAAGATCGACTGGTACACGCGATATTCGCCCGCCATCGAGCCGGTATGGGACAGGGCGGCTCGGGCCGCCTCTGTCGATCTCCCCACCTTCAGTACAATCACGCGCTTGCCTGCTGTGCGGGCCGTCGCCAGCGCGCGCTCGAGCCGTTTCCCGTCGCTGGCGCCCTCCATGTACGAGGCGATCACGGTGATGTCCGGGTCGTGGGCATAGTGGGTGATGACATCGGCAATCTCGATTCCCGCCTCGTTGCCGACGCTGACCAGCACTCCCACCCCCAGCCGACGCTTGACCTGTTCGGCGATCGCGAGGCTGACGAACATGCCGGACTGGCTCACAAACCCCACCGGTCCCGGCGGAAACTCATCCAGCTGCAGCGAGGACGCGAAACTCGCCATCAGTCCCGTGTGACGGTTGACCACGCCGATACAGTTGGGCCCGCACAACACGATGCCGTGGTCCGCCGCGATCTTTCGCAGTTCCCGTTCGCGCTGCGCACCCTCCTCGCCGACTTCGCGAAACCCGGCCGTAAACATCACCACTGCCGGAACCCCGTGCTCGGCACAGTCCCGGAATGCCTCCACTGCCGCAGACACGGGCACGGTGACGACCGCAAGGTCGGGAATCTCCGGCAGCTCTGCAAGAGACCTGTAACAGGTCCGGTCGTCAATTTCGGTCCGGCCCGGGTTCACGGCGTACATCGGGCCTCGAAACCCGGCCGCCAGCGAAAACGGAATCGGCCGCCCGCCCGGGCGGTGTCGCTCGGGAACGGCCCCGATGACGGCCATGGATTGCGGCCGCAGAAGGGGCGAGAGGTCCGGCAGCGCTCCGTTCTTCACGGACCGGTTGTCCCGATGATCAACCGCCGGGGCCCGCCGCCGCCCCGCGGTTCCGCATCTTCAGGCCCATGCCCGAACCTTCGGCCTTCCCGCTTCGCTGCCGCACGGGAGCGGTCCACTGCGAACCGCAACCGGCCACAGGGTGCGGGCTGCAGAGACCGGACCGGAGGAATGCCGGTATCGAGGACCGGACCGCCCGCCCGCCTCCTGCTCCACCCGTCCGCGCCGGCGGCCGAAGAGCGGGTCGGACGTCGACAGGATAAGCCCGCCGCTCCGGAAATCCGGTTTCAGGGACGTGGACACGAAACGAACGACAACACCCAGGCGTGCGAGCTTCGGCGGGCGGCCAGCATTCCGAATGCGGGTCAGGCGCAATGTCATCGCGGTGATCCCCTGCAGTGTCGCCGGCGCCGGTCTCCCCATGCTAGCCCATCCGGCCCTGGCACCGGAACCGCAAACCTCAATGGCAACGTCAACCTGCAACGGAATTCGTGCGCGAACCCATGCCGCAAAATCTCGAGTGCCGTGTGACTCGAGCCGGCCCGGAACCCGTTTCTTGCCCCTGCGGTGATCCCTTCTGGTCGACCGGCAAAGCAGTTCGCCCAGAATCCTCTCCGTCCAACGGTGCCAGGTGCCAGGGACATGAAACCGTATAACCGTCTCACCATCAGGTGTGAACCGCACCGGATGCGTATACAGGCCCGGTTCGACCCTGCCTGGAACGGGGACGGCAGCGGCATCGCTTCGCTGCGGGGCGTCAGCCAACGACTCTGCCCGTTTCAGGCCGGGTCAAGTATCTCTCGCGTGGCCGCCTTCTGAACAAACGCGGAGCGCGTCATGCCGCGCATGCGCGCCGCCTCGTCAAGGGTATCCAGGAACCCCTTCTCCAGGCTCAAGTTCACCCGCACGACCCGCTTCCGGTCTCGCACATAGGGAATCATCATCAACACCGAGCCCTTCGCGATGCTCCCGGCAACTTGCTTGCGTACCGCTTCGATACCGTGCGGCGGGACCGGTTCCTGGTCCTCAAAGAACAGGCTCAATGCCTCGACCGCATTGGGAACGATCTCATCGAAGCTGTCGGCGGCCGAATAGCATCCCGGCACCTCTGGAAACCGGACCCCGTAGGCGCTTCCAGGATCCTTGTCGATGACGGCGACATAGTGCATGGCTGCCTCCTCAGTTCCAGCCCGCCTGATCGGCGATGCTCCGGGCCGTGCCGACGGGCAAATCCTTCTTCGGATGCGGAACAACCACGGTAATCGTGCCTTTTCTGAACTTGTGGTGCGATCCCTTCACGTTCACCAGTTCGAAATCTTCGGCCTTGAGACGCTTGACGATGTCTCGACTGTTCCGCAGCATGCGTAATTATATACACACGAAGACAACCGAGGCTATGCACACGTTGTGGGACAGCTTGAAGGGTATATTGATCGTGGTGCGCATCTCCTGTCGCGAGGTTATCCATGCGACCGCGCTCAAGCCGAAGGGTAATCGACGCTGATATCCTGTCGGACGACGACAATTTTATTCTCGGGGAATTGCTTGACGCGCCGCGCACCCTACCGAGGCTTCCCCGTCGGTTCGGGGCCGTGGAAGCCCCCAACAAGGTGCTCGCGACGATCCGGACGAAACGCTCCGGGTAGCGCTGGAGCCGTGACGGCGGCCAGGGCGTCCTGAACTTTCGTCGCTTCTCAAGTCCGGACGTTTCGACCGGGCTTGGGCAGCATTGGTCCCGCGCCTAGGCCACGGTGGCGGCTGGAAGCCGACACCCTGCGCCAACGAGAACACACCCGCCGGAAAAGGCCCTCAACGGGGCTTACGTGCGATCTCGGGGCGCTGGGCAGAGACACGACGGTCAGAAACCAGATGTCCATTTCAAACTTTTCATCCATACTGGTTTCCAGTATAAACCGGCCATGAGCGACAGGTTCGATCCCGCCAAAGACGCCGCGAACCGGGAAAGCACGGTCTGTCTCTGAACGCCGGACACAGTATCTTTGCGGATCCCGGCTTCATGATCATCCCATCAATCCGGGAACGGGACGGAGAAGAGCGTTTCAGGATCATCGGCGCCGTCGCCGGGGAAATGCACACCGGCGTGTTCGTCTGGCGGGAAGGCCGTCCGAGATTCATATCCGTGAGAAGGAGCAAGAGAAGTGAAGAACGACTTTACCGACGGTTTGAAGGCTGATCCGGACGATCCGGAAGACTTCGACGCGCCGCCCGAGGCCGTAGAGCGGGCCCTGAAGTCCCGTCTGATCCGCATGACGCGGACCGGTCTCGGGCTGTCGCAGGCCGAATTCGCCCGCCGCTTCCGGGTGCCTCCGGGAACTCTGCGCGACTGGGAGCAGGCGCGCTCGACGCCGCCGGACTTCGCGGCCGCCTATATCAGGGTGATCGCCCGGCATCCCGACCTCGTGGCCAAGGAAGTCGCGGAATCCGCCTGACGCCCGGGGCGTCAGGCGTCCGTCTTTCCGGTTCGGGGCGGCAGTCCGGCGAATCCGTGGGCGGGCGGGATCGTCCATCGATCCGTCGAGTCTCGCGATCCGGCGGGTGGTTCTGCGGCGTCTCCAGAGTCCGCCAGCTGCCGCTTTCCGGCGATGATGTCGAGCAGCGTCAGCCCGGCCGTGCGTTTGAGCGCTTCGCGGATCTTTTCCGGGCATCGCTGACCGAGGCGGCGATCGCGGTCTTGTGTTCTCTGACCGCCTCCAGCTTGCGACGCAGCCGTTCTTCCGGGGCGCGATCTTCTCGACCTGCCGCGCCCGTCCAGCCGCCATTTTCCGGGTGCGGGAGCGCCCTTCTCCCTTGCGTGTCCGTCCGTCTCCGCTCATCGCGTGAAATTTCCGCTTTCCGATTTGTAAGCGTTCGATTGTGGAGGAACGACGCAACCATGACGCCTCGATAAATCCGTCAGAAGGGACCATCAGGGCGGCGTGAAGCCGCTCCATCACTGCCCGACCGAACGGTTATCTTCCGATTTCTCGAACCGATTCCGGGTCCTGTGTGATGGGCTGACCGCCCCCACCGCTCCGCCGGTCGATGCGCTCCTGACGGGCGCTCCGAAATCCTGTCGGCGCCTGATCAGCCGGAGTGTGCAGCCCTCAGCAGTGTCCGGAGGCTTGAGCACCGCTGTACATCTTCATCATTCTCGATGGCATGGCGCAGGGCCCGGCGTTCGCCGACGAGCACCACCAGGTTCTTGGCCCGGGTGATTCCGGTGTACAGCAGGTTCCGGCGCAGCATGATCCGGTGCTGAAAGGTGACCGGAATGACGACCACCGGATATTCCGATCCCTGCGATTTGTGAATCGTCACGGCGTACGCGTGGCGCAACTGGCTGAGTTCGCTCAGGCCGTAACTGACGCGCTGGCCGCTCATTTCGACCCAAGCCAGGCGCTCTTCGGGGTCGTAGTCCAGAATTTTCCCGATATCGCCGTTGTACACGTCCTTTTCGTAATTGTTCTCCACCTGCATCACCCGGTCACCGATGGCGTACTGGATGTCGCCGCGCCCCGGTAGTGCCTGTCCCTGCCCGTTCAGCCGGACCTGCAGGATGGCATTCAGGTGCTCCGTTCCCAGGAGCGTCCGGCGCATGGGGGTCAGCACCTGGATTTCGTCAGGACGCCGGCCGTAGCGTTCGGGAATGAGTTCGGACACCAGCCGGACCATGAATTTCGAAGCAGTCTCGGCATCGTCGCAACTGGCGAACAGGAAATCCCCGCCCGCCGTCGAAGTCCCGAACTCCAGTTCCCTACCCCGATTCACGCGATGGGCATTGGTCACGATCTGGCTTCCCACGGCCTGCCGATGGACTTGCTGCAGCCGTTCCACGGGGGCGACGTTCGCGCGGATGATGTCGCCCAGCACATGACCAGGGCCGACGGAGGGAAGCTGGTCGACGTCGCCGACGAGGAGGAGCCGGGCGGTGTCCGGAACCGCCTGCAGCAAGGCGGCCATGATCGGAACGTCCACCATCGACACTTCGTCAACCACGACCACGTCGGTTTCGAGCAAGCGGCTGCGATCACGACGGAAACGCCCCGCGCCCGGATCGAACTCCAGCAAGCGATGGATGGTCTTGGCCTCCATCCCCGAGCTCTCGGACAGGCGCCGGGCCGCACGGCCGGTGGGAGCGCACAGGGATGCCCGGAGACTCCTGGCCTGGAGAATCCGCAGCACCGAGTTGAGGATGGTGGTCTTGCCCACCCCCGGTCCACCGGTCACGACCGCAACCTTGGCGGTGACTGCGGTTGAGACCGCGTGCTCCTGGTCCGGAGCCAGGCGCAGACCGGTCTTTTGCTGGACCCATGCCAGTGCCTTCGGAACATCGATGGGGGTTTCCTTGAGCGGCTGGCGCTGGAGCCGGGACAGTGCTGCGGCGATGGTTCGTTCCTGCCGGTGGATGCGTGCGGTGAAGATGCACCGCACCCCTTCGATTTCCACGCAAACCAGCGCCCCTTCCGTCAGTTCGGTCTCGAGCGCTTGCCGGATCGCCGCCTCATGCGGGCCGAGGGTCCTGATCGCTTCCTCGACAAAGAGGGTCTCCGGCAAACCGCAATGTCCGTCGCGATCGCGCGCTGTCGCCAGGACGAAATAGAGCCCGGCCTGGATTCGGATGGGAGCATCGCCGGTGATGCCGAGCGAGCGCGCGATGTTGTCGGCGATGGCGAATCCGATGCCCCGGATGTCGGCGATCAGCCGGTAGGGGTTGTCCTTGACGATCCGGGCTGCATCCTCGCCGTACTTGCGAAAGACGGCGGCGGCGCGGGCGGACCCCAGGCCGTGATCCTCAAGCCAGATCATCACTTCGCGTGCACGTTTCTCCCCCTTCCAGCTGGTGCGAACCCCCTCGACGATGTCCGGTCCAATGCCCGGAACCTCAAGTAGCCGCTCGGGTTCATGATCAATGACGTGCAACACCTCCTCGCCAAATTGCTCGGAAATGCGCTCGGCCAGTTTCGGACCGATGCCCTTGATGCGGGAAGCCAGATAGCGTGCGGTTCCGCTGCGGGACACCGGCAACTGGACGGAAACGCGCCGCGCCCGAAGCTGCCGCCCCCATTGACGGCTGTTCTCCCATTGCCCTTCGGCCGTGACGTGTTCACCGACAGCAACCCGGTCCACCACCCCCAGTACGGCGACCGGATCGCGGCTGCCGGCCACGTCGACGCGAAAGATCGTGAAGCCGGTTTCCTCGTTGCGGAACGTCACCCGCGCCACGTGGCCCTCGATCGACTCCACGTTCGGGAGTTCCCCCTGGATCGGTTCCCTCACCTCGGCCTCAGGGGCCATGGGCGCCACCATCCGACCCTGCAGGCTCCGTCCGGAAGTACCGTACCGAAGTCTTGCTCATGAGATCCTGCTCATGACGGTCGACAGCTGCGGATCGCGCCTGGCAGCCGATTCGCGTTGCAGTCCTGCAGGTTCAGAAAGGCACGGAGTCGGGGTCGTCACCCGGTGACGGGACGGCTTCGATCTCTCCGCTCTTGATACTGATCTTGCTGATTCGCTCCTGGGCTTCATTCAGTTTTCGTTCGCAGTGATCGCGAAGCTGAACCCCCTCTTCATAGGCTTTGATGGCCTGTTCCAGTTCGACTTCGTCACTGTCGATACGTTCGACGATCGCTTCGAGCCGCTTGAGAGCTTCCTCGAACGAAAGCGCCTGAAGATCGGAATCATCCATCGTGCCGCTCCCGGACTAGATCTGCGACTGCAGCCAGTTCTCGCGGCCGACCGCCTTGACCAGCCCGAGCTGGGTTTCGAGCCAGTCCACGTGTTCCTCCTCGGAGTCCAGAATCCCGCGAAGCAGATTGCGTGTAACGAAATCCTGGACCGATTCCGCGTGCTCGATCCCGTTGCGCAGTTCGGGGATCGCATCGTGTTCCAGTGCCAGGTCGCATTCGATGCACTCGACCGCATTCTCGCCGATCCGAACCTTGCGGAGATCCTGGACGTTGGGCAGCCCTTCCAGGAACAGGATCCGCTGGATCAACACGTCCGCATGTTTCATCTCGTCGACCGATTCCGCATGTTCCTTGTCGGCCAGCGCCCCGTAGCCCCAGTCGCGAAACATCCGCGAGTGCAGGAAATACTGGTTGATGGCCGTCAACTCGTTGGTCAGCACCGAGTTGAGGTAACGAATGACTGTCTTGTCGCCCTGCATGGTTCCTCCTAGCGTTTCGGCACTCTATCGCGCCCTCTCCCGGCCGTGGCGGTTCCGGGCGCGGCCACGGCGCATGGTAGCACGCCGGGAACGGCTATAGTCCTTCCCCGATTTCGGGTGTCTCGCCCGATAGCAGCCTGGGAGAAAGTCCGGCATGGAACACAAAAGCGTGCTGGTTACCGGATCCGGATCCGGTATTGGCCGAAGCGTCGCGCTGGCATTCCTGAAGGAAGGCCACTCGGTAACGCTGGCGGGACGCCGGCGGGAGCCGCTGGAGGGGACGGTCGCCGAGGCCGGTTCGGCGGCCGCGCGAGCCCTGGTGGTACCGACCGATGTCGGAAATCCTGAAGGCGTCGATCACCTGTTTGCCGCCATTCACGAGCGCTTTGGCCGTCTCGACGTACTCTTCAACAATGCCGGTGCTTCAGCACCGCCAATCCCCATTGAGGAGCTGACCTGGGAGCAATGGAAGACGGTGGTGGACGTCAACCTCCACGGCGTGTTCCTCTGTACGCGTGCTGCGGTCAGGATGATGAAGCAGCAGTCCCCGCAGGGGGGGCGCATCATCAACAACGGCTCCATTTCCGCCTACGTCCCCCGACCGAATTCCTCGCCGTACACGGCGACCAAGCACGCGGTGACCGGTCTCACCCGATCAACCTCCCTCGACGGGCGAGCTTTCGGGATTGCCTGCGGGCAGATCGATATCGGAAATGCCGCCACCGACATGACGGCCGGGATGGCCAAGGGAGTACAGCAGGCCGATGGATCAACGAAACCGGAACCGCGCTTCGACGTGAAGCACGTGGCCGATGCGGTGCTCTACATGGCCGGCCTGCCGCTCGATACGAATGTGCAGTTCATGACGGTCATGGCGACCACGATGCCGTACATTGCGCGGGGGTAGCGCCGGAATTTCTACTGAACTTCGCCCCTCTCGAATCCGGCGGGATCGGCGGAACGCGAACCGGATGCGACGGAGGGAGCGAGCAGGTCGACGATCGTGTCGCGGCAGCGGCCGCATTGCGGGCGGCACCCCAAGTGCCGGTACACGCCGCCCGGCGTGGACACTCCCGCACCGGCGGCGCTTCGCACATCCGAGCAGCGAATCGAATTACACAGGCACACGTACAACTGCGGCCTCCCCAAACTGCGGGCGAGCCTAATCATGGTGCGAATGATTGTCAACCGCACACGGATGATGCAGGGAATCGAGCAGGCGCCGAAACCAGGCGAGGCGAAATCGCCCTGTCTTGAGCAGGGCGGGAAAGCGGCAGTTGGCACTGGCCGAAAGAGGTCGCGCCCCTGCGGGTGACGCCGACCAGCGGGCAGCAGCGCAGGAACCCGGTAAGATGGACGGGTCCGGGGGCAAGCGCCTTCCGACCCTGGCAAGACAATGAAGCGGCGCGGATATCCGTTGAACCGGGGTGCAAGCCGTTCCCGTTGCCCGGGCGCTACCATCGGAGGGGCGCTTTCGGGTGGACAATCTTGCCCTCACCGTCTTGTCCCCGGGTAACCCTTCGTATTTCGTTGCCCCTTCGGATTTCCCGCCATGTCCAGTGTTTCCGTTCGACGTCCGACCATCAACGATATTCGGGCCGCCAAGGGTGCCGACCGGCCGCTCGCCTGCCTGACCTGCTACACCGCCCAGATGGCCCGGGCCATCGACGAGCATGTCGACCTGATTCTGGTGGGTGACAGCCTCGGCATGACCATTTACGGGTTTGACACGACGCTGCCCGTCACCCTTGACATGATGATCGCACACGGTCAGGCCGTGGTCCGGTCCACCCGCGCGGCGTTTGTCGTCGTGGATCTGCCGTTTGGCAGCTACGAAGGCAGCAAGGAGCAGGCTTTCGCGAGCTCTGCCCGCCTTCTTGCGGAAACCGGGGCGCAATCCGTCAAGCTTGAAGGCGGAACGGAGGTCGCGCCGACAATTCGCTTCCTGGTCGAGCGTGGAATCCCGGTCATGGCACATATCGGACTCATGCCGCAGCGGATCCAGACACTCGGCGGTTTTCGGGCCCAGGGACGGACGCCGGAAGCCGCACTCAGCGTCACCCTCGATGCCGAGGCGGTCGCGGAGGCCGGTGCGTTCGCGGTGGTCGTGGAGGCCGTTCCCGTCAACACCGGCCAACGGGTGACCGAATCGGTTCCGATCCCCACGATCGGGATCGGGGCCGGCCCGCATTGCGACGGGCAGATCCTGGTCATCCACGACACCCTGGGCATGTTCCCGGCCTTCACGCCCCGGTTCGTCAAGCGCTACGCGGAACTGGGCGCCACGATCTCGGAAGCGGCGGGCCGCTACGCGGACGAAGTCCGGTCACGGAATTTCCCGGGTCCCGAACATTCGTTCAAGGCCGTCGACATCGGGAATCCGACTGCGCCAACCGACACACCGTGACCGAGCGCACGGGGCCGGATTCCCCCCGCCAGCAGCATTGGTGCGCCGACCAGTACGAACGCCATGCGCGGTTTGTGGCCGATCTGGCCGTCGACCTGATTGACCTGCTGAACCCCCGCTCCGGGCAAAGAGTGCTGGATATCGGTTGCGGCGACGGCGCGTTCAGCAGTCGCGTGTGCGCCCGGGGCGCACAGGTGGTCGGTATCGATCCCGCCCCGGATATGGTGCGGAGCGCTCGGGCACGAGGCATCGAGGCTCGTGTCGGTGCGGCGCAGGATCTCAGGGAGCAGGCCGCGTTCGATCTCGCCATCAGCAATGCGGTCTTTCACTGGATACGCGAACCCCGTCCGGCGCTCGCCGGCGTGTTCGCCGCACTGCGTCCGGGCGGCCGGTTTGTCGGGGAACTCGGGGGTACGGGGAACGTTGCTTCCGTTATCCGGGTTCTGGTCCCGCTGCTGGCGGCCCGGGGTATCGACTTTGCCACCCGTAATCCGTGGCGTTTCCCCGAGGCGGAGCACTGGAGATCAGACCTGGAAAGCACCGGTTTTCGTGTTACGTTCCTGAAATTGTTCGAGCGCCCGACCCCGCTTCCGACTTCTCTTGGTGACTGGCTTGATACGTTCGCCACCGGGTTGCTGGCCGGGCTGGATCCCGCGGCGCGGTCGGAAATCAAGGCCGCCGCGGAAGCTGCTGCCGCCCCGCTCCTCAAGCGGACAGACGGCACCTGGGTTCTGGATTACGTGCGAATTCGGTTTGTCGCGATCAAACCGGAGACGGGGACCGGTTGATCGCGTGCAGCCGATCGGCGGTGCAGCCGGTTACACTGTTGCCGGATCGCCCCTGAGGCAGGGAGCAGTGAACGCCGTGGAGAGCCCGACCGATTGCGAGGTAACCAGATGCCGTCGCCGTCGCGGGTACCATCCGAATACGGGATGTGGAGGCTGACACCCATGCGAACCGTCCTCTTCGTCGCATCGCTCGCTTTCCTGTTGAGCGCCTGCGCGGGCCCGATCCTGCAGCAACCGTACGTCTCCGCACCAGACGTGCAGCTGGCTCGTCACACTCTCGCCACTCACCGCGTCCATCCTTCTCTCGACCCGGTGACGGTCGGGGAGATGCAGCGCATCCTGGAACGGGGCTGGGCCAGAACCCAACCGGCCGTATTTCGGGTGTGTACGCAGGTTCTCACCCATTGCGGAGAGGTCATGCGGATCAGGGTGATTCTGGTTGGGAGCTCGAGCGTCAACGCCTACGCCGACGGGCGCTCGATGACGATTGGCGTGCACCAGGGCTTCATTCGGGCGATGGGCAGTGACGAGGAGCTGATCGCTGTCCTGGGCCACGAGGCGGCTCATCTGCTATTGGGGCACACGGAAAGTAAGGCCAGAAACTCGACGGTCGGAGCCCTTACCGGACTTCTGGCGGGAATCGCGGCCGGGGTCGCGTTGCAGCAGCCCGGTGCCGATCAGGCAGCCAATCAGCAGATCATCCAGGACATGAGTCAGCTCGGAATCACGGCCGGCGCCTACGTCGGGGCCGTGGTCTACTCCCCCGAAATGGAGATTGAAGCCGATCAGTTCGCGGTGCACGTGCTGGCCGATCTCGGGATCCGCCTGAATGCCGGTATGGACATGATCGTCCGCCTTGTTCGCGGTTATGTTCCTGGAGCCGTCAAGCAGGGGGAGGGTTGGGCCGGCTTTCTCTCAACACACCCGCCCCACGACTATCGCCTTGCCGCCATGCAGGCAACGATTCGTGATCTTCGGTCGGGGGGCCGTCTGCGACGTCCGGATTGACCATTCCTTCCGGGGTCGCCGGCACCGGGTCAGGGCACGGCATGCGGGAACAGATCTCGGGCGTGTCCGCGCCGGGATTCGGTTCGCTCTCCCGGGCTGGTTGCGCACAACCGCGTTCGCCACACGGGCCTGGTCCTGACGGCATCCGGTCTTTCGGGCGCTCCCCCATCCCCTTTCACTGAGTCACTGTTGACTTCCGACATTGCCTGGCGTATGTATTCCGCCATGCAGATCGGCACGCGCATGATTTCCGCGGACACCGCGGCGTGGTTCCAGAGGACGGCGGCCTCTGGCGAGACCAGTCGCCACGGACTGGCCCGCGGCCTGTGTGAACGCGAGGACTGGCGCAATGCACGGGGTGCCCTGTGCGTGGCGTCAGCCAAGCGAGCGCTGCCGAAGCTGGCCCGGGAGCTGCACGTGGCGCTGCCGGCGAAGCGGGCCTGCCGCTTGGTGTCGAACGCCCGCCCGGAGATCGCCCGGTCGGAGTCGGCGGTCACGCTGTCCTGCTCGTTGCGGGAGCTGGGCGAAGTCCGTCTTGAACCGGTCGGCGCGGCGGAGGTCGGTCGCTGGCGGGCGATGATGGAGCGCTGGCATCCGCAGGGTTGCCCGAAAGCACCGGGCGCGGTCCTGAACTACTGGATCGTGTCCGCGCGCCACGGTCGCCTCGGCGGTCTCGGTTTCCGGGCCGCCAGTTGGCACGTGAAGGCCCGTGACCAGCACATCGGCTGGTCAAACGAGGCGAAGCGCCATCACCTCAACCGGTTGCTCAACCACTACCGTTTTCTCCTCATGCCCGGCGTCGCCGTGCCGCATTTGGCGTCACATGTTCTGGGTCTGGCGCGGCGGCAGATCGGGGACGACTGGGAGCAGCAGCACGGCGTGCGCCCGCAGATGGCCTACACCTACGTCAACGAGACCCGGCCGGGGACGTGCTACCGTGCGGCCAACTGGTCGTGCGTCGGCTGGACGGCCGCGCAGGATCGGGCCGGCGTGGCGAAGGCGCCGTGCCGGATTTTCATGGTGCCGCTCCAGCGGGGCTGGAAACGGCGGATGCGCACCGTGCCGCGGCGGCCGATCGGCACCCGGGTGGATGCCCATGTGAAGGATCCGGGCCCGAACGGCGACTCCGAGTTTGCCTATGTGGATCATCATGATGGGCGGTTGGGAGACCGGATCCGGCGGATTGGCGACATCTGGGGCCGTCAGGCTGCCGCCACGATTCCCGAGATGTTTCCGGAGTCCGCGGAACGGCAGGCGGTGTACCGCCTGTTGTCGAACCGGGAAGTCACCATGAAGCATGTGCTCGGCTCCCATGTCGAGGCCACGGTGAAGCGCTGCCGCGCCCACCGCCGGATCCTCGCGGTGCAGGACACGACGATGCTCAATTACAGCGGCCGTTCGGCGGTCACCACCGGCCTGGCGCCGCTCGGCGGCGGCGGTCAGGGGTCGACGGGACTGGCGGCGCACATGATGCTGGCGTTCGTACCCGGCGGGCGTCCGCTGGGCGTACTGTCGGCCGATGCCGACTTTCGCCGTGCGGGGAAGAAAGAGACGGAAAGCCGCCGCTGGGAGGACGGGGTGCGGGTGAGCGCCGAACTGGCGGCGGCCTGCAAGGACACGGAAGTCATCTGCGTCGGCGACCGCGAGATGGACATCTGGGCCGTCCATCGTCTGGCGGCACAGACGGAGGTCCGCGTCGTGGTCCGCGCCTGCCGCTCGAAACAGCGCCGGGTGGTGACGGCCGACGGTTCGCCGCAAGACCTGTTCTCCTTTATCGACACGCAGCCCGAACTGGGGCGGAAGACCCTCGTGCTTGATGCCGCCGGCGGCCCGCGCCGCCGGCCGTCCCGCACGGTCAAACTGTTGCTGCGGGCGGCGCGGGTGACGGTCCTGCCGCCGGGAGACGCCCGGACGGACGCGCCGCTGGAGATGCTGGCCGTGCAGGTCCGTGAGGTGACCCCGGCCGATCCGGCCAAGCCCCTGAACTGGGTCATCCTGTCCAGCACCGGCGAGGCGACGCTAGAAACCGCGCTCGAGGTGATCGAGATCTACGAAGACCGCTGGGCCATCGAACGGTACTTCGACACCCTCAAGAACGGCACCCGCATCTGTGACCGCCGGCTGGACGACGCCGAAGACCTGCGCAAGTGCCTGGCTTTCGATGCCGTCGCCGCCTGGCGCATTCACGAACTGTCGCGTCTGGCCCGCGAGGCACCCGATACGCCCGCCACCGAGATCGTACGACCGGTGGAGGTCGCGGCGCTCAACCGCATTCTGACGGCCTATCGCATGCCGACCCTCAGCGAGGCCGATCATCGCGGTCGTCGCTCCCCGAACACAGGCCGTGGAGCCAGGGAGGCGTCCGCCGCTGCCAGGGCGCCACCCACCGTTCGCGACTATGTCCTCGGCATGGGCCGCATCGTCGGCTTCGAGTCCTCCAAGAGACAACCCCTGCCCGGCCCGCTCAAATGCTTCCGGGGTGACGAAAAAATCCAACTCATCGTCCACGTCATCGAAAACACGGAGTTAACAATGATAGAGTGAAAGCCCCCATCCCGCTCCGGGATTCAGCACCATCGGTGTGGGTGAGCCGGACACCGTAGCCACCGTCCCCACGGGTACCCTTTCGATCTCCGGCACCTGATCTGCCTTCTCTCTGTCCGGTTTTACGGATAATAAAAAGTACCTTATCAGAGGTATATCAATCTGTTCTCCGAATTCGTTGCGGCTTTTTCCGCCCCCACTTGCACTCTCAAGCATTCGTTACCAATTGATAGCCAGCCGAAGTGCTACGGGCTTCGGTGGAACGGGACCAGCTTAGGGTCTCAGCGTTAAGGAGCAAAAGGATGAACGCATTCAATATCGCCCCCCTGCTTCGGACCGGCATCGGCTTTGAGCGGTTGGACCGGGTGCTTGGAAGCATGCTCGAAGACTCTCGGGATTTTTCCACCTATCCGCCGTACAACATTGAAAAGACGGCGCGCGATCAGTACCGGGTGACCATGGCGGTGGCCGGGTTCGGTGAGGACGATCTCGAGATCGGCGTGAAGGAAAACGCGCTTACGGTTCGGGGCAAGCGTACGGCCGACGAGCAGCGGTCGGAGTACCTCTACCAGGGAATCGCGACCCGTGAGTTCGAGCGACGGTTCCGCCTTGAGGAGCACGTGCGGGTGGTGGGTGCCGACCTGAAGGACGGCTTGCTGCACGTCAACCTCGTGCGCGAGGTCCCGGAGGAGAAGAAGCCGCAAAGGATTGGTATCACCAGCCATCGCAAGTAAGGCTGGAAGTCCAGAGCGGCGCGGCGGGCCGGCCCATTGCCGGCCCGCTTTTTTATCGTCGGATAACTGCCCACCCCCTCTGTTGACCGTTGATGGTACGGGCTTGCGGCGTTGGGACAGGGTTTGCAAAGCGGCGGGTCTGGATGCCCGGTATCCCAATAGCCGTCTTCGATGGCGCGTCGAACGATGGTCCAATCCCTCTTTGATCGGAGACCAAGCCAAAGTGACGTGGGGCGACGAAGAGAAACCCCGATCTCGTGCGATTGCGACAAGATCGGAGCTCAGGCACTCCCGCGCAGCCTGATGCTGCACGGCTACTGCCCCGCTACTTGGAAGGATACCATCGGTCGGCAGGCTCAGGCCGCTACCTCCGTACCTGCTGCACCGGGAAGCCCTTCTCAGCCCCGATCATCCCGCGTTATCCCGAACCGTCACACACCCGGCTACGATTCTATCCGGTCAATACCCCACCCAACCTGACGGGATATTCTGGGATTCAACAGTCGTTCTTGCCGAGAATTGGATGTTGCATGCAGGTCTTCACTCCTCGAGATTATCGCGGTAGGGAACCGGGTTTCCCCGGTTCCCTACCGCGATAGATTAAGAATTTCGCCTCTAACCACATCAAGCAACTCATCCAAATCGCCGTCCTGAATTGTCTCCCAGACGATCTCGGCATCGACCTGAAAATACTTATGAGCGATCCGGTCTCGCATCGAACCAATGGGCCGCCACGGGATTTCAGGGTGCCGATCCATCACATCATCCGGCAGGTTCTTCACGGCCTCACCGATTTCCAGGAGGCAGCCGGATACAGCCTTAAAAGTCTTTCGATCTTTGACAGGCGAGAGAAGGAAGGTTTCTTGGTCCATACCTCGCGTAAAGTCATGGATGTCTTCGATCGCCTGAACCATGTCTTTCAGTCTGTCGATTGGTGTTCGCGGCATCAAAATATCCTGATGGCATCTGCTTGGGCAGTGTCGGAAACCGAAGCCCTCATCTTGTTGCCTGGAACCAGGTCGATCTCGTGTTTATCACCGAGAATTTCCCCGATGCGAGCGGCAATCTTGCCTGTCTTGATAAGGCCAGGCGTTTTGTCGCCGGCAAACTCGGCAACAAGATCAACGTCGCTGCTCGGCAAGGCATCGCCCCGGGCGACCGACCCGAACAAAGTCAGATGGTGGATTCCCATCCCTTTGAGCTCGTGCTGCTTCTGGCGCAGACGACGAACGACGATCCCGGCAGATGGTGGCTGGATATCTTCACGGTCAACATAGTTCTGCAATACCATTCGCAGGAGATCCTGGACCTTCTCCCCGCGCTTTGCGGCCAGCGATTTGAATTCGTTTCGAAGCTCTATAGGTACGCGCGCGGACAGATATGCTGTTTCAGTCTTGGACATCGAAACACTCATGTGTGATTTTGTGCACAAATACACAATAGCACAAATCTCGATTTCCGTCCATTTCATGATTGGCAAACGTCTCGGCATTGGCGGTCCCAAAAATCAAAAATGGACACCCGTAGGAGCCCGAGCCGGCGTCCGCAGCGTCGGACAGTGGCGCCGACGAAAAGACGGGACCGAGTGCGCCCCTGGTCGTGTTCCCGGACTTCGGATGGGGCACGACTGACGGCGCGACCCGGGACGAGGCGCTGGCCGAGGCGAGGGATTTACTCCGAGAGCTGATCGCCGCCACGGTGCGCGACGGCAAGGATCTTCCGGCACCCTCCCGTGCGACCGTCCGCAGACCCCTCCTCGTTCCTCCGGTCGCGATTGCGCTGAAGCCTGCCTTCTACGAGGCGTGCCACGCCGCCGAGGTCTCGCGGCGCCACCTCGCCCGCACCTTCGGGGTCGGCGAGAGCGAAGTGCGGCGCATGCTGAACCCGGACCATGCCACCAAGGCAGCAACGATAGATGGTGCCCTGCGCCGGTTCGGCAAGCGTGTCAGCGTCGGCGAGGCTGCGTGACTGGCTTGCAGGCGTACGCGGTGCTGCCGCGCCTTCTCGCGCCGGTCCCGCATGACTTTCCTGAATACTTATGCGTGACCTCGGATACCGTGTCGCAACTGCGGTAACCGCCATCCCCGGCTATGAGTGCATCGAACTGCACCGTCTCCTCGTAAAATGCCTGCCGTACAAACCGCATGTTTGCAGCAGCCACCTGATTTCCCGCTCAACTCTCTTGCGGTTGGAAATCAGGACGCTGGATAGGTAACAGGTTGATCTTTCGGTACATTGGGGTGAGCAGTTCCAACGGTTCAAACGTTCATGATCGGGCGGGCCGCTCACCCCGCTTGGGCATGTAAATTCCGAACCTCCGTCAGAAATTTCTCATGCTGGTGGTGCCATCAGGTTCAGACCCCCTCGACGATGAACAGATCACCCGTCGAAGCTGACTGCCGAAGTCGGCGGAGCGGCACATACTCGGCGGAATTGTACCAGCCGAGAGCAGCATCGCGATCGGGAAATTCCAGGCAGACGGTCCGGCGGTCCGGCATGCGCCCCTCAAGCACTTCGCTTGCGCCGCCCCGGATCAGGTACCGGCCGCCATGCTCGCGAACCGTCCGGGGTACTCTCGCCGCGTATTCCTTGTAGGCTTCCGGATTGGTGATTTCGATCCGGCCGATGATGTATGCAGCCATGAGGCATTCCTTTCTCGCGGCCCGCTCATCGGCCGATCAGGATTCCGGAAAACAGGCGAAGCCCGCAGTTTGTGCCGGGGGTCCGCCCGGTAAAGATTCGGCGGGCCTGTGGCCGGTACGACCGTCACCAAGAAGCCGGTGTGCCCCGCTACGCTCCCCCTCCGTCACCCTGTCGGGTCGCGTCCCATACCGATGCGGGTTGCGGCTAAACCGGTGAGGATTCGCTTCGGGTGGCCGGGTTCCCCGCATGGTATGTCCGACGGGCACCCGTGATGCGGTCCGGTCATTCCCACGAAGCGCCAAGTGTATCACTCCGCGGCCCGGTATCGTTGCCGATTACCTGATTCTTTTGCCGACCACAGGAACAAGGACCTCCATGACCACGTTTCCTTCTCCGCTTCTCGACGGCTGGCGCGCCTTCAAGAAAGGCAGCTACGTACAGAACCGTACGCGCTACCAGTCCCTTGCGGAACACGGACAGGCGCCAAGCGTCATGATCATCGCCTGCTGCGATTCGCGTTCGGCCCCCGAAACGGTCTTCAATGCCGCTCCCGGATCGCTCTTTGTCGTTCGGACCGTGGCCAACCTGGTCGTTCCCTATTCGAGCATCGAAGCCGACTTCGGTACCGCTGCAGCACTGGAGTTTGCCGTCCGGGGGTTGCAGGTCCGACACGTCGTGGTTCTCGGTCACAGGCACTGCGGGGGTATCCGGACATTGCTGCAGCCGCCGGGCCAGGCGCTTTCGCCCGATGATTTTGTCGGCCGATGGATGGGTGTGATTCGTCCCGCCTTGCAGCAAATGATTGAGGGGAGCGAGTTGGATGGTGCGGAACTCCAGCCCGCACTCGAGCAGGCCGCCATCCGCAACTCGGTAGCCAGCCTTCGGACGTTTCCCGGTCTGGCAGAATTGGAGCGCGGCAACCGACTCGGCTTGCATGGAGCCTGGTTCGATATTGCCCAAGGAGAGCTCTGGACCATGGACCCTTCCACCGGGGTTTTCTCCGTTCCCAACTGATCAATCGATCGTCATCGCCCTGAAAGCCCGTTGACATGTCCCTTCACAAAGTTTGTCCGCGCCGTTCATTCATCTTCACGCCCGGGTTGCGGCCCGAGATGTTTCCGAAGGCGCTTGCCAGCGGAGCCGATATCGTCTGTCTTGAACTGGAAGACGGGGTCGCGCCGAAGGATAAGGCGGCGGCACGAGAGCACGCACTGAAACTGCTCGAGCGGCCCGTGCCGGACCGTCTGGTCGAGTGCGTCGTGCGCATCAATTCGGTGCGTGAGCGATTCGGGATCGACGACTTGCAGGCCGTCCTCGGCGCCCCCGCGCCACCGCCGGCGCTGATGCTTCCGAAGGTGCAGACGCCCGACGAAGTGGTGATGGTCGATCAGCTGCTGTCCGAGCGGGGGCACGCAACCCGACTGCACGTGATCATCGAAACCAACGCCGGTCTGGAAGCCGCTTTCGATATTGCTCGTTGCAGCGCCCGCATCGACGCCCTGTTCTTCGGCGGCGTTGACATGGCCGCGGAGCTTCGCTGCCGCAACGAATGGGAGCCCTTGCTGTACGCCCGTTCACGGGTAGTGCACGCCGCCGCCGGTGCCGGGCTCGACGTGATCGATGTGCCCTACCTGGATCTGAAAGATTCCGAAGGCCTGCGGCAAGCGGCGATTCAGGCCCGGGATTTGGGGTTTTCCGGAAAGGGAGCGATCCACCCCGCCCAGATCGCCACGCTCAACGCGGTCTTCACACCGTCACCCGAGCAAGTTGCCCGGGCCCGTCGCGTCATCGCCGAGTTTCAGACTGCAGACACCGGAGTGGTTGTGGTCGACGGCAAGTTGATCGAAAAACCGGTGTTGCGCGAGATGCACCGGATCGTCAGGGTTGCCGAACGAACCCGTCCGGAAACCGGCGGGGGAATGAGACGGAACAATCGTGAGGGAACTCGACAGGCAGCGACCCCGGCAGCGGGGCCGGGGTGACCGCTTCTCTGCGCTGCCTGGCGCACCGGTACACTACCCAATGGAGAGGCTTTCAAGCGGGCTGGTAACTGCTCGCCCCTTCTCGGGTGCCGGGCGGGAATCATGAAGCTTGACGCTTGACCGTGCCGGCGGCCTTTCCGTTGAGCGCAGTCCGGGCGGCGGCCAGTGGGTCGTATCCGAGGGCGGCCATGGAGCTGGGACAGCTTGAGATCCGACACCCGGCCTTGACGCAGAATGGGTTGGGAAGCCTCCGGGCATCTTGATCTTGACCTTTCGCCAGCCCCCGGCCAGGGCATGACAGTCCATCTGGTACCTTGAGACACACGGACCCACCACCAAGGAGGAAGGCCATGGCGAGCCACGCAACCGGTGACGGGGGAATACCGCCAAGAGACGCATCCGCGCGCGGCCTGAAGCGGGTGATGACCCTGGGCGGTGCCTACGGCACCCGCAACTTCACCGTGAAGGATCTCCGGGCGCAAAAGGGAATACAGGTTCTCATCGAGACGCTCCCGTTCTCTCCGGAAGAGGCGGCGGCCGCTGAGCAGGCCGGCATCGATACCATGAAGGTCCGGTTTGACCCCCGTCGTCCCGACCTTGCCGGCGCCATCCGGAAGGCTGCGCCCAACACCTTCATGGCGTTCTCGGTGCCGCTGGTCGCCGCTGCCAGTGCGACCGAGGCCGTCCGGCTCGGGTACGAAGCGATGGCACTGGGGGCGGACGCCATCATGTGCCAGTGGAGCCCCCGTTTCGTGGCCGCCGCAGCGGAGGCCGGCATACCGGTCCAGGGACACGCCGGCCTGGTTCCGCGGAAAAGCACCTGGACCGGCGGGCTGCGTGCAGTTGGGAAGACCCTCGAGGAGGCCCAGTGGGTCTACCGCGAAATCAAGGCGCTCGAGGACGCCGGTGCGTACGCAGTGGAAGTCGAGGTCATCCCGGCCGAACTCCTCTCGGAAATCAGCCGGCGCACGCAACTGCTCACGTCGTCGATCGGAGCCGGCAGCGGCGGCGACATTCAGTTCCTTTTTGCCGAAGACATCCTTGGCAACAATCCGCCCCCCTACCCGCGACACTCCAAGCAGTACCGTCATCTGTACAAGTGGCGGGAAAAGATGCAGGCGGAACGCGTAGCGGCGTTCGAGGAATTTGTCACCGATGTCCGCACCGGCAAGTTCCCCGAACCCCAACACGTCATCAGGGCGCCGGACGGTCTGATCGAGAAATTTCTCGATGCCGTCGAAGGCCGGTCCGGGCCGTAGCCTGCCGGAGCCGTGGCTCCTGTCGTGCGGGTATCGAAATTCCGATACCCGGGCACCGCTCCGCAAGCTGCATGGCCCGTCTTCCCCGGACTCCTCCTGCCACGCTCCCGCCCGGGTGTCTTCCGGTCCCGGGGAGCAGCCCTTCGGCGCTGCCGGCGCAGGGCGCCCTGGCCACGGCCCGCTGGTCCGCGGTCGGACCGCCCGCCGCGGTGCGCAACTCCGGGTCCGGGTCAGGCGTGAGGCGCGGGGCGGCGGCCGGGGCTGGCGTCAGCGGGCCAGCGCTTCGAATTGCGCGGCGACCGAGCTCCAGGCCTGACTGCCCTGTGCACACGCATGCTCGCTCATGCGGGCATGGGTTGCCTGGTCGTCAAGCAAGCGGATCGCGTACTCGGCGAAGGCATTGTCGTCCCGGGCGAGAAATCCGGTCTTGCCGTCCTGGATGCGCTCCCCTGCAGCCCCCAGGGGACGGGCGACTGCGGGCAACCCGACCGCCTGGCTTTCGGCAAGCGTCATCGCCGCCACCTCACTCTCGTCCGAGGGGTAGAGATGCACCCGCGCCGTTCGCAGAAACTCTGCCATTTCCGCATCCGGCAGCGGCTTGCAGATCTGGACACCCGACTTCCCGGCCGCCGAAACGAGGGCGTGAATCCGGTCGTAGGCGGGGGCCAGCGGCCGTCCCTCCGCGGCACCGTGCAAGGCGCTCGAGAACACGTGCAGTTCCGCCCACGGCAAGCGGCCGTGGATCCGGCGCCGCCAGAGGCCCACCAGCCATTCGAGACCTCGCAGCGGATGCGTGGTCACCACCGCCCGCGGCGTGACCGATGGCGCGGGTTCGGCCGCGTTCCGGAAGGCGTCTCCCACGCCGTTCGGAATGCACGTTCCGTCAAGGGCCAGCAGCGCGTCGGGAAAGGTCGCGAGATGGGCCTGCCCCTGATACACGAGTACCGGTCGATGCCGGGCGGCACTGGCGAACGGCTCCGGCCGGACCAGGGCCCTCCCCGAGCCGGTCATCCACAGGACCCGGGTCTTGACGTCAGGTACGACGTCGAGCAGTTCCGGATCCTGGTGCGCAATGAAGAGATCGGTGGTGGTGGCAGCGGCTTCTTCCAGGGGAACCCAGCTCACGTCGCGGACGACGCCGGCAAGTTCACAGAGGTTGAACACGCGCACCGTGTGGCCGGCGGCCGCCAGCGCCTCGGCCAGCCGCACCACACCCTTCTGGGCCGGCGGCAAGGCGGTCTCCGCCGGCGTGTCGCCGTCAAACGGAAATGACCGGTCGGCAAGGGTAATGAGCATGCGTCAACCCGCAGGACAAGGGGGCCGTTCCCGCACGGTGTACGATGGGGCCCTCACGTACCGCTACTACACCCATACCGCATGGCCGACAACCGCGACCCTATCCTCCGCTGGTGTGCACTTCCGGACCGGATGCTGACCCGGATTGCCGGACCCGACGCCCGCACCTTCCTTCAGGGCGTCGTCTCGAACGATCTCGACCGGCTGCGCACCGACCGGGCGCTCTATGCGGCCTTGCTCACTCCGCAAGGCACGTATCTGCATGATTTTCTGCTGACCGAGCTCGACGGGGCCGTCATGCTCGATACCGAGCGTGCCCGCCAGCCGGACCTTGCCCGACGCCTTGGACTGTACCGGTTGCGGAGCAAGGCCGGGATCGAAGCCGCAGCGGAACTCGCCGTCGGTGTCGGCTTCGGCGGGCCGGCGGCCCCGGCGGCGGGGGTCGGAGAAAACCGCGGCCGCGCCCGCCGCCACGGGGGCGGCATCGTGTTCGCGGACCCCCGCTCCCGTGACCTCGGGGTGCGTGCGTACCTGCCGCCGGCCGAACTCGCCGCCTTCTTTGCGGACGCGGGCTTTGCCCCCGGAACCCCCGAAGCGTTCGACCGGCAGCGCCTCGCAGCCGGCGTCCCGGACGGCGGGCGCGATCTGGTGACCGGGCGCAGCTACCTGCTCGAGAGCAACTTCGATCTCCTCGACGGCGTGTCGTTCACCAAGGGATGCTACATCGGTCAGGAAAACACGGCCCGCCAGCGGTACCGCGGTACCGTGCGCCGGCGGCTGGCGCGGGTGACCGTTGCATCCGGCCCGCCCCCCGACCCCGGTACCCCGATCCGTCTCGGCGAGCGGGAGGTCGGCACCATGCGCTCAAGCCGGGGCGGCGAAGGCCTCGCCCACGTCCGGCTCGCACTCGCCAACGAGGCTGCGGCCACCGGTGCCGAACTCGATTGCGGAAACGCGAAACTCCGGATCCGGGGGCCGGTCCCCGCACCGCCGGCGGCGGACTGACTGCGCTCAGGCGACGGTATATCCCCCGTCGACCGGCAACAGGGCCCCGGTCACATAGGCAGCCGCGGGTGAGCAAAGGAAGACCGCGGCCCCCGCAACGTCTTCCGGCCGCCCCCAGTTCCCCATCGGAATGCGCGACCGAATCGCGTCGTACTGCTCCGGGTCGTCACGCAGCGCCTGCGTCATCTTGGTTGCAATCCATCCCGGCGCAATCGCGTTTACCCGGATGCCGTGCTCGGCCCAGGCGTGGGCAAGGGACCGGGTCAGGCCCACCAGGCCGGTCTTGGACGCGGTATAGGCCGGCGCGGTACGGGAGCCGAAGTACGACCACATCGACGCCACGTTGAGGATGCACCCCCGGGCCAGCGCCAGCTTCGGCAGGCAGTGGCGTGCCATGCGCTGCACCCCCATCAGGTTCGTGTTGACAACATCCGCAAAGTCCTCGGTCTGAAACTCGAGGGCCCGCCTGACCATACCGGCGTTGTTGACGAGAATGTCCAGGGGGCCGAACCGGTCCAGGACGGCGCCGATCGAGAGCTCGTTGGTGACGTCGAGCTTCAGGACCTGCATCGCGCCGCTCGGGGTCTCCGGTTTGCACGCCGCCACCGAAGCATCCGTGCGGGCGGTCACGGTCACGGCCGCCCCCGCCTCGAGAAGCCCGCTGGCGATGGCGTGTCCGATGCCGCTCGCACCCCCGGTCACGAGGGCGGTCTTGCCGGAAAGGTCCACGCTCCAGGCCATCAGCGCCCGTCCTCCAGTACCTCGGGATTGACCGGGTTCGGTACCACTTCACCGCGGAGAACCGCTTCGAGGTTCCGGGCCGCGAGATCGATCATCGCAAGCCGGGTGGTGCGGGTGGCGCTCGCGATGTGCGGGGTCAGGACAACGTTCTCCATCGCCTGCAGCGCCGGGTCCACGTTCGGTTCGAATTCGTGCACGTCCAGGGCAGCGCCTGCGATCTGTTCCTCCCGGAGCGCCCGGATCAGCGCCGCTTCGTGCACGACGGGCCCGCGGGCGACGTTGATCAGGAAGCTGTCGCGGCGCATCTGCGCCAGTT
This sequence comes from Alphaproteobacteria bacterium, assembly GCA_965203385.1. GTDB lineage: Bacteria > Pseudomonadota > Alphaproteobacteria > TMED109 > TMED109 > VXPW01. The sequence goes on from OZ241893.1 coordinate 3,211,175, forward strand.
GCGGGCCACCGATCAGGTGCCGGGTTTCGGGTGACAGCGGGCACAGCAGCACCACGTACCGGGATTCCGCCAGCAGCTCGGGCAGGCTGCGCCAGGTCACGCCGAGTGCCTCGGCCTCGCCGGCAGGGAGACGATTCCGGTTGTGGTAGCAGACGTTCATGCCGAACCCCCGGGCCCGGGCCGCAACCCGTTTTCCGATCCGGCCGAGGCCGACGATCCCGAGCGTCTCACCGCCGATATCGGCGCTCCAGAGCAGGGAAAACGGATGGGTGCGGAAGTGGCCGCCGCGCACGAACCGGTCCCCTTCGACAAGCCGGCGGCCGACGGCGAGGACCAGCGCCATGGTCATGTCGGCGACCGGTTCATCCAGTACGCCCGGCGTATTGGTGACCACCACGCCGTTCCGGGTCGCAGCGGCAACATCGACGTTGTCGACCCCAACCGCCACGTTGGCGACCACCCGGAGGGTGCCGGCGCAGGCATCGAGCATGCCGGCGCCGACGTACGGCCCCATCAGCAGCACTCCGGCCGTCCCCTGCATCCGTTCCTGCAGCGCGTCCGCCTCAAGCAGGCCGGCCGCGAAGGCATCGTGGCAGTCGACCTGAAACCGGGAGTCCAGCCGGGCGCGGACGGAGTCCGGAAGCCAGCAGTGAACGAAGACCGGGGGACGCCTCATGGAGCCGCCGTCAACGCGGGGCCCAACTGCGCACGCGCTGACGCTGCACGCCCAACCCCGCGATTCCCGGCTCCATGACGTCACCGTCCTTCAGAAACAGCGGGGGATTCATGCCGGAACCCACTCCCGGAGGCGTGCCGGTCGCGATCAGGTCTCCGGGATGCAGCGTCATGAACCGGCTGATGTAGGCGATCAGTGTGGGCACGTCGAAGATCATCGTGCTGGTGTTTCCGTCCTGCATCCGCTTGCCGTTCACGTCCAGCCAGAGATGCAGCTGCTGCGGATCGGGAACCTCGTCGCGCGTGACCAGCCAGGGCCCGACCGGACAAAAGGTGTCGCAGCCCTTGCCCTTGTCCCACGTCATCCCCCGCTCAAGCTGCCACTCGCGTTCCGACACGTCATTCACCACGGTGTAGCCCGCCACATGCTGAAGCGCCCGGCTCTCCGGCACATTGTTGGCCTCGGTGCCGATCACGATTCCGAGTTCGATCTCCCAGTCGGTCTTCTTCGAATCCTTGGGCATCTCGACCTCGTCGTCCGGACCATTGAGGGCGCTGGTCGGCTTCATGAACACGATGGGCTCGTCGGGAAGGGCGGCCCCCACCTCCTTCGCATGATCGCTGTAGTTGAGGCCAATGCACAGGATCTTGCCGATACCCGAGACCGGGACTCCGAAGCGCGGCCGGTCCGGAACCGCGGGCAGCTCCTCGATGCGGATCTCTGCCAGACGGGCAAGCCCGGGGTCGGACAGCACGTGCGGCGTGACATCGGGCAGGTGTCGTTCCAGTGACCGCAGGGTGCCGTCGTTGTCGATCAGGCCGGGCAACTCCCGGTCGCGGGGGCCGAAACGCACCAACTTCATGAAAATTCTCCCTGGTACAGACAGAAACGGCGCGCCGTCCGGGCACGCGCCTCCACCTTACCACGCCTCCCCTGTCCACCGCCGCCCTGCCTGCGGTTCGGCCGGCCGGCCATCCTGATTCCCGCGGCGGCCGCTTGCCCCGGGGCCGGACCGCGGTCCCGGGCGGCGCCATTTCCGCCCGGGCGGGCGCGGCGGTGGAGCGAGGTCCGGGCCCTCCACCCTTGTCCCGTCCGGCAGCCGGCGGCACGGTGCTGCTACCATCCCGCCACACGGAGCCAGTTGGCACGGCAGGAGAACCGTCATGACCGCCCGGGAAGCACTGACCATCCGGCTCAATCCGGCCGACAACGTGATCACGGCCAAGACCACCCTGCCCCCGGATACCGCCATACCCGGGGAGGGGGTCACCACCGCCCGCCAGATTCCGGTCGGACACAAGATCGCAACCCGCCGGATCGATGCCGGCGCCGAAGTCCGGAAGTACAACCAGATCATCGGGTTCACCACCGAAGCGGTGGAGCCGGGCGAACACGTGCACACGCACAACGTCGCCGTCCGCCAGTTTCGGCGTGACTACGAATTCAGCCAGGGGGCGTGTGCAACCCCGATGGTAGCGGATTCCGAGCGCGCCACGTTCCGGGGCATCCAGCGGGCGGACGGCCGGGCTGCCACCCGCAACTACATCGGGGTGCTGTCGTCGGTAAACTGTTCGGCCACCGTCTGCCGCTACATCGCCGACACCTTCCGGGGCGACGGACTCAAGGAGTATCCGAACGTCGACGGGGTCGTGGCCATCACCCACGGCACCGGCTGCGGAATGGCGGGAAAAGGGCTCGGCTGGGACCTCCTGCAGGCCACCATGGCCGGCTACGCGCGGCACCCCAACTTCGCCGGCATCCTGGTCGTGGGGCTGGGCTGCGAAGTCAACCAGGTGGATACCATGGCCGCCAACCATGCATGGGCCGCCGGCGACCTGTTCCAGATGATGACCATCCAGGATACGGGCGGCACCCGGGCCACCGTCCAGGCCGGCGTCGAGCGGATTCGCCACATGCTCCCGCAGGCGAACTCGGTGCGCCGGACGGCGCTTCCCGCGAGCCACATCCGCCTCGCCCTCCAGTGCGGCGGGTCTGACGCGTACTCGGGCATGACCGCGAATCCTTCCCTGGGCGCGGCGGTGGACCTGCTGGTCCGGCACGGCGGCACGGCAACCCTCGCCGAAACCCCCGAAATCTACGGGGCCGAGCACCTGCTCACGCGGCGTGCGGTCGACCGGGAAACGGGCGAGAAACTGGTTCGTCATGTCCGCTGGTGGGAGGACTACACGGCCCGCCACGGAGCCGAACTCAACAACAATCCGTCGCCCGGCAACCAGGCCGGCGGATTGACGACCATCCTCGAGAAGTCGCTGGGAGCGGTCGCCAAGGGAGGTACGACCAACCTGGTGGATGTCTACCAGTACGCGGAGCCCATCCGGGCGCAGGGCTTTACCTTCATGAACACACCGGGCTACGACGTGGTCTCGGTGACCGGCATGGTGGCGGGCGGCGCCAACGTCGTCTGTTTCACGACCGGGCGGGGGTCGGTATTCGGCTGCAAGCCGGTACCGTCGATCAAGCTCGCAACCAATACCCCGATGTACGAGCGCATGCGTGAGGACATGGACGTGAACTGCGGGCAGGTTCTCGACGGCATCAAGGACATTTCCGCCATGGGCGAGGAGGTGTTCGACACCGTGCTTCGGGTCGCCTCCGGCGAACAGTCGAAGAGCGAGATGGCCGGGTTCGGTGACGAGGAATTTGTTCCATGGCAGATCGGCGCGCTGCTGTAGCTCCGCCGGCCGCCGCGGCGAGGATCCGCACCCGCATCGCGCACCTGGAGGAATCCGGCATCCGCGCCATCGCGGATGCCGCCATGGGCCGGGACGACGTGATCCCGCTCTGGTTCGGTGAATCGGACCGGCCGACACCGGATTTCATCTGCGAGGCGGCCGCGGCGGCCCTGCGCGCCGGCGATACGTTCTATACCCCGAACCGGGGCAAGCCCGAACTCGTGCGCGCCCTTGCCGCGTACGAGAACCGGCTGCATGCCCGGACGGTCAGCGAGGACCGGATCGTCGTGACCTGCGCCGGCATGAACGCGCTGATGATCGCGGCCGAGCTGCTGGTCGACCCCGGCGACGAAGTGCTCTGCGTCACGCCGGTCTGGCCGAATTTCCTGCGGTGCGTCGACATCATGGGCGGGCGGCCGGTAGCGGTGCCGCTCAAGCCGCAGGCACGCCGCTGGCACCTCGATCTGGATCAGCTGTTCGATGCCGCCACCGCCCGGACCCGGGCCATCTACCTCAGTACACCGGGCAACCCGACCGGCTGGATGGCCGAACCCGGGGACCTGGCGGCCCTACTGGCCTTCGCGCGCCGGCGCGGGTTGTGGGTCATCTCGGACGAGGTGTACGCCCGCGTCGTCTATGACCGGGACGTGGCCCCGTCATTCCTGGATCTCGCCGACGCCGATGATCCGGTCATCGTCGTCAACAGCTTCTCGAAGGCGTGGTCCATGACCGGCTGGCGACTCGGATGGGTCGTGGCCCCGGCGCCGGTGGCCGCCCGCATCGAGCAGTTGAACGAATTCAACGTCGCGAGCCCGGCCGCCGCCGCCCAGGCCGCGGGCATCACCGCCCTGCGTGACGGTGAAGCCCACGTCCGCGACATGCGCGCGGCACTGGGTCGGGCCCGGGACACGGTCATCGCCGCCCTGGGGGCGGTGGAACGGATCCGGCTGATTCGTCCGGACGCCGCGTTCTACGCGTTCTTCGGGGTGGAAGGCATGGCCTCGTCGAGCCAAACCGCCCGCGACCTGATCGACCGGGCGGGCGTCGGACTGGCGCCCGGCGACGCCTTCGGAGCGGGGGGCGAGGGGTATCTGCGGATCTGTTACGCGAAGTCGGCCGCCCTGCTCGACCGCGCGCTTGACCGCCTCGGCACGGCCCTCCGGTAGGTGCTGGCCACGCCGGCCGAGATTGCCCGGGCCGCGGCCTGTCTTCGGGCCGGGAAGCTGGTCGCCTTTCCGACCGAAACGGTCTACGGACTGGGGGCGGACGCCCTCAACCCGGAAGCGGTGCGGCAGGTGTTTGCCGTGAAGCGCCGCCCCGCCGGGCATCCCCTGATTGTCCATGCCGCGACTCCCGCCGCAGCGTTCGCCATCGGCGCCGGCGAAGCGCGCGCCCGCCGTCTCGCCGAACGGTTCTGGCCGGGGCCCCTGACCCTGGTCCTGCCGTTGCGGCCGGATCTGCCCCTGGCGCCGGCGGTCACCGGCGGCCGGGCGACCGTGGCGCTCCGGGTTCCCGGTCACCCGGTGGCGGCGGCGCTGCTCCGGGCGGTCGAGCGCCCGGTGGCGGCGCCGAGCGCCAACCCGCACGGGCGGATCAGCCCCACCCGGGCCCAGCACGTGCGCGACGAACTGGGGCCCGGGGTGGAACTGGTGCTGGACGGCGGCCCGGCAGAGGTGGGGGTGGAATCCGCGGTACTCGAACTGGGCCCCGGCCCCCCGGTGCTGCTGCGGGCCGGCGGCATCAGCGTCGAGGACCTGGAAGCGGTCATCGGGCCGGTGGGGACGCCGGCCGCCGGCGAGGAGGCGCGCGCCCCCGGGATGCTGCAGCACCACTACGCCCCCCGCACCCCGCTCAGGCTCAATGCCCGGGAGGCGCTTCCGGACGAGGTGTATCTCGGCTTCGGGACCTCGCCGGACACCCCCTGCAATCTCAGCCCCAGCGGCGACCTCGCCGAGGCCGCCCGGAACCTGTTCGCCATGCTTCGCGATCTGGACCGCTCGGGGGCCCGCCGGATCGCCGTCGCCCCGATCCCCGAATACCGGCTGGGCCGGGCCATCAACGACCGGCTTCGCCGGGCCCGGCCGGGCTTCCGGAGCCCGAACGGCCCGGCTGCCTCTCACCCCGCGGGCGGGCGGCCCTCCTGAGCGGTCAGTTCTTCGACGCCCGTGACCCCCGCCAGCCGCCGGACCGACTGCCGGAGGCCGTGCCCCAGCCGCACGCCCACCGCGACATCCACGACCGCTTCCAGTTCCGGGTTCAGCGGAAAGAGCACCTCCAGCCGTCCCGGGCCGGGTCTCGCGCCCGCCAGCAGGTCAAACAGGGCCCCGATATCGAAGGTCGGGTCGGTCTGCACCCGCAGCCCCGCCGGAAACTCGCCTTCGGGGCCGCCGTCGTCGAGCAGGGCCACGTCGCGCACGATCAGGCTGTCCGCCCGGGAAGACCCGCTTTCCCGGTTCACATCGATCAGCAGCAGGGCCCCTTCCCCCAGCAGTTCCCGGCACTGCTCGAGCGTGTCCGGAAAGATCATGAGCTCCTGCGACCCGGTGCGGTCCGACAGCCGCACCCGGGCGAATCTCCGCTTCTTCTGTGACGTCCGTTCCTTCACCTGCGTGAGCACCCCGGCCACGCGGAAGACGGCCCCCGGCGACTGCCCCTGGACCTCTCCCAGCGGCACCACTCCGGCGCCTGCCAACTCCTCCGCATACGATTCCAGAGGGTGCCCCGAACCGTAGAAGCCCAGCACCGAAAACTCGCGCGCGAGCATCTCCGGCCCCTCCCAGGGGGCGGCCTCCGGCAGGACCCACAACTCTTCTTCCGCCCCGGCGGCGCCCCCGAACAGGCTGGCCTGCGAATCGCGCACCGCCCGCGCGGCTTCATGGCCGCAGCGGGCCGTCATCTGGGCGGCCGCAAAGGCCACGCTTCGCGATTCGGCCGCCGGCCGGCCGGGAAACAGCCCGTCGAGCACCCCGGCCTCGCTCAGATTCTCGAAGTGTTCCTTGTTCAACTCCGCCGGCCACGACCGCCGCGCCAGGTCCCAGACATCCCGGTACGGCCCCTGCTTCTCCCGCTCCTCGACCACCAGTTGCATCGCCGCCGGCCCGACCCCGCGGAGGGCGCCCAGGCCGCAGCGCACGGCCAGCCCGCCGCCGTCCCCGGACTCGACCGTGAACTCGGTCCGGGACCGGTTGACGTCCGGCGGCAGCAACCGGAGCCCGCGCCGCGTGATCTCTTCCTGAAACAGGTTGAGCTTGTCACGGTTGGTCGATTCGATGGTCATCATCGCCGCGAAAAAGTCGGCCGGATGGTGGGCCTTGAGATACGCCGTCCGGTAGCTGATGAGCGCGTAGGCCACCGCATGGCTCTTGTTGAACCCGTACCCGGCAAATTTCTCGAGATCGGCAAAGATGCTGCGGGCCACGTCGCGCGGCACCGCGTTGCTCACGGCCCGTTCCACGAAATCCGCTTCGAGCGCCCGCATCTCCGACTTGATCTTCTTGCCCATGGCCCGGCGCAGGATGTCGGCCTCGCCGAGGGTAAACCCGGCCAGCACCTGTGCGGTTTCCATGACCTGCTCCTGGTAGACCCAGATTCCTGACGTCTCCTCAAGGATCCGCTGCAGCGAGGGGTGCGGGTACGTCACGGGTTCGCGGCCGTGGCGCCGGTCGATGAAGCTTGGAATGTTGTCCATCGGTCCCGGCCGGTAGAGCGCCAGAATCGCGACCAGATCCTCGATCCGGTCGGGCTGCAGACCCCGCAGGATCTCGCGCATCATCGGGCTTTCGAGCTGGAAGATCCCGCCGGTTTCGCCGCTTGCAAGCAGGGCGTAGGTCCGGGCGTCGTCGAGGGGCAGCGAGTCGAGATCCAGCTCGACCCCGCGCTGTTCGAGCAGGCGGACGGCCAGGTCCATCGAGGTCAGGGTCTTCAGCCCGAGAAAGTCGAACTTGACGAGCCCGGCCAGTTCGACCCGCTTCATGTCATACTGGGTCACGACGATGTTCGACCGCGGATCGCGGTAGAGCGGTACCAGTTCCCCGATGGGCCGGTCGCCGATCACCAGCCCGGCGGCATGGGTCGAGACGTTGCGGTTGAGACCCTCCAGTACCAGCGCGATCTCGAACAGCCGCGCCACGTCGCCGTCGTTGGCCCGCGCTTCCTGCAGCCCCTTTTCGGATTCGAGGGCGTCGCCAAGGCTGACCGGATTGGCCGGGTTCTCCGGCACCTGTTTCGCGATCTCGTCGACCTTGCTGTAGGACAGCCCGAGTGCGCGGCCCACATCGCGCACCGCGGCGCGGGCCTTGAGTGAGCCAAAGGTGATGATTTGCGCCACTTGGTCCGCCCCGTAGAGTTCCCGCACGTGGGCGATGACCTCCTCGCGCCGCTGTTGACAGAAATCCAGGTCGAAGTCCGGCATCGATACCCGTTCGGGATTGAGAAAGCGCTCGAAGATGAGCCCGAACCGCAGCGGATCGACGTCGGTAATGCCGAGCGCCCAGGCCACCAGCGAACCCGCCCCGGAACCCCGTCCCGGCCCCACCGGAATCCGTTGCTCGCGGGACCAGCGCATCACCTCTCCGACAATCAGGAAGTACCCGTCGTATCCGGTCTGGCGGATGATCTCGAGCTCGTGGCGCAGCCGCTCGCGATACCGTTCCAGGGACGGTTGCTGCGCGTCTTCGCGGGGAGCGGCCGCGCCCGCCTGGCGGCCCAGCCGGGCCTCGAGCCCCGCCGCCGCCCGCTCGGCCAGCACCTCCGTGTCCGATCGGCCGGCGAGATCCGGAACCTTCGGCAAGATGGGTGTGCGCGCGGTGAGAACGTGCGAACAGCGGCGGGCGATGACCGCCGTATTGGCCAGCGCCTCGGGAAGGTCCGCAAACAATTCGCGCATGGATGCCTGGGAGCGAAAGCAGTGATTCGGAGTCAGCCGCGCGCGCCGTTCGTCGAGAAGGGTGGTCGAATCCCGGATGCAGAGCAGGCATTCGTGCGCGGCCTGCAGGTCCGGGCGGGCAAAGTGGATGTCGTTGGTCGCCACGATCGGGAGGCCGCGCACGTGGGCAAGGCGGAGGAACTCGGGCTCCAGCGCCGCGTCCGTGTCCGTGCCGTGGCGGTGCAGTTCCACGTACAGCCGGTCATCGAAAACGCCCTGCAGGTACTCGATCAGCCGTTCGGCGGATTCCGTGCGGCCGTTGGCCAGCAGCCTTCCCAGCGGCCCCGGTGCGCCGCCGGTCAGGACGATCACGCCCTCGGCATGAGCCGCAAGCTCGGCGGGCGTGGCCACCGGGCCGTCCGGACGGCTCTCCTGCACGTACATGCGCGATACCAGCCGCTTGAGGTTGTGCCAGCCGGCTTCGGTCGCTGCCAGCAGCAGGACCGGCGCACACGGCCAGTCCCGGCCCGACACCACCTGTTCGTCGTCCGGTGCGAGCTGCACCAGCGTCCCGGGAACCGGCTGCACCCCGGCCTCGCGGGCCGTCATGGCGAACTCGAGCGCACCGAACAGGTTTCCGTGATCCGTCAGGGCAAGCGCCGGCATGGCGTCGTCGACGGCCAGTTCCACCAGCTCCGGAATCCGGATCGCCCCTTCGGCCAGGGAATAGGCCGACCGGGCCCGCAGGTGCACGAAGGGCGTCCGGGTCACGGCCGGGCCCCGGAGGAGGGGGTCGGCTCGTCGGGCCGCCGGCCCGGCGGGCCCCACGGGTGCAGGCGGCCCGCTGCCAGGCGCAGACCCCGCTGCATCCGACCGGCCAGCGCCGGGTTGTGCGTGGCCAGCAGGACTGCCAGCCCGGTGGCCTGCACGAGCTCCACCAGCAAATCGGTCACGTCCGCTGCGGTGACGGTATCCAGGTTTCCGGTGGGCTCGTCGGCCAGCAGGAGTTTCGGCCGGTGGACGATGGCCCGGGCGATCGCGACCCGCTGCCGTTCGCCGCCCGACAGTTCGGCCGGCCGGTGCCGGCTGCGCTCACCGAGGCCGATACGGTCCAGGAGGTCCGCCGCCCGGCGCTGCGCCGCCCGGACGGATATCCCGGCCAGGCGCAGCGGCAGCACGATGTTCTCCAGCGCCGAAAACTCGGGCATCAGGTGATGATTCTGGTAGACGAAACCGAGATGCGCGCGGCGCAGGCTGGTCCGCAGGCCGTCACGGCCCGGCCGGACCTGTTGTCCGGCGATCGCCACGTTCCCGCTGCTGGGTGTCTCCAGCAACCCGGCGATGTGCAGGAGCGTCGATTTTCCGGCCCCGCTCGGTCCGACCAGGGCCACGGTTTCTCCTGCCTGCAGCGTGAGGTCCACGTCGGTCAGCACCGGCACCTCGGCCTGCCCCTGCCGGTAGGCATGCGATACCTGGTTGAGCCGCAGGACCGGCTCAGCCATGCCGAAGCACCGCGGCCGGATCGATTCGGGAGGCGCGCCAGGCCGGATAGACCGTGGCCAGCAAGGCGATCGCCAGGGCGAACCCCAGTACGCCGATCACCTGCAGCGGTTGTACTTCGGAAGGCAGCTGCGAGAGGAAATAGATCTCGGCGGCGAACAGGTCGACGCCGGTGATGCTCTCGAGAAACGTCCGGACCGCCTCCACGTTGGTCGCGAACGCCAGGCCCAGTGCCCCGCCCGCCAGGGTGCCGATCACCCCCACCGACCCGCCCGTGAACACGAAGATCCGCAGCAGCGACCCGCGGGTGGCTCCCATCGTCCGCAGGATGGCAATTCCCTGTTCCTTGTCGCGCACCAGCATGATCATGCTGGAGACGACGTTGAACGCAGCGACCAGAATGATGAGGGTCAGGATCAGGAACATCACGTTGCGTTCGACCTTGAGGGCGTTGAAGAACTGGCGGTTGAGGCTGGGCCAGGCGAAGGTGCGCGCGCGGCCGGCGAATGCCTCGGCCATCCGGGCGCTCACGGCGTCCGCACTGTCGGGGTCGTCGAGCAGGACCTTGATCTTGATCGCCTCCTCGCCGGTACCGAAGAAGACCAGGGCATCGTCCAGCGGCAGGTACACGAGGCTCGAGTCGTATTCGTACATGCCGACTTCGAAGAGGGCGGCGACCGGATAGGTCCGCACCCGCGGCATGGTGCCCATGATGGTCGCATCGCCGTCGGGGTGCAGCAGTGTCAGCGTGTCGCCGATTCCGATTCCCAGCTGCCGGGCCAGGCGAAAGCCGACCACTGCCCCGCCCGCGTCGGCGAAGGTGTCCAGCGAACCGTCCGTGATCGACTCCGCCACCAGCGCCCGGCGCCGCAGCGCCGGAGGCTCGATTCCCCTGACCATGGCGCCCCGCGCCTCACCCGACGAAGTCGCCAGAGCCTGTCCCTCGGTCTCTGCGAACACCTCGATCACCTGCGGATAATCGCGCAGTTCCGCTTCCAGTCCCGCTACCCCGGCCGGGGTTTCCGCACCGGCCGGGGCTTGCAGCACGACATGTCCGTTGACCCCCACGATCCGGTTCACGAGCTGGTTGTGGAACCCGTTCATCACCGACATCACGATGATCAGGGTGGCCACTCCCAGGCCAATGCCGACCAGGGAAAACGCGGCCACCACGGAAATGAAACCCTCGGTCCGGCGCGCCCCCAGATACCGGCGGGCGATCCAGATCTCCATTCCCAGGTTCATGCGCCCTGGATGTGCCGGAGCGCGTCTTCCGGGGAAAGTTCCCGGGTCTCGCCGCTGTCCCGGGCCCGCAGTTCGACCACCCCCTGCCGCGTGCCGCGCGGACCCACGATCATCTGCCAGGGAACACCGATCAAATCAAGATCGGCGAGCTTGGTTCCGGCCCGTTCGTCGCGGTCGTCGTAGAGCACTTCCACCCCGGCCTTGCGCAACCGGTCGTACGCGGCCCGGGCGCTGTTCGCGCACGCCGCATCGTCCTGGCGAAGGTTGGCAAGACCCACCTGGAACGGAGCGATGGCAGGCGGCCAGCGAATGCCCCGGTCGTCGTGGCAGGCCTCGATGACCGCCCCGACCAGACGCGAGACGCCGATCCCGTAGGAGCCCATCTGCACCGGCCGACGGGAACCATCCGGCAAGTCGATCATGACGCCGAGCTTTTCCGAATACTTCGTGCCGAAGAAGAACACGTGGCCTACCTCGATGCCGCGCGCCGTCACCTGCCGCTCCGGCGGTACTTCACGCCGAAACCGGTCGGGTTCGTGCATGTCGTCGGTGGCGGCATACGGACCGGTCCAGTCGTCCATGATCCGGCGCAGCGCCTCGGGGCGGTCATACACCGGGTCGGGAACCGGCCGCTCGAGAAGGTTCCGGTCGCAATACACGGCACTCTCGCCGGTATCGGCAAGAATCACGAACTCGTGGCTCATGCTGCCGCCGATCGGGCCGGATTCGGCGCGCACCGGCACGGCGGTCAGGCCCAGGGCGCGAAAGGTACGCAGATACGCGAGAAACATCCGCTGGTAGGACTGGTGCGCCGAAGCCTCGTCGACATCAAACGAATAGTTGTCCTTCATCAGGAACTCCCGCCCGCGCATCACCCCGAACCGCGGCCGGAGCTCGTCCCGGAACTTCCACTGGATGTGATAGAGATGCTTCGGCACGTCTCGGTAGCTCTTGATGAATTCGGCGGCGATTTCACAAATCTGCTCTTCGTTCGTGGGCCCGTACAGCATCTCCCGGTCGTGGCGGTCGGTAATGCGGAGCATCTCCTGCCCGTAGTCCTCGTACCGCCCCGAGGTCTTCCAGAGGTCCGCCGACTGGATCGTCGGCATCAGGACCTCGACTGCCCCGGCGGCATTCTGCTCGTTCCGCACGATGGCTTCGATCTTCTTGAGTACCCGGAAACCCAGGGGCAGCCAGCTGTAGATCCCGGCGCTCGCCTGCCGTACCAGACCGGCCCGCAGCATCAGGCGATGCGAGACGACCTGGGCTTCCGCGGGATCATCCTTCTGGGTGGGTACCGGAAATCGGGTTCGCAGCATGGCTCGCGTTCTCAGGTCGGATGACAAGGGCGGTGGAAACCGGGCGGCCGGAACCCGGGCTTGCCCGTCCGTCCAGACGGACGGACTCGAGATGGTGGCGGTCGGGCAGCACCGCAGGGACGAGCCGTGATCATACCTACGGAACCCGGTTCCGGAAGCGGGCAGAGCCGCCCCGCAGCCGGCGACCGGAAATTCCTTCTGCGGCCGGAGCCGCCATCTTTTCTTCCGGCGTTTCCCCTCTGCACGAACCGCCGTGGTTCCGCGGTCGCTTCCGTCCGGGTCGCTGCCGCCTCTCCCCATCCGGATGGATCGAAGGCGTGCGCCGTCCCCATGGTCATGCCTCTGACCCGTTCCGGCCACTCGCCGAACCTGCGTAACGGGCAGGACGGGAACCCGCAGGAAAATCGCGGTGGCCCGCTCTCTCTTCAAGGTCGATGGCGCAGCCGCTTGGAGCGCCAGCGGGTGCCAGGGGCGAAGTTACGGCAAGTCCCCGATCCGACCCCTGTCAACTCCGGGAAGGGCGAGAAGGGCGCGGTTCCCGGACCGGCCGGTCGGCGTTCGGCAGACCCCACAACCGTTTCCGCAGTAACCGGCGCTCGGGCATCCGTTGCCGGGGTGTACCGAAATCCATCCGCCGCGCACGGCCGGCGCGCATGACAGGTTGCAGAGAACCTAAGGAATTCGGCCGGCGGGGTTCGTGGGATGCGGAGCCGGTGACAGGAGCCGTGCCGCGCGTTACAGTTGCTTGCGTTTCCCCACTCGCGACCGCCGTAATGGGGTGAAGGTGCAAGATGCGGCCATCGACGGAAGAGACAGCCGCCGGAGCAGTGCGGAACCTGCTTGTCCTTGCTGCATTCCTTGGTGCATTTCTTGGTATCGCTGCCCCGGCACTTGCCGAAATCCGCAATATCGGCAACGCGGAAGTGGCGCGGCGGCTGGCCAGCGGAGTACCTCTCGTCGATATCCGGACTTCCGGGGAATGGCGACGGACCGGCGTGATCGAAGACAGCCAACTGGTGACATTCGTTGATGCGCAAGGCCACTTCGATCCGCCGACCTGGCTGGCGGCGATCAGGCAGATCGCGGCTGCCGACGAGCCGATCATGGTGATCTGCCACAGTGGCGGTCGCAGCACCGCCGCCACGCGGATCCTGAGCGAGCAGTTCGGCTACCTGCACATCTATAACGTTCATCGGGGAATCGCACACTGGATCGAAGACGGGCGGCCAACCGTACCGGGTCCGTAAGCCTTCATTTCCGGAACCCGAGTGGTTTACCGGAACGGGCCCTGCCCCTGTCTTCCGAACCGGGTGTCGGCACCACCTCCGTCTGCAGAACTACTGAGAGGGAAGCGCACGCGACCGCCGGCCGCGACTCGCGGTCGGATCCGCCCGTCGGCGGCAGAGCGCATGTGCCGCCGCCGCTAACCGGACGGGTCGGTGGCAGCCTGAACCTTGTCCTGGGTTCGCAGGTCAAAATCCTCCGCGCCGTGGCGCTCGCGAAGCTGATCTTCCAGCGGTCCGCTGATCCGGTTGACCTTCCGCCCCCGGATCACGGCCTCCCGCGCTGCGATCTCCTCATACCAACGGATGACGTTGGTGTAGTCGCCGGCCGACAGGAAGTCGGCCGCATCGTACAGCTTGCCGGTGGTCAGTACGCCGTACCACGGCCAGATGGCGATGTCCGCAATCGTGTAGGAGTCGCCGGCGATGAAACGCCGGTCGGCCAGCTGCTTGTCGAGCACGTCGAGCTGGCGCTTCACTTCCATCGTGTAGCGGTTGATCGGGTACTCCATCTTGCTGGGCGCATAGGCATAGAAATGTCCGAAGCCGCCGCCGAGGTACGGGGCCGACCCCATCTGCCAGAACAGCCAGGACAGGCACTCGGCGCGTTCGCGACCGGTCTGCGGCAGGAACGCACCGAACTTCTCCGCGAGGTACAACAGGATCGCACCTGATTCGAACACGCGAACCGGTTGCGACGACGAATGATCCACCAGGGCCGGAATCTTCGAATTCGGGTTGATCGCGACGAAGCCCGACCCGAACTGGTCCCCGTTTCCAATGTGAATGACGTACGCGTCGTACTCGGCGCCACGATGGCCGGCGGCGAGCAGTTCTTCCAGCATCACCGTGACCTTGACGCCATTGGGCGTGGCCAGAGAGTAAAGCTGGATGGGATGGCGGCCTCGCGGCAGTTCCCGTTCGTGCGTGGCACCCGAAACCGGACGGTTGATCGAAGCGAACCGACCTCCGCTCTCCTTCTCCCATTTCCAGATCCTGGGCGGTTCGTAGGTGCTGCATTCGGTCATGTCGGGTTTCCCACAGGTTGGTTTCCCCGGCTCCGGGGCGACAATTTCGGGTGTACCGGCCGAAACGGCCCGCACGTTCCAGGCCGCCAAGAGGCGGGGTCCGAACAAGAAAGGCCGCGGCCAGAAGGCCGTCAGGTGGATGAGACCGCCCCAGGGCCGTTGCCGGGCGACGTGTCGAGGGCACCAGACCAGCATGAGATCCGGGCCACGGTGCACCGGCCCGGAACGCATCCGGTACCGTGACGCCGCACCCGCCGTCGCCAGCAAATGCGAATCCCGGGTCCGTTGCGGGAACATGGCGGGCGGAGCACCTCGCGTCAACGAGGTGCACTGCGCTGCCGTCATGCCCCGGCCTGCGTTACCCGCCCAAGGGCAAGCACGCCGGTGCGGACCCCGGCGGCACGGCGGCAATCGGGGAAGCGGGGGCTGGCGTCCTTCGGGAGGTTCCGGCGGCCGCACCGGCAGTCGACCGTTCGCGCCGCCGCTCAACAATGGTACCCGAGCGCCCCTACCCTTGCGGAGCGGTACCGAACGAGGCGTCTGCCGCCACCGGGATCCGTACCTGGCGTCGCCGCAAGGCGGTGCATCAGCGCAGGGAAGGCGTCTCGCCGGATTGCGGCATTCCCGCCGTCGACACGGCCGCACGCTTCAGGCCCGGCACTACCCACCCCACCGCGTCGGAAAAGAAGCGGATTCTCCACCGTTCTTTCGTGCAGGGCCCCCGGGGTTCGACTGCGCACCTTCAGGAAGGGACTGTCCCGGCGCTACCTCAAGTTGATCCGCCGTTCCCTCTGGTGCAGGCTCGCCTTGGCGGTTATTGCCAATGGAACACGCCTCGGGGCGACATTTTCCGGAAAGGGATCATCATGCGGGTACGATCCATGGCGGGCACGTTTGCACTCTTGATCCTGATCCACGGTACAGCTTTTCCCGTCGGCCCGGCAGAGGCAGATCGAACTGATTGCGGCCGCGTGACGCTGGCAGACATGAACTGGAATTCGGCAACCTTTATCGCACATCTCGACCGCTTCATTCTCGAACACGCATACGGCTGTGACGCCGTGCTGGTTGCCGGCGACACGATGCCAACCGGTACGTCGATGGTGGAAAAGGGAGAGCCTGATATTGCCTCGGAACTCTGGACCAACTCGTTTCGGGCTCCGATCGAGGCTGGCGTGGCCGAAGGACGGTTGATCGTGGCCGGCGCCACCTTTACCGATGGCGGCGAGGAGGGCTTCTGGATCCCGCGTTACATGGTCGAGGAGCGCCCGGAACTCGCAACCATCGAAGGCATCATCGACAACGCCGAGTTGTTCGAGAATCCGGAGGATCCCAGCCGGTCGCTCTTCATGGGCTGTCCGTCAGGCTGGAACTGCCAGATCTCGGCCGAGAACCTGTACCGCGCGTTCCAGCTTGAAAAGGCAGGATTTGCGCTGGGTGACCCCGGTTCGGCGGCAGCCCTGGACGGTTCTCTCGCCAAGGCGTACGAGCGCACGCAGCCCTGGTTCGGATACTACTGGGCGCCCACCGCGCTCCTGGGCAAGTACCCCATGGTGAAGGTCGAATTCGGAACCGGTGTCGACCTCGACGAATTTCAGACCTGCACCACCCAGCCGGATTGCGCCAACCCGAAACCGACGATGTACCCGCCGTCCCCGGTGGACACGCTGGTCACCGCGGACTTTGCCGGTCGATCACCACGGGCCCTGGCCTATCTGTCGTCACGCTCGTTCGACAACGATTTCCTGAACTCGCTGCTGGCGTGGATGAACGAGAATCAGGCGGACGGTGAAACCGCCATGATCCATTTTCTTTCCGCATACGAAGAACTGTGGAGCCAGTGGGTGCCGGCCGACCTGGTGCCGCGGGTTCGGGCCGCGCTGGAAGATCTGTGAACCTGTTCGGAACCGTCTGGGATCCGTGTGCTGGAGTCCGAGGGCGTATGCCTGCACGTGTAGCAGCGGAGGCGGCAGAGCCGGTGTTCATCGAACATCCTCTCGAACAGCGGCCGTTCGTGGCCGGCCGCCGAAGTACGCATCGGCGATCCTGCCGATAGCGCTTCGGCTCCCTCGGACCGGACGGTAGCCGGCGGCCTGTTGCGGCGAACCTCCTTTGACGGGAAACACGGGCATTGCATGGACCCGCCAGCCGGAAGCGACCCCGCAGCCGGACAATCCCGAAGCCGGGGGGGGGGGGCTTGCGGCACGCTCGTTCGCGCACCGTGAACCGGCTAACTGCCGGACACGCCGTCACCGGCTCGAGCGGCGCCGATAGGACGCCGGCGGCGGCGAGTGGATCGAAAACCGGGGAGCGACCGCGATGAACGACAGTGAATGGCTGACGGAATTTCCGCAGTTGGGACGCGCCACGCTGGTAGGCATGCGCAAGGAACTGGACACCTCCTACCGCGAGTTCTCCCGAGCCTACGGCGAAACCCTCGAGAACATCTTTGAGCCGTTGTTGCAGCTTCTGGTGTGGCTGGAAAAACTGCTCCTCGGCGCGCCCTGGTGGGTGATCCTGCTGGCCATCTGTGCACTCGCCTTCCACGCAAGCCGGTCGTGGCGCATCACGGCCGGAACCTTCCTCGCCTTTCTGGGCATCGGAATTTTCGGCATGTGGGACGACACCATGAGCACGATGAGCATGATCGCGGTATGCACGCTCGTCGCCATCGTGGTCGGCATACCGGTCGGAATCCTGATGGCCCAGTCGGACCGCACACAGGCTGCCGTGACGCCCCTGCTGGACGTCATGCAGACCCTGCCGCCGTTCGTCTACCTGATTCCGGTCGTCATGCTGTTCGGCATTGGCAAAATACCGGGACTGATTGCGGTCGTGGTCTACGCCGTTCCGCCCGTGATCCGCCTGACCAATCTGGGGATCCGGCTGGTGGACCGCCAGATCCTAGAAGCATCAAACGCGTTTGGGGCAAGCCGCTGGCAACGGCTGATCGGCGTTCAGATCCCGCTTGCCTTCCCGACCATCATGGCGGGCGTGAACCAGACCATCATGATGGCTCTCGCCATGGTCGTCATCGCCTCAATGATCGGGGTTCAGGGGCTGGGCCAGCCGGTCCTTCGGTCGATCACCAACCAGTACTTCACGCTGGGCCTGCTGAACGGTCTGGCGATCGTCGCCCTGGCGGTCATCTTCGACCGGGTTTCCCAGGCCTACGGCAAACGACTGGAGGGAAAGTACCGGCAAGTGCGTCATGGGTGAGCCGATGATCAGGATCCGCGGCCTCTACAAGATCTTCGGAGCGGCTGCCGACACCGTGCTGCCGCTCGTGCGCAACGGCATGGGCAAGCAGGAACTGCTTGACGCCCATGATTGTGTACTCGGCCTTCGAAACATCAACCTGTGCGTACCCAGTCGATCGGTTCAGGTGATCATGGGGTTGTCGGGGTCGGGAAAATCGACCTTGATCCGGCATATCAACCGGTTGCTGGAACCGACCGCGGGCACGGTCGAGGTGGATGGCTGCGACGTAGGGGGGATGGATGAAGCAGCCCTCCGGGATTTTCGGCGCCATCAAGCGTCCATGGTGTTCCAGCGGTTCGCACTCATGCCCCACCGCACGATCCGCGAGAACGTCGGGTACGGGCTCAAGATCCAGGGACTGGAAGATGCGAAAGTGGAACGCCGCGCTTCCCACTGGATCGAGCGCATCGGCCTTGGGGAATACGCCGACCGCTATCCCGGCGAGCTTTCCGGCGGAATGCAGCAACGGGTCGGTCTGGGCCGCGCCCTGGCCACCGACCCCGACCTCCTGCTGATGGATGAAGCGTTCAGTGCGCTGGATCCGCTGCTTCGCGTCGACATGCAGAACATGCTGCTGGAACTCCAGGACGAGCTGGAGAAAACCATCGTCTTCATCACGCACGATCTCGAAGAGGCGCTCCGTATCGGCGATCAAGTCGCGATTCTGCAAGAAGGGAGTGTCGTGCAGCAAGGGAGGCCCGAGGACATCGTCCTGACTCCTGCTGACGACCACGTCGCGGATTTCGTGAGGGACGTCAATCGCGGAAAGCTCATTCGGGTCGAGCACGTCATGAAGCCCGCCAGGGATTCTTCGGCCGGCCCCGGGATCCCGGCCGGGACCGAACTGGAACGAGCCGCACTCGTGCTTGCGCAAGCTGCGGCGGACCGGGGAACCGTAACCGGAGCCGGCGGGAAGGCACTCGGACAAGTATCGCAATCAGACCTGCTTGATATCATGGTCCGGGGAAAACGCCCGACTTCAGGGTAATTGGCGGGTAGCTGCTCTCCCCTTGCTGCCAACGCGGCAATACTGCCAACCCGAATGGGGAAGGTATTCCAGTCCGGAACTGGACCAAGGGGTAATGTCCTTTTCTGACGCTTTCGACAGGCACACCGTCGAGTGCACCTTGCAGGGGTCGTCTCAGGCGAGGAGATACTCCTTGATCAAGGAGTGCCTTCATGTGCGATCAGGAGCCAACGTCCGATTGCCAGCCCTCACGAATGGCAGTGCTTGGCACAAAGGGACTGACCCGCAGCGCGCAGCACGGCGATGGCGGCATTCCGGTCGATCTGAAACTCACTGACGAAATCGTCCAGCGAAACACCGTCGGCAAGCCAATCGAACAACTGCTGCACAGGCAATCGACTGCCCCGGAAGCAGGGGGAGCCACCCATCCGTCCCGGGTCCACCCAAACCGCCTGATCAACCGTCATCCGGCTATCTGGGCGAATTTCGGCAAGGATTTCCATCGGGTGCATCCTCGGTCAAATCATCGCCGAACCCGGCACCGACAATTTACAACATGTGCGCTCGATGCGCCAATGCGTATTCGAGCAGGATTGCGGCGTAGATGGGTCAGTCGAAGTGAAAGTCGGTCCGTGCGGGTAGCCGTCAGCAATGCCCCGCACACCGGCCAAGCAAGTCGTACCGTGGGGTATCGGTCGTGTGCGCCGGCCGGCGACCAGGTTTCCGTACCGGATCGGAGTGAGATCCGCGCCTGAGGCAGGAAAACCGGAGATTTGCGTGCGACGTTCCGCTGAGGATCGTCTGCAACAGTCTCTCATGCCGGTACGTGTGCAGCTTTCTTCAATAAGGCGGGATCACAGGCTTCGGACGTTGCCGATGTCGCGCTGCTTCAGGATCCCGGCGAGGTTTCTCACGGTGATGCCGTCAGGGGCGAAGGCGCTGGCGGGTTCGGGCTCTGCGTCGTGGGTAAATTGACGCTGTCCTCTGCGCGGCGCGCACCGCAGTGACCACAATGCTCCCAGATCGAGCAGTAAGCCATCGGGGTTCGCCTTTTCTGCCGGTCGCGTCGAAGTTTCCGACCCCGTGACCCCATGTCCTGCCCGATGTTCCGACGGACTCCTTACAATGACCTGAGAAATGCCAGGATATGCTCCTGTTCCTCCTCGGACATTTCTAGAAAACGATCCCGTGATCGTGCGGCTTCTCCGCCATGCCAGAGGATGGCCTCGCGCAGCCCGTCGGCCCGGCCGTCATGCAGAAGCCGAAACGATCCGCTCACGGTCTCGGTAAGACCGATCCCCCAGAGCGGCGGCGTGCGCCATTCACGCCGCAGAGGATCGGTGCCGCTGTCGGCAAGATCCTCGCCCATATCGTGCAGCAAGAGATCCGTGTACGGCCAGATGGTCTGCCGGCTGTGTTCCGGGCGGCCTTCGATGTGCCCGGTAGTGAATTTCGGTACGTGGCAACCGGCGCAACCGGCCGCAAAGAAGGCCTGCTTGCCATCAAGCACCCCGGATTCTCCAGGCTCCCGTCTCGCCGGTACTGCCAGGTTTCGCGCATAGAACACGACCTGCTCGAACAGGCGGTCTGGAATCTCGATTCCGTCGCCGTTCTGATCCCCGCCAGGTGCCTGAAGACATTCCGCCTGCAAATTCGTACAGGCACCAGCGGCGCCGGGAAAATCCGCATTCCCAATTCCAATGTCCTCGAAGAAGGCCTTCGCCGTCTGAAACCGGATGGTCGGCGCCGTGGCTTTCCACCCGAATCGACCGAGTACCCTGGAATGTGTCGCATCCGAGGTCACCCACGAAGGACGTCCGGAAATACCGTCTCCGTCAGTATCGCCAGGGTCGGCCAGCGCCAGAATGTCGGACTCCGGTATGGCCTCCAGCAAGCCGAGGCCAATCATCGGCGGGGCCACGCGCGGAGAGATGCCGGTCGCCGGGTCGAGCGGCCCCCACGCCAGATCGGTGGGTCGGTACAGGGGACGGAGAAGGATCCCGCTGCGCTCGTCCCGGAATCCGGCGCGCTGATAGGTGATCTCGACCCTTCCTTCTGGCGGCAACCCCGGAATGGCGGCGGTTTGAAACTGGCCTCCGTAGACCGGATCGGCCCCGTCCGGATGGGTCAGCGCCAGCAGCAGCGTTCCGCCCCGGTCGGTACCGCTCAATGGGGGACGACCACGCCCGTCCTTGCGGTGACAGCGCTGACAGGATCGCGCGTTGAAGAGCGGCCCCAGGCCGTCCGAGGCGGCCGTTGACGCCGGCGGCGTTATCCAGAGCT
Organism: Alphaproteobacteria bacterium; assembly: GCA_965203385.1. Classification (GTDB taxonomy): domain Bacteria; phylum Pseudomonadota; class Alphaproteobacteria; order TMED109; family TMED109; genus VXPW01. Next base: position 3,232,294 of record OZ241893.1, read on the forward strand.
TGCGGAAGATGGCGTCACCCACCCTGAACCGGGTACGTTGGGCGGGCGTCAGATTCCGGGAGGGATGCGAAAAGGCGTTGCGGGTCGGCGGATGAAGGCTCGTGCCAGTACCGCCGGAACAGCCTTCGTTCGTCTCTGCCTGCAAGCAATCCACCGGCCACGTCGAAGGTCCGGCAATCAGGTTCGCGCTTGCCGGCCGGCCGCTCTCGACCCGACCGCTCGACCGCTCCCCGGCCAGCGCGGCGGTTACGACCAGCAGGCCCAGCAGCGCCGTGCCGACCGTATGGAGGGGAACGGCACACCCATGCATCCCACCGGCCCTCTGGAGGAGCAACGGCTATCCCTCGATCTCGAACCGAAACGAACCGATTCCCAATTCCGGCCCGACGTCCCGAAGCCGTTCGGCGAAGTCCGTCAGGGCCCGGACGGCACCGCCGATCAGACGCTCCCCGTCGGGGTCGTCAGGTGCCAGTAACTGGTCGTAGGCCTTTCCAGCAGCTGCCGCGGCCCGGATTTCCTCCACCTTTTCCAGTACCTGCCCGATACCCGAAGACAGTTCCTGATCGAGTTCCGGGTCAGCATTCCGAACCAGGTCGGACAATGACGGACCCGAAATCACCGAACCGTCGATCCTGCGGTATTCCGCCGTGTACACGTTGCGCAGCCCCGCCGCGTTCCAATAATGGGACTCATGCGTGTTGTCCGAAAAACAGTCATGCTCCTCTTCCGGATCATGCAACTCCAGGCCAACCTGCATCCGGGCGCCGGCAAGCTCGCCGGCTGCCAGATTTCCCAATCCGGTGATGACCGTTCGCACGATTTCCGCATCGTCCTGTTGCTTGAGCGCGCTCCGGGCCGCACCCCCCGCCCTCCAGGCCTCGGTCATCCAGGCAAGATCATCAATCAGCAGGTCCGCCGCCGCCTCGAGATAGGCCGCCCGGCGGGCACAGTTTCCACCGGTGCAGGCTTTCGGGTCAAAGTCGGATGCCGGACGTTCCCCGGACCCCGGAGCGAATCCGTGCAAATCCTGCCCCCAGAGCAGGAACTCGATCGCGTGGTAGCCCGTTGCCACATTCGTCTCGATGTTCTCGGCCTCGTGCAGCACCTCCCGGAGGAGGGTGGCGTCGATCGGGTCTGCCGTCACCTCGATCCCGTTGATCAACAGGGTCCGGTTGCCAATGACGTTGACTGCATCGGCATGGCTTGCAACGTAGTCGATCAGCCCTTCGTCCAGCGGCCACGCGTTTACCCGCCCTTCCCAATCGTCCACCAGCGGATTGCCGAAACGAAATACTTCTGTCTGCATGTACGGAATCCGACTCCGTTTCCACGCCGACCGGGCCGCTGCCAGTGTTTCTGCCGTAGGCACGGCCACCAGCTCGGCAATCGCCTGCCGAAGGGCACGGGCCTCCAGGAGCGAATCCTCGTAGCCGGCCAGCGCCATGTCCGCATAGGTTTCCGCGACCGCCCCTGGCATCACCGCCGGTCCGGCAGCAACCGGTGCAGACAACGAGAACAGCCCCACCCATGCAGCTGTTCCGAACAGCCGCAGCAATGTGTGCGTTTTCCTGATCATGAACTGAGGAGTCCTTCTCCGGGCGCTCACGGCGTGAACGCCCTTCCACCGTGCCCGGCCTCGGCTCCTCCTCGACGACCGGCACCATTATCTCCGCCGCATCCGGCGCGGCGGAACGCTGTCCTATGGTATATCCCGCGCCGGGCGCCCGGTCAAGCACTTTCGCTCATGAATTCGGCCCGACTCATGGGCTGCCGCCACACTGCTAGCGCTTGATCCGGTAAGTAACGGGCACCACGATCGATAGGACACCCGCACCTTGCGGCAGCGGATCAAACGGCGCGGCACTCGCCACCGCGCGCTGCGCGGCACGCCGCAGGCGGGCGGGAGCATTCGTTCGTTCTTCCAGAATCTTGATGTCCACCAAGGTCCCGTTCTCGCGGACCCGGATCCGCATGACCACGGTCCCTTCTTCCCCGAAATCGAGCGAGCGGGGCGGATAGCGGCGGCCCGCAATCTTGCTGATCTTGCCGTGCATGCGATTGTAGTCCACCTCCGGAATACCCGCTTCCCGAGCCGCCCGGGCCAGCGGCGAATCGGAGCGGGCGCGGGCGGCGGGCGGAGCGGGGGGTGGCGCCGCAGCAGTCGATGATACCGGTGACGGTACCTCGGCAGCCGTCGGCGCCGTTGAGATGGGCGCCGAGGTCGCTGGCTCGGTGCGCTGCGGTATCGGCAGGTCCCGCGCACCCGTCGGCGCCGGGGTGGCCGTTGCGGACACGGTCGGCGGAAGCGGTTCGGTCGGGAACGGCAGCGAGTCGGGAGCCGGTTTCGGGGCAGCTTCCGGGGCGGCGGCGGCCGGGGGCGGCGGGGGTGGCGGATCAAGATCCGGAACCGCAACCGGTTTCAGGGAAAGGGGTGTGACGGCCTGCAATGCTGCCGGTTCCGGCGGTGGGGCTATGGCCGGGCGTTCCGTTGGCGGGTCCGGTACTGGCGGGCGCGGCAAGGAGGATACCGGAGGAGGAACCGGGTCCGGCAGCACCTCGGGCGCGGGCGGAGGCGCCACGACCGGATCAGGAGCGGCGGTCACCAGTTCGGGTGGCGGCGGCTGGGGGGCAATGGCTGGGGGCGCGGGTGCGGGTTCCCGCCGGGGCGGAGGGGGCTCTGGCACGGTTTCCTCCGTCGGGGGCGGCGTTTCTGCGGGCGGCGGCGCTGCAGGAGACACCGCGTCAACCGGACTCGGTGCGTCAGTCGGGGGCGAAGGCTGTGGTGCCGGGATCGTGAACGGCTGGGCCTCGGGCGGTACATCTCCCACCGGAACGCCGTGCCCGAGTTCCAGGGAGATGAACGGCTCGATCTCGATCTCGGGCTCGCTCAGGGCCCAGATTCCCACCAGCCCGGGGACTGCGACATGCAGCGCCACGGCAAGGAGGGCGGCGCCGGCAACGTTGAGGAAGCCGAGTTCGTTGGAATCGCGGGGAGGAAGAGCTTGCGGGATCACGGTTGATCGGGCTCGGCGCGCCGCGTCGCCAGCAGCACCTGCCGGAATCCTGCCGCATCGGCTTCCTCCATGATATCCCGCAACATGGAAACGCTTGCCAACTGCGCCGCCTTGACGAGCAGTGTGCCCCCATTTGCGGTCACGGACGCATGCAAGGCAGCCGGAAGCGCGTCCCGTCCCACGGCTTCTCCGTCAACCGTGATGCTGCCGTCTGCCGCCACTGTCAGCACGGTTTCCGTCGTAATGCCCGCTTCGCCGCTGTCGGCTTCCGGGAGTTGCTGGTCAACCGGGTCGATCGTGCGGAAAGTACTTGTCAGGACAAAGAAGATCAGCAGCAGGAAGACGACATTGATCAGCGGTACCATGTTGATCGCGTGCCGGCGGTGACGCGGAGCACCCTCGAATTTCATGATTCGTCCCGCACCGCGATCGCAATGGCCTCCACCCCCGCGAGGCGGATATCGTCGATTACCGAAATCAGGCGCTGGACGGATTCCTCGGACGGCGCGACAACAACGACCTGCAAGTCCGGATCCGCACCCAGCGCCCGCTCGACACGCTCGACCACTTCGCCGGGATCCACCACCACGTTGCCGAACGTCAGGGTACCGTCATCGTGCAGACGAACGATGAGCGACTCCGATGCTCCGTCCCCCGAGGAGGCCGCGGTCCCCGGGGTCGCGATATCCAGTGTTTCAAGATTGAGAAACGACCCGGCCAGCATGAAGAACACCAGGAGAAGGAAGACGATATCGATCAACGAAGCGATCGACAGCTCCGTTCGTCGACGTTCAGGCTCTCCGAACAGCATGACCGGGTTCCGTGGTTTGTAACCCTGCAGCCAGCATTGCTTCAGACGGATTGCGAGGCGATCACGCGCGCCGCGACATCGCGCATCAGCGCGCGCACGCCCTCGACCTTGCGCTCCAGATAATGCACGGAGCCCAGTGCCGGAATGGCCACGATCAGTCCGAACGCGGTCGTGAGCAGGGCCTCCCAGATACCGCCCGCAAGCTGGCTGGGGTCGACCCGCGCCCCCGCCTCCTCCAGCTGCCCGAAGGCCTTGATCATGCCGATCACCGTCCCGAGAAGACCCACCAGGGGACTGAGGTTTGCCACCACTTCCAACGACCGGATATAGGTCTCGAGCGAGCGGATTTCCACCGACCCCACGCGTTCGATTTCCGCTTCCTGCAACTCGCGGGGCAGGTGCCCGGTATCGAGTGCGATTTCGACCACGCGGGCCGCAGGATGACGCGCATGGGCCAGGCGCCTCCGGATCTCGTGTGTCGAACCCGAGGCCACCAGTTCCATCAACCCGGACCGGCTGGCGCCCAGTCTCCAGAACTGAACGAGTTTCAGGAGAATGATCGTGAGAGAGGTGATCGACATCAGGAGCAGGACGTACATGATGACGCCGCCCTTCTGGAGCAGGTTTGCCACGGCATCCCAGTGTTCCAGGTTCAGTTCCGGCATATTCTGCTCCTTGCAGCCGACGGCAATCAAGAGGGGCGACGGTGATCGGGACACCCAGCATGTCCCGACCAACCGTCGACCCCGAAGTCCGATGGCGATTCGCTAGAATCGATAACGGAGACCCACATAGAAGGATCGCGGGGCTCCGGGAGAAACGAACTCACTGGTGTGGTGCACATTGCCTTCCAGACCGTGATTCAAGATCGTCACTTCCCCTTGACATTCATCTGCCCCTGCTTCGTACTCGCACTCTCCGAGGATACCGAAGGTCTCATAGTCCTCTCCCAGGAGGTTTTCGACCCGGCCGAACAGCGTGAGCGCACCCTTTGTCCAGTCAAGGGTCAGGTTCACCACGCTGTAGCCGCGGGTGCGGGCGACCTGATTGGACTCGTCCCCCCGCAAGTACACGCCGGATCTCGCCACCCAGTTGGTTCCGATTCGCAAATTGTTGGCGAGGGTATAGCCAACCCCCAGCTTGAACGCATGTTCGGGAACGCCGGGAATGGAATCTCCCGATTCCACTTCGATGACCTTGGAGTCATCGTCCTCCTCGTCGATCTCCATGCCCTGGGGGTGGTTCGCGCCCGGCAGTTCCCGGTCTTCCGCGAACGTCGCCCGAAGAAAGCTGTAACTTGCATTCCAGTCCCATCGATCGAATTGCCCGGCGACCTGACCGTCAAGACCAACCCGCCGCGTTTCGCCAAAATTGTCAAAATACCCCAGTCCCGGTTGCGCGTCTGGGTCAGCCACCGCCACGAACACGATGTCGTCCTGATTGACACTGGCATGGCCTGCGAGTTCCCACGCGAGAGGTCCGGCACCGGTCATGAGCCGGCCCCGAAGGCCACCCTCGACGGCCCGTGTGACGACCTCGTCAAGCGGCGGGTCGGCGATGAAGGCGTTGGGCAGACGGCACGGTTCTTCAGGATCGGCACAGCCGAGCTCAGCGGCCGTGGGGGCCCGCATGGCCTCGCGGTACCCACCGAAGACGCTAAGGCTGTCGGTGAGCCGATGGGTCAGACCGATACCGGGATTGAACCGCCCGAAGGAATGTGATTCGAGCGGGTGATCATCAATCTTCAGATCGATGTCGACCTGGTTGTAGCGTCCGCTGATCATGAGGTCGGTGCGCTCGGAAAGGGCCACCGTATCGGACACGTAAAGCCCCCACGCGCTGGAATCCGAAACCACGTCAAGCGGTCCGATCTCAGAATCCTCCAGGTCATCCCCGTCGCAACTGTCGTCATTTTCACGGAAATCCTCCAACCCGCACTCATGGGTGATCACTCTGGGTTGGCCCTCGAAAAGCAACGCCGGCACGTTCCGGTCCTCCTTCACTTCGCCAGCCAGTGTGCGACCGGAAAACACGGTCTCCGACTGATCAAAGGAAGTGCCCAGCGCAATTTGATGACTCCCATGCGTGAAGTCCGCCTGGAGGGAAATCCCCTGGGTGGTGGTATCGGTAAAGGTCAGATTGCGGGCACCGGGGGTCACGCCATCGTCTTCATCTCCAAGCTGAATGGGTTGCTGTGCTCCGGTTTCATCGGTGTAAAACAAAACCTTCGGCTCATCGTCGCCATCCCCGCTGACTTCCCCCTGCCCGTTGTCATCGCCCCCGTTTTCCCCGTCATCATCTCCGGCAACCAGGAAGCCGTCATCAAATGCACCGTCGAACTCGTCACCGTTGATTGTCTCCCGGTCCAGTTCACGACGGTACACAACACCCGATATCCGAAGATTGTCTGAAACCTCATAATCACCGTGAAGGCCGAACATTGCGAGCTCGTTATCGGTGATGTCCGGATACGTGAAGATCGATTCTCTCCGGATGGCCAGTACGTCCCTGGGAACGGTGCCGTTTCCGGTGAGTTCGGTTTGCGCGGCCAAGGCCGTGAACCCGAACGAACCGCGCTCAAATTCGTGCGTCACGTCACCGAAGATCCGGAGAATGCTGCTGTCGCTGTGGTCGCGCCAGCCATCTTCCCCGCCCCGCTCGGCAGCCAGGTAAACGCTGGTTGCATCCAGTTCGCCGCCCGCTTGTACTGCGGTATCCAGGCGTCCGTGCGATCCTCCCTTGACTTCGAATTCGGAGCCGCTGAAAGAGAGTCCGGAGTGAGTTTGGATCAGTAGCGCTCCCCCCAGCGCGTTCAGGCCGTACGCCGCATTCCCGCTCACCAGATCGATTTGGCGGATGGCAGCCTCCGGCACCAGATCCCACTGAATGGTATCCCCGAAACCCTCATTGATGCGGATACCGTTCAAGTAGACCGCCAGACCCTGCGGTTCACCGAGCAACGGCGACAGCGTAAATCCTCGATAGGAAAGATTCTGCTGGTAGGGACTGTTCTGCACGTCGGTCACCGTGACTCCCTGCAGCGTCTGCTCGGCAAGATCGGTGAGATTGCGGGGCTGCACTTGTGTCAGGTCCTCTCGGGTGATGGTTTGGACGGTCGACGGCACCCGATCGCGGGTTACGCCGGTGCCCGGCATCGGGGTCACCCCAATGACCTCCACCTCCGGCAGGGTTTCCTGTGCGACGGCAGAAACCGTGGCCATCGTAACCGATGAGAGCACACCAATCGCAATCGTCAGTACACCCGGCAGTGCACCGAATGGGCGGGTCGAACGGAATCGAAAACGCATGTCGGGACCTTTCGAAGACCATGAACTTGAGGGGTTCAGGATTGGGTGGGGCCACAACATGAAGCCGACAGTCAGCAATTCGCACCGCGCGTCCCGCCGCAATCTTGCCGGGGTCCGCGCATCCCAACTGGAGACAGGGCCAAAAAGTAGCGGCACGCTACGAATTACTGCTGAAGAATCGCTGCCGAGACCACCTGGATTATTTGCCCGCCTCGGATAAGGATGTCAGCGCCAGTCTGAACCGTCAAGCCGAAGATACGGTTCGGGTTGTCCCATCATGACGGGTGCTTGGGGGCGAACCCGGGTGCGGAAGCCGTACCGAACGGCTCATCCTCACGCACATGCGCCCCTCGCCCGCCGCAGAGCCCCGGGGAGCGCATCCGGCAGGTCGTCCGCAATCAAGCCGGGGCCGAACTGGCGGGCGGCTTCACCATGCAACCAGACTGCTTCGGCCGCTGCCGTCATGGGATCCCTTCCGGAAGCCAGCAAACCGCCGATCACCCCGGCCAGCACGTCGCCGGAGCCGGCCGTGGCAAGACTGGCCGGTGCATTGGCATTGATGATCGCCCGACCATCCGGCCGGGTGACAATCGTATCCGGGCCCTTGCTCACGACCGTTGCGCCGGTCCGCCGCGCCGCCGTCCGCGTCCGGGTCAGCCGGTCTCCTTCGAGCTCAGGAAACAGGCGCTGGAATTCCCCGGCGTGCGGCGTTAGGACTGCTGCCTCGGCCGCCGCGCACAAGTCTGCGAGCGTATCCGACCGGCCGACGAAGCTGGTCAGCGCGTCGGCATCGAGCACCAGGCGCAGGCCGGCTTTCGCAGCGGCCGCAACCCGGCTGCGGGTGACGTCTCCGATGCCGTTGCCCGGACCGATCACCGCTGTCCGCACCCTGGACGCGGCCATCAGGTCCTGCCAATCCCCGGAATCTGCCAGGGAGTCGATCATGATCGCCTTCGGCTCTCTCCCGACATAGGCGTGAACCGCGTCAGCCGGGACCGCGACCGTGACCAGACCTGCCCCGGCGCGAAGGGCTGCCAGGCCCGCGAGGCGCGCCGCACCGGCGCGTTGAGCCGGCCCGCCCGCGACGACGACGTGGCCCCGCGTGTACTTGTGGCTGCGCCAGTACGGCAATCGCTGTTCTTCGCGCCAGAGGAGGGGTCCGTTCAAGAAGACGGAACCGGGCGGCGGACTTGCCGGGATGCCAAGGTCGGCGAGCACGATTTCCCCTGCCAGATCGCGGCCGGGAAACAGCACGTGTCCGGGTTTCAGGCGGTGAAACGTGACCGTCAGCCGCGCCGGCAGCACCCCGTCCGCAGCATGGCCGGTGTCACCGTCAACCCCGCTGGGCAAATCGATGGCCACCGAAGGTATCTGCCGGGCTCTCGCCCTCTCGAAGAGGGGGATCACGCTGGCCGGCAGGGCACGCGAGAGACCGGCCCCGAAGACCGCATCGATGATCACCGCCGCCCGGTCCACGAGCCCGCAGTCCAGTGCGTACGCTTCACCGCTCCAGCGTGCGGCCGCCAGCGCGGCATCGCCGGTCAGGGCCTCGCGGGATCCCAAGAGCCCGACGGCAACCTGTCGGCCCTGCCGGGCAAGATGGCGCGCGGCGACAAAACCGTCGCCGCCGTTATTCCCGGGCCCGGCCAGGACCAGCACGTCCCCGGTCGGGATCCGTTGGCTGACGGCTTCGGCGACGGCCCGCCCCGCCCTCTCCATCAACACACTGCCAGGTGTGCCCGACCGGATTGCCGCACGGTCGGCCTCGGCCATCTGCGCGACGGTCAGGATCTCCGGCGGCAGGCCGGGCCCGGAGGACATCAGGCGCATACCGAATTCTCCTGTTGAGGAAGGGCCCAACCTTCGCCCATCCGGCTTCGGTCGGCAATCTTCACACCGACGTAAAACAACCGTCACATCCGGTCTGCAAGGTACCTCCTAGGCGGCAGCGCGCGGCGACGATGGTCGCATCCAGATTTTTCGGCTGACGCCCCACCGGATCTACCTGGAGAGTTCTTCCATGACCCGCACGTCACGTGCAATGGCGGTTGGCGCCGCCCTGATGGTCGGCCTGTCGGCGGCCAGCCCGGTTTCGGCGCAGGACGCCGAGGCCACCCAGAATGCCGAAATCGAAGCGCTGAAGGAGGCGATTCAGGATCTGCAGCTCAAGCTGAACAGCCTTGAAGCGCGGCAGGCGCAAAAGTCGGATTCGGATCAACGGCCCGAGATCAAGGTTGGCCCGGGGCTGAAGATCTCGAAGGGCAAGAATTCCGTGCAGCTGACCGGACGTCTGCATTGGGACGTGGGGATTTACCCGTCGGATCAGTTCGAAGGACAGAACTTCGACACCGGGACCAATCTCCGCCGCGGCCGGCTTGGGGTCACGGGCCGGGCTGACGCGTTTTCGTACAACCTGACGATCGACGTGGGCGGATCGGCCGATAGCACCAACGAAGCCGAAATCGACGAGGCGGCCATCTACTACGCACCTTCCGAGAACATCAAGATCGGTTTCGGAAAGATGAAAATTCCGGTCACGTTCGAAGAAAGCACGTCGTCCAACGACATCAACTTCATCGAGCGCTCGCTGCCGGTCGACATGTTTACCGACAAGACCCTGGGCCCGAAGGCGGTCAATGCGCAGATCTGGATCTACGGGACACAGAGCCTGATCGAAGCCGCCGTACATGCCCGTGGTGACACGCAGCTGGACAGTGCCGTCGACGGGGGCGCCGAGGACTTGGGCTTTACAGTTCGCGGGGTGTACGCGCCGATCAAGACGGACACGTCAGTGCTGCACATCGGCGGATGGGCCGATCGTTCGGCAGGACCGGTCAGTGACGCCCGATGGGGCTACCGAACGGAACTCAACGTCGCCGATTACAAGATCCTGTACGGAGCCAGGGAAAACAGCAATCTCGATTCCATGACCCACTACGGAGCGGAACTGGCCTACCTGGCCGGACCGTTCTGGGCCCAGGCAGAATACATCAAGGGGGTTTTCGACAGGACTTCCGGCGCGGACGTGAAAGGCGATGGATATTACGTCCAGGCCGGATACGTCATCAACGGCGCCAAGCGCTACAGCATGAAAAAGGGTGCCTGGTCGGCTCCGAAGGTCAAGAATCCGTTTCCCGGAAAAGGCATGGGGGTGATCGAGATCGCTGGCCGGTACAGCCAAGTGGATTTCGGAACCGACCAGACTCAGTCCCATTACGGCAAGCAGTCGAACGCAACGGTAGGGGTCAACTGGTACCTCACGAACAACAGTCGGCTAATGTTCAATTCCATCCGCGTCGATACGGATGACGCCACCAACGGACAGTACGGGACTGAAAAGGCGACGACCAGCAATGATTCCTTCTGGGTGCACGGAGTTCGCTGGCAATACAAGTGGTAGGGCCTGGTCCGCAAGACCTGCCGCCCCTCCGCCGTGCCATGCGCGGCGGAGGGTACCCCCGCCCTGCCGTTCCGGTGCCATCCGGACGCACTGCAGCCTGCACGCTGCGACCGCCATCACCTCCTGCCCCTGCTGGTCATGCGACGGATGATGCTGTCTCATTTCCCGATCACGGCGACGGGTTATGGAACCGCTGGACGCCGAGAGTCGCTCGGATATCCTTGACTACGAAGCACAGGACGAGGCTGGGCATGCCGCCATGACGATACGCGGTTCAGCGTCACCGATGCCGTCGCCTTGTCGGGGCCAAGCAAGGGCGCCCGGTCCGCATTCCGAACCAGGCGCGACCGTGATGATCCCCGCCGATTCATCGTGAGCGCCGGGAACGACAGCCTGGATGCGGCCTCAACCTGAGCCCATTGATTGTTCTCACAAGGAGCGTGTCATGAACGAAGATACCCGCACCCAGATCGAAGCGGCGGTCTTTCGCCGCCTCGTTGAGCACTTTCGTGCTCACGCCGATGTGCAAAACATTGACCTGATGGAACTGGCCGGGTTCTGTCGAAACTGCCTCTCCAAGTGGTACAGCGCCGCAGCGGAAGAATGCGGCACATCGGTCCCTTACGAAGACGCCCGCGAAACGGTCTACGGGATGCCGTATCAGGAATGGAAAGCCAAGCACCAGAAGGCACAGCCAGCTGAACGGATCGATACCTTGAAGGATCGGTTTCACGGCCACAGTTGAGCGTCACAGGCAACGGGCGGTTGTGAGTCCGGCAAGCCCCTTGTCCGAGGTTTCGCTCAGGCAAATCTCCATCGGGAGTTGTTTCCACGCCCTCCCGGAGATTGGGCCGCTACGGACCCGGCCGTGCTCCCGGAGCTTACCCCGGCTATGGCGGTAACCCGGCGATACCGCCGCGAAATGTACCGGCCCGACGGCGCCGTCCATCGGCGGCACACTCTTCATCCCCTGGCATCCCGCGACCCTCCCGGAACGTCCAGTACCAGGCCATCGAGCTGTTCCGTCACCTCGATCTGGCACCCCAGTCGGGAAGTCGGCGTGACGCCCCACGCGAGATCCAGCATGTCCTCTTCATCCTCCGACGGCGGTGGCAGCCGGTCATGCCACTCCGAAGCGACGATCACGTGACACGTCGAGCAGGCCAGCGACGCTTCGCAGGCCCCTTCGATGTCAATCCCATGCTTGTGCGCGATCTCCAGAACTGACAGGCCCGCCGTCTCGTCCACCTCCCGGACCCCTCCGTCAGCCAATCGAAAGAACACCCGCGGCACGGCTGGCTAGACCCGGGATCCCGGCGCCCGGCACGCATCGATGCCGTCGGCGATGATCGAAGCCGCCCGATCGATGTCCGCCGCCGTCGTGAAGCGGCCCGGGGAGATTCGAAACGTGCCCTCTGCCAGGGAATCCGGTACGCCCAACGCCCGCAGAACATAGCTGCTCTCGATGGAAGAATCTGAACAAGCCGACCCAAGCGACAAGGCGACATCCTCCAGCTTTTGCACGAGGCGGTAGGCGCTGATTCCCGGAAAGCCAACGCTCAAGTTGCCCGGCAGCCGCGACTTCATGCTTCCGTGCACCACCAAATCCGGGTGCCGGTCCCGCAATCGCGAAAGCATGCGGTCCCGCAGGGCCTCGATCCGCGCTGCTTCCTCGGCGAGATTGCGGCGAGCGATGCGGGCGGCGGCCCCCAATCCGACGACCAAGGGTACCGGCACGGTCCCGGACCGCATGGTTCGTTCCTGTCCGCCGCCGTCAAACAGGGGATCAAGGCGCACCCGCGGGCGGCGGCCGACAAACAGTGCGCCCACCCCCTTCGGGCCGTACAGCTTGTGTGCGGAAAGGCTGGCGAGATCCACCTTCAGTTCGCGGACATCAAAGGCCACCTTTCCGACGGCCTGCGCTGCATCGGTATGCAACACAACGGAACGTTGCCGACAGAGACTCCCCAGCTGTTGCAACGGTTGCAGCGTGCCAATCTCGTTGTTTGCAGCCATGACGGAAACGAGAGCAGTGTCGTCTCCCAATACGGCTTCAACGTCTTCCGGGCTGACCGTCCCCGAAGGACGGACCGGCAAGACCGTCGTCTGAAAACCTTCCCGTTCCAGGCAACCAACCGATTCGAGTACGCATTTATGCTCGGTTGCAACGGTAACCACCTTCTCAAGTCCGTAGCGCCGCCGCCGATGCCTCGCCGCTCCCTTGATGGCCAGATTGTTGGATTCCGTGGCGCCGGAGGTGAACACGATCTCGCGGGGGTCGGCGTTGATCAGTTCCGCCACCTCGGCGCGGGCGGTCTCTACGGCAACTGAAGCTTCGCGTCCCAGCCGGTGGGTGTCGACGTGCGGGTTTCCGTACTGCTCCCGGAAATAGGGAAGCATGGTATCCAGCACCTCCGGGTCCACAGGCGTGGTGGCCTGATAGTCGAGGTAAATCGGTTGTGTGGACGCCATCAGCTACGTGATTTTCCGAGGCCGGCACAATTGGATCTTGAGCCGGTGAAAGCCGCAAGCTTCCGACCCTGACCGTCTTTAGCGCTCCGGATGGCAGGGAGCACAGCGTACACGGCAACCCGAATCAGGTATCGGTCGGCCATCCGCAAATCGCCCAGATGCTGCAAGTTTCGGCGACTCCCTGACGTGCCCGTTCTCCGATGCCGAACACCCAATCCGACCCCGGGGGTCTCCATCCGGCAACCGCGGAGTCCGATCTTCGTGCGCGAGGCTGCGAGCACTGCCTGCAACTATAGAATCGATCACCATCGGAACCAAGATGCGATTGAGTGCGTTCGACAACCCGGCGCCGGGAATCTGTCCAACCCGACCTCCCCACGCATTCCAGATGCAAGACATGCGACTGCCAGGTCCGGATGTCCTGAAGCGACCCAAATTTAGTCGGTCCATTTTCTGATGATAGACGTGGCCTCAGCGGGAGAAACCGGAAAAGAAAGCATCTCTGACCTTCAAAATGTCCATCTCGGTGTCCTTGAACTGTGGATTGTCCAGCACCATTGCGCGATCCCTGCCCGTGGCGATAGAATCCAGCAGCAGATGCCAACCTGAGGTTTACATTATTACAAAATATTCATATGTTATCAACTACAGGTTAATGAGAAAGGATAAGCTGATGTTCGGGCAACGACTTCGGCTCGCCCGGAAGCGGGCAGGTTTATCGATGCGGGAACTCGCGAACGCGATGAGCCCGAAGGTGACCGCTCAGGCGATCAGCAAGTACGAGGCTGGCAAGATGCTGCCCTCCTCGGCCGTGCTGATCGGTCTCGGGAAAACTCTCGATGTCTCGCTGGATTTCCTGATGAGCGCGCAGGTCGAGGCACTTGAAGCGGTTGAGTTCCGTAAACATTCCCGCGCTTCGGCCCGCGATCGCGCAAAAGCTGAAGCGGTCGTAATGGACAACCTGGAGCGGTATCTGACGATCGAGCACATTCTCGACATCGAGACCAGCGTCGACTGGGTCGAGAAACGGCGTTACGACAGCGTCGCGAGCGAATCCCAGATCGACGAGAGAGCCGATGAGCTCCGTGGCGCCTGGGGTCTCGGCCTTGAACCCGTTCCCAGCTTGTGCGAGCTGCTCGAAAACAAGGGAATCAAGGTGGTGGAAGCCGATCTCCCGGAGAGCATCAACGGGCTCTCGTGCCACGTTCTTCGGGGTGGCAAGATCGTGGCAGAGGCCGTCGTCGTGTCCAGCCGAATCAATGTGGAGCGCAAGCGCTTCACGCTGGCCCACGAGCTCGCACACAGGATCATCCGCTCCACCGGGAATCCAACGATTGACCTTGAACGGGCGATGAACCGTTTTGCCGGCGCGTTCCTGGTTCCAGGTCAGCGCCTTCGGGAAGAAGTTGGCGCCAATCGGCACAGGATCACCTACTACGAGATCATTCGCCTGAAACAAGTCTACGGTGTGCCGGCCACGGCTCTGCTGATGCGTCTTGGGCAGGTGGGCGTTCTCCCAGAGGGCGCCGTACAGTACGCCTTCGCGACCTTCGCTCGGACCTGGCGCAGGTCGGAACCGGACCCGATCCAACCCGATCATGGGTTCGCGGCCTTCGAGAAACCTCGTCGCTTCAAGCGTCTCGTCTCGCGCGCGGTGGGCGAGGAACTGATCTCGCCCGTTCGCGCGGCTGGACTTCTTAACCAGTCGCTCGAAGCGGTCGAGCGGCAGATCAGCGGTCCTGCCACCCCGTGACCTGCGTTATCGTTAACGACGCTTCGTGTCTGATTGACCTCCGCAAGGGAGGCCTGCTGAACGTCGTTTGCAACCTGCCCTATCAACTCGTGATCCCTTTGCCCGTGCGGGCTTCCGAAGTGCTCGACCTTTCGGAATCCGAATGGCAGGCGCTCGACGAGGCCGGCATGATCACCCACGATCTGACGCCGGAGGAAGTGGGTCAAGCGTTCGTGGTGAAGGAGCGTCATCCGGGCCTCTCTCCGAACGACTGCTTCTGTCTGGTTACCGCAACGGCCTATCCCGGCATCTTGCTCACAGGCGATGCCTTGCTCCGGAGGGTAGCCGCGGGGCGCGGAATGCGGGTGCATGGTGTGCTCTGGGTGGTCGATGAACTTGAAGCCGCGGCAGTTTGCAGCAGATCACTTCTCAGTCGGGCACTCAAGACGTGGCAATCGGATGAAGCAGTATTCCTGCCTCCACACGAAATCAGCACGCGACTTGAGTATCTTGCGGAAGCCGGACCCCGGCGGGGGAGGTGAGAATGAACGGGCTTCTCGGTTCCGTTCAAATCGACGCCGGCTTCAGAAGGCAGTGTCTTCAGGCGCGGCAAACGATAGCTCAACGTACTGGGCAAACATCCAATCGTAACAAGTTCCCGTGATGCGCGTTGACCATCACCCCAGTACATGAAAACCGGCAGTTCGTCATACAGAAATCACACCCTCACAGACTGTCTTCTCCCGCTGGCTCCGGAATAATTTGCCCAGTGTCCTGATTTCCAACCGCAAGAGAGCCGGGCGCGAAACCAGGTGTTTTCCGCAAGCGGTCAATCCGCATAACGGGCATTGGTCATGAGATTGCGCAGTTCGATACACTTCCAGGCAGGGGGTGAGCAGGTATCTCAGAAGGACAACTGGAAGCGCGCCACGTACTCGTCGACCTTCGCTTCCCGTGTTCCCAGACGCCCGCCTTCGGCCATCGGGTACTCCACGTTCATTCGCCCGGCATTGAACATCGCAACGGCAAACGCGTTGACGTACCAGTTAAGCCCGATCGAAAATCCTTCGGCCTCGCCTCCGGCCACCCCTTTCAGGGTGCCGCCATCAACGACCACACGGTCATTCAGATCGATGGTTTGCCACCGGGCCCGAAGCTCAAACGCACCGGCCCCGCCCGCACCAAGGTCGTGCTGGGGCTTGAGCCGCCAGAACTGACCGAAATACGGGTTGTAGTTTCGGCTTTCTCCGGTCAGAAAATACCCGAGGTCAATGTATCCGCCATCGAACTCGTAAGAACCATTCGCTTTCGTGTTGACCTTGGCGATGCCCCATTCGCCTTGCACCCAAAGCGGCCCCCGGGAATACGCCCCTTCTGCAGCGGTATAGGTGTAATCCTCAACGTCGCAGAATTTTTCCGTGTCGACCAAAGACGTGCCGTCAACTGCCGAAATTCCCGAAGTGTTGAAACGAAAGCCCGAACCTATGTCGCGAGCCCGACAAGACGGGGAATGGCCATCACCGACAGTTTCTTCCTCGGGCTTGCGCCAGTACCCGCTTACGCCGACTTGGGAGCTCAACCTTCGCTCACGGTTCGGCTGAAGCAGGAAACGGCCATGAACCCCCCATCCCTCATCAAACTCGCTGTCCACTTTGGTGTTCTTTCCGAAGATCCCGGCCCTTGCGTACGTCAGTTGTCCCCGATGCGCCGCGATAAGTGCCATGACGGGAGCGCCCGGCGCATAGACAAACGCATTCGCAATCATCGGGCGTTCCACCATGCTCAGGTACGTGTTGAACGTGGATGATTCAAGCCCTACCGAGTTTCCGAATTGCCCCGCCATCAGCCACCACGGCCTGATGCCGCGATATACGATCGCCGCCGCCCGAAGTCCGCTGTCGACTTCGCTTCCACCATCCGCCAGATTGTACGACAGGAATCCGATCCAGTCCTGTTCAACGATACTGGCAACGTTCAGGCTGACCCGCCGCATCTTCGCGCCGCCGCTAAAGTCCGTATCGACGCTGCCATTCTCGGCGCCAGTTTCGAAAATGCCATTCCAGTCCCCTGATTGACTGTAGGCGGCGATATCGGCCTGCAGGTACCCGAAGACGAACGTCTTGAAGCGTCCATCTGCCGATTCCAACGGCTTGATGGGGCCGAACATGGCCTTGTCGTAGTCGTACGCTCCTTGCTGCTCCATGGCCTCTGCAACGCCGGTCCTTGCAGTCAGGCCTTGATCGCCGCGCTCGGGCGTGGGAGCGGTGCCAGGCACAGCTTCGGTGGCAGACGATGATTCGGGCGCCGGCGACGGAAGCGCCAGCGCTTCAACCAGCGCCTGTTCAAGTTGCTGCACCCGGAGTTCCAACGCCCGGATTCGGGCGTTGGTTTCCTCATCGCCCCCATCCTGAGCGAAACATTCGGTTCCCATGCCGATGACCAAGGCGAGGAACCACCCGTACGAAGACAAGCGAAACAGCATGAAAAATTCCATTGAAACTCGGGATTAGAAGGGACATTGTCCGATTTTGGCCCGCATGCTGCGGCCTGGTACTTCGACAACGCCGACCCCACGCCGACTATAGCAAGTCGGTCATGAACGGCAACCGCAGGTAGCAGCAACGGGATTTGGATCATGCCTGAGGGGCGACAGCTTACCTCAGAAGGGCATGGATCTTGTTGTTTACGCTTCGAGGATTCGGGTCTGAACGGCGGCAACCAGGCCGGTTCGAAATAGAGCAAATACGCAGGATCATTTCCTGTTCTGCAAACACCGGATCGATGACATCGATTGGCGTTACCGCGTTCGCATCAAGGAGATGAACAGGCGCGAACTCCCTGGCGATGGCCGGTGCCGCGGCAATCCTGCCTGCCCCGCCTGCGGCTCGGTCTGTCGGGCCGAACGGGACCGCAAGTAACACGCCCAAGCGGGCGACGATTCCAGGCAACCAGTCCGACTACGGTCCCGGTCAGCCGCGTTTCGGGCCTGGCCATGTCCCCGACCAGCGGTCCCCAACCCTTGTCGGAGCGCCCAGTCGTCGTTTCCATGCGCTACTCCAGCATTGCGGAGTACCCGGCGAGTTCAAGATGATTTGGTACGTCGTCCATTCCTCCGGCTTCGGGATCGTTCACCGGGCAGGTCCATACCGCTTTCTCACGCAACACCAGCCGGTGCAACTGGCTAAAGCTGGACGGATTCGGGTCCGAGTTCATATCAGGACAAGGTACAAACTGGGTATTGTGCTCCTTTCAGTTGGACCGGTGGTGACAGCGCCCCGATGCGGGAATTCGAACGCCATGATGAAGCTTGAGAAAATCGTGCCCGGCGGTCTCCTCACCGGTATTCTTGGCGAAGGATCCGTGGAGGTCATCGCCACTCGCGCCTACGGGACCGACGCGATCGAGGTCACCTGCAAGGGGCCCGACGGCCTTGCACAGCGCATCCTCTATCGGGATGACGAGCCGCGACTCGACGAGGTGGCTCCGGCGCGCCGCTTCGCGTTCGATGGTGACGGCCGACTGTACCGTCTGGTTTCGGAAGCGCTGCGGATTCGTCTGGCGTATCTCTTCGACCCCTATGTCGCCGTCAACGCCTCGCAGATTGAGCCGCTGCCGCATCAGCTTACCGCCGTCTACGGCACGATGCTCGACCGCCAGCCGCTGCGTTTCCTGCTGGCGGACGATCCCGGGGCCGGCAAGACCGTCATGGCCGGTTTGCTCATCAAGGAATTGATTCTTCGAGGCAGCCTTGAACGCTGCCTGATCGTCGCCCCCGGCAGCCTGGTCGAGCAATGGCAGGACGAGCTCAACGACAAATTCGACCTTTTCTTCGACATCGTAAGCCGCGAGCAGATGGAAACATCGGTGACCGGCAACCCCTTCGCCGGGCGGCCGCTCCTGATTGCGCGCCTCGACATGCTTGCCCGTAATAATGAACTGAAGGCCAAACTCGAGGCCGCACCGCCCTGGGACCTTATCGTCTGCGACGAAGCCCACCGCATGTCGGCGTCGTTTTTCGGCCAGGAGGTCAAGTACACCAGACGCCATCAACTGGGCGCACTGGCTGGTCGTCTCAGCCGCCATTTTCTGCTGATGACGGCCACGCCACACAACGGCAAAGAGGAGGATTTCCAACTCTTCATGGGGCTTCTCGACGCCGACCGTTTCGAGGGACGTTTCCGGGAGGGCGTTCGCAAGGTCGACCCATCCGACATGATGCGCCGGCTGACCAAGGAAGATCTCTACCGGTTCGACGGCACACCGCTGTTTCCCGAACGTCGCGCCTACACCGTCTCCTACGATCTGTCGCCGGGCGAGAAGGAACTCTACAAGGCCGTTACCCGCTATGTGCAGAAGGAGATGAATCGGGCCGACCGTCTCGTCGAGGACGGCACCAGACGTCGCAACAACGTGGGGTTCGCCCTCCAGATTCTGCAGCGTCGCCTAGCGTCCTCGCCGGCGGCGATCCACGAGTCGCTGAAGCGACGCCTGACGCGTCTTCAATCCCGGTTGAAGGAAGAGCGGGAGGGGCGACGCAGCCACCAACCCGATGCTTCCCTTTCCACGCTGCTGACCGACCCGACGCTGGACAAGGACGACCTTGAGGAAGCGGCGGGCGAGGAACTGGAAACGCACGAGGATCAGCTAGTGGACCGCGCTACGGCGGCACAGACCATCGCCGAGCTCGAAGCGGAAATCTCCGAACTGCAACGCCTTGAGCGAATGGCGCAGGCGCTTCGTCAATCTGGACAGGATACCAAGTGGCGCGAGCTCGACCGCATTCTCGACAATCCCCTGGTACTCGGCCCGCAGGGCGGCGCACGGCGCAAGATCGTAGTGTTCACCGAGGCCCGGGACACGCTGGAATATCTCGCCACACGGATTCGCGACCGGATCGGTGAACCCGAAAGCGTCGCGATCATCCACGGCAGCGTTCCCCGCGACCGCCGGCGGGCAATCATCGCGGCCTTCAACGATGACCCCATCGTCCGCTTCCTCCTCGCCAACGACGCCGCCGGTGAAGGCGTGAACCTGCAGCGTGGCGCCCACCTGATGGTGAATTACGATCTGCCGTGGAACCCCAACCGACTGGAGCAACGCTTCGGGCGCATCCACCGGATCGGGCAGACCGAGGTGTGTCATCTTTGGAATCTGGTAGCCAGCGAGACCCGCGAAGGTGCGGTGTACCAGCGGCTGCTGGAGAAGCTGGAAAACGCCAGGGCGACGCTGGGCGGCAAGGTGTATGACGTGCTCGGCGAATTGTTCGAGGCACGGCCGCTCCGCGAACTGTTCATGGAAGCGATCCGCTACGGGGAACAGCCGGAAGTCCGGGCGAAACTCTTCCAGGCGATCGACGGCGCAGTCGATATCGACAACATCAAGGATCTGGTCGCACGCAACAAGCTTACCCGCGAGGGACTCGATCCGGCCACCGTGCGCGGCGTACGCGACGCCATGGAGCGCGCCGCTGTGCGCCGTCTTCAGCCCCATCACATTCGTTCGTTCTTCGAAGCGGCGTTCGCGGAAGCGGGCGGACGAATGCGGCCCCGCGAAACGGGCCGGGCGGAGATCATCCGGGTGCCGCCGCTTCTTCGAGACCGCGACCGGCTGATCGGACGCGGTGACCCCGTGCTTGAACGCTACCGCCGTATCTGTTTCGACAAGGCCTGCATCCCCGGCCGCCCCCAGGCCGCGCTCGTGGCACCGGGGCATCCACTGCTTGATTCGCTGATCGATCTGACACTCGAACGCTACCGTGACTTGCTCACCCGCGGCGCAGTACTGGTGGATGCGGCGGACAGTCACGGCACCCCGCGGGTTCTCGTCGCGTTGCGTCACGCGATACGCGATGGGCGAACCACCCGCAACGGTCAGCCGCAAACCGTGTCCGAGCGCTTGCAGTTCGTGTGGCTGCACGAAAACGGCCGAACCGAAGATGCGGGCCCTGCGCCCTATCTGGACTGCCGTCCGGTTGCGGACAGCGAACGGAAAACCGTGGCCTCTCTCCTGCAGGAGGCGTGGCTGCAGGGCCCTCTGGAAGAACGCGCCCGGACGCTTGCGATCACCGATCTCGTGCCGCGTCACCTCGACGAGGTGAAGGAACGGCGGATTGCCGACCTTGACCGGGTGGAAGCAGCCGTCAAGGAGCGCATGCGCCGGGAGATCCAGCATCTCCAGCACCGGGCCCTTGAAGTCGAGGCCGAGGAGCGGGCCGGCAAGCGCCCCCGGCTCAATTCCGAGAAGATTCGCCATCAGGCGGAAATCCTTTCCGATCGTCTGCAACAACGCCTTGCCGACATCGCGCGGCAGCGGGACATAGCGCCACTGCCACCGGAAATCTGCGGTGCTGCCCTGATCGTTCCCGCCGAGGTGTTGCTGGCAGCGAAAGGCAGCAACGAGTCGGGAGACAGTTCCGACCAGCCGACGGACGCCGACACCCGAGCCGAAGTAGAGGCCCTTGCGATGGAGGCGGTCATGGCACAGGAGCGCGGCCTGGGATTCGCGCCGCGCGACGTTTCCAGCGAGAACCGGGGTTACGACATCGAGAGTCGCAATCCGAAGACAGGCGAGTTGCGTTTCCTGGAGGTCAAGGGGCGCCGTGCGGACGCGAAGACCATCACCGTCACGCGCAATGAGATGCTGGTGGCACTGAACGCGGCAGACTCGTTCACCCTGGCTGTTGTTCTGGTTGGAAACGGCGTTGTCTGCCCACCCATGTACCTCCGGAATCCAGCGGGGCTTTTTGGTGCGGAACCGGGGTTCGCCGAGGTATCACGAGCGATCTCGGTGAGGGCGATCGAGCAGGCGGTGAATGCATGATCGTCCCGAAGGTTGTACCCTTGTCCGTGTGACGTACAGTCGGGGTCTGATACAGAATATGTGCGGCCGGAGCATCGGGGCGTGAAGTGGCAGTGCAGCGTGCAACGGGGACGCCTAATACCGAACGTAAGCGTTCGGTATAGGGACAGTCGATCCCAGCGTCACTGTAGCTCCACCAGAAGAGATAATCCAAGGAGCCAAACTGCTCCATTACTGCACGGCCGAACACTTAGTCCTCCGGCGTCACAACCAAGCATGAACAAAACAAGCTGAGAGACAAAGAAAATATGACCAGGTTCCACAAACAGAAGAAAGACGTCCGAATGATCAAGCACGAAGAACCACTGATCAAGGCGGTCAGTTGATGAGTCCACGCAAGAAACTGATCGAGGTCTCGCTGCCGCTTGAGGCCATCAACAGGGCCTCGGAACACGAGAAGTCGATCCGGCAAGGGCTCCCGTCGACGCTACATCACTGGTGGGCGCGACGTCCCCTTACAACGTGTAGAGCAGTGTTGTTTGCGCAATTGGTGGACGACCCGTCGGCTTGGCCCGAGGAGTTCCCAACTGAGAAGGATCAGGATCTGGAACGGGCGCGACTGCACCGGATCATCGCCGACTTGGTGCCGTGGAAGGCGACCAACGACGACTTGATCCTGAACCGGGCGCGCTACGAGATCGCGCGTTCAGTGGCCCGCAGCCAAGCCAAGGTCCCGCCTCCCGCGAACCATCCGAAGGCGGTACTCGACTGGCTCTCCAACAATGCGCCTGCAGTCTGTGACCCTTTCTGCGGTGGGGGATCGATCCCGTTGGAGGCGCAACGCCTTGGCCTGCGCGCACACGGATCCGACCTAAATCCGGTCGCCGTGCTGATCTCCAAAGCGACCTGTGAGATTCCGCCCAAATTCGCCGGCCGGTCACCAGTCAACACAGAGCGAGATCCACATGTGAATGTGACGTGGAAGGGCACGCAGGGTCTCGCCGAGGATATACGCTGTTACGGCCAATGGATGCGCGACGAGGCAGAAAACCGGATCGGGCATCTATTCCCCAAGATCATTGTGACCAAGGCGATGGCGGAGAAGCGACCCGATCTCGCGCCCTATGCGGGGCAGAAATTGACAGTAATCGCTTGGCTGTGGGCGCGCACCGTCACGTCGCTTGACCCGATGCAACGTGGCACGCGTGTGCCGCTGGTTCGTTCCTTCGTTCTTTCGAAAAAAACCAACAAACGGGTTTGGATAGAGCCTAAGATAAATTTGACTTCCGGCACCTATCGCTTTGTCGTCCGAACCGGATCGGGAGAGGTTCCCGATGGCACCGTTGGCCGGAACGGAGCCCGCTGCTTGGTGACAGGAACGCCATTGCCTTTTTCGCACATACGAACTGAAGGCCGGGCTGGGCGGATGTCTGAGCGCCTGATTGCCGTTGTGGCGGAGGGTGAAAGAGAACGCGTTTACTTGGATGCAACGGTCGCAATGGAAGAAATTGCGAGAGCAGCGAAACCGGAATGGACGGCTGAATTCAATTTACCGGATCGAGCTTTAGGTTTCCGTGTGCAGCAATACGGAATGACCGAGTGGGGGCATCTCTTCACCGACCGGCAGCTGATGGCGCTGACGACGTTTTCGGATCTGATTCGAGAGGTACAGGAGAAGGTGCTGGCAGACGCATTAATTGCCAACATGGACCCCGATGCAACCCGTCTCGCCGATGGCGGCACCGGTGCCCAAGCCTATGCCGATGCCGTGGCAACCTATCTGGGATTGGGAGTTTCCAAAGCTGCCGATTTAGGAAACTCTCTTTGCCGATGGGAACCCCTTGCTCAATGTCCGAGGCAACTTTTTGCCAGACAGGCGATTCCTATGGTGTGGGATTTTGCAGAAGCAAACCCACTATCGGAATCTTCCGGCAGTTGGGCAGTATTATGCGAAGGGTTGGCAAGAGCAGTTGAAAAAAATTTCACGCTTACAGGTTTAATATCAGCAAAAATTGAGCAGCGAGATGCCGAGATTCAAAGCAACGATTTACAAGTATATTCTACTGACCCTCCCTATTTCGATAATATCGGTTATGCGGACTTATCAGACTTTTTTTACGTCTGGCAACGGCACTCGCTGCGCGAGATTTGGCCCGATTTGTTCCGCCGCGTTCTTGTGCCGAAGAAAGAAGAACTCGTCGCGACACCCTACCGGCATGGAGGTAAAGATGCTGCGGAAAAGTTCTTCATGGTCGGCATCAGTAAAGCACTCACGAAAATGCGCCAATCCGGGACCGATGAATTTCCCGCCACGATCTATTACGCCTTCAAGCAATCGGAAGTCGCCAAGGAAGGCCTGACCTCAGCGGGCTGGGCGACCTTCCTGCAAGGAGTGACTGATGCTGGATTCGCAATCGTAGGAACGTGGCCAATGCGGACCGAGAATGCCAGCAGAATGATTGGCCGAGGTTCGAACGCCCTCGCATCTTCCATCATTCTTGTTTGCCGCAAACGAGCACAGAATGCACCTATTATCACACGCCGGGAGTACATCGCGCGGCTGCGGATGACGCTTCCCGGTGCCCTTGCGAAAATTCGCGAGGGCGGTGTTGGCCCTGTGGACATGGCGCAGGCGGCGATCGGACCAGGGATGGGGCTGTTCACGGCCATGTCCAAGGTGCTGGAGACCGACGATTCGCCAATGACCGTGCGTACCGCGATCGCATTGATCAATCAAACGCGCGCCGAGATTTCGGGTGAAGAGGTGACGGGCTATGACCCCGATACCCGCTTCTGTATCGACTGGTTCGATAACTTCGACATGGCGGAAGGCAAGTCAGGCGATGCGATCACCATGGCGCAGGCCTACGGCATCGGGATCGACGATCTAAATACCGCCGGGGTTTTCGTCGCGACGGGCGGTAAGGCCCGGTTGTTGAGCCGCGACGAACTTCCAGCGGATTGGGATCCCGCGGCCGACCGGCGCCTGACCGACTGGGAGTGCGCACAGCACCTTGCAAGAATTCTCGACGCACCCGACGGCGGAATCGTTTCTGCGGCCCGTCTCTTTGCGCGAATGCCTCCCGATCGGGCAGCATCCGCACGCCTGCTGACGTACCGTTTGTACGATATCTGCGAGCACAAGGGGCGTACCGCTGAAGCCCGGATCTGGAACACGCTGGCTCGGGAGTGGCCTGTGCTGGAAGAGACCGCAACGCAACTCGAGCCGCATCTGCTGTCCCGGATGTCATGAGCGTTTGGACAACGGGCCGGTGGTCCGGGATCGTGCGCAGAGGAAGTTTCAGGCCGGTTTGGGTCGGCCCGGCCCGCCCGAGTGTTCACGGCAAAGAGATGCATCCGGGAGTCATGAAGCGATGAAGATATCGGCGACAGAGGACACGCTTGAACTTAAGGTGAAAAATTTCGGGCCGATTATCGACGCCGAGGTCGATCTACGGCCGTTAACCGTGTTCATCGGGCCCAGTAATACCGGAAAATCCTATCTTGCGATCTTGATCTATGCCCTACATCAGTTTTTCGGAAGCGGTGCAGGTTACTTGGGCCGACACTTTCTTGGCCGTTCAACGTTGTTTTGGGGGCGTGAAGCGGAATATCTGTCTCCTGATACCACCGAACAGCTATTCAATTTGGCCCGGTCGCTTGACGATGTCTCGTCAGCACCAGATGCACATACCTTGAGGTTGCCGCCTCGGGTTGCAGATGCTCTCCAAGTCCGGCTCGACGAAAACGCGGAAGCTCTTGGCAGCGAATTCGTGCGGTGCTTTGGTCTTGATGAAATTGCCGCACTGACTCGCAAAGGACACCCAGGTGGAGCACGCATCGTCATGCGACGGAGAGCCGTCAGTGATTCGAATCCCATAGAACATGTGCTCAAGCTTTCGCCAAAGACCGAGCTCAAAACAAAGATCCCCGTGGATTCACCGATTTCGATCAAGCATGGCATTGGCGGCGTATCAAATCTATACATGCGCCAAATGCTCTCCTCCTTGGACGAAGACCGGACGACTCTTGCCGCTGTGCCGGCAGGCGGAAAGGAGCGGGTCTATAGACGCCAATCTGCGGCTTCGAACTTCCTGGCGTCGCTCGGCGATGCGGTACTGCCATCGTTGATCGGCCCCCTCAGCTTGCCAGCCTATTACCTGCCATCTGACCGAACCGGCATCATGCATGCGCATAGCGTGGTGGTGAGTGCCTTGATTGCCCGCGCACCTGCCGCGGGCTTACGCCCTGCCGTGCGTACACCGATGCTGTCCGGGGTACTAGCCGATTTTCTCGAACAACTGATCGGAATCGACCAGATCAGCGTCCGTCGTCGAAAGGCCGGACATGATCTGGGCAAGAATATCGAGAAGGACATCCTCGGCGGAAAGATTCTCATCGAACGATCGGCCCATATCGATTATCCGAGATTCGCCTACCGGCCGTACGGATGGAGAAAGAACCTTGCCCTCGCCAACGCATCGTCAATGGTATCGGAACTCGCGCCCGTCGTTTTGTATCTCCGTCACATGACCGAACCCGGGAGTGTCTTGATCGTCGAGGAGCCCGAATCGCACTTGCACCCCGCGATGCAGGTCGCCTTCACGCGCCAACTTGCCGCTATCGTCGAAGCGGGTGTCCGGGTGATCGTCACTACCCACAGCGAGTGGCTGCTGGAAGAATTGGCAAACATCGTGCAGCGCTCACGGCTCCCCGATGCCGCCCGCGCCGGCAACACCGTACTGCGTCCCGACCAAGTCGGCATATGGTTGTTCGAAACCAAGCAACGGCCCAAGGGGTCGATCATCAGGGAAATCACTCTCGAAGACTCCGGTCTGTACCCCTCCGGCTACGATGAAGTTGCAAGCGCTCTGCACAACGAATGGGCCGACATCGAAAGTCGCATCGAGGCAGGTTCGTGACGGCGCTGCTGGAAAAGATCCGCGACACGATCAACGGAGGCTGTCTCGTAACGAGCAGATTGAAGAAAGACGGCTGCAAGATTGTGACGAAAGGATTACCTGAACCAAGACTAATTATCGATTTCGACAAGCGCGGTTCGCCGCTACCGCCGAATGTAACACGTTGCGACTACCTCTTGGTCGCCGAAGTCGAAAATACACCTCCCTTGGTCGCAGTACTCGAGCTCAAGCGGGGAAAGCTGCATGCAGATCAGATCGTCAGGCAGTTGCGGGCGGGGGCGTCGGCTGCGGAGAAGCTCGTGCCTCAGAATCAAGCCGTCAGGTTCCGACCTATAGCGGCCTCCGGCAGCGCACCCAAACACGAGCGAACGAAGTTGAGGGACAAAGCAAACAGGATCAAGCTTCACGAACAGAATGAACGGGTTCGTTTGATGTCGTGCGGAGCACGACTGGCCGCGACGCTCCGCTGATGAACTCGCGCAAGAAACTCATCGAAGTCTCCATGCCGCTAGAGGCGATCAATAAGGCTTCGGCGAGGGAGAAGTCGATCCGGTGTCTGACCTCTGCGGGGTGGGCCACATTCCTGCAGGGCCCATTCGATGTCGGCTACGTGATTGATGGAACGTGGCCGGTGAGAACGGAGCTTTCGAATCGGAACATCGGCCAAGGTGCAAACGCCCTTGCGTCCTCAATCGTGCTTGTTTGCCGCAAACGAGCACCGGACGCACCCGTCATCACCCGCCGGGACTACATTGCGCGCCTGCGCTCGACGCTTCCTGGCGCACTTGCGAAAATCCGCGAGGGGGATGTCGGCCCAGTCGACATGGCGCAGGCGGCGATCGGACCAGGGATGGGCCTGTTCACGGCCGCGGCCAAGGTACTTGAAACCGATGATTCGCCAATGACCGTGCGTACCGCAATCGCGCTGATCAACCAAACGCGCGCCGAGATTCCGGGCGAAGAGGCGACGGGCTATGACCCCGACACCCGTTTCTGCATTGACTGGTTTGACAACTTCGACATGGCGGAAAGCAGGTCGGGCGATGCGATCACCATGGCGCAGGCCTACGGCATCGGGATCAAGGATCTGGATACCGCCGGGGTTTTCGTCGCGAAGGGCGGTACGGCCCGGTTGTTGCGCCGCGAAGAGCCACCAACGGACTGGGACCCCGGCGGCCGACCGCCGCCTGACCGACTGGGAGTGCGCGCAGCATCTTGCAAGGATTCTCGAAGCATCCGACGGCGGAATCGTTTCTGCGGCGCATCTCTTTGCGCGAATGCCTCCTGATCGGGCAGCATCCGCACGTCTGCTGACGTACCGTTTGTACGATATCTGCGAGCACAAGGGGCGCACCGCCGAAGCCCGGGTCTGGAACACGCTGGCTCGGGAGTGGCCTGTGCTGGAAGAGACCGCAACGCAACTCGATCCGCCTCCCCCTGTCCCAGATGTCGGAGTAAGCATTTTCTGCCCGCTCCAGCCGGTCGCTACGGACATGTCGCCGCAGGGCACAAATTGACACGAGACCCTCTGCAGTCCACTTTCAAGAAAGACGGAACATTGCCTGAAGACTCCACCATGGCTTCCTCTCAGTACCGGCTCGTTCAGGAAGCTGCCTCGCGCAGCAAGTACGCGCCCTTGTATCGTCATCTCTTGGCGATGACGGGGGCACGCTGGCGGGTATCGTTCGCCGAAATCGAACGGATACTGGATTTCGTTCTGCCAGTCTCGGCCCGGCTCTACCGCCCCTGGTGGTCGAACCCGAAGCGGAATGTCGGCCACAGCCACGCGCTGGCTTGGCAGGCTGCAGGCTGGAAGACGCGCGATGTGGATCTGGACTCGGAAACCCTGACGTTTGAGCGCGTCGAAGACATAACGCCCGCATGCGACATCCAAAAGGTGCGCCAGCCATTCGACCTGGACGAATTCTGGCCAGCCATCTCCGGCGGTTCCTGGCCGGAGGATTTTGCTGTAAGGCGCGAACAGATCTATGGCGGAGACGGCCGTTTGACCGGCGGGCCGCAGGATGATGCCCGGAACGGTTCCTGAGCCGGCGTGTTCCTTGATACGAACGTTCTGGTTCGGGCGCGTTTTGAGGCTGCGCCGGGCCACGCCATTGCCCGCCGGCGAATGCAGGAAGCCGGGGCGAGTGGGGAGTTGCTACGGATCAGCCGGCAGGTGGTGCGGGAATACCTGGCGACCGTTACCCGCCCCCAGCGATGGTCCCTGCCTGTCCGGATGAATGCAGCCTTGGACCATGTTGGTACGCTTGAGGAACGGTTCGAGATTCTCGAAGACGGAATCGAGGTTGCAGACATGCTGAAGCGGCTGTGCAGTGAAGTTTCCGTGGCGGGAAAACAGGTACACGACGCCAATATCGTCGCCACCATGCTGACGCACGGGGAACATCGCCTCCTGACTTTCAATGGCCGGGATTTCCGTCGTTACGGGACGCGCATCGAACTGATCGAAGGAGAAGAGCCGCGATGAGTGAACCTCGCGCAACCGAAGCGGCACTCGCCGCCAAGCGCCGGATCGAGAGCGGCATCGAAACGTTGCGGGTCGGGATCGGCCCCTATGTCGAAAAGCACATGCGTGATCGCCACGGCGACCGCTGGCGCGAATATGCAAGCCGCGCACGCGGCAACGAGCAGGGTAGCGAGTTGGACGTCCACGCCCTCCTGAAGACGCTGCTCGATAACTGGGGCGACCTGTTCCGGCACGATACGACGCTGAGAAGGGCCCGGAGCTTCATCTCGCTGGCCATGGACGGCCGCAACCGCGCCGCACATTTCACGGGCGAAATGTCGTCGGCGGAAGCGCTGCGCTACCTCGATGCGATGAAAGAGCTAGCAGTAGCGGTCGGCGCGACGAAACAGGCCACCGTCATCGGCAAGCTTTATGACGAGCAGATGGCAGCATCGGGTCCCCCAGCTGACCTGCTGTCAGTTTTGGACGAACCACCGCCGCCGTCGCGGCTCCGCCCGTGGCGTGAAGTCTGCGAGCCGCATCCGGATGTGCTCGGGGCGCGGTTTTCCGACGCCGAATTCGCGGCCAACCTCGCACTGGTGGATCAGGGCGAAGGAGCCGAGGAATACACCGACCCGGCCGCCTTTTTCCGCATCACATATGCAACCGAGGGTCTCCGGCGGGTACTCGCTTCGACGGTGGCCCGGCTGGCGGGAAAGGGTGGCGAACCGGTAATCGGGTTGCAGACCAATTTCGGGGGCGGGAAAACCCACACCATGCTCGCGCTCTACCATCTGGCGGGCGCAGCCGAGGCAGGCTACCGGCCCGAAACCCTTGAGGGTATGCAGCCGATTTTCGAAAAAGCGGAGGTCGAAACTCTCGACAAGGTGAACCGGGCAGTATTCGTTGGAACCCACAAGGGTGCGGCGGAAGCAATGCATGTCGAGGACGGCCGGGAAATTCGCACGCTCTGGGGGTATCTCGCCTGGCGGCTCGGTGGCTGGGAGGCGTTCGATTCCATCGCCGAATCGGAGGCCGCCGGTACCAACCCCGGATCGGAGCGGTTGATACCAATCCTGCGCGGGGCCTCTCCCTGTCTGATCCTGATGGATGAAGTCGTGGCCTTCGCGCGTCAGTTGCGCGATCTTCGGTACGACGCCTTCCATGCCTTTGTCCAGTCGCTCACGGAAGCGGCTGCTGCGGTGGATGGGGCGGTAGTGATCGGTTCGCTCCCGGAGTCAGGAGCGGAGGTCGGCGACGAACAGGGGCGAGATGCACTGCAGCGCCTCGAAAAGATATTCGGGCGCGTGCAGTCGGCCTGGACACCTGCAAGCGGTATCGAGACCTTCGAAATCGTGCGCAGACGGCTGTTCCAACCGCTCGACGAGGAAGGAGCAAGAGCTCGCGACAATACGATTCGGGCGTTTCGCAAGCTTTACCGCGACCACCGGGCGGACTTTCCGGCGGGGGTGTCCGAGACGGCATTTGGCGAGGAAATGCAGCGTTCGTGGCCAATTCACCCCGAAGTACTGCGGCGCTTCTCGGGTGACTGGTCGGTACTGGAAAAATTCCAACGTACGCGTGGCATTCTCAAGGTCATGGCGAATGCGGTCTACGCGTTGTGGAGCGGGGAAAGCCAGGCGCCGATGATCATGCCGGCGCTGCTGCCGTTCCGGGACGACAAGGTTCGCACGGCGTTGCTCGAACCGTTGGATCGAGCATTCGGGGCGATTCTCCAATCCGAGGTGGACGGCGATCAGTCGCTCACTGCCCGCATCGAGGCGCAGCGCCCGCGATTGTCCAAGTCGCGGGCCGCGACCCAGGCGGCACGAGCGGTGTTCTTTGCAACTGCTCCGCATGGCGGAGCGGCGCGCGGAGGGATGACCGGCACCGAGTTGCGATTCGCCTGTGCACAGCCCGGCGACCAGATCGCGATCTTCAGCGAGGCCTTGCAGGAGATAGCGGCGCGCTCGGCCCATCTCTACCGGGACGGTGACAGCTACTGGTATTCGCCTCAGCCGACGCTGAACAAGCTTGCCGAGGACCGTGCGCGCGATGTGGGCGAGGACGATGTGGAGAGGCGCATCGTTGAACTTCTGCGCGAGGAGGCGCACAGCCGCGCCCGTTTTGCCCGCGTGCACGCCGCGCCCGACCACCCTACCGATATCGACGACCGGCGGGCAATCGCTCTGGTGATCCTGCCGCCCTCTGCGCCGCACGACCCAGGTAATGGTTCGAATTCCGAGGCATCGCTGCTGGCAGCCGACATCACGGCGCGACGCGGCAGTGGGCAGCGCCGCTATAGAAACACTCTCGTTTTCGTCGCGGCAGACGCTGGCTCAATCCAAACCGCGCGGGAGAACGCACGGCGCGAGCGTGCGTGGCGGTCGATTCTGGACGACGCCGATCTCATGCAGAACCTTACCCAAGCGCAGGCGCGAGATGCGGATACACGGGCAAACCGCAGCCGGGAATCCCTGATTCGAAGCGTTCGAAGCGCCTGGGTACACATTCTTGTTCCGGCCATGCCGGACAAGGATGCCGCAAGCGAGAATTCTGGCGCAGGTTTCGTCATGCGCGCCTCCCGGCTGATTAATCGACGAACGGCGAACGCGTTGCCGCAGGCGGTTTGGGACAAGGTTGTCTCTGATGACACCGTGTTCGACAAACTCGGGCCGCAAAACCTGCTGCGAAGCCTCGATCCAATCTGGGAGAAAAAATGTCCGTATATTGCGATCGAGCAAATTCGAGAGTGGTTTGCCTCCTATGTTTACCTTCCGCGAATTCGTGACGATGCGGTATTGGAAAATTCCCTGGAACAACTGATCAACGATACGGCCGAATGCTATGCCTATGCCGCCAGCCTCGATGAAAACAGTGGGACTTACGAGGGTGTAGTCGACGGCACACCCCTGCTACCCGGGAGCTTGGGCGACGGTTTGCTGGTGCGCCCTGGTGTGATCGGCGAGCCGGAACCAGGTCCGATGCCCCCGGAACCGTCTCCTGGGTCCCTCGACCCTAGGCCGGCTGAGTCTTCTCCGGGACGGTTTTTTGCGAGCATATCGATCGATAGCGAACGGGCGGGGCTTGAAGTCGCACGGATCATGGACGGGCTCCTGGTGGAATTGACCCGCATGCCGGACAGTACCTTGCGTCTGACCCTGGAGATCGAAGGATCCGCCGGCGGCAGCGGTTATCCGAAAGACGTAGTCGAAACTGTCAAGGCCAACATGCGCGACCTGCAACTGGATATCGAAGCATGGGGATTCGAAGAAGATCTGAAACGGTCGGACGGTGAAACCCCGGGAGCATCTTCAGCGTCCCGATAATCTTGCGGTGATCTGTGCGTCCGCGGCCTCCAACGACGGCTGGAGTATGCATTTCGCGGAGCCGGCGCTATTGCCCGCAGCGTCTGTCGGGGCAAAAGGCCGCCCGACGGCCCTGCCTTGCGCTCCAACCGCGACCCGCCTGACCCGAACTCCGCCTACTTCCGAATCAGGATGGGGGTGCCGATGGGCACCAGCGCTGCCAGTTCCCGAATTTCCTGATTGGTTACGGCGATGCAGCCGTTGGTCCAATCTTCGTATCCGTGGCCGATCTCATGTGCGGGCACGCCGTTGGGGAGACCATGAATCATGATGGCCCCACCGGGACTGTAACCGGCTTCCCTTGCACGGCGGCGGTCCCAGGCATTCGGGTAGCTGATCCGGAGAGCAAGATGAAAGGCGCTTTCCGTCAGCACCCGGTCGATCCGGTACAGCCCTTCCGGAGTATGTCCGTCTCCCTCGCGCGACTTATGTCCTTCGGGGTTGAATCCGAGCGATATCCGATACACCTTGACCGCCCTGCCCCCGCGCAGGAGGCGCAGCAGCCGCTGCCTTTTCTCCACGACCAGAAGGTCCACGGTTCCGGCCGCCCGTCCGGCCCGGCCGATGGTCAGGGGCAACGCGGCAAGTGCGCCCAGGAAGACTCGCCGAATCACGGCCTGCTCACGGGGTTGCCCCGGCCGTGGCCGCCGTGTCCGGCGGCGGCAGATGCGGGATTAGAGCCATGCCGGATCGTCGAGTCTTTCTCTTTCGGTCTTGTTCTGATCCCCATTCAATGGTGTCAAACGAACCGCAACGCTCGCAGACCGCCTGCCAGCCGGAACACCTCTCCGCGCAAGTCCGGCACAACCATGATGGAGCGGGTTTCGCTTCCAGCGCTTCCGCAAGCCAGCGGGTAGCGGCCGCCGGGTCGTTGCCGCTGGTGCGTTCCAGGTCGGCCAGCATCCGGTAGACCCGTTCATCGGGATGATTTTCGCGCGCGAGGTCAAGATGCTTGCGGGCGACTCCGTACAATTTCCCCCCCATGGCCACTTCCGCCAGCGCCAGATGCC
Source organism: Alphaproteobacteria bacterium (assembly GCA_965203385.1). GTDB lineage: Bacteria > Pseudomonadota > Alphaproteobacteria > TMED109 > TMED109 > VXPW01. Next base: position 3,265,596 of record OZ241893.1, read on the forward strand.
CTTCGATCGTATCGGGGGTCTGCCCGATCAGCTCCTCCAAGGGACCGATGCCGGCCAACCGGTCAGGGGTGCTGCTTGCCCGAAGCCAAAGCAGCGCCAGATCCGGGTGGGGTTGGGTGTTCCAGGCCTGCCGGATCACCCGCGCCGCTTCGGCTGTTCGCCCTGCGTCGAGCGAAACCTCTGCGGCCATGGCCGCAGCAGGAACAAAACCGGGTATGAAGGACAGGGCTTCGGACGCCGCCCGCCGGGCCTTGACCGGATCCCGGTCCGCATGGCAGGCCCGTGCCACTTCGGTGGCAATCAGTCCCCGGATCCGGTTCGCGGCCTTCTCATCGAGATACCCATGGCGCCGCATCGAATCCACTGCTCGCCTTGCCGGCGCCCAACGGCGCAATTGCAGGCTCAGGTCCAGGCACGCCTGCAGGGCCCAGCGCGGCGAGGGAGACCAGCGGGCGGCCTGTTCGGCCAGGTCCAGGGCTTGCGCCAGTCGCCCCTGTTGCCGCACCTCGGCAACCAGACCGCGAAGTGCGGCCAACCGGGTATGGGTTCCGTGCTCCATGCGTTCAAGCACGGCATGCGCACTGTCCGGATCGGCGGTGAGCATCGCCGCCTGGGCTTCCAGCAGCAAGCGAAGGGGGGCATCCGGGGGCAGCACCTGAATGCCCTTGAGCGCCCCCCGGACTCCGCGCTCATCGCCGCCGGCAGCCGCCACCAGACCCGATTCCAGGGAGTTCCATCCTCGTCGCAGGCGTTGAGCCCGCCAGAACGCCGCCATCCGCCGGGGCAGGGTCCACACGAACCGGAATATCCCGATGCCGATCACCAGCAGCGCGGCCAACAACAACAGGGCCGTCATCATCAAGCCCGGAGCCGCCTGCACCTCCCATCCCTGCCACTCGACCCTTAACGGGCCCGGCAGATCAGCCAGCCATTCGGCGGTGATTCCCGCTGCTGCCAAGATTCCCAGCAGCACGAGAAGTCGAATCACTTTGCTCCCGGCCTGCGTTTGGCATTCACTTCCGCATGCAGCTCCTGCATCACCCGCCGCGCCTGGTATTCCAGCAACCTTGTCGTATCGAGCACCGTCAATGTCGCCTCGGCCTTCCATCGCCACCCGACCAATTCGTCGGAAAGTTCCTCGGAAATCTTGCCGCTTTCCTCCCACGCTTCACGCAGGTCTTGCTTTTCGGCCAGCAGCGCCGCCCGGGTGAGTACCGCCTCCAACTCCTCTCCGGTCGGAGGCCGGGTCCGTCGAATCTGGACCAGGCCAGCCAGGCGATCGAACAGTCCGGTCCAGGTTCTGTTCGATTGCTCCTGAAGGGTTGTTCGCACGGCTCTTTCCACGTCCTCAAACTGTTCGGCAAGTACTGTCGGTACTGTGATACCCGTCTCCGCAAATGGGATCAGATCCCTTATGGCAGCACCTGCTTCTTTATCCCAACCCACCACGTTGTTCAGTTGGCTCAACTCTGTCTCGAAGGGTTTCCCCTGCCAGACCGCATCCACAACGTTTCTGAGTGTGAACTGGATCGCCACGATATCGATCAGGAGCTCATTCCGCTCCAGGTTTGTTTTTGCCATGCGAGAAATCTCTGCCATCTGGCGGGCGATCGTTACCGTTTCTGCCCCGGCTTCGGGTTGCAGGGCCAGCACACCCAGCCGATCCTCGACGGCGCGAAGTTGACGACTTAGTGTGGCGCTGAGCGTATCGATCTCCGTTCGATCTGCAAACCTGTCCTGCGCCGCTTCCAGATGTTCCACCTGTGCGGTCAGCCGTCGCCAATCCTCATCCGTGGGCGTCTTCGATCCGACGATCAGCACCTGCTGCTCCAGACCGGCATGACGCTCCCCCAGCCCCCCAATCGTCTCGCGCACGACACTGACCTGCCGCCACAACTCCCAGATCACCACGCCCGCGGCCACTCCGACCGCGACCGCCACCCCGATCACAAGCAGCGCGAACGGACGGACTCCCGTCATGCCCCCGGCCCGCTTGCTTCCCGGGGATGAACGGCGATCTTTGCGGGTTCCGGCACCACCCGAAGATGGCACCGATGCTCGATTCTCCCGGGGTCCGTCCGACGCCCGGGCCGTGTCCGGCTTCGCGTCGCCAGCCGACACCGGATGAGAACCGGACTGTTGGCCGGCACCTTCACCGGTGACGGCACCAGCCCGATCCGTGGCCGAGGCAGAAGAAGGAACAGGCGAAGGCGAAGACGTGTCGGGCCCGGCTTCCGGCCCGTCTGGTGATGCCATCAACAGGAAACTCGCTTTCGGGCGGCAACACGTTCAAGGAAGATACTACCAGACGTCCGCTCCGGCCAACCGCCAGATTTCCGGACCTTGCACATGCCGGGCGTCACCGGCCGGTCCATTTCCCGCTGCTGACGGGCGGGAGAGGTGCATATCGGTCTCGTACCGGGGAATTGTAAAACAGAAACGTATTTCTATAATGTCTGACATGCTGGTCCGAAAAACAGGCGCACTGGTACGCGACCGCCTGAGGCTCTATCCCGCCGTTGCCCTGGTCGGCCCGCGCCAATGCGGAAAGACGACACTGGCCCGGTCCCTCAGCCGAAGATACTTTGATCTGGAGCAGGAATCCGATCGCCTGCGGCTTGACTTGGAGTGGAACGAGACGGTCGACACGACCGAGCTCGTGGTTCTGGACGAAGCCCACGCCTGGCCCGACCTGTTCCCGCGGCTGCGCGGCGCCATCGACGCCGACCGGCGCCGTACCGGCCGTTTTCTGCTGTTGGGATCGATTTCGCCATCGCTCATGACGCAGGTATCCGAATCGCTTGCGGGGCGGCTCTCCGTCGTTGAACTCACTCCGCTGCTTCACACTGAACTCGGAAACGACCGGCAACGGCGCCGGCTCTGGCTGTCGGGCGGGTACCCCGACGGCGGCGTGCTGGACGGTAAGGGCTTTCCCCTCTGGCAGCGCGACTACCTGAACCTGCTGGCGCAGAGGGATCTTCCCAACTGGGGCATGCCCGCCCATCCGCGATCGACAAAGCGACTGCTCCAGATGCTCGCTGCCGCGCACGGCCAGGAATGGAATGCCAGCCGGATCGGGAAGAGCCTGGCCCTCTCCTATCACACGGTGAACAGTTATCTGCATTATCTGGAGGGCGCGTACCTGATCCGCCGGCTGCCGGCGTACCATGCGAATCTGTCGAAGCGACTCGTCAAACGCCCCAAGGTGTACTGGCGTGATTCAGGACTGCTGCACGCGCTGTTGCAGGTGAACAGCCGGGACGCACTTCTGACCCAGCCGTGGGTCGGCGCGAGCTGGGAAGGATTCGTCATCGATCAGACTCTCGCCAGCTTCCAGGCAGCGGGGCGCTCCTTCGAGGCATTTCATTTCCGCACCAGTGATCAACGCGAAATCGATCTGCTCATCCATACGGAGAGCGAACTCTGGGCGATCGAAATCAAGCTCACAACCCGACCGACGCTCTCCGACATGGCCCGCCTGGAGGCGAATGCGGACCTGGTGGGGGCGCAGCGCCGGTTTCTGGTCTGCCAGCGCAGCGACTTCATCCAGAGTGGCAATCGCGTGATCTGTGACCTTGAAGGTCTCGTCCACCATGTGGGGGTCCCAACAACGGAATGAGACACCGGCAAGCGACAAAGGTCCCCGGGAACGGCCACTCCTCCGTCTCCGAAGACGACTTCCCTGCTGTTTGCGGGATTCGACTTCGCACTCCACCGGCGGTATGCACAGGCGAGACATCCATCCCCGAACGCTCCTGATCAGGCCGGGCGGCCCGCACGTTTGCGACCGGTGAACTCTGAAAAGAAAAAATCAACAAAATTATCGCGATAGAGATCCGGGTTTGGTGATGGCCTATGAGAGCACCGCGTCGACGCAATCTATTTCAGCAAGCTGCTGAAGCTGTCGAGTTTGAGGCGAAAGCGATGTCGATCGGACCATTCGTGCTTTATGCGATTGGCTTCCGCAACGTCAAGCAGATCCTGGCGGATCATCGATACGACCAGATCCTGCGTTGTCATGATGTGGAGCGACGGGGCTAAACGACGTGTCAACCGGATGGCGACACGGTCATCCATGACCAACGCGTATCCACGCTGGACTGCGACGGCGATTGCGGAACACTCACCTGCGCCGAGGCGTCCGGTGGCTGACAGAGAGGTGAAGATGCGGAGTTCTTCAGCGACGGTAACGGGAATGATGGTAAGGGCCCCGGAATCGAGCGCGGAAACGAAGCGTCGCCGCTGATCGGGATATCGGTCCGATATTTCGTTGGCAACATGGTCGGTGGCGAGGAAGGCATGGGAATGGCTGGCGATCAGATCGATCCTGTCGATGCGCAGGAAATTGATCAGGACCGAGGCGTCCGTGACGATGATCGCCGGCCGATCAAGTTCTGGGGAATCACTCACCTGCCTCGAGCCACTTCGGCAAGCTCAAGCAGGGTGTCGCGGTCGATCCTCAGCGTCTTGCTCAGTTCGAGGACACGTCCGCGCGAAATCTCTTCGCGACGGTAGGCCTCGATAGCAAGATGGGCAATTTCACTTCGGAGTTCACGATCCCAGTATCTCCGCTTTTCCGGCTCGCCAATCTCGCTGAACATACTGAGAGCCTTCAGGTATTTCCGGCCGAAGTCTTCTTGTTCCAGGAGGGCCCGACATTCCCTGCCGGAGATGTATCGGAGGCTCTTGAGGCGGTAAGATGCGGCCTGATAGCTCACTCCGAAGTGGTGGGCGAGCATGGCGTTGTCTTTGTAGGTAATGCGTTGTGAGCGTGCCGGAGGACGCTGCGCCGCCTCGATATGACCGCCGCTTGCGACATCGAAGATGGCGTGATCGAGCCGGCTTGGCAGACCCTTGTCGAGGGTTCGCAGGAAATCACGAAAGCCGTCCCCGGGCATCAGAAAGGCGGCGGCAAAGGCGTTCGCGCGCTTTTCGACCAGTTGGGAAGAGTTGTCGGTGCTGGAGATCGTGACGTCGCGGTCCCGGTCGAGCAGGGCGTGCGCGTATTCATGCGCGTAGGAGAAGCGCTTTCGGCCCCTGGGATGGGTGGAGTTGACCAGGATCGCCAAGCCGATGCTGGCATGACGGAGGAACAGTCCGGACATACCATCCGGCAGCACGACTCCGGACGCCCAAATACGCTGGGATGCGATGAGTTCCGAGACATCGGTGATGGGGGCGTTCCCGATACCGAGGCGCCGCCGCTCTTGTTCCGCAGCGTGCTCGCCGTGGGAGATAGCTTCGCTGGGAGAGCGCGGCACACGCGACTCATATCTCGGTGGGCCGGAGCGGGGCCCGGCGCCGAGCAGACGTTCGAGCGTCACGCCCTCACGGCAAAGATGGACACAGCGCGCCACTTGTTCCTGAGTGGCCGGATTCCGCTCAAGGCCGGGGGCCGCGCGATGCAAGGCAACGAGAACATCGTCGTCATCGTCCCCAGCCGGGGCCTGTAGGAAATCGGCGACGGGGCGCAGGTAGAGAGCTGAGAGTGCGGCCAGTTCCAGAGTTGAGACCGACCGGTTGCCCGCTTCCAGTTGCGTGATCGACGTTCGAGCAAGCCCCAATGCCTGGGCGACCTCCTGCTGATTGAGGCCGCGCGCTGCACGGGCCGCGCGCAATCGCCGACCCAGGGTCTCGGCGTCCATGGTCCTGTTCCTCCGTATTCCGACCGGAAAATCCCGCACCGTGAGGGCAGCTTTCGTCGCCACCTCGCCTACCGGTCCGCATGCTGTTCGGATCCCGCCTTCCCGCGAGGGCTGGTGTACGGCGGAGGCTTGAAGTACGGCGGAAACGGACCGATCGCCGCCATATCGATCTCCACCAGCGCCGGACCGGCGGCGGCCAGGGCAGTGCGCATCACGCCGTCAAGACGATCGCCGGCCGACACCCGCCCGAAATGCAGGCCGGCCAACCGGGCGAACTGCTCCCAATCGGGCGCCATCAGGTCGCCGAAAAAGTGCCGCCCGCCATACAACGCGTCCTGGATATGCCGGATGACGCCGTACCCGTTGTCGTTCATCACCACAAACACGACATCCGCCCGTTCCTGAACGGCGGTCCAGATTTCGGCCAGGCTGAGCGAGAATCCTCCGTCGCCGCACATGGCGACAACCTTGCGGCCGCCGGCTGCGATCGCGGCCCCGATGCCGAACGGCAACCCGGGTCCGATTGCGGCGCTCACCGGATAGACGTTCTGACGCGGATCGCTGATCGGAAAAATCCGGTTGCCCCAGGTGCTGTTTGCGAGTGTGACGTCCCTGACCCAGACCGCGTCCGTTGGTACGGCCGAGCGCATGATCGCCGGAAACTCGCGGTACACCCCGAGGCCGGCGGCGTAGTTCTCGACCGCCTTCTTCCTGACGGCAGCCGTCATCGCGGCCAGGCCGGGATCGATCGCAAGCGGCATGTGTTCCAGGCGATCCGCTATGGCGTGCAGGGCGTCTTCGGCTTCGGCCACATGAAAGAAACCCGTCGGATAGGTGCGCCCGGCTGCTCCCGCATCGACGTCGATCTGGATACGGTTCTCCGGCAGTTCCAGACTCATGTCGGCCGTCTCCTGACCGCGCAGCCGGCACCCGGCAATCACCATCAGGTCGACGGACTGCAGCAGTTCAAGGCCTTCCGGAACGGTGATCAGCGGGCCGAGTACCAGCGGGTGCATCTCCGGCAGCACGCCGCGTCCGTTCCAGCTGGTCGCCAGCGGAACCCCGAGGTCCACCCAGCGCTGCACGGCCTGGCGGGCGTGCTTCGCACCGTTGCCGGTCCACAGGAGGGGGCGCTTCGCACCGGCCACCCGCGCCGCAATGGCATCGATTCCGGCCTCCGTTCCGGCACCGGCCCGCACGATCGGCAGGGCGAGGCTCTCCAGTTCGCCGGGACGCCTGACAACCTCCCGCTGAAAATCAATCGGAATCTCGACGCTGACCGGACCGGTCGGCGGGCTGAGAGCCAGGCCCGCAGCCTTCACCAAGAGGCCGAACGCCTCTTCCGCACTCCGGACCCGAAACGCCGCCTTGGAGACCGAGCCGAGCATGCCCAGTTGATCCGGCACGTCGTGGACCAGTCCCTGGCCCCGGTCCAGATAGGCGCTTGCGGTCTGGCCGGTAAGGTGCAACAGCGGGGTTCCGGCGAAGCCCGCTTCCACCAGGGCGCCAGCGGCGTTGGCCGCACCGGGCCCAGTACTCGTGATCAGAACTCCCAACCGGCCGGTGACGCGCGCCCAGGCGTCGGCCATGTGCCCGGCTCCGGCCTCTCCACGGCCCATGACGACCCGGATGGAATTGCGCCTTCCGATCGCATCCAGGATCGGGATGTTGTGGACCGAGACCACGCCGAATACCGTGTCTACACCGACCGCCTCGAGAAATTCAACGGCCAGATCCCCCACCGGCGTGGTATGTTGCCCATTCCGCAGGGCAACGGGCCCGGACGTGGTGGTCATACGGCGGCCGTACGCGGACTTCCGGCCCGCAGCGACAGATTGCGGCAGTGACGGGCTCGTTCCCCGGAACGATGGGCCCGGGTGAGCCGGTCGGATGGGTGGCTGAGCGGTCGAAAGCACCGGTCTTGAAAACCGGCGATTCCGGAAGGAATCCGGGGGTTCGAATCCCTCCCCATCCGCCACTTCAGTCCCTGGGCGGCCACCGGGTTTCCGCCGCTTTTTCCGATCAGCCTTGGCAACAGCCGGGGCTTCGATCCCCTGATCCCGACCTCACCTCCGGCGGCCCCGACACGCCGGGCACGGGCGCGCAAGTGGTCGCGGCGATAGCTGCCGCCTTCAAGATCAAGGCGCTTGCGGGCGGGGCTGGCGGACTTGCGCAGCATGGGCAGCGTCACGGCTTTCTGCCCCGAGTTCTGGAGCATGGCCCGGGCCCGGCCGGCATCGGCCCTGGTCTGATCGCGGACGGCCTTGAGGCTTTCGATACGATCTTTCCGCGCCGGGTCGTCCAGATCGCCTGCCTCGATAGCATCATGGAGGTGCTTGAGGTGCAGTTCCGATTCAGCGGCGCGCTGGGGAGCGTGGAAGCAGAAGCAGTCATGTCCGGTCTCCTGGGCAAACGTGGCGGGGCCGAACGATCCGGCGGTATCCGGATCAGGCGGCCTGGTTATCGATCTCGGCAGCTTCCCTGATTGCCCCGACAATCCATGTATTCAGGCTCTTGCCTGTTGCCGCCGCCGCAATGATTGCCGCCGCATGGTCGCTGGGATCGAGACGAACGTTGAGCTTGCCGGAGAATTTCCGGTGCGGCTCAACGCCCTTTTCCCGGCACATCTCCAGATAGACGGTCAGCGATGTACGGCCTTCCTCGATCAGATCGTAGACGTTTACAGCATAGAAATCGGCGCCACCATTCAGGCCGACAAACTCGCCGCGCAGCATCTGAATCTCGGGGTCAAAGGCGATGACCGCCTTCTCGCCATTGATTTCGACGACATTGTTCATGGCCGCACTCCGTGTTCGTCGAGCCACTTCCGGATGCTGGTGACGGCACCTTTGTCCGTATCCAGCGAAAGGTGCGGGCGATGAAAGACGCGCACCTCGCCCAACAGGAAGACGCCTACTCGTGAGTCTTCCCGTTCTCCGATCTCCGCTCCGAGAGTCGCAAACAGCGCCTCGATGTCGGTCCAGCGGATCGAACCGTTGACGGGCCGGGCGAAGATCAATCCCAGTGTGGCCCTGTGACGCTTCGTCATATGTGTTGGCATCATTCTTCAGTACCATTATCAAGGTCGATACATGCGTGCGCGACGCCGACCGGGGACTCGCCGGGGTTTACCCGGTTTCCCTCGCCCCGCCGGAAGTCCTGCACCCGGGTCTCGTGGTGCGCCGCCCGGTCCGAACGGTCTCGGAACTGACGACGAGACCGGTTTCACCCCGGGACCGCTGCCGGGGCCCGGTCCACCGTTTCCGGTTCAGGCATGCCCGGCCACGGTCCGGGGAACGTACAGCTCCTCGAGCCACGACCGGTCCCGGGCCTCGAGGGTGCGCCGGACCGACTTGAGCAAGGGCTCCAGCTGCTCGAGGGTCGAGACCCCGATAATGGGCGCGGTCACCGCCGGCTGGGCGAGCAGCCAGCTCAGCGCGATTTCCGCCCGGGCGGCACCCAGCCGGGCGGCCACTTCGCCGACCCGGTCTGCGATCGCGAAGTCGGCATCCCGATAGTACATGTTCTGGGCGATGTCATCGCTCTTCGCCCGGACCGTGTCTCCACCACCTTCCCGGCTTCGGTTGCCGGCCAGGAATCCCCTGCCCAGCGGGCTCCAGGGGGTCACCGCAATGCCCTGATCGACGCACAGCGGGAGCATCTCGCGCTCTTCCTCGCGATAGATCAGGTTGTAGTGATTCTGCATCGAGACGAAGGGCGTCCAGCCGTTCAGGCGGGCGACCGACTGCGCCTTCATGAACTGCCAGGCGAACATGCTTGAAGCCCCGAGGTAAAGAGCCTTGCCGGCGCGAACGACATCGTGCAGCGCTTCCATGGTTTCCTCGATCGGGGTGCCCTCGTCCCAGCGGTGGATGATGTAGAGGTCCACGTAATCCGTGCCCAGACGACGCAGCGAGGCATCGATGCTCTCCATGATGTGCTTGCGCGACAGCCCGCGGTCATTGGGACCGTCGCCCATGGGCTGGCAGACCTTGGTGGCGAGCACGTACTCTCGACGCCGGAGCAGGCTGCCCAGCACCCGCCCGGTGACTTCCTCGCTGCCACCGCGCGAGTAGACATCGGCGGTATCGAAGAAATTGATTCCGGCCTCCACGGCCGCCTTGATGATCGGGCGGCTCGGCCCTTCCTCGAGCACGTAGTCCCGCCATCCGGGCGTGCCGAAACTCATCATCCCGAGGCACAGCCGCGAGACGCGGGTGCCCGTGTTTCCCAGGCGCACATAGTCCATCTTGAATCTCCTGCGGGATCCGGCCCGGCGTCAGTCGGGGTCCGCGGCAATCCGCTCGAGGCCGCCCAGGTACGGCCGCAGTGCCGCCGGAACCGCAATCGATCCGTCGGCTTCCTGGTGCTGCTCCATGACGGCGATCAGCAGCCGCCCGACGGCAACGCCGGAGCCGTTCAGCGTATGCACGAACCGCAATCCGCCGCCTTCCGGGTCGCGGTACCGGGCGTTCATGCGGCGGGCCTGGAAGTCGCCGCAGTCGGAGCAGCTCGATATTTCCCGGAACGCCTGCTGGCCCGGAAGCCAGACTTCCAGATCGTACGTCTTGCGGGCGGCAAAGCCCATGTCCCCGCTCGACAGCAGCACCACCCGGTAGGACAGCCCCAGGCGCTGCAGCACCTGTTCGGCGCAACCGGTCATCCGTTCCAGTTCGGCGGGCGAGTCTTCCGGGCGCGTCACCGATACCAGTTCGACCTTGCTGAACTGGTGCATGCGGATCATCCCGCGGTTGTCCTTGCCGGCGGCCCCCGCTTCGGCCCGGTAGCACGGGGTGAGAGCGGTGTAGCGAAGCGGCAGGCTGTCCGGGTCCTGGATTTCGCCCGCCACCAGGTTGGTCAACGGCACTTCGGCCGTGGGAATGAGCCACCGGCCGTCGGTCGTGCGGAACAGGTCGTCGGCAAACTTCGGGAGCTGCCCGGTGCCATACACCGCTGCCTCCCGCACCAGGGCGGGCGGGCTGATTTCCAGATACCCGTGCTCCTGCGTCTGCAGGTCCACCATGAAGGCGCCGAGGGCGCGCTCAAGCCGGGCAAGGGCGCCGGACAGGATCACGAACCGGGCGCCGGACATGCGGGCGGAACGATCGAAGTTCATGCCCCCGAGCGCTTCTCCGAGGGTGACGTGATCGCGCGCGGGAAAGGAAAAGGCGGGGGGCTTGCCCCATCGCCGAAGCTCGCGGTTGGCCGTGTCGTCGGCTCCGTCCGGTACGTCCCCGGCGGGCAGGTTCGGGAGCGCGGACAGTTCCTTCTGCAGTCTGGCATCGAGTTCGTCCGCGCGCTGCTGAAGCTCCGGAACCGCCCGCTTGAGGTGCGCGACCCGACGCAGCTGTTCGTCCACTTCCTGGCCGGCCGCCTTTCTCGCTCCGATCTCCCGGCTGGCCGCGTTGCGTTCGGCCTGCGCAGTCTGCAGGTCCGTGAGACACTGTCTCCGTTCCGCGTCCAGCGCGAGCAGCGCGGCCGACTGCGGCGGCAGTCCGCGCCGCACCAGCCCGGCATCGAATTCGTCCGGATGCTCCCGAAGCCACGCGAGCGCGAACACCGCGGCCTACCTACCGGCCCAGATGGAAGTCGGTTTCCGGAAGGTCGTCCGGATCCGTGCCGCCCGCCGCCTCGTCCGCCGGCCCCTCGTCGTCACCGTCGGCATTCTCCCCGGCATGGCGGCGCTCCATGGCGGCGGCCAGCAGAATCGAGATCTCGAACAGCACGATGATGGGAATGCCGAGACCCACCTGGCTGATGAGGTCCGGTGGGGTGAGAAGCGCGGCGCCCACGAACGCGATGACCACCGCATACTTTCGCCGTTTGCGCAGGGCTGCTGCCGTCGTGAGGCCGGCCCGGGCGAGCAGCGTGATCGCGACCGGCAGCTGGAAGGCCAGCCCGAAGGCAAACATGAGCTTGAGCACGAGCGACAGATACTCGTTGACCTTGGCCTCGAGTTCGATCGCCAGCCCGGTATCGACCCCGGTGCTCTGAAACGAGAGGAAGAACGACCAGGCCAGCGGGAAGATGAAGGCGTACACCAGCGTCGCCCCGAGAGCGAACAGGACCGGCGTGGCGATCAGGAACGGCAGGAAGGCCCGGCGCTCGTCCCGGTACAGTCCGGGGGCCGCGAACTTGTACAACTGGGTGGCGATGACCGGAAAGGCGACGAACAGCGCGGTGTAGAACGAAACCTTCAGATAGGTGAAGAATGCCTCGGTCAGGGCCGTGTAGATCATGCGCGGATTCTCGACCCCGCGCTGTTCGTAGATCCGCGCGAGGGGCCGTACGAGAAAACCGTAGAGATCCTCGGCAAAGACGTAGGCAATGATGAAACACACGAAGAACGCAATGGCCGCCCATTTCAGACGGTCGCGCAACTCGATCAGATGATCGATCAACGGCGCCCGCGAGGCTTCGATCTCCGCTTCGTCCCGAGCTGCAGGCGATACCATGTGCCGGCGCTACGCCTCGTCCGGCTTCGGTTCGGACGGCGCCGCACCGACATGCCGCAACCCGACCGGACGCGCCGCCGCCGGGCTCTGACCGTCGGCCCCGCCCGGTGCAGCGGGGGGATGGAGCGGTGTGCCCGCCGGTACCGTGGGGGGACGGGAAGGCGGCGGTGACGGCACCGGAGCGGGCGCGTCCGGTCCTGATGCCTCCGGTTCGGTCTTCTTCCCGGGACCGGCGCGGTCAGGGCCGACAGAAACGTCCGCCAGCGAACGCGTCAGCTCGCCGCCCGGGTCGATCGTGGAGCGAATCTCGTTGCGGAATCCGCTTCGGGCCGATTCGACCGTCTTGCGAACCTCGTCGAGTTCCGCCTCGCGTACCGCATCATCGACGGACTCCCGGAATTCCTTCGCCAGGGCCCGCACCTTGCCGGCCCACTGCCCGGCTGTGCGCAGCACTTTCGGAATGTCCTTCGGTCCGACGACAAACAGCACCACCACACTGATGACCAGGATTTCCGTCCATCCGATATCGAGCATCAGAGCCTCGGAGCGCGCCGGGGCCGGCCGTTACGATTTGGCCGTATCGTCGGTTTTCGCAGCGGCGGGCTCGGCCTCGACGGTCGCGGATGTCCCGTGCTCGACCTCCCTCGGTCCGTCGCCATCGGCCGCAACCTCCTCCTTCATGCCGGAACGGAAGCTCTTGATGCCCTTGGCCAGATCGCCCATCACGCGCGGCAGCTTCCCGGCCCCGAACAGGATGAGTACGATCGCCAGGATCAGGATGACCTGCCAGATGCCAATTCCCATGGCCTTCATATCTCCCGTGTGCGCCATGGTAGGGGACGCAACCCTCTCGCCCTAGTATGGCGCAACCGGTCCGTTCCGCAACAGTCATTTGCCGGTCGGAAACACGAACACTCGGGCGTGATCCAGCTGTACCTGGATTTCGGCGCCCTCGACCGGAGCCGTATCCGCCGGCACGCGGGCATGAAACACCCCGCCCCGCCCAACCGGTTCGATCGCGATCACGGCCACGGCTCCGAGCAGCCGCACACTTTGGACGGTGACCGGCGTCCCCTGGCCCGGCTGCAGTCCCTCCTCGCGAATCAGGAGTTCGGCCTCGCAGCCGTCGGCCAGACCGGGCGCCGGCACCGACCCGAACGGCGTCGCAGCCTCGCCGTTCCGGACCCGAACCGGCAGCCGGTTGACATGCCCCAGAATGCCTGCACAAAACGCGTCCGCAGGATGGGCATAGATTTCCTGGGGGGTGCCCAGTTGCAGGACCCTGCCGCCCTGCATCACGCTGATCCGGTCCGCAAAGCGCATCGCGTCTTCCGGATTGTGTCCGACGAGCACGGCCACGGTTCCCGACTCCCGCAGAATCCGGCAGACGGAGGCCGCCAGATCGGTTCGCAGCTGGGGATCCAGTCCGGAAAACGGTTCGTCGAGCAGCATGACGTTCGGATTCGCCGCCAGCGCACGCGCCAGCGCGACCCGTTGCGCCTCGCCTCCCGACAACGTGTGCGGGAGGCGTTCAGCGATGTCGGGCAGCCCGACCCGGGCCAGCAGATCCCGCACCTTCGACGCCCGGCCAGCGCGTTCGTCCCGGTGCAATCCGAACCCCACGTTCTCCGCCGCATTCAGGTGCGGAAACAGCGCGGCCGACTGGAACACCATTCCCACCTTTCGTTCTTCGGGAGGTATGTCCGTCAAAGAATTCGCCAAGATCCGGCCATCGACCACGATTGATCCCCGGCTGATCGGCTCGATCCCGGCGATGGCCCGCAGCAGCGTCGTCTTGCCGGCGCCCGAAGGCCCCACGATCCACAGGATCTCTCCGTGCCGGGCATCCAGGTACACGTCGGCAATCAACTCCCGCCCGGAGGCCGGAGAGCCGACCGAGAGCCCCCTTACTTCCAGTCCGGGCCGGGCATCATGCGCCATCAGACGTGATTCCGTTTCCGTTGTCCTGCACGGCGCGGCATCGGACCCGGGCGAGAACCGTTGCCGGGCCGCCGCCCCGGTCAGGCGCGAGTGCGGGGCCGCACAGCAGATTCCGGTTCCGCATCAGGGCCCAGGCGCAACGGTCCGGTTCGGGGTGATGCACGCCAGAATACGGGGTCCCGAAGCGCCGTCAGCCGGTCAAGGATGTCCTGGCCGCCGGTTTCGCCGGAACCCTTCGCCGCACAGTCTACAGTCCGGGATCCCGCGGCGGCGGGCGGGCACTACCGCGCCGGCTGCCGGAACCGCCGGGCAAGGATGATCAGCGGCGGCAGCCCGACCGCCACGATCGTCAGAGCCGGGAGCGCCGCATCGGCAATCCGTTCCTCGTCGGCCATCTCGAAGGCCCGGACCGCCAGCGTATTGAAATCGAAAGGTCGCAGGATCAGCGTCGCCGGCAACTCCTTCATCACCTCGACGAAGACGAGGGCGGCAGCGGCCGCCGCACCGTTGCGGAGAAGCGGCGCGTGAATCCGGAACAGGATACCGCGAAAACCGGTTCCCAGCGTCCGCGCGGCGGCATCCAGGCTGCTCGGGATGTGGTGGTAGGCGCTCTCCAGTCCGTGCATCGATGCCGCGAGAAACCGGACAGCGTACGCGAACAGCAGGACCAGCACGGATCCCGACAGCAGCAGCTGGACGTCCGCACCGAGTACGGTCTCTCCCACCCAGTGGATACCGCGGTCGAACGTCGTGCACACGCCGAGTACACCGACCGCCACCACCACCCCGGGAACGGCATAACCGGCACCCGCCGTGCGTGCGAACGGACGGACGACGGCCGGGTCCAGCCGCAAGCCGAACACGACCAGCCCCGCAATCCCCAGGGTCAGGGCCGTCGCGCCCAGGGCCAGACTCACGGTGTTGAACACGACTCTCGCAAATCCCGGGTCGACGGGCGCACCGGCCTCCACGTGCCACCCCAGCAGAAGCGCCGCCGGCAGGACAAATCCCAGGAGCACGGGCATTCCGCAGCCCGCTACCGCGAGGACGGCCCGGAAACCGTGCAGCCCGTAGCGGGCGACCGGCCGGCTGCGGTCATGCTCCGGGTAGTAGCGCGCCGACCGCCGCACACGCCGTTCGAGCCAGAGCAGCGCCAGCACCGCCACGAGCAGTACCACCGCCAGCCGTGCGGCCGCACCGATATCGCCGAAGCCGAACCAGGCACGATAGATTCCCGTGGTGAAGGTGCCGATGCCAAACAGTTCGGCCACGCCGATGTCGTTGAGGGTTTCCATGACCGCGAGCGCGCCGCCGGCGGCCAGGGCCGGGCGGGCCAGAGGGATGGCCAGCGTACGGAACACCCGGAAGGGGCTCCTGCCCAGCAGCCGCCCCGTCTCGATGAGCGTGGCCGACTGCGTGACGAACGCTGACTGGGCGAGGAGGTAGACGTAGGGATACAGGACAAGCGACAGCACCGCGACGGCCCCCAGCGGCGACCGTACCGATGGAAACCAGTAATCGTCGCGGCCCCAGTCGAACCAGTCCCGCAGGATCGTTTGCACGGGTCCCGCAAAGTCCAGCAGTTCGCCGTACACGAAGGCCGCGACGTATCCGGGAAGCGCCAACGGCAGGACCAGGGCCCACGAGAACACGGCGCGGCCCGGGAAATCGCACATGGCCACCAGCCAGGCGGTACAAACTCCGAGGATCACGGTCCCCGCCGCCACCCCCACCGCGATGGTGGCGGTCTGGATCACGTATCCCGCGAGCACGGTGTCCACGAGATGCGGCCACAGGTCGTTGGCCGGGGCGAGCGCGAGGACGACGACCATCAGGACCGGCGCGATCAGCAGCAGCGATCCGCCGGCCGCCGTCCAGGTCCAGGCGCTCAGCGACCGGACGCGCTGTCCGGCCCGGAACAGGCCCTGCCCGGTGAATGGCCGCACGCAGCTAGTTCCAGCGCACGCGGTCAGCCGTTCGCACCGCCTCCGGGTTCAGCCGACCCAGTTCGACGGCCGGCAGTTCGTCGGCCGCAAGCTCTCCCCACTCCGCAACGATACCGCTCGGCGGGACGTCCGGACGGACCGGAAACTCGTGATTGAGTTCCGCGTACAACGACTGCGCCGGCGGCGACGCCAGAAATTCGATCAGCGCCAACGCTGCATCAGGATTGGGTGCGTGGCGCGTCACCCCCGCACCGCTGACATTGACGTGGGTGCCCATGACTGCATCCGCCGGAAAATGGATCGCCGTGGCGTCAAGCCAGCCGGACGAATCGGAACCGAGCAGGACCGCGTAGTAATAGCTGTTCACGATCGCCAGATCGGCCTCGCCGGAGGCCACCGCACGAATCTGGTCCCGGTCTCCGCCGCTCGGCGGCCGGGCGAGGTTCTCGACGACGCCGCGCGCCCACCCTTCAGCGGCTTCCGGCCCGTAGTTGGCAATGATCGCGGCGATCAGCGACTGGTTGTACACCGAACTGCTGGACCGAACGGCAAGACGGCCGTGCCAGAACGGGTCGGCGAGGCCAAGATACCCCTGCAGATGGTCCGCCAGATTCTGGTCGCTGATCCGGCTCGTCGCGTACACCACGGCGCGGGCGCGCAGACTGAGGCCGTACCATTGCCCGGCGGGGTCGCGGTATCGGGCCGGCACCGCCGCCTCGAGGGCGGCCGAACGGACGGGCTGCAACAACCCCGCTTCCGCCGCCCGCCAGAGATTGCCCGCATCCACGGTCAGCAAGACGTCGGCCGGCGAGTTGCTGCCCTCTGCAAGGAGCCGCTGGTGAAGCTGTCCGCCATTGGCGGTCACCAGTCTCACCGCGATGCCGCTCTCGGCCGTGAACGCATCCAGAAGCGGCTGCACCAACGCCTGCTTGCGCGCCGAGTACAAATTCACCGACGTACCGGCGGCGGCCGCGACCGTCGTTCCGGCAAGCACCATGGCCACCAGCCAACGGACAAGAAAGCCTGAGAATCGCATCGTCGGCCCTTTGCAAGTAACAATCATTCGCAATGATATAGCCGACGTCCATCCGATGCACAACTCCCGCCGCTCCAGGCATGGAACCGGTCACCGCCGGCAAATTCAATTCCGATCGTGCTATACGGAGCCTTCAGGCGGCCGGCCATGCCCCCCGCAACACGAGGACGAACATGCACCGGGCAAGCGACAACCCGCCCTTTCCCGAAACCTTCATCCGCGGATTCGCCGCGGCGGTCTGCACCGGGCCCGGCCGCAGGCTCGCCGAGTGCTTTACCGAAGACGGCGTGTACCATGACGGGTTCTACGGGCCCTTCCGGGGCCGGCAAGCGATTGCGGCGATGCTCGATGATCACTTCCATGCGCACGCCGAGAACCTTGACTGGTCCTTCAAGGATCTCTCTGCCGGCGCCGGCATCGCCTACGGAACGTACCGGTTTCACTACGATTCACGGCTTCCCGAAGCGGCCGGATCGCGAATCACCATGGAGGGGATCAGCCGGTTCCGGTTTCACGAAGGCTTGATCGCCGAGTACGCGGAAGTCTTCGATGTCGGTATCGGGTTGGTCCAACTCGGTTTCCCGGCCGAGCGCATTGTCGGTTCCCTCCGGAAACGGGCGGCGGCGGTCACCGGGGGTTCCGTCCTGTAGCCCGCTACCGGATCCGCTGCCCGGTCATCGGCTGATCCTGGAAACAGCCGTTTCGAGGGAATGAAGTCGGCGATCAACCCGGCCGGAACGGGTGCCAGCGGCAGCCGCCAGTATCCTGCGGCGCCTGGAACGGGCGGGAACTCCCTGTTCTTGTCCCGGATTCAGGCCAGAAGCCCGTGGAACGGCAGCCAGCGCACTGCGTCCCCGGACCGAACTTCGCGCACTGCCTCGGGCAACACGGCCAAACCGTCGGCCCACACCACCGAAGAGAGAATCCCCGCACCCGAATGCGGGAACCGTTCAAGGATCTGCGGTCGACCGGGAGCTGAACCGCGCACCCGCAGGAATTCCCGGCGGCCTGCCTTCTTTCGATACGAGAATCCGCTGGTGCCCGGAAGCCCTTCCGGAAGCGTCCAGTCCTCGCCTCCCAGTCGCGCGATCACGGCCCGCGCCACGGTCAGAAACATCACGAACGCGGCCACCGGATTGCCGGGCAGACCAACGACCGGAGTGCCCGCGAACTGCCCGAGGCCAACGGGGCGGCCGGGCCTGACGGCGAGCCTCCAGAAATAGAGGGAACCCGCATCGTGGAGCAGGCGCCGCACGTGGTCCTCTTCGCTTGCCGACATCCCGCCGGAGACCAGCAGCAGGTCGTGTGATTCGGCGCCTCGTTCAAGCGCCGTCCGAACATCATCCGCCCGATCCCTCACGATGCCGAAATCCGTGACCTCGGCCCCTGCACCGCGGGTCAGCGCCCCAAGCATGGCCCGATTGGAATCGTAGATCTGGCCGGCGCGCAGGGGCTGGCCGGGTTCCACCAGCTCATCTCCCGACGACAGGACGCCAATGCGCAAACGCGCCCGGACCCTGACCGAGGTTCGACCAAGGGCCGCCAGCAGCCCGGCCGCCGCCGGTCCGATTTGCTGGCCGGCGCGCAGCACGACCCCGCCCGCCCGCAGGTCTTCTCCCGCAGCACGCGCATTCGCCCCCGGTGTCAGCCCCGGCGGTACGTGCACCCGACAGGCCTCGAGCCTCGCATCTTCCTCCATCACCACGGTATCGGCATCCGCCGGCAGGACGGCCCCGGTGAGCACCCGGACGGCTGCTCCGGGCGGCAGGTTGCGCGCCCACGGGTGCCCGGCTCCGGTGCGGCCCGCGATGTGCAGCCAGCCGCTTCCCTCGGGCGCCAGATCCCTGAACCGAAAGGCGTAACCGTCGACCGCAGCGTTGGCATGCGGTGGTACGTCCCGATCACTGACGATGTCCTCGGCCAGGATTCGTCGGTCGCAGGAAGCGACGGGTTCGTCGACGGGCAGGGCCGCAACCGACAGGCGGCGGTCGAGTTCGGCAAGGGCCTTCGGCAAGGTGATCAACTCGCCGCCAAAGGCGAAGCAGTCGTCCTTAAGCTGCATGCTGATTCGCGTCGAGTTCGTCGAGTATGAATTGGGCGACCACGGATTCATCGTCTAGCGGCAGGACCGGCCGGTCGAAGCCGGCCACGGCGGCATCAGCGGCAACCGCGACGATCAGGGGATCATTGTGCGCCAGCAGCGGGCGCATCAGGGCAGGACGATGCACCTCGATTTTTTTGTGCCGGCCGCCCTTCCACCCTTCGATCAGCACGATGTCTACCGGTTCCATGCGAGCCATCAGGCGCTCGGGCGTACGGTCGACATCCGGTTCCTCGTGAATCAACGCCCAGCGCTGCCCAGAAGCCACCAGCACTTCACGGGCGCCGGCTTCGCGATGCACGAAGCTGTCCTTTCCCGGCCGATCGATTTCAAAGCTCGCGTGGGCGTGCTTCATCGTCGACACGGTACGCCCCCGGCGGCCAAGTTCCGGAATCAGGCGGGCAATAAGCGACGTCTTCCCGCTCCCCTGCCACCCGACAATTCCAATCCCGGGAATCACCGCCCGCCCTCGCCGTCCGGCTGTCCGGCGGACCGTAATCCGGTACCTGTCCGGTAGTCCGCCGCTGTCCGGACCCTCGGGCGGGCGGGCGTGCCCTGCGCCGGTGAATCCCGGAACTGATCGATGACCCGGCAGTCGGCACACATCTTCACGCGCCGCGCGAGCTTCGAATCGGCCGCCAGCAGGGGGTGTTCCGCCAGCCGCTCCAACGTGCGCTCAATGGACAGGCGAACACCGAACGGCCGGCCGCAGGCAATGCAGGCGAACGGCGGCTCCTCGTGCAGAGTCTTTCGGGCACCTGCCGCCGCTTCCAGATGCAGTCCGGCCCTAAGCGTGATCGCATCTTCGGGACAGGTGGCGCGGCACAATCCGCACTGTATGCAGGCATCCTCCTGAAAGCCCAGCCGCGGAGTGTCGGGATCGTCCTGCAGGGCACCGGTCGGACAAGCCCCGACACAGGCCAGGCAAAGTGTGCACGCCCCCGGATCCACGTCGACGGCACCAAAGTGCGCACCCTTCGGAAGGGTGATCACGTCGGCCGGCTCCGGCGCATGGACGTGGAGATGCCGAATCGCCTGCAACGCCCCCTCCCGCCGCTTGCCCATCGGCAGAAACGCGGCCGCCGGCCAATCGCAACGCGGGGGTGATGGCGGGATCGCTTCCAGCAGCACCTCGGGATCTGCGGTGGTGACCGGTGTGACCCGGGACCCGAAACCGAGCGCTTCCGTGACGGTGTTCGCGATCCGGATCTGCTCATCGATCGGTCGGTGCGTGTCGGGCTGGGCCGGATTGCCCACGCACACGACCCGGGCGGCGCCCCAGGCCAGAGCCATCACCAGCAGGTCCGCGCTGACCGCTGACACCACACCGAGTGACAGCGGCAGCCAGCAGGACGAATCCGGCTCCCTGAACCGGAGCAGCGTCTCGACCAGTTCCGCACCGAAGCCATCTCCGTGCAACAGAACCACGGGCGGATGGTCGGCGTGCCGGTTCCAGGACTGGAGTGCGGTTCTCAGCCGCGCAAGGGTCGCCTCTTCCGCCGGCAGATCGTAGCGAAGTGCACCGCTCGGACAGGCGGCGGCGCAAAGTCCGCAACCAGCGCAAACGAGCGGATCCAACTCCACATGATCACCGGCCGGTGTCAGGGCACCGGGCGGACACAGGTCCAGGCAGCGGGTACACCCCTGAATGCGGCTGCGCGCATGTGCGCAGGCCGGGTGCTGGACCTCGACGTACAATGGATGTTCAAAGCCACTGGCGCACGCAGCAACTGCCGCCAGCCCGGCCGGCACCGTCGACGGCCGCCGCGGATCGCAGCGCTCGTATCCGCATCGAAGCTCCGGGGCCGGCACCAGCGAAGGCGCACCCGAAAGGTCGAGCACGGCATCCGCCTCCAGCACCACGTTGCGGTCGCGCAGGGCAAGCGTCCAGTTGCCCGCATGCCCTTCGAGACCTGCCGGTTGTCCGCGCACTACCGCGACAGCGGATTCGCTGCTACCTGCTGCCTCACCGTCGGCAGGGTCGGTCAACAGGATGGTCACCGAATGGTCAGAAGCGAGGGTCTGACCGGCCGGATACGCATCGGCGGCCTTGCCCAGAATCAGGATGCGGTTGCGCCCCGCGACCGCCACAGAACGGCCGGGCGGCAGCGGCTCTTGTGCCCAGGCTGCCATCGCGGCTTCAAGAGGCGATGGATTGGGTGGCGCCACGCGACCCTCTCGGTTCAGATGGAGGCGGCATCCGGCCGGTTCAGGCCCTGCGCCGACAGAAACTGCTGGTGTGGTGCTATCGGGCCGATTACTTGCGTAATCCAGATTTCCAGCTATCCGGGCAGTGTAGACGAATTTCCGACGAAACACCCGTGAGGGATGATGGCCACGGGCAGATTCGGGCCCGGCAGCGCCCGCCCGCCTGGAAGGGTAAGCGATGCCGTCCCCGTCAAGGCCTCCAAGCCAGTCTCGCACCGGTACCGGTTTCCTGCCAGTTTTGACCGCCTCCCCAGCAGCGCTGAACCGAACGCAAGATCATCCTGTGAGGTGTCAGCCGCGACCAAGAGCCGTTTCTGGGGTCGCGTCAGGACATCTAAATTGCCGTTATCGACAGCGTCCAGACTGCGAACTGGTATCGCACGTATCTGCCAGGGACATGGAATGCCCTGTTGCAGTCCGATGTATCCGACACCCGGAAGACCATGATCGTCTACGCCGCAGGTAACCACGGCGACTCGAATCCGGGCTTGGGCGCCGCCCTTCCCTATATCTCCCGGAGATGCGCGGCTATACCCTGGCTGTCGTCGCGACCGACCCGCGAACCGGGATCATCGCGGACTATTCCAACAGGTGCGGTCCTCTTCCGGGTAACTGGAACGCCGCAAGGCACGGGCGGCACTATTGCCTCGCGGCGCCGGGGACGGTGCGCGGGCGTGAGGCGAGGGTGACGCCAGCCGGCCATGACCGCTCGCCCCGTGTGCCGGGGTAGCCGCGAGGCGGTCGATGGTGCCCGCGGGAGGCGTCAGCCGGGCGCTGATTCTGGATCGAGCCCGGGGCAGGCTCTGGGGCAACGCGGTCAGTGCCTGATGGCGATACGGGGTCCCGTCGGGCGCGTCGCTGGCTGGGTCGACCTCGTCGGTCGGCATGCGCTTCGCGGTCCCTTGATAGCATTGCCATCGCCAATAGGATGAGCGTACCGGCAGGCGGTTGAACCGCATCATGCGGAGGACAGGGCATGGCGAGCCTCACGATCCGCAATCTTGACGATGAGGTGAAGACGCGTTTGCGCGTGCGGGCGGCCGACAACGGCCGATCCATGGAAGAAGAAGCGCGGATGATCCTGCGCGAGGCTGTCGAGCGCGGGAAAGCCCCGCGCAATCTGGCGGCCGCCATTCGCGCCCGGATCGCGCCCCTCGGCGGCGTCGAAATCGAACTGCCGCCGCGCGAACCCGTTCGCGAGCCCCCGAAGTTCGATTGAGGCGGCGACGGTGATTGTCCTGGATACGAATGTCGTCTCCGAACTGTTGCGCCCGTCACCTGATCCGGCTGTCGAGACCTGGGTCGGAAACTGCCCGGCGACGGGTCTGTACTTTTCGGCAGTGGGCGAAGCCGAGCTTCGTTACGGGCTTGCCATCATGCCGCCCGGTCGGCGCCAGACTGCGCTGGCTTCTGCCATAGAGGCCATCCTCCGGGAGGATTTCGCCGAACGGATCCTGCTGTTCGACAGCGCCGCGGCGGGCGCCTATGCGGAGATTGCCTCCGGTCGCCGCCGCGCAGGCCGGCCCATCGGCGAGGCCGACTGCCAGATTGCGGCGATCGCCCGGTTCCGCGGCATGGCGATTGCAGCTCGCAACGTCCGTGATTTCGAGGGTATCGAGATCGAGATCGTCGACCCCTGGCAGGCGGGACCGGGCGCGGGGTGAGAAACGGCGCAGCTGAAGGTCAACGGTGATTTCCAGCAGACTCGCAGTGTTGGGTACACCAAGCGCTGCATGCAGCTTCTTGTCGTTGACGAGGGTTTCGCAGGCATCGCGAAGCCGTAGTTCAGGATCGTTGATGTGTCGGCATGAAAATTTCCGGATCTGAACCTGTTCGCCAGTCAGACGACTTAGGATCAGGCAGATGTCACGCTCCTCCCGATGCCAACCAGCCACAGTATTCTCAATTTCAGGCGCAGACCGGGTGAAGGCGTGACCATCGCGAATCGCAAATACGAGTTGCCGCCATTCGGGTTCATTTGCTCGAATCTCCGGATACCAGATACAGCGTGCTCAAAGTACCGGGTCATTTCATAAAGAATGAACGTCTCGGTCTGGTGCATCTCTTTATCACCCTTCAGAATAAGTTGGGTTTGGGTCAAAATGCTTACCCAAGAGTGATGAAACAGCTGCACACGCCCCACACGTTTGGGTAGCGAATACGGCACGTGCGTTGGCAACGGAACCAAGTTAATGGGAACGTTCCCATTAACTTGGTGAAAGCATTGGAAGCTTGCCTTATCTCCGTAAACTTGCCAAGCCGAGACCGAATATTACGGATTGTCTTAACGGAACCCACGGACGCCGACATGCACGCATCCCTCACCGCTCACCACCGCCCGGCGCGGTCCGACCCACCTGATCCGGCGTCGGTGCACGATTCGGGCTATCCAGGCCTGCGGCCTGTCCTCGTCGACCCCCACCCCGGTCAGCCGCCGTCCTCTCGTTGGTCAGGCACAAAGGGTTTTGATTCTCTGCCTCCAGACTTCCCGCGCACGCCCCACGCGTTGATTGGCGGGCACGAGGTTTTCGAGGTGGGCACGCAAACGTGCACAGAGCAATGCCACGCTATCTCGGGCAAGCCGGGCCTCCAGCCCCATCGTGACGCCGGCTCGCACGAAATCCCCGAGAGATAACCGATTCCGCTTTCCTGCCAGCGAGAGCGCCAGATTGTCCTGTTCCAGTCCCGGAAAAACCCGGGTCGTCACGGCATCGTAGATCGGGGCAAAACGCACAGACCGGAAGTCCTGTGCGCCATCCGGGGCCACCTTCAGGACCGCCATATTCTTCAAGTGAAGATCACCATCGCCGGTGAGCCACGCAAATACGGTGCGTTGAAGCAACGTCGCCACATCCGTTTCCGGGTCGCTGGAGACGCTCCGCAAGCCCCGGGCCACCTGCTCGATGGACCCTTCGTACTTTTCTGCAGACGTGACCCCGCGAACCGATGCCATGTCTTCCATCGCAATCTTGCGATGGTCGTCACGGCCTCGACGGATATCGAAGCGTTCGACCAACAGCGCGTCAGGCCAATCCCCCGGCATCGTCACGACCGCATGGGCGGGGACTATCAGCCCGCAGGCCCGCGCGGCGGTCAGGCATGCCGCCTCGACCAGGGGGAGATCTTCAAAGCCGGCCCCCGGCGACGGTTTCAGGATATGCGTGAAGGCGCGCTCCCTCCGGGCCGGCCGCAGTGTGCCGTCCGACGAGAGGTGCATCGGCACCTTGATCTGAACTCCCGACAGGCGGGGCGTCGTGGCCGTAGCGTACAATCCGGCCATACGCTCCTCCAGCATCTCGCCGACGGAAGGCACGGGCCCGGCGTAGCCACCGACAAACACCCCTTCTTTCGCGAACGTCTCCAGGCGACCTTCCAGCACGTCCGCAGGGAGAACCTGCAGGTCGTCCTCATCCTCGCTTACAACGATATTCGACAGGTAGCGCTTGCCGGCTATTCGCTCCCGCTCCGACCTCGGCTTCAGTACCCGCTCAAGCCAGCCCTCGGGCAGCAGACTCTCGATGAAGGGCGGGAGGCGGCCCGGGGGGCCGGTTCGAACCGGCGTTGGGGCCTGGGCCGCGACCGGCTCCCACCGCCAGGACGATCCATCATGAGACAGGAGACCGATCTTCTCGCCGTGCCATCCGACATGCAAACCTGTCCCCGGCGGCGAAGCCGTTTGAAGCGGCGTGGCGATGAACTGTTCCGCGCGCAGCGCCTCGGTTCGCCAGCCGTTGGCCTCGCCCAGCCGCCAGCACGCAGCAACCGCCTCCTCCCGGCCGCCGGCATCCGCGACGAGACGGGCGGCCATGTCCGCTTGCATCTCGATCGGTATCGATGCCCCGGCTTCACTGCGGCGCCGGAAGGATTCCAGGTAGCGGAAGCACCGTGTCGAACGGCGAAACCCGAGGTCGCCCATCGGGTCAGCGATCCGGACAGTTTCGGTCTCGGGAGCGGCGGGAGCCCGCGTCTGTACTATTTCCAGATCGCGCAGCCGGGTGCGGGCGTTGCGCCTGCCGCTCAGGAAGAGGCGTCGGTCCGGGGTGGGCGCGAGCCGCTCGGAACTCCACCCGCAAAGGTAGGTCCGGGGATAGAGATAGGCGGCAATCCGCACCGCGTGATCAAACAGGACGGCGTTGACGTCGGCCTCTGCATCGACATAGATGCCGCGCATGATCTGAACGAGCCGGCCGGTCTCCACACCGTATTGCACGCGGTGTTTGTCGACGGTCTCGCCAACAAGGTGCAACATTTTTCTACTTTTGCGATGTCTGGGTCAAGGAAAGTAGGAAATACCTCCGAACAGGTCAACGGTTGCCCCCCAATCGTTTTCGGGAATCCCGGGATTGGACATCGACTCACCGGATAGAATTGCTGAAACGCTTCCGACATGCAGTTCCGAACCCTGCCTCCAGACCGAACCGGGCCCAGTACCCGCTCACCCGCTTCACCCGAACCGCCCGGGGCACACGCCATCGTAAACTTTACGCCTTCGCTTTCCGGTCACCGCCACCGCAAGAACAGAAGGAACGGCCTTCATCAAGGGGAATACGGGGGGAATACAAGAGCAGCTGCCGCCAGTACAAAGCGCCAGCGCATCACACCCTTTCGCGACCCCCGGTTCCGATCACCGCATACAGGCGGCTGGTTCGCGTAAGATCATCGCACGTTGGAAGCGGGGACGGACGCCATGCGCACCCGGTTGCCGGTCCAGATCGACCTTCGGTGCGTGGATGGACGCCGACGGTGGTCACTGCCGGCCTGGCATGTCGTGGCCGTCAGGCCCGCCAGCACGGCCGAAGTATCGAACAACTCCTGGCTGACAATCGAACTGCACCGCAAGGACACCGAGGGGTACCGCACCAACCTCTCGGGCACCCGGGCAGTCTACGTGGTACTCCGGGCCGACAGTGAAGGCGTTCTCTCGAAACCGTTCCTCGCCACCGTCTGTCCGTTTGAAGCGCAGGACTATGCAGACGATTCGGATTCGCAGGTCGACGCCGTCCCGATGCCGGATTTGTTGATGGCTGCGAAAAAGCGCGGGATTCTGGCGGTAAGCCGCGTTTTGGCCAGGATCGTTCCTTTTCCCATTGTACGGTCCTATTGGTCGAGTCGTACCGTGGGGTATCGATCGTGTGCGCCGGCCGGCGGCCGGATTTCCGTACTGTGTCGGAGTGAGATTCGCGCCTGAGGCAGGGGTCGGGCGCACGGCACCATTCGGGATAGATCGAATGCGTTCTTGTCGCCGGTTCGGTCGGGCCGGCTTTGCCACGGCCGTGTCCGCGTGGTATCGCAGCAGGGAAGAAGAGAGTGATGCGGCGCCGGCACAGATTCACCCAGAATCCCGGCGCCGCACCTGAACGAGCCGGTCACGGGGACCGAACTCCCGTGGAGTATCCGGCATTTCGGCGTTTGGGTCTACCTCGCTCTCGGGCGGAGCGATGTGCCGGACCGGACGCCTGTTCCCGTGCCAGCGGTGCCGTCGGCAGGTCGTGATCTGCCGGTCCTGCGACCGCGGCCAGATGTACTGCTCCCGGGCCTGCAGCGAGCGGTCCCGGGTCGAGAACCGCCGGGCGGCGCGGAGGCGCTACCGCCGCACCGAGCGGGGGCGCGAGACGGGCCGGATCCGTCAGCAGCGCTACCGGAGGCGTCAGGCGCTCCGGGCGCGCCTGGCCGCCCGGGCGGCGGCCGCGGGCCCGTTCCGCGCCGCTCCTTCGGCCCCGGCTGGCGCCGCTTTCCGCCCAACCGTTACGGACCACTCTTCCGGACCCCGGCGCGAGCCCCTATGTCGGGTGTTTCCGGCGCGATCGCGGCGCGAATCCGTGCCTCGATGCGTCATCTGCGGTCGGGTGTGCTCGCACCTGGTGCTGGCGGACCCCTGATCGCGTCATGGAGACACAACGGGAGGCGATTTCATGGCCATCGACGAGGAGATGCGGTCGACGATCGTGCGGCTGTCGCGGGCCGAGGGCTGGCCGGTCGGGACCATCGCACGGCATCTCGGCGTACACCACGGTACGGTGACGCGGGCGCTGCGGGCGGCCGGCGCGGAGCGGCGGCCGCGGGCGAAGTTCATCGACACCTTCGTGCCCTTCATCCGGAAGCAGCTCGAAGAGGAGCCGCGGCTGCCGGCCGGCACGCTCTGGCGGCAGGTCAAGGCGCGGGGCTATCAGGGCGGGGAGGATCACTTTCGCCACAGCCTGCGCGCCCTCGACCTCCGGCCCGCCCGGCGGCCCGAGCCGTCGATGCGGCTCCGCTTCCTGCCGGCGGAGCAGGCGCAGGTCGACTGGGCCGAGTTCGGGAAGGTCGACATCGGCCAGGCGCGGCGCCCGCTGATGGGGCTGCTGGTAACCCTCAGCTATTCGCGCCAGACCTCTCTCAGCCTGTTTTACGACGCGCGGATGCCGAGCTTCCTGCAGGGCCATGTCGAGGCCTTCGCAGCGTTCGGCGGTGTGCCCAGAAGGCTCCTGTTCGACAACCTCAAGAGCGCCGTGATCACGCGCCGGGGCAAGGCCGTCACCTTCCATTCGACCCTGCTCGCGCTGGCCGCCCACTACGCCTTCGAGCCGAGCGCCGCCTGGCCCCGGCGGCCGCAGGAGAAGGGGCGCGTGGAACGCCGCGTCCGCTTCGTGCGCACCAGCTTCTTCGCCGGTCGCGACCTCTCGGCCCCGCTCGACGAACTCAACGCCGCGGCCCGGGCGTGGTGCGCCGGCATCGCCGCCGAGCGGCCCTGGCCGGACGACGACCGCCAGCTCGTCCGGGACGCCTACGAGCGGGAAAAGCCGATGCTGGTGCCGCTGCCGGACGCACCCTTCTCGTGCCACGAGATTCGCCCGGCGCGCATCGACCGGACCTGTTACGCGCGGTTCGATACGAACGATTACAGCGTTCCGCCCGACTTCGCCGGAGCGACGCTGACCCTCGCCGCCGACCGCAGCACCGTCCGCCTCCTCGACGGTACCCGCGAGGTCGCGCGCCACCGGCGCTGCTACGACCGGCAGCAGGCCGTCAGCGACCCGGAGCATGCCCGGGCGCTGGCGGCGCGCAAGCGGCACGGCCGGGCCATGAGCCTGCGCGACCGGCTGCTGCGCGCCGTGCCGCGGGCGGAGGAGATGCTCGCGCACGCCGGGCATCGGGGCCGGAACGTCACGTACTGCGCCCGGATCCTGACCAAGCTGCTCGACACGCACGGCGCCGACGAGGTCGACCGGGCGATCGCCATGGCGCACGATCGCGGGTCATATCACCCCGAAACGGTGCGCGCCATCCTCGAGGAGCGCCGCCGCCGGCAGGGCCTGCCTCCCGTCAGCCTCGCCGACGACGACCGCGACGGCCGCGGCACGACTCCCCGGGCGACCGGCCTCGACGCCTACGACCGGCCCGCCGCGGCCGACCCGGACGCGTCATGAGCGACCTCAGGAAACGGGCCGCCGCCCTCGGCCTCCGCGGACTGCTCGAACGCTGGGAGGAGGTCGGCAGCGCCGGCTGGGTCGAGGAACTGATCGCCAGCGAGGAACGGGTGCGCCACACCCGCAGCTACGACCGCCGCCGCGCCGGGGCGCGGCTGCCGGCCTTCAAGCCGCTGGCGGACTTCGACTGGACCTGGCCGCGCGACCTGAGCCGCGACCGCGTCGAGGCCCTGATGAGCCTCGCCTTCATCGAGCGGGCCGACAACGCCGTGCTCGTCGGCGGACAGGGCACCGGCAAGACCATGATCGCCGCCAACGTCGCGCACCAGGCGCTCCTGCACGGCCACACCGTCCGCTTCGAGAAAACGCCGGAGTTGCTCGACAAACTCGTCGAGATCTCCTCGAGAAGCGAACTGCGCCGCCGCCTCGGAATCCTCGCCCGGCCCCGCCTGCTGGTCCTCGACGAGATCGGATACGTGACCCTCAAGAGCCCCGCGGCCGACCTCCTCTACGCCCTCGTCTCGCGGCGCTACCAGCGCCGCTCCACCCTGGTCACCACCACGCTGGCCTTCGCCCAGTGGGACCGCGTCTTCCCCAGCGCCGCCGGCATCGCCGGCACCGTCGACCGGCTGATGCACGACGCCGCCCTCATCACCATCGACGGTGATTCGTGGCGCACCCGGCGCGAAGCCGGATGACCTACGTCGACTTCGACGCGCTCAAGCGCCGGCCGCTCGAGGGCATCGCGGCGGACTGGGGATACGTCCGCGATCCCCAGGCCTCGACCCGCGCGAACCCCGTGCTCCGCGCGCCGGGCCAGGCGAAACTCGTCACGAAGCTGTGCCCCAACGGACACTGGGTCTACTTCAGTACCCTCGATAGCGATGACCACGGTACCGCGATCGACTTCCTGCTCCGTCGCGGCCTCTCCTTCGCCGAGATCCGCACCCGCTACGGCCAGCCCGCGGGCACCGCGCGCGACTTCCGCCGCCACTGGCACGCGGCCCTGCCGGATCCGGCGCCGGCCTGGCTGGTCGGCCGCGGCATCCGCCCGGAGACGCTGGCCGCCGCCCGCCCGCTGATCCGCCGCGACCGCCACGGCCGCGTCCTCTTCGCCCACCGCGACCGCCACCGCCGCCTCACCGGCTTCGAGATCGGCCCGCCCGACGGCGCGAGACGCTTCGCCACCGGCGGCTCCCGCAGCCTGTTCGCCGTCCGCGCCGGACACGCCGCCGACCTGAAAACCCTCGTCATCACCGAAGGCGCCGTCGACGCCCTCAGCCTGGCCCAGATTGAGCAGTGCCACCCCAGCCAGGCCTTCCTCTCCACCGCCGGCGCCCCCTCGCGCCGACAACGCGAGCAGATCGGACTCGCCGCCCGCACCCTACCCAACGTCCGCACCGTCGTCCTCGCACAGGACCACGACGAGGCCGGAGAGCGCCAGGCCGAAGCCTTGCGCCTTCAACTCGAGGTCCCCTCGCAGGTCGCGTTCCAGCGACGGCGTCCGCCCGAACACGCCGACTGGAACGACGTCATCTGCGCCGCCGCGACAGGCTGACGCCGCCGGAACGCCCGGGCCGGCGGGGTCACGGCGCACCCCTGTGCCGACGGCCAGCCGAAGCCTGCGCGGCGGCCGGAAGTCCCGGTCTCCGGACCCCGTTACGTAACGGGGCGCAAGGGATCAAGAAAGGCAACCCGATGGCACTGTCCAACGCCGAACGGCAACGGCGCTTCCGCCAGCGCCGGCGCGAGGGTCAGCCACCGGCGGCGCGGCGCCCGCCGCCGGACCGGCGCTCGCGCCGGCAGCGGCTGCACGACGCCATCGACGCCATCATCGCGATCCGGGAGGAATACCGTGACTGGCGGAACGCCCTGCCAGAGGCGCTGGAGACGACGGCGACCGCGGAACTCCTGGACCAGGCGGTCGAGGCCCTTGACGACCTCGACCTCGAAGCCCTGGCAGAACAGGAACTGCCCCGCGGGTTCGGTCGCGACGGGTGATGCAGGTACCCGCTGTAGCACCGTTACGTAACGCAGCGGCCGGACGGGCCGGAACCAACGAAGGCAGCGGCCGGCCGGCTCAAGGAGGCCGCTGAGCCACCCGCGATCCGTTCGGCGCCGAACGCGCCTTCCTGCCACCCGGCGGCAGGAGCTCCGGCAGTCGTACAATAGGGAAAGAAACGACCTTCGGAAAAGCGCGGCTTACCGCCAGAATCCCGCCGTTTTATTTCGCCGCCAACAGGATTCGGTTGCCGCCTGGCTGACGGCGTTCGTTCGCCGCCATCACGTCGATGAGCCGTTTCGAAAGCGCCAGCGGCAACCCCGGTCCGCACAGGAAGCATTCGCACGTCCGCCCGGAATCAGGCAATGACAGGCTGGTTCGGACGAAAACCGAAGCCAGCGGACCCTGTCCGGTCCGAGACGGCCATGACACCCTCCGGAGATGACCCGCCCCCGCCCGCCGGCCGCGACGGAGACGGCGCGGTTCCGGTCCGTGACGAGCAGCTTCCAGACATCGATTCACTGGGCCCGGACTCGGATTATCGGCCATTCCTGCAGCGGAACGTCGCTCCCGCCTTGCGGCGAATCGCGCTGCGGCGGCTCTGGCAAAGCGACCCCGTGCTGGCCAACCTTGATGGCTTGAACGACTACGACGAGGACTTCGCTTCGCTGCATCGGGCCGGTGCGGAGGCTGTGGCCGCCGCCGTTCGGGCGGGCCGGCGCTACGCACGGGGTCCGGTTGCTCCAGGCCGAGACGACCCTCCTTCCATAGAGGCAGCGGAACCCGCCGGCGACCTGCCGGCTGCCGAACCTGCCACCGGATCGGTCGACCCGGACAACGAAGCGCCGGATTCCCCGGAGCAACCAGCTTGAGGGCGAATCCGGAAAGTCCCATGGACCGCTCCGGAGCCGCCCCGGAAGACCGCTCCCGGGCACAGTGTTATCTCCTGTTTTCCGGCCTTCTCCACGCCCCTCCCGGCCCGGAACTGCTGGCTGCGGTCGAAGCACTGGAAGGCGAACCTGACGTGCCGCTCCTGCAATCCCTGGGCGAACTTGGAGCCGCCGCCCGATCCATGCCGCACGAGGCGGTGCGCCGCGAATATGACGACCTTTTCCTGGGCATTGCCGAGGCAAGCATCAATCCCTACCAGTCCCATTATCTGACCGGCTTCCTGTACGAGAAG
Organism: Alphaproteobacteria bacterium; assembly: GCA_965203385.1. Taxonomy (GTDB): domain Bacteria; phylum Pseudomonadota; class Alphaproteobacteria; order TMED109; family TMED109; genus VXPW01. Next base: position 3,297,519 of record OZ241893.1, read on the forward strand.
CCACTGGCGGAACTCCGGCGCACCCTCCGGCATTTCGGGGTCCGCGGTACACGCTCCACCGGCGAACCCGAGGATCACGCTGCCACGGTACTCGAGGCGATGGCGGGCCTGATCACCGGGGCCCACGGCCCGGCCGCCTCGCTCTCCACCCAGAAAGAGTTCTTCAACCGGCACATCTGGACCTGGATGCCCGCCCTGTTCCGGGATCTGTCCACCCACCCGGACGGCGCGTTCTACCGGGCCGCGGGAGCCGCGGGCGGCATCTTTCTCGACACCGAGCGGCGCGCCTTTGCCCAGGTCGCACGGGCGGCGTCCATCCCGCCGTGACGGCCGGGACAGGCATCCCACGACGCACGGGGGAGCTGCGTGTTCCCCTCGTGATCGCACCCGTCCCCGTCTGCAAGGTTTCTTGACGCCGGCCCGTTACGCGTATCGATTCGCGGTGTCCGCGTGCCGTGGCACGGTCCCTGCCCGGACAGATGGCAACCTGGTTGCGCGCACCGCCACCATCGACACGCTGCCGGACCGTTCGATCATCAGGCAACGCCTACGGCCACAACGTCCTTTCGGCGAGCGTCGCTTGCAAATGCTCAGCGGACCACACGTCGATCCCGTCTTGGGTCCGGAACGAACGCTTTCCGCCATAGAAGAGCACCCGTCGCACCAGCCCGGGAAGTTCCGCGATGGCCCGCAATCCCGCCAGCATGCCTGTGTGATACCGCTGTCTGGACTTGACCTCTATCGCCATGAACGTGTCATCCCGGCGGAGCAGGAAGTCAACCTCGGTGCGGTTCCCCGGTTGTGGCGACCAATAATGCAGATCGTCGAACAATTCGCCCGCTTCGGCATGCGCGTGCAGCAGGTGCAGTACCCAGCCTTCCAGGAGGGCACCACGTTCCTCGGGTGCGACCGGTCCATGGAGCTTCTTCACGGCACGGACCAAGCCCGGATCGATCCAGTAGAGCTTCGGATGGCGGCGCTCGCGGGAACGGAGCCGGGGTTGAAAGGCGGCAAGCCGACAGGTCAGAAGAGTATCTTCGAGGATGTCGAGATAGCCCTGTACCGTGGTACGCGCGACGCCGCAGTCGCGGGCGATACCGGAGATGTTGACCACCTGGCCGTGATAGAGGGCCGCAATCGGCAGAAACCGCGCAAATCCCGGAAGGTTCCGGATGAGACCCTCCGCACGGATTTCCTCGCGAAGGTAGAACCGAACGTAGCTCTCGAGCACCGCTCGTCGGTTATCAGCGACCCAGATCAGGGGAATGGTGCCGACAGCGAGCGCGGCCTCGAGATCGAAATCATTGCCCAGTTCGACCGGCGTCAACGGACGCATGACCTTGTGCAGCGCCCGGCCCGCGAGCAGATTGACCCCGGCCGCCTTGAGCTTGCGCGCACTCGATCCGAGCAGGGCGAATTTGAGATGACGATCCTCAATGTGCCGATGGACTTCGTTGAGAAGGTTGGGAAGGCGCTGGATTTCGTCGACGACCACCCAGCTGCCCGGTTGGGCCCGCTGGAGATCCGCGGCGAATAGTGACGGATCGGCAAGATAGTCCTGGTACCGGCCTTCCTCGAGCAGATCGATACGAAGCGCTTCAGGAAACCGCAGTCGCGCCCAGCTGCTCTTGCCTACCCCCCGGACGCCAAGGAGAAAGAAGCTCCGACGGGGCGGCCGGATCGTCCGAGGGTAATGAATTGCTGCCATGTTACCGTCATTTTGCCACGATTTTTGACGATAACCTGCCAGACGGACAGCGCAAGGTCAACCCCTGCGAAGGGGTTCGTGCTTGCGAGGCGACGTCAGCCTGCCGGGCGGCAGATCGGGCCGGTGGGCCGTGGAAGGTTTTCTCCTTGCGGGATGGACAGCCCCGCCTGATTGCAGGGCACGACGGTACCAGGCGGCCGGCCTTTTCATCATCGATCGGGTACACGGACTCGCCTCTTCCGCTGGCGCGTCCAGCGAGTGCCCGGACGCCCTCTCGGGGCGTGAGATTTCGTATACGGACTGCTTGCGCACGTCCCTCATGCCAGGCTTGTCGAGTCATCGTGACCTTGCGTGAAACCAGATCAGCCGGCTCCTCCCGGGCCAGCGCCTTGACGCGGCCCGCGACCTGCCAGCGCTCAAGCACGTCGCCAAAGGAAATTTTCCTCACAGATCCGGCGGCCCTGGCCCGGCGGCCATCGAACTGCTCCTGCGACAGAATTGCGGCGATCCACGCCCGTTCCGCCGCACCGCGTACGGCTGATCTGAGGCGGTTGTTGGCGGCGAAATAAAACGGCGGGATTCCGGCGGTAAGCCGCGCTTTTCCGAAGGTCGTTTCTTTCCCTATTGTACGACTGCCGGAGCTCCTGCCGCCGGGTGACAGGAAGGCGCGTTCGGCGCCGAACGGATCACGGGTGGCTCAGCGGCCTCCTTGAGCCGGCCGGCCGCTGCCTTCGTTGGTTCCGGCCCGTCTGGCCGCTGCGTTACGTAACGGTGCTACAGCGGGTACCCGCATCACCCGTCGCGACCGAACCCGCGGGGCAGTTCCTGTTCTGCCAGGGCTTCGAGGTCGAGGTCGTCAAGGGCTTCGATCGCCTGGTCCAGGAGTTCTGCGGTTGCCGTCGTCTCCAGCGCCTCTGGCAGGGCGTTCCGCCAGTCACGGTATTCCTCCCGGATCGCGATGATGGCGTCGATGGCGTCGTGCAGCCGCTGCCGGCGCGAGCGCCGGTCCGGCGGCGGGCGCCGCGCCGCCGGTGACTGACCCTCGCGCCGGCGCTGACGAAAGCGCCGTTGCCGTTCGGCGTTGGACAGTGCCATCGGGTTGCCTTTCTTGATCCCTTGCGCCCCGTTACGTAACGGGGTCCGGAGACCGGGACTTCCGGCCGCCGCGCAGGCTTCGGCTGGCCGTCGGCACAGGGGTGCGCCGTGACCCCGCCGGCCCGGGCGGTCCGGCGGCGTCAGCCTGTCGCGGCGGCGCAGATGACGTCGTTCCAGTCGGCGTGTTCGGGCGGACGGCGTCGCTGGAACGCGACCTGCGAGGGGACTTCGAGTTGGCGGCGCAAGGTATCGGCCTGGCGCTCTCCGGCCTCGTCGTGGTCCTGTGCGAGGACGACGGTGCGGACGTTGGGGAGGGTGCGGGCGGCGAGTCCGATCTGCTCGCGTTGTCGGCGCGAGGGGGCGCCGGCGGTGGAGAGGAAGGCCTGGCTGGGGTGGCACTGCTCAATCTGGGCCAGGCTGAGGGCGTCGACGGCGCCTTCGGTGATGACGAGGGTTTTCAGGTCGGCGGCGTGTCCGGCGCGGACGGCGAACAGGCTGCGGGAGCCGCCGGTGGCGAAGCGTCTCGCGCCGTCGGGCGGGCCGATCTCGAAGCCGGTGAGGCGGCGGTGGCGGTCGCGGTGGGCGAAGAGGACGCGGCCCTGGCGGTCGCGGCGGATCAGCGGGCGGGCGGCGGCGAGCGTCTCCGGGCGGATGCCGCGGCCGACCAGCCAGGCCGGCGCCGGATCCGGCAGGGCCGCGTGCCAGTGGCGGCGGAAGTCGCGCGCGGTGCCCGCGGGCTGGCCGTAGCGGGCGCGGATCTCGGCAAAGGAGAGGCCGCGACGGAGCAGGAAGTCGATCGCGGTACCGTGGTCATCGCTATCGAGGGTACTGAAGTAGACCCAGTGTCCGTTGGGGCACAGTTTCGTGACGAGTTTCGCCTGGCCCGGCGCGCGGAGCACGGGGTTCGCGCGGGTCGAGGCCTGGGGATCGCGGACGTATCCCCAGTCCGCCGCGATGCCCTCGAGCGGCCGGCGCTTGAGCGCGTCGAAGTCGACGTAGGTCATCCGGCTTCGCGCCGGGTGCGCCACGAATCACCGTCGATGGTGATGAGGGCGGCGTCGTGCATCAGTCGGTCGACGGTGCCGGCGATGCCGGCGGCGCTGGGGAAGACGCGGTCCCACTGGGCGAAGGCCAGCGTGGTGGTGACCAGGGTGGAGCGGCGCTGGTAGCGCCGCGAGACGAGGGCGTAGAGGAGGTCGGCCGCGGGGCTCTTGAGGGTCACGTATCCGATCTCGTCGAGGACCAGCAGGCGGGGCCGGGCGAGGATTCCGAGGCGGCGGCGCAGTTCGCTTCTCGAGGAGATCTCGACGAGTTTGTCGAGCAACTCCGGCGCTTTCTCGAAGCGGACGGTGTGGCCGTGCAGGAGCGCCTGGTGCGCGACGTTGGCGGCGATCATGGTCTTGCCGGTGCCCTGTCCGCCGACGAGCACGGCGTTGTCGGCCCGCTCGATGAAGGCGAGGCTCATCAGGGCCTCGACGCGGTCGCGGCTCAGGTCGCGCGGCCAGGTCCAGTCGAAGTCCGCCAGCGGCTTGAAGGCCGGCAGCCGCGCCCCGGCGCGGCGGCGGTCGTAGCTGCGGGTGTGGCGCACCCGTTCCTCGCTGGCGATCAGTTCCTCGACCCAGCCGGCGCTGCCGACCTCCTCCCAGCGTTCGAGCAGTCCGCGGAGGCCGAGGGCGGCGGCCCGTTTCCTGAGGTCGCTCATGACGCGTCCGGGTCAGCCGCGGCGGGCCGGTCGTAGGCGTCGAGGCGGGTCGCCCGGGGAGTCGTGCCGCGGCCGTCGCGGTCGGCGTCGGTGAGGCTGACAGGCGGCAGGCCCCGCTGGCGGCGGCGCTCCTCGAGGATGGCGCGCACCGTTTCGGGGTGATATGACCCGCGATCGTGCGCCATGGCGATCGCCCGGTCGACCTCGTCGGCGCCGTGCGTGTCGAGCAGCTTGGTCAGGATCCGGGCGCAGTACGTGACGTTCCGGCCCCGATGCCCGGCGTGCGCGAGCGTCTCCTCCGCCCGCGGCACGGCGCGCAGCAGCCGGTCGCGCAGGCTCATGGCCCGGCCGTGCCGCTTGCGCGCCGCCAGCGCCCGGGCATGCTCCGGGTCGCTGACGGCCTGCTGCCGGTCGTAGCAGCGCCGGTGGCGCGCGACCTCGCGGGTACCGTCGAGGAGGCGGACGGTGCTGCGGTCGGCGGCGAGGGTCAGCGTCGCTCCGGCGAAGTCGGGCGGGACGCTGTAGTCGTTCGTATCGAACCGTGCGTAACAGGTCCGGTCGATGCGCGCCGGGCGGATCTCGTGGCACGAGAAGGGTGCGTCCGGCAGCGGCACCAGCATCGGCTTTTCCCGCTCGTAGGCGTCCCGGACGAGCTGGCGGTCGTCGTCCGGCCAGGGCCGCTCGGCGGCGATGCCGGCGCACCACGCCCGGGCCGCGGCGTTGAGTTCGTCGAGCGGGGCCGAGAGGTCGCGGCCGGCGAAGAAGCTGGTGCGCACGAAGCGGACGCGGCGTTCCACGCGCCCCTTCTCCTGCGGCCGCCGGGGCCAGGCGGCGCTCGGCTCGAAGGCGTAGTGGGCGGCCAGCGCGAGCAGGGTCGAATGGAAGGTGACGGCCTTGCCCCGGCGCGTGATCACGGCGCTCTTGAGGTTGTCGAACAGGAGCCTTCTGGGCACACCGCCGAACGCCTCGAAGGCCTCGACATGGCCCTGCAGGAAGCTCGGCATCCGCGCGTCGTAAAACAGGCTGAGAGAGGTCTGGCGCGAATAGCTGAGGGTCACCAGCAGCCCCATCAGCGGGCGCCGCGCCTGGCCGATATCGACCTTCCCGAACTCGGCCCAGTCGACCTGCGCCTGCTCCGCCGGCAGGAAGCGGAGCCGCAGCGACGGCTCGGGCCGCCGGGCGGGCCGGAGGTCGAGGGCGCGCAGGCTGTGGCGAAAGTGATCCTCCCCGCCCTGGTGTTGGCGGCGAAATAAAACGGCGGAATTCCGGCGGTAAGCCGCGCTTTTCCGAAGGTCGTTTCTTTCCCTATTGTACGGCTGTCGGAGCTCCTGCCGCCGGGTGGAAGGAAGGCGCGTTCGGCGCCGAACGGATCGCGGGTGGCTCAGCGACCTCCTTGAGCCGGCCGGCCGCTGCCTTCGTTGGTTCCGGCCCGTCCGGCCGCTGCGTTACGTAACGGTGCTACAGCGGGTACCCGCATCACCCGTCGCGACCGAACCCGCGGGGCAGTTCCTGTTCTGCCAAAGCTTCGAGGTCGAGGTCGTCAAGGGCCTCGACCGCCTGGTCCAGGAGTTCCGCGGTCGCCGTCGTCTCCAGCGCCTCTGGCAGGGCGTTCCGCCAGTCACGGTATTCCTCCCGGATCGCGATGATGGCGTCGATGGCGTCGTGCAGCCGCTGCCGGCGCGAGCGCCGGTCCGGCGGCGGGCGCCGCGCCGCCGGTGACTGACCCTCGCGCCGGCGCTGACGAAAGCGCCGTTGCCGTTCGGCGTTGGACAGTGCCATCGGGTTGCCTTTCTTGATCCCTTGCGCCCCGTTACGTAACGGGGCCCGGAGGCCGGAACTTCCGGCCGCTGCGCGGGCTTCGGCTGGCCGTCGGCACGGGGGTGCGCCGTGACCCCTCCGGCCCGGCCCGGGCGTTCCGGTAGCGTCAGCCTGTCGCGGCGGCGCAGATGACGTCGTTCCAGTCGGCGTGTTCGGGCGGACGCCGTCGCTGGAACGCGACCTGCGAGGGGACCTCGAGTTGACGGCGCAAGGCTTCGGCCTGGCGCTCTCCGGCCTCGTCGTGGTCCTGTGCGAGGACGACGGTGCGGACGTTGGGTAGGGTGCGGGCGGCGAGTCCGATCTGCTCGCGTTGTCGGCGCGAGGGGGCGCCGGCGGTGGAGAGGAAGGCCTGGCTGGGGTGGCACTGCTCAATCTGGGCCAGGCTGAGGGCGTCGACGGCGCCTTCGGTGATGACGAGGGTTTTCAGGTCGGCGGCGTGTCCGGCGCGGACGGCGAACAGGCTGCGGGAGCCGCCGGTGGCGAAGCGTCTCGCGCCGTCGGGCGGGCCGATCTCGAAGCCGGTGAGGCGGCGGTGGCGGTCGCGGTGGGCGAAGAGGACGCGGCCGTGGCGGTCGCGGCGGATCAGCGGGCGGGCGGCGGCCAGCGTCTCCGGGCGGATGCCGCGGCCGACCAGCCAGGCCGGCGCCGGATCCGGCAGGGCCGCGTGCCAGTGGCGGCGGAAGTCGCGCGCGGTGCCCGCGGGCGTGCCGTAGCGGGTGCGGATCTCGGCGAAGGAGAGGCCGCGACGGAGCAGGAAGTCGATCGCGGTACCGTGGTCATCGCTATCGAGGGTACTGAAGTAGACCCAGTGTCCGTTGGGGCACAGCTTCGTGACGAGTTTCGCCTGGCCCGGCGCGCGCAGCACGGGGTTCGTGCGGGTCGAGGCCTGGGGATCGCGGACGTATCCCCAGTCCGCCGCGATGCCCTCGAGCGGCCGGCGCTTGAGCGCGTCGAAGTCGACGTAGGTCATCCGGCTTCGCGCCGGGTGCGCCACGAATCACCGTCGATGGTGATGAGGGCGGCGTCGTGCATCAGCCGGTCGACGGTGCCGGCGATGCCGGCGGCGCTGGGGAAGACGCGGTCCCACTGGGCGAAGGCCAGCGTGGTGGTGACCAGGGTGGAGCGGCGCTGGTAGCGCCGCGAGACGAGGGCATAGAGGATGTCGGCTGCGGGGCTCTTGAGGGTCACGTATCCGATCTCGTCGAGGACCAGCAGGCGGGGCCGGGCGAGGATTCCGAGGCGGCGGCGCAGTTCGCTTCTCGATGAGATCTCGACGAGTTTGTCGAGCAACTCCGGCGTTTTCTCGAAGCGGACGGTGTGGCCGTGCAGGAGCGCCTGGTGCGCGACGTTGGCGGCGATCATGGTCTTGCCGGTGCCCTGTCCGCCGACGAGCACGGCGTTGTCGGCCCGCTCGATGAAGGCGAGGCTCATCAGGGCCTCGACGCGGTCGCGGCTCAGGTCGCGCGGCCAGGTCCAGTCGAAGTCCGCCAGCGGCTTGAAGGCCGGCAGCCGCGCCCCGGCGCGGCGGCGGTCGTAGCTGCGGGTGTGGCGCGCCCGTTCCTCGCTGGCGATCAGTTCCTCGACCCAGCCGGCGCTGCCGACCTCCTCCCAGCGTTCGAGCAGTCCGCGGAGGCCGAGGGCGGCGGCCCGTTTCCTGAGGTCGCTCATGACGCGTCCCGGTCGGCCGCGGCGGGCCGGTCGTAGGCGTCGAGGCCGGTCGCCCGGGGAGTCGTGCCGCGGCCGTCGCGGTCGTCGTCGGTGAGGCTGACAGGCGGCAGGCCCCGCTGGCGGCGGCGCTCCTCGAGGATGGCGCGCACCGTTTCGGGGTGATATGACCCGCGATCGTGCGCCATGGCGATCCCCCGGTCGACCTCGTCGGCGCCGTGCGTGTCGAGCAGCTTGGTCAGGATCCGGGCGCAGTACGTGACGTTCCGGCCCCGATGCCCGGCGTGCGCGAGCATCTCCTCCGCCCGCGGCACGGCGCGCAGCAGCCGGTCGCGCAGGCTCATGGCCCGGCCGTGCCGCTTGCGCGCCGCCAGCGCCCGGGCATGCTCCGGGTCGCTGACGGCCTGCTGCCGGTCGTAGCAGCGCCGGTGGCGCGCGACCTCGCGGGTACCGTCGAGGAGGCGGACGGTGCTGCGGTCGGCGGCGAGGGTCAGCGTCGCTCCGGCGAAGTCGGGCGGGACGCTGTAGTCGTTCGTATCGAACCGTGCGTAACAGGTCCGGTCGATGCGCGCCGGGCGGATCTCGTGGCACGAGAAGGGTGCGTCCGGCAGCGGCACCAGCATCGGCTTTTCCCGCTCGTAGGCGTCCCGGACGAGCTGGCGGTCGTCGTCCGGCCAGGGCCGTTCGGCGGCGATGCCGGCGCACCACGCCCGGGCCGCGGCGTTGAGTTCGTCGAGCGGGGCCGAGAGGTCGCGGCCGGCGAAGAAGCTGGTGCGCACGAAGCGGACGCGGCGTTCCACGCGCCCCTTCTCCTGCGGTTGCCGGGGCCAGGCGGCGCTCGGCTCGAAGGCGTAGTGGGCGGCCAGCGCGAGCAGGGTCGAATGGAAGGTGACGGCCTTGCCCCGGCGCGTGATCACGGCGCTCTTGAGGTTGTCGAACAGAAGCCTTCTGGGCACACCGCCGAACGCCTCGAAGGCCTCGACATGGCCCTGCAGGAAGCTTGGCATCCGCGCGTCGTAAAACAGGCTGAGAGAGGTCTGGCGCGAATAGCTGAGGGTCACCAGCAGCCCCATCAGCGGGCGCCGCGCCTGGCCGATGTCGACCTTCCCGAACTCGGCCCAGTCGACCTGCGCCTGCTCCGCCGGCAGGAAGCGGAGCCGCAGCGACGGCTCGGGCCGCCGGGCGGGCCGGAGGTCGAGGGCGCGCAGGCTGTGGCGAAAGTGATCCTCCCCGCCCTGGTAGCCCCGCGCCTTGACCTGCCGCCAGAGCGTGCCGGCCGGCAGCCGCGGCTCCTCTTCGAGCTGCTTCCGGATGAAGGGCACGAAGGTGTCGATGAACTTCGCCCGCGGCCGCCGCTCCGCGCCGGCCGCCCGCAGCGCCCGCGTCACCGTACCGTGGTGTACGCCGAGATGCCGCGCGATGGTCCCGACCGGCCAGCCCTCGGCCCGCGACAGCCGCACGATCGTCGACCGCATCTCCTCGTCGATAGCCATGAAATCGCCTCTCGTTGTGTCTCCATGACGCGATCAGGGGTCCGCCAGCACCAGGTGCGAGCACACCCGACCGCAGATGACGCATCGAGGCACGGATTCGCGCCTCGATCGCGCCGGAAACACCCGACATAGGGGCTCTCGACGGGGTCCGGAAGAGTGGTCCGTAACGGTTGGGCGGAAAGCGGCGCCGGCCGGGGCCGAAGGAGCGGCGCGGACCGTGCCCGCGGCCGCCGCCCGGGCGGCCAGGCGCGCCCGGAGCGCCTGACGCCTCCGGTAGCGCTGCTGACGGATCCGGCCCGTCTCGCGCCCCCGCTCGGTGCGGCGGTAGCGCCTCCGCGCCGCCCGGCGGTTCTCGACCCGGGACCGCTCGCTGCAGGCCCGGGAGCAGTACATCTGGCCACGGTCGCAGGACCGGCAGATCACGACCTGCCGACGGCACCGCTGGCACGGGAACAGGCGTCCGGTCTGGCACATCGCTCCGCCCGAGAGCGAGGTAGACCCAAACGCCGAAATGCCGGATACTCCACGGGAGTTCGGTCCCCGTGACCAGCTCGTTCAGGTGCGGCGCCGGGATTCTTGCTGAATCTGTGCCGGCGCCGCATCGCTCTCTTCTTCCCTGCTGCGATACCACGCGGACACGGCCGTGGCAAAGCCGGCCCGACCGAACCGGCGACAAGAACGCACTCGATCTATCCCGAATGGTGCCGTGCGCCCGACCCCTGCCTCAGGCGCGAATCTCACTCCGACACAGTACGGAAATCCGGCCGCCGGCCGGCGCACACGATCGATACCCCACGGTACGACTCGACCAATAGGACCGTACAATGGGAAAAGGAACGATCCTGGCCAAAACGCGGCTTACCGCCAGAATCCCGCGCTTTTTCGCAGCCATCAACACCTGGTAACCCCGCGCCTTGACCTGCCGCCAGAGCGTGCCGGCCGGCAGCCGCGGCTCCTCTTCGAGCTGCTTCCGGATGAAGGGCACGAAGGTGTCGATGAACTTCGCCCGGGGGCGCCGCTCCGCGCCGGCCGCCCGCAGCGCCCGCGTCACCGTACCGTGGTGTACGCCGAGATGCCGCGCGATGGTCCCGACCGGCCAACCCTCGGCCCGCGACAGCCGCACGATCGTCGACCGCATCTCCTCGTCGATGGCCATGAAATCGCCTCCCGTTGTGTCTCCATGACGCGATCAGGGGTCCGCCAGCACCAGGTGCGAGCACACCCGACCGCAGATGACGCATCGAGGCACGGATTCGCGCCTCGATCGCGCCGGAAACACCCGACATAGGGGCTCGCGCCGGGGTCCGGAAGAGTGGTCCGTAACGGTTGGGCGGAAAGCGGCGCCAGCCGGGGCCGAAGGAGCGGCGCGGAACGGGCCCGCGGCCGCCGCCCGGGCGGCCAGGCGCGCCCGGAGCGCCTGACGCCTCCGGTAGCGCTGCTGACGGATCCGGCCCGTCTCGCGCCCCCGCTCGGTGCGGCGGTAGCGCCTCCGCGCCGCCCGGCGGTTCTCGACCCGGGACCGCTCGCTGCAGGCCCGGGAGCAGTACATCTGGCCGCGGTCGCAGGACCGGCAGATCACGACCTGCCGACGGCACCGCTGGCACGGGAACAGGCGTCCGGTCTGGCACATCGCTCCGCCCGAGAGCGAGGTAGACCCAAACGCCGAAATGCCGGATACTCCACGGGAGTTCGGTCCCCGTGACCAGCTCGTTCAGGTGCGGCGCCGGGATTCTTGCTGAATCTGTGCCGGCGCCGCATCGCTCTCTTCTTCCCTGCTGCGATACCACGCGGACACGGCCGTGGCAAAGCCGGCCCGACCGAACCGGCGACAAGAACGCACTCGATCTATCCCGAATGGTGCCGTGCGCCCGACCCCTGCCTCAGGCGCGAATCTCACTCCGACACAGTACGGAAATCCGGCCGCCGGCCGGCGCACACGATCGATACCCCACGGTACGACTCGACCAATAGGACCGTACAATGGGAAAAGGAACGATCCTGGCCAAAACGCGGCTTACCGCCAGAATCCCGCGCTTTTTCGCAGCCATCAACAGCGGTGCCATAGCGGCACCGGTACAGCCCGTCGGATCCTTCGAGTTCAGACCCCCTTACCGTAACGCGGCCGTGCCGGGCTGACCTCCGCAGCAGCATGGCTCGATCCCGGCCTCGACCCCTGTCGCCGCGTCCGCACCGGGCCGAACCCGGCGGACGGTATCCGGGGGATCAGCGAGAGGGAGCCGGGTTCAAGCCACCGCAACCTCGACCAGAGTGTCGGAAAAAGTCGGCGCGTTGCCATAGTCGGCAAACGCCGGCGGGTTGATCGCATTGACCGTGTAGCCGTTGCGGCTGCCCTTGATCCAGTGGCCCATGGGCGCGACGATGACTCCCGGCCGGGTATCCTCGCTGATCTCTGCCACTGCCCGAAAAGCCCCCCGATCGTTGAACACCCGGACCTCACGGCCGACGGTAATGCTCCGGGCTTCGGCATCATCCGGATGAATCATAACCGTCTGCTCGCCGGCATGACGAAGCTGCGTCTCCAGATTGCCATAGGACGAGTTCAGAAAAGCGTGACTCTTGGGCGAGATCATGTTGAGCGGATACCGGGCGGCGAGTGACGGATTGGTTTCGACGGCCTCGTTCTGGGGCACGAAATCCGGCAGCGGATCGAGCGGATTCCCCGGCTGCTCGGCGAGGTATCCCTGGCGGAACAGCGGCAGCACCATGTTGCCGCCAGCGGCCATCGACGCCTTGAACTCCACCTTGCCCGAGGGGGTCGGAAAGTTGCCTTCCCGGTGCGGCACGTAATCGTCGGGCGAGCCGACCGTGAGCCGCGCATAGCCGGTCTTGCGCAAACCGTCGAGATCAATGCCATTCAGAACCGGGCTTGACCAGTCAAGCGCGTCGACCGCCATCTCCTCGTCGGTTCGCTGCCAGTAGGGGTCATCGAAACCCATGGCCCCGGCAAGTCGACGAAACAGTTCGGTGTTGGGCACCGCCTCGCCGCGCGGCGCAATCGCCGGCTCGTTCAGCGTGAGGTACAGATGACCCCACGAAAACATGACGTCGAATTGCTCGAGCTGGGTGGTCGCCGGCAGCACGATATCTGCGTAGCGGGCGGTGTCCGTGACGAACTGTTCGCTCACCACCGTGAAGAGGTCATCGCGCTGCAGGCCGCGCAGCACCTTTTCCTGCTCGGGCGCGACCACGGCCGGGTTCGAGTTGTAGACGAACAACGATGAGACTCGCCGGTCGAGCTCGCCGGTCAGTGCCGGGCCGAGCCGCCACTGGTTGAGTACCGGCGTACCCTCGGGAATCCAGTCCGGCCGACTGATGTCGTCCCATTTCAGCGGGAAGGCCCAGATCGGCATGTGCAGGATCCCGCCGCCGCACCGGCGCCACGAACCCACCAGCCCCGGCAGGCAGGCCATGGCCCGCACGGCGTTGCCCCCCGATGCATGCCGCTCGATCGCGACGCCCATGCGGATTACCGAGGGCTGCACGGTGGCGAACTCGCGGGCAAGGGTGCGGATGTCTTCGGCACCCAGCCCGGTGATGGCGGCCACCCGTTCCGGTGTGAAGCCGGCCGCTCGGGCCTTCAGCTCGTCGTAGCCGACCGTGTACTTCTCCACATAATCGTGGTCGACGAGATCCTCGGCAATGATGACGTTGATCATTCCGAGCGCGAGAGCGGCATCGGTGCCCGGCCGGATCGGCAGGTGCCAGTCCGCCTGCTTGGCGGTTCGCGTGGCTACCGGGTCGATCACCACGACCTTCGCCCCGCGACGCTGGGCCTCGGCGATGAAGGGCCAGTGATGGAGATTGTTGCTGATCGTGTTGATCGCCCACAGAATGATGTAACGGGAATGGACGAAGCTCTCGGGATCAACCGCCGGGGTCGGGCCGCAGGTCATGAAAAAGGCTGTAATCGCGGCCGAATCGCAGAACGTCCTCTCCGACACCGTGGCTCCGAGCTTGTTGAAGAAGGCGTCGCCTGCGTTCAGGCCGTTCAGGATGCCCTCGGTGCCGAGGTAGCTGTAGGGCACGATGGCGGCCGGTCCGTCCCGGTCGACAATTTCCCGCCAGCGGCCGGAGATTTCTTCGAGCGCCTCGTCCCAGCTGATGGAAGCGAAACTCCCGTCGCCCTTGGCCCCGGTACGGCGCAACGGGGTGAGCACCCGATCCTCGCTGTACACCCGATTCTCGTAGTCGTTTACCTTCACGCAGAGGCCGCCCCGGGTGAATGGATGATCCGGATTGCCGCGAACATTCACGACCTCGCCGCCGCGAACCGTCGTCAGCATCGCGCAGGTATCGGGACAATCGTGCGGACAAGCGCTGAATACCGTGGTTTCGGTCATGGCTGGCTCTCCCTTGTCCGATCGCGCCGTTCGTGCGCCGCGACCCGCCCCCGTACCGGTCTGATGCCCGGCCCCGAGTCGTTTGCCTGACTCTGCATTATAACCCGGTTGCGCCCGCCCGCTGCATCAAGGCGCAGACCCCCGCCTGCTCGGACAGGAGACCCCGGATTGAGACCGGCCGGGGCCACCTCGTCCGGGACATCGCGGGCCATTGGCGCAACGCCCGCTCGGGCCGTCTTTGTCCGTAAGGCGAACAAGATCCTGGCCCTGAAGGCGGAAACCGGGCATGGGCGCACCCATCGTGAGGTCCTGCTTCCGGCCGGGAAGCGGAAGGGCGGAATCCGGTCAGAGGCGTCCCGCAACCAGGGGGACGGGCCGCGTCAGCAGGCGCTCCCGTGGCACGCGCCGTTCGGGCCACCCGGTCCGGCGCCACGGACCGGCAGACATGTCATCAAGCGCCCGCCCCGACCGGGGTCCGGTACCGGAGCGGGCCGGCGCCGGCACGAGCCTCCAGCCCGGCCGGCGGCGGGCCCTGTTCCTAGTGGCAGGACTTGCCGAGCACCCGCAAACGCCAGTAGTTGTAGGGAAGCGGCACCAGGAATCCGGCCGCCAGCATGGGCGGAATGACCCACCACGACAACCGGGCGCCGCCGGTCAGCAGGACGTCCACGGTATTCATCGCGAGCTCCATGCCGAGCATGGACAGCAGGGACATGCCGATCGCCGTGCGCATCGCATCCCGCCATCGCATGATGCGCACCAGCAGCAGGGTCTCCAGGGCAAAGCTGGTGAGGATGCCGTTGATCATCGCGAGGCCCATGATCTGCCAGACCGGCCACGTGACCCCCAGCCACTGACAGACCCCGATCGTGCCGAGGTCGCCGAGTGCGCAGCCGAACAGGCAACCCGCCGTGTTGCGGCAGGCCAGCTTCAGCACCGCACCGCGCGAGGCGCCGACCGAAACGGCAGCGGTGGTCATGCCCGCTGTCCCGGGCCACCGCCCCGCAGCGGTTGCCAGCCCGCGTACCGGGCATCCGTGTGAAGTTCGTCCTCGATGGTCAGGAGCCGGTTGTACTTGGCCGTGCGTTCGCCGCGGGCCGGAGCTCCGGCCTTGATCTGCCCGCACCCGGTACCGACCGCAAGGTCGGCGATGGTCGTGTCCTCGGTTTCTCCGGACCGGTGGGAGACCATCACGCCCAGACCGGCCGCCGCCGCCTCGTCGATGGCATCCAGGGCCTCGCAGAGGGTGCCGACCTGATTGATCTTGGCCAGCAGGCCGTTGGCGGCGCGTTCCCTGATGCCCCGGCGCAGGCGCCCGACGCTGGTCACGAACAGGTCATCACCCACGATCTGGACCCGCTCGCCCGCGGTTTGCGTCAATGCCTGCCACGCGTCCCACTCGTCTTCACCAAACGGATCCTCGATCGACACGATCGGGTAGCGGTCCGCCAGTCCGGTCCAGTAGGCGGCCAGTTCTCCGGCCTCGAGGAAACGGTTCTCGCCCTGCAGCCGGTACCGTCCGTTCTCCAGCAGTTCACCGGCCGCGGCATCGAGGGCGATGCCCACCTGCTCGCCTGGCCGGTATCCGGCCCGCTCGATGGCCTGCATCAGGCTTCCCACTGCCGCCTCGGTGCCGGCCAGCGCCGGCGCAAACCCGCCCTCGTCGCCGAGACCGGTACCGTGCCCGGCTTCCGTCAGCAGATCCGCCAGCTCATGGTAGATCTCCGATCCCCAGCGCAAGGCCTCGGCGAACGACGGTGCACCGCCGGGCACGATCATGAACTCCTGTATGTCGAGCCGGTTGCGGGCGTGCACTCCGCCGTTGATCACGTTCAGGAACGGCGTTGGCAAGGTGCGGGCACCGAGTCCGCCGAGGTACCGATAGAGCGGGAGGCGCTGCGACCGGGCCGCGGCCCGGGCCGTCGCCAGACTGACCCCCAGCAGCGCGTTGGCACCCAGCCGGGACTTGTCCGGGGTACCGTCCAGGGCCGCCAGCGCAGAATCGACGACGCGCTGGTCCATCGCGTCCAGTCCGAGCACGGCATCCTGAATCTCGCCCTCCACGGCCGCCGCGGCCTCGCGCACCCCGCGTCCGCGGTACCGGTCCGGATCGCCGTCGCGCCGCTCATGCGCCTCGTGGGTACCGGTGGACGCTCCCGCCGGCACCGCGGCCCGGCCCCGAATTCCGGATTCGAGCCCGACCTCGACGGCGAGGGTCGGATGGCCGCGACTGTCGAGAATCTCGCGCGCCCGCAGGGAACACAGCGCCGTGGCGGCCATCATGCGCGCTCCTTCGCCAGCCGGTCGAACGCGACCAGGGTCGCCAGCAGGGCCGGCAGTTCATCCATCGGCACCATATTGGGCCCGTCGCTGGGCGCACGGTCCGGATCGGGATGGGTTTCCATGAACACCGCCGCCACGCCGACCGCGCACGCCGCCCGCGCCAGGACCGGCACGAACTCCCGGCGGCCGCCCGAACGGTCCCCGTCCCCGCCCGGCTCCTGCACCGAATGGGTCGCATCAAAGACCACCGGGCAGCCGGTGGCCCGCAATACCGGCAGGGCCCGCATGTCGTTCACGAGGCGGTTGTAGCCGAAGGAAGTACCCCGTTCACACACCAGGATGCGTCCATTGCCGCTCCGGCGCAGTTTGTCGACCACGTTCTGCATGTCCCAGGGGGCCAGAAACTGGCCCTTCTTCACCATCACCGCCCGACCGGTCGCCGCCGCCGCTTGCAGCAGGTCCGTCTGCCGACAGAGAAACGCGGGGATCTGCACCAGATCCACCTGTTCCGCCACCGGACCGCATTGCTCTCGTTCGTGCACATCCGTGACGACCACGGCCCCGCACCGTTCCCGCAGTTCCGCGAACACATCAAGTGCGCGCGCCATGCCGAGGCCGCGCGGGCTGGCCGCACTGGTCCGGTTCGCCTTGTCGAAGGACGTCTTGTAGATGAAGCCCACCCCGGCCTGCCGGGCCATCGCCTGCAGCGCGGTGCAGGTCTCGATCGCGTGCTCCCGGCTCTCCATCGCGCAGGGGCCCGCAATCAGGGTCAGGGGGCGGCGGTTGCCCACCACCACGTTGCCGATCGTGACGTCATCGCCGAAGGTCATCAGAGCAGCCGCTCCTGGCGGATCGCGGCCCCGACGAAGGAGGTGAACAGCGGATGGGGGGCAAACGGCCGGGACCGGAGTTCGGGATGGAACTGGACCCCCAGAAACCACGGGTGGCGGCCGAGTTCGGCGATTTCGAACAACGCACCGTCGGGCGACTTGCCTGAAAACCGGAGGCCCGCGGCCCGCAGCCGCCCCTCGTAGGCGGGGTTGACCTCGTAACGGTGCCGGTGCCGTTCCCGGACCGTCGACGCACCGTAGATTTCGTGTGCCCGGGTCTCCGGATCGATCACGCAGTCGTAGCCGCCCAGACGCATCGTGCCGCCGAGATCGTCACCCCGGCCCCGGACCTGCCGGCCTCCGGCCGCCGCCCATTCGGTCAGCAGCCCGACCACGGGTTCCGTGCAGGCCCCGAATTCCGTCGACCCCGCCCCGCGCATACCGGCCACCGCCCGGGCCACCTCGATGACGGCCAGCTGCAGCCCGAGGCAGATTCCGAAATAGGGAATCTTCCGGGTCCGGGCGAATTCGATCGCCCGCATCTTTCCGGCGACCCCGCGGTCGCCGAAACCGCCGGGCACCAGGATGCCGTGGGCCTGCTGGAGGATGGCGAGCGCGTCGACACCGGACCGGGGAGCTTCCAGGCGTTCGGCATCCAGCCACTGGATGCGGATCCCGACCCGATGCGCCGCACCGCTGTGCACGAGTGCCTCGATCAGCGACTTGTAGGCATCGGCCAGCCCGGTGTACTTGCCCACGATCGCGATGTTGACATGGCCGGCGGGCAGCCGGATGGCGTCGACTACCTGGCGCCACCGGTCGAGCTCCGGCAGGGGCTCTGCAGGGAGGCCGAAATACCGCAGAACCTTCCGGTCGAGCTGCTCGCGGCGGTAGATCTCCGGAACCTCGTAGACCGTATCGGCATCGATCGCCGGCACCACGGCATCGGGCGCAACATTGCAGAACAGGGCCAGCTTGTTGCGTTCCGGTTCGGGAATCGGCCGGTCGCAGCGGCACAGCAGCAGATCCGGCTGGATGCCGATTCCCCGCAGTTCCTTGACCGAATGCTGGGTGGGTTTGGTCTTCTGTTCGCCGACCGCCTCCAGGTACGGAATCAGGGTCAGGTGCAGATAGAGTACGCGGGCGGACCCCACCTCGATGCCGAACTGGCGGATCGCCTCCAGAAACGGCAGGCCCTCGATATCGCCTACGGTTCCGCCGATCTCGACCAGCACGAAGTCGTCATCGTCGGTGTCGGCCCGAATGAACTCCTTGATGGTGTCGGTCACGTGGGGGATGACCTGGACGGTGCCGCCGAGATAGTCGCCGCGCCGCTCCCGCGCCAGCACCCGTTCGTAAACCCGGCCCGAGGTCACGTTGTCGCTCTGGCGGGCGTCGATTCCGGTGAAGCGCTCGTAGTGTCCGAGGTCGAGATCGGTCTCCGCGCCGTCATCCGTGACAAACACCTCTCCATGCTGGTACGGACTCATGGTACCGGCGTCGACATTCAGGTACGGATCCAGCTTGCGCAGACGAATCCGGTATCCATGCGCCTGCAGCAGGGTGCCGAGAGCGGCCGCTGACAATCCCTTGCCGAGAGAGGAGACGACTCCGCCGGTGATGAACAGGAAGCGCGGCCTGGCAGCGGGCATCACGGACGGCCGGGGCCAGGGCCGCCCGGCAGCAACGGAACGGCGGGTCCGAACCCGCTCACTCTCCCGTTGGCGGGGCCGGCTCGGAGCCGGTCCCGTCGGCGGGTTCGAGGATTCCGGACGGCACCGCGTCTTCCGTCACTGACGGAGGCCCCAGCAGCGTATCGTCCTCCGGCATGCTCGCCAGGACCGCCAGCAGCAGACTGATGCCCATGAACGCGACGGCGAGCACGGCCGTGGTCCGGGTCAGCAGGTTGGCCGAGCCCCGGCTGCTCATGACCCCGCTGAACGGATCCGAACCGCCGCCGATTCCCCCCAGCGCACCACCGTCGCTGCGCTGCAGCAGGATCGAGCCGACCAGCGCCACGGCGACGCAAACATGGATGACGAGCAGGAAGGCGGTCATGGCAGGACAGTCCCGACGGCGGTTACTGCCTCGCATATGCCCCAGAACGCCGCAGGTTGCAAGGATGCGCCCCCCACGAGCAGCCCGTTCACCTCGGCCTGTCCGGCGATTTCGCGGGCATTGTCCGCCCGCACCGACCCGCCGTACAGGATGCGCCACGGCCCTGGCCCGTGCGTGCGTACCAACCCGCCCCGAAGGACGGCGTGCAGGCCGGCGATCTCGCTTGCGCCCGGAGTCGCGCCGGTGCCGATGGCCCAGACCGGTTCGTACGCCACCACCGTGGCAGCGGGATCGATCCGCGCCGGCAGCGAGGCCAGCAGCTGTGCCGTGACCCGTTCGGCCGCGTCCCCGTCCCGCCGAACGGAAGCGCTCTCGCCCACACAGACGATCGCCGTCAGTCCGGCGGTGTGCGCGGCGGCCACCTTCGCAGAGACGGCGTCGTCGTTCTCGTGCTGGTGGGTCCGGCGTTCCGAATGCCCCAGCAACACCCACGCACAGCCGGCGTCGCGCAGCATCGCGGCCGCCACCTCCCCGGTACGCGGACCCGGCGGGGCGCTCGAACAGTCCTGCGCGCCCAACCGAAAAGGTCCCGGCCGGATCCGGCGGTGCACCAGATCCAGCAGCGGGTACGGCGGGCAGAGCACCACCTCCGGATACCGCTCGTCCCCCCGGCGGCGGTTCGCATGCCGAACCTGCAGCTCGTCCACCAGGGTTGCCGCCTCCGCCCGGGTTCCGTGCATTTTCCAGTTCCCGACGATCAGGAAGGGAGATTCGGTCACGGCAGTAGTACTCTGATCGAACGCATGACGCGCTGGCCGGAACGGGCAGCTCCACTATAGTCTGGCGGTCCCCAAACGGTTTCGGGAGAAATGCGATCATGCTGCAGGCGATGCGTCGTCATGCCGGATCCTGGGTAGCCAAGATCTTCCTCCTGCTGCTGGCCGCAAGCTTCGGGCTGTGGGGCGTCGGCGACATCTTCAGCGGCTACCGGGACCCGGTCGTCGCCGAGGTCGGCGGCCGTGACATTCATGCCTCGGCCTTCTTTCAGGAGTACAACCAGCGGGTCGCCGAACTCCGGCGCTCGCTGGGCGGTGCTGTGGACGAGAACCTGCTCCGGGAGATCGGGCTGCCGGAAGAGGTGCTCAACGACATGGCCCGGCGTCTGCTGATCCGCGAAGAAGCCGGCGAACGCGGTCTGGTGGCGGGGCAGGAAGACCTCGGACGGTGGCTCCGCGAGCAGCCGGCGTTCCGCAACAGCCTGGGCCAGTTTGACCGCAACCTGTTTGCCTATACCGCCCGGGCCCAGGGTCTCCGCCAGGACGAGTTCCTCGCCCGCCTCGGAGAGTTGCGGACCGGTGAACTGCTGCTCGATGCCGTCTCCTTCGGGGCGCATCCGCCCGACCGGTGGCTGCGGACGTTCTACGCGCTTGAGCAGGAGCGGCGGCGGGCCCGGGCGGCGGTGTTTCTGGCCGCCACCGCCGATCCCCCCGAACCCGCCGCCGACGAGGAGGTGCGCCTCCGTCACGAGGAAGCGGGCGAGCGGTACCAGACTCTCCAGCGGCGGGACCTGACGTTTGTCGTGCTGGACCCCGCTGTCCTCAAGTCCACCATCGAGATTACGGAAGCGGAACTCGCCGAGGCGCATGAACAACGGCGCGATGAGTTCTTCGAGGCCGAGCGGCGCCACGTCCGGCAGTATTTTGCCGATACTAGGGAAGCGGCGGAACGGGTGCTGACGCGGGCCCGGGAAGGCGGCGGGCTGGCGGCCGCAGTGGAGGAGGAGATCGGGGACGAAGTCATCGATCTCGGGTTCGTCACCCGCGCCGAACTGGATGGCGAGTACGCGGAGACCGTGTTCCGGACCGGGACGGGCGCGGCGGGCGGCCCGGTCGATACCGGCTTCGGCTGGCGCGTGTTCGAAGTCGTGGAAATCCAGGCGGCACAGACCCCGGTGCTGGCCGATGTCCGCGACGCGCTGACCGATGCCCTGCAGACGGAACGGGCCCTCGACCTCTTGTATGCGCGGGCCGAAACCTTCTATGACGAACGCGCCGGCAATGCCACCCTGGAAGAGGCCGCGCAGGCCAGCGGCGCCTCGATCCTGACCGTGACCGACCTTGACGCGCAGGGACTTGACCGCAGCGGCGCCCCGCATCCCGCCGCCCCCGATACCGTGCTGCTGGGACTCGGCTTCGGCGCATCACCGGCAGCGGCGTCCGATCTCGAAGAACTGGAAGACGGCCGCATGGTGGCGGTTCGGGTGGACCGGGATGTGCCGGCCCGCCCCATGACCCTCGAGGAGGCGCGAGAGGCCATCCTGGAAGACCTGGCCGAGGAAGCCCGGTTGGCAGATGCGCTCCAGCGGGCCGAAGCCTACGCCGCCGGAACGGCCGGTACCGCCAACCTGACCGCACTGGCCACGGTCCATGACGGCGAGCTGCGGACGTCCGACGCGTTCACGCGAGACGGCCAGGGGGCGGCGGCCGATTTTCCCAGCATCGCCTGGCAACTGGCGTTCGAACTCGAGCCCGCCACCACCAGCGATCCGGAGCCCTTCGGCGGCGGCTATGTCGTCGTGACCCTCGACGAGGTGATCTCCGCCGGAAACCCCGATGACGAGGAACTCGCGCCGCGGCGGATCCGGAGCGGAGCGACGCTGGGAAACGATTTCGTGACCTCGTTCCTGTCCGCTCTCCAGCAGGCTCACCCGGTACGCATCCATCGGTCCGCGCTTGAGCGGGTCCTCAGCGACAGCGCCGGTGCGTCGTACTAGCGAGGGTCGGCATGCGGATCGAGCCCGGTCGGGATTCGTTCCGGCAGGCGTATGACGCCGGCACGGGGCAGGTCGTCTGGCGCACCCTGATCGCGGACCTGGAAACGCCGGTGTCGGCCATGCTGAAGCTGGCGCACCGACAACCGCACTGTTTCCTGCTGGAGTCGGTCGAAGGGGGCGACACCCGCGGCCGCTACTCCATCATCGGTTTCGCCCCCGACGTGATCTGGCGCTGCCGCGGGAACCGCGCCGAAATCAACCGCAACGCCACCGTTCGGCCCGACGGATTCAAGCCCGAACCGGACGGGGCGCTCGCATCCCTCCGGCGGTTGCTGGCCGAATCCCGCATGGAGCTGCCGTCCGGCCTGCCGCCGATGGCCGCAGGGCTGGTCGGCTTCATGGGCTTCGACACCGTGCGGCTCATCGAGCATCTGCCCACTGACCGCCCCGCTCCCCTGGAGCTGCCGGACAGCCTCCTGATCCGGCCCACGGTCATGGCAATCTTTGATGCGGTTGCCGATACGGTCACCCTCGCCACCCCCGTGTTTCCGAACCCGGCCCTTCCGGCCGAGATCGCCTACGGGGACGCCGAACGCCGCCTTGAAGACGCCGTTGCCGCCCTCGAGACCCCGCTGGCCGTCGAGCCCGAGCCCCGCACCGACCAGCTGTCGGCACCGACGCCGGTCTCCAACATGACACCGGACGAGTACCGCGCCGTAGTCGCCCGGGCCCGCCAGTACATCCTTGAGGGAGACGTCTTTCAGGTGGTGCTTTCCCAGCGCTTCTCCGCTCCCTTTCGTCTCCCCCCCTTTGCGCTGTACCGCGCCCTGCGCCGGCTCAACCCGTCCCCGTTCCTGTTCTACCTCGATCTCGACGGCGTCGCCGTCGTCGGTTCCAGCCCCGAAATTCTCGTGCGCGCACGCCATGGCAGGGTCACCGTCCGTCCCCTGGCCGGCACCCGTCCGCGCGGCGCCGACCGGACCCAGGATGCGGCCCGGGAACAGGAACTCCTGGCCGACCCGAAAGAACGGGCCGAACACCTCATGCTGCTGGACCTCGGCCGCAACGACGTGGGTCGGGTCAGCATCCCCGGAACGGTTCGCGTGACCGAGCAGATGGTGGTCGAACGCTACAGCCACGTCATGCACATCGTTTCGAACGTCGAAGGGGACCTCGACCCGAAGTACGACGGAATCGACGCCTTGATGGCGGGTTTCCCGGCCGGGACGGTGAGCGGCGCGCCGAAGGTCCGGGCACTGGAAATCATCGACGAACTTGAAGCGGAGCGCCGCGGGATTTACGCCGGCTGCGTCGGCTACTTCTCCGTCAACGGATCGATGGATTCCTGTATCGCGCTGCGCACGGCCGTCGTGAAGGACGGCGTCATGTACGTGCAGGCCGGGGCCGGAATCGTCGCCGACAGCGACCCCGAGGCGGAATTCCAGGAGACCGTCAGCAAGGCCCGGGCCCTGTTTCATGCAGCCGAGGAGGCCGTACGGTTTGCGGGCGGTCGTTCCGGCCGCAACTGACCGCCGCCGCCCGGCCGGGAGCGTGCCCGCAAGGGCCACCTACGGCAGCGGCGATGCAATCCGGTTCAGACTCCCTTACCCCCGGCCGGATCCCGGCCGGTTTCTTCAGGGGAAACGGCAGGCCTTTGGAGAGCAACTACAGCTGCGGGTTGCCTATGGTGAGCCGACAGTTGAGACTGCGAAATTCTTGGCGAGCTTCCGAACGTGGAGACGATCCTCCCGGGTGCGCGCCTGCACGAGATCGTAGGCCGTCTGGCGGCGAAGCCAGAACTCGGCATTGGACAAGCCCGCCTTTTCCAGACGGATCGCCATTTCCGGAGAGATGCCCGCGCGGCCATTGAGAACCCGGGACAGCGTGTGACGGGCGACGCCCAGCATGTGCGCCGCTTCGGTCACGCTCAATCCGAGCGGATCCAAGCAGTTCTCGCGGATGCTGCGTCCGGGATGCGGGGGATTCATCATCGCCATCATCATGCCTCCTGTCAGTGGTAATCGATCAGATCGACATCGTGGACATTGTTGCCAGTCGGCGAATCCCTGTACTCACCGTGGACACCTGCCCGAGGTCTTCGTACAGTCCACTCACTGTCGCAAGCGTGCGAGCGGCACGGTCCCGGCTGCACAAGCCTCCCACGAAAACGACGGCCGCGGTGCACGGGCTCCGCTCTCGTGCGCAAGGGATCTCGCCAACCGCTCCCCGGGTCTTCCCTGCATGTACGTCCTGATCGACAATTACGACAGCTTCACCTGGAACCTCTGGCACTACCTCGAAGAACTCGGGGCCTCGGTCGAGGTTTACCGTAACGACACCCTGACGGCCCAAGAGGTACTCGCCCGTCAGCCGGAAGGGATCGTGCTGTCACCTGGACCCTGCACCCCGAACCAGGCCGGAATCTGCCTGGAACTGGTGCGAACTGCCACGGGACGGACGCCGGTACTCGGTGTCTGCCTCGGGCACCAGGCCGTCGGACAGGCCTTCGGCGGGCGGGTGGTACGAGCGGAGGCCGTCATGCACGGCAAGACCAGCCCGATTCAGCACGATGAAAGAGACCTCTTCAGCGGTCTCCCCTCCCCGTTCACGGCGGCCAGGTATCATTCGCTGATCCTGGAACGCGCATCTCTCCCGGATTGCCTGCGGATCACCGCCGAAACCGCCGACGGTACCGTGATGGGAATCCGGCATACGGAACACGACCTCTTCGGCGTTCAGTTTCACCCCGAGAGCATCGCCTCGGAGCACGGTCACGCGTTGCTGAAGAACTTTCTGAAAGTTGCCCGCAAGGAGCCGTCGCGTGACTGACACCCTGCCGTTTCGTGACGTCCTCGTATCGGTTGCCGACGGCGAGGTGCTCGACCGCGAACAGGCCAAGCGCGCGTTCTTGCTGTTGATGGAAGGGGCCGCGACTCCTCCGCAAACGGCGGCCTTCCTGATGGCGCTGCGCGTACGCGGCGAACAGATCCAGGAAATCACGGGCGCCGCCGAAGCCATGCGGTCGAAATGCACCCCGGTGCATGCACCCGACGATGCCATCGATACCTGCGGTACCGGCGGCGACCGGCTGGGAACCGTCAACGTGTCGACGGCCGCCGCCCTGGTGGCCGCAGGTTGCGGCGCGACGGTCGCAAAACACGGGAACCGCTCGGTCTCGTCCCGGTCGGGATCTTCGGATGTCCTCGCGGCCCTGGGGGTGAAGATCAGCGTGCCGGCCGCCACGGTCGAGCAGGCGATACAGCAAGCCGGAATCGGTTTTCTGATGGCGCCGGTCTATCACCCGGCCATGCGGAACGTGGCCCCCGTTCGCGTCGACCTCGGCCTCCGTACGATCTTCAACCTGCTGGGCCCGCTGGCCAATCCGGCCGGTGTGCGGCGGCAGGTGGTAGGCGTCTTCTCCAGACGCTGGCTGGAACCGCTTGCCCGGGTTCTGCACGAACTCGGCTCCGAGCATGCATGGCTGGTTCACGGAGCCGACGGCATGGACGAGCTCACGCTTACCGATGTCTCCCATGTCACCGAACTCCGCCACGGAGAGATCCGCTCGTTCTCGGTGACCCCCGAAGATGCCGGACTTGCGCGGTGCGCGCCGGAGCAGCTGCGCGGGGGCGACGCACCAGCCAATGCGGAGAGCCTGCGCCGTCTGCTGGAGGGGGATCGCGGCCCGTACCGCGACATCGTGCTTCTTAATGCCGCGGCGGCGCTCATCGTGGCCCGGCGGGCGAGCAGCCTGGCGGAGGGAGTGGCGGTGGCCGCGCAATCGATCGATACGGGCGCCGCGGCAGCAGTGCTTGAGAAACTGGTCGCGTGCATGCGGTGTACACCGTGACGGATCGACTACGCCGAATTCTGGAAACCAAGCGCCGGCACGTGACCGCCCGGCGCACCGCAGTACCGGAATCCGTCCTCGAAGTACAGGCGGAAGCGCAGGAAGCGCCACGAGGCTTCGCCGCCGGCCTCACCCAAGCGGTTGGACACGCGAACTACGGACTCATCGCCGAGATCAAGCAGGCGAGCCCGTCGAAGGGGCTGCTCCGACGGGAGTTTGATCCGGCAACGCTCGCTGCGGCCATGCACCGCGGCGGTGCCGCCTGCCTCTCGATTCTGACCGATCAACCGTATTTCGCCGGATCCGATTCCCACCTCGCTGCCGCCCGCGCCGCGGCTCCGCTGCCAACGCTGCGCAAGGATTTCCTGCTAACGCCGTACCAGGTTCTTGAGTCCCGCGCCCTGGGCGCGGATTGCGTGCTATTGATTCTCGCGGCTCTCGACGACCGCGCCGCCCGCACCCTCGCCCGCGACGCCAAGGCGCTGGGGATGGACGTGCTGGTGGAAGTTCACGATGAGCGGGAGCTTGACCGCGCAGCGTCCCTGACGCCGGATCTGATCGGGGTGAACAATCGAAATCTGCGAACGTTCGAGGTCGATCTCGCCACCACCGAGCAGCTGGCGGCGGTGGCGCCGGCGGGCCTCGATCTGGTGGCCGAAAGCGGCGTGCACGGCCCCGGAGACCTGCACCGGTTGGCCGACTGCGGCGTCCGGCGATTTCTCGTGGGGGAAACACTGATGCGAAGCAAGGACGTGGAGCAGGCGGTCCGCCTGCTCCTCGCCGGCCAGGCGGGGCGGGCATGAGCGACACCCTTACCCATCTCGACGAATCCGGGCACGCGCGGATGGTGGATGTCGGGACGAAGGCCGTGACCCGCCGGACCGCCACCTCGACTGCGCGGGTGATCATGTCGGAAGCCACGTTGCAGATGATCCTCGACGGCGGACACAGCAAGGGCGACGTCCTCGGAGTCGCCCGAATCGCCGGGATCATGGCGGCCAAGCGCACCCATGAACTCATCCCGCTGTGCCATCCGCTTCCACTCGACGCGGTCACGGTGAACCTGACCTGTGACCCGGCCGGTCCGGCCGTGGAGATCCGGGCCTCCTGCTCCACTTCGGCGAAGACCGGTGTGGAGATGGAAGCGCTGACGGCCGCGAGTGTGGCGGCCCTCACCGTCTACGACATGTGCAAGTCCGTCGACCGCGCCATGCAGATCAACGATGTTCGTCTGCTGTACAAGGCCGGAGGAAAATCGGGAACCTTCAAGGCCCCATGATTTCGGTTGCAGACGCCCGTCGGCAAATTCTCGAGGCGGTGCCGCTCGTGGCGGCCGAACGGATTCCGCTGACCGAGGCCCTGGGCCGGGTGCTGGCAACGGACGTCACGGCCCGGGTGAATCAGCCGCCGGCAGCCGTATCCGCCATGGACGGATTCGCCGTGCGGGCCGCTGACGTCCGGGGTGGCCCCTGCCACCTTAGCGTGATCGGCGAAGCCCCCGCCGGCCGCCCGTTCTCGGGCGTTGCCGGTACGGGCGAGGCTGTACGCATCTTTACCGGTGCTCCGCTGCCGCCCGGCACCGACAGCGTTGTCATCCAGGAAGATACCGAAGCGGCCGACGGCGGCCAGGTCCGGATCCTCGCAGGGACCACGGTCGGCCGGCACGTTCGCGCACAGGGAATTGACTTCAGAACCGGCGACGTACTGGTGAAGGCCGGCAGCCCGCTCACGGCCCGCGCAATCGGGCTGGCGGCCGCGGCCAACTGGCCCTGGCTCCGGGTCCGCCGCCGGCCGCGCGTCGCCCTCCTTGCCACCGGCGACGAAATCGTGCTTCCGGGAGAGGACTTGCAGCGCGGGCAGATTGTCTCGTCGAACACGTTTGCGCTGGATGCAATGCTGCAGGCGATGGGCGCCGCGGTCATCAATCTCGAACCTGCCGCCGACGATCCGTCTGCGCTCCGAAGTGCGGTGGAGGGTGCACGCTTGTGCGATCTGCTGGTGACCACCGGCGGGGTGTCGGTCGGCACTTATGACCTCGTCGGGCAGGCCTTGCACGAAGCCGGCCTGATCAAGCATTTCTGGAAGGTCGCCATGCGCCCGGGAAAGCCGGTGCTCTTCGGTCTGCTTCCGGGCGGACCTGCGGTACTGGGCTTTCCGGGCAATCCGGTATCGGCCTACGTCTGTGCCATCGTGTTTCTGCTGCCGGCACTGCAGACCATGCTGGGAATCACTCCGGGTCCCCGGCGCGTGGAGGCGGTACTGGGCCGTGACCTGCCGGGAAACGGGGCGCGGGAACATTATCTCCGGGCGACCGCCTGCGACACCGGTACAACCCTGACCGTCTGTCCGTTCGAGCAGCAGGACAGCTCCCTGCTGTCGTTGCTCGCCCGGGCCGACTGCCTGGTGGTCCAGAAACCCCACGCCGCCGCCGCCGCCGCCGGCTCACCGGTTACCGCGATTCCCTTTCCCGCCGCTCTCGGCAGCCTCTGAGCACTGCAGCTTCCGTCCCCGCCGCCGCCGCGAGAAATCCAGCTTGTTCGCATTTACTTCCCATTGCGAACACAGTAAGGTTCACCGATCGACCTTTTCTTCACGGGTTTCCCCACATGCTTACTCGCAGACAACACGAACTCCTGGTCTTTCTCAACACGCGTATTGAAGAGACCGGCATTTCCCCGTCGTTCGAAGATATGAAGAACGCGCTGGGACTCAGATCCAAATCCGGCATTCACCGCCACCTGAACTCGCTGGTGGAACGGGGTTTTGTCGAACGGCTGCCCAATCGGGCCCGCGCGGTGCGCGTGGTACGGAAACCGGAAGCCGCCGCGGCACCGAAGGGGCGAAGCCCCAATCAGTGGGACGAACTGGTGGACCTGCCGCTGCTGGGCACCATCGCGGCCGGCACCCCCATTGAAGCCATCCAGCACGAATCCTTCGTCAAGGTTCCGCCGACCATCCTCTCCGGGCGCGGCGGCGAGAATCACTTTGCCCTGCGGATCGAGGGGGATTCCATGATCGGCGCCGGAATCCTGGACGGAGACATGGGAATTTTTCGACGCCAGCAAACCGCCGAGACCGGGGAGATCATCGTCGCCTTCATCGATGGCCAAGAAGCGACCCTGAAGCGCTTCCGGCCCGCCAAGGACACGATCGAACTGGTACCCGAGAACAGCTCGCTCGAACCCATCGTGGTGCACCCGAGCCGCCTGCAGATTCAAGGCGTCCTCAGGGGGCTCTATCGAACCAGGATTGGCTGAACGCGAAGCGCACGCCAACCGGCCCGGAGATTCCTGCCTCGTTCAGCAAGCAGACGTGGTGCCGGGCAGCTGCTTCCTCAAGGTACCTGCCGATGACCGTGATCACGCGTTTCGCCCCGTCACCAACGGGAAACCTCCATATCGGCAGCGCCCGGACGGCCCTGTTCAACTGGCTGTACGCGCGCAACCGGGGAGGCCGGTTCCTGCTCCGGGTAGAGGATACCGACCGGACCCGGTCAACCGCAGCGGCCAGGCAGGCGATTCTCGACGGTCTGTCGTGGCTGCAGCTCGACTGGGACGACGAGCCGGTTCTGCAATCAAGCCGTTCGCAGCGTCATCGTGAAGTCGCCGAATCACTGCTCCGGTCCGGCGCGGCGTACCGCTGCTACTGCACACCCGAAGAATTGGCGGCCATGCGCGAGCAGGCGACCGCAGAGAAACGTTCGATGTGGTACGACGGACGGTGGCGGGACCGCGACCCCGCCGACGCACCGGAGGGCGCCCCGTCAACCATACGAATCCGCACACCGAGCGACGGCGAAACCACGATTGCGGACAGCGTTCAGGGGCGGGTAAGCGTCCGTAACCGGGAAATCGACGACTTCGTGATCCTCCGGGCGGATGAGACGCCCACCTACATGCTGTCGGTGGTCGTCGACGATCATGACATGGGCATCACGCATGTCATTCGGGGTGATGATCACTTCACCAATTCGTTTCGCCAACGCCAGATCTACGATCTCCTCGGATGGCCGCGGCCCGACTACGCGCACATTCCGCTGATTCACGGACCGGACGGAAAGAAACTGAGCAAGCGCCACGGCGCCCTCGGGGTCGATCACTACCGGAATGCGGGCTACCTCCCGGCCGCCCTCCGGAACTACCTGCTGCGGCTGGGGTGGGCCCACGGCGACGACGAGGTCATCCAGACCCCCGATGCGGTCCGATGGTTTGACCTGAACGGTATCGGAGTGAGTCCTTCGCGTTTCAACCTCAAGAAACTGGACCACCTCAACGCCATCTATCTGCGTGCGACCGACGATGCCGAACTGGCCACGGCCGTCGTGGACCGCCTCGCCGCCGAAGGCCTGCCGTCCGGCCCGGATGCGCTCGAGCGCCTGACCTGCGGCATGCCCGAATTGAAGGCGCGGGCCCGCACCCTCGCGGAACTCGCAACCGTGGCCCGTTTCTACATCGCGACCCGTCCGTTGCGCCTGGACGCCAAGGCGGCGCACCTGCTTGATCCGGCGGCTCGCAGGCGGCTCGGCGATCTCGCAGACGTATTGGCGGCCAGTGCGGACTGGTCTGCCGCCACGCTCGAGGCGAAGGTCCGCGACTATGCCGCCCGCGCCGACCTGAAGGTCGGAGCCGTGGCGCAGCCCCTGCGGGCCGCGCTTGCCGGTTCCACGACCTCTCCGCCCATCTTCTCGGTGATGCATGTGCTGGGGCGCAACGAAACCCTGAGCCGCATTGCCGACGTCGTCAACGGACGCTCGCCGACACCGGATCAGATGCAGCGTCCGCCGTCGACCTCCAGCATCACTCCCGTCAAGAACTGAGCCTCGTCCGAGGCCAGAAACAGGGCGGCATTGGCGACATCAAGGGGGGTAGACAGGCGCCCGAGCGGTATGGTCTCGCGGAACCTTCGGCGCGCGGCTTCCTGATCGCCCTCCCCCAGGAAACCCGGCAGCATCGCCGTCTCACCGGCAACCGGGCAGATCCCGTTCACCCGAATACGCTCAGGTGCAAGTTCCAGCGCCAGCGTGCGGCTGAGAGTGAGCAGCGCCCCCTTGGTCGCGTTGTAGGGGCCAAGGCCCGGCCGCGGCGCCAGGGCCGCGGTCGAAACGGTATTCAGGATGACGCCGCCGTTTCCCTGTTGCCGCAGCACCGGAACGGCGTGCTTGGCCCCCAGGAAGCAGCTCTTCACGTTGATGCGAAACAGGTCTTCGAAGAAAGATTCCTCCACTTCCACCAACGGTGTGGGCTTCATGCCGATGGCCGCGTTCTGAACCAGAATATCCAGGCGGCCGAACGCCTCGACTGCAGATTCCATCATGTGCCGGCTATCTTCGTCCAGGGCGACATCGGCCGTACAGGGAACAGCGCGCCCCCCTGCCGTCTGGATGGTGTGCGCGACGCGCTCCGCCCCTTCGCCGTTGATGTCGGCGACGAGCACGCGTGCACCTTCCTCCGCGAAGCGGGTGGCGATGCCTTCTCCGAAGCCGCTGGCAGCGCCGGTGACGATCGCGACCTTGTCGGTAAGTCTCATGGAACTCCTTTCCGAACTGTACTGCCCGGCACGAATGCAGCGGCGCAGCCATCGAACCCCAATCCGAGCACCGGCCTCCGAGTCTACCGGTCAAGACGGCGGCCCGCAGCCGGTATCCCGGCGGATGGGGTCCCATCGCCGCCAGCGGCACGCCCGAAGTGCACCACGACGATCATCCTGACCGCTTTCAAGAAGTTGGTGTCGAGATACTGCGATTCGCGAAGCGTGAAGTCGAGCTCCTCCGAGAATCGATAGGTCTCGAAGAAGCATTTCTTCAGGCACGTGCCGCCTTTGAATATCCAACTCTCCGTGAGACCTTCGTGCCCATAGATGCCGGCGAGCATCCAGCCGAGTACATAGTCTTTCTCCACGATGTGAGGCGTGCGCGACGTCTGCCGGGTTATCGCGAGGATTTCGTGCTTATCGATCTTGGCGTTTCCTCGCGAGCCCAGCGCTCCGGCACGCGGAGCCGCCATTTGGTCACAACAAGCGGCCCATCCTGGGCGGGGTCGAGATTCGCATAACCGCCGCTCAGATGCGGCGCGCAAAGATGGCCCAGTTCAGCACCGCCAGAAACGTTCGGCCAGACACCCGAGACGCTTGGCGAACCGTCAATTTTCTAGTGCATGGAAATCGAACAATCTTTTCTGATCTGCATTCGGAATCCTGCACGGATTTGGCCGATTTCGCGAAAATCATCCGCCTGGCCTGCAATTGTTCCACGATCAACAGGCCCTACGATGTTCCGGCTGTTACTACGGAATCGAAGCGGGGTTTCCATCCGTATTCGTGGCGGCATGACCCTGCCACTCGAGAATCACACCCGATCCGGGCCGCACCAATCAGGGTTTCGGGTTCGAACGAAAGACCGCATCAAGGTTCGGTGCATCAAGCACGGCGTCAAGCCACCGGTCGAGCTGTTCGAGGTCGGCGCCGGCAATGTGTGCCCGGGTCTCATCGGGCGGAAGGCCGAAACGACGCTCAAGCTGCCGGGTGAGCGTGTCTGACTTGCCCTCGGCGATGCCCGCGACCTTGCCCTCGGCGATGCCCGCGACCTTGCCCCGTGCCTCGCCCCGTGCCTCGCCCCGGACCTCGCCTTTTTCGAACCAGACCTGGGCTGCGGTTCCCATCAGTGCCTCCACTTCTTCAGGGGCAGTGCCGATGCGCTTGAGCGCGGCCTCGATGCGCTCGGGCGACAGACTGACCTGCTCGGTTATGTACATTAGCATGTAGCGCCCGAACTCGCTACCGGAAATCGTCACCACCAGCGCATCGGCTTCCGATTCGGTGACGTCGTCGGCGAAGGCCCGGGCCAGCGCGAGCAGGGCGCTGCGCACGGCCGGGTCGGTCGAGAGGTCGTCGAGGTCCATGCGGGAGAGGTCGTGCACCGTGTAGGTTCCAAAGTCGCGGGCGAGATGGCCGAGACCCTCGGGGGCATCGATCATGTCCACGATCGAGAGCGGTACGGTCCACGGTTCGCGACCGTTGAAGAAGACTATCGGGATGACCAGCGGCAATCGCCCGCCGGGTCGGTCCCCGCTCTCGATGTCCGCCATCCAGATCCGCAGGACATAGCGCATCAGCTGCAGCGGCGTGCGGACATCAGCTTTTGCCTTGTGTTCGAGTAATGCGTATATCGTGGCCGGGGCGCCGTCCTTCATCCGCACCCGGAAGATGGCGTCGGCCTGCGTGGCCCGGCCGTCGCCGTCGATGGCGGTACCCTCGAGATGCTCGGGCACATGATCGGGATCAAGCCGTGTGACGACCTCGGGCGGCAGGTAGTCGTGCAGCAGGGCCGCTGCGCGTCCGGGATCGGAGACGAGCTGGCGGAACAGGGCATCATGCGGGGCCGGAGGCAGGGGCATGCAGAGTCTCCAGGCAAACTCGGGTTGAGGCGGCGGCCGGCGCACTGCGGGAGAGGGTGCCCGTGACACGGCTTTGAGGCAACACCAGAACCGGTTCCGTTGCCATGGCCGCCTGCCCGGCAGGCCTGAGCCATGCCGTACCGGTCAAGCTACGCCGCCGACGATGCCACACGAACGGTCTCGGTCGACGGTCAGATAACCCGATTCCGCCACGCCAGACCCCGCGTCATGCGATGGGCCGACCGGCCCGGAACTGCCTTCATGCAAGCCCTGCGCTGGCTCGGTCTCGACGCGGCTCGTGACCCCCCGGGTGGTATCGACACTGAAACGTCTCCCGGACGAGGTCCGGCACGACCTGTCCCGGAGCATCGGCAATCTGCCCGGCTGGGCGCAGCCGCTGGCCCACGTCGCGCCAGTTCCTGCGAGAGCCAATCGTTTCACCTGTACGGTACCATCATTCCATTCATTCAGCGCCCCTTTCCTGAATCTCAAACCCTCGCGTGTTCAGAGGCTATAGGGGAAGATGAGGGTTGCAGTACAAGTCAATTCGGTATATATACCCGGCTATAAACTGGGGAATAACATGACCAATGCCGCCCAGCAACGGGCAACCAGAAACTATCGTGCGCGCCTCGCCGAACGCGGTGTCAAGCGCTTTGAGGTGATGGCCCTCGAAACTGACCGGGATCTGCTGCGCACTCTTGCACGCCGTCTGGCCGAAGACAGGCCGGAAGCAGACCGGGCGCGGGCTGTGGTCAGGGCGCTGGTTGCCGACAAGTCGTCAAAGCCAGGCGGGATTCTTGCAGCGCTGCGTCGTTCACCGCTGGTCGGCGCCGACCTCGACCTGTCGCGGCCGCGTGCCGAAGGGCGCAGGGTTGAGCTTTGACGCGCTTTCTGCTTGATACCAACATCATCAGCAACGTCGTCAAACCGCAGCCGACTGCGCGTCTGTTCGACTGGATGGCAGCGCAGCTAGACGAAGATCTGTTTGTGGCCTCGCTGACCATTGCCGAAATCTGGTGCGGCATTCTGGAACTGTCCAGCGGCAGGAAGAGGAACGGGCTTGAAGCTTGGTTCAAAGGCGCACAAGGACCACAGGCGCTGTTCGCGGGACGGATACTGTCATTCGACGACAGGGCCGGGTTGATCTGGGCCCGCTTGATGGCAGAAGGCAGGGCCCGAGGCCGTCCGCGAAGTGCTCTCGACATGATTCTCGCCGCGGTGGCGGAAGCAAACGGCTGCGTCGTTGTAACGGACAACGAAAGGGATTTCCGGGGGCTTCAGATAGTCAATCCCTTGCGCCACGAAACGATGAAGGAAGAGCCATCCTGTTAGCTGATGCCTGCCAGCCGCCCGGTTCGGGGCCGCGGGTGCCATCTTTGCCCGTTCCGAGCGCCGCTTGACAGCCGATCCGTGTCAAGTTCCGGGTGTTTTCGCCGAGCAGACATCGCGCGACGTGCCGCTTCCGTCAGACTCAACCCGGTTGGCAGTGCCTGCTCATCCCTTGTTGAAGCCCGGGCAGGAATAGTGCAGCTTGATCATGTTGACGGCGTTTCCGGCGAGCGCAATCTGGACAAGGTCAGGATGCCGGGTCGACAGAAAGTCGATCTTCCTGGCAAGTCCGGGGCGCACAACTACGCCGAACACGCGGTAATCGCGGGTTTCCTGATTCATGCCATGGACAGTGCAGGCGGCGCCGGAGGCGTTCGGCCATGCAGTGAAGCACGGCCTTCGCGCCCCTCCGATGGTCGCTTCTGGTCTGACAATCCCTTCTGACGGGCCGGCCGGGACACCAGGGTCGAGCGCCACCACCCCACGGCCGGAACAACTTGCGTTCGGCCTGAGAAGCGGCGGCGGCAGCCCCCTGACCGGAACACGGGGCCGCAAATCCGGGATGCCTTGGGGCCGCCGGATCGCGGTCATTCGGCACCATCGAGCGGCCGACAACCGGTCTGAATGGATCGTGTCGTCCGCATCCCGGCAGCGGGTCAGCCGGACAGGCTATGGTTGCGGCCCGCACCGGCTGGCATGCCGCCGCCGTCCGTTCGTACACCTTCAACCTTGCCGGAAGGATGACGCATGCGCATCGCCGCTCTGCTACTCGAGACCTACGTGGCCCAGATCTTCGCCGCCGCCGGCTGCGCCGACGACGAGGCGCGCCGCATCGCGCTCTACCTCGTGCGCGCAAACCTGGCCGGCCACGACAGTCACGGCGTGATCCGCGTACCCCGGTATCTCTCCTGGATGGAGCACGGATCGGTCAAGGCCGGAGTCCGTCCCGATGTCGTGAACGAGGGCCCCACGCATGCAACGGTCGACGGCGGCTTCGGTTTCGGCCAAACCGTCGGGCCCTTCTG
The DNA here is from genome assembly GCA_965203385.1 of Alphaproteobacteria bacterium. GTDB lineage: Bacteria > Pseudomonadota > Alphaproteobacteria > TMED109 > TMED109 > VXPW01. Next base: position 3,332,903 of record OZ241893.1, read on the forward strand.
CGCTGATCTCGGGATCGCGAAGGCGAAGGAACACGGGCTGTCGGTCGTGGCCATTCGCAACTCTGGACACCTTGGGCGAATCGGCGATTGGCCCGAGCGGGCCGCCGACGCCGGCATCGCGTCCCTTCATTTCGTCAACACGTCCGGCCTGGGCCTCCTGGTCGCACCGTTCGGGTCGCCCGATCGCAGGTTCTCGACGAACCCCTTTGCCGCGGGCGTTCCGATCCCCGGGGAGGAACCGTTCATTCTCGACTTCGCGACATCGGTCGTGGCCGAAGGGAAGGTGCTGGTGGCCCATCAGGGCGGCAAGTCGCTGCCGGCCGGGGCCCTGATTTCTGAAGGGGGCGAATTCTCGACCAATCCCGAGCTGATCTACGGCAGCGACACCGGAGCCAATCCCAACGACATGCGCGGCGGTGCCGGCGCCATCCGGGCGATGGGCGAACACAAGGGCTCGGGTCTGGCCTTCCTCTGCGAGATCCTCGCCGGTGCCCTTACCGGGTCGGGGTGCGCAGCCCCGTCCCAGACCAATCTGGCGAACGGCATGCTTTCCTTCTACTTCCGGCCCAACCTGTTTGGCCCGGAGGCCGCATTCGCCGAGGAACTAAAGCGCTACCTCGATTTCTTCCGGACCGCACGTCCGCTGCCGCCGTCGTCCCGGGTCATGATGCCGGGCGAGCCGGAAAACCGGTCTCGCGCCGAGCGGACCGCCCGGGGAATTCCGCTCACCGATACCACGTGGGCCTCCATCCGTGCTGCCGGTGATGTCCATGGGGTCAAGGCACCCGAACTTGCCGCAGAGGCCGCCGGATCGTGATCCGGACGGCCGTTGGCTCACTGTCGGCCGTGCTGTTGCTGGGTGTTTCGCCGGGTCACGGTCAAAACGCCGATTGCATCGGGGGGCCGGCCGTTGAGCCCGAGTGCGGTTTCGAGATCCGGGGCGGCGGACCGGGGGCCTCCGACCTTGGCATCTACAACGTACGGGTGCAGCTGGAACGATTTTCCCCGACGACTGGTTCAGCGTCGCTGACGGTGGGTATCGATGCCTCCAGGTGCGGCGAACCGACCCGGCGCTATATCGAGGAACCGGTAAGATTTGCCGACGCGGAAACGACGCTGAAGTTCAATTTCCCCCTGCTTCTTCACGCATCCGAGGCCGACGGCAACTTTTGTGTGCGGGTCGTCGTCTTCGGTTGCGGGAACGACTGCACCGGGCAATTCGGACTGACGGTCGGTGAATCGGCCGTCATGCGTCAGGTCACCGATCCCGCCCTTCGGTAGGCGTCCGCATCCGCGGACGGGAGAGGACTTTCCTGAGCCCGTCAATGACCTGGTCCACGGCGGAATCATCGAGTTCCGGGTGCATGGGCAGATTGAGAATGCGGCGCGTGGTGGCCTCGGCCACCGGACAAGGAAGGCCGAGTCGGACAGAGGCCTGGAACGCGGGTTGTGCGGGCAGGGTTTTCGGATAATAGACGCGGGTCGGAACCCCGCATTCGGCCAGCGCGGCCCGCACCGCATCTCGATCATCCACGAGCAGCGAATACTGCGCCCAGACGCAGACTGCATCGTCCGGAACGACCGGAGTTTCCGCGATCCCGTGCAACGCTTCGGTATAGATCCCGGCAATCTCGTTCCGACGGGCCAATTCTTCCCGGAACCGGGGCAGCTTGGCCAGCAATACCGCCGCCTGCAACGTATCGAGTCGTGAATTGGTGCCGGTGCGGCGGGCATCGTACGGGTCTTCGAGAGTGCCGTGGGCGGCGACCATCCGCCACTGCTGCATGCGCTCTTCCTGATCGGTAAACATCGCCCCGCCATCGCCCCATCCCCCGAGCGGCTTGCTGGGAAAGAAGCTGGTGATCGCTGCCTCTCCCAACGACCCCACCCTGCGGCCCTGGCGACTCGCACCGAAGCTCTGTGCGGCGTCCGCCAGAAGAAACAAAGCCTCTTCCCGGCACAGTGGCACGAGGCGTTCATATTCTGCCGGCAAGCCGAACAGGTCGACCGGCATGACCGCGCGGGGAACCAGTTCGCCGGCGGCGCGCACGCGGCGAATGGTTGCGGCCAGACAGTCGGGATCGATGACGAAGGTCCGGGGATCAATATCCACGAATACCGGTGTCGCCCCGGCGAGGGCAACGGCGCCGGCGGTCGCAACGAAACTGAACGCCGGAACGAATACCGCATCCCCCGCCCCGATCCGCTCTGCGCGCAGCGCGATCACCAGAGCATCGGTTCCATTGGCCACCGCCACGACATGCTTTGCCTGCGACCAGGCCGCCAGGGCGTATTCAAGCTCCCTGACTTCCGGTCCGTTGATGAAACGGCCGTGCGCGAGGACTGCAGCGATTCGAGCATCGATGTCCGGCTTCAACCGCCGGTATTGGGCCACGGGATCAAGCAGGGTCACGGCAGTCCGGGAAGGAGATTTACTCATCCGGCGGTATCCGAAAGGCTTGGCACCGCTCGCTGGCCGGTGTCCAGGGAGCGATGACAGGCGTCCAGCACCGCCATCACCTGCAGTCCCTCTGCCGCTCCGCTCGGCGGTGTCGTTCCCGTCGTGATGGTTTCGAGAAACGCGGCACACTCCGCCAGCAACGGCTCCCGATCGGTCACCGGAATCGCCTCGTCGGGCTGCCCGGTGCTGACCAGTCTTAACTTCGAAGCCGTGGGGAGCACGTCGTCAAACACGGCCGACGCCAGCCGGCCGCGCACCTCGAAGCGCTGCACCTTCGTGCGAGCGCACCCGGACAGGGTCGTCTCCACACAAGGCCCCGCGGAGAAGCCGAAGGTAATCCGGCAGTGTGCGTCCGGTGACACGCCCGCTGCAGCCTCGGGTGCCGAGCAGAACACCCACTCCGGCAGCGCACCCGTACAAGCGAGAATCATCGAAACGTCATGGGGGGCAAACTCCCAGAGGACGTGTTCCCGCGGTGTAGCCGGTCCAGGTGCCAACCGGTGGCTCACGATACGGCGCACGGCACCGAGCCGCCCGGTGCGCACCAGTCTCTGCAAGGCCTGAAAGGCCGGGTGATAGTGCAGGAGGTGCCCCGTCATCAATTGCCGTTTCGCCCGTCTCGCCTGCCCGGCCAGACTCCGGGCCGAGGAAAGGTCGGTGGTCATCGGCTTTTCCACGAATACGTGCAGTCCGGCCTCCAGGGCGAGAGCGGCAATACGGTAGTGGGTGGAAGCCGGGGTAGCGATCGCGAGAGCATCGAGATCCACCGACCGGATCAGTGATTCAGGCGTCATATGGGGCGGTACGCCCGGATAGATGTCTGCGGCCCGGCGAAGACAATCCGGATCCGTATCACACACGGCCGCCAGACTACCGAGACGATGGAAGTTCCGGGCCAGGTTTCCGCCCCAGCGGCCAACCCCGACCACGCCCACGCGCCTGCTGTCTGCCGGAAGCACCAGTTTCGGGGCACCGTCTGCGCTGTCAGTCGGACCGATCTGGCGGCGATCCATCTGCCGGATGCAACAGCAGGGCGGCGGAATTCAGGCAATAGCGCATACCCGTGGGCGGCGGACCGTCGGGGAACACGTGGCCCAGGTGCGCCTCGCACGCCCGGCACCGCACCTCGGTACGGACCATCCCGTAGCTCATGTCACGATGCTCCGTGACGCGTTCGCGGGCCAGCGGCACGGTAAAGCTCGGCCAACCTGTACCGGAGTCGTATTTCGCGTCCGACCCGAACAGGGGGGTTCCGCAGCACACGCAAACATAGGTACCGGGACGCTTCTCGTCCCAGTAACGCCCGCTGAATGCGGGTTCGGTACCGCCCTCGCGGACAATGGCGTAGATCTCGGGCGGCAACCTGCCGCGCCACCGCGATTCCTGGCCGGTCGCATCCCGCACCTTGCGTTCCATGTATCGCTCCCCTCGGGCTTGCCGCACTATATCGGTTTCGGCGACGAGTACGGGTCCGCGGTCGGGTTCCGGAAAGACCGGGGCCGGAGTCGCCGGGGCCGAACCTGGCGCACCCTGGCCGGATCAACGGACGAGACCGTCCGTCGCGGCAAATCCGGCGGAAACCACGACCAAAACCGGTTGATCCGGCCGGCCCTCTCCCGCTCTGCGGGTTGTGCTGTTAGGCTGCCAGCACACCATCAGGGCGCCCGTCTCCTGGTCGCACCATGTGTGTGATTGCACATGCTGCCGGCCGGTCGGTCCTGCGCGGTTTTCCTCGTTCTTCTGAGTACCTGTACGATGCCAACAGTCATTGCACTCGCAGACCTACCCGCATTTGCCGGAAAAGAAATCGGAACCAGTGCATGGCTGGAGATGGACCAGGATCGAATCGACCGGTTTGCTGATGCCACCCGGGATGACCAGTGGATCCATCTGGATGCAGACCGGGCAGCTGCAAGCCCGTTCAAGTCGACCATTGCCCACGGCTACCTGACGCTTTCGCTGGTCAGTTCCTTCACGAGCGAGATTCTTCGCGTGGATGGAATCGCCCAAACGATCAACTACGGTGCCAACCGGTTGCGGTTCCTTACCCCGGTTCGACCGGGCGACCGCATTCGCTGTCGCATGGAAATCCTTCGCGTGGAACGCTTCAAGGGAGGAGTCAAGGTCGAGAGTCGATCAACCGTGGAGGTAGAGGGGGCCGAACGCCCGGCCTGCATCGTCGAAGGCATTGCCGTCCACTATCCCGCCTGATGAGGGCCCTGTTCCGTCAGAACCGATTCCAGCAGGGGGCGGGGCCGGCCCTTGCAGGTCGGCTGGCCTGGAGCCCGGAAGGGTGTTGGCGGGCCCGCTTCGCCCTTCTCCTCCTGCTGGTGGCCCCGGTCGTGACGCAGGAGACCGGAAACGCTCTGGCGGACGACCGCGATGCGCCGGCCGAGCGGGAGTTTCCCGTGGCCGAGCTGATTCCCAACTGCGCGCGGACCGGGGGCGGTATCGCGATCGCCGAACCGGGCGGAAAGATCCACTACTGTCTGCAGCGGGTCGTGGCGATCGAACGGCGGTACCCCGGGGCCACGCGGTTCTTTTTTCTGCACGAATTCGGACACATCGCACTGCAGTCCGGCGACGAACTTCTGGTCGATTGCTGGAGCGCGCATGAACTCTCGCACACCCCGCAGGGTGCGGAAATCCTGACTGCTGCGCGCCGTTACATCGAGCAGTACAAGATCTTCAACCCCAAGTACGGAGGCACCGGCAAGGATCGTTCCGAACTACTGAAGGGGTGTTACGAAGAAGGGACCCCGTGGCTCACGCGGGCCCGGAGCGAGGGAAGACGTCCGCCTCCGCAGCCCGGTACCACACCCTGAGAAACCCTGCCGGGCCTGGTCGGACAGCCGGCATCCGGAACCCGTTCCGGTGCCGAATCCGATCCGGCCAGAGACCGCAGCGTCTGGCTGCAGGCGTGGGACCGGAAACCGCTTCCTGTTCCGGTGTTCCGAATTTCCGGGCAGGCAATCGTTTGCGCTGTTCGAAGGTCGCCTCGACGGCGGACAGGTTTTCGGTTGGGGTGTGACGGCAGTCGATCCGGCCTCTGTAGATCGATCGGCCAGAAGGATAATCAGAGGGGCGGCAACACCGCTCTTCACGGTACGCCCGCACACCTGCCTCGGACAGACAAAATGCCGATCAGGCCGGGATAGCTGAGACTCGGGCCAAGGCCGTCTGGGCGCGACCCCTCTGAACGTTTCCGCTCAAGGGTCCAGCCGGTCGCACCGCCACTCCGGATCGCGCAAGTAGCGGAGCCGTTCATGCAGCCGGTGGTGCCGCTGGGACCAGAATTCCCACGCAGTCGCATGGATTCGGAAACCCAGCCAGTACGGCGGGCGCGGCACCGTTTCTCCCGCAAACCGGGCCTCTGCGTCCCGGAACCGCTGCATCAGCCCTTCCTGCCCGCCGACCTGTGGTCTCGATTGGGCGCTCGCCCAGGCGCCGAGTTGGCTTTCCCTCGGACGTGACGAGAAATAGGCGTCAGCCTCTTCCCCGGATACTTCCTGCAGCCCGCCTTCCACACGTACCTGGCGCGCCAGTGTCGGCCAATAGAACACCAGTGCGGCGAGGGGATTGTCCGCAATCTCACCGCCTTTTCGACTATCCCGGTTCGTGTAGAACACCGGCCCCGGCTCGTCTACCGCCTTGACCAGAACCATCCGCGCGCTGGGGTGACCGGTGTGGGTCGCTGTCGCCAGACAGGCCGCCGACCGATCCTGGATTTCGACGCGCTCCGCATCTGCCCACCAGGTGCGCATCAAGGTGAACGGGTTGTCAGGCTGCGGGATCGAACCGCCTTCCCGCTCATCCATGCGAACCTCCCCACGCCACAAAGAGCAGCGGGGAATCATATAGCGCAATGGAATCTCCGCGTGGAACCGTTTGATGGGGAGTAACTGCCCCCTGTCGTGCGTACACCGCGTACACCGAACTGCGCGGTCCCATGACGAATGCCCGCCATGCAAACCGAGTGCTTGCGCTTCCTGCGCCGCGTCAGTCCGGAGGACTTCATGACGGAGAACGTCTCCCCATAACCGGCCCGTAGGGCCGAGGCATTCCCCAGCGTTGATCCCGGCAACGGGAACTCCGTCGACACCTCAGGTTGCTGGCGGCCCGGCGTCCGTCTCAAGGAAGGATTCGTGTTCCCGTTCCTGCCATGAACCGGAACGGGCGCGTTCAGCCGTTTCCAGGCCGACCTTGGACGGAGTCCCCGTCCGGCGTTCGGCACGACAGGGGGCAACGGCTCGACCCTGGCGCCTGCCGTTCCTCCCGCCCCGAACTTTCGCCAACCGGTATGCCCGCACGAACGACATGCGGCCGGACTCCCCGCTCAGCCTGTCGGGAGCCTACAATCGGACTACCTCTGGAGCCTTGTGCATTCGTCCGGCTCTCGCGGTCTGCCAATGCGGCGGTATCGGAGACCACCGACTTCACCATCAGACCTCCGGTACGCGAACCCCCGGCTTCCGACCAACCACCAAGGAACATTGACATGGCGAAGGCATCGGACGTGCTGGTACGGGCGCTGGAATCCGAAGGGGTTGGCATGATCTTCGGAATCCCCGGCGAAGAGAATCTTGACTTCCTGGACTCGCTTGCCCGCTCCGGCAGCATCAAACTGGTGCTCACCCGCCACGAACAGGCGGCCGGATTCATGGCCGCCACCTATGGACGGCTCACCGGCAAGGCCGGCATCTGCCTCTCGACGCTTGGCCCCGGCGCCACGAATTTCACCACTGCCGCCGCCTATGCCACCCTCGGGGGCATGCCCATGATGATGATTACCGGACAGAAGCCGGTAAAGCGCTCCAAACAGGGACGGTTTCAGATCCTCGACGTTGTGGAGATGATGAAGCCCATCACGAAGTATGCCCATCAGATCGTGTCCGCCGACAACATCCCCACGCGGGTGCGGGAAGCCCTCCGCCAGGCCGAAGAAGAAAAACCGGGTGCCGTCCACATCGAGTTGCCGGAAGATGTCGCCGGTGAAGGCACGTCGGAATATCCGGTTCCGGCGTCGTATGTCCGGCGGCCCATTTCGGAAGACAAGGCCGTACAGGCGGCGGCCAGGCGAATCGCCGAAGCAAGATCCCCGATTGTCGTGATTGGCGCCGGCGGAAACCGGAAGCTGACCAGCCGCATGCTGACCAAAATGGTGGACCGTTTCGGTATCCCGTTCGCCACCACGCAGCTTGGCAAGGGCGTCATCGACGAGGCACACCCGTTGTTCATGGGCTGCGCAGCCCTCTCGGCCGGTGATTTCGTGCACCGGGCGATCGAGAGTGCAGACCTCGTTCTCAATGTGGGGCACGACGTGATCGAGAAGCCCCCCTTCTTCATGCATCGAGGCGAAATACCGGCCGAGCCCTTGCATCAGTCCGAGGCCGATCCGGTGGGGGTGGCGCGGGGAACCGAGGTCATTCACGTGAATTTCCGTTCGGCAGAAGTTGACCCGGTGTACTTTCCGCAGATTGAAGTGGTGGGCGACATTGCCAACTCGATCTGGCGCATCAGCCGCTTGCTGGAAAACGAGCAACCGGAGTGGGACTTCACGCGCATGCGCGAAGTCAAGATGCATCACGACTCCAGTATGACCGAGGGGGCCGACGACGACCGGTTTCCCGTCTATCCGCAGCGGCTGGTGCGCGACGTGCGCAACGTGATGCCCGACGACGGAATCGTGTGTCTCGACAATGGTATCTACAAGATCTGGTTCGCTCGGAACTTCCGGGCCCGGAAACCCAATACCGTGCTCCTCGACAACGCCCTGGCCGCCATGGGGGCCGGCCTGCCGTCCGCCATGGCCGCCCACCTCGTGCACCCTGACCGACAGATCCTTGCCGTCTGCGGAGACGGCGGCTTCATGATGAACTCGCAAGAGCTGGAAACGGCGGTTCGCCACGGGATGAACCTGACCTGCCTGATCCTCAATGACGGCGCCTACGGGATGATCCGCTGGAAACAGGCGAACATGGGATTCGAGGACTGGGGCCTGAACTACGGCAACCCCGACTTCCTGGCCTATGCCGAGAGTTACGGTGCACAGGGATATCGGGTGAAGGAGACCGGAGAACTATCCGCGCTGCTGCGCACCTGTCTCTCGACACCCGGGGTTCACGTCATTGACTGTCCGGTTGACTACTCCGAAAACGATCACATCCTCAACCATCGCATTCAGCGGCAAAGTGCGGCCATCGGTGCCTGACCCGGTGAACGATCACAGCCGAACCGGCCTCCGGGCCCGTCCGATCATGGCCCTCTCCGGGCGGCGCGGGTCTCCCCCGTTCAGGGGCCGGGGACGAGAATCCCCGCCTGTCGATCCCCCCACCGGTCTGACATCGTGCGGGACCGGTTCCGGACGAGATGGCATTCCCCGTGCCGTGCGAGGCGCGCGCCCAATCCATGCCCCCGACACCGGTTCCGCCCGAGAGAGGCCGTTCCGAGTGTCGTGAACGCAACACGCATCGATACCCGACAGCGCGAGTTTTCCGTCATCGCCGACAATCCGGAAATTTTTGCCCCGGTCTTCCGACTCGTTACCCTCCCGTGGTGGCGCCTTGCGGCGGACAAGATCCCGCCCCTGCGACCGACGCTTTCGCAGTATCTTCGCAAGCCGCCCCGGCCACCGCCACGACACAGAGATCCGTCCGATGATTCCCCGCTATTCCCGACCGGAAATGGCCCGCCTCTGGGCCCCGGAGACAAAGTACGAAATCTGGCTGGAAATCGAGGCGCTCGCCTGTGAGAAACAGGCAGAGATCGGAACGATTCCCGAAGGGGTGGCCGAAAGGCTGCGACGATGTGGGCGGGTGGATATCGACCGGATCCATGCCATCGAGGAAGAGGTGCGCCATGATGTGATCGCATTCCTCACCAGCCTCACCGAACAGGTGGGCCACGAAGGCCGGTTCATTCATCACGGCATGACTTCTTCGGATGTCCTCGATACCTGCCTCGCCGTGCAGCTGAGCCGGGCAACCGATCAACTGCTGCAGGATCTGGATGAACTGCTGCACGCCTTGCGGAGCCGGGCATACGAAGCAAAGGACATGGTTTGCATCGGCCGTTCACACGGCATCCATGCCGAGCCCACCACCATGGGGCTCAAGTTCGCCCAGGCTTACGCGGAATTCGATCGAAATCGCGACCGGCTCCGGTCGGCTCGAGCCACGATCGCCACCTGCAAGATATCGGGGGCGGTAGGAACCTATGCATCGATTTCCCCGGAGGTCGAGAAGTACGTCGCGAAAAAGCTTGGACTGGCCCCCGAGCCCGTCTCGACCCAGATCGTCCCCCGGGACCGCCATGCGATGTATTTCTCCACCCTTGCCGTCATCGCCAGTTCGATCGAGCGGATCGCGACCGAAATACGGCACCTCCAGCGTACTGAAGTACGGGAGGTCGAAGAGGCTTTCGCCGAGACACAAAAGGGCAGTTCGGCGATGCCACACAAGCGAAACCCCGTCTTGTCCGAAAATCTCACCGGACTGGCGCGCCTCGTAAGGTCGATGGCAGTACCGGCCCTGGAAAACGTGGCCTTGTGGCATGAGCGCGACATTTCGCACTCATCGGTTGAACGCATGATCGCACCCGATGCAACCGTGACCCTCGATTTCGCACTCGCCCGGCTCACGCAGGTCATCCGGCACCTGGTGCTGTATCCCCGGAACATGCAGGCCAATCTGGAGAAACTTGGCGGCCTGCACGCAAGTCAGGCCGTCTTGCTGGCCTTGGTCGAGGCGGGAATCGCACGCGAACAGGCGTACCGGCTGGTCCAGCGCAACGCCATGCGGGCCTGGAATGGCGACGGACAGTTTCGGGACCTGCTGGCCGGAGATCCGGAAATCACGCCACGGCTCTCTGCGAACGCGCTAGCCGCCGCCCTCGACGACAAACGTCACATCCGCCACGTGGACATCGTATTCGAGCGCGTCTTCGGTACCGGTCTCACTCCTGCATGATTTCCGTCTTGGCCTGCTCCAGCAGGCGCTCCATCTCGCCGCGAATCTCGCTCTCGTCCTTCGGCATGCCGGCGGCCTCGAAATCCGCCAGGAGCTTGCGCACGACATCCGCATCTCCCGGCTCATCGAAGTCAGCCACCACGACCTCCTGCGCGTAACTCGCATGGTCCGCTTCAGGCCGCCCCATCACTTCCGCTGCCCACAAGCCCAGCAGCTTGTTTCGCCGCGCGACGACTCGAAACTGCAGCTGCTGGTCGTGGGCGTACTTTTTCTCCGCCTCGTCCTTGCGGTCATCAAACGTGGTCATGGGTTCGCTCCCCCGGAAAGGTATGCCCGGTCGGCAACCATACCTCAGCCGGGCATCCCGTACTCTCACGAATGCGCCGGCGGGTCCGCCCGCGTGAGGTCGGCCGCGACCACCGGAACCGACGCCGTACGTGCATCACGCGCCCCTCTGGTGCGCGGCCAGGACGGCAAATGGTGCCGTCATGCCGCCCCCTGGCAGAGATGATTTCCACCGACTGACAGCCACGCGTTCCCATGCTGCCGCAAGTTCCGGCTACGACGCAGGAGCGGGCGGGTCGCAAGCAACCGTCTCCATCTTTCCGGGAATTGACAGTTCCAGAATTTTCAGATCATCCGATGCCGCCGTCTCGTTGTGCCGCATCCGGCCGGGAATGAACAGCGACTCCCCTTCCTGCAAGCGGACGGTTTCTCCGGTTTCGAACTCCAGTTCCACCCACCCCTTCAACGAATAGATGAACTGTCCCTCGCAGTCATGGTAATGCCATCCGGTCGGCCGCGTCATGCCGCGTACGGCTGTCATGGTTTGCGCGCGCAACTTGCCCAGGCTGGCCTCGGTCACGCCCAGGTCCCGATAGGTGAAGAAATCCCGCCGTCCCGGCACGCTCGGCGCGCTCGTTTCGGTGGCATGCGCCAGTTTCTGGGCCGGGGTCACACCAGACATCGGAAGTCCCTCCTCCTGTTTGGTTGATTGTAGGAGTTCAAAGCCGCATTGGCTAGATCGGGAAAGCCGTTCCCTTCGATCCGAATCTCACCTGACACTCTCCGTCGGCATCGGCGGACCTGTTCCCCGCCGCGAAAAGTGAAGGGAACCCGACGCCGGGGCCGTCGTCGGCGCAACCGGAGAGGACGGACCGGTGTGCCGGGGGTTCGGGGTTGCGGGGCCGGTCGCCGCCGGCACCCCGTGCCCGGTGTCGTCATGCGTCCGTTCGCCCGCAGCGTCCTGATGGCTGTCGCATAGAGCGGGGCCGGAAGAGCGAAGGACCCGGTTTCCTGATCTGTTTCTACGTGTACGAGGCGGCGGACGCAGCACGGATGCGGGCCCTCCACCGGCCGGGCGCTTCCGCCCATGTCGGCGCTTTCGAGGGCGAAGGGCGATGGCGCAACCCGCGCAACACCCGTGAACCCGGCGCGGAAAACGTGCCCCGCAAACGCTCGCGCTGGTCATTCTGGGCGCAGGGGGTGAATGGCGGGCGGTTGGTGAGCCGGCACGGGCAGAGGTGTTTCCGTTTCATGCCCCACTCGCGGCCAACGGCGTGACCAACTTCATGGACGGGGCCGGCCGCTCTCTGCCCTACGGGTGCCGGCGGCGGGCGCTCATCCAGAAGTGTATGAACCCTGTCGAACCTTCGGATACCATCCCGGCACGTCCGCTTTCGGATCCGATCGTGATGTGCACCCTGGCCTTGCTGCGCCGCCCGAAACACCCCTGGCCCGTGATCATCGGCGCCAATCGTGACGAGCTGGCCTCTCGCCGCTGGCAGGAACCCGGCCGCCACTGGACCGACCGCCCCGGTGTCATCGGCGGTATCGACCTCGAGCAGGGCGGTACCTGGCTCGCCGTCAACGACGCCAACGTCCTGGCCGTGCTCCTCAACCGCCCCACCCCCGAACCGCCGGCATCCGGATTGCGGACGCGGGGGGAACTGCCGCTTCTGGCGCTCGACCATACGTCGGCAAGCGCGGCGGCAACGGCCGTCATGAGGATCGACTCCCGGCAGTGGAGACCCTTCAATCTGGTGATCGCCGACCGTTCCGAAGCGTTCTGGATCCGGAGCGATACCTGTCTCACCCGGCACCCGATCCCCGCCGGGCTTTCCCTGCTTGCCAACGGTGACATGAACGCCGCCACGCCCGCCCGGATCAACGTGTACCGACAACCGTTCGAACGTGCTCCGTCACCCGATCCGGACTGTGGGAACTGGGAGGCGTGGGCGCAACTCCTCGGTCACCGCCCGACCGGCAGCGTCGCACCGGCTGCCGGCATGGTGGTGCCCTTCGATCATCGAGGGTTCGGCACGACATCCAGCACGTTGCTCGCGATTCCCGCGAACCCCGACATTCGACCCGCATGGAAGTTTGCCCCGGGCCCCCCGGACCAGACCCCGTTCCGGCCCGTCCGGACCGGAACGATCGGCGGTGGCCGCCCGGCCAACGCGTTGACACCTTGATCCCGTCAACCCATCTTTTCGTCCTACGGGCCCGTCGGAAGCGGATACGCCGGGCACAACTGCATTGAAGGGTTCGATTGATGCTCCATCACCGCATGTTCTTGTTTGTGCTCGTGCTGGCGACAGCAATACCGGCAGTGGCCGCAGGCCAGCGCGGCGGTTCCGACGAGGACGTCATCGAGCTCCGGCGAGAAGCCATGGCCGCCATGTGGGAGCGGGTGGACCGCCTGTCTGCATTGATTACGGATTCGGCCGCAGGTGTTGCCGAGGATGGAGAGCAGGTCATCATTCAACCCGGCCAGATGAGTCCTGCGGACGTGTACGCGCTGGTGCACGGCACGGAGCCGTCGACCGATGCCCGGGATATTTCGGAGCTCCTGAGATCCGTGCAAACGCTCTGGCCGTCGCACTCCAATCTCGGCTGGCACGGCACGACCCGCGCCGAGCCGGTCATTTGGGTGCTCCCCTCCGTCTTCGACCGGTACTTTCATGACACGATCGATGCCTCCGAATCACTGGTCGAAGCCTTGTCTGCCAATGACGGCGCGGCGGCTCAACGCGCCGTTTGCCGGTTGAGTCATACCTGCGGACGTTGTCACTCCATCTTTCGACGGGTTACCCACGGTGACCTGAAGGTGGAAGGCAACGGCTGGACCGGCGACTACGCCGCCTGCCGTGATCTCCGCAACTGACCGGGGGCGCCTCCCGTCTGCCGGCCGGCGCATCCGTCCCGAATACCGTACGGACTGCGCTACCGGATCCCGGTCGCCAGCGATGTCCGGCAGCCGGTCAGGGCATCGAGCAGGCGACGCTCCTGTCGACTGACAACATGGGCCCGGGCCGCCTGCCGGCCCGCTTCCGCGGCCGGCTCGACGAAGGCCGGATCCAGTTCGAGTTCTCCGATCCTGGCCTGCAGCGCCGGAGCCAGATTTCCGGCCACCGTGGACGTCGGTGCCGTCTCCTCGGCCAACCCGAGGCACCACGCAAGATGCGCTCCATAGGCCGCCGTTTCCACGGCACCCGAAATACCCGGTACTGCCGCCAGCCCGACGGCTGCAAGCACGATCCTGATCCGTTGTATTCCACGAACCTGTTCCCGACCGCACGGTGCGGGGCCGGTGCTCACCAGCCGTTCATGCCAGCGCACCCAACCAATCCCGCAATGCCTGTCCGATCTCGTCAGGAGAGTCTTCCTGAAGGAAATGGCTCCCTCTGACCGTGACCTCTTTCTGGTTCTTCCAGGTACGGCAGAATTCGCGCTGCGCCCCGACCAGGATTGCACCGGGATCGGCGTTCACGAACAGCTTCGGGGCGTCGCTTCCGGGCAGCCAGTCGGCATACGCATCCACCACCGCGCACACGTCTGCCGGCACGCCCCCGACCGGAATTTCCCGCGGCCAGGAAAGGGTGGGTCGACGCGCCTCTCCCGGCTCGGCGAACGGCCGTCGATAGACCTGCATTTCGGCGGCGGTCAGGGATCGCAGCACCGATCCGGGCAACACCCGCTCGACGAACAGGTTGCGTTCCAGAACCAGTTCCTCCCCCTTCGGCGACCGGAACCCCTGAAACAACCCCCGCGACGCCTCAGGCCACTCGTCCCAATCCAGACTGCGAACGATGGCCTCCATGTACGCAATCCCGCGCACCGCCCGGGGGTGGCGGGCCGCCCAGTGAAAGCCCAGCGCCGAACCCCAGTCATGCAGGACCAGCGTCAGCCGCTCTCCGATCCCGACCGCGTCGATAAAGGCATCCACGTACTCGCGATGATCCCGAAACCGGTAGGTTCCGGGACCGGTCTTGGGCAGCCGATCCGAATCGCCCATACCCACGAGATCCGGCGCCACGCACCGGGCCCGGTCCGAAAGGTACGGAATGATGTTTCGCCACAGGAAGGAAGAGGTCGGGTTTCCGTGCAGGAAGAGGACGGGAGCTCCCTCGCCTTCATCGATGTACGCCAGCTCCAGACCTGCCACCCGCACCCGCTGCTTCGGCAAGTTCCCGGCCGCAGGCTGGCTTGCCCGAATCATTTCTCAGCCTCCGGTAAACGCTGGCCTGCGCTTCTTGACGAAGGCGGCCACCCCTTCGATCCCGTCGGTACTGCGCGCAGCCCGGGCAATTTCCCTCGATTCGGCGTCCATCTGACTCTCCAGCGTCGCTGCGGTCGAAGCGAGCAGAAGGCGCTTTACCGCGCCGTAGGCCGCGGTCGGGCCCGCGGCAAAATGCTCCACGAGCTTCCCTGCTTCCTCATCGAGTCGATCGTCATCGCAGACACGGTCGATCACGTTCATCGCCAACGCCTCTTCGGCGTCGAAGCGCCGGTTGGTCAGCATCAGTTCCCGGGCGCGCCGCAGCCCAACCAGCCGGGGCAGGAAGTAGGTGGAACTCCCGTCGGGCGCCAGCCCGGCGGCGGTATAGGCCAGGGAAAATTTCGCCGAACGGGCGGCCACGACCAGATCGCAGCTCATGGCCAGGGAAAGTCCGCCCCCGGCAGCGGTCCCCTGGACCTTGCAAACCACCGGTGCGGACATGCGGTTGAAATGCGCGATCGCTCCGTGCAGATAGGTCGTCATGCGGAGGATCTCCGCACCCAGCTCCGGCGGACGCTCCCCCATGGCATGGAACCGCTTGAGGTCGCCGCCCGCACAAAACATCGATCCCCGAGCCTCCAGCAGAACTGCCCGGATCTCGCCATCGGCCGCCACCGCCACGGCCGCCTCGTACAGTTCCTGCGTGCTCTCCAGGTCGAGGGCATTGGCCGCTTCCGGCCGGTTCAGCGTAATCCGCCCCACTCCCCCTGATGTCTCGCAGAGCACTCTGGATGAAGACATTTCTTTCCCCTTTTGCGACGGCTCACCCCGGTTTCCGGCACAACATTCTGCGAGCATGGTCATGACACCGGGCCTTCACCAGGCCGGATCCGGGCCCGCGCCGGACAACCGGGGATGCGCCGCGTGGACTTCAGTCGCGTTCCATCTCCTCGGCGGAAATGCCGACCTGGACAATTCGGTGCTGATCGACACCGGCGACGCCGACGTAGCGGTAGATCGCATTGTCGAGTTCGCGCGGCTGCTGGTCCTGGACCACGACCTTCGCACTGCCGTCGAGCAGAGCGGCGAACGGTGCTGCCTGATGATCCGCACCGGTGTCGGTCGGAAACCGGAATGCTGTGCCCTCGACATTGGAATAGGCTATCTGGCCATCCGAATCGCTGATCCAGAACTCGGTAATCACCGTGTTCGCGGCAATTTCAGCCAGCGTTGCGTTGATCTCGCCTGGTGACATGCCGGCCTTGAGCGCCGCGGCCACGAAATGTGCGGTCAAGGCCGCCTGTGCAGCCATGTGCTGGCCCACGACATCCGGCTTCGCAGCCCGGTCGGCCGCCAGCGTACCGACCGCAGCCAGGCCAAGGCTTGCGGCGGCGGCGAAAGCCATCACTCGTTTCATCAACCTATCTCCCCGGATCCGGACGACGACAGCCGCCCTGACAAAACAAGCACCTTGACACGTTTGTTCCGTCTCGGACCCGCCCGGAACCGGAATGTCAAAAATGCCTGAAAGCGGCACCTTGGGAGGCTAATGCAAGCGGTGCCGGCAAGCAATGTGCAAGAGCGGCAGCTGCCTGCATGCCCAACCTGTCCTGTGTGGCCTTCACGCATGTCCGGATATCGACCACGATCGGACCCCCTCGGGGGCATGCTGCCGGAATGGCCAGCTATGCGGCGCAGGACCACACCGTCGCTTCGAACCGCAGGTGCTCCGGTTTCGGGGTTTCGGAAGTTTCGGAATCCCGCCTTGACATCTGGCGGTCCCTGCGGGCACCTGTGCAAACCGCGTGATCATGAAGCCGGGGGCCGCCGTCCCGCAATATCCGCATGCCCGTAGCCGGCATCCTCCCATTCGCGAAAAACCACTTGCGGCGTCTGGCATCCCCCGCAAGCCACCCGGATCAATCCACCAGCAAACCCCGTTTCCCGTGCCAGTCTTCGATCGACTCATCCGGATACCCCTCAAACTGCTGTTCGCTGACCGCAGCATCCGGCAACCGGCACCAATCCGGCTTGGACGCCAGCATCAGGTGCACGCGTTCCGGAGCTGCCGGCAGGTCGGTATCGATGGCCGAGGCCAACGGGTGGACGAGTAGCGGCCAGCGCGGGTCCCACAACCACAAATGACTGCCGCAGCGCCGGCAAAAATAGCGCTGGGCGGGGCTCGTTCGGCCGTCGATCACCGCCTGGTACACCCTCAGGTTTCGGACACCCCTGATCCGCAGGGTGTCCATCCTGCCCATGATGTTGATCGCGAAGCCGCCGCCGCCCGCCGTTTTTCGACACACCGAACAGTAGCAACAGTTGAACGGGTACGGCGTTCGGCTTTCCACGCGGAACGTCACAGCGCGACAGTGGCAGGAACCCTGGAGGAGCATGGCCATCCCTTCCCGTGTCATCGGCATCGGGACTCAAGCCTACCGTCACCCATGCCCGGCCCGACGTGGAGCGGGGTGCGAACCCGGCACCATCAAAGCCCGTCCAGCACCCGCCCCGGCGAATGTCCACGAACATCACCAAGCGTTCTGCGACCCGGGCAAATCGAACGGGGGAGCCCGCAACCACCCGCCAGGGTTGCCTCCGAACCGCGGCGGTGCCCGGACCCGTCGCACGCGCCTGTCCCTGAACCGGCGGGGCGACCGCCGACCCGGAGCGCGAATCCTTCGCCCGAAACCGGCCGATGTGCTGTCGGCTCCTCCGCCGGCAAACCGACGCTCCTCGAAATCCCGGTCGCCCCATGGCAGTCACCGGCCGTGCTTCGAACGAGTCCCCAACGAAGCAAGCCGTCGGAAGGGTGTTCCGCAGCTCTCGATGACGCCAGCACCGCGCCGGCTCTATGCTGGCTTGCGATCATGGCCGGGTTCATATTCCAGCAGAGCCGCCGGCGGTGGCGCGGCGCCGTCATGTTGGCGGGCGGCCTCCTCATGGCATCCGGCCCCGGTGCGGCGGAGACCCGGCCCGTGCCGGTGGTTGACGTAACACCGCCGCTCTGCAACCGCTTCCCGCACAACAATCAGCTGGCCTGCACCAACGTGGTCCAGGTCGCAGTCGGGATCCCTGAAGACACCAGCCGCCCCGGCCTGGTCCGCTGTGTGCTGTACTCGGCGGAAGAGCAGGTGCTCGGAACCGGTGAGGCCATCTTGCGGGCCCCCGCCGGGAAGCTCTGGGTCGTGCTCCACTCCCGCGGACGGTTCGGCTCGGAAATGATGCATGCGCGCACCACCTGTACCATCCAGCCCACGCACACCTTGCCGGCTGCGAAACCCGGATCACGTTGACGCCTGCACGAAATGATGGATACTGTGGCCGCGAAGCAGGCTGGCCGCCCGTTGCCGGGCAGGTCGGGGATGGTTCGCCGGATTTCCTGACCCCAGTATCCTTGGATGGTGGCCATGCACGCGGTCATTCGCTCAGGCGGAAAACAGTACCGGGTCGCCCCGGGTGCGGTAGTCACCGTTGAACGCCTGGCCGGGGAAGCCGGGGAAGCCGTGACCTTTGGTGAAGTCCTGATGGTCTCGGATGGCGGCCGCTCGCTGGTCGGTGCGCCCTTGCTCGAGAATGTCAGCGTCACCGGAACCGTCGCCGAGCAGTTGCGCTCACCGCGCGTGATCGTGTTCAAGAAGAAGCGACGCAAGCATCACCGCAAGCGCCGCGGCCACCGTCAGCAGCTCACGGTGGTGCGGATCAACGACATCTCGGTTCCGGGCCGGGAGGAACCGGTGGCGGCGGAACCTGCTGTGCGCCCCGAGGCGCCGGCAGCCGCCGAAGCACCGACTCCGAGTGAACCCGGCGGTGCACCCCCTGATCAGCCGCCACAGGCATAAGGAGCAGACCGTATGGCCCACAAGAAAGCCGGCGGGTCGTCCCGCAACGGGCGCGACTCGGCCGGGCGCCGACTCGGTGTCAAGAAGTACGGCGGAGAACGGGTCCGCGCCGGAAATATCATCGTCCGCCAGCGCGGTACCCAGTTCCATCCCGGCGCCGGCGTCGGGATGGGTAGGGACCACACGTTGTTTGCCCTGTCCGAGGGACAGGTGGTGTTTCGCAGGAAAAGCGGCGGACGTTCGTACGTCTCGGTCGACTCTGCCCGCGTCTAGCGACCGGGAGCCGGGCCGCTCCGGCCTGCCGGAGCCTTCAGGATTCCCGGTCATCCTTGAACCGCCGGCCCCGGTTTCGGTATCGACGAATTCCGTGGCCCGTGATTGCCGGCCGGAGGCCGCGTAACGTCGTTGCCCTCGAGCCCCTGCGAAGTTTCTGCACACCGTGACCCGTTTCCTTGATCAGGCCAAGATCCTGATCCGCTCCGGCGACGGCGGCAACGGATGCGTCAGCTTCCGCCGCGAAAAGTACGTCGAGTTCGGCGGCCCCGACGGCGGCGACGGCGGGCGCGGCGGCAACATCGAGGCCGAGGCGGTGGATTCCGCCAACACCCTGATCGATTTTCGCTACCGCCAGCACTTCCGCGCCCGGCGCGGCGGTGACGGCGCCGGCCGCCAGCGCCACGGGGCCGGCGCCCCGAACCTGGTGCTTCAGGTACCGGTCGGAACCGAGATCCTCACGGATGCCGGGGAACGGCTGCTCGACCTCACCTGTCCGGGAGAGCGGCAGATGCTGCTGCAGGGCGGCGGCGGCGGTCGCGGCAATGCCCGCTTCAAGACCTCCCGCAATCGAGCGCCGCGCTCGGCGACCCGGGGTGCCCCCGGACAGGAAATGTGGATCCGCCTCCGCCTGAAGCTGCTGGCCGATGCCGGGATCGTCGGGCTGCCGAACGCGGGAAAGTCCACCTTCCTCGGGGCCGTCTCGCGGGCCCGCCCGCGCATCGGCGCCCACCCGTTCACCACCCTGATTCCCGCCTTGGGCGTGATCCACCACGGCGTGGACGGAGAGTTTGTCTTGGCCGACATTCCGGGACTGATCCGGGGGGCGCACGAAGGAGCGGGACTCGGCGACCGGTTTCTCGGTCACATCGAGCGGTGCGCGGTCCTGCTGCACCTCGTGGATGCAGCGGGCGACGACGCCGGCACCGCCTACCGGACCGTCCGCCACGAGTTGGAGCGTTACGGCGCGGGACTTGCGGCCAAGCCCGAAATCGTCGCCCTGAGCAAGGCCGATGCCGTCGGGGCGGACACGCTCGACCGGCAGCGCACCCGCCTGGCCGCAGCCTGCCGCGCTTCCATCCTGACCTTGTCGGTCCATGGCCGGCAAGGCGTGGAACAATCCGTGGCCGCGCTGGCCGAGCGGGTGGACAAGGCGCGCAGGGCGCGCGCCGGAGACCGGTCCTGACCCTCGTCTCGCCACTGCAGCCAGCCCGGCGGGTCGTGGTCAAGGTCGGCTCGGTGCTGGTGGCTGACGCCGCTACCGGCAGCCTTCATGATGGCTGGCTGGAGGCGCTGGCGCGAGATGCCGCCGAGCTCCGCCGCGAGCACCGGGAGGTGCTGGTCGTATCATCCGGAGCGGTCGCTGCGGGCCGGGCGTTTCTTCCGGCCGACGTCCGTCTCCGCCGCATCGACGAACGGCAGGCCGCGAGCGCCGTCGGGCAGATCGCCTTGCTGAACGCATGGCAACGGGCGTTCCAGGCCCACGGACTGACCGTGGCCCAGGTCCTGATCGGGCACAGCGACCTGGAAAAGCGCCGCAATTCCCTGAACGCGCGGACCACGCTCGAAATGCTGCTTCGGCTCGGCATCGTGCCAGTGATCAACGAGAACGACACCGTGGCCACCCGGGAGATGCGCTACGGCGACAACGACCGCCTCGGAGCCCGAATCGCGCAACTGGTGAGCGCAGACGCGCTGATCATGCTGTCCAGCACGGACGGACTGTACGCCACGGACCCGTGCGTCGACCCCGACGCGCGGCATGTGCCCGTGGTCCACGCCATCACCCCCGATATCGAAGCCATGGCCGGGGAAAGCCGGACCGACAGCGGTTCCGGGGGCATGATCACCAAACTGCAGGCCGCCCGGATCGTGACCGCCGCAGGCGGCTCCATGGCCATTGCCGACGGACGCAAGCCGGGCGCGCTCGGGAATCTGCTGCGCGGTGCCCGCGCCACCTGGTTCCTCAGTACCGGGTCGCCGCGCTCGGCCCGCAAGCGGTGGATCGCCAGCCAGCTGGAAGCGGCCGGTTCGGTGACGGTGGATCCGGGGGCGAAGGCCGCCCTGAGGCAGGGCCGGAGCCTGCTGCCGGCCGGCGTATCGCGCGTGGCCGGCAGCTTCGACAAGGGGGAGCTTGTCCTGATCGAGGACTCGGGCGGGGAGTTGCTCGGACGCGGCCTGGCCTCGTACCCGGCGGCCGACGCGGCCCGCATCATCGGCCACCGGAGCGATGAGATCGAATCGATTCTCGGGTATCGTTGGCGCGATGAACTTGTCCATCGGGACGACTTGGTCCTGGGTCCGGAGGGATCCCGAGCGTGAAGCCAGCGCGAGCAACAGCCGGTACGGAAGCGGCCGGCCCCGACTCCACCTGGGCCATGATGGCCGAACTGGCCGCGGCGGCCCGGACGGCTGCAGAAGCCCTGGCCCGGACTCCCACTGCCACCAAGAACACCGCCCTTAAGGCCGCTGCGGCGGCAATCCGCGACCGCAGTGCGACCATCCTGGCCGCCAACACCCGCGACCTGGAAGCCGCGTCGGAACTGACCGGGGCGCTCCGGGACCGCCTGCGTCTGGACACCGCCCGGGTCGAGGGAATCGCGGCCAGCCTGGAACAGGTCGCCGCCCTGCCCGACCCCGTCGGCAGCGAAGCGGCCCGGTGGTTCAACCAGGCCAACGGGCTCGACATCGCGCGCGTTCGGGTGCCGCTCGGGGTGATCGGCATCATCTACGAATCGCGCCCCAACGTCACCGCCGACGCGGGCGCCCTCTGCCTGAAATCGGGAAACGCCGTGATTCTGAGGGGCGGATCGGAGAGCTTTCACTCGAGTCTCGCCCTGGTCGAGGCGCTGGGAACCGGCCTGCAGGCCGGCGGCATCAACCCCGCCGCCGTCCAGATGGTACCCACCACCGATCGCGCGGCCGCCGGCCTGCTGATCACGGAAGCGCAGTGGATCGATGTCGTCGTGCCGCGCGGCGGCCCCTCGCTGATCGAACGTGTCCAGCGCGAGAGCCGGGTGCCGGTGCTGGCCCACCTGGAGGGCCTCTGCCACACCTATGTCGACCGCGCCGCGGAACCGGAGATGGCCAGCGCTCTCGTGCATAACGGAAAGATGCGGCGAACCTCGGTCTGCGGGGCGACCGAGACCGTCCTCTGCCACCGCGCCGCCGCCGGCGCTCCGCTCGCCCGCATCGTCGAGCGCCTGCTCGAGAGCGGGTGCGAGGTGCGCGGGGACCCCGACGTCCAGCGCCTCGATGCCCGCGTCGTGCCGGCCGTTGCCTCCGACTGGGACACCGAGTACCTGGATGCCATCGTCGCGGTCCGGGTCGTGGACGACCTCGACGCCGCGATCGCGCACATCCGCCGCCACGGTTCCGCGCACACCGACGCGATCGTGACCGAAGATGCCGACGCGGCCGAACGCTTCCTGCGGGAGGTGGACAGTGCCATCGTCCTCCACAACGCCTCGACCCAGTTCGCCGATGGCGGCGAGTTCGGCATGGGCGCGGAAATCGGGATCTCGACCGGCCGGCTCCATGCCCGCGGACCGGTGGGTCTCGAGCAGCTCACCACGTTCAAGTACGTCGTGCGCGGGCAGGGCGGGGTGCGCCCCTGAACCGAAGCGTCTCCCTCATCCGGCGCCGCGGCCGTCGAATCGGCCTGCTGGGCGGATCGTTCAACCCGGCCCACGCCGGGCATCGCTGGATCAGCGTACAGGCGCTCGCCCGGCTGGCCCTCGATGAGGTCTGGTGGCTGGTCTCTCCCCAGAACCCGCTCAAGGATTCCGGGGAGCTGCAGCCCTTCTCCCGGCGCATCGCCGCCGCCGAGACGGTTGCCGACCATCCGCGGATCCTGGTCAGCGACCTCGAGCAGCGACTGCACACGGTACGCACGTACGCCACGCTCGAGCGAATCCGCCGCCGCCTGCCCGGCACCCGACTGGTCTGGCTGATGGGGGGCGATCTGTGCGGGTCGCTGCACCGCTGGGGGCGCTGGCGCCGGATCTTCGCGACGGTGGGGATTGCGGTGCTCGCGCGCCCGCCATATGCTCGCCCTGCTTTGACCAGCACGGCGTTCAGACGATATCTCCGGTTCCGGCTGCGGACCGCATCGGGGTCCGTACTGGCATCGCGGCGACCGCCGGCCTGGGTCTACCTCGAAGGGCGGCGGCACCCGGCTTCGGCCACCGCCCTGCGGTCCCGTCACCGCTCCCCTGCGCCCCCGGGCCGTTCGTGATTCAACCGCACCGATCGCCGCCTGCAGCCGGGAGCGGCTCCGAACTGCAGGACCTCGTCACCGCCACACTCCGCGCGGGCGCGGCAGAGGACATCGTCCATATCGACCTGGCCGGGAAATCAACGATCGCCGACTGCATGATCATCGCCACCGGACGCTCGCAACGACATGTCGGAGCCCTCGCCGAACAGTTGACGCTTGCCCTCAAGCAAGCGGGCGGACCGCTCCCTGCCGTCGAAGGAGAACGCCGGGGAGACTGGGTGCTGGTCGATGCCGGGGATGTCATCGTACACCTGTTTCGGGAGGAAATCCGCCTCTTCTACAATCTGGAGAAGATGTGGAGTGCCGTGCCCGCCGACCCGGGCACCTGAATGTGATCGGAGACCACGGCCGGAGGCCGGCGCCGCTGGTACTTTGCATTCTCGACGGGTGGGGGCACCGCACCGCCATCGAGGGCAACGCCGTCCGCCAGGCCCGCACTCCGGTGCTGGACCGGCTGCAGCAGGCGGGCCGGAGCGGCCTGATCCACGCATCCGGCGCCGCGGTCGGGCTGCCTCCGGGGCAGATGGGGAACTCGGAAGTCGGACACATCTCGATCGGGGCCGGCCGTACCGTGCTGCAGGATCTGCCGCGGATCGATGCCGCGGTCAAGGACGGTTCCCTGGGGCGACACCCGCTGCTCAGGGAGTGCGCTGACGCCACCCTGGCGGCGGGCGGCGTATGCCATCTCCTCGGACTGATGTCATCGGGCGGCGTCCACTCGCATCTCAACCACCTGGCCGCCCTCGCCACGACCCTCGCCGGCGGCGGAGTGCCGGTGCGCGTACACGCGTTTCTCGACGGACGCGACGTCGCCCCCCGCAGTGCTCCGGAGCATCTCCGGGCCTTCCTTGACCGCACGCGAACCTGTCCGGGGGTCGCGATCGCCACGCTGTGCGGCCGCTACTGGGCAATGGACCGGGACCATCGCTGGGACCGGACCGAGCGGGCCTGGCAGGCGGTCGCCCGCGGATCCGGCCGGGCCTGCCCCGGCGTGCCGGCCGCGCTCGAGGCCGCGGCCGGCACCGGTGACGAGTTCGTCGAACCGATCGTCATTGACGGCTACCAGGGAATCCGCAGCGGCGATTCGCTGCTGATGGCGAATTTCCGGTCCGACCGGATCCGGCAGCTGCTGGCCGCGCTGGTCGAGCCGGCTTTCGATTCGTTCCCGGTCGACCGGTTCCGCTACGCCTCCTGCCTGTCCCTCACGCCGTGTTCGCGCCAGCTCGAACACCTAATCCGCCCCCTCTTTCCCGCCCGGATTCCGGAAGACACGTTCGGCGAGACCCTGGCCCGTGCAGGGCTGCGCCAACTCCGGGTCGCAGAGACGGAAAAGTATGCGCACGTCACCTACTTCTTCAACGGCGGCCGTGAGGATCCGTTCGACGGCGAAACCCGCATCCTGGTCGATTCGCCGAAGGTCGCCACCTACGACCTGCAGCCCGAGATGTCCGCGGCCGGGGTCACCACCGAGCTGCTTCGTGCACTCGAACGGGACCGGTTCGACGTCGCGGTCGTGAACTACGCCAACGCCGACATGGTCGGGCACACGGGCGACCTGCACGCCGCGACCGCGGCGGTTGCAGCGGTCGACCGCGAGCTCGGACGCCTCGCGGACGGCCTCGCCACGGCCGGCGGCCGGCTGTTGCTGACGGCCGACCACGGAAACGCGGAAGACATGGGTACCGACCGCGCTCCGCATACCGCCCACACCAGCAATCCCGTCCCGCTGCTGTTCCACGACGGCAATGCGGGTGCGGGCCCGCCGCTGGCGGACGGCACCCTCGCCGACCTCGCGCCCGCCGCGCTCCGGCTGCTCGGACTCGACGTGCCGGCGGCGATGCGTGACACCTCGATCCTGGACATGCCGGCGCCCGGCCGGTAACGCCGGAACCGCCCGCCAACCCGTCTCGCCGGTTCCGGCTGCAGCTCAAGTCGGTACGACGGCAGCCTGCCCGCTGTGTTCCGGTGTGTCATGGACGCGCCGGAAGGCGTCCCGGCCCCGCTTCCTGACCGCTCCATCTGTCGGGCGATGAAAGCCGCTGTGCACCAAGCCTTCAGCCTGAGCGGTGCTTGAGCGGCAGCACCCGCCGCGCACTTGCGGGGACGGTTCACGGACTGCCGCGCGGCTTCCAAGCGGTAGTGTAGGAAGCATGAGACAGCGATACGATGCAGGCGAAGGTGTGCACTGGCGGCGTCACGAGATCGGATCGAACTGCTGACCACGATGCGGGTTCCCCTGTCATCACCGGGTGCCGCGAGCCGTCGCACTTGCTATTTCGGGACGACGCCGCAACTCTGGATAAACCTGCAGACGGGCTGGGAGCTTCGCCGGTCGGTCTCGCGGCCGGCCGCGAGATCAACCGGAGGTGAAGCCCCGGCAGGCGGCGGCGCAAGGAGGCGATAGTCCATGCCTGTTCCCGATTACCAGTCGTTGATGCTTCCTGCCCTTGAGGCATTCGCCGACAGTCGGGAGCAGCCCATTTCGCGGGTCCGCGAGCGGATTGCCGCTGCCGAGGGGCTCTCCGCCGAAGATGTCCGGGAAATACTTCCGAGCGGTCGGCAACCGGTCTTCGTGAACCGCGTGAGCTGGGCCGTGACCTTCATGGCGCGCGCCGGTCTTCTGGAACGGATCCGTCGCGGCGTGTACCGGTTGACGCAGGAGGGGGAACGCCTGCTGTCGCGCAACCCTTCTCGCATTGATGTGAAGCTGCTTGAAGAGTACCCCGATTTCGCCGAATGGAAGCAACGAACAAACATTCCGCCTGCCGGCAAGGACGTGAAATCCAGACCGGACAAAAAGGGATCGGATACGCCGGAGGAGGCGCTGGATCGCGCTGCCGAGCAATTGCGCAGAGTGCTGGAAGCCGATGTGCTGCATCGGGTTCGCGACATGGCGCCTGCGTTTCTCGAACGGGCGGTCGTCGATTTACTCATCGCGATGGGCTACGGCGGCGGCGACGCCAAAATGGGCGACGTGACGGGACGTTCGGGCGATGGCGGAATCGACGGCACGATCCGGGAGGACGCGCTCGGTCTGGACGAAATCTATGTGCAGGCGAAGAGATACGCGGAAGGCAACGCCGTGGGCGAAGGCGACCTGCGTAACTTCGCGGGCGCGATCGACGCCGCGGGCACGACCAAGGGCGTGTTCGTCACGACCGGCAGATTCACGCCCGCCGCCAAGGACTATGTGGCGCGAAGTCCGAAACGGATCGTCCTGATCGACGGGGCCGAACTCGCGCGCCTGATGGTCCGGCACGGGATCGGCGTGCGCACGCGCGTCCGTCACGAGATCAAGCGGATCGACGAAGACTACTTCGATCAGGAGTTATTGTAGGCCGTGCGCCTGTCGTGGAATGAGGTCCGCGCCCGCGCCGCCGCCTTCGCCGAGAACTGGAAGAACGCGGCCTACGAGAAGGGCGAGACGCAGAGCTTCTACAACGACTTCTTCGACGTGTTCGGCGTGCGGCGGCGGAACGTCGCCCGTTACGAGGCGCATGTCGCGAAGCTGGACAACCGCTCGGGCTTCATCGACCTGTTCTGGCCGGGCGTGCTGCTCGTCGAACAGAAGAGCGCCGGGCGCGACCTCCGCAAGGCCCATGAACAGGCCGGGGAGTATTTCGACGCGCTGCCGGATCGCGAGCGGCCGCGCTTCATCCTGGTGAGCGACTTCCGGACGTTCGAGCTTCACGATCTCGACGAGCGGGAAACCGTCGCCTTTCCGCTCGCAGACCTGCCCGCCCATGTGGAGTCCTTCGGATTCATTCTCGGGGTGCAGCGCCGAACGTTCCGCGACCAGGACCCGGCAAACATCCAAGCCGCCGAGCTGGTCGGACGGCTACACGACGCGCTCGCCGATGCCGGACACCAGGGCCACGACCTGGAACGCTTCCTCGTGCGGGTCGTGTTCTGCATGTTCGCCGACGATACCGGGGTGTTCGAGCCACGCGACATCTTCCTCGACTTCATCGAGACGCGAACGAGCGAGGACGGGGCCGATCTCGGGCCGTGGCTCGCGCAATTGTTCGAGATACTTGATACGCCGGAGAACGAGCGCGCGGCGACGCTCGACGAGGATCTGGCGCAATTCCCCTACGTCAACGGCGACCTGTTCAAGGAGCACCTTCAGACCTTCTCGTTCAACGCTGCGATGCGCGGGGCGCTGCTCGACGCCTGCCGCTTCGACTGGTCGAACATCTCGCCCGCGATTTTCGGTGCACTCTTCCAGTCGGTCATGGACCCGGCGGAGCGCCGGGCGCAAGGGGCGCACTACACGACCGAGAAGAACATCCTCAAGGTGATCGAGCCCCTGTTCATGGATGATCTGCATACCGAGTTCAAGCGGGTGCGGGCCCGGCGGGATCGAGGGCGCCGCACCGCACTTCGACAGTTTCGGGCGAAGCTCGGCAGTTTGACATTCTTCGACCCGGCGTGCGGCTGCGGCAACTTCCTCGTCATCGCCTACCGGGAATTGCGGTTGCTCGAAATCGAGGTAATTCGCGATATCCGGGGCGCCGCCGGAACGATCGGACAAAGGGAGAGCGATGTAGCATTGCAATCGGTGGTCGACGTGGACCAATTCTACGGGATCGAGACAGGCAAGTTCCCGGCGCGGATTGCGGAAACCGCGCTGTGGATGATGGATCACATCATGAACAATCGGCTGAGCCTTGAATTCGGCCAGGCCTTCGTCCGCATTCCGCTTGAGAAATCACCGCACATCATGCGCGGCGACGCGCTGGAAACCGATTGGTCCCTTCTGCTGCCGCCGGGCGATTGTTCTTTCGTGCTGGGTAATCCGCCGTTTGTGGGCGCGAAATTTCAGTCGCCGGACCAGCGGGCGCAGGTGCGCGACATCGCCGCGCTCGGCAATAGCGGCGGCACACTCGATTACGTCTGTGCATGGTTCATCAAGGCGGGAGCATATGTGAGGCGAGGTGATGCCCGGATCGGCTTCGTCGCGACCAATTCGATCACGCAAGGCGAACAGGTTGCGCAACTATGGCCAGTGTTGTTCGGGCGCTGTGAACTGGAAATCGCGTTCGCGCACCGGACCTTCGCCTGGGGATCGGACGCGCGCGGCAAGGCCCATGTGCATGTCGTCATTCTCGGTCTCGACCGACAGAAGACCGTGCGGGCGGAGAAACGGCTGTTCAGCTATCCCGACATCAATGGTGAGCCGGAGGAAAGCCGTCACGCAGTGCTGTCGCCCTACCTGTTCGACGCAGGCGGATTGTCCGATCCGCATCTGGTAGTGCGGAAGAAGAGCAAACCGATCAATGGAATAGGCCGATTGATTATTGGCTCGAAGCCCATCGATGACGGCAACTACATCTTCGACCCGGCGGAACGCGGCGCGTTTCTGGATGCGGAGCCGGAGGCCGCGCCATGGTTCCGCCCGTTCATTGGAGCACGAGAATATTTGCACGGGCGTAAGCGCTGGATATTGGCGCTCCACGATGCGCCGCCCGGGGTTTTGGCGCGGTTGCCAAGGGTACGAGAGCGGATCGTCGCTGTTCGCGTCTACCGCGACGCCAGCAATAGTGCACCGACGAGACAGCTTGCGCTGACACCGACGCTCTACCACGTCAACGTTATCCCCGCTGCGCCGTTTCTGGTGATTCCCGAAGTCAGTTCGGAGCGCCGGGAATACGTCCCCATCGGTTGGCTGGAGCCGCCGGTGATTCCGAGCAACCTCGTAAAGATTCTGCAGAACGCCACGCTGGCCGATTTCGCGCTGCTCACGTCAGCGATGCACATGGCATGGCTGCGCCATATCGGCGGGCGACTGAAGAGTGACTACCGCTACTCCATCGGTCTCGTCTACAACACCTTCCCGCCGCCGCCCAAGGGTGCGGACCTGTCGAAACTGGAACCGCTGGCCCAGGCCGTGCTCGACGTCCGCACCGCCCACTCGGACGCGACGCTCGCCGACCTCTACGACCCGGACCTGATGCCGCCGAACCTGCGCCGGGCGCATCAGGCGATTGACCGCGCGGTAGACCGACTCTATCGGCGCGGCGGATTCACCTCCGAACGCGAGCGGGTCGAGCATCTGTTCATGCTCTACGAAAAGATGCAAGGGCCGCTCGCGGTAGCGACCAAGCGCAGGAAACGCCGCACGCGGTGAGTGAACGCACAGGGAGAGCGGGCCTTGGAAGCGGTGGTAAAGTTGTTTTTCGGGCGGCTCACGGAGACGAGCAATGGAAACGCACCCGACTGACCTCATCATCTCCGAAGTGCGGGCGGTGCGCGACGCACACACGGCCCGCTTCGATTACGACGTAGCTGCCATCTTCCGGAACATCCGGGCGATGCAGGAAGAATCCGGTCGAGATTACATCCGACTTCCTTCTCGCCCGGTGGTCGCGCCCGGTGCTCCATCAGCGAACCACACCCCAAGACCATGATGCGAAATTCGGACACTCCTCTTCCGTGCGATGCACCTGTGCGCCTTCCATCTCGGAACCAGCAGTTATGCCTGCCGAGAGTGCCTGCGCAGGAGGGCGGCACCACGCTTTGAAGCCTCGTCGCCTCGGCGATGGGGCTTCCGGCCTTTTCGGCGGTCTCGACCAGCTGGCCGTCGGCGAGATGGGCACAGCCTGCGGCTGTTCCTGTGCCGCCGGGCGGCCGGGCCGCCTGCCCACGAGTGACAAGGTCTCGCCGGGACACGACGACGTGGCGGGCCGCGGTGTGGCGCAGGTCATGGAGACGCAGCCTGCCGGGCCCGGCGTCTTCGCAGACCCCGCGCCAGCAGGCAACGATCTCCGTGGGCGACGGGCGGCTGGTGTGCCGGGGGAACAGAAAGGCATCGGGGTTGCGGGGTCCGGGCAGCACCTCGATGATAGCCCGTGCGGCCTCACCAAGCTGCACGGTGCGCGGACCCGTCCTGACGTCATCGAGATTCAGCGCACTGTCACCGATGCTGCGCCAAGTCAAGCATCTCGCCCCTGCGGTCCGGCAAGCCCCTGAACGTCCCGTCCACGCCATCGCCGGCACTGCACCGGAGGCGGACTGTCTCCCGTTACCCTGTCTGGAGCCCCAGATGCCGTTATTCGAGCTCAACAAGATCGCCGGTGCCGTGCTTGCGGCGCTGCTCACCGCCGGGGTCGCCGTCACCATCAGCAACCTGGTCTATCCGGAAACCCCGGTGCCGGCCTCGCTCCTCGGACTCCCCGCTGCCCCCGCCCCGCCCGCCGACGTGGACGGAGCTGCCGACCCGGCACCCGTGCCCGGCATCGGGGTCCGGCTGGCCGCCGCCGACCCGGCGGCCGGCGAACGCGCGGCCCGGCCGTGCGCCGCCTGCCACACCTTCGCCGCCGGGCAACCGGGGCGAGTCGGGCCCAACCTCCACGCGGTCATCAACCGGGCGATTGGCCGCTTCCCCGGCTTCCGCTATTCGCCGGCCATGAGCGCACGGGAAGGAACCTGGACGTATGACGACCTCGATGCGTTCCTGGCGGACCCGCGCACGTACCTGCCCGGTACCAGCATGGCGTTCACCGGGGTCCGGGACCCGGACGTCCGGGCCGCTATCATCGCGTGGCTGCGCCTGCAGTCCGATGCACCGGCCCCGCTCCCGCCTCCTGGATGATCCGCTGTGATGCCTTCCCTCCTCTCCGGGCTGCGCGCCTGCATCCTGATCGGCCTGCTCCTCGGCGCCCCCGCCGCATTTGCCGAAGAGCCGGCGGCCGCCCACGCGCTGTCCCTGTTCGGCGCCCCCAAGTACGATGCCGCCTTCGAGCATCTCGAATACGTCAACCCCGATGCCCCCAAGGGAGGGATGGTCCGACTCGCCGCCGACCGTACCTTCGACACCCTCAACCCCTTTACCCTCAAGGGAATCACCGGCGCCGGGGCCGCCCTCATCTACGACAGCCTCACCTACGGCGTCGAGGATGAACCGTTCACCCAGTACGGCCTGCTGGCCGAAACCATTGCCGTCGGCCCGGACCACGGCTGGGTCGAATACACGCTCCGGGCCGATGCCCGCTGGCACGACGGCGTCCCCATCACGCCGGCCGACGTGGTGTGGACGTTCGAGACCCTGGTCCGTCAGGGCCATCCGTTCTATGCGCAGTACTACAAGGACGTGACCGGCGTCCGGGAAACCGGCCCGCGCACGGTGCGCTTCACGTTCTCGCCCGGCGTCAACCGCGAGCTCGCGCTCATCGTCGGCGAGTTCGATGTGCTCCCGAAACACTACTGGGAGGGCCGCGACTTCACGGCCACCACGCTGGAACCGCCGCTGGGCAGCGGCCCGTACCGGTTCGGCGCGGTCGATCCCGGCCGTTCGATCGAGTACGAGCGCGTGCCCGACTACTGGGGCCGGGAGGTGCCGATCAACGTCGGCCGGCACAACTTCGACCGGATTCGCTACGACTACTACCGCGACACCAACGTCATGATCGAGGCGCTCAAGGCCGGAGAGTTCGATTTCCGGGCGGAGAACATCGCCAAGGAGTGGGCGACCGCCTACGACATCGAAGCGGTAACGGCGGGAACGCTGGTGCGGCGCAGCGTGGAGCATGCACTGCCAACCGGCATGCAGGGTTACGTCTTCAACCTGCGGCGCCCGGTCTTCCAGAACCGGATGCTCCGCCAGGCGCTGGCGCTGGCCTTCGACTTCGAGTGGACCAACCGTACCCTGTTCTACGGCCAGTACCACCGAACGGAAAGCTATTTCTCCAATTCCGAACTGGCGGCCACCGGCACCCCCTCGGCGGCCGAACTCGCCCTGCTGGAACCGCACCGCGCAAGCTTGCCACCGGAGGTCTTCACCACTCCGTACGAGGCGCCGAGAACCGACGGGTCGGGCAACAACCGCACCCAGCTCCGCCTCGCCCAGCGGCTGCTCGCCGACGCCGGATACCGGGTGGAGGGGGCGTCGCTGCTCACCCCCGAAGGCGACCCGGTCGCCTTCGAAATCCTGCTGGGGGCGCCGGCCTTCGAGCGCATCACGTCGCCCTTCGTGAACAATCTCGAACGCTTGGGGGTGCAGGCCTCCATCCGCATCGTCGACCGCGCCCAGTACGAGAACCGGCTCCGCGAATTCGACTACGACATGATCGTGATGGCGCGCGGGCAGACGTTCTCGCCCGGCAACGAGCAGCGCGACTTCTGGACGTCGGCGGCCGCAGCCAGGCCGGGCAGCGGGAATTACCCCGGGATCGCCGACCCGGTCGTCGACCAGCTCGTCGACGCTGTCATCCGTGCGCCTGACCGCGCCGCCCAGATCGCGGCCGTCAAGGCCCTCGACCGGGTGCTGCTGCACGGTCACTACGTGATCCCCCACTGGCACATCCGGACCTTCCGGCTGGTGTACTGGAACCGGTTCGGGATTCCCGAGGTCACGCCCCGCTACGGTCTGGGCTTCCCCTCGACCTGGTGGCACGACCCGGACCGCGCCGCCCGGGCCGGACTGCCGGCCGAATAACCGCCGGTGGTCCAGTACCTCGTCCGGCGTGTACTGCTGATGGTCCCGACGCTGTTCGGGATCATGGTCGTCAACTTCGTGATCGTGCAGTTCGCCCCCGGCGGACCGGTCGAGAGCCTGATCGCCCAGATCCAGGGAATCGGTACCGGTGCCACCGAACGGTTTGCCGGCGGCAGCGGGGAACAGCTCGCACCCACCGCCGCCAGCCCGGACTCAGGCCCCCCCTATCGCGGCGCCCAGGGATTGGACCCGGAGCTGATCGAACGAATCGAGCGCATGTACGGCTTCGACCGGCCGGCCCACGAACGCTTCTTCGAGATGATGGGGCGCTACCTCGTCTTCGACTTCGGCGAAAGCTTCTTCAGCGACCGCCGGGTCATCGACCTGGTTCTCGACAAGCTCCCGGTCTCGATCTCCCTCGGGCTGTGGACCACGCTGCTGGTCTATCTCGTGTCCATCCCGCTCGGGGTCGCGAAGGCGGTGCGCGACGGCTCGTCGTTCGACCTCTGGACCAGCGCGGTCGTCGTCGTCGGCAATGCGATTCCCGGCTTCCTGTTCGCCATCCTGCTGATCATCCTCTTCGCCGGCGGGCGGTTCCTCGACTGGTTTCCGCTCCAGGGCATCACGTCGCCCGACTGGCGGGAACTGGGTTGGGGGGCGCGCATCGCCGACTATCTCTGGCACATGGTGCTGCCGGTTCTCTCGATGGTGATCGGCGGCTTTGCCGGACTGGTGATGCTGACCAAGAACTCCTTTCTCGACCAGATCAACCAGCAGTACGTCCTCACCGCCCGGGCCAAGGGGCTCGACCGCCGCGGGGTGCTCTACGGCCATGTCTTCCGGAACGCGATGCTGATCGTCATCGCCGGGTTTCCGGCCGCCTTCATCGGCATCCTGTTCACCGGTGCCCTCCTCACCGAGGTGATCTTCTCGCTGGACGGGCTCGGGCTGCTCGGTTTCGAGGCGGCGGTCAACCGCGACTATCCGGTGATGTTCGCGACCCTCTACTTCTTCACGCTGCTCGGACTTGCCGTCAACATCCTCGGCGACTTCACGATGACCGTGGTCGACCCCCGGATCGACTTCGAGCACCGCAATGTCTGAGAGAGCGGAAGGGGCCGGGGAACCCCCGCCGCCCGGCCGGCCCCGCCGGCTGGCCGCGCGCCGCTGGGCCAATTTCCGGCGGAACCGGCGGGGCTACGTCGCCACCTGGCTGATGGGCGCCCTGCTGCTCGCCACGCTGCCCGCCGAATTCCTCGCCAATGACCGGCCGCTGCTGGTCCGGTTCGGCGAGCAGTTCTACGTTCCGGTCCTCGCCGACTATCCGGAAACGGTGTTCGGCGGCGACTTCGCGACCCCGGCAGACTACCGCGACCCGTACGTGCGCGAACTCATTCTCGCCGACGGCTGGATGGTCTGGCCGCCGGTCCCGTTCAGCTACCGGACCGTGGCCCGCGATCTCGGACGGCCGGCGCCGTCGCCGCCGTCGCCGGTCAACTGGCTGGGTACCGACGACCAGGCGCGCGACGTGCTCGCCCGCCTGATCTACGGGCTCCGGATCTCGATCCTGTTCGGCGTGATCCTCACGCTGCTCTCGTCGTCCATCGGCATCGCGGCCGGACTGGTCCAGGGGTACTTCGGCGGCCTCACCGACCTCCTCGGGCAGCGGTTCATCGAGATCTGGAGCGGATTGCCGGTCCTCTACCTGCTGATCATCCTGGCCAGCATCGTGACCCCCACCTTCTGGCTGCTGCTTCTGCTCCTGCTGCTGTTCAGCTGGATGGGGCTGGTCGGCGTGGTGCGCGCCGAAGTGTTGCGGGCGCGCAATTTCGACTACGTCAAGGCGGCCCGGGCGCTCGGCATGAGCAACGCGCGCATCATGTTCCGGCACGTGCTCCCCAATGCGATGGTCTCCACCCTGACGTTCCTGCCGTTCACCCTGGCCGGATCCGTCACGGTGCTCACGTCCCTGGACTTCCTCGGCTTCGGCCTGCCGCCGGGATCGCCCTCGCTGGGCGAACTGCTCAACCAGGGGAAGAACAACCTGCAGGCCCCGTGGCTGGGCTTCACCGGCTTCCTGGCGCTCGCCGTGCTCCTTTCGCTGCTCGTCTTCATGAGCGAGGCGGTGCGCGACGCCTTTGACCCGCGCAAGGTCTTTCGATGACCGCCCGCGCGGGACGCTGATGCTCCGGATCGAGGATCTCGCGGTCCGGTTTCACACCGAGGACGGGGCCGTCGATGCGGTGCATGACGTGAGCCTGGCCCTGGCCCCCGGTGACACGCTCGCAGTGGTCGGGGAATCCGGGTCCGGCAAGTCGGTCACCGCCCTCTCGGTGCTCGGACTCCTGCCGTACCCCCGCGCCACCCACCCCCGGGGTTCGATCCGCCTCGACGACACCGAGCTGCTCGGCGCCCCGGAGGAACGGCTGCGCCGGGTCCGGGGCAACGAGATCGCGATGATCTTCCAGGAACCCATGACCTCGCTCAACCCGCTGCACACCATCGTGCGCCAGGTTTCCGAATCGCTGCACCTGCACCAGAAGCTCGCGCGCACCGCCGCCCGGAGGGCCGCCCGGGAACTGCTCGAACGGGTCGGCCTCGGAGAGGCCGAAGCCCGCCCGGAGGCCTACCCGCACCAGTTGTCCGGCGGCCAGCGCCAGCGCGTCATGATCGCCTGCGCCCTGGCCAACCGGCCCCGCTACCTGATCGCGGATGAACCGACCAGCGCACTCGACGTCACCGTGCAGGCGGAGATCCTGTCCCTGATCGCCGACCTCCAGCGCCAGGACGGCATGGGCCTCCTGCTGATCACCCACGACCTCACGATCGTGCAGTCGGTCGCCCGCCGGACCGCGGTCATGCAGGCCGGACGCATCGTGGAACGGGGGGACACCGGAACCGTTTTCCGCCACCCCCGCCACCCCTACACCCGGCGCCTGCTCTCCAGCCAGCCCGGAGTACGGCCCCCGCCGCCGGTCGCTCGACCGGCCTCCCCGCTCCTCGACGTGCGCGGCCTGCGGGTGCACTACCCGATTCGCAAGGGCATCCTGCGCCGGGTCCGGGGACACGTGAAGGCCGTGGACGGGATCGACCTGTCGCTCCGCGCCGGCCGGACGCTCGGCGTGGTCGGGGAATCAGGCTGCGGCAAGACCACGCTCGGACAGGCGGTCCTGCGCCTGATCCCGAGCACCGGATCGATCCGTTTCGAGGACCGGGCCATCGACCGCCTGGGCTGGAAGGACTTGCGGCCGTTGCGCGCCCGGCTGCAGTTCGTGTTCCAGGACCCCTACGGTTCCCTGGCGCCGCGCCTCTCGGTCTTCGCCATCGTCGCCGAGGGCCTGCTCCTCAACCGGAGGGTGCGCACCACCCGGGAAGCCCGCCAGCGGGTCGCGGCGGCCCTCGAGGAGGTCGGCCTGCCGGCGGCCGCCATGGACCGCTACCCCCACGAGTTCTCGGGCGGCCAGCGCCAGCGAATCTCGATCGCCCGGGCCCTGGCGCTCACCCCCAGCGTGCTCGTGCTCGACGAGCCCACTTCGGCGCTCGATCTCTCGGTGCAGGCCCAGATCGTGAGCCTTCTCAACACCCTGCAGGTTCGCCACCGCCTCGCGTACCTCTTCATCAGCCACGACCTCAGGGTGGTGCGCGCCATGGCCGACGACCTGCTGGTGATGCAGGCGGGCGCCGCCGTCGAGCAAGGTCCGGCCGAACGCGTGTTCCGCCGACCCGCCACCGCCTACACCCGGCGCCTCCTCCGCGCCGCCCAGCTCGAACCCGCAACGGAGACTGCCGGATGACCCGACGCTTCCAGGTTGCCTATTTCAGTACCGACGACCCGGTCGGACCGTGGCGCGACGTCTGCCGCGAGCTGGCGCTGCCGGTCGACCTGCAGGTGTGGCCCGACGAGATCCTCGACCCCGCCGCCGTCACCGCCGCCTTCGTGTGGCAGGCCCCGCCGGCCCTCTGGGAGGAACTGCCGAACCTGCGGTTCGTCCAGACGATCGGCACCGGCGTCGATCACCTGCTCGCCCACCCCCCGCCGCCGGCAGTGGCGCTCGCCCGCACGGTCGATCCGACGCTCACCGAACAGATGGTGGAATACGCCGTCCTCGCCGTGCTCGCCTGCCACCGCAGCCTGCACCACCATCTCCAGAATCAGGGGCAATGCCTCTGGGGGCGCCCGCCCTACGCCGATACCGAACGAACCGGCGTGGGCGTGATGGGCACCGGCGAGATCGGCCGGGCCATTCTCGAACGGCTGCAGGCCTTCCGGTTTCTTCTGCGCTCGTGGTCGCGAACCGGACGCACGAAGATCGAGGGCGTGGACCGGTTCGCGGGCGACGCCGGTCTCGCAGGGTTTCTGGCCGATACCCACATCCTGCTCTCCGTGCTGCCCGCCACGGCGGCCACGCGCGGACTGCTCGATCGGGAGCGCCTGAACCAACTCCCGCACGGCGCCCACCTCATCAACCTCGGCCGCGGCAGTACGGTCGTGGAGCCGGATCTCGAAGCCGCACTCGCCTCCGGCCGCCTCGCCTCGTGTTTTCTCGACGTGTTCGCCGCCGAGCCCCTCTCCCCGGCGAGCGGACTCTGGCAGCGCCCCGACGTGATCATCACGCCGCACGCCGCCGGCGTGAACTTCGCCACTCCGTATGCTGCGCGGCTGCTGGCCGACAACCTCGCGCGCATCCACGCCGGTGACGGGCCCCGCCACCGCGTTTTGCGCGCGCAAGGCTACTGATCCCGGAAAGGCCCCGGCATGACCACTTCCGACCCCCGCCCCTCCTGCTACGACGATCTGGAGACGCGGCCCCCCGAAGTCCGCGACCGGGCCCAGTTCGAACAGCTGCGGTCCCTGCTTCGCCGCGCCGCCGCCCGGGCCCCGACCTGGTCCGAACGGCTCGCCGGCACCGACCCGGACCGGGTCCGCAGCCGCGCAGACCTCGCCGCGCTGCCGGTGCTCCGGAAATCCGACCTGCCCGACCTCCAGCGCGCAGCACCTCCCTTCGGCGGACTCGCCACGCGGCCGACCGGGCGCTTCCGGCACGTCTTCGCCTCTCCCGGCCCCATCTACGAACCGGGGCACACGGGGGATTTCTGGCGGATGGCGCGGGGGATGCACGCGGCCGGCTTCCGGCCGGGGGACCTCGTCTACAACACCTTTTCGTATCATTTCACGCCAGCCGGCTTCATGATGGAACAGGGGGCCCATGCCATCGGCTGCGCCGTCTTTCCCGCCGGGACCGGGAACACGGACCTCCAGCTCGAAACCCTCGCCTCCCTGCGCCCCAACCGTTACGCCGGCACCCCGTCCTTTCTCGGGATCCTGCTGGAAAAGGCGGCCGAGCGGGGCCTTGACCTCTCGTCGCTCGAAAGCGGCATCGTGGGCGGCGAAGCCCTGACCTCCGGCCTGCGGTCCCGGTTCGACGCGGCCGGGATCCGGGTGCTGCAGGGCTACGGAACCGCCGATGTCGGACAGATCGCGTACGAGACGGCCCCCGGCGCGGGAATGGTGCTCGACGAGGATGTGATCGTCGAACTGGTGGAGCCCGGGGGGACGACGCCGGTCGCACCGGATGCCATCGGGGAAGTCGTCGTGACCGTGCTCAACCCCGCCTATCCGATGATCCGGTTCGGCACCGGCGACCTGTCGCGGTTTCTGGAGGAGCCAAGCCCGTGCGGGCGCACGGCCCCCTGCATCGCCGGCTGGCTGGGCCGCGCCGATCAGACGGCCAAGGTCCGGGGGATGTTCGTGCATCCGGGGCAGGTCCGGGAGATCGCGAAGCGCCATCCCGAGATCACCCGTCTCCGGCTCCTGATCGGACGCGAGCGAGACCGTGACACCGCCGACCTGCAGGTGGCGGCCCGACCCGGACAACCGGTGGCGGCCGACGCGGTCGCGGACACCGCGCGCTCCGTGCTCCGCGTCCGGGCCGCCGTCCGGCTCGTGGCGGAGGACCGGATTCCGGACGACGGGAAGTACATCGACGACACCCGTGCGCCCGGCTGAGGCGCCGGGCCCGGCCGGGGCCCGCCTGACGGTCACCGGCCTGGCCTGTGCACGCGGCGGCCGGG
Source organism: Alphaproteobacteria bacterium (assembly GCA_965203385.1). GTDB lineage: Bacteria > Pseudomonadota > Alphaproteobacteria > TMED109 > TMED109 > VXPW01. The sequence continues at coordinate 3,371,734 of OZ241893.1, forward strand.
AGCTCTTCGCCGACGTGTCGTTTTCGCTCGGCACCGGACAGGCGCTGGTCGTGACCGGACCGAACGGCTCCGGCAAGTCCTCACTGCTTCGCATCCTGGCCGGGCTCCTGCAGCCCTCGGCCGGCCACTGCCAAAGACCCGAGCGCGGCACCTTTGCGCACGTTCTCGGATACCTCGGCCACGCCACCGGGATCAAGGCCCGGCTCACGGTGCGCGAGAATCTCGCGTTCTGGCGGCAGTTGACCCGGGCCGGCCCCGCCGCCAACCGGGTCCTGGGACGCGTCGGTCTCGACGGGACCGAAGACCTGCCGGCGGGGTGGTTGTCAGCCGGGCAGCAGCGCCGCCTGGCCCTGGCCCGGGTGCTGCTGGCGCACGCGCGCCTGTGGCTGCTCGACGAACCGGTCGTCAATCTCGACGCGGACGGGGAGGCCCGGTTCCGGGAGGAACTGGCCCGACACCGCGCGCAGGGCGGCAGCGCCGTGATCACGGCGCCGGCCGATCTCGCGCTGGCCGACGCCGGGCGGCTGGCACTGGGCGGGCGATGACGTTCATCCGGGCGGTCGTCGGGCACGAACTGCGGCTCTACGTGCGGGGAGTCGTCGACCTCATCGGGGTGTGGGTGTTCTTCGGTATCGCAATCGCCCTGCTTCCGCTCGGCGTCGGGCCGGACCCGGAGGTCCTCAGCCGGATTGCCCCGGGCGCGGCGTGGGCCCTCGCCCTCCTGGCGTCGATGCTGTCGCTCGACCGCGTGTTCGCGCCGGACCAGACCGACGGCTCCCTCGACCTGCTCCTGCTCCATGCGCCCGGCGGCGCGGTGCTCATGCTCGCAAAAAGCCTCGCCCACTGGCTGGTGACCGGCCTGCCCTTCGTACTGCTCGCCCCGCTCGCGGCCCTCGCGCTCGGGATGGAAGTCCGGGGGGCCCTCCCGCTCGCCGGCGCGCTGCTGATCGGAACCCCGGCCCTGTCACTCATTGGCACGGTGGGCGCGGCCCTCACGGCGCCGGTGCAGCGGGGCGGGATGCTGGCGGCGCTGATCGTCCTGCCCCAGACCATTCCCGTGCTAGTGTTCGGGACCGCAGCGGTCAGCGAAACCCTCAAGGGACATGATTCCCGGCCGTTCTTCTCCGTACTGGGGGCGCTGACACTGGCAGCCTTGGCGCTCGCGCCCTATGCCGGACATGCTGCCTTGCGGGCGGTGCGCAACTGAGGGCGGTAGGGGCGATGCCTGGACTCGCCGGAACGGCATGATGGCCAGAACCCTGCACGGGCTCGCCAACCCGGCCCGATTCCTCCGGTTCGCGGTGCCGCTGCTGCCCTGGACGGGTGCCGGCGCGGCGGTGTGCATCGGTCTCGGGCTGTGGTTCGCCCTGGTCGCATCGCCGCCCGACTACCAGCAGGGTGACGCGGCGCGCATCATGTACGTGCACGTCCCGGCCGCGTGGAGTGCACTCGCAGGCTACGCCGGGATGGCGCTCGCCAGCGCCGTCGCCCTGGTCTGGCGCCACCCGCTCGCCCTGATCGCGGCGCGCAGCATCGCCCCTATCGGCGCCTGCTTCACGGTGATCGCGCTCGCGACCGGCTCGATCTGGGGGCAGCCCATGTGGGGAACCTGGTGGGTATGGGATGCGCGGCTGACCTCGGTCGTCATTCTCCTGTTCCTGTACCTGGGCTACATGGCGCTGGTCCACGCCTTCGACGAGCCGGAAACCGGCGAACGCGCCGCTACCATCCTCGCGCTGATCGGCGCGGTGAACCTGCCGGTCATCAAGTTTTCCGTCGACTGGTGGAATACCCTGCACCAGCCCGCCAGTATCCTGCGCATCGGCGGGCCCGCCATCGATTCGTCGATGCTGGCTCCCCTGTTCCTGATGGCGGCGGGATTCTCGCTGCTGTTTGCCTGTCTCGCCATCATCCGGATCCAGACCGAACTCGGCCGCCGCCGCCTCCGGGCGTTGCAGCGGGCGGCCCTGCAGACGGGGCGCACTGACGATGCCTGAATTGCGCACGTTTCTCGCGATGGGAGACTACGGCCCCTACGTCTGGTCCGCCTACGGCGTCACCGGACTGGTCCTTGCCGGCCTGCTCGCAGCGACCCTGCGAGCGCGGCGAACCGTGCGCAGCCGCCTCGACGAGGCCGAACGCGCCACTCCCCGGCGGCGGCGGCCATGACCCGCAAGCACCGCCGTCTCGCCGGACTCCTCCTGGCCGGTGTGGCTCTCGGGGTGGCCGCCACCCTGGTGTTCCAAGCGCTCGACGACACGCTCGTGTTCTTCTACAGCCCGACCCAGGCCGCCGACCGCGAGTTCGGCCCCGACGAAGCCATCCGGCTGGGCGGTCTCGTCAAGTCCGGAAGCGTGCAGCACGCGTCCGGCAGCCTGGAGGTCCGGTTCGTCGTGAGCGACGGCGCGAACGAGGTCGCCGTGACCTACACCGGACTGCTTCCGGACCTGTTCCGGGAACAGCAGGGGGTGGTCGCAGAAGGCCGTTTCCTGCCCGACGGGACCTTCGCCGCCAGCGAAATCCTGGCCAAGCACGACGAAAACTACATGCCTCGGGAAGTGGCCGATGCCCTGCGCGAACAGGGGCTGCACCAGGATGGCGGCAGTGATTCGGACTACTGACCGGGGATGCTGCACCGGCCGGCTTGCCGCTCGGAGGCAGGGTGCTTCGCCCGCGATCACCCGGTCCGCGGCAAGCGCGGCGGCGGCGGGAGGATCGATGTTATGGTGACGAAACCCTGTCGATCTACGCACTTCTCGCCCATGCAAAATCCGCCAACCGATCAACGGGCGGGGCGCGTCATGAGAGTCTGCGGCGACGGCGGCCCCGACGCGCACCCCAGCGGGTCGGCGCGATGAGTGACGAACGGGTCAAGGACCGGATCGACGAGGCCGTGCTGGCGCTGCTCTGGCTGGGAATCTTCGAGCACTACCCCATGGGCGGGGCGCGGACATGGAAGTCGTTTGACTGGGACGCCATGGAGCGCCTGTACGAGAAGGATCTGATTTCCGACCCGGTGAGCAAGTCCAAGTCGGTGATCCTGACCGACGCCGGACTCGCCCGGGCCGAGGTGGCCTACCGCCGGCTGTTCGAGGCCGAGGACTGAGCAGTCCGGCTTGCGCTTTGCATCCGCCTGCGAACAAGCCGAAACCCGTAAAGCTGCCGGGGCCGAGCCGGAAGGAGGCAGGCATGAACACGTTGCCGCATCGACAGCTCCCGCCTACGCCTCGGGACGCTGCGATCGCACGCAGCACTCGTGAGGCATTGTCTGTCTCCCCCCGCGAGTAAACGCGTACGGGGAACGATTTCACAACAAATACAGCGAACTGCCGAGATTCCGCCCGTCTGATTGGCCACCGCCACCCTAGCCGCATACCGCCAGACCGGGAATGAAACGACCGGCTCGAGCACCGCACCGTACCCCGCCGGCCGGACAAGGAGGCCGTCCCTGTGCAGGGCCTCTTGCGGCCTGTCTTAAAACGTTATAACATTGTTTCTTTGTCACAAGGCGAGACTCGTGATGAACCCCCCAACCTTGGCCGGAGCCTGCAGCGGTCCGGATTGCCGCCGGCAGCACGAGCCGCGCGAACGGGTCGCACTGGCAACGGAGATTTGCCGGGAACGCGGCGTGCAAATGACCGAACTGCGGAGAGGCATTCTGGAGTTCCTGTGGGAAAGCCACGGGCCGGCCAGCGCCTACCAGCTGATGGCAGCGCTCAAGCAACGAGAGGCGCGCCTGGTCGGCCCACCGACCGTGTATCGGGCACTCGCCTTTCTGATGGCGCAGGGTCTCGCCACCAAGATCGAGAGCCTGAACGCCTACGTCCCGTGCATCCATCCCGAACGCGATCACGATTGCCTGTTCTTCCTCTGCCGGGGCTGCCGGACATCGGTCGAATTCGAGAATCCGCGGATCTCCACATTGCTGGCCGAGGATGCCGCTGTTCTCGGGTTCGTTGCGACACGCCGCAAGGCCGTCGGGGTCGAGGGCACGTGTGCGCGCTGCATCGACATCGGTGCGGCCTGACCGGAAACGGGGACCTGTGCCCAGGAAGAGCCCCGGGTCCGGGGACACCGCCGCGACGGGCAAACGTGGATACCACGCTCGCTCGACGGACCGTGCCTCGCGGGCCCGGTTGAGGAGCTTCCTGGCGCCGCATCGCAAGCGGTTGCCGGGCCATACATGGACCAAAGCGGTTCACCCGGAAACAGCCGTCCGCCGTTTCCTTGCAGGTCTCGCATCCACGCGGCCGCCGGTTCCCGGACCAATCAACGCTCTCGCCCCGCGGGTTCTCCCGCGCCGCCCTTTCCAAATCTGAAAGGACGCATCCGTGCCCACTCGCAGGTCGCTTCTGGCAGTCGCCGCCGCCGTTCTCGCACTACCTCTCTGTCTTCCGACTGCCGCTCGGCCGGACTCTCCCATCCAGGTCGTCGCCACCTTCTCGGTCCTCGGCGACATGGTCGAGCGACTCGGCGGCGAACACATTGCCGTCACCACGCTTGTCGGACCCGACGGGGACACGCATGTCTACCGACCGACGCCGGCCGATGCACGGGCTGTCAGTGAAGCGCAGATCCTCGTCGTCAACGGGCTGCACTTCGAAGGCTGGCTGGACCGTCTGGTCGATGCCGCGAATTTCCGCGGAGTCCAGGTCGTGGCCACCGACGGCATCGAACCGATTGCACACGCGGACGGTGCTGACCTCCACACTCGCGACGAAGACGAACACGACGAAGACGGCCATCACGAGGAGCACGATCACGGCGCCTTTGACCCCCATGCCTGGCAAAGCCTGCGCAATGCCACGGTGTACGTGGACCAGATCACCGCGGCGCTGGTCAAGGCCGATCCGGAGAACGCCGACGTGTTCTACCGGAATCGCGCGGTCTACGTGGACGAGCTTGAGGCGCTCGACTCGGAAATCACCAGGGTCGTGGCCGAACTTCCCGCCAGAAACCGGACCGTCGTCACCTCCCACGACGCTTTCCGGTATTTCGGCCGCGATTACGGGCTGACTTTTATCGCACCGCAGGGGCTCAGTACCGAATCAGAGGCGTCCGCACAGGATATCGCCCGTCTGGTCCGGCAAATCCGGGATCAGGGCATTCGTGCCGTTTTCATCGAAAACATGGCCGATTCGCGTCTCCTGCGACGCCTCGCCAACGAAACCGGCGCCACCATCGGCGGTACGCTCTATCCCGGCTCCCTGTCCGGCCCGGACGGCCCGGCGCCGACCTACCTCGACATGATGCGACACAACGCGATGACCCTCGCGCAGGCCCTGGCTTCCTAGACACGACGCTCCAGCTTGGGATCAGCATGACCGAAACTGCCCCATCCGTCTGGCCGCAAGGGGCACCGGCGGCCCATGGCGCCATGCGTTCATCCGTGCTTCACGTGTGCACACCGTGTCGGTCACCCGGGTCTCCGCGAGAACCACGAGAGAATCGATCCGGATTCCAGCTCTGTCAGGAACTGCGCGCGATGATCCGGGTGAGCCAGGTGGGACGCCATGTGCAGATCCGGTCCGTCCAGTGCCTGAGCCTATGCACCCCGCCCTTGCGGAATCGCACTCTCGTCACCCGGCGCGTGGGGCTACCTCTTCGGGAATCAGTACCCGGGCTGCAGTGCGCGTGCTATCGCGGAATGCGTCTCGATCCACATCGCCACCAGAGACGGGTTCATGTCGCGAGGGCGACGTCCAGAGTCGCTTCGCACGAGCATGCTGGAACGGGTGCCGCCAGCAGACGGAAACGCCGGTGCATCCGGACCCATCGCCGGACACGCCGTGCTGCAGGATGAATCGAGATCCGTTCCATCACCACGCCTTGATCATACTGTTTTGACCGGCTTCCCAAGGTGACGGATGATCAGCCCTCGGCTGCGCACGGCAGCGAGCCAAGGCAAGTTGCATCAATCCGTATCGGCGGTTATGTTTTTTTATGTATGCGTACTACTCTGGATATCAACGACGAACTATTCTGGGCGGCCAAGGCCCATGCCGTGGCCGGACGAACAACCCTAAAGGCAACCGTTGAGCAGGCACTTCGCACGTTTCTCGCCGGGCCGGCACGCCCGCGATCCGATCCGCCACCGATCCCGGTGTTTCGCGGCCGGGGCGTACAGCCCGGAGTCGACCTGACCGACTCTGCAGCCCTTGAAGGCATGATGGATGCAGAGCCCTGACGTCAACGTATTGGTGAGTGCGTTTCGTAAGGATGCGACCCATCACGATTGATGCCGCAAATGGCTGCTCTCGGCCGTGTCCGGCGGGGAACAGATCGGGCTGTCGGAACTCGTGCTCAGCGGCACGTTGCGTGTGCTGACGCACCCGCGGGTGTTCCATCCCGCCACTCCGAACGAGGCAGCAACCGCCTTTGTTGATGCGTTGCTTGCCCAGTCCACGAGCGTTCCGCTTCGACCCGGCAGCGGTCACTGGCGCATCTTCCTCGGTCTGGTGAAAACTCAGATGTCCTGAACTGATCAGATGACGCTGCTAACCGGTGGTGCTTTCCACCGGATAATTTTCAATGACTTGGTTCCGTTCTTGCGGTCGGAAACGCCTGACAGGAAGCTATATTTCGTTTATTGAATAGATGAGCCACGATTTGAAGGCCAGAGATGCTTTCTTGTCCGGTTTCTCCCGCTGAGGCCACGTCTATCATCAGAAAAATGGGCCGGCTAAAGTCGGGTCGCGTCAGGACATCTGAAACTCTTTCGCAGACGGGCAATCGGATATCCGATGCCTACCATGCAGCACTGGCAATCGAACACGGCTGCGAATGGGTAACGCTTGACCGCGGGTTCTCCGCATACCCGGGACTCCGCATGATCAACCTTCTGAATTCGGGAATTCGGTAGGAGAAACCTGATCACCCGGCGTCGCACCCCCGCAGTTCAAGCACCTGCCAACATCCGTACGCACATCTGGAGTAAGCGTTTGACCCCGCGCCTGGGCCGCGGTGGCGGCTGGAAGAAGCCGCCACCCTGCGCCAACGAGAACCGGCAGGTCGCGCTCGCCTCATGATTCTTGGCTAGTTGATTGCAAGATCAAAAAGCGTCCATATGAGAATCACACCCCAACCATCGCGTCTCTTTGATGCGAGCCAAAGCCGAAACCCAGCTCATCGGGCCGTTATTCCTCCAGAGGAGGCAGCAGCACCAAGATGGAAGGCGGATATTGGTGCATTGCTCCCGAGCCTGCATCAACGGCTAAGCCGATAATTCCGCCGAAGATGATGTTTCCCCAAGTCATGGACTCAAAGTCGGCCGCGAGCACTTGCACGCCCACACCCCAACCATCCTTTGAACATTTGACCGTGATATCGTGTGAGCTTTTCTCGACTCCAACTGTTCCTGGCGTCGGGTTAACAACGCCAATCTGCGTGCCTTCCCTGACGAGTTCGCAAAGTGCTTCGGACGGCTTTGATGAAATGGTGATTTGTTGGTCGGTGCCTTCAACGATGCTAGCACAGGCTGGCAAAAGCGCCAAGGCGGGAATTAGCAGGAGGAGGAAGGGGGGGGGGCATAGACTATTCTCACTATGATTCACTGCTGGCCATGGCGGGCGCCAAGCCGTTACTATCACTCGCGACATGCGTGAAGCTCCGCACATCTACCACCAAGCGCACAAGGCGCGAGGTAAGATCCTGCGCCCTGTGGTTGGACACCGATTGTTGTATTTGGCGAGCGGCCCGACCAAAGCGGGATCGCAAATGATAGCGATGAGAATGTAGGTTGCTGTAGATCGCTTTGTCAATTACAGTCTCGCGGTAAGCATTCGGTTGCGCAGTGATGAGCGGTTTTCACGTTTCTTCAATCGGGAGCGAATGCTGGACCGCAATCCGGTAGGGAACCTGCTGAAATGCAGGGGCTTGAATGCAGGCGGATCGTGCAACCGGCGGCGGAGAACTCCAGAAACCACGCGATGGACAAATCAATTCCATCAGGCAGCCGACACCCGGAATGGCAGCGGAAGCCCGCATCTATCAATGCCAAACGCGCACCCCTACCTCCGTTTCATGTTCTTCGGTAAGGCGAACCCGGCGTTTCATCATTGACGAACAACAGAACTGGCGGCAGGTTACGCTGGAATACCGCTGCGCCGGACACGAATCCCGGCACCCGCCAAGCCCTCCGGACCGGCATAGATCCCGACCTTGGCTTGGCGCCTGGCCGTTGGTTGCCACAATCAAGGACGGTGACTGTGAGATTCGACCGTACGACCGATGGACGGCCAGACTTGGGGCGCCCCTACCTCCTCCGTTCTCCGCTGAGCGGAAAGAAACCATGAGTGACTATGGGATCGAACCGCTCCACGCCGAGTTCGGGGCGCGGGTGTCCGGATTGAGCCTGCGTGCTCCCCTGGCCAGGAAGACCATCGCAGAGGTTCACGACCTGATCGACAGGCATTCGTTCCTGTGTTTTCCGGGTCAGGAATTGGACGACGCCCTCCAGCTCTCGTTGACCTGCAGTCTGGGCGAGCCGGAAGAGGATCACGTGGCTCTGGGACAGCGCGGCGCGATCAGCTATTTCGGGACCATCGGCAACGTGCAGGAAGACGGCAGCCGGCTGGGAAGCCGCCACCGTCGAACCATCTTTGCCACCGGCAACAACCTCTGGCACACCGATTCCTCGTTTCGCACGGTTCCGTCGTACGTATCCATCATGAGCGTGCACGAAGTTCCCGAAGAGGGCGGACAGACCCAGTTCGCGAGTGCCCGCGCCGCGTACGCACGCCTTCCGGAAGCCAGGAAGGCCGCCATCGACCCCCTGGTGGTGATTCATGACTACGTGTTCTCCCGGAGCCAGGTGGCCGATGATGCCGTGACCCCCTCGCACGCGGCGTCGCTGCCGCCGGTGAGACAGAAACTGGTGCGGACCAACCCGCGCAACGGAGCCAAGAACTACTATGTCGGATCCCACGCCAAGGTCGTGGAGGGCTGGGACCGGCCGACGAGCCGGCGCCTGCTGGACGATCTGCTGGAGCAGGCGGTCGGAGCCGATCACGTCTACACCCACGCCTGGGAAGCCGGTCAACTCGTGGTCTGGGACAACCGGTGCCTGCTCCACCGCGGAACCGGGTACGACGCTGACCGCTATCGTCGCTACATGCGCCAGACCCGCGTGCGGGGAGTCGCAACGCTGGCAGAGGCGTGACGCCGGTCGCGCGGGCGCACCGGGGCGGTCCGCAATGTTCTTGCTCCCGCCGGCGACCTGAAGCCGGGCCCGGCCGGCCTGGCTCCCTGAGCGGCCGGGTCAGGCTGCCCGCTCGCCCGGCCGGCCCCGCTGCAATCCGGAAATTCCGTCCGTGACAACTGCCGATTACACCGCTTCCAGCATCGAGATACTCGAGGGGCTCGAAGCGGTCCGCAAGCATCCGGGCATGTATGTCGGCGGCACCGACGAGACCGCGATGCATCATCTGGCGGCGGAAATCGTCGACAACGCCGTCGACGAGGCGCTGGCCGGTCATGCCAGCAACATCGAGATCGTGCTGGAAAGCGGCAACGTCCTGAGCGTCAGCGACGACGGCCGCGGAATTCCGGTCGAACCGCACCCCGAGATTCCCGGCAAGTCCGGGGTCGAGATTGCCAGCACCCTGCTCCACGCCGGTGGGAAGTTCAACGAAACCGCGTACCGGACCTCGGGCGGCCTGCACGGCGTGGGGCTCTCCGTCGTCAACGCCCTGTCCGCTGAACTGACCGTGGAAGTGGCCCGCAACGGCGGCCGCTGGAGCCAGTCCTTCCGCCGGGGCGTGCCGCTGGCCCCCCTCGCCAGGACCGGAACGGTGGCCAAACGCCGGACCGGCACGACCGTCCGCTTCGTTCCCGACCGGGAGATCTTCGACGCGGGCACGACCCTGCAGGCTTCCCGTCTCTTCGAGATGGCCCGCGACAAGGCGCGGCTCGTGGCCTCGATCACGATCCGCTGGCAGTGCGACCCGGTCCTGCTCACCGACTCCGGTGTACCGGCGGAATCGGTACTGCACTTTCCCGGGGGGCTGGCGGAGGTCGTGCAGGAGCACCAGGCCGATGCCCCGGCCGTCACGGCCCGACCATTCACCGGACAGGCAGCGCTCGCCGCGGGCGGGCGGGTCGAGTGGGCGGTACTCTGGCCGGAACAGGGCGACGGCTCCTTGTCCAGCTGGTGCAACACGATTCCGACTCCGCTGGGCGGTACCCACGAAGCGGGTTTCCGCGCCGCGCTGACCCGGGGGACGCGGGCGTACGGAAACCTAGTCAGGCACCGGCGCGCCGGCGACCTCACGGCCGAGGATGTCAGCGGCACTGCCCGGATGGCCCTTTCCGTATTTCTCCGGGCCCCCCAGTTCCAGGGACAAACCAAGGAGAAACTCACCACTGCCGCTGCCCGCCAGCAGGTGGAAAGCGCGGTCCGGAACGCGTTCGAGCACTGGCTCGCCGGCGATCCGGATACTGCCAACCGGCTCCTGGATCACTGTGTGCTGCACCTGGAAGCGCGACTGCAGCGAAAGCTCGACAAGCATCTCCCGCGCGCGACCCCGGCGCGGCGCCTGCGGCTCCCGGGCAAGCTTGCCGACTGCACCCGCACGGCCGCCGACGGAACCGAGCTCTTTATCGTGGAAGGAGATTCCGCGGGCGGATCCGCCAAGCAGGCCCGATCACGGGACACGCAAGCCGTCCTCGCGCTCAGGGGGAAGATCCTGAACGTCGCCAGTGCCAGCGCCGACAAGCTCCGCACCAACCAGGAGCTCAACAACCTGGTCCGGGCGCTGGGCTGCGGCACCGGCGATTCCTGCAATCTTGCGCAACTTCGCTACGAACGCGTTATCATCATGACCGACGCGGACGTGGACGGCGCTCACATTGCCTCCCTGCTGCTAACCTTCTTCTTCTCCGAAATGCCGCCGCTGGTCGAATCCGGTCGCCTCTACCTGGCCCAGCCGCCGCTCTATCGAATCGCGCAGTCCGGCACCACCCGATACGCCCGTGACGATGACCACCGAGCCGAGTTGCTCAGGAGTGTTTTCGATGAATCCAAAAAGTTCGATATCAGCCGCTTCAAGGGGCTTGGCGAAATGCCGGCGGCCCAGCTGCGGAGCACCACCATGGATCCCGGCATGCGGACATTGATCCAGGTCGACCTGCCAAGCGACCAGCGCAACAGCGCCGACCTGCTCGTGCAGGACGTGATGGGGCGCAATCCGGCCAAACGCCTCGCATTTATCCGGACCAGGGCCCCGCAAGCCGCGGGCCTCGACCTTTGAGCGGCGCCACCGGCGGCGCGCCCGCCTTTGACCGGTTCCAGTTGGCCGAGCCGATCCGGCGGGCCGTCCGCGACGCCGGCTTTACCACCCCGACCCCGATCCAGCAGGCTGCCATCCCGGTAGCCCTCGAAGGCCGGGATATCCTCGCCACCGCCCAGACCGGCACGGGGAAAACCGCTGCGTTCACCCTGCCGATGATCCATCGCCTGTCCGGAGGACGGGCCCGGGCCCGCATGCCGCGGGCGCTGGTGCTCGAGCCCGTGCGGGAGCTGGCGCTCCAGGTACAAGAACAGATCGACCTGTTTTCGGCACACGTCAGCCTGTCCTCGGACCTGTTCATTGGCGGCGTCAACATCGCCCCGCAGGCGCAGCGCGCGGCTCAACCCCTCGACATCCTGATCGCTACGCCGGGGCGTCTGCTCGATCTGTTCGACCGCGGCGCCCTGCTGCTCATCGGGGTCGAATTCCTGGTCATCGACGAGGCCGACCGGATGCTTGACATGGGCTTCATCCCGGCTATCGAAAGCATCGCCGCCAAGCTTCCCGCCAAGCGCCAGACCATGATGCTCTCGGCCACCATGCCGCCGGAAATCGGGCAGATCGCCAAGCGGTTCCTGCGGGACCCGGAGCGGATTTCCGTGGCCCCCCCGGCGGCCACGGCCGACATGGTCGATCAGTCGGTGATCCATTGCGGCGCCCGTGACAAGGACCGGGTGCTCGGCACCCTGCTGGCCAACCCGGCGATCGATTCGGCGCTGGTGTTCTGCAACCGCAAACGGACCGTGGACGAACTCGTCCGGACCCTGCGCCGGTCCCGGGTGCAGGTCGATGCCCTGCACGGAGACATGCCGCAGCAAGTCCGCCTGCGGACCATGGAAGCGTTCCGGAGCGGGGAGATCCGCGTCCTCATCGCAACCGACGTGGCCGGCCGGGGGCTCGACGTGCGCGGGATCAGCCACGTCTTCAACTACGAGGTACCCCACCAGGCGGAGGACTACGTCCACCACATCGGCCGGACGGGCCGCGCCGGCGTCCGCGGAACCTCGATCACGCTGGCGTCCGCCGGTGAACGCGAAGACCTCGAAGCCATCGAGAAGCTGATCAACCTGAAGATTCCCGTACGGCGCATGAACGGGAAACGCCAGCCACCGCCGCCGGAAGCGGCGGCGAAAAACCCTTCTCGTGCCACCGGGACCGCGCGAAAGAAGCCCCGGGTACACGCCGACCCCGCGAGTGAACCGCCGCATCCCCTAGCCCACATCCTCGCCCCCGCCCGGCGCCCCCTGCCGGCCGGCCGGGAGCCCGGCCACGACGCGGCACCGACCCCCGGGCAATCGTCGTCCTGGAGTGAAACCTTCCGCCAGTCGCGACGCCGGGAACCGGACCGCACCCCCGCGGCCGCCCCCTCGTCGACCGCACCCCCGCCGCGGAACCGGGCCGCCCGACCGGCTCCGGCCCGACCGGCCTCCGATCCGCTGCCCGCACCTTCCCGCCCGGCGCGGCGCCCGAAGTTCTTCACCAATTCCGACGACGTGCCGGCCTTCCTGCAACTGCCCGCCACGCGAAGCCGTTAGTCGGTCATGCCCCGCGTACCCGAAACGGTTCTCGCCGGCGGGACGATCGTCACCCGGGACGGTCTTCGCCAGGCCGACATCGCCTTCCGGGACGGGACGATTACCGCGGTCGGCCGGGAGGCCTCCGGCGGACGCGAGCTCCGGGTCGACGGCCTGACCGTCCTGCCGGGCGTGATCGACAGCCAGGTGCACTTCCGCGAACCGGGCCATCCGGACAAGGAAACGATCGAAACGGGCACCCGGGCGGCAATCCTCGGCGGTGTCTGCACGGTGTTCGAAATGCCGAACACGTCCCCCCCGACAACGACTGCGGACGCGCTCGACGACAAGCTTCGCCGGGCGCGCCGGCGGGCCTGGACGGACCACGCCTTCTTCGTCGGAGCCGGTTGCGACAACATTGCCGACCTCGCTGAACTGGAGCGCCTGCCGGGCTGCTCGGGCGTCAAGATCTTCATGGGCAGTTCGACCGGCACCCTGCTGGTGTCCGACGACGCGTCGCTGGCCCGGGTGCTGGCGTCCGGCACACGCCGGTGCGCCATACATGCCGAGGACGAGGAACGGCTGCGGGAACGCCTTGCGCAGGTCCGGGAAGGAGCCGGCGTCGACACGCATCCCGACGTCCGGGATCCGGTCGCGGCCGTCCGGGCCACGCAGCGCATTCTCCGCCTCGCCCGGGCCGCCGGCCGGCCCGTCCACGTCCTGCACATATCGACCGCCGACGAACTGCCGATACTGGCCGCCGCCAAGGACATCGCCACGGCGGAAGCCACGCCCAACCACCTGACCCTGACGGCGCCCGAGTGCTACCGTGAACTCGGAGCCTTGGCCCAGATGAATCCGCCCGTACGGGACAAGGTTCACCAGGACAGCCTGTGGGAGGAAGGCATCCGCGGCGGGATCATCGACGTGATCGGGTCCGACCACGCTCCGCACACCCTGGCCGAGAAGGCCCTCCCCTATCCCCGGAGCCCGTCCGGCATGCCCGGGACCCAGACCCTGCTGCCCATCATGCTCGATCACGTCCACCACGGCCGGCTGACCCTCGAGCGCCTGACGGATCTGGTCGCCCGAACCCCGGCGCGCATCTACGGCGCCCGCCGCAAGGGGGTGCTGGCAGAGGGCTACGACGCGGACTTCACGGTCGTCGACCTCCATGCCACGCGCACGATTCGCAACGACTGGATCGTCTCGCCGGCGGGCTGGACTCCGTTCGATGGAAAATCCGTCCGGGGCTGGCCGGTCATGACCTTTGTCCGCGGCCACCTGGTCATGCGCGAAGACGAGGTCCTGGGCGAGCCCGTCGGCCGGCCGGTCGCCTTCGCCGGCGAAGCCCGTGACTAGCCTGCGCCGGGCCGGCTTCGCGGCCGTGGCGGCGGCGATGCTGGTGCCGGCGGCCGGCGGCGCCGACCCCTCGAACCTTCCGTCCGACCTCGCCCGCAGCCCCTTGCGCCTCGACATCGATTCGGGACTGCTCGGCCTCTTCCGGATCGAACCTCGCCACCCCAGCCCGTTCCGCGCCCTTACCCGGCTGGATGTGGCCATGCTCGAACATGCCGTCCGGGATCCGCATCAATGGCTTCTCGATCGCGTCTCGGCGGAAACGGCGGCGATCGCCGAAGCGACGCTGATCCTGTTCGACCCCGACAGCCCGTACGCCGGGGCGCGTATCAACGACTGGGAACCCAGTCCGGAATCGGTGCTTGCGACGCTCGAGCTGGTGGCCGAAAGGCCGCACCAGTTCTGCGACGGACCCGTCGAATCGCACAACGAGACCGGGTTGATGGTCGAAGTCACGTGTGCGTTCTGGCTGGGCGGCACCAGCAGCCATCTGCTGGTGCGGGTGCAGGAAGCCGGAACCGCCTGGTACACGGTCATGGCGCGGGCGCAGAACAGCCGCCGGTACCGTCAACTGTCCGCCATCGCAAACTCGCTTCGATTCTAGGAGAGTACCGCCCGATGACCGCCACTGCTGCCGCCCCGGCCGCCACTCCCCGCCCGCCCGTCTTCGACTGGGCCGACCCCCTGCTGCTCGATGACCAGCTCACGCCGGATGAACGGATGATGCGCGATTCGGTCCGCGAGTACGCCCAGGACAAGCTGGCGGCCCGGGTCAGGGACAGCTTTCGCAACGAAACCTTCGATCGCGAAATCTATCGGGAATACGCCCGGCTCGGCCTGCTGGGGGCCACGCTCGAGGGCTACGGCTGTGCCGGCGTCGGGTGGGTGACGTACGGCCTCATTGCCCGCGAAATCGAGCGCGTCGATTCGGGCTACCGCTCGGCTCTCAGCGTCCAGTCCAGCCTGGTCATGCCGGCGATCCACCGCTTCGGTTCGGAGGCACTGAAGCAGAAATACCTCCCCAAGCTGCGGCAGGCGGAACTCATCGCGTGTTTCGGGCTGACCGAACCGGACCACGGATCAGACCCCGGCAGCATGACCACCCGGGCCCGCCGGACGGACGGCGGCTGGCTGCTGTCCGGCGCCAAGAACTGGATCACCAACGCGCCGATCGCCGACCTGTTCCTGGTCTGGGCCAAGGACGACGACGACGTGATCGGCGGCTTCGTCTTCGAGCGTGACGCCAGGGGAAGTCTTGCCACTCCCGGGATCGAGGGCAAGGTCGCATTCCGCACCTCCAGCACCGGGCTGGTGCAGATGGACGACGTGTTCGTGGCGGACGATCACCGCCTGCCGGGGGCCAGCGGTCTCAGGGGCCCGTTCTCGTCCCTCAACAGCGCCCGGTACGGGATCGCATGGGGGTGCCTGGGCGCGGCCGAGACGTGCTGGCACGCGGCCCGCACCTACGCCCTTGAGCGCGAGCAGTTCGGGCAGCCCATCGGCGCCTACCAGCTGGTGCAGAAGAAACTGGCCGACATGCAGACCGAAATCGCGATCGGCCTGCAGGCGGCGCTGCGGGTGGGCCGGCTGAAGGAAGCCGGCCGGTTTACCCCGCAGATGCTGTCCCTGATCAAGCGCAACAATGCCGGCAAGGCGCTGGACATCGCCCGGCAGGCGCGCGATATCCATGGCGGAAACGGCATCGTCGACGACTACCCGGTGATCCGGCACGTCGTGAACCTGGAAGCCGTCAACACCTACGAAGGCACCCACGACATTCACGCGCTGGTGCTCGGCCGGAGCCAGACCGGGATTCAGGCCTTCACCCGCTAGCGTTCGGGGCGGCGCTCCGGCTCTCGATCAGGCGAATGACCGCAGCGTAGTCGAGCTCGCCGCCGCCGCCCTCCACGAATTCCCGGTACAGCCTCCCGGCCTCGGTGCCGAGCGGGATCGCGGTCCCGGTCTGCGCGGCCGCTTCCCGGGCCAGGGCGAGATCCTTCAGCATCATCGCCGAGGCAAATCCCGGCCGGAACTCTCGGTTCGCCGCCGATGTCTCGACGATTCCCGGAACCGGCAGGTGATTCAGCATCGCCCAGCTGCAGCCGGAGGCAGCCGATGCGATCGCAAACAGGGTCTCGGGCCTGATCCCCAGGCGTCCGCCCAGGGTAAACGCTTCGGCCAGCCCCACCATGGAAATCCCGAGCAGCAGGTTGTTGCAGACCTTGGCCGCCTGACCCGCCCCGGGGCCCCCGGCCCGCACGGCCTTCTTGCCCATCGCCGCAAACAGCGGGCGGGCCTTCTCGAACGCCGCCTCGTCACCGCCCACCATGAAGGTGAGTGCGGCTCCCTCGGCGCCCGCCACACCCCCCGAAACCGGTGCATCCAGCATCGCGTGACGGGCCTCCGCCGTGCGGGCCGCGAGGTTCCGCGCGGTCGCCACGTCGATCGTGGAGGCGTCGATGAGCAGCACCTTGCCGGACAGGGCACCCAGTACGCCGTCGGGGCCGAGGTACACCTCCTCGACCTGCCGCCCGGAGGGCAGCATGGTGATCACCGCCTCCGCCTCCCGGCAGGCCGCCACCTGCGACGCCGAGCCCGCCACACCCTGCGCCGCCGCCCGCTCCATGGCCTGAGCGGACAGGTCAAACCCGCGAACGGCGTGGCCCGCCCGCACCAGGTTGGCCGCCATCGGCCCGCCCATGTTGCCAAGTCCGATAAATGCGATCCGCATGTGCTGCCTCCCCTGCCAGTCAGGTGGCTCCGACCCGCAAACCTCGAGCGCCACCGGCGCGATTGTAGGGGGTTGCCTCGGTGTAACCGAATAATTTCCCAATCAACCCCCTCCTGTTGCCCGGTCCGAATCCCCGGTCTTCTTTGCGGGTTAAATACTTCCGGCGGCGCGCAAGCGCTCCACTTCTTCCGGGCTCCGGCCGAGCTCGTCGCAGAGGATCTGCTCGGTGTCGCCGCCGAGCACGGGGGCGGCCCCGCGATAGCGCACGGGGGTTCTCGACAACCGGATGGGGTTGCCCGGCGTCGGCACCGTGCCGCCGTGATCGTGCGGGAGATTGATTCGCATGCCCCGCGCCGCGATCTGCGGGTGGTGAAGCGCATCCAGCACGGAATTCACCGGCGCGAACGGGACGGCGGCAGCTTCGAGCGCAGCCTGCCAGTGACGATACGGCCGCTGACGCATCCGGTCCTCGATCAGGCAGTCAAGAACATCGCGGTTATGCAACCGATCCCGGTTGGTTCGGAAACGCGCATCGGTCGCCAGGGATTCCCGTCCGAGAGAGGTCACGAAACGGGCGAACTGTGCGTCGTTGCCGACGGCCACCACGATTGGCCGGTCCTGGGTCGGATACAGGCGGTAGGGCACCACGTGCGGATGGGCGTTTCCCAGACGGGGCGGCGAGACTCCGGTAAGGAGGCTCGAGACCGCCATCATGGACAGGGAAGCAACCGTTGCATCCAGGAGGGCGAGATCGATGTACTGCCCGCGTCCGCTGCGCTCGCGCTCAAGGAGCGCGGCCAGAATCGCCTGCACCGCATACATGCCGGCGAACAGGTCGCTGACCGCGACCCCGACCTTGGTAGGCCCGCCCCCGGGATGGTGGTCGGCACCCCCCGTGAGGCCCATGAGCCCGCCTTCAGCCTGAATCATGAAATCATATCCCGGCCGGTGACGGGCCGGGCCGGTCTGCCCGAAACCGGTGATCGAGCAGTAGACCAGCCGCGGATTGGGAACCGACAGGGAATCGTAGTCAAGACCGAAGCGGGCGAGCCCGCCGACCCGGTAGTTCTCGATCAGCACGTCGGACCGCGCCGCCAACTCCCGGACAATCTGCTGCCCGTCGGGATCGGACAGGTTGACGGTCACGGACCGCTTGCCGCGGTTGGCCGACTGGAAGTACGCGGCCTCACCGGGTTCCCCCTCTCGCTTCGCCGACAGGAACGGGGGGCCCCAGTGCCGCGTGTCGTCACCGCTGCCCGGCCGCTCGACCTTGATCACGTCGGCTCCCAGGTCGCCCAGACATTGCGCACACCAGGGACCGGCGAGAACGCGGCTGAGATCCAGCACACGAATGCCTTCCAGAGTTTCCGCCACACTGCTCTCCTCAATCCAAGCGTGACGACATTAGGCTGATTCCGGATTCCCCGACTCTAGGGAGCCTGAACGGAAAATCCCCCGTTCCAGAAGAACGCCTAGTTGCGGCCCGCCTCCTGCGGGCGGCAGCCCGGGTGTGCGTGGCTGTCACAGACCCGCCTGCCACCCCAGCAAGTCTGCTTCGACATCGGCACGGGATCCGTCCAGGGAAACGGTTCCCCCATGGATCCATTTCCATTCTGGCACATCCCGTGAGAAATGGCCGTCGTGCCCAGGGGCGAGGTCGGCCGTGCAAACACCATCCCCTGACGTTTTCGCATGAGCCATCAACACCAAGGACACACGCAGGCCGTGCCGACCGTCCCTCGCAATCATGTGATGGAATCCGGCGTCCGATTTACGCGCACTCAGGGTCGTGCCGCAACGGCAGCTGATCGTCGGTTCCGGCAGCGATATTCTCAAACGACATGGTCCGGGGGCCCTGCGGAAGCGTGACCGACAAGGCTTTCCTCCACCTACCCGTTTCGCTTCCAAACCGAAGCGGCCCTGGGGACTGATGGCCAGTGGAGTCATGTCACTCATTCCAGCTCATACCGGAACTGCCAAGGTGTGATTCTCGAGCGGCATGGTCATGGCGCCACGAATACGGATGGAAACCCCGCTTCGATTCCGTCGTAACAGCCGGGAAATCGTAAGGCATGTTGATCGTGGGAACATTGCAGGCCAAGCGGCTGATTTTCGCGAAATCGGCCAAATCCGCGCAGGTTCCCGAATGCAGATCAGAAAAGATTTGATTCCAATGCACTAGAAAATTGACGGTTCGCCATACAGAAATCACACCCAACTGCCATGCCTCAGCAGGTGATAGCGCAATTGCCGGATCCGGTGGTCGATGCGCTGGATACAGCCGCTCAGCAGCTCCGACGCGGCCGGGCGGACATCATCCGCCTTGCCGTCGAACACTGCCTCAAAGAAGCCGGATGCAAATGCTGTTTGCCACGAAAATGGCGGTTGCCGGCTTCGCGGTCGGGCCACCATACACCACAATGCCGAACGTCTCCCCGCCTTTCGGTCGCCCGCACTCGCCGTTCGTGCTGGCTGCGCGACCGTTCCCGGCGCGCAGCCACGGATGCAGGCACCCGCCCGGACGAGTTCTCCGGCCGGCATGCCGGGGGTCGCATGGCGACCTGCCCGTTCATGCCATGCTTTATGTGTACTCGGCAGACCTGCCCCCGCCCCCGGCGACTGAAGCCAGCGAGGGCGGGCGGCGCACGGCAAACTCCAGATACAGCGGTCTGACCGACCCCGGGGCGCCGCGGATTTCGTAGCGGGTTCCGGACCAGTCCGCAGGCGGCCTGAGGACATCGGCCGGCCGCCGGGCGGTCCACTCGAAGCGGCGGTGCCCCAGTACCTGCTGCAGAACCCAGTGCTGGCAAACCGGATGATCGCTCGCAACCCTCAGGCGTGCGCCCGGCTGCATGATCCGCGCCAGCTGATCCAGCGTCTCCCTCTGAACGAAGCGCCGCTTGGCGTGCCGCCGCTTCGGCCACGGGTCCGGGAAGAGCAGGAACACCCGGGCAATGGAGCCCGGGATCAGGGCGTCGAGCAGCAGGCGGGCATCGTCGGCCAGGATCCGGACGCGGTCGCGGTCGGCTGTCGTCAACCGGGCCAGCAGCGCCGCGACGCCGTTGCGGTACGGTTCGCATCCGAGCAACCCGACCTCCGGATGGGTGCGGGTCTGCGCCAGCAGGTGCTCGCCGCTGCCGAAACCGATTTCGAGCCAGATTTCCGACCGGGGGTGCGGAAACAGGGACGCCGGGTCCAGAGCACCGGCCGCCAGATCCCGGTCAAGGGAGACCTCCGGCAAGAGGCTTGCCAGCACGGCCTGTCGTCCGGGCCGCAGGCGGCCGCGCTGGCGGCGGCCGTAGCAGCGGTAGCGGGGGGCTTCAGCCAAGGGCGTCGCGAAACGCGTCCACATGGTCCGTCCGCTCCCAGCTGAAACCGCCGTCAGGGTCCGGTTCACGGCCGAAATGGCCGTACGCCGCCGTCCGGCGAAAGATGGGACGGTACAGTCCGAGCTGTTCGCGAATATCCCCCGGCCGGAGCGAGAACACGCTGCCCTCCTCCAGCAGCCGCGTCAGCGCTGCATCGCGTTCTGGCCCGCGATCGGTCTGCACCCGAACCGAAAGCGGATCTGCCTTCCCGATCGCATAGGCCAGCTGAATCGTGCACGCGTCCGCCAGTCCGGCCGCCACGATGTTCTTGGCGAGATAGCGGGCGGCATAGGCTGCGGAGCGGTCCACCTTGGTGGCGTCCTTGCCGGAAAACGCGCCGCCGCCGTGCGGGCACGCGCCGCCATAGGTATCGACAATGATCTTCCGGCCGGTAAGCCCGGCGTCGGCGGCGGGGCCTCCCTCAACGAACTTGCCGGTCGGATTGACGAGAATCGATTCCGCCGGCGGCATCCAGCCCCTCTGGCAGAGGACAGCTTCCACGGACGGAAGGATGCGGTCCCTGACCTCGGACGGAGTCAGGTGCGGGTCATGCTGGCTCGAGACCACGACCTTTTCGACCCCGACCGGGCGTCCGTCCTCGTAACGAAGGGTGACCTGTGACTTTGCGTCCGGGCCCAGTCCGTCGACCGCCCCCGAGAGTCGGAAAACCCGGAGATACCGAAGGATCTGGTGACTGTAATGGAGCGCCGCCGGCATGAGGACATCCTCCGTTTCGGAGCACGCATAGCCGAACATCAGTCCCTGGTCGCCCGCCCCTTCTTCCCGCCCGGCCGCGGCGTCGACTCCCTGGGCAATGTCGGCAGATTGCTCGTTAAGCCGGCAGTCGAAAACGAAATTCTCCCAGTGGAACGAATCCTGCTCGTACCCGATGTCTTGTACCGTTTGCCGCACCGCGGCCTCAACGTCATCCTTGGAAAGCGTCGAGCCGCGAACTTCGCCAACCACGAGAACGAAGTTGGTGCTGGTGACCGCTTCGCAGGCCGCGCGGGCCGAGCGCGGATCATCGGATCGCTCGAGGATCAGATCGACCAGCGTGTCTGAAATCTGGTCACAGACCTTGTCCGGGTGACCTTCTGACACGGATTCACTGGTAAAGAGATACGTAGACACGGCTTCGTTCACAACGGCAAATTGGCTGGGCGGCCATACGGACCAAGGGTGCCGGCCAGCAGGACGTGCCGACAAGATTGCCGTCAAACTATCCGAGCAGCCGGAGCCTGTCCATGCGTCGACCGGTGTGGCTGGCGGCCCCGCCGCCACCAGCCACACCCGCCATCGCCACTGCAGGGTCGCCGCAACTGCCCGCACCCTCGTTTCGACGCCGATACGGCAACGACCCGGAACCCCGGCAAGGCGCCAGCCCTTCCCTCGCTGAAGGCCGTGGGCACCACCTTCCGGTGCGGAAGGTGAGCCGTTGCGGATCACTAGGCACGAAACGCCTTCAGGGTTCGAATCAGGGAGCCGGCCGGGTTCGGGCCGCCGCCCGGCGGCGCGGACGGTATCCGGTGCCCTCCCTCCGGCGGATTGCCGAAGGAACCGGCCCCGAAGTCTCAACCGGAAAACGGCGCCGCGTACTCGTCAACCCCGCGAGGAACGACCCGTCTCGGGGTCTTATTCCGGTTTCTTCTTGATCTCCGGAAACAGCCAGACCGCGATACACATGAAAGCCGTCAGCCCAAAGAACAGCTCGATCGAAGCGTCCAGGGCAATCGACTGGCGCTCGAGCCAGAGGGCGACGCTGGCCACCAGAACCAGCACGGTCAGGATGGCGCGAATCATTGGCGGCATCGGGTTGCTCCCCTTACGTTCCGGTCAGACCGTACAATGCCGGGGCCGCTGCCCTGCATGCCCCCGGCACGGCGAACGGGCGATTCGGGAATGCCTGACCCGCACCGGGAGGGATTTGGCGAGCCGGGGCCGCCAGGCACGCCTGGACCGGTCGCGATCATGGCGAGCGCCCGCAGCCGGGCCAGCGCCGTTCGAAACAGCGCTGCGACAAGCCCGCCCCATGGCCGGGACTGGTCCGCCCGGCAGGGTGCCGCCAAACCGGCCCCGCGCCGCAACGGGCCCCGCCGTTCCCGGGAAGAACCCGCTCGCCACGATCATCAAGCCGGTCACGGTCACCCCCCCGGCCGCCAACCCTCCCGGCACGAGACAGTCCGGCCCGGCGAGCCTTCGACCATCGCGCGTCCCGCCCTTACTTGCACCAAGGGCCGCGTCAGCTAGAGTACCCGCGTCCACCGATTCCTGCACGTGGCAGAGACCGTGAACAGCCGCACCTACCGGGGAGAACGGAATATCGACGGGGCCGAGGTCACCGTCGACGGCGCTCCGCTTGACCCGCGGCACGATCTTCACGTGTTTACCCGCCGCGGATTCGAGTGGGGCTACGAGGGTAACGGCCCCCGGCAACTGGCCCTGGCCATTCTGGCCAAGCACTTCGGGAATGACGAGCAGGCCCGCACCGAATGTCCGGCCTTCATGGCCGGCGTGGTAGCCTGTTTCGGCAACGAATGGCACATGACATCGGCTGACATCGATCGGGCACTGACCAATCTCCGGCCGGGGTCGACCCAGGAGACAGGACATGGCACAGGAACTTGAACACACGCAGATGTCGGACCGCCAGCGCCGGTACCGCGCCACGTACCGCGAGCGCATCGTCGGCTGGTACAACGGGTGGCTGCATGTGTGCGTGATCTACGCAATCGGTGCGGCTGCCATGACCATCTACATCCAGAGCATGGTCGACGTGCGCTGGTACGAATGGCTGATTGTCCCGGTCGCCTTCCTTGCCGCCAACTTTTTCGAGTGGTTCCTGCATGCCGCAATCATGCATCGCCCCCAGAAGAACCGGGCCTTGCGGGCCATCTACATGCGCCACACGATGATGCACCACCAGTTCTTCACCGATCAGGAGATGCGCTTTGCCGGGCAGCACGACTGGCGCGTCACATTCTTTCCCCCGTTCGCGCTGGTAACTTTCATCTGCCTGTCGGTGCCGGTCGCCCTGGTCGCCGGGTGGGTGTTTACGGCCAATGTCGGCTGGCTGGTCATCACGACGACCACTGCCATGTACCTGATCTACGAATTCATGCACTTTTGCTGTCACGTCGACGAAAACCGGTTTGTCCGCCACATGCCCTTCGTGAACACCATTCGCCGGCATCACGCCGCTCACCACAGCCAGTCGCTCATGATGGAACGCAACATGAACCTGACGTTCCCGATCATGGACTGGCTGTTCGGAACCTCCGACCTGAATCGGAGTCTGCTGGGACATCTCTTCAACGGCTACGACACCCGCTACGTCAGGCAGGACATGCGACGAACCGTGCGGACGCCGGATGGACGACTGCCGAACCAGGGTTCGGTAGCTGCAGGATAGACTGAGCCTGGCGCTCGCCTCCCAACGCGGTGCGAGAACCGCCAGAACCGGCAAGCCGATACGGCGGCCCGGAGTCTCGCTGGGCCTCAGCTCGATTGGTGCATGTATTCGGCATAGCACAACGCCTCAACCATGCGTCTGACCCTGTCCAGGGGCACTGCGGGCCGGTCGTTTTCGTCTGCCAGGCCGTAGACGAGACTGCTGGCGGTTCCGGGCGGCGGTATTTCTTTTCGCTCCGGGTCTGGCGGGGAGCGTTGAAAATGTCGGCGGCACAGACCCCGGTGCGGACGGCGGCGACGGCGTCTGGCAAGTTGATGTTCTTGATAAGCCTGGGGTGAGCAGTTACCACACGATAGGAATTGCGGAGGCCGAAATGGTGGGCATCCGCGCCTGTCCGCCCGGTGCCGGCGGCACCTCTCTGGATGCAGGTCATGCAGGATTTTCACGACAGTTCCTACAAGCTGTTCTTTGATCACCCGCGAATGGTCAGTGATCTGTTGCGCTGCTTCCTGTCCGGCGACCTGCTGAACATGCTCGACTTCGACGGATTGGAACGGATGCCGGACCAATATGTCGACGATGGACTCACCCAGAGTCGGGGTGACACGGCATGGCGGATACGCTTCCGCAGCCAGGATGCGGAAGCCGACAGCTGGCTCTATCTGCTGGTGTTGCTGGAATTCCAGTCGACGGTGGATTCGTTCATGGCGGCGCGCATTTCCGCCTATACCGGCCAGATGTACCTCAAACTGATTCGCAACGGCGATATCGCAAAGGGGGACCGGCTGCCACCGGTACTGCCGATTGTCCTGTACAATGGCAAATCCCGATGGTCAGCCCCGGAGGAAATCGGCAACCTGATCGCCCCGGTCGGTGCGAACCTTGCACCGTTCCAGTTGCATCAGCGCTATCTTCTGGTGGACGAACATGCACTTCATGTCACGGATCTTCCGGAGGACAACCTCGTGGCGATGCAGATCGCGCTGGAACAGGTACCGGTCAGGCGCATGGAGCCGCATCTGCGAAGGTTGGCCGTACTGCTGCAGGGCCCGGGCAACGAGAGCCTGAGGCGGGTCTTCGGGGAATGGGCACGGGGGCTGTTCGAGCGAACCGACCTGGCCTCGGCAGATCCGGGGCTGGGCGTTGAGCTTCGTCGTCTCGGGGAAACAGGAGGATTGGAAGAAATGGCAACGATATTCGCGGAAAAGGTCGAGGCGTTTGCGAAACAACATCTTGCGCAGGGCCGAAAACAGGGGCTCGAACAGGGTCTCGAACAGGGTCTCGAACGGAGTCTGGAGCGGGAGCGGGCGCTGCTGGTGCGCTTGGCCGAACGCAAGTTCGGCGTGGCAACGGCGAATCGCCTTGCCGTGCTGCTCGGTGATGTTGACGATCCTGTGCGTCTCGATGAGATTGCGATTGCGATCGTCGATTGCGCCGACGACGATTCACTGCTGGCCCTTGCCGAGCCTGCAGCCAATGGTACATCCGCTGCCTCCAGTTGACGCGAACCCCGGTCGGCCGGCGGCGGCAGGGCATGCCCGATTGCGCCTCGGCTGCAGTGCTGGATTTCGGCCCGGCGTGCGGAAGTTCGAAAGCGTGATGCTGTCAGCCTCTGTTCCCGGCCGGCACCAGAGTCAAACCGGATGGTGCACGACGACCGGAAGCGTTCTTCCGAGGTAACTGCTCACCCCTTCTTGGGTCCCGGACGGGAATCATGAAGCTTGATCATGCTGGCGGCCTTTCCGTTGAGCGCAATCTGGACGACGACCCGCGGGCTGTATCCGGGGGCGGCCAGGGAATTGAGATGGCTTGAGGTCCGGCACCAGATCTTGGCGTGGAATGGGGTGCGGAAGCACCCGGGCGCCTTGATCTTGACCCTGACCCTTCGGCTGTTTTGCTCGCCGGTGTTGTTCGTGGTTATGTCACCTGGCGGCGGAGTAAAAACGGCGCTTCATGACAAACGTCTGCCGGGTTGCCGAATCTGTGGAGGCGCGGGATGATCCGTGAGCGGCTGCGCCGCCGTGGAAGGCTTTCATGGCCGCGCTGCATGGCCACGCTGCATGATCAATCGGCCATCGACAACAGCCTCGAAGTCAAAAACCCGTTGCTACGTGCTCGGAGCGGGGCTGACATCCGTATTCGTGGTGCCATGAACAGGCCACTTGCGAGTCACACCCCCGCCATGCCTTCGAAGATGTAATCGTTCAGAAAGATGCGCCGGCCGAACAGGTTGCGTTCGACCTCGGTCAAGGCAGCTTCCTCGCAGAGGTCGTCCCATGCATCCCGGATGGTGCCGATCTGCCGCCTGATAATGCTCTTCGCCGCCTGCTCGCCGAGGTGGAAATTGGGCGCGGCCTCAAGGCAGGTTGCAAGTGTGCTCGTCCGATTGTCTCCGACGACCAGCATCGCCTGGCTGGCCACGTTGCCGGAACGGTTTTGCGGGCAGATATCATAGGCAGGCGTCAGGGTCAGGTGTTTGCCGTCCCAGAAGCCCGCATGGTTGCGGGCGTGGTCATCGGTGTTGCCGCACAGGACGTTGAACACGAGCCGTCCGTACAGCTCGTGCAACGTCGCCTTCGGAGAGGTGAAGCGGTGCCGGATGATTTCCGCAAGGTCTTCGTAACTTGCGTAACGCGCCATCATCTCGTCGAGACCGAACAACGTCAGTGCGGAGACCATCGCCTTGCGCGTCCAGCCGTCTTTCGTCTTCACGCGGTCGAAGCGCTCGACCAACAGCACGTCCTTCCCGGCGACGTGCTCGAGACGCACGGGGGAGACGTCAAGCCCCGCCTTGTCCGCAAGGCGCATGGCGACATATTCCGCCTTCACCACGTTGTAGGTGTCGCTCGAGGACGAGAACTTGGCGATCATCTTTGTGTCGCCGTCCTCGATCACCGCCTTCGGACGTGCGCCGCCAAGCGACGTGCCGTGCAACACCGCCTGATCGAGATCGGGCGTCAGCAGTTCTCCTTTCTCGACCTTCTCGGCGGCGCTCAGCAGTTCTTCGAGCGTAGCGGCCTGAGCGGCGCGCGGCCCGTACTCGGAAGGAGAGCGCTGGAAGTCCAGGGCACCGATTCGATCGGATCCGGACTCGAGCAGGTAGGTCAGCTCGTCAAGCGCAGTGGTATCGACATCCCTGCCCCTGCATCCGAAGGTCCGGTTCAGGATGATGCGGCGACCCCACGCATCGGGCGCGGCGTCGCGCAGGCATCCAGCCATGCTCAGCCCGACATCGGGCGCAATCATGCCGCTGCGCAGCGGCAGTTCCGGATCGTAGATCGGGATGCCGTCATTCCGGTTCAGATAGCTCTGACCATAGTTGAAGCTCAGCCGCTCGCCGTCACGCGCGATTCGGCCGGCAACGACCGGTGCCGTTGCGCCGGGCAGCCAAATCCAGAGATAGGCTTCCTCCGGCGCTTTCGTGCCGCGGCGATCAGAAGTCATCCTTCACCTTCGTCCTGCCCGTGCGGACGGATTGCGGCAGCAGGGTGAGCCTGTCGCGTTCCATCGACAGATGGCGCGTCAGCGTTGTCGGTTCTGCTTCGAACAGGCGTAGCCCGACAATCGCGGCCACCTCGAAGGCTGCGCCGATGGAGGAGCCCATTTCACCCTTTTCGATGCGATGCACGAGGCCGCGCGAAATCCCAGCGCGTTCGGCAACATCGGCGACCGTGGAATTGCCCTCAATGCGGGCGTTATGGATCATCAGTCCAAGCAGCTCTGCGGCTTCTCGAGCATGGCGGCAATAGCTTCTGTGTGCGGGTTTCGCCATTACTCTGCTCGATCCATTAATAAATTATAAGAATGCATCATGTTTTATTTACAAAACATTTTTCCGAATTTCAAGTGGTTTGCTGTCGAGAGCTGTGCGTCAATCAGGATAAGACCGGTTTCAAACGCTCATGAGCGGGCCGGGCCGCTCACCCCGCTTGGGCATGTAAATTGGAAAGCCACGGTCGGCGATTTTTCATGCTGGGCGGGAATTTACACGGCAAAGTGTTATCGGACTGTCCAGGGAATTCGGTGGCCAAGCGTTTTCCGGTCACAAATCAGAGGACGGGCATCAACTGCCTTCAACTTCCTGGTCTTCAGCTTCAGCAACAGCGCAGATGGATCTATGGGAGTCTTCCATAACCTCCGCGGCGCAGCCGATTGTTCCAGGTGCAGAGCAACCCGCCATTTTCGGCTTGCCAGGGCTTTTCGGGCATGTGTGCGTTCCCGGGTTTCGTGGGCATTGCTCGCTGCGGCGGCCAATCCCGCCAAGGTATCCCGTACCTTCGCCGCCAACTCGTCCGCGATATCAATCGCCTTCGTACGCGGATGTCGTCTGTGGTCCTTGATTTCGATCAGCCAGGAGACGTTGCGTTCAACGCAAACGATGTCTATCGCCTTGGAGCCATCAGCGACGCTCTGAAACTGGTTGCGGTAAAAGGACCAGTCATCGTACTTGCTGGCTTGGCAGCCCTCAGGAAAGTCGAACCGGAGTGTTCCCTCGGCGATCGTTGTCACGACCCCGACTCCTCGCCCGACATGAACCGATCCACAAAGCGGTCCGACTGACCCAGTTCTTCGTCCACCAGAAGCAAGGGATCGACGTCCCCGACATCCTCAGCCTGGGATATCCGGACGCCGTCGCCGCTTCGGCTCAATGCGAAATAACGTTGCGCCACCCTGTCGAACTCGCGTTCGAGCAGAATTTCGAACTCACGCAGCAAAAACAGGTTGTGAGTCGCGACGAAAACCTGCACGCCTGCCCCACAGATGCCGAGTATGACCCTTGCCACATCGCGAATCAGGCTCGGATTGAGGTTGGACTCGGGTTCGTCCCAGAACAGGCACCCCTTGTCGAGGAGGGAGCCGGTCGAGATCAACCGCACAAGCATGGCGATCTTGCGCCACCCTTCAGCGACCAGCGGCATTTCCATATTGCCTGCATTGAATGGCCGAAAGTAGAAGCGGCCGTTGCGATCCAGCACGACTCGTCCCCCAAGCTGCTCCTCCAGGGGCGCAATCAAGGCGGCAATCGTTGTCTCCCGCGGTCCTCTCAGTGTCGGAGCCCCGAGGAGCAGGCATGTATCCCGCCACGTTTCGTCGAACTCCAGGTGCCGGGTCTCGTAGAGCGGAACGAAGCCCGGATAGATGGTCAGCAGTTCGCGGGTAGGAACGAACACCGGCGGCTTGTCCTGCCACGCGGAAGGAACGTGATCGATGGACACCTCGGATTTCGCGAGCGAGGAGAACCGAAAGGCCAGCGATGTCTGGGGCTGACTGAAAGTCATCTCGACTTCGCAGCTACTGCGTCCTCTTTGGCGATGGACAAGGCGACCCAGACGGTCTTCCGGACGAAATACGTTGGAGAGCTTTTCCGCCAACCTCGTCTGCAGGACGGTCTTGGTCGGTGGCTCATTACGCTTCTTGCCTTCATCGGCGCTCATCGCCATGACGGCATAAGGGAGTTTCAGAAGGTGGGTCTTGCCGGTTCCATTTACCCCGACGATGACGTTGAGACCTTTAGCGAATTTCAGGTCGGCGCCACCGAACACCGTGAAATTGCTCATCTTGAGAGACTTCAGCACAGCCTCGACCTTCCCCGCCTCTCACCGACCGGACATTCTGTCACGAGGCTGCGTTCGTTGCTCATCCGCGCACCATGCGCCGCCGACTTCTTCGGCGTCGGTCCCGGAGCTCCGCGCATTCCCCCACTCCGGCAGGCGGCGGTCCATGCGCCGTTGACTCCCATGCCGGGCAACAGCACCCGATACCGCAACACCGTGCCTCCGACCGGTCCCTGCCCATCGCTCCCTCCCGGTCGCTCCATCGAGACAGGATCGTTGGCCGGGAAGCCGGACCGATGACAGCCTGGCAAGGCCGCAACCATCCTTGTCTCCAGTGCGGGCAACCTCAGCTCGACTTTGTGCATTTATTCGGCATAGCATAACGCCTTGACCATGCGTTTGACTCTGTTCAGGGGCACCCTGGGCAGGTCATTTTCGTCTGCCAGGCCGCAAACGCGGCTGCTGGCGGTTCCGGGCGGCGGTATTTCCTTGCGCTCCGGGTCTGGCGGGGAGCGTGGAGAAATGCCGGCGAGCCAGATCTCGGTGCGGACGGCGGCGATGACGTCGGAGAAGGTGAAGCGGGTCTTGTGGTACCAGGCGGCCGGGAAGGGGTGGGAGCTTCGGGCGAGGATGTTGCCGGCCCACAGGCAGACGAGGCTGTCGAGGCCGAGCAGGGCGGAGGCGGTTCTTGCGATGGCGAGGTCGGACCATGGCCGCTGGGTTTCGACGCCGAGATGGGCGCGCGCTTCCCGGGGTGACCTCGACCTGCCAGCGGCGCACGAAGAGGGTGATGATGGTGTCCGGCTCGAGGTCGGGGTCGGTGTTGAAGAAGGCCTGCAGGTCGCGCTGGACGTCGGGGTCTCTGACCAGCACCCGGCGGATGGTTTTGGGCGGCGTGCTGGGACGGTGCCAGAGTGCGGTTCCGGAGAGGATCTCGAGGGCCTTGTCCTTCTTGTCGCCGTACCAGTTCCCGACCGTGGTCGGGGTCCAGACGGCGTGGGGGTCGTCGAGGTGCATGTGGAGCTTCGGCAGCGGCTTTCCCTTGATTCGCGGCCGCCCCTTTTGACCGGTTGGGCGCGGCGCTGGCGGCGCGAACCGGCTGGCATCGAGCCGCAACCGGCTGATCAGCGTGGCCTGCGGGCCGACGGCGTGGGCGAGTTCATGGGGGCCGAAGCTGCTGTCGCCGACGAAGATGACGGAGCGGTTCGGCAGCCATCTGAGGATCATCAGCATGACCTGGCGCGCCCGTTCGGGCAGCGGCTTGTGGCGGCGTCCCTGGTGTTTCGCCCGGCGCGGCGACTGCGCCAGCAGCGTCAGGAACGGCAGGGCCTTGATGCCGGGCAGCCAGGGCAGCGGCGTCAGCAGCATGAAGCTGAGCCAGCGCCGGCCGCGGGCCTCGACGAAGTGGCCGCGGCTGGCGCGGACGGGATCGCGGTAGATGCCGCGGGCGCGGATGCGCGGGCCCCAGCGCCGCTCGATGGTGTCGTCGAGGCCGATTTCGCTCGCGCCGGAAGATCGAAACTGCACGCGATCATCAAGTGCGTCCCGAGACCTTATCAGCCGTGTCCGATGGAAAGCCTCCGGCGGGCGGTTCGAGTCGCCCTCCGGGGGAACGGGTTCGAGACTTCCGGGGTTCCGGGTGGACCTCTCCACCCGGTTTCGTCATGCTGGAACCCGTGCGTTCGGTCGGGGCGGCGGCAGTCGCCGCCGCTATCTGGCGCCGACCCCGTGGTATACCGTCCCAGGCAGAGTGCCCGGGACCGAATTCCGGGGCACCGCGCGACCGCTCCGGTAGGCCGCGCTTCCGTTCCGGCGCCGGGTTCCGGCGCAACTGGAGTACCCGTCACGTGTCAGTTCGTGCCCGTTTCGTCGACCTGAGGGAGCGCCTTGAGGCCGGCATGGTGGGGCAGGGCCCCACCGTGCTCAAGCTGCTGATCGGGCTGCTGGCCGACGGCCACGTATTGCTCGAAGGGGCGCCGGGGCTGGCCAAGACCCGCATCGCCAGGTTGCTCGCCGCCGGCATGGAAGGGGAGTTCAGCCGCATCCAGTTCACCCCGGACCTGCTGCCCTCCGACCTGACCGGATCGGCGGTCTACGACGCCCGTGAACAGCGGTTCGACTTCCAGCCGGGCCCGATCTTCGGAAACTTCATCCTCGCCGACGAGATCAACCGCGCGCCGGCCAAGGTCCAGTCAGCCCTGCTCGAAGCCATGGAGGAGCGCCAGGTCACCAGCGGCACAAAAAGCTTCCCGCTCGAACCGCCGTTCTTCGTCATCGCCACCCAGAATCCGATCGAGCACGAAGGGACCTGGGAACTGCCGCAGGCGCAGCTTGACCGCTTCCTGCTGCACGTGACCGTCAACTACCCCGACCTTTCCACCGAACGGGAAATTCTTGATCTGGTTCTCAGGGAAGCGGTCGACGCGCTGAAGCCGGCCGCCGCGCCGGCGCCCATCTCGAAGACCGATTTGGCGGCGGCGCGGCGGCGGGTGCTTGACGTCCATCTCTCCGATCCGATCCGCGACTACATCACCCGCCTCATGGCTGGCACCCGGGGCGACCCGCAGCCCCTCGAAGGAGTCGGCGAGCACCTGTCGCACCCGGTCAGCCCGCGCGGATCGGTGTCGCTTGCCCGCACGTCTCAGGCTCACGCCTGGATGCTGGAACGCGACCACGTCCTCCCGGAAGACGTGTGTGCGCTCGTTCCCGACGTGCTGCGCCACCGCATGGGACTGACCTATCGCGCCGAGGCGGACGGCGTGACCGCCGATCAGGTGGTTCAGAACCTGTTGGAACAGACCCGTGTGGCCTAGCCGCACGCGGACCTCCCCGTCCGATACACCGGATCCGGCCGCGCTCACCCTGCGCGAACTCATGGCCATGCAGCCGCGTCACGTACGGGGTCGGCTGATGCCGGGCGAACGTTTTCCGACGGGCATGCGCCCCGGCCGGCGGCGGGCCCAGGGGATGGATCTCGACAGCATCGGACCGTACGTGCCCGGCGATGACATTCGCTGGATGGACTGGCGCGCCACCGCCCGTACGGGCCGGGCGCAGATGAAACGCTTCGTCGCCGAATCGCACCTTGCGCGGATGCTGATCGTGGACCTGCGCCCCCACCTGCTGTTCGGTACCGAACGCCGGCCCATGGCCAAGACCGCCGCCCTCCTGGCCGCCCACATGGCCTGGGAGGCGTTCGTGCTGCAGGAACCGGTCGGAGCGGTGCTGGTGCCGGACCAGGTACTGGTGCGGCCGCGGCGCGGGCGCGGCCATGTACTGTTCCTGCTGAAGCACCTCGAAGACGGCTACGGGGCCGCACTCAACCGCTCCGAACCGGACGATCAGAACGGGGACGGGCTCGCGGCTGCGGTCGACACCGCGAGCGGCCTGCTGCGATCGGGCGATGAAATCTGTGTCTTCAGCGACTTCGGCGATCCGGCCCCGGCCCTGACCGCGAAGGTGCGCGAACTCGCCCCCTTCCGGAAATTCCGCGCCATTGTCATCGAAGACCCCATGCTGCGCCGCCCGCTTCCGGCCGGACGGTATCCCTACCAGGCCGCCGGACAGACCGGGCGCCGGATGGCGGCCGTCTCGACCTCGATGGCCAACCGGTATCCGGAGGTCGCGCGGACGCTGCGCCGTTCCCTGCGCCGCTCCCTGCTGCGGGACGGATGG
>CBDBCX010000002.1:0-4872 GCA_965203385.1 Alphaproteobacteria bacterium
GTGAATGGGGGCCTCCAGGAGTTGAGGGGGAATCCTGGTGGGGGGCAGGTGGTGGTAAGGAGGGGCTTGCAGAAGGCAGAACTGGTGTGCCATGATGGGTACTGCGGCCTCGGTACTCACAGAGGGCAGGATGATATTTTTGATACCATTGCCTGTGGGGGCCAAAGAGGAGGGAAGTTATATTGGGGCTCATGCGGCTGGCCTTGTGTTGATACCCTGAGTTTGGTCTACTTATCAGCCCATGTTGCCACGTCTGACAATAGTCATTCGTCTGTATTTACCAGTGGGCCACTAGCAGGCTATAAGTGCTAGAATCGGAATGGGAGCTATGACCATTGACACTGATTTAACTAGAATATATCAAGTATTAATTATTAACATGCATACAGAAGCACAATACAACACCCGCATAACACAATAAGAGCCCGGTCCTGTGGAGTGGATGGATCAGTAACGCGGTGGGGGGCGGCGGGCTGGTGGACGAGTGCTGGGACAATCTGCGGCTATGTGTCTGGGGTCCCTACAGACCAGGCGAGTGTGGAGATAGCAGCATGGAGATAGCAGCATGGTGGATGACAGGTGGCCCAGTTCCACCTACAGAACACTTCCAGGGGGTTGGAAGACCTGAGGGCTGGACGGGGGAGTGGAGGTGGTGGGCTAGATCCGCCCCCCCCTCTTCGGACATGGAGGAGAGCCAGATGTCAGATTCCTGGCGGTCCCACTGGAGTGTGGGGTCTCGGTCCGCGGCGTGTCTAAAGGC
This sequence comes from Alphaproteobacteria bacterium, assembly GCA_965203385.1. Lineage (GTDB taxonomy): Bacteria > Pseudomonadota > Alphaproteobacteria > TMED109 > TMED109 > VXPW01. The sequence goes on from CBDBCX010000002.1 coordinate 761, forward strand.
GCGGTCATACTGGGCCCACATACCCCGTTGACTCTGCCTGGCCATCCGAAGTATGATGGTCATATATGTCATGAGGGCGCTAGCGCGTGTAGGCTCTGCTTGGGCATGGATAGCGGCATAGGTAGCAAATGCCAGGGCCCACTCCAGTGGGGACTGAATTACGAACCGTTTGGACTTATCCTCCTTGCACTCCTTGGCCTTGGACCCAGAGGGGTGGAAGTTGGTCACGTCCAGGGCCTCTGGCAATAATAGAGCCAGGTCCACGTACCTGCCACCCCTAATGGCTGTCAGTAGATGGTCCGGTACGGATGGTAGCCCCAGGTGCACTTGTGTGGAGGGGGCTGGCTGAGGTGATGGCGGCAGACTCCCAGGCTGGTTGGGTGGTGGTAAGTTGTGGGGCTGGGAGGCTTGAGTGGGCCCCGAGGAGGTGGAGGAGGCTACGATCAGGGGGGGCTGCTGAATGCCTGTGGTGGTTGTGGTGGGGAGCCATAGAGGGTAGGCGGGCTGATCCCTGAAAGGGTACCAGAGGGCCACAGAGACCTGCGAGGGGAGCGGATCATAACAGCGGTGCAGGTATGGAGGGGGCCCAATGATATGCAGCATTTGATGCGTGCGGATTATTAACTGAAGCCATGCGTGAGGTTATGGCGGTGAGTGAAGGACATTGTGGTGGTGATGCAACGAGTAGCATATAATAATATAATACTAGGAATAGTCGGGGCCGAGGTAATAATAGTGGGAGGCCTACTATATAGTAGTAATAGTCCTATAAGGGGAATGCCAACCATCTTCGTTCAATGGTGTTTACGCTGAACCCCATATGCGAGTAAGCTATATAGGGTGAGCAAAGTCACCGTAGAACTGGAGTGCTGGTTGTGAGGGCCGGTGACATGCGTGGCAGTGACAGACCGCCTAGTCTGCGCTGTGGAGCTGGCCTGGCTGGCGTGGATTAGCGATGACCGCAACTGGAGCGGTTAGGCCGCGAAGGGGGCAGTTAAGCAGGAGGTGCATGTAAAAGAGTGTGCTTGAGGAGGATGAGATAGCCACCGAGGTGTTTGAGGTGGAGGCCGAAGTAGACGGGGGCACAGGAGGAGAGGCCATTCTGGAGGAAGCGCTTATAGTCGCTGAGAAACAGTTGAGCACGGGGCAAGAATGAGAAAAAGCAAAGCAACAATGGCACCAAAAAAAACTTCACGAATCCAATGGTGAGGCAGGCGATGGGACCAGATACACGTGGTAGGCAACTGCGCACACTCAGAGATTTCCCGCGAGTCTCCAAGTGAACGGTTCGGGGGGCCATCCCCATAACCCAGGAGTCACCCCCGCATGATCGCCCGACAATGCGAGGAGCATGCCCATTTCCAAGGAACGTCATTAACTACGTCCAACCTCCAGTTAAGCTACATATAATATGTACTGATGCTATAAAGACACTATACAATGGACTGCACACAAAAAATACATTGTACAAGACACCCACGCACACACCCACACACAAACAGACATCACAATATACACAAGAATGCTTTTTACGCTGAACTACATTTAGAAATACTGGAAAATAAACATGCACATACAACACTATACAACACCAACTACAAACAAGGACCCACGCATGAATGTGCACACACACACACACACACACACACACACACACACACGAGTACACAGACATACGTATACATGCACATACACACATGCACACACACACACACACACACACACACACACACACACACACACACACTCACACACACTATACCACAATACCAAAATACACATTACACAATGAAATTTATGCTATACTGTGTGTGTGTGTGTGCGTGTGTGTTCACAGTGAGCCGCAGCATTTGTATGTTTTCTCCAGTGTAGTGTGTCTTGTTTGGATAATGTGATGTAAATGTATTTATCGCCCGATGACATCATATTATATCAAAGAGACTGCTCTCGGGCGGGAAATCATTTACTATCTGGGTAGTAAGTTGGCTAAGGGCAATCCGATTTTAAGGTAGAATTTATAATAACAATCCCCTTTTAAGGTAGAGTGATCAAGTTATGAACACAACAATGAATAACTCAAGAGCAAGATCGATATCATTTGAATTCTTCAAATCTGAATCTTCGACATGAACATCGAAATCTTTTAGCTTGAGGTGGAGCTTATTTCCAGAGAGCTACATAGAAAGGATTTGGCTGACTCAGTTTTAATTTTATCAAGCCTACATCTGTAACTAACACACACATACACACACACACACCACACATACACAGACCATACCACACACAAACATACCACATGTTCACACACCCAAATGTAATACACATACTCGTAGCTGTAGACACTAACATTGTAGTGTTTCAGCCTCCAGAGCCTCATCAGTACAGCATATACATTCAATCACTCACACAACCAACCCCCCCAACACGCACATATATAAATATATACACCACACACACGTGTATATACACCACAACACACACACACATAGTGATACAATACATATGTGAGCACACACACACACACACACACACACACACAGACACACACACACACACACACACACACACACACACACTTGTACACACACACTTGTACACACAAACACACACACACACACACACAAAAGGGTAAGCAGACACACACGCACATGCACACACACAGACACACACACACACACGCACGCACACGCACACACATGCACACGCACACACATGCACATGCATGCACATGCACACACACACGCACGCGCACACATGCACACGCACACGCACACGCACACACACACACACACACACACATACTGACCACCATTTCAGAAGACCTCCAAAGGCTGCAGGCTCTATTCAACTTTGCGCAGGGTAAATTGCAGGAATAGAAGCAGCCATCCACGCAATGAACACCACCTGGAAGGATAATACTACTGAAGCTGCAATTTTCATCGATGCCAGTAACACGTTTAACAACCTGAGCCGTGAAGCAGCCTTCAGAAACCTACAGAACCTATGCCCAGCTCTCGCCACGATCACCGCCAATACATACTGGAAAGATAGCTCTCTCTTCATTGACCAGCAGTCCATCCAATCCAAGGAAGGCACAACCCCTTGGCCATGGCAATTTATGCTATTGCCATCAGACCGCTCATCGACAAGATACAAAATGAAGCAATGCAATGCTGGTATGCTGACGATGCTGCTGCCGCAGGAAGACTACCCAGTCTGAAGGAGTGGTGGGACAAACTTGTAACCCTGGGACCACATTTCGGCTATTATCCCAATGCACGAAAAAGCATTATTGTAAAAAAAACTGAACACTTTGAGGTAGCTTCGGAGATATTTCGTGACTACATAACAACCGAAGGTACCAAATATCTAGGTACCCCTATTGGAAGTGAAGGATTTGCCAAACAATTTGTTGAGACGCAAGTCGCACAAAGGACAGATGAAATCCAGCAGCTTTTCATCATCGCCAAGAGTGAGTCACAGGCAGACTACGCAGCCTTCACACAATCAGTCACAAGTGAATGGACGTTCTTTCTAAGAACAGAACCTCTGACCCAAGACCAACTAGCTCCTCTAGAAGATGCCATCAGATATTCCTTCATACCCTGCATATCGGGAAGCATAGCTCTGAATGACAAAGAGAGAATTCTCCTCTCATTACCAACTAGGCTGGGGGGACTGGGGATCATCAACCCCAAACACTGAAGAGCTTGAACGTACCGGAGAAGTCACTACAGTTCTGAGAGACAACATTTTGAAGCGAGATCCAACTTACAACAGAGATTTAAAAGAAGCCCAATTGCAAGTTCAAAAAAAAGTGAAGCAGAAGAAAGCACAGAAGACAAAATGACGTAGCCAGTCAGCCTATGCAAGCTATGGACAAAAGCCGGAAGCGAGTCATGATGCTCTCCCAGGAAAAGGGTGCTTCTCATTGGCTGAACATACTCCCTATCAAAGAGCATGGCTTCAGCCTCCATAAGGAAGCGTTCCGAGATGCCCTCTGCTTAAGATACGGCTGGAAGCCGAATTCATTACCTACAACATGCACATGTGGACAACAACTCAATATCGAACATACTCTCAGTTGTAAACTAGAAGGATTCCAAACCAGA
>CBDBCX010000003.1:0-18198 GCA_965203385.1 Alphaproteobacteria bacterium
CGCGCCCGCTCCAACGTCTCGGGCGGCATCACCTTCACCGTAGAAAGATCTGTCTAAGTTATGGTCGCCTTCACCCCTTTTTCCACCCGTCACGCGGCGGTAATCGACGAAACAGTTCTCCGCATCCTCGGTCAGGAAGCGTGGCCCATGCCGCGCACCGAGGCCGACTACGACGTGAACACCGACGTTGACCCCGGCGTCTACATCTACGGGGAATCGCACACGAACGGACCCGTCGGCAGCGGCATCTTCATGCAGAAGATCGCCATGTTCGAGGGCACCACGTTCGAGGCCGGCGGCGAGACCAGCCACCGGATGGCCTGGGCTGTCACGGAGGATCAGCGCCGGTTCTACCGCTTCACGACCAACGGAAGCTGGGCCGGAAAGCCGTGGATCGCCGAGCACCCGATCATCAAGGACGAGACGAAGACCTACATCGCCGCCGAGCTTCCGGGCCTGCACGACAAGGAACTGATCGTCGCCGGCGATGAACATTCGACGATCACGCTGCCGGTTCCATCCCCCATCGACACCGAATTCCGCCTGCGGATCATCAATGCGAAGACAACCAATCAGGATGTCCAGATCATCGGTAAACGCCACGGTAATTCGACGACCGACGGGCTCACGCTCCACGCCAGCGGCGACGGGGCTATCGTCGTGTGGGACGGCCTCCGCTATCAGGTCCATGAACTGGCCGCCTCCGGCGGCGGACTGCTCCCGCAAGCCAGCACCACATTCCTGAGCCTCACGGACACCTTCGGCAGCTTCGAGGGCCGCGCCGGACAGTTCCTCCGCGTCGCCGCCGATCAGAACACCGTCACCGGCGTCGATGCGATTCCCGTCTCCGCCCTTCCGAACGACATTCCGGCGAGCAAGATTGCCGGGACGCTCGGTAAGGACAACGTTCTGGTGCTGGGCAGAGATGATTTCGATCTGCACACCTATCAGCGGAGCCCGGATGCCGACGAGCAGCGCAGCTACAACGGCAAATACCTTTGGTTCGCGGGCGACAACAACTCCCGTCTGAACCTGACCACGACCGGCATGAACGCCGATGATGAAGTCGAGTTCATCGCCTTCAATCTGGCTATCAGCAGCATTGTCGTGTTCTCGATCAGCGATGGCGTCAGCAGCTACGAGATCACCGACCGCAGCACGGTGTGGGCGGTTTCGTGGAACAGATCGGCTTGGGTGTTCAACCGGATTGCCAGCCCGCACACGCATTACTTCTGGCAGCTTTACGACACACCCGGCGACATCCGCCACAATCAGATGCTCATCGGGACGGACTACCAGACGCTGGAGAATCAGGAGCCGGGCACCATGGCCGATCTGGTCAAGGGGGACCCCGAAGCCCTGCCGAGGCACTACCAGCCGAAGGTCATCAACGATTACGTCCATGCCATCGTCAAAGGCGACTACGTGGAGCGCGTCAGCAACCCTCGCGGGTTGCTTGTGGCCACGCAGGACAATCTGGCTGGCGTGACCTCCTCAACCGTCACCTACTCCCTGGGCGACGACCCGCGAATCCAGAAGCATTACTCGATTCAGGATGGGCGCACCATCAAGATCGGCAGGGGCCGCCGCGCGAAGGAGGTTCTCGGCTTCTGGATCGTCGCCCGCGTCAACGGCGTGATCTTCGACGAAGGCGGCGTCCTGTTCGGCCCGCAGGACTCCTTCCATGACGTGTCGGTCTACTTCACCGACACGGCGGATTATCGGGTCACACTCCGCTATTCGTGGGAAGACTATCTCGGGCTGTCCGAGACCACGATTGACGCGGTTCCCGACGGGGCGGACTGGAAGCTCGAAGTTTACGAAATGATCGCGCCGGCGGCCGGGGCGGGTTTCGAGCCGATCTTCTGCCGCTACAAGTCGCCGACGCTGCCCGAGGAGTTCTATCCGCACAAGAACTGGGGCCATCGGGACGAGGATGCGTTCAAGCAGCAGATCTACCAAAAGTTCGTGTTCACGGGCCCCAAGACCGACTTCAAGGCGAGCACCACCGCCGATCTGATTATCGCCCCGCAGGGCCGGGACCGCCCGGCGCTGGATCCGGCGTTCGGCACCGGCCTGTTCTTCTGGGAGTTGGTGATCCACGACTCTGGCGCCAACCGCTCCATCGCCACGCTCTACTTCTCGTCCGCACAGGGGACGGCCGATCTGTCCATGGGAGCCGGGATCGAACATGCCCGCTTCGCCGAGGCCGGCATCGTCCGCGTGACCTGGCAGGGCCGGGTTCTCACCATCCCGCTGCACGGCGACAATCAATTTCCCTACACGGCCAGCCCGCAGACGACCGAGCAGCGAGACGCCATTTTCGCCTTCCTTGACGCGATTGATGCGAACGAGGACACCATCGACCAGACGTTCGAGGTCGAACTGATCCTTGACTTCGCGGACGACTTCCAGTGGTTCATCAACACCCCGAACGGAACACGGGAGGCACCCAACATCTTCATGGCCAGCCGGGCGACCGATGGAAGCCCGTCGGTTGGGGACCCGGTGGCTGCCCCGTGGGGCGAGCCGGCGAGGATCGGCTCCGACTCCTTCACGGAGGAGAAGCTCTACGGGCGCTATCGGGGACCGAAGCTGCCGGCGCAATACCGGCCGTTCGAGGGGATCAAGTATCTCCGGAACGAGGATCTCGGCATCCAGTACAGGGATAACAGCGTCACGTTTGCTGCCGAGTTCGTCACCAAGGCCGGAGAGGAACTGGTAGCGGCGATTGCGACGACTGGTCTTCGGCGAAGATTGAACCTTCGGTCGCCCATATCGGACGGATTGTGGATACCGCTTGTTTCCGTCAGCGTCGCCGGTGGCGTCCGGCGCCTGCGGATTGAGGCAGGACCCGAGGCCCGTGACTTCCCCCACGACCCCGACGATGCCCGTTTCACTCCGGCTTTCGAGCAACGAGGCCAGGTCATTCTCAAGAACAACGGGAATACGCTCAAAGTCGAAATGAACGGGGCCAACGTCGAGCCCTACGTCATCGACGTGGACAATCCCCTGGAGCTTCTCAACTTCTACAACGCATCCGACCCCGAGAAGGATCTCGAACTCGAGTTCCGCCTCCCCTACGACGACGGGTTCACGTGGGATCGCTCGCAGCCGACGCTCACCAAGGAGCGCCCGTTCTCGGTCGAGGTCATGCGAACCCACCTGTTCGGCATCGCCCCCGGCGACGATGTGGAAGGCAACTGGGGGCAGGTGGCCGTCACCGGCAGCCTTGGCGTTGCCGAAGCCTACGTCGATCCCATTGACGATTACGAGGTAGAGCTAGGCGTTGACGACTACCTGAACCCCATTCATGACGCCGACGGGGACGGGATCAAGTATCCGGCCACGGTGGATGCCATCAAGGTCACGCTCTCCAACGCGGATTACGAGACCGAAGGCCGGGCCACCCGGTGGCAATATCTCGATAGCTCGAACATCTGGCGGGATCTGACGCAATCGGGCCGTGATCTCAAGATCGTCATTCTGGAAGGGCGGGAGTATTCCTACCTGTTCCAGAAGAGCGTCTTTGCGGATCACAACGACAAGCTCCGGATCAGACTGATATCGACCGATACCGAGGGCACACAGATTTCCGCCCACAGTGTCGGCACGATCGACATGTACGTCGAATACGAGCAGGAGGACACTTCCGTCGTCCTCCGGGATGCGCCGCTCATTTCCGCGCCGCACACGGTTGCCCGTGCCAGCCCCGATCTTCTGGGCGCAGGAGGAACCTACCTGAACTCCGAGGACATCCCGTGGACGACGATTGCCATTGATCCGATCGAGATGGACAAACTCGTTCAGATCAACATGCAGATCGTTGGCGCGACCAGCAGTTTCGAATCCAATCCATTCATTCTCCCTTGCAGCTATATCGGGAACATCGTTGATGCCAATCCTCCCGACCGGATCTATCAGAACGATGACTTTGAAGTGAAATACCCGTTGATCTGGGATTTCGCCACCAACGGCGTCAAGCACACCTATTCCTGGAAAAAGTCGTTCCTCCGCAGTCTCTGGAACAGCACCACCCTCAACCCGATCATGATGTGCGCCCCGCTTACCGATGGGGTGTATCTGACCGGGTTCAAGGCGGTTGCATGGGGTCAGGACCAGAAGATCGACCTGATCTCCGGCTACAAATACGGGAACTGACCATGGCCACAAATCTTCTTCTCCAGACCGTTGACGGTCGCCACTACGTCCGTGGGAGCGCCTTCTCCGGTCAGCAGCTATCCGCATCGGAGGTCGAGGGCGGGTTCAGGATCGCCGCCCATTCCAAGGGAAAGGACTTCTCCGAAGTCGTCGCCGGTCAGGAGGTCACGCTCAACAAGAAGGGGCAGATCCTCTCCACCGGCTTCATCCCCGTCGGGCGCAAGCCCAAGGCCGACCGAGTGTGGGATACGTCCGATGCGGAAGCCTGGACCTTCCCCGACCACTACGTGATCCATGCCGACCGCTGGCCTCACGCCGGCAGCGTGGACTTCGGGCCGTTCCGCTACTACCGCCCGACGCCAACCGACGGCGACCCCTACAACGACTGGATCCCGGTGCATGACGAAGACGTGCTGAACGTCATCATCGGGCTGGCCTACGGCGGCCTCGAACATGAGGACGAGGACGTGACGGCCACGGCCTACGGTTCCACCGGGCCCACCCTCGAAGCCGGGAAGTGGACGGCCACCGTCGATGCCCATCTGCGGGCGATGCATTCCTTCCGGCGGTTGCTGTCCGAACAGTTGCTGGCAATGTTTGCCACCGCCCACCTTGGCCTGTGGACGGATCGCCAGCGGCCCGGCTGGTTCTCATCGGCGCTGATCGAGGACGCGGAGCGGCGCGAGGCCATCGATGCGTCGGTCACCGCACGGGGCCACGATCTTGACGCCAAGCTCCGCCGTATCTGCACGTCCTACTACGAGCTCGAATACGACCTCAAGCTGCTCGACAAGTGCAAGACCCTGGCGGATTGCCTCAAGGTGGCCGAGATGTGGGTCGAAGGCACGTTCCTCAAGGACTGGCGGCTCGAAGGCTGGTATATCGGCCCCTTGATGGGCGACCCGCCCGCCATGCACGAGAAACTGGGCCCGCTTCACAACCGGTATCCCGGACTGGCGTGATGATTCAGGAGACCTTGCCCGAATTGTATGTCATCATCGCCGATGTCGTGCTGCTGGTCGGCTTCTACGGCGTCCTGCACACAACCTTCATCGGCCCGGAGAAGACCCGGCGCAAGGAACTCTACGATCGTCTCAACAACATCGAGCAGGAGCAGATCCATGCGAACGCCTGGCGCGAGGCGCACGGCGACACGCACCGCGAGACGCTGGCCAAGATCGACCGCCTGATCTCGATGACGAGTCAACACACCGAGGCTCTTCACGCCATGGACAAGCGTCTGGCGTTGATGGAGCAGCGGGAAGAAGAACGGGACCGCCGCGCGGCCCGCTAGGAGCCCCACATGCAGACCATTCTCCTCACGCTCAAATACTGCCTGCTCGCTTTCGGCGGCGTTCTGATCGGCTTCATCTTTGCCGGCCTTGCCTGCAATGAGGCCCGTGCCGGCGAACACCGCCTCGATCTGGCGTTCAGTGTGGCCGACGACGGCTCGTGCTCGGAAGCGACCGAGACGATCTCGTTGACCTACGACTACGCCGGCGACCGGCTCGACGCCTACGGCAAGGTCCGGCAGGCCCCGTCGGCCGGCGATTGCCGGACGCAGGGTCTCGCCTACACGGTCGATCTGGCCCCGAGCTTCGATTGCGGCACCTTCGGCTACGTCGAATGGGAGTGTGTGGCCAAGCTGTCAGCCGATCGGCACACGCTCCACGCCCAATATGCCCTTGCCAACGGCACCCGCCGGGCGGACGGGCGGCCGATGTATCTGGTGACGCTCCCGGCCGGCTCGATCGAGACGGTGACGGCGGCCCTGGGCGCCACGGCGACGATCGGCTGGCTCGAAGTGACGCTGGCCGTCAACACGCTGGAACTGGACTGGGCGGACGGCAGCAGCGGCCGCACCCTGCACGCCGCCGTCTCGACCGAGTTCCCGCTCCTCGGCGGTTCCCTCGAACTGGCGGCGGACGTGGACGCCGATGGCGACCATGCGTTCGGATCGGCCCGGAGTGTCTGGCGGAGCGGCCGGCTCTACGTCGGCCTGTTCTACGACTTCGGCCTGCTCGAAGGGCTGTCCGATGCCCCCGAGACCATGAAATGGTACGGAGAGGATGTGGTCTATCAGGGGCCCGGACAGGACACGGCCACCCGGCTGGAGGTCGGCGTCACCTTCTGACGCGGTATACTCTCAATCCCTGGGTCCGCCGCGTCGTTGTTTTGTAGACCGGTGGTGCGGTCGGCCCGGGGACCAGCCAAGGAGACGAACATGGGCAAGCCCAAACCGTACAAGATCTGATGAAACCGCGGACCTATGAGGACCTCCGCCCCCAACTCCGGACGGGTGACATTGTGCTCTTTGCCGGACGCTCAGCCGTCAGCAAGCTGATCCGGTGTGTGACCCACAGCAGGTGGTCGCACGTCGGCATGATTATCCGTTACGAACCGGACGCGGTGTTCGTATGGGAGAGCACCGTCCGGAAAGGAGTGGCGTTGTCGGCGTTCTCCCGGCGGATAGCGACCTATCCCGGTCACGTCGCCGTGCGGCGCAGACGGAACATCCTCACCGACACGGAAGAGAGCGCCATTCACGAGTTCCGGCGGCGGGTGTCCGGAACCGGGTTCGAGAGGTCCCCCTTTCAGATGCTCGGCTCGGCGCTGCAAGGCATCCACAACCGGGCCGACGAGAGCCGATTCTTCTGTTCGGAACTGGTCGCGGCGACGTTCAAGGCGGCTGATCTGCTCCCTTCTGACCGCCCGTCCAACGAATACACGCCGGACGATTTCGCCCTATTGCTGACCGGCTGCTTGGGGGAGTCCCATCATCCACTAGTGGAGATTTTCGATGCCCGATAAGGCCAAGACGGCGGCCCGTAAAGCCCAAGAGGCGGCCCGTAAAGGCAGGGTAAAGGCAGATATGGTAAGTTGGGGCTACGACCCACCAATGAAAGAGATTCTGCGGACTAGGGGATACTCAGCGGCGGCGCGCGGAAGAGAGGCGGCCGAAGGGGCCAGACAATCGGCGGAAAGCGCCAGCCATGCGGCAAAGCTCGGCGGCCTGAACGCGACCATTTTTTCGGTGAAGATCAACAACGCCCGGGCTCGGCGGCAACTGGAGGAGAGCAGGAAGACGCTGGAGCGGAGCAAGAAAGTCAGGGAGCAACGGAAATGACCGAGGGTTACGCGGTCCGCAAGGGCGAGTTCTCGTGGGCACTGGAGTTGCTCAAACAGGGCAAGCGCGTCTGCCGGCGGGGCTGGAACGGCAGAGGCATGTGGCTGGTGCTCCTAAAACGCCCCGGCTCGTTCAACATAGGTGGCGCGGCCTATCCGATGCAAAGCTATGTCGCCATGAAGACGATGCAGAGCTCGCTCGTTCCGTGGCTGTGCAGCCAGACCGACCTGCTGGCCGACGATTGGGAGGAAGTGGAGTAGGAATATGTCGGACGCAAATGAGAGAGCGGATCAGATCATGGAAATGCTCAAGAAGCGGAATCCGAATCCGCCTTCAAGAGCAGAGCAGAACTCAAGAAACCATTACGCCTGGCACCAGTTGAAAACACACTGGGATCAGGTGAACTCGGAGTTGCACGATCTTTCCGGCGAGGTCCGGACGCTTCGTGCGCTGATAGAGGGATTGGTAAGAATTCTTGTTGACTCTCCAAAACACGACGATCTGCACAAGTTGCAGAAGCAGATCGACCAACTCAAGGAGAAGCCCGAATGACTGCTTCCGTCACGATCTGCAATACCAGTAACCATACGGGGGAGAACTGCACCGTCAAATTAGGTCTTATCAACATTCCACTGAAGCCCGGAGAATATACCACGGTGCATATTGATGATAAGGTTGAAGTTTTCTTCGATAAGGACGGGAAGACTGAACCGTTCACGATGAACGGTAAGCAGATGTATCCGGAAGCCTCCATTGCCTGGAGACCTTTCGGGAAGGTGAAGAAATGACTGTTTCCAGCACACTCGTCAACATGTCCAACCACACGGGCGAAAACTTCTCCATCGCGATCATTGCCTGGAGACCTTTCGGGAAGGTGAAGAAGTGAGATGTATGCCCTGTTCCTGATGATGGCCCTGTGGATTCCCAGCCCTTCCGGGCCGGGGGTCCATTGGCAGCAGCACACGCACCCGGTGAAGGTGGCCGCCAACCTGACCGAGGACCAGTGCCACGCCGCCGGCAAGCGGGCCCTCATGCAGGCTAGGAACATGATTCGCGCCTACGCCTGCCACGAAGACATCAAGGCCTAGGAGGACGCCATGAAGATGCCATCGTTCGCGACCCCGATCCAGACCAATGCCGTGATCTTCGCCACCTACGCCGTCCTCGGCTTTCTCGGGTTCATGGCTCTCGACTCGTTCATCGCCAACGGCGACCCGGACGGCGGCATTCCGAAAGAGGCATGGGGCATCGCGGGGATGGTATTCGGCAAGCTGCTGGATGCCATGCTGGAGATCATCAAGCAGCGCCGCGAACCGAATGCGGGAACTTCCTGAAAGACACCCCTTCGATGGCGGGGTATCGGGCATAAGGATATGGGGGAAGCGACTGAAAAGGCGGCCCCGGCCAAAACCTCCACCCAGGGCCGAGGCAGAAAAGCTAAAGTGTCGGCACGGCCTGCCGAAGGCGTGGTGCGCACTATGTCGAGACACATGAAGGGATCTATCGCCATGCTCAAGCGGGCGGCCTCGGCCAAGATCAGCTTCGGCCAACTCGCCATCGCCTTGGCGGCGAGCTCTGTTCTGCTGGCCATCGTCAACGGCTGTGTGCCCAAGGGAATCGACTTCCGGACCCCTCTGGCCTCCATCGAGACCGACCACACTCCCGACGAGCTCAAGGCCGAGCTTTGCACGGTGCGCGGGGAGCTGTATATTCCCAAGGGCGGCGCTCTGACTTGCGGCGCCGCCACCGCCGCTCCCGGCGGGGATGGTGGAACTCCTCCTCAGACACAGCTACCATCATCCCCGCTCCCGGCGGAGCACCCCCCGGAACCTGAAGCACGTTCTCCTGAGGTTCCGGGGGACCCGCTCGAAGAATCGATCATCGAGAACGAGGGCGGGCAGAACACCGCCTACTGCGACGAGTCCGGACTGCACATCGGCGACGGGTTCCGGTTCCAGCTATCGGACGCCGAACGCGCCGAACACCGCTGCGAGAGGATCGAGGAAGCCAAGGCCGCCGCCGAACGGGCCCTGGGCCCGGAGACGTGGCGGACCCTCGATCAGGTCCGCCGCGACGTGTATTCGGAAGTTTGTTACTGGACCGGGCCGACCGGGTGCCACAGCTTCACGTGGACGATCAAGCACATTCGGACGGGCAACTGGAACGCGGCGGCGGACGAGCTTCTGAACACGACCTGCCCGACCTGCCTCTACACCGTGGACCCGGAACGCACCGAGGTGCTGGCCCGGTGGATGCGGCGAGGGGTCAGGGACTAGAGGTCTTTCCTCCAGCGCAAGCGCGGTTCACCACTGTACGCCGAAGGCTCACCGAACAACGGCATCCCCGACTGATGCCGTTGGCGCTTGCCGACGTTCCATGTTCTCACCCGATCCAGCTTCCCGTCGATCTTCCATCCCGTCGCCTTGAGCGACGAGCCGGACTCCGATTGCAGCGTGTAGGTGTAGGCCCGCCGGTAGCCCAAAGCCTTGGCCGCCCGGGTGATAGCCCCGTAGAGGACGGAACAGGCGTTGCGGCCGCCGGTCGTGCACAGCCTCGTGACCTCGACCGTCTCACCGTCGCACAAGGCCTGGGTACAGGGCCGGCCGGCGACCGCCACGCCGATCAGCCGGCCGTCATCGTCAGCCAGACCGACCTGCATGATCGCCACCCAGTGCGGTTGGGAATGGCGGTGATGGGCGGCGATGAACTGGCGGGCCTGCTTGCGGTTGACGGGGACGAGCTTCACTCACACATCCCGGCCAGTCCGCACTGCCCGAAGATCTCCACCTCGGGCGGGAACAGCCCGCCGGCGTTCTCCGACGGCTTCGGCGGGCGCGAACGCACATACTCCACCATCGCCCGGATGCCGTGGGTCGCCGTGGTGATGTGGTTGCCGTAGACCGGGCGCAGGTGCTTCGCGGCGAAGAAGGTGGCCTCGGGCGGATCCCGCTTGGTGACCAGCGCCACGCGCCGTTCCCAGTCCTCGATGCGGTCGATCATCGTCGGGTAGTGCTTTGCCAGCAGGCGGATTTCGCCGTGCCTCGCGTAGATGCACGGGCCGCAGCCCACCCTCGACAGGTTCGCACTGTAGAGCGCGTTCGGCAGCAGCCCGTTGGCCTTGTGCCATGCCCACACGTCGGCGACGTTCCATTCGAGGATCGGCCGGAAGGTGAAGCCGGACACCTTGTCGCCGTACAGGCGGTTCGGTTCCCTCGTGGCAATCAGCGGGCCCCGATAATCGAGGTGCGACCGGGCGGTGCTCTCGTCGCGGCGCACCCCCGTCCATGACACGATCGGCCGCCCCTTCTCCAGCTTGAGGTAGAACTGCTCGATGATCGGCAGGATCTTCAGGTATTCCGTGCAGAACTGCCGCTTCGGGCTCGGGAAGCCGCCGCGCAACAGGCACATGTCCAGATAGGGATTGCCGGACGGTTCGAGGTGGGCGAGGGCGCGGTCGATGATGTGCTGCGCGATACCTTCCTTGGCCCATTTCGTCTTCACGTTCTCGCGCCGCTTCGGGAAGTCGCCGGCGAAGTCCCCCCTGACCGTGGTGACCGGCGGGCCCCCGGTCGCGCCCGACAGGCTGGCGATGAAGTCGTAGGTGGGCGGCAACTCGTGCCCGGTGTCGGCCGTCACTGCCAGAAAGCCGTCCGCCCCGAGCAACTCCTTCGCCAGCAGGTAGACGGCCGTCGAATCCTTGCCGCCCGAGACGCTGATGACGTGGATGGCGTCCGGGTGTTCGGCCTTGATGTCCTCGACCCGCCGGCGGGCTTCCTCGATCAGGTATCCGTGCATGTCAGTTCTTTCTGTAGGGAACGGATTGGGCCAGGCATTCCTCGCACGGTTCCATCTCGTCGCCGTGTGCGAAGCAGTGATCGGGGGCAATCAGCCGCCCCGTCATCTTGCTCCGGCCCACGCATTGCAGGCACATGGCTTGCAGCCACACGCATTCATCGGGATGGGCGCGGGCGAAGGACGGGGTGGTGCGGTGATATTCGACCGGGTGACCGAAATCCTCCGGATCGTCGGGGAGCGGCCACTCGTACCACCGATCCTTGGTGACCCCGATGCGGGGCAGGTAGACACGGAGCAGGTTGACACGGATGTTCATGCTTTCTCCTCGATGTGCCAGCTGGGGCCGTCCTCGCTGACAGAATGGATTGCCACGCGGGAATCCCCCCGGAACTCCTCGATGACGGCCGGCTTGCGGTTGCCAAGCGGAGCCGTCTCGGGCGCGTCGGGGTCGATCTCGCCCCGGCAATAGGCACGAGCCTGCCCGACCGACTTCCAGCCCTTGATCGGCGGCCCGTTCATCAGGCTCAGGTAGATGGTGGTGTCGTTCATGACAGAAACACCAGACGGTCCGAGAGGACCTGCAACACGACGCCGACCGGCTGGCTGATCCTCGCGTAAGCGTTGTCCCCGTCGTTTTCGTCCATATCGACGAAGAGGATGGTGGACACCAGCACGACCAGCACCGCGCACACCTTGAGCAGGGTGACCCCGACGGTCAGCCTGAGGCCGAGCCGCTGACCCTTGTAGTGATCGACGGCGACCTTTGACCTGACCTGAAACAGGACCGAGACGAAGAACATCACGACGAGGATGCAGATCGTCCAGACGACCGCCGCGCCCACCCGGATATCGCGCCACAGGATGGCAAGCCATTTCATGTCAGATTCCCCTGATGCGTTCGAGGACGCGCCGCACCCCCGGCGAGACGTGCCGCAGGTTGTGCAGGCTCGCCCGCACCTGTCCGACGGTCTCGCGCCACTTCTCTTCGGCCTTGCCGTGGCCGACATCCTGCAACTCCATCTCGATCTCCTTGGGCGGGGTCCGGCCGTCGCCGAGAAAGGTCTTGCCGTCCGAAGGTACCCGATCGACCTTCCGGATTCCGCCGGCCAGCGACCACGTGCGCGGCGAGGCCGGGCCCCCCAGTGATTCCGTGTTGCCCACGCAATCGAGGATCAGGGCGTCGCGGTCGTCGGCCTTGCGCCGGAGCACCCGCCCGCACGACTGGAGCCACACCACGACCGACTCGGTCGGCCGGGCCATGATCGCGCAATCGGCTTCCGGGACATCGAACCCCTCGAACAGGAGATCGACGGTCACGAGGACGTTGATGGCGTGGGTTCGGAACCGGTCGAGGCAGTTCCGTCTCTCGATCGGATGCGCCGTCCCGTCGAGAAACTCGGCCCGGGCCCCGGCCTGCACGAGCGAGGCCGTCAGGAGCCGCCCATGCCGGCGGGACACGGCGAACACCAGTGTGCGCCGGTTGCGGGCGTGTTCGCGCCACACCGAGGCCACCCGCGCCATGACGCGGGGTTTCGCCGAGGCTTTCTCGGTTGCGCTGCGGCGGAAGTCGCCCAATGCCCTGGGCAGATCGCGGCTCATGACAGGAATGGTGAGAATCTTGTAATCTGCCAGCCCGCCGTGGCGGTTCTCTGCTGCCCATCGGATGAGCGCCGCCACGGTGGGACCCTCGATCAGCGTGTCGTACGTCGGCGACAGGCCAAGGCCGTCGAGCCGGGCCGGGGTCGCCGTCAGACCCATGCGGGTGGCGTTCGGCCACATCCGGTAGATCTGCTGGTATTGCCTCGCCGCCGAGTGGTGCGCTTCATCGGTGATGAGCAGATCGGGTTCGTCGATGCCGGGATCGTCGAGCCGCCGGGCGAGCGTCTGCACGGATATGAGGTGGGCGGGGAGAGCCGAGAGGACAACTCTCCCCGCTACGAGTGCGCCGATATCCCGGCGCCCGATACCCGCGCTGGACAAGGCGCGGGCCCACTGATCGACCAACTCGTTCCGGTGCATCAGCACCCCGACGCGGCGGTTGGCCTTGACGGTTGCGCGGATCACGTCCGCAGAGAATACAGTCTTGCCCCCGCCGGTGGGCAACTGCACGAGCGGGTGGCGGCAACCCCTCGCCCATGCGCGGTCGAGATCGTCGCGAAGCTGCTGCTGGTAGGCGTAGAGCTCAGACATTCTTGGCACGATACCATTGCGCGACGGCGCCTTCGGCGGCCGTGATCTGGCGAGTGTAGAGCGAGACCATGCGCGGTGACTCCCACCGGCCGGCCTGCATGATCGTCGGCAGCGACAGCCCCGCCTTGGCGAGATCCTGCGCCATGCCGACGCGGGGGGAATGACCCGAATACTGGCCTTGCAGACCGGCCTGCCGGCAGACGGCGGCGATGCGCTTGCAGATCGACCGGGCAGCCAGCCGGAATATGGGGTCGCGGGCTGACGGCCGGGACCGGGCCCGCCACCGGCCAAGCGCTTCGGTCACGTCCGGCGACACCCACAGGTAGGTTCCTTCCGCCTTGCGGTCGGTCTTCGAGCGGGTGATCTGCACCCGCCCGGAGCCGTCCGGCAGTTCGACGATGTTCCCCCACAGCAGCGCCGCCGCTTCGGATCGGCGGAGCATGGCGTCGCGCATCAGGCCGATCAGGGCAATGTCCTGCTCTCCTCGCCGCCGCGCCTGCGTCTCGGTTTCCAGAACCCCGCCGCGAGTGATGCGCGGCTGGCAGGCGAAAGCGCACACCGACACGTATTCATCGGCCCCGAGTGGTGCGGCCTGTTCGGCCTGTGTGCCCTTGCGCCGGGCATGGCCGGCCAGAACCTGCCGGACGAGAGGATGAGCCGTCGGGGGACTGAAACCCGCTTCCCGGTGCCGGTCGGCGATGGCGGCGGCGTGACAGCGGAGCGTGACATGCGCACGACGTGCGCCGAGATGACTGAGATACGACGCCACAGTCTCCGGATCGGCCGGCAGTGCGGCCGCCGACCCGACCCATCCGAGGAATGACTGCCACGCGGCACGGTAGGCGCGGCGGGTGTTCGAGGACTGGGCAGCGGCGAGGTTACGTTCGAGTTCCGAGGTCGTCATGGGTGAGGTCTCCTTCACAGCGGGGGCAGTCGCCCGACGGCCAGTTCGTCAGGCATCCACAACGGGGGCAGTAGGGGTAGGTGGCCAGCCGGTCGTTGAGCGGGATCGAGCGGGCTGCAGGCCGGGGGAACAGCAGGCCGAACAGGGAGCGGAGCAGCTTCATGGCGCCTTCTTCCGGTGTGCCTCGACCCTGCGCTTGACCGCATCCATCGTCCTGGCGCGTTGTTCGGTCGCCTGGCAGCTTTCGGTCAGCCGCATGCGGACCCACTCGCCGATGAGCAGGCCGTCGGTCTGTGCCGCCCGGCGAACGCGGTCACGCAGACCCCGGCCCATGCGGAACTTGAAATCGATCAGGTCACTCATGCATACCCCCGGATTGGTGCGTGGATAGCGCACCAGCATAGCAGGTCCATGATCCACGCACCAATCCGGGGTTGACCGATAACGGGACCGGGGTTATATTCAGGGACGGCCGGACCTTCCCGGCCCCCCAAGGAGACCCCAGTGAGCCAACGCAACGCCGTGATGCGGAGCCGCCGCCGTGGTGCTGGAATGTGTATCGAGTGCGGCCGGCGTCCACCGACGCCGCCGGCACCCCCGAAAGGACGGCGCGGCCGTTCCTCGACGGGGATCTGCTGCCGCGTCTGTCTCGATCGCATGGCCGACCGACAGCGACGACACCGCAGCCGGAACCGCTGACCTACCCCCCAAGGAGACACTGACATGCCTGTTATGACAGCGACCGTCGTCAAGGAATTGGAGGCCGCCAAGCGCGTCTACTTCACCCTGCCCGACGGATTCACGTTCAAGGTTGTTCGCGACAGCCTGCTTGACGATCTGCGCGAGCACGACTCGATCGGAGACACGGAATCCCCGTTCGGGATTGCGGAGACCATCGAGGAACTGCCCGGCGAAACCAGCCTCATACTCTGCGAGGCCTA
Organism: Alphaproteobacteria bacterium; assembly: GCA_965203385.1. GTDB lineage: Bacteria > Pseudomonadota > Alphaproteobacteria > TMED109 > TMED109 > VXPW01. The sequence continues at coordinate 15,119 of CBDBCX010000003.1, forward strand.
GGAGCACACCATGAACGTTGACGCCATCCGCCGCACCATCGACTCGATCAAGGCGGCCCCCGACACCTATTGCCAGAGCATTTGGGCGTGGACGAAAGATCCGCACGGATGCGGCACACCGGCCTGCGTGGCCGGACACGCGGTCGCCGGCAACGGACACGAGATCGTGAAGGCCCCGTTTTCCACGGCCGTCACGGCGAGGCTGAACGGCAAGAAGATGCCGATCCACGACGCCGCCGCCGAGGTTCTTGGTCTCGATCTCCAGCAATCGCTGGACCTGTTCGCGGCGCACCCTTACCTGATCATCGACTCCCACCAGTGCATCTTCACGCCGACGGCCGCTGACGCCATCGAGACACTGGAGCGGCTGATCGAGACCGGCGAGGTCACGTGGGTTCGTCAATCCCGACGGCACCCGGAGGCAGATGCTTGACCTGTCCGACTGTCCCGTTATACTGCCCCCCGGTCCGCCCCCCGGACCGCAACAGGAGACAACCATGAAATTCACCCCACCCTTTGACACGATGCTTGCGCACATGGTGCAGCGGGGCATCTTCGACCGCGCCACCCCGGCGCAGATGAAGCGGTCCATTTCCGCCGAGCTCTACGCCGACGGCAAGCTGTCCGAGCAGACGCTTGCCCAGTTGGCGGCATGGGCAGTCCTGCCGCCCAACCCGAAGGTCAACGAAGGAACCTTCGAGTGGTGTCAGCGAGCCGCCAGCGACGACGGGGCGCGGCTGCACCTGCAGCACACCGTCGTGATGCGGAACCCGGCCCGGACCAGTCTGCCGGGGCACACATGGGCCTGCATCGCCACCGACGGGTTCCGCGTTCACGCGGCCCCGGTCAAGGACTCGTGGATCGAAAAGGCCAAGCGCAAGCTTGAGATTGACGATTTCGAGGTCATTGGCGTCAAGCCCGACGGGTTGGAGCCGTTCAAGCTTGAGACCGGCTACCCGTCTATCGAGCGTGTCTGGCCAAAGCCGGACGAGCTCATGGAGCGGCGCGAGGTCAAGCTGTCCGAATGCGGCTGGCACCAGTGGGTCGGCGACGGCAAGCCCCGCACCACCATCGAGTTCCACAAGGGGAATCGCCCGGTCGATGCCCGGTTCGTGTGGGGGCTGATGCTGCGGTCGCCCGATCGGGAGCGGATTTACGTATCGCCCAACCGAGACCCGAAAGGCGCATCGGTTTGGGAGACGGAAAGCTGCCCCAACGGCCGCGCCATCCTCATGCCCTGCGAGGTTTCGTAGGCACACCCAACGCGGGGGCGGGCGTTGTACGGTCGCCCGCCCCCGCAACACCCCCGGAGGACAAGCAATGAAGATCAACCACACCCCCGAGATCGGGATCAACAGCGGGCGCGACTGGCTCCGCCACGACGGCCGCTTGCTGTGCCTGTGCCACGACCCGGACAGCGACGGCTGCCCCGACGACGTGGGCTGCCATCTGCCAATGGCGCACGACCGCGCCGAGGAGCTGCTGGCCGCCGGCAGGCTCTGATACACTCCCATTGGGCAGCCGGTCGATCCTGTCCCGACCCCTGCCCCCCGGCGGCTTGCGAGCAAAGCCTCACAGTACCACTGCCGCCGGGTTCCCCCCCCCCACAAGGAGACCCCAAATGCGAATCAAGACCATCTCACAGATCCACGAGGCCGACCGTTGGGAAGCGGCCGTGATCCTCGCCGACGCCAGACGGCGCATCCAACGCGGCTGGACCACGGGAGCGTGGGCGCGTGACAGCGAGCGGAGACCCGTCGATCTTGCCTCTTCCGAGGCCTGTTCCTTCTGCTTGACCGGCGCCCTCAAGGCCGCTTGCGAGTTGCGCGGCCCGCACCCGCAGGCACAGAGTTGGGACGCCGTGTTCGTGCTCGCGTATTACGCGGTTTACGCCACGAATCCCCCCACTGACCGGACACCGTACGGCGGACTCACGGGCTTCAACGACGCGCCGGGTCGGAACAAATACGAGGTCGTGCAAGCTCTCGACCGCGCCATCGATCTGGCCGGACACGGCCGCCTTGCCAGCCTCGGGGAGGAGCTTGACGGCTAGCTGTCCCGTGATATTATGGGGTCGGTCCACCCCGGACCGGCCCCAGTAGGGAGAGACCCCATGGAGCGACACCCCATCCACTGCGTGGAGTGCGGCGAGACGGTGCAGGAGCACGCCGCCGAGCTGGTGGGATCGATGATCGACCCCGCCGATTCCCCCGACGGGTCCGCATGGGCCTGCGGATACGACGCGGACACCGACGAGGCCGCGTGGATGTGCCCGGCCTGCTACTACGCAGACGACGACTGACAGGAGACCCCCCATGTCCCGTACCATCACCTACCCCACCCGCATCGACCACGACTGCATCCCCGCACTGATCGATGCCCGCCGAGCCGTGACCGAGGCAATCGGCCGGCGGGGCAAGGTCGACATCGACGCAATGCCGATCGGCTATCTCGAGTCGAGCTTGCCGACCCGCAAGAGCATCGAGGCCGTGGCCAGACAGCGACGCCGGACAGGCGTCACCATCACGAGCGCGGTAGCCGCCGGCCGGCACTACGCAGCCTGCCTCCACCGTCTCGAGGTCTACCGGCACGGCCGGCGACTGGATATGAGCCGGGGCCCCGGCTACGGACGACGAGGACGCGACACCGGACGGCCGGCCGCCGTCCTCGCCGAGCAGCTAGATCTGCGCCGCCGCGACGCCGTGGCCCACCCAATCGACGGGCGGCTGGCCAATAGCAGCACCCACGTGCGGTGGGTGGACACGCCGGAAGAGTGCGGAATCTCGGTGGACAGCTACCTCGACCACGACGGCTACTCGAAGCGCACCAAATGGGCGATGAAGCGATGGATCGTGCACGTGGCCGCCGTGCGCATGCAGACCCGCGACCTGCCCGCCGGAGAGCGGGAGCACGACGGACTGGTGCTGCTGTCCGCCACGCAGTGCCCGTCCCCCGACGGCACCTGCCGGGCGTGGACGGACTGCCGCTGGCTGGTACGTGGCCGCGGCGCGACGTGGCACCTCGCCACCGGCGCCATCGTGGAGGACAGCGACGGCACGGTGGTCCACGGCCGCACCGTG